>NZ_LT800499.1:4250252-4297267 GCF_900166625.1 Halobacillus massiliensis | reverse complement strand
CCCTTCATACGATGAGGTGGCGATAGCGAAGAGGTCACACCTGTTCCCATGCCGAACACAGCAGTTAAGCTCTTCAGCGCCGATGGTAGTCGGGTTTATCCCCGTGAGAGTAGGACGCTGCCTCGTCTCAGTTAAAACCTTGGAAGAAATCATCTTCCAAGGTTTTTTTATATGCTGGATAATTTAATAGTAAAATATAAAAAATCTCGTATAAAGTTCATAGATTAGGAGATACTAGAGATAAATTCATATCTTTAGGAGGCCGATTTCTTTGAAAACACCTGAATGCTGCAGTATTTGTTCTAAGAAAACAGATAACGGAATTCTATTATTAAAAGTCTATATTTGTGATTCATGTGAAAAAGAAATGCTTAACACACCAGCAGATGACCCGAAATATCAGTATTTTATCGATCAAATGAATAAGGCCTATCGTACGGCTATTCATTCCTGAGGCTGCTCCTTTATCAAGGGGGTGGCTTTTTTTTACCCCTATCATGTAGCATAGATGGTGAAACATAGTAAGAACGGGATGGATTGAAAATGAATAGAGAGAATCAAAATAAAACCCCATTATATGATAAATTGAAGCAGCATGAGCAACAGAAAAATATATCCTTTCACGTCCCTGGCCATAAGTTTGGCAATGTTTTTCCGGATAAAGGGAAAGAGGATTTCGCGCGTATCTTAAGACTCGATGCTACGGAAATTACCGGCCTTGACGATTTACATGGAGCAGAAGATGTCATTTTTCAAGCTCAGCAATTGCTCAGTGAGTTTTATGGCAGCCAATCTTCCTACTTTTTAGTAAATGGAAGCACCTCAGGCAATATAGCAGCTATAATGACAGTTGTTCGGCCGGGAGATCAAGTGCTGATTCAGAGGAATAGTCATAAATCAGTTTTGCACGGCATTGAACTGTCCGGCGCTGAGCCTGTATTTGCTATGCCTGAATATGAAGATGCTACAGGACGATATAGCAAAATAACAAGATCTATGATTGAAACAGCAATGCATAGGTATCCTGAGATTAAAGCGGTCGTACTCACATATCCGGACTATTTCGGGAGAACCTATGAACTTAAGGAAATTATTGATTACCTCCATGATCGTAATATTCCAGTGATCGTTGATGAAGCACACGGTGTTCATTTTAAGCTTGGGGCACCTTTTCCTGTATCAGCTGTAGACCTTCAAGCTGATGTTGTGATTCAGTCTGCCCATAAAATGGCACCGGCAATGACGATGGCTTCGTTTCTGCATGTACAGGGAGGGCGTGTGCCGCTTTCAAGACTGGAATACTTCCTGCAGATGCATCAATCCAGCAGCCCTTCTTATCCTTTAATGGCCAGTCTGGATTTGGCCCGATATTTTTTAGCTGCTTTTACGAAGGAGCAAAAAAGTGAGCTGATGGACTACGTTCAGGAGATACGCACCCTGCTTGCTCAATCATCTGTGTTTAAGCTGCTTCCTCTCTCCAGGAAGGATGACCCTTTAAAAATTACGCTGATCCCCCATCCTTCGCTTTCCGGGTTCGAGATCGCCCGCCATTTAGAGAATGCTGGCCTTTTCCCGGAAATGGCTACAGCTGAACAAGTTCTTCTTACGAGCGGACTAGTACCGCATCTTGATCGATCCGCTTTGAAAAAAACACTTAAGACGCTGAATTGCCAATTAAAAATTAAGAGTTCTCATGATACAATTAAACGGAAGAATATATCTATTCCTGCATTACAGACGCTTGAAGCCAATTACAAGGACATGTCCTTTAAAACCCCGGTCTTTCTGCCCTGGAAGGTGGCATTGGGCCGTGTTTGTGCCCAGGCTGTTATTCCCTATCCGCCCGGTATTCCTCTCATTTTAAAAGGAGAGCGGGTGACAAGAGAGCATTATAAGCAGACCCTTTCCCTATTAGAAGAAAGAGCGGGGTTCCAAAATAAAGAGATAGAGCTTGGGATGTGGGTATTTTAAAAGGAGAATCATTTGTGAGTGGACTTTTTATTACGTTTGAAGGCGGAGACGGCGCCGGAAAAACGACGATATTAAATCAAATCAGCGATTGGCTGGAAGAGAGTGGATATGAGGTTCTGAAAACGAGGGAACCGGGAGGTATTCATATTGCGGAAAGCATTCGCGAGATTATTTTAAATAAAGAACATACAACCATGGATGCGCGCACGGAGGCGCTTCTTTACGCAGCCGCCAGACGACAGCACCTTGTGGAAAAAGTATTGCCTGCCCTTAATAAGGGCCAGGTGGTTTTATGTGACCGGTTCGTCGATTCAAGCCTGGCTTATCAAGGATATGCCCGTGGTCTGGGGATAGATGAAGTTTATCAAATTAATCAGTTTGCGATTGAAGGGTGTATGCCCGACATCACCTTGTTTTTTGATATTCCGCCTGAAGAAGGGCTGAAGAGAATTGCAGCCAATGATAAACGTGAAAAGAACCGTCTTGATTTGGAAAAAGTAGATTTTCATGAGCGGGTGTATGAAGCTTATCAAATGCTGATTAGGAAGTACTCGGAGCGTATCCATCCTATCAACGCTAATCAGGAAGCTTCCAAAGTGTATGAAGAAGCAAAAGAGGTCCTTCATCCCTTTTTACTAAAAAAAGAGTAATTTTGGTATAATAATAAAAAAAACCAAACGGGAGGACGTTTCCTATGAAAATGATTATTGCAATAGTACAGGATAAAGACAGTAATCGTTTAACGGACGCACTGGCCGATAACGATTTACAGACGACGAAGTTATCGACGACCGGGGGTTTTCTTCGTGAAGGAAATACAACATTCATGATTGGATGTGACGATAACCAGGTAGATGATGCACTAGATATTATCCGCAAAAATTGCAGCCATCGTGAACAGATGGTAGCACCAATCTCACCGATGGGCGGGAATGCGGATTCTTATATTCCAAAACCAGTAAAAGTCGAAGTCGGCGGTGCAACCGTATTTGTTTTGCCAATAGACTCCTTCTTTCAATTTTAAAAAGGATTTCCTATGAAGATTACACAGGAGATCCGGACACAGCTTGAAGCCATGCCTTATCCAGCGGTTTCCGTTAAGGGGAGGCAGAATTTTAATACAGCGATCCAAACAGAGGCAAAGCAGCTCCATGAAAACCAGATGGAGCGTTTAATCGCTCATATTTCCTCTCAGGGCGAGCGGGTGGCACGTTCTCGTTCGTTTAGAGACTTAGCTAAATATAAAAGGCTGATTAAAGATTTTTTGGATGAAGCAGTGACCTATGGCTTAGCTGTTAAACAAAGCCGCAGCTTCGATAGGAACGGCCGCAGCCGAAAGCTGATGCTCGTTCAGTCCATCGATGACCATTTAGCTGAACTGACAGAAGGTCTGATGGGGCAGGAGAAGAGATCCATCAATGTGCTGGGAATTATCGGACAAATTAAAGGATTATTAATTAATTTATACACTTAAGGACGGAAACCATATGACATGGAATGAAATGAGGGAAATCCAGCCGCTTGTAGCCCAGATGCTCGTTAACAGCTTTAAAAAGGAGCGTATTTCCCATGCTTACCTTTTCCAGGGCGATAAAGGAACAGGCAAGCGGGAAATGGGTGCTTTATTTGCGAAGAGTATTTTCTGCAAGGAAAAGGAAGGGGCAGAACCTTGCCTGCAGTGCCGGGACTGCCGCAGGATTGATTCGGGGAACCATCCTGACTTGCACTGGATTTCCCCTGACGGCCAATCGATAAAAAAGGAACAAATTCTTAACTTACAAAAAGAATTTTCCTATACAGGTCTCGAGTCAAATCGAAAAGTATATATCATTACAGATGCTGATAAAATGACAACAAATGCTTCCAACCGCCTGCTTAAGTTTCTGGAAGAGCCCAGCCGTCAGACAACGGCCATGCTTTTAACGGAAAACAGCCAGGCCATTTTAAATACAATTCGTTCACGCTGCCAAATTTTGGCGTTTCAACCCTTGAATTCTGATCGAATTGTGCAACAATTAGAAGGACAGGGAGTCTCTGAATCTAATGCAAGAATATTAGCTTCGCTGACAAATAACTTAAGCGAAGCGGATGAGTTGCAGCAAGATGAGTGGTTTGCTAATGCGCGAAAATTAGTGATACAATTAGTAGAAGTGCTTCTTAACAAACCACAAGAAGGACTCTTATTTATCAACCACCAGTGGATGCCTCATTTCAAAGAGAGACAGCAGATTCAGATCGGCTTGGACATGATTATGCTTTGGTTTCATGACCTGATTCATCATAACTTGGGCCGTGAGCAAGCAATTGTATATATACAAGAGAAAGAAAAACGAAACCAGGCAGCATTAAGATGGACACGCCAGTCTGTTACACATTCCCTGTCGTTAATCTTAGAGGCGAAACGAAAGATAGATCAAAATGTCCATCCCACTCTCGTGATGGAACAGCTTACACTTCAACTGCAGAGGTGATGTCAAGTGATAGAAGTCGTAGGTGTCCGATTCAAGCAAGCGGGGAAAATATATTACTTTGATCCCGACGGTGTTCAGCTGACTACGAAAGATTATGTCATTGTGGAAACAGTTCGTGGAATAGAGTTCGGCAAAGTTGTAATCGCGAATAGAACAGTAGACGAAGAAGATGTGGTTCTTCCTTTGAAAAAAGTGATCCGCATGGCAGACGAAAAAGACAAACTATCCGTCGATGAAAATAAAGAGAACTCCGAAGAAGCCTACCGTATGTGCGAGAAGAAGATACGTGAACATAAATTAGACATGAATCTGGTCGATGTAGAATATACATTTGACCGCAAGAAAGTGATTTTTTACTTTACAGCGGATGGACGTGTAGATTTCCGTACGCTCGTTAAAGACCTCGCTTCCGTATTTAAGACTCGGATTGAGCTGCGGCAGATCGGAGTCCGTGATGAAGCGAAGATGCTTGGCGGAATAGGTCCCTGTGGCAGAATGCTATGCTGTTCAACATTTTTAGGGGATTTTGAGCCGGTTTCCATTAAGATGGCGAAAGATCAGAACTTATCTTTAAATCCGGCAAAGATCTCCGGTTTATGCGGCCGATTAATGTGCTGCCTAAAATACGAAAATGATGAATACGAATCCGCCAAACGAGAGCTTCCTGATGTAGGACAGAACATTGCGACATCCTATGGAAAAGGAAAAGTCATCGGTCTGAACATGCTGGAGCGTTTAGTTCAGGTTGAATTCAAGGAACAGGAACGCACCCTTGAATATTCCTTACAGGAGCTTATCGATGAAGGAGTCGTCCAAACCGAAGCCACAGAATGATGGGGTGGAATCAACCGTGAACAAAAAGGCTATATTTGAACAAGTATCTCATTTAGAATCGCAGATTGGCGAGCTCTATGAGCAGTTAGGTGATTTAAAAAAACAGCTGGCCCATCTGCTTGAAGAGAATCAGCATTTATCGGTTGAGAACCATCATCTGCGTCAGCGTTTAGATCAGGAGAACGAGCAGGCTTCAAAGGATAGCGGCTCAGGCGGGAAGAGCAAAGTTGTGGGTGAAGGCTATGATAACTTAGCCCGGCTTTATGAAGAAGGCTTCCATATCTGTAACCTTCACTTCGGCAGTCCGCGCGATGAGGATTGCTTGTTC
The DNA here is from genome assembly GCF_900166625.1 of Halobacillus massiliensis. Classification (GTDB taxonomy): domain Bacteria; phylum Bacillota; class Bacilli; order Bacillales; family Halobacillaceae; genus Halobacillus_A; species Halobacillus_A massiliensis. Next base: position 4,291,663 of record NZ_LT800499.1, on the reverse strand, counting down.
TGCCTGTCATTTTTAAATAAAAGCAAATAGTTTATTCAGGCCCAAGCCTTTCCTTGCCCACCCGAGGAAGGGCTCTCTTTTTATTTAAGAGTCATTAATATAAAGGAAGTGCAAGAGTATGGTAGAGCTAAAAGGTGATGAACGAATTGATTTTTTATTAGCAGAGGAAAATATGCGCATTATTCAAAGTGATCAAGTATTTGCATTTTCCGTCGATGCGGTCCTGCTGGCCAGGTTTACTTCTGTTCCGAGAACGAGGGGAAGGATTCTGGATTTATGTACAGGAAACGGTGTGATTCCACTATTTCTCTCAAGAAGATCGCAAGTTCCAATTACAGGAGTAGAGATTCAAAAACGACTGCATGATATGGCTGTCCGAAATGTAAATTTGAATGAGCTGGAAGACCGACTCGATATGATTCACGGGGATTTAAAGGATATGCCGAAAGTCCTTGGAAACGGACGCTTTGATCTTGTTACCTGTAACCCTCCTTATTTTCCAACACCGGCTCATGACAAAAGAAATGAAAACGAACACTTGGCGATTGCCCGCCATGAGATCTATTGCTCCCTTGAGGATGTCATTAAAGCCTGCAGCCGTCTGACAAAATCAGGTGGGAAAATCTCATTAGTTCATCGTCCGGGGAGGCTGGCTGATATAATTGAGCTTTTTAGAAAATATCAGGTAGAGCCTAAACGTATTCAGTTCGTCCATCCTAAGCAAGGTAAAGAAGCGAACGTTCTGCTGATTGAGGGAACCCGTGATGGAAAGCCTGACTTAAAAATTCTTCCCCCGCTGTATACACATAAAGATAACGGGGAATACAGTGACGAATTTCGGGAGATTTTATATGGGAAGTAAGCATTATGTGTATATGATCCGTTGTAAGGATCAGACCCTATACACCGGCTATACGAACGACCTGGATGCCAGGCTGAGAAAGCATGCAGAAGGCAAAGGGGCCAAATATACGAGAGGCCGGGGGCCGTTTATGTTAGAATATTTGGAAGTATACGAGTCCAAAGGAGAAGCTTTGAAGCAGGAGTACAAACTTAAGCAGTTCTCACGGGGCCAAAAAGAGAAATGGATTATTTCAAGCAATGGGGGCTCACTAGATGAACATCCAAAAAAGCTTTACGAAGCATGAAGGGCAAGGGACGCTTTACATCGTACCGACTCCAATAGGAAACCTTGAAGATATGACATTTCGAGCGGTTTCCATTCTTAAGGAAGCGGATACGATAGCGGCGGAGGATACGCGTAATACGAAGAAACTGTTGAATCACTTTGAGATTTCCACACCCTTGACCAGTTATCATGAACATAATAAGTATACAAAGGGGCCGCAGCTGCTGGGACAAATAAATGAAGGACAGACGATCGCCGTCGTCAGTGACGCAGGAATGCCCGGTATTTCAGATCCTGGAGCAGACTTAGTCAAGGAAGCGATTGAGCAAGAGCTTTCTGTCGTCGTCCTGCCCGGCTGTAATGCGGCACTGCCGGCGCTTGTAGGTTCAGGTCTTTCAACCGATCAGTTTTATTTTTATGGATTTCTGCCAAGAAAGAAAAAGGAGCGGCAGGCTGTCCTTGAAGCTTTAAACAATCAGAGGTCAACGATTATTTTTTACGAGTCGCCTCACAGACTAAAAGAGATGCTGAGTCACCTTTATGCACAGTTTGGAAATCGACAGATCACCCTGGCTCGTGAACTAACGAAAAGGTATGAGGAATATGTAAGGGGAAGCCTTGAGGAAGTGATACAGTGGACGAGCGAAGGTGAAGTACGCGGAGAGTTCTGTGTAATCGTAGAAGGGGCGCAGGAAGAAGAAGAGACAGCCGGCCAAATCTGGTGGGGCCACCTTTCCATCAAGGAACACGTGGAATATTACATCAGTCATCAACAGATGCCGCCGAAAGAGGCGATTAAACAGACATCCGTTGATCGTAATATGAAAAAGCGGGATGTCTATCAGGCGTTTCATGTGGAATCATAAGAATAACTATAAAAATAAGCCCTTACTGCTGCAAGCAGTAAGGGCTCTTTGCGTACGAGCATATGCCAAAAACTTCGTTGTTCGTCAGTTTAGTTAACCAGTTTTATCAAGACGTTTTATTTATTTAGTTGGCCTTGAATTTCTTTTAGAAGCATTTGCGCGCCTTCTTGGCTTAATACTAAGTTACCGTTAGCTAGCTTCATGTTAGCGTCCGAAACTTCCCCTGTAACGTGACAAGTCATGTTTGGCTTATATTTTTTTAGTACGATGCGGTCATCGTCGACATAGATTTCCAGTGCGTCTTTTTCATTAATACCAAGAGTTCTACGAAGCTCGATCGGAATTACTACGCGTCCGAGTTCGTCAACCTTACGTACAATACCTGTAGATTTCATGTTTTTTTCTCCCCTCAACTCAAAAGTTTTCGTCAAATATCGACATATGTCTCGCGTAATATAGTACCAACGTTTCCCAAAGCTGTCAATTCACAATATTTCCAAAAACGGTGGTAATTTTAAACAATTAATTAAAAATACATTAACAGCTGACAACTTTTCAAGTATTGCGGCTCTTAAGCTCGACAAATTTCGGCAATCCATAAATGGTTGAAATATCCATTGTATATACACTTTAATCTTACCAGAAAATACCTTGATAAGATACACTATTATTCGACGTTTTCTTTTATTTTTTTTGACAATTTGATTACAGGTTCGGTATATTTTAGTGTTAGATGTGGATATACAGAAATAATAGCCAAATCATGGTACAATACCAAATAGAATTGTTCGAAACTAGGAGGGAAACATGATGTCAGAGGAAAAAAAGACATTTTATATTAGTACACCAATTTATTACCCAAGTGGTAATTTGCATATAGGTCATGCTTATACCACGGTTGCCGGGGACGCCATGGCACGCTACAAGCGCCTTCGTGGGTATGATGTCATGTATCTGACAGGGACAGATGAACATGGGCAAAAAATTCAGCGTAAAGCTGAAGAGGCTGGAGTCACGCCTCAGGCTTATGTTGATGACATTGTTTCCGGAATTAAGAACCTATGGGACAAGCTTGACATTTCCTATGATGACTTCATTCGCACGACTCAGGACCGGCACAAAAAGGTTGTTGCCAAAATCTTTAATTACCTGCTTGAAAAAGGTGATATTTACTTAGATGAGTATGAAGGATGGTATTGCACACCTTGTGAATCCTTCTTTACTGAGCGACAGCTGGAAGATGGCCGCTGCCCGGACTGCGGAGGCCCTGTCGAAAAAGTAAAAGAAGAGTCTTATTTCTTCAAAATGAGTAAGTATGTCGACAGGCTTCTTAAGTTTTATGAAGAGAACCCAACATTTATACAACCGGAGAGCCGGAAAAATGAAATGATTAACAATTTTATTAAACCAGGCCTTGAAGATCTGGCGGTTTCCCGTACAACCTTCGACTGGGGTGTGAAAGTCCCTTCGAATGAAAAACACGTCGTTTATGTATGGATTGATGCGCTGAGTAACTATATCTCCGCTCTTGGGTACGATAGTGATAATGATGAACTGTATCAGAAATACTGGCCGGCAGATGTCCATCTCGTAGGGAAAGAAATTGTCCGTTTCCATACGATTTACTGGCCGATTATGCTGATGGCTTTAGATTTGCCGCTTCCTAAAAAGGTATTTGCCCACGGCTGGATTCTCATGAAAGATGGGAAGATGTCTAAATCTAAAGGAAACGTCGTCGATCCTGTCCAGCTGAGTGACCGCTACGGCCTTGATGCACTCCGCTACTATTTACTTCGCGAAGTACCATTTGGCTCTGACGGTGTGTTTACACCTGAAGCGTTTGTAGAGCGTACAAATTATGACCTCGCCAATGACTTAGGTAATCTTTTAAATCGTACAGTTGCAATGATTAGTAAGTATTTTGATGGGGAAGTTCCAAACCTTAAACGATCTGAAGATGAATATGACAAAAATTTAGAAGCATTAGCGGCGGAAACGAAAGCTTCTGTTGAAAGTTCTCTTGAAAACATGGAGTTTTCCGTGGCGCTTGCTGATTTATGGAAGTTCGTCAGCCGTACAAATAAATATATTGATGAAACACAGCCATGGGTGCTCGCAAAAGATGATGCCCAGAAAGATCGTCTTGGGAATGTTATGGCACACCTTGCTGAATCGCTGCGCCATATTGGGGTTATGCTTCAGCCGTTCTTAACGAGCACGCCTAAGCAAATATTCAGTCAGCTTGGTATCACAAGTGATGATGATAAGGCCTGGGACAGCATTACTGAATTCAAAGGGCTTCCTGAAGGAACGAAGGTGCAAAAAGCAGAGCCGATTTTCCCTCGTCTTGATGCTGAAGAAGAGGTTCAGATTATAAAAGATATGATGAAAAAGCCATCTTCTGAGCCGGAGAAAGAAAAGAAAAAAGCAGAAAATAAAGCAGAAGAAATTACGATTGATGACTTTTCAAAGCTTGACTTCCGTGTCGCTGAAGTGAAAAAAGTAGAGAAAGTTAAAAAAGCAGACAAGCTGCTGAAGCTTCAGCTCGATTTAGGGGAAGAGCAGCGCCAGGTCGTTTCCGGCATTGCCGAGCATTACAGCATAGAAGAGCTGACTGGCAAGAAAGTTATCTGCATTACCAACCTCAAGCCTGTGAAGCTGAAAGGAGAGCTTTCCCAAGGCATGATCCTGGCAGGAGAAGATGGGAAAGGGAACTTGGCTTTAGCTTCTATTGATCAGTCGCTTCCAAACGGTTCGAAAGTTAAATAATCACATAAAAAGGGGAAAAGCAAAGGAGCTTTTCCCTTTTTCGATGAAGGAGGATATAAAGATGTTATTTGATACTCATGTTCATTTAAATGCAGACCAATTTGAAGATGATTTACAGGAAACAATCGATCGCGCTCATGAGGCCGGTGTCCGCTATATGACCGTTGTAGGTTTTGATCGTAAAACCATTCCACTCGCCATACAGATTGCTGAGGAAAACAATCATATCTATGCGGCAGTCGGCTGGCACCCTGTCGATGCGATTGATATGACAGAGGAAGATCTTAAGTGGATCGAAGAGCTTTTGTCACATCCTAAAGTGGTGGCGATTGGAGAAATGGGACTGGATTATCACTGGGATAAATCGCCGGCAGATGTACAGAAAGAAGTTTTCCGAAAGCAAATTCAACTGGCTAAAAAAGTGAAGATGCCGATAATCATTCATAACCGTGAAGCAACGGAAGATATCGTCCAAATCTTGAAAGAAGAGAATGCGGCTGAAGTCGGAGGCATCATGCATTGTTACAGCGGTCCTGTGGAAACGGCGAAAGAGTGTGTGGACATGAATTTTATGATTTCTTTAGGAGGTCCAGTTACATTCAAAAATGCCAAGCTTCCAAAAGAAGTGGCGAAAGCTATCGATATGAAGCATCTGCTCATCGAAACAGACTGCCCATTCCTTGCTCCACATCCAAACCGGGGAAAGCGCAATGAACCTGCCTATGTCACGCTTGTGGCAGAACAGATTGCTGAGTTAAAAGGCTTGAGTTATGAAGAAGTGTGTGAAATTACGACCGAAAATGCTCTTAATTTTTTCCGAATTAATTCATAAATTGCAGGACTTTGGCACCAATATTACAAATAAAGATGGAATTGTATAGTAATCGTAATATAGCTGTTATGTTAATTGAATAGGCGAAAGTGCATAATGTAAAGAGTCAGCAGACAGGTGCTGGCTCTTTCTTTAATTTTAAATGAAAAGTATTTGTCATATATTTAGAAAATCGTGGGGGAAAGGGATGAGAAAGGAACTATGAAGCTTTGGAACATTCTTCAAACTGTAATTAAATCAGGACTATTATGGGGAGGATTGGCAGCTATAGCTGCCATTACCTTTTTAACAGCCGTTACATATGAAGCAACAAAAGCATCAGTTCTTGTGACACATAATGGTGACTCGCAAATCGTTCGTACTCATGCTGATTCGGTTGGAGACTTACTGGCAGAATTAAGTGTAAGTCCTAAAGCTCATGACCGGATCTCCCACGAATTAGATACCCCGGTTACTTACGGCATGGACGTAAAGTATACAGCCTCTACTCCTGTGCAGCTTATGGAAAATGATGAATCTGAGACTTACTATACGACAGCTGAGACAGTCGGCGATTTCTTAGAAGAGCAGAAAATACAATTAAACAAACACGATGTCTTATCTCATGACCAAACAACAGAGCTTAAAGATGATCTAAAGATACAAGTCGACCGTGCCATATCCCTTACATTAGATGACGGCGGTGAAGAGCAGGAGCTATGGACGACAGCAGCTACAGTCGAAGAGCTCCTAAACGAGGAAAACATCGTCCTGAACAAATTGGATAAACTTAACCAATCAAAAGATAAAGAGCTTGCCAACGATATGACAGTGGCTATTAAGCGTATAAAAAAAGTGAAAGATACGGTAGAAGAAGAGCTTGAACATAAAATTGTCAAAGAAAAAGATAACAGCATCCGTAAAGGCGAAGAAAAAGTTCTTACTGCCGGTGAAAACGGAAAAGTGACAAAAGAATACGAAATTCTCATCGTCAACGGTGAGGAGAAAGAACGTAAGCTTGTAAACGAAGAAATTGAAAAAGAAAGTGTCGATGAAATTGTAGCTCTAGGTACAAAAGAAGAGGCTCCTGAGCAGCCTGCTATGGCCAAAAAAGAGAAGGACAAGCCTGCTATTGTAAGAACTTCCGCAAAGAAGAGCACTTCTGAAAAATCTGAGCCAAAAGAAGAAAGCACAAAGACTTTGACTATGAATGCGACGGCTTATACAGCTGACTGTAAAGGCTGCAGCGGAAAAACAGCTACAGGCATTGATTTAAAGGCAAATCCTAATAAAAAGGTAATTGCGGTTGATCCAAGTGTTATTCCGCTCGGAAGCAAGGTTTGGGTGGAAGGATACGGAACGGCCATTGCCGGAGATACAGGAGGCGCCATCCAGGGAAATAAAATAGATGTGCATGTGCCTTCAAAAAGTCAGGCTTTAAGTTTTGGAAGCCGGACGGTAGAAGTGAAAGTACTGGACTAAAAAGAGCGGAGGAGAGCTTTCCTCTGCTTTTTTTCTATGTTTAATACGTGGTATGCTATGGAAGATTAAAAGCAAGTAATAATTGGAGGATGTACGGTGAAGATAAAAGAAATCATAGTCGTGGAAGGCCGGGACGATACAGCCCGTGTACGTCAGGCAGTTGAGGCTGACACGATTGAAACGAATGGTTCTGCGATAGATGAAGAAGTGCTGCGACGAATTAAGCATGCCTATGAAAAGCGGGGTGTCATCGTTTTTACCGACCCTGACTATCCCGGGGAGAGAATCCGACATATTGTAACAAACCACGTGCCAGGCTGTAAGCACGCGTTTTTGCCTAAAGACCGGGCACGGGCGAAACGGGATAAAGGAGTAGGAATTGAGCATGCTTCCTTAGAAGATATTCGAAAAGCGCTATCTGAAGTATATGAACTGGCGGAAAATATGGAAAACACGATATTAAAAGAAGATTTAATTGCCTATGGGCTGATAGGCGGATCTAAAGCAAATGAGCGTCGAAAAAAATTGGGGAACCTCCTTCACATAGGGGAAACGAACGGAAAACAGCTGCTCAAACGCCTGAATATGTTTCAAATTACAACCCGCCAGCTGGAAGAAGCTATGGAACAAATTGTGCAGGAGGAAAATAATGAACAGTAAAGCGGTAGCAACACCGAAACGAACAAAAGAAATTTTGGAGAAATACGGATTTTCTTTTAAGAAAAGCTTAGGTCAGAACTTTTTAATTGATGTAAATATATTGAAAAATATTATTGAACATGCAGGCATTGATAAGCAAGCAGGGGCAATTGAAATCGGTCCGGGAATTGGAGCGTTAACTCAACAGCTGGCCGAGCATGCAGGAAAAGTCGTCGCATTTGAAATCGATCAGCGCCTGCTTCCTATTTTAGAAGATACGCTGTCTGAATATGATCATGTGGAGATCATTAACATGGATATATTAAAAGCGGATGTCAAACAGGTGATGGAAGAGCATTTTTCCAAAGATCAGCCTGTCAAAGTAGTAGCAAACCTTCCGTATTATATCACTACACCGATTTTAATGAATCTGTTAATGGCTCGTCTGCCGGTTGACAGTATTACCGTCATGATACAGAAAGAGGTCGCTGAGCGGATGGCTGCCGGGCCTAATACAAAGAGTTATGGCTCGCTGTCAATTGCTGTTCAATATTATACAGAAGCCGAGATTGCTATGCACGTGCCCAAAACCGTATTCATGCCGCAGCCAAACGTGGATTCCGCTGTCCTTCACTTAAAAATGAGAGCAAATCCACCTGTGCAAGTGGAAGATGAAGATTTTTTCTTTGATTTAGTGAAGGCAGCCTTTGGGCAGAGAAGAAAAACATTAAGCAATAACCTGTCGAGACATTTTAAAGACAGAATGGATAAACAGGAAATTCAGAAGCTGCTAGAAGCTGCTGGAATTGACCCCATACGCCGGGGAGAATCCTTGTCGATGGAGGAATTCGCTGTTCTCGCCCGTCAATTCTCTCCGAAGTAACAGACCTGTAACTTTCGCATAGGCTAATGTAGCGTATGACGAAGGTGGGATGCTGATGTTAACAAAGGGTGATCTAGTAACAAGGAAGTCCTATAACCACGATGTAATCTTTCGGGTAAAGTCGATTGAAGATTCCTATGTCATATTACTCGGAGAAAATGTGCGTCTGGAAGTAGATGCTCCCCTGGAAGATTTAAAAAAAGTGACTGGATCTGAATATCAAGAGCGAAAATCACATATTAATAAACAAGAGGCTTGTTCTTACCGCCTGTTTCGTCAGGATTATCGTCTGTTAAAGGAAAAAAGAGATATTGAAGCCAGCAGCGGATATTTAGAGTCCGAGGAAGAGAAAGCCAATTACTTTCAGATTTCTCCACGCATTCTTCATATCGACGGCGATGCCTTGTTTTTGAAAAAGTGTGTTCAGCTGTATGAACAACTCGGGCTGCAGGTGCATGGACAGTATATTCATGAAAGGAACATGCCGGAAGAAGTACTGGCCCTTGTTAAGAAAATTCAGCCGGAAATTGTTGTATTAACGGGTCACGATGCTTATTCCAAATCTAAAGGTTCTACTAAAAATTTAGATGCCTACCGTCATTCAAAGTATTTTGTTGAGGCTGTCCGTAACTTACGTCAGCATTATCCTCATTTTGACCAGCTTGTTATTTTCGCTGGTGCCTGCCAATCTCACTTTGAATCGATTATTAAAGCAGGCGCAAACTTCGCCAGCTCCCCTGCACGCGTTAATATTCATGCCATTGACCCAGTCTATGTGGCCGCACGCGTCGCATATACTTCATTTATGGACTATATAAACATTTGGGATGTGGTCCGCAATACAATCAGCGGTGAAAAAGGGTTAGGAGGTCTACAAACGCGAGGGCTCTTACGAATTGGAATGCCTTACTCTGAAGATGTCGAAAATTAAGGAATATAATCATTGTCTGGGGAATACCATAATTATATGGCTTAAAGGGAAAATATTTTATGCAAAAAGCTTAAATTAGACCCTTATCTACAAATTATTATGTTGACATTGAATTTACCCTATTGGTATAATTAAATATTTTATTTGACTTTGTCCAGAAATGATGATATATTATTCTTTAGTGAGGTGGAGTGTAGTGGCTAAAACGTTAGTAGAAATCAAACAATCCCTTGAAGGGCAGATTGGTAAACGTTTAACATTAAAAGCGAACGGTGGACGTCGTAAGACAATTGAACGCACTGGCGTTCTTGCAGAAACATACCCTGCAGTATTTATTGTTGAGTTGGACCAAGAAGAAAATGCTTTCGAACGTGTGTCATATAGTTATGCAGATGTACTCACAGAGACAGTCGAACTAAGCTTCGAAGATTTATCATCAATGGCTATGGAACAGTAACCCCCGGGTTGCTGTTTTTTTGTATGAATAGAGAATTTCCGAATACTTCCTCGCATCTTTTCCTGTAGACGACAGATAATAAAAGTGTCGTAGTTAGCTATGGCGAAAGGAGCTGAAAACGATGGGACGCAGACGAAGTATCATGTCCGATTCGTTGAAAGAGGAAATCGCAAAAGAGCTTGGATTTTACGACACGGTTCAAAAAGAAGGCTGGGGCGGGATTACGACCCGCGATGCTGGTAACATGGTGAAACGTGCCATCCAGATGGCCGAAGAACAAATGATAAATAACCAAAAGTAACGGTGACCGCTCAGCCTTTTTTGGCTGGGCGGTTTTTTATTATAAGTGAAGGATTATTAAAGGCGAACCTTTAATCTGCAGATCTTCTCATCGGATACAGATTTTGTCTTACGGGGCCGTCTTAAAGCCTCTCCACACAACTGTGTTTTATGATACAATGCTGAAAGAAGATTACGTCCCCTGGGAGGTGTAGGTATGATTGTGTTAGAAAAAGCACCGGCTAAAATTAATTTGTCTCTTGACGTACTACATAAACGTCCGGACGGCTACCATGAGGTAGAAATGGTCATGACGACAGTAGATTTGGCCGATCGCATTGAATTAAAGCTGCTTCCAGGCAGTCAAATAAAAATTGAATCGGAGAGCCGCTTTGTGCCAAACGATGAGCGTAACTTAGCGTACAGGGCGGCTCAATTGATGCAGAATCATTTTAATATAAAACAGGGTGTCCGCATATTCCTTGAAAAAAATATCCCTGTAGCCGCAGGTCTTGCAGGCGGAAGCAGTGATGCAGCTGCTGTACTGCGCGGACTGAATAAACTGTGGAAAATCAATGCCAGCATAGACACACTGGCTGAGCTTGGAGCCCGTATCGGCTCTGATGTTTCTTTTTGCGTATATGGAGGGACGGCTGTAGCCCGCGGACGTGGTGAAATCATAGAGGAGCTTCCACCACCCCCTGCATGCTGGGTCGTGCTCGCAAAGCCTGCGATTGGAGTTTCAACTCAGACCATCTATCAAAAGCTTAATATTAAAAAAGCTGAGCATCCAAATACAAAGGCCATGATTGATGCTCTTTACCGCGGAAGCTTTGATGATATCTGTGCTAACGTATCGAATATACTCGAGGGGGTAACAACGAAGCTGCACCCGGAAGTCAACCAGATAAAAGAAAAGATGAAGCAGGCTGGAGCAGAGGCTGTATTAATGAGCGGAAGCGGCCCCACGGTATTTGCTTTAGTCTCACAGGATGGAAAGCTGCATCGAATATATAATAGCCTTAAAGGCTTCTGTCCAGAAGTTTACATGGTCAGAATGCTTGGAATGAAAGAAACCACTTGAATAAAACCGTACAAATCTGTTATATTATAAGATAATATTCGGGTTTTGAGGTGTCTTTCATGAAAAGAAGCGAACGACTGGTGGCGATGACCCATTATGTGCTGGATCAGCCAAGACAGATGGTATCTCTGCCTTTTTTATCAAAAAAATACGATGCGGCTAAATCTTCTATTAGTGAAGATTTAGCAATTATTAATAAGATGTTCCAGAAGGAAGGGATCGGTCGTCTTGAGACCGTTCCGGGGGCTGCGGGAGGAGTAAAGTACATCCCTGCTTTTTCCGAAGACTTCAATAAGTCTTTTGTGGGGGAACTGTGTAAACGGCTTGAGGACCCTCAGCGGATTCTTCCGGGCGGATATTTGTTTATGAGTGATTTATTAGGAGAGCCGGAAACCGTTCGGAACATTGGACGCCTGCTGGCTTCAGCTTTTGCTGAAAAGGAAATAGACGCTGTCATGACGGTTGCGACTAAGGGAATTCCACTCGCCTATGCCGTTGCCTCATACTTGAACGTGCCGGTTGTTATTGTAAGACGTGACCCTAAAGTCACGGAAGGGTCTACAGTAAGCATTAATTACGTTTCAGGCTCCACCAGAAAGATCCAGACGATGGTGCTTACGAAACGATCACTGACCGAAGGCTCAAGAGTATGTATAATCGATGACTTTATGAAAGCTGGCGGCACGATAAACGGAATGCGAAGCCTGTTAAAGGAATTCAATGCAGAAGTTGCCGGTATTGGTGTGTTAGCCGAAGCGGAAGATGAAGAAGAAGATCGTGTTGTGGATGATTACGTATCGGTCGTTCAGATTATGAACGTGGATAACCGTCAGCCGAAAATCGAAGTCCATCCGGGAAATCTTTTTAAATAAATATTACGCAAAACAAAAGCCTTTATCTTCCGGATAGAGGCTTTTGTTTTGCGTTGGAAGAAAATCGCAGTTCCGTTTACTGTAGTAAGAGGAAGCGGCTGGGGAATGATGGCAGTTCTGTTTACTGGGGCAGGAAAAAAGCGGCTGGGAAATAGCTCGCTTTCCGCGAGGAGCCGGTGAGCTAGCTCGTTCCACTCGCGGATCTCACCTTAGCTCTATCTCCCTGCAGGAGTCTCGCCATTTCCCATCCTCTTTACCGTTGTTGGTATAAACGGAACGCTGTAATCTCAGTAAGCTCTCTCATGAGATCGATCCTCTCCTCTTAAATGTTCCGTTACTCAAAAAACGTAAAGGGCCGGGGGAAACGGCGAGACTCCTATGGGAGGATAGAACAGGGTGAGATCCCGGAGGGCTTAAAGCCCGAGGAAGCTCACCGTTCGCCCATGGAAAGCGAGTTGTTTCCCCAGGCCCGATCCTCTTGATCAAAGTAAACGGAACAAGGGAATTTCCTACAACTTTCTATAGGATTTACCCTCACTATTCCAAGGTTTCTTTATTTTTAATAAACATAAAGGGTGGGGGAAACGGCGAGACTCCTATGGGAGGATAGAACAAGGTGAGACCCGGTGGGCTTAAAGCCCAAGGAAGCTCACCGTTCGCCCATGGAAAGCGAGTTGCTTCCCCAGGCCCGATCCTCTTTATCACGGTAAACGGAACAACGAAATTTCCTATAGGATTCCTGGCTTCATTTTCTAAATTAGGGCAAACAGAACCGGTTTTTCCTGCAATAAAAATCCTATAAATACTTATCACCTATATAAAGGATAATTCATAAGGAAAAGGACTTATAAAATTAGAATTTTTAATATCTTTCAAATTTTTTTGTGAAATTAGCAGGATTTTCTTTTTGTCTTGTGGAATTGGTTTAATAAGTTCTTTTTTGGGAAAAGGTGGTGAACTTTAATGGAAGTAACTGACGTAAGACTGCGACGCGTAAATACCGAAGGAAGAATGCGAGCAATTGCTTCTATTACCTTGGATCAGGAGTTTGTTGTCCATGACATTAGGGTGATTGATGGCAACAATGGATTGTTTGTTGCAATGCCAAGCAAGCGTACTCCTGATGGTGAATTCCGTGATATCGCCCACCCTATCAACTCAGGGACACGCGGTAAGATTCAGGAAGCAGTTCTTGAGGAATATCACAATGCCGGTGATGCGGAATCTGAAGTAGAATTTGAAGAAGCAGGAGCTTCTTAATTAAGAATTCCTTAAAAAGGAAGTCAGACCTTCAAGGGGGGTCGGGCTTCCTTTTTGTTTGAGTAGAGATCCCCTTATTTTGGAACGAGCTCTCTGTTGAAATCATACGGTATTTAAGATATTATTCATAATGGATAAATAGGATGGAGGTTGCTTCATGACCCAAAAATTTGCAGTAGTATTAGCCGCTGGACAAGGCACTCGTATGAAGTCAAAGCTTTATAAAGTTTTGCATCCGGTATGCGGAAAGCCAATGGTCCAGCACGTAGTTGACCAACTGAATAAATTACAGCTTGATGAATTAATAACTGTTGTTGGGTATGGTGCTGAAAAAGTACAAGACCAGCTCGGAAAAAACAGCCATTATGCAATCCAGGAAGAACAGCTTGGAACTGGACATGCCGTCCAGCAAGCGGAAAGCATTCTGGCAGGAAAACAAGGTGTTACAATTGTTGCTTGTGGCGATACTCCTTTATTAACGGATGAAACCTTGCAAAACATGGTAAATCATCACTTGGAAAAAGGGGCAAAGGCTACAATTTTAACAGCTCATGCTGAAGATCCAACAGGCTATGGGCGTGTGATTCGTGGTGGAAATGGCCAGGTCGAGCGTATTGTAGAGCAAAAGGATGCTACAGAGGGAGAGCAGGCTGTACAGGAGATCAACACTGGTACGTATTGCTTTGATAATGAACTGCTTTTTGAATCTTTAAAAAATGTTTCCAATGATAACGCACAGGGAGAGTATTATCTTCCAGATGTTATTCAAATACTTAAAGATCAGGCAGAAGTGGTCAGTGCCTACCAGACTACGGACTTCTCAGAGGCTCTAGGAGTAAATGACCGTGTGGCTTTATCGAAAGCCGAACGGTTAATGAAGCAGAGAATTAATGAATCTCATATGCGCAATGGAGTTACTCTTGTCGATCCAGAGCAGACTTATATCGGTCCTAATGTTCAAATTGGTCAGGATGTAACCATTTACCCTGGTTCCATTTTAGAAGGGCAGACAGTGATCGCTGACGATGTAACGGTCGGACCTCATTCAACAATTGCGAATTGTAGTGTTGGTGCAGGAACAGTGGTGAAGCAAAGTGTTGCAGCGGACAGCCGCATCGGAGAGCGTGTGCAGATTGGCCCCTTCGCGCATATTCGCCCTGATTCCTCTTTAGGGGACGATGTGAAAGTCGGCAATTTTGTTGAAATTAAAAAAGCAGCCTTCGGAAACGGAAGCAAAGCTTCACATTTAAGCTATATTGGAGATGCGGAAGTGGGAAGCGGAGTGAATGTCGGTTGTGGTACAATTACAGTGAACTATGATGGTGTTAACAAGCATTTAACGACAATTGAAGATGATGCCTTTATCGGCTGTAACTCGAATTTAATTGCTCCTGTTACGGTTGGAAAAGGTGCTTATGTAGCCGCTGGATCCACCATTAATCAAGATGTACCAGCAGAAGCATTATCTATCGCTCGTTCCCGTCAAACGAATAAAGAAGGCTACGCTAGTAAAATGCAGCCGAATAAAAAAGATTAACGGAGGGTTCATCCATGGCAACTGGATACAAGGATTCTAAATTGAAAGTGTTCTCTCTCAATTCTAATCCTGAGCTGGCAAAAGAAATTGCGGAGAATATAGGCACAGAATTAGGCAAGTGTACGGTAACAAGCTTTAGTGATGGAGAAATTCAAATCAACATTGACGAAAGTATTCGCGGATGTGATGTCTACGTCGTTCAGTCGACATGTGCCCCGGTCAATCAGCACATTATGGAACTGCTTATTATGATCGATGCATTAAAACGTGCCTCTGCCCGCAGTATAAACATTGTTATGCCTTATTATGGCTATGCGAGACAGGATCGCAAGGCACGCGCCCGTGAACCAATTACGGCAAAGCTTGTAGCTAACCTTCTTGAAACGGCAGGAGCTTCCCGTGTCATTATGCTGGATCTTCACGCACCACAGATTCAGGGATTCTTTGATATGCCGATTGATCACCTGGTTGGTGTGCCCATTCTGTCCGATTATTTTGAATCGAAGAATTTCGAGGATGTCGTAATCGTTTCCCCTGACCATGGAGGAGTAACAAGAGCCCGCAAGATGGCTGACCGCTTAAAAGCTCCGATTGCTATTATTGATAAGCGCCGGCCGCGTCCAAACGTGGCAGAAGTTATGAATATCGTCGGTAACATCGAAGGAAAGACAGCGATTATGATCGATGATATTATAGACACAGCAGGTACTATTACACTTGCGGCTAACGCTTTAGTGGAAAATGGGGCAAAAGATGTGTATGCTTGCTGTACACACCCTGTTTTATCTGGTCCGGCTATTGAACGTATCGACAGCTCCAACATAAAAGAACTTGTCGTAACGAACACTATCCCGCTAGGTGAAGAAAAAGCGATTGATAAGATCACCCAGCTGTCTGTTGCTCCGTTAATCAGTGAAGCTATAATCCGTGTCCATGAACGTCAATCCGTAAGTATTTTGTTTGATTAATCGGTTTTTTAGTGTGTTTTGTAATAAAAAAGGTTTAATTTCTACAAAGTTGGGAATCAGATTTAAATAGATGGTTAATTAACTGGAGGAGATTATTTTGGCTATTACATTAAAAGCAGATCAAAGAAAAGACCTTAAACAATCAGTAACGAGAGAATTACGTCAGGAAGGCAACGTTCCTGCAGTAGTTTATGGAAAAGATAAAGAACCTGTTAACGTTTCAGTAAACAGCATGGAACTGCTGAAAACTGTTCGTGATGAAGGGAAAAACGCAATTATTTCTTTAAATATTGATGGCGGCAATACAGTAGACGTAATGCTGCACGAATATCAGGTAGATCCTTTGAAAGATCAACTGCTTCATGCAGACTTTTACATCGTAAACATGGCTGAAGAGATGGATGTACAAGTACCTGTTCGTCTTGAAGGTGAAGCTGCCGGCGTCAAAGAAGACGGAGTTGTTCAGCAGCCGCTTTACGAACTGGCTATAAAAGCAAAACCTCGTGATATTCCAGAAGAAATCGTTGTGGACGTTTCCGAGTTAAACATAGGTGACAGTATTATGGTTGCCGACTTAAAAGAAGCTCGTAATTATGAGATTACGGAAGATGAAAATACAACGATCGTTTCCGTCACTCCACCGGAAGAAATGCCGGAAGAGCCGGAGCTTGAAGAAGCTGATCAGGAACCTGAAGTCGTAGGAGAAAAAGAAGGTTCTGACGAAGAGCAGGAAGAGAACAACGAGCAAGCAGAAAATAAAGAGTAATAAAAGAGTAATAAAAGAGTAATAAAAAATATATACGAAGAGGGGCGTAGCCGAAGGTTGCGTCCTTTTTTGTGGGAGCAGTCCTGTTTAGACAATTTTTTTCAGGTAAATCTGTTATAATAGAACGAATATGAAAAGGCAAAGGAAGATTTTTAAATGAAGTGCATTGTAGGCCTTGGAAATCCAGGGAGGAAATATGAAAAAACCCGCCATAATATAGGTTTTATGGTTATTGATGAACTGGCAGGGAAACATAACTGGAGTCTTTCGCAGGAAAAATTCAAAGGGAAATATACGATCGAGCATTTTTCCGGCGAAAAGGTTCTATTGCTTCAGCCGCAGACATATATGAATTTATCAGGAGAGTCTCTTCGCTTATTTTTAGACTACTACGATATCCCGCCAGAAGACGTACTTGTCATCTATGATGATTTAGACTTACCGACAGGACGGATTCGCCTGCGTCAGAAAGGCGGTCATGGTGGACATAATGGAATCCGCAGCATTATTGATCAGCTGGGAACGAAAGAGTTCAAACGTCTTCGTGTAGGGGTAGGACGCCCTTCTGTCCCAATGTCTGTTGTCGATTACGTACTTGGCACTTTTTCCAAGGAAGAACAGGGAGCTGTCAATGAATCCATTGAACAGTCGGCCAAGGCATGTGAAGCGTGGTTATCCAGACCTTTTCTTGAAGTTATGAACGATTACAATACGAAGTAAAATAGTATAAGTGGTAATTTCGCCGGTAACACTAGATACATGACACCTTTAGAGGAGATGTGTATCTATGCAAATTCACTATATTTGCCGGCATTGCAAACGCCAAGTAGGAAAGTTGGACAGAGAACGTGTCGCAATTTCTGAGCTTGGCTTAGAGTGTTTAAATGAAGAGGATCATAAGGAAATGATTACGTATGATGCACAGGGCAATATGAAGATTAAAACAATCTGTGATTCCTGTGAACGGTCGTTACAGCAGAATCCTCATTATCATGAACTAGACTTTTTTATTCACTAAACTGGGAAGCTCCTCCAAGAGCGGGCTTCCTGGTTCCGGAGGAGTTAAAGATGCAAGGTATAAAAAATTATTTGCAGTCCCATGACGACGTGCGATCTGTGATTGATGGCTTTGAGGCAGGTATGAAAGAACAAATGGTGGCCGGGCTTTCAGGAGCTTCGAGGAGCCTGCTTGTCTCCATTCTAAAAGAGTCGCTGAACCGCCCGGTTATCATCGTGACTCACCAGCTTATTCAAGCACAGCAGCTTTATGAGGATATGATGGAATTAACCGAGGATCAAGATGTTCACCTTTATCCCGTGAACGAATTGATTGCCTCGGAAATTGCCGTAGCCAGTCCTGAGTTAAGGAGTCAGCGTATTGACGCCTTAAGTCAGTGGCTGAACAAGAAAACAGGTGTCCTGATTGCACCTGTATCTGCTATTAAGAGAATCATGCCGCCTAAATCCTATTGGGAGCATAACGTGCTCCCTTTTCGTGTTGGAGAAGATATTGATTTAAATACTTATCTGGAACATTTTATAAACATGGGATATGAACGCGTAGATATGGTAGCCAGTCCCGGGGAATTCTCTGTGCGTGGAGGCATTATCGATATATACCCTTTAACAGCAGAATTCCCCTATCGGATCGAGCTTTTTGATACAGAAATTGATTCGATCCGTACATTTGATTCAGAGACACAGCGCTCTCATGAAAAACTTCAGGAAGTCAGCATTGGTCCGGCGGTGGAACTTCTGCTTACAAAAGAAGATTTTACAAGAGCTGCGGATAAACTGGAAGAAGCTCTTAGTCATTCTTTGAAGAAGCTGACGAAAAGCGATGCAAAAGAGACGCTGAATGCCCATACGGAAAGAGATATTGAACGCCTGCGTAGTGCCGAACGTTTTCAAGAGCTGTATAAGTATATTGGGTATTTTTATGAAGAGCCGATAAGCCTGCTTGATTATCTGCCTGAGAATGGGTTAATTGTACTCGATGAAATGAGCCGCATTAATGAAACAGCAAGCCGCCTAGATCACGAAGAAGCCGAATGGTACAACAGCCTGCTTGAAGTAAATCAGCTTGTGCGCGGTCTGCGCATTTCCTTTGACTGGCATGATACTTGGGTTAAGATGAAGCACCCTAAGCTGTACTTATCTGTTTTCATGCGCCATATCGCAAATACCCAGCCTCAGAATATCGTCAATATTTCCTCTCGCCAAATGCAGCAGTTCCATGGCCAGATGAATTTGTTGAAAACAGAAATGGAACGCTGGACGAAGCAGAATTACAGTGTGCTCCTGTTAGCTCCTGATGAAGCAAGGGCAGAGAAGATACACTCTGTACTGCTTGATTATGGGATGGAAGCCTCTGTCGTTAAAGATTCGGTCACGCTTCCTGTAAAAATGCCTGTTATCCTTCAAGGCAACATTAGCAGCGGTTTTGAATGGCCGCTTCACAAGCTTGCCGTTTTAACAGAAAAAGAGCTGTTTAAGAAGCAGACGGCCAAGTCTAAACGCAAACAGAAAATGACAAACGCCGAAAGAATTAAAAACTACCAGGAGTTAAAAGTCGGTGACTATGTTGTACATGCCAATCACGGTATTGGTAAATACATCGGCATTGAAACATTGAAAGTCGGAGATACCCATAAAGACTTTCTCATGGTGAAATATTCCGGAAATGACAAGCTGTTTGTACCGATTGATCAAATTGATCTTATCCAGAAATACGTAGGCTCAGAAGGAAAAGAGCCTAAAATATATAAACTCGGAGGAAGCGAATGGGCGAAGGTAAAACGAAAAGTCCAGTCTTCCGTTGAAGATATTGCGGATGACCTCATTCAGCTTTATGCCGAGCGTGAAGCATCTAAAGGATTCTCTTTTTCAGAAGATGGCGAGATGCAGCGCGATTTTGAAGCTGCCTTTGCTTATGAGGAAACAGAAGACCAAATCCGCTGTATAGAAGAAATTAAGCAGGATATGCAGCGCATTCGCCCGATGGACCGCCTGCTTTGCGGTGATGTGGGCTATGGAAAAACTGAAGTGGCGATTCGTGCAGCATTTAAAGCCGTTGAAAACGGAAAACAAGTGGCCCTGCTTGTACCCACGACAATCCTTGCTCAGCAGCACTATGAAACAATGCAGGAACGATTCCAGGACTTCGGCATCAATATTGGGCTGTTAAGCCGCTTCCGTACGAAAAAACAGCAAAAAGAAACGACGGACCGTCTGCGCAAAGGATTGGTTGATATCGTCATCGGTACCCATCGTATCCTTTCCAAAGACATTCAGTTTAAAGATTTAGGCTTGCTGATTGTCGATGAAGAACAGCGGTTCGGAGTAAAACATAAGGAAAAAATTAAGCAGCTCAAATCCAATGTCGATGTACTGACATTAACAGCAACACCGATTCCACGTACGCTGCACATGTCTATGCTTGGGGTCCGTGATCTATCGGTTATTGAAACTCCGCCGGAAAACAGATTCCCGATTCAGACATATGTGCTTGAATATAACCCTGTCTTCATGAGGGAAGCGGTGGAGCGTGAGATGGCGCGCGGCGGCCAAGTATTTTTCCTGTTTAACCGTGTCGAAAACATCGAGCGGATGGCACAGGAGATTTCAGCGCTTGTCCCGGAAGCAAGGGTTGCATTTGCTCATGGCCAGATGAATGAAACAGAGCTTGAGAATGTTATGTTTTCCTTCTTGGAAGGGGAATTTGATGTGCTCGTAAGTACAACCATCATTGAAACGGGTGTGGATATTCCTAATGTCAATACGTTGATTGTTTATGATGCTGATAAAATGGGTCTCAGTCAGCTTTATCAGCTGCGGGGAAGAGTGGGGCGATCTAATCGTGTAGCCTACGCATACTTCACTTATCAAAAAGATAAAGTACTCACAGAAGTGGCGGAAAAACGTCTGCAGGCGATTAAGGAATTCACAGAGCTAGGCTCTGGATTTAAAATTGCTATGCGTGACCTTTCCATAAGGGGAGCCGGAAATCTGCTCGGTGCCCAGCAGCATGGGTTTATCGATTCTGTTGGTTTTGATATGTACTCACAAATGCTTAAAGACGCAATTGAAGCGAAAAGACAGGGCAAAGAGCCAGAAGCTATTCAGCCTTTCCAAACAGAGCTTGATGTGAAAGTTGATGCTTATATACCAGATGAATATATTTCTGATGAAAAACAGAAAATCGATATGTATAAACAGTTTCAGGCAATTGAATCGCTCGAAGATATCCATGATATCCGTGATGAACTGATTGACCGATTCGGTGACTATCCAGAAGAGGTGGAAAATCTGATCACTGTTTCTTCCCTGAGGTATCACGCGAAGAAAGCTCGAATAGAATCAATCTCTGAGAAAAAACGAAAGATGATCCTTCTTATGGAAGCCTCTCAAAGCCAGGCCATCGATGGGGCAAAGTTATTTGAATTTGCTAATCAATATGGCCGCATGGTACAGCTTGGTACGGAAGATTCTCAATTAAAAGTAACGTTTACATGGGATCGTCAGAATGAAATAAAACGCTATGATATTGTCGAAGAATTCATTAAGGCGCTTCCTGATTTAACTCGTGAAGCGACAAGTGTTTAATGACCCAGCTTATTAATGTATAAGAGAAAAGACTGCTGCTTAAATAGCGGCAGTCTTTTTTATGTCTGTTTGCCTGAATTTAGAAAACCGGACTGGGGTCGGGATTACACCCTTGTTCTGCTCCGATAAAGGCTTCTTTGATTCTCAGAAATATGAGAGTCCTGTTCCGTTTGCCCGAATTTAGTGAGCCGGGCCGGGGGAAACGACTCGCTTTCCATGGGCGAACGGTGAGCTTCCTCAGGCAAAAGCCTTCCGGGATCTCACCCTGTTCTATCCTCCCATAGGAGTCTCGCCGTTTCCCACGGCCCTTTATATTTTTAAAGTAACGGAACATTAACGTAAGAGAACAAAGGAAGTGGTTTTTTTCTCCGAACTTTTTTGGGTTCCGTTTACACCATCAGCGTTAAAGAGGCTGGGAAATGGCGAGACTCCTGCAGGGAGAAGAGCCAAGGTGAGATCCGCGAGTGTAACGAGCTAGCTCACCGGCTCCCCGCGGAAAGGGAGTCATTTCCAAGCCTCTTTTTTCTTTTTACAATAAACGGAACAGTCTTTTTACTTCCCTTAAAGTGGGATCAAGGGAAATGACGAGACTCCTGCAGGGAGATAGAGCTATGGAGAGAACCGTGAGTGCAGCGAGCTAACTCACCGGCTTCTCGCTTAAAAGGGAGCTGATTCCCAGCCGTTTTTCTCCAAACGTGATAAACGGAACAACCATTTCTAAGCCCAAAAGAAGACTGTTTTTTCCATCAAACGACTTCAATCACTCTTTTTCTTTTATTTTTATGAATAGGTTTTTTTTGGTGTATCATACTATATTTATCACCAATTATCCTGCATCTGCTTTTTTTACAGGATAATTAAGGAGATTTCACCAAGAAAGGGAGGCAGCAATGGAATGAAAGCAACTGGTATTGTACGTCGTATTGATGATCTAGGACGTGTCGTAATCCCAAAAGAAATTCGCCGCACACTTCGCATTAGAGAGGGAGATCCCCTCGAAATTTTTGTGGACCGCGAAGGAGAAGTGATTTTAAAGAAATATTCGCCTATTAATGAATTAGGTGATTTCGCAAAAGAATACGCGGAAGCTTTACATGATTCATTGAAGGTACCTGTACTTATCTGTGACCGTGATGAGTTTATAGCGGTAGCGGGAGAGTCGAAGAAGTCTTACTTAAACCGCCAAATCGGACAGACTGTAGAACAGGTAATGGATAAGCGGACCGAGGTATCGGAAAAGCATCCGCAGCCAATTGAGTTAGTTCGCGATCAAGAAGTGGACGTTATCTCTTATATTATTTATCCTATTATCGCACAGGGGGATCCGATCGGTTGTGTAGCCATTTTCAACAAAGAAGGATCACCAATCGATGAGAACTATGGTGTGGCTATTCAGACGGCTGCACAGTTTCTTGCCAAGCAGATGGAATAGTAACAAAGCCAGGTCTATCAAGAGATCTGGCTTCTTTTATGCTATAATGAGAGAACTTAATCTACTAGGTGGAAGGAACGGTCATGGAATATTCTAACTCGTCCCATCGTTTAGTGAAGGGGGCATTTTTACTCACACTCTCCGGGCTTATCGGAAAAGTATTAAGTGCGGGTTACCGCATACCGCTTCAAAATATAGCTGGAGATATAGGATTTTATATTTATCAGCAAATCTACCCTATTTTAGGGATGTCGTTAATTTTATCGCTTTACGGTTTTCCTGCCGCAATTTCCCGGCTCGTCTCTGATGTAAGGGAGGAAGGGATTGAGCTGTCGTTAAAGTCGTTTTACATACCTGTATTTGCCTGGGTCTTTGCCATTTGCGGTACTATTTTTCTGGCGGGGTACACTCAAGCCGAACAAATTGCCCGCATCATGGGGGATGAACGTCTTGTTCCGTCATTAAGAGGAGCCTTTTTTGTATTTTTATTGATCCCTTTCTCTTCAATCGTGAGAGGGGTTTTTCAAGGCAAAGGGGTTATGGAACCGACCGCTGTTTCCCAAGTAACCGAGCAGGCGGTCAGGGTCGTGGTTATTATTGTAACTGCACTCTACGTGTCACGGACAGGAGAACTTTATAATATAGGAATTGGCGGAGTGTGGTCTTCTATTTTAGGCACATCCGCCGCTGCTGTCGTATTATTTGTGTACTGGTTTCGCCGGGAGAATATTCAACCTGCCCGCTTGCAAAACATAAAGATTTCTTACGTGCGGCCTATTTTATTTTACGGGTTATTTATTTCACTAAACTATATGCTTCTTTTGTTTTTACAGTTTGCTGATTCGCTCTTACTTGTTTCAAATCTAGAAAAAGCCGGACTCGCTTTAGAAGAAGCCAGGTTAGCAAAAGGTGTATTCGACAGAGGACAGCCCCTGATTCAGCTGGGTACAGTGCTGGCCTCATCTCTTGCTCTAGCGCTCGTTCCCTCTGTTACGAGAAAACGTCTTGAAAAAGACCCACAGCAAGTCCGGAAATACATTTTCGGTGCAGGCAAATACACTTTAATAATTTCTTTAGGAGCAACAGCCGGGCTTGTCATATTGTTCCCATTCGTAAATACGCTATTGTTTCAAGATAGCGCAGGGACGGACTCATTAAGGCTGTTAATGATTGTTATTGTCTTTAGTTCGCTTGCCATTACCTTAAGTTCTGTTCTGCAGGGCCTGAACTTTACGGGCCATACGGCTTTCATTATCCTGCTTGCTGTTTTTCTAAAAGCCGGTCTTAATATATATCTTATTCCTTTGTTTGAAGAATCAGGAGCTGCTCTTGCTTCTGTTGGGGCCGCCGGATTTGTAACGGCTTCCTATGTAGTATTACTGAATCGGGATTTTCCTTTTAGTCTCTGGAGACGCCTGCCGTGGAATGGCATGATGGCTTCACTATCGGGAATGGTGATATTTCTCCTTATTGTGTCTCCACTGCTTGGTTTTATTGAATACCGGCTGGCTTTATTTGTTTTCCTGATGTTTTTCATCGCAGCTGGAGCTTTAATTTACCTCATTCTACTGATACGGCTGAAAGTTATTGGAGAGAAGGAACTTGAGTCCCTTCCATTTAGAGACTGGCTCATAAAACTATTACCGAAAGGAAGAAATATATGAATAAAATTACTGTCATTGGCCTCGGTGCCGGCAGTCTCGAACAGCTCACCCTCGGGCTGTACCGGAAACTAAAAAATTATACAGGGACGATCTATACAAGAACCCTCGATCATCCTGCTGTTAAGGCGCTTGTGGAAGAAGATGTGCGTTTTGAAAGCTTTGATACATTTTATGAAGAGGCCGAACAATTTGAACAAGTATATGAAAACATTGTGCAAACACTCTGTGATAAGGCTTCTTCCCAGGAGATTATTTATGCGGTACCTGGCCACCCGATGCTGGCAGAGAAAACGGTACAGCTGCTGCTAGAGAAAGAAGGAGTAGAAATTGACCTAAAAGGCGGTCAAAGCTATCTTGATGATATGTTTACTGCTTTAAAAATCGATCCGATTGAAGGCTTTCAGTTTATAGACGCTACCTCTTTTGAAAGGGAAGAACTGCAGTATCAAAATCATATCGTTTTCTGCCAGGTCTACGATGCGATGATTGCTTCAGAAGTTAAGCTCACACTGCTTGAAGACCTGACGGCAGATCATCCGGTGACTGTCGTAAAAGCGGCAGGAAGTACCGAAGAAAAAATCATCCGTGTTTCTTTAGAAGAACTCGACCGGGTGGTTGAAGTCGATAACTTAACAAGTGTCTATATAACACCGGTTGAGAAGGCGCAGCTGAATCATCAATTTTTCCGTTTAAGAGAAGTAATCAGGGATCTTAGGGGACCTGGGGGATGTCCTTGGGACCAAAAACAGACCCACGAATCTTTAAGAAAGTATTTGATTGAAGAAGCGTATGAATTTATAGACGCTGTTAACCGCCTGGATGATGAGCATATGGTCGAAGAACTTGGAGACGTTCTTTTGCAGGTAATGCTTCATAGTCAGATTGGTGAAGATGAGGGCTTCTTTACAATTAATGATGTTATAAAAACGGTTACCGAAAAAATGATCCGCAGACATCCTCACGTATTCGGAGAGGCACAGGCCGAGACTGCTGAACAGGTGCTTGTCAATTGGGAAGAGATCAAAAGGGAAGAAAAAGGCGGACAGCTGCCGGAGTCGAAGCTGGATGATGTTCCGAGAAGCTTTCCGGCCTTGCTGCAGGCAGAAGAATTACAGAAAAAAGCGGGCAAGGTAGGATTTGACTGGGACGACGTCGAATCTGTTAAAGATAAAGTAGAAGAGGAATGGAATGAATTTCTCGAAGCTAAAGAAACAGATGATCGCGAAGAGATGGAAAAAGAATTTGGAGACTGGTTATTTGCAATTGCAAATCTGGCACGTCATTATAAGATTAACGGTGAAAATGCCCTGCAACGGACTAATGAAAAGTTTAGAAGCCGATTTTCCTCAATGGAAAAGCAGGCAGGAGCGGCCGGGAAAACATTAGATAAATATACACTCGATGGCCTTGAAGAATTATGGGTGAACGCGAAACTTAATAATAAAGGAGAGTAACGATGCGCTTAGATAAATTTTTGAAGAATTCCAGATTGATTAAGCGTCGTACATTAGCTAAAGAAGTAGCCG
Organism: Halobacillus massiliensis; assembly: GCF_900166625.1. Lineage (GTDB taxonomy): Bacteria > Bacillota > Bacilli > Bacillales > Halobacillaceae > Halobacillus_A > Halobacillus_A massiliensis. The sequence continues at coordinate 4,265,703 of NZ_LT800499.1, read as the reverse complement.
ACCAGGGTAGAATTAAAATCAATGGAAATGCCAGCAAAGCTGCAACAAATGTATCCGTGGGAGATGAGCTGGTCATTCAGTTTGGTCAGAAAATCCTCACTATTGAAGTGAAATCATTAAAAGAAAATGTCAAAAAAGATGAAGCAGCGACGCTTTATGAAATAAAAAGAGAAGAGCCTGTTAACAGTTAAAGGCTAAACCGTCTATCCTCTAAAGGAAGGCGGTTTTTTTCGTTCTATTTCCATTCTTTTTCTCATAGCTTGTACTAGAGAAGGAGGCTGTTAAAAATGGAATACTACGATAAAACGATGAATAACAGCAGGCAGCAGCCTGAGCACAATGTGAAAATATGGAGCCGCCGGAATGTGGAAATAACCGGGGTCAAGGAAGTGGACAGTTTCGACAGCGAAGAATTCCTTTTACAGACGAATATGGGATATTTGGTGATCCGAGGGGAGAACCTGCAGATGAAAAATCTCAACTTAGATGATGGAGAGGTGTCGATAAAAGGGCGGATTTATGAAATGACATATTTGGATGAAAATCAAGGGGAGAAAGCTAAAGGACTATTTAGCAAGCTGTTCAAATGACGCTCACAACGCAATTTATGACGATGATCTCGATGCTGGCCGGAGGTGTCTATATCGGGGCTGCATTAGACACCTTCAACCGGCTATTTCGAAGAAGAAATCAAAAAAGCTGGCTAGAATTTCTGTGGCAGCCTGCCTTCTGGATCTCACAGGCTGCTTTTCTTTTTTATATCCTCTATCTTGTCAATTATGGTGAAATGCGTATGTATGTATTTGTAGCGGTATTGTGCGGATATTCTGCTTATAGGGCATTATTTCAAAATATTTTCAAAAAGGTTCTTGAAGTTGGAATAAAGTTTGTGACCGCTCTTTTTAGACTAATTAAGCGAATTTTTCACATTCTTATCCTCGTTCCTGTCATCGGTGTGCTTATCCTCTTGAAAAATGTCGTATTATTGGTTTATCGTTTAATATATAAGGGCATTTATCTTGGGTTTCTTGTCGTTTTTACACCGATAATGATGCTTCTTCGGCTGATTTGGAAGCTATTCCCGGAAAAAATTCAAAATTACTTACACAAAGGAGGAGGATTATACGTTAAAATAAAGAATAGATTAAGTAATAAATGGAAAAAGAAAAATGATTAGCCAGGCGTTATGAATTAGCGCATGAGCTAGGCATGACAGAGGAGGTCTAATTACATGGCAGAGAAAGAGTCCGTCGCTCGCTTGGATTCTACATACATGAAACACTACGATGCGCAGATGCAACGGGATGCTCGTAAGAAGAAACGTCTGATTCGCCGCATCATGTTATTTAGCCTTATAGTCGTTATATTCACTGGCTCTATGACTTTTTATCATTTCCAGCAGAGGTCGCTTCACGCTGAAAAAGTGGAGGAGTATCAACAGCTGCAGGGTGAGATGGATCAATTGAAGTTGGAAGAGAAGAACTTGAAAGAAGAGATTGAATTGCTGAACAATGAAGAATATGTCCTGCAAATCGCTCGCTCGAATTATTTCTTCTCAAAAGATAATGAAATTATCTTTAAAATGCCAAATGATGATCCTTCGTATTGACACCTTTTTGAAATCCTATATATAATAGATAAGAAGGATATTTTTATCGAATTCTAAGGAGGAGCATTTTTTTTATGTCAATTGAAGTAGGCAGCAAGCTACAGGGTAAGGTAACTGGAATCACTAATTTTGGAGCGTTCGTTGAACTCCCGGATGGGAAAACGGGACTCGTTCACATTAGTGAAGTTGCCGACAACTATGTCAAAGACATTAATGAGCATCTTAGCCAAGGTGACGAAGTAGAAGTTAAAGTAATTAATGTTGGAGACGATGGTAAAATTGGCTTATCCATAAAAAAAGCCAAAGAAAACTATGGTCGTCGTGCACCGAAGAAGCCTCGTAAACCAGCAGAGTCATTCGAACAGAAGATGAACAACTTTCTTAAGGATAGCGAAGACCGTTTAGCATCACTGAAGAAGCAAACCGAGACCAAACGTGGAGGTCGAGGTGCTAAGAGAGGATAGCTTGCTGTCTAGGACAATAAGTAAAAGATGCACATAAATATAGAAGCAGATCAGGGATCCTGATCTGCTTTTTCTATGGAAAAAAGTAAACAGAAAAGACTGTTCCGTTTATCTTGGGTGGAGAAAAGCGGCTGGGAAATAGCTCGCTTTCCGCGGGGAGCCGGTGAGCTAGCTCGTTACACTCGCGGATCTCACCACGGCTCTATCTCCCTGCAGGAGTCTCGCCATTTCCCATCCTCTTTACCGTTGTTGGTATAATCGGAACGCTCGTAGTTTTATTAACCGCTCTAAAGAAAATAGTCTTCTCTAACTCAATGTTTCGTTATTCCTAATAAACGCTAAGGGCCTGGGGAAACGGCGAGACTCCTATGGGAGGATAGAACAGGGTGAGATCCCGGAGGGCTAAAAGCCCGAGGAAGCTCACCGTTCGCCCATGGAAAGCGAGTTGTTTCCACAGGCCCGGTTTTCCAATAGGCAAACGGGACTTGCTTCTCATGAGCCCCAAAGATTTTTTGAGCAGAGTAAAGAAGAGCTCATAGAAAAAGAGGAAGCTGATTAGCTTCCTCCTTTTTAGGATGACCCGTACGGGATTCGAACCCGTGTTACCGCCGTGAAAGGGCGGTGTCTTAACCGCTTGACCAACGGGCCTTACTTATGTAGTTAATATGGCTTTATGGCTCAGATGCTTGTCTGATGCGAGTCGCATCTGAACAAAGCCATTCAGCACTTGTTAGTAGCGGCGGAGGGGATCGAACCCCCGACCTCACGGGTATGAACCGTACGCTCTAGCCAGCTGAGCTACACCGCCATGTCTTCTTAAGCACAAGGAATATAGTACACTATGAAAAAAAACATGTCAATATAAAATAAAATTGTGAGATTAGTCTGTCAATTTCGATAGGTTATCCTCGGGGATTTTGGAATAGTGAGAGACTTCAGTGGTTTGAATTTGTAGAATCAGCCTAATTATGTAGGAATTCAATCGAAAGTTTTGTTACTGCTCGTCCGTTCTTTTGACAAAATGATCTTTTTGCGTGTGGTTTAATGAGTCTAACAAAAAAGGAGTGATGAGATGTTAGGTACATTAACGAAGCGACAAGGAAGACAAACATTGTGGAAGGGTTCTGCACTTAATAAGAACTTTGAGCGTGCAGCTTTATCTTCTGTGACGTTCTTAGCAGATAAGGGTGTGTTCCATATGGCACTGAGCCTATTATTGGGACGTGCTGTGATTCTTAATTCAATGGCCCCGTTTGGTGTAGCGTTTCTGGCAGTGATCTGGTGGTTCAAACGTCCGCTGATGATACCGGCGACGGCGATGATGGCGATCGGGGCTTCTACATACAGCTACGGTCATGCAGGATTTATTTTAGGAGCTTCTGCTTCCATCCTGTTCTTAAATGTCCTGTTAAAGCAAATGCACCATCCCCAGAGATGGCTCCCTCTCATTGCAGCATTCGCCAGTCTTATACCGAGGACCGCCAGCCTGGCCTTTCTCGACAGGTGGCAGCTCTACGAAATCTTTTTAGTCTTAGCGGAGGGAGTTCTAACATTTATTCTTGTACTTATCTTTATGCAGAGTCTTCCGCTTTTATCACCACAGCGTTATCATCCGACCTTATCGAATGAAGAAATTGTTTGTTTCATTATATTATTAGCATCCGTTCTTACGGGGATGATTGGATTTCAAGTGCAGGATGTCGCGGTTGTCGATATTTTTTCGAGATATCTTGTTATTTTAATTGCTTATATCGCGGGAGCAGCGATCGGTTCTACGGTGGGGGTCGTAACCGGTCTCGTTCTCAGTTTGTCGCAAGTCGATCACTTATACCAAATGAGTCTGCTCGCCTTTTCTGGTTTGCTGGGGGGGTTATTAAAAGAGGGCAATAAACTGGGGGTCAGTGCAGGACTTTTTGTAAGTACCGTCTTAATGGGGTTTTATACAGGAGGAAGTTTGTCAGCTTCCATATGGGCATCGCTCTTTGCGATTGTTCTGTTTTTCCTGACACCGGACAAGTGGGTGAAAAAACTCTCTCGCTACGTGCCGGGGACTGATGAGCACAGCCAGGAGCAGCAGAAGTACTTACAAAAGGTACGGGATGTGACAGCAGTTCGAGTGGGGAAGTTCTCCGATGTGTTTGAAGCCTTGTCCAAAAGCTTTCATCTTACCGATCAATCAAAGGAGGAGGATCATAATTCTCAGGAAATCGATTATTTCCTTAGTCACGTAACGGAAAAAACGTGCCAGGCGTGTTTTAAAAAGGAAAAGTGCTGGATTAATCAATTTAATGAGACTCATAATCTCATGACAGATTTGATGATGGAAATCGATGAAAAAGATGAAGTAGGAAGGATGATGCGTAAAGAAGTAGATCAATACTGTGTAAAGTCGCAAAAACTGGTAGATACGATGAAACAGGAGCTGTCCTTTTATCATGCGAATAAGCAGCTCAAACAGCAGGTCCGGGAAAGCCGGCGCTTCGTGGCTGAGCAGCTGCATGGAGTGTCGGAAGTAATGGGGAATTTCGCGAAAGAAATTGTAAAGGAGAGGGAGCAGCACGAACAAAAAGAAACACTTATACATCAGGCGCTTGAGCGAATGGGGCTTAAAGTGGCCAAGTTAGATATTTATACATTGGATACAGGCAATATCGATCTCGAAATAGCCATCGAGATTGATCAGTACCGGGGGGAAGGAGCAAAGATTATTGCCCCGCTGCTTTCAGATATCTTAAAAGAAACGATCGTTGTGACGATGGAGGATATTTCACCTTATCCAAATGGAAGGTGTTTAATGAATTTCGGGTCGGCAAAGCATTACACAATAGAATCAGGTGTGGCGCATGCCGCTAAAGGAGGTGGATTCATTTCAGGAGACAGTTATACAATGATGGAGTTAGGTAGAGGAAAGTATGCACTGGCGATCAGTGACGGTATGGGAAATGGAGAACGTGCACACGAGGAGAGTGTGGAAACACTCAGGCTGTTAAAACAGATTCTGCAATCGGGGATTCAAGAATCTGTGGCGATCCAGTCGATAAACTCGGTGCTCTCATTACGCAGCAATGATGAAATTTTTTCCACTTTGGACCTGGCAATTATTGATCTTCATAAAGCCACATCCAAGTTTATTAAAATAGGCAGTACTCCAAGCTTTATAAAAAGGGGAGAACAGGTCTTTTCCATAGAATCGAGCAACTTGCCGATGGGAATCATCCGCGACGTTGATGTAGATACGACGAGCGAGCAGCTCAAAGCGGGTGATCTATTAATCATGGTAAGTGATGGAATACTCGAAGGTCAGAAGCAAATCGAAAATGTAGAGTTCTGGTTTAAGAGAAAGATTAGGGAAATTAATAACGACGATCCGCAAGAGGTGGCGGATATTTTATTAGAGGAGGTCATTCGAACAAAATCAGGCGACATAGATGATGATATGACAATACTGGTGGCACGCCTGGATCATTATATACCGGAATGGTCGGCCATTCCTTTTGCGAAAAAACAGGCGTAGCTTAACAGGTATATTCCCTTCCTTTTTCGGCGAAAATGGGGGTAACGAAAAAGGAGGGAATATCTATGAAAACAGGACGACTGAAACAAATTTTATTAATTACGGACGGATGCTCAAACTATGGAGAGGATCCAGTCGTGGTCGCTGGATTAGCTAGAAACCAGGGGGTAACCGTAAACGTGATAGGGGTTCTCGATGACCGTGAGGAGCCGCAGGGACTGCAGGAAGTAGAGGCAATTGCAGAATCAGGCGGGGGTGTCAGCCAGATAGTCTATCAGAAGAACCTTTCAGAAACAGTGCAGATGGTCACGAAGCAGGCCATGACACAAACTATACAGGGGGTTGTAAATAAAGAGCTTGAACAAATTCTTGGAGAAAGGAAAACGATTGAAGAACTTCCGCCTGATCAGCGCGGAGAAGTGGTGGAAATCGTAGATGATCTTGGAGAAACGTGTGATTTGGAAGTCCTTGTGCTCGTAGATACCAGTGCCAGCATGCATCATAAGCTTCCTACGGTCAAGGAAGCTTTAGCTGATTTGTCCTTGAGCTTAAATGCCAGAACAGGGGCGAATCAGTTTAGTGTCTATTCTTTCCCTGATCCTAAGCATACGATCAAACAGAGAATTGACTGGACGACTGAGCTTAACGCGATTCATGGGTTATTTTCAAAGCTTGACAGCGGCGGTTATACTCCGACAGGTCCTGCTTTAAAAGAAGCTCTTTATGCGTTTACCAATAAGTCGTTGAAGAGAAACGGCATGGATAAGGAAGATCCTTATGAAGAAACAGGTTACTAATTTACGAGCCGGAACGGCGATACGGGGCAAATGGAATCATCATGTTTACCAAATTATTAAACCACTTGGCGATGGAGCATGCGGGGTTGTTTATCTTTGTCAAAAAAACGGGGTGAAGTATGCCCTTAAAGTAGGCACAGACAGCTCACGGTTAATGCTTGAAGTAAATATGCTAAAGAAATTCAGCAAGGTCCAAGGGGTTAAACTTGGGCCTTCTTTTGTTGACGTTGATGACTGGGTAGCGCCTTCGCAGCAGACTTACCCCTTTTATGTTATGGAATTTATCGATGGTGTACCGCTGAATGATTATCTGGTCGGTAAGAAAAAAGAGTGGGTTGGGCTTATTGCCATGCAGCTGCTGAGCGATTTAGAGCACCTTCACGATGCCGGATATGTATTTGGAGACTTAAAAACAGATAATCTTCTCGTCTCCTCCTCGCGGGTACAGTGGATAGATGTAGGAGGAGTCACCGCTGTCGGACGGGCGATTAAAGAGTATACAGAGTTCTATGACCGCGGACATTGGGGTTATGGTTCGAGAAGAGCAGAGCCATCTTATGATTTGTTTGCTGTAACGATGATTATGTTGGAAACCGTATACCCGAAAAGATTTGACGCACAGAAAGATCCGCGGAAAACATTGAATGACCGGTTAAATCAGGCACCTCTTCCTTCTGCTTATAAGCAGCTTATGCTTGACTGCTGGCAAGGAAAGTATCATTCAGCAGCTGAAATGAAAAAAGCGCTCGGCGAGATTTTAATGAAACGAGTGCAGACGCCTAAGCGTACGACGAAAAAGCGCGTACAAAACGATGCTTCAGAATGGGGGGAAATGCTTGGTGTCGGTTTTATTGCCGTTATCTGCTATGGCATTTCCATGTGGAGTTTCTGGTTTTAAATGAATGCTTTGCAGGATAGGGCTTTAGAGTGATAGGATTAGGAGAGATAGGTGGGTGAGGACAATGCTTGGAACTGTCCATTCCTTTATAAAAAAGCATGATTTAATTAAAAAGAATCAAACAATCGTTGCTGCTGTTTCCGGCGGTCCTGATTCACTCGCACTTTTACATTTTTTAACCACGATAAAGGAAGAGTATAATCTGCGGATTATCGCTGCTTCTGTCGATCACGGCCTGCGGGGTGAAGCTTCTATAGAAGATGTGAGTTTTGTTGAGAAAGCAGCTCTTCAGTGGGGTGCCGAATTTTTTGGAACCTCTGTGGATGTTCCTGCGTATAAGAAAAGGGCAGGTATCGGGACACAGGAAGCGGCAAGAACCTTACGCTATCAGTTTCTCGCAGAAGTTATGGAAAAGACAGGCGCTGACAGACTGGCTCTAGGCCACCATGGAGATGACCAGGCAGAAACGATGCTTATGCAGCTGGCACGCCGTGCACTGCCTGAGGCAGTCCAAGGCATACCTGTAAAGCGTCCGTTTGCCGGCGGCTTTTTAATTCGGCCTTTTCTTTGTCTTTCTAAGGCCGAAATACAAAGCTACTGTAAGGAGAACGGCTTAGAGCCAAGAATTGATGCTTCAAATGAAGATACTGAGTATACGAGGAATGCTTTTCGAAAGCATGTGCTCCCATTTCTAAAGGAAATAAACCCTAAACTTTATGAGCATATGCAGCATATGAGCGAGCGTGTGACAGAAGATCGAACTTTTATTAATAATGAAGCGAAAAAGCTGCTCGAAAATGTTGATATGTCAAGCGATGAAGGAGGCAAAGCTGTTTTATCAAAAACGACATTTCAAAAGTTCCCCCTTGCTTTACAAAGGTCTGCCTTTCATCTAATATTAAACTATCTGTATGGTAATCAAATTGAAGAAATCTCCTACTTACATGAGGAGATGTTTTTTCACCTTTTACAAGAACAAAAACCTAATGCATCATTAGATTTCCCGGGAAATCTTCGGGTAATTCGTGCGTATGACGTTATAACGTTGACCTTTGCTCAGCCTGAGGAAGAAACGGCGTTTCACGCACCACTTTACATAGGGAAGCAAGTGACACTTCCGGATGGTTCAATGATTTCTCTGGAGGCGGCTGACAGTAGAGAGGAAGCCGGCAGGTATGTCTATACTTGTGATTCAAATCACGTAAGCCTTCCTCTTATTGTGAGAACACGCCGTCCGGGGGATCGATTAAAGCTTAGAGGAATGAATGGGTCGAAGAAGGTAAAAGATATTTTTATCGATCAAAAAATCCCCGCTAAGGAACGGGATACTTGGCCGCTTGTAACTGATCATGATGGTCAGGTCCTATGGCTTGTTGGGTTAAGAAAAGGTGAAGGGTGTACTAGGGACCCTTCCGGTACATGGCTTCGATTACATTATAAAAATTACTGAGAAACGTAGGAGGAGCTTTCATGCACAACGAGATTGAGAAGATCTTGATTTCTGAAGAAGAGATTCAGGCGAAATGTAAAGAACTTGGTGAACAGCTGTCAAACGAATACGAGGGACGCTTCCCGCTTGCAATTGGGGTTTTAAAAGGCGCCATGCCGTTTATGGGTGACCTTCTAAAGAGAGTCGATACACATCTGGAAATGGATTTCATGGATGTCTCCAGTTACAGCGGTATGAGATCAAGCGGTGAAGTAAAGATTGTTAAAGACCTTGATACCCAGGTTGAAGGCAGAGATCTTTTAATTATTGAAGATATTATTGACAGCGGCTTAACGCTCAGCTATTTAGTGGATCTGTTTAAGTATCGTAAAGCAAAATCCATTAAGATTGTTACACTGCTTGATAAGCCGGATGGAAGAACTTCATACATTAAAGCAGATACGATAGGGTTTGAAGTGCCGGATGAATTCGTTGTCGGTTACGGACTGGATTATAATGAGAAATACCGTAACCTGCCTTATATCGGTGTTTTGAAACCAGAAGTGTATGGTGGATAATGAGCAAATCTGCTAATAATTGTTCCAACATGCTGTTGTCAAGTGGTATTAGTTGTATAGTAAGATTTCCGTATGATAATATTTACTATAGTTTTTCTCGTTTGGGAGGAGGTAGGCAATGAATCGGATATTTCGGAATACAATATTTTACTTACTTATCTTCCTCGTAGTTATCGGCGTAGTCGGTCTATTCAGAGGTCAAGGTGAGCCACAGCAAACGTTAAATGTAAATGAGTTTTATGATAGATTAAACAGCGGTGAAGTTGAAGAAATGACTATGCAGCCTGTCAATGGAGTGATGCAGGTTACTGGTACGCTTGTCGGTGCTGAAGAGGGTGACACGTTCACTGCCAAGCTTCCGGCGAATGAGCAGATCATTAACGATGTGACTCAAACAGCCCAGGAGCAGAGTGTCTTAACGGTAGAAGAAGAAGAGCAGCCTAGTGTATGGGTGACAGTCCTGACATCCATCATTCCTTTTGTCATTATTTTTATTCTGTTTATCTTCCTGCTTAACCAGGCTCAGGGCGGTGGAAGCCGTGTGATGAACTTTGGTAAGAGTAAAGCGAAGATGTACAGTGAAGAGAAGAAAAAGGTGCGTTTCAAAGACGTGGCCGGAGCGGATGAGGAGAAACAGGAGCTTGTTGAAGTCGTTGATTTCTTAAAAGATCCTCGTAAATTCTCGGCTGTCGGTGCGCGTATTCCTAAAGGGGTTCTGCTTGTAGGACCTCCAGGTACTGGTAAAACATTGCTGGCCAGAGCGGTAGCTGGTGAAGCGGGAGTTCCGTTCTTCTCCATCAGTGGTTCTGACTTCGTGGAAATGTTTGTCGGTGTGGGTGCGTCCCGTGTACGTGACTTGTTCGAAAACGCAAAGAAAAATTCTCCGTGTATTATCTTTATTGATGAGATTGATGCGGTAGGTCGTCAGCGTGGTGCTGGTCTTGGCGGAGGTCATGACGAGCGTGAGCAGACACTTAACCAATTACTTGTTGAGATGGATGGCTTTGGTGCTAATGAAGGTATCATTATGATTGCCGCAACAAACCGTCCGGATATTCTTGACCCGGCCTTGCTGCGTCCTGGACGTTTTGACCGCCAGATTACGGTGGATCGCCCAGACGTTAAAGGACGTCAGGCTGTACTTGGTGTGCATGCAAGGGATAAGCCTTTAGCAGAAAATGTTGATTTAAAGACAATAGCATTAAGAACTCCTGGATTCTCTGGAGCTGATCTTGAGAACTTACTGAATGAAGCAGCACTTGTAGCTGCTCGTTCCGACAGCAAGAGCATTGAAATGATTCATGTTGATGAAGCCATTGACCGTGTAATTGCAGGACCTGCTAAGAAGAGCCGTGTGATTTCTAAAAAAGAACGTGACATTGTCGCACACCACGAAAGTGGACATACGGTTATCGGAATGGTACTGGATGATGCAGATATGGTTCATAAAGTTACGATTGTACCTCGCGGACAGGCCGGAGGATATGCCGTAATGCTTCCGCGTGAAGACCGTTACTTTATGACGAAGCCGGAACTGCTCGATAAGATTACAGGTTTATTAGGCGGCAGGGTTGCTGAGGAAATCATGTTTGGTGAAGTTTCCACAGGTGCTCACAATGACTTCCAGCGCGCCACTTCGATTGCCCGTAAAATGGTTACTGAATACGGAATGAGCGAGAAGCTTGGACCGCTTCAGTTCGGACAGAACAGTGGTGGACAAGTATTCCTTGGTCGTGATATTCAAAATGAACAAAACTATAGTGATCAAATCGCTTATGATATTGATACAGAAGTTCAGAAGTTCATTAATGACTCTTACGCCAGAGCAAAACAGATCTTAACTGAAAACAAAGATAAGCTTGAGCTGATCGCTCAGACATTGTTGGAAATCGAAACTCTCGATGCTACCCAGATCGAGTCCTTGTTTAAGAAAGGACGTCTTCCAACAGATGAAGAGCTTGAGGAAATTGCCATTAAGAATAATAAACAGCTTGAAGCCAATCGAGAAGAACAGAAGAAGATCGATGAGCTGCAGTCCAATAATGAGAATGTTCGTGTAAACTTGAAGTCCAAAGAGGAAGATAAAAATTCTTCAACTTCTGCGGATAAAGAACACGATACTTCTTCAGAGCCTGAAGATGACAATAATCGCAAGCCTGAAGATCGTTAATAATATGATGAAGCCACATTTCCCGGGAAATGTGGCTTTTTCTTTTTTAAAATGAGGGAGTTGATTTGGGAAATTACCCTCTTAATTGTGATATGATGGAAGCCGAAGGAAACGGAACGGGAGGATTTTTGTATGAACTTCGTGCTTGATGTCGGTAATACAAACACTGTATTAGGTGTATTTGATAATAATGAGTTAAAATATCATTGGCGTGTAAAAACGGACCGCTATAAAACAGAAGATGAATATGGCATGTTAATTAAGTCGCTTTTCGAGCATGAGGGACTAACATTCGGAGATATCAACGGAGTGATTATTTCATCTGTCGTCCCTCCGATTATGTATGCTCTTGTCGGAATGTCTCGTTATTATTTCAATAAAGAACCTATGGTGATTGGGCAGGATAATGTCGATCATGGGCTTAAAATGAAGTATCCTAATCCTGGGGAAATCGGAGCAGACCGCATCGTTAATGCCGTCGGTGCTCTTGAGCAGTTTGATGCCCCTTTGGTTATCATTGATTTCGGCACGGCAACCACTTACTGCTATATTAATGAGCAAGGAGAATACGTAGGCGGTGCCATTGCCCCGGGTATAAATATTTCCATGGAAGCTTTATATGCAAAAGCAGCCAAGCTGCCGAAAATAGAAATAAAAAACCCGAAAAGTGTCTTTGGTTCCTCTACAGTAGAAGCGATGCAGGCCGGAGTGTTTTATGGATATATCGGACAGGTCGATGAGCTGGTCAGAAGGATGAAAGAGAAAGCTGACTTAAAACCTACTGTGATTGCCACTGGAGGTCTGGCTCCTCTAATCGCTGACGACTCAAGCACTATCGATATTGTGGACCCTTATTTAACGCTAAAAGGGCTGAATAAAATTTTTCAAAAGAACAAAGATAATAAAGAATTTAAAGGAGAAGGATAATATATGGGAGATTATTTAGTACGTGCAATGGGGTTTGATGGCCAGGTTCGCGCTTACGCAATATCTTCTACAAATACTGTGGAAGAAGCACGCCGCCGTCAGGATACTTGGGCTACGGCTTCTGCTGCACTTGGTCGTACCCTGACAATCAGCGTTATGATGGGTGCTATGTTAAAAGGTGAAGACAAGCTTACGGTAAAAGTAGAAGGGGACGGACCGATTGGTGCCATTATTGCAGATGCCAATTCCAAAGGACAGGTCCGCGGCTATTTAAAAAACCCACATGTCGATTTTGATTTAAATGAAAAGGGAAAATTAGACGTAGCTAAGGCGGTCGGTACAAGCGGTACGCTGAGCGTAGTAAAAGATTTAGGTATGAGAGACCACTTTACTGGCCAGGTTCCAATTGTCTCCGGGGAAGTCAGTGAAGACTTTACGTACTACTTTGCTAATTCAGAACAGGTGCCTTCAGCGGTTGGAGCGGGAGTCCTTGTAAATACGGATCACTCCATCTTGGCAGCGGGCGGTTTTATTGTACAGTTGATGCCTGGAGCAAGCGAAGAAACAACTGCGGAAATTGAAAAACGTTTAAGTGAAATTGAGTCGATTTCTAAAATGGTTCAAGATGGAAAGACACCTGAGCAAATTTTAGAATCTGTGCTGGGAAACGGCAATGTTCAGTTTCTTGATACAATGCCCGTAGAATTTAATTGCCACTGTTCAAGAGAGCGTGTAGAAATGGCCATATCCAGCCTGGGCGATGAAGAGATACAGCGTATGATTGAAGAAGATCACGGGGCAGAAGCAAAATGTCATTTCTGTAACGAGGATTATCATTTTAATATTAAAGAATTGAAAGAGTTGCAATCCAGCCACACCTAAGAACAAAGCAGATGTCCTGCTTTGTTCTTTTGTAATCTATGCTTAGTTTTTTTCAATAAAAGTTAATTGAAATGTTTGACAACGAGATATTATTTGCGTAATCTTGTATTAAATCCTATTAAAATACTTGGTATTAGGAGTGAAATAATGAGAATAGCGAACAGTGTAAATGAATTAGTAGGGCAGACCCCTATGGTAAAACTAAACAAAAGTGCAGATCCAGAAGCTGCGGATATTTACTTAAAATTAGAGTATATGAACCCGGGAAGCTCCGTAAAAGACCGTATCGCGCTATCTATGATAGAGGCTGCTGAAGAGTCAGGCGAACTTAAAGCGGGCGATACGATTGTCGAACCAACGAGCGGGAACACAGGTATCGGCCTTGCCATGATCGCGGCAGCTAAAGGATACAAAACGATTCTCGTCATGCCGGACACAATGAGCCAAGAACGTCGTAATCTGCTTCGTGCTTATGGAGCTGAACTCGTTTTAACGCCTGGAGCGGAAGGTATGAAAGGCGCCATTAAAAAGGCAACAGAGCTGAAAGAGCAAAATGGATATTTTATGCCTCAGCAGTTTAATAATGAAGCCAACGTTAAAGTCCATGCTGAAACTACAGGACCGGAAATCGTTGAGCAAATGGGCGATCAGCTTGACGGCTTTGTATCCGGAATTGGTACAGGCGGGACGATTACAGGAGCCGGCGGAGTATTAAAAGAAAAATACCCGAACCTTAAAATTTATGCCGTAGAACCTGACGCTTCTCCAGTACTTTCCGGCGGAGATCCTGGTCCGCATAAAATACAGGGAATCGGGGCTGGATTTGTTCCAGAAATTCTCGATACAGATGTTTATGATGAAGTCCGCCAGGTATCTACAGATGAAGCTTATGCAGCTGCTCGTGAAGCTGCTAGAAAAGACGGCATCTTAGGTGGAGTCTCCTCAGGTGCAGCCATTCACGTTGCCAAGCAGGTAGCTAAAGAATTAGGAAAAGGTAAAAAAGTTGTTGCGATTATTCCAAGTAATGGTGAACGATATCTCTCTACTCCTCTGTATCAGTTTGAGGAAGAGTAAAATGAGGAAAGCCTGTGCTCTGTAAAAGGAGCGCGGGTTTTTTATTTTGAGTCTGGAGCCTAATTAAACGGGAAAAGTGTTCTGTTTACTATGATATAGAAACCGGGCCTGGGGAAAGACTTGCTTTCCATGGGTGAACGGTGAGCTTACTCGGGCTTTTAGCCCACCGGGATCTCACCTTGTTCTATCCTCCCATAGGAGTCTCGCCGTTTCCCCCGGCCCTGTATGTTTTTTATGGAACATTGTGTAAGAGAAAACTATTTCCTTTAGAGGGTTACTGAAACTACAGCGTTCCGTTTATACCATCAACAGTAAAGAGGCTGGGAAATGGCGAGACTCCTGCAGGGAAATAGAGCTAAGGTGAGATCCGCGAGTGCAACGAGCTAGCTCACCAGCTCCCCGCGGAAAGCGAGTCATTTCCCAGCCGCTTATCTCCACACATGATAAACGGAATCGCTCTTTCTCTATCAACATTGAAAAAAACTTGCTATGCCAAGGCTCCTGCAAGGGAGATAGAGCCAGGGGGAGATCCGCGAGTACAACGAGCTAGCTCACCGGCTCCCAGTGGAAAGCGAGCGATTTCCCAGCAGCTTATCTCTTTTTACAATAAACGGAACAGCTCTTTCTCTATTCAAACTTATAAGTAAATTGAGGGAGACTTCTAACCAGGTGAAACAATACTCAATATGTTGTAAAATGGATGACGAATGATGACGAAAAGAGGGTTGCAAATGAACGGTATTCTAAAAACATCCTCCCATACCTTTGACCTCTCCGAGCAGACGCTCGTTATGGGAATTTTAAATATTACGCCCGATTCTTTTTCTGATGGCGGTAAATTCGACTCCTTCGAAAATGCCGTTAATCATGCAAAGCAGATGAAAGAAGATGGTGCGCATATTATTGATATCGGTGGTGAATCGACACGTCCTGGGCATCAGCCTGTGTCTCAGCAGGAAGAAATTGACCGTGTCCTCCCCGTGATTGAAGCTGTAAAAAAGGAAACAGGGCTTCCAATATCAATCGATACGTATAAAGCAGAAGTGGCCAGGCAGGCTGTAAAGGCAGGAGCCGATATAATCAATGATGTATGGGGAGCTAAAAGAGAG
>NZ_LT800499.1:4243765-4247646 GCF_900166625.1 Halobacillus massiliensis | reverse complement strand
GGAACATTGTGTAAGAGAAAACTATTTCCTTTAGAGGGTTACTGAAACTACAGCGTTCCGTTTATACCATCAACAGTAAAGAGGCTGGGAAATGGCGAGACTCCTGCAGGGAAATAGAGCTAAGGTGAGATCCGCGAGTGCAACGAGCTAGCTCACCAGCTCCCCGCGGAAAGCGAGTCATTTCCCAGCCGCTTATCTCCACACATGATAAACGGAATCGCTCTTTCTCTATCAACATTGAAAAAAACTTGCTATGCCAAGGCTCCTGCAAGGGAGATAGAGCCAGGGGGAGATCCGCGAGTACAACGAGCTAGCTCACCGGCTCCCAGTGGAAAGCGAGCGATTTCCCAGCAGCTTATCTCTTTTTACAATAAACGGAACAGCTCTTTCTCTATTCAAACTTATAAGTAAATTGAGGGAGACTTCTAACCAGGTGAAACAATACTCAATATGTTGTAAAATGGATGACGAATGATGACGAAAAGAGGGTTGCAAATGAACGGTATTCTAAAAACATCCTCCCATACCTTTGACCTCTCCGAGCAGACGCTCGTTATGGGAATTTTAAATATTACGCCCGATTCTTTTTCTGATGGCGGTAAATTCGACTCCTTCGAAAATGCCGTTAATCATGCAAAGCAGATGAAAGAAGATGGTGCGCATATTATTGATATCGGTGGTGAATCGACACGTCCTGGGCATCAGCCTGTGTCTCAGCAGGAAGAAATTGACCGTGTCCTCCCCGTGATTGAAGCTGTAAAAAAGGAAACAGGGCTTCCAATATCAATCGATACGTATAAAGCAGAAGTGGCCAGGCAGGCTGTAAAGGCAGGAGCCGATATAATCAATGATGTATGGGGAGCTAAAAGAGAGCCGGAAATTGCAGAAGTGGCAGCTGACCTCCAAGTGCCGATTATATTGATGCATAACAGAGATAATAAAAACTATACTTCATTCATCAAAGATATGAAGGAAGATTTACGCGAAAGTATTATGATCGCAAAGTCTGCAGGTGTACCTGATGAAAATATAATTCTTGACCCGGGAATCGGTTTTGCAAAAACCCCAGAGGATAATTTGATCGTTATGCGGGAGCTCGATCAGTTTCATGAGCTTGGTTACCCTCTGCTTCTGGGAACGTCGCGGAAATCTTTTATTGGTTTAACGCTGAATCTTCCTGAAGATGAACGAATGGAAGGGACAGGAGCAACCGTCTGTTATGGAATTGCAAAAGGTGCCCATATTGTGAGGGTACACGACGTAAAGCCAATTGCGCGGATGACTAAGATGATGGATGCCATGATAGGGAGGAAACAATAATGGATCAAATTCATGTGAACGGAATGGAGTTTTGGGGATATCACGGACTTTTTCCTGAGGAAAACAAGCTTGGCCAGAGGTTCTATGTGGATTTAAAGCTGGAGCTGGACTTAAAACCTGCTTCTACCTCAGATGATATGAATCAGTCGATTGACTATGGTGCCATATATGAAGAAACGAAGAAAGTCGTTGAAGGAGAAGCGAAAAATTTAGTAGAAACAGTAGCGGAAGAGATTGCTGACGTTCTTTTAAAGGAATTCTCTCTACTGGATGCATGCCAGGTAAAGGTCACGAAACCCGATCCGCCGATTCCAGGACATTATCAGTCGGTAGCTATTGAAATTTACCGGAGTCGTAAAGGATGAGCAGTGCATATATAGCCCTTGGTTCAAATCTTGACGACCGTCTGGAATACTTAACAGAAGCCATCCACTTTCTCGACAGCCATGAAAACATTGAAGTTCTAAGGCAGTCTGAGATATATGAAACAGCTCCGGTTGGGTATACTGATCAAAATGACTTTTTAAACATGGTTCTTGAAATCAGAACAGCACTGCTCCCAATCGAGCTGCTTGATTACTGTCAGTTTATTGAGCAGGAACTCGGCAGGAAAAGAGTGATTAAGTGGGGACCGCGCACAATAGACCTTGACATTTTAGTCTATAATCAAGAAAATATGAAAGATGAACGTTTAACGATTCCACATCCTCACCTTCAGGAAAGGGCGTTTGTTCTCGTTCCTCTGGCTGAGCTGGCCCCGGATCTATATATAACATCTGTTCAAAATAAAGCCGGAGTGCTTTTAAATAGACTTCCTGAAGAAGAAGTGAAAAGTGTTCGAATTTGGAAAGAAGTGTAGTATTACTTATGAGTCAACCACCGACATCGAATAGAAGATGAAGGTTTCCTAAGCATAGAGCGTTGACACTGTGATAGGACTTTTCTATACTAAACGATAGTTAGCATACTGCCAGTATCTGCTGGCAGTTTTTATTATTCGAGCGTATGTTTCAAAAAGATAAAATTTTTCTATGAATTGGAGTGATGATCATGTCCGAAGAACTCAATGACCAGATGCAGGTGAGACGGGAGAAGTTGAATTCCTATAAAGAGAAAGGTCTTGACCCTTTTGGCAGCAAATTCGAGCGTACAGCTCTTGCGGAAGAACTGAAAGCTCAATATGATGAATTTTCTAAAGAGGAGCTCGAAGAAAAGCAGGCGCCTGCAACAGTAGCCGGCCGAATTATGACGAAGCGCGGAAAAGGGAAAGCAGGCTTCGCTCATATTCAGGATTTAAGCGGCCAGATCCAGCTGTATGTACGTAAAGATGCGATCGGTGAGGATGCCTATGAAATTTTTAAATCAGCAGATATCGGTGACATCGTTGGTGTTTCCGGGGAAATGTTTAAAACAAATGTAGGAGAACTCTCTGTTAAAGCTAATGAGTTTCAAATTTTAACAAAATCTCTACGTCCGCTCCCTGAAAAATTCCACGGATTAAAAGATGTGGAGCAGCGCTATCGTCAGCGTTATCTTGATTTAATTACTAACCCGGACAGCAGAGATACGTTTGTGCTGCGCAGTAAGATCATTCAGTCTATGCGTCGATACCTTGATGGTCTTGGTTTTCTTGAAGTGGAAACTCCAATGATGCACAGCATTCCAGGCGGTGCTTCTGCCCGTCCGTTTGTGACTCATCACAATGCGCTTGATATGGAACTGTACATGCGTATAGCAATTGAGCTTCATTTGAAGCGACTTATTGTCGGAGGTATGGAGAAAGTATATGAAATTGGCCGTGTCTTCCGTAATGAAGGAGTCTCCACTCGGCACAACCCGGAATTTACAATGATTGAGTTATACGAAGCTTATGCAGATTACCACGATATCATGAGCTTAACGGAAGAGCTGATTGCTCATATCGCGAAAGATGTACTCGGAACATCAAAAGTTGAATACAATGGGGAAGAAATTGACCTTGAGCCTAAGTGGACACGCCTGCATATGGTGGATGCTGTTAAAGAATATACTGGTGTCGACTTTTGGCAGCAGATGTCTGATGACGAAGCGAAAGCATTAGCAAAAGAACATGGTATCGAAATTAAAGATACAATGGCGTTTGGCCATATTGTTAATGAGTTTTTTGAACAAAAAGTAGAAGAAAAACTGATTCAGCCTACTTTTGTATATGGTCATCCGATTGAAATTTCTCCACTGGCGAAGAAAAATCCGGAAGACCCTCGTTTTACGGATCGATTTGAATTATTTATCGTTGGCCGTGAGCATGCCAATGCATTCTCCGAATTAAATGACCCAATTGATCAGCGTGAGCGTTTTGAAGGGCAGTTAAAAGAACGGGAAGAAGGAAACGATGAAGCGCACTTAATGGATGAAGACTTCCTGGAGTCCTTAGAATACGGAATGCCTCCTACGGGTGGATTAGGCATAGGTATTGACCGTTTAGTCATGCTGCTGACAAATTCAGCTTCTATTCGGGACGTACTGCTGTTTCCACAGATGAGAAAGCGAGCAGATTCCTGATTGAAAGCAAAGTCTCTAAT
>NZ_LT800499.1:4236265-4238765 GCF_900166625.1 Halobacillus massiliensis | reverse complement strand
TAGGCGATGGACAACAGGTGGATATTCCTGTACCGCCTTCCTTCCATTTGAGTGATGGGGGGACGCAGGAGGATAAGGAGAGCGCACCATTGGAAGCGTGCGTCCAAGCAGCAAGACGGTCGGAATAGGAAAATCCGTCCGGCAACGTCGAGCTGTGATGGGGAGGGAAATTGAGTACCGAAGCTCCGGATTTCACACTGCCAAGAAAAGCCTCTAGCGAGGAAGGATGGCGCCCGTACCGCAAACCAACACAGGTAGGCGAGGAGAGAATCCTAAGGTGAGCGGGAGAACTCTCGTTAAGGAACTCGGCAAAATGACCCCGTAACTTCGGGAGAAGGGGTGCTCCTCTGCCGAGGAGCCGCAGTGAAAAGGCCCAAGCGACTGTTTACCAAAAACACAGGTCTCTGCGAAGCCGTAAGGCGAAGTATAGGGGCTGACACCTGCCCGGTGCTGGAAGGTTAAGGGGATGCGTTAGCCGTAAGGCGAAGCGTTGAACCGAAGCCCCAGTAAACGGCGGCCGTAACTATAACGGTCCTAAGGTAGCGAAATTCCTTGTCGGGTAAGTTCCGACCCGCACGAAAGGTGCAACGACTTGGGCACTGTCTCAACGAGAGACCCGGTGAAATTATACTATGCGTGAAGATGCGCATTACCCGCGACAGGACGGAAAGACCCCGTGGAGCTTTACTGTAGCCTGATATTGAATGTTGGTACAGCTTGTACAGGATAGGTGGGAGCCTGAGAAGCCGGAGCGCTAGCTTCGGTGGAGGCGCTGGTGGGATACCACCCTGGCTGTACGGACATTCTAACCCAGGACCGTGATCCGGTCCGGAGACAGTGTCAGGTGGGCAGTTTGACTGGGGCGGTCGCCTCCCAAAGAGTAACGGAGGCGCCCAAAGGTTCCCTCAGAATGGTTGGAAATCATTCGCAGAGTGTAAAGGCACAAGGGAGCTTGACTGCGAGACCTACAAGTCGAGCAGGGACGAAAGTCGGGCTTAGTGATCCGGCGGTACCGTATGGAAGGGCCGTCGCTCAACGGATAAAAGCTACCCCGGGGATAACAGGCTTATCTCCCCCAAGAGTCCACATCGACGGGGAGGTTTGGCACCTCGATGTCGGCTCATCGCATCCTGGGGCTGTAGTCGGTCCCAAGGGTTGGGCTGTTCGCCCATTAAAGCGGTACGCGAGCTGGGTTCAGAACGTCGTGAGACAGTTCGGTCCCTATCCGTCGTGGGCGTTGGAAATCTGAAAGGAGCTGTCCTTAGTACGAGAGGACCGGGATGGACACACCGCTGGTGTACCAGTTGTTCCGCCAGGAGCATCGCTGGGTAGCTACGTGTGGACGGGATAAGTGCTGAAAGCATCTAAGCATGAAGCCCCCCTTGAGATGAGATTTCCCCTAACTATAAGTTAGTAAGATTCCTCAGAGACGATGAGGTCGATAGGTCTGAAGTGGACGCGTGGTGACACGTGGAGCTGACAGATACTAATCAATCGATGACTTATCTTTTAATTCTTTCGTGGTTTGATAGAAAGCAGTCTTATCCAGTTTTGAGGGTTTATTTAAAAAGTTTTTAAAAACCCTTGATATTTTCCCAAAAGGACAATATAATATATCTTGTCCCTAAAAAATAAGGTTTGGTGGCGATAGCGAAGAGGTCACACCTGTTCCCATGCCGAACACAGCAGTTAAGCTCTTCAGCGCCGATGGTAGTCGGGTTTACCCCCGTGAGAGTAGGACGCTGCCATACCTTACATAATCCGGAGGATTAGCTCAGCTGGGAGAGCACTTGCCTTACAAGCAAGGGGTCGCAGGTTCGAGCCCTGCATCCTCCACCATTTTGCCGGCCTAGCTCAATTGGTAGAGCAACTGACTTGTAATCAGTAGGTTGGGGGTTCAAGTCCTCTGGCCGGCACCATTTAGTCCTTGTTTTTCGTTAAGAGCCATTAGCTCAGTTGGTAGAGCATCTGACTTTTAATCAGAGGGTCGGAGGTTCGAGCCCTCCATGGCTCACCATTTATTAGCGGGTGTGGTGGAATTGGCAGACACGCTAGATTTAGGATCTAGTGCTTCACGGCGTGGGGGTTCAAGTCCCTCCACCCGCATTTTACGCGGAAGTAGTTCAGTGGTAGAACACCACCTTGCCAAGGTGGGGGTCGCGGGTTCGAATCCCGTCTTCCGCTCCATTTTACTTACAACCGTGATATAAGATACAAACCTTACTAGCAAGTGTCGTGCCGGGGTGGCGGAATTGGCAGACGCACAGGACTTAAAATCCTGCGGTGGGTTTCCACCGTGCCGGTTCGAGTCCGGCCCTCGGCACCATAATATGTTTTGCGCCCGTAGCTCAATTGGATAGAGCGTCTGACTACGGATCAGAAGGTTAGGGGTTCGACTCCTCTCGGGCGCGCCATTTACTTACGGGAAGTAGCTCAGCTTGGTAGAGCACTTGGTTTGGGACCAAGGGGTCGCAGGTTCGAATCCTGTCTTCCCGACCAT
>NZ_LT800499.1:4149826-4235394 GCF_900166625.1 Halobacillus massiliensis | reverse complement strand
TTGGTTGTTCAGTTTTGAGAGATCAAACTCTCAAACTTGTGAACCTTGAAAACTGGATAAGATATGACAAGACATCAAACCAACGTAAGAAAAAGTCTTTTCACGAAGATGAAAGTTAAGTGAATAAGGGCGCACGGTGGATGCCTTGGCACTAGGAGCCGATGAAGGACGGGACTAACACCGATATGCCTGGGGGAGCTGTAAGTAAGCTTGGATCCCAGGATTTCCGAATGGGGAAACCCGCTGTTCGTAATGGAACAGCATCCTTCGCTGAATACATAGGCGTTGGACGGCAGACCCGGGGAACTGAAACATCTCATTACCCGGAGGAAGAGAAAGCAAATGCGATTTCCCAAGTAGCGGCGAGCGAAACGGAATCAGCCCAAACCAGAAAGCTTGCTTTCTGGGGTTGTAGGACACTCCTTTGGAGTTACAAAGAGAGAGGATAGACGAAGCGATCTGGAAAGATCCGCCAGAGAGGGTAACAGCCCCGTAATCGACATCCTTTCTTCTCCGGAGTGGATCCTGAGTACGGCGGAACACGAGGAATTCCGTCGGAATCCGGGAGGACCATCTCCCAAGGCTAAATACTCCCTAGTGACCGATAGCGAACCAGTACCGTGAGGGAAAGGTGAAAAGCACCCCGGAAGGGGAGTGAAAGAGATCCTGAAACCGTGTGCCTACAAGTAGTCGGAGCCCATTGATGGGTGACGGCGTGCCTTTTGTAGAATGAACCGGCGAGTTACGACCGTATGCAAGGTTAAGCTGATGAGAAGCGGAGCCGCAGCGAAAGCGAGTCTGAATAGGGCGAATATAGTATGCGGTCGTAGACCCGAAACCGTGTGATCTACCCATGTCCAGGGTGAAGGTCAGGTAACACTGACTGGAGGCCCGAACCCACGCAAGTTGAAAATTGCGGGGATGAGGTGTGGGTAGGGGTGAAATGCCAATCGAACACGGAGATAGCTGGTTCTCTCCGAAATAGCTTTAGGGCTAGCCTCAGAATAGAAAGTCCTGGAGGTAGAGCACTGATTGGACGAGGGGCCCCTACCGGGTTACCGAATTCAGTCAAACTCCGAATGCCAGAGACTTTGTTCTGGGAGTCAGACCATGGGTGATAAGGTTCATGGTCGAGAGGGAAACAGCCCAGACCGCCAGCTAAGGTCCCTAAGTGTGTGTTAAGTGGAAAAGGATGTGGAGTTGCTTAGACAACCAGGATGTTGGCTTAGAAGCAGCCACCATTCAAAGAGTGCGTAATAGCTCACTGGTCGAGTGACTCCGCGCCGAAAATATACCGGGGCTAAACACACCACCGAAGCTGCGGATTGATCCGGATGGATCAATGGTAGGAGAGCGTTCTAAGGGCTGTGAAGTCAGACCGTAAGGACTGGTGGAGCGCTTAGAAGTGAGAATGCCGGTATGAGTAGCGAAAAAAGAGTGAGAATCTCTTTCACCGAAAGCCTAAGGTTTCCTGAGGAAGGCTCGTCCTCTCAGGGTTAGTCGGGACCTAAGCCGAGGCCGAAAGGCGTAGGCGATGGACAACAGGTGGATATTCCTGTACCGCCTTCCTTCCATTTGAGTGATGGGGGGACGCAGGAGGATAAGGAGAGCGCACCATTGGAAGCGTGCGTCCAAGCAGCAAGACGGTCGGAATAGGAAAATCCGTCCGGCAACGTCGAGCTGTGATGGGGAGGGAAATTGAGTACCGAAGCTCCGGATTTCACACTGCCAAGAAAAGCCTCTAGCGAGGAAGGATGGCGCCCGTACCGCAAACCAACACAGGTAGGCGAGGAGAGAATCCTAAGGTGAGCGGGAGAACTCTCGTTAAGGAACTCGGCAAAATGACCCCGTAACTTCGGGAGAAGGGGTGCTCCTCTGCCGAGGAGCCGCAGTGAAAAGGCCCAAGCGACTGTTTACCAAAAACACAGGTCTCTGCGAAGCCGTAAGGCGAAGTATAGGGGCTGACACCTGCCCGGTGCTGGAAGGTTAAGGGGATGCGTTAGCCGTAAGGCGAAGCGTTGAACCGAAGCCCCAGTAAACGGCGGCCGTAACTATAACGGTCCTAAGGTAGCGAAATTCCTTGTCGGGTAAGTTCCGACCCGCACGAAAGGTGCAACGACTTGGGCACTGTCTCAACGAGAGACCCGGTGAAATTATACTATGCGTGAAGATGCGCATTACCCGCGACAGGACGGAAAGACCCCGTGGAGCTTTACTGTAGCCTGATATTGAATGTTGGTACAGCTTGTACAGGATAGGTGGGAGCCTGAGAAGCCGGAGCGCTAGCTTCGGTGGAGGCGCTGGTGGGATACCACCCTGGCTGTACGGACATTCTAACCCAGGACCGTGATCCGGTCCGGAGACAGTGTCAGGTGGGCAGTTTGACTGGGGCGGTCGCCTCCCAAAGAGTAACGGAGGCGCCCAAAGGTTCCCTCAGAATGGTTGGAAATCATTCGCAGAGTGTAAAGGCACAAGGGAGCTTGACTGCGAGACCTACAAGTCGAGCAGGGACGAAAGTCGGGCTTAGTGATCCGGCGGTACCGTATGGAAGGGCCGTCGCTCAACGGATAAAAGCTACCCCGGGGATAACAGGCTTATCTCCCCCAAGAGTCCACATCGACGGGGAGGTTTGGCACCTCGATGTCGGCTCATCGCATCCTGGGGCTGTAGTCGGTCCCAAGGGTTGGGCTGTTCGCCCATTAAAGCGGTACGCGAGCTGGGTTCAGAACGTCGTGAGACAGTTCGGTCCCTATCCGTCGTGGGCGTTGGAAATCTGAAAGGAGCTGTCCTTAGTACGAGAGGACCGGGATGGACACACCGCTGGTGTACCAGTTGTTCCGCCAGGAGCATCGCTGGGTAGCTACGTGTGGACGGGATAAGTGCTGAAAGCATCTAAGCATGAAGCCCCCCTTGAGATGAGATTTCCCCTAACTATAAGTTAGTAAGATTCCTCAGAGACGATGAGGTCGATAGGTCTGAAGTGGACGCGTGGTGACACGTGGAGCTGACAGATACTAATCAATCGATGACTTATCTTTTAATTCTTTCGTGGTTTGATAGAAAGCAGTCTTATCCAGTTTTGAAGGTTTACCCTTCATACGATGAGGTGGCGATAGCGAAGAGGTCACACCTGTTCCCATGCCGAACACAGCAGTTAAGCTCTTCAGCGCCGATGGTAGTCGGGTTTATCCCCGTGAGAGTAGGACGCTGCCTCGTCCATAAGATTAACCGAAAGCATAAGCTTTCGGTTTTTTTGATATATTTATACATACCCTTTAAATAGAAAGGTGGGAGAGCATGGAACAAACTTATATGTGGCTGGAAAACCTTGATGTATTTTTTATAAGGATGATGGCTGCTTTAGCTTTGGCTGGAATAATTGGATTCGAACGCGAACTTAAAAACCATTCCGCTGGTTTTCGGACTCATATTTTAGTGGGAATGGGTTCTTGTTTAATGATGCTGCTCTCTCTTTATGGATTTGAAAACTTTATTGAAGAGTACGATAATGTACGGTTTGATCCTGCTCGTATCCCTTCCTATGTCATCAGCGGCATTGGTTTTCTCGGTGCAGGGACTATTATTGTAAATGGAATGACAATTCGCGGATTAACAACGGCAGCTTCTATTTGGACAGTCGCAGGTCTGGGGCTTGTGGTAGGAGCCGGTATGTATGGAGTGGCTATTGTAGCAACCGCTCTTGTTTTACTGAGTCTTATCTTCTTAAACAATATCGAAAAAAAGTATGTGAGCCATTACTCTAAAAATACTTATGTAATTGTATTGCAAGCAGATGGGAAAGTCAGTGACATTCTGACGATTTTTGATAATGAGAAACTTTTGGTGAAAAAAGTCGAAATTGAAGTGACTAAAGATCAACGAAAAAAAGTCTTTGTCCATTCGGACCGTGACCAGCAGTTTGATGAAACGGGTTTGATCGAAAAACTCTCCGCTGTTCCGAAAGTGCAAAGAGTGTCGAGTAAAAAATAGTCAAAGCTATGCGAAAGAATTCGTATAGCTTTTTTGTTTTAGGAAGGAGATTTTTAGGGAAAGATTACTCTTGTATATGAAAACATTATAGTTGCGTATGCAGTAAAAATGAGTATAATAAAATTAAGGTCAAAGATAGTCAAAGTCAAAAGAGGGGGAGGGAAAATGCGGAATATATCCGACATCATTGAAGAGCATCTAAAGAAGATTTTGGATGAAAATCGTCACGGAAGTATTGAAATTAAACGGAGCGAGATTGCTGAAAAATTTCAATGTGTTCCTTCTCAGATCAATTACGTGATTAAAACTCGCTTCACTGTGGAAAAGGGGTATATGGTTGAAAGTAAACGTGGAGGCGGAGGCTATATTCGAATCCGCCGCGTTAAACATCGATCCGAATCCCAGATGATTGATGATATTGTCAAGCTTATACAGCCTGAGGTTGCTCAATCTGTGTCACTCGATATCATTGAACGTCTTCTCGAAAATGGAAACATAAGTGAGCGTGAAGCGAAGTTAATGGCGAGTGTGATGGAGCGTGAGGTTCTTGCATTCCCGCTTCCTCTAAGGGATGAGCTCCGTTCACGAATTTTGACCGCGATGCTTTTCACCCTTAAGTACAAAAGCTAGGTGAGGAGGTAGATCATATGGATTGCCAGAGATGCCATAAGCGCCCTGCAACCGTTCATTTAACTCAGGTTATTAACGGCGAGAAAACAGAGATTCATGTCTGTGAGCACTGTGCCAAAGAAAAGGGTTATATGAATGAAAAAGAGGATTCATTCACTCTTAATGACTTATTATCCGGATTATTTAATTACGATTCTCAAATATCTTATAAAAACCAGCAATCCAAACCTTATAAAACACAGTCAGTACAATTGCAATGTCCATCCTGTGGATTAACGTATCAACAGTTTGCAAAGATTGGTAAGTTTGGCTGTGCGGATTGTTATAAAACGTTTGATGAAAGACTGGATCCGATCTTCAAACGGGTCCATAGCGGAAATACCCATCATCATGGGAAAATACCAAAGCGTGAAGGCGGCAACTTACATTTGAAGAAACAGGTCGATGAGCTTAAAACCGGCCTGCGCCAAATGATTGAACAGGAAGAATTTGAACAGGCTGCTCAGCTTAGAGATAAGATAAGATCATTAGAGCAGCAGCTTCATCAGGAGAAAGGGGATGAAGAATAATGTCCCTTGAACAATTTATGAATGAAGCCATCAGCCCTTGGATGAACCAGGAGGGCCCGGACAGCGACATTGTTTTAAGCAGTCGGATCCGTCTGGCCCGTAACCTGCAAAAGTATCCGTTTCCGATTATCGCTGACGAAGAGCGCTTAGAAGAAGTACTGAACATTTTTAAAGATGGGTTTGCAGGAAAATCTTTTAGAGATTATGAAAACTTTGAAGTTGTGCAGATGAGTGATTTGCAGCCTACCGAAAAAAGGGTGCTTGTTGAAAAGCATTTAGTCAGCCCGCACTTAATTGAACAATCGAAGCATTCAGCATCTTTAATATCACAAAATGAACAAGTGTCCATTATGATAAATGAAGAAGACCATATACGAATTCAGCTTTATTTTCCTGGCTTTCAGCTGGACCGGGCATTAGAGCAGGCGTCACAGTTAGACGACTGGCTCGAGGAAAAAGTCGATTATGCCTTTGATGAAAACAGAGGTTATTTAACAGCCTGCCCGACTAACGTTGGTACGGGAATGAGAGCTTCCGTCATGATGCACCTCCCTGCTTTAACTATGACACAGCAGATTACCCGGATGACCCCGGCAATCAATCAGTTAGGATTAGTCGTTCGCGGTATATATGGAGAAGGAAGCGAAGCATTAGGCAATTTATTTCAGATTTCTAACCAGATCACGCTTGGCAAGTCTGAAGAAGATATCGTGGAAGACCTTCATAGTGTAGTAAGGCAGTTAATTGATCAGGAAAGAAAAGCCCGTCAGACTTTAATGCAGCGATCAGGAATGCAGCTTGAGGATAGAGTTTTTCGATCCTTTGGTGTTTTGAAGCACAGTCGAATCATAGAGTCTAAAGAGGCCGCTAAATGCTTATCTGATCTTAGACTGGGAATTGATTTAGGGTTCATTGATAATATTCCTAAGACAATCCTGAATGAACTCATGGTTTTAACACAGCCAGGGTTCCTGCAGCAGTATGCTAAGGAGTCTCTCACACCATCTGAGCGCGATATCCGTCGAGCTTCTCTCATTAGAGAAAGATTACTATTAGAAAAAAACGAATAAATAGTTAGGAGGTAATGTCCATGATGTTTGGGCGATTTACTGAAAGAGCACAAAAAGTACTAGCATTAGCGCAAGAAGAAGCAGTGCGATTAGGTCATAACAATATTGGTACGGAACATATCCTTCTGGGCCTTGTCAGTGAAGGTGAAGGTATTGCAGCTAAAGCTTTAACGGCTTTAGGATTAGAAGCGACCAAGATTCAGGAAGAAGTTGAGAACTTAATCGGTAAAGGTGAAAAAGTGTCACAGACGATTCACTATACGCCAAGAGCTAAAAAAGTAATTGAGCTTTCTATGGATGAAGCCAGAAAACTTGGTCATTCATATGTAGGTACAGAACACATTCTTCTAGGCTTAATCCGTGAAGGAGAAGGTGTAGCTGCCCGAGTGTTAAACAACCTCGGTGTCAGCTTGAATAAAGCACGTCAGCAGGTTCTCCAGCTGCTGGGTAATAATGAATCCACTGGCGGCGGAAGAAGCAGAGGCGGGGGCGGAGGCTCTCAAGCGGCGAACGCTAATACGCCTACTCTTGATTCCCTGGCCCGTGACTTGACGGCTATTGCGAAAGAAGGCAATATCGATCCGGTTATCGGCAGAAGTAAAGAGATTGAACGCGTTATTCAAGTACTAAGCCGACGCACGAAAAATAACCCGGTTCTCGTCGGTGAGCCTGGTGTAGGTAAAACAGCGATTGCTGAAGGGCTTGCTCAGCAAATTATGAACAATGAAGTTCCTGAAATCCTGCGTGACAAACGTGTAATGACTCTGGATATGGGTACCGTTGTTGCCGGCACGAAATACCGTGGTGAATTTGAAGATCGTCTGAAAAAGGTAATGGAGGAAATTCGTCAAGCTGGCAATATCATCTTATTCATTGACGAGCTTCATACCTTGATTGGAGCGGGAGGAGCAGAAGGTGCCATCGATGCTTCCAATATTCTTAAACCTTCCCTTGCTCGCGGTGAACTTCAATGTATCGGTGCTACAACACTTGATGAATATAAAAAATATATTGAAAAAGACGCCGCACTGGAACGCCGCTTCCAGCCGATTAAAGTGGAAGAGCCTTCTTTAGATGAGTCTGTACAGATTCTTAAAGGTCTTCGCGACCGTTATGAAGCGCACCATAGAGTGACGATTACAGATGATTCTATTGAGTCTGCTGTTCGTTTTTCTGACCGTTATATTTCAGACCGCTTCCTTCCAGATAAAGCGATTGACTTAATTGATGAAGCAGCATCCAAAGTTCGTCTGCGTTCTTATACAGCTCCGCCAAACTTAAAAGAGCTGGAGCAGAAGCTCGAAGAAGTTCGCAAAGAAAAAGATGCAGCTGTCCAGAGTCAGGAATTTGAAAAAGCAGCTTCCCTAAGAGATAGTGAACAGCGTTTACGCGATGAACTCGATCAGACAAAAGATGAATGGAAAGAGAAGCAGGGTCAGGAAGATTCTGAAGTAACAGTAGAAGATATTGCTTCTATTGTATCTACTTGGACTGGTGTTCCTGTTTCCAAGATGACAAAAGATGAAAGTGAACGTCTGCTTCAGTTGGAAGATACACTTCATAACCGCGTCATCGGTCAGGAAGAAGCCGTGAAGGCAATCTCTAAAGCGATTCGCCGTGCACGTGCCGGTCTTAAAGACCCGAAACGACCGATTGGTTCCTTTATTTTCCTTGGACCGACTGGTGTAGGTAAAACAGAGCTTGCTCGTGCCTTAGCAGAGAGCATGTTCGGAGAAGAAGATGCAATGATTAGAATCGACATGTCTGAGTACATGGAGAAACACAGCACGTCCCGTCTAGTAGGTTCACCTCCAGGTTATGTAGGATATGATGAAGGCGGACAGCTGACAGAAAAAGTACGAAACAAACCTTATTCTGTTATTCTTCTCGATGAAATTGAAAAAGCTCACCCTGAAGTCTTTAACATTCTTCTGCAAGTGCTGGAGGATGGACGCTTAACGGATTCAAAAGGCCGTGTCGTTGACTTTAGAAATACGGTACTGATTATGACTTCCAACGTAGGAGCCAGTGAGCTTAAACGTAATAAATACCTCGGCTTCTCTATGGGAGATGAAGATCAGGATTACAAAGACATGAAGTCTAAAGTTACTGATGAGCTTAAAAAAGCGTTCCGCCCAGAGTTCTTAAACCGTATTGATGAAACCATCGTGTTCCATTCTCTGGAGCGTCGCCATATGAAAGATATCGTTACACTAATGGCCGAACAACTGAGAAAACGCCTGCTTGATCAGGATATTGACTTTACGCTCAGTGAAAAAGCGATTGAGCATATCGCGAAAGAAGGCTTTGACCCTGAATACGGAGCACGTCCGCTGCGCCGTTCAATTCAGAAAAACGTCGAAGATCTGCTTTCTGAAGAGCTGCTGAAAGAAAATATCCACAAAGGGCAAAAAGTCGGAATTGACTTAGATGATAAGAATGAATTTGTGGTTCATACTCATCAAGAAGCAAAATAAAGAAGAGATTATGAATAATTTATGAAAAATTTAAGGTCGGAAGGTGTATGCCTTCCGATTTTTTTATGTTTTCGATATGCTAGAAATATGGATTTTTAAAATAATTTGATAGGATTATGAAACTTTTTCACAAGCCATATCGTTAGTAATAAGGAAGAGGGAGAGAGCGCCTTTGGCGAAGCGAAAAACAAAATTTGTCTGTCAGGAATGTGGATATGAGACTCCTAAATGGATGGGCAAATGTCCGGGATGCCAGCAATGGAACACTTTAGTGGAAGAAGCAGCAATAACGGGCAGTCAATCTCGGCACGTGTTCCAGACCAGTTCCTCAGGGTCCTCAAAACCCGAGAAAATAACACAGATCAAGTCAGAAAAAGAACCTCGAATAAGAACCGATATGCCGGAATTAAATCGAGTGCTGGGAGGAGGAATCGTCCCGGGATCGCTTGTTTTAATCGGTGGTGATCCGGGTATTGGGAAGTCAACTTTGCTCCTTCAGGTTTCAGCACAGATTGCCAATAAACAGTTACCGGTTTTATATATATCAGGAGAAGAATCGACACGTCAGACAAAGCTCCGTGCTGAGCGGCTTGGAGTGGAGTCGGATGAGCTTTATGTGTTGTCTGAAACCAATCTTCAAGATGTACTCACACAGATTGATGTTATTAATCCTAAGTTTGTCATCATTGATTCCATCCAGACTATTTTTAAAGAAGATGTCACTTCTGCTCCTGGAAGCGTTTCCCAGGTTCGTGAGTGTACGAGTCATTTAATGAGAGTAGCCAAAAGCAAAGGTATTCCGATTTTTATCGTCGGCCATGTAACGAAAGAAGGGGCGATTGCCGGTCCCCGTCTGCTTGAACATATGGTGGATGCCGTTTTATATTTTGAAGGAGAAAGGCATCATACCTTCCGTATCTTAAGAAGTGTAAAAAATCGTTTTGGAAGCACTCATGAGATGGGGATTTTTGAAATGAAAGAAAAGGGATTAGAAGAGGTGCTGAACCCTTCGGAGATTTTTCTTGAAGAAAGGTCCCAGGGAGCGGCGGGATCGATTATTGTGGCATCAATGGAAGGTACAAGACCTGTGCTTGTTGAAATCCAGGCCCTGATTTCGCCCACAGCATTTGGAAACCCGAGGCGGATGGCCACAGGACTTGACCATAACCGTGTGCCGCTTCTGATGGCCGTTCTTGAAAAAAGAGTGGGTCTGCTGCTTCAAAACCAGGATGCCTATTTAAAAGTGGCAGGCGGTGTAAAACTCGATGAACCAGCCGTTGACTTGGCTGTCGCCATTAGTATTGCTTCAAGCTTTCGAGAGCAGCCATCAAACCCTAACGATGTAGTGATAGGGGAGGTTGGCCTTACGGGGGAAATACGCCGTGTTTCTCGTATTGAGCAGCGCGTACAGGAAGCAGCTAAACTTGGTTTTAAGCGTGTTATAATTCCACAGAAAAATTTTGATGGCTGGACACCACCTTCGGACATTGAAGTCATTGGTGTGAACACGGTTCAGGAAGCCATGCAAATCACATTGGGGGATCGATAAATGGAAGCATACGACAGGACAGGCGACATCGGAGATATGCTTAAATTCGTAGCTCCCGGTATGCCCATTCGCGAAGGAATCGATAATGTCTTACGTGCTAAAACGGGCGGCCTTATCGTAATGGGCTATGGAAAAGAAGTGCAGGAGCTGGTGGACGGAGGATTTCATATTCAATCAGCCTTTACTCCGGCCCACCTTTATGAGCTTGCAAAAATGGACGGAGCGATCATTTTAAGTGATGCAGGTGAGCAAATATTATATGCAAATGCTCAGCTAATGCCCGACCCGGATATTCTTTCAACAGAAACGGGGATGCGGCACAGGACGGCAGAAAGAGTTGCCAAGCAGACAGGCCACCTTGTAATTGCCATTTCACAAAGACGGAATGTCATTACTCTTTACAAGGGAGGGGTCCGCTACTCCCTTAAAGATATTGGTGTCATTCTCACGAAAGCGAACCAGGCCATTCAAACGCTTGAAAAGTATAAGATTGTCTTAGATCAAAGCATTACAAATTTAGGGGCGATGGAATTTGAGAACATGGTATCCTTCTCAGAAGTTATTCAAGTCGTTCACCGAATCGAGATGGTGCTGCGTATTAAAAATGAGATTTTAAACTATGTCAATGAACTCGGAACAGAAGGACGTCTGATTCAGCTACAGCTGACTGAGCTTGTTTCTAACATTGAAGAGGAAGCGTCACTGCTCATTAAAGATTACAGCAAAAGGGGCGATTACGAGCCTTCCTACCTGTTAAATAAAATGCAGGAATCTGCCGGGACAGAGTTGATGTCTGATGAGCAGGTGCTGAAACTGTTAGGGTATTCTGTTCATGAAAAGCTTTCAGATCCGATCTATCCACGGGGCTACCGGGTTATGCACAAAATCCCTCGACTGCCCCCGATTATTATCGAACATTTAGTCCAAAGGTTCGGAGTGCTTCATGAAGTAATGGCAGCTACTGTGAAAGAACTAGTTGAAGTCGACGGGGTGGGAGAAGTAAGAGCCAAGAAAATCTGTGAAGGTTTAGAGCGGATACAGGAGCAGTTATTTGTCGATCGGCATTTATGATCATTTGACTAGTAGGTAATTTGTATGATACAATATTTACCTTTTAATTGAAAAATATTGTAATTTATGCTAGTTTATATTCAAGATTTCAATTCTAAACGATTATTAGCTAGTATGGTTGGTCATAATGTATTTAAGGAGGTGAGCAAGTGCTTAAACGAATTGTTCAATTGTTTATTATCATTACTGGCGGTACGATCGGCTACCTATATATTCCCGAACTGTTTTCTTT
Organism: Halobacillus massiliensis; assembly: GCF_900166625.1. GTDB lineage: Bacteria > Bacillota > Bacilli > Bacillales > Halobacillaceae > Halobacillus_A > Halobacillus_A massiliensis. Next base: position 4,223,806 of record NZ_LT800499.1, on the reverse strand, counting down.
AATGGATATTACGTGGCAGAGCTGGATTCAATCTGTTGCCGGGGCGGTCTTAGGAGCACTTATTTTATTTTTATTAACTTTCTGGATAGTTGACTATATTGTCGATTTCCTGAGGTGGGTAGAGGATACACTGGTACGAGCCCCTGTGGCTGATTTGCTGTTTGGAAGCATTGGTCTCATTGTCGGTTTAATCATTGCTTATTTAATTAACAACATTCTTCAGGATCTCGAAATTAAAGTTGTCAGTCAGGTTCTGCCTATTTTTATTACGATTTTATTAGGTTATTTAGGTTTTCAAGTAGGGTTTAAGCGAAAAGATGAGTTTTTATCTCTTTTAACTCTTGCTAGTAAAAAGGATAAGAAGTCTTCAGAGGATGAGTCATCAAAAAGTGTGCAGGTGGATCCAGCCTTAATTCCAAAAGAGAAAATACTTGATACGAGCGTAATTATTGATGGCCGTATTGCCGATATTTGTGAAACCCACTTCTTAGAAGGAACGGTGGTCATCCCTCAATTCGTATTGGAAGAACTGCAGCATATTGCCGATTCTTCTGATGGACTCAAGAGGAACCGGGGACGCCGCGGACTTGATATTTTAAATCGTCTTCAAAAAGATCTTCCTGTTAATGTGGAAATTTACGAAGGGGATTTTGAAGAGATTCAGGAAGTAGACAGCAAGCTTGTAAAGCTGGCTAAAGTAATGGACGGTATTGTTGTAACGAATGACTTTAATTTAAATAAAGTATGCGAGTTTCAAAATGTCCAGGTACTGAATATTAACGACCTTGCCAATGCTGTTAAGCCGGTTGTTTTGCCTGGAGAAGAAATGTCCATCCAGGTCATTAAAGACGGGAAAGAGCAGAAACAGGGAATCGGTTACCTTGATGATGGAACGATGATTGTCGTAGAAGAAGGTAAAGAATATATTGGAAAAACGATTGAAGTAATTGTAACGAGTGTGCTTCAGACATCAGCAGGCCGGATGATCTTTGCGAAGCCGAAATCACTTGAAAAAGCTTTATAAAAACGGTATAACAAATAGAGATTAACAAAAGTGATAACAGTGTGTTATCGCTTTTGTTGTTTCAAATACATTTAGGATGGTAGCCATGATTAATTATTCAGCAATTGTATTAGCGGCTGGACAGGGTAAAAGGATGCTGGCCGGAAAGAATAAGCAGTTCCTTATGATTAATGATCAGCCATTGATTATACATACATTGATTGCTTTCTCGCAGGATCCGTGGTGTGAGAAAATCATTCTTGTGACTAATGAAAGAGAATATGCTCAAATGCAGCAGGTGCTGAATGACTATCCGATTAAAAAGCCGATACAGCTTGTTAACGGAGGAGAAGAGAGGCAGGACAGTGTGTATGCCGGTCTTGAAGCTCTTAATGAAGAGAGGGAAGATTCTCTTGTTTTTATTCATGATGGTGCACGTCCTTTTATTAAAAGAAGCAACCTTCATAAATTAGCAGAGGTGGTCAAGGAAGACGGAGCAGGACTGCTGGCAGTACCTGTTACAGATACCATTAAACAGAAGGATGATAAGCTGACGACCCTTGACAGGAAGAAGCTTTGGGCAGCACAGACTCCTCAGGCCTTTCGCCTGTCGGTTATCAAAGATGCCCACAAGCAGGCACGGAAAGAAGATTTTTATGGAACGGATGATGCTTCATTAGTGGAGCGTCTGGACAAGCCTGTCGCAATTGTCGAAGGCAGTTATGATAACATTAAATTAACGACGCCTGAGGATTTGTCGAAAGCGAGATCTTTTTTGACAGATCAAAATAAAGAAAAGGACGGCGATATGGCTATGTTTCGTATAGGACAGGGTTTTGATGTACACCAGTTAACAGAGGGACGCCCGTGTATTATTGGAGGGATTGAGATCCCTTATGAAAAAGGACTGCTTGGCCACTCGGATGCCGATGTGCTGCTGCACACGATTGCGGATGCCTGTCTTGGAGCAATTGGAGAAGGCGACATCGGCAAGCATTTTCCAGATACAGAAGAAGCGTTTAAAAATGCTGATTCGGGTAAACTTCTGCAGCATGTATGGAAACTTGTAAACGAGCAAGGCTATGAATTAGGAAACTTGGATTGCACTGTGATCGCCCAGGCCCCTAAAATGGCCCCATATATTGAAGAAATTCGCAGCAATATTGCTAATTTGCTTAACAGTGACAGTCAGCGGATTAATGTAAAAGCAACGACGACCGAGAAACTCGGGTTCACCGGCCGTAAAGAAGGAGTAGCCGCTCAGGCTGTAGTGCTTTTGCAAAATAGTCAACAATCGTAACTTATTAATGATAAACTAGAGAAAGTTAAAAGAGAACGAAAAGGAGTTTTACTATGAGTAATGAAGTAAGAGTGCGTTATGCACCGAGTCCGACGGGGAATCTTCATATCGGAAATGCCCGTACGGCTTTATTCAACTACCTGTTTGCCAGAAATGCAGGCGGAAAATTTATTATTCGCGTGGAAGATACCGATGCGAAGCGTAACGTAGAGGGCGGCGAACAAAGCCAGCTGGAATATTTGAAGTGGCTCGGCCTTGAGTGGGACGAAGGTGCTGATGTTGGCGGTGAATACGGCCCGTATCGCCAAATGGAACGTTTAGATATTTACAGTAAATATGTGGAAGAACTTTTGGAGCGCGGTCTTGCGTACAAATGCTACGTAACAGAAGAGGAACTGGAAGCTGAGCGTGAAGCACAAATGGCCCGCGGAGAAGCACCTAAGTATTCTGGGGCTCATCGTGATTTAACAGAAGAACAGATCCGCCAGTTTGAAGAAGAAGGGCGCCAGCCGAGCATCCGCCTTCGTGTTCCCGAAGGTCACACGTATACCTTTAATGACTTAGTACGAGGCGATATTACGTTTGAAGCCGGTGACTTTGGTGACTGGGTGATCGTGAAGAAAAACGGCACACCGACTTATAATTTTGCGGTAGCGGTTGATGACCATTTAATGAAAATCAGTCACGTGCTTCGAGGGGAAGAGCATATTTCCAACACTCCAAAGCAGATGATGGTTTATGAGGCGTTTGGATGGGAAGCTCCTGTATTCGGTCATATGACACTGATTCTAAATGAAAATCGTAAGAAGCTCAGTAAGCGCGATGAGCATATTCTGCAATTTATTGAGCAGTATAAAAATCTTGGCTATCTTCCAGAGGCCCTCTTTAACTTCATCACACTGCTTGGATGGTCTCCTGTTGGTGAAGAAGAAATCTTTACACAGGATCAGCTGATTGATATTTTTGATGCGGATCGTTTGTCTACGTCACCAGCGATTTTTGATGCCGCGAAGCTGAAGTGGATGAATAACCAGTATATTAAAGCTGCTTCTCTTGAAGAAGTTGTAGATCTTACACTTCCTCACTTAATACAGGGTGGACGTGTATTTGAAGATATGAGTGAGGAAGGCCGTGAATGGACACATGAGCTTATCTCTCTTTATCACGAGCAGTTAAGCTATGGAGCGGAAATTGTAGAGCTGACTGACCTGTTCTTTAAGAAACAAATCGAATACGGTGAGGCAGCTATGGAAGTTCTAAACGGTGAACAGGTGCCTGAAGTTTTAAGTGTATTTAAGGACAAGCTGGATGAGCTTGAAGAATGGACGCCGGAGAACATTAAGAAGCAAGTGAAAGCCGTCCAGAAAGAAACCGGACATAAAGGCAAAAAGCTGTTTATGCCGATTCGGGTAGCGACAACAGGTCAGACTCACGGTCCTGAGCTGCCAAATGCGATTCGTCTGCTTGGGGAAGAAACTGTCAAATACCGATTAAATCATTCTTTGGAGCAGATTCAAAGCTAAACTGTTCACAATTGGGTACTTTTATCATATAGTAGAGATACCAATATACGAAGCGTTGAAGAGGAGAAGTAAGGATGTTACTCCCTTATCCAGAGAAAATCACCATGGCTGAGAGTGATTTAAGGGAAGATCCAGAAATGCACCTCTGAGTCTTTGGCTGAAAGAACGAGTAAGCTAAAAGCGGTACCTGCCGTTATCAGGATAAGCGGGGAAATTTATTTTCCCAAACAGAGTGGAACCGCGCTGACCAGCAAAGCGTCTCTGTGCCTAAATGGCACGGAGGCGCTTTTTTTGTACCGTAAAAGAAGAAAGGGAGGATCAATCATGGGATTGTTTAAGTTGTTCAAAGAAGATGTCGATGTCGTATTTGATCAGGATCCAGCCGCTCGTTCTTATATTGAGGTGATTCTGACGTATTCGGGTCTCCATGCCACCTGGGCTCATCGGATTGCCCACAGCTTTTATAAACGAAAGTTCTTTTTTCTCGCCCGTTTGATCTCTCAAATCAGCCGCTTCTTCACAGGGATTGAAATCCATCCTGGAGCTAAGATCGGCCGCCGCTTTTTCATCGACCATGGAATGGGTGTAGTTATTGGGGAGACGTGTGAGATTGGAGATAATGTCACATTATTTCAAGGCGTCACTCTAGGTGGAACTGGTAAGGAAAAAGGAAAGCGGCACCCGACTTTAAAGGATAATGCTCTAGTTGCCACAGGAGCAAAAGTTCTCGGTTCAATTACGATTGGAGAGAACTCAAAGGTGGGCGCCGGTTCTGTCGTTTTAAAAGATGTTCCGGATAATTCGACAGTTGTCGGAATCCCGGGCCACGTCGTAGTTCAGGATGGGAAAAAAGTAAGGTCGCGTGATCTTGAGCACCACAAACTCCCGGATCCGATTTATGATCGGTTAAATGAGATGCAGGAAGAAATTAAGCAGCTATGCTTGCAGGTGGAACAACGAGAAGGAGTGAAGCAAAATGAGCATTAAAATTTATAACACCTTATCCCGCTCCAAAGAAACCTTTACCCCAATTGAAGAGGGGAAAGTAAAAATGTATGTGTGCGGTCCGACGGTTTATAACTATATCCATATAGGGAATGCACGTCCAGCGATCGTTTTTGATACGGTAAGGCGTTATTTTGAATATAGAGGGTATGAAGTTAAATATGTACTCAATTTTACTGATGTAGATGACAAATTAATTAAAGCGGCGAATGAATTAGGCGAAGAGGTTCCTCAGATCGCCAACCGCTTTATTCAGGCATATAAAGAGGATGTTGGAGCGCTCGGAGTGCAGGAAGCTGTTCATCATCCGCGCGTTACAGAGAATATGGAGGAAATCATTTCCTTCATTCAAGGACTGATTGACAAAGGTCATGCTTACGCTTCAGAGGGAGATGTTTATTTCCGGACACGATCGTTTGATGGTTACGGCAAACTGTCCCATCAGTCAATCGATGAATTACGCACCGGTGCCAGAATTGAAGTCGGAGAGAAAAAGGAAGACCCGCTTGACTTCACACTCTGGAAGGAAGCTAAAGACGGCGAGATCGCCTGGGAAAGCCCATGGGGCAAAGGGCGTCCGGGGTGGCATATTGAATGCTCCGCAATGGCGAAGAAGTATCTTGGAGATACGATTGATATCCATGCCGGCGGACAGGATTTAACGTTCCCTCACCATGAAAACGAAATTGCCCAGTCTGAAGCAAACAATGGTTCTTCCTTCGCGAGATACTGGATGCATAATGGTTATATTAATATTGATAACGAAAAAATGTCGAAATCACTCGGCAACTTCGTGTTGGCTCATGACCTTGTGAAAAAGCATGATCCGCAGGTTATCCGCTTCTTTATGCTAAGTGTGCAGTATCGTCATCCTATCAATTTCAGTGATGAACTGCTGGAGGGAGCCAAAAGCAGTTTTGACCGCATAAAGAACGCTTATGAGAACCTTAAGTATCGTATGAACTCCAGTGTAAGCCTTACAAATGATAATGAAAAATGGTTGAACGAGATCGACCAGCATAAGCAGCGCTTTATAAAAGAAATGGATGATGATTTTAATACGGCAAATGCTATTTCTGTCTTATTTGATCTGACGAAGTCGATTAATCTTTACCTGCAGGCTGACCAGACTCATACAGATGTCCTCCAGGTATTTGCTCGTACGCTTGAAGAGCTCATAAATGTCCTGGGTCTGGAAATCTCTCAGGAAGCAGAACTGCTGGATGAAGAAATTGATGCGTTAATTGAAGAAAGAAAGCAGGCACGCAAGGACCGTAATTTTGCCCGTGCTGATGAGATCCGAGATGAATTAAAGGCCCGCCATATCATCCTTGAAGATACATCTCAGGGCACACGCTGGAAACGAGGGTAATGCTGTGGAAGTAAAACATATGAAAAGCTTGGCTTTAGCCTATATGGGAGATAGTGTGTATGAATTGCATGTCCGCCGTTACCTGTTAAAAAAGGGGGAAGTTAAGCCGAATCAGCTGCACAAAGCAGCCGTTCGATTTGTTTCGGCTAAATCCCAGGCTCAAGTGGTACAGGCCTGGCAGGAGGAGAGCCTGCTGACTGAGGAAGAGGAAAGTGTACTGCGCCGCGGGCGCAATGCTAAATCCGGCAGTGTCCCAAAAAATACGGACGTCCAGACATACCGCTATTCCACGGCTTTTGAAGCTGTTCTAGGCTATCACTACCTGTCCGGTCATGAAGATCGTCTGGAAGAGCTGATCACAAGTGCGATACAACATGTTGAAAAAAGGAGAGTACAGCAATGAGGGAAGAGTGGATTCTAGGAAAAAACAGTGTAATGGAAGCCATTAAATCAGGCCGTTCAATTAACAAGGTCTTTATATCTGAACAGCTCCAGCCCCAAGCAGCTCGTAAAATCGAGCAGGCGGCTAAAGAGAACGGGGTGCTTGTGCAGAGAGCACCTAAGAAGAAGCTTGACCAGTTGGCTGATGGGAATCACCAGGGTGTGGTTGCAGCTGTAGCGGCTTATGAATACAGCGATATTGAGGATCTTTTTGCACGGGCTGAAGAAAAAGGAGAGCCTCCGTTTTTCCTGATCTTAGATGAAATTGAAGACCCTCATAATTTAGGCTCTATTTTACGGTCTGCTGATGCAAGCGGTGCCCATGGCGTGATTATTCCAAAGCGTCGTGCTGTTGGTCTGACTTCAACCGTAGCCAAAACCTCGGTAGGTGCCATTGAACACGTTCCGGTTGCTCGTGTGACAAACCTTTCACGTACAATTGATGAGCTGAAAGAGCGGTTCGTCTGGATTATCGGAACCGAAGCAGACGCAAAGGAAGACTATCGTCAGCTTGATGGGAAAATTCCTGTGGCGCTCGTTATTGGAAATGAAGGTAAAGGGATGAGCCGTTTAACGAGAGAAAAATGTGACTGGACCGTTAAACTTCCTATGGCCGGAAAAGTGTCCTCGCTGAATGCTTCAGTAGCGGCCTCTCTTTTGATGTACGAAATCTATCGCAAACGTCATCCTTTAGGGGAATAGAACATGAATGTACTCATTGTCGATGGCTATAACATGATTGGTGCGTGGCCGGAGCTGCAGAAATTGAAAGACAAAGATCTCGCCCAGGCGAGGGATCTGCTCATTGAGATGCTCGCAGAATACCAGGCATATAAGGGAGACCGGGTCATTGTAGTGTTTGATGCCTACCACGTAAGAGGTCTAGACAGTAAGCAGAAAAATTTTAAAATCGAAGTGATTTTTACGAAAGAGAACGAAACAGCGGATGAGCGAATTGAGAAGCTCTCCGGTGAGCTGAATGATGTCCGGACCCAGGTGTATGTCGCTACTTCAGATTACGCAGAACAACGGACGATCTTTGCCCGGGGCGCCTTTCGAAAATCGGCGAGAGAATTATATATTGAAGTAAAGAATATTCAGCTTGAAATAAAAAAAGATGTAGAATTGCATAAATCGGTCCAAAATCAGCCTAAAATTCCGATAAATAAAGAGATAAGAGAGATTTTTGAACAGTGGCGGAGGGGGCGTAAATAAGAAAGCCATGTTGACGCTTTTGAAACGCTTACTGTATAATATTTCTATATTTAGGTAACGTCGGAGGGATCCTTAAGTGAGCAGCGGACAAACACAGATAGGCATCGATAAGGTCGATTTCAGTAAGCTTGATGATGAAGAAATTATCTTACGGATCAACCTTGGTCAGGTTCAGGCCTTGGACTTTTTAATTGATAAGTATAAGAATTTCGTGCGCGCCAAAGCAAGAACGTACTTTCTAATTGGGGCAGATCGGGAGGATATCGTTCAGGAAGGCATGATCGGTTTATATAAAGCCATTAGAGATTATCAGGGAGACAAGCTCTCATCGTTTAAAGCTTTTGCTGAATTATGTGTTACTCGTCAAATCATTACCGCTATTAAAACCGCTACCCGCCAGAAGCATATTCCACTAAATTCCTACGTTTCACTGGACAAGCCAATTTTTGATGAGGAAGCAGACCGTACGTTATTGGATGTAATCGCAGGTTCCAAAGCTATTGATCCTCAGGAGCTGATGGTTAATAAAGAGCGATTTGGAGATATTGAAGAAAAAATTTCTGAACTCCTTAGTGAACTGGAGCAGAAGGTTCTGTCGCTTTACCTTGATGGTAAGAGTTATCAGGAAATTTCTGTAGAGTTAAATCGTCATGTCAAATCTATTGATAATGCGCTTCAACGGGTAAAACGAAAGCTTGAGAGATATATAGAGTTTAGTGAAACGACATGATCTGCAAGGAATTGACACTCTACTGTAAGCGTGCTACATTATTGGGAGTGAATGAAACCTCTACGAACGAGGGGACTGTCGATGAGAAAGAAAATTATACTAGCATGCACTCAATGTTTAAGCCGCAATTATAGCACTCATATAAACCGCTCGAATCAGTCAGAACGATTAGAAGTTCGCAAGTTTTGCAAATCGTGTGGAGAACACACGCTGCACCGTGAAACGAAATAGAGGATGAAGCCGGCGGGCGCAAGTTTGGGGGTTGTTTGACATGTTTAAATTTTTTAAGAATGTAGCTCGTGAAATGCGTAAAGTGAGCTGGCCGAGCGGCCGGGAGCTTTACAAATATACGATTACAGTATTGGGTACTGTTGTGTTCGTTGCTGTGTTTTTCGCCGTTGTCGATCTTGGAATTTCGCAGCTGCTTGAACTTATTCCGAGATAACGAGATAATAGAAAAGCTGCTTTTGTGATATACTAGGTAAAAGCACCGTTTAAAAACCCGTTTAACGGGTTTTTTCATGTTGGAAAAAATTACGAAAGATAAGGGAGGGAAGGACAAGCCGCTTGTCCTGTACTAAATGGAAAAAAGATGGTATGTGGTCCACACGTATTCAGGTTATGAAAACAAAGTGAAGGCCAACTTAGAGAAACGCGTAGAGTCTATGGGTATGGAAGATAAAATCTTCCGCGTTCTTGTACCAGAGGACGAAGAAACGGAAATAAAGAACGGCAAGCGTAAAGTGAATAAGAAAAAGGTGTTCCCGGGTTACGTTATTGCAGAGATGGTAATGACGGATGATTCCTGGTATGTCGTTCGGAATACTCCGGGGGTTACTGGTTTCGTAGGATCTACAGGCTCCGGCTCAAAACCTATCCCTCTCCTGCCGGAAGAAGTGGATACAGTACTTAAGCGTATGGGTATGGCAGAGCGTTCGGCTGCACAGGTAGACTTCGAAATTAAAGAGAGTGTGAAAGTGACAGACGGTCCGTTTGCTAACTTCACAGGTTCGATTGAAAATATCGATGCAGATAAGCAGAAGGTGAAGGTGCACGTTAACATGTTCGGACGTGAAACACCTGTTGAATTAGATTTTTCACAGATTGAAAAATTATAAAGTTTCCCCTTTCCCCTTGCATTATGTGAAAATAGATGCTAAAATTCTTATGTTCTTTATGTGCCTCGAAAAGTGAAGAGGCTTGATGCATAAATGCGATGAGTGGGAGGGGAAAACCCTATTACCACATCACGGACTTTAAGGAGGTGTGTCTCGTGGCTAAAAAAGTAATTAAAGTTGTAAAGCTACAGATTCCAGCAGGTAAAGCTAACCCAGCTCCACCGGTAGGACCGGCACTAGGACAAGCGGGTATTAATATCATGGGCTTCTGTAAAGAATTTAACGCTAAAACACAAGATCAAGCAGGAATGATTATTCCGGTTGAGATCTCAGTTTTTGAAGATCGTTCTTTTACATTTGTTACAAAAACTCCGCCAGCTGCTGTTCTTTTGAAGAAAGCGGCAGGAATCGAATCAGGTTCAGGCGAACCGAACCGTAACAAGGTAGCGACAGTTAAACGCGATAAAGTTAAAGAAATCGCTGAAACTAAAATGCCTGACTTGAATGCTGCTGACGTTGAAGCTGCAATGCGTATGGTTGAAGGTACTGCACGCAGCATGGGAATTACTATCGAAGACTAATCCCACAGCGTCGCTCTAGAATGGAGTTGAAGGTTGCGAGTCAGGAGCGATCCTTGATTCGCAACCTTTAATCGTGGGAGGTAAATCCGTTAAAACCACAAGAGGAGGAAATTAAAAATGGCTAAAAAAAGCAAAAAGCAACAAGAGCTTAATAAACTTGTTGATCGTACGAAAGCTTATGAAGTAAACGAAGCAATCAGCCTTGTGAAAGAAACAGCAAAGGCTGGCTTTGATGAAACAGTAGAAGCGGCTTTCCGTCTGGGTGTTGACCCTAAGAAAGCTGACCAGCAAATCCGTGGAGCAATGGTGCTTCCACATGGTACAGGTAAAACTCAGAGCGTTCTTGTTTTCGCTAAAGGTGATAAAGCGAAAGAAGCAGAAGCTGCTGGTGCTGACTACGTAGGAGAGCAGGACCTTATTAATAAAATTAATCAAGGCTGGTTCGATTTTGACGTAGTTGTAGCAACACCTGACATGATGGCTGAAGTTGGTAAACTGGGCCGTGTGCTTGGACCAAAAGGCCTTATGCCAAACCCTAAAACAGGCACGGTTACTTTTGAAGTTGAAAAAGCAGTAAATGAAATCAAAGCAGGTAAAGTAGAATACCGCGTTGATAAAGCTGCTAATATTCACGTTCCAATCGGTAAAGCTTCATTTGACCAGGAAAAACTTGTAGAGAACTTCGAAGCGCTGACAGAAACGTTAGTAAAAGCGAAGCCTCAAGCGGCTAAAGGCACTTACGTACGTAATGCTGCAGTTTCTTCTACAATGGGCCCTGGAATCAAAGTTGACGTTGCCAACTACGTGAAGTAATTTAGTTGTTGACTTTCCGTTTCTAAACTCTTATAATTAGAAACGTTGTATAAATTGAATACGTTATACCGAAGACAGCAGGTGCACACGGTGCTTAATTTCCTGCCGAGGTGTGTGAATAAACAGGACAGCTTTTAACCGACCTGTTCTGTCATACGTACCTCCGTGTCTTCACGGAGGTACTTTTTATTTCTAAAACACGAATCGGTATGATGAAAAGTCATTAGGAGGTGGAACGATGAGCAAAATTATTGAGCAAAAGCAACAGGTAGTAACTGAAATTGCTGACAAATTCCGTAATAGTAAGTCTGCTGTACTTGTAGATTACCGCGGTCTTGATGTAGCAGAAGTTACAGAACTGCGTGCTCAGCTTCGTGAAGCAGGCGTTGATTTCAAAGTGTACAAAAACACAATGACTCGCCGTGCGACTGCGGAGACTGGTCTAACTGATCTTGACGAGGTTCTTGTAGGACCTACTGCGTTGGCATTCAGTGAAGACGATGCTGTATCCCCGGCAAAAGTTCTTAACAACTTTGCAAAAGATCACGACAACCTTGAGCTTAAAGGCGGAGTGATCGAAGGGAAAGTTGCAACTCTTGAGCAAATCAAGGAACTTGCGACTCTTCCAAACTACGAAGGTCTTGTATCTATGTTCCTAAGCGTAATTCAAGCCCCTGTTCGCAACTTCGCTTATGTTACAAAAGCGATTGCCGAGCAAAAAGAAGAAGAAGGCGCGTAAATCCCGTTTTCGGTTAAATAAAATTATTATATTTTCTAAGGAGGAAATTTCTCATGTCTAACGAACAAATTATCGAAGCGATTAAAGAAATGACAGTTCTTGAGCTTAACGATCTAGTTAAAGCTATTGAAGAAGAATTTGGTGTAACTGCTGCAGCTCCAGTTGCGGCTGGCGGTGCTGCTGCAGGCGGCGAAGCTGCTGAAGAGCAAACTGAATTTGATGTAGTCCTACAATCTGCTGGAAGCTCTAAGATTAAAGTAGTTAAAGCGGTTCGCGAAATTACTGGTCTTGGTCTTAAAGATGCTAAAGATCTAGTTGATAAGGCTCCTGGCGCAATCAAAGAAGGCGTAGCTAAAGAAGAAGCTGAAGAAGTTAAAGCTAAGCTGGAAGAAGCTGGAGCTTCTGTAGAAGTTAAGTAATTTTTTGTGATAAAGAGAGAAAAGCTCGCTGAATTATCGGCGAGCTTTCTTTTTCTTATTTTTTTTAAGAAGGTGTTCTAAGTGTCTGAACATTATTATTCGAAGAGAACAGAGGCAGAAAGCGATGAAAGAACATGGTCTTTTACACTAAGGGAAAACAAGCTAGACTTTACAACAGACCATGCTGTTTTCTCAAAAAGTGAAGTAGACTTTGGATCGCGTGTTCTGATTGAAGCTTTTACCTTTAACGACGTAGAAGGTCCTATCCTGGATCTGGGCTGCGGCTACGGACCAATTGGTTTATCGCTGGCAAGGGAACGCCGTGATCGCCAGATTGTTATGGTGGATGTCAATGAAAGAGCTTTAGAGTTAGCGAAAAAGAATGCCCGCCAAAACGGGATTGAAAATGTAACGATCAAAGAAAGTGACCGTTTTTCCAACCTGGAGGGTGAAGCATTTGCATCTATATTAACGAATCCCCCTATTCGTGCCGGTAAAAAAGTGGTTCATGCCATGTTTGAAGAGGCCTGGGAAGCTTTGCAGACAAATGGTGAGCTTTGGGTAGTTATTCAGAAGAAACAGGGAGCGCCGTCTGCCAAAGATAAATTAGAAGAACTATTTGGGGAAGTAGAAATAGTGACAAAGAACAAAGGATACTATATTTTAAGAGCTGAAAAGGTTTGACGCTCCTTTTTTAATATGGTATTATTGTAAAATGCCAACATGCCTGATGTCATGTCAAGGCCTTTTTCAAATTTTTAGTATAAATCTTTGAAAACGGGATAGAATGGTAGATTATCAATGGAAAGTGAAATGAGGTTTATGAGTGAAAACCCTTTTTCTTTTTTGTCTAACGTTAGAGAGAAATGAAGAAACACCATTCGCCAAAACGGTGAATGTTTAACTATAGTGCTTGTGGCAAGATCAACCGCAAGCCTGTTCGGCATGCCTTTGCCGAACCCTTTTTTGTTATAAAAATGCTTGTTTGAAGGGGTGAATCAGTTGACAGGTCAACTAGTTCAGTATGGACGACACCGCCAACGCAGAAGTTATGCACGAATCAGTGAGGTATTAGAATTACCCAATTTAATTGAAATTCAAACGGCTTCTTACAATTGGTTCTTAGAAGAAGGTTTGAAGGAAATGTTTAAAGACATTTCTCCAATTGAAGATTTCACAGGTAATTTATCACTGGAGTTTATTGACTACAGCTTAGGCGAGCCAAAGTATCCAGTCGATGAGTCAAAAGATAGAGACGTAACTTATAATGCACCACTTCGTGTAAAGGTTCGTCTTCTTAATAATGAAACAGGCGAAGTGAAAGAGCAAGAAGTTTTTATGGGAGATTTCCCGCTGATGACAGACACAGGTACCTTTGTCATTAATGGTGCCGAGCGTGTTATCGTATCCCAGCTTGTTCGTTCACCAAGCGTCTATTTCAATAAAAAGATTGATAAAAACGGAAAACGGGGCTATACCGCAACCGTCATCCCTAACCGCGGGGCTTGGCTTGAATTCGAAACAGATGCGAAAGATGTAGTACATGTTCGAATCGACCGTACCCGTAAATTGCCGATTACTGTACTGCTTCGCGCATTAGGTTTCGGAACAGACCAGGAAATCATCGATTTAATCGGTGAAAATGAGTACCTGACGAATACGCTGGAAAAAGATAATACGGAAAACAGCGAGAAAGCACTGCTTGAAATCTACGAGCGCTTGCGTCCTGGTGAGCCGCCGACTGTAGAAAATGCGAAAAGCTTACTCGTTTCCCGTTTCTTCGATCCAAAGCGTTATGACCTGGCACGCGTTGGCCGTTATAAAATGAATAAAAAACTTCACATTAAAGACCGTCTGTTCAACCAGACGCTGGCTGAAACGGTTGTTGATGAAGAAACAGGTGAAGTTCTTGCCGAAAAAGGCGCGAAAATCGACCGCCGCCTTTTAGATAAATTAATTCCGCATTTTGATAACCAGGAAAAGGCGATTGCAGAACGAGCACTTGACCCTGTAGATGGGGTGATGGATGAGCCGATCCGCGTACAATCTGTGAAAATAGTAGACCCTACGGATCCGGAGGGAGAGCGTTCCATTAACGTTATTGGAAATGCCAACATTGACCGCGATGTGAAGCATATCGCTCCTGCGGATATTCTATCTTCTATCAGTTATTTCTTTAACCTTCTTCATAATGTTGGAGGAACAGATGATATCGACCACTTAGGAAATCGTCGACTTCGTTCTGTAGGTGAATTGCTGCAAAACCAATTCCGTATCGGGCTGTCCCGTATGGAGCGTGTGGTGCGTGAACGTATGTCGATTCAGGACACTTCGTCCATTACCCCGCAGCAGCTGATTAACATCCGGCCGGTCATAGCGTCGATTAAAGAGTTCTTTGGAAGCTCTCAGCTGTCTCAGTTCATGGATCAGACAAACCCTCTGGCTGAGTTAACGCATAAGCGTCGTTTGTCTGCGCTTGGACCCGGTGGTTTAACACGTGAACGTGCAGGATTTGAAGTTCGTGACGTACACTATTCCCACTACGGCCGTATGTGTCCGATTGAGACACCGGAAGGACCAAACATCGGTTTGATCAACTCCCTTTCTTCCTACGCAAAGGTTAATGAGTTTGGATTTATTGAAACTCCATACCGCCGGGTAGACCCGGAAACAGGAAAAGTTACTGCTCAAATCGATTACCTTACAGCCGATGAAGAGGATAACTATGTAGTAGCACAGGCGAACGCCCGTCTTGAAGAAGATGGATCCTTTACAGATGATGAAGTTATTGCCCGTTTCCGTGGTGAAAACACATTAGTTGGACGCGACCGTCTCGATTACATGGACGTTTCTCCGAAGCAGGTAGTATCTGCGGCGACAGCGTGTATTCCTTTCCTTGAGAATGATGACTCCAACCGTTCCCTGATGGGTGCGAACATGCAAAGACAGGCAGTGCCTCTTCTTAAACCTGATGCTCCGCTTGTCGGAACAGGCATGGAATATGTTTCTGGTAAAGATTCAGGTGCAGCCGTCATCTGCCGCCATGAAGGAATTGTTGAACGTGTAGAAGCGAAAGAAGTACACGTTCGCCGCGTCTCTGAAGTAGATGGAAGAGAAGTAGAAGGCGACCTTGATCGTTATCGCTTGCAGAAATTCATTCGTTCTAACCAGGGAAGCTGTTATAACCAGCGTCCGATCGTTGCTAAAGGCGACCGTGTAACTAAAGGTGAAATTTTAGCTGATGGTCCATCCATGGACATGGGTGAGCTGGCTCTTGGACAGAACCCTCTCGTGGCGTTTATGACATGGGATGGTTATAACTACGAGGATGCGATCATTATGAGTGAGCGCCTTGTAAAAGATGATGTTTATACTTCCATTCATATTGAAGAGTACGAATCTGAAGCTCGTGATACAAAGCTTGGACCTGAAGAAATTACACGAGATATCCCTAACGTTGGGGAAGATGCACTGAGAGACCTTGATGAGCGCGGAATTATTCGTGTAGGTGCTGAAGTAAGTGATGGAGATCTGCTCGTAGGTAAAGTAACGCCTAAGGGTGTGACGGAACTTTCAGCAGAAGAAAGACTGCTTCACGCGATCTTCGGTGAAAAAGCCCGAGAAGTAAGAGATACTTCCCTTCGTGTACCGCACGGAGCAGGCGGTATCGTCCTGGATGTGAAAATCTTTAACCGTGAAGACGGGGATGAGCTTCCTCCTGGAGTGAACCAGCTGATCCGCGCTTATATCGTTCAGAAGCGTAAAATCTCTGAAGGGGATAAAATGGCCGGACGTCACGGAAACAAAGGTGTTATCTCGAAGATTCTTCCAGAAGAAGACATGCCTTACCTTCCAGATGGGACACCAGTTGACATTATGCTTAACCCATTAGGTGTACCATCCCGTATGAACATCGGGCAGGTGCTTGAGCTTCACTTAGGAATGGCTGCCCGACAGCTTGGAATTCGTGTCGCCACACCGGTATTTGATGGAGCCCGTGAGGAAGATGTTTGGTCAACACTTGAAGAAGCAGGCATGGCCCGCGATGCGAAGACCATCCTTTATGATGGACGCACAGGGGAACCTTTTGATAACAGAGTTTCTGTTGGTGTGATGTATATGATTAAGCTTGCACACATGGTTGATGACAAGCTGCACGCACGTTCAACAGGTCCTTACTCACTCGTAACCCAGCAGCCGCTGGGCGGTAAAGCTCAGTTTGGCGGACAGCGTTTCGGTGAGATGGAGGTATGGGCATTAGAAGCTTATGGTGCCGCATATACTCTGCAGGAAATCTTGACCGTTAAATCCGATGATGTCGTCGGACGTGTGAAAACATATGAGGCGATTGTTAAAGGAGATAACGTCCCAGAACCTGGGGTACCGGAATCCTTTAAAGTTCTTATCAAAGAACTTCAAAGTCTGGGTATGGACGTTAAGATTTTAAACAGCTCGGATGAAGAAATCGAAATGCGTGATATCGAAGAAGATCAAACCAACGAATCAGAAGAGTTAAGTTTCGAAGAACAATAAATATGATCTTGTCCAAAGCTTAGGGTAGAACCCGGAGACTAAAAGGGAGGTAGGCCCCTTGCTAGATGTAAATAAATTTGAGTATATGAAAATCGGTCTGGCTTCACCAGACAAGATTCGTTCTTGGTCTTATGGTGAAGTGAAGAAGCCCGAGACAATTAACTATCGTACGTTAAAACCAGAAAAAGACGGCTTATTCTGTGAAAGAATTTTTGGGCCGCAAAAAGACTGGGAATGTCACTGCGGAAAGTATAAGCGTGTACGCTATAAAGGCGTCGTTTGTGACCGATGTGGTGTAGAAGTAACAAAGGCTAAAGTACGCCGTGAGCGTATGGGGCACCTGGAACTGGCTGCCCCTGTCTCTCACATCTGGTATTTTAAAGGTATTCCGAGCCGTATGGGCCTTGTTCTTGATATGTCCCCGCGTGCTCTTGAAGAGGTTATTTATTTCGCTGCCTATATTGTTACAGATCCAGGCGAAACGGCACTGGATAAAAAGCAGCTTCTCTCAGAAAAAGAGTATCGTTCCTACCGTGAAAAATACGGCCAGGGATTCCAGGCAGCAATGGGAGCGGAAGCTATTCGCAAGCTCCTTTATGATATTGATTTAGATGGCGAAGTCGAATCTTTAAAAGAAGAGCTGAAAACAGCTCAGGGACAGCGCCGCACACGTGCGATTAAGCGTCTTGAAGTGCTTGAATCATTCCGTAACTCTGGAAATAATCCATCATGGATGATTTTAGATGTGCTTCCGGTAATACCGCCGGAACTTCGCCCGATGGTTCAGCTGGACGGCGGACGTTTTGCGACATCTGACCTTAATGACCTATATCGCCGTGTGATCAACCGTAACAACCGCTTGAAGCGACTGCTTGATCTTGGAGCACCGACAATTATCGTACAAAACGAAAAACGTATGCTTCAGGAAGCTGTCGATGCTTTAATCGATAACGGCCGTCGCGGCCGTCCGGTTACAGGGCCAGGAAACCGTCCGCTTAAATCTCTTTCCCACATGCTGAAAGGTAAACAGGGTCGTTTCCGTCAAAACCTGCTCGGTAAACGTGTTGACTATTCCGGCCGTTCCGTTATCGTTGTAGGTCCTAACCTGAAAATGTATCAATGTGGACTTCCAAAAGAAATGGCTCTTGAATTGTTCAAGCCTTTCGTTATGAAAGAACTTGTATCTCGTGGATTAGCTCATAACATTAAGTCTGCGAAACGCAAGATTGAACGTATTCATCCAGAGGTGTGGGACGTTCTTGAAGATGTAATTAGGGAACACCCAGTTCTGCTGAACCGTGCACCAACATTGCACCGTTTAGGAATCCAGGCGTTTGAACCTACATTAGTAGAAGGACGTGCCATTCGTCTTCACCCGCTCGTATGTACAGCATATAACGCTGACTTTGACGGTGACCAAATGGCTGTACACGTTCCGCTATCTTCTGAAGCACAGGCGGAAGCCCGTATCCTTATGCTGGCTGCGCAGAACATCCTGAACCCTAAGGATGGAAAGCCTGTTGTTACACCATCACAGGATATGGTACTGGGTAACTATTACCTTACTCTTGAACGTGAAGGTGCAGTCGGTGAAGGGATGGTCATTAAAGACTCGAATGAAGCACTAATGGCCTATCAGAATGGCTACGCTCACCTTCACACACGGGTGGCGGTTCAAGCCAGCTCATTGAATAATGAGACATTTACGGAAGCACAGAATAAACAGTTATTACTCACTACGATTGGTAAACTGATCTTTAATGAGATGCTTCCAAATTCATTCCCTTATATGAATGAACCGACTCAAGAGAACTTAGAAATTAAAACTCCGGATCACTACTTTATTGAAAAAGGTACAGACGTGAAGAAAGAAATTGCCAGCCGCAAAGAAGTTCTTCCGTTTAAGAAAGGGATCCTTGGAGATATTATCGCTGAAGTATTTAAGCGTTTCTCTATCAGTGAAACTTCCAAAATGCTTGACCGCATGAAGGACTTAGGCTTTGCTTATTCTACTAAAGCGGGTATCACTGTTGGTGTATCTGACGTAGTAGTACTTCCAGAGAAGCAGGAGATTCTTGAAGAAGCTCAAGCTAAAGTAGATAAAGTGCTTAAGCAGTTCCGCCGTGGTTTAATCACAGAAGAAGAGCGTTATGACCGTGTTATTGAAATATGGTCTGCTTGTAAAGACACGATCCAGGACCGCTTGATGCAGTCCCTTGATCCGCGTAACCCGATCTTTATGATGAGTGATTCCGGAGCCCGTGGTAACGCCTCTAACTTCACTCAGCTTGCTGGTATGCGTGGTCTTATGGCTAACCCGGCTGGACGAATCATCGAACTTCCGATTAAGTCCAGCTTCCGTGAAGGTCTGACTGTACTTGAGTACTTTATCTCCACACACGGTGCCCGTAAAGGTCTTGCCGATACGGCACTGAAGACAGCCGACTCAGGTTATCTGACTCGTCGACTTGTAGACGTGGCGCAGGATGTCATCGTAAGAGAAGACGACTGTGGAACAGACCGAGGCTTAACGGTAGCATCCTTAAAAGAGGGTACCGAAATGATCGAACCACTGATCGACCGACTGATCGGCCGGACATCTTTCCAGAGGATCGAGCATCCGGAAACTGGTCAGGTGCTGGCAAATCGCAACGAAGTAATCTTCGAAGATGCGGCTAAACAAATTGTGGATGCAGGTATTGAGAAAGTGCTTATCCGCTCTGCCTTCACTTGTAACACGAAACACGGTGTTTGTAAGAAGTGTTACGGACGTAACCTTGCCACTGGGGATGAGGTAGAAGTAGGAGAAGCTGTTGGTATTATCGCTGCACAATCCATCGGTGAACCAGGTACACAGCTTACAATGCGTACCTTCCACACAGGCGGTGTTGCAGGAGATGATATCACGCAAGGTCTTCCTCGTATCCAGGAGATCGTGGAAGCACGTAACCCTAAAGGTCAGGCTGTTATTACAGAGATCGAGGGTACCGTTCACGATATTAATGAAGTTAAAGAAAAACAGGAAATTGTGGTCCAAGGAAAAGTGGAAACTCGCTCCTATACTGCACCTTATGGCTCAAGACTTAAAGTAGCGATTGGCGATGAAGTAAAAGCAGGTGAACCTCTGACAGAAGGTTCTATTGACCCGAAAGAACTTCTTACAGTTCAAGGTCTCGATGGAGTTCAGGAGTATCTTCTGAAAGAAGTTCAAAAAGTTTACCGTATGCAAGGTGTTGAAATTTCCGATAAGCACGTAGAAGTTATGGTTCGTCAAATGCTTCGTAAAGTTCGTGTTCTCGATTCTGGAGATACAGATGTACTACCAGGCTCACTCCTTGAAATTCACCAGTTTAAAGAAGCTAACCAAAGAGTGCTTATGGAAGGCGGCCAGCCGGCTGTCGGCCGACCAGTCATTCTTGGTATTACAAAAGCATCGCTTGAAACAGACAGCTTCCTTTCCGCAGCATCCTTCCAGGAGACAACTCGTGTCCTGACAGATGCAGCAATTAAAGGTAAGCGCGATGAGCTTCTTGGACTGAAAGAGAATGTCATCATCGGTAAACTCGTACCAGCTGGTACTGGTATGAACCGCTATCGTACGATTAAAGCAGAGTCTGAACAGCAGGAAGAAAAGCAGAAGACGGCAGAAGAGATCACTCAGCCATAAACTTTCAATGAAAGTAAACAACGGATATAATAACGGAACGCCTTGATAAGCAACTATTTTTAAAATCCAGTTGACATGGGTTTTTCAGGGTGATACTATTATCAAGGTGCTTCCGTTTATCCTTGTTACTTTGGAGGATATGAAGATGTCTTATGAAAAAGTAGCACAGGCTAAAACAGATATAGTCATTGGAACGAAACAAACCCTTAAAGCTATGAAAAGTGGAGAAGTGGTTGAAGTCATAACGGCAGATGATGCCGAACCATCAATGACATCTAAAGTAGCTGCCCTAGCAGCACAGTTGAACATTCTCCATTCGAGAGTAGACTCGATGAAGGAACTGGGCAGAGCGTGCGGCATTGAAGTGGGAGCTGCAACTGTGGCGATAAAGCAATAAAGTTTTGGCGGTAAACGCGAAAGCTTTGTTTTTTGCCTTTTTATGAACCACCTGGATGTGTGGTATTGAAAAATGTTGAAGGGAGGATAACTAAATGCCAACAATTAATCAGCTAGTTCGTAAAGGACGTGTAAGCAAAGGTAGAAAGTCTGACTCACCAGCTTTGAACAAAGGCTATAACAGCTATAAAAAGCGTATGACTGATCAGTCTTCTCCACAAAAACGTGGGGTTTGCACACGTGTAGGTACTATGACTCCGAAGAAACCGAACTCCGCACTACGTAAGTATGCTCGTGTTCGCTTAACTAACCAGATCGAAGTTAACGCCTACATCCCTGGAATCGGCCACAACCTGCAAGAGCACAGTGTTGTTCTTATCCGCGGCGGTCGTGTTAAAGACTTACCAGGTGTGCGTTACCACATCGTTCGTGGCGCGCTGGATACAGCAAGTGTTGACGGACGTATGCAAGGACGTTCTAAATACGGTACGAAGAAGCCTAAGAAATAATAACATTATGATATCAACTTAAAAGGAAAGGAGGGGGACATATGCCACGTAAAGGACCAGTAGCTAAACGTGATGTGTTACCAGATCCAATGTATAACTCTAAGCTTGTTACTCGCTTAATCAACCAAATCATGGTTGACGGACAGCGCGGTAAAGCTCAGAAAATTCTTTATAAAGCATTTGAACTTGTTCAAGAACGCAGCGGCAACGACGCTATGGAAACTTTCGAACAAGCTATGAAAAATGTAATGCCAGTACTAGAAGTACGCGCACGCCGTGTAGGTGGATCTAACTACCAAGTACCAGTTGAGGTGCGCCCGGAACGCCGTCAAGCGCTAGGCCTTCGTTTCATTGTAAACTATGCGCGTCTTCGCGGAGAAAAAACAATGGAAGAGCGTCTTGCGAATGAAATTCTAGATGCAGGTAACAATACCGGTGCAGCAGTTAAGCGCCGTGAAGATATGCACAAAATGGCGGAAGCTAACAAAGCATTCGCTCACTATCGTTGGTAATTTAAAACGAAATAATCTTTCAATCAGGAAGGAGAAAAAATCATGGCTAGAGAGTTCTCCTTGGAAAAGACTCGTAATATCGGGATCATGGCTCACATTGATGCCGGTAAAACGACAGCTACCGAGCGTATTCTTTTCTACACAGGACGTATCCACAAAATTGGTGAAACTCACGAAGGGGCTTCCCAAATGGACTGGATGGAGCAGGAACAGGAGCGTGGAATTACTATTACTTCCGCTGCGACAACTGCTCAGTGGAAAGATCACCGTATCAACATCATCGATACTCCAGGACACGTAGACTTCACTGTTGAAGTTGAGCGTTCCTTGCGTGTTCTTGATGGATCTGTAGCTGTACTTGATGCTCAGTCTGGTGTAGAACCGCAAACTGAGACTGTATGGCGTCAGGCAACAACTTATGGTGTGCCACGTATTGTTTTTGTAAACAAAATGGATAAAATCGGTGCCGACTTTATCTATTCTTTAGGTACATTAAAAGACCGTCTGGGTGCTAACGCAGCAGCCGTGCAACTTCCGATCGGTGCAGAAGATGACTTCGAAGGAATCATTGACCTTGTTACTATGGAAGCTTTCTTCTACTTGGATGATCTTGGAACTCGTGCAGAAGCGCGCGAAATCCCTGATGAGTACAAAGAACAAGCTGAAGAATACCGCACATTGCTTATAGAAGCTGTTGCAGAACTAGATGAAGATCTAATGATGAAATATCTAGAAGGGGAAGAGATCACAAACGATGAGTTGAAATCAGCGATCCGTGCTGCGACTCTAACTGTAGACTTTTACCCGGTATTCTGTGGTTCAGCCTTTAAAAACAAAGGGGTTCAACTTCTAATTGATGGAGTTATCGATTATCTTCCATCTCCACTAGATGTACCTCCAATTGAAGGTCACGTTCCACAAACAGAAGAACAAGTTGTTCGTAAGCCTGACGATAACGAGCCATTCTCTGCTTTAGCTTTTAAAGTAGCGACTGACCCTTACGTTGGTAAACTTACATTCTTCCGTGTTTATTCTGGTACTTTAAACTCTGGTTCTTACGTGAAAAACTCTACGAAGGATAAGCGTGAGCGTGTAGGACGTATCCTGCAAATGCACGCCAACTCCCGTGAAGAGATTTCAACTGTGTATGCTGGAGATATTGCAGGTGCTGTAGGTCTTAAAGACACAAGTACTGGTGACACTCTATGTGATGAGAAGAGTCTTGTAATCCTTGAATCCATGGAATTCCCAGAACCGGTTATCTCTGTTGCGATCGAGCCTAAATCTAAAGCCGATCAAGACAAAATGTCTGTAGCACTTGGTAAACTTGCTGAAGAAGATCCAACGTTCCGTACTGAAACAAACGTAGAAACTGGTCAAACGATTATCGCTGGTATGGGTGAACTTCACTTAGATATCATCGTTGACCGTATGCGTCGTGAGTTTAAAGTAGAAGCGAACATTGGTGCTCCACAAGTTGCTTACCGTGAAACATTCCGCGGCAGTGCGGAAGTTGAAGGTAAATTCGTGCGTCAGTCTGGTGGTCGTGGACAATTCGGTCACGTTTGGGTTAAATTTGAACCAAACGAAGAAGGCGCCGGCTACGAATTCGTTAACAAAATCGTTGGTGGTGTAGTACCACGTGAATATATCCCATCTGTAGAACAAGGTATTAAAGAATCTATGGAGAACGGTGTATTAGCTGGCTACCCAATGGTTGACATTAAGGCTACTCTTTATGATGGTTCTTACCACGATGTTGACTCTAACGAAATGGCCTTTAAAGTTGCCGCTTCTATGGCGCTTAAACAGGCGAAAAGCAAGTGTCAGCCCGTTCTACTTGAGCCGCTTATGAAGGTTGAAGTGGTTATTCCTGAAGAATACATGGGTGACATCATGGGTGACATCACTTCCCGTCGTGGACGTGTAGAAGGTATGGAAACTCGTGGCTCTGCACAAGTGGTTAAAGCATTTGTACCACTTTCTGAGATGTTCGGTTATGCGACGGCTCTTCGTTCTAATACACAAGGCCGTGGAACTTACACAATGCACTTCGATCACTACGAAGAAGTTCCTAAGAGCATTTCTGAAGAGATCATCAAGAAAAATGCAGGTGAATAATTGATTTTTTTGCCAAGTTCAAGTATAACTTGTATTGTAAGCACATGGGGCTTAAGCCCTCTATGCTTCAAATAAATTAGTAACTTAAAAACTAAACTTTTTGTTTTATTTAAAAGGAGGAAATATAGAATGGGTAAAGAAAAATTTGACCGTTCCAAAGACCACGTTAACATTGGTACTATTGGCCACGTTGACCATGGTAAAACAACTCTAACTGCAGCAATCACTACTGTTCTTCACAAGAAATCCGGTTCTGGTACTGCAATGGCATATGACATGATCGACGGTGCTCCAGAAGAGCGCGAGCGTGGAATCACAATCTCCACTGCACACGTTGAGTATGAAACTGAAAACCGCCACTATGCACACGTTGACTGCCCAGGACACGCTGACTATGTTAAAAACATGATCACTGGTGCTGCGCAAATGGACGGAGCGATTCTAGTTGTATCTGCAGCTGACGGTCCAATGCCACAAACTCGTGAGCACATCCTACTTTCCCGTCAGGTTGGTGTACCACAAATCGTAGTATTCCTTAACAAAACTGACATGGTAGATGACGAAGAGCTTCTTGAACTAGTAGAAATGGAAGTTCGCGATCTTCTTTCTGAGTATGACTTCGATGGTGACGATGTACCAGTTATCAGCGGTTCTGCTCTTAAAGCTCTAGAAGGAGACGCTGAGTACGAGCAGCGCATCTTCGACCTAATGGATGCTGTTGATGCTTACATTCCAAACCCTGAGCGTGACACTGATAAGCCGTTCATGATGCCTGTTGAGGACGTATTCTCAATCACTGGCCGTGGTACAGTTGCTACAGGACGTGTTGAGCGTGGACAAATTAAAGTCGGTGACGAAGTTGAAATCATCGGTCTTGCTCCAGAAGCTAAGAAAACTACAATCACTGGTGTAGAAATGTTCCGTAAGCTTCTTGACTATGCTGAAGCTGGAGATAACATCGGTGCCCTTCTTCGTGGTGTTAACCGTGAAGATATCAACCGTGGACAAGTACTTGCTAAGCCTGGTACAATCACTCCACACACGAAGTTCCAAGCTGAGGTTTACGTACTATCTAAAGACGAAGGTGGACGTCACACTCCATTCTTCTCTAACTACCGTCCTCAGTTCTACTTCCGTACAACTGACGTAACTGGCGTTATCCAGCTTCCAGAAGGTGTGGAAATGGTTATGCCTGGAGATAACGTTGAGATGACTGTAGAACTTATCTCTCCAATCGCGATTGAAGATGGAACTAAGTTTTCTATCCGTGAAGGCGGACGTACAGTAGGCGCTGGCGTTGTTGCTTCTATCACTGAGTAATTAGAAACTTCCAAACAAGCAGCTTCTCTTTAGGAGAGCTGCTTGTTTTTTATTTATGGAAAGAAAAGAAGTTCTAAGTCAACAAATCTAAAAAACATAATGAAAAGATGAAGAAATACCTCAAATTATAAAAAAATTAATGAATATGCCCAACAATGCTCTTATACGGTTGAAATGAAGGAAAAAACCTAGTATACTCTTTTGAGGTGTTCATAGTTAAATAAATTTTGAATATCCCTTGCAATGACCGCTTTTCTTCTATATAATGAGTAATGTTGGTCATAAAAGGCGATGATGCGAAAGGTTGTTGACACACCCGGCCCCTTTGCCATGGCGGGTGAGTCGAGGAATTTTCGCGGAGAATGTCTATTTCAAAAAATGGGCGATGAAGGAGGGAAAATAATGGCAAAAGAAAAAATTCGTATTCGTTTAAAGGCGTATGATCACAGAGTTCTGGATCAGTCCGCTGAAAAAATCGTAGACACAGCGAAGCGCTCTGGTGCTAAAGTATCAGGTCCAATCCCGCTTCCAACTGAGAAGTCTATCTATACAGTACTTCGTGCGACACACAAGTATAAAGATGCTCGTGAACAGTTCGAAATGCGCACACACAAACGTTTAATCGACATTGTTAATCCAACACCACAGACGGTTGATTCACTAATGCGTCTTGACCTGCCATCTGGTGTGGATATCGAAATCAAACTATAAATTATAATGAAACAATAATAGGAGGTGTAACGGATGACGAAAGGAATCTTAGGAAGAAAAGTCGGAATGACTCAAATCTTCTCTGAAAGCGGAGAGTTAATTCCAGTAACAGTAGTACAAGCTGAACCAAACGTTGTGCTGCAAATGAAAACAGCTGAAAATGACGGTTATGAAGCGATCCAGCTTGGTTTCGCCGATGAAAAAAAGAACCGTCAGAAAAAAGCTGCTAAAGGTCATGCTGATAAAGCAAGCACAACACCTAAGCGCTACATTCGTGAATTCCGTAATACTAACCTTGATGACTATGAATTAGGTCAAGAGGTTAAGGTGGATATTTTCGAAGCAGGAGACGTAATTGATGTAACAGGAACTTCTAAAGGGAAAGGTTTCCAAGGCGCAATTAAGCGTCACAACCAATCTCGCGGCCCGATGAGCCACGGTTCCCGTTTCCACCGTCGTTCTGGTTCCATGGGACAGGGTGCTGACCCATCTAAAGTCTTCAAAGGTAAAGGCCTTGCAGGACAAATGGGCGGAGAAACAGTAACTCTGCAAAACCTTGAAGTTGTTCAAGTAGATGCTGAGCGTAATCTTCTTCTTATTAAAGGTAACGTTCCTGGAGCGAAAAAATCTTACGTTAAAATTACGAGTGCAGTAAAGGCTAGCAAATAATTAAACGAAGGGAGGATATGTCATGCCTAAAGTAGCACTATTAAACCAAAGCGGCTCTAAAGTTGGAGATGTTGAACTGAATGACGCTGTTTTTGGTATTGAACCAAACACTCATGTTTTACATGAAGCAGTTGTGGCCCAGCAAGCTTCTCAGCGTCAGGGTACACACAAAGTTAAAAACCGTTCTGAAGTACGCGGCGGCGGCCGTAAGCCATGGCGCCAAAAAGGTACTGGACGTGCTCGTCAGGGTACAATCCGCGCACCACAGTGGGTAGGCGGTGGAACAGTATTCGGACCTACACCACGCAGCTACAGCTATAAATTGCCTAGAAAAGTTCGTCGTTTAGCACTTCAGTCTGCTTTCTCTTCCAAAGTACAGGAAGAAAATATCGTGGTGCTTGAAGATCTTTCATTGGAAGCTCCAAAAACTAAAGAAGTTGTTGAGATCCTTAAAGGTCTTGAAGTTAATCAAAAAGCTCTAATCGTGACTGCAGACAAGAATGAAAATGTCGTTCTTTCTTCAAGCAACATTCCTACGGTTACAGTTACTACTATTAGCGAAGTAAGTGTGTTAGATTTACTAACGCATGACAAGCTTATCCTAACGAAGGAAGCAGCTGAAAAAGCAGGGGAGGTGCTCTCATAATGAAAGAACCACGCGATATCATTAAACGCCCTGTCATTACAGAACATTCTGCTGACCTTATGGGAGAAAAGAAATATACGTTTGAAGTGAGCACAAAAGCAAACAAGACTGAAATTAAAAACGCAGTTGAAGAAATCTTCGGCGTAAAAGTTGCTCGTGTGAACACTATGAACCTTAAAGGTAAGTTCAAGCGTATGGGTCGTTACGGTGGATACCGTTCTGATCGTAAGAAAGCAGTCGTTACGTTGACACAAGACAGTGAAGAACTAGAATTCTTTGAAGTATAAACTATAAATCTTAACATGTAAGGAGGGAAAAAAGATGGCGATTAAAAAGTTCCGACCTATTACTAACGGTCGTCGACACATGACAGTATCTGATTTCTCTGAGATCACTACTGACAAACCTGAACGCTCCCTAGTTGCCCCGCTTCACAAACGTGGAGGACGTAACAACCAGGGAAGACTGACAGTTCGTCATCAGGGCGGAGGTCACAAGCGTCAATATCGTATTATCGACTTTAAACGCGACAAAGATGGAATACCTGGACGCGTTGCTACGATTGAATACGATCCAAACCGCTCCGCTAATATTGCACTAATCAACTATGTTGATGGTGAAAAACGTTATATCCTGGCTCCAAAAGGGCTTAAGGTAGGTAATGAAATTCTATCCGGTCAAGGTGCTGACATTAAAACAGGTCATGCTCTTCAATTGAAAGACATTCCTGTAGGTACAATCATTCATAATGTTGAGCTTAAACCTGGACGCGGAGGACAGCTTGCACGTTCTGCAGGTGCTTCTGCACAGATTCTTGGTCGTGAAGAAAAATACACTCTTGTACGTCTTGCTTCTGGTGAAGTACGTCTGATCCTAAGCACATGTCGTGCTACAGTCGGTCAAGTTGGAAACCTGGAACACGAACTTATCAGTGTTGGTAAAGCAGGTCGTTCCCGCTGGAAAGGCAAGCGCCCAACTGTTCGTGGTTCTGTAATGAACCCTAGCGATCACCCACACGGTGGTGGTGAAGGACGTGCACCAATCGGTCGACCTTCTCCAGTTACTCCATGGGGTAAGCCAACTCTTGGTTACAAAACACGCCAACGCAACAAGCCGTCTGATAAATATATCGTTCGTAGAAGAGGTAAAAAATAACGGGATTGAACGACGGGCGGAAAAACCCGTCTCTCAATCGCGAAGGGAGGTTTACTCATGGGCCGCAGCCTGAAAAAAGGACCTTTTGTAGATGATCATTTGATGAAAAAGGTAGAAAAGTTAAACGAAGATAGCAAAAACCAGGTGATCAAGACTTGGTCTCGCCGTTCTACAATCTTCCCAAACTTTGTCGGACACACGATCGCAGTTTATGATGGACGCAAACACGTACCCGTTTACGTGACTGAAGATATGGTAGGTCATAAACTTGGCGAGTTCGCGCCATCCCGTACGTTCAAGGGACACTCTGGCGACGACAAGAAAACAAAACGCTAATGGAGAGAGGAGGCTACTCTAATGCAAGCTAAAGCAGTTGCTAAAACCGTTCGTATTGCTCCTCGTAAAGCTCGTTTAGTTATCGATTTAATTCGAGGAAAAAACGTTGGTGACGCAATCGCAACATTACGCTTAACACAGCGCGGTGCTTCTCCAATCATCGAGAAAGTACTGAAATCTGCGATTGCAAATGCTGAACACAATTATGAAATGGATACAGATAATTTGTACGTTTCCGAAGCTTACGTCAACGAAGGCGTAACCCTTAAACGTTTCCGCCCTCGCGCGATGGGACGTGCAAGTCAAATCAACAAACGTACGAGCCACATCACAGTAGTGGTATCAGAAAAGAAGGAGGGATAATCAGTGGGTCAAAAAGTTAATCCGATAGGTCTTCGTATCGGCGTTATCCGTGACTGGGAGTCAAAGTGGTACGCTGGCAAAGACTATGCTGACTTATTGCATGAAGATATTAAAATTCGTGAGTATACTGAAAAACGTCTTAAAGATGCTGCCGTATCTACGATCGAAATCGAACGTGCAGCAAACCGTGTAAATATTACTATTCACACTGCTAAGCCAGGTATGGTTATTGGTAAAGGCGGTTCTGAAGTAGAAGCACTTCGTAAATCTTTAAATGAACTTACTGGCAAACGTGTACACATCAACATCGTTGAGGTGAAGAAGCCAGATTTAAACGCTGCTCTTGTAGCGGATAACATCGCACGTCAACTGGAAAACCGTGTATCTTTCCGTCGTGCACAAAAACAAACTCTTCAACGCGCTATGCGTGCAGGAGCGAAAGGTATTCGTACACAAGTTTCTGGTCGTCTAGGCGGTGCGGATATCGCTCGTGCTGAATATTACAGCGAAGGAACTGTACCACTTCACACACTTCGTGCAGACATCGATTATGGTACTGCAGAAGCTGACACAACTTACGGTAAGCTTGGTGTTAAAGTGTGGATTTATCGTGGAGAAGTCCTTCCAACGAAAAACGAAAAATAAGGAAGGGGGAAAAGCATTATGTTAATGCCTAAACGTGTTAAATATCGTCGTCAACACCGTGCTAGCTTAAAAGGCCGTGCTAAAGGCGGTACTTCAGTAGATTTCGGTGAATATGGTCTTCAAGCAATCGATCCTGCATGGATCACAGCCCGCCAAATTGAGGCAGCGCGTATCGCGATGACTCGTTACATGAAGCGTGGCGGTAAAGTATGGATTAAAATCTTCCCTGACAAGCCTTACACTGCTAAACCCCTAGAAGTTCGAATGGGTTCCGGTAAAGGTGCTCCAGAAGGTTTCGTAGCTGTTGTGAAACCAGGGAAAATTATGTTTGAGATTGCGGGTGTGTCTGAGGAAGTTGCACGCGAAGCGCTGCGTCTTGCTTCTCACAAACTGCCAATCAGAACTAAATTTGTAAAACGTGAAGAAATTGGTGGTGAAATCAATGAAGGCTAATGAAATCCGTGAATTAACCACTGCCGAAATTGAACAAAAAGTTAAGTCTCTTAAAGAAGAACTTTTCAACCTACGTTTCCAGCTTGCAACAGGTCAACTTGAGAACACTGCTCGCATTCGCGAAGTTCGCAAGTCTATCGCTCGGATGAAAACTGTTGCTCGCCAACGTGAACTAGGCGTAAATAATTAATAGATGAGAGGAGGTCACCCTCACATGAGTGAACGTAATAATCGTAAAGTTTACACTGGCCGTGTAGTATCTGACAAAATGGATAAAACGATCACTGTTCTAGTAGAAACTTATAAGTTCCACAAGCTTTATGGCAAGCGTGTAAGATATTCTAAAAAATTCAAGACTCATGACGAAAACAACCAGGCAAAGAACGGTGATATCGTTCGCATTATGGAAACTCGTCCGCTATCAGCAACGAAGCGTTTCCGCCTTGTTGAAGTTGTAGAAGAGTCCGTTATTATTTAATATAGTTCGCTCGGAGATATTCCGAAGGGAGGTTACAGTGTATGATTCAACAGGAGACTCGTTTGAAAGTAGCCGACAACTCTGGTGCTCGTGAAATCCAAACTATCAAAGTATTGGGTGGATCTGGTCGCAAGACTGCTAACATCGGTGATATTATCACTGCTAGTGTGAAACAAGCAACACCAGGGGGCGTTGTTAAAAAAGGTGAAGTAGTAAAAGCCGTAATTGTACGATCTAAGAGCGGTGTACGTCGTAAAGATGGTTCTTATATCCGTTTTGACGAGAATGCAGCCGTAATCATTCGTGATGATAAAGGTCCTCGTGGTACTCGTATCTTTGGACCAGTTGCTCGTGAACTTCGTGATAATAAATTCATGAAGATTGTATCACTAGCGCCAGAAGTATTATAAAAACCTGAAATGCCTTGTTAAGGAGGTGCGCGAAGCATGCATGTGAAAAAAGGTGACAAAGTTGTAGTTATTTCCGGCAAGGATAAAGGGAAGCAGGGAACAATCCTTGAAGCTTACCCGAAGAAAGACCGTGTCCTTGTTGAAGGAGTTAACGAAGTTAAGAAACACGCAAAGCCTTCACAAGATAACCCGCAAGGTGGGATTCTTACACAAGAAGCGCCAATTCACGTCTCAAACGTTATGCCGATTGATCCAAAATCCGGCGAACCTACTCGTGTAGGATACAAAGTTGAAGACGGGAAGAAAGTTCGTATCGCGAAAAAATCTGGTGAAGCATTAGATAAATAATCCAGTTGTGAAAGGAGGGCCACATGATGAACGAACTTAAAAGAAAATATCAGGAAGAAATTGTGCCATCACTAATGAGCAAGTTTAACTATGACTCTGTGATGCAAACACCTAAAGTTGAAAAGATCGTAATTAATATGGGTGTAGGTGACGCTGTTCAAAATGCGAAAGCATTAGACTCAGCTGTTGAAGAACTATCTTTAATCTCTGGTCAAAAGCCAATGATCACGAAAGCTAAGAAATCTATCGCAGGTTTCCGTCTTCGTGAAGGAATGCCAATCGGTGCGAAAGTTACACTTCGCGGGGAAAGAATGTATGAATTCTTCCAAAAGCTGATCGCTGTTTCTCTTCCACGTGTTCGTGACTTCCGTGGAATCTCAAAGAAAGCATTTGATGGTCGTGGAAACTACACATTAGGTGTTAAAGAACAGTTGATTTTCCCAGAAATTAATTATGACAAAGTAGATAAAGTGCGTGGCATGGACATCGTTATCGTCACAACTGCTGACACTGACGAAGAATCACGTGAACTATTAGCTCAATTCGGTATGCCGTTTCAGAAGTAATGAGCTAACCATAAGGAGGGAAAATAGTGGCTAAAAAATCAATGGTCGCGAAGCAACAGCGCAAACAAAAGTTCAAAGTACGCGAATATACACGCTGTGAACGCTGCGGACGTCCTCATTCCGTACTGCGCAAATTCAAACTTTGCCGTATTTGTTTCCGTGAACTTGCATATAAAGGACAAATCCCTGGTGTCAAAAAAGCCAGCTGGTAAAACCCTAGTTAGGGAAGGAGGTATTTGAGTTATGACTATGACAGATCCAATTGCAGATATGCTTACTCGTATTCGTAATGCGAATATGGTGCGTCACGAGAAGCTTGAACTTCCAGCTTCCAAAGTGAAAAAAGATATTGCTGATATTCTTAAGCGTGAAGGTTTTGTTCGTGATTATGAGTTTGTTGAAGACAACAAGCAAGGTGTTCTTCGTATTTTCCTTAAGTACGGCCAGGACAACGAGCGTGTAATCACTGGTGTAAAACGTATCAGTAAACCAGGACTTCGTGTTTATGCTAAAGCAGAAGAGCTTCCAAGAGTTCTTAATGGCCTAGGTGTAGCCGTTGTTTCTACTTCAAAAGGTGTTTTAACAGACAAAGAAGCTCGTGAACAAGCCATCGGCGGCGAAGTTCTAGCTTACGTTTGGTAATTAAAACAGATAAGACAGGAGGTGCAAAAGAATGTCTCGCGTAGGTTTAAAATCATTAGAAATCCCTGAAGGTGTAGAAATCGTTCAGGATAATAATACAATCACAGTTAAAGGACCTAAAGGTGAATTAACTCGTTCTTTCCACAAAGATATTACAGTGAAGGTTGAAGATAACGTTCTTACCGTTTCCCGCCCAAGCGATAACAAAGAACATCGTGCCCTTCACGGTACGACTCGCAGCCTGATCGGCAACATGGTTGAGGGTGTATCTAAAGGATTCGAGAAAAGCCTTGAAATCATTGGTGTAGGTTACCGTGCGAACAAACAGGGGGACACTGTTGTAATCAACGCTGGTTACTCTCACCCTGTTGAGGTTGAAAAACGCGAAGGAATCGAAATTGAAGTTCCTTCAAACACGAAGGTTACTGTAAAAGGTATTGATAAAGAGCTTGTAGGTGCTGTTGCTGCTAAGATTCGTGCGATTCGTCCTCCTGAGCCTTACAAAGGTAAAGGAATTCGTTATGCAAACGAACAGGTACGCAGAAAAGAAGGTAAAACAGCTAAATAAGGTTCATAGGTAGGAAAAGAAAGGAGTGACCCGAATGATCACAAAGGCTGATAAAAACGCCGTGCGTAAGAAGCGTCATGCACGTGTTCGTTCTAACATTGCTGGTACTGCGGAACGCCCGCGTCTAAACGTATACCGCTCGAACAAACACATTTATGCACAGCTGATTAATGACGAAAATCAAGTAACTGTTGCCAGCGCGTCTTCAGCTGACAATGAGTTAAACCTTGAAAACACTGGTAATGTAGAAGCAGCTAAGCAGGTTGGTGAGCTAGTAGCTAAGCGTGCGAAAGACAATGGCTATCAAGTGGTTGTGTTCGACCGTGGCGGTTACTTGTATCATGGACGTGTAAAAGCACTAGCAGATGCGGCTCGTGAAGCCGGTCTGGAATTTTAATCGTTAAAGGAGGGACATACATGCTAACAACAAACATTGACCCTAGTAAACTGGATCTTGAAGAACGCGTAGTTACAATCAACCGTGTTGCAAAAGTAGTTAAAGGTGGACGTCGTTTCCGCTTTGCTGCATTGGTAGTTGTCGGTGATAAAAATGGCCATGTTGGTTTCGGTACAGGTAAAGCACAAGAGGTACCTGATGCGATTAAAAAGGCTATTGATGATGCGAAAAAGAATTTGATTACTGTACCAATTAAAGATACGACGATTCCTCACGAAATTACAGGACGATTCGGTGCTGGCAGCATTCTAATGAAGCCTGCTGCAGAAGGTACTGGAATTATCGCAGGTGGTCCTGTACGTGCTGTCCTTGAACTTTCAGGTGTTCAAGACATTCTTTCTAAGTCACTTGGTTCCAACACACCAATTAACATGGTGCGTGCGACACTTACAGGGCTTAGCGAGCTTAAGCGTGCAGAAGATGTTGCCCGTCTTCGTGGGAAGTCCGTAGAAGAACTGTAGGATAAGGAGGGAAATGAAATGGCTAAAAAGTTAGAAGTTACCCTCACGCGCAGTGTTATTGGCAGACCAAAAGATCAGCGTGCAACGGTTAAAGCACTTGGTCTTAGCAAGATCCGTCAATCTGTCGTCCTTGAAGATAACCCGGCGATCCGAGGTATGGCTAATAAGGTATCTCACCTTGTATCCGTTAAAGAAGTATAAATAAAGATTAATCAATAAGGAGGTGCTCGCATGAAACTGCATGAACTTAAACCAGTATCTGGATCCAATAAACAGCGTAACCGTGTAGGTCGCGGAATGGCTTCTGGTAACGGTAAAACTTCAGGTCGCGGCCATAAAGGTCAGGGACAACGTTCTGGAAGCAAGACTCGTCCAGGCTTCGAAGGTGGACAAATGCCACTATTCCAGCGTTTACCGAAACGTGGATTCACGAACATTCACCGTAAAGAATTCGCTATTGTTAATCTTGATGCTCTTAACCGTTTTGAAGAGGGCACTGAGGTTACTCCTGAGCTTCTGCTTGAATCTGGTATTGTCAGCAAACAAAAAGCAGGCATTAAGATTCTAGGTAAAGGTTCTGTCGAAAAGAAACTTACAGTGAAAGCTCATAAGTTCTCTGCTTCAGCAAAAGAAGCGATTGAAGCAGCGGGCGGTCAAACTGAGGTGATTTAATGTTCCGTACAATCTCCAATTTTATGCGCGTGGGTGATATTCGACGGAAGATTGTCTTCACCTTACTCATGCTCATTGTATTCCGTTTAGGTACATTCATCCCTGTACCCTTTACTGATCAGAATGCCATTAACTTCATGGATGAACAAAATGCGTTTGGCTTTCTGAATACTTTTGGAGGCGGTGCTCTGCAGAACTTCTCCATCTTTGCCATGGGGATTATGCCTTATATCACAGCCTCCATTATTATGCAGTTACTGCAGATGGATGTCGTTCCTAAATTTGCGGAATGGAAAAAGCAAGGTGAAGTGGGCCGTCGAAAATTAGCTCAGTTTACCCGCTACGGAACGATTGTTCTTGCCTTTATTCAGGCGATTGGAATGTCGATCGGTTTTAATGCGTTAGCCGGAGGTCAGCTTATCGCTGATCCAGGTCCATTAAAATTTGCGGTTATTGCTCTCGTACTGACAGGCGGAACGGCTTTCCTAATGTGGCTTGGTGAGCAAATCACGTCTCACGGCGTTGGAAATGGTATTTCCATTTTGATTTTTGCTGGTATCGTTGCTGCGATCCCGACAGGAATCAACCAATTATACGACCAGTACATTGCTGGCGCAGGCGATGAATTGTTTCTGAACTTAGTGATTATTGCAATCATTGCTTTAGTAATCGTAGCCGTTGTAGTAGGAGTCATCTTTATACAGCAGGCTTTACGTAAGATTCCGATTCAATATGCAAAGAAACTTGTTAACCGTTCGCCGGTGGGTGGACATTCCACGCACTTGCCGATTAAGGTTAATGCGGCTGGGGTAATTCCAGTAATCTTTGCCATCTCCTTCATTATTGCTCCAAGAACCGTTGCTGGATTCTTCGAGGGCAATGAAGTGGCCTCAATGATACAGTATATTTTTGATTACCAGAACTGGCCGGGAATGATTATTTACGTAGCGTTAATTATTGCTTTCTCTTATTTCTATACATTTGTTCAGGTTAATCCCGAACAAATGGCTGAAAACTTGAAGAAGCAAGGCGGGTATATCCCGGGGATTCGTCCAGGTGCTAATACGGAAACGTATTTAACACGTGTGATGTACCGTTTAACGTTCGTAGGATCTCTTTTCCTTGCAGCTGTCGCCATCCTTCCGATCATCCTTGGGTCTTTAGCAAATCTGCCGCCAAGTGTACAAATCGGAGGAACTGGATTGCTCATCGTTGTCGGTGTAGCTCTTGAGATGATGAAGCAGCTAGAAAGTCAGCTTGTGAAGCGCCACTATAAAGGGTTTATTAAATAAATGATTTAAGCTAATGAAAAGAGAGTGGAGGGAAAGCGTTGAATTTAATTCTGATGGGTCTTCCTGGAGCCGGTAAAGGCACACAGGCAGAGAAGATAGTCGAAAAATATGACATCCCTCATATCTCAACTGGAGATATGTTCCGATTAGCTATCAAAGAACAAACAACTCTTGGTAAAGAAGCAAAGTCCTATATGGACAAAGGCGAATTAGTTCCAGATGAAGTAACGATCGGCATTGTACGCGAACGTTTAAGCAAACCAGATTGTGAAAAAGGCTTTCTGCTTGATGGCTTTCCTAGAACAATTGCACAGGCGGAAGCTTTGGAGAATCTGTTAAGCGATATGGAAACTTCAGTTAATTATGTGCTTCACATTGATGTTCCTCAAGATAAGCTTATTGAGCGTTTAACAGGCCGCAGAGTCTGTCCTGAATGCGGGGCAACTTATCATGTGGTATTCAACCCTCCTAAAGTGGAAGGTAAGTGTGACAATGAGGGTGCTGAACTTATCCAGCGTGAAGACGATCAGCCGGAAACCGTGAAAAAACGTTTAGAAGTAAACGTGGAACAAGCCCAGCCATTGCTCGACTTTTATCAGGAAAAAGGATATTTAGTCACTTTTGATGGTGATCGAAATATCGATCGTGTATTTGAGGATATTGACAAAAAGCTCGGAGGCCTTGTAAGATGATTATTTGCAAAACACCACGGGAATTGGAAATTATGCGTGAAGCCGGCCGAATAGTCGCCTTAACGCACCAGCAAATGAAGAAAAACATCCGTCCGGGTATAACGACTGGAGAGTTGGATAAAATAGCTGACCAGTTCATACGCAGTATGGATGCAATCCCTTCTTTTAAAGGTTATAATGGATTCCGTGGCAGTATTTGCGCATCTGTCAATGAAGAGCTCGTCCACGGCATTCCGGGTGACCGGGTGTTAAAGGACGGCGATATCATCAGTATCGATATTGGTGCGAAATACCAAGGCTATCATGGTGACTCGGCTTGGACTTATCCAGTCGGCACCGTTGATGAAAGCACGGCGGAATTGCTGAGAGTCACGGAAGAATCTCTCTTTAAAGGACTTGATGAAGCAAAGCCGAATGTGCGCCTTTCAAATATATCCCACGCCATTCAAAGCTATGTAGAAGCGGAAGGGCTCTCTATCGTACGTGAGTACGTAGGCCACGGAGTGGGGCAGGATCTTCATGAAGATCCTCAAATCCCTCACTACGGACCGCCAAACAAAGGCCCGCGCTTAAAGCAGGGGATGGTGCTGGCTGTTGAGCCAATGGTCAACGCAGGATCACGTTACGTGAAGACACTGGGCGACCAATGGACGGTAGTGACACAGGATGGAAAAAAGTGTGCGCATTTCGAACACACCATTGCGATTACGGAAGAAGGTTATGAGATTTTAACTACAACCTAAGTGAAGGTGATCGTGTTTGAAGGAATCTGAGTCGAGTCCGCAATTAGGTCAAGTTGTTCATATTGTTCAAGGACGGGAAGCAGGCCAGTATGCTGTAATCATCGATATTCTCGATGACCGGTTCCTGCTGCTTGCTGACGGTGAGAAACGAAAGTATGATCGACCCAAGAAAAAGAATCTGCAGCATGTAGAGCTTTTGGATTTCGTTTCTCCTGAAGTCCAAAACAGCCTTCTGGAAACAGGTCGCGTCACAAATGGCAAGCTTCGATTTGCCGTATCCAAATATGTCAATGAAGAAGTGACTGATTTAGAGAAGGGAGATCAACTCGATGGCGAAAGACGATGTAATTGAGGTGGAAGGAACTATTGTTGAGACTCTGCCTAACGCACAATTCAAGGTAGAGCTGGAGAACGGACACACCGTTCTTGCCCACGTATCTGGTAAAATTCGTATGCACTTCATTCGTATTTTACCTGGAGACAAAGTAACGGTAGAACTTTCCCCGTATGATTTAACTAAAGGACGTATTACGTACCGTTATAAATAAATAACAGAGCTCCGTTAAAAAGGAGGTATGGATGATGAAGGTAAGGCCTTCTGTAAAACCAATTTGTGAAAAGTGCAAAGTTATCCGTCGTAAAGGTAAAGTAATGGTTATCTGTGAAAACCCGAAACACAAACAAAAACAAGGTTAAGTAAAGGAGGTGCACGTATCCTATGGCACGTATAGCAGGTGTTGATGTTCCTCGCGACAAGCGAGTCGTAATATCACTAACTTATATCTATGGTATTGGTAGTTCACTGGCCAGCGAAATTCTAGCTGAAGCTGGAGTTTCTGAGAATACTCGTGTACGCGATCTTACGGAAGATGAACTAGGTAAGATTCGTAAAGCTGTTGATCAGTACAACGTTGAAGGTGACCTTCGCCGTGAAAAGTCTCTTAACATCAAGCGTTTAATTGAGATCGGTTCATACCGTGGCATTCGTCACCGTCGCGGACTTCCAGTTCGTGGACAAAAAACAAAAAACAACTCTCGTACTCGTAAAGGACCACGTCGTACGGTAGCTAATAAGCGTAAGTAATAAGAAATAAAGGAGGTATATCTACATGGCACGTAAAGGAAACACTCGTAGTCGTAAGCGTCGCGTGAAAAAGAATATTGAGAGTGGAGTAGCGCACATCCGCTCAACTTTTAATAACACGATCGTAACGATCACCGACGTACAAGGTAACGTAATCACATGGAGCAGTGCTGGATCTCTTGGTTTTAAAGGTTCCCGTAAGTCTACTCCATTTGCTGCACAAATGGCTGCTGAAGCCGCTGCGAAAGACGCTATGGATAACGGAATGAAAACTCTAGAAGTTACTGTTAAAGGCCCTGGCGCTGGTCGTGAAGCAGCGATTCGTTCTCTGCAGGCTGCAGGTCTTGAGATCACGGCAATTCGTGATGTAACTCCAGTACCACACAATGGTTGCCGTCCGCCAAAACGTCGTCGCGTATAATAAATTCTGTATAGAATTTGTAACCCTGTCTATAATGGGGTATGATAGCTTTTAAATAGCATCGCCATAGACAGTCTTATTGTAGTGTCCCATTCGACTGCCTACCTGAGGAATTTCGGTTAGACATGGTCTAACCGGGGTTTCGACGTTTTGAAGGAGGGTTATGTTTAAATGATCGAAATTGAAAAGCCAAAAATTGAACCGGTTGAGATCAGTAGTGATTCCACATTCGGTAAATTTGTCGTTGAACCGCTTGAGCGTGGATATGGTACAACTCTAGGTAACTCCTTACGTCGTATTCTATTATCCTCATTACCTGGCTCAGCTGTTACATCTGTTCAAATTGACGGGGTACTTCACGAGTTCTCAACTATTGATGGTGTTGTAGAAGATGTAACAACTGTCGTACTAAATCTAAAGAAACTAGCTTTGAAGATTTATTCAGACGAAGAAAAGACTTTAGAGATTGATGTACAGACTGAAGGTAAGGTAACTGCAGCTGATATTACGCATGATAGTGATGTAGAAGTGCTGAACCCAGACCTTCATATCGCTACTCTAGATAGCAATACGCCTTTGCGTATGCGTATTACCGCTGAACGCGGCCGCGGGTATCGCCCAGCTGAAGGTAATAATCACGATGATTTACCAATTGGCGTAATCCCTGTGGATTCCATTTTCACCCCTGTATCCCGTGTAACGTATCAAGTAGAGAATACGCGTATCGGACAAACATCTAACTATGATAAATTGACGTTAGATGTATGGACGGATGGCAGCATTCGCCCTGAAGAAGCGATCTCACTTGGAGCGAAAATCTATATGGAGCACCTCAACATCTTTGTAGGCCTTACAGATGAAGCTCAAAAAGCTGAAATTATGGTTGAAAAAGAAGAGGACCAAAAAGAAAAAGTTCTTGAGATGACGATCGAAGAGCTTGATTTGTCTGTTCGCTCTTATAACTGCTTGAAGCGTGCTGGAATCAATACAGTGCAGGAGCTTGCGAATAAGTCTGAAGACGATATGATGAAAGTTCGTAACCTTGGACGTAAGTCTCTTGAAGAAGTGAAACACAAGCTGGATGAGCTTGGATTAGGTTTAAGAAAAGAAGATTAATCAATAGATAACATCTAAGAGTTTCCTATAAGGGAGGGATAATCTATGGCTAGAAAATTAGGACGTACTACTGATCAACGTATGGCGCTGCTTCGCAACCTGGCGACAGACTTGATCATTCATGAACGTATCGAAACAACTGAAGCTAAAGCTAAAGAACTTCGCTCTGTTGTTGAAAAGATGATTACTCTAGGTAAGCGCGGCGACCTTCATGCTCGTCGTCAAGCTGAGTCGTTCCTTTACAAAGCGGATGCGAATGAAGAAGGAGATCAAACAGCCCTTCAAAAGCTGTTTTCTGACATCGCGCCACGCTATGAAGAACGCCAAGGTGGTTACACTCGTGTGCTTAAATTAGGCGAGCGTAAAGGTGACGGAGCGAAGATGGCAATTATCGAACTTGTGTAATGTCATCATAAAATGGGTATTAAAGGGCAGGACTTCAATCTCGTCGAGAGGTTAACTCCAGCCCTTTTTTTATTGTCTTAAGGATACTGATAATATGTCGCATTTTATCGGGGAATGATGAAATTTATTTCCTGGGAAATAGCGGCTTGGAGGAAAAGCCTAATGGAGAAAAGCGAGATTGAGTTTAGAAACGTTTCTTTTCGCTATCAGGAAGAAGGCCCTTGGGTACTGCGTAATGTAAGTTTTACGATTCCCTCCAGTGAATGGGTCGCCGTTATTGGTCATAACGGTTCCGGGAAATCTACCATTGCTAAGTTAATGAATGGGTTATTGTTTCCCCAGGAAGGCGAAATTTTTGTGAATGGAACGAAAGTAAGCAGAGAAACGGTGTGGGATATAAGAAAGAATGTAGGAATGGTCTTTCAAAACCCCGATAACCAATTTGTTGGAACCACCGTCCGCGATGATGTAGCTTTTGGCATGGAAAACCATGGCCTGGTAAGGGAAGTCATGGCCAAGCGAATTAAAGAGAGCCTCTCAGCAGTGAAAATGACAGATTATGAGTTGCACGAACCCCATAGGCTCTCTGGAGGTCAAAAGCAGCGTGTAGCCATTGCC
This sequence comes from Halobacillus massiliensis, assembly GCF_900166625.1. Classification (GTDB taxonomy): domain Bacteria; phylum Bacillota; class Bacilli; order Bacillales; family Halobacillaceae; genus Halobacillus_A; species Halobacillus_A massiliensis. Next base: position 4,182,538 of record NZ_LT800499.1, on the reverse strand, counting down.
AGTGTGCTGGCGGTGTCACCTAAATACATTATTCTTGATGAAGCGACTGCTATGCTTGACCCTAAAGGCAGAAAAGAAATCATGAATACAATTCTTGATGTGAAAGAACAGCGGGAGCTATCTCTTATTACAATTACACACGATCTTCAGGAAGTAACAAAAGCCGATCGTGTACTTGTCATGAATAAGGGAGAGGTCTGGATGTCGACAGCACCAAGAGAATTGTTCGCGGAAAAAGAGAAGTTAGTAGAAATTGGCTTAGATACTCCATTTGTAGCAAAGCTTGCAGGGGAACTAAATTCTGCTGGTCTGTCTTTGTCACGTGAGCCACTTAATCACCAGGAGTTATTGGAGGAACTATGGACATTACGTTCGATAAGGTAAGCTATGTCTATCAGCCTGACAGCCCATTTGAACATAAAGCCCTCGATGATATCAGTTTTAATGTCCCGGCAGGATCATTTGTTGCTGTCATCGGCCATACCGGTTCCGGGAAATCTACATTAATTCAGCATTTAAATGGATTAATACGTCCAACAGCCGGCAAAGTCACCGTAGGTCCGTATGTCCTCGAGGCAGGGGAGAAGAATAAACAGCTTCGTCAGCTTCGTGAAAAGGTCGGTGTCGTCTTTCAGTACCCGGAACACCAGCTGTTTGAAGAAACGGTAAGGAAAGATATTGCGTTTGGGCCCTCAAACTTTGGAGTAGAAGAAGCTGAAATTAAAAAACGCACAAAAGAAGCTATAGAAGCTGTTCACCTGAATGAAGAGCTGCTCGACCGCTCACCGTTCGATTTAAGCGGAGGGCAGATGAGAAGAGTAGCAATCTCTGGTGTGCTGGCTATGAATCCTGAAGTCATTGTATTAGATGAACCGACAGCTGGTTTAGATCCCAGAGGTCAAAAGGAAATCATGGACATGTTCTCCCGACTTCATAAAGAAAAAGGTTTAACAACCGTATTAGTGACTCACAGCATGGAGGATGCGTTAGCGTATGCCGATCATATTGTCATCCTGAACAAAGGGACGGTTTATCGTCAGGGAACCCCTTTAGAAATCTTTAGAGATAGGGCAGCACTGGATAAGGTAGAGCTTGACGTTCCAGAAGTGATTGAGTTCTTAAATAAGACGGAAGAGAAGCTAGGGGTACAGATACCATACAGAGGTCAGTCCTTAACGGAATTAGCAAAGGAATTGGCACAATGGGTGAAGGGAGGAAACGGTCATGAGTAGTTCTATGATGATCGGTCAGTATATCCCTGGACAGTCACCTGTTCATAAACTGGACCCGCGTACGAAGATCGCTATTATATTCTTTTTTGTCATCATCGTTTTCTTTGCTAATTCTGTTATGAGCTATGGGCTGTTGACACTGTTCGCTGTAGGAAGCGCGACGGCCACGAGAATCCGATTACCTTATATTTTAAAAGGACTGAAGCCTGTCTGGTTTCTGATCGCTTTTACATTCCTATTGCATTTATTTGTTACGAAAGAAGGCGATGTGCTCTTTTCCTTTGCAGGATGGGAGCTGTATGAAGGAGCGGTAATTCAAGGGGCAGCCATTTCCCTTAGATTCTTCCTTTTGATTCTTGTAACCTCGCTCCTCACTTTAACGACAACGCCGATTGAGATAACCGATGCAATCGAAGCGTTATTAGGTCCGCTCAAAAAAGTTCGCTTTCCCGTCCATGAGCTTGCTTTAATGATGTCGATTTCACTGAGATTTATTCCTACGCTTATGCAGGAAACTGAAAAAATCTCAAAAGCACAGGCATCAAGAGGTGTGGACTTTCGCACAGGATCATTTAAAGAGCGTATAAAGGCAATTATCCCATTGCTGGTCCCTTTGTTTGTCAGTGCGTTTAAACGCGCTGAGGAGCTCGCTATGGCCATGGAGGCACGCGGTTACCGAGGAGGGGAAGGACGAACGAAGTTGAGGGAGCTCCGCGTCGGACGTATAGATTATATTGGCTGTGCGGTGTTTATAGTGGCAGCCATTGGAATGTTTTTAACAAGAAGCTGAAGCGGAGGACTAAACGATGCGACGACTAAAGTGCAGACTCGAATATGATGGAACTCAATATGCGGGCTATCAAGTTCAGCCAAACGGAAATACCGTGCAGGCTGAACTTGAAAAAGCGCTGAGCGCTATGCATAAAGGCGATAAAGTGAAGATCACAGCTTCCGGCCGTACGGATTCCGGAGTCCACGCCAGAGGCCAGGTCATTCACTTCGATACACCATTTCAAATTCCTGAAGATAACTGGAAGCGGGCGCTGAACGCTATGATTCCCACTGATATTCATATAGCGGAAGTAGAAGAAGCGGATCCCGATTTTCATGCACGCTATGATACAACAGGAAAGGAATATCGCTATTTCGTTTGGAATCATCAGGAGCCTGACCTGTTTCGCCGTCACTTTTACCTTCATGAAAAAAGGCATCTGGATGTGGAGGCAATAAGTAAGGCATGCTCCCTCATCGAAGGGGAACATGACTTTACAACTTTTTGTTCCTCAAGGACAGATATTAAAGGAAGCAAGGTCCGTACCATTCACCAGGCGGCTATTGAGGCAGACGGACCGGAGCTTGTATTCATTTTTAAAGGAAGCGGCTTTTTATACAACATGGTCCGCATTTTAGTAGGTACACTTCTTGAGATTGGACGGGGTGAACGCCAGCCTGAAGAAATTCTTAAAATGATTGAAGCCAGGAACCGGGAGGCAGCGGGGAAAACCGCCCCCCCGCATGGACTGTTTTTGTGGAAAGTGAATTACTAATTTTAATGATAAAAGCAAAGCTCGCGGCTACTTGGCTTCTTGTGTCCAGTTCCAACGGCCAGACACTCGCGACATAAGCAATCTACCTGCATCGGGAAAGACCTTCCGATTACGGCATTTTGCTTATGCGTGTCGTGTCTACCAGGCCGTTTCCACTTTTCTTACAAAAATACAACGTTTCCTTGCGTTTGCTCTTGACATCGTGGACAGGAGTGTTATATTATATTCTATGGCATTTTATTTCTATACCACGATTAGCCCCGGAAACTAATCGTATTGAGATAAATTATGAAAATGAGCTTTGTGAAGATAACAATTCAGGAGGGAAACCGATATGCGCACAACTTTCATGGCAAATGAAAACAACGTTGAACGCAAGTGGTACGTAGTGGACGCTGCTGGCCAGACACTTGGTCGTCTAGCTAGTGAGGTTGCTTCCATCCTTCGCGGTAAGAACAAACCTACGTATACACCACATGTTGATACTGGAGACCATGTCATCATTATCAATGCAGAAAAAATTGAACTAACTGGTAACAAACTGAACGACAAAATTTATTACCGTCACTCAAATCACCCAGGTGGTTTGAAACAGCGTACAGCTAACGAAATGCGTAATAAATACCCTGAGCAAATGCTTGAGCTTGCTGTTAAAGGGATGCTGCCTAAAGGAAGCCTAGGACGCAAAATGGGCAAAAAACTTCATGTATATGCTGGATCTGAGCACAAGCATGAAGCACAACAACCAGAAGTTTACGAGCTTCGCGGATAATAAAAGGGAGGTAATTGAGAGTGGCACAAGTACAATATTACGGTACTGGACGTCGTAAAAAGTCAACAGCTCGTGTACGTCTTGTTCCTGGAACTGGACGTGTAGTTGTTAACAAGCGTGATGCTGAAGACTTTTTCCCATATGAAACACTTCGTACGATTCTGAAGCAGCCTTTAGCTGTTACAGAAACTGAAGGTAACTATGATGTATATGTAAACGTAAATGGTGGAGGTTTCACTGGTCAAGCTGGTGCGATCCGTCACGGAATCGCTCGTGCTCTGCTTCAAGCAGACCCTGAATACCGCACACCACTTAAGCGCGCAGGACTTCTAACACGTGACGCACGTATGAAAGAACGTAAGAAATACGGTCTTAAAGGTGCTCGTCGTGCTCCACAGTTCTCAAAACGTTAAGATATCAACGTTTCAAAGGCTCTCAACCTATTTGGTTGGGGGTCTTTTTGTTTTGCTTGAAAAGTTAAGAATGTCAAAAAGACTCTCAGCTGTTAGACTTGAGAGTCATTATAGTATCCATCACTTACTAACTTTAAAGCCTCCCTAAATCTTAGGCCGTGAATAACAGAGCGTTCAAGCAGAAATAGAAGAACATCATGGAGATCTGGATTGTCTGTCAAATCTATGAGACGTTGATAAAGGGAATGGGCTCTTTCTTCTGCAGCTATATTGTCTTTCAGATCAGTTATTAAATCACCACTTGTCTGGGTATACATCGCTGACCAGGGGACACCGCTTGAATTTGTATATGCCAAAGCGCTGTCGTGGCTTGCATAAAACGAACCCATCCCCGCTTCTTTGAACTGTTGAGGTGTAGCATCTTTACTTAGATTAAAGATTAATGAGGCGATAATCTCTAAGTGAGCCATTTCTTCTGTACCAATATCAGTTAATAAAGCAATCACTCTGGGATCCTTTACGGTATAACGCTGGTTTAAATAGCTGAGACCCATAGTTAAAGGTCCGTCTTGGCCGCCGTAAGCTTCGTAAAGAAGTTTGGCCATTTTAATGTCTGTCCTGTTAATATCTATAGGGAACTGTAATTTCTTCTCGTATATCCACATTTTATTTACACCTTTTCTCTAACTGCCAGGGCCAGGGATCATTGACCCATTTCCACTCATCTTTAGATTGCGAAAACCCAAATCCTAGTAAAGGTCCGTATATTAAGTCATAGAGCAGCTTAAGTTTTTGTAATTCACCGGAGAAGGCATTAAATAAATTAAGTGCTTCTATATCTTCAGGGTGTGTATCAAGGTAAAGCTGCAGTTCTAGAAGAACGAACTCTATTTCCTGAATGTCCTGAAGCATTTCATTTCTGTCCAAATCTAAACAGCCTCCTTTAGATCAATCTCTCTATATTAGATGCTGGTCATTTGGACAATGATTGGATGAATGGAGGGGAATTATGCAAATCGATAAAAAAGAGACTTCAGACTAGAAAGGGGAGTTTACAGAAGCTCAAGAAAGCTTATTATTTATTGGTTTATAATTTCAAGCTTTTTGAGCTGCTCATTACCAGCTCTGTTTGCTTTAATATAGAGAACCGGGCCACGGAAAACATCTCGCTTTCCATAGGCGAAGGGTGAGCTTCCTCAGGCTAAAACCTATGGATCTCACCCTTGTTCTGTGCTCCGATAAAGGCTTTTTTGATTCTTAGAAATATGAGAGTGCTGTTCCGTTTGCCTGAATTTAGAGAACCGGGCCGGTGGAAACAACTCGCTTTCCATGGGCGAAGGGTGAGCTTCCTCAGGCTAAAGCCTTCCGGGATCTCACCATGTTCTATCCTCCCATAGGAGTCTCGCCATTTCCCCCTGCCCTTTATGTTTTTATGGACTAACGGAACGCTTGGTAAGAGAGGACTTTCCCATAAGAGCGGCTAAAGATACTAATGTTCCGTTTAACCTATCCATAGTGAAGTGACTGGGAAATGGCGAGACTCCTGCAGGGAGATAGATCCAGGGTGAGATCCGCGAGTGCAGCGAGCTAGCTCATTGGCTCCCCGTGGAAAGGGAGCTATTTCCCAGCCGCGTTTCTCCAAACGAGATCAAGGGAACAGCCTTTTCCCAGGAGCAAAAAGCCTCCCAGCTATCATAACTGGGAGGCTTTATCTTACTTATAAAGTAGGTAGTGTTTACGGACCTTTTTAAATTCCTTTAACTCATCCTGCCACTGATTTTTAATCTCTTCTACAGAGTCTCCATTTTCAATAGCTTCCCGGACCCATCCGTTTCCAATCAGGTTATCAAAGAAAGAAATACCTTGAGAGTTCTCTGCACGGAAGGCAAAGTCATCCGGATACATATCGTGGATCGTTTTCACAATGTGGAGTCCTGTTTCAATCGGCTCAAAGGACTCTTTGTGTGTTACATGAATCTGAACGCCATGGCTTAAGCGGCCTGCATGCTTAGAGAAGGATGGAGTAAACGATGCCGCGCGGAAAACGACGCCAGGCAGGTTCAGCTCATTCAGCTCTGCTGCAAGCTCTGTGCTGTTTATAAAAGGAGCGCCCAGAAGTTCAAATGGCTGAGTGGTACCTCGGCCTTCAGATACATTTGTACCTTCAATGAGGGCAGCACCCGGGTAGACAAGGGCAGTCGTTGGTGTCGGCATATTTGGTGATGGAGCAACAAATTGAAGCGGGGTGTCTTCATAGTACGTCTTACGCTTCCATTTGTTCATTTCAACAACCGTCAAGTCAGCTCCAATTTCGAATTCCTTATTGAATAACATGGCAAGCTCTCCCACTGTCATCCCGTGACGAAGCGGAATTTCATAGTTGCCGACGAAGGACTTATAAGCTTCTTCCATGACAGGACCTTCCACTTTTTCACCGCCTAACGGATTCGGGCGATCCAGGACGATGAAAGGAATGTCATTTTCCTGTGCGGCTTCCATAGCATAAGCCATTGTATAGATGTACGTATAGAAGCGGGTTCCTACATCCTGGATATCAAACAAAAGAACATCGATGTCTTCAAGCATTTCAGGTGTCGGTTTACGGGTCTTTCCGTAAAGACTGTACACCGGCACTCCTGTCTGTTCGTCAATATAGTACTCTACGTATTCACCAGCCTGTGCACTTCCGCGGACTCCATGCTCAGGGCCGTAAAGGGCGGTGAGGTTAACATCAGGATCATTATGTAGGAGATCAACAATGCTGTTTAGATCCTTATCCACACCGGTTGGGTTTGTAATAAGACCGACGTTCTTTCCTTCAATCAATTCTTTCTCATTTTCAAGTAAAACTTCTACACCGAGCTTGAAGTTTTTGTCTTTCCCTTTTTGTTTTTCATGGTTCCCGCCTTTATCTGCAAATACAACACTGAAAGTCGAAAGAACGAGAACAAGGATGAGGATTCCGATTATTGGCTTTTTCAACTGCTTCACTCCTTTATTTTTTAAAAGAAGGGGGAAGGTGCCCCCTTCTTTGTTAATAACTTAAGCCGTGGCCGAAATCGTACAGGGTCCCTTCATTGTTATCAGGAATCGTAACCGGAAGTTTTCCTGACGGATTGTTGTTTCCAAAAATTGTGTCAGCAGCGGCATCAAAGCTGACATCATTAAAGCCATACTGGGCAAGGTAACCGTCGATTTGCGGATAGGCCATAATGTCATATGGATTGCGGATGCCAACACCAATGACCGGTCCATTTGCTTCCTCCATAAGCTGGTGCACCATTTGCATCTGGGCGCTAGCTGGCGAACGTCCTGCTACATTAAACGTATAGGTACCAACGATAACGCTGTCCGCTGCTTTTACTTTAGAAAGCTGTTCGTCGTTTAACGGTTCTGAAGAGGTAATAAGCTCGACATCATCATGAAGTCTGGAAATAGAAGTATGCAGCCTGTTGATATAAGTGTTGCCTACGACGACAATTTTCCCTTCATCTGCAAGAGGAAGGATATTATCATTTTTCACTAGCGTTATAGAGCGTTCAGACGCCTCTTTTTCAATTGCCTGGTGCTCAGGTGAGCCGACAGTAGCATTAGCTTCTTTAATGATTTCTTCTATGTCTGGAGCAGCCTCTTCCTTAAGGATTCCTCGTTCAAGCTTCAAAGTTAAAATTCTTTCTACAGATTCTTCGATGCGCTTTTCGCTGATTTCACCAGAGCGAACGGCCTCAAGCAGACCATCAGCCACTTCTTCAAGGCCAACTGGCATGAGGACAATATCTGTGCCGGCTTTTACACTGCGGATAACGGCATCAACAGAACCAAAATGATCGGCTATTGCTTTCATATTTAAGGCATCTGTAATAATCAGGCCATCGTATCCCATTTCCTCACGCATCAGTCCAGTCAGCACTTTAGGAGACAGGGTGGCAGGAAGGGCGATTTCGGTTCCATCCTTCTGAGAGATTACCTTCGTGTCATCAATTTTAGGGAAGGTTACATGTGCGGTCATCACAGCATCAATACCGGCTTCCATGGCTTTTTGGAAAGGGTATAGCTCGACTTCCATAAGTCGTTCTTTATCATACGGCACTTCTGGAAGACCAAGGTGAGAGTCTACAGCCGTATCACCGTGCCCAGGGAAGTGTTTTGCGGTTGCGGCTACTCCCTGACTTTGCAGACCCTTAATATAAGCGTTTCCTAAATCTGCTACAAGTTCAGGATCTTCACCAAATGACCGGGTGCCAATCACCGGGTTATCTGGATTGTTGTTCACATCTAAAACAGGAGCGAGGTTCATGTTTATGCCAAGAGATTCCAGCTCTGCCCCAATGGCTGTACCTACATCTTCTGTAATGTCAGTCGAGCGGGTAGCACCAAGAGCCATATTACCGGGCATATCAGTTCCCGATTGAAGGCGGGTAACAATTCCGCCTTCCTGGTCGATCGTCATGAGAAGGCCCTGCTCTTCAGATGCTTCCTGATAATCGGCCACAAGCTTAGCCGTCTGTTCAGTTGTCACGACATTCTCGCGGAAAAGGATTACACCCCCTAAGTGATAATCTTTAACGACCTGCTCGATTTCAGGCAGCATTTCTGTTACATTTTTTCCTTCCCAATTCCTAAAATCAGGCATTAGCATTTGGCCGACTTTCTCTTCGAGGGTCATACCCTTTATTGCATTTTTGATCAGTTTGTACTTATCGCCTTTTTGTTTAATAAGCTTCGCATCTTTTTTAGGATGCTGCTGAATGGCAATCCGGTCTTTATTTTTCCCATCAGATACTGAAATAAAGGTTCGACCGTTTTTCCCTGTTAATTGGACAGTACCGTCCTTATCCACCTTTGCTACATTTTTGTTAGAAGATGACCACTGCAGGTTATTTTCCACCTTTTTATAGTGACCATCCTTATAAAGGTTTAGTGCGGTCAGGTCCAACTCATTGTTTTCAAAGTCGCTCTTCACCTGCTTAGCGTTTTCTAAGAGAACGAGATCGTTTCTTTTTTGGTCTTTATGACTTTTTGCAGACACATTCTGAGGGGCTAATGGACTCAGCGCCATAGCTGCAACTGCCGTTAACAGCATAGTTTTCTTTAATCTTTTCATTTCTTTTTCCCTCCTTTTGATAGTTTTTTACATAAACTGTGCGGAAATCAATAAGACCGTTTTTCCCAGTCAGTTTCGAGAAGTTCGAAGTCACCTTTTAAGCTTGTGATATACCAGCCTCGTCCATTCACACTTCCATCGGTATCATAACGGAAGCGGACAAACTGGGTTCCCGCGGGAAGTGTCACGCTTTCTTTATTCCATCCGCTGCTGCCTGTGAACGGTTCACGTATTTCCCTCCAGTTCTCGCCGTCTTCTGAAACTTCGACATGGCCGAAATCATATCCGTTTTCAAGACGGTACCATGTTTTAAAGGAAAGGGTGGTATCTTCTTGAATACTGACCTTCGCTGTTAAGAAGCGGTCCAATTGACTGCCATACCCTGCAAACCAGGAAGGGCCAGGTGTGTTAACAGGAATCGCATCAGCAACCTGGCGGGCAAATAATTGTCTCGTCGGATTAGTCGATACGGTATTTCTGGAAGGGTGAACCCGATTGGTCAGCAAAATGGCAATCGTATCATTTGCCTGATTAATGACCATAGAGGTACCCGTGTAGCCTGTGTGCCCCATCGTTGAAGATTCTGCTAAGGCATCCATATACCAGCCTTGGGACAGCTCCCACCCTAAGCCGTGCTCATCTCCCGGGAATTCGGGAATTCGATTTTCTGTTAACAGCTTGACGGTCGCTGGTTTGAGAATTCTTTTACCTCCGTAACGCCCATCCTGCAGATACATGTGTCCAAGTTTTGCGAGGTCTTCAGCCGTTGAGAATACGCCAGCGTGTCCTGCTACTCCATCAAGGGACCAGGCGTTTTCATCATGAACTTCTCCCCAAACGAGGCCTCGCCCAATCGCTTCCTGATACTCCGTAGCGGCGATGCGCTCCTTTAATTTCTCAGGAGGATTATACATAGTGTTTTTCATTTTCAGCGGTTTTGTAATGTTTTCGTACACAAATTCATCGAGACGCTGCCCTGAAAACTTTTCTATAAGAGCGCCAAGGGTGATCATGTTTAAATCGCTGTATGTGTATGTAGATCCGGGCGAATTAGCCAGCGGATAGGCATATACATACTCCAGGCGGTCTTCACGGCTTTCACCTTGAGCATATAAAGGCACCCATGCTGTAAAACCCGAGGTGTGAGTCATGAGCTGTTCAATCGTTACATTCTCTTTTCCATTTTGTGCGAACTCAGGGATGTATTTTGCGACAGGGTCATCTAATTGAAAGTATCCTTCTTCATAAAGGATCATAGCTGCGGTGGCGGTGAATATTTTACTGATAGAGGCTACATCAAAAATAGTATCTTTTTCCATGTGCAGGGGGTTTTGGACTTGATTTTTCTGATCATCCTCATAAAGCAGAGAGTGTCCATAAGCTTCATTTTGGACGATATGTCCTTTTCTGGCGACAAGAGTGACAGCACCAGGGAGAGCTCCTTCTGAAATGCTTGTTTCAATAACCGAATCAATTGCACGGAGAGGCTCTTGTCTCATACCGGCGCCTTTTACAGATCCAGGATGAAGCACAGGGGAAGAAGGACCTGGGTTATTCCAGGAAAAAACAGGGTGGGGGGATTCCTGTGTTTTCTTATGAGCTCTGTTTTCGATTGTAGGCTTTTTCAATTGGTCTGCATGTACACTCCTTTCAGCTGTGGGGTTAAACAGTAAAGAAGCTGTTATAACAGTAGATAAGACGAGACAAACATTTGATTTTTTCATAAATTCCTCCTTTTATGTAAAGGCTTTCACCTCTTTGTTTCAATCATAAGTTTTAATAATATAGTTGTCTATACCACATAAGTCGGAAAATATTTAGAATATTACAAAAAACAACAAAAAGATCTAGGACTTAAGATTTAGAAGAAGGTGTTCAGGTATAAAAGTCATTCTTGTCCCATATATTGAGCTATAAGTGGAAGAAGTGGGAGTGGATCATTATGAGGCGATGGTGGAAAACGGTTATATGGTTCGCGGCCGTATTAGTATGCGTCAGTTTAATATCATTTCCGATGCAAGAAGCAAAAGACACATGGCAGGCCTGGTCATCTCCTCTTTTCGGAAAAGTAATTGTGATTGATCCGGGGCACGGCGGGCCGGATGGCGGGGCCAGAGGGAAAAATGGTACAGAAGAGAAAGAAATTACATTAAAGCTCGCTATGTATTTGCGTGATTACTTACAGGAAGCTGGAGCAGTCGTTTATTTAACTAGAGAAGATGACAAAGATTTGTCGACAGGAGAAGGAAGTTTATCACATCGTAAGTCCGAAGACATACGTAAGAGACTTGAAATTATTAATAACTCTAAAACAGATCTGTTCATCAGTGTTCACTTAAATGCCATACCATCTTCTCAGTGGAGAGGGGCACAAACCTTCTATAATCCAAACAAGGAAGAAAGCAAAAAGCTGGCAGAAGCGGTTCAGAAGGAAATCAAGGAAAATCTTAATAATACAAAAAGGGAGGCTTTAGGTTTAAGGAATATTTATATTGTAGATCACTCGGATAGCCCCGGGGTGTTAGTGGAGGCTGGATTTTTATCAAATCCGGAGGAAAGGGAGTTATTAGAAAGCGAGGATTATCAGAGAAAAGTAGCAGCATCCATTTATAAAGGCCTGTTGCGGCACGAATCTGATAAAGAATAAGCACGTTCGAATGCATATCACTTAGAAAGCGTTTCATGTATGTTATACTTGCACTGTCGAAACATTTCTAAGGAAGGTGACAGACGTGCTGACACAAGAAAAGGTATTAGAGATTCTTCACTCAATCGAGGATCCGTTTTTACATAAAACGTTAGAAGAAACCGGCGGAGTCGAAGAAGTTAAGATAAAAGAAGAAAAGAATCATGTGAGTGTTAAGCTTTTAATTGCGAAAACGAACACAGCGGAACAAATGGAGCTGCAGCAGAACATCGTCAATGCTTTAAAGGAAGGCGGAGCTGCTACAGTAGGTCTGCGATTTGACCAGCTGCCAGAGGAAGTTATTGAAAAATTTCAGCCTGAAGCAGCTCAGGATGAAGGAGCGACTCTTCTGGGAGCGGGAAGCAATACGAAATTTATTGCGATTGCCAGTGGTAAAGGCGGTGTAGGAAAATCCACAGTCACCGTTAACCTTGCTGTGGCTTTGAAGCGCCTCGGAAAAAAAGTCGGAATCATTGATGCTGATATTTATGGATTCAGCGTTCCAGATATGATGGGAGTTGAAGAACGTCCTGTTGTTCGAGGGGAAAAAATCATTCCAGTTGAACGTTTTGGTGTTAAGCTTGTTTCAATGGGTTTCTTTGTAGAGGACAACTCCCCGATTGTGTGGCGCGGTCCTATGCTTGGCAAAATGCTGACAAGCTTTTTTAAAGAAGTAGAGTGGGGAGAGCTGGACTATCTGCTGCTAGACCTTCCGCCTGGTACAGGGGATATAGCAATGGACCTTCATTCCTTACTGCCTTCATCAAAAGAGATTATTGTTACGACCCCTCATCCGACTGCTGCATTTGTTGCGGCTAGAGCCGGACAAATGGCGATTAAAATGGAGCACGATATCCTTGGAGTCGTGGAAAATATGTCTTATTTTGAAAGCAAAGAGACGGGGAATAAAGAGTTTATCTTTGGCCGCGGCGGTGGCGTTAAGCTTGCCGAACAGCTGAAGACAGATGTGCTTGGCCACATTCCATTGCAGCAGCCATACGAAGATGAGGATGTATTTGCCCCTTCTGTTTATCAGGAAGACCATCCAATTGGAGTCGTATACCGCAATATGGCAGCTAAAGTAATTAGTAAATTATAAAAAACACGCAGTCTGCTACGGCTGCGTGTTTTTTCTATTGAGAGGACTGACCTTGTCCGCCATCTCCTGAACTCTGTTGAGTAGACTGCTCTTGACCTCCGCCGCCTTGGGCCTGACCCTGGTTCTGCTCATCAGCAGCCTTAAGCAGGGTTTCACTCATCTTCGCTTGAAAGACAGGATTATTTAAGGTCTCCTGAATCGTCTTCTCTAAGTGTGCACGGAATTTCTGCCCTTGCATGACCTCGAGCATTTTTTCCATCATCTCTGGGTTTTGGTAAAGCTCAATAAGAGAGGCCTGGTATTCAGAGTCTTTCATAAGACTTTTCATTAACCCTTCCTGCTCGCCTTGAACGACTTTACTGAACTCTTGCACAAAGGAAGGATCTGAAAAAAGTTTACTCCAAAACTCCTTGCCTTTTTCTGATAACAAAGTATCTTTAACGGCATTGGATACCTCTTCTGATTCCAGGGCTAATTCCTGCTTCATTTCTTCTTCAGAAAGAACTTCTTTTAAAGCCTTCTGCCCGTCATCAGTTTTTAAAATATCCACCATCATATTCTTCGTGGTATCATAATCCGCTTGCTCGCTGGCGCTTGAAGTGCCATTACATGCTGCGAGGAGCATGACGAGAAGAATGGGACAAATGATTCGAAATCTGGACATGTGAATGTCCCCTTTCCATAAGTTATCCCTTACGCTTAATATGCAACATGTCACAAAAAATATGCAGGCCGTTAAGGAAAAATCACTGGAATCGTGATAGAATACGTGTGGGAAGTAATAGCCAACAGGGGGAGAATTAACGTGAATAGTCGGAAATGGGTACGGCTGTTTTTAACAACGCTTTTAATTGGCGGTGTTTTAACATTAGTATCCAGTTTTATTATTAAGAGTGAATCCTATGCAGCGGTCTTGCAGCCGTTCGACATAGTTGAACTGCTTGGATTATTGTTATTTTTTTCGGGGTTAGGTTTTATATTCAGCGTCATCAGCCAGATGGGCTTCTTTGCTTATTTAACAATTCACCAATTTGGAAAAGGGCTCTTTAAAGGGAGCTGGGTAGCCATTCAGGTCTTTTTAATTGTTTTTGCTATTTTCGATTTGATTTATTTTAGATATCAGGCCGCGGATGAGGGCGTTTCTATATGGCCTTATGTAGCATCTGCTTTCGCGTTACTGACTATTGGTATGGCGACAGCCTGGAAAAAAGCACAGGAAACCAACCGGCAGGCGTTTGTTCCGGCTTTATTTTTTATGGTTGTTGTAACCACTGTCGAATGGGTGCCGGCTTTACGGGCTGCATCCGCAGACTATGTATGGTTGATGATTATTCCGCTTGTTGTTTGTAATGCGTATCAGCTGTTGATTTTACATAGGATAAATGGGAATCAGGCGAATGCTAAATAGGCTGGAATCAAATAAGCAAAGAGCTGGCGAGTCGCCAGCTCTTTTTTTAGTTGACCTGATCGATAGTTGTCTGGCTTCCGTTGACGAGTTCGGTTACAGTGACAAATTTAAGATCTTTCTGTTTTAAACCGGGCAGAACGACTTCAAGGGCTTTATCTGTTTGTTTTACGGAATCCGAGGCGTGAAGCAGAATGATATCCCCTTTGCCTGACTGATTCAACACTTGATCAATGATCTGATTTGTACCTGGGTTTTCCCAGTCTCTTGGATTCACACTCCACTGGATAGCCTCCAACTTTTGCTCTTCAATTACTTTTAATACTTCTTCGTTATATTTGCCGTGTGGCGGACGGATCCAGTGCACATCTTCGAAACCGAGCTTTTCGAAAGCTTCCTGAGCTTTTTGAATATCCTGACGTATGTCAGCTGCTTCTTTATCCGTATAGGATTCGTACGTGTACCCCATCATCGCAATTTCGTGTTCTCCCTCGTGAATCGCTTTTACAATATCCGGATGCCGTTCTGCCCATTCACCACTTAAAAAAAACGTTGCTTTTGCTTTGTGGGCTTCCAATGATTTTAAAATGTCATATACTTTATTATTTCCCCAGCTGATGTTAAAGGTTAAGGAAATAAATGGGTGTGCATCGCTTCCTTGAGATAAAGCACGCGGCTCCCCATTATTAGAGAAAACGGAAACCTGGCTGCGCTGACCTACCCACATTAAAACAGCACAAAATAACGCAATAATCACAATGATTCCATAACGTTTGATTGGACCTGTCCGTGTGTTTTTAAGCCTCACCTTAAACGCACTCCTTTTTTACCTATATGATTAATATCTATGAAAAACAGGACAACCTATGCTATAAATCCGAAAAAAAGGGTAAGAATAAGAAGAAGCTTTTGAACATTTAGGGAGGGTCTTGGATGTATGGTCTCATGATTACAAAGCAGGAGTACCAAGAGATAGAGTACTTACTAAGGCGGGAGATGGAAGAAATCACTCTTGACCTGGGGGATAACCGAATTGATCCTTCAATTAAGAACGCTATGGAAAAAAGGTATGAAGTTTTGTTTCACCTTTTCCGAAGGTTTGCTTCCGGCGAGGAATGCTTACACTATATGCCCAAGAGGAAAAAACAGAACTAATTTTATGCATTCATTATTAAGCAAAAGCCCGGGATTTTCCCGGGCTTTTGTTTGGAAAAAAGAATGGGTTTAAAGCAGGATGAAGCAGGGAAAAAGAAAAAACCTGAAAAAATTACAAAAATGTATTGCGCTATGTTTTATTTCTGTGCTATATTATTAATCGTTGTCAGGAAAGGGATCGCCCAAAACAGTGATCACCAATTGGACAAGGAAATAATTTTTCTTTTGAAAAAGCGTTGACATATTAACGCAACCATGATAAATTAGATCTTGTCGCTAAAAAGACATCGAAACAATTTGATCTTTGAAAACTGAACGAATCAACCAGTACGTCAAAACATTTCTTTCTATATTATATAGATCGAATTTTTTAAGAAGCACATTCGGTGTGCAAATGAGCAAGTCAAACTACTTTTTGGAGAGTTTGATCCTGGCTCAGGACGAACGCTGGCGGCGTGCCTAATACATGCAAGTCGAGCGCAGGAAGCTAACCGATCCCCTTCGGGGGTGACGTTAGTGGAATGAGCGGCGGACGGGTGAGTAACACGTGGGCAACCTGCCTGTAAGACCGGAATAACCCCGGGAAACCGGGGCTAATGCCGGATAACCTCTTCTCTCTCATGAGGAAAGAGTAAAAGATGGCCTTTGGCTATCACTTACAGATGGGCCCGCGGCGCATTAGCTAGTTGGTGAGGTAACGGCTCACCAAGGCGACGATGCGTAGCCGACCTGAGAGGGTGATCGGCCACACTGGGACTGAGACACGGCCCAGACTCCTACGGGAGGCAGCAGTAGGGAATCTTCCGCAATGGACGAAAGTCTGACGGAGCAACGCCGCGTGAACGATGAAGGTTTTCGGATCGTAAAGTTCTGTTGTGAGGGAAGAACAAGTACCGTGCGAATAGAGCGGTACCTTGACGGTACCTCACGAGAAAGCCCCGGCTAACTACGTGCCAGCAGCCGCGGTAATACGTAGGGGGCAAGCGTTGTCCGGAATTATTGGGCGTAAAGCGCGCGCAGGCGGTTCCTTAAGTCTGATGTGAAAGCCCACGGCTCAACCGTGGAGGGTCATTGGAAACTGGGGAACTTGAGGACAGAAGAGGAGAGTGGAATTCCACGTGTAGCGGTGAAATGCGTAGATATGTGGAGGAACACCAGTGGCGAAGGCGACTCTCTGGTCTGTTTCTGACGCTGAGGTGCGAAAGCGTGGGTAGCAAACAGGATTAGATACCCTGGTAGTCCACGCCGTAAACGATGAGTGCTAGGTGTTAGGGGGCTTCCACCCCTTAGTGCTGAAGTTAACGCATTAAGCACTCCGCCTGGGGAGTACGGCCGCAAGGCTGAAACTCAAAGGAATTGACGGGGGCCCGCACAAGCGGTGGAGCATGTGGTTTAATTCGAAGCAACGCGAAGAACCTTACCAGGTCTTGACATCCTTGGACCGCCCTAGAGATAGGGTCTTCCCTTCGGGGACCAAGTGACAGGTGGTGCATGGTTGTCGTCAGCTCGTGTCGTGAGATGTTGGGTTAAGTCCCGCAACGAGCGCAACCCCTAATCTTAGTTGCCAGCATTCAGTTGGGCACTCTAAGGTGACTGCCGGTGACAAACCGGAGGAAGGCGGGGATGACGTCAAATCATCATGCCCCTTATGACCTGGGCTACACACGTGCTACAATGGATGGTACAAAGGGCAGCGAAGCCGCGAGGTGTAGCAAATCCCATAAAACCATTCTCAGTTCGGATTGCAGGCTGCAACTCGCCTGCATGAAGCCGGAATCGCTAGTAATCGCGGATCAGAATGCCGCGGTGAATACGTTCCCGGGCCTTGTACACACCGCCCGTCACACCACGAGAGTTGGCAACACCCGAAGTCGGTGAGGTAACCTTTATGGAGCCAGCCGCCGAAGGTGGGGCCAATGATTGGGGTGAAGTCGTAACAAGGTAGCCGTATCGGAAGGTGCGGCTGGATCACCTCCTTTCTAAGGATATAAGGAGCGGCGTTTGCGCCGTTTCCTTCGGAAAACGTACTGGTTGGTTGTTCAGTTTTGAGAGATCAAACTCTCAAACTTGTGAACCTTGAAAACTGGATAAGATATGACAAGACATCAAACCAACGTAAGAAAAAGTCTTTTCACGAAGATGAAAGTTAAGTGAATAAGGGCGCACGGTGGATGCCTTGGCACTAGGAGCCGATGAAGGACGGGACTAACACCGATATGCCTGGGGGAGCTGTAAGTAAGCTTGGATCCCAGGATTTCCGAATGGGGAAACCCGCTGTTCGTAATGGAACAGCATCCTTCGCTGAATACATAGGCGTTGGACGGCAGACCCGGGGAACTGAAACATCTCATTACCCGGAGGAAGAGAAAGCAAATGCGATTTCCCAAGTAGCGGCGAGCGAAACGGAATCAGCCCAAACCAGAAAGCTTGCTTTCTGGGGTTGTAGGACACTCCTTTGGAGTTACAAAGAGAGAGGATAGACGAAGCGATCTGGAAAGATCCGCCAGAGAGGGTAACAGCCCCGTAATCGACATCCTTTCTTCTCCGGAGTGGATCCTGAGTACGGCGGAACACGAGGAATTCCGTCGGAATCCGGGAGGACCATCTCCCAAGGCTAAATACTCCCTAGTGACCGATAGCGAACCAGTACCGTGAGGGAAAGGTGAAAAGCACCCCGGAAGGGGAGTGAAAGAGATCCTGAAACCGTGTGCCTACAAGTAGTCGGAGCCCATTGATGGGTGACGGCGTGCCTTTTGTAGAATGAACCGGCGAGTTACGACCGTATGCAAGGTTAAGCTGATGAGAAGCGGAGCCGCAGCGAAAGCGAGTCTGAATAGGGCGAATATAGTATGCGGTCGTAGACCCGAAACCGTGTGATCTACCCATGTCCAGGGTGAAGGTCAGGTAACACTGACTGGAGGCCCGAACCCACGCAAGTTGAAAATTGCGGGGATGAGGTGTGGGTAGGGGTGAAATGCCAATCGAACACGGAGATAGCTGGTTCTCTCCGAAATAGCTTTAGGGCTAGCCTCAGAATAGAAAGTCCTGGAGGTAGAGCACTGATTGGACGAGGGGCCCCTACCGGGTTACCGAATTCAGTCAAACTCCGAATGCCAGAGACTTTGTTCTGGGAGTCAGACCATGGGTGATAAGGTTCATGGTCGAGAGGGAAACAGCCCAGACCGCCAGCTAAGGTCCCTAAGTGTGTGTTAAGTGGAAAAGGATGTGGAGTTGCTTAGACAACCAGGATGTTGGCTTAGAAGCAGCCACCATTCAAAGAGTGCGTAATAGCTCACTGGTCGAGTGACTCCGCGCCGAAAATATACCGGGGCTAAACACACCACCGAAGCTGCGGATTGATCCGGATGGATCAATGGTAGGAGAGCGTTCTAAGGGCTGTGAAGTCAGACCGTAAGGACTGGTGGAGCGCTTAGAAGTGAGAATGCCGGTATGAGTAGCGAAAAAAGAGTGAGAATCTCTTTCACCGAAAGCCTAAGGTTTCCTGAGGAAGGCTCGTCCTCTCAGGGTTAGTCGGGACCTAAGCCGAGGCCGAAAGGCGTAGGCGATGGACAACAGGTGGATATTCCTGTACCGCCTTCCTTCCATTTGAGTGATGGGGGGACGCAGGAGGATAAGGAGAGCGCACCATTGGAAGCGTGCGTCCAAGCAGCAAGACGGTCGGAATAGGAAAATCCGTCCGGCAACGTCGAGCTGTGATGGGGAGGGAAATTGAGTACCGAAGCTCCGGATTTCACACTGCCAAGAAAAGCCTCTAGCGAGGAAGGATGGCGCCCGTACCGCAAACCAACACAGGTAGGCGAGGAGAGAATCCTAAGGTGAGCGGGAGAACTCTCGTTAAGGAACTCGGCAAAATGACCCCGTAACTTCGGGAGAAGGGGTGCTCCTCTGCCGAGGAGCCGCAGTGAAAAGGCCCAAGCGACTGTTTACCAAAAACACAGGTCTCTGCGAAGCCGTAAGGCGAAGTATAGGGGCTGACACCTGCCCGGTGCTGGAAGGTTAAGGGGATGCGTTAGCCGTAAGGCGAAGCGTTGAACCGAAGCCCCAGTAAACGGCGGCCGTAACTATAACGGTCCTAAGGTAGCGAAATTCCTTGTCGGGTAAGTTCCGACCCGCACGAAAGGTGCAACGACTTGGGCACTGTCTCAACGAGAGACCCGGTGAAATTATACTATGCGTGAAGATGCGCATTACCCGCGACAGGACGGAAAGACCCCGTGGAGCTTTACTGTAGCCTGATATTGAATGTTGGTACAGCTTGTACAGGATAGGTGGGAGCCTGAGAAGCCGGAGCGCTAGCTTCGGTGGAGGCGCTGGTGGGATACCACCCTGGCTGTACGGACATTCTAACCCAGGACCGTGATCCGGTCCGGAGACAGTGTCAGGTGGGCAGTTTGACTGGGGCGGTCGCCTCCCAAAGAGTAACGGAGGCGCCCAAAGGTTCCCTCAGAATGGTTGGAAATCATTCGCAGAGTGTAAAGGCACAAGGGAGCTTGACTGCGAGACCTACAAGTCGAGCAGGGACGAAAGTCGGGCTTAGTGATCCGGCGGTACCGTATGGAAGGGCCGTCGCTCAACGGATAAAAGCTACCCCGGGGATAACAGGCTTATCTCCCCCAAGAGTCCACATCGACGGGGAGGTTTGGCACCTCGATGTCGGCTCATCGCATCCTGGGGCTGTAGTCGGTCCCAAGGGTTGGGCTGTTCGCCCATTAAAGCGGTACGCGAGCTGGGTTCAGAACGTCGTGAGACAGTTCGGTCCCTATCCGTCGTGGGCGTTGGAAATCTGAAAGGAGCTGTCCTTAGTACGAGAGGACCGGGATGGACACACCGCTGGTGTACCAGTTGTTCCGCCAGGAGCATCGCTGGGTAGCTACGTGTGGACGGGATAAGTGCTGAAAGCATCTAAGCATGAAGCCCCCCTTGAGATGAGATTTCCCCTAACTATAAGTTAGTAAGATTCCTCAGAGACGATGAGGTCGATAGGTCTGAAGTGGACGCGTGGTGACACGTGGAGCTGACAGATACTAATCAATCGATGACTTATCTTTTAATTCTTTCGTGGTTTGATAGAAAGCAGTCTTATCCAGTTTTGAGGGTTTATTTAAAAAGTTTTTAAAAACCCTTGATATTTTCCCAAAAGGACAATATAATATATCTTGTCCCTAAAAAATAAGGTTTGGTGGCGATAGCGAAGAGGTCACACCTGTTCCCATGCCGAACACAGCAGTTAAGCTCTTCAGCGCCGATGGTAGTCGGGTTTACCCCCGTGAGAGTAGGACGCTGCCATACCTTACATAATCCGGAGGATTAGCTCAGCTGGGAGAGCACTTGCCTTACAAGCAAGGGGTCGCAGGTTCGAGCCCTGCATCCTCCACCATTTTGCCGGCCTAGCTCAATTGGTAGAGCAACTGACTTGTAATCAGTAGGTTGGGGGTTCAAGTCCTCTGGCCGGCACCATTTAGTCCTTGTTTTTCGTTAAGAGCCATTAGCTCAGTTGGTAGAGCATCTGACTTTTAATCAGAGGGTCGGAGGTTCGAGCCCTCCATGGCTCACCATTTATTAGCGGGTGTGGTGGAATTGGCAGACACGCTAGATTTAGGATCTAGTGCTTCACGGCGTGGGGGTTCAAGTCCCTCCACCCGCATTTTACGCGGAAGTAGTTCAGTGGTAGAACACCACCTTGCCAAGGTGGGGGTCGCGGGTTCGAATCCCGTCTTCCGCTCCATTTTACTTACAACCGTGATATAAGATACAAACCTTACTAGCAAGTGTCGTGCCGGGGTGGCGGAATTGGCAGACGCACAGGACTTAAAATCCTGCGGTGGGTTTCCACCGTGCCGGTTCGAGTCCGGCCCTCGGCACCATAATATGTTTTGCGCCCGTAGCTCAATTGGATAGAGCGTCTGACTACGGATCAGAAGGTTAGGGGTTCGACTCCTCTCGGGCGCGCCATTTACTTACGGGAAGTAGCTCAGCTTGGTAGAGCACTTGGTTTGGGACCAAGGGGTCGCAGGTTCGAATCCTGTCTTCCCGACCATGAGAGTTCTATCGATGCTAAAAAATCTACTTATCAATTAAACTTTATATGCGGGTGTAGTTTAGTGGTAAAACCTCAGCCTTCCAAGCTGATGATGAGGGTTCGATTCCCTTCACCCGCTCCATTATTTACTAGATGTGATATTGGGGCCTGTAGCTCAGCTGGTTAGAGCGCACGCCTGATAAGCGTGAGGTCGGTGGTTCGAGTCCACTCAGGCCCACCATTAAGACAATTTGATCTTTGAAAACTGAACGAACCAACCAGTACGTCAAAACATTTCTTTCTATATTATATAGATCGAATTTTTTAAGAAGCACATTCGGTGTGCAAATGAGCAAGTCAAACTACTTTTTGGAGAGTTTGATCCTGGCTCAGGACGAACGCTGGCGGCGTGCCTAATACATGCAAGTCGAGCGCAGGAAGCTAACCGATCCCCATCGGGGGTGACGTTAGTGGAATGAGCGGCGGACGGGTGAGTAACACGTGGGCAACCTGCCTGTAAGACCGGAATAACCCCGGGAAACCGGGGCTAATGCCGGATAACCTCTTCTCTCTCATGAGGAAAGAGTAAAAGATGGCCTTTGGCTATCACTTACAGATGGGCCCGCGGCGCATTAGCTAGTTGGTGAGGTAACGGCTCACCAAGGCGACGATGCGTAGCCGACCTGAGAGGGTGATCGGCCACACTGGGACTGAGACACGGCCCAGACTCCTACGGGAGGCAGCAGTAGGGAATCTTCCGCAATGGACGAAAGTCTGACGGAGCAACGCCGCGTGAACGATGAAGGTTTTCGGATCGTAAAGTTCTGTTGTGAGGGAAGAACAAGTACCGTGCGAATAGAGCGGTACCTTGACGGTACCTCACGAGAAAGCCCCGGCTAACTACGTGCCAGCAGCCGCGGTAATACGTAGGGGGCAAGCGTTGTCCGGAATTATTGGGCGTAAAGCGCGCGCAGGCGGTTCCTTAAGTCTGATGTGAAAGCCCACGGCTCAACCGTGGAGGGTCATTGGAAACTGGGGAACTTGAGGACAGAAGAGGAGAGTGGAATTCCACGTGTAGCGGTGAAATGCGTAGATATGTGGAGGAACACCAGTGGCGAAGGCGACTCTCTGGTCTGTTTCTGACGCTGAGGTGCGAAAGCGTGGGTAGCAAACAGGATTAGATACCCTGGTAGTCCACGCCGTAAACGATGAGTGCTAGGTGTTAGGGGGCTTCCACCCCTTAGTGCTGAAGTTAACGCATTAAGCACTCCGCCTGGGGAGTACGGCCGCAAGGCTGAAACTCAAAGGAATTGACGGGGGCCCGCACAAGCGGTGGAGCATGTGGTTTAATTCGAAGCAACGCGAAGAACCTTACCAGGTCTTGACATCCTTGGACCGCCCTAGAGATAGGGTCTTCCCTTCGGGGACCAAGTGACAGGTGGTGCATGGTTGTCGTCAGCTCGTGTCGTGAGATGTTGGGTTAAGTCCCGCAACGAGCGCAACCCCTAATCTTAGTTGCCAGCATTCAGTTGGGCACTCTAAGGTGACTGCCGGTGACAAACCGGAGGAAGGCGGGGATGACGTCAAATCATCATGCCCCTTATGACCTGGGCTACACACGTGCTACAATGGATGGTACAAAGGGCAGCGAAGCCGCGAGGTGTAGCAAATCCCATAAAACCATTCTCAGTTCGGATTGCAGGCTGCAACTCGCCTGCATGAAGCCGGAATCGCTAGTAATCGCGGATCAGAATGCCGCGGTGAATACGTTCCCGGGCCTTGTACACACCGCCCGTCACACCACGAGAGTTGGCAACACCCGAAGTCGGTGAGGTAACCTTTATGGAGCCAGCCGCCGAAGGTGGGGCCAATGATTGGGGTGAAGTCGTAACAAGGTAGCCGTATCGGAAGGTGCGGCTGGATCACCTCCTTTCTAAGGATATAAGGAGCGGCGTTTGCGCCGTTTCCTTCGGAAAACGTACTGGTTGGTTGTTCAGTTTTGAGAGATCAAACTCTCAAACTTGTGAACCTTGAAAACTGGATAAGATATGACAAGACATCAAACCAACGTAAGAAAAAGTCTTTTCACGAAGATGAAAGTTAAGTGAATAAGGGCGCACGGTGGATGCCTTGGCACTAGGAGCCGATGAAGGACGGGACTAACACCGATATGCCTGGGGGAGCTGTAAGTAAGCTTGGATCCCAGGATTTCCGAATGGGGAAACCCGCTGTTCGTAATGGAACAGCATCCTTCGCTGAATACATAGGCGTTGGACGGCAGACCCGGGGAACTGAAACATCTCATTACCCGGAGGAAGAGAAAGCAAATGCGATTTCCCAAGTAGCGGCGAGCGAAACGGAATCAGCCCAAACCAGAAAGCTTGCTTTCTGGGGTTGTAGGACACTCCTTTGGAGTTACAAAGAGAGAGGATAGACGAAGCGATCTGGAAAGATCCGCCAGAGAGGGTAACAGCCCCGTAATCGACATCCTTTCTTCTCCGGAGTGGATCCTGAGTACGGCGGAACACGAGGAATTCCGTCGGAATCCGGGAGGACCATCTCCCAAGGCTAAATACTCCCTAGTGACCGATAGCGAACCAGTACCGTGAGGGAAAGGTGAAAAGCACCCCGGAAGGGGAGTGAAAGAGATCCTGAAACCGTGTGCCTACAAGTAGTCGGAGCCCATTGATGGGTGACGGCGTGCCTTTTGTAGAATGAACCGGCGAGTTACGACCGTATGCAAGGTTAAGCTGATGAGAAGCGGAGCCGCAGCGAAAGCGAGTCTGAATAGGGCGAATATAGTATGCGGTCGTAGACCCGAAACCGTGTGATCTACCCATGTCCAGGGTGAAGGTCAGGTAACACTGACTGGAGGCCCGAACCCACGCAAGTTGAAAATTGCGGGGATGAGGTGTGGGTAGGGGTGAAATGCCAATCGAACACGGAGATAGCTGGTTCTCTCCGAAATAGCTTTAGGGCTAGCCTCAGAATAGAAAGTCCTGGAGGTAGAGCACTGATTGGACGAGGGGCCCCTACCGGGTTACCGAATTCAGTCAAACTCCGAATGCCAGAGACTTTGTTCTGGGAGTCAGACCATGGGTGATAAGGTTCATGGTCGAGAGGGAAACAGCCCAGACCGCCAGCTAAGGTCCCTAAGTGTGTGTTAAGTGGAAAAGGATGTGGAGTTGCTTAGACAACCAGGATGTTGGCTTAGAAGCAGCCACCATTCAAAGAGTGCGTAATAGCTCACTGGTCGAGTGACTCCGCGCCGAAAATATACCGGGGCTAAACACACCACCGAAGCTGCGGATTGATCCGGATGGATCAATGGTAGGAGAGCGTTCTAAGGGCTGTGAAGTCAGACCGTAAGGACTGGTGGAGCGCTTAGAAGTGAGAATGCCGGTATGAGTAGCGAAAAAAGAGTGAGAATCTCTTTCACCGAAAGCCTAAGGTTTCCTGAGGAAGGCTCGTCCTCTCAGGGTTAGTCGGGACCTAAGCCGAGGCCGAAAGGCGTAGGCGATGGACAACAGGTGGATATTCCTGTACCGCCTTCCTTCCATTTGAGTGATGGGGGGACGCAGGAGGATAAGGAGAGCGCACCATTGGAAGCGTGCGTCCAAGCAGCAAGACGGTCGGAATAGGAAAATCCGTCCGGCAACGTCGAGCTGTGATGGGGAGGGAAATTGAGTACCGAAGCTCCGGATTTCACACTGCCAAGAAAAGCCTCTAGCGAGGAAGGATGGCGCCCGTACCGCAAACCAACACAGGTAGGCGAGGAGAGAATCCTAAGGTGAGCGGGAGAACTCTCGTTAAGGAACTCGGCAAAATGACCCCGTAACTTCGGGAGAAGGGGTGCTCCTCTGCCGAGGAGCCGCAGTGAAAAGGCCCAAGCGACTGTTTACCAAAAACACAGGTCTCTGCGAAGCCGTAAGGCGAAGTATAGGGGCTGACACCTGCCCGGTGCTGGAAGGTTAAGGGGATGCGTTAGCCGTAAGGCGAAGCGTTGAACCGAAGCCCCAGTAAACGGCGGCCGTAACTATAACGGTCCTAAGGTAGCGAAATTCCTTGTCGGGTAAGTTCCGACCCGCACGAAAGGTGCAACGACTTGGGCACTGTCTCAACGAGAGACCCGGTGAAATTATACTATGCGTGAAGATGCGCATTACCCGCGACAGGACGGAAAGACCCCGTGGAGCTTTACTGTAGCCTGATATTGAATGTTGGTACAGCTTGTACAGGATAGGTGGGAGCCTGAGAAGCCGGAGCGCTAGCTTCGGTGGAGGCGCTGGTGGGATACCACCCTGGCTGTACGGACATTCTAACCCAGGACCGTGATCCGGTCCGGAGACAGTGTCAGGTGGGCAGTTTGACTGGGGCGGTCGCCTCCCAAAGAGTAACGGAGGCGCCCAAAGGTTCCCTCAGAATGGTTGGAAATCATTCGCAGAGTGTAAAGGCACAAGGGAGCTTGACTGCGAGACCTACAAGTCGAGCAGGGACGAAAGTCGGGCTTAGTGATCCGGCGGTACCGTATGGAAGGGCCGTCGCTCAACGGATAAAAGCTACCCCGGGGATAACAGGCTTATCTCCCCCAAGAGTCCACATCGACGGGGAGGTTTGGCACCTCGATGTCGGCTCATCGCATCCTGGGGCTGTAGTCGGTCCCAAGGGTTGGGCTGTTCGCCCATTAAAGCGGTACGCGAGCTGGGTTCAGAACGTCGTGAGACAGTTCGGTCCCTATCCGTCGTGGGCGTTGGAAATCTGAAAGGAGCTGTCCTTAGTACGAGAGGACCGGGATGGACACACCGCTGGTGTACCAGTTGTTCCGCCAGGAGCATCGCTGGGTAGCTACGTGTGGACGGGATAAGTGCTGAAAGCATCTAAGCATGAAGCCCCCCTTGAGATGAGATTTCCCCTAACTATAAGTTAGTAAGATTCCTCAGAGACGATGAGGTCGATAGGTCTGAAGTGGACGCGTGGTGACACGTGGAGCTGACAGATACTAATCAATCGATGACTTATCTTTTAATTCTTTCGTGGTTTGATAGAAAGCAGTCTTATCCAGTTTTGAGGGTTTATTTAAAAAGTTTTTAAAAACCCTTGATATTTTCCCAAAAGGACAATATAATATATCTTGTCCCTAAAAAATAAGGTTTGGTGGCGATAGCGAAGAGGTCACACCTGTTCCCATGCCGAACACAGCAGTTAAGCTCTTCAGCGCCGATGGTAGTCGGGTTTACCCCCGTGAGAGTAGGACGCTGCCATACCTTACATAATCCGGAGGATTAGCTCAGCTGGGAGAGCACTTGCCTTACAAGCAAGGGGTCGCAGGTTCGAGCCCTGCATCCTCCACCATTTTGCCGGCCTAGCTCAATTGGTAGAGCAACTGACTTGTAATCAGTAGGTTGGGGGTTCAAGTCCTCTGGCCGGCACCATTTAGTCCTTGTTTTTCGTTAAGAGCCATTAGCTCAGTTGGTAGAGCATCTGACTTTTAATCAGAGGGTCGGAGGTTCGAGCCCTCCATGGCTCACCATTTATTAGCGGGTGTGGTGGAATTGGCAGACACGCTAGATTTAGGATCTAGTGCTTCACGGCGTGGGGGTTCAAGTCCCTCCACCCGCATTTTACGCGGAAGTAGTTCAGTGGTAGAACACCACCTTGCCAAGGTGGGGGTCGCGGGTTCGAATCCCGTCTTCCGCTCCATTTTACTTACAACCGTGATATAAGATACAAACCTTACTAGCAAGTGTCGTGCCGGGGTGGCGGAATTGGCAGACGCACAGGACTTAAAATCCTGCGGTGGGTTTCCACCGTGCCGGTTCGAGTCCGGCCCTCGGCACCATAATATGTTTTGCGCCCGTAGCTCAATTGGATAGAGCGTCTGACTACGGATCAGAAGGTTAGGGGTTCGACTCCTCTCGGGCGCGCCATTTACTTACGGGAAGTAGCTCAGCTTGGTAGAGCACTTGGTTTGGGACCAAGGGGTCGCAGGTTCGAATCCTGTCTTCCCGACCATGAGAGTTCTATCGATGCTAAAAAATCTACTTATCAATTAAACTTTATATGCGGGTGTAGTTTAGTGGTAAAACCTCAGCCTTCCAAGCTGATGATGAGGGTTCGATTCCCTTCACCCGCTCCATTATTTACTAGATGTGATATTGGGGCCTGTAGCTCAGCTGGTTAGAGCGCACGCCTGATAAGCGTGAGGTCGGTGGTTCGAGTCCACTCAGGCCCACCATTAAGACAATTTGATCTTTGAAAACTGAACGAACCAACCAGTACGTCAAAACATTTCTTTCTATATTATATAGATCGAATTTTTTAAGAAGCACATTCGGTGTGCAAATGAGCAAGTCAAACTACTTTTTGGAGAGTTTGATCCTGGCTCAGGACGAACGCTGGCGGCGTGCCTAATACATGCAAGTCGAGCGCAGGAAGCTAACCGATCCCCTTCGGGGGTGACGTTAGTGGAATGAGCGGCGGACGGGTGAGTAACACGTGGGCAACCTGCCTGTAAGACCGGAATAACCCCGGGAAACCGGGGCTAATGCCGGATAACCTCTTCTCTCTCATGAGGAAAGAGTAAAAGATGGCCTTTGGCTATCACTTACAGATGGGCCCGCGGCGCATTAGCTAGTTGGTGAGGTAACGGCTCACCAAGGCGACGATGCGTAGCCGACCTGAGAGGGTGATCGGCCACACTGGGACTGAGACA
Organism: Halobacillus massiliensis; assembly: GCF_900166625.1. Taxonomy (GTDB): domain Bacteria; phylum Bacillota; class Bacilli; order Bacillales; family Halobacillaceae; genus Halobacillus_A; species Halobacillus_A massiliensis. The sequence continues at coordinate 4,154,373 of NZ_LT800499.1, read as the reverse complement.
CGGCCCAGACTCCTACGGGAGGCAGCAGTAGGGAATCTTCCGCAATGGACGAAAGTCTGACGGAGCAACGCCGCGTGAACGATGAAGGTTTTCGGATCGTAAAGTTCTGTTGTGAGGGAAGAACAAGTACCGTGCGAATAGAGCGGTACCTTGACGGTACCTCACGAGAAAGCCCCGGCTAACTACGTGCCAGCAGCCGCGGTAATACGTAGGGGGCAAGCGTTGTCCGGAATTATTGGGCGTAAAGCGCGCGCAGGCGGTTCCTTAAGTCTGATGTGAAAGCCCACGGCTCAACCGTGGAGGGTCATTGGAAACTGGGGAACTTGAGGACAGAAGAGGAGAGTGGAATTCCACGTGTAGCGGTGAAATGCGTAGATATGTGGAGGAACACCAGTGGCGAAGGCGACTCTCTGGTCTGTTTCTGACGCTGAGGTGCGAAAGCGTGGGTAGCAAACAGGATTAGATACCCTGGTAGTCCACGCCGTAAACGATGAGTGCTAGGTGTTAGGGGGCTTCCACCCCTTAGTGCTGAAGTTAACGCATTAAGCACTCCGCCTGGGGAGTACGGCCGCAAGGCTGAAACTCAAAGGAATTGACGGGGGCCCGCACAAGCGGTGGAGCATGTGGTTTAATTCGAAGCAACGCGAAGAACCTTACCAGGTCTTGACATCCTTGGACCGCCCTAGAGATAGGGTCTTCCCTTCGGGGACCAAGTGACAGGTGGTGCATGGTTGTCGTCAGCTCGTGTCGTGAGATGTTGGGTTAAGTCCCGCAACGAGCGCAACCCCTAATCTTAGTTGCCAGCATTCAGTTGGGCACTCTAAGGTGACTGCCGGTGACAAACCGGAGGAAGGCGGGGATGACGTCAAATCATCATGCCCCTTATGACCTGGGCTACACACGTGCTACAATGGATGGTACAAAGGGCAGCGAAGCCGCGAGGTGTAGCAAATCCCATAAAACCATTCTCAGTTCGGATTGCAGGCTGCAACTCGCCTGCATGAAGCCGGAATCGCTAGTAATCGCGGATCAGAATGCCGCGGTGAATACGTTCCCGGGCCTTGTACACACCGCCCGTCACACCACGAGAGTTGGCAACACCCGAAGTCGGTGAGGTAACCTTTATGGAGCCAGCCGCCGAAGGTGGGGCCAATGATTGGGGTGAAGTCGTAACAAGGTAGCCGTATCGGAAGGTGCGGCTGGATCACCTCCTTTCTAAGGATATAAGGAGCGGCGTTTTCGCCGTTTCCTTCGGAAAACGTACTGGATTGGTTGTTCAGTTTTGAGAGATCAAATACCATAAATATTGGTTGAATGGGCCTGTAGCTCAGCTGGTTAGAGCGCACGCCTGATAAGCGTGAGGTCGGTGGTTCGAGTCCACTCAGGCCCACCATTCTTTCAATAAAACGGGGCCTTAGCTCAGCTGGGAGAGCGCCTGCTTTGCACGCAGGAGGTCAGCGGTTCGATCCCGCTAGGCTCCACCATAAAATATCTGAAACACAAAGAATTCATTTTTGTGTTTTAAAATCAACTATTCCTTTAGTTGTGAACCTTGAAAACTGGATAAGATATGACAAGACATCAAACCAACGTAAGAAAAAGTCTTTTCACGAAGATGAAAGTTAAGTGAATAAGGGCGCACGGTGGATGCCTTGGCACTAGGAGCCGATGAAGGACGGGACTAACACCGATATGCCTGGGGGAGCTGTAAGTAAGCTTGGATCCCAGGATTTCCGAATGGGGAAACCCGCTGTTCGTAATGGAACAGCATCCTTCGCTGAATACATAGGCGTTGGACGGCAGACCCGGGGAACTGAAACATCTCATTACCCGGAGGAAGAGAAAGCAAATGCGATTTCCCAAGTAGCGGCGAGCGAAACGGAATCAGCCCAAACCAGAAAGCTTGCTTTCTGGGGTTGTAGGACACTCCTTTGGAGTTACAAAGAGAGAGGATAGACGAAGCGATCTGGAAAGATCCGCCAGAGAGGGTAACAGCCCCGTAATCGACATCCTTTCTTCTCCGGAGTGGATCCTGAGTACGGCGGAACACGAGGAATTCCGTCGGAATCCGGGAGGACCATCTCCCAAGGCTAAATACTCCCTAGTGACCGATAGCGAACCAGTACCGTGAGGGAAAGGTGAAAAGCACCCCGGAAGGGGAGTGAAAGAGATCCTGAAACCGTGTGCCTACAAGTAGTCGGAGCCCATTGATGGGTGACGGCGTGCCTTTTGTAGAATGAACCGGCGAGTTACGACCGTATGCAAGGTTAAGCTGATGAGAAGCGGAGCCGCAGCGAAAGCGAGTCTGAATAGGGCGAATATAGTATGCGGTCGTAGACCCGAAACCGTGTGATCTACCCATGTCCAGGGTGAAGGTCAGGTAACACTGACTGGAGGCCCGAACCCACGCAAGTTGAAAATTGCGGGGATGAGGTGTGGGTAGGGGTGAAATGCCAATCGAACACGGAGATAGCTGGTTCTCTCCGAAATAGCTTTAGGGCTAGCCTCAGAATAGAAAGTCCTGGAGGTAGAGCACTGATTGGACGAGGGGCCCCTACCGGGTTACCGAATTCAGTCAAACTCCGAATGCCAGAGACTTTGTTCTGGGAGTCAGACCATGGGTGATAAGGTTCATGGTCGAGAGGGAAACAGCCCAGACCGCCAGCTAAGGTCCCTAAGTGTGTGTTAAGTGGAAAAGGATGTGGAGTTGCTTAGACAACCAGGATGTTGGCTTAGAAGCAGCCACCATTCAAAGAGTGCGTAATAGCTCACTGGTCGAGTGACTCCGCGCCGAAAATATACCGGGGCTAAACACACCACCGAAGCTGCGGATTGATCCGGATGGATCAATGGTAGGAGAGCGTTCTAAGGGCTGTGAAGTCAGACCGTAAGGACTGGTGGAGCGCTTAGAAGTGAGAATGCCGGTATGAGTAGCGAAAAAAGAGTGAGAATCTCTTTCACCGAAAGCCTAAGGTTTCCTGAGGAAGGCTCGTCCTCTCAGGGTTAGTCGGGACCTAAGCCGAGGCCGAAAGGCGTAGGCGATGGACAACAGGTGGATATTCCTGTACCGCCTTCCTTCCATTTGAGTGATGGGGGGACGCAGGAGGATAAGGAGAGCGCACCATTGGAAGCGTGCGTCCAAGCAGCAAGACGGTCGGAATAGGAAAATCCGTCCGGCAACGTCGAGCTGTGATGGGGAGGGAAATTGAGTACCGAAGCTCCGGATTTCACACTGCCAAGAAAAGCCTCTAGCGAGGAAGGATGGCGCCCGTACCGCAAACCAACACAGGTAGGCGAGGAGAGAATCCTAAGGTGAGCGGGAGAACTCTCGTTAAGGAACTCGGCAAAATGACCCCGTAACTTCGGGAGAAGGGGTGCTCCTCTGCCGAGGAGCCGCAGTGAAAAGGCCCAAGCGACTGTTTACCAAAAACACAGGTCTCTGCGAAGCCGTAAGGCGAAGTATAGGGGCTGACACCTGCCCGGTGCTGGAAGGTTAAGGGGATGCGTTAGCCGTAAGGCGAAGCGTTGAACCGAAGCCCCAGTAAACGGCGGCCGTAACTATAACGGTCCTAAGGTAGCGAAATTCCTTGTCGGGTAAGTTCCGACCCGCACGAAAGGTGCAACGACTTGGGCACTGTCTCAACGAGAGACCCGGTGAAATTATACTATGCGTGAAGATGCGCATTACCCGCGACAGGACGGAAAGACCCCGTGGAGCTTTACTGTAGCCTGATATTGAATGTTGGTACAGCTTGTACAGGATAGGTGGGAGCCTGAGAAGCCGGAGCGCTAGCTTCGGTGGAGGCGCTGGTGGGATACCACCCTGGCTGTACGGACATTCTAACCCAGGACCGTGATCCGGTCCGGAGACAGTGTCAGGTGGGCAGTTTGACTGGGGCGGTCGCCTCCCAAAGAGTAACGGAGGCGCCCAAAGGTTCCCTCAGAATGGTTGGAAATCATTCGCAGAGTGTAAAGGCACAAGGGAGCTTGACTGCGAGACCTACAAGTCGAGCAGGGACGAAAGTCGGGCTTAGTGATCCGGCGGTACCGTATGGAAGGGCCGTCGCTCAACGGATAAAAGCTACCCCGGGGATAACAGGCTTATCTCCCCCAAGAGTCCACATCGACGGGGAGGTTTGGCACCTCGATGTCGGCTCATCGCATCCTGGGGCTGTAGTCGGTCCCAAGGGTTGGGCTGTTCGCCCATTAAAGCGGTACGCGAGCTGGGTTCAGAACGTCGTGAGACAGTTCGGTCCCTATCCGTCGTGGGCGTTGGAAATCTGAAAGGAGCTGTCCTTAGTACGAGAGGACCGGGATGGACACACCGCTGGTGTACCAGTTGTTCCGCCAGGAGCATCGCTGGGTAGCTACGTGTGGACGGGATAAGTGCTGAAAGCATCTAAGCATGAAGCCCCCCTTGAGATGAGATTTCCCCTAACTATAAGTTAGTAAGATTCCTCAGAGACGATGAGGTCGATAGGTCTGAAGTGGACGCGTGGTGACACGTGGAGCTGACAGATACTAATCAATCGATGACTTATCTTTTA
>NZ_LT800499.1:3545212-4149058 GCF_900166625.1 Halobacillus massiliensis | reverse complement strand
CCCTACCGGGTTACCGAATTCAGTCAAACTCCGAATGCCAGAGACTTTGTTCTGGGAGTCAGACCATGGGTGATAAGGTTCATGGTCGAGAGGGAAACAGCCCAGACCGCCAGCTAAGGTCCCTAAGTGTGTGTTAAGTGGAAAAGGATGTGGAGTTGCTTAGACAACCAGGATGTTGGCTTAGAAGCAGCCACCATTCAAAGAGTGCGTAATAGCTCACTGGTCGAGTGACTCCGCGCCGAAAATATACCGGGGCTAAACACACCACCGAAGCTGCGGATTGATCCGGATGGATCAATGGTAGGAGAGCGTTCTAAGGGCTGTGAAGTCAGACCGTAAGGACTGGTGGAGCGCTTAGAAGTGAGAATGCCGGTATGAGTAGCGAAAAAAGAGTGAGAATCTCTTTCACCGAAAGCCTAAGGTTTCCTGAGGAAGGCTCGTCCTCTCAGGGTTAGTCGGGACCTAAGCCGAGGCCGAAAGGCGTAGGCGATGGACAACAGGTGGATATTCCTGTACCGCCTTCCTTCCATTTGAGTGATGGGGGGACGCAGGAGGATAAGGAGAGCGCACCATTGGAAGCGTGCGTCCAAGCAGCAAGACGGTCGGAATAGGAAAATCCGTCCGGCAACGTCGAGCTGTGATGGGGAGGGAAATTGAGTACCGAAGCTCCGGATTTCACACTGCCAAGAAAAGCCTCTAGCGAGGAAGGATGGCGCCCGTACCGCAAACCAACACAGGTAGGCGAGGAGAGAATCCTAAGGTGAGCGGGAGAACTCTCGTTAAGGAACTCGGCAAAATGACCCCGTAACTTCGGGAGAAGGGGTGCTCCTCTGCCGAGGAGCCGCAGTGAAAAGGCCCAAGCGACTGTTTACCAAAAACACAGGTCTCTGCGAAGCCGTAAGGCGAAGTATAGGGGCTGACACCTGCCCGGTGCTGGAAGGTTAAGGGGATGCGTTAGCCGTAAGGCGAAGCGTTGAACCGAAGCCCCAGTAAACGGCGGCCGTAACTATAACGGTCCTAAGGTAGCGAAATTCCTTGTCGGGTAAGTTCCGACCCGCACGAAAGGTGCAACGACTTGGGCACTGTCTCAACGAGAGACCCGGTGAAATTATACTATGCGTGAAGATGCGCATTACCCGCGACAGGACGGAAAGACCCCGTGGAGCTTTACTGTAGCCTGATATTGAATGTTGGTACAGCTTGTACAGGATAGGTGGGAGCCTGAGAAGCCGGAGCGCTAGCTTCGGTGGAGGCGCTGGTGGGATACCACCCTGGCTGTACGGACATTCTAACCCAGGACCGTGATCCGGTCCGGAGACAGTGTCAGGTGGGCAGTTTGACTGGGGCGGTCGCCTCCCAAAGAGTAACGGAGGCGCCCAAAGGTTCCCTCAGAATGGTTGGAAATCATTCGCAGAGTGTAAAGGCACAAGGGAGCTTGACTGCGAGACCTACAAGTCGAGCAGGGACGAAAGTCGGGCTTAGTGATCCGGCGGTACCGTATGGAAGGGCCGTCGCTCAACGGATAAAAGCTACCCCGGGGATAACAGGCTTATCTCCCCCAAGAGTCCACATCGACGGGGAGGTTTGGCACCTCGATGTCGGCTCATCGCATCCTGGGGCTGTAGTCGGTCCCAAGGGTTGGGCTGTTCGCCCATTAAAGCGGTACGCGAGCTGGGTTCAGAACGTCGTGAGACAGTTCGGTCCCTATCCGTCGTGGGCGTTGGAAATCTGAAAGGAGCTGTCCTTAGTACGAGAGGACCGGGATGGACACACCGCTGGTGTACCAGTTGTTCCGCCAGGAGCATCGCTGGGTAGCTACGTGTGGACGGGATAAGTGCTGAAAGCATCTAAGCATGAAGCCCCCCTTGAGATGAGATTTCCCCTAACTATAAGTTAGTAAGATTCCTCAGAGACGATGAGGTCGATAGGTCTGAAGTGGACGCGTGGTGACACGTGGAGCTGACAGATACTAATCAATCGATGACTTATCTTTTAATTCTTTCGTGGTTTGATAGAAAGCAGTCTTATCCAGTTTTGAAGGTTTACCCTTCATACGATGAGGTGGCGATAGCGAAGAGGTCACACCTGTTCCCATGCCGAACACAGCAGTTAAGCTCTTCAGCGCCGATGGTAGTCGGGTTTATCCCCGTGAGAGTAGGACGCTGCCTCGTCTATAGCTTCATTATTCCACAGTAGCTCAGTGGTAGAGCAATCGGCTGTTAACCGATCGGTCGTAGGTTCGAATCCTACCTGTGGAGCCACTTGCTTCCATAGCTCAGTGGTAGAGCACTTCCATGGTAAGGAAGGGGTCGCCGGTTCAAATCCGGCTGGAAGCTCTGAAGAACAATATTAATGGCCCGTTGGTCAAGCGGTTAAGACACCGCCCTTTCACGGCGGTAACACGGGTTCGAATCCCGTACGGGTCACCATTCTGGAGGATTAGCTCAGCTGGGAGAGCACTTGCCTTACAAGCAAGGGGTCGCAGGTTCGAGCCCTGCATCCTCCACCATTTCGCCGGCCTAGCTCAATTGGTAGAGCAACTGACTTGTAATCAGTAGGTTGGGGGTTCAAGTCCTCTGGCCGGCACCATTTGTTCCATATAAATATTGGAGGGATAGCGAAGTTGGCCAAACGCGGCGGACTGTAAATCCGCTCCCATCGGGTTCGTAGGTTCGAGTCCTACTCCCTCCACCATTTATTTATAAAAGATGGAATAAACAAGTTGGATATGGTTATAATACTTAATATCATCATTGGGCCATAGCCAAGCGGTAAGGCAACGGTTTTTGGTACCGTCATGCGCTGGTTCGAATCCAGCTGGCCCAGCCATTATTTCAACTTCAATCTAGCTTAATATGCGGCTAGGTTTTTCTTATGTTCAAAATCATTCCGATTGAGGATTTTCTTATCACTTTTTATATTGCGAGCCATTAGCTCAGTTGGTAGAGCATCTGACTTTTAATCAGAGGGTCGGAGGTTCGAGCCCTCCATGGCTCACTTTTCACTTATTACGCATGAGAGTGCGGGAGTAGTTCAGTGGTAGAACACCACCTTGCCAAGGTGGGGGTCGCGGGTTCGAATCCCGTCTCCCGCTCCATTGCTCGGGGCCTTAGCTCAGCTGGGAGAGCGCCTGCTTTGCACGCAGGAGGTCAGCGGTTCGATCCCGCTAGGCTCCACCATACATAATCAGAATTACTTCACTATTAGGCTGACATCAATTAGGATGTCAGCCTTTTTCATGTTAAGGAGATTTATAACCAAAAAAATAAAGGAGTCTATAAAATGAGGAAGGCTGTTTTTGTTGATCGTGACGGTACACTTGGCGGAAGTGAAGAAATTGAGTATCCAGGAAGCTTTGCGTTATATCCGGAAACAAAAGAGCATATTAGGCTCTTAAAAAGTAACGGTTTTTTCGTTTTTTCGTTTACTAATCAGCCGGGAATTTCAAAAGGACAATCAACAAAACAGGCATTCAAAAATGAATTATACGGTTTTGGTATGGATGATGTCTATCTCTGCCCGCATTCTCCTGAAGAAGGATGTGCCTGCAGAAAGCCTCAAACGGGTATGATTGATCAGGCTCGTAAAGATTATCACCTTAATTTGAAAGAAAGCTGGGTGATCGGCGATCGCTTTAAAGATATACAAGCTGCAAACCGGTCAGGAACTAAAAGCATTCTTGTGTTAACTGGGGCAGGTAAAGAAGAGGCAGTGTATATAGAAAATGACCCTAAAACCTATAAAGAAACACTCATAGCTGCGGACCTCAACCAAGCGATAAGAAAAATTATCACTTGCTTTTAGCGTATATATATACACAAACATGTCCAGTTGAGTCATTTCTGTGAAAACGTCTACAATGAAAGAAGATAGGCTAAAGGAGGAGATTCGATGAAAAAGAAGATATCACTTGTAGGAGTTCCTATGGATTTGGGGCAGAATCGTCGTGGAGTTGATATGGGACCCAGCGCTATTCGCTACGCAGGAATTATGGAAAGACTTGAACGGCTTGATTTAAAAATTGAGGATCTGGGGGACATAGAGATCTCGCGTCCTAAGCGTCAAAGCGAGCAAAAAGAGGATAATTTAAGAAACCTCACTGAAGTTGCTGAAGGGAGTCTTAGGTTAGCTGAAAAAGTGGATGCAGTTATGAAAGAGGGGAACTTTCCATTAGTTCTTGGAGGAGACCACAGTATTGCGATGGGAACTCTTGCGGGAATTTCCAAACACTTCAAAAATTTAGGGGTTATCTGGTATGATGCACATGGAGACCTAAATACAGGAGAGAGTTCTCCGTCTGGTAATATTCATGGAATGCCGCTGGCTGCAAGCCTGGGACTTGGACATGAAAAACTTACAAATATACTGGGCTATTCTCCTAAAGTAAAGCCGGAGAACATTGTAATTATTGGAGCACGTTCACTAGATGCCGGTGAAAAAGAATTAATTAAGGAAAAAGGGATAAAAGTATATAGTATGCATGAAGTTGATAAAATGGGTATGCCTGCAGTTATGGAAGAAACAATAAATTATTTAAAGGATCGCACAGACGGGGTACATTTAAGTTTGGATTTGGACGGGCTTGACCCTAATGAAGCACCAGGTGTCGGGACACCGGTCCTTGGCGGTCTAAGCTATCGTGAGAGTCATTTAGCAATGGAAATGTTAGCTGAATCTCAAATGATCACATCTGCAGAGTTTGTTGAAGTCAATCCGATCCTTGATGAAAAAAATAAAACGGCAAATATGGCGGTTGGCTTAATGGGCTCACTACTAGGTGAGAGTTTAAAATAATGTTTAAAACATATCAGCAGCTGACCTTTTGCATGGACGGTTGCTGAGCTCTATTCTTCTCATATTCATTCATCAGCCGATCTAATTTTGCACTTACATAAACGACGTGTTTAGATGTTAAGGAATACTTTTCAGTTAAACGGGTCATTTCATATCTGCAGTTTTCAATTTCATTTAGAAGTTTCCTTTCCGTGCTCAATACTTTCACCTCCATAGACCTCAATGGTTCTTCTATTACCTTTTTTTCTGCTTGATAAACATAATTATAAAAAAATTGAAACCTTATTGCGGATCTATACGTATAGGTAACACCGCATAGTCAGCGGAGGTATTAGGATATGGAAAAGATGATAGAGAAAAAAATAAAAGAGCTCAAAAAGGGCGATCCTTCCGCGTTTGAGGATATTGTTACCTTTTATCAGAATAAGGTATATCATATCTGCTATCGAATGGTCGGCATCTCAGCCGAAGCTGAAGATTTGGCCCAGGAAGCCTTTATACGGGCTTACACAAATATAGATCGATATGATGAGCGCCGCAAGTTCTCGACCTGGCTCTACCGCATCGCTACGAACCTTACCATAGACTGGCTGAGAAAAAGAAAGCCGGATTACTATCTTGATGCTGAAGTAAAAGGGACAGATGGCCTGGATATGTACTCTCAGTTAGCTATAGATCAAGCACTGCCGGAGGAAGAAGTGGAAAGCCTGGAGCTCCAGAATTACATTCAGAATGAGATGCTGGCTTTACCACCTAAATATCGAAGTGTAATTGTTTTAAGATATTTAGATGAACTGTCGCTGCAGGAAATAGCCGATGTGTTGGAGATTCCTGTGGGAACGGTTAAAACAAGAGTGCACCGGGGCCGGGAAGCCTTGAGAAAAAGGCTTCGACATGTGTAAAGGAGTTGAGGGAATGGACTGCAAAAAGGAAGCTTCGGTACTTATGCACAAGTACTTGGATGGCGATTTAAATACAGAAGAAGAACGACGACTGCGAGACCATCTTCAGGCTTGCCCAGCTTGTCAGACTCATTTTCATGAATTGAAACGGTCGATCACATTAATTAATAACGTAGATTCACTGCCTGCTCCAGATCATTTCACAGCAAAAGTGATGAGCAGCCTGCCGAAGGAAAAGAAAAGAAAAAGCTTTATGCGTACATTACAAAAGCATCCCTTCATCACAGCAGCTGCTGTTTTCTTCCTTATGATGTTCACCGGAATCTTATCTGTTTGGGAACAGGATCAGCAGGTAACGGTATCTAAGCAAGAAAACCTTATCATACAGGAGGATACAGTAATTGTTCCCGAAGGAGTTACCGTCCAGGGTGACTTAGTTGTGAGAAATGGAGATCTTAGAATAGATGGAAGAATAGATGGAGATGTGACCTTGATTAATGGTGATCTCATCACAGAGGAGCATAATGGCCCGCTGGCTAATGGAGAGAATTACCAGGCTTACGCAAGTGGCGAAATTAATGAAGTGAATCAGGTGTTTGAGTGGATGTGGTACCATACAAAAGAATTTGCATCCGATGTTTTCTCTTTCGGTTCGGATTCTGAAGAATAACATCTACCGCTTGCTAAAATCTTAGGCAGATATTTGAGAATTATAGAGGACGAGAGAGGAATAAGCTAATAAACTGCTGCCGCCGAAACGGCGGCTTTATTTTTGTCTTCACCATTTAATATTAGTAAAATTGGAAATATGTTATAATAAACAGGCTATTGCTATTTTTTATTCGAATATCTTCAAAAGGAAGTGTAAGCATGCTTGATGGGGGATTTGAGGTTTTAGATTTATTATTAATTGCCATTGATATCGCCCTTGTCTGGTTTGTTGTATATAAATTAATCATGCTGATCCAAGGCACAAAAGCGGTTCAGTTATTAAAAGGAATCTTTATTGTCTTGGCTATATGGTTATTGAGTAATTTATTTGGACTGACCACGCTAAGGTGGCTGATGTCACAAGCTATCACCTGGGGTTTTCTCGGAATCATCATTTTATTCCAGCCTGAACTTCGCAGGGCGCTTGAACAATTAGGCCGAGGCAGCTTCTTCAGCCGCACGAATTTAGAAGAGGAAGACAGTGAGAAGTCACTGCAGGCTATTATAAAATCTTGTAACTATATGGCGAAACGCCGTATTGGTGCCTTGATTACGATTGAAAGAGAAACCGGCATGGGAGATTACGTAGAAACAGGAATCCCTGTGGGAGGTCATTTAACGAGCGAACTGCTGACAAACATATTCATCCCAAACACTCCCCTGCATGATGGAGCTGTTATACTTAAAGACAATAAAATTGTGGCAGCTGCCTGCTACCTGCCATTGTCCGAAAGTCCCTTTATCTCTAAGGAATTAGGAACACGCCATAGAGCTGCCATGGGGATCAGTGAAGTTACTGATGCGATCACCATAGTGGTGTCTGAAGAGACAGGAGCCATTTCCTGTACGAAAAACGGGGAATTGCACCGTCAACTTGATCAGGAAACGCTTGAAGAAATATTAAGACGCGAGTTAGACTTCAACTCCAAGAGTCCTGCCTCTAAATCATGGAACTGGAGGGGGAAAAAGAATGGATAATTTATTTAAAAATAAATGGGTTCTCCGAGTTATTTCATTGCTTTTAGCTGTACTCCTCTGGGTTTCTATTAATGTGGATGATAATATGGATTCAGATTCCCAATGGTTTAATGACACCAGTTCAGAGAGAGAAGTGATGAATGATGTCCCTCTTGAAGTCAGATTTGATAATGATAATTATGTCGTAAGCGGTCTGCCTCAAAATATTGTCGTTACGTTGGAAGGCCCAGCAAGCGCTATTACTCCGGTCGTCCGCCAGCGGAATTTTACGGCCTTTGTAGATCTTAATGACTTAGGTCCAGGCACGCATACAGTAGATGTCCAGCACTCTGGCATATCTAATCAGCTGAAGGTGAATATGGAACCGGAAGAAGTTGAAGTAACAATAGATCAAAAGGTAAATCAGGAATTTCCGGTCAGTGTTGAATATATAAACTTACTGGAAATTGAAGACTATACGATTGGGGAAGCGGCTATAGAGCCTCAGCAAGTAACAATTACAGGCTCTGCGGAAGCCATTGAACGAGTAGCTTCCGTAAAAGCTATCATTGATGTGGGTGATGCTGAGGACGACATAGAGGACGTTAAGGCTCCTGTGAAAGTATATGACGCTCAGGGAAATGAACTGAACGTTCTCCTGGATCCGACCTCTGTAGAAGTTTCTGTTCCTATTCAGCCCTCTGAAAAAGAAGTTCCTGTCTCATTCGAACCAGAAGGAGAGGCGGCGAATGGTGTAAGGGTTGGTGCAATCACTACGGATACAGAGACAGTGACGGTAAGAGGGCCAAACCGTATTCTGGATGAACTTGAGGAGATTGAAGATATTCCTGTGGATATCGATGGGATTACAAATGATGAAACGATCGAGGTAGAAGTTCCAGTGCCAGATGAGGCTTCCAGTGTTGATCCAGAAACGATTGAAGTAAATGTGGAAGTACTACAAGATACAGATGCCCAGTAAGTAAAGATTCGGGCTCTTAGTGAAAAGCGATAAAGAAGCGACAACGAAAGAGAGGTTTCAATTAATTATGGGTAAATATTTTGGAACAGATGGAGTTAGAGGAGTAGCTAATAAAGAGCTTACTCCAGAATTAGCTTTTAAATTAGGCCGCTATGGCGGATATGTTCTGACAAAAAACACCGAGCGTCCAAAAGTTTTGATCGGACGTGATACGCGCATTTCTGGTGAGATGCTTGAAGGCGCATTAGCGGCCGGGCTTCTCTCTATTGGAGCAGAAGTTATGCGTTTAGGGATTATTTCCACTCCGGGAGTAGCCTATTTAACAAAAGCTCTTCAGGCAGAAGCAGGAATTATGATTTCAGCTTCTCACAACCCAGTGGAAGACAATGGTATTAAATTCTTCGGTCCTGACGGTTTTAAACTGACAGACGATCAGGAGCTTGAAATTGAGAAGTTAATTGATGAGCCGGAAGATCATCTGCCACGTCCATCCGGAGCAGATCTCGGGCAAATAAATGATTACTTTGAAGGCGGCCAAAAGTATATGCAGCACTTAAAGCAGACGGTTGACTTTGATTTTGAAGGTCTGCATATTGCATTAGATTGTGCACACGGGGCTACTTCATCCTTAGCTTCCCACCTTTTTGCAGATTTGGAAGCAGATATTTCTTCCATGGGGTCATCACCTGATGGGTTGAATATTAATAAAGATGTAGGTTCTACCCACCCGCAAGCACTTCAGCAGCTCGTTAAAGATAAAAAAGCAGATATCGGACTTGCCTTTGACGGCGATGGGGATCGTTTAATTGCTGTAGATGAAAATGGAACGATTATCGATGGAGACCGAATTATGTACATCTGCGCCAAGCATATGAATGAAAAAGGTTTATTAAAACATTCTACCGTTGTATCTACTGTTATGAGTAATCTCGGCTTCTACAAAGCGATTGAAGCTCAAGGCATGAAGAGTGATAAGACAGCTGTAGGCGACCGTTATGTAATGGAAGAAATGCGTCGCGGCGGATATAATCTTGGCGGAGAACAGTCCGGGCATATTATCTTCTTAGATCACAACACGACAGGAGACGGGATGCTTTCCGGTCTTCAGCTCGTCAATGTTATGAAAGAGACAGGCAAGCCTCTCTCTGAGCTGGCTGGTGAAATGGAGAAGTTTCCACAAGTACTTGTAAATGTAAGAGTTATTGATAAGCAGGCTGTGCAGACGCATCCACGCATCCAGGAAGTCATTGCTGCTGTAGAAGAAGAAATGGGAGACAGTGGGCGTGTACTCGTTCGTCCATCTGGGACAGAGCCACTGGTGCGTATTATGGCGGAAGCACCGACAGAAGAAGAATGCCAAAAGTATGTAAACAAAGTGGTTCAAGCCGTTGAAGAAGAATTAGGCATGCAAGATTAACAAAAATGAGGCGCAGGCCGGGCACGAACAGTCCGTCTGCGCATATTTTATGTACTACGAAGAATGAAAAAGTAATTGACCCTGAGACTTGTCTTCAGGTAAAATGAGTCATAGCTTCGAAGAAATGTTTAACATCGAGATACGCAGGTAATATAAGTAGAGGCTTTATTCAAAGGTAAAAAGGAGGCCAGAAAAGAAAAGCTCTATAAAGCGCCAGGACTGTGCAGGAAGGCACAGTTGACGAGGAGGAAGTTCATCGAATGTTCGGCGGATGCTTCCCGGCTGCCACACTTCAGCCGCAGGTACGTATGACAAACCAGAAAGGCGACTTTCTGTTTAAAACATACGGATAAAAGTGCAAAAAAAAACCGTTAACGGGAAAGGGGCATACAACGGCCCCTGTTAACTTTTACTCAGATCGTTGTGTGCTCCTTTCTTGATTTAGGAGGATACAATATATGTGTGGAATTGTAGGATATATAGGACAAGAAGATACGAAAGAGATTTTATTAAATGGTTTAGAAAAACTTGAATATCGTGGTTACGACTCTGCAGGAATTGCAACATTAAACGGTGGAGTGAACATCTCTAAGGTAAAAGGACGTATCGCAACACTTAGAGAAGCTGTTGATGAGAATATTCACTCAACGTTGGGCATTGGGCATACCCGCTGGGCTACCCATGGTGCACCAAGCAAGGAGAACGCCCACCCTCACCAGAGTACATCAGGACGCTTCACAATCGTACACAACGGCGTTATTGAAAACTATATGGACGTGAAAAACGAGTATTTAGCTGATGTGGAACTGAAAAGTGAAACAGACACGGAGATCATTGTACAGCTGATTGAAGTATTAAATAATGAACTTCAAGATGTGAACGCTGCTTTCCGTAAAGCTGTTAATCTTTTAACAGGTTCTTATGCGATTGCGCTTATTGATGCAGAAGATGAAAATACGATTTATGTAGCTAAGAATAAGAGTCCTTTACTTGTCGGACTTGGGGAAGACTTTAATGCAGTAGCCAGCGACTCTATGGCAGCTCTTCATATAACAGACCAATTCCTTGAGCTGATGGATAAAGAGACGGTACTTCTTCGCCGTGAGGAAGTTATTATTCAAGATCCTAATGGAAAGAATGTTACTCGTGAACCATTTACAGCAGAGTTGGATACAACGGATATTGAAAAAGGTACGTATCCTCACTTTATGCTGAAAGAAATCGACGAACAGCCATTCGTCATTCGTAAAATCATCCAGCAATACAAGAACGAAGATGATCAAATAAAACTGGATCCTGAAATTCGAGAAGCAATGAAGCAATGTGACCGCATTTATATTATTGCAGCGGGAACGAGCTATCACGCCGGTCTTTTAGGTAAGCAGTTTATTGAAAAATTAGCGAATATTCCAGTAGAAGTTCATGTGGCAAGTGAGTTCTCTTACAACATGCCGCTGCTTTCTGAAAAGCCGCTATTTATCTATATTTCCCAAAGCGGCGAGACTGCTGACAGCCGGTCAGTACTCGTCCAGACGAAAGAACTTGGTCACCCGGCATTAACAATTACGAACGTACCAGGTTCTACCCTTTCCCGTGAAGCAGACTATACCCTGCACTTACATGCAGGTCCTGAAATTGCTGTAGCTTCAACTAAAGCCTATACGGCCCAGATGGCTGTACTGGCCATTCTGGCTGTTGATACAGCACGTGCTAAAGGATTAGAGCTGGACTTTGACCCTATGCAGGAGCTGGCGATTGTAGCAAATGCTATGGAAGCTTTGACTGATCAGAAAGAAGCGTTGGAAGAACTGGCTAAAGATTACCTGCCAACAACCCGCAACTGCTTCTTCATTGGCCGCGGCATCGACTTTTATGTTGGTCTAGAAGGATCGCTGAAACTTAAAGAGATCTCCTACATTCAGGCAGAAGGATTTGCCGGTGGAGAGCTTAAACACGGTACAATCGCCCTGATTGAAGAAGGAACACCAGTGATCGCGCTTGCGACACAGAAAAACGTGAACTATTCCATTCGTGGAAATGTGCAGGAAGTAGAAGCACGCGGAGCGAACAGCATGATCATCAGCATGAAAGGACTTAACAAAGATGGTGACGCTTTTGTTATCCCGCATGTGCACGATCTGCTGACACCGCTTGTTTCAGTAATTCCATTGCAATTGATCTCTTACTATGCTGCCCTTCACCGCGATTGCGATGTTGATAAACCTCGTAACTTAGCAAAAAGTGTAACTGTAGAATAAGCGAATTTTATATCTATGAAAAGATGATAATAAAATTCAACGAGTTTGATTGATTAATTTCACCAAGAAGACCCTAACTTATAACTTACGTTAGGGTCTTCTTATTTTATAGAAGATTTTATATTATAGAATTCTCTTTACGTGCACATGGATACTTAAGTATGGCCTTCAGAAAATTATTGAAAAAGCATAGGAAAGCTATTGTAATTACCTGTGAGATTACAAACATTTGACAATTAAACTAGAATAAATATTAAACTCCCAACATTTCTGTGAGAATTTTTCTTTTAGATGTTATATATCGTTTGAGTAAGGGGAATACTTTGTTTATACTAGTCTTCTAGTGTAATACTATTTTTGAGAGGGGAAATTTGAAATGAATAAGACAGATTTAATTAATTCAGTAGCAGAAAAAAGTGGTCTTTCTAAGAAAGATGCAACATCTGCGGTAGATTCAGTATTTGATAGCATTATGGACTCAATGGGTAAAGGGGACAAAGTGCAGCTCTTAGGCTTTGGAAACTTCGAAGTAAGAGAACGCGCGGCTCGAAAAGGGCGCAACCCACAAACGGGTGAAGAGATTGAAATCCCAGCAAGCAAAGTTCCTGGGTTCAAACCTGGTAAACAACTAAAAGAAGCAGTTAAATAATAAAAAAAGATCCTTTTTTAAGGATCTTTTTTTATTATAGGGAATTTCTTTAAAGGTACTGCTTAATCGCAGGGTTCATTGTTTGTTTTAATGTCCGGATACTATGATCCAATTGCTGCTGTTCTTTATCAGACAGCTTCATTTCAAGAACTTCCCGAACTCCTTTTCTATTTACAATCGCCGGAACGCCAGCATATACATCCTCTGCGCCATACTCACCGTTAAGGGGTGCACTGACCGTCAATATACTGTTTTCATTGCTTAAAATAGCTTTTGTAATACGGACAAGGCTCATAGCAATTCCGTAATGAGTGGCTCCTTTTTTCTGAATGATTTGATAAGCCGCATCGCGGACATTTTCAAACAGGTCATCAAGGTCTTCCGGCTGGTAGCCCTCTTTAGTTTCCATGTAATTTAAAATTGGTACACCGCCGATTGTAGCATTACTCCAGACGGGAAGTTCGGTATCACCGTGTTCCCCGATAATGTATGCATGGACGTTCTGTACAGCGACATTAAAATAATCGCTGAGTAAATAGCGGAATCTGGCAGTATCTAATGTCGTACCACTGCCGATGACACGTTCCTTCGGCAGACCGCTGAATACTTGTGTAGCCTGTGTTAAAATATCGACAGGATTAGTCGCTACTAAGAAAATGCCGTCAAAACCGCTGGCCATCACTTCATCAACAATGCCTTTAAAAATTTTCATGTTTTTTTCTACAAGGTCTAATCTTGTTTCACCGGGCTTCTGGTTTGCTCCAGCGGAGATGCATACAATGTCTGCTTCTGCACAATCGCTGTACTCTCCATACCATGTGTTTGTAGAAGCGGGGGAGAAGGCCTTTCCATGATTCAAATCCATTGCATCCCCGATCGCTTTTTCCTTATCTAAATCAATAATCACTAACTCTTCAATAACAGCCTGGTTAATTAAAGCAAAGGCATAGCTGCTTCCGACTAACCCGGCTCCAATCAATACAACACGATTAACTTTTTCTTTTCTCTGAATACCCATTAATCGATCACTCCTGTTAAGTCAGGTTGTGAATTACTTCACATTCTTATTGTGCAACATTTCACAAAGTTTTTCAAGCCTATTATTCTATATTTTTTATAATGAAGGAAAAAAGTGTATAAAGCAATTGTTGACAGAATATTTAAACTCCTATATAGTGAAGTCAGAAAGCAGCCCTTAAAAAGGTAGCCCCTTTTAACGAACGGTTTGCTAAAAGTGCAAGATAAAACTTAAAAATAACTGTTAAAACTGCCATAACTCTGCACACCAGAGCAAGCCCGCAGTTTAGAAGCCAGTATTTTTCCTTTTTTAGAAAAGGGATTATACTGGCTTTTTTATTTTCAACAGGCCTGTTGATCGTAGTAAAAAAATAAAAATTTCAGGAGGTTTTCTAAATGTGTGCAATGGATATTCAAAAAGGTAAATTAGAGCTTCAGACAGGGAAAGGGTATAAGGTGTATCAGCATTCAGATCATCATCGCCTGTACCATATCGAGTTTGATCGTGAGGTGATTGATACCTTTATTGAAGACTTAAAAGATATCAGTGATGAACAATTAGAGTATATTCCTTACCAAAGACTGATGATGGCAGATAAGCTTGTGGAATTAGCGGGTGAAGAATTTGTTTATACCATTCGAAACATCCTTCATGATCGAAAAACAGGGGGATTCACGGTTGGGTTGCAAGGACGTACCACAAATGATCAGGATTATGTGAAATTCTCTACTGCTTTGACTCATCTTGTAGGAGTTCCTAACTTTGACGCGATGTCAGGAAAATATTATGCGCGTTTTACAGTAAAGCATACAGATGAGAGTGATTCTTATCTTCGTCAGGCTTACAGAACATTTACGCTCCACACTGATGGAACTTATGTGGATGAGCCGACAGATTGGCTGTTAATGATGAAATTTGAAGAAGAAAATGCTGTGGGAGGCCGTTCCCGTCTGCTTCATTTAGACGATTGGGAAGAGATGGAGCACTTTTACCATCACCCTTTAGCAAAATATAAATTCACCTATAAAGCACCGGCGAGTAAAAATGTGTCTGAAGATATTTTCCGCCAGACATTTTACGAACACCATAATGGTCCTTGCATCTGCTTTATTGATCAGTTTGTTTATCCTGAAACGATTGAACAGGCTAAATATTTAAAGGATCTATCTGTATCTATGGAAAACTCTGCAGCAACGGTTGGTGTAGATCTGCCAGAAGGGGATCTGATTATGCTTAATAACCGATTTTGGCTGCATGGACGGGAAGCTTTTGAAAAAGATGCAAATCTTCATAGGGAGCTGCTGCGTCAAAGAGGCAGATTCGCTGAGTAAGAGACCGATTTAGGAGGGAAAAGTCAGCATGTATGATTTTGTCATTATTGGCGGGGGAATAGTCGGTTTAGCGACCGCCTATTCCCTCAATAAGAAATATCCAACGGCAAAGATAGCCGTACTAGAAAAAGAACCGTCCTGGGCCAGTCACCAAACAGGCAGGAACAGCGGAGTCATTCACTCAGGTGTTTATTACAAGCCGGGGAGTTTAAAGGCGAAGCTTGCCAAACAGGGAGCAGCATCTATGGTTGAATTTTGTAAAGAGCACGGAGTCGACCATGAAGTCTGCGGAAAAGTATTAGTAGCTACTGATGAAGAAGAACTGCCTCGAATGGAGAAGCTTTTTCAAAATGCTCAGAAAAATAATTTATCCGTTACCGAACTAAATCGGGAAGAACTGCTTGAGATTGAACCTCATGTTAATGGAATCGCGGGGATAAAAGTGCCTTCTACCGGAATTGTGAATTATCGTCAGGTCACGGAAAAGCTTGCTCAACTGGTAGAAAGAGCCGGGGTAGAATTAATTTTAAATAGGAAAGTTACTAATATTGATGAAACAGCGAATGAAGCACTTATCCATACCTCTAAACAAACGTTACGCTCTCGTTTTCTTATTAATTGTGCAGGTTTGCACAGCGATCGGCTGGTCAATATGGCAAAGATAAAAACAGATGTAAAAATTGTGCCGTTTCGCGGTGAATATTTTACATTAAAGGAAGAAAAACGACATCTAGTTAAAGGTCTCATCTACCCTATTCCTAATCCTGATTTTCCTTTCTTGGGAGTGCACCTGACAAGAATGATAGATGGAAGCATTCATGCTGGACCAAATGCGGTGTTGAGCTTCAAAAGAGAAGGTTACCGCAAGACAGCTTTTCATCTAAAAGATACTTTTGATGTTCTTACATTCCCCGGGTTCTGGAAAATGGCTGGGAGTAATATAAAAGAAGGAGCAGCAGAAATGGTCCGTTCCTTTCATAAGAAAACATTTGTAAAAAGCCTGCAGCGTTTAGTACCTGAAATCGAAGCGGATGATGTCGTTCCTACTCACTCCGGGGTGCGTGCCCAGGCTATGTTAAAGGATGGACGTCTTGTTGATGATTTCTATATAATTCCTGGAAGAAGCTCCATTCATGTGTGCAATGCGCCTTCTCCTGCGGCGACTGCATCTTTAGAAATAGGAAAAGAAATTGTAAAGCGCATTCCACCTCAGCCTCACCTTTCATCGGTTGATGAACAGGGAGTAAGGTTTATTACAAGCTAGTGTTTAGGGAGGTTTTTCTTTGTAAATTACTTTTTTCCTTGTAAGGGAAAAGACACGGTTCCGTATATTGTAAAAGGAGAAAAGAGGCTGGGAAATAGCTCGCTTTCCGCGGGGAGCCGATGAGCTAGCTCGTTGCACTCGCGGATCTCATCCTGGCTCTATCTCCCTGCAGGAGTCTCGCCATTTCCCAGCCTCTTTACCGCCGATGGTGTAAACGTAACACTATGTTTGTAAGAAAATCTTCTACTTTAGTTCTCTTACTCAATGTTCCTTTACTCTTAAAAAACATAAAGGGGCGGGGGGAACGGCGAGACTCCTATGGGAGGATAGAACAGGGTGAGATCCCGGAGGGCTAAAAGCCCGAGGAAGCTCACCGTTCGCCCATGGAAAGCGAGTCTTTCCCCGGGCTCGGTTCTCCATATTCAGGCAAACGGAACAGATGCTCGAGAAAAAAAGAAGCCTTATAGGAGCAAAGAACAAGGGTGAGATTCCGGAAGACTTTAGCCTGAGGAAGCTCACCGTTCAGGCCCGTATCCTTTGTTTAGGCAAACGGAATTGTTTCACAAGAAAGCCTATAGCATTCCAGCAGACTACTGTTGAAAAACAAACAGCCGCTTTAGCGGCTGTTTTTATGTGGACACGTGATATTGTTTGTAGGAATCCTTCAGTGCAGCAGCGATGGCGTTCCCAGCTTTCCCTCTATATCCTTCTTCGAGACGCTTCAGTGGTTCATCTAACCCCTCTTTTAAACTGTATCCTTTTAATAAGTTCTTTACAAATTCCCGCCCATGCTCAGTAGCTAGCGTACACGAGGCATCGACGATCACCCCGTATTTTTTATCAATTTCCAGTGTGAGTGTTAAAGATTCTGAAATGTGATTGGCTGCGATACCCGTCGGCAGCTTTGAATGTCCTGCAACAAAGATCGTATTCAAATGTTCTCCCTCCATCTATTCATTTTCATATTTATTTTTAAGTTTATAAACTTGCTTCATGATTTTTTTGTCTACTTCTGTTTCTGTTTCCTTATAAACGGGGAGGAGCTTCTGCTTCCATAAATCCCTTTGTTCCTTCGTTAAATAATCGATTTGAAAATCTTCCTGCTGCCTTAATTGGCGGTTATGTTCATCATTTATTTCAATGGAATGTCTTCTAATCCAGTCAGTAGTTTCTTCCAGTGCAGCTGATATAATTTTCTGATGCTCTTCTGATAAACTTTCCCAAAAATCCTGATTTATTAAGACAGCATAGCCTAAATAGCCATGATTGCTTAGGGTCATATACGACTGATGACGATATAGCTTCTTTGAGTATATGTTTGAGGTGGTATTTTCCTGGCCATTTACAAAATCTACCTCTAAATTTTCATAGGTTTTATTGAAAGGGAGCACACTAGTACTGGCGCCGAGCTGATGAAACTGTGCTTTAACTGCAGGCCCTCCCATCGTTCGGAAATGAAGGTGGCGGAAGTCATCGGGATGAATAATCGGTTTTGTGTTATTTGTTATCTGTTTATAGCCATTGTACCAGAAGGTTAAGCCTTCTATATTATCCCGCTTTAATTCACTTAACAAAGCTTGGCCAATTTCACCTTCATAGGTTTCTTGCACGGCTCCATAAGTGGGAAACACAAACGGCAGGTCAAGCACTTGCCAATTTGGGTAGCGGTCCGTCAGCTTGGTTGTAGCCGGGGCAATCATTTCAACGTTTCCATTTTTCAGTGCTTCATATTCACTTACATCGTTATATAAACTTCCGTTAGGATGGATCTGTACTTTAATCTCCCCATGGGATCTTTCCTCAATAAGACTTTCAAATCGTCGTGCTGCCATTCCTTTCGGCGAGTTTTCTGCAACGACATGACTGAAATTAATAACGATCTCATCTTTTATGCCCTCTTGCTCATCATCATACTCTAATGATTGGGTAGTATTATTTATATTAAAGCCGAAAAATAAGGCAGTGAAAATCCCGGTCACTATAAAAGACACGATGGTAAGTACTGTTTTCATAGGTTCACCTCAATGGTGGAATCGTTTTCATTAGTGTAACACAGCGTATCAGAAATGGTACACTAAGGGTAGATCTCTAGGAAGGACGGCCCACGGAATGACTCTAAAGCACATGCCCATTCGCTGGAAAATTACAATCTTAACATTTGGAGTCGTATTATTCGCCATCTTAATCGGCGGTATATTTGTGATCGGCAATACAATTGAGGCAAAAGAAGAATCACTGGGTGAGCATGCAATGCTCACGGGCCGGACAGTCGCCAACCTTCCTGAAGTGAAAAACAATATAACAGAACCAGAGGGATGGGAAGTAATTAATCCCATTGTAGAACGAATCAGGACGATTAATAATGCAGATTATATCGTCATACTCGACATGAATCGGATCCGATATTCTCACCCGGTTGCTGATCAAATAGGAAAGGTTTCCTCTGGTAAAGACGAAGGGCCGGCTTTTGCAGAACATACATATACCTCGAAAACAAAAGGTGAGCTGGGAACGGCTATTCGATCATATGTACCCATTATGAATGATGAGCGAGAACAGGTGGGAGTGGCCATCGTTGGAAACATTCTTCCCTCTGTTAGTGAAATCCTATTAGGCATTAAAAACGAGATCTTATTTGTCCTGTTCATCACCGCATTATTTGGAGTCACTGGATCATGGCTTCTGGCCCGTCATTTAAAAGAACAGACTTACCGGCTTGAACCTTACGAAATTGTTCAGCTTTTAGTGGAGCGGACGGCGACATTTCAGGCGATGAATGAAGGGATTATAGCGATCGATAAAGAAGGACGTGTTTCCCTTATTAACGAAAAGGCTAAGAAAATTCTTGCCATTGAGGGTGAGCAGACGGGTCAGCCGATAGATGCTGTTCTTCGTGAAACTAACTTGCTGCAGGTGCTGCGAGAGGGAGAGACTGTTTTTAATGAGGAGATGAGAATTGGAGATAAATTAATTATGAGTACACGTGTGGCTATAAAAGTGGAGGATGAAATTGTGGGTGCTGTCGCTGCCTTTCAAGACCGTACGGAAATGACCAGGCTGGCTGAAGAATTAACCGGGGTGAAAGCATTTGTTGATGCTCTTCGTGTTCAGGCCCATGAGCATTTAAATAAAATGCACACTATTGCAGGATTGATTCAGCTCGATCAAAAACAAAAAGCATTGGAGTTTGTCTTTCAAGCATCCGAAAAGCAAGAGGAATTATCGCGTTTCTTAGTCAAAAATATGAAAGATTACAGCATTGCAGGGTTATTAATCAGCAAGGTCAGCCATGGGAAAGAGTTGGGAATTGATGTTACCATTGATGAGCACAGTCAGTTGAAAGATTATCCTCCCTTGCTTGATAAAAATGATTTTGTATTAATATTAGGGAATTTAATTGAAAATGCTTTCCAATCCTTTCATGGGATAAAAAGAGATGAAAAATGGGTGTATATATCGATTCAACAAGGTGATCAAGTTTGTACAGTCACTGTTGAAGACAATGGAAAAGGCATCTCTGCCGATCAAAAGGTACGTATATTTGAAAAAGGGTTTTCTACAAAAGGAAAAACAGGTTCTGGTTACGGATTATTTTTAGTGAAAAAAGCAGCAGAAAAGGGCAGGGGAGAATTTGAAGTCATTTCCTATGAAGGTGAAGGAACTAGTATTATTTTAACCTTTCCAATGACGACAGAGGAGGATATAAAATGATCAGGCATCCTGTAATAAATGTTTTATTAATAGAAGACGACCCGATGGTACAGGAAGTCAATCGTCAATTTATCGAACGTGTGGAAGGATATCATGTCATTGCTGTAGCTTCTGAAGGAGAAGAAGGACTGAAGCTTGTGAAAGAATATCACCCCGATTTGGTAGTCCTGGATATTTTTATGCCGGAAAAGGATGGGATGCAGACGATAGAAGAATTAAGGTCAGCTCAGCTGGACATAGATGTAATCGTCATTACGGCAGCCAATGATAAAGCGACGATTCGAAAAATGCTGCAGCATGGAGCGGCTGATTATATCGTGAAACCATTTAAATTTGAACGTTTAGAAAAGGCTCTGCTTCGTTATCGTAAGCACCATCATCATACTACCGGTGATGGTGAGTTGGAACAAAAGCAAATTGATCACTTGATTGGAAATCCAGCGGACACTCATCCTCAAACGAAGAAATTGCCTAAAGGATTGAACGAACCGACACTGAACCAAATCAATCTCTTTCTAAACGGAAAGGAAGAGGCATTATCCGCTGAACAAGTCGCTGATGGAATCGGAATCGCCCGGGTTACCGCACGGAGATACCTTGACTATTTAAAAAACATAGGAGAGGTAGAACTTGATATCCAATATGGAGCAGTCGGCCGTCCGGTTAATCGGTATAAAGCTCATAATTAAGAAAACTGTCTCAAGTTAAAACAGAGGCAGTTTTTTTATGACCAAAATGAACAAAACATTCAATATGGTCATAATATTCAAAATTATTGTTGTAAGCGTTAACATAAGCGTGAGATTAAATTATGAAAACGGAGGAATTTTTATGATAAAGCGATTATCCTTTATTTTTACTCTTGCCTTAGTGTTGGTTCTTGCTGCTTGCGGCGGAGATGGTGAAGCTGGTGGTGAAGGCGGCGATTCCGGTAGTGAACAGTCCATCGTCTTTGGAACGGGAGGAACTTCCGGAGCCTATTATCCGATTGGCGGAGCTTTAAAGCCGATTTTTGAAGAAAGTGAACATGTAGGAAACGTAACGGTTGAATCTACAGGTGCTTCCGTAGCAAACATCCAGAACATTAAGGATGGACTAAACCAGATGTCTATTATTATGAGCGATGTGGGGTACGATGCAATTGAAGGAGTCGGCCAATTTGAAGGTGAAGCAGTAGATGTACAAGCCATGGCTGGCATGTATCAAAACGTTGTTCAAATTGTCGCTTTAGAAGGCAGTGGAATTGAGACGGTTGAGGATTTAGCAGGGAAAAAAGTAGGAGTAGGGGAAGTTGGATCTGGAGTAGAACAAAGTGCTAAGAAAGTATTAGAAGCCGTTGATCTTACTTATGATGATCTTTCAAAAGTTACTCATACAGGTTATGCCGATAGTGTACAGGAAATGAAAAACGGGAACCTGGATGCCGCATTCTTTACATCAGGTGTACCAAACAGCAATATCACAGATTTAATGCAGCAGCAGGGCATTAACTTTGTAGAAATTAAAGATGAAACGGCTGAGAAATTATTTGAAGCCGCTCCTTTCTATAAAGAATACACAATCGAAGCCGGTGATGAAGCTGCTTACGATCTTGAAAAGGAAGTTAAAACAGTAGGTATTCAAAACATGATTACCGTCTCTCCTGACTTGAGCGAAGATCTTGTTTACGATTTAACGAAACGTTATTACGAATATTTAGGATCAGACAGTGTTTCTGTTGGTGTACTAAATGAGCTGGACAGAGATGAAATCGCTAAAGATTTGATTGCACCGCTTCACCCGGGAGCAGAGAAATTTTATGAAGAACAAGGCATTCTGGAGTAAACAAAAGGGGCATCTATCTCGATGCCCTTTTTAAAATACAGCTATGAAAAAATTATATTGGATATTAGCGATCTTTATCCTTCTCCTATTTTCCATCATGTGGAACTTTATTTCTGTTGTGATGGTTTCAACTGATGGAAAAGCAGAAGCGGCTATTTTTTACAGCCGGGATGCTTCATTTTCTATTCGCTGGCAGCACTCGGTGGAGAAAGAGGATTGGGAAGAAATATTTGTCGTTAAAGACGATCAGATCGTATTAAAAGACACACGTTTTAAAACATTTGGAGCGGGTGTTCCTAATGATGCAGGTAAAGATACTTTTATTAAAGATGGTTGGGTGTATATGACAGACATTGACCAGTTGATAGGTAAGGAATTAGCTATCACCACAGGAAGGTCAACCAATCATAGTTTTTTAACAGAAGACAGCAAGACACCCCTTAGCGCCTCTAAGCATTATCAAATTTCTACAGGGAAAATTTCTCTTTGGGAGGCCGCGGGTTACTTTATGACAAATCGAATGAGGTGAAGGTATGAGTACAAAATCTAAGAAGTCCGTAGAAGACTATGACCGGGAAAGTACGGTAAGGACAAGGATTGCCAAACCAATCGCTCTTATTATTTCTATACTGGCCATTTCATTATCCCTTTTTCACTTGTATACCTCTTATGCTGGATCTCTCGTAGCTATTCAGCAGAGAAGTATTCACTTATATACCTTAATGACGATTGGATTTTTACTATATCCTCTTCTTCAGAGAAAAGGGAAGAAAAATCAAACGGTTCCAATATATGATTACTTAACGGCTGCAGCCTCTCTTGGTGTAGGAATCTACATGCTGATGTCAGCAGAGCGAATTATTGAAACCGGCGGCCGTATAAATGATACAGATTTTTATGTTGGTATTCTTGTTTTACTTTTATTGTTTGATATTACGAGGAGAGTTACAGGCTGGGGACTGATGCTTCTGGCAGCAGGATTTTTAGTCTATGGATTTTACGTAAAACTTTCGGTGTATCCAGAATTAACTTCTCCCGTCGTTTTGAGTGTTTCTAAGCAGATTATTGGTCAAATTGTCTTTCTGTCAGATGGTGTTTTAGGAACCGCTATAGGCGTATCAGCAAGTTACATTATATTGTTTATTTTGTTTGGGGCGTTTTTAGCCAAATCCGGAATGGGACAGCTTTTTAATGACCTCGCACTGGCGGTAGCAGGACATACGAAAGGCGGTCCGGCTAAGGTTGCGGTTATTTCAAGCGGCTTTCTAGGTTCCATTAATGGATCGGCCATAGCCAACGTTGTAACTACAGGAGCTTTTACGATTCCTTTAATGAAGAAAATCGGCTACAACAAGAATTTTGCCGGTGCGGTTGAATCGGCTGCCAGTGTGGGCGGTCAAATCTTACCTCCGATCATGGGGGCTGCCGCTTTTATCATGGCCGAGAACTTGAACATTGCTTATACAAAAATTATATTAGCAGGAATTATTCCCGCCTTACTATTTTATGTAGGGATATTATTGCAGGTCCATTTCCGAGCTTCTAAGCGAGGACTGCAAGGTCTGCCCAAAAGTGAATTACCCCGTTTGAAACATGTTCTGGCAGAAAGAGGGCACCTTTTAATTCCGATGCTCTTCCTGTTGTATTTGTTGTTCTCAGGAAAAACGCCTTTCTATGCGGCTTTCTGGTCAATTATCGCAACAGTAGTTATTTCAGGATCTAAGCAAATGCTTCCTATTATTGTTCCATTAGCTCTATTTTTAATTTTCCAGCCTCAAGTTACAGCATTATTCAGCGGAGGCAGCCTGCCATCTGTTCGTGGAGACTGGTGGGAATTAATGCTTGTTATCGTGATTCCATTGATCATCAATTTATGGAGAAAATGGCTTAAGCTTGAAGCAGATGAAGTTGGTGTTAAAGATTGTATGCATGCCCTTGAAAATGGAGCGAGAACAACGATACCTGTAGCGGTAGCCTGTGGTGCAGTGGGCGTGGTAGTAGGTATAGCTTCACTTACAGGGGTCGCATTAGAGATCGCTAATAGTATCGTAAGTATCGGGAGTGCTGTAAACAGTCCATTGCTTCAATTAGTTATCACACTGTTCTTAACCATGATAACCTCCATTATTTTAGGGATGGGGCTTCCTAGTATCCCAACCTATATTATTACGAGTACAATGGCTGCACCCATTCTATTGCAGCTTCCGTTATATCAAGATCTGGCGGGATCAGGAGAAACGGCTACATTTGTTGCTCACATGTTCGTTTTCTATTTTGGTATATTTGCCAATATTACACCGCCTGTCGCTTTAGCAGCATTCGCAGGGGCAGGAATAGCCGGAGGAAATCCGAACAAGACAGGATTTCAGGCTATGAAGCTGGCAATTGCCGGTTTCATCGTACCTTTTATGTTCGTTTTCTCTCATGAAATGCTTATGATTGACGCTACAATTATGAATATCATTGTAATTACGATTTCTTCGCTTATAGGTGTGTTCCTGCTTTCCATCATGACGGAAGGATATTTTGTGAGAAAAGTACCTGGCTGGCTAAGAGCGGTTTCCGGAGCAGCGGCTTTACTGCTTATCTACCCTGGATTAGTGACAGACCTCATTGGATTAATCGTATTCTCTTACGTATTATTTACGAATTTTAAGAAGAAAAATGACATGATCAACCAACAGCCTATCGAAGCTCGCAAGTAAAGGAGAGTGTCTAATGAAATTAGCAACTATTTTAAAAGATGGAATCGAAACAGGGGCTATTGTTGATCAAAAGGGAATACTGCCTCTGGTTTCATTAAATCGTACTCTTCATAAAAAATGGCCGACTGACTTATTTCAATTATTGGATGAAGGGGAACTAAGCAGTTTACAGAAGTTTTGGGAGAGTGAAGGAAGAGAGGAAGCACGACTTGATTCGTTTTATCTTGCTGAGAATGAGGTGGTTTACCGGCCGCCTTATCGTCAGCCGAAAAAAATTTGGGGAATTGGATTGAATTACGTAGACCATGCCTCTGACCTAAATGAAACAGCACCGAATACAGAACCAGCCAGTTTTATGAAACCGGCGACGACGATTATTGGAGATCAGGATACTATTGAAATTCCTCTTCAATCAGAAAGGACGACAGGAGAAGCAGAATTAGGTATCATTATAGGTAAAACTTGTAAGAATTTATCAGAGGAAGAAGCTGAAGAAGCGATAGCGGGATATACAACAATTATTGATATGACAGCTGAAGATATTCTTCAGAGAAATCCCCGCTATTTAACACGATCTAAAAGCTTTGACACGTTTTTCAGCTTTGGACCTTGGGTACTTACAGCGGATGAAATAGATAACCTGTCCGATTTGAATGTCGCCACTGTCATTAATGGGGAATATCACCGAAAGAATGTCATTGCCAATATGACTTTTAGTCCTTACTATCTAACAGCATTTCATTCACAGGTAATGACATTGAAGCCAGGGGATATTATTTCAACGGGTACACCAGGGGCTATCGTTATTCGTGATGGGGATGTCATAGAGTGTGAGATTGATGGATTCCCGCTGCTGACAAATCACGTCATAGACTTAAAGGAAAAAGAGAGAGGATGATCGGTATGGACTTTCATTTAAAAGGAAAATCAGTAATTATTACGGCTTCCAGTAAAGGATTAGGAAAAGCGACCGCATTAGAATTCGCAAAAGAAGGGGCTCATGTCCTTATTTCTAGTCGTAATGAGGAAGAATTACAAGCAGCTAAAGCTGAAATTCAGGAAGAAAGCGGCAATAACCATGTAGACTATGCGGTTTGCGATGTTACCAAGCCGGAGCAGATCAAGCAGCTGGTACAAAAAGCTGTCGAATGGAATGGGACAGTTGATGTCCTAATTAATAATGCCGGCGGGCCACCGGCCGGTACGTTTGATCAATTTTCTGATGAAGACTGGCAGGGCGCTTTTGAACTGAATCTATTGAGCTTTATCCGTACGATTCGTGAAGTGCTTCCATCCATGCGCGAGCAGCAAAATGGGAAAATCATCAATATTGCCTCATCATCCATTAAACAAACCCTTGATCATTTAATTCTTTCGAATACGTATCGTGCCGGCATTGTAGGTCTATCCAAAAGCTTGTCCCAGGAACTGGCGGTAGATAATATTTTGATTAACACAGTAGGACCGGGCAGGATTGCTACAGACCGTGTAGCTCAGCTGGATGAAGTAAAAGCCGGAAAACTTGGCGTTTCAGCTGAGGAAGTTAAGGAACAGGCAGAGAAATCCATTCCAATGGGGCGTTACGGCGAACCGAGCGAGTTTGCTAAAACTGTAGTATATTTGGCTTCAGGAGCAAATACATACTTAACCGGACAGGCCCTTGTCGTGGATGGTGGTCTTGTAAAAGCGCTTTGATGAATAGAAACAAAAAAAGAACCCTGTGAGGTTCTTTTTTTGTTGAGTTTTAGGTGCAATCGGCATAGTTAAGGTAGAAAAAAAGCGGCTGGGAAATAGCTCGCTTTCCGCGGGGAGCCGGTGAGCTAGCTCGTTCCACTCGCTGATCTCACCCTTGGCTTTATCTCCCTGCAGGAGTCTCGCCATTTCCCAGCCTCTTTTACCACGGGGAGTATAAACGGAACACTATAATTTTATAACCGCTATTAAGGAAATGATCTTTTCTTACTCAGTTTTCCGTTACTCCTAATAAACGCAAAGGGCCAGGGGAAACGGCGAGACTCCTATGGGAGAAGAGAACATGGTGAGATCCCGGAGGGCTAAAAGCCCGAGGAAGCTCAGCGTTCGCCCATGGAAATCGAGTCTTTCCCCAGGCCCGGTTTTCATAATACATAGTAAACGGAACTCTCTTCCCCTTTAAGTGAGAATCAAAGAAGCTTCCTTAGAAATAAAGAACAGAGGAAATCCCGGAAGGCAAAGCCCGGGGAAGCTCAGCGTTCGCCCATGGAAATCGAGTCTTTCCTCAGGCCCGTTTTTCTAATACAAAGTAAACGGAACTGTCTTCCCGTTTAAGTGAGAATCAAAGAAGCCGGCTACCGCTCCTTATATATGAAATAATCAAAGTCAGCAGGAAGGCTGTTTCCCGATGTATCCTGGCACTGCATACCAACAAAAGCACCTGTAAAAAAGCCCCCGCCTTCTACATAGTCATCAGAAAGTTTATGGGACGGAAGAGAAATGGGAACTTCTGTCCACGTCTCCCCATCAAAAGAGTAGGAGTAAGTATACGTATTCGTTTCTACATCCACCTTTAAGTAAACATATTCCAATTCATCAGGGATAACAATTTTTTCAGTAAGCGGCTGATCAAAAGTGAAATTGTCACACGTAAAGAGGTCTAAAATTCTACCATCTTCCTCATCCCACGTGATTTGCAAGGCTGTCCAGTTTTTTGTGTTATAGTAGTTGACCAATCCGGCTGCCTGTTGGAAACTTTCTGGAGAAAAACTTACTTTCGTTTCAGCTGTAAAGTTAAAGTGCTGCCAGCGTCTTGCCACAAAGCCTTGGGTAAACGGAGAAGTCAGCGATTCCTTTCCGTAGATCCGCACGTGACCGGGACGGTCTGAAAGAGACAAGGTATCTGCTCCAAGAGGGATTCTTAATGTTTGAAAGTGTTGATTCAGCACCACATCATCAAAATCATCTCTTTCTTTGTAATCATTCTCCCATTTTGTTTCTTCTATTTCTGGTCCTTCTATAATTCGTGATGGCTCGTTACCTCCGACAACATACGGCCATCCATTTTCCCATTCCACTCGCTGGATAGCTGTTTCTCTCCCTAATGGACAGTAACCTCTCGGGTCGAGAAGCGCTTGTTCTTCATTCGGAAGCGGCCGGCCTGTTAAATGCACGAGGAACCATTCGTTTGTATGCGTTTTCACAATTGAGGCGTGTCCAGCCTTTTGTAAAGGATTACGAGGATAGGGCCACGATGTAATGAGTGGATTATCAGGATGTACCTCATACGGTCCTCTTAAGCTTTCAGACCTTGCAATGGTGGCCTGGTGTTCAAACCGGGTGCCGCCCTCGGCTGTTAATAAATAATAATAGCCGTCCATCTTATAAATATGAGGAGCTTCGGTCAATTTAATATCTGTGCCTTTAAAAATAATTTCCGGTATGCCGGTAAGGTTCTTTTCCTTATGATCGTATTCCTGAAGCACTATTCCGTAAAAGCTGTGATTGCGAACCCGCTGATCCCATACCATATTTACCAAGTATTTTCTGCCGTCATCATCATGGAACAGCGAAGGATCGAAACCCGAGCTGTTTAAATGGGTGGGTTCTGACCATTCGCCGTCAATCGTATCACAGGTAACTAAATAATTATGACAATCTTTCCAATTCCCGCCGACAACTTTAACGTCTGTGTAAATCAGCCAGAACTGATCATCTGAGTAGGATAAAGCAGGAGCCCATACACCGCCTGAATCCGGATTGCCTTTCATATTTAATTGACTAACACGATTCAGCGGCCGGGAAATTAAGCGCCAGTTCTTTAAATCTTTGGAATGATAGATCCCTACCCCTGGAAACCACTCAAAGGTTGAGACAGCAATGTAGTAATCATCACCTGCCCGGCAGATACTTGGGTCAGGATTAAATCCGGTTAAAATTGGATTTTGGATTGTCGTCATTTCTTCATCTCCTCTATATAAGTTATTGGTGTTCTATATAGGGTGTTTCTTGCTGAAGGCTCGTTTTTAAGAAGTTTTCAAAGCTGAAAGCTGCCATTCCCAGTGCAGCAGAATGAGTGTTTAGAGCGGAAAAGCTGATCTCTAATTCCTCCTGCTGAAACCAGAGGGCGCTATTTTTCGTTTGCTCAAGCATTGGGTTTTCCAGCCATCTTTTTGCAGCAGCCAGCCGATTTCCTATAATTACTTGCTTAGGATTAAACGAATTAATAATGTTAGCAACCCCGGCTCCTAAGTACTTACCGATATTATGGAAGGTTTCTATGGCTTCCTTATCTCCGGATTCTGCTTTCTTCAGCATTATTTCCAGGGTCTCGGGATCTGCATTTTCATCCGCTTTTTTGATTAAAGCTTGTTCAGATGCATATAATTCCCAGCACCCTCTATTACCACAACGGCACTTCTGTCCATTGACTTCAATCGAAGTGTGGCCCATTTCCCCAGAGAATCCACCTGTTCCCCGATACAATTCACCATTTAAAATGAATCCTACTCCAATACCGACACCTACACTGACATAGACGAGGTCGTTTTCATTTACATTGGGGCCAAACCTTTTTTCTCCATAAGCACCAGCATTGGCTTCATTTTCAATCACAACCGGACAATCATACCTTTTCTCCATCAATGGTTTCAGATCGATATTTTGCCATCCAAGGTTTGGTGCATATAAAACTTGTCCGTGTTTATTTACAGCGCCCGGTACGCCAATGCCAATACCGACAATGTGGTACTTACTTAAAGGGCACGCAGCCATTAACTCATCGACTACGTGGAAGATTTTTTTCGTAATCGATTGGTAAGAGAGATTTTTAAAGCCTGTAAAGGTTTCGCCCACTATGTTGCCTTCTAGGTCTGTGAGCAATCCGAGAATGTAATTTACTCCAATATCAATTCCAATTGAATAACCTGCTTTCTGATTAAAGAGAAGCATCACAGGCCGTCGGCCGCCGCTTGATTTACCTGGTCCTTTCTCATAAATAAGTTCCTCATCAAGTAATTCACTGACTTGCGAAGAAACCGTCCCTTTATTTAACCCGGTTTTCTTCGCAACATCAGCCCGTGAAATGGGGGAGTGGTTGCGAATCGTGTCTAAGACTAGTGTTTTGTTGCCATTTTTAATTTTAAATTGATTCCATGTCCTATTACTGATCATCTACTTCATCACTTTCGGTTTTTTAAAAGTATAACAGAATTGACTTAGTTTATCCACTAGACAAACTAAGTTTACTTTGATACTATTTGAATTAACATATTTAGAAAGCGATTACATAAGTGGCTGGTTTAATCAATTTTAAAAATTAAAGAAGGGAGCAGTAGAGGAAAGCAGGTTACCAGTTGAAACTTATTAAACAAAGAGAACACTTTAAAATTAAGAGGAGGACATTCCAAATGGCATACTTTGAAAATATCGATAAAATTAAATATGAAGGTTCTAATTCAACTAATCCATACTCTTTTAAGTTTTACAATCCAGAAGAAGTAGTCGGTGGAAAAACAATGGAGGAATATTTAAGGTTTGGTGTGGCTTATTGGCATACATTCACAGAAGACTTATCCGATCCATTTGGAGTAGGAACAGCACAGCGCTCCTGGGATAAGTTTGACGGTATGGATCTAGCTAAAGCGAGAGTGGAAGCTGCCTTCGAATTTTTCGAAAAGTTAAATGTTCCATACTTCTGCTTTCACGATGTTGACATCGCTCCAGAGGGAAGCAGCTTAAGAGAATCCAACCAGAACCTGGATAGTATTGTGGCTATGATTAAAGATTACATGAAAGACAGCAAGACGAAACTCCTTTGGAATACTGTTAATAACTTCACACATCCCCGCTTTGTCCATGGTGCCGCTTCCGCTAACAATGCCGATGTCTTCGCCTTTGCTGCGGCTAAAGTGAAAAAAGGACTGGAAGTAGGAAAAGAACTGGGTGCTGAAAATTATGTATTCTGGGGCGGCCGCGAAGGGTATGAAACTCTTCTAAATACAGATATGAAGCTTGAATTAGATAATTTAGGACGCTTTTTCAATATGGCGGTGAATTATGCGGAAGAAATTGGCTTCGATGCCCAATTCTTAATTGAACCAAAGCCGAAAGAGCCTACTTCTCACCAGTATGATTTTGACGTAGCTTCCGGCTATGCTTTCCTTCAGAAATATGACTTAGCAGACAAGTTCAAGTTTAATATTGAAGCTAACCACGCGACGCTGGCTGGTCATACGTTCGAACATGAGCTTCATTATGCCCGAGTCAACGGCCTTCTCGGTTCTGTAGATGCTAACCAGGGTCACCCGCTCTTAGGCTGGGATACGGATGAATTCCCGACAGATTTATACGCTACCACATTAGCCATGTATGAAATTATTAAAAACGGCGGCTTAGGACGCGGCGGCCTAAACTTTGATGCGAAAGTGCGCCGTGGGTCATTTACACCGGAAGATCTTTTCTTAGCGCATATTGCCGGTATGGACGCTTTTGCTGTAGGACTGCGTGTCGCTCAGAAGCTGTTGGATGATAACGTGTTGGAAGGTATCGTAAAAGATCGTTACAGCAGTTTTTACGAAGGGATTGGCAAGGAAATTGTAGATGGAACATCCGATTTTCAAAAGCTGGAGCAGCATGCATTGCAGCTGGATGAAATCAAACACGAATCGGGAAGACTGGAACTTATTAAAGCAAACATCAACCAATATCTTTTAAAAGCATATGCAGGAGAGTAACTCTATGAAATATGTCATTGGTATTGATCTTGGAACGAGTGCTGTAAAGCTGTTGCTTGTTAACCAGAATGGAGAAATTAAACACGAAGTTTCAAAATCCTATCCGCTCATTCAAGAACGAAATGGATATAGTGAACAGAATCCAGAAGAGTGGGTAGCACAGACTGCTGACGGATTGAAAGAGTTAGTGCGGGACTTTCGTGATGAAGCGATTGAAGGGATCAGCTTTTCCGGACAGATGCATGGACTAGTCCTTCTTGACGAAAGCAATGATGTCTTAAGGCCAGCAATCCTTTGGAATGATACGAGAACTACCAGTCAATGCCGTCGTATTTATGAAACGCTAGGTGAAGATAAGCTGCTTGAAATTACAAAAAACCCAGCATTGGAGGGCTTTACGCTGCCGAAGCTGCTTTGGGTTCAGGAAAATGAGCCTGAAATTTTAAAACAAGCAAAGACCTTTCTCCTGCCTAAAGATTATTTGCGTTACAGGCTGACCGGAGAGCTTCATATGGACTATTCAGATGCGGCTGGGACTTTACTGCTCGATGTTGGTAAAAAAGAGTGGAGCAAAGAAATTTGCGAAGCCTTTCATCTCCCCGTGTCGATCTGCCCGCCTCTCGTTCCTTCCTATGAAAAGGTGGGAAGCCTGATTGAGGCTGAAACGTTCGGACTTTCGCAGGCGCCCGGTGTTTTTGCCGGCGGAGCTGATAATGCTTGCGGAGCGATCGGATCGGGTATATTAGAAGAAGGAAAAACATTGTGCAGCATTGGTACCTCAGGTGTAGTGCTCGCTTATGAACAGGACAGCGATAAAGACTTTAATGGGAAAGTCCACTATTTCAACCATGCCGCCCCAGACGCCTTTTATGCGATGGGAGTTACGCTTGCTGCAGGATACAGCTTAAATTGGTTTAAAGAAGTTTTTGCGGAAAATGAGTCGTTTGATGAGCTCGTACATGATATTGCTTCTGTTCCTGCCGGTTCCAACGGCTTGCTGTTTACACCTTATATCGTTGGAGAACGCACACCTTATGCAGATGCAGCTATACGTGCAAGTTTTATTGGTATGGACAGTTCACATGAACGAAAACATTTTGTAAGAGCGGTTATGGAAGGAATCACATTTTCTCTCTATGAATCTATCAATATTTTAAGGGAAAGCGGAAAATCTATCGATACGATTGTTTCAACGGGCGGCGGCACGAAAAACAAGGATTGGCTGCAGATGCAGGCAGATGTTTTCGGAGTGGAAGTTGTTAAGCTCTCAAGTGAGCAGGGACCTGGAATGGGCGCTGCTATGCTGGCTGCCTATGGAAGCGGATGGTTCCATTCATTAGAGGATTGTGCAGATCAGTTCCTTAAAATAGGGGAAACAGTTAAACCCATTGAAGATAATGTGAAGAAATATCGCGAGTTATTCAGTATTTACCAGGAAATTTACCATCAAACCAAATCTCTAAACCGGCAACTCTCAGCATATCGTTAAAATTTTAAAGAAAAAGGCTGACCTTCTAACAGGCAGCCTTCTTTCTACATTAGAAAGGTGGAGAAAAATTGAAATATAATCAATTGGGTAAAACGAATATGGAAATAAGTGAACTCAGCTTTGGTACATGGGCGATCGGCGGGAGCTGGGGAAAAACAAAAGATGAGCAGGCTCTCGAAGCTTTGCGTTATGCGATGGACCAAGGTGTGAATTTCTTTGATACAGCGGATGTTTATGGAATGGGACATAGTGAGGAACTCCTTGCAGAGGCGACGAAAGGCAAAGAAAATGACATCTACATTGCGACTAAATTCTGTCGACAGGGAGATATTAACGACCCAGAAAACTATTCAAAGCAAACGGTAACAAGCTATGTAGAGAACAGTCTTAAACGATTAAACAGGGAACAAATTGATTTATATCAGATTCATTGTCCGCCTCTTGAAATTATGAAAGAAGGATCTGTATTTGAGGTGCTCGAGGAATTGAAAACTGAAGGGAAAATTAAACATTATGGCGTAAGTGTGGAGACCGTTGAAGAAGGATTATATGTGCTGGAAAATACTGAGGCCAGT
Organism: Halobacillus massiliensis; assembly: GCF_900166625.1. Taxonomy (GTDB): domain Bacteria; phylum Bacillota; class Bacilli; order Bacillales; family Halobacillaceae; genus Halobacillus_A; species Halobacillus_A massiliensis. The sequence continues at coordinate 4,115,764 of NZ_LT800499.1, read as the reverse complement.
GCCCTGCAGGTTATTTTTAATATTTTCCGTCAGAAGCCTCTCGAACAGCTGTTTCCAAGAGCAATTGAAAAACAAGCCGGAATCCTGGCACGCGTCCCGCTGGCAAGCGGCCTGCTGACTGGTAAGTTTAACAAAACCCATCAGTTTGAAGAAGACGATCACCGCCATTTTAATCGCAACGGAGAAGCCTTTAATGTAGGAGAGACGTTCGGCGGGCTTGAATTTGAAAAAGGTGTAGAGCTAAGCCGTAAATTAGAGTGGATTTCGGATAACCGAGAAAATATGACACGGGCTGCTTTAAAATGGATTCTGCAGCAGCAGGCAGTGACTAGTGTTATTCCTGGTTTCAAGAATATCAATCAGGTGAAAGATAACTTAGAAGCGTTACATGTTCCTGAATTTACAGACAGTGAGTTAGAAAAATTAAGAAATTTTTATGAGGGTGAAGTACATGAAAATATCCGAGGGGTTTACTAATCAGCAGACTGGCGTCGAAGTTGCGAATTATGAAGGTGAATGGAAACAGTACCACTTGAAAAATGACCAGGGAATGGAGGTTTCCGTCTTAAATTATGGAGGGATAATTACTCGTCTTCTCGTTCCTGACCGGGAAGGGAACCTCGAAAATGTAGTACTTGGTTATAGAAACTTAAGTGATTACAGTTCAGATTCTAACTATTTTGGCGCCCTCGTCGGTAGAGTGGCAGGGCGAATTGATAATGCTTCTTTTAGCCTGGATGGAAAAATTTATCAGCTTGAAGCAAACGACGGTGAAAATCACCTTCATGGTGGAAGGAACGGATTTCATCAGAAATTGTGGAAGGTAGACCCCTTTCAAGATTCAGACCGTGTTGGACTAGTGCTCAGCCAGACGTTTGACTCGGAGCAGGATGGTTATCCGGGGAATTTATCAGTAAAGGTTTCGTATTCACTGACAAATGAAAATCAATTTATTAAAGAGTATGAAGCGAAGAGTGATGAAACGACCCCTCTAACTATAACTAATCATTCTTATTTTAATTTAAGCGGGGGGTTAAAGCGTCCAGTAGGCGATCACTCTGTTACGATGAGAAGCCGTCAATTTGTTGAATTAGATCAGCAGTTAATTCCCACAGGAAAAATATTAGATGTAGAAAATTCAGTATTTGATTTTCGAAAGGGCCGGAGGCTGAAGGAAGGGTTCAGCTCTAAAAGCTCTCAAAACCTTATGGCCGGTGGAGGATATGACCACTACTTTATATTTCAGAATGATGGGAAGGAAGCTATCGTTGCAGCTGATGAAGGAAGTGGACGCCGGCTTACAATTAATACAGACCAGCCCGGCGTTGTTATGTATACAAGCAATCAGTTAAGCGATAACTTAGAATTGACCGAAGGAACGTCACAAAATCACCTGGGTGTCTGCTTTGAAACACAAGCATCTCCTGCCTCTCTGCACCACGACGGTTTTCCTTCTGTCCTGTTAAAAGCAGGCGAGCTTTATAAGAAGAAGACAGCCTTTAAATTTGATACGGTTTAACTTTTAACACATGCAATTCTGTATTTCTCTCTTAAGGAATTTTTGCGATAAGAAAAGCAGGTTCAGTCTGCCAGATTACAGAGAACCGGAACGGGGAAAAACTCTCATTCTATGGGGTGCGGTGAGCTTCCTTGGGCTTTTAGCTTTCCGGGATCTCACCCTTGTTCTGTGCTCCTATAAGGCTTCTTTTATTCTCAAAAGGTGCATCCTGTTCCGTTTGCCTGAATATGGAGAACCGGGCCTGGGGAAAGACTCTCTTTCCATGGGCGAACGCTGAGCTTCCCCTGTCCCTTTATGTTTATTGAAGTAAAGAAATATTGGAATAGTGAGGATAAATCCAAAAGAAATTTGAAGGAAATTGCCTTGTTCCGTTTACCGTGGTAAAGAGGATCGGGCCTGGGGAAACAACTCGCTTTCCATGGGTGAACGCTGAGCTTCCTCGGGCTTTGGCCCTCCGGGATCTCACCGGCTCCCCGCGGAAAGCGAGCGATTTCCCAGCCGCGTTTCTCCACACATGATAAACGGAACCGCCTTTTTCTTTTAAAATGAGATCAAGGAAAATGACAAGACTTCTACAAGTAGATAGTGCCATGGTGAGAACCGTGAGTGTAACGAGCGTCCTTTCCAAGCTTCATTTCTCTTGCTAACATGAGGTTAAGGTAAGAATCTCTCTTCTAATAAAAAGTATCAAACTTCTCCCATGTTTCCTCCAGCTGTTCCAGCCTCTCAGTTAACTCATCCTTCTTCGCCCGGCCCACATAATTAATCAAAGCATTAATTAAACTCAGGGGAGCTGTAAATGAATCGATAAACGACGGCATCTGTGTAGAAACCGTCAGCCCCGTATCGGCATAAGGCAGTAATGGAGAAAAGGAATTATCTGTAATCGCTATCGTCTGGATATTCTTTTCCTTTGCCAGTGAAAATATATCAATTGTTTTTTTCGAATAACGGGAAAAACTTAAGCCGATCACTACATCTTGAGCTGTCGTGTTTAAAAATTTTTCAGCGGCTTCATCTGTTGTGCTTATTAATTCTACATCTTCCAAAATAAGATGAAGATAATAGTGAAAAAATATGGCGAGAGACCGGGCGCTTCGATTGGCTACAATGTAAATTTTTCTGGCTTCCAGTATCATTTGCACAGATTTTTCAAATGAGGCCATATCCAGTTTTTCAAAAGAGGATTGAATGTTAGCAATATCATCCTGAAAGATCTCATAAACTCCTTTACGGTCTTCCATATGATAAATTTCATTGGACATTTTCATTCTTTCCTGTGCGGTTAATTGGTTTTGCATGGAGTTCTGCATATGCTGCTGGAGTTCATTATAGCCGGAGAGGCCGAGAGCTGTGGCGAATCGAAAGACCGTCGCATCACTGACACCACTTTGCTCAGCCATTTTTCCTACCGTGAAAAAGGGGGAGGTTGAACGGTTTTCTAAAATATAATTTGCGACCTTTAAGTGGGACTTGCTCATCGCTGATCTTTTTTCGGCAATCGATTGATAAATATCTTTCATGTCATAGCTCCTTAACTGACGGTCTTTTTTAATGCTTCCCTATGAGCGGCAACGGTTTTCTCTAAATCTTCGTCACTGTGCATAATAGACATAGAATAGCGATTCATCGGCTTAATATAAATTCCTTGATTCAGCAGTTCATAGTCAATTTTTTTCCGCAGGCTGCCATCCGATTTTTGCATATCTCGATAGTTTTTAATAGGCTGGCGGGTTAAAACAATATTAAAGATACTTCCCATTCCGAGCGTTTTCATAGGAACATCGAAACTTTCGTATAATTTTTCAAGCTCTTCGCGAAGGTTTTCTGTTTGATGAAATAAATCTTTCATAGTTTCTTCTTTTTCGAGAAGTTTAATCGCTGCAAGGCCAGCAGCAAGTATAGTAGGATGTCCATTATAAGTTCCGCTGTGAAACAGAGCGTCCTGTTTAGAGTTCTCTGACTTGCCAGCAGTTAAAATGTCCCTTCCCTGGGCTGGGGCGCTGACCATCATGATTTCCTCTTTTCCTCCAACAGCTCCAACGGGGAAACCGCCTCCGAGGACTTTTCCTAAAGCTGTGAGATCGGGTTTAATGCTATAAACTTCTTGAGCTCCCCCAAGTCCCAGTCTAAATCCCGCTTTTTACTTCATCAAAAATCAGAACAATTCCAAGTTCTTCAGTGATTTTTCTAAGTCCATCCATAAAGTCTTGCTCAGCAGGAATAAACCCTCCCTGTACTGGTTCCATAACAACAGCTGAGAGTTCGGCTGCATGTTTTCGAAGCAGAGACTTTGTGGCTGATAGATCATTGAAGGGAAGGATAACCGTGTTTTCTTTAATCTCATCGGGCATTCCCTTTGATTCATTTACGGGTGTCGGGGCCTCCGGGCGCCCAGCTCGTTCAAGCGGCGGGTTCACGCTTACTAGGACTTGATCATACCCGCCGTGATAGTGCCCTTCAAACTTGGCGATTTTATTTTTCCCCGTATAGGCATTTGCTGTTCGAATCGCCAGCAAGGTGGCTTCCAGACCCGAGTTTGTATACCTTACCATCTCAATCCCGGGATATAGATCAATCAGTTTACGTGCCATGTCAATTTCCAGCTTATGAGGTGTACCGAAAATGGTAGTACCTGCTTCGTGGAGCTGGTTTTGCACAGCTTCCAGGATGTCCGGGTGGCCATGGCCGGTAATTAAAGAACCATAGCACAGCAAGTAATCAATATATTCATTATGATCTACATCATATAGCTTGGCAGATTTTCTTGTTTTTTGACGATACATGAATACAACCCCCCCAAAAGGAATGATTATTTCATTTATGAAATATATATTTCACCATGTGGCTGTCATTAAACTATCTTTGAGAAAAAGCCCGACTATTTAGGGAAAATAAATAACGCATATGGGAACATATGTTCTTAAATTGAGTAGGATTATACAAAACAATATGGTACAATAATAATCAGATAATGTTCCTTTTAGGGTGGTCGGCTAACCCCATGATAGAAGGGGGTGATGCCTATTAGCATGTATGAAGTTCTAACAGTCATGTTGACGTTTGGAACCTTTTTGATTGCATTGCTCGCGTTGATCATAGAAATGATCAATAAAAAATAGACCTCCCTATTAACCTGACAATTGATCGGGAGAGGCCTATTTTTGATGAATAGCTGATCCCCTGGGGGAATCATTATCTAGAGACCGCAGTTGCAGCTGCGGTCTTCTTTATATTTTATGTCCTTCTACATAGTATAATACCATGCTTATTACTTTTTTACCACAATCGCTCCGGGGTAAACTCTTTTTCGTTTGAAGAAGATATTTCCTTACTTAACGACCATTACAGGGGCCTTAATATATTTCACCAGTTTGTGGCTTACACTGCCGAGCATAAGCGTTTGAATTTTATTGCGGCCCCGGCTCCCTGCAACGACACAATCATAGTTTCTCTCATTGGCGTAAGATATGATCGTTTCGGCAGGGTCTCCGTGCAATATAGTGATATCTGCCTGGATGCCTTCAGATTTAATTTCCTCGAGGATCGATAAAAACTTTTCTTTTCTCTTGATTGTTGCAGTATCCGAATTCCCATATTTTAATATATCGCTTTTAGACGTATCTCCATCCACAGAATATACACATTCAATTTTCACTTGATCTTTGTAAGGAGCCACCATTTTGATCGTTTGTTCAATAGCTCGCTTTGAATGATCTGAGCCGTCAGTGGCCAGTAATATATTTGTAAACATGCAAGTTCTCCTTTTTAAAAAGATTAGTGGCCTGCTTTAGAAACTCCACCGAGTTTGTTTAAGAGGCGGGAGCTTTCACCATTTAATCCCTTAAACCTTACTAGAATTCCTTGCTGCTCGAATTTGGCTTCCAGACTATCTAATGCTCCAATGGCCGAGTCATCCCACAAATGGGACTGTGTAAGGTCAATTTCAACTTCTTGGACTTGATCTTTGAAGTTGATAGAATCCAGAAAGTCTGTAACAGAGGCAAAAAATAATTGACCTTGTACATAATAAATTTTCTTTTTTCCTTCATTTACATACAGTGGAAGGACACGTACTTTAGATATTTTCACTGCAAAGAAAATCATGCTCAGCACAACGCCTGCCAGTACCCCATAGGCCAGGTTATGTGTATAAACAACTGTCGCAACCGTAACAATCATAACGGCAGCATCTGATTTAGGCACACGGTGAATGTTTCTTATTGAACTCCAGTCAAAGGTTCCGATCGATACCATAATCATAACACCAGCCAATGCTGCCATTGGAATTTGAACAACGACATTACCTAAAGCAATAATTAAGAACATAAGAAACACACCGGCAACGAGAGCAGATAAGCGCCCGCGTCCTCCAGATTTTACGTTAATCACCGATTGTCCTATCATGGCACAGCCGGCCATACCGCCGAAAAATCCTGCAACGATATTCGCCATTCCCTGTCCGCGGCTTTCCTGATTTTTATTACTTTCTGTATCTGTCATATCATCAACGATAGATGCTGTTAACAGTGATTCAAGTAGACCTACTATCGTAAGTGCCAGAGAGTAGGGCAAGATGATCATAAGTGTTTCTAAGTTTAACGGGATATTAGGAAGAGCAAATAGAGGAAGTGATTGAGTAAGTTCCCCCATATCTCCAACATTTCGAACGCCCGCGTTCATATAAATGGCTATAAATGAAACGGCAATAATCGCTACTAATGGCGAGGGTATTGTCTTATTGATCAATGGAAATAGATAAATGATAGCTAACGTAATTCCTACTAACACATAAATAATCCACGTTTCATCTACAAAGTGCTGCAGCTGGGAAGTGAAAATTAATATCGCCAGGGCATTTACGAAGCCGACCATAACAGACCTTGGAATGAATTTCATAAACCGGGCCAGCTTGAACACACCGAAAATAATTTGCAGGACACCCGTCAAAATGGTAGCCGCCAGCATATATTCTATTCCGTGTTCAGCTACAAGTGTGATCATAACCAGAGCCATGGCTCCAGTGGCAGCAGAAATCATGCCGGGACGTCCGCCGACAAAAGCAATTACTACAGCAATACAGAAGGAAGCATACAATCCTACCATAGGGTCCACACCCGCAATGATAGAGAAAGCAATGGCTTCAGGAATAAGCGCCAGAGCCACTACTATTCCGGCAAGAATATCTCCCCTCACATTACCAAACCATTGTTCTTTTAAGCTTGATGCGTACATATTCAACCTCTTTCTTACTTTGTTTTTTCGACTGCTGACTCTCACAGCAGCCGCTTTATAAGCGTTCACCTTTTTTTAATCGTTCAATGCAATCATGTAAATCATCTCTTTTAACACGCCAGTGGCTTCCGATCTTAAATGCTGGAATTGTACCCTTTTGTACTAATTTGTAAGTCGTCATTTCACTCAGCTGCAAATAATCGGCAACCTGTGAGACGGTCATAATTTCTCGAACCATTTATAATCCTCCATAAAACCTTATAAAAAAGGTGGTTTCTTTATAACCAAATATAATAGACTATAATAGGTTATAAGAGAATTGGAGAGATTGCAATGTTTTTTTTTGAATCCCTGATAAGCGTGTTTAAAGATAAACCTATAGGCGACAAACGAGGCAGCGCTTACAAAAAATAATTTTTTGGGTAGGTTTATAAATAAGGGTAAAAACACAAAATCCCTCAAGGAAAAGGATTCCTCGAGGGATTTTACAATGTCTTTTTATTTTGCCTGACCGTTGTTTTTAAGCAATACTTTTAATCCATTTCCCATATCAGAAGCAACGATGTAATTTCTATTTATATCTACTCCCCAGAAGTAGGCGTCTTTTGGCTGATACTGTCCAATTTGAACGGGATTTGATGGATTTGTAATATCTACAGCGAATAGTCCACCGGCATAGTGGGACAAATACAGAGTATTCCCGAGAACTTTAGGATCGTGCACTGTATTGGCAAACGTAACGCCGTCTTCCACATTATCTACTAAGTCTGTTTTGAAAACACTTAATTCTTTCAGGTTTGATGGATCTTTAATATCAAAGATTCTTGTGTACCCATAAGATTGTTCATAACCCTGTTTTGTTGGGTTGTATACTTCTCTTGTTTCAACCAGCACATTGCCTCCCTGAGCTAAAGCAGCTGAGTGGGCAGAGCCTTGGACATTAGGGGCATAATCTGTACGACCTTGATATTTCACATTATTAGGATCAGAAATATCGAGGATGATCGTTCCCAGGTCCCAGAAGGAAAGCAAAGCTATATCTCCGTTAGTGTCAGCCATGGCGCTGTGATTAAAAACAGGGCGTGTTTTTCCATCTGGAGACTTCCAGTTGTAGCCATCAAAGTCTTCGGAAACCTCAGGGAGCATTCGTGGATCAAACTCGTATATAGTTTCCGGTTGAGTCGGATCAGAAACGTCTACTAATGCAAAGTCTTTCTCTTTTCCGTGAGTGTAGTAGTCAGCGTAAGGGTTTGCAGATAAAACTAGCGGCTTGCCGTTTTGAATCGTTAAGTATAATTCATGAGTACCGGGGACGCGCTTATCCATTTCCCAGAATCCAAGCTTTTCAGGGTTTTGTGGATCACTTACGTCATAGAGGAGAAAGCCTCCTCTTGAGTCAGGGTTATTTCTATTAAGCTGCTGGACACTGACGACTGCTAACTCACCTTTAAATTCGGGAGTATTAACGGTTTTAACTATGACTTTCTCCTGCCATGTACCAGGAATATCATCCGCAAATTTAGCAACTTCCACGGGATTGGCAGGGTCTTTCATATCAAAGATGCGGACTCCGCCTTCTCCACCGGAAGCTGTATGTGTGCCCACATAAGCAAATCCTTTATATGTATAAACATCTGCCGTGTTATTTTGAACACCGTTATATTGTTTTAGTTGTACAGCGGCAGCTTCTCTCCAAGTGGAAAGGTTTTTAGAGCCTGAAATCTTCGGAATGTCATTTAAGCTGTCAGCTTCATTGGCCCCCTTGTCAATGCCTGTCCCATCAAGCATATCGTGGGCAAAAGCAGTTGGCGTGAAGAGCGAGAAGGCGAGGGCACCGGTAAGAGTTGTACGTAAGAGAAGTTTTTTATTCATTTTTTTCCTCCTGTTCAATTTGTTTCCATATAAAGATACCATACACAAATCGAAGTTTCGCTAATTTTCAGAAAAATGAACCTATATTCGTAATATTTCTGTAAAAATAATTATGTCACACGTCCTGTAAGCTTTAAGTGAATATGTCGATAGACCTAAATGAACCTTAAAAAAAGAATGAATTTAGTAATAAGGATAGTAAGGGAAATACGGGTAATATGGAGTCGAGTATGGATAGTGGCTCACAGTCGTCAATGCAGCTAATGGTACAACCACCTTTGTAAATCTTCGGGATCGCCAGCTTCCATTGCCATAAGGATAATATTTTCTTTCTTCTCCGCCAGCTTCATTTCCCTGCTTATCTACCGTGACATCCTCACCTCTCAGAAATGTAATTTCATCACCATTTATGTCGGTAATAATACCATCAAAGGAAGTCCCGTCTTCCATAGTTGCCGTCACGTGAAAAGATTTATATTTATTAATATCTTTGTGAGTTGGTTTTTTGGCTATGTTTGCCATACATATCACTCCTCATAACCAGGATATTCACCTGGAAATAAAGGGTGAGAATTAGCAGATGACTTACAATATCCACCATCTTCTAGTACACTTGAAAGAAAAGAAGATGAGGTGAAGGTATGGAAAAAAGAGATCCTATCGATTTAAGTAAGCGCATTCACTTAATTGACGGTTTTGACCTTGGAGTTCCGGGGAGAACAGGTACATACGTTATTGATGAACAGCAGCTTACACTGGTAGAAACAGGACCAAGCATGTCTGTTCCTCGAATTATTGAAGGATTGAATGATTTAAAATTAGATCCAAAAGATGTCCGCTATATTATTTTGACTCATATTCATCTGGACCATGCAGGCGGAGCCGGTTTACTGCTTAAGGAATGTCCAGAGGCAGAAGTGATTGTTCATCCTCGCGGTAAAAGGCATCTGGCCGATCCGTCACGACTAATTCAAGGAGCCCGGGCTGTATATGGTGATAACTTCGATAAGTTATTTGATCCAATTTTGCCAATTCCCGAAGAGAAGTTAATCGTTAAAGAAGATGGCAGTACGCTTCAAACCGGACCAGAGTGCACGCTTTCTTTCCTGGATACACCCGGCCATGCCAAACACCATATCGGTATATATGACCCTGTAAGCAAGGGAGTCTTTACAGGAGACACAGCAGGCATTCGTTACCACCAAATTGAAGGTATAACTTTCTATCTGCCTTCTACTTCTCCAAATCAATTTGATCCTGAAGCTATGAAGCAGTCGATTAACCGATTTAGAGAGCTGGATCTGGAGCGAGTGTACTTCGGGCATTTTGGAATGTCTGAAGAGCCAGAATCTGCTTTTGACCAAGTAGTTTCATGGATTCCTGAGTTTCTGGCTGCAGCAGAGGAAGCTGTAGAAAGGGATGAAGGAGTTAAGGGGATAAAAGAACGATTAAGGCAGAAGATTTATACTTACTTAAAAGGCTTCTCCATTCAAGAGGATCATCCGGTGTATGAAGTGATTGATCTGGACATCGAAGTATGTTCTATGGGACTTGCTGATTATTTTCAGAAGCAAAGAGGCTGAGTGATGATGCTGTTTTACAAATCTTATCCATTTATATTTAAAAAAATCTGTATGAAGATATAGAAAATGTAAAGCAAGTGAACGATGGGCTACTCGTTTATTTTTCCGGTGGGCACGAGAAGGAGATCTATAAAGAGTGGATGGAGAAGGAGGATTTCCAAGACTTTAAAGAAACGTTGAAGAGAACCTCTCTATAAAAATTTGCAGCGACAGGGTGATTAACTATGATAAAAACAGCACTTCTCAGTAAGTGGCATGTGCATGCTGTGGATTATGCTGAACAAGCGCAGAATCAGGAAAATCTTTCAATACATGTAATATGGGACGAAGATGAAGAGCGGGGAAGAAAGTGGGCACAGGAGCTCGGTGTTTCTTTCGACCCTGATTTAGAAAACGTATTAGGTGATCCGGAAATCGATGCAGTCATCGTCAACACGCCAACGAGCAGCCACAAAGACGTCATGGTAGCTGCTGCCAGGAATAAGAAGCATATTTTCACAGAAAAAGTATTAGCTTTAACGGTAGAAGAATGTAATGAAATTTTAGCGGAAGTTGAAGAAGCGGGTGTTCAACTGATGGTTTCTCTTCCAAGGCTTACGGAGGACTATTATTTATATGCCCAGCAGGCGCTGGACAAAGGATGGCTTGGGCAGCTTACAATGATTCGCTGCCGCACAGCCCATAATGGTGCGGTTTCTTCCGAGCAGCACCCGGACGGTTGGCTGCCTCCGCATTTCTTTGAAAAAGAACAGACAGGCGGCGGAGCTTTTATTGACCTGGGAGCTCATCCTATTTATCTAGCCAACCGATTAGCCGGCACACCACAAGCGGTGACAGCTAGAATGCAGCCGGTTTTTCATGAGGGAATTGATGACCAGGCGGTCGTAATTGTAGATTATGAGTCAGGGCCTCTTGGGATTCTTGAAACGAGTTTTGTTTCAGCAGGCAGTCCTTTTCAGCTGGAGCTTTATGGTACAGAAGGAAGCCTGCTCGTTGAGCAAAAAGAAGTCCGTGTGAAAAGTATTCATTTGAATAATAATGAATGGTTCAAGCCTGAGGATATGCCTGAACCCCTTCAAATGCCGCTGGTACAATGGGCATACGCCATTTCAAAAGAGGAAGAGCCGACAATAACAGTGGAAGATGCCTTAAATCTTACATTAGTAAACGAAGGAGCCATTATTTCCGAGAATGAAAGAAGAAGAGTGGATCTTCAGCCATTCAAAAACAGCCCGGCCAAATAAGGCGGGCTGTTTTATTTATGAGCAAAATTAGACTTAATGAGCTGTTCTGAAACATTTAGGGCTTCCGAATGATAAGGCGCATAATCTGTAACTTCTTTGTCCTGTGTTATCACAATCTTCTCTCCATAGTCTCCTCGCAAAAGAAAAACATCTTCGTTCATATAGCGGTTCATATTATGACCAAGTGCGCTGTCAGCCATCGCACCCTCTGGAAAACCGAACCAGTCAAGAAGAGTAGGGGCTGTATCGATCTGGCCCATTACGTCCTTTATAACCAGCGGATTTGGGAGGTCGCGGCTGGAAACAATTAATGGAACAGGAACATAATCTGTCCGCCACTCATCATCTGAGATCGACGTGCCTTTCCATGTCTCCACTTCCTGCTTCGATTCTCTAAATACACCATTATGATCTCCATAAATAGCGACTACTGTGTCCTTCAGCAAACCATTTTCTTCAATTTTTTTCATAAACTCCCCTAAATAATGATCTGTGTAATGGATGCTTTCGAAATAACGGCCGAGATGGGTATCACTAATTTCCCCAACATCCAGTAACTTTTCTTCTTTAGGAAGCACAAATGGAGTATGCGATGTCAGTGTAATCAGGCTGGCCGCAAAGGGTTTCTTCATTTTAAGTAAGTGATCAGCAGTCTGTTCAAAAAATGCTTGATCGCTAAGCCCCATTCCAATTGAATTTTCCTCTATGCTCGTGTAATCGGTAATATCATAATACCGATCGAATCCCATCGAAGGATAAACCGAATTCCGATTCCAAAATGACCCTTCATCCCCGTGAAAAGCGGCAGCTGTATAGTTTTTTTCTTTGAAAAGTTTAGCAAGAGATGGATATTCAGCAGCTGGGTAGCGAAAGAATGTACTGCCTTCTTTTAAAGGATAGAGGCTGTTCAAAACGAGCAGCTCAGCATCCGAACTGTTCCCTTCGGCTGTCTGCGGGTAATAATTCGAAAAAGACAGGCCGGCTGAAACGAGCTTATTTAAATTCGGGGTAATCTCTTTTCCATTCACCTTTTCGCCTATAACGAACTGCTGCAGGGATTCAAACTGGATCAGCAACAGGTTCTTTCCTTCAAAAATCCCCGGCATAAGCAGCGGATCTTCCCGGGGTACTGCATAATCTTCACTTGATAACATTTCATTAATATTATCTTTTTCGGCGGCCGAGAGCTCTAAAATCTGCTGAGAGGTGAAAAATTCAACCCAGTCGATCGCCTGGTGGCCGATTAAGCCATAATTCGCTAAATAGGAGTCAGCTGTGTACTTTTTTAAGAGCAGGTGGCCATTCCCGCTTATCTGCATGGAAATTGGTTTTAATGAAAACAACAAAAGGGCCATGACAATTACGGCGGTAAAAGGTTTATAACTGCGCTTCATCGGTTCGGCTGACCTATCGTACAGCAGAATTAAAGCTAAAACAATGACATCGAGAAAAAACAGAACATGCCACCACGTCATCTGCCCGAAAATACTCTCTGACATACCGGAAAGATTAGAACTTTGTAAAGCAACATAGGAAGAAAACGGAGCCTGAAAATAATCCATATATAAATAAGACGACCAGCAATAAAAGCTGATGATCAGCGAAATAACGGCACCATACCAGAAATAGTATTTTTGAAACAGGAACATTAGACTGAAGGCAATCAGCGAAAAGCTAAGTGAAATTAGAAGTGCTCCTTTTGAAATTTCAGAGAGCAGATGATGGCTGACAAAGGCAAGCTTTATAAAAGCTGCAGCTGAAAAAATAGCAAACCAAATGAGTCTTTTCATCGATACACGTCCTTTCTAAGTGGTTCTAGTATGGGGAAAGTTATGGAAAAACATTCATTAATTTGTGCCTATTTCCTTATTAAAAAGAATACAAGCCCAAAGGTTTGATAAAATGGATAGAGACGGATCAAAATGATTCTCACACGTGAAAAAATAAACTATAATTAGTATGTGAAATAATTCACTAATGATATTAAAGTGAGGAGCTGCACTATATGAAGCACCTTAGGAAAATAGCCTTCTCACAGCGCTCTGCTGTGACTGTACTCACCGTTGCAGCCATTCTTATGGGCGCTGCAATCATCGCACAGGCTTATTACTTTGTTGCAGTAATCGAGGGTGTTTTTTTAGATAATCAATCATTTTCAAATGTACTACCGTTTTTGGGCGGCTTGTCAGCTGTTCTTGCTTTACGTGCTGTCCTTATGTATAGCTCAGGGCGGACAGGTGTGAAGCTTGCATCCAAGGCTAAAAACATGTTCAGAAAATCCCTGTTAAATAAATATGCCAAAAATACAGTGCAAGCTTCGATGAAGGGACAGTCTGGTCGTAAAATCAGTGTGCTGATGGATGCTGCAGATGATGTCGACAGCTATTTCAGCAGCTATATCCCGCAAATGATCCAGACGTCAATCGTTCCTCTGATCATCTTAATTGCAGTATTTACCCAGAATCTAACTTCAGGTCTGCTCATGCTTATCACGGCACCCTTAATTCCTTTTTTTATGGCGCTGATCGGGATAATGACGAAGAAAAAATCTGAGGAACAGCTTGAGAAAATGGCTGCCTTTTCCGGAAGGTTTCTTGATACGCTTCAGGGATTGACCACTCTTAAGCTGTTTAACCGGGCTCGTAAGCAGAGACAGCTCATTGAAGAGAGCAGTCTCGGGTTTCGGGACGCTACGATGGAAGTGCTAAAGGTCGCCTTTGTGTCTTCCTTAATGCTTGAGTTCATTTCGATGCTGAGTATCGGCTTAATTGCTATGGAAATTGCCATCCGGCTTGTCGTCTATGAAAATATTTCGTTCTTCTCCGCCTTCTTTATTTTGATTTTAGCTCCTGAATTTTATCAAGTATTAAAAGATGCTGGAACAGCTTTTCATACAGGACGGGGGAGTATGGTAGCAGCACAGAAGATAAATGAAGAGCTGGAAAATGAGGCTCAGACCGTGGAGTGGGGCAGTCATCCGCTTCGAAATGACCAGCCTCCTTCTATTGAGTTGGAAGACGTAAGCTTTTCCTATAAGAAGGAAGGGTTTGCTTTACAGTCATTACATGCTCAGATACCGTCATACAGCCAAGTTGCTGTCGTCGGGCGTACAGGTTCAGGGAAAACAACGTTGCTCCATCTGCTGGCTGGACTGTCTCCGCTTAAATGCGGAGAGATCCGAGTGAATGGCCAGCCGCTCTCTTCCTACAGGGAACAGGACTGGTTTGGCCAGCTCAGCTATATTTCCCAGCACCCTTATTTATTTTCCGGGACCATCGCAGATAATATAGCGATCGGCTCAAGTGGCGTGACAAGGGAGCAAGTGGAGGAAGCGGCAGAGAAAGCAGGGATTTCTTCTATGATCGAGTCACTGGAAAAGGGGTATGACACACCAATTGGCGAAGCAGGAAGAGGGCTTTCCGGCGGGGAAAAACAGCGGGTGGCGCTGGCGCGTGCTTTCTTAAAACGTCCTTCTGTCATCTTATTTGATGAACCGACGACAGGGCTCGACTTATATACGGAAAAAATTCTGCAGCAGTCTATGAAAGAGCTCGGTCAATCATCGACAGTCATTACCGTTGCCCACCGTCTGCATACGATTCAGCAGGCTGATCAAATTTTGTTTTTACGAAATGGAACACTAGCTGGCAGTGGTACACATGATGAATTGATCGTCCAAGTACCCGAATACCGGCAGATGGTTTCTGTTCAACAGGGAGGGGAGGCGAGATGAAGGAATTAAGAGAAGTAGTTAGGCTCGTCGTCTTAGAGAAAAAAGATATCTTTCTTTCCATCCTATTTGGATTTTTAGCAGGAATTTCGGCTGTCGGGTTATTTGCATCGAGCGGTTATTTAATTTCCCGTGCAGCTTTTGCACCGCCGCTTTATGCATTGACCGTCGTGATCGCTACATTGAAGATGTTTGGATTTATCCGGGCGGCCAGCCGTTACGCTGAACGATATTTTTCTCATCGGGCTACCTTTACAATCTTAAGTAATCTGCGCGTGTCTTTTTATGAAAAACTAGAGCCTTTGGCTCCTGGAATACTGCAAAAGTACCGAAGCGGTGATCTGCTTTCACGTATTGTCGGGGACGTAGAAAGCCTGCAAAACTTTTTCTTAAGAGTTTTCTATCCTCCCATTGTTCTTGCTGCTGTTTTCTTAAGCACCATCTTTTTTACTGTCTTTTATTCAGTGGCGATTGCAATTGTGCTGTTGGCGGGTTTGCTGCTCACCGGCTTTGTAGTTCCGGCACTCTTTGCTTTAAGGCAGAAGCGCCTTAACTCCCGGGTTAGGGAAAGCAGGGGAAATCTTTCAACCGAGGCAGCCGAGCTTTTGTATGGTTATCGTGATTTGAAAATCTATCAAAAGCTTGAACAGAAAGAAGAAAATTTGATCAGGACGGCGAAAGAATATGTCGATGAACAAGAGCGTGAGGGTCTCCATTCCGTCCTAAGCCACTCGGCGAATACGATGGTATCACTCACTGTCTCCTGGGTAGTGCTCGGTTTGGGTGCATGGCTTGTTGCAGAAGGAAATCTAAACGGAATATTTTTGGCGATGCTAGTTATGGTTTCTTTAACAGTATTTGAAAATGCAACGCCCATGGCTGTTTTTCCTATCCATTATGAGGACAGCCGCCGGGCGTCCAGCCGTTTGTTCTCAGTAGTTAAAGAGCAGCCTGAACCAGAAGCAGCAGCTCCCGTTCGACTGGAAGCGGGAAAAGCACCAGCTATCACTTTTAAAAATGTCTCCCTGTTATTTCCCGGTGAGACGAGAAGCGCCCTTAAAAACGTTCATTTATACATTCCCAAAGGTGCAAAAACGGCGATTGTCGGGGCGAGTGGTTCAGGTAAATCCACCCTCCTGCAAGCCTTACTAAAAGTTCAGTCTATCGAAAATGGAGAAATTTTTATAAATGATACTTCGCTTCAGGCTGTGGATAGGGAAGATCTTTGGAGCCGAGCAAATGTCGTTCTTCAGGAAAATCACTTTTTCTACGGCAGCATCAAAGATAATTTAGAGATCGCCGCGGAAGGGCTGACAGATTCTGATTTAAGGGAAGCCTTAACGAAAGTAAGGTTGGAGCACTTCTCACTGGATGATGAAGTTCTTGAGCGCGGAGAAAACCTTTCAGGAGGAGAAAAGCAGCGGTTAGCTATTGCACGTGCCCTCTTAAAGGGAGAACGTCTATGGATTTTAGATGAGCCGACTTCATCTGTTGATGCTTTAACAGAAAGCGGACTTTATGAGGAGATCTTCAATCAGGCAGCTGAAGATACAGTCTTGCTTGTCAGCCACCGGCTGGCTGGTCTGGAGAACATGGACCAGATTATTGTTGTAGACAAAGGCGAGATCGTTGAACACGGAACTTTTGCAGAACTGATGGGTGCACGAGGCTATTTTTATCAGATGAAAGAAATCGAGAAAAGTGTATTTTTATAAAAGTGAACACTGTTCCGTTTGCTTTTATTAGAGTAACGGGCCTGGGGAAAGACTCGCTTTCCATGGGCGAACGGTGAGCTTCCTCAGGCTAAAGCCTTCCGGGATCTCACCTTGTTCTTCTCTCCCATAGGAGTCTCGCCGTTTCCCCCGGCCCTTTGCGTTTATTAGGAGTAACGGAACACAGAGTAAGAAAAGATTATTTTCTTTAATAGCAGTTACTGAAACTACAGCATTCCGTTTATATTACTAATGATAAAGAGGCTGGGAAATGGCGAGACTCCTGCAGGGAGAAGAGCCAAGGTGAGATCCGCGAGTGTAACGAGCTAGCTCAACGGCTCCCCGCGGAAAGCGAGTTATTTCCCAGCCGCTTTATTCCACACATGATAATCGGAATAGTTCTTTCTCTATTCAACTAAAAGGAAGAGCCAGGATCAGATCTGCGAGTGCAGTGAGCTAGCTCACCGGCTCCCCGCGGAAAGCGAGTTATTTCCCGGCCGCTTTTCTCCAACTGAGATAAACGGAATAGCTCTTTCTCTACTCAACAATAAGGAAGAGTAAGCGATATCCCAGTCGCTATCTTCTTTTTACAGTAAATAGAACAGCACCCCTTCTCTTTAAGCAGAACGAATCCTTCGTTCTGCTTTTTTGTGTATTGAATAAAGATTAGTAATAACGGAAGGAGGAAATGATATGTATCCTCAATCTATAGAGAAGCGGCTGGTCATCGTAAGCGGAACGGGAGATGTATCCGCTCAGCCAGATGTGGCAGATGTTCAACTAGGCGTAGTAACGACAGGAAAGAATTTATCTATTACCCAGCAGGAAAATGCCCAGATAATGACCCAGGTGATCCAGTCGTTGGAACGAGCAGGTGTGCCGCGAAAAAATATCATGACGGTTGATTATTCAATACAGCCCCAGTATGACTATGTAGAAGGGCAGCAGATATTCCGGGGATACGAAGTGAGAAATATCGTTTCTGTTACTTTAGAAAATATAAACAAAACAGGACTCATTATTGATACAGCTGTACAAAATGGGGCGAATCAAGTCTTAAATATTGAGTTTTCCGTGCAAAATCCGGAAGCTTTATATCAGGAAGCCCTCTCTAAAGCATTAAAGAACGCTTATAGTAAAGCTCAAACCATTACCCGGACAATGAGACTGCAGCTGGATGCAGCTCCTGTTAAAGTCGTTGAAACAAAGCAGGAAGGGGTAAGACCATTACAGACAGCTGCTTACAGCACAGCGGCGCCTGTCCAGCCTGGGCAACTGGAAGTAAAAGCATTTGTGGAAGTTCAATATAGAGCTTATGCATAAGCTGGGGTGGTGAAAGATCACAAAAATCCGTTTGAAAGATTATTCTTTATTTCTCACCCGGGAGAAAAAAACTTCCCAGTAGGAAAATAGGGTTACCACAATGCCAATGCTGATCTGTGCTGATTTATCCATATCGAAAAGTGGAGATATTAATAAAGAGATTAAGTAAATATAAATAGGTATTCCAATAATCTTTAAAACAGCTGTCATATTATCCCTCCACCATGATATTTCCCCAGTGAAATTAAAGAAAACCAAGTAAAAAAAGAGCCTATAAGGCCCTTTTTTCAGAAGTGCTTTTTCAAGTTCAATAAGTTAGACGAGCGGCTTCCTGGAAAAATAGTATTATAACGAATCACCAGGCTCAAGTGTCGGAACTTCAATATCCACAGTATCAGGGTATTTAATGCCGGCTCCTGTATTTAAAACAACCACTTGTTCGTTCGCTTGAATCCAGCCTTCCTGTCTTAATTGGCGTGCAGCCAGAAAAGCGGCAGCTCCTTCAGGACAGACAAAGGAACCTTCCAGCTCCGCAATCCACTTTTGTTCTTTTAAAAGATCGTCATCATTTACGGCTACAGCACAGCCGTCTGTTTCATACAATGCATCAAGAACTAAAAAATCACCTATTGCTTTTGGGACATTTATGCCAAAGGCAATGGTTTCAGAGTTTTCCCAGAAGGCAGATTCATGCTTACCTTCTTTCCATGCTTCAACTATAGGCGCACACCCTTCTGATTGAACAGCAACAAGACGAGGGAGCTTCTGTTCTGGCGATACCCAGCCTAACTGCTGCAGCTCCTTGAGTGCTTTATAAATACCGATTAAGCCGACACCCCCACCCGTAGGATAAAGGATGACATCAGGAAACTCCCAATTGAGCTGTTCAGCAATTTCCAGGCCCATCGTTTTCTTTCCTTCAATGCGGTAAGGCTCTTTTAAAGTGGAAACATCGTACAACCCTTTTTCAGCAGAAGCTTTTCCTACAATTTTCCCCGCATCGCTGATTAATCCATTAACGAGATACAAATTTGCTCCCGATAAAGCACATTCATTTCGTGTAATGCTCGGAGCATCAATTGGCATAACAATAGTAGAGCTCATACCGGCTCTAGCTGCATAAAGCGACCATGCTGCTCCGGCATTTCCGTTTGTAGGCATTGCCAGCTCTTTCACGCCAAGCTCTTTAGCTTTTGATACCCCGACGGCGGCTCCTCTCGCTTTAAAAGCACCTGTTGGAATTACACCTTCATCTTTCATAAGCAGGTTCGGAATGTCCATGTTTGTACCGAGTGATGGACATTTTATAAGAGGAGTCATGCCTTCGCCTAAACTCACTTTGTTTTCTTCCTCTTTAACTGGCAGCAATTCGTGATAGCGCCATAAATCCGGCTGTCTTTTGACGAGATTATCAGGTGAAAAAACCTTAGAGAGTTCTTCAAGCTTATAGTCGACCAGGAGGGGAGAACCGCATGTACATAAGTGGTTCTCTTCATCTGCAGAATACGTTTTTGAACACTTTGGACAATAAAGATGGGACATATAACTATAACTCATTTAAAGATCCTCCTTTATGTAATTATGGCTTTAGCGTATCATAGCCGGGAAGATATTGGTTAAACGTTTGATCAATGTCTTGATAATAAAGGCACGGGGGAGTCTTTTAATAGTGTAGCTTCGTAAAGGAAATGACAGCATTCTATATTAGAACGTGTAGTATAAATAAAAAAGGGTATGGGATAAAAAAGGCGAGAAATCCTTTTAATCAGCCTGAATCGATTCTATCTTAAATGATATGAATTGAACGGGGCATACTTAGAATAATTGAAGGTAAAGGAAAAAGAATGCCTCTATAAAACAAGATGACTAAAATTTTTTAATTTAACTGAATGCTGCATTTTACAAAGGAGGAGTTAAAGATGACACATCAATCTATTATTTTAGGTACAGGTCCCGCTGGTTTAACGGCAGCGGTTTACTTAGCGCGGGCGAATATGAACCCGCTTGTAATTGAAGGCCCGGAGCCGGGCGGCCAATTAACTTTAACTACTGAGGTAGAGAACTTCCCGGGGTTTCCTGATGGAATTATGGGTCCTGAGTTAATGGATAATATGAAAAAGCAGGCAGAGCGCTTTGGAGCTGAATTTAAACGCGGCTGGGTAACAGATGTGAAAGTGGATCAAAGACCGTTCAAATTGTCTGTAGATGGTTTGGGAGAGTTGGAGACACAGACGCTCATTATTTCTACAGGGGCATCTGCCAAGCTGCTTGAGATTCCTGGAGAAAAAGAGAATATAGGAAAAGGTGTGAGTACATGTGCTACATGTGATGGTTTCTTTTTCCGAAATAAAAAAGTTGTCATCATTGGCGGCGGAGATTCAGCCATGGAAGAAGCTAATTTCCTGACCAAATTCGCGAATGAAGTTCAAATTGTCCATCGCCGTACAGAACTGCGGGCTTCAAAAATTATGCAGGACCGTGCAAAAGTCAACGAGAAGATTACGTGGGCTTTAAACAAAACTCCTGTTGAAATGATTTCTGACGGAATGAAAATCACCGGAGTGAAGGTGAAGGATTCCGACAGCGGAGTAGAAGAGGTTATCGAGACAGATGGAATATTTGTAGCCATCGGTCATAACCCAAATACGGAGTTCCTCAATGGACAGCTGGATATGGACGAAAAAGGCTATCTGATAGTAGAACCAGGAACTACTAACACGAATATACCCGGTGTTTTTGCATGTGGAGACGTGCAGGATCAGAACTACCGACAGGCGATTACAGCCGCAGGAACAGGCTGTATGGCAGCTATGGATGCTGAACGTTTCCTTGAAGGTGAAGCAGCCATTGACTGGAGCCAAAGCTTATCTTAATTATGGACCCCAAAAACCTGTTTGAAGGTATTTGGGGTTTTTAATTTTCAGGAATTCTGTTTCTGAATTCTGTAAAAATCGACAAAAATAATTGGATAATTCACTCTTTTCTGTATACTTTTGCCTTTTGCTGCTGTACAATGGCGCACAAGAGGGGTGGAATATACTTAAAAGGGAGCTGATTGATTTTGAGAAAGTTATGGATGACTTTTTGCAGCTTGGCTTTTTTAGCAGGTATTTTTCTGGGATCGGGTACAGCACTGGCAAACCATGGAGATGAAGATAAGAACTGTGATGATTTTGCAAATAAGCAGGAAGTAATGGAATTCTGGGATTCTCATGGATATGATGAAAACAATGACCCTTCAGACTTAGATCGTGATAGTGATAACCTCCCATGTGAAACAACTCAGGGAGATTGGGATGATTATAATGCAAGTAAAGATACATCAGATTCTGACTCAGAGGATTCAGAAGACAACGAATCAGCCGCAGGTTCCTCTGATGATGGAGACGGAACCTCTGCAGATGAAGGAGGAGAGCTTCCAAATACAGCGACCAGCAATCCGCTGATGATGCTGATGGGTGTTCTGCTTCTAGGGACAGGCGGATTATTATTTATTCGTAAAAGAAAACTGAATTAAATAATACGAAACCACCCCTGAACAAAGACAGGCTGCTCCGTCAGCCTGTCTTTGTTGTTTTTCCTCATTCGTCAAATGCCTTTTCATCCTGTAAAATGAAAAATAGATGAAATTTACTATAGAAAAGGTGTTACATGTGAAGTCATATATTGTTATAGGTGCTGGAATCCTCGGTGCTTCAACGGCTTACCACTTAGCAGCGCAAGGTGCAGAAGTGAAGGTGGTTGATCGAAAGGATGTCGGCCAGGCTACAGACGCCGCGGCTGGAATCATTTGTCCTTGGCTGTCCCAGCGTAAAAATAAAGCATGGTATGAGCTCGCGAAAGGCGGAGCCCGTTATTATCCAGAGCTGATAGAGAAATTGGAAGCGATGGGCGAAACGGAGACAGGTTACAAGCGCGTAGGAGCACTGCGTCTTCATAAAGAAGAAGAAAAATTGGAAGAAATGTATCAGCTAGCTCTCGAACGCCGAAACGCCGCTCCAGAAATGGGGGAAATTACGCGGCTGTCCCCTGAACAGACGAATGAAATGTTCCCTGTGCTCGATAAAGAATATGGATCCGTTTTTATCAGTGGAGTGGCAAGAGTTGATGGGCGCGCGATGCGTAATGCGCTGATTCGCGCCGCTAAAATAAAAGGCGTCCAATTTATTAAGGCAGACGCATCTTTAAAAGTAGAGGATCACAAAATCACTGGTGTGTATACAGAGACTGGAACGATTGAGGCTGATGAAGTGATCGTAACGGCTGGTGCATGGGCTAAAAAGCTGGTGCTTCCATTAGGTGAAGAATTTCTTGTCCATCCGCAAAAAGCCCAGATTGTGCATTTAGAGTTGCCGGAAACAGATACGTGCAGCTGGCCAGTTGTAATGCCTCCGACGAATAAGTATTTATTAACCTTTGATGACGGACGGGTCGTTGTGGGGGCGACACATGAAACGAAAGAAAAATTTGATACACGAATAACAGCCGGAGGCCTTCATGAAATCTTCCATAAGGTGTTAGCTGTGGCTCCAGGCCTTGAGAAAGGTACTTTTTTAGAAACTCGAATGGGTTTTAGGCCGTTTACCCCCAACTCCCTGCCTGTGTTTGGACGTCTGCGCGGCTATGACGGTCTGTTTCTGGCAAATGGCTTAGGCGCTTCAGGATTAACTTCAGGGCCATATATCGGTGCTGAACTTGCCAGGCTTGCTTTGGGAGAGAAAACGGAGCTTGATTCGGAAAACTATAAAATTGATCTGGCGTTAGCTAAGAAGAAATAAAGATAATGAGTAAAACCCCTTAGAGAAGTTAATTCTTTAAGGGGTTTTCCCTGTTCTTATTTCACAGAAGGATCCTTTGATTCTCAAAAAAGTAGCCTCTTGTTCCGTTTACCTTAATGAAAAGAGCCGGGCCTGGGGAAACGACTCGCTTTCCATGGGCGAACGGTGAGCTTCCTCGGGCTTTTAGCCCTCCGGGATCTTGCCTATGTTCTAGGCTGATCGGTTCCGTTTACCTTAATGAAAAGAACCGGACCTGGGGAAACAACTCGCTTTCCATGGGTGAACGGTGAGCTTCCTCGGGCTTTTAGCCCTCCGGGATCTCACCCTGTTCTATCCTCCCATAGGAGTCTCGCCGTTCCCCCCGGCCCTTTACGTTTTTTTGAGGAACGGAACATTTAAAAAGAGAGGATCAATCCCATTAGAGAGCAGATTACAGTGTTCCGTTCTCCCCATGGGAAATGGTGAGACTCCATCCGCGAGTGAAAAGAGCTAGCTCACCGGCTCCCCGCGGAAAGCGAGTTATTTCCCAGCCGCTTTTCTCCAACTGAAGTAAACGGTCCAGCCTTTCTCCCCATTGATCACTTTCTAATAATAGACAACAAAAAAGCCGCGGGAGAATAATTCCCCGCGGCTTTTAAAAAACACAGCTCTTAATGCTGCAGCTGTTTTACAAATTCTTTTGATACAGCAACTGTAGACTGCGGATTCTGACCAGTTATCAGTTTACCGTCAACTTCCACATGCTCTGACCAGTTGGCTGAAGAAGTGAATACAGCTCCAAGCTCACGCAGACGGCTTTCAAGAAGGAATGGCATGTGCTTATCAAGCGTTGTATCAGCCTCTTCCGTATCCGTAAATGCGTTCAATCGTTTTCCTTTAACGAGCGGCTCTCCATTAGAAAGCTTAGCCTCTGCAAATGCGGAAGGACCATGGCAGACCGCTCCGATTACTTTATCGGATTCAAAGAAGCTACGAAGCAGTTCCTGTAGTTTTTCGTTCTTTGGAAAATCGAACATGGTTCCGTGCCCGCCGGGAAGGAATATTGCATCAAAGTCTTCAGCGGAAACAGATGCAATTGGAAGCGTGTCCTCTAAATGGATTTTCGTATCAAGAATTTCCTGAGGCTCATCTTCACTGACGCTGTTTGGGTCAACGGGTGATTGTCCGCCGCTCGGACTGGCTACTGTTACTTCGTATCCGTGCTGCTTAAATTCATTATAGGCTTCACCGAATTCAGAAAGCCAGATGCCTGTGGGTGTCTCTTCGTTTATTTTTTCATGGTTTGTTACTACCATAAGAACTTTTTTGGTCATTTTGTCATACCTCCTAAGCACTGTTTATCTTCACGAAAATCTCATTCCCTCGGTTTCAAAAGATCAAACCTCGAATTTCTGTTTTGAAAGGTATTGAATGGCTTCTTTATCAGAGGTTACAGGATGTCGATAGGTCTCCTTGTATTCTTCATGTCCTTTTCCTGTAATGACAATCCAATCTCCCGGCTTACTCATAGTTAGAGCTTTTTCGATCGCAGAAGTCCGGTCAGGAATGATAGAGCCTTTTTCGTTCCCGTACGTTTCTTGAAGTATTTCCAGGGTTTCCACCATACCGCTGGATGAGACGCCATTAAGATCGTCTAAAGTCAGAATGAACATATCACTGATTTCTGCACTTATTTTTACCATTTCACTGCGTTTTTCCTTATCTTTATTGCCTCGGAATCCAAAAATATGAATGAGGCGATTTTCGGTGGAATCCAGCGCGGTCTGCAGGCAATTTAAGATGGCTTCCGCTGTATGGGCATAGTCAATGACTACACAGACTTCGTTCTCCAGCTTATAGATATTAAAGCGTCCTTCCACTCCGGGGAAGGTTTCCATTGTTTGAATAATAGCAGCAGAAGGGATGGAAAAGCTTCTGCCTGTAATATAACTTAAAGCAGAGTTGTATAAGTTATGGTAACCGGCGATTGGAGAAGGCAGCTTTAACCATTGACTTTGGTCTTCAATAAACAAATGAGCGGGAGGTGAAGATGACAGGTCTTTTATTTGATAATCTGCTCCTTCGGATTGGCCGAACGTTTTTACCTTTATTCCATCTGAAGCCAATTCTTCAGCCAGCCTCTTGCCAAATTCATCATCATAATTAATAAGTGCAGTCCCATTTTTCTTTAATTTATGGAAAAGCTGTTTTTTCGCTTCAAAATATTTTTCCAAAGAACCGTGATAATCCAAATGTTCCGGGGAGAGGTTGGTAAAGAGACAGGCATCGAATTCTATTCCTTCTAATCGAAATTCCGATAGCCCCTGGGAGGAAGCTTCCATAACAACATAATCATCTGTACTCTCAGTTAAAACCTGATTGATGATAAGCGGGTTTGGTGTTGTGTTAATCGTTTTATGTCTTTCTCCATTAATAATGTTTTGGATAGTGCCGATAAGCGCACAGGTATTTCCAAATTTTTCAAGAATGTGTCTGACCATATAACTCGTCGTTGTTTTCCCATTAGTACCTGTGATCCCTATCATCAGCTTCTTTCTTGAAGGATGATCATAATAGACGGCGGATAATCGGCCAAGCGCCTGGCGGCTGTTGGGAACTTGAACATAAGGTACCGAAAGTTTATTTGAGATGGGCTTCTCTCCAAAGATGACGGCAGCTCCTCTTTCTATAGCATCATCAATGAAGAGATGCCCGTCGGATTGATAGCCTTTAATTGCAATAAAAGCACTGCCTTTTTCAACTAGAGTGGAGTCGTCGGTCAGCCCTTTAATCTTAAGATTTAAAAAGTCAGGAGCTACTTTATTTTCTACGGTTATGTTTTCTAAGAGGTCGATTAACTTCATGGATATTTTTTCACGCCTTTACAGGTTAGGATTGTGCTATTCTAAATACTATCAATAGAAATAGCCCCGGGCTTATTTTGATATGATATGAGAGACTGGTTTTAGTGAAAAGCGCCTTTATAAAATAAAAAGATAAAGCTCATACTAAAAGAGAGCAAGGCTGTTTTTACATATCACTCTGTTTTTTCTTATTAACAGAGTCTGCAAAAACATAACACTCCATTCATCAAAAAAGAAACACGTGAGGGAATGATAAGATGAATATGAATTTTAATCAACTAAAATCTTTGGGTATAGTAAAATGTTTCGGCCCACAAATACAAACTGTGACCGCATTAATGTTTCATTCTAAAAATGTTTGTAAAGATTCCATGTTCTTCTGCATAAGAGGAGAGAATACAGATGGTAACTGCTATGTTGAAGAAGCAATTGAGAGCGGTGCGAATTCAGTGGTAAGCGACAAGGAGGAAGACTTGCAAAAGTGGAGCCGTAAATATCCATGCTGCAGTTTTTTGCTAGTGAAAGATGTCAGGAAAGCAATGGCTTATATAGCGAAGCATTTCAATCATCGAGCAGATGAAACGCTGAAAACTATTGGAGTTACGGGGACAAACGGCAAGACGACAGTGTCTTCTTATGTCCGCTCTCTTCTCAACCTTCTTAACATGCCGACTGGCTTGATTGGAACGACAGGCATCTGGACCTCAAAAGAAAAGATAGCCTATAGAAAAAGCACTCCCACTACCCCTGAATCCATCGACCTTCATCAAATTTTTCATATGCTTGAACAGCACGGCGACAAGGCCGTTTCAATGGAAGTCTCTTCTATCGCTCTTGATCAGATGAGAGTGGAAGGGATTCTTTATGATGTAGCCATCCACACAAATTTTTCAGAAGAACATTTAGAATACCATAAAACAATAGATCATTATAAGAAATGTAAACTGCAATTATTTAAACAGACAAAATGTGCTGTTATCAATTTAGATGATGCAGGGATGGGAGCAGACATTCTCCAAAGGTTTGATGGTCCTTTTCTTACGTATAGTTTGAGAGAGGAAAGTGAGGCGGACCTAAAAGCCTCTGAAATAAATGTATCTGACAATGGAACAACCTTTTATTTAAATTACCTCGGTGAGTGCTATCCCGTTTATGTGCCTATCTTTGGCAACTATAATATTGCTAATATCCTTTCAGCTGCAGGGGCGGCGGTTTTACTTGGGTATACCATGAAGCAGATTATAAATGTTCTTCCGAGGCTCGAGAGTCCTGAAGGCCGATTCCAGGTCATTGAAGCGCCTGATGCAGCAAAAATTATTCTGGATTATGCTCACACGCCTGTAGCGATCACCCGTTTGGTAGAAGAAGTTAAAAAGATAAAGTATAATCGGCTGATTCTTATGATCGCAGGTATTGGAATCAGAGATTTTAATAAGATGCCGAAAATGGCGGCAGCCATTGATGGACAGGCTGATGAGGTAGTAGTTACTGTAGACCACCCGGGTTACCATGATCCCCAGGAGATCGTCAATCAAGTTGTAAAAGGATTTGCAGAGCCGAATGCCCCTAATATCCATACGGCTCTTACAAGGAAAGAGGGAGTCTTAAAAGCATTGCAGCTGGCCGGGGAAGGAGACCTTATTCTCTTGACCAGCGGCTGTATTAACAATGCGCAAATTGTTAAGGGTAAAGAGATTCCCCATTCTGATGAGGAGATAATTCAAGCACACTATCTGTAGTCCTCCTAAAAAAGAGGGGGGCTGCTCCTCTTTTTTAGGATGAAAATACTCGTTGAACGAGACGACGGTAA
The DNA here is from genome assembly GCF_900166625.1 of Halobacillus massiliensis. GTDB lineage: Bacteria > Bacillota > Bacilli > Bacillales > Halobacillaceae > Halobacillus_A > Halobacillus_A massiliensis. Next base: position 4,088,115 of record NZ_LT800499.1, on the reverse strand, counting down.
TCCATAAAGAATTCGGGTGTTTTCTGCTCAGGGAGTCCGTCAAGCATATGTTCATCTATCGATTGATAATACCATTGCTGCAAATCATAACCCGCTTTAAAAAAGTCCCACACCTCATTGCCGAAATTTCTTTGGTCATTTTCAATAGAGGAAAGGTTATCGAGCTTATCAGCCACAATTAAAGATTTTACCTCTTTGTCTGCCATTCTTACGGTAGTGATCGTATGGGCTTTTCTTTCACGCCAGGTTTTCGTTTTATCCTCCGTATGGGCAGCAACGAGACGTCGAACTTTAAGGCCGAATTTTTTTTCTATATCATCCAGTTCATATGAGGTGTCTTCTACGACATCGTGAAGGTAACCGGCACAAATCAGTTCTTCAGACGAACCTGCTTTCTTCAATATTTCAGCTACACGAATCGGATGGTTAATGTAATCTTCCTTAGAGGCTTTGCGTTTTTGACCTTTGTGAGCACAGTCAGCAAATTTTTGCGCTTTATCCAGAATATCAGCCACTTCCTTTCATCGGGCAAATTAGTTGTATCAACGTTTGGGAGATTATAATATGGAACATAGAGTACACAGGAACGCGAAAAAGGGGAGTACAGAAAAATGAAAACAATTGAAGTAACGGATTTGCCTCCAGTCAATGACCGGTCCACAGTATTAGTCATCGGAAAATTCGATGGTTTGCATTTAGGTCATCAACAGCTCCTGCAAGAGGCACGAGCCGTCTGCGGGAAAGATGAAGAGATTTCGGTCTTCGGTTTTTCTGAGCATCCGCTTTGGATATTAAAAGGCGATAAGGACTATCAAAAGACATTGTCGTCTTTTCAGGACAGGCGTGATCTCCTCGAACAGGCCGGTGTAGATCGTTACTACCATGTTTACTTTACAAAAGAATACGCTCAAATTACTCCCGAACAATTCGTTCTTGAACATTTAGGTCAGCTTACGATCAGCCATATTATTGTAGGAGAAGGCTTTAAGTTTGGAAAAGGCCGAAATGCAGGTACGGATGGTTTAATTGAGCTTGCAGGCAGGCACGGAATTCAAGTAACCGTTCTCCCGCATGTTACATTTAACAGTGAAAAAGTAAGCAGTACAAAGATACGCTCCTTAGTGGCCGGCGGTCAAATGGAAGCAGCTCAGGGACTGCTCGGTCGTCCCTTTGAAATAACAGGTATCGTTGAAAAAGGAGAAGCCCTTGGCCGCCAGCTGGGGTTTCCTACTTTAAACTTAGGGGAGATTGATGAATATGTCCAGCCATCGCCGGGAGTTTATCTCGGCGTTGTAGAAGTTCATCACGACCGAGCCAATGCGCATTACTATTCATTAATCAGTGCAGGCTACCGTCCGACAGTAAGTGGGAAATCATTTAAAGTGGAAGCCTATCTGCTTGATTTTTCAGGTGATTTATATGGAAAGACAGTGACAGTAAAATATCTGCGGTTTATGCGAGGAGAAGAGAATTTCGACGGGCTCGATGCCCTTATCGATCAGATGAAACAGGATGAAAAGGATGCCAGGGCCATTTTAGGACTGGATCACACGGTATAAAAGGAGAAGTTTCACCATGGGGTAGTTGTAGTGGAAATATGTGACAGCAACTTAATCAATGAGATGGATGTCGAATCTATTATTGAATCTGAATATCCAGATGTAGCTGTGTTGATGAATGAATGTTTATCCTTCTGCGGCCTATGTGCCTTAAAACCATACGCTATGGTAAATGGCACAAGGGTCTTTGGAAGCACCCCGGAAGAGGCGCTGGACAAAATACGTCAAAAAATTGAAGAAGAACTTGCTTTTTATGCAGAATAAAAGACCGCTCAGCCGGTCTATTTTTTTTGTTCAAGCTTATAAAATATTCGGATCAACTCTTTTATATCACTGGTGGAAAGTGTTTCGAATCTTTCCTGCATATATTCGACTCTTTTATTATTAAGATGAGAGTAAACGTCATTTCCCTCGTCGGTCAGTTCAAAAACAACCACTCGTCTGTCTTTTTGGCTTCTTGTTCTAGTTATTAAGTCTTTTTCGACTAGTCGGTTCATGATGGAAGTTGCATGGCTGTTGGATACATTAAGTCCAGATGCTAAATTAGAAACATTCTGCTCATTGTTTTCTTTAATAGCTGTAAGAAAAGCGAGTTCACTATTTGTAAACCCTTCCCCTAATCTTTCGTTTAAATCCCTTCTATATCCTCTGATAAATTTACGAAAGATTCCTTCAAGCTCTGAAATTAAAGTTAATTTACTATCATTAGTCATAAAGCGGCTCCTTTCTATCATTTTTATTATAGTAAAATAGTCGAATTTCTTCCACAATGCGGACTTATAAACTTTTTTATTCTATTTCAAGCTTTTTCGTGGATGATTGCCAAAAACGTCGAACGAATGTCGTTGTTTTTTTCGTCGACTTTATGTATGATTACTTTAAATATTTAGGATAAATTGGCGATTGTACTGGAGGTAACCAGATGAACAAGACCTTAATTTTACAATCTGATTTCGGACTCAGTGATGGAGCTGTGAACGCGATGTATGGAGTCGCTCATTCTGTTGATCACGGGCTTAAGATCTATGATTTGACCCACGATATTCCTCCTTTTGACATATGGGAAGCCTCTTACCGGCTTTGGCAAACGATTTCCTACTGGGCTGAAGGAACTGTTTTCGTTTCTGTAGTAGATCCAGGGGTAGGCTCTGAGAGGAGAAGTATAGTCGTAAAGACAGGGGAAGGCCATTTTGTAGTGACCCCCGATAACGGTACGCTCACCCACATTAATCGGACGGAGGGGATAGAAGAGGCAAGAATAATTGATGAATCTGTAAACAGGCTGCCAAGATCAGGAGAATCGTACACCTTTCACGGACGGGATATTTATGCCTTTACGGGAGCACGTCTAGCTGCGGGCATTATTACTTTTGAAGAAGTAGGTCCGGTAATCGATGCAAATAGTGTCATTACACTTCCTGTAAAAGAACCGCAGTTAAATAACAAAGAAACTGAAGGAATGATTGACGTTCTTGATGTGCAGTTTGGCAACCTTTGGACGAACATCAGCCGTGAGTTGTTTAAACAAATGGATATTCCTTACGGCGCAGGAGTTGAAGTGGAGATAATGCATGGAAGCAATACCATTTATCAAAACAATATGACCTTCGGACGGTCTTTCGCTGATACTTTCAAAGGAGAACCACTTGTTTACGTCAATTCATTAGACAATATGGCGATCGCTATTAATCAAGGATCCTTTGCTAAAGCTTATAATATCAGGACAGGATCCAATTGGACGGTAATCTTTAGAAAAATCAAAGAGAAATAGAAGAGGAATAGGGGTAGGAAATGTGAACTATAGGCATCTTCGATGGGCAGGAGTGATTCTGCTATTGTTGATGGCCGGATGCTCTAATCAGATCTCCGGCATGTCGCTTGATTCGACTGGACAAAATGAGAATGAGGTTGTTGATAACCAGGGGAAAGTAAAGAATTTACAGTACCTGGATGATTTTATGAGAAGTGTAGACCAGCAAGAAGAGGCTAAAGTGAAAGTGACCCAGTACACACAAGAAGGAGATCCTGTCACTACGCAGCTTCACTATGAAAAAGGCGAAGTTAAGTATAGACACGATACGACACAGGATAAGTATGGAGATCAAAAAGTAATTGAAAAATCTTGTGATTCAATTTCCCGTTTAGACAGGGCCGACAAGACAGTATATATTGTAAAGTGTGGCTCTGAAGAAGTTGATATATTGAATATTTCTTATAATGCAGGCCTACAGGACAGCTTTGACATCCAGTTTGTATATGATATGGAGAACAGAATGTCTCTTGATACGAAAGAAAAATCTCTCTCTGTACAGGCTGATTTAGTAAGCTTAAAGAAAAATAATTTTTACTTAACAAATGGAGAACGAAATCGTCTTTATAAATTATTAATTATGGAAAATTATTTTGGAGATAAAGAAGTAACGAATGAATGCAGGGAATCCCCTGAATATTCATTGCGGGTAGTGATTAACGGCAATGAAAAGCACTATCAATGGTCTTCCTGTGATGAAGGACAAGATGTGGAAGCAATGACCGAAATGGCTGAAAGCATAGCCGAAATTATTAAAGAAACAAAACAATATAAGCAGTTTTTCCATTAAACCCTCCCGCCGAAAAAGGCGCGGGTTTTTTTGTTGGGATAATTTTAGGTGAGCAAAATAAGAGGGGATTGAAAGACTCCTGTGCTACACTACCACTGTAACCTTCAAAAGAAAGGAAGAGGTCTAAGAAAATGAAAACGTTTAAATTACACGACAAAGTAGAAATGCCTCAGCTTGGTTTTGGCGTATGGCAGGTCGAAGAAAAAGACGCTGTACCTGCTGTAACTAAAGCGATTGAAACAGGCTATCGTTCCATTGATACCGCTGCAGTTTATAAAAATGAACGCCAGGTCGGTGAAGCGATCGCTAAAAGCAATGTTCCTCGGGAAGAGTTATTCATTACAACAAAAGTATGGAATGCAGACCAGGGATACGACGCGACGATCAAAGCGATGGACGAAAGTCTGGAGAAGCTAGGGCTGGAATACGTAGATTTATACTTAATTCACTGGCCGACTCCTGAATTCGATCAATATGTAGAAACGTATAAAGCTCTTGAACAGCTGCAGAAAGACGGCAAAACAAGAGCCATTGGCGTATGTAACTTTGAAATAGAACACCTTCAGCGTCTGCTGGAAGAGTGTGATGTGAAGCCTGCCATCAACCAGGTTGAATGCCATCCATTCCTGGCTCAAAATGAACTTAAGCAATTCTGCCGTGAAAATGACATTCATGTAGAAGCCTGGAGCCCGCTTATGCAGGGAGGCGAAGTGCTTAAAAATAACGCTGTCCAAGTGATTGCCGATAAACACGGAAAAACGGCAGCACAAGTTGTCATCCGCTGGCATATCCAGAATGACACAGTTGTCATTCCAAAATCTGTGACACCATCCCGGATTGAAGAAAACTTTGATGTCTTTGATTTTGAGCTGCCAGAAGAAGATATGGCCCAGCTGAATCAACTGGATAAAGGGGAAAGAAAAGGTCCTCATCCAAATGAAATGAATGTAAGATAAAAAAGGAAAAGAGAGCGCTTAGGCGTTCTCTTTTTTATGATCCCGTTCTCGGTTTTCCTGGATCACAGCCAGGAGGTGATCCGCCGGTAGACTCAGCTAGTTTATGAAGGTAATAGCATTCCTCACGGGCCATATGATCTGCCATCAGCGCAGAAAAAGTACTTAAAACCTCAGCAGAAAGTTCCATTTCCTCAAGCTCACGCAAGAAAGCCTTGAAAATCTCCATCTCCATTTCCACTTCTTTGTTGAACCGGGTTAACGCCGGAAAGGATTCAAGGTTCGTTCTCAAATACCCCGTGAGCTCCACAGCCTTCAGATAGAATTGATTAAAATGCTCAGCAAATAAGTGGCTTTTATTCTTCAGCCTCTGCTCAACCCCGTCCATTTCATCATTAATAGCTGTCGCATGGCCGGAAGCATCAAGCAGCCAGAGAGAGTGATGGTGAAGTTCATGAAAAACAGGAGGGACTTCCCCCTTCTCTAAATACTCAAGCACTCTTAAATATTCTTCCAGCTCATTTACCATATGATTAATAAATGTAGGTGACAAGTGAATTTTAATTCTTCCCAGTAAATGACGCTCAATCAAGTTCAATTTAAATTCTCTAAACGGCTCGGCCGCCTCTTTAATCTCTTTAGAAAAAACAGCCAGATCCTGATACGACCTGTCCTTCAGCTTTTGCAGAAAGTTATCCCACTCAGCAACATACTGCTCAGCAGTAATGATCGTTGCTTTTTCTGAAGGATAAAGGGAATCTCTAATGAACCGGGCATGGTCACCTAAAATCTGCAGCCAGAATTTATGTTCAAAAAAAGCAGCATTTTCATATGATGAACGCATAATATTCCTCCTTCGTTCGTTTGCCTTTTCTATTTTATTAAGGATGAGGAAAAGTTATGTTTTGGTGAGGGTGCTGGGGGAGATCGGAATAAAGCGAGGGGAGAAGCGTCGAAAGAGCGGAGGAAGCGCCGAAAGCAGTGAGAGAAACGTCGAAAGAAGAGAAGGAAGTGCTGAAAGATGGGTAAGAAACTTCAAAAAGCGGAGAAATGCCGAAAGCCGGGAGAGAAGTGTCGAAAGAAGTAGGAGAAGCGCCGAAAGCGAGGGGAGAAATGTCGAAAGCGGGGAGAGAAGCGTCGAAAGAAGAAGAGGAAGCACTGAAAGCTGGGAAAGAAACGTCGAAAGAGCGGAGAAACGGCGAAAGCGGGGAGAGAAGCGTCGAAAGAAGAGGAGGAAGCGCTGAAAGCTGGGAAAGAAACGTCGAAAGAGAGGAGAAGCGCCGAAAACGGGGAGAGAAGCGTCGAAAGGAGAGGAGGAAGTGCTGAAAGCGGGAGGAGAAGCTGCAAAAAAATGTCTAAAGTTAGAAGAAATGCCGAAAGAATAAGTGAAAACGTCAAATAGTGATGGAAGAAATGCTAAAAGCACAGACAGAAATATAGTAATAGAGCAAATCCGTCCTCTTTTCCAATACAGCCTAAAAATCTATTATCATAAATAAAAAGGAGGTTATCTATTGATCATAAAGCCCCGCACCTATCCTATCCAATTAAGAAAGCTTCAATCACTTCTTCGAAGACTCCCCAAATCTCATACTAGATACCCGATGATTCAGGCTGCATATTCACGAAATTTAGCAGGTTATGAAGGGGAAAAGTCTATTGATTATTACTTGGACTTTTTACCTGAGGAAGATTATCTCATTATAAAAGATCTCCGAATGAAGGGAAGTAAGTATTTCTTTCAAATGGATACGGTCATCCTTACGAGAAAGTATATTTTAATTCTTGAAGTAAAGAATCTGGCGGGAAGCCTGAGTTTAAATCGTAGTACCTACCAGATGATTAGAACTTACAATGGAGTCGAAGAGGCTTTTCCAGATCTATTTTGCAAATGGAAAGCCATAAGCGGCAGCTCAAAGATTGGATAAGATCGCATTCTAATATGGACATCCCTGTTGAAGGGCTGGTGTTGCTTACAAATAATAAGACTTTTTTAAAGATTAATGGGGACGAGAAGGAAAGCCCAATGATTATGAGTGAGGGAGTTTTAAACTACATAAATAAATTAGAAACAACACCAGTTGTCTGCGAAAAAAGTGAAATCTCCCAGCTGGCTTTTCAGCTTAAGGAAGCGCATCAGGAAAAGGAAGTAGATATATTAGCGACGATGGGAATTCATAAACGAGATATTATAAAAGGTGTTCAGTGTCCCCATTGTGAGAATTATATGAAATGGCATCGAAGAAGCTGGGAGTGCAAGGACTGTGGCGAAAGAAATCAAAGAGCACATTTAAGGACTCTGGAAGATTATGCATTATTATTTTCTCCCTTGATTAATAACCATACCGCACGGGACTTCTTAATGGTTGATTCAGCAAGCTCTGTTAAAAGAATTCTCACCAACTTAAAATCTCTGAAAACAGGCGGCAGGAAGTTCAGATCCTATTATATCCCCCTGTCTCCTTTCCAATAGGCTACACTGCTTTTAAACACCAGCTATCAAGGGAAACATACAGATAGAATGCTTTATAAAAGGAGTTTCCCTTATGTTGATCCGATTCGGTTATGTGGCAAATGCTTTAAATCTATATGATTCTTCCCCTTCAAAAACGATGACATTTTCGCGCTATCAAAAGCTTCCTGAACAGGAAAGACAGGATCAGCTTGAGCGAATTACACGTACAAATTTGGAGAATACGATTCGAGCTCTGCATTATAATATTGCTCACCAAATTCCGCTTTATCGTCTATCATCTTCCATTGTTCCGCTGGCAACGCATGATGAGGTGGATTTTGACTATATTTCTCCTTTTTCCAAAGAATATGAGAGTATCGGCCAGCTCGTTAACGAGCACGGTTTAAGAGTCAGCTTTCACCCGAATCAATTTACGCTTTTTACGAGTGATCGTCCGCACGTAACAGAAAATGCTGTGAAGGATATGGAATATCATTACCGTCTGTTTGAAGCGATGGGTCTTCATAAACAGGGGTATATTAATATTCATATCGGGGGTGCTTATGGGGATAAGAAAAAAACGCTGGCTCGTTTTCACGAAAATCTCAAACGGCTTCCCAAAACCATCAAACAGCAAATGACACTTGAGAATGACGATAAAACTTATACAACGACTGAAACACTCGAAGTTTGTGAAAAAGAAAATATCCCTATGATGTTTGATTATCATCATTATTTTGCGAACCATACGGAGGAAGAAGACTTATCGGAATTAATGCCAAGAATCTTTCAAACTTGGGAAGGGCGGGAGCATCCTCCTAAACTCCATATTTCTTCACCTAAGTCGGAAAAAGAGATGAGGAGTCATGCCGAATTTATAGATTTGGAGTTTATTAAAGGCTTCTTGAAACAGTTAAAAGAGTTAGGTCAGGATGTGGATGTGATGATTGAAGCTAAACAGAAGGATCGGTCTTTATTAAAAATAGTGGAAGAAATCGCTGGGATTCGTGGAGTAAAGCGTGTAAGCGGGGGAAGTGTAAATATATAAAAGCCGCCGTGAATTTCACGACGGCTCAAATGATTATTTCACGATGAATTCAAAGTTTCCTTCAAATTTTACATCTTTGCCAAGCAGGACGCCGCCAGTTTCCATGGCAGCATTGTAAGTCATTCCGTAAGCTTCACGGTTTACTTTACCTGTCACTTCAAAACCGGCAACGGTACTTCCATCCATTGGACTTTGGGAGGTGCCGTTATATTCGACAGTAAATGTTTCTTCATTTGTTGTTCCTTTTATCGTGAAGTCTCCAGTGACTTCATATTCGTCATCAGACACTTTTTTAATAGATTTACTTTCGAAAATCATGTTTGGATGCTTTTCTGCTTCAAAGAAATCTCCGGATTTCAGGTGACCGTCACGATCCTCATTCCCTGTATTGATAGAAGAAATGGGGATTGTTGCTTTTACGCTTGCTGATTCTAGATCGGAAAAGTCTCCATTAACTTCTATATCAAAATCCTCAAATTCGCCTTTGGCTTTAGAAACCATCATGTGTTTAATCTGAAAATCCAACGTACTGTGCACTTTGTCTAAAACAATTGTAGTCATTTTTATCTCTCCTTTAGTAATAAAATGAAACTAACTTACTTTATGTAACTAATATAACGGACATTTAACTTGAAGTCAAGATAATTTTTTCAGTTTCATAAATGGATATGAGAAAAGCCCCGCAGCTAAATATAGCTGCGGGACTTTTTCTAAGCACTGTCTTCTTCTGCGAAAAGTTCGATATCACGCTTATCTGTTTTCTTTTTCACTACACGATTTACATAATCATCAGTTAAAGCTGCAATTTCTTTATGAAGGAAGAGCAGTGGAATGATATTGGACAGAAGTACAAAAGCGAGCAGCAGGTCAAGGAACTGCCACACAAACTGTAAGCCTCCAATGGCACCGACAAAGACAGCGGCAATGTACACGATTCTCATCGCATAAGCTGCTTTTAAATTAAATAAATACTCGGCTTGTTTCTCCCCATAATAAATCAGTACACCAATTGTTGTGATGACAAAGAATATGAGGAATATCGTAACGAATATACTTCCAAACGCGTCGCCAAGCACCGTAGAAAAAGCGACATTAATCATATTAGACGCCTGGCCGGGTTCAATATCAGTCCATGCTCCTGTAACAAGGACAACTAACCCTGAGGCTGTACAGATAATAATAGTATCAACAAAAACACTGAAAATTCCCCACATAGCCTGGCGGGAAGGGTGGTCTGTTTTTGCAGCAGCGTGGGCAATAGGAGCCGTACCTAGACCGGCTTCATTTGAATAAAGCCCGCGTGCAATCCCCCAGCGCAGTGCCTGGGCAATTCCTGCTCCAGCAAAGCCGCCGGCTGCTGAAACCGGAGTGAAGGCATGAACAAAAATCATTTCAAATACTGCTGGCAGCTGGTCGAAGTTTACCCCGATTACATAAAGACATATAGCTAAATAAGTCAGCACCATAAATGGGACAAATTTATCGGTCACTTTACCAATTCGTTTAATACCGCCGAAGACAACTACAGCGATCACGATACACATAGCGATTCCTGTAATTTCAACAGGCCAGTCGAAAGCAGTAGCCGTCTGAGTAGCAATGGAGTTGGATTGTACCATTGTACTTGGAACTAACTCAATCATAAGGAAAAAGGCAAATGCCGCAGAAACCCATTTCCAGCCGAGAGCTTTTTTTATGTAATATTGCGGGCCCCCGACCCATTCGTTATTTTTATTTTTTTCCCTGTATTTTAAACTGAGAAGAATTTCGGAGTATTTTGTAGCCATTCCAATTAAGGCTACAACCCACATCCAAAATAATGCACCTGGACCACCAAGTGAGATGGCAACTGGCACGCCGACTATGTTTGTGGCACCCGCTGTCGAGGCTAAAGCTGAGGTGAAGGCCTGGAAAGGAGTAATTGTTCCAGTCTGCTTGTCTTTCTTAAAAATTTGGCCGACCGTGTTCTTAAGTACGTGGCCAAAAAAACGGAATTGAAAGAATTTAAGACGGATGGTAAGAAAGACACCACCTGCAATAAGAATGATAGCTAATGGATAAGTCCATAAAAAATTGGATATGTTCGCGATAATCTGTTCAAAAGCTTCCAAAAGTTTAATCTCCTCTCTTTCTGAATATCGTACCATCATATTCCCTTTTTTTCAGAAAATAAACAATTATGTCAAAAAGTGAAGGGTGTGGCTTAGAAAAAAGGTAAGTTATTAGTGAGTATAAATGTAAACATCAGGAAACAGGGCTTTCCACTTTTGGAATGGCTTAAGCCATCAAATCTCCCTAATTCTTCTAATAAAAAAGCATCCGGTTTATGTCCGGATGCTTAATATTTTTATACTTCAGGGGTTGGAGTAGGCTCTGCATAACCCTCTTTATATTTACTGTCTATATCTTCTCTAATGTCTTTAACAGATTTTCCGTCCTGGAAATCAACGATAGACTGTGCGGCAATTTCAAGACAAACTCCGCATTTTGTACCATGATCATCCCAGACTAGCGACCCGTCTTCCTTATTTTCATGGATAAAGCAATCGTAATTATCCCTGTGGCCTACAGATTCTCCACAGCCGCAGTAACAAGGGATCTGCTCCAGTAAGTCTTTATGAGCAGCAGCAGCCGTATAGATGTTTTGCATATCTTCCGATTTTTCCTCCAGAAAAGCAGGCAAAACGTCATATCCAGAGGTTTCCTCGCGGATATCAGCTGCAGACTGATGGGCGTGGTCCTCATGCTCATCTTCTGAACTGTTGGAAGAAGATTCCTCGTTATTCTGTGAGCATCCAATTAAAAAGGTCGATAAGACCAGACTTAATATGATAAATATATACCTTTTCAAAAATATCGCCTCCTGCACTCTCTTTTACTATCATAGTGGGAAAGAGAAGGAAGCTCAAGAGCGTTTGGGACTGTTCAAAGAATATACAAATTTTATTTGCCGAAGGAGGAGAGAAACTTCACACGATCTCCCATCGGAGGTACACGGTTATCGACAAGGGCAATTTCCAGGATAGACGGGCCGGGCTGGTTGAGAAGCTTAAGAACCGTATTCTGGTTTAGGTCTTCCATTTGGTCGACACGAAGGCTTGGGATCCCCATCGTTTCTGCCATCGCCGAAATGTTTATCGGCTCCTGTGAAAACCTTTCATGTGCTCTTTTATACTGAAGTGCATGTCCATGGTGCACCATTCCTAAACGCGCATTGTTCATCACTACGAATAAAACGGGAATTTCGTATTCTTTTGCCGTCAGCAGCTCCATGCCGTGCATAAAGAAACAGCCATCCCCCGTAATACAGACGGTCGGACGGTCTGTGTCCGCCAGTTTAGAGCCGATCGCGCTGCCGATTCCGCTTCCCATGGCGCCGAAATGCACGTTTATATCAAAGCTTTCCGTATCTACTACGTCCATATGATGAATAACATAGGCCATAAACTCTCCTATATCTACGGTGTAGCGGGTCTTTTTAGGAAGGAGGTGCTGCAGTTTTAACAGAGCATTCTTTGTACTATACTCTTCCGTTATTTCTTCAGTAAAACGAACTTCTTCTACAAGAGAATTTCTTGTAAAGCTTACGGTTTTTATACCGCTGATAAGAGAAGAGAGCGTGATGTCCATGTCTCCATACAGAGGAATATCACAATTGTAGCGGCGGTTAAAAACAGAAGAGTCAAAATCGATTTGAATCAATGTCCGGTTCTTAGAAATATTTGAATTGTAATTATTGGTGGCTGTCTCTCCCAAACTTGACCCGGCGACAAGTATGGTATCATAATTTCCTTCATTAATAATGGAGGATGCTGACTCGTGCCCGGCAAACCCGAAAACACCGTGGTACAGCGGATGGCTGGCGGGAATCATTCCTTTGGCCTGAGGCGAAGAGATAATCGGCCAATTAAGAAGTTCAGCCAATTCAATAACCTGATGGATAGAGCCACGAATTCCCTGGCCGGCGAAAATAAAACCTCTAGGGCTGTCGGTCAATCGTATGACTGCTTCATTCAGCCTTTTCTCTTCAGGTAGAAGAGGAGAGCGTGATGGATAAGGAGGGATGATCTGTTCCTCCACTTCACTTAATTGAACATCAATCGGCATCGCAATATGAACAGGTCCCGGTACTCCCGACAGAGCTGTTTCAACTGCTTTATGAATTTCGGGTAAAAGATTTTCTGCCTTATCCACTCTTTTACTATATTTTGTGACAGACTCATACAGTGGGTGGGCATTTAATTCCTGTGAGGCATTATGCCCCATTGTACTTACAGGAACGGCGCCTGTTAAAAATAGTATAGGAAGATGCTCACGCATTGCATTGGCTGCCCCCGTGACAAGGTTTGTGCCCCCTGGACCGCTGCTTCCGATGCAAACAGCCAGCTGATTTGAATACTTAGCGTATGCGGCTGCCATATAAGATGCTGCCCCTTCGTGTTTTGTAATTATCGGGGTAATTTCAGGGCTGTCGTAAAGTTCATCAAAAAAAGCGTTGACCGATCCTGCAGGGATACCAAAAATATACGAAACATCCCCACTTTTCAAATATTCCACTACTGCCTTTACAGACTTCATAATTTCCCCTCTTTCGCTTTATTGATAAATTTATTGAAAACTTTCTCCGCACTTAAAGGTTTAGAGTAATAATATCCCTGGATCAAATGACACCCATGGTTTGTTAAATAATCCAGCTGTTTACGGGTTTCAACTCCTTCTGCAATAACGTTAAGGCTGAGGCTGTTGGCCAGCGTAATAATGGTATTTGTAATCGCAGCGTTGTTACGGTTACTCGGCAGGTCATCGATAAAAGTCTTATCAATTTTGAGCGTGTCGACAGGGAAGTCTTTTAAATAACCTAAAGAAGAATACCCTGTACCAAAGTCATCAATCGATATTCGGATACCGATTTCCTTCAAACAGTGAATAACGTTTAATGTTTTCTCGGTATTATGAATGATCAGGTTTTCCGTAAGCTCAAGTTCGAGAAACTGAGGATCCAATTTGGTCTCTTCTAAAATCTCTTTTATTTTTTTAACGATGTCCTCTTGATTAAACTGCTGGGGAGAGAGGTTGACAGAGACAGCCAAATCTTCGTATCCCTGGTCGTGCCAGCGCTTCATCTGACGGATAGCCTCGCGAAGAATCCATTCCCCAATAGGTACGATCAGTCCTGTTTCTTCAGCCAGTGGAATGAAGTCTTTAGGCTTCATTTTTCCCCGTTCCGGATGATTCCAGCGCAGCAAGGCTTCTACACCGATTAACTGCTGATTGAGGTAATCGTACTTTGGCTGATAGACGACGGTTAGCTGGTTGTTTTTTAATGCTTTATAAAGATCGTTTTCAAGCTCAATACTTTCAATACTGCGATCCTCTAAATTAGGTTCGTACAGCTGAAACTGGTTTCCTGCCATTTTCTTTGCTGTATACATAGCCACATCGGCATGCTTGATCAGCTGCTCAGAAGTCGTTCCATTCTCAGGAAACACGCTGATCCCGATACTTGTTTTCACTGAGATTTCCTGTCCATTAATATAAAAAGGATCAGAAAAGACAGAGAGTACGGATTGGGCACAATCAGTAATGTCGTCTCTAGTATGAATTCTCGGAATTAAAATGATAAATTCATCGCCGCCCTGTCTGGAAATGGTCAGTTCTTTAGGCAGGCTGCTCGTCAGTCTTTCGGCTATTTTGTTTAAAACACGATCGCCGAAGGTGTGACCGAACGTATCGTTGATTTTTTTAAAACGATCAAGATCTAAAAAGAGAACAGCCAGAGAGCATTCATAGGATTCAGCAAAATTTAATGCCTGGTGCAGGCGGTCCTGAAATAAAACCCTGTTCGGAAGGTTGGTTACACTATCATAAAAGGCATGATATTTTATTTTTTCTTCCATTTGTCTTCGGCTTGTAATGTCTTTAAAGGTTACAACATAACCCACTGTTTCCCCGTTTTCAATTTGAGAAGTAATAACGAATTCTATGGGGAACTGACTGCTGTCTTTTCTGAGGAAGTAATCTTCATCGCTCTCTTTACTCTTATGATCGGGTGAAAACAAACCTGAGGCATTCGACATATTTTCTTTAAAGATGATATTGCAATGTCTTCCGATAAGCTCTTCGCGGTTTTCATAGCCTAAAAGATCCGTAGCGGAAGGGTTGCAGAAAGTAATACCACCTTTAAGGTCCAGGCCGAATATTCCTTCTCCAGCAGAATTGAGAATCAATTCTTTTTCTCTGCTGATCTGTTTTACTTCCTTTAAAGCTTGCTGCAGTTCCTTATTCTTCTCAGTAAGCTCTGAAGTTCTTTCAGAAATAATCTGTTCCTGCTCTTCGATGTACAATAAGTAGGAAAGTACTGGAGCGGTAGCATCCGCAATGGATTCAGCCAGCTGCATCGCTGACTTTGGGTAATGACGACCTTTTTCATTTAAGTTGACAATCGCTATGGTACCTAATACTTTTCCTGTTGCAATCAGAGGGATCATATAGAGGCCTTTAATTCCAAATTTCCGGCAGGCTTCATGGTTAGGACGAGGATCGTTCATCGTATCGGCTATAAATATGGATTGTTTACTTGCCAGCACTTCTCTAAATACAAGGTCTTGTTTGAAATCTATGGAAAGATGCTCGTGGGTTTTCATCCACTCTTCCTGACTCCAGTCGCTGTCTTTGCTTAAGCTAGCAGGGTTAATATGGCTGTTGGCTACAGGGTCTAACAAGTGGGCGCCGATATTAGAGTTATTGAGGACTTGGCCAATGTATTCAAAACATTTATCCATTACATCTTCTAGGGTGGAACATAAAGAAAGTTCCCGGGTTATATTTAGCAGGAGCTGTTTATCAGCAATGAGAGATTCTTTTCTTGTCAAATTGTTGGAGTTTCTAACGGCTACAGCCGCCATGTTGACGTAGGCTTTGATAGATTCGATTTCAGATGCGGTAAGATTCATGGGGATTCCATAGTCAAATAAAAAAACTAGCCCGTACAGCTCATCTTCATATGCCATAGGGAGGCCTAAAAGAGATTTTATTCCAAATGCTTCGACCGCCCTCGGATCGGGTCTTAAGTCAGTGAATGTATCTGGTATGTAAATAGCTTCTTTTGTTTCAATGACTTCTTTAGCTAAATGGTCATGCTCTGTGTCTACTATGTGCATATCGAGTGTCATTCCATTAATAATTTCAGGTTTACCGACATATCCACGAAATGTTCCATCCTCCTGTGGAAGGTAGATGCCTACTGAATCACAGCTGACAATTTCTTCTGAGATCGCTGTAACGACATGCTCCAGCACTTCTTTTAAGTCGAGATTTGTATTTATAAGCTTAGTAATATGAGCAAGCCGGGAATACCTTGTTTGTTCATTCGCCATGAAGATTCCTCCGTAATGCAAGATTGAATAAAGCGTACCAAGCTTCTTTCTCTAAGTCCTCTTATCTATTATATCGACAATTTAAACCAAAGAGTGAGTAAAATTTACATTTATACTCACTCTTTTTACTATCATATCAAATTAATAAGAAATCCGGCACCAACACCTATTAAAACAATTGCCCAGGCCGGCACCTTAAAGAAGTACAGGCATGAAAATAAGATAACTGCGAGGGCAAAATCGGCATTGGACTGAATAGAGCTAGTAATCACAGGGTCGTAAAAGGCAGCAAGCAAAATACCTACAACGCTGGCATTTACTCCCATCAGCACCCCTTGGAATTTAGCCTTTTTGCGTAATTCGTTCAGGAAGGGAAGAGCGGCAATCAGGAATAAGAAAGAAGGTAAAAAGATACCTATCGTAGCAACCACTGCCCCAGAGACTCCATGAATCATCGTTCCTATATAACTGGCAAACGTGAAGAGAGGGCCGGGTACTGCTTGTGCCATTCCATAGCCTGCCAGAAATTCGCTGGCATCAAGCCAGCCTGTCGGGACTACTTCACGTTCCAGCATTGGGAGAACGACGTGCCCTCCGCCAAACACGAGGGAACCGACACGGAAAAATGTATCAAACATTTGAATCAGTGCATTTTCCGTTGAACGTGCTAGTAAAGGTAGGAAGGCCAGTAACCCAGCTAAGACTGCTAAAGCAGCAGCTCCAGCTTTTTTAGAAAAAGTAACAGGGAAAGGTTCAGCTTTAGTATTTGCTGCTTTATGAAATAACTTGGCACCGACGAGGCCGGCAGCTAAAATAATTAAAATTTGTACCCATGCAGAAGGGTAAATCAGCATTATAAAAGCAGCAGCCAGTGCAATGATGATCCGCGGAGAATCTGGTGTCAGCTTTTTACCCAGTCCAATAAGGGCATGCAGGACAACGGCTGCAGCCACAATCTTTAAGCTTTGAATAAAGCCGGCATCCGTTAAATCAAATGACTGGTACATTAAGGCGAAAATCACCAGCACTAGAATCGAAGGAAGGGTAAAGCCAAGCCATGATACAATTCCTCCTAATAATCCGGCACGCAGCATTCCGATTGCGATTCCCACCTGACTGCTCGCAGGTCCGGGCAGGAATTGGCAGAGAGCAATAATATCGGCATATGTTTTATCATCCAGCCACTTCTTTCTGTCGACATATTCATCTTTAAAGTAAGCCAGGTGGGCAATCGGCCCACCGAAAGAAGTGAAGCCAAGCTTCGTAGAAGTCAGTAACACTTCTTTAAGGGAACCTTTAGGTTTACTCATCTTTATTCCTCCAGTCGTCTTCTAAAACCTCCAGGGCAAGTTCGCGGACCTGTTGTTTTCCTTCTTCAAGCACCCGCTTTCCTTCTTCGGTAATCGTATAATACTTTCTTACCTTGCCCTTGACGGTTTCTTCATATTTATTGAGAAGTCCATTATCGTGCAGAGATTTAAGGGTAGGATACAGGGTGCCGGGACTGATGTCATAGCCGTGTGAAGCCAGCTCCTCCATAAGATATGCACCATAAATAGGCTCGACCTCTGCGTGATAGAGTATGTGGATCTTAATAGATCCAAGAAAAAAATCTCGTAACATAATACAGACTCTCCTTTTATCGAATACCGATATCAACATACGATATTAATGATTTTTTAGCAATAAAAAATACGTAAATTTCAACAAAATTTACGTATTCTTAACAAAACTATTCATTTGTTAAAGCTTCATTTACCTTTTTTAAAGTCATTTCATGGGCAATTACGCCGTCAATCGTCCAATGGCTTGGGTCGTTCATAACATATACGTGGTCATTCTCAACAGCAGGAACATTTTGCCAAACCGAGCTGTTATCCAGCACTTCAAAACCAGGTTCGTTTTCTTCTCCGATTAAAAACACATGGTCAGCGTCAAGCTCACTCAGTTTTTCAAGAGACATTGGGTTCCACTGTTCCTCCTGCTCGAGGTTTTTAATAAATTCAGGCTGTGTCAATCCGACTTCTTCATATAAAACTTCAGCACCATAACGGGTCGGCTCAAACACATAGAATTCTTCGCCCATCGTCCAGATAAAAGCTACTGACTCATCTCCAATGGCTTCCTGAAGGCTTTCTTTCATATTTGCAGTCAGATCATCAAAATCTGTTAAAGCCTGTTCTGCCTCTTCCTGTTTATTTAAGATTTCTCCCATTTGTGTAAGCTGTTCACGCCAGTCAGCATTTGTTTCTGCATCCATAACGTAAGTAGGAGCGATCTGCTCGTAATCTTCATAAGATCCGTTTTGAAGAGAAGATGGGGAACTGAAAATGATTAATCCAGGATCTGCCTCAAGCGTCTGCTCCAGCGGAAGGTCCCAGCTGATAGTCGGGACATCTTCCAGCTCAGGCTGAAGATAATCCAATACACTCTCGCCAATGGACCATTGGGCCGCTGGTGTGACTCCAAGGGCTGTTAAAGAATCCTCTAAGTATGGGGCAATGACGCGTTCCGGGTTTGCTGGAATGGTGACCTCTCCTGAAGCGTGTTCAAGGGTGCGCTCCTCAGAAGAGCTTTCTTCAGTGTTATCATCACTAGAAGTATCCTCGGAATCTTCGCTATTGCTGCAGGCGATCAGGGTTATCATGAGAAAAAGACTGACAAACATCCATATTTTGTTTTTCATTAAGACTTTCCTCCCGTAAAACTATTCTAACGAAAATGATAATCATTTTCATTGGATTAGTCAATCTTTATTAAGCCGTGCTTGAACAATTATTTCTTGTACCATATACTTAGGTAGTGATAATCATTCTCAATTTGATGAGTACATCGTACTGTCTTTGTACATAGAGAGGACTGAAACAAAGTGAAGACAGAGGAAGAAACAAAGGCCGAAGGGCGGATAGGGAAAGCGTCGCTCATATTCATAATTGCATCGATTGGACTTGCTTTTTCTTTGGGGTGGTCGGTTGCATTAGGAGCTGCTGATATAAAACTTGAAACCGTCTGGCAGGCGGTTGTGAATTTTAATCCCAATGATACGAGTCATCAGGTGATCCAGGAGCTGAGGCTTCCTAGAGCGCTGGGAGCTGCTTTAGTTGGAAGCTTCTTAGCTGTATCAGGGGCGGTCATGCAGGGTCTTACACGGAACCCTTTAGCTTCCCCGTCAATTATGGGAGTGACGCATGGAGCTGCATTTGCTTTAATTGTTGCCTTAGTTTTTTTCCCCGCTCTTTCTTTAACAGGAATGACGTTTGCTTCCTTTATTGGCGCAGGACTGGCTGTTGTCCTGGTATTTGCGGTAGGGTCTTTATCAACAGGAGGACTTACTCCCGTAAAACTGGCATTAGCAGGGGTTGCGATTGGCGGAATGCTCAGTTCGGCAGCTACAGCTCTTTCTATTCATTTTCAAATCGCAAAACAGATGAGCTTCTGGTATGCCGGAGGGCTGGCCGGAACCGGGTGGACGTCTATAAAAATTCTGCTCGCAGCCGGTGCTGTCGGATTAGTATTAGCTATCGCTATTTCTAAGTCTATGACTGTTCTGAGTTTAGGAGAGGATACCTCCAAAGGTCTTGGACAGAATACGTGGCTGATAAAGTTATCCGGCATTATTGTCGTATTTACCTTATCAGGGGCAGCAGTCTCTGTAGCCGGAACTGTAGGGTTTGTAGGGCTGGTTATCCCTCATATTACCCGGTTTCTCGTCGGAGCAGACTACCGTCTGATCATTCCGGTTTCAGCCGTTCTTGGCGGGGTTCTTTTAGTCGTTGCCGATATGGCTTCACGCTTAGTGAACGCTCCCTACGAAACGCCGGTAGGAGCAATAACTGCATTTATCGGTGTTCCGTTCTTTCTCTATTTAGCCCGCAGCGGAGAAAGGAGCGGTATATAATGGCAAACTATAAAAAAATGACAGCCTGGTCTGTAGGGCTAAGCCTGTATATCGTAGCGATCATCCTTATCAGTTTAAACTTAGGGGCCGTTCAAATAAGCCCTGGAGAAGTTTTTCAAACATTGTTCGGACAGGGAAACAGCCGGCAGGAACTCGTTCTTTTTACGTTTCGTTTGCCAGCCATTACGATTGCGCTATTAGCAGGATTGGCCCTTGGTGTTTCGGGTGCAATATTGCAGGCGGTAACCCGGAATGAACTAGCAGAGCCCGGAATTTTAGGGATTAATTCAGGAGCCGGATTTGCTGTCATTCTTTATATTTTCTTTTTTCAATCATCCATGAACACGCTGACCGGCTGGAGCATATATATGCTGCCGCTATTTGGACTTGCAGGCGCATTTGCAGCTGCCATTATCGTCTACTCACTGGCATGGAAACAGGGAGTTGAACCTATAAGACTTGTGCTGGTAGGGATCGGAGTCAACTCAGGATTTGGAGCTGCTCTTATTCTTTTTCAGGTAAAAATGAACCCACAGGACTTTATGCAGGCGATTGTCTGGCTCTCAGGTGATATTTGGAGTCCCAGCTGGAGCTTTGTAACAGCAATTGCACCGGGAATTCTTCTGTTAATCCTATATGGGGCCGCTAAATTCTCTACATTAAATATTTTAAACTTAGGGGATGAGGTGGCCATGGGGCTGGGGGCCGGTGTTGAAAAAGAAAGACGGATATTACTGTTGATCGCTGTCGGCCTCGCCGGCTTATCCGTCGCGGCCGCAGGAGGAATTGCTTTTCTAGGGCTTGTCGCTCCCCATATCGCTAGAAGGATTGTCGGTCCTAAACATCAATATGCGCTTCCTCTTTCCGCACTGTTTGGTGCTGCCATACTCTTATCTGCGGATACTGCAGGAAGAAACCTATTTGCTCCAGCTGAAATTCCAGTGGGTATTGTCGTTACGATTATAAGCACGCCTTACTTTATCTATTTACTTATGAAAACGAAATAAGGAGAGAAAAGATATGAGCGAACAATTCGACCTCACAATTATTGGAGGGGGGATCACAGGTCTGTATGCTGCTTTTTATGCAGGAATGCGCGAGATGAAAACAAAGGTGATAGAGTATCAGCCGGATGTAGGCGGAAAAGTCTCCTTTTTCTACCCGGAAAAAAAGATTTATGATGTTGGAGGATTCTTTGGTGTTACGGGTGAAGAACTCGTCCATCGGGTGGAGGAACAGGCCGAAAGCATAGAGCCGGAGTTAATCACAGGGGAAAAAATTGAGTCGATAGAAAAGCTGGAGGATGGCTCGTTTATCCTTCATTCAAGTGGCGGGAATCAGCATCTTTCAAAGACCGTAATCGTAGCGTCCGGGATGGGAACATATGATATGAAACCACTTGATATAACACAGCGTAAGAAGTTTGATCCGTTTATTCATTACACCATACAGAATATAAGCCAATATAAAGGAAAGAAAGCAGTAGTAGTGTCAGACAGCCGAGTAGGCATTGACTGGGCATTAGCATTAGAAAAAACAGCAAGTGAAGTTCATATCATCAACCATACTGAAGATTTTAAAGCTGTCTATGATCAGGATGTTGAGAAACTAGAAGCATCATCGGTTCATATCCATAGAAATGCAAAAATAACCGACCTTGAAGGGACGGCATCAGATTTAACTGGAGTAACTTTGGAAAACGGAAATCGTTTGCCGGCAGAACATGTCTTAGTGTACGAAGGGTTGAAAATAGAAAAAAGCTATTATCAGGAATGGGGACTAGATACCGAAAAAGGACGAATTCCTGTAGATATGAACATGGGGACAAACATTGAAGGAGTATTTGCTGCAGGGGATGCAGCGATTTACCCTCATAAAACGATGTTGATCGCTTCAGGATTTACGGAAGCTATGACTGCTGTTAATTCAGCGAAAATGTATGTAGACCCGAAAGCGAAATCTCAGGTTTACAGTACAGTTATTTATAAGCACTCCAAATGATGTAAGCTTGCAGAAAATATCTGCAAGCTTAAATTAATTTTAGACGGGAGGAGAATGACAGAGGAGAAGCTTAGTCTTCTCGAACTACCCGTAGTTTTTTTGATGTGCCTTTTTTAATGCTAAATAATCTTCATCTTCACGAACGACAATCCATTTCTTTTCAAAAATTTCTGCCGACCTCGCTTTTTCTTCATCAATTTCGCGCTCGTTGATTTCTCCATCGTTATCATACTTCTTTCCGCCTTTATAATTTGCATAACGGCGGGAACGTGTATATCCCATTTGTAAAAACTTTCTTGCCATATCCATGCCGATAAAGTCTCCATCTTCCTTGTAAGTGAGGTATATCTGATAAATTTTTTCCGCAGATTCTTTTGCAATCGCAGGAGTTTTAAATCTCCAATGGGGAAGAATTTCGCTTTTATAAGGTTCTACTAGAAGAACTCCCTGCTCTCCGCGGCCGACACGATAGAGCTCGGGCTGCTTCCTGAAATCAATCTTCTCAAAATCAATAGAGTAGTCAAATCCCATTTAATCGACATCCTTAATATTTTCAATGCCAAACATGTTTAATTGTAAATCTTGAGAAAGTTTTTTAATTAGTGCCCCGCCGGCCGTACTGTTGCCTTTACTGTCGATGGGTGGTGATACTACGCCCATCCCCATCACTCCGGGAACAGAGCAGATAATACTTCCTGAAACCCCGCTTTTACAAGGAAAACCGACTTCTACAGCATAGTGACCTGACGCATTGTACATGCCGGACGTCATCATGATGGCTTTTACAGTGCGCAGATGATGGTCTGGGATAAGCTTATTTCCATCCGGATCATATCCACCTCGTGCTAAAAATAGTCCCACCCTCGCAAAATCCATACTGTTCATAGATATCGAATTCATTCTAAAATAAAGATCCAGAGCTTCTTCTACATTTGTTACAAGGGTGCCGGTACTCTGCAGAAAATAAGCCAGTGACCGGTTACGAGCCCCGTTTTTCTTTTCCGCTTCATAAACCTCTTGATCCATTTCGAGTTCATTGTTTTCTGTAATGTCTCTTAAAAAGCTAAGATAACGATTAAATCGATTTTCGACCGTCTGTCCCTTAATAAGAGAGGCGACAGAAATTGCTCCAGCGTTTACCATAGGGTTAAACGGTTTTTGGTTTGCTGGTGATTCCAGTGATGAAATTGAGTTAAAGAAATCTCCCATCGGCTCCATTCCTACCGTTTGGAAGACCCTCTCTTTCCCAAAGTCCCTTAATGCAAGCATGAGTCCTATTATTTTTGAGGTACTTTGCATTGGAATCGGAGTATCCCATTCACCAGATTTATATATTTCAGAGTCTGTCGTAATAATCGTAACACCCAGCATATCTCTCATCGTTTCATCCAGTCCGGGTATACCTGGCTTTATTTCCCCATTTGCAGCATAAGGTTTGCTGTCTTCTATTGCTTCTTCCAAGTATTCGTGGCTGAGTTTTTTCATAGCAGATCCTCCTGAATTTAATATTAAAATGTACCCTTTCCATGGAGGAGAGTAAACGTAGCATAAGACAGGGATAGGTTTCATGATTTTGAAGGTCATTTAAAGAAATGAAAAGTTCTGTTCATTATTTTATTTTGGCTTCTTCACCCATAAATTCACTTGTAAATTAGTAATAGTAACCTCTATGATAGATTCTTCTATTAAATCAATATTTTTCATTTGGTTTGGAGGCAATAAATAAAACCCAAATCGGTCCCCATCGCGGTAATGTAACCCAGAAGAGCCAGAAGGAGATAATTCATAGTTTTCGCCTTTATACACTGCTTCGGCCTTCGCTTTGAAATGACTAGTTAAACCATTATTATTACGTTCGTGTTCCAATCCAGAAACTAATGTCGCCCCGCCCGCGTCATAACTTCCACTCGATCTGAAAGTTACATTATACTCTGAATCGTCATGCGTTACTTTCGTTATATAAATTTTGGTTTCACTATCCTCAAAAAGCACTTTTCCTTCGTTACTCTCTAAATCACTTAAATCAATTTCTATAGTTACTTTTCCTTCCTGAGGAAAAACCGTATGATAATAATCCTCTATGTTACTAGATATGTAGCTGATACCTTTAGATTGTAGATGGCTGCTTTCGATTATTCTCGGTATCAGCAGGAGACCTATTGCGATTATGGCAATGAGGATATATAACGTATTGAGATTAAATAATCTTCTTATCACATATTTCCCCCCTCATAAAAAACCGATGAGTAATTCATTAAAACTAACACGGTCCGTAAAAACCTTATGGTCATATTACCATAAAATTACAACTTTTCACGGTTGGGTCTTCTTTGCATTTTTTTGAAGGAATAAAGCAATATACGGAGAATACAAAAATGACAAACCAAATTTTCAGCTTCAGCTGGTTCTTATGGAAGAATTTTTGAGTAAATGAAGCAGTCTTCTTTTTATTAATTTCTCATTGTAGAGGAGAGAATGGTATGGCTAATGGAAGGGGTTCTGTTCAAGAATTACTTGATACGTACAAAAATGCGGTGAACGAGCGAAATGTAGAAAAACTTTTGTCTGCCTATACGTCTGACATTCATATTTATGATTGTTGGGAAAACTGGGAATGTAATGGTAAGGAATCATGGCAGGTAAATGTAGTGGAATGGTTTAATGGTTTAAAAGAAGAAGGAAATATTCTTAAAGTAGATTTTAATGATGTAGTTATTGAAGAACTTGCGAACATCGCTTTCGTTCATTGTGCGGTTACTTACACGGCTTACCCTGAAGAATCGGAAGAGAAACTTCGTCAAACGACAAATCGTTTTACATTTGGCTTGAAAAAAGTAGACAACACCTGGTTGATTAAACATGAACATTCCTCATTGCCAATTGATTTGGAAAATGGGAAGGGTATGTTTAACCTAAGGTAAGAGAGTGACATGATACAGCATAATAAGGAAAGGGTTGCTTAGCAATCCTTTCTTTAATGTGTTTACTTTTTTGTAAGATGTTGTACCTGAGAGCAAAATATTCCACTCTCAGGTGCCTTTCTAGTCAATAGGATCTTTTGCCTTTCCATATCGAAGCACATCATAGACAGCCATTCCGTCACTTGGCTTTCCATCGTCATTTCTATAAGGAAACAAAGAAAAGAATATAAAGTATATGGAGAAATAGGCGAATTGGTAAAAAAACAATGTAGGAGGCAAGAATTTAGAGGATATTAGGTAATTCAACATGAGGATAACGATTAAATTAAAACCACTACCTGCTAAATAGATGCAAACATGAGTCCACGTTTTGTTGTATGTTAAGGATTCATACTGGCACCACCCCTCCATAAAGTATTTCTTTTTCACTTCTAGTGGACCAACATTAAAGAGTGTCTCACCGGTTCCTATGCAAAATTTGATTTTCCCTCCGAACATTCGTGCAGTCAACACATGCCCAGCCTCATGGATTAGGGTGACCATTGGTAAAATTATGAAAAAATTCACAAAAAACATAGGTATATCACTAAGGGTAAACATTCAATCCTCCTTCCTCTCATTACTTATAAATCACCAGGGTTTAACGAGAATTGCCCCTTAAATAACTGCCACAAAAATAGCCTTTCAATTTTTGGAGACATAGAATAACGTAACATAGTGAGAAATAAAATCCTAATATAGTGATGGATAGATCAGTTAGGGGATATAAGGAGGGAATAAAATCTATAAGGTAACTTATTAAGAAAGTAGTGCCAAAAGTGGTCCGGAACTTAAGATTCAACTTCTTAGAAGTTTTACTGAAGGACAATTAAAATTAAAAAATGTCAAAGTCTAAGCTTTGACACATTAATCGGTATGTTGCAAATTAGTATAGTAGAATTATATTCAACGATTTAAAATTCTCTTGTGTAGTGTTGTTGCGTGTAATTTTATTTTTACACTTCTGGCCATTGCCTGAGATTATGAGAAAAGAGTGTGTTTACTTAATTTTATTGATAAGTTGTTTATATTGTAAATCTCCATATCCTATTTTTGGGAAAAGTGCAAATAACCTTTCAAGTAATTCAGATGTCGATAAGTTTATATTCTTTTCAATATACTTCATTACTGGATTATCATCTTTTTGCATCTCTGAGTATAGGTCTATTGCCTCGGCCATTATTGGAATTACTTTAACGGAAGTGTTTTTCTGATTTAAGAGGACGTCTTCATAAACAATGAAATAATTACCTAATACCAGTTCAGTTTGTCTTACCTTAAATTCATCTTCTTTAAAGCTATTCAAGAAAACTCTGCCACTGTATTCGGATTGTTCAAGGTAAGCGAGAATTGTAAGGAGGTTCATTTGGCAGAACATATCTTCACCGAACCATAATACGGTACATGGATATTGGTTATTAAAGAGAGGATTTAAAGGGCTAATGACCTTATCAATATAATCATCAACTAGCTCATTGTGCCCTGCTGCTCTTGTCTCTATGAATTCCTTACTAAATATATTACTGGTAGCGGTGTTTATACACATCGCTTCATTAAACGGAGCGTACTCTGAATTCCCCATAATCTTTTGATTCTTAAACTCATCGTACATAACCTGGCCATTTAATATATTTAGGACTTGTTCATTAGAAAAATCACTCGTTTCGTTTTGAATGTGATGAGCTCTCATTTTTTGTGAAAAATCCATTTCTTCCACTCCTCTTTTTTGCGGATTTAAAGTAAACAAGCCGGCATTTTGCTGGATTGGAATTTTTTAAACTTATGAGCAGGAGTCAATAACTATATTTTAACATCTTAGTATAGTTAAACATGATTACACACGGTTTCTATAAAGAAACCGTGTTTTTTTATTAGCCGTTGTATATAATAGAGGAAGATTAAGTAAAGGAGCTGATGTGTTATGAAAAAACTCAATTTCGTACAACCCATACACTACTTATCAGAATCGGGAGGACACATCAGCTAAACGTGATCGTCCTCCAAATTTAGGAGGAATTTAGTGAAGCTAACAAAATTACCGAAGGAAGTTGTTCATCAATTAAAAGGTGGAGAGCAGGCAGGTCGAATTGCGCGTTCGTCTTCAAGTATCTTTACGCTGTGGAGTGACCGTGGAGTCCTTCAAGGTCATTTGTCTGGAAAATTGCGCTATGAATCAAGTGTACGACCAGTCACAGGGGATTGGGTGGTTTTTGAACCTTTTGATCAAGAAAAAGCGATGATACATCGAGTTTTAACAAGAGAAACGGTGTTATCAAGAAGAGAACCCGGAACTGAGCATAGGGAACAGATTATTGCTGCTAATATGGATGCTGTTGTTATCATGACGGCGATGACCGCTGAATTTAATATGCAGAGGTTGGAACGTTATGTGTATCAAGTATATGAAAGCGGAGCAAGGCCGCTGATCGTTTGTACAAAAAGGGATTTATATGATGAACCCGAAGCTTTAGTTGCCCAGATTGAACAAAGAATCCCGGCTGTACCTGTTTACGGATTAAGCAGTTTATCTCTCGAGGGAATGGAAGTGTTTATAAAGGAGTTATCCCCCCTTCAAACCTACGTATTGATCGGTTCTTCCGGCGTGGGGAAATCCACACTGATTAATAATTTGCTTGGCCAGTCAGTGCAGCAAACGAAACAAGTGCGTTTACAAGATGATAAAGGACGTCATACGACGACTCATAGAGAAATGTTTGCACTTGAAAACGGAGCGATCCTGATTGATACACCGGGAATGAGAGAAGTGCAGCTTTGGGGAAATGCTGAAGGAGTAGAAGCAGCTTTTTCAGATATTGAACAGCTGGCCGCCAGGTGTAAATTCCGTGACTGCAAGCATGAAAGTGAACCAGGCTGTGCCGTTTTAAAGGCAATTGATAAAGGTGACCTCCGTACAGACAGGGTAAAAAGCTATCATAAATTATCCAGAGAGCTGGAACGGCTTGATTTAAAAGAAAAGTATGGCACACATCGAGCCAATCGAATCCTCCATGGCCCAAATTCTCATAAATAATATATAAGTAAAAGCCGAGTTAGGAAAATTTCTTACTCGGCTTTTTTGGTTTTTTCAGCGGAAATCTGTAAAGCCTTCGTTTCATTGCTTTATTCCTGCTGCTTTAAATAACGCTGATCTTTAAGGAAAAGCCTCCAAAACAAGTAGAATGCCGGAATTAATATGGAAAAACCCACACCATAAACAATCAGCATCTTGTAAAAGACGGTTGTATTCGTAAATGAACTCTCAATTGTAAGCTCTGGATAAATTAAATAAGGGAGATGTGCTGAGCCGTAGGCGTAAATAGCGATACCATATTGGATAATGATAAAGACCATTGCCGCCCTGGAAAATCCTCGCACACCGTTTTTCTTAATGAAAAGTGAACCATATCCTAAAAGAAAGAAGGCAATGGAAAGGCCGAACCAGATAGGGGTGGCTTTAATGTTATCAATCAGCCAGGAAGCTTCGGCAGGCATCGACCCTATCGTTAAGACAGCAATGATTATGGAGACGGGTCCAAGCCAAAGTGAATGCTTGCGATACGTGTGATAGGCTGACCAGTCTTTTGCTTCTTTTGCATAATCCATAAGAAAGACTGCTGAGATAAACAGCTCTGTCGTTAAGCCGAATGCAATATGTGTGTACAGGGTGGGATGAGTAAGCAGTTTTCCGTATAACAGCTGCTCAGTTCCGTCATTCCTCATTTCTGAAAATCCTCCGAGAGTAATAGGGAGAACACTTACGAGCAGGGCAG
Organism: Halobacillus massiliensis; assembly: GCF_900166625.1. Taxonomy (GTDB): domain Bacteria; phylum Bacillota; class Bacilli; order Bacillales; family Halobacillaceae; genus Halobacillus_A; species Halobacillus_A massiliensis. The sequence goes on along the minus strand of NZ_LT800499.1, from coordinate 4,059,495 downwards.
GGATAACGAGTCCCGTAACTCCTGATGTGATTCGCAAAATCTCCCGATAACGGCTTGTATGGCTGGCAAATACCATAAAGGTTGTACGAATGGTTAACAGCACTAAGCCTAATCCAACCGGAATTAACAGAAGACTGCTGAGCGTATTGGTGGCAAATGGGAAAAATGTAACAAGAGACACGACAAAAAGAACGAGGAATACGTTAGTTACTTCCCAAGTTGGTGATAGGAAGCGGTTGGCGATATTGGCCGCACTTGTTCGACTGTTATGGGTATAGACCATTCCCCAGAAACCGGCTCCAAAGTCCATAGAACCGAGCATGGAATAAACGAATAATAAGCTCCATAAGAGCGTAATGGCTAAAGTAGAGGCTTCCATTTAAAGGTCACTCTTTTCTATAGTTTTTTCTATGACTGGGTAGTGTTTAAATCTTTTTCAACTGGATTTCTCTTAAAGTAATATCGAAGAACGAACCCTGTAACAAACAGCAGTGTAACGTACATACTTAAAAAGGTGACGAACAGGATGCCGACACTATTGGAAGTAGTTGAGGCTTCATCGGTCCTTAATACATCTGTTATCGTCCAAGGCTGACGGCCGATACAGCTAAAGCACCATCCGGCTTCAATAGCAATCATGGCCAAAGGCCCGCTGGCCACGATAAGCGCGAGAATAAAGCCGGGAAACTCTCTTTTTAATACATGTTTCCAAAAAATAGCTAAAAAGGAGACAACGATGAGAAGACTGCCAATCCCGACCATGATATTAAAGAGAATATGGACATAAAGCGGCGGCCAGAGTTCTTCCGGGTATTCATTTAGTCCGATTACTTCTGTATCAAAACGGTCACCGGCTAAAAAGCTTAGCGCATATGGGATTTCTATCGCATATTTGACTCTTTGCTCTTCTGCCGATGCATATCCGCCGATCGCGAGAGGCGCATAGCTCGTCGTTTCAAATAAGCCTTCTGCAGCCGCCAGTTTTCTTGGGTTTTCTTCGTGGAGCATCTGAGCGGCATCATGACCGTTCAGGGCAGTAGCTAAAGAGATTGCTGCTCCGAAATAAAGAGCGATCATCAGAGCTTTTTTATGATAGTGTCTTTCTTTTTGGGAAATATTTTTCTTAAGCAGACGATTGGCTGCAATGGAAGCAATTAAAAATGCGACTGTCATGTAGGCGGACAGTGTGACATGGATAGCCGTTACGATAAAGCTTGGGTTAAATATAGCTTCCCACACATGGACATTAGTAACTATTCCATTTTCCGAAATATCGAATCCGGCGGGTGTATTCATCCATGCATGGACATCGGTAATCAATATCGCTGAAGCGGTGGCCCCTATGGCTACAAGCAAAATACTAAGAAACCTTAACCCCCGGGGAAGTCGGTCGGCTGCGTATAAATAAATCGACATAAACACGGCTTCAATTAGAAAAGCGAAGATCTCAATTTGGAATGGCAGGGAAATGACCTGGCCGACGATCTGCATAAAATTAGGAAATAGCAGAGACATCAAAACAGCCACAATTGTACCTGAAGCAATTGATACTGCTAATAAAATGGCAAAGCCTTTTGTCCAACGGCGTGCCATTAGCGCATAATCGTTATCCTTTTTAATCCAATACATAATCTCAGCTAAAATAATCATCACCGGGATGCCTACACCGATCGTTGCGTAAATAATATGAAAGGCCATAGAAGAACCGAACAAGACTCTAGACATTGTAACTATATCCATAACGTCACCTCATACTCACTCTTATCTAGCATTCAGCCTGTCCTTAAAAGCAGCCTATTAAACACAAAAAGACCTCCTTTTATAAAAGGAGGCAGGTTTTATCACTTATGAGGTTTCAGCTGAACGGTGGCAGTCTATTCCTTTATACAATGAACCATCCACTCGTCAATAGAAAAATCGACAATTCTTCCTTTATCTTCATTAATCTGAAAGTAATTCTTCGCAGCTGCTGGAGAGTTAAGGAAGAAGTTTTCCATATTAATAATTTCATTACCAGAAAGTGTTCGTTCCGCCCAGTCTTTAAAAGGAAGTGTTTTCCTGCGGACTATTTCCTGTTTAATGGTAAGGCCACTGTTGTTCATCAATTCTTTCCACTCAGAAACCTTTAGGGCGCGATAATGACTGGGGTCGCGCATTTTTTCAAACGTATTGTAAAAATCATCAAAATTATCATCTTCAGAACTGATGTTATCAACCATAACGAATGCCCCTCCCGGTTTAAGCACGCGCTCTGTTTCTTGAAGAAAATGATCAGGGTTAGGGAAGTGGTGAGGGGCAATCCGACAGGTCACTGCATCAAACGAATTTTCAATAAAGGGAAGCTGTTCAGCGTCTGCAATCACATAGAGGAGGTTTTCAAGTTCCTTGAGATGCCTGGCGGTATTACTGAGCATCTCTTTCGTTAGGTCAGAAGCGATCACCGTCCTCACAAATGGACTTAATTGTTTAGCGACATGACCTCCTCCTGTCGCGATATCTAAAACCGTCCACGAGCTTTCAGGGTTCAGCCAGTCTGTAATTGCTTCCAGATCGCTCTTATTTCCATGGGTGGTGCTGTTAACATAAGCTTCTTTGTTTTTGGAAAAAGTGTTTTGTGCCTGTTTTTTAACAGGATCCATATGGCAGTCTCCTTTCTTCAACCAGGATACTTTCATTATAAGAAAGAAGGAGAGATAAAAGAAATACTAGTTTTTGATCATGTGTGATAAGTAAATCAAATCATAAAGGTAAAATCAAAAAAGCCGCCGAGCATTACTCGGCAGCCCTGCTGCTTGTTGGAAAGTCTCACTGTTCCGTTACTCTAAAAAACATAAAGGGCCGGGAGAATAGGTGGAATAGTGAGGACAAATCCGATAGAAAGTTGAAGAGAATTCCCTTATTCCGTTTCCCGTGATAAAGAGAGGCGGGCCTGGGGAAACCACTCGCTTTCCGTGGGCGAACGCTGAGCTTCCTCGGGCTTTTAGCCCTGCGGGATCTCACCCTGTTCTATCCTCCCATAGGAGTCTCGCCGTTTCCCCAGACCCTTTATGTTTTTAGAGTAACGGAACATTTAAGAAGATAGGATCGTTTCCATGAGAGAGCTTACTGAGATGACAGCGTTCCGTTTTCACCATTAAATTTAAAGAGCCAAGGTGAGATCCGCGAGTGTAACGAGCTAGCTCACCGGCTCCCCGCGGAAAGCGAGCGATTTCCCAGCCGCTTTTCTCTTTTTATAATAAACGGAACAGCCTTCTTTAAAGAGAGATCAAGAAAAATGGCGAAACTACTACAGGGAAATAGAGCCAAGATGAGATCGCGCGAGTACAGCGAGCTTGATTACCGGCTCCTCGCGGAAAGAAAGTGACTCCACAGCCGCTTTTACTCACACAGGAAAAAAGGAACCGCTTTTTAAAAATATTTATTGGATAGAGAATGTTTCTTTCTCAAGCAGGTCTTCTGGTTTTTCACCAATCTTATCCTCGTGGAAATAGTCTCGGATGACACCATCATGAAGATAGTTGGCAATCGCGACGATACTCATTCCCTGATCGAGGGCGAGGTAGGCGTTTGTTACTTCGCCAGTTTCTACATTTACGGAATCTTTAAAACCATACTTTCCATACATATCATAAGATTTTAGTGTTTTAATATTTTCAAATGCTTCAATCGGTGCATATTCAAGAGCTAAAAAGGTAGCATGTGGCGTTACCGTTCCATCCCCTTCATACCCATCCATGCCAAGTGCAGGTACTCCGAATTCTTTGTAGTTATCGGGAGTTGCAGTAGGAGACATTCCCCATGCTTCATATCCCTGTTCTTTTGCATATTCGATTTGAATATCAACATGACGCTGGTTGTTTAAACCAAGTGCGTTTTTACCAAGCTCTTTTTCTTTAAGGACGAGTGCCGGCATAAGGGCTTCAAACATACTGCCGCCCCAGCTTGGAACATATTTTGTGCCTTTATAGCTGTAATGACCTTCGAAAACCTCAATTCCATCGTACACTTCAGTATAGCCTTCTGGTTTTTGAGACTGCCAGTCCCACTCAGCAGGCATGGTACGATACAACTGCCACCAGTGTGATTTCGGTACATCTCCTTTACCGATAGCTAAATAGCTGGCGACACGAGGCTCTGTGTAAAAGGCGCCGTAGTGGTGTTCGGTCAGGCTTTCAGTAACGACATCATATCCGCCGCGCATTTGGCCGACTTCAGGATCGTAGAGGGTGGAATAGTCCATGGCTTCAACGATGCTATTCGTTTGGTTATACAATTCAGGATAAGCTTGTCCGGCGACAATCAATCCCGCCGATAGCCAGCCATTATCGACAGTAGAAATAAATTGTCCCCAATCTGTCATTAGGGAGCCGTCATCTGTGAAATACCAGTTATAGAAAAGTCCATTCCACTTTTCCATACCTTCTAATGTACGTAATGTCGTCTTAATTTTGTCTATGGCTTCTTTTTCGGATATATTGCCAGATTCTTCAGCAGCAATGGTGCTCATAAAGTACATGCCAATATTAGTAGGAGAAGTATGCTTAGCGGGGTCGAGCTCACCGTCGTCTGTCCTTACAGCATCGTATGTAAGGCCGGTATTTTCATCAGTGAATTCTTCAAAGTAGCGATATGTTTGCTTGGAAATGGCTTCAAGCTGTTTGGACAGTGCTTTTTCCTTCCCTTTATCAGAGGGTGAGGCGAAGGAAGGCGTACCCAGTACTCCCACTATTATAAGCAGAGCAGCAAAAATTATTAACGTCTTTTTCAAGAGAACACTCCTTTAATTGAATTTTTAGTGAAACGTTTCGATTTCAGTATACAAAACATTAATGTAAGCGTAAACATTAATGTGCAGAATTTTGCAAAAATGATAGGAAAGTAGCAGGATTTTTAAAATGTCAACAAGTGTAGGGGAGATAATAGAAACGATTCAATAGTCAGTGAAAAAAAACTCCGCTATAAGCGGAGTTTCAGCAGTATTGTTCGTATGCTTTTGTAAGGTTTTCCGTTATTTCCTCAACTTCATGGTCTTCAATTTCTTCTCGTGGAATGAAATGAACGACCTGGCCATTTTTCAAAAGTGCTATAGAAGGAGAGGAAGGCTCGTACCCTTCGAAATATTCACGCATACGGCTTGTAGCATCGCGGTCCTGACCTGCGAATACGGTTACAAGCTGATCAGGTTTCTTTTCTGAATTCAAGGATTCACGAGCAGAAGGGCGGGCAAGACCGGCGGCACATCCGCATACTGAATTAACGAAAACAAGCGCGGTTCCTTCTGTGCTGCCTATAAATTCGTCCACTTCTTCCGGTGTGGTCAACTCTGTAAAGCCGGCCGTTGTCAATTCATCACGCATAGGCTGCGAGATTTCTTTCATATAAGCTTCATATGGGTTCATAAAAGCATACCTCCTGTTTATTTTTGTTTAGTAGCTTGTGTCATTTGATGCCAGACGGATCCTTTAGCTTCTTCTCCGCCCTCAATTCTTTCAATGGCCATGTTTACCTGCAGGCGGACTTCAAATTCAGGGTCATTGCTCGCTTCTTTAAGGGCAGGCAGTGCTAATTTATCCCCTAATTCATAAAGAAACATAGCGGCACGCCATCTGACTAAGCGGTTTGAATCTTTTAGTGTTTCGATCACTTTAGGCATCGCTTCTTTAAAACCGAGATCAGATAAACAGTCACCAGCTGTTCTTCTTACGGTAACAGTTTTATCATCGAGTGCCTTATATAAATAAGGGAGCACTTCCGGTTCTTCTATCATCCCTAAATAAGCCGTAGCTAAGCGGCGGATCGAGGCCTTTTGATCATCGAGTGCTTTATCTAATACAGGAAGGTCTTCGATCTCTGGATCCATTCGATCAAGGGCTGCATATCTTACTTTCCAATCTGGATTGTTCATCGTCTCAAGGGAAACTCTTGCTTTCTCAGGCTTTAAAGGCTCATTAGAATCTTGATCAAACGCTTGTTTAACCAGTTCTTTCAGTCGTTCCTCATCATAGCTTGCGGAGAGCTCCTCTTTCAACTGTTCGCCGATTTCCTCTGCATCACCGTAACGGGGGCTCTGTTCTACCCATTTTCTTTCCATGATCATATTAGGAGAAGCCGGGGATGCTTCCATTGCCGCGTTCATAAATCTTTCTGGAAGACCCACTCGTTTTTCCTCGCCGTCTTCTTCGAGCTTTACCTGCATAGGAATTCCTCTAAACATTTGAACGAACACTTTTACCTCGCCAAAAGAATCATCAGGTGTCTGTTGTTTTTCAGCAGGTGTGTCAGCTTCTTCAGAGCCGAACACTTTACGTACTTGGGGAAGAATTTCTTCCCAGGCGGTTTTCGGACTGCGCTCCAGGGCTATAAAGTCGGCAACATGGTATAAGCCTTTGACTCCGTCTATTTGAAAAAGTTCATGAACAAAACGAGGAGCACTATCCTCAATTTCGCCTATTTTATAGTTGTATGTTTCACCGGCCGACAGTTCTTCGTTTAGATTGATTTTCATTGAATGCGGGCTCGGGGTTGGTTCAATTGAAACAATTTTCATTTTTTGTTCCTCCTTCCTGAAAGGATTTAGTTAAATTTTATCAAAGAAAACCCTGTATATCCATTGATAGGAACAGTATTCTCTCTTTAAGGAACTTTATGAGAGATAGTGAAATTTCGATAAATGTGAAACGGAAGTAAATATAATTCGTAGAAATAACTGTCACAAGGTGATAGAAGGAGAGGATAGAATGGCAGAACCTGTAGTCCAGTTAAAAGGTCTTAAGAAGACAATAAAAGGAAAACAGATTATTAAAGGGCTGGATTTTGAAATATATGAGGGAGAAGTATTCGGGTTTCTTGGTCCTAACGGAGCAGGTAAAACGACAACGATTCGTATGATGGCAGGTCTGATAAGTATGACGGATGGAGACGTGTTTATTAAAGGATTCAGTGTAAGAAAAGATTTTAAAAAAGCCATTCGTCATGTCGGAGGAATTGTTGAAAATCCTGAAATGTATCCATTTATGAGCGGTTATAAAAACTTAGTCCATTACAGCCGGATGATTCCAGGCATCAGCAAAGAACGGATCATCGAAGTCGTTAAGCTGGTAGGGCTGGAAAAAAGAATGAAAGAAAAAGTATCAAAATATTCTCTTGGGATGAGGCAGCGGCTGGGAATTGCTCAGGCTCTGTTACATAATCCCTCGGTTCTCGTTCTCGATGAGCCGACCAACGGACTAGACCCATCCGGTATCCGGGAGATACGTTCCTATATTCGAAGACTCGCTGAGGAATCAGGAGTAGCTGTTATTGTATCAAGTCACATTTTATCTGAAATGGAGATGATGTGTGATCGGATCGGCATTATTAAAAATGGGGAACTCGTTTCCATTCAGTCTGTTCAAGAAGCTGTAGATGAAGCTGACCAGAAAGAGGTTAATTTAGAAGCTGTGCCTATAGAAGAGGCAGAGGCTATTCTTAAAAAAAGGGATAGTCAAGTAAAGAGGGAAAAAAAGGAATTAATATTTACCGCGCAAAAGGAAGAAATTCCTTTAATCATTCAGGAACTCACCAAACACAACATTAAAATATACAGCGTTGCTGCAAGGCGGGCGACCCTGGAGGATAAATTCCTGGATTTGATAGGAGATGGAGCCATTGAGTAATTTTTTCCAGCTTGTACGAAACGAACAAATGAAAACATATTCCCAAATTTCGACATGGATAATGGTCATTCTAATAGCCGCCATTGTAATCGGCCTTGGAGTCTTATTTAAGGTTGAAGGAGGAGTTTCAGAAGAATCTCAAGTGGCGGAAGACTGGAAACAGCAGCTTCAGCAGGAGAATGAACAGATGCAAAAGGAAGCTCAAGAAGAGGAATTTATGGCAGATTATCATGAGGAGCAGATTGCACTTAATGAATATCGCCTGGAGAATGATATCCCGCCTGCTGAATATAATGTATGGGATTTTGTACAGGAAAACAGGACAAATGTATCCCTGATCAGCCTTTTTACAATAGTTATTGCGGCTAGTATAATTGCAAACGAGTTCAGATGGGGTACAATTAAACTGCTGCTGATTCGACCCATTTCACGAACGAAAATTTTAGGGGCTAAATATGTTTCTGTACTTTTGAATGCCCTCAGCATGTTATTCTTTTTATATATCATGGCTTTCATTGCAGGTGGACTTCTGTTTGGTTTTTCAGGTGCCGGGGAACCTCACATTTACATGAAGGCAGGAGAGGTGCAGGAGACTCCGCTGTTCCAGCATACTGTGATTGAATACTTATTAAGTTCTGTAAATCTGGTGATGATGGCCACTTTTGCTTTTATGATCTCGGCTATATTCAGAAGCAGTGCTCTAGCCATTGGTATAGCGATTTTTCTAATGATGTCAGGGAATGCGATTGTAGGTTTTTTTGCAGGAAAAGATTGGGCAAAGTACATTCTCTTTGCCAATACTAATTTAAATCAATTTTTCACAGGCACACCAATGCTTGAGGGTTTAACCCTTGAGTTTTCGATTACCATGCTCATTGCTTATTTTATAGTGTTTATGGGTCTAGCATGGCTTTTCTTTACAAAACGAGATGTAACAAACGCATAATGACAGAGGAGTGTTATCTTTATGAAGCGTACAGTAGAAATAGTATTCACGGTTATCGGAACCGTCCTTTATGGACTGCTTGCTTTCCTGGCAGGTTTATTAGTGAACGTTAGCGGTGATCCCAGCCTGAGGGCAGAATTTGAAAGTGTTTTATATTCAGATCCTAACTTGAATCCTGAAGAAGTTCCTATTGATGAAGTCCTGTCCTTTATTGATCTTGGATCCTGGCTGGTTCTTATTTCAGCGATAGCTGGAATTGTATTAGGTATCGTAAGTATTGTATTTCTGAAGGGGAATAAAAAGCCGAAAGCCGCAGGGATTATTCTAATCGTAACGGGGGTTATTACCGCATTTTCATCGATCGGTATGGCTCTCTTTGCATCAATTGCGTTTGTAGTAGCAGGAATTATAGCACTTGTTCGTAAGCCAAAGCACTCGGTGGCTGAAACGACAACTGAATCTTTATAAATAGAAAAGCACTGGACCAGAGTCCAGTGCTTTTTTGATATGTCAGATATCCTGTCTTAAATAAAAGACTTTAATCTAAAATACGGTTCATTTCATCAACATCTGCAATTTCCCTGTTTGCTACATTTGAATGCTGGGGCATAAGGCCGTCACCGTTACATACTTTACAAGTATACTGCCACTCTTCGTCATCCATTAGAAGTCCTTTTCCGTCGCATGCTAAACAAATTTCGTCCCTCGGCATGTTTACTCCTCCTTGATGGTTCTGTAGTAGTAAGTTGACCTTATTCTTCCTAAATATTCATGCTTCCTTTCGGTTTCAGGTTACTTTTAGAAAGAAACGGGAAAAGAAGAGGTATTGGAGGGAAGTAAATGAAAAAGGAACAGGAGAACCAAGAGAGTATTCAAAGTAATGAAAATCAAGATAAAGATACAAGTCAGCCGGATAGACAGTTTTATTTACCTTCTCAAATAGTTAATGAATTTGGCGAGAAAGGAAGAGATCATCTAGCTCAGCCTTTTAGAGGCCAGTTCCTGCTGGCGCTTTCTGCCGGAGCGTTTATGACGTTTGGAGCTGTTTTCTCCATCTTGCTGGCTGAAGGGGTAGAAATACAGGGGTTGTATTATTTATTATCCGGGCTTGGATTTGCCACAGGATATGCTCTTGTATTCATCTCAGGCGGTGTTCTGTTTACGGAAATAAATGTGCTGCTGCCATCCTATTTGTTTAATAAAGCCAATTTAATGAAGGTGAATATTTACAAATTCTGGGCTAGTGCATATATAGGGAATATTATTGGAGCATTGGCTGTTGCAGGTCTTATCCAGTGGTCGGCATCTCTTGATCCCCAGTTTTACACGGAGCTTTCTTCTTACCTCGAAAAAAAGATGAAATTTATGGACCAGGGAGTAAAGGGGTGGTTTGAAGTTGTTGTTTCTGGTGTGCTGGCAAACTGGCTGATCGGAATGGCTGCTTTTCTAACTACTGCTGCTCGTGATATTACGGGTAAAATCTTAGGAACTACACTTCCTGTTATTTTATTTGTGGCAGGAAATTTCCAGCACAGTGCAGCAAATATGGGATATTTTAGTATGGGATTACTCACCTCTGACAAATACACATGGTACGAATATCTATTTTTTAATCTTATTCCTGCAAGTATTGGAAACTTGATCGGCGGGGGAATTCTCGTGTCGTTATTATTCTCTTATGCTTATAAGGAGCATCTTACAGACTAGGAAAAAGCCTCCGCCTTTTTAATAAGGCGGAGGCTTTTATTATTAAACGATCTCAGGAACTTTAAGGCCCAGTCCTTCAGCTACAAGCTGCCCGTATTCTGGGTCAGCTTTGGAAAAATGCTCGATTTGTCGAAGCTTAATTTCGTCTTTTTCTACAGTTTTCATGGACTCGACAATATTTTTTACTAAGCGTGCTTTTTCCTCGTTGTCTAGTAAACGGTACAAGTCACCGGCCTGAGTGTAATAGTCGCTTTCGTCATAGCGGACACTGTCAGCGTAACCGGATACTTCTAAAGGTGCCCCTTTGCTGTTTGGATCCTCTGCTGGGCCGCCATAGCTGTTTGGCTCATAGTTAGGCTTTCCGCCGCCGTTTCCATCAAATCTCATCAAGCCATCCCGCTGATAGTTATTTACTTGAACACGCGGGCGGTTAACCGGCAGCGCTTCATGATTTGCTCCCAGTCGATAGCGGTGGGCATCTGAGTAAGCAAACAGACGACCTTGCAGCATCTTATCAGGTGATGCTTCAATACCTGGCACAAATCGTCCGGGTGAGAAAGCTGCCTGTTCCACTTCTGCAAAATAATTTTCGGGATTTTGATCCAGCACCATACGGCCGACTTCAATTAACGGATAGTCTTTTTGCGACCATACTTTTGTCACATCAAACGGATCGAAGCGATATGTTTGTGCCTCCTCCAATGGCATAATCTGCACATACACTTTCCAGGAAGGGTAGGATCCTTTTTCAATAGCCTCATACAGATCTCCTGTCTTGTAATCAGGGTTTTCTCCAGCTATTTTGTTTCCAGTTTCCTCATCGATGTTCTTTATTCCCTGCTCGGATTTAAAGTGATATTTCACCCATACAGAGTTCCCCTCTTCATTTGTCCATTTAAAGGTATGGCTTCCAAAACCGTGCATGTGGCGGTAAGTTGCAGGGATGCCGCGGTCAGTGTGTAGAATTGTTACTTGATGAAGTGACTCTGGTGAGAGGGAGAAGAAATCCCACACAGCATTTGGGTCCTTCATATTAGTCGCAGGGTTTCTTTTTTGTGTATGGATAAAGTCAGGGAACTTAATCGCATCTCTTAGAAAGAAGACTGGTGTATTATTTCCGACGAGGTCATAATTTCCGTCCTCTGTATAAAACTTTACAGCAAAACCGCGCGGGTCGCGCACAGTATCCGCTGATCCTCTTTCTCCCGCAACCGTAGAGAAGCGAGTAAAAACAGGCGTGCGTTTTCCAACTTTATTTAAAAATTTTGCCTTTGTATATGGTGAAACATCATTTGTGACTTCAAAGTAGCCGTGAGCCCCTGCTCCTTTTGCGTGAACTACGCGCTCTGGGATACGTTCTCTATTAAAGTGAGCAAGCTTCTCCAACAGATGGACATCTTGAATCAGTGTTGGTCCACGGGATCCTGCGGTAATGGAGTTCTGATTGTCTCCAACAGGGGCACCGCCGCTGGTTGTTAACTGCTCTCTGTTCTGTGTTTCTGACATAATCGTCACCTCTCCGTAGAAATAGTTTCAATAATGATTATAATATAAGTTTAGTAAAAATCAATATTAATTTATATTAATTATAAATTAATTAATGTTTTAAATTAATGGATGAATGTTTTACTGTGTTTTTTGTTTGATGTACTGGGTTGGACGAATGAATAATGGGGTAGAAGAAGGAGGGCATTATAATTAAATGGGTTAATATCAATTGTGTAAGGATTTTATCAATTGGATATAAAAAAGAACCCCATTTTAAATGGAGTTCTCAGGCAGAAGATTATTCAAATAATAAAATTTCTAAATCTTTATTGTATGTATGAACGAGTATGGCATGGAGCTGGCCGCGATGGTGATACATATGAGCCAGCATCTCAAGAAGCCATTCATATCTCGTATACGTAACCCCCCACCATGAAGTGATTTCTGTAAATAAATGTTCTTCCGTATAGCTCTCATATTGAAACTTTAACTGCGCAAAATGCTCATACAGTGCAGCAGAGATCTCTTCGGTCGTCTTTAAGGAAATAGAGTCATAATACCTTTTCATTTCCCTTTCCGATAATCCCTCTGCAACTTTTCCATCAGCAGAAGGAATGATGGCAATATGTTCGAGAAGTTCTCCAATTGAGAATTTCCCATCTGTTGGACGAAACTTTAGATCTTCTTCATTCAGCTGGCCTAATATTTCTGAGATTGATGCGATGACAATTTCCAATTGATGAAATGCCATTTGACAGTAGTTATTCATAGTTATAACCTCATATAGAAATTTTTTGTGTTATTACCTATATTCTTCATTCAGTATTTAATCCCCTTTCCCGGGATAAAATTTCTTAAAATTCGTCAATATTCCCCGGGAAATATGAATTTATTTACTTTATTCCAACAGAAACCCCCCTATAAAGGAGGTTTTTTAAAAGTTGCTAGCTTAATAATTAAATTTCTCCAGAAAGGGGAGAAGTATGGCAGCATTCTTTGCTGCCTCATTCATTTTGCATTTAAAACTGGTAAATCAGAGCAAGGAATGTCGAAAAAATCCTGAATGACTTTCTCTTCAGAGTATGGAACCTTTTGGTCTTCAATAATCTGGTACCCGCCGAATCCGATTCCAGTTAATAAGACAGTGTCTCCCTTTGAAGCAAGGCTTAAGGCTAAATGGATACCTTCTTCACGATAAAGAGCAGTATGGATATTAGAAGCTTCTGGTTTTTTGAATCCCTTTAGGACATCTGTAACAACTGTATGCCTGTCAGCAAAGCCGGGCTGGTCGACACTGACAATGATTTCATCCGCTAATCCTTCTACACACTGGGCCATTATAGGACGCTTATTAGGATCGCGCAGTCCAATCCCCGTTATCATAACGATCAGTTTATTGTAAGGTCTCTCTCTTACTGACTGAAGGACCTGGGTTAACGCGTCCGGTGTATGGGCATAGTCCATAATAATAGTAAAAGACGTGTGATTTTGAATGATTTGATAACGCCCTTCTGGACTTTTGATTTTATAAATGACGGAAAGGATATCATCGATGGTAAAACCAATCAGGTGACATGTGGCAATTGCAGCCAATAAATTAGAGACATTGTATTCTCCAAACAAAGGGGCTTGGACATAATATTTCTTATTATTGAAAATGAGGGCAAGTGAAGTTCCGTTTGCTGCATGGCCTATCTTTTCAGCCCGTATGTCTGCCTCCGGGTGGAAGCCGTAAGTGATAATCGGGCCGTTATTCAATTTTAGAATATCTCGGGCCATTCCGGTATCATCAAGATTTACTACCGCTTGTTTTGCGGCTGAAAATAGTTGCAACTTGGCCTTTTTGTAATTTTCTATCGTGCCATGAAAGTCTAAATGTTCAGGTGTAAGGTTGGTATGTACTGCGATGTCAAAATCGATAGTCGCCAGGCGCTGCTGTGCAATTGCTATTGAAGTGGATTCTATTATGGCTGCCTGAAGGTCATTGTCGCGATAATATTGAAGCGCATGCTGCAGATCAGGGCTCTCGGGTGTGGTGGGGACTGTCTGCTTAAAATCTTTCTTTTCTTTATCGTCCCATATCCCGGCAGTGCCAATGGAACCCGTTTTATAAGACAAGGCGTTCAATAAGGAGTAGATAAAAGAAGTAACAGTGGTCTTTCCATTCGTTCCTGTTACCCCTACAGTAAACAGTTCTCTACTAGGGGAATCGTAAAGAAGTGAGGAAAGCTCTGCCATAGCTAGCTTGCTGTCAGTGACTGCAATAAAGGTGATATGTGAGTGAAGGTGGGATTTTGTATGTAAAAGTTCATTTTCTGTTCCTATAATTACTGAGGCCCCTCGCTCTACTGCATTATCTATAAAGCGGTGTCCATTTTGATGCTCTCCTTTTATACATACAAAGGCGGAATGGGTCATCACATCTCTTGAATCATAAACAATTGAACTGATGGTCTGCGATTCGGGGCCATAGACTGAAGCCTCCCATAAGTCTGAAAAATTGTATACCATCTTTTTCATTTCATCATTCCTTTTTTATACCGAATATACTTAGGCGGGTACCCTGATTTCCATAATAATAAACAAAATAGGAAGTGTTTTACATATAAAAAAGTACAGAAAACGATAGAATTTTCTGTACTTTTCACTTCACGAATATGTTTTTTCTAACTGTCTTTCTGCAAAAGGAATAAATTGATCGACAACTTTATCAATAAATTCAGCCGTTTGGTTATCGGTCAATTGGCCGTTTTCATCCATTTTGTTCTGAACACCGCCAATGAGAATTTCATTGCCCGGAAGTACGTTAGCCCCCATGCCGGGTGCGTTTAATATTTGACGCAATTGCATCTGGGCACGCACGGTACCAAGAGCTCCCATGGTTGCTCCTGCGATGAAAACAGCCTTATTCGCCATTTCACGTTCCCCCCGGGACATCCAATCCAGCGCATTTTTCAATACACCCGGAATAGAATGGTTGAATTCAGGAGTTACAATTAAGAAAGCATCGGCTTCTCCCACAGCTGCTTTAAAGCGCTGCACGGAAGCTGGAGCCTCGTTTTCAACATCCTGATCGTAAAACGCTAAATCATGGATGGGGATGATTTGGATATCTAAACGATCTTTATATCGCTCTTGAATGAATTTCGCCAATTTCATATTGTACGATTCTTTCCGAAAGCTGCCGACTAGAGCTGCGACTTTGATCATAAATCTTAGCCTCCTATACATTTCTCATTATTACTATTATAATGACACTCCGTTTTTACTTCTAATCATCTGCCTCACCCGCTTAGAAGAAGGTGGCGAATTTTGTCAAAAAAAAAGTTATAAAAACTATTGCGTTACCCCCTCTATAGGTCGTAAAATTTCCTTAAATTCTTTAGTTTTAGTGAAGCACACAGCGGGAATTGTACTATATACCATCACTAAGGAGGGTTAACGATGACTATGCTTTATTCCAAGGCTCGAGAGCTGTTTGACCAGGATTACAAAAACAGCCCGGAAGCTAAGGAATCTGAACAAGTGGCTTCAAAACAAATGAAGCGCACGAAAAGCGGCAAACTTCTCACGCCTTTTCGCAAAAACAAGCGAAAATAAGACTTAAGAAGTGGTGACGGTAGCTATGAGAATAATTAAAATATTTGAGAACAAGCCTCTGGCTGTTCCTTGGGTAAACGTCTTAACCTCATTGTAGAGTTAAGGCGTTTATTTTATTTTTAGCCAAATGTTTTATTGGATAGTTTCATCTCCGCTTAATGAGTGAATGGATAAAACAAAAAGGAGGAATGTTTTTATGACTTTATTTTCAAAAGAAGCACTGGCGGATAACCATATTCTTATTACAGGGGCGACAGGAGGGATTGGCTATCATACAGCCATTGAAGCCGTTAAAGCAGGAGCAAAGGTAACCGTAACGGGAAGAAATGAAGAAAAACTGGAAAACCTCAAAGAAGAGTGTGAAAAGAATGGAGAGGTCTTCGTTTGTCCTGCTGATTTAAATGATAGGGAGGACCGTAACCGGCTCATAAGTCAGGCACAGAAAGAATATGGCCCTATCACTGGTCTTGTCAATTCTGCAGGGATTTCCGGCGGCGGATCGATAGAGACTTTATCGGAAGAGGATCTGCGTAATGTCATGGAGCTTAATTACTTTTCTGCGGTATTATTAACACAAGAGATTTACAAGCATATGAAAGAAAAAGGCAGAGGATCGATTGTAAATATCTCCTCATTATCAGGACTAAGAGGGACTCACAGCAATATTGCTTACAGTGCATCCAAATTTGCACTTACCGGCTTTACTCAATCACTGGCTGTTGAAGCTGTCGAAAATAATATTAGGGTTAATTCCGTATGTCCAGGTTTTGTAGATACGGAAATGGGAAGGCAGGCAATTAAGAAGAAAGGTGAAAGAGAAGGACGGAGCTATGAAGAACAGCTGGAGAAGGCGAAAAACGGAATTCCATCAGGCAAGTTAAGTACACCTGAAGAAGTGGCCAGATCTATCGTATTTCTGCTTTCTGATGCGGCCTCAAATATTGTCGGCGAATCGTTGAAAATCTCTGGGGGAAGCGTGATGAGGTAACTACATGCTACAATATAAGTAAAGGTTTGATGGGGGATTCGCATGGCCAATGACCGTTATTCACGTCAAGAGCTTTTTTCGCCAATTGGTTTAGAAGGACAGCGAAAAATTCGGGACAAGCATGTACTTATTATAGGAGCAGGAGCACTCGGGACGAGTAATGCCGAGCAGCTGGCCCGCGCTGGCATCGGCAGACTTACTATAGTTGACCGCGACTACGTGGAGTGGAGCAATCTACAGCGTCAGCAGCTTTTTACCGAAACAGATGCTGAAAAAAGGATGCCTAAAGCTGTAGCTGCTGAGAAAAGATTGAAAGAGGTAAATACAGATGTTTTTTATCATTCCTGCATTATGGATGTCCAGCGTGAGGAACTTGAGGAACTAATACAAGAGGTTGATGTTCTGATAGATGCAACGGATAACTTTGATACAAGGATGCTGATTAATGATGTGTGCCAGAAGCATCAAGTGCCCTGGATATACGGCGGCTGCGCAGGCAGCCACGGAATGAGTTATACTATTGTTCCAGGTAAAACACCTTGTTTACACTGTTTAATGGGCCAGGTTCCACTCGGGGGAGCGACTTGCGATACTGTCGGAGTAATCAGCCCGGCTGTCCAGATGACGGCAGCCCATCAGGTGGCTGAAGCCTTAAAGCTGCTTGTTGATGATGTAAAGGCGCTTTATAAAAAACTGATTATATTCGATATGTGGAAACACTCCTATACAGGGATAGCAGTCCAGCATGCTAAGAGGGAAGATTGTCCTTCCTGTGGTTCAAAGGCTGACTATCCTTTTATGCAGCAGGCAAACCAGACGAAATCCGCAGTCCTTTGCGGCAGAGACACTGTACAAATCCGTCCGCCAAGAAAAATGGAGCGAGATTTTAATAAGTTGAAGGAGAGCTTGCCGGAAACGGAAATAGAAGAAAATCCTTTTTTACTTTCTTTTAAACGTGAAGGTTACAGGTTTGTCTTTTTTAGAGATGGCCGAGTCCTTATTCATGGGACAAAGGACATAACGGCAGCACGTCGTCTTTATTATAAAATTGTAGGATAAGGTAAATAAGTTTTAGAAATAGACCTTAAGGGAAAACTCTTATTATAGTTTATTTTAAAGCAGGAGGTTTTAAAAATGGGAAGGCTGATTAAGCGGTTAATGAAATATGGTCCCATCGTCTATCCGTATATTAGAAAATTTATGAGAAATCGCCGCACGAAATAAAGAAAAACGCGTCTTATTATCAGGCGCGTTTTTACATAGGGACATAAGGTTTGGAAAGAAAGAGGGAAGCATTATGGAAAAATGGGAATCCACTCCGCTCATTAGGTTCTTTGGAGGAAAGAATCTTTTGTACATATTAGGAGTGCTTCTGTTTATCGGGCTGAATTTGTTCATTTATTCTCAAGTTTCGTTTATTTTCCTACCGATCGTCGCTTTTTTTGAAACGATCGCATTATCGGTTATTTTTACTGTTGTGGTTTATTATTTGCTGCGGCCAATTATCGGGTTATTAGAAAAGGTTAGAATAAAGAGAGTATGGGGGATTTTAATTACACTGGCTATAGTAGCCGGGCTGATTACCTTAATTATTTTCTTAATTATTCCCTTTTTGGAAAGACAGCTTATAAGTCTTGTTGAAGAGCTTCCGGATTATTTGATGGAACTTGCATACTCTATCGATCAATGGCTGAGGAACTCTATCTTTGCTGATTATTACTATAACTTATTTGAAGATCTTGGAGGGACGCTCGATCAGATTTCCAATAACCTTTCGACCTATGTAGGAAATACTGTAGAAGGTCTCACAACTTTTATAACCACTCTCACTAATGTAATTATTGCTCTGTTGACGCTTCCTTTTATTCTTTTCTACTTATTAAAAGATGGAGAGAAGTTTCCAAATATGATTTTAAAAGTCTTCCCTCCAAAACTTCGTCCAGAGCTTTCCAATGTTTTTAAAGGTATCGATCATCAGCTGAGTGCTTATATTCAAGGGCAGATCATCGTAAGTTTCTGTATTGGAATAATGATGTATATCGGTTTCTTAATTATAGGACTGGACTATGCCCTTTTGCTTGCTGCAATTGCCAGCGTTACGAGTGTTGTTCCTTATTTGGGGCCGGTGATTGCTATAACACCTGCCTTGATCATCGCTATTGTGACCTCTCCTTTCATGCTAGTGAAATTAGCGATAGTTTGGACGGTTGTCCAGCTGCTTGAGGGTAAGTTTATTTCTCCTCAAATTATGGGGAAAAGACTTCACATTCATCCGGTTACGATCATCTTTGTCCTTCTTACAGCCGGCCACGTTTTTGGTATTCTGGGAATCATTGTAGCTATACCAGGCTATGCGATTATTAAAGTGGTCGTTGTTTATATGTTTATATGGTTTAAACGCAGGTTTAATAAATTCGCCGCGCCGGATAATCAATACAACGAAACAGATTAAAAAGAAGAACCAGGAATGGTTCTTCTTTTTGATTTTTATGATTGGAGAATTGGTAGAAACTTAAAGAGAGTCCTTTTAGAATATTTTCTTAAAAGACAATCAGTGCAGTTATGATAGATAAGAGAATAGAAGTAGCTGAAACGGCGAGAATAGGTTTCCAGGCGCGCTCGGTAAGGTCCTTAAGACTCACATTTAAACCAAGGCCTGCCATAGCCATAGTTAACACAAAGGAAGTAACAGATGATGAGAGATTTAAAAAGGAGGAAGCGTTCGGCATATAAGGTGTGACGATAAAGCTTCCAGCTATACTCATTAAAATAAATCCAATTAAAAACCAGGGAAAGGGAATCTGAGTGGAAGTGTTTTTATCCTGGTGGCGTTTCATCAGAGCAATTAAGAGTAAACTAAAAGGTACCAACAAGAAAACACGTCCAAGCTTGGCTAATAACGCCATGGAAAGACTTTCTTCTCCGCCGGATTCACCTGCCAGCACCGCATGGGCGACTTCATGTAAACTTAAGCCTGCCCACATTCCATAGGCTTCTGCCTCTACAGGAAGAAAGGGGCGGAGGAGTGTATAAGCGATTGCGAAGAAGGTGCCTATTATAGAGATGATCCCTGCACTAAGAGCCGTATCTTTCTCTTTGGCCCCTAAAATAGGAGAAACAGCTGCAATGGCAGACGCTCCGCAGATCCCGGTTCCGATTCCAAGTAACAAGGACAGCCCTCGATCAGCTTTCAGCCATTTAGCTAACACCATCATCGTTCCAATACTGAATAAAATAACGAGTAAGTCACGAAGAAGGAGAGGAAAGCCTTCAGCCATAATAAGCTGAACATTTAACTGCAGTCCAAATAGTATAATAGCTGCCCGGAGTAAACGTTTTGCCGAGAATTTCGCGCCTTTATTAAAAATCTCCGGAATACCGAAAAAATGACGAAATAAGACTGCAATAGCTATCGTAACGGCCAGCGGACCTACCTGCTGGAGGATAGGAAGTTTGGCGAGCAGAAAGCCGACCCCTGCAAGCACAAAAGTAAGTAACACACCTGGGAGGAAGGAATTCTGTCTAAATATTAATAAGTTCATACTTTAACCCACTTTGATTTATGATCTATTCTCACTATACGAACGCCTTTTGTATTAGTAAAATAGAACTTTATAATGACAACGATTAATAATTTTAATAATGGGGTGCGACAATGGATATTGAATCTTTGCAGACCTATATAAAAGTCATTGAGCTGAAAAGCTTTACAAAAGCTTCCAGGCACTTAAACATGTCCCAGCCGTCCGTAAGCTTTCACATTAGAAATTTAGAAGAATACTTCCAAACAACGTTAATCGACCGGTCGCCTAAGCGGTTTCAGCCGACACAGACAGGGGAGATTGTATATGAACGGGCAAGACAGATGCTGGGTATTCTTCAGAAAGCGAGAGTAGAAGTCCAGGAGTACCATAATCAGATAAGAGGAACGATTAGAATTGGCGCCAGTTATACGGTAGGAGAATATATCCTTCCTTACTTACTAAAAGCTTTTGATGAAACTTACCCATCTGTAGACTTAAATGTTACGATCAAAAATACGGAACAGATCAACCGTGGGATTTTACACCATGAGTTAGATATAGGATTAGTAGAAGGCAAAGTGGATAAAAAAGAGTTATCCTCGTTTCCTTTTAAAGAAGATGAAATGGTAATTGTGGTGCCAGAATTTCACCCGCTACGGGATAAAGGAGAGATCACCTTTGATGACTTGCAGAGCCACACATGGGTCAGCAGGGAGGAGGGATCTGGCACGAGAGCGGTAATGGAGTCAATACTTGCAAATTACAACATCAGCCCAGGGAAAATCATAACGATCGGAAGCAATCATGGGGTGATTGAAGGGGTCAAACAAGGCTTAGGCCTTTCGGTTATCTCTCGTACGGTGGTAGAGCAGTCCCACGTGGAATCTCTTATCCTGCCCATTCCTTTTATTAAAACGGCATCGCGCTTTTTTTCATGCGTTTTCCCAGTGAATGAAAGAGAAATTTCCAAAAATGTTTCAGTTTTTATACAGCTGCTTGAAAATTTTACAAAGGAATTGTAGAAAAACTATGGAAATGTGCTATTAATTGAATATAGGTAAAGAATTTGGGGTAAGGTTAGGTAGAGAAAAAAGTGAAACCTTTTAAACAGCCAGCCGTATAAAAGTTAGATCTTGATTTCTAATCAATTCTAAAATACATGAGGTGAAACTATGAAAAGCCTGGACCAGATCGTCGATTACTTAAAGACACTGGGCATTGAGGTCGAGAAAGTTTATAAAACACCAAAAGAAGAAACAAGATAGCCCTACTTATCATACAATTTAGGAGAAGGTATGCTGCCGGCAGCATACCTTCTCCTTACGCAGATTTATGGGATGTAATTTTAATAAACTGGGGATGTCTTGATTGCAATAGTGACCAGACAAAGCCGAGTAATACAGGAATGAGAAGAGTGAGAAAGACACGGTCTGCCCCGTAGTTTCTAGCAATAAGTCCAAAGACAGGGCCTGTAATAACAACAGAACTTTGATTACATAGCATGCGGAGACTTGCCATACGTCCTTGAAGCTCTTTAGGTGTAGCTATTTGCTGGACAGATTGGAGAAGGGCTCTAACAAATGAAGTTCCTAAACCTACAAGAAGAATCCCTGCAAAAGCAGCGGTTAAACTTTTTGTGAGACTCATAATAAGCAGCCCTGCAGCCATTGCCGCGAGAGAGTATACCGCTAGATGATTTTCCATCCGTTTCCACCACCATGCGCCAAGCAGCCCTGCAGCAATTCCGCCGATTGAAAAAGTCATATCTAATGCCCCATAAATCACGGAGGACCGCTGTAAGAACTCGCTCGTATAGACGGATAAAAAACCTAAAGTAGTATGGAATGTAAGCTGACCGATCATAAGCATGACAAATAGACCGTAAAGCATTCGATTTGTACTCAAAAATGAAAAGCCCTCCCCCATTTCTTTAAAGAATGAGCCTGACTGCTTTTTCTGCCGGCTTATCGGTGAATAATCCAACAGTACGACAGATAGGAAAGCCACTGAATATAATAAAATGACAAGAGTTAAAGACAGTGGCATGGCAGCAAAGGTAGAAAATAACCCTCCGAGCATCGCCCCTGCGAGACTTCCCGAAATTGTGGCTGAGCCGGAAAGTGAAAAGATTTTCGGCAGCTCTTTTTCATCAAACACTTCAGCCACTAATGCCTGCAGAGATGGGCGGAATAATGAGCCGCACGTCTGTAGGAGCATGTGAGTCAAAATCACCCACCAGGCAGTAACCCAGCTGAATTTAAATGAAAGCAGCAGCAGTGCTAATATGGCTGTACTTACTGCTCCAGAGATACTGGCCAGTCGTTTTCGATTGTAGCGGTCGACAAGTACACCGAAGATCAAATTAGAAAAAAGTCCTGGTACGAATCCAAAGCTTACAAACAACCCGGTGTATATAGCATCCTCTGTCCACTGATATAAAAACCAGGTAACGAGCACAAAATACATCGCTCTCCCGCACTCGTATAAGAAATAACCGCTCATAAGCTTAAACGTATTTATACGGTTCATTTGCTGCACCTCACTTACTTGTTCTTCTAGATTCATCATACGTTAAGAAGTGAGATAAAAATAATATTAAATTATAATATTAAGTGATAAGAAAAAGTTATCAGGGAGGGATAAATGTTGAGGGTAGAAGACTATGAGTTAATCATTTTGCTCTACCGCTGCAAGACCATACGGGCAGCTGCAAAGAAAGCTCTAATCTCTCAGCCTGCGATCACACAACGTCTTAAATATATAGAAGAGCACCTGAATACGGCCATCTTTATAAGAACACCTAAGCAGCTTGTGCTAACACCTGAAGGAGAAGCGGTGCTAGAGCATGCTCTGGAGCTGATTTCTAAAGAAGAACAGCTTACACAGAAGCTGGCTGAACTCAAAGATAAAGTTGCTGGAACCCTTTCTCTTGGTGTATCTTCACTTGTAAGCCAGCATATCCTTCCTTCAATATTAAGGACTTATGCCGAGAGGTTCCCTGATGTAAAAGTTGATCTTGTTTCTGCTGTAAGTGCTGAAATTAAGAACAGGGCTGCTGATTTTCATGTGATAATCGTTCGGGGAGAGCCTTTAAAAGGAATGGAATGTCTGTCTTTATTTAAGGATCCCTTATATATTTTTGATACCGAAGAGATAAACGGCACTAAAGAACGGCCGTTTATCGAATTTAAAGCAGACAATGAATACCAGCAGTTAATAGAAAACTGGCTGTTTCATTCTTCAAAACTAAACATACGCCGTACAATGAAGGTAGACCATTTTGAAGTGGCGAAGAAACTAATGGCAGAGGGCCTGGGCATGACGGTTCTTCCTTGGAGTCTCATGTGTAAGGATAAAAATCTCAAAAACCTCTTTTATGCTCCGGTATGTGTAGATGGCTCCTCTGTTCAGAGAGTGGCCTGGGCATGTGTGAAGCCAGAGCAAAAGATTTTATCTCAGGTAGAAGCCTTCTTCCAGATATTAAAAGAAAATTCTGCCACCCAAGATATGAAGGTAATAGAATAGGACTGGAAGTTTTTTCTCATTCATTTTATTATAAAAACAATAATTTTTTTAGAAGGGATATTTTCTATGGAATATAAGACGGTGGAGTATTTAAATGAAATTCAGCAAAATGAATTTATTAAGGCAGCAATTGACCGTGTA
Organism: Halobacillus massiliensis; assembly: GCF_900166625.1. Lineage (GTDB taxonomy): Bacteria > Bacillota > Bacilli > Bacillales > Halobacillaceae > Halobacillus_A > Halobacillus_A massiliensis. Next base: position 4,035,921 of record NZ_LT800499.1, on the reverse strand, counting down.
GGTGCAGGAGTAGTTATTTCTGATCCCGAGCAGCCTGATAATCCAATTATCTATATTAATAAAGGATTTGAGGAGTTAACGGGATACGAAGCAGATGAAGTGATTGGCTTGAACTGTCGGTTTTTGCAAGGAAAAAATACGGATGAAAAAGATGTGCAGACGATTCGTGAGCATTTAAACAACCTGGAACCGGTTGAGCTGGAACTATTGAATTATAAGAAAGATGGTACTCCTTTTTGGAATGACCTGCAAATTTTCCCTGTATATATAGAGCCGATGGAACAAACATATTTCGTAGGAGTCCAAAAAGATATTTCGAAGAGAAAAGACGCTGAGTTTCTGGTAGGCCACTACACTACAGAAGTAAAACGGCTTTCTACGCCGATTGTTCCTGTTGAAGATAATGTTTCCGTGCTTCCTTTAATCGGCACTGTTGATGAAGAACGTGTTCAACAGATGCTTGATTTCGTCGGCCATCATGTGCAGGAATCAAAAGAGGATTATATCATTTTAGATTTATCAGCTGTACATACATTTAATGAAGATATTCACGTAGGGATTTATCGTCTGGGGCAATTGCTCACTTTAATGGGGACAAAGCTTCTGGTTACAGGGGTGAAGCCCAATTTCGCCATGCAAAGTACACCGTATGTTAATTTCAATGAACTTGATTTAAAAGCCTATACCACAGTTAACCAGGCATTAAAGGATATTCGGTAAAAGAAGAAACAGACTGCCAAGAAAAGGGCGGTCTTCTTTTTTTTAGATTTCGTTTGGAGAAAAACGGCTGGGAAATAACTCGTTTTCACGGGGAGCCGGTGACCTAGCTTGTTACACTCGCAGATCTCATCCTGGCTCTATCTCCCTGCAGGAGTCCTGCAATCTCCGTGGCTCTTTATGAATAGAGAAAGAGCTGTTCCGTTTATCATGTGTGTAGAAAAGCGGCTGGGAAATCACTCGCTTTCCGCGGGGAGCCGGTGAGCTAGCTCGTTGCACTCGCGGATCTCACCCTGGCTCTATCTCCCTGCAGGAGTCTCGCCATTTCTCTTTCTTTCTTCTTTTTCGGAGAAAGGAAAAAGACGGTTCCGTTTGCTGTAGAAGAGTAACGAGGCTGGGAAATAGCTCGCTTTCCGCGGGGAGCCGGTGAGCTAGCTCGCTCCACTCGCGGATCTCACCCTGGCTCTTCTCCCTGCAGGAGTCTCGCCATTTCCCAGCCTCCTTACCTTTGTTGGGATAAACAGAACACTACAGTTTCAGTAAGCTCTCTTAAGGAAATAGTCTCTTCTTACCCAATGTTCCGTTACTCTTAATAAACGCAAAGGGCCAGGGGAAACGGCGAGACTCCTATGGGAGAAAAGAACAGGGTGAGATCCCGGAAGGCTTTGCCTGAGGAAGCTCACCGTTCGCCCATGGAAAGCGAGTCTTTCCCCAGGCCCAGTTTTCTATTAAAGTAAACGAAACTCTCTTCCCCCTTTAAGTGAAAATAAACTGAAGGAACACCGAATAAGGGTGAGTCCCCAGTAGGATTTTACCTGAACAAACTCACCGTTCGCCCATGGAAAGCGAGTCATTTCCCGCGGCCGGTTCTCTACATTAAGCAAACGGAACAGGATTCTTCTTTTCTTGAACCCAGTCCAGAATTACCCCGAACAGATCATAACTTGATTTTCATCAGGATCATATAGAGTGAAAAAGGCAAAGTCGTCAAACTCAGTAAGATCAGAAGCAAATGATAAGCCCTTTTCTATTGCAGCTTTCCAGGATTTATCGATATCATGAGTATGTAGGTTAAACAAAGGATAGGGCAGCGGATGGAACTCTTTTCGAGGTGCATCATCAGGTCCTGCATCAATTGTAAGACTCGTTGTTTCGCTTAGAGGAAAAGTATACACAGGCTTCATGATGTCTTCTTCTTTTACAGATTGACCTAACAAGTCGGAATACCACCTAACGGAAATTTTTAAATCACGTACATGCACAAACACAGTGTTTATCTGTTTCACAGCAATTGACTTCAAAGATTCCACAACCTTTTTAGTTTTTCTCAGCCGTGGCTGATTTTATTTAAAGTGTTCGTGAAACCTTTTTGAATTCCTTCTTACATTTGTTATTTTTTAAGGGAATAGGGAATGGACTGGGTATAATATAAGTCTAAATAAAGATTAAGGAAGTGAGCTGGCGTGAGTGACATGATTCAAGCATGGGTAAGAAACGAGAGGCAGGAACGTTTGTACCGGAAAGCCTCGGTCATTGCAGAGGAAGCTCGTTCTCATGCTGTTGAAAGTGATCGTAATGCTGAATTTTCATATAAAACCTTACAAGTAATGAAAGAGGAGAAATATCCATCGCTATCCTTGCCTGTTCAGCACGGGGGAGAGAGCTTATCGTTATATGAATTTTTATTGCTTCAAGAGAAGATTGCGGAAGGAGACGGGGCTGCCGCTTTATCCATTGGCTGGCACTTAGGAATTATGATGGAGCTGAGTCAGGAGCGTTTGTGGAGTAAAGATAACTTCTTGAAGCTGGCAAAAGAAGTCGCTGAAAATCAGGCGGTGGTCAACAGGGCAGCTTCAGAGGCGGCAACGGGAAGTCCAACAAGAGGAGGCATCCCGGAAACGAAGGCTGTGAAAAAAGATGATGGATATATTGTTTCAGGCCGAAAAACTTTTACATCCATGGCAGAGTCTCTAGATTACTATATCGTTTCTGCTTTTGTCGAAGATATTAATGAGGTCGGCTGGTTTCTCATCGACCGTCATCAGCCGGGAGTAAAAGTGGAAAAAACATGGGACACACTCGGGATGCGCGGCACGGCTAGTGATGATTTAGTTTTGGAAGACGTAGAAGTGAATGAGGAAGATTTAGTGGAAGTGAAAGGGAAAGGTAAGCCTATACCTAAGGGATGGCTCCTTCATATTCCAGCATGCTACTTAGGAATTGCCACAGCAGCCCGAAATCTGGCTATTCAGTTTGCGAAGGAATTTCAACCGAATAGTTTGGATACTCCGATTTCTGAAGTTGGTCATATTCAGGACAAAATTGGTGAAATGGAGTGGAAGCTTCTCCAGGCTCACAGTTTTCTATATACAACGGCTCGTAAGTGGGACGAAGAGCCGGAAATGAGAGGGAAAATGGGAGCAGAATTAGCATCAGTTAAATTGGCGGTTACAAATACAGCAAATGATGTCGTCGATTTAGCCATGCGGATCGCGGGCGGCCGGGGGCTGTCCCGAAAATATCCATTTGAAAAGCTGTATCGCGATGTAAGAGCTGGCCTCCATAATCCTCCAATGGATGATGCTGTACTAAGAATGCTTGCCGGGAACGCCCTTGATGAAAACTTTTAGACCATAAAAAGAGCCGAATCCACCAGGGATCCGGCTCTTTTATTATGATTCGGCTAATAAATCTGCAAAAGCTTTTGCATAGGGAGGCAGGTCTGGTGGACGGCGGGCAGAGATAAGATGACCGTCCTGCACGACAGGCTTATCCAGCCATTCAGCTCCTGCATTTATCATATCGTCTTTAATGCCGGGAGTGCTTGTTACTTGGCGGCCTTCTAAAATTCCTGCAGAGATAAGAACCCAGCCCGCATGGCAGATTTGGCCGATCGGCTTCTTATGCTCATCCATATGGCGAACCATATTTAGTACACTTTCATAGCGGCGAAGCTTATCTGGAGACCAGCCGCCAGGGACAAGAATTCCATCATAGTTTTCGGGTCTAATATCATCAAATCCGTAGTCCGATGTCGCTGGAACGCCGTATTTTCCCGGATACTCCGTGCCTGCTTTTTCACCGACGAGGTGAATTGTCGCCCCTTCCTCCTGCAGACGTAGAAGAGGATACCATAGCTCCAGATCCTCGAAGTCTTTACTTACAAGAGCAATGACTTTCTTGTTTTGTAATCGCATCGAAAAAGCCTCCTTTATTGTTATCTAAGATTAGTCTAACAAAGCGACGGCCTTCACGATACTATTTTGAAACAACAAGCACCCACCAGATCAGCAAAGGCTGTAGCAGGGGACGGATCCAGAGAACGACCAGGCTTGTATCTGTATCCCAAGGGGCCGGTATTCCCATAATAGCAGCGTAAATATTTGCAGGCAGTACACCGATTAAGAAGACAGCGGTAGCTATGCCTGCCACCCTTCTCGTCTGGGGGAAAACAAGAAGCAGTGACAGCATCCATTCTGTAATCGCTGACATATATACTATTTCAAGACGCATTGGAATAAACGGCGGGATCATAGCTGCGAACCCGTCATCGTAGATGAAATGAGTGACCCCCGCTAAGAAAAGTGTCACTGCGAATACATATAAAGCTAATGTTTTAATATAACTCATAGAGAGAACTCCTTTAAAAAAATTGAAACTTTTAATAGAGTAAGCCGTATATAGGCTGTTAGAAAAATTTCACAAAGAGAGATGATGCCAGCACTAACTAATATGTATAATAAACAAGTGTAGCACATTTTTTGACTAAAATTGAAACAATTGTAAGGGGTAGAATACAATGAAAAATCGTTTTCTTATTATGACAGCTGTTGTATTAGTAATGCTTGCTGCATTAGTTCCGCAGGCGGTTATGGCTTCTACAGGAGATCAAGGCATTAATGAGAAACTTGGCCTTCCAATCGTTGTTTATGGAGATGCTCTGTCTGAAACTCAAAAAGCCGAAGTGGCTGAACTGCTTGAAGTAGATCAGCATGACCAAGTTGATGAGTTTACCGTCACAGGCCAGGATATTGCAAATTATATTGGCGGTAACCCGAATTCCAATATGTACTCTTCTGTGAAAATCATTCACAAAGACGAAGAAAATCTTAATATTGAAATTGTAACACCTGATAATATTACAGAAGTGACAAAAGAAATGTATGCAAATGCTTTACTTACCGCAGGAGTAGAGAATGCTGATGTTCTCGTTGCCTCTTCCGTTAAAGTAAGCGGGCACTCTGCTCTTACGGGAATTTATAAAGCCTATGATTCCAAAGGCGTGAAGCTTGATGAAGAACGAATGAAGGTGGCCAATGAAGAGCTTGATGTTGCCACTTCCATTGCAAAGGACAGCGAAGCCAGTGAGGATGAAGTTAGCCAGCTGCTGACTGAAATCAAGAAGGAAATTGCCGAACAGAACCCTGTAACAAGGGAAGAAGTAGAGCAGATTGTCGATGAAAAGCTCAATCAGCTAAATATTGAACTAAGTGAAGAAGACCGCCAGCGGTTAACCGATCTCTTCAATAAGATGCGCGATTTAAATATTAACTTTGATCAAGTCCGTAATCAACTGGATGATATTACGGGTCAAATAACCGATATCATTAATGATGAAGGATTTTGGAATAAAGTATCAAATGCCATCAAGTCCTTCTTTGAAGCATTAGCAGATTTCTTCCGTTCTATAATTAATTAATTTTTTTACATCCCTCGTGTTTGGCGAGGGATGTTTTTTTGAGTTTTTCAGTGTTTTCCTTGTCAATCGTTCTATTAACCACCAGAGTGACCCAGCTTAGGGTGCCGCCAATCACAACCCTACGATTTGTTTTCTAATTGACTTATATGAGATATGTAAGCATCGGCGGCTTTTTTGTACCTTCCTGTTTTATATAAATGGTCTCCGAGTTTTAAGTAGAGCGTTTCGAGAGGCTCTTTGTCAGCGTTTTGTTCAAAGAAGTCTATGCATGTCTCTATACTTTTTCGATAGGCTTTATGGTCGTTTGTTTTATTATAGAATTCCAGAAAAGCTTCCAGTAAATAATGATCGTCAAGAGCCTGGGTTACTTCTTCCTTTGCAGTGCTGTACAGTTTATTGGCTTCATCAAGAAGCTCAAGCTCTAAGTAAGTTTTGCAGAGAGAATGGTAAGTAATCTGCTTTTGGGCCACAAGCCCTTCCTGTACTTTAAGCTCCAAAGCCTTTTCCAAGTAATCGCGCGCCGCAGCCTGATTACCTGTCTTTCGCATAATGAGTCCTTTATTATGATAAACCTGTGTGAGCATTCTTTTGTTACCTAACTTAGCCAACCGGCATTCTGCTTCGGATAAAGCTTCGAGCGCCTGCTTGAACTTTTCCTGATTTAAATAGAGAACCCCGATCAGGTTATAAACCATGGAAACTTCACTTTCCTGATTTAATGTTTGATAATAATTGATTGCTTTCTGGCTGGATTTTTCCGCCTGTATGTAGTCTTTTACTGCACTGGAAAGCACAGCAATATTGTAGGTAATGGCAGCCTTTACTGACAGAGAATACCCCTCTAAGCAAAATTGACTATAATGGCTGAGACTCTCTTCAAAATTTGAGCTTTGATAGAAGCGGATTCCCTGGCAGTAATGAAAAGCGTTATGTACGTAGACAGGAGCATCTGTTAAATGTTGCCCCTCTACATAAGGTTTGACAAATGAATCATAGGTGTAGTGGGCTTTTGGGTACTGTTTGCTTTTACAGTAATAAGCGCATTTTAAGAGGAGGTAGTATATTTCCTGGCTTACGTTTGATAAGTAATTAAAATAATTATCCTCTAAAGTTTCAATTAGTGGACCTGCTTTGCTTAAATCTGTGATGATAAACTGTTCCAGCTGTGTGAGCACATGCTGGACTTCGATATCTTCCGTTTCATAGTCTTCAAAGAAATCCATAGGAAGCTTAAGAGCACTAGATATAGCTGAAAGTGTTGCAGATCCCGGTCTGCGGTAGCCATTCTCAATCTTGCTTAAGTGGGCAGGCGAAACAGATGCCCCTGCTATATCGTTTAACTTTAAGTTATTTTTCTTTCGGTAAATGTTAATTCTGCGTCCGATATCCAACGATCATCACCCCATATTTCCATCATACAAAATTTGTCGGATTAATGTTAGGTCTAAAGTAACAAAATAGGCAGGATATAGTAAAATTATCTAGGAAATTCTGCTAAAAACCTTCACTTTTCATAAAACTTGCTAAATTTCTGATGAAGAATAGGTCGAATACAAGATTTGAATTTTGTGGGGATATTGTACGATGTAAGAAAACGTAAAATAATGGAGAAAAATGATATGGAGTGGGCGATGTGATGGACAGTAAGCGGGATGAAGGATTGTGTGAAATCATGGAAAAGTATTACGCTTCCTTGCTGCGTACAGCTTTTCAATATGTGAATAATAAGACTACAGCTGAAGATATGGTACAGGATGCTCTGCTGAAAGCCTATGATAAATTTCACATGTTTCAAGAAGGACAGAACTTAAAAGCCTGGGTCTTTACGATTATGGTTAACCACTGTAAAGATTACTTGCGGAGATATGAAAGCCGCAAAGTCACACCTTGGGAAGGGCAGTGGCTGCAAAATACTGAAGCCAATACTTTAGACCCTCTAGAAATTATGCTTGAAAAAGAAGAGTACTCCCACATTCATCGAGCTGTAGGCCATTTGCGTCCAGACTATCATGTGTGTGTCCATCTCTATTATTTCAATAATTTGTCAGTTAAGCAAATCTCCAGAGTTCTTCACACGAATGAAAACACCTTGAAAACAAGAATGAAGAGAGCGAGAGATCAATTAGGAGGAGAACTAAGTCTCTCTGTTGCTGCTAAATAAAGAAAACAGGCCCCGGAAGGCCTGTTTTTTTCTTTATTGATTTAAGAGAATTTCAGCATCTTCAACGATCTGCTCATAAGGGACATCTTTATCCCCATTATAATACTTCATAATTTGCTGATCCTGGCTGACGAGGAAAAAGGAAGAGCCATGTGTAACCTGATCGGCTCCTTCAGGCTTACTAGTAACGGAACGAAAGCTTTCCTGTCCATACTGTTCAATCTCATTTTGCTCATAGCCTGTGACGAACGTCCAGTTATCTAAATCAGCTCCATGGGCTTCTGCAAATTCGTTAAGTTTTTCAGGAGTATCTACTTCGGGATCGACAGAAAAAGAAACAAATTCTACATCTATATCCTGCTCTTTAAATTCTTTCTGCAGCTGAGACATGTTTCGTGTCATTGGGGGACACACGGTATTGCAGGAGGTAAAAATAAAGTCTGCTATCCAAACTTTACCTTCCATGTCTTCTACAGCAAAATCCTCATTGGACTGTGTCGTTCCTTCTATATTTCCGATTTCCCATTCAAGTGGTTCTTCTAACTCTTTTTGCCCGCACGAAGCAAGAAAAAGGAATGAAGTAATAACAAGTATAAGCTTTAAGGCATTATGTAAAGACATAAGCTGCTCCTTCCAAAAATATTAGGTGAATTCCTTTATAGTTTACGATTGAGGGATTCAAAGTGTCAATTTTAGAAAGCGGATTCCTTGGCTTTTTTCCGCATGTCAGAATTAATTGAGGGGACACTATATACCTGAAGAGAAAGTAGGGATATATAATGCCATTTTATACAAAAAAGAACGGGCAGCGGATATTTTATGAAGACATTGGTGCGGGAGAGATCCTGCTGTTCGTTCATCCGCCTGGAATGGGACGAAAGGTTTTCCTAAATCAACACCAGTTATCCTCTGAATTTCGGTTAATTATACCTGATCTCTGCGGGCATGGTGATTCAGATACGGATAAGGATGCACCATCTATTAGAGATTATGCTGAGGAGATCCGAGAACTGCTGGAAGAACTTAAAATCAACGAAGTTATATTGTTTGGATATTCAGCTGGCGGTTCGATTGCTCAGGAATTTGCTTTGTCCTTTCAGGATAAAGTCAAAGCACTTATACTATCAGGAGCTTTTCCTAAAGTTGCTGTTAAAATGTTGGAAATAGAATTTAAAGCAGGTATGTGGTGGGTGAAAAACTCTCCCGATACACTGGCGAAATTATTAAGTTTTTCTCATTTTAAAAGTGCTGAGATCAGACGTGAACTGGAGGACCATATGGCGAAGACAGATCCTTTAATATGGTACCAATTTTATAAAGCATCTCTACACTATGATTGCACAGATCGTCTGCCTTCACTTGAAGTGCCGCAGCTTCTTTTATATGGGAACCGGTCGAAATGGATCAATCATCACTTAAAGTATTATCAGGTGTGCGGGGCTCCCTCGCTTGTAATGATCGACGGTGCATATCATCAGATCCCGGCGAGTCATGGGCCAGTAGTTAATCAGGCGGTCAGGGATTTTTACCAAAGAACCTTTTAAAAAGTGAGCAGGACTTTCGAAAAGGCTCCTTTTACTTAGAGAACCGGGCCGGGGGAAGGACTCGCTTTCCATGGCGAACGGTGAGATTCCTCGGGCTTTGCCCTCCGGAATCTCACCCTGTTCTATCCTCCCATAGGAGTCTCGCCGTTTCCCCCGGCCCTCTATGGTTTTTAGAAATAACGGAACATTGAGTTTGAGAAGACTAATTTCATTAGAATACTAACCAACAGTATTCCGTTTCCACTGCTAAAGTTAAAGAGGCTGGGAAATGGCGAGACTCTTGAAGGGAGATAGAGCTAAGGTGAGATCCGCGAGTGCAACGAGCTAGCTCACCAGCTCCCCGTGGAAAGCGAGTCATTTCCCAGCCTCGTTCCTCCTTATAAAGTAAATGGAACCGACTTTCCCCTCCTCAAAAATGTGAATAAGAAAGATAGTGAAAATTGCTAGAATCCTACAGGAGATAGAGCCATGGTGAGATCTTCGAGTGCAACGAGCTAGCTCATCGGCTCCCCGCGGAAAGCGAGCTATTTCCCAGCCTCGTTCCTCTCTATAAAGTAAACGGAACCGTCTTTGCCTTCCTCAAATGTGTATATAAGATAGTGAAAACTGCTAGTCTCTTTCAAGATTCTCTTTATTAAAAGGCAAACGGAACCTGTTTCTTTAAAACTACAGGTTCCGTTTGCTTTATTGCTTTTATTTTTCATCTTCGTCTTTATCAGAGTAGTGATCGATAAGGGCTTCTCCTTCTTTAGGTAAGGAACTGTCCTCCTCATGCTCTTCATGCTCTGTAGTGAAGGCTTTATTAAATTTGGAAGGATGTGAAAATAGATCGGCAGCCTCATTTGAAGTTTGTTCTTTTTGATGTTTTTTATCTTTCTTCATACTAATCCTCCTAAGATCTTCTTTTTTTATAGTTTTCCTCCTTAGTATCTTTTTAAACAAAGAAAAAATGATAGAATGTTACTAATAAGCTTTTACTGTAAAAAGAAAGGGTGGACTTATGGGAGAAAAATTAAAGATTTTTAGTGACTGGATGACTCCTGCGGGTGAAAAGGATCGAGATGAAGTCCACCGGGACGGTGACTGGCATGAAAGCTTTCACTGCTGGTTTTACAGGCATGATGCAGATAAAACCTTCATCTATTTTCAAAAACGATCGGAATCGAAGAAGGATTTTCCATGTCTGTATGATATAACAGCGGCTGGTCACATTGAGTACACAGAAAGCCGGATACAAGGCGGGCTTCGTGAGATCAAGGAAGAATTGGGACTGAATCTTATGGAGGAAGATATTGCCTACCACGGATTTTATAAAGAAGAGCTCAAGTTAAAAGCTTTAAATGACAGGGAAATCTGCCATATCTATCTCTATGCATATGATGAAGCGAGTCTTTTAACAATGAACGAAGAAGTTACGGATGTCGTAAGAATAAACCTGGAAGAGTTCTTAAGCATGATTTCTAAAAATGGAAGGTCAGTCATGGCTGAGTCGTTATTTAGTGATAATTCTCTTTTTATAGATGCGGAAGAATTCTGTCCTCATGATTTTAATTATTACCAGCATATCGTCCAGGCTGTAATGAGTACGCGGTAAATTATTTGACAGTAGAGTTTTGTCGTATTATATTTTCTTGAAAACATATAAGGGGAGACAGCAATGACTAAATCTTTTCACACCGAAGTCGTACATAATCATATTGATCAGGAAAAAGCTTTAAATAGTAAATCGACACCTATCTACCAAACATCGGCGTTTGCCTTTCGTGATTTAGACCATCTGGAAAGCTACTATGCTGGTCAAACACCTTATTCTTATTCGAGAGAAAATAACCCGAATACAGATGAACTGGGCCGTTCGGTCGCTGCACTGGAAGGGGCGCCGGCAGGAGTGGCATCTTCTTCTGGAATTTCAGCGATTATGGCTGGAATTCTCTCTGTTGCAGAATCAGGTGATCATATTGTAACAGCTGAAGACTTGTATGGAGGCACCCACCAGCTGATTACTAAAGAGCTTGCCAGCTTTGGAATTGAGTATACAATGGTTTCTTTTGCAGATGAACAGGCAGTCAAGGATGCCATTCAGCCGAATACAAAGCTTTTATACTCCGAATCAGTCTCCAATCCTTTTCTGCGTGTGGAAAATATTGAAGTGCTCGTGGAGATGGGCCGGGAGCATGGAATTCGAACGATGATTGATAATACATTTGCCACCCCTTATCTATTACAACCCTACAAACAGGGTGTTGACCTCGTCGTCCATAGTGCCACTAAATATATAGGCGGCCATAGTGATGTGACTTCGGGGGTAGTCGTGGGTCATGAAGATCTTATCGCTAAAGCTAAAAGAAAAGTTATTGGACTTGGCACTAATTTAAGTCCATTTGAAGCGTGGCTGACACAGCGAGGGTCAAAAACATTGGCATTAAGAATGAAGCAGCAGTCAGAAAATGCTGAGCTAGTCGCTCGTGCGCTGAGTGAAGACAGCGGTATTGAACGAGTTTTTTATCCAGAAAAGGTGTCTGAACGCGGGAAAGGTGCCATCGTAACGATTGAGCTTAATCATAATGCTGATGTGGAAGCATTTTTCAAATCACTCGGCTGGATCAAATTGGCTCCTACATTGGCTGGTGTCGAAACCACTGTTTCATATCCAATCCGAACCTCCCACCGGTCACTTACCGAGGAGGAGCGTAAAAACATCGGGATTAATGATTATGTAATCCGCCTTTCCATCGGAATAGAGGAAGCAGAGGATATTATCGCTCAGTTCAGGGAAGCTATTCAGCACTCTATTTAATAAAAATTCAAAAAATTATTGACTTTAAAACAAGAAATCCTTATAATTCATTAACATAGCCAAATTAAATATTTAATTACTCTTATCAAGAGCGGCAGAGGGACTAGGCCCTGTGAAGCCCGGCAACCTTCAAACTTCGGTTTGAAAAGGTGCCAAATCCTACAGATCATTGATCTGAGAGATAAGAGGAGGAACTTTGTTAATGACAACCCCTCTTCTTATCGAAGAGGGGTTTTTTGCGTCTTTTATATTTGAAATGCGACTATAACTAAGGAGGATTTTACTATGACCAATTCTTTTGAAAGCTATGATTTAGATACGATTTCACTACACGGTGGCCAATCACCTGATCCGACAACAGGATCAAGAGCAGTACCTATTTATCAGACAACATCCTACGTTTTTCATGATACGGACCATGCACAAAGCTTGTTTGCTCTTGGTGAACCGGGAAATATCTATTCCCGTATTGGTAATCCCACTGTAGATGTATTTGAAAAAAGAATGGCACTGCTTGAGAATGGTGTAGCTTCTGTGGCGACTGCTTCAGGTATGTCAGCTATTTCATTATCCATCTTAAACCTGGCAGGTGCCGGAGATGAGATTGTGGCGGCAGCTAATCTGTATGGCGGCACTTATAATTTATTTGCCAATACTTTGCCTCGATATGGCATTAAAGTTGTTTTTGTAGATCCGGAAGATCCTGAAAACTTCCGTAAAGCCATCAACGATAAAACAAAAGCTGTTTTTGCAGAGACGATTGGAAATCCAAGCCTGCATGTGCTTGATTTTGAAAAGGTAGCGGCCGTTGCTCATGATAATGACATTCCTTTGATCGTTGATAACACATTTGCTACTCCATACTCCTGCAAACCCATTGAGTGGGGCGCGGACATTGTCGTTCATTCAGCAACGAAATGGATTGGCGGCCATGGCACAACAATCGGCGGCGTAGTCGTTGATGGAGGACGTTTTGACTGGAGTAACGGCAAATTCCCTGTTTTTACGGAACCAGATGAAAGCTATAACGGTATCCGCTACGCGGCAGACTTTGGCACATTAGCTTTTATTACGAAGCTTCGTGTCCAGCTGCTTAGAGACCTTGGAGCCTGCTTAAGTCCACAGAATGCATTTCAGCTGCTGCAAGGATTAGAAACTCTACCGCTGAGAGTGGAACGACATACAGATAATGCGTTGGAAATCGCTGAATATTTAAAAGCACATCCCGATGTAGAATGGGTATCCTACCCAGGATTGAAAGAACATCCCGCTCACGACCTCGCGAAAAAATACTTAGAGGTGGGTTACGGATCAATTGTGAACTTCGGAATTAAAGGGGGACGCGAAGCCGGCCGCCAGGTGATCAACAATATCGCTTTATGGTCCCACGTGGCCAATGTCGGTGACGCTAAGTCTCTTATTATTCACCCGGCCTCTACGACTCACCAGCAGCTTTCTGTAGAGGACTTGTCGGCAAGCGGTGTAACGGAAGAGTTAATCCGCTTATCTGTAGGTTTAGAATCAGCTAAAGACTTAATCAATGACTTAAATCGTGCGATTGGAAAAGCAACAGGACACGAAGCAGGTGAAACGATTACTGAAAATGATGAAGGTGTCATCAAATGGGCGCTTAACTCTCCGAATGTAAAAGAAACGGTAGATGGAGAAGAGGTTACCAGACCGAAGAGGCTCGCTGTTGTGGGGCTGAGCGGTAAGCCTTCCCGTCCAAGTCATCGTCTAGCACGAAAAATGCAGCGTATGGGTTACCATATTGTACCAGTCAATCCTCGGGAAGATGAGGTTCTTGGTGAAAAAGCTTATCCGGACTTAAGCTCCATTCCTTTTAAAATTGAAGTAGCCCAAATCTTCCGAAGTCCGGAAGCTGCTGTAGAAATTGCCCGGGAAGCGGCAGAAGTAAAACCCGATGTCTTCTGGCTGCAAGAAGGTGTTATTGCACCAGAAGCAGCAAAAATCGCAAGTGATGCCGGCCTGCAGGTGATTCACAATCGCTGTACGTATAAAGAAGCTCAGCGTTTAAGAGGTACGATAGAAACTTACGCATGTGAGATATAAAATGAGGCAGGTACTGAAAAAATAAATGAGGACAGTAAGGTTTAATGGCTTTGAAAATCACTATTTATCTGGAGATATGATGCAGCGCGCTGCCATTGCATGTTCCTTGCTGATCCGGCCGGAAGTTCTGTAGCCTGGCCGAATGAGTCGCAATCACCGCGGATATTCCATATCCGCGTGAATGCGGCTGCTCTTATTTAGCTGTTTGTAACAGCTAGACATTAAGAAAGGGTGAGGAGGATCGTGAAACATGGTACAAAAAGTTTTGCCGCCAAGAAGTGGAACTTATAATGTCGGGATTGAATGGATGGAAGGCGAACCATTCAGCTGGGAACGCGTCTATCCAATGTTTACCTGGTTTGAAACTGGAAAGGTGAACATGGCCCATGAATGTGTGGACCGGCATGTTGAAGATGGAAAAGGAAATAAAATAGCGCTCCATTATTTTTCAGAGGAAGAAGAAATCACTTATACTTATAGCGAGCTTCAGGAAGAAGTCAACCGCTGGAGCAGCGTCCTGCGCAGTCATGGAGTGGTAAAAGGCGACTTTGTATTTGTTTTTCTGCCAAAGCATCCTTACTGCCATATTGCCATGCTGGCAGCTATTAAAATCGGTGCCGTAGTCGGTCCGTTATTTGAACCCTTTAAGGAAGAAGCAATAAAAGATCGAATCAATGACTGCGACGCCAAATATCTAATAACTAATGCACAATTCCTCAACCGCGTGAAACGCGATGAAATTCCAAGTTTGCAGACCATCTTTACGACGGATAAAGAGAGTAAAGGCGCAGACATTTCTATGACGGCAGAAGCACAAGAAGCTCCTCGTCATGCGGAGACAGAATGGGTCGATCTCGAAGATGGTTTAAGCATTCATTATAAGAGTGGATTTACAGGGAAACCGAAAGGAATTATTCATGCTCATCGCAATATGATCCAACAATACCAGACCGGACGCTGGGTACTCGATTTAAAAGAGGATGATGTGTATTGGTGCACTGCCCATCCGGGTGGGGCGGCAGGTACAGTTTATGGAGTATTTGCTCCTTTGCTTAATGGTGTCACAACCGTTATTCATGGATGTAGATTTTCGGCCGATGCCTGGTATCAGATTCTTCATAAGGCAAAAGTTAATGTATGGTATAGTGCGCCTGCAGGTTTTCGGATGTTGATGGCTCAAGGAAACCGCACGGTTAAGAAGTATGATTTCACTTCATTAAGGCATATATCAAGTGTTGGTGAACCACTTAATCCGGAAGTGATTTACTGGGGAGAGAGTGTTCTCAACCTGCGCATTCACGACACATGGTGGATGACGGAAACAGGGGCACAACTAATTGCAAACATTCCGACAAGGATGATTAAGCCTGGTTCGATGGGGCGTCCTATTCCTGGTATTGAAGTTGCTGTTCTGGACGATGAAGGGGAAGAACTCTCTCCTTATGAAACTGGCTACCTTGCGATTAAACCTTCCTGGCCTTCTATTATGAAAGAAATATGGAAAAATAAAAAGTACTATAACACGTACTTTACTTACGGGAAGGATTGGTATATAGCTGGAGACTTGGCTTATATGGATGATGATGGCTATGTGTTTTTTCAGTGCCGCAGTGATGATATGATCAATTCTTCCGGTGAGCGCATTGGCCCGTTTGAAGCTGAAAGCAAATTAATCGAACATAAAGCAGTAAAAGAAGCAGGAGTTATCGGCAAGCCTGATCGGGTACACGGTGAAATCGTTAAGGCGTTTATCACACTAAATTCCGGGTTTGAAAAAAGTGAAGAGTTACTTGAAGACATTCGGCTTTTCGTAAGACAAGGACTTGCAGCTCGTGAGGCGCCAAAAGAAATTGAAGTTATCGATGAACTCCCAAAAACGGAGATCAGCGGAAAAGTGCTTAGAAGAGAATTGAAGAAAAGAGATATTGAAAAAGCAGGCTGATCACCAGCCTGTTTTTTTTTATTTTAAAGAAAGCTTTTTCATACGAAGTTTTCAATGACACGCGAGAGCCGGTGAGCTAGCTCGTTGCACTCGCTGATCTCACCCTGGCTCTATCTCCTGTAGGATTCTAGCAATTTTCCCTATCTTATTCACATATTTGAGGAGGGGAAAGACGGTTCCGTTTACTTTATAAGGAGGAACGAGGCTGGGAAATAGCTCGCTTTCCGCGGGGAGCCGGTGAGCTAGCTCGTTACACTCGCGGATTTCACCATGGCTCTATCTCCTGTAGGAGTCTCGCCATTTCCCAGCCTCTATACTGTTGGTAGTATAAACGGAACGCTGTAGTTTCAGTAATCTCTCTTGAGGAAATAATCTTTTCTAACCTCAGTGTTCCGTTACTTCTAATAAGCGCAAAGGGCGGGGGAAACGGCGAGACCCTATGGGAGAAAAGAACAAGGTGAGATCCCGGAGGGCTAAAAGCCCGAGGAAGCTCACCGTTCGCCTATGGAAAGCGAGTCTTTCCCCAGACCCGGTTTTCTAATACAAAGTAAACGGAACTCTCTTCCCGTTTAAGTGAGAATCAAATAAACCTCCTGGAGCCCATTGAACAGGAGATGATCTTTGAAATTTGGGCATTTCCTCCTAAGATTTGAAGAAAAGAGAATTTCTTCAGAGGGAATTCATTCGTTTGTTTTCCTATGTGTGGCAAATGTCAGTTTTGGGTATACCTTTATTAGATGTAAATTGTAAAGAGGTGAGCAACGTGGAATACTCTGTAACACTGCAAAAAATATTAATCTTTCTAGGGATAGGACTCACAATCGGAGCGGTTATCGGCTTTAGCTCTGTTCTAGGCTTTGGCCTTGATGGAACAGCATTTCTAGTCTCTGTGTTTCTCAGTATTATAGTCGTATTTGCATCCGCTATGTATGCAGAGCTTTACCATATTCGTGAGGCCATTAACAAACAGCGGCAGGAACAAAAAAGGTTTAGATAGTTTATCGCAGCACGTATGAAACAATTAACACAAGGATATACAGAAATATAATGAAAGCCATCGTGAAATAACTTAAGGGAGACAGCCTTCTGAAAATCACAAAAAAAGTTGCGATGATTACACTCGGGATAAAAAACCAATAGATTAATTCCATATACAAAAGGCAGCTCCTTTCCTATTTTTATCTTAAAGACAGGCCTCAGGTTTTACAAGTTTTATAATGTGCAAGGTCTGGTTATCGATGGCGATTAGAAGGGTATATGTTGTTAAGCAGCTTAGAAGAGAAAAGAGCAAGAGACGAGCGGTGCTCTCAGGCTCTTTTCTCTATTCTCAAGGAACTGTTTTGATAAAAGTGGAGGTGTTTCGATGAATAAAAAAGCTATAGTAATTGGCGGAGGATTAGGCGGAATGTCTACAGCTATCCGTTTAAGCGGAGATGGCTATGATGTAAAGCTTCTGGAGAAGAACAGTAACTTAGGCGGTAAACTGAATCGTAGAGAAGGAAAAGGATTTACGTTTGATACAGGTCCTTCTATTTTAACGATGCCTTGGGTTTTAGAACAGCTGTTTGAGAGTGTCCATCGCCGTTTGGATGACTACATACAAGTTGAGAGGGTTGAACCTCAGTGGCGTACCTTTTATGAAGATGGGACCCAGCTCGATGTCACGAGTGATCTGCCGACGATGCTGGAAGAGATGGCCAAGGTTACAGACCGTCCGAATCGCAGCTTAACGGATTTCCTTTCATACTCCCAGGATATGTATGAACTTTGTATGAAGAGTTTTTATAAATACAGTATTGCAGATCTTAAGGATTTGAAGAAGCATCATTCCCTAAGCGAATTGTTGAAGATGGATCCTATGAGCACGGTCGCTAAAGCTACACATAAGCAGTTTGACAATAAGTATTTGGAACAGCTGTTTAACTATTTCGTTATGTATGTAGGATCAAATCCCTATTCAGCGCCTGCAATTTTAAATCAGCTTGTTTATGTCCAGCTTGGACTTGGAATTCATTATGTAAAAGGCGGCATGTACCAGATTGCGGAAGGTATGAAAAAGCTGATGGAGGAGCTAAGAGTGGATATCCACTTAAATACCCCAGTGGAACAGTTAGTGGTAGAAGGTGAAAAGGTAGTTGGAGTACAAACGGAAGACGGAAATGTCCACACAGCCGATGTTGTCGTCTCCAACCTTGAAGCTATTCCTGCTTATCGACAGTTAGCTCCACAAGATTCAAAGGTTAAAAAAGAAAGAAAATCGCTTGAGAAGGAATTTACACCGACTGTATCCGGACTCGTACTTCTGCTCGGTGTCAATAAACAGTTTAAGAACCTGAAGCATCATAATTTCTTTTTCTCAAATGATCCGGAAAAAGAATTTAAAGAGATTTTTGAAAAAGGAGTTCCGGCGGATGATCCCACGGTATATATCGGCATTTCATCGCGCTCCGACAGTTCACAGGCTCCGGCAGGGAAAGATAACTTATTTGTCTTAACACATGTTCCTCCATTAAAGAATGGAAAACGCCGCAAGTCCTTTAATTGGGATCATTATCGGGAAGTAGTTATTGATAAGCTTGAAAGAATGGGAATGGAAGGCTTGAGGGATTCTATTGAATTCGAATATCGCTTTACTCCCGAAGACCTGGAGCAGCTTTACGGACCAAATGGCGGATCTATTTATGGCATTGCTTCTGATAAGAAAGCGAACGGCGGCTTCAAGGTCCCGGCTAAGAGTCAGGTCTATGAAAATTTATATTTTGCAGGCGGTTCCACTCATCCTGGAGGCGGTGTTCCAATGGTCACCCTCTCCGGCCAGTTAACAGCAGATCTGATTAAAGAACATTCGAACAAGGAAGTGAAAGTATAAGGGCCGGCTCTCAAGCTGGCCTTCTTTCCTGTCTTTAAGGCTAAAGGATTAAGGAGTTTTTGAATGAACCTATGGTTAGCAGCGTCTTTATTTATTCTTTCAGGGGTGGGAGCCTTTTTTGCAGCTTCTCGTCTTGCTTATTTTGGAGATGCCGTAAAAGAAAAAACAAAAGCTACGTCAGCATTTATTGGAATGCTGATAGGTATAGCTATTTCACTGCCTGAATTGACATCAAGTGCTACTTCTATTGTTATCGGCGCGCCAGACTTAGCGGTAGGTAATTTACTAGGGAGTAACCTGTTTAATATACTAGCTCTGGCAATATTTGACTTCGTTTACCGGAAGCATCAGATAATGACTCACGCCACCGTTGAAAGTAAGCTCTACGGATGGTTAGTTATTCTGCTGACCCTTATTATCATGGTGGGACTTATTTTTTCAATACCTGCCCATTTATTCAATATTGGTTATACATCCATAGGCGTTATTCTCGTTTATGCCGTTGCAGCGAAATGGATAAATGAACATACGGAATATAAAGGAAGGAAGATTAAGAGAAAGCCTAAGAGATTTAAGGAATATACCTATAAGCAGGCGATTGGGTATTTTATTACGGCCGCTGTCTTAATTATGATTATGGGCAGTATTTTAACGATAGCTGCTGAGGATATTGCGACTACTACAGGATTAGGATCCTCGTTTGTCGGTGCTTTCTTAGTGGCCATAAGTACTTCCCTGCCTGATGCGGTCAGCGTGGGA
Organism: Halobacillus massiliensis; assembly: GCF_900166625.1. Classification (GTDB taxonomy): domain Bacteria; phylum Bacillota; class Bacilli; order Bacillales; family Halobacillaceae; genus Halobacillus_A; species Halobacillus_A massiliensis. Next base: position 4,016,360 of record NZ_LT800499.1, on the reverse strand, counting down.
ACAGCTTTGAAAATGAGAAATTATAATCTGGCTATCAGCTCTTTGTTGGGCAGTAATGCGTTTAATCTAATTATTTTAGCGATCACAGATATATTTTTTATTAACGGAAGACTTCTTGAGCAGGCGGCTCCCTCGAACTTAATTACATCGTCAGTTTCGATTCTGTTTGTATTAATAGTGATTTACAGTTTGAGCAAGCGCCGATTACAGCCTTCGTGGAGTTATATGCTGCCCTCTCTGCTAATTGTTGGTTTATACTTTGTCACAACTTATTTCGTCTTTGCGATGAGATAAGCTGTGTGAACAATAATAGATAAGGGCATAAACAACGAAAAAGGAGGCGGGAATATGGAATTGCCGGCAGGTTTATTGGAAAAGGCAGAAGAAAATATGAAAGGCCTGGATGTAGAAGGTTTCGTCCTTGGGGAAGGGAATCCTGAGGCAGATATCATGCTTGTTGGGGAAGCACCGGGAGAAAAAGAAGCCGTTGAAGGAACACCTTTTATAGGACGAGCTGGAGATGAGCTTGATAAACAGCTCGATTATTTAGGGTTGAAAAGAGAAGATATTTATATAACAAGTGCGGTTAGGAGCCGTCCATATAAGTGGGTGGATACGAAGGCAAAGAAGCATAAAAACGGCCGGCGAAAAGCAAACCGAAAGCCTAACCAAAAGGAAATAAAAGCCCATGCTCCTATCCTTGATTATCAAATTAAAAAAGTGGATCCTAAAGTTATTATTGCTTTAGGAGGAGTGGCCTTAGAAAGGCTGGCAGGCAAGGAGTATAAAATTAGTCAGAGGCTTGGAGAAGTGATTAAAACACCTGTTTTGACTCTGGAAAATGATGAATTTAAGCCGACAAAAAAAGAATATGCCGTTTTCCCGCTGTACCACCCTGCGGCCATATTCTACAATCCGTCCATTAGGGATGATATTTATACTTCGCTCGATCGCCTGAAGGATTATCTAAATAAGAAAAATATATAAAGAAAGCTGTAATAACCGGGTGCCGAGTTATTACAGCTTTTTTATTGAGCGAGAGGAAGCGATTCTTCTCTTTCAAAAATAAAGTACCCTTTTTGGTTTATACGGCTTGCGCCCGTTCCAACATAACGCCAGCTTTTTATGGCGACAGCTTCCTGCTCCTCTTCCCCTTTAACGGCATAGATTTTTTCCTGCTGGGGCAGGGAGCTTTGTCGTTGATTGCTCGACTCTTGAGGGACGGCTGTCCCGATTGACTTATCCAGCAGCTGGGGCTGGACCTGCCTTTCGGTTTGAACGTACAGGGAATCTTTATGAATCACATAAGTTTTACGGACAATTGGAGAAGCCTCATCTTTATTTCCGCTTAACAGCTCGATGCTTTCTTGTTCTTCTGCGGTTACCATCTGCTGTTCTTTTAACTCAATGTTTGCTGATCGCTGGGAGGCGAGTGTAGCCTCCTGGGTCTCCGTATTAGATGGATAACTGTAAAATTGAAAGGCAATGACTGCAGCTGCTGCCACAGTTGAAAGAGGAAGAGTTTTCTTCCAATGGGTCGTTCGATAATTCCTGACAGGACGATTTTTCACATGATGAATTATTTTATGCGTTTCATGTTCTCCCATGGGAACCTTCTTATATTTCACGTCGTGATTCATCTTTTTTAAACGATGATCCATCAGTTCATTCACCAGTAGACCCCCCTTCGGAAACTAGCTGGTCTTGCAGCATCTGTCTGGCCCTGCGCAGTCTAGTCTTAACGGTATTCGGACTCACACTTAATAATTGAGCCATATCTTTTACTTCAAACTCTTCAAAATAAAAAAGAATAACAACTTCCCGATATTTATCTTCAAGCATCAAAATATACTCAAGAAGTTCTTCATCTTCACTTTTATGGATAGCATATTGTTCCGGTGTTTCATTTTGAGAGGGAAGTTGCTGAAAAGCTTCCAGGCCCTTTTTAAAAACTCTGCGTATATAAGAACTTTTAAGATGATCCTTACATAGATTGATCGTTATTTTATAAAGCCAGGTTTTCTCACTGGACTGTTTTTTGAAAGTATCATATTTTTCGTAAGCTTTAATGAAAGCATCCTGTGTAATGTCTTCTGCAAGTGCGTGATCTTTTACATAAGAAAATGCCAGCCATTTTAAATCATGACTGTAGGTTTTGATCCAGTGCTCCACTTTTATTTCAAGGGGCTGATCCTTGTCTTTAGTAGGCTGCTGCTTTCCAGATAATTTGTCCCACCTCATAGAATTAGACGACACTCCTCCCGGCGAGGTTTTTACGCCAATTCTAGGATAACACATGAAAATTCTTATGATATTAAGGTGTTGTAACAATTAGTAAGAAGGTGGAAAAGGAACGGTAATTAACCCTTTTTCGGATATAATATCGTGCAGGACAGTTACCAGCTGCTCAAGTTCCGAATAAGAAGTTGTACGGCCGAAGCTTACACGGAATAAACCGTGAGCTTCATCTTGGGTTAACCCCATAGCCAACAGTCCTTTTGGTGGAAAAGAATGACCAGACTTACAGGCACTGCCTGCCGAAATAGCTATCCCTCTCTTGTTACACTCCAGCATCATCCATTGCCCCTCTATGCCTTTTAAATGAAAAGCCAAATGATGGGCCATGCGATGTTTGCGATCCCCAATAAAAGTCAGGGAAGCCATATTTAATTGTGAAAGGACCCAATCCTGCATTTCCTTCCATTCTAAATTTAATAAGGAAGAATCCTCGTGCATTTCCATAGCCGCTGTTACAAAAGCTGCTGCTCCAGGTACATCTACTGTGCCTGGGCGAAATCCATTCTGATGAACCGTTCCATTGTAGACGCTTTTTCGAAGAACTTCAGGGTTAATATAGCATCCCCCCATATTCTTAGGTCCGTTAATTTTATGAGCGGAAAAGGAAAGTGAAGCTAAATGTAATTCATTGACGTCAATCGGCAGCTTGGCAAAGGTTTGGACTGCATCACTATGAAAAAGAATACCTTTTCGATTTAATATTCGTCCAATTTCAGCAAGCGGCTGTATGACTCCTGTCTCGCTGCTTGCGTGACAAATCGTGACAAGAATGGTATCAGAGCGAATGCAATTATGAAGGGAGGAAAGAGAGATCTGTCCATTAGGCTCTGCTTCAATTTCTTCTATCTCGTACCCTTCATCAGCAAGCTTTTGCAGGGCGTAATATACGGACGGATGTTCAAATGGCGAGGTTATAATGTGTCTTCCTCGCTGTGTATTTCCGTAAACCAGACTTAATATGGAATATAAATTACTCTCAGTTCCTCCACTTGTAAAAAATATGCCTTCTGGGTCTCCGTGTAGTATGTCGGCAAGGTTTTTCTGGCAGTGCCACATTAATTGGCGGGCACCATACCCTTGCTCATGAAGGCTCTGTTCATTACCGAAATAAGTGCGTGCTGCAGCAGTATAAGCTTGAATGGCCGACTCACTCATGGGAGTAGTTGCACAATGGTCCAGATAAATCATGGTCATCTAATTTCTCCTTATATCTTCAATTATTTTTTGTTCAATTATTCACAATTACAAAAAATTCTACTTGAAACTAGTTTAAAGTTATGTAAATATATATGTCAATACTTGTGTATATACACTAAGGGAGGGATTAACATGCGGACATGGCACACAGAGGTTATTATCATTGGCAGCGGGCTCGCAGGGTTATTAGCGGCCTTAGAATTATCCTCTGTGAGGAAGGTTACTTTGGTTACTAAGTCTCTCCTTGGTGCTGGTAACTCCATTAAAGCCCAAGGAGGAATTGCAGCTGCTCTTACAAGAGCTGACAGTATAGACCAGCATCTGAAAGATACACTGCAGGCGGGCCACTATTTTAATGACAAAGAAGCTGCTGTGTCTATCCTGGAAAAGGCACCAGAGGTGATGCATAAGCTTTTTGCTCTTGGAATTCCCTTTGATAAAAACAGGAAAGGTGAATATGACTTGGCACAGGAAGGGGCTCACAGCGAAAGAAGAATATATCACGCAGGCGGGGACTCGACAGGCGCCCATATTATTGAAAAGCTAAAGGAGCATATAGCAGACAGAGTGGAAGTAGTTGAAGCCTTTACCGTATACGATCTCGTAATGGATGAAGGCCAATGTAAAGGAATCATAGGGAAAGATAAAAAGGGACAGACAAGCATGATTACAGCCCAAAGTACGATTGTGGCATCGGGAGGCTGCGGCCAGGTTTATGATATTACCTCTAATGCAGAAGAATCTACAGGTGACGGATTAGCCATGGCTTATCGTGCGGGAGCTAAGTTAATGGACATGGAGTTTATGCAGTTCCATCCAACGATGCTTGTATCTAACGATAAACAAGCTTGCCTGTTATCAGAAGCTATACGTGGAGAAGGAGGCAGACTGGTAGATGAAAAGGATCAACCCATTATGGAAAGACGTCATCCTCTTGGAGATTTAGCTCCTCGATCGATTACAGCACGTGTTGTCTGGGAGTACATAAAAAGTGGAAGAAAAGTCTTTCTGTCCATTAAACATGTAGACAATTTTCATAAAAGATTTCCGACGATCGCTGCACATGTTCAGGGAGAAAGAGGCATCTTAATGAACGATAGGATTCCCGTACATCCAGGCGCTCATTTCCTGATGGGAGGCATCTCTGTCAACAAATGGGGAGAAACAAACATTGAAAATCTTTATGCTATTGGAGAAGTGGCTTGTACCGGCCTTCATGGTGCTAACCGACTGGCTAGTAATTCTCTGCTTGAAGCTTCAGCTTCAGCATTAATGCTCAGTCAATGTATAAAAGCTAAAGCCATTCATAATAATTGGAAGCTCCCAGAAGCACCTATGATCTTTCAAGAAGAAAAGGATCTTCCTGATCTGGCAGAACTGAAGGTGAAGATGAGTCAGTGGGCAGGAATTATTAAAACTAAAAAAGATTTATTAAAAATGAGAAGCTGGCTTACCCGCTTCCATAGTGAATGTAGGGGACCTTTGTCTTTATCGTTAACGAAGGAGGCACTCGCCGCTAGAAATTGCCTGGATACAGCATGGATGATTGTAAATGCTGCATTAGTGAGGGAGGAGTCCAGAGGAGCACATATCAGAACGGATTATCCAGAAGAATCCCAATATTGGTCGGATTCTACCGTTTGCTGGGAAGGCAGCATGAGGATAGAAGAAAGCCGCACAACGAAAAGGGGAGAACCAAATGAATACGTTTTTACTTAAAGAAAAATTGAATAGTTTTTTTATGGAGGATATTGGATCAGGTGATGTGACAACAGAAGCTATATTCACAAGTGCCGACAGATCAAAGGCTAGTCTTGTCGCTAAAAGTAACGGAATCTTCTGTGGTGAAGAAGTTTTACATACAGCGTTTAGACTCTTAGATCCTGAGGCTGATGTAAATATGTATATAACAGATGGAGAAAAAATGAACAAAGGGGAAGTGATTGCAGAAGTTGAAGGCAGAACATCAGCGATTTTAAATGGGGAGAGAGTGGTATTAAACCTTATCCAGCGTATGAGCGGCATAGCGTCCTTAACAGCCGAGGCCGTATTCAATCTTGATGACCCTTCCATAAAGATATGTGACACACGAAAAACAGTGCCCGGATTAAGAATATTTGATAAGTATGCTGTACGCTGTGGTGGAGGAAGCAGTCATCGATACGGATTATATGATGCCGTGATGATAAAGGATAACCATATTGCGGCGGCCGGCAGCATAAAAAAAGCTGTTCAAAAAGTTAAACATTCCGCCTCTCATATGATGAAAATTGAGGTGGAGACGAAAGATAAAGCGGAAGTAGAAGAGGCTGTAATGGCTGGGGCAGATGTAATTATGTTTGATAATTCCACCCCTGAAGAAATTAAGTCCCATAAGGCCCTTGTCCCTGCTCATATTTTAACAGAGGCGTCAGGAAATATTACTTTAAGCAATATATCTTTATACAGACAAAGCGGAGTTGACTATATTTCTTTAGGAAGTCTTACTCATTCTGTTAAAGCAGCGGATATTAGCTTATTGATTGAAACGAAGGTCCCACTGAGAAAGGAAGTTTTAAAATGAAGCTGATGGAAAGTTTCCACGGTCACGCTCTTCCAGAGACTATTCGGTTAATGAGCCGGGGAGAAATGAAAGCCCGTGTGCGGTCAATTAAAAAGGAGCTGGGAAGCCGGCTTTATATGCCAGGCCATTATTATCAAAAAGATGAAGTCATTCAGTTTGCTGATTCAACTGGAGATTCCTTGCAGCTGGCAGAGACAGCAGCCAAAAATAAGGAAGCTGAATATATCGTTTTTTGCGGTGTTCACTTCATGGCGGAAACCGCCGATATTTTATCCGCCAGCCACCAAAAAGTCCTGCTCCCTGATTTAAGAGCAGGATGTTCAATGGCTGATATGGCTACAATCCGTCAAGTTGAGCGAGGGTGGACTCATCTTCAGGACAAGCTCGGCGATCGTATACTTCCTATAACGTATGTAAATAGTACGGCAGCCATAAAAGCTTTCTGCGGAGAAAACGGAGGAGCTACCGTCACTTCATCAAATGCTGCTAGGATGCTCAGCTGGGCATTTGCTCAAAAAGAGATTGTGCTTTTTCTCCCTGACCAGCACCTCGGACGAAATACAGCTTATAATCTCGGGATTCCTTTAAAACATATGGCTGTATGGGACCCGATCCAGGACTACCTGGAGTATGATGGGAATCTGAACGATATTCAAATCATTCTCTGGAAAGGACACTGCTCAGTTCATGAAAAGTTTACAACAGACAATGTCAGCAAGTTCAGACAAGAGTATCCGGATGGGAATATTATCGTCCACCCTGAATGTTCATTTGACGTCGTTCAATCAGCCGATGAGTCAGGATCGACTAGAAAAATAATAGACGTAATCAACAAAGCGCCCGCAGGGACGAAGTGGGCTGTAGGTACGGAAATGAATCTCGTTAACCGCATCGCTAAACAGGAAGACGATAAAATGGTTGTTTCATTAAATCCTAATATGTGTGCATGCCTGACGATGAACCGGATTGATCTGCCCCACCTTCTATGGTCACTTGAGAGTATTCTTGAAGGGAATCCTCATCATATAATTACGGTTGATGACAAGACTAAGGAAAAGGCAGAGATTGCGCTGAACCGAATGTTTTCTCGGAAAATATAAGTCGGGTTCTGTCTTAAGAGGCTTCTTTGATTATCACTTAAAGGAGAAGAGAGTTCCGTTTCCCTTGATAAAGAGAATCGGACCTGGGGAAACAACTCCCTTTCCATGGGCGAACGGTGAGGTTCCTCGGGCTTTTAGCCCTCCGGGATCTCACCCTGTTCTATCCTCCCATAGGAGTCTCGCCATTTCCCCCGGCCCTTTATGTTTTTTGGTGTAACGAAACAGTGAAATAGTGAGGACAAATACGATAGAAGTTTGAAGGGAATTCCCTTGTTCCATTTACATTGATAAAGGGAATCGGGCCTGGGGAAACAACTCGCTTTCCATGGGCGAACGGTGAGCTTCCTCGGGCTTTTAGCCCTCCGGGATCTCACCCTGTTCTATCCTCCCATAGGAGTCTCGCCGTTTCCCCTGGCCCTTTACGTTTTTTTCAGTAACGGAACATTTAAGAAGAGAGGATCAATCCCATTAGAGAGGTTACTGAGCTTACAGCGTTCCATTTCCACCAACTAATTTAAAGAGGCTGGGAAATGGCGAGACTCCTGCAGGGAGATAGAGCCAGGGTGAGATCCGCGAGTGTAACGAGCTAGCTCACCGGCTCCCCGCGGAAAGCGAGCTATTTCCTAGCCTCGTTCCTCTTATACAGTAAACGGAACAGCTCATTCTCTTCAGAATGGCGAGACTCCTGCAGGGAGATAGAGCCAGGGTGAGATCCGCGAGTGCAACGAGCTAGCTCACCGGCTCCCCGTGGAAAGTGAGTCTTTTACCAGATTCTTTTCTCTTTTTTCAATAAACGAAACAGCCATTTTCCTCTTTTCCAAACAAGATAAACAGGAACTGTATATCTTTCATCTTGCAACTCAAAAGTAACAAAAAAGGCTGTCTCTTCAAGTCTTTCATAGACTCTAGAAACAACCTCCTTATATAAATATTACAGATCATCAAACCCGTTATCTTCAGAAACTTTAGTATACTGCCTTGATTTCTGTTCAAAGAAATCAGATTTTCCTTCATCAACTTCCTGATAGGCACGAATCCATTTCAAAGGGTTTTCGTTATATCCCGGGTACGGCTTCTCAGCTCCAAGAAGTTTGCATCGCTTGTTGGCAATGAACTTAATGTAATCTTCAAGCTCATCTATCGGAATCCCGGGAAAATCATCGCCAATAATGTGATGAGCCCATTTGATCTCCAAGTCTACAGCTTCTTTGAAGGTTTGTGTGGCAAATTGTTCATAGTGTCCACGGTCGAGTTCAGGATTTTCATTAAGAGTTTCCTTAAATATATGGGCGAATAGATTGACATGAACTTGTTCATCTCTATTAATATAGTTAATCATCGTACTCGTGGAAACCATTTTCTGATTACGTGCAAGGTTGTAGAAGAACGCAAACCCGGCATAGAAGAAAAGCCCTTCTAATACAACATCATAGACGATAGATTTTAAGAAAGAATCCAATGTTGGTTTCTCTGCAAACGATTCATAGCCATCTGTAATAAAATTATTGCGTTCGATAAGGATTTCATCGTGCTTCCAATATTCAAAAATGCGCTCCTGTTCGCTTTGATCGACTAACGTTGATAATACATAAGAGTAGGACTGATTATGGACGACCTCTTGAAACGCGAGCACCTGCATTAATGCAGAAAGACTGGAATCTGTTAAATAATCAGCGATTTTACCAGAGTAATCGGTTTGTATCGAATCCAGAAACGCGAGCAGACCGATAATTTTTTTAAAAGAATCCTGTTCCTTCTCTGAAAGTGCCGGCCACTGCTTTAAGTCATTGCTCATATTGATTTCACTCGGAATCCAGAAGTTAGCGAGCATCGTTTTGTACATAGGATACGCCCAGGAATAGCGCGTGTGGTCCCAATTGAGTACGTTTGAGCTTCTGCCGTTTACGATTCCGGTGGAGGCATTGGGAGCTTGATGGTCTACAAGCTTTCGTTTTTCTAATATTTGGTCCATAATTTCTTCCTCCTTAAGATGAGCAGCTTTCACATTCATCGAATTCACCCTGGCTTGAAGTAGAGCGGGTGTAATAGGTTGTTTTCAGCCCCGATTTCCAGGCGTCTACGTGAAGATTCAGCAGCTCCTTCGCTTTTATCGTGTTTTTGACATACAAATTAAAGGAAATGGATTGATCGATATATCTTTGCCGTGCTGCATTCTGCCTAATACTCGTATGCTGATCAATGTCATAGGCTGATTTATAATACCAGTACGTCTCAGGGCTCAAATCTGGGGCAGTCACAGGAATTTTAAAGTCTTTCTTTTCCTCGGAATAAAATTTCTTAAAGATTGGATCAATGCTCGCCGTACTTCCTGCGATCAGAGAGGTACTGGAATTCGGAGCAACGGCCATAAGATAACCATTTCTAATCCCTTGTTTATGAACCTTTTCCTTTAGCGTGGTCCATTCGAATTTGCTATCTTGATCAAACGACCGTTTAACAAAAAATTCCCCTGTCTGCCAATCAGAACCTTCAAATAATGGGTAACTGCCTTTTTCTGCAGCCAGCTCACTGCTGGAAAGAATAGTATGGAAGGCAATTTCTTCATATACTTCGTGAGTATAATCAACCGCTTCATCACTTTCCCAGGCGATTTTTTTCTGGGCGAGAAGGTGAGCCCATCCAAACGTGCCAAGACCAATTCCCCGGTAAGACTGGTTCGTTAACTGAGCCTGAAGCACAGGGATGGTATTTCTATCGATTACGTTATCAAGCATACGAACCTGAATCGAAACGAGTCTTGACAATACGCCGGCTGGAACGGCTTTTCCAAGATTAATGCTTGAGAGGTTACATACTACAAAGTCGCCTGGAGTCTTTATCGTAATAATTTTTCCATCTTCGACAAGCTGTTCTTCCTGAGTGGTTGGACTCTGATTCTGAGTAATTTCCGTACAAAGGTTGCTGCAGTAGATCATTCCTTTGTGGGAGTTAGGGTTCATGCGGTTTACTTCATCTCTGTAAAACATATAAGGTGTACCTGTTTCGAGCTGTCCAATCATAATCCGCTTCATAATCTCAATCGCCGGAACTTTTTCTTTAGTAAGCTGTTCATTATTTACACATGCTTCATAGCGCTGTCTGAACGTACCGTAACCTCGTTCTTCGTCATAAGCATCTTCAAGCGAAAAGCCCATTACAGTGCGTACTTCATGTGGGTCGAATAAGTACCAGTCTTCACGGTTTTCTACAGTCTCCATAAACAAGTCTGGAATAGAGACACCGGTAAATAAATCATGGGTCCGCTGGCGTTCATCTCCATTGTTTAAACGGCTGTCTAAAAACGGAAAGATATCCTTATGCCAGACGTCTAAGTAAACAGCTACGGCACCCTGGCGCTGGCCAAGCTGGTCAACGCTGACTGCTGTGTTATTAATCTGCTTCATCCATGGCAGGACACCAGAAGAAACCCCTTTGAATCCCCGAATGTCACTGCCGCGGCTGCGAATTTTTCCTAAGTATACGCCAATCCCTCCGCCATGCTTGCTTAAGTTGGCGATGTCTGTATTACTGTCATAGATTCCCTGCAGGCTGTCATCAATTGTATCGATAAAACACGAACTCAGCTGTCCGTATCTTTTTCCTGCATTAGCAAGGGTAGGGGTAGCAACGGTCATATAAAGATGGCTCAAGGCCCAGTAGGCTTCTTTTACTAATCTAATTCTTTTGTCTTCAGGCTCCTGTGCCATAACTGTCATAGCGATAATCATAAAGCGCTCCTGTGGAAGTTCAAAGACAGCACCAGCTTTAGATTTCGCTAAATAACGGTCGCCCAGCGTTTTGATTCCGATATAAGTAAAGAGGCCGTCTCGTTCAGGCACAATGGATTTTTCTAACTCTTTCAGTTCTCCAGGCGTATAGTAATCAAGCAATGTCGGAGTATAAATCCCTTCGTCAATCAGAAGGTTGATTAGTTCATGGAGACCTGAGTAGACGTGCTCTGTGTTACGGTTTTTTCTGGCTTCTTCATACATTTGCTGTAAATGTATGCGGCTGGCCAGATATGTCCAATCGGGCGCTGTTTCACTAATTTCCGCAAGACATTCCAGGATAAGGGATTTGGCCTGTTCTTTTTGATCGCCTTGCAGCGTCTTTGCTTTTTCAATCATACGGTTCATTTCTAATGAAGGAAAAGAAGTCGTTTGAGATTCGAGCCATTCCTGCCAAAAGGCGGTTTGAAGAGATTGCATATTAGCACTCCTTTGTTTAAATGGTATTTATAAAGAAATTAATTCGGTCCATAAAAAAATCCGCTCATTAAATTGAGCGGATGAAACCATGAAACAAAGGAAATCTGCTGCCTTCCTGCATTCCATCGTTTCATCTTCTCAAACCCCGAAGAAGTAGAAACTTCTGCGAACGAAGACAGGTCTCCTGACTTACACTCGATTCTACTCTGGCCCTTCCCGTGCATGCACAGTGGGTGATCCGTTTCGCGAGTGATTACAGTTGCGGGGGCAGTTCTGGAATTTCACCAGATTCCCTATTAAGCCTAGTGGCATCTTCTATTCGCGGATACTATATATGGTGTTGTTGTTTTTAAATGTTAGCTTATATTGTGTTATAAGCATAACGAAGATTAAAAATGAATGCAACAATTTTATATAAAAACTCAGGAAAGAATATGGTTGAAAATAGAGGGAACGCTTATTTCAATATCGAATTTTATAGGGAGAAAGGTAGGATATTCATGGATGCAGAAAAGGCGTTAACCATTAATAAAAACTGCTGGAATTCGATCGCTCAGCATTTTAACGGAAAAGATGCTTTACCTTTTTACGGACCCTATAGCCAAAATGAAGAAGAGCTTCAGCTGCTCGGAAATATCAATCAGACTGCTGTGCTTGATATTGGATGTGGAAGCGGCCATTCTTTAGAATATGTTAGAAATAAAGGAGCAAAAGAATTATGGGGAGTTGATATTTCGGAGGCTCAGCTGCAAACGGCAAGAAAGCTTCTCCCCTATGAATATGTTTCCCTGCATTGCTGTCCGATGGAAGAAGCAAAGGGGATACTTCCAAGTAACCATTTCGATATCGTCTACTCAATTTACGCTCTTGGCTGGACGATGGATTTACCAAAAACTTTATCTTTAGTGTATTCCTCTTTAAAAAAGGGAGGAATCTTTGTATTCAGCTGGGAGCATCCTTTTTACCCGACATTGGATGTCAAAGAAGGTAGAATAGAAGTGGAGCAGGCTTACTCCAGCTCTCAGGATCGGGTCTTTGACAGCTTTAAAGAAGAGGGTATTCAGGCTGTAATGAAACGGAGAACGATGAGTACCTACATAAATGAACTCATTCAAGCAGGGTTTACGATAGAAAGGCTTATTGAGTGCGAGTGTTCTGAAGAAGATGTGTTTTACTCGGAACGTTATTATTCTTCTTTTAAAGCGAGTAAAGTACCTGCTACCTTTATATTAAAAGCTCGAAAGTAAGGAGAATAAAAAAATGAAATCTTTTAATTGGCATAAAGAGGCAGAAAAACAGTGGGATGAACGAGCTGAATTTTGGAATACCAACAGCCGTGCCATGTGGGACAGCGGCAGCCGGAAGACAATCATTCCCTTTATGGAACAGTATATAGAAAAAGGAAGCACTGTGGCCGATCTCGGGTGTGGCGATGGATATGGCTCATTTAAGCTCTTTCAAACTGGTTTTAATGTAACTGGAGTGGATATATCAGAGGACATGATCAAACGTGCAAAAAGCAGGTTGGAAGAAGACAAGCTTCAATTTGTTCAGGGCGATCTTGTATCGCTTCCATTAAAGGATGACAGCTTTGATGCAATTATGGCGATAAACAGTCTCGAATGGGTGCAAGTTCCAGCAGAAGGATTAAAGGAAATGAAGCGCATATTAAAGCCTGGCGGCAATTTGTGTATTGGGATCCTTGGGCCAACAGCAAAACCCAGAGTAAACAGTTATCGTCGCGTATACGGAGAGGAAGTCATCTGTAATACGATGATGCCATGGGAGTTTGAGCAGTTAGCTTTAGAATCGGGCTGGGAACTGATTGATGGACACGGTGTATGGAAGCGGGAGGCGGAAGGGAAAGACCTCTCAAGCTTCCCGCGTGACTTACAGCAGGCCTTAACGTTTATGTGGGTATTTATCTTAAAGAAACCAGTTGAATAAGCAGGAACAAAAATGCGCCGCTTCTGGCGCATTTTTTCTTTCTAACAAGGATGTTTACTTCAATATTGACATAGATTTAAATTAAGTTTAAATAATATGAATGCTGATACATCTTATCGGAATTATTAGTTTTGAGCAGCACTCATATTTTATTAAACGCAAGAAGGGAGCTACACCATGAGTACATTATTAGTAGTTGTAAACGTTGCGGTTTTAGTGGCTCTGATTGCTGTCTTGATTAAAATGCAGCAAAAAAGTTTTTCGTTCAGTAAACGCGTGTTTGCAGGTCTTGGATTTGGAATCATTTTAGGTATTTATTTGCAGACCGCGTTTGGTGCAGAATCCAAAATCGCAGCTCAGACGACAGACTGGTACAGTTTGGCGGGCAGCGGCTATGTCAAACTACTGATGATGATCGTCATTCCACTTGTAATGGTATCTATCATCCAGGCAATTATTAATTTGGAGAAAGCTTCAGAGCTGGGCAGAATGTCTGGATGGATTATTGGGATTCTAGTCACTACGGCAATGGCGGCAGGCCTTGTAGGTGTCGGAAGCTCGCTTTTATTTGACTTAAATGCCGACCAGATCGAAGCCGGTCAAGAGGAACAGGACAGAGGTCTTTATATGGAGGAGAATTTAGGAAATCTTCAGGATATGAGCACACCTGAAAAGATTCTTGAATTCATTCCTGCCAATCCGTTTCTAGATATGACAGGTGAACGTGCGACTTCTACAATCGCTGTAGTTATCTTTTCAGCAATTGTCGGCATTGCCGTACTTGGGCTCCGAAGAAAAAACCCCGAGCAGGCTGCAGTCTTCACGAAAGGTGTTCAAGCGGTTTACGCTGTCGTCATGAGAATAGTGACATTAATCCTCCGACTGACTCCAATTGGAATTATGGGATTGATGGCGAATACTGTAGCACAGACGAATGTAGCCGGAATTCTAGAACTTGGAAAATTTGTTCTCGCTTCATATACGGCCTTACTCGTTATGTTTATTCTTCACCTTGCACTGATTGCATTAAGCGGACTAAATCCGTTTATGTATTTAAGAAAAGTGCTCCCGGTATTAGGATTTGCTTTCACTTCAAGATCTAGTGCAGGAACCATCCCTTTAAATATTTCAGCTCAGAAAAACAGCCTCGGAGTCGACGAAGGAACGGCCAATATGTCTGCTTCTTTTGGTGCCACCATCGGACAGAATGGGTGTGCTGGTATTTATCCTGCAATGCTTGCCGTTATGATCGCCCCATCTGTAGGCATTGATCCGCTGAGTCCTGGATTTTTAATTCAATTAATTCTTTTAATTGGAATTAGTTCATTTGGAGTTGCCGGTGTAGGGGGAGGAGCTACGTTTGCTGCCCTTATTGTGTTATCATCCATGAACCTTCCTGTAGCATTAGCCGGCCTATTGATTTCCGTAGAACCGTTAATTGATATGGGACGTACCGCTTTAAATGTAAACGGTGCAATGACTTCAGGGACGATGACCTCAAGAATTCTTGGGAAATTCAATCGGGAGAAATTTAATGATCCAAAAGCAATTGAAAAAGATATTGCTATCTAACCTTCGAAGAGCCGGATGCCCGGCTCTTTTTTATTATAAAAACCTATCAAGTAACATTCCACAGCTTCTTCCGTTTCCTGTAATATGAGTTTAATTTCCCTTACTCTGTTTTAGGAGCCGGTGAGATCGTTGCACACACGGGTCTCACTTTGTATCTCCCTGAAGAAGTTTAAGATTGTCGCATTTTCACTTTCTCACTTTTAAAAAAGAGAAAAGACTGTTCCGTTTACTTTGGAAAGAAGCAAAGAGGCTGGGAATTAGCTCGCTTTCCGCGGGGAGCTCGTGAGCTAGCTCGCTGTGCTCGCGGATCTCACCATGGCTCTTCTCCCAGCAGGAGTCTCACCATTTCCCTGCCGCATTACCATGAATAGTGGACACGGAACGCTGTAATCTCAGTAAGCTCTCTCATGAGATCGATCCCCTATTCTTAAATGTTCCGTTACTCTTAAAAAACATAAAGGGCCGGGGGAAACGGCGAGACTCTTATGGGAGAAAAGAACAGGGTGAGATCCCGGAAGGCTTTAGCCTGAGGAAACTCACCGTTCGCCCATGGAAAGCGAGTTGTTTCCCCCGGACCGGTTCACTATATTCAGGCAAACGGAACAGAGGTCACCTTTTTTGAGAAAGAAAGATGGGAGTACAGACCAAGGGTGGATTGCATTAGCCTGAAAGTTCACCGTTCGCTCATGAATAGCAGGTCATTCCCCCGTCTCGGCTTTCATAATAATGAGAAAAGAAATTAACTTTCCCCACTTGAGAGACTTAAAACAGGTTCCTGAAGGCCTTTTAAGTAAAAATAACCAAATAATCATAAAATAACCACGATAATTATTTGTGAAAGCGTATGTAAATCGGGTAAATAATATAAAAGATCAAAAATAGAATGTTCCAGTAACCGTCATGAGCTAAAGGTTCCGTTTTCTTGTCAACTTTTGTAGAATATTGCAGGGTTTAAGTTCCATTTGGAGAATAACTAATTAGAGAGGTTAACTTTAAAAAAGGGGAGTATTATCACATGTATTCAGAAGAGATAATCAGGCGTGTAGAGCGGTCGCTCAGACAGGATGGAAATTGTGCCACAAAGACCTGTATAAAAGACTTATCCAAGGTCCAAGTAATGGACTTATATTTGATGGACTATGGCGAGAAAATCTCACCGTCTGAGGTCCGAAGAGTTATAATGGAAATTTTCGGGATAAATCTGGAAGGAATATCGTCTCTTGAAAAAATTCGTATTTCTGTGTTTTCCAAAGGTCAGTGGATTACTCAGCAGCCAAGGGATTTGTTTGTCGTTCATGCGGGGGCAGGGGATGTAGATGTGAAAATTTATCCAACAGATTATTTCAAGGAGCAATCCGGAATTGACAAAATCCCGGACTCGCTTGGGGAAAAGTTAGTGAAATTAGGATATCAACCTCAAAAAGACAAAAAGGAATATTATTATAGAGACCCATCCGCACAGCCCGTACCTATGGATTTTAAAGATGAGACTATGAGTGCAATTGGAGGAGTGGTTAAGCGGGATTATCAAGATTTATAAATAAAAAAGTTCCTCCACAAGAAAGGTGAAGGAACTTTTAATAACAGCTGCTCTCAAGTGAGAGCTCCTTTTACCGGGGAGTTCTCCTCTTTAATGTATGTTCCATAAAAATTCAGCCACGGCTTTGTCTACACCTTCATGTTCATGCAGCCCTGAATGAGTCGCTGCGGGACCGGTAAACACGAGTGCATTATAGTTTTTAGCTGGAACAATCCCCTGAAGGCCAAATGCACTTTGCTTCGTAACAAGTCCATCCCAATGTTCTTCTTCTCGGTCGTTTTCATTGATAACTCCTGCAATGGCAAGAGCCTGGATCTCTTCATCGAAATTCTCTTTACTGTTTAACATTGTAGCTAAGGCGTTGGATTCTATCTGCAGGTCTACTGTTGCTTCTCCTGTATTTATATTAAAATACTCCATCTGGCCAATTCCCAGAAAAGGACTGCCGATTGTGATTAACTTCTGGACTCCAGGATAATCGCCTTTCTGGTTGTTTAGCAGAAAGTTAGTGGATGCCAATCCGCCCATAGAATGACCGACTAAGTTAACCTGTGTAATCGCATAATCGTGTCGAAGGGTCGTCATAATGGTTCTTAACCAGTTTGTCTGATCAGCGATGCTTGCCCGGTTATTTTCAAAAATGATTTGTATGAAAGGATTCATGTCATGAGGAATGCCTCCGCGAATTCTAACTGTACCTTCTGACGTTACGTAAATGACCATTCGCTTCTTTCCCCAATTATTATCTTCGAATCGATCGAGCATTGTATTAAAGGATCCAGGACCGCCTTTATAACCGTGTACAAATACAGTTGGTGTCACGACAGACGGCGGCTCGGAGCGTGTTGGTGTAGAGCTCAAAAAGAATAGGGATGCTCCCATTACGAAGGATAAAATCGTAATCCATATAAACTTTTTTTGATGATGTTTCACTTTATCCAACATGGTGAGCCTCCAAAAAATGTACTGCCCTTAGTGTAATATAGAATTAGTTTATTATAAACCTATTATTTCATTTTTGTTACAATTGTTACATGTTTGTCATAATGAACGGCGTTTTAATCAATTATTATCTCCTCAGCTTCTGCAACAGCCTCAAAACCTCCAGATACAGCCATACAAGCGTAATCATAAGCCCGAATGCTCCATACCATTCCATATGCTTAGCAGCTCTTCGTCTGACTCCCCGTTCAATAAAATCAAAATCCAGAACGAGATTTAAAGCGGCGATTCCGGCTATGAAGAGATTAATGCCAATACCTATCCATCCATTTGAGTGAAGGTAAGGAACCTGGGAATTGAAAAATATATTTAAAACAAAGTTTATTAAGTAAACGATTAAAATACCGAGGGTTGCGGCAATCACCATTTTCCTGAATTTTTGAGTAACCCGGATAATTCTCAGTGAGTAAAGAATCAGTAATCCGGCCATTATGCCAAAAGTGATCGATACAGCCTGAAGAACGATTCCTGAATACATGGATTCAAGAATAGAGGACAGCCCTCCAATAAAAAAGCCTTCAAGGGCCGCATAAATTGGTGCAGTTACAGGGGCGGCTTTCTTAATGAAAATAGTAATTAAGGCAAAAATCAGGCTCCCGACAAGTCCGATCATCATCATTGTTCTTACATCGGCACCCTGTTCATATTGATACCATGTATACCCGGCGGTACCTAATAAAAAGAGAAACAATAAGGTGGTTTTACTTATTGTGCCTCCAAAGCTCATAGATCTTCCGGAAGTATTTTCTCTGGAAAAAATTTTATCATTTAATACTGGATTTCCCGAACGCATGTCTATCCCTCCTGTCTCAATGTCTATTTCCCATTAATGCTAACAATTAAGCCACTCGATGCGAAAGTATTATGATGTTTATATTTTCCTTTTTACAGGAAAACTAAAGATAAGTTTTTACTTAGAAAGGAGAATTACTTTGAATCAAGAAGAATTAAAGAAGAGAATATATGATATTATGGAGCAGCACAAAATCGGAACATTGGCATCTGTAAAGCAGGGAAAGCCGCATACTCGTTATATGACGTTTTCAAATGATGATGAGTTCACGTTTTACACTCCGACTAACAGAGAGACTCACAAGGCTGATGAAATTGATGAGAACCCAAATGTCCATATCCTCCTTGGTTATGAAGGAGAAGGCTTTGGGGATACCTATCTTGAAGTAGAAGGCCAGGCAAAAATCAGGGAAGATCAAAAAATTAAAGATTGGCTTTGGAATGACCATATGGATCGATGGTTTAACGGAAAAGAAGATCCTGAATATATCGTGCTTGAAATTTACCCTGAAACGATACGCCTGATGAACGCTGAAGAGAAAACACCGCAAACTTTAGAAATGTAAGAAAAAGCTGCTTCCCTTCATTGTGGGAAGCAGCTTTTTTAGTGGTGCAGGGCATGCTGAATCATTTGCTGGAGCACATTAATGACGTGTTCATCATCATGGGAATAATACATAGTGGTTCCTTCTCTGCGGTATTTCACAAGTCTTAAATTTTTTAAGAAACGCAGCTGGTGGGAAACGGTAGATTGTCTGAGGTGAAGATTCTCAGCAATTTGGTTCACACTATACTCTTTTTCAAAGAGAAGGTTTAAGATTCTCACCCTCGTCGGATCTGATAGAGCTTTAAAGGTTTGGGTGACGACAAACAATGTTTCTTCGTCCAAGTCTTTGGAGTAAAAAGGGTGGTCATCCATAGGTCAGCCTCCTTTTTCATTTTCTTTCATCGAACAGTACTCATCCTCATATTCGATTTCAATCGTCATATGATCGAGATGAATGTGACTTACTGCCTGTTTCACCTGTTCCTTAATAGCGCATAGATCTTCTTTATTTGAAGAGGCAGGCACAACGACATGTGTGGAAAAAGCATGGTGCTCTCCATCGAGTGACCATAAATGAGTATGGTGGGTGGACTGTACAGATGGAAGCTGCTGAATCTTACGAATAATGTCGTTTAAATTAATATTCTCTGGTACTGCCTCAAGGAACAGACGCATCGTTTTAATTAAGTTAAGGATAACATTATATAAAATGTAAAGGGTAATTAAAATCGACGCAATTGGATCAAGGATGGGCAGGTCGGCAAACGTCATTACGATACTGACAATTAACACGGCTGCCCACCCGAGAACGTCTTCCAGCAGGTGCCAGCTGATAACTTTCTGATTCATTGATTCACCGCTGCGAAGTTTAAAAACTGCTGCTCCATTCACAAAAATACCGAGGACGGCAAGCCCCATCATTCCAACAGTATGGGGCTGCTGTGGATCTAGCAGCCTGGGTACAGCCTCAGTTAAAATAAAGAAGGAGCCGATTATTAGCACCGTACTGTTAATTAAAGCGGCCAATAAAGAAAATCGCTTATAACCGAACGAGAACTGCTGGTTTTTTTGCTTTTTTGAAAAGTTTTGTAAAAACCAGGCGAGTCCTAATGACAGGGAATCCCCTAAATCATGCAGAGCATCTGAAATAATAGCCATACTATTTGTTAAAATACCGCCAATTAACTCAATAATAGTAAAGAAAAAATTAAGAAAAAATGCTACTTTAATGTTTCCGGTTGTATGGTCCTGATGATGGTGATGTCCCAAGCTAAACCGCCTCCTTATTTCAATATGTGTGTATGTGTTCATAAATATCATAATATAGAATGAATATAAAGTGATTACATCTAAGGGGGGAATGGACAAATTTTGGCTACCTTAATTTACCCGAAGGTATATAATTTAAACGAACAGGCAATCTGATACTAATTGCACCAGAGGAGGTTCTTAAGTGGGCTGGAATAAAAAAATGTTTGATGATTTAACGAAAAGAGAGCTATATACCATTCTTCGAATTCGTACACAGGTTTTTGTTGTTGAACAAAATTGTCCATATGAGGAAGTTGATGGACGGGATGAGGAGTGTACACATATATGGAAGGAAGATAACGGCGATATTGTAGCTTATTGTCGCATCGTTCCGCCAGAAAAACCGGACGAATATTATTCAATTGGACGTGTACTAGTGACACAGGAAGCTAGAGGAAAAGGTTATGGAAGAAAATTGATGAATACGGCGCTAATGACGCTTTATGAATGGGAAGTGTCTGCTGTTCAGCTTCATGGACAGGAATACTTAAGAGATTTTTACCGATCATTCGGTTTCGAAGAAGTAACGGACGTTTATCTGGAAGATAATATTCCCCATGTAGATATGGTATTGAAAATGCCTCCTGCGCGTTAGAATGTTTAATCAAGAATAGTAGTCGGGAACATTTGTCTGTGAACCTATTTTTGGGAGGGATTTTTAATGAGTTCACAGAAGTGGGCAATGCAATACATCAATGGAGAATGGAAAAAAGGATCCAGTGAGAAAACTGTTGAAAATATAAATCCTTATACAAATGAAACAATTACAACGATTCCTTCAGCAAATGCGGAAGATTTAAATGAAGCCTATCAGGCAGCAGAGGATGCAAGGAGTAATTGGGAAGGGCTGCCCCCTGCCGAAGTTGAAGGGTATTTTGATAAGCTGATAACCGTAATGAAAGATAGAAAAAGCGAAATTATCGACTGGCTGACGAAAGAGGCTGGAAGTACTCAGGTGAAAGCCCAGGTGGAATTCGAAGCGGCAATGGCTATAACAAAAGAAGCTTCTTCTTTTCCAACCAGAATGACCGGCCAGATTTTGCCGTCGAATACTCCCGGAAAGGAAAACAGAGTCTATCGGGCGCCTAAGGGAGTGGTAGGAATCATCGGGCCATGGAATTTCCCATTTCACTTAGCCATGCGCTCAGCTGCTCCTGCATTAGCGACAGGAAACACCATCGTTATTAAACCTGCATCTGATACACCAGTAACTTCAGGTCTTCTTATTGCTGATTTAATGGAAGAAGCAGGATTTCCAAAAGGAACGGTAAACGTCGTCGTCGGGAGAGGTTCTGAAATTGGTGATGAATTTGTTACACATCCTTCGGCAAAACTTATTTCGTTTACAGGATCAACTGAAGTCGGAAGCCATATCGGAGAGCTTGCCGGGAAGCATATAAAAGATACGGCACTCGAACTTGGCGGCAACAATGCAATGCTCGTCCTCGATGATGCGGATATAGAAAAGGCAGTAGAAGCAGGAACCTTCGGAAATTTCCTTCACCAGGGCCAGATTTGTATGTCTTTAAACCGGATCATTATCCATGAGAACATTCATGACAAGTTTGTCGATGCCTTTAGGGAGAAAGTTGAAGGCTTAAAAGCAGGAAACCCTGAAGATCAAGACACTGTAATTGGTCCACTGATTAATAAAGGCGCGGTCGAGCGGCTTCAGGATGAAATCCAGAAAACGAAGGATCAAGGCGCAGAGTTGATTACAGGTGGAAACGTCAACGGAAATGTGCTCGAACCGACACTTTTCACCCATGTAACAAATGATATGCCGGCGGCTAAAAATGAAATGTTTGGCCCGGTAGCTGTCATTATAAAGGTGAAGAATGAAGAAGAGGCCATTCAAGTAGCCAATGATACACCTTACGGATTAAGCGGCTCTGTTTTTACAGAAAATATAGAGCGCGGAGTGAAAGTCGCCAAGCAGGTCAAAACAGGAATGATTCACGTTAATGATCAGTCTGTAAATGATGAAGCCCACGTTGCTTTTGGCGGAGAAAAAGAGTCAGGTCTTGGAAGATTCGGAGGCCAGTGGGCACTTGATAAGTTTACAACTGTGAAGTGGATTGGTGTAATGGATGGTTATCGGGAGTTTCCGTTTTAAGTATAGAAAGAGAGACTCAAAGAGTGTAAAAAGCGCGTGAGATATTATAGTTCACGCGCTTTTTTAAAACTACATGAAAAATCCGCCGGAGACATATCGCCTCGGCGGATTTTCTATGTCTGCTGTTTGAACTTCTTAAACCGCTGGACAGCATCCTTTAAGCTTTCGTGAGAATTGTTTAGTCCTATCCTTACATAGTTCTCTCCATACTTTCCAAATCCAATGCCGGGAGCGACAAACAGTCCCACTTCTTCGAGAAGGGCATCGGCAAATGTCTCAGAAGTAAAACCATCAGGAACCTTCAGCCACATAAAAAAGGATCCCTTACAAGGAGCCGTTTCATAGCCAGCTTCCCGCAGCCCTTCCTGTAGGATATTACGGCGCTCCTCATAGGTTTTCTGTAAATCCTCCACACATTTCTGGGATTCAAGCAGTGCTGTAGCCGCTGCATCCTGGACCGCTCCAAAAAGACTGCAGTGATAGTGATCCTGGATCAGCTCGAGGGCGTCGACAACACTGTGATTTCCAACTGCAAAAGCGATTCGCCATCCTGCCATATTATAAGTTTTCGACATTGTATATATTTCAACTCCAACATCTTTAGCTCCTGGCATTTCTAAAAAGCTTAGAGGCTTGTCCCCATCGAAACCGATGGCGCCATAAGCAAAATCATGAACGACACATATATCGTTCTGATCAGCTACTTCAATCGTTTCTTCAAAAAACTCACGGTTTGCAACAGCAGCAGTAGGGTTATTAGGATAATTAAGAAACATAAGCTTCGCTTTCTTTAGAACTTCCGGATCAATGTCGCTGTAGTCCGGAAGAAATGCATTCTCTTCAAGAAGCGGCAGCGGCTCCATGACTCCGTCAGCCAGAGCTACGCCTGACCAGTAATCCGGATAGCCGGGATCAGGCACGAGCGCAATATCCCCCGGATTTAGAAAACATTGACTTAGTTCCACGAGTCCGGCTTTACTGCCAAATAAAATGGCTACTTCTTTTTCTGGATCCACATCGACATCAAATTCACGCTTATAGTACGCAGCTACTGCTTCCTTTAAGTGATCAAACCCATGAAAAGGCGGGTATTTATGATTGACAGGATTTTCGGCAGCTTTTTGTAAGGCTTCAACTATGTGGTCAGGGGTTGGCTGATCGGGGTTTCCCTGTCCCAGGTTAATAAGATCATGGCCTTGCTTACGATATGTATTCAGCTTGTCAACAAGCTTGGCAAAAAACTGATCAGGCAACCGTTTTATGGATTCAGACTGATTGAATTGTTTCATAGACTCCTACCTTCCGATTCGTTTTTTGAAAAGTTTAATAATTCATACTAACGTGGGGGGATGAATTTGTAAAGGGCGGATTTTTAGCGTGACAATTTAAGGGTATAACTATGTTAGAAGGAGTGATGGATGTGCGAATTGTAATTATCGGCGGGGATGCTGCCGGAATGAGTGCAGCGATGCAGATCGTTCGAAATAGTAAAGGGCATGAAGTGATTACACTTGAACGAGGAGGAGTGTATTCATATGGCCAGTGCGGGCTTCCTTATTTAATAGGAGGAGAGGTCAATTCATCTGAAGACTTAATTGCCCGCACTCCTGACACCTTTCGGGAGAAGCATGGAATTGATGCAAGAATTCATCAGGAAGTGACAAAAGTGGACTGTGATCAAAAGATTGTTCACGGGTATGATCACGAGGAAGAAAAGGAATTCGAAGTGAAGTATGACAAGCTTTTGATCGCTACAGGTGCGGATCCAATCCTGCCTCCGTGGGAAGGAATTAATCTTGAAGGCATTTTTCCTTTAAAAACTATCCCGGATGCAGAGGCGATTATGAGAGACTTAGATAAAAGTGTCGAGCGTGTCGCGATCGTAGGCGGAGGCTATATCGGACTGGAAATGGCAGAAAACCTCGTGAACTTAGGGAAAAAAGTCCGACTAATTGATCGAAGCGGAGAGCTTGCAAAGATTTTTGACCCTGAAATGTCCGCTCTCATTCATGAAGAAGCTGATCGCAATGGCATAGAGCTTTCTCTTGGAGAGTCAGTCGAAGGCTTTGAAGGTGAGGAAAGAGTTCAAAGTGTAATCACAGATAAGGGTAAGTATACATGTGACCATGTTCTTCTTGCAGTTGGAGTTACTCCAAATACAAAGTTTCTCGAAGGTACAGGGATTTATAAAAGCTATAATGATGCCATCCAGGTAAACAGCTTTATGGAAACGAGTATTATGGATATTTATGCGGCTGGAGACTGTGCTACTCAATATCACCGAATAAAAGAGAGACATGATTACATACCCCTTGGAACTCATGCGAATAAGCAAGGCCAGATTGCCGGTTTAAATATGGTGAATATCCATAAAAGTTTCCAGGGCATTACTGGTACCTCAATCCTAAAGTTTTTCTCTTTGACATTGGGGCGTACAGGGATATCCTGCCGTGAAGCGGAGCAGGAGCATATACCTTATCGAACAGTTTCTGTCGAATCTACCCATGCCGCTGGTTATTATGCTAAAAACAAAATAACCTTGAAGCTTTTGTACAATGAAAAATCAAGAAAGCTACTAGGAGGGCAGATTATTGGTGAAGAAGGTGTAGACAAACGGACAGATGTCCTGGCTACAGCCCTTTATCATGAAATGACAATTGATGAACTTCTTGACTTGGACCTCTCCTATGCTCCACCGTATAACAGTGTGTGGGACCCTATCCAGCAGGCAGCAAGAAAAGCAACATAACCTTCGAAGTATTTCCTCTGCTTGTGGTAGTATAAGGGCAAAAGAACTATGAGAGGGATAGAGTCATGCAGCAGGAAGCAGAAGCTTTTATACATCAGTGTTACACAGAACTGGGGAAGTCCTCGCAAATAGAAAAGAGGATAGCTGAAGTCAAGGATTCGATTAAGCATGCAGGAATGTATGATCATACATTTGAAGAGCTGGAGTATGGGGCGAAGACAGCCTGGAGAAACAGTAACCGCTGCATCGGCCGGCTGTTTTGGGACAGCCTTCAGGTTCAGGACTGCCGCGGCTTAAAAACCGAAGAAGAGATACGTGATGCGTTATTTTATCATATCGAATATGCAACAAACAAAGGAAAAGTGCGTTCCACAATCAGTGTTTTCAACCCTGAATTAGAAATAAAAATATGGAATCACCAGCTGATTCGTTATGCAGGATATGAAAATGAAGAAGGTATTATTGGCGATCCAGCTTCTGTTGAATTTACAACTAAGTGCCGGGAACTTGGCTGGGAAGGTGAAAGGACCAGCTTTGATGTTCTACCACTCGTTATTCAAATAGGAAATCGTCCTCCTAAATGGTTTTCAATCCCAAAAGATATCATTGTGGAAGTACCTCTTCGTCATCCTGAATATGACTGGTTTGCTGATTTCAATTTAAAATGGTATGCCGTACCGATTATATCTGATATGAGGCTTGAAATCGGCGGAGTAAATTACAAAGCGGCTCCTTTTAACGGCTGGTACATGGAGACGGAAATTGGAGCTCGAAACCTTGCTGATGAATTCCGTTATAATATGCTTCCGGCAGTTGCAGAAGCAATGGGACTTAATACGAGAAGGAGTACGTCTCTTTGGAAGGACAGGGCGTTAATTGAACTCAATCAGGCCGTTATTCATTCCTATAAAGAGGATAAAGTCAGCATCGTAGATCACCACAGTGCAGCTAAACAATTTCAGCTGTTTCAAAATAAAGAGATACAGTGCGGAAGGGAAGCCACAGGCGATTGGACATGGCTTATTCCGCCTGTTTCCCCAGCTACAACAGAGGTCTTTCACCAGTCATTTAATAATCGGATGGATTCACCTAATTATTTTTACCAGGAAAAAGCCTATAAAGATTGGAAGCCGGAGTGATCGTCTCCGGCTTTTCGTGTTTCTCGTTCTCTCAATGGTGAAAAAGAACGAGCTGTTCCGTTTATCAACGCTGGGGAATAGCTCGCTTTTAAACGGAGAGCTGGTGAGCTAGCTCGTTACACTCGCAGATCTCACCCTGGCTCTATCTCCATTGTAAGAGTCTTGACATTTCTTTTGTTTCTGGAACGAAAAAAGCCGGTTCCGTTTATTATGAGTGGAGAAACGCGGCTGGGAAATAGCTCGCTTTCCGCGGGGAGCCGGTGAACTAGCTCGTTGCACTCGCGGATCTCATCCTGGCTCTATTTCCCTGCAGGAGTCTCGTCATTTCTCTTGTTTCTGCAGGGAAAACAGTCGGTTCCGTTTATTATGAGTGGAGAAACGCGGCTGGGAAATAGCTCGCTTTCCGCGGGGAGCCGGTGAGCTAGCTCGTTGCACTCGCGGATCTCACCACGGCTCTATCTCCTTGCAGGAGTCTCGCCATTTCCCAGCCTCTTTACCACTGGGCGTATAAACGGAACGCTGTAATTTGAGTAAGGAAATCGTCATTTCTTACTCAGTGTTCTGTGACCCCAAAAAACATAAAGGGCCAGGGGAAACGGCGAGACTCCTATGGGAGGAAAGAACAGGGTGAGATCCCGGAGGGCTAAAAGCCCGAGGAAGCTCACCGTTCGCCCATGGAAAGCGAGTCTTTCCCCAGGCCCGGTTCTCCATATTCAGGCAACCGGAACAGCATCTTAGAAACTAAGGGCTGCTAGAGTCATTAACGACTAAGCAGCCCTATTTATTATTCGTATAAGTCTGGCCGGCGGTCCTGGAAGATAGGAATCTGTTCACGAATTGCTTCTACCCGGGAAAAATCGACCTCACAATATAAGATTTCTTCACCATCTCCAGCTTCAGCCGCTACATTCCCCCAAGGGTCAATAACAATGGAATGCCCGCCGAATTCATTGTTCTTATCGGCACCTGTCCGGTTGCAGGCGATAATGAAACATTGATTCTCAATCGCTCGGCTGATCAGCAGATTGCGCCAGTGCTCGACACGCGGCTTTGGCCACTCCGCCACGACGAAAAGCCCGCGGGCTCCATTTAACATATGAGTGCGAATCCATTCTGGAAAACGAATATCATAACATACAACCCCTGCTGCAAGTGTATTACCGACAACAAAGTTTCCTTTATGAAATCCGGCATGAAGAAATTTCTCTTCGTTCATTAACCGGAACAGGTGGACTTTACGGTATTTAAGGACCATGTCTCTCTCGTGGTTATAAGCGACAAATGTATTGTAGTAATCGCCATGATCATCCTCGGCCACTGATCCTCCAACAGTTACCCCATATTCTTCTGCAAGATCGGCCATCATTTTATGGGTGGGTCCATCTAAAGGTTCAGCAATTTCATCAAAACGTTCAAGATCATATCCTGTTGTCCACAGCTCAGGGAGCAGGATAATTTCTGCACCGTTTTCGGCGGCTTCTCTTATACGGGGCAGAGCGTTATTACGGTTTGTTTCAGGATCGCCAAACTCGATATCCATTTGAATAATAGCAATAGTAGTTGTCATCGTTTCACCTCTTTTTTTATATTCTAACAAATTAATTTCCTCTAATCATTGAATAGCCTTAAAAGGTTACGGGTATATAAGTGAAGAAAGGGTGAATATCTGTGAAAACAATACAAAGAGACAATGGAATTTTTTATATAGAAGATAATGAGCAGAGAGTGGCAGAACTGGCTTATGAGCAAGAAGGATCCTTCATGGTTATTACTCACACACAAGTATCGGAAACAGAGCAAGGGAGAGGCCTGGCTACAGAACTGGTGGAAAATGCCGTTAACTTCGCCAGAGAGCATGGCTTAAAAATTAAACCTGTATGTTCATTCGCGAAGACAGTGATCGATGAACACTCTGAATTTCAGGATGTGCTGGAGAAATAAATAGGAGGGCGATTTTATGTCGGTTCTTGTTCGAGAGCCGGAGCCTAAGGACTTAGTGCATGTAACAAGATATGCTATTGACTGGGCAAAGCTTGTCGATGAACAGATGGGTGAACCGCAGAGAACAGAGCAGTTAAGAGAAAGAAAAGACTGGGCGGCTGAACACTTATTTAATGATCAAGCGGATCGACGTCTTTTTGTTGCTGAAATGGCAGGACGTATGATCGGCTATATTTTTGGAACGCTCGAAGACACTGAAGGGTGGATTCGTGAAATATACGTTGAGGAATTTTACAGACGTGAAGGCATCGGAACACAGCTTATGGCATCCATGAGAAGCTGGATGGAAAGTCAGAACATCCAAAGCATCCATGCAGAAGTACCTGGCAGCTATGGAAGGGAATTCTTTCAAACTTTCAATCATATAAAAATTCATACTGCCAAATAGGAAGCAAGCAAGGAGGGGCGCTTTTGCCTAAGAAAGCTATGATTATTGTGAACCCTTCTTCCGGTAAGGAAGAAGCGGTTCATTATGTAGATAAAATAGAAGAGATTCTTCGAGAGAAAGACTATGAGCTTCAGACGGTGAAGACGAAAAAAGAGTTTGATGCCACCAATTATTGTATAGAAGCTTGTGAAGGGGAAATAGACTTAGTCGTCTCCTTAG
Source organism: Halobacillus massiliensis (assembly GCF_900166625.1). Taxonomy (GTDB): domain Bacteria; phylum Bacillota; class Bacilli; order Bacillales; family Halobacillaceae; genus Halobacillus_A; species Halobacillus_A massiliensis. The sequence continues at coordinate 3,987,671 of NZ_LT800499.1, read as the reverse complement.
GAGGAGACGGGACGCTCCACGAAACGATTAACGGAATGGTGGGTCAAGCTCATCGTCCCAGACTGGGCGTCATTCCTTTAGGAACCGTCAATGATTTTGCCAGAGCGTTAGACCTGCCTCTTAACCCTGAGGAAGCCATTGAAGTTCTGCGGTCAGACCGTACGAAGAAAGTAGATGTTGGGAAATTTAACCAACAATATTTTGTGAATATTGTAGCCGTAGGGGCTATTGCAGAGGCTACCTTTGAAGTTTCTCCTGAACAGAAAACGAAATTTGGTTCTCTCGCCTACTTTATTGAAGGGATTAAAACACTGGCTTCCAGTCAATCCTATCCGCTTAGCGTAGAATATGATGATAAAGTCTGGGAAGGGGATTCCTTTTTATTCCTGGCGGCTTTAACGAAATCAACGGGTGGATTTGAACGGCTTTCCCCGGAGGCAAAGGTGAATGACGGAGTTTTACACTGTTATGCAATTAAAGAAGTTAATATGATCAGGCTGGCTTCTATCATTACATCAGTATTAAGAGGAAGCATTAAAAACGATAAGGATGTGGAGTATTTCACAGCGAAGAAGCTTCGAATATCATCCGATAAAAACCTTCATACAAATGTGGATGGTGAAGAGGGAGACGAGCTTCCTGTGTCTATTGAGGTAAAACCAGAGCATATAGAAGTGATTGTAAAATAGCAGCCTCTTCAGGTGAGGGAGGCTCTTGAAAGAATAATCCTCCGGCTCTTTTAGTTTTTTCGGGTTGAAACGGAGATCTAGTTGTCTATTTTTTTCAGCTCCGGTAAAATAAAGAAAACAGGAGAGTCGGGGTGAACAAATGGAATATAGCAGGGTGCAATCAATGATACATATGCAGGCCATATCGTTGAAGCAGCAAGAAAGGCCTTCGCAAACTACGCCGGGCTCAAGCGCCCAGTTTCAATCAATTCTTCAATCATTTCAGCAATATCTGAATCAGACAGAAGCTGTTTCAGCACCTGCCTTACGAATAATGCGCCCAAATGCTTTTATGCAGCCTCTTCCCCCTGTTCAAAAGCCTTCCGTAAATTCAGAACTGAAAGCATCAGATAATTCTTCTTTAAACGATTTAATAAGCAAAGCAGCAAGGGTGAATGATCTTGATGAAAACCTCGTACGATCCGTGATTAAGGCTGAATCTAATTTTAATCCTAAAGCTGTCAGCCCTGCCGGTGCTCAAGGGTTAATGCAGCTTATGCCAAAAACTGCAGCAGGTCTTGGTGTAAAGAACTCTCTTGACCCATGGGAAAATCTTATTGGTGGAACAAAATATCTTAAACAAATGCTCGACCGTTATAATGGTAATAAGGAAATGGCCTTAGCTGCGTATAACGCAGGACCGGGAAATGTTGATAAATATGAAGGCATCCCTCCGTTTAAAGAAACGCAAAATTACATAAGGAAAGTGCTCGGATAAAAGAAATATCCCTCCTTAAATCAAGGAGGGATATTATTTTAAATTTTTTTGCTCATTTCAATATACTGATGAAAGACGTCGGTCATTTCCCGAAGCCGATTATGAACGTCTTCATCGATTAATTCACCTTGAGTAGAAAAATGATTAGTGTGGGTATACACGTAATTTGGGGTCACAAGGCAGCGGAAATAGTTAAGGATTGGTTTCAACTGATTTTCGATGACTAGATGATGCTGCAGTGTTCCTCCGTTGGCTACAATCGAGACAGGCTTATGACGCATAGCCCTTGGAGAAATAGCGTCCAAAAGGTTTTTTAAAGTGCCGGGAATTGACCCTTGGAAAATCGGTGTAGCAATCACGTAAGCGTCCGCTTCTTCCACCTGACGGATCAGCTGCTGCATTTCCTCATTATATTCCTCAACAGGGCGCCCATCTACAAATTCCATTTGGTAATCTTCTAAGTAAATAATAGAGGTCTCGTAGCCTTTATTTAGTTTATGAATATATCTTTCGATTTCATTTAACAGTGATTTTGTTTTACTGCCGACGATTGTGCCGTTAAGAAGCAGAATCTTCATGACAAGGTCTCTCCTTTGTTCGTTCGGATGGTGCCTGATATAATATGTGGCTGATACTCATTATGTTAAATCATACGTAGGCAATAAGCAATTGTGACAGAAGAAGGAAAAGAGAAGTTATTTGAGGAAGCTTTGGTGAAGAATAAAATTTCTGGTTAACATTGAACCGTTTCTTATTAAATGTTTTCTTTCTCCAGAGGTAAATATGAAAGATAAGCTGGCGGCTATTCTTTTTGTTCTTTGACTGCTTCATCTTTCCGTTGCACCGACTTTCTAATTTTGTTTGGATTTATAGATAATGCTGCCATACTTGCATTTATTCTACAGAAAATGTGAAAATGGCGCCTGAGTCGACTACGGACTTTCAAAAAAAGTATAAAGGTTTAGTGACCATCTATTTGAGGTACATTATATTTGTGAATGATTTCTAATAATCAAGGAGTGAGTATAATGAGTAATGTAATGTTTACTTCTCATGCTACAGCACAAGGCGGCCGTGAAGGTCAGGTAAAATCAGATGACGGTATTATTGACGTAAATCTGGTTATGCCAGGAAACGATAGTAATGAAACAGGATCCAACCCTGAACAGCTGTTTGCAGCAGGCTACTCCGCATGCTTTGACGGAGCTCTTAATTTGGTGGCAAGCAAACAGAAGAAGGACATAGAATCCGAAACAACAGCTGATGTTAGTCTTATAAAAGATGAGTCTGATAATGGCTTTAAAATCGGTGTTACTTTAAATGTCAATGTGAAAGGTGTTTCACAGGAAGAAGCAGAGAAGCTTGTAAAGGATGCCCATGATTTCTGTCCTTACTCCAAGGCCACTCGTGGTAACATTGATGTTGAGCTAAATGCAAAAGCTGTATAATGATTACGATAAAAAAGCCTCCTTTGCATGGAGGCTTTTTTATCGTGGTTTATTATGAGCAGTTTAGTGCAATAAAAACACACAATGCCTCATACTAAAGATAGGAGTATGTTTAAGGAGAGAAAATAAAAGATGAGAATTACAGACGAAGCCCGTGAACTCCTTGATGATTTATTGGATGATGTCGGATCAGGGAGTTTGCGCTTGTATTTTGCCGGCTATGGATGTGGTGAGCCGGATATTGGGATGACGATTTCTGAACCGGAAGCGGACGATGAGATTCTTCATATTAATTCTATTCCTGTAGCTGTCGATCGGAGAATTCTCCATTTAACAGAGAACCTGACGATTGATGGAAAGTCTACGATGGAAGGACCTAAATTCCAAATGCATGGACTTCCAGAGAAGGACTGTTAACGACCGTATTTACGGAAATAATTTTATGGGATAAGATAATAAAAGCCCCGATTCCTGTCGAATCGGGGCTTAATTCTTGAAAGTTGAGGTATATATACAATTATGATGGCATCTGGTCACCAAACTGTTGGAGTAACAGCAGGCTTAATAGCTATTACCCTTTTACCTCAGGTAGATTTTATCCCAAGTAGTACTCTTGAAACGATATTGTTTTTTGTGTTCGTGCTGTTCGGTTCACTTCTGCCTGATATTGACACACCAAGCTCGACATTAGGACGTAAGTTTTGGAGAGGCCTTATGTACATACTGCTGGCAGCCGCTTCTCTATATCTTTTTGCCCCGGATTATTTAGAAACGTACAGAGAACAGCTGAAAGTTTTTGTGATGCTGACATTTCCGTTACTCATCATGGTAAAAAGTCATAGAAAAATGACCCACTCTGTTGTATTTATTGGACTCCTGTTTTTTTATCATATGGTGATTACTTTTTTCTTTGAAGTACCGCCATACTATTTTGCAGGGTTCATAGTAGGAGTAGTCTCCCACTTGCTAGGCGATTACTTAACAAAGCGGGGGATTCCCATCTTCTATCCGCTGTCGAAAAAGTATTTTCGGTTTATTCTTACGATCAGAACGGGTTCATCCGCTGAAAAGATGATGGTGACCCTCTTATCCCTCTGGAATGTCTGGTATTTAATTTCACAAGTTTTCTAGGTAATAGGCAATTATATGATTAGAAGTATCCTTTTTAGTGGAAGTATTAAGTAGAAAGCTAAGCGAAGGGGGAAAAGACCATGCTTATTACAGGGGTTAGAGGTTTTGTGGGAAGCGAGCTGGCAGGCTGGCTTCTTGAAGAAAACATTCCTTTTCGTGCTGGTTGCCGTGCCCCGCTGCAGGCGAATGAAATGTTAAACAACAGCTTAGCGGACTGTGTGGAATTTGATTATGAAAAAGAATCTACCTTTGAACAGACATTCACAGGAATCAAGCGCTGGTTTCTAACAAGGCCATCTAATATTGTGGATGTTCAGCCTATTATAAATGCAATGAAAGCAGCAAAAGAGTGTGGGGTTGAACGATTAGTTTTTCTATCTGTTCTCGGAGCAGAGCGGATGGGTTTTCTCCCCCATCGTAAGATAGAAAAAGCAATTATGGAACTTGGTTTCAATTACACAATCTTAAGAGCCAGTCATATTATGCAGGATTTTTTAAAATATCAAATCCAGCCGATTAGAGAAAAACAGGAGATCAATGCTCCAGCTGGCTCGGCGAAAATTAGTTTTGTTGACAGCCGGGATATTGCAGAGATTATTTTAATGATGTTGAGAAATTCATCGACTGCTAAAGATGTGTACAAGATAACAGGGAAAGAGGCTATTACTATGTATGAGGCCGCTGAGCTTTTTTCTGAAGAATTACAGAAAAAAATTACGTACTCCAACCTGACAAAGCACCAATTTCTTGAATATTGTTATGAAAATGGATACCGCAGTTCGCTAGCTAAACAGCAGGCTAATATTTATACTTCGGCTAAGAACGGTTATTTTCAAACAACCAGCCTGGATGCTGAGAAGATTCTGCAGCGTGAGCCGCGCAATTTGAAGGAATTTATCAGGAATTATAAGCAATTATTTTTGGAAAACTAAACAGAGTTTTTGTACCAGGTACCCTGTCGGTTCCTGGTACATTATTATAAAAGGAGGGTCTGTATGTTTGAACCGTGTCTGCAGATGAGACAATTTTTCGAAACATTTGAAGGGAAATGGATGGTCGCTGGCGGCTGGGCGATTGATTTACATATCGGCGAAGAGACAAGGGAACATGGAGACATTGAGGCTGCTGTGTTCAGGGAGGAGCTTCCACAGCTATCCCAGCTGTTGAACAGCTGGGAAACGTATATCAGCGACAAATCCCGGATAATTGAGAATAACCTGCAGGAGCCCCTGGAAGAGCACATTCATGAGATTCATGCTCACAGGGAGGAGGCCAGGCTGGAGATCCTCCTTAACTGGAAAAACAAGGAAAACTGGGTATTCCGCAGAGATGAAGAAATAACGTTCCCGCTTGCCCATATGAATTTACATTCTGAGCAGGGGATTCCTTATTTAAACCCTGAGATTGTACTCCTCTATAAAGCGAAAAATACAAATGATAAAGATGAACATGATTTTAAAAGTGTTTTTCCACATTTGAATGAACGTCAAAAGGAATGGTTGAAGCAGGCATTAATCCAGCACCAGCCGAAGCACCACTGGCTGGAAAAGCTGCTGTATTAAATTTTCATAAAAACTGCCATATTACCAGAAGTTTTTTGATAAAATATAATAGGTTTAGATAAACATAGAGATCGTTATGGAGAAGGAGAATAATAATAATGTGGAGATGGAAGAATATTTACCGCGGCATTTTAATGGGTGCCAGCGATGTTATACCTGGTGTCAGCGGAGGAACGATCGCTGTCGTATTAGGGATTTATGATCAGCTGATTGAAGCGATTAACGGTTTCTTCAGCAAAGAGTGGAAGAAGCATTTAAAATTTCTGCTTCCTCTTGGGGCAGGCATCATTTTCTCTATTCTTATGCTCGCTAATCTAATTGAATGGCTGTTCGAGCATTACCCGGGTCCGACTCAGTTTTTCTTTTTAGGCTTAATCATCGGTGTGATCCCATATTTAACACACAAAGCGGATATGAAGCATAATTTTGAAGGCAGGCATTATGTTATTCTGCTGATTGGAGTTATTCTAGTTGGATCGATGGCTTTCTTTCAAACAAGTGAAGGTGACCCAATGACGAATTTAACGCTTGCTTCATATATTGGACTTTTCTTCTCAGGGTGGCTGGCCAGCAGTGCCATGATTCTTCCTGGAATCAGCGGCTCCTTTATCTTACTGCTTATTGGCATGTACAGCACGATTATTTCTGGAGTGGCGAATCTGCAGTTTGATATTATTTTGACAGTAGGTGCAGGTGTAGCAGTGGGGATTATTTTTATGAGTAAGATTATCAATTACTTTCTTGAAAACTATACATCCGCTACTTTTGCTCTTATCATCGGGTTAGTCGTAGGTTCTGTGTTTGTTATTTTTCCCGGTATTCCTGGTTCAACTTTTCTACTAGTCCTCAGTCTTGTAACATTCATAGGCGGGTTGCTAAGTGCATGGCTCCTTGGTAGAGTGGAATATAAATAAGCAGGAATTAAGACATTCGTTCGAATACCATGTATCATATGTAGCAAATGAACGTAAAAAGGAGCATTATTTTATGGAACCGATTCAACAACAGAATGTATTTGATCAAACAATTGAAAGCGAGCAGCCGGTTATTATTAAATATCATGCGGACTGGTGTCCGGATTGCCGCAGAATGGACATGTTTATCGGTGATATTCTTGAAGAGTACAAAGGCTATAAGTGGTATGAAGTAAATCGTGATCAACTGCCTGAAGCGGCGGATAAATATGAAGTTATGGGAATTCCAAGCATTCTTATTTTCCAAAAGGGTGAAAAAATCGGCCATCTTCATAGTGCGTATGCTAAAACTCCAGAGGAAGTTCAAGCCTTTTTACAAGAAAAACTGTAAAACTGTGCACCCACATGGCTTAGCCATGTGGGTGTTTTTAAAAGCGTAAGACTTAAGGGAGGGGTTCTTTCTGAGAAGAAGAGTGTTACTAGTAGGGGCAGGACAGGCCCATTTAGAAGTTATTTATCAACATGGAGAAAATCCAATAAATGATGTGGATGTTTGCCTTCTCTCCCCATCAAAATTTTATTATCACTCAGAAATGATTCCAGATTATGCGGAAGGATTATATAAGGAAGAAGATATTCGGATCAATGTAGAACAGCTGGCCAAGCGCTCAGGCGTATATTTTGTGAAAAAAAGAGCCGCATCTGTTGATCCTGTTCGAAAAAAGCTTCGTTGTGAAGGAGGGGCGGTTTATCCCTTTGATGTAATCAGCTTTGATCTGGGCACAGATGATTTTACTTCTGACCAGTCCGCCAGCGCCCTCATAAAGCAGATTCCAAGCTTAAGAGAAGCTCCATTTCCCCTAATTGTCGGCGAGGGCACGGCTGCCACCGAACTGGCTCTGTCCTTGCAAGCTTATAAAAATCAAAATAAGTTAGCAGGTTATGTCCGTCTTGTTACTTCCTCAAACGTTTTCTCCTCAGGGAGGAAAGGAGCTGACAAAAAGCTCCGCTTCCTTTTAAAAAATGCAGGTGTGCAGTTTTGGGAACAGGAGAAGGTAAAGGAACTTTATGATGACTTTGTGCTGACTGAGTCCAACAATCGGATCAGGCACAGTGATTTATTATGGCTGGAAGAAAGACAGGCACAGAATGTTTACACAAAATCCGGCCTGGCAACCGATGATCAAGGCTTTCCTCTCATTACAGATACTCTGCAAATTAAAGATTACCCCTTTATGTTTGGAGCCGGAAAATGGGTATCGATAGATGCTGACAGGGAGTGGTATAAAAAGGGGGAGGAAGCAGTTAAGCAGGGAGCTGTATTATTTGAGAACTTGAAAAGCTATGCGAAAGGAAGTCCTCTTCAGCCATTTAAGCCTAAGAGTAATACTATATCTATTATATCTACAGGGAATGAAAAAGGTCTTTTTCTCTATGGTAAGATACAAAAACACAGCCACAGGGCGTGGAAGCATAAGAGAAAAAGAAATGAAAGTTTTATAAAAAAATACCAATAAGGCGTTTTTCCTTTCATTCAAGGAAAACGCCTTATTTTAATTTTAATAATGTAAAAACTTTTTTCCTGAAAAGGAAAATGGCAAGACTTACCCATGCCAAAATCGAAAGACCTGCAAGCACGAAACTCAAATCACCTTCAGCCAAGCTGCTTCCAACTAGGCAGTAGGCAAGGGTGCCGGGAATTAGTCCGATTAATGTTGCGGCTAGAAAGGGCAGCCATCTGACCTTGGCGATACCAGCAGCATAGCTCAGCACATTATAACCAATCACTGGAATCAGCCTTAGTGTGAGTACATAAAGGAACCCGTTTGCTTCCATACGGTCATATAGATTTTCCATTTTTGGTGTGTGAGGAATCTTTATGATCGAATCACTGAACCATTTCCCCATAATAAATCCAACAACTGCGGCTCCTGAAGCTCCAAGAACAATATAAAGCATTCCCGGCCAGACACCATAAGTAAAAGCAGCCGCTAAAGATAAAATGGATATAGGAAAGGCGATAAAAGGCCCAAGTGTGTACATGCCGATAAAGACTAACGGCCCCCACATGCCATAGGATAAAATGTAATTGCGGATTTCCCGAGGAGATAAATCCAGGTGATACCTTACAAACCAGGCGACAGCAGCAAACAACAGTAGCAGTATAGTCCCTCGTAATACGGCACTTTTGCTCAATTGAACCACCTCATATTTTCCTTCATTAAGTTTAAACAGACGAGGATTGAAAGCCGGACAGTATGATTCAAATTCTCTAAACCCTTGGAAGGACGATGGTGGAAGGCAGTACATAAATAACGGCTTCATCAGCTTATTAGCTTTATTATAAGAGATTTTAGGCAAATTTGCTCCATTTTGTCATATCTTATCTTTGGCAAGATTAATAATTATGTATTATATGATAATAATGAAAGAGCGTCTCCGCTGTGTGTCAGCCTATAAATTAGGCCCCCTGATGCATAGTTATATGATACGATTACGTAAAAAGGAAGTGATGACATGAATCCTTCATTATCGACTGAACAAAAGAAATATATGATCGATCGTATTCAGGAATACTTCGAGATTGAACGAATGGAGCCTTTAGGAGAATTCGCAGCCGGCCAGCTTCTTCACTTTATGGTAGAAGAACTGGGGCCGTTTATGTATAACAAAGGAATTTATGATGCGAGACAAATGGTGGAGCAGAAGGTGATCAATCTGGACGAAGACTTACTTTCTCTGGAAAGGACCGCTGGGCGCCCCAAGCGATAATTAAAGGTGAAAGTCTAAATGAAAGGACGATCCCGCCTCCGTTAGGGCAGGATCGTCCTAATTAATTTGAAATGAGTTAAAAACAGCCGTAATCCCTTCTCCTTTAGTTATTAGTAATCTGCCGTTTTCCAATTGGCCGACCGGCTGGCCGAAACGGTAAATATCTTTAAAATCAGCCAGCATTTTTTCAGGTTCTGAACTGCCGATTCTAAGTTCAAGGAATCGTTCCAAATTGATGTCATTAGCAGAAGAAGGTATGTTTTTTCCTTCCCATTCAATGAGAAAAGGGAGGGGAGAAACAGAACCTTTTGGAAACAGCATCCGCCATTTTAACAGCGATCCATCCGGCCGCTTCCGCTCACCGGCAAAAGGGCCGCTGTACGGAATGTCTTTATCTTGAAAATGTCGGAGGTAGCTTTCCATATCATTAGTTCTTAAGGCAAATTGGAAGGGACGGTTTATTCCTTGGTCAAACGTTTGATTAAACTCCTGAATGAGCGGGTTATCCGACTTGGAGGCTGTTACCTGAGAGTCCATTCCAAGCCATTCAACGTAACAGTCATTGGAGAAGTAACACAGCTCATTATAAGTTCCCCAAAGAGAATGCTTTCCCCCCTGGACTCCTTTCAGCTGGTATTCCTCTAAAAGCTTCTGCCGATCGGATATTGGATTTGCAGAAGATATGACAAGATGATCAAAAGCTAACATATGAGAACCTCCTCTTACATAACATTTTCTGTTAACTGAAAAGCCTCTGAAAGAAGTTGATAAGACTGAAGTCGATTTTCAAATGGTGAAACAATTGTATTAATGATTACTTCTTCGACATTATAATACTCGGCCAGGTTTTCAATTCCGTCTTTTACTTTATTAGGAGAGCCTACGATAATGCGGCTTCGATTTTCTGCAATCTGCTTTTCTTCAAACATTGTGTATGAATAGTTAAAGGCTTCATCAGGGGTAGGAAAATGTGAACGAAGCTCCCCTTGCTCAATTTTTAATAAAGCCAGATCGAGACTGGCAGCCAAGTATTCAGCTTCTGCATCGCTCTCGGCACAGACGACAAATATAGAAACATTTCCAGCTGGCTTACTTTGCTGTAATGAAGGCTGGAAGTAATCGATATAGCGCTTCATCGCTTTTGCTCCGCCGTAGCCATTAATAAAGTGAGCAAACGAATAGGAAACACCGATCTCTGCCGCTGTCCTGGCGCTTGTGCCGCTGGAGCCGAGCATCCAGACAGGAGGGGTAGTATAACCGGAAGGAGAGGCATGGATGCCCATACCTTCTGGGTCTTCTCCGTGAAGATAAGATATTAATTCACGGACCTGGGAGGGATAATTCTCGAGGCGTGGAAGCCTGCCTTTATTAAGGGCAAGATTCACGTTTGGCATTCCGCCCGGAGCCCGACCGATTCCCAGATCAACACGCTGAGGGTATAATGTTTCCAGCAGCCTGAAGGTTTCTGCAATTTTATAGGAACTGTAATGGGGAAGAAGGATACCACCCGTTCCAACTCGGATTCTCTTCGTTTGGCCGAGCAGGTGTGTAGCCAATATTTCGGGCGCAGATCCAGCCAGTGTGTGCGTACTGTGATGTTCTGCGACCCAGAACCGGTGGTAACCTAATTTATCTGCCATTATGGCAAGCTCTGTTGTCTGCTGTAATGCTTGCTGAGGTGTCATCCCGTAAAGAATAGGGGATTGATCAAGTACACTTAATTTCATCATTAGCCGCCCCTTTTTCAACGATTTCTTTTATATCGTGTCATGAGGAAGGATTTTTTGCAAAGTTTTTTAACAAAAGACTGAGATTAAAACACGGGACTGTTTTTAAAGAGGTAAAAGGTTTTTAAAGATGGTTAACTTTTATATAAAAAAGAGCAGGCCGACCGGCGGTCCACCTGCCTTTTTCATATTCCAAGCTACCGGTTAAACAGTCCTAAAAATAGGTTTTCTTTAATTACCGAAGCCGACTGCTTTCCTACTTTTTTTACGTGTAATTGGTCCAGGTCCATTCTTGTAATAAAAGGGATACCGTTTCGATAGTGATTTTTTTCTGAAACAGCAAGCTTTGTATTTTCTTCAATCCCATTCACGATTTCTATGCGTCCGTCATCTCTTAGTCCAGTCTCGACTTGTTTATAATAAACTCTTCCATCCTTGTTCATCTGCCAGACATACGGCTGCTCTTCAGTTTTGAGAGCAGGCTCAAGCACTGCTAAAGCATCCGTTGATTCTGATGTGATAATATCAACATCCGCATGATAACCAGGAAGTATTTCTTCAGACACTTCCGGAATAGTAATTTCTACAGGGTACTTACTCACTTTATTAGCATTAGTATTATCTGAAAAAGTATGAATTTTGGTAACAGTACCTTCCATTTCGGTCGATTTCCCGTCATCCGCCAGCGTTATTGCAGCAGCCATTTGTTCTTCCACAAGTTTTCTATATTTCTCCCTCAGCTGCCCTTTGACAAGAAGGTCAGTTGAAGAAATGGTTAATAAGGGATCCTCTAAAGTTTCAGAAAGGCCGGTGACTACTCCGGCCACAGGGCTTTGGACGGTTATCGTCTGTCCTGTTGAAGTAAGCTGCTCTAGCTCCTCTTCCACCATCGTAAGCTGTGCTTCCATCTGTGACCGCTCTTTTATTTTTTCAGCAATGGCTTCATCTTTAATTATTTGGGCGGCGGCCGAAGAAGCTTGATCCTGTTCTTTATCCTCATCCTCTCCTGAAGACGGAATGCCAAAAGATTCGCTCTCTTGTTCTTCTAAAGAGGCGGCTTCCATTTCTTGAACATATGTATCAATAGCAGCAATCTCTTCCTGTAGTTTTCCGGCCTCAAGCTGTAATGCCTCTGTCTGTTGCTCATAGTCAGTGACTTGATACGTGTAAAGATCATCCCCTTCAGCAATTTCATCGCCTTCATTTACGAGAAAATCATCAAAGGAGCCATTTTCATCCTCAAAATATACAGGGCTGTTCTCTGCCGCTGCAAAAACCCCTCGCATATGTAATGTTTCCTGTAAATCATCAGTAAAAGTACCGGACCAGCTGTTTATGTAAGCCTTTCTTTCCACTTTCTCCCCAGAGTCAAAGTAAAGGAGCAGGATATTGGCTGCTGTGAAAAGAAGCAGGACGGCTAGTAATATTCTTTTTCTTAGATTCTTCCTCATTACCATTCACCCTTTTAGGAAAGAAGTAGTGTAACGATCGAGTGGTCAAAATAGGATAAGCCTGCTGTTCCCGCAAATAAAATAAGATTCCATAAAAGAACACCAGTAATGATCCACCACTTTCTCGAAGTTGATAAACGGGTAATGCAATAAATTTGGAACCAGATAATAAAAAGCTGAAAAATAGATAGACAACCGAAGAAGTAAATCAGCCATTCGATAGAAGTGACATAAGATGCAACCACCCCAAATGAAAAAGGAGAGACATACCAGTCCAGTCCAAAAAAGACCATAAGAGGTATCCAGGTGATACGTTCAAGAAGCATTATAAGCCAAACAGTCATTTGAATAGTGACCACTTTTTTATAGTGTAAGTCAAAGAAGATCCAGTAAATGAAAGGAGTGAAGTAGAGAACTCCTAAGAGTAGGACAACGGAAAAGGCGGCCCTTCCGATCAAAAACCAAACCTTATGCAGCTCATAATCAACACGGCTGAGTATATTTATATCTCCGGATAATGGTTCTGTACCCAGACCAATCCAGGATGTCCATATGTATGTAAGGAGAGTCAGAATAAGTAAGATAAAGAACACGAGCCAGCCTTTTTTTAGTTTTTCTGCTTTTTGTAAAGCGTATATCTGCTCCCGCCTGCGGGTGAGAAGTTTTAACAGATTAATAGAGTATGTCATGACGTCACCTTCCTCAATCCATGTATCCTTTAGTTTAACTGAAAATTTTTAATCTTTCTATGAAAGTTTATCAAAAATTGGTAAATTACTGCTTTACATGGTGGGAAATGTTGTATTTTGTGTCTAAGCTTAATTCTGTGGACTTCTTTAATTCACTGGAGATTTCCCATTCCGTTTGGTTATTTTTGAGACTCTGGCCTGGGAAAAGACTCCCTTTCCATGGGCGGACATTGAGTTTGTTCAGGCAAAAGCCTTCTGGGGCCTCGCCCTTGTTCGGTGTTCCATCAGGAGGCTTCTTTAAAAAGACTGTTCCGTTTACTGTATAAGAGGAATCGAGTATGGGAAATAGCTCGCTTTCCGCGGGGAGCCGGTGAGCTAGCTCGTTACACTCGCGGATCTCACCTGGCTCTATCTCCCTGCAGGAGTCTCGCCATTTCCCAGCCTCTTTACCATTGGTCGTTAAACGGAATATTGTATTTTCAGTAATCACTATTAAGGAAATGATCTTTTCTTACTCAATGTTCCGTTACTCTCAAAAAGAAAAAGGGCCAGGGGAAACGACAAGACTCCTATGGGAGGAAAGAACAGGGTGAGATCCCGGAAGGCTTTAGCCTGAGGAAGCTCAGCGTTCGCCCATGGAAAGCGAGTTGTTTCCCCTGGCCCGGTTTTCTATATCAAGGTAAACGGAACTCTCTTCCCCTTTAGATGAGAATCTCTCTACTCACAAATTTAAAAAACAGGTCTCTCCTTATCCTCTCAAGAAAGAGATAATATCAGCCTTCGTGGAGCCTATGGGTAAAGCAGATAATGTTTTGCACCCCAGTTTTTAGGAAACAATATTAGATAGAAGTGCACAGAAGGAGGATAAGTTATGCCTCGTTATGAACGTGGTTTATTTTTATATAACGGAAACGCAGGTAACGGAGAACTTGAAGATAATCTCGGAGTAACACTCCCAATTATCTCTCAAGAGGTAAAGGAACTCACTGTAATCCAGACAGAAAGCCTGGACGAGTTTAAGAAAACCTGTTGTGAATATGCCTCAACCATTGATGTCCTTTTCATTCTGGGAGGGGACGGAACCATTCATGAATGTATAAACTGTTTAGCAGAAATTGAACCGCGCCCTGTAATTGGAGTGCTTCCCGGCGGCACTTGTAATGACTTCAGCCGTGTTCTTGGAACTCCTCAGGACATGCAGCAGGCGGCCCGCGGTGTAATTAACGGTCAAGAAGTAAAAGTGGATGCCGGACAATCCAACGATGATTATTTTATTAATTTCTGGGGGATCGGTTTAATTACAGAGACATCTACTAATATTGATGAAAATCAGAAGGACCGTTTTGGAGTCCTCAGCTACTTTATCAGTGCTTTTAAAACGATGAATCAGGCTGATCCATTCCGCTTTACTGTAAAAGTCGATGGAGAGGTGTACAGGGATGAAGCGGTAATGATCCTCATTATGAATGGGCGGTTTATTGGCACACGTCAAGTGCCGCTCCCTGATTCCACTCCAGAGGATAATATGCTGGATGTTTTAATGATAAAAAATTCAAACCTTACTCTTTTTCGGGAGCTTCTCGCCATGAATAATCCAGCTGCCGAACCTGAACGTTTCCAGGAATTGACGTATGCAAGCGGCAAAGAGATCTTTGTCGATGTGGAAGTACCTCAGGAAATTGATATGGATGGAGAGATTAAAGGAACAACCCCGTCACACATTAAAGTCCTTGAAGATCATTTCACCTTTCTTTCACCTGACCCTGAAGTCATGAGAAATGTAGAGAAAGGGCGCACACAGACTGAATCTTCTTGAATCAAGAACCCGCTTACATTAAGGAAGCGGGTTTTTTTCTGTAATACTTTAGGAATCTTTGATTCTTTGTTATATTAAACGTAAGAAATAGGGTGGATGAGAGGAAGAGGAATATGGACGAACAGGAATCATACCTTAGAAAAAAACAGGATCCGTCATTAAAATTGTTTGTTGTCTTATCCAAAGCGAATCGCGCAATTTCGGACCTTGTAAAAGACGATATTCAAAGATACGGGCTCAATCCGACCGAATTTGGAGTATTGGAGCTGCTGTATCATGAAGGAGAACAGCCGCTTCAAAAAATTGGGGAAAAGATTTTACTTGCCAGCGGCAGTATTACGTACGTTGTAGATAAGCTTGAGAAAAAAGGTTACATTGAAAGAGTTCCTGATCCGAATGATCGAAGGATTACGTATGCGTCAATTAATGATACGGGGAAACAGCTCCTGCACGACATTTTTCCTGATCATTGGCAGCAGATCGAGAAGATTACCGATGGTCTGAAAGATGAGGAAAAGAAGCAGGCCATTGAACTGTTGAAAAAGCTCGGGATTTATGCGGCTAAATTGAACTAGCACACCTTGTTCATTTGCGTTATACTATAATCAACTAAAGGCAGAGAAAGGAGGTATGAAGGATGTTATCAAAGCACGTTATTGATCGTGAATTATTATATATCAATCGTGCGCTTTTTCATGATTTAACTGTACAAGGGGGAAGTATGCCCATTTTTAGCAGTTAAATAGAAAAAATGATAACGTCTCATACCTTATTTCAGACTGCGAACGTCTAAAAGCCGAAGGTCCTGTGAGGCCTTGGGCTTTTTTTGTTTGCCTTTAGGAGGAAAACAAATGAATATTACGCTGAAAGATGCTTATAAAATAATCGGGGGAAAAGTTATTTTTGAATCCCTGAACTTTGAAATTGATGCAGGAGAGAAAGTCGGGTTAGTCGGTAGAAACGGGAGTGGAAAAACCACAATATTTAAGCTGATCACAAAGGAAGAATCGCTTGACGGCGGGAATCTGTTTATTAAGAAAGGACTCACAATTGGTTATTTGAAGCAGATTTCAGAAACATTTGATGATAACGGAACGGCTTATTTGATGAGTGCATTTAAGGAACTTCATCAAATGCTCGATGACATGAAGAAGCTTGAGAAGGAAATGATTGATCCAGACTGCCTGGAAAAAGCATTAAAGAAATACGGTGAAATACAGGAACAATTTACGGAAAAAGGCGGATATGAAATGGAGTCCATGGTACAGAAGGTCGCACACGGACTTCACATCCATCATTTGCTGGATCAGCCGGTCAGCCGCTTAAGCGGCGGTGAGAGAACAAAGCTGTCTCTCGGAAAAATACTGCTCGAAAAACCGGATATCCTTCTCCTTGATGAACCGACAAACCACCTGGATCTTCATGCGATTGAGTGGCTTGAAAAGTACTTGCAGGAATACAAGGGAGCTGTATGCATTATTTCGCATGACCGGGAGTTTCTTGATGCTGTCGTACACACCATCATTGATGTTGAATCAGGTGATACAGAGCGTTACAAAGGAAATTACAGCTCTTTTGAGAAGCAGAAAGAAGAGAAGCTGCTGGCGGAATTTCACCAGTACCAGGAGCAGCAGAAGAAGATTAAAAAAATGAAGGAAGCCATCCGGCGTTTGCGGCAGTGGGCGAATGAAGCCAACCCTCCGAATGAGAAACTTTTTAAAAAGGCGAAAAGTATGGAGCGGGCTCTTGAGCGCATGGAGAAAATGGATCGGCCGATAATTGATCCAAAACGCATGAACCTGGCTCTGGAAATGAAGGAGCGAAGCGGGGAGAACGTACTGCTTGCTGAAAATGTTGGTATCAGTTTTGATGATAACCATGTTCTTAAAGATGTTTCTCTGCACCTTCGCTTTCAGGATCGGCTGGCTGTCATTGGGACAAATGGAAGCGGTAAGTCTACTTTTATAAAAATTCTGCTCGGTGAGCTCAAGGCAGATAAGGGGAAAGTTCAACAAGGTTCCTCCATTCAAGTGGGCTATCTTCCTCAGCACCCGCTTCAGGGGATTGAAGACAATTGCCGACTGATTGATTATTTCAGAGAACATGTCATTGTAACTGAAGGGCAGGCCCGCCACATCCTCGCAGGCTTTATGTTTTATGGCTACGATGTGTTTAAAAATATCGGCCACTTAAGCGGTGGGGAACGAATGAGGCTGCAGTTAGCTGTTTTTATGCATATAGGAATTAACCTGCTCGTTTTGGATGAGCCGACCAACCATTTAGATATTGAATCACAGGAAGTGCTTGAAGAAGCTTTAAAAGGGTTCTCTGGTACCATAATTGGAATATCGCATGACCGCTACTTTTTAAATCAGTGCTTTAATGAAACTGCCTACTTAGTCGACGGCAAGCTTCACCGTTTTTTAGGAAACTATCAGCAAACCCGCAGCCGCTGGGAAGAACTGCTTGAAGAAAATAGACTAAAGAAGGAAGTCAAAAAAACACATAAACAGCAGCAAACGAGAAGCCATGAAAAACAAATGAAAAGCTATGAACAGCAAATTGAGGAGTTAGAGAATCAGCTGGCTTCTGAAGAATCAGGAAATAGACGTCATACCTTGAAAAGGAGAATTGAGAATTTATATAACCAGTGGCTGGAAAGCTGATTATACCGCCTGTATCTCTTTGGATACAGGCGGCTTTTTATTTTAGGAGCGGTGTTTAAATTCTGCAAATTCCGGGAAAATAAAAGGTATATTTTGTAAATTAATGAGGGGGGCGGCAGAATTGCGCGTATTAGTTATTGGAGCCAATGGTAAAGTAGGAAAGAATATTGTTCAGAAGTTAATGGAAAACGGTCATGAGCCTGTAGCAATGGTTAGAGATACGGATCAGGTGCCTTACTTTGAAGAACAGGGAGCTTCTACGGTGCTTGCTAACCTTGAAAAAGAAATCGATCATGCTTTTTATAATATAGATGCAGTCATTTTTGCTGCAGGGTCTGGACCGAATACGGGTCCCGACAAAACGATTCTTATAGACCAGGAGGGTGCCATAAAATCGATTGAAAAAGCGAAAGCTTATGGGGTTCAGCGTTTTATTATGTTAAGCTCAATGGCTGCAGACCGACCGGAGTCAGCCCCTGTAGAAATTCGTCATTACCTGTTTGCAAAACACCGAGCAGATGAACATGTAAGACAAGCGGGAATTAATTATACAATTGTCAGGCCGGGAATGCTCACCAACGATAAAGGGACAGGAAAGGTGACATTGAAGGAACATATAGATGATTTTGGGGATATTCCAAGAGAAGATGTGGCTGCGGCCATTGTCCATCTGCTGGAAGTTCCTGAATCAGAGCAAAAAAGTTACGATTTAGTCTCCGGAGATCAGTTGATTGAGGATATTCGATGATTATTACAGTGATGTGTCAAGAAGATGTTTATTATGTAAATGAGGCGGGTATTAAAATGGTGACACAGAGTGCAGGTCAGGTAAAGGAGGTTCAACTATGAGTCAGCATAAAGTTGTTGTTTATACAAGTAACGGGTGCTCTCAATGTGAGAAGGTCATAGGAAAGCTTTCGGAATGGGATATCGATTTTGAAGAGAAAAATATCTCAGAGAATAAAACCTACTTTAAAGAACTTCAAAGACAGAACGTATACGGTACACCGGCAACTTTTATTGACGATGAGAAAGTGCTCGGTTACCAGGAGCGAAAGCTTAAGCGAATATTTGGCATTCAAGATAAAGAACAATACCAGCATCTTAATCATTATAACTTTTCATAAAATACCAAGTGATTTTATAATCACTTGTTTTTTTTACACTTTATATAGGGTATGGGCATAGGCTGTAGTAGTAATTAGCAAAGGTGGACTTCTTATGTATTCAAACTCAAATAATTATTATTGGCAGCCACCCTATACCCCTTCTTATCAGCAGATGTACAGAAACTTTATTCCTTATACAACCCAGGATATGAATCAGACACAGCAGACATCTTATATGCCTTACACCATTCCTCAAGCACAGCCGGCTTTTTCAGCACAGGACAGCAGTGCGGGGACTAATCAAATGTATGGCTGGCAGCAGGCATACGACCCTTCCTACATGTATGGTTATGGGTATGGAGGTTACAATGAAGGGGAAGCCAATGGATACACAAAAAAGAACTTGATGTCATATTTCCAGGATGATGAAGGCCAGCTGGATTTCAACAAAATGATGAATACGACAGGGCAGGTCATGCAGACGATTAAGCAGGTTTCCCCGGTGGTTAAAGGAATAGGAACGTTTGTTAAAGGGATGCGCTAAAAACGCTCCCTTTTTACATAGGTAAAGATCTATATGATAATAGATATAAAGGACTACACTTGAAGAGGGTATATGTTTCAAAATGAGGAAAGATGGTGAAGAAATTGTCAACGGCTTGTTTATGTATTCATGGATATACAGGAAGTCCGGCCGAAGTGGAACCACTCGTCGACTATTTAAAAGAGTACACCAAATGGCACATTGAGGCCCCAACATTGCCTGGCCATGGAGAGCGCCTTAATTTAAGAGGCCACTATTACCAGGAGTGGATCGCGACGGCGGAGCTCGCTCTCATTGAATTAAAAAAAGAATACGATCATATCGTTTTAATCGGTTTTTCGATGGGCGGAATGATTGCTTCTTATTTGGCAGCTAAGTATAAAGTAGACCGGCTGATTCTCCTCTCAGCAGCTTTAAAATATATTAGTTTCAGTCAAATGGTTAAAGACATTTTCGGAATGGCAGGGGATGCTTGGAAAGGGGTATTGTCTTCAAATGATTTATACTTGCGTTACCGGACGAAGGTTACCCAGACTCATTTACTCTCCAGCCTCGAGTTTATGCGCTGTGTGGAATTTACGAAACCATATTTAAAAGATATTCAATGCCCAACGCTGATAATGCAAGGGCAGCTTGATGGGATGGTGCCAAGTAAAGCAGCTAACTTCCTTGAGAAAGAGATTAAATCGCCTGTAAAAGAAGTAGTGTTTCTGCCGAAATCGAAGCATTTAATCTGTCACGGAGAAGATTGTGACGTCTTATTCGAGAATGTTCTGAAATTTGCCGTAGACCTATAATTTTTTAAGAAAAAATCCACCCCGTCATTTAGAGGGTGGATTTTCCATTACCTGTCCTGATCATCGCGGAAAAAGGCGATAACAAGACCGCCGTCTCCGGCATAGGTTGATATTAAAGGTCCTGTTTCTGTAAATATTGAATCTTTGAAAGGATATTTTTCTTTAATCATTTGTAGAATTTTCTTTCCATAGGCTTCATCATTACTGTGAGATAAGGCAATCACTTTATTTTCAAATTGATGGGCATATTCCCCGATTTGCTCGATGAAACGGCGGATCGCTTTTTTATTCCCGCGTACTTTTTCTGTAACATCAATAGACCCCTCATCATCAGTAGCTTTCATTAACAGCTTTATATTAAGTGTCTTGGCAATCGTGCCTTTCACACGATCGAGCCGTCCCCCGCGGATGACGTTCTCAAGTGTTTTAAGTACAAACAGTGTTGTTGTCTGCTCGATCCTCTTTTCCATATGTGCGACTATACTTGAAAAATCAGAGGTTTCTTCTATTTTTCTTGCAGCTTCATCAACCAACAGGGCAATGCCGCAGGAAGCGGTCTTCGTGTTTAAAACGGCAATCTCTCGATCAGGTTCTTCTTCAAGCAGCATATCACGTCCAATCCGTGCGCTGTTATAGGTTGAACTTAAGCCTTGCGTCAGGGCGAGGACGAGGATAGGCTGGGCCGTGTCCACTTCTTTATATTTTTCATAAAAATCCTGCGGGCTTGGTGAGGAGGAAGACGGCCAGATATCCGTTTCTTCAAGCTTTTTGTAAAAGGTGGGCAAGTCCATCGTTACACCTGTTTTATATTGTTCTTCCCCAAAATGGATATTAAGGGGTACGACTTTTAGTTGATGCTTATCGATCATAGATTGTGGCAGGTCTGCTCCGCCATCAATAATCATTTGAATTACCATTTCTTCACCTGCTCTCAAAAGTTAATTATTTATCTGTTTTTGGATAACAAAAAAACTATTCACCTTTTTCCGGAAGGTGGGTTATTTTGGGCTTCCTCATTTTTTTTGTGCTGATAATAAAGAGCATCAATCCAAATAATACGATGGAACCGCCAAGCCACTGGGAGGAAGAAATAATTTCATCCAGGATAACGTACGCTAATATGGAAGCTCCAATGGGTTCAATTAAAATACTCATTGAAATTTTTGAAGCACTCACCCACCTTAAGGACCAGTTAAATATAGAATGTCCGAAAAAAGTTGGGATAATGGCAAGTGCTAAAAATACCATCCACTGATCAGATGAATAACCTGCCAAAGGCACCTGTAAGGCAATATTATAAATCAACAGACTTAGAGCGGCTACTCCATAAACGACAAATGTATAGGAGGTAAGGGAAAGCCTTTTTCTTAAGTCTTGGCCTACAAGGAAATAACCGGTTACAGTTACAGCTCCTAAAAGTGCAAGTAAGTCTCCAAGTAATGCAATTCCGCTTACCTGAAAATCTCCCCAGCCAATGATGACGCTTCCGGTGATGGCGATCAGCATACTGAGTACGGCTCCTGCTGAAAATCTTTCATGAAAGAACAAGAACGTTCCAACAAAGGCAAAAATTGGCTGCATGGAAACTAATACGACAGAGCTAGTGACAGAAGTATAATTTAATGATTCAAACCACAAAATAAAATGAAGAGCCAGAAAAATTCCTGACATTCCTGCAAACACCCAGTCTTTCCACTGAATGTTTAAAAAATCTTTCATATGCTTAGCGACTACATAGGGGGCAAGGATTAAAAAGGCGATAAACAATCGGTAAAAAGCAGTAATGGATGCTGGAGCGTCCCCGGCTAATTTTACAAATATGGCTGAGGTTGAAATGGATAAAACACCGATAAATAAAAGAATATATGGATGAAATGGAGGTTTTTCCATAGGAACATCCCCCTTTACAATTAAATGGCTTTCTTAATTTTATCATTGATACGATTGAAAAGCATAACAAAAATGTGTAGAATTAATTATGCTATGTGTGTTATGATGAATGAATCTATCAGGCAGGGTTTTTGGAAGCCTCTCCGTAGCAGAAATATACTGGAGGCTTTTTTTACATGTCCTAATCATAATAGAGGTAGACGATTTCGTGATCTGACAGGGGCGGTCTCCCTTGCAGCTGAAGCGGAGCATAAACGGAGGATTCTGCATCTCCTTAATGATACGATCAACTGCCCGTTTTAGAGAACGAAGTTTCATTTTATATATATAAAGGAGTATGGAAGTGACAACATTTAATTCATTAGGTTTGTCAAAGCCTGTCTTAAAAGCATTAGACACTATGGGTTTTGAAGAAACTACACCGATTCAAGAGCAAACAATACCACTTGGGTTACAAGGCAAAGATGTCATCGGCCAGGCACAGACTGGTACGGGAAAAACAGCAGCGTTTGGTATTCCGATGATCGAAAAAATCGATAAGGATATTCGCAAAGTTCAGGGGCTTGTTGTAGCCCCAACACGTGAACTTGCCATTCAGGTGGCTGAAGAAATCAACCGTCTGGGTAAATTTAAAGGGATTCGTACCCTTCCTATTTATGGTGGATCCAATATGGATCGTCAAATCCGTGCATTGAAAGACAACCATGTAGTTGTAGCAACTCCTGGACGTCTTCTCGACCATATTCGCCGTAAAACCATCAAACTGGAGAACGTGCACACAGCGGTACTCGATGAAGCAGACGAAATGCTGAACATGGGCTTTATCGATGATATCCGTGATATTCTTAAAGCATTGCCGGAGCATCGTCAGACGCTTCTTTTCTCAGCAACAATGCCTAAAGAAATCCGTAATATCGCTACAACTCTTATGAAGAGTCCAGAAGAAGTAAAAGTAAAAGCAAAAGAAATGACGGTCGAAAATATTGAACAGTATTATGTGGAGATCCCTGAAAAGCATAAGTTCGATACTCTGACTCGCCTGCTCGACATTCAAGCTCCAGCTTTAGCGATCGTATTCGGCCGCACGAAGCGCCGTGTCGATGAGCTGTCTGATGGACTGCAGGCTAGAGGCTTTCGTGCTGAAGGAATCCACGGAGATTTAACGCAAGGCAAGCGGATGTCTGTGCTGAATAAATTTAAAAAAGGCCGTATCGAAATCCTTGTAGCTACAGATGTAGCAGCGCGTGGCCTGGATATCTCAGATGTTTCCCATGTTTATAATTTTGACATTCCGCAGGATCCTGAAAGCTATGTCCACCGTATTGGACGTACGGGACGTGCTGGACGTAAAGGGATATCCGTCTCTTTTGTCACTCCGCGGGAAAAAGCACAGCTTAACTTAATTGAGAAGTTGACGAAGAAGCAAGTTGAACGTATGAGCGTTCCATCTTCTGATGAAGCTCGCCGTGGTCAGCAGCAGGTAGCTGTTGAAAACCTGGTAGAGACTATGGAGCAGCAGGATCTTTCCAAGTTCCAAAACTCTGCGAATGAACTTTTAGAACAGCATGATGCTTCCGAAATCATAGCTGCTGCTCTGAAATTGATGACGAAAGAGCGCAGTGAAGTTCCTGTCCGTCTAAGCTCTGTGCAGCCGATCAGTGTGAAGGGTGCCCAGCGCGGCGGTGGAAAAGGAAAAGGCAGCAGCGGCAAGAAGCCATATCGTAAAGATGGCAAGCGTCCATTTAATAAACAAAAATCCCGTAATTTCAAAGGGAAGAGCAACAGAAGTTTCCAGAAAAACAGAAGCTCTAACTAAATAACTAAGAAAAATCCCCCGGGAAGTTTTTTCCGGGGGATTTTTTTGCTTATCTTTGATTCTTGCTTAAAGAGGATGATTGAGCCGTTAATCTTGTTTTAGAAACCTTGGGCAACGGTGAGCTTCCTCGGGCTTTTAGCCTTCCAGGATCTCACACTGTTCTATCCTCCCATAGGAGTCTCGCCGTTTCCCCTGGCCCTTTATCTTATTTTGTGTAACGGAACATTGGGTAAGGAAAGCCTATTTTCATTAGAACGGTTACTGAAACTACAGAGTTCCGTTTCCACCCTCAACGGTAAAGAGGCTGGGGAATGGCGAGACTCCTGCAGGGAGATAGAGCCAGGATGAGAGCCGCGAGTGGAACGAGCTAGCTCATCGGCTCCCCGCGGAATGCGAGTTATTTCCCAGCCTTGTTTCTCTTACTATAGTAAATGGCACAGTCTATGCTCATCCTAAAATGAAAAGCTCTTCCCTAAAAAAATCCCTCGGAGTAATTCCAAGGGCTTTTTACTGATACTGACTGGAAGGACTTAAAGCCTGCTAAACAAAGCGAGAGCCACAAGAAAGATAATCGCTCCCCAGAAAATATATTTACCGTAAGTATTAAACGTCTGCTTCCGCTTCCACCGATTCGGATTAAAAGCAATATCCCCACTGTTGTTAGAATGTTTGGCCCGGTTCTGCCAGAGTGAAAACGGCCGTGCTCCTTTAAGGAGCGGAAGAGCCAGGGCGAAACCGCCAATCAGACCAAACAGGTGCGCCCATACATTAACCCCAGGGCGAGTAAACGTCATAAACAGGCCGAGTATCAAAATAACCATGACAATCTGTGAATTAGCCGGTCCAAGAAGCTCTTTTCGATTGAAAAACATAAATAGATAAACACCAAAAAGACCGAATATGGCTCCAGACGCTCCGAGATGAAGATAGAAGGCGTCAGGAGCAATTAAATAAGTACCGATATTACCGAACGCTCCAGCTGCCATATAAACAATGATAAACTTAACTCTGCCGAGCATCTGCTCTAAGGCGGGGCCGAATAATACAAGCGAGAATGAGTTAAACAGCGCGTGAGTAAAGCCGCCATGTAAAAAAATCGGGGTGATGATTCTCCACCATTCTCCTTGCCCCAGTAAATAATTATTCCCAATGCCAAATCGGTAAAATTCCAAGGCCGGCCCTAACTGTAATATATCTATAAACAGCCATAAGCCGAGGTTGATGGCAACGAGAATTGAAACGACCGGATAAAATTTTAAAAATTCCTGAAAGCTTTCCGTGCGAACAAACATGAGCGGGTTCTCCTTTTTAAAAAGTATTCTATTTCTACTATAATCAAAATTCTAATCTAGTATTCTTTTTTAACATGGGAAAGATCGGGTATACTACAAACATCTAATGAAAAGGGAAGATGAACATGATTAAAGGTATTGGTGTGGATTTGATTGACCTCGAGCGTATTAATGAAAGTATAAGTCGAAATCCACGATTGGTTCAACGAATATTAACTGAAGAAGAGCAGCGGATTTTTCATAACTTAAATGGCCAGCGGCAGGTAGAGTTCTTAGCCGGCCGATTTGCGGTGAAAGAAGCCTTTGCTAAAGCGGTGGGTACTGGCATTGGCCGATTAAGCTTTCAGGACATGGAAGTGCTTCCTGATGCTAAAGGAGCGCCACAGATGAAAGTATCAGGCTTTGATAATTACATCATCTGGGCTGCTATTTCTCACAGCCGGCATCAGGCCGTCGCTCAAGTCGTCCTGGAGGAAGTGTGAGTGGACATATTTACATACATTTATTCATAGCATGGTAATGCGGGTAGGAGGGAACGAATGGATATTGTGACCGCACAGGAAATGTACGAATGGGATCGCCTCGCTATTGAGACGGCTGGAATGCCGGGATCTATGCTTATGGAAAACGCCGGCCGTGCTGTATGCGAAGAGCTGGAAAGCAAGATTCAGCCTAATGATCAGGTAATGGTATTAATCGGCGGAGGAAATAATGGAGGGGACGGCTTTGTTATCGCACGAACTCTAAAAAATCGCGGTTATCATGTACAGGCCTGGCAGGTCGTGCCAGATGAAAAAATTAAAGGGGATGCGCTTGTTCATAAAAAACTGTATGTCCAATCAGGGTATACCGTTCACCCTTTTGAGGATCTTTCATCATGGGAAAAAGAGCTGCATAAGGCTGATGTCATTATTGATGCGATGTTAGGGATTGGGGTGAAGGGAAGTCTTCGGCCGCCCTTTGTTGAAATTGTTCCTATCATTAATGAACATCAGGCCTATACGATTGCTGTTGATATTCCAAGCGGTGTGCCAGCTGACGAAGGAATAAATGATTTTAAAGGCATTCAAGCCGATTTTACGGCAGTCATTGCGGCCCCGAAGCAGAGTGTGTTCCTTGAACATACAAGCCCTTTTTATGGCGAATGGAGGGTTGTTGAAATCGGTCTGCCTTCTACTATTCTTTCCAATCCTCAATGCAGCCATTGGACAGCGGATGATGTGAAAGCGACCTTGCCTGACAGACAAGCATTATCTCATAAAGGCAGCCATGGCAAAGGATTAGCCGTAGGCGGCGCCTTTCATATGCCTGGCTCAATTGCCATGACGGCAAGGGCGGCGCTGAGAAGCGGTATCGGCTTGTTGACAGTAGCCACACCTGAAGAGGCTGTCCCGCTCGTCTCATCGTTTGTCCGGGAAGCAACGTATCTGCCTATCGGAGCGGAGGCTGCTGATTTTTCAGGGTTTAACGGTGTGGCTTTCGGTATGGGAATCGGCAGAGAGGAAAAGAGTTCCTTTTTACTAGATGAGCTTATCAATGGGACGGAAGGCCCGCTGCTTATCGATGCAGACGGACTCTACCATTTTAAAGAAAAGTTAGGAACCATGCCTGGTCCGAACCGTCCGATCGTCTTAACTCCGCACCCTGGGGAATTTGCTCACTTAACCGGCCATTCGATTCCAGAGATTCTCGCTTCTCCTTATTCCATCAGCCGAGATTTTGCCCGTCGTTATGGAGTATATGTTGTGCTCAAAGGACCGAACACGATAATCACTGCCCCGGATGGCAGACAGCGTGTCGATACGTCGGGAAATGCCGGGCTGGCAAAAGGCGGAAGCGGAGACGTACTGTCAGGAGTGCTGCTGGCTCTCATGCTGCAATCCGATTCTGTGTTTGACGCTTTAGCCAATGGCTGTGTGATTCACGGTCTGACCGCTGAACACTTAACCGCTGAAGAGCATTCGATGAGAGGGCTTTTGGCCAGTGACCTGATTGAAGGGCTGTCCCAGACACTTCGTACATTTTCTTAAATCATCCATTGGGTAACGTTCCCTTTGTCATCAGAGAAGAGACAAAGGAGTTGAAATCAAGATGAAGCGTTTCCCGATCCTTTTCTTAATGATCATGACTTTCCTTCTTGTGCTCAGTGCTTGTGGAGAACAATCCAGAGAAGATGTCGTGAAAAAACTCGAAGAACAGCAGGCGGAGATGGCTGGTTATAAAACAGACGCAACGATGACGATGAAAACCGGTAAAGAAGATCAAAAATATCAGATTCAAATCTCCCACAAAAAGAAAGATTTCTATAAAGTGGAGCTTGCCAGTGATCGAGATGAAAAAGGCAGTCAAATCATCCTAAAGAATAACAGCGGTGTGTTTGTACTTACACCGGCGCTGAATAAGAGTTTCAAATTCCAGAGCGACTGGCCGGAAAACACAAGCCAGCCATACTTGCTCGACTCACTGATTAGAGACATAAAAGCCGATAGTGAAGCCGAGTTTAATACGACGGACAATCATTACGTCTTTAAGACGAAAACCAACTACCAAAACAATCAGTCACTGCCATTCCAGGAAGTTTACTTCGATAAGAAAACATACGCGCCTGTCATGGTCAAAGTACTGGATAAAGATTCAGCCTCCATCGTAGAAGTACAGTTCTCTAACTTTGCTCAGAACGATTCCTTTAAGGAAACAGACTTTGATGTCGATGAAAACATGGCGATGGGCAGTACAGAAGATACGGCCGTAAACGCAACAGAAGAGCAGCCGACAGAACCAGAGGAATCATCTGAAGAGTCTGCTGACGCTGAAGTTCTTTATCCTGAAGAAACCTTTGGCTCCAGTCTTTTTGATGAACAGGAAGTAACGACAGAGAATGGTACAAGAACCATTATGACGTATAAAGGAGAAAAAGACTTTACACTAATCCAGGAATCAGCTGTAACGCAGCCGGCAAGTGCCAGAGAAACGGTTGCGGTAAATGGTGATCTTGTGCAGTTATCCGATGGATCAGTGGGTGCCTTATCCAATCAAAAACTTGAATGGACTAAGGGAGATACGACTTATCACGTTGCCAGTAATGAATTGACACAGGAAGAACTAGTAGCTGTAGCTGATTCGGTGAACGGATATTCGGTTAAATAAATGTACAAAATGCAGGCAGGCTTAACGGTCTGCTTTTATTTTTTTCTAAGAGGAAAATGTCAAGAACCAAAAGGATTTGTTATCTAACCGGCAGCATGTATAAGCGCCGCTTCCTATAGTTGACACGTTTTTTTTAACGTTCAATAATAAGAAAGACAGCATTTAGAACAGGGGGCGCTTGGAAGTGTCAGCAGAGAATTATTACAGAGATACCTGGGCAGAGGTAGAGCTGTCCCATATTGCATTTAATATAAAACAACTAAAACAGCGGCTGCGGCCCGATACTGGCATTTACGCGGTTGTAAAAGCAAACGCTTACGGTCATGGCGATATACAGGTGGCCAAAAAGGCGCTGGATGCCGGAGCTGAGCGGCTAGCCGTTGCTTTGCTTGATGAAGCTTTAAAGCTTCGGGAAGCTGGGCTGACAGCTCCAATTCTTGTTATGGGCTGGACGCGGCCGGAGGATGCAGTGATCGCAGCAGAACATGACATTGCCGTTACGGTTTTTCAAGAAGAATGGCTGGAGTCACTTCCGGATTTAAAAAAACCACTCCGTCTTCATATGAAGTGGGATACGGGAATGGGAAGAATCGGTATCCGGTCAACTGACGAAATGGACAGGCTGCTTGCGGGAATTAAGCAGCATGAAAAATTGAAATTAGAAGCAGTATTTACCCATTTTGCCACGGCAGATGAAAACGACACTTTCTACTATAACGAACAGGTGAAGCGTTTTGATCAAATGGCAGCTTATTTAAAAGCAAACTGGCCGGATGAAGTGGAGATGCATACAGGGAACAGTGCGGCAAGCATGCGGTTTCCAGAACAGATGAAACACTTCGTACGTTTTGGAATCAGTATGTACGGGCTTTATCCATCACCTGATGTAAAAGAAGAACAGCCGATTGACTTAAAACCCGTTTTGTCCCTGCACAGCAGACTGGTACACGTTAAAAAAGTAAATCCTGGAGACAGTTTAAGCTACGGAGCGACATATCAGGCGAAGAAGGAAGAGTGGATTGGGACTATTCCTATCGGTTATGCCGATGGATGGATCCGAAAACTTCAAGGCTTTGAAGTTTTGGTTGATGGAAAAAAACACCCGATTGTAGGGCGTATCTGTATGGACCAATGTATGATTAAGCTAGACAAGGAATATTCTTTGGGAAGTCAGGTTACATTAATTGGAAAGCAAGGAAATGAAAAAGTGCATACGGATGATGTAGCGGGTTATTTAGAAACCATTAATTATGAAGTGCCTTGTATGCTTGGCCGGAGAATTCCACGAATGTATTTGGAAAACGGGCATAAAGTAGAAGTAGAGAATTCTTTATAGGTTAGATATTTATGCAGAAAGTCCTATAGCATACTGACGCCAGGCTACATCTTTCACGAAAAAAACCAAAGACTCCTTTGCAATAGACACGGCCTGATGATAAGATTAAATTGGAATTTAATTAGACTGGTTTCTTTTGGGAGAAGATGGTGGAGGTGTATGGTAGTGTCCGACAGCATGCGAGAAATTGTGATTCGGATTCCGAGTAACCTTTTGGTAGAATTAGATGGACATGTTCAAGAGGAAAATAGTGATCGGAGCGATTTCATGTGTAAAGCGACGAAAATGTATCTGCGTGAAGAGAAACAGCGCCATATTAGAGAATCAATGAGACGTGGCTATATGGAAATGGCTAAAATTAATCTTAACATCGCTTCAGAAGCGTTTCAGGCCGAAGAGGAGGCAGATCACACCCTGGAGCAATTAGTGAGCGGGGTGTGAAATCGGTGATAGTCAAACGAGGAGATGTTTATTTCGCTGATTTGTCCCCTGTTGTAGGATCTGAGCAGGGAGGAGTGCGCCCTGTACTCATTCTGCAAAACGATATCGGGAATCGTTTCAGCCCCACAGTAATTATCGCCGCGATTACGGCACAAATCCAAAAAGCCAAACTTCCCACACACGTTGAAATCGATGCAAAGAAATATGGTTTTGAACGTAATTCTGTTATCTTATTGGAACAAATCAGAACGATTGATAAACAGCGTTTGACCGATAAAATCACACAGCTTGATGAGCCGATGATGAAACAGGTCAATGAAGCCTTACAAATTAGTTTAGGACTGATTGATTTTTAAGCAAAGCTGCCTGATAAGGGCAGCTTTGCTTTTTGTATGGTAAATAGTTGAAATAACTTATTGAGTTGGCGAGAAGTTAGGAAAAAGTATAGAATAGAACTAATGAGTACAAAAAATACAGCATATTTGTTAATATTATACCTGTATAGCTATGAACGGGGAATATAAGATCGGGTTAAGTGGAGGTTTATTAATGGACAAGAGATTAAAAGGAATGGTTATTGAATACAGCGATGATATCGTAAAAATGTGGCTGGAAGAAGTGAACAGCAAGAAGTCCAGCGAATATACTTCGTCTATATCGGACGAGCTTTTTGAAAATACTAACAGGGAATTCGTTAACGTTATTTTCTCCAGTATTGAGAAAGATGGAATTTCGTTGGAGCTGGAGGATTTTTCAGAGCGTCTGATTAATCTTGGCTGGCCGCTCAGTTACTTAACTGATGGAATGCAAGTCTTTCGCCGGGTGATCACTGAATTTATTCTGCAGCGATCAGATCAGGTGGATTCTAAGTACTTCGGGGAGGTCCTTCGCCAGGTTGATAACTGGGTGGACCCTGTAATAAATAAGCTCGTTAACGAATTTTCGGGAAGCTGGGAAAACATTGTGTCTTTGCAGAGAGTTGCTCTGCAGGAGCTGTCCGCCCCGCTCATTCCTGTTATGGAAAACATAACAATTATGCCGTTGATTGGCACAATTGATACAGAAAGAGCTAAACTTATTATGGAAAACCTGTTAGATGGCGTCATTAAGCATAATGCAGAAGTTGTGCTTATCGATATTACAGGTGTTCCAGTAGTAGATACAATGGTGGCCCATCACATTATTCAGGCAGCAGAAGCCGTGCGTCTGATCGGTTCACGCTGCATTCTGGTAGGTATTCGTCCGGAAATTGCGCAGACGATCGTTAATCTGGGGATCGATCTTGGAAAGTTCCCTACAAAGAGCTCGCTTCGCAAAGGCTTCCAAACGGCCCTGGAATTAACCAACCGCACCATTGAACAAACACAAGATAAAGAAAAAGATATAGAAAAGCTAATTGATTCTCTGGACGGGGAGTGATAACAGTGAGAATACCTATTTTAAAGCTTCATAACTACCTGCTGATTTCGATTCAAATTGATCTGGACGACCAAACGGCCATTCAATTTCAGGAGGATTTATTAAGTAAAATTCATGAAAGTGGATCTACAGGCGTTGTCATCGATTTAACGTCTGTTGATATTATTGATTCCTTTATCGCAAAGGTTCTTGGTGATGTAGTCACAATGTCTGACCTAATGGGGGCCAAAGTGGTTCTCACTGGAATCCAGCCTGCTGTAGCCATGACTTTAATTGACCTGGGAATTCATTTGCAGGATGTCCCAACTGCCCTGGATCTTGAACAAGGATTGATCAAACTGCGACAGGAATTGGAGGAGTGAGAATGGATATCCAATCCTGTGTCAATATCAAAAAAGAGTGGGATATTGTAGGCGCAAGACAGCTTGGCCGTGATATTGCCAGAAAGATTGGCTTTGGAACAGTGGACCAGGCCAGAATTGCGACCGCTATCTCCGAATTAGCGAGAAACATTTATTTGTATGCAGGGACAGGAAAGATCTGCTTTGAACCAATTGAAGATATGAATCAAAAAGGGATCACCATTATTGCGATGGATGATGGACCCGGAATTAAAGAATTAAGCCTAGTAATGGAAGACGGATTTTCCACATCGGGCGGTCTTGGAGCAGGGCTGCCGGGGGTAAAAAGATTAATGGATGATTTTAATATATTCTCTGAATATGGCAAGGGGACCGAAATCAAAGTCGTTAAATGGCTCCGATAGAGGGGGGATACGATGAGTACGCTTAAACTCGATTTGGAAAATTATAAAGAATTAATGCACCAATATATAAAGACACAAGATGAGCAGGCTCTTTATCAGGCTGAACAATTTAGTAAGCACTCAATGCAGCAGAACATTTCTCCCGAAGAAATAATTAATGTACACATTGAGTCTTTACAGCAACTATACCCTGATATGCCTGAATATATTCAGTCTTCCATGGATTTCCTTCTAGAGACGATGATTTCTTATGGATTGGCTTATCAAGAGTATCAGGCTCTGAGGGAAAGACAGCTTGAACTGAAGTCGGAAATTTCTGTTGCTGCTAATATGCAGCAGACGCTGCTTGCTACAGAAAAACCGGAGTTTGACGGTCTGGAAGTAGGAGCGGTAAGCGTCCCCTCTAAGCAGATGAACGGAGACTATTATCACTTCGTAAAAGATGAAGATGGTTCTCTTGGTATAGCCATTGCTGACGTAGTTGGTAAAGGCGTCCCTGCTGCACTTTGTATGTCCATGATTAAATATTCAATGGACAGCTTTCCTGAAAACTTGATGGATCCTGGTGTCATCTTAGGCAGTTTAAACCGCGTGGTGGAACGAAACGTGGATGCCAGTATGTTTGTTACGATGTTTTACGGATTATATAATATGCAGGATCACGTCTTCAGATTTTCCTCTGCCGGCCATGAGCCTGGTTATTACTACAATAGTCAGAAGGATGAGTTTGAAGAAATCGACGCTTCAGGACTTGTCCTGGGTGTCTCATCTGAAGCTACTTACGAGCAGTGCTCTCAGCAGATTAATGTTGGTGATATGGTGATACTGCTTACGGACGGTGTAACAGAGTGCAGGCAGGGGGACCGCTTTATAGAAGAAGATGAGGTCCTTGAGATTATTAGAAAATATTCTCATCTCCCGGCTCAGGAAACAGTCGAGCAAGTGTATAAGCATTTTGAGCGGCTGCAGGATTTCTACCTGCGAGATGATTTTACATTAATAATTTTAAAGAGAAAGGTTTAGAATAATATCCGACCGGGTATTTTTACTCTACTGAACTTTTTTAAGATTCAAGGGGAGGCATACGAGATGAATTTAACAATTGATGTTACAAATAAAGAAAATATAGCCGGAGTGGCACTTTCCGGAGAGGTAGACGCATTTACAGCACCGAAGCTGAAAGATACGCTGCTCCCTCTTACTAAAGAAAACGGCCAGACAGTGGAAGTAGACCTGCAGGACGTAAACTATATGGATTCTACAGGGCTTGGTGTTTTTATCAGCGCTCTTAAATCTACAAAGGAGCATGACACTTCTTTAAAGCTTGTGAATATGCAGGATAGAGTTTACCGTTTGTTTAAAATCACTGGATTAACCGAGATTATGGACATTGAGAATAAAGTACAAGGTGGAATGTAATCATGGAATCATTTGATTTTGTTGAGGTGAAAGTTCCTGCTAAAGCTGAATATGTGGGTGTTGTGCGCTTGAGTACCTCTGGAATCGCTAATCGTATGGGGTTTGGTTATGAAGAAATTGAAGATTTAAAGGTAGCGATTTCTGAAGCGATTACGAACGCTGTGAAGCATGCTTATAAGGAAACAGGCGAAGGTGAGATCACCATCGGCTTTGGAGTTTATAAGGACCGCCTTGAAGTAATGGTAGCCGACCATGGCGGAAGCTTTAATCTGGGTGAAATTAAGGAAGATATCGGACCTTACCAGCACAATGATGATATCGGCGAACTGCGGGAAGGCGGGTTCGGACTTTTCTTAATTGATGCCCTTATGGATAAAGTTGAGATTAACAGCAAATATGGAGTTATTGTCTTGATGACAAAATACCTTCATGAAAATGAGGTGGGGCAGGATGGCGACAAAATCTCAACATCACAATGATGAGGTTTATGAATGGATCGCATTTTTACAAGAAAATCCAAGAGATGAAGAAATCCAGGAAAAAATCGTCTTAACTTATAATGATTTAGTCGAATCCATTGCCCGTAAGTATTCAAAAAACAGTACGATTCATGAGGACCTTGTCCAAGTGGGGATGTTAGGTCTGCTTGCTGCGATTCGACGGTATGACCCTGAGTTTGGGAAATCATTCGAATCTTTTGCAATACCGACAATCATTGGAGAAATAAAACGTTTCATCCGCGACAAAACTTGGAGTGTACACGTTCCGCGTCGGATTAAAGAACTTGGTCCAAAGATAAAAAAAGCAGCAGAAGAGCTGACAAGCGACTTGCAGCGTTCCCCTTCTGTTCTTGAAATTGCTGATTATCTTGAAGTTTCTGAAGAAGATGTACTGGAAACAATGGAAATGGGCAAAAGCTATAAAGCTCTTTCTGTTGATAGGAAAATTGAAGCGGATTCAGATGGAAGTACAGTGACGATTCTTGACCTGATTGGGAATCCGGAAGGCGGCTATGATCAAATTGATCAGAAAATGCTGCTTCAGAAAGTATTGCCCATCTTGAGTGAACGCGAACAGGAAATTCTTCAGTGTACGTATTTTGAGAATTTGAGCCAAAAAGATACCGGAGAAAGGCTGGGTATCTCACAAATGCACGTTTCTCGCCTTCAGCGTCGAGCTCTTCGAAAACTAAAAGAAGCCTTACAGGCAGAATCGGTTGAGGCTTTTTAGTGGAAGCGGACTCTGCAGCTAAAGTAGCTGTCTCCATTTATCAGAAGGCGAAAAAAGGGAATTATTATTGTGGAGATAGTTATTACTACAAAGAGACAGATGGAAAGTTTGTATGTGCGATTGCGGACGGTTTAGGAAGCGGAGAGCTGGCAAGCGAATCTTCGCAGGCTGTTATGGATGTTATTGAAAAGTACCCTGACTTGGAGATTGAGTCGATTATTACTAAATGCAATGATGCTTTACTTGGCAAACGCGGAGTTGTGCTAGGCATACTTAATATCGACTTTACGGAACAAACCTATTCCTATTCCTCTATTGGGAATATCGGAATTATTATCATAGATCAGGAAGGGAAAAGGAGCCGAAATATTCCGCTTGCAGGATATTTGGCCGGATACCCTCGAAAATTACGTGTGAGCCGAGGCAAAGCTGAACGAGGAATGATGTTTCTTATGTTTTCCGACGGTGTACAGGATCGGAAATTATCGGCAAAGCATATAAATTCAACAAATCCGGAAGTAATGACTCAGCAATATAAAGAGCTTTATGGTAATAGTATTGATGACGATACGACACTTATTGCCATGAGTTATAAATAAAGGGATCTTATTCTTGGAAAAATTCATGAATAAGATCCCTTATTAAGTGTGTAAGGTTTGATACAATATAAGGTAGATCGACAGATGAGGAGGACTCGTTTTGAGTGATAAACATATTCAGCTGGTAGGAAAAGAAACCGGCATTGCTGTAAAGCCTATAGAGCAAGTAATTCAATTATTAGCAGATGGAAATACTGTTCCGTTCATCGCCCGCTATCGAAAAGAAATGACAGGCGGACTAGATGAAGTGCAAATTAAAGCAATTGAAGATCAATGGAATTATGTACAAAACCTTTCTCAGCGAAAGGAAGAAGTTACACGGCTTATTGAAGAACAGGGAAAACTGACAGATGAGCTAAAGTCAGAAATTGAAAGTGCGACAAAACTGCAGAAAGTAGAAGATCTCTATCGTCCTTATAAGCAGAAAAGAAGAACACGTGCTACAGTCGCTAAAGAAAAAGGACTTGAACCTTTAGCTTTGAAGGTTTGGGAACAGCAGCCTTTTAATTATGAAGCAGAAGCTGAGAAATTTTTCTCCGAAGAACACGAGTTACATACGGTAGAAGACGTAACAGAAGGAGTAAATGATATCCTGGCTGAGTGGATCTCAGATGATCCAGCCTACAGGGAGAGCATCAGACAGAAAACATTTCGTTCAGGAACGATCGAATCCAAAGAGAAGGATAAAGAAAAAGACGAAAAGTCCATCTTTGAAATGTATTATGACTACCAAGAGCCTATCCGTTCAATTGTCTCCCACCGTATTCTTGCTTTAAACCGTGGGGAAAAAGAAAACATATTAAAAGTATCCATCCATCCTCCCCAAGAGACGATTATGGAGTATTTAAAAAATAAAATCATTAAACGGTCTGTTGATACCAAACATCGGGGAATCCTGGAATGGGCGATCGAAGACAGTTATAAGCGTTTAATTCAGCCATCTATTGAAAGAGAAATACGCAGCTCACTTTCAGAAACAGCTGAGGAGCAAGCGATTGAAGTATTTTCAAGCAACTTAAAGAGCCTGCTGCTGCAGCATCCGTTAAAAGGGAAAATGGTGCTTGGTGTAGACCCTGCTTTTCGTACAGGCTGTAAGCTTGCCGTCATCAATGAAACAGGGAAGGTGCTTGAAATTGCGGTTATTTATCCAACACCTCCTCGAAATGATGTGAAAGGAGCAGAGAATACAATTAAAGGTTTTTTCGATCAATACCCGATAGAGCTGATTGCTGTAGGGAATGGGACGGCGTCAAGAGAAACAGAACAGTTTATTGCTGACATGATTCAGTCACATGGCCTGAAGGCCGCCTATATGATCGTAAACGAAGCCGGAGCAAGTGTATATTCTGCTTCCAAGCTGGCACGCGAAGAATTTCCAGATCTGCAGGTTGAAGAACGTAGTGCTGTATCCATCGCCCGCAGAGTTCAAGATCCACTGGCCGAGCTTGTGAAAATTGATCCGAAATCAATTGGAGTGGGACAATATCAACACGATGTTACACAGAAGAAGCTGAATGAATCCTTAACGTTTGTCGTTGAAACAGCCGTAAACCAGGTAGGGGTTAATGTAAATACAGCCTCCTCATCTCTTTTGCAATACGTATCTGGCTTAAGTAAAGCAGTTGCCAACAATGTCGTTAAGCAAAGAGAAGAGGTAGGTAAGTTTACAAGCCGCAAGCAGCTGAAGAAGATTCCCCGTCTTGGTGCAAAAACTTTTGAACAGAGTATCGGTTTTCTTCGTGTTTTGGAGGGAGAGGAACCACTCGACAAAACATCCATTCACCCGGAGTCCTATAAAACGGCTTATGCGTTGTTAAAAGAAATCCACTCTTCTCCCGCGGATATTGGAAAAGGGGAAGTGAAGGATAAGCTTTCTACAATAGATTTGTCAGAAATGGCAGCAAAGCTTGGAACAGGAGAGCCGACATTACGGGATATTGTAAAAGCATTGGCTGAACCAGGTCGTGACCCAAGAGATGATCTCCCTAAACCATTACTAAAAACAAACGTTCTTTCTATGGAAGATCTTGAACAGGGAATGGAACTAGAGGGAACGGTGCGAAACGTAGTCGATTTTGGAGTATTTGTAGATATCGGAGTGAAACAGGACGGACTTGTCCATATTTCGAAGTTGTCGAACAAATTTGTAAAGCATCCGATGGATGTGGTGGCCGTCGGTGATGTTGTCACTGTCTGGGTAGAAAAGGTTGATACGCAAAAGCAGCGTATTGCACTGACGATGCTTAATAAATAAACATGAACGCCTGGAAGACAATCTGTCTTCCAGGTTTTTTAAATGTATTGCGATTCAGCAATCTGCTTTTATCTTAAACGATGCCTGTAGAAATACCAGCATTGATTCAACATTTTAATTTGATACTTATCCTTATTCAAAAATGCGTTGGACATTTGTTTCTGTAACCAACGGGGCACAGAAATCTCCTCCCTTTGAATTTAGGAATCATCCGATTTATAATAATTTATGCGAATAGGAAGAAGGATGTGTCAAATTGACAATGACTGAGAAACAGCTTCAGGAATGGACAAACCAAATCTCTCTGGATTTTTTCGGGAAGCCCTTTGCTGATCGAGTAATTATCAATCCCAGACTTCGTACGACCGGCGGAAGATATATCCCATCAAAACGAATCATTGAGCTTAATGGAAAGTATTTAAACGAACTCGGGGAACAGGAGTTTCAGGGAATTATTAAACATGAGCTTTGCCATTACCATCTTCATATAGAAGGAAAGGGATTTTCTCATGGAGATCGAGAATTTAAGGATCTTTTAAAAAAAACAGGATCGCCGCGATTCTGCAAACCTCTTCCTTCTGATATAGAAAAAGCCATTTTTTATAAATGTACCGACTGCGGCCAAACCTATCGCAGGAAGCGTAAAATCAATACTACACGCTACGTTTGTGGAAAATGTAAAGGAAAGTTAAAAAAACAGTAAAAATCCATTGACGAAATATGTAGTCCGTGTTAAATTAAATAAGCCCTGAACAAAGGGACCAAGAGTTGACAAGCTGCACGATGAAAATTACATAAAACTTATTGACACAAGCTTTCAAATGTTATATTATATATAACGTCGCTGACATTGCGAGTTTGAAAATTATTCCACAGTAGCTCAGTGGTAGAGCAATCGGCTGTTAACCGATCGGTCGTAGGTTCGAATCCTACCTGTGGAGCCATTACGGAGAAGTACTCAAGTGGCTGAAGAGGCGCCCCTGCTAAGGGTGTAGGTCGCGCAAGCGGCGCGAGGGTTCAAATCCCTCCTTCTCCGCCATTACATTTTTGAATATGGCCCGTTGGTCAAGCGGTTAAGACACCGCCCTTTCACGGCGGTAACACGGGTTCGAATCCCGTACGGGTCACTTTTTACATACATTTAGGTTTGGGTCCGGTAGTTCAGTTGGTTAGAATGCCTGCCTGTCACGCAGGAGGTCGCGGGTTCGAGTCCCGTCCGGACCGCCATTTAGGTGGGCCATAGCCAAGCGGTAAGGCAACGGTTTTTGGTACCGTCATGCGCTGGTTCGAATCCAGCTGGCCCAGCCATTTTATGTGTGAAAAGGGTTGACAAACCTTTTTGAAAGTTATATGATAGTTCTTGTGCTTTAAACAAGCTTTAAATAAAATAAGTAACAGACTTATGAGATCTAACATTTCATTAAGAGCCATTAGCTCAGTTGGTAGAGCATCTGACTTTTAATCAGAGGGTCGGAGGTTCGAGCCCTCCATGGCTCACCATTCATTTTGCGGGTGTGGTGGAATTGGCAGACACGCTAGATTTAGGATCTAGTGCTTCACGGCGTGGGGGTTCAAGTCCCTCCACCCGCACTTAGTAATTAAGCTTTAGGGAATTACTTAATCAATTAGCGGTCGTGGCGGAATCGGCAGACGCGCTAGGTTGAGGGCCTAGTGGGGGCGACCCCGTGGAGGTTCAAGTCCTCTCGGCCGCACTAAAGTTTTTTTAAAAAAGTTCTTGCAACACAAGCTGAAGCATGATATATTAGAATATGTCGCTTCAATAAGCGCCCGTAGCTCAATTGGATAGAGCGTCTGACTACGGATCAGAAGGTTAGGGGTTCGACTCCTCTCGGGCGCGCCATTTACTTACGGGAAGTAGCTCAGCTTGGTAGAGCACTTGGTTTGGGACCAAGGGGTCGCAGGTTCGAATCCTGTCTTCCCGACCATGAGAGTTCTATCGATGCTAAAAAATCTACTTATCAATTAAACTTTATATGCGGGTGTAGTTTAGTGGTAAAACCTCAGCCTTCCAAGCTGATGATGAGGGTTCGATTCCCTTCACCCGCTCCATTATTTACTAGATGTGATATTGGGGCCTGTAGCTCAGCTGGTTAGAGCGCACGCCTGATAAGCGTGAGGTCGGTGGTTCGAGTCCACTCAGGCCCACCATTAAGACAATTTGATCTTTGAAAACTGAACGAACCAACCAGTACGTCAAAACATTTCTTTCTATATTATATAGATCGAATTTTTTAAGAAGCACATTCGGTGTGCAAATGAGCAAGTCAAACTACTTTTTGGAGAGTTTGATCCTGGCTCAGGACGAACGCTGGCGGCGTGCCTAATACATGCAAGTCGAGCGCAGGAAGCTAACCGATCCCCTTCGGGGGTGACGTTAGTGGAATGAGCGGCGGACGGGTGAGTAACACGTGGGCAACCTGCCTGTAAGACCGGAATAACCCCGGGAAACCGGGGCTAATGCCGGATAACCTCTTCTCTCTCATGAGGAAAGAGTAAAAGATGGCCTTTGGCTATCACTTACAGATGGGCCCGCGGCGCATTAGCTAGTTGGTGAGGTAACGGCTCACCAAGGCGACGATGCGTAGCCGACCTGAGAGGGTGATCGGCCACACTGGGACTGAGACACGGCCCAGACTCCTACGGGAGGCAGCAGTAGGGAATCTTCCGCAATGGACGAAAGTCTGACGGAGCAACGCCGCGTGAACGATGAAGGTTTTCGGATCGTAAAGTTCTGTTGTGAGGGAAGAACAAGTACCGTGCGAATAGAGCGGTACCTTGACGGTACCTCACGAGAAAGCCCCGGCTAACTACGTGCCAGCAGCCGCGGTAATACGTAGGGGGCAAGCGTTGTCCGGAATTATTGGGCGTAAAGCGCGCGCAGGCGGTTCCTTAAGTCTGATGTGAAAGCCCACGGCTCAACCGTGGAGGGTCATTGGAAACTGGGGAACTTGAGGACAGAAGAGGAGAGTGGAATTCCACGTGTAGCGGTGAAATGCGTAGATATGTGGAGGAACACCAGTGGCGAAGGCGACTCTCTGGTCTGTTTCTGACGCTGAGGTGCGAAAGCGTGGGTAGCAAACAGGATTAGATACCCTGGTAGTCCACGCCGTAAACGATGAGTGCTAGGTGTTAGGGGGCTTCCACCCCTTAGTGCTGAAGTTAACGCATTAAGCACTCCGCCTGGGGAGTACGGCCGCAAGGCTGAAACTCAAAGGAATTGACGGGGGCCCGCACAAGCGGTGGAGCATGTGGTTTAATTCGAAGCAACGCGAAGAACCTTACCAGGTCTTGACATCCTTGGACCGCCCTAGAGATAGGGTCTTCCCTTCGGGGACCAAGTGACAGGTGGTGCATGGTTGTCGTCAGCTCGTGTCGTGAGATGTTGGGTTAAGTCCCGCAACGAGCGCAACCCCTAATCTTAGTTGCCAGCATTCAGTTGGGCACTCTAAGGTGACTGCCGGTGACAAACCGGAGGAAGGCGGGGATGACGTCAAATCATCATGCCCCTTATGACCTGGGCTACACACGTGCTACAATGGATGGTACAAAGGGCAGCGAAGCCGCGAGGTGTAGCAAATCCCATAAAACCATTCTCAGTTCGGATTGCAGGCTGCAACTCGCCTGCATGAAGCCGGAATCGCTAGTAATCGCGGATCAGAATGCCGCGGTGAATACGTTCCCGGGCCTTGTACACACCGCCCGTCACACCACGAGAGTTGGCAACACCCGAAGTCGGTGAGGTAACCTTTATGGAGCCAGCCGCCGAAGGTGGGGCCAATGATTGGGGTGAAGTCGTAACAAGGTAGCCGTATCGGAAGGTGCGGCTGGATCACCTCCTTTCTAAGGATATAAGGAGCGGCGTTTGCGCCGTTTCCTTCGGAAAACGTACTGGATTGGTTGTTCAGTTTTGAGAGATCAAACTCTCAAACTTGTGAACCTTGAAAACTGGATAAGATATGACAAGACATCAAACCAACGTAAGAAAAAGTCTTTTCACGAAGATGAAAGTTAAGTGAATAAGGGCGCACGGTGGATGCCTTGGCACTAGGAGCCGATGAAGGACGGGACTAACACCGATATGCCTGGGGGAGCTGTAAGTAAGCTTGGATCCCAGGATTTCCGAATGGGGAAACCCGCTGTTCGTAATGGAACAGCATCCTTCGCTGAATACATAGGCGTTGGACGGCAGACCCGGGGAACTGAAACATCTCATTACCCGGAGGAAGAGAAAGCAAATGCGATTTCCCAAGTAGCGGCGAGCGAAACGGAATCAGCCCAAACCAGAAAGCTTGCTTTCTGGGGTTGTAGGACACTCCTTTGGAGTTACAAAGAGAGAGGATAGACGAAGCGATCTGGAAAGATCCGCCAGAGAGGGTAACAGCCCCGTAATCGACATCCTTTCTTCTCCGGAGTGGATCCTGAGTACGGCGGAACACGAGGAATTCCGTCGGAATCCGGGAGGACCATCTCCCAAGGCTAAATACTCCCTAGTGACCGATAGCGAACCAGTACCGTGAGGGAAAGGTGAAAAGCACCCCGGAAGGGGAGTGAAAGAGATCCTGAAACCGTGTGCCTACAAGTAGTCGGAGCCCATTGATGGGTGACGGCGTGCCTTTTGTAGAATGAACCGGCGAGTTACGACCGTATGCAAGGTTAAGCTGATGAGAAGCGGAGCCGCAGCGAAAGCGAGTCTGAATAGGGCGAATATAGTATGCGGTCGTAGACCCGAAACCGTGTGATCTACCCATGTCCAGGGTGAAGGTCAGGTAACACTGACTGGAGGCCCGAACCCACGCAAGTTGAAAATTGCGGGGATGAGGTGTGGGTAGGGGTGAAATGCCAATCGAACACGGAGATAGCTGGTTCTCTCCGAAATAGCTTTAGGGCTAGCCTCAGAATAGAAAGTCCTGGAGGTAGAGCACTGATTGGACGAGGGGCCCCTACCGGGTTACCGAATTCAGTCAAACTCCGAATGCCAGAGACTTTGTTCTGGGAGTCAGACCATGGGTGATAAGGTTCATGGTCGAGAGGGAAACAGCCCAGACCGCCAGCTAAGGTCCCTAAGTGTGTGTTAAGTGGAAAAGGATGTGGAGTTGCTTAGACAACCAGGATGTTGGCTTAGAAGCAGCCACCATTCAAAGAGTGCGTAATAGCTCACTGGTCGAGTGACTCCGCGCCGAAAATATACCGGGGCTAAACACACCACCGAAGCTGCGGATTGATCCGGATGGATCAATGGTAGGAGAGCGTTCTAAGGGCTGTGAAGTCAGACCGTAAGGACTGGTGGAGCGCTTAGAAGTGAGAATGCCGGTATGAGTAGCGAAAAAAGAGTGAGAATCTCTTTCACCGAAAGCCTAAGGTTTCCTGAGGAAGGCTCGTCCTCTCAGGGTTAGTCGGGACCTAAGCCGAGGCCGAAAGGCGTAGGCGATGGACAACAGGTGGATATTCCTGTACCGCCTTCCTTCCATTTGAGTGATGGGGGGACGCAGGAGGATAAGGAGAGCGCACCATTGGAAGCGTGCGTCCAAGCAGCAAGACGGTCGGAATAGGAAAATCCGTCCGGCAACGTCGAGCTGTGATGGGGAGGGAAATTGAGTACCGAAGCTCCGGATTTCACACTGCCAAGAAAAGCCTCTAGCGAGGAAGGATGGCGCCCGTACCGCAAACCAACACAGGTAGGCGAGGAGAGAATCCTAAGGTGAGCGGGAGAACTCTCGTTAAGGAACTCGGCAAAATGACCCCGTAACTTCGGGAGAAGGGGTGCTCCTCTGCCGAGGAGCCGCAGTGAAAAGGCCCAAGCGACTGTTTACCAAAAACACAGGTCTCTGCGAAGCCGTAAGGCGAAGTATAGGGGCTGACACCTGCCCGGTGCTGGAAGGTTAAGGGGATGCGTTAGCCGTAAGGCGAAGCGTTGAACCGAAGCCCCAGTAAACGGCGGCCGTAACTATAACGGTCCTAAGGTAGCGAAATTCCTTGTCGGGTAAGTTCCGACCCGCACGAAAGGTGCAACGACTTGGGCACTGTCTCAACGAGAGACCCGGTGAAATTATACTATGCGTGAAGATGCGCATTACCCGCGACAGGACGGAAAGACCCCGTGGAGCTTTACTGTAGCCTGATATTGAATGTTGGTACAGCTTGTACAGGATAGGTGGGAGCCTGAGAAGCCGGAGCGCTAGCTTCGGTGGAGGCGCTGGTGGGATACCACCCTGGCTGTACGGACATTCTAACCCAGGACCGTGATCCGGTCCGGAGACAGTGTCAGGTGGGCAGTTTGACTGGGGCGGTCGCCTCCCAAAGAGTAACGGAGGCGCCCAAAGGTTCCCTCAGAATGGTTGGAAATCATTCGCAGAGTGTAAAGGCACAAGGGAGCTTGACTGCGAGACCTACAAGTCGAGCAGGGACGAAAGTCGGGCTTAGTGATCCGGCGGTACCGTATGGAAGGGCCGTCGCTCAACGGATAAAAGCTACCCCGGGGATAACAGGCTTATCTCCCCCAAGAGTCCACATCGACGGGGAGGTTTGGCACCTCGATGTCGGCTCATCGCATCCTGGGGCTGTAGTCGGTCCCAAGGGTTGGGCTGTTCGCCCATTAAAGCGGTACGCGAGCTGGGTTCAGAACGTCGTGAGACAGTTCGGTCCCTATCCGTCGTGGGCGTTGGAAATCTGAAAGGAGCTGTCCTTAGTACGAGAGGACCGGGATGGACACACCGCTGGTGTACCAGTTGTTCCGCCAGGAGCATCGCTGGGTAGCTACGTGTGGACGGGATAAGTGCTGAAAGCATCTAAGCATGAAGCCCCCCTTGAGATGAGATTTCCCCTAACTATAAGTTAGTAAGATTCCTCAGAGACGATGAGGTCGATAGGTCTGAAGTGGACGCGTGGTGACACGTGGAGCTGACAGATACTAATCAATCGATGACTTATCTTTTAATTCTTTCGTGGTTTGATAGAAAGCAGTCTTATCCAGTTTTGAGGGTTTATTTAAAAAGTTTTTAAAAACCCTTGATATTTTCCC
This sequence comes from Halobacillus massiliensis, assembly GCF_900166625.1. Lineage (GTDB taxonomy): Bacteria > Bacillota > Bacilli > Bacillales > Halobacillaceae > Halobacillus_A > Halobacillus_A massiliensis. The sequence goes on along the minus strand of NZ_LT800499.1, from coordinate 3,942,951 downwards.
AAAAGGACAATATAATATATCTTGTCCCTAAAAAATAAGGTTTGGTGGCGATAGCGAAGAGGTCACACCTGTTCCCATGCCGAACACAGCAGTTAAGCTCTTCAGCGCCGATGGTAGTCGGGTTTACCCCCGTGAGAGTAGGACGCTGCCATACCTTACATAATCCGGAGGATTAGCTCAGCTGGGAGAGCACTTGCCTTACAAGCAAGGGGTCGCAGGTTCGAGCCCTGCATCCTCCACCATTTTGCCGGCCTAGCTCAATTGGTAGAGCAACTGACTTGTAATCAGTAGGTTGGGGGTTCAAGTCCTCTGGCCGGCACCATTTAGTCCTTGTTTTTCGTTAAGAGCCATTAGCTCAGTTGGTAGAGCATCTGACTTTTAATCAGAGGGTCGGAGGTTCGAGCCCTCCATGGCTCACCATTTATTAGCGGGTGTGGTGGAATTGGCAGACACGCTAGATTTAGGATCTAGTGCTTCACGGCGTGGGGGTTCAAGTCCCTCCACCCGCATTTTACGCGGAAGTAGTTCAGTGGTAGAACACCACCTTGCCAAGGTGGGGGTCGCGGGTTCGAATCCCGTCTTCCGCTCCATTTTACTTACAACCGTGATATAAGATACAAACCTTACTAGCAAGTGTCGTGCCGGGGTGGCGGAATTGGCAGACGCACAGGACTTAAAATCCTGCGGTGGGTTTCCACCGTGCCGGTTCGAGTCCGGCCCTCGGCACCATAATATGTTTTGCGCCCGTAGCTCAATTGGATAGAGCGTCTGACTACGGATCAGAAGGTTAGGGGTTCGACTCCTCTCGGGCGCGCCATTTACTTACGGGAAGTAGCTCAGCTTGGTAGAGCACTTGGTTTGGGACCAAGGGGTCGCAGGTTCGAATCCTGTCTTCCCGACCATGAGAGTTCTATCGATGCTAAAAAATCTACTTATCAATTAAACTTTATATGCGGGTGTAGTTTAGTGGTAAAACCTCAGCCTTCCAAGCTGATGATGAGGGTTCGATTCCCTTCACCCGCTCCATTATTTACTAGATGTGATATTGGGGCCTGTAGCTCAGCTGGTTAGAGCGCACGCCTGATAAGCGTGAGGTCGGTGGTTCGAGTCCACTCAGGCCCACCATTAAGACAATTTGATCTTTGAAAACTGAACGAACCAACCAGTACGTCAAAACATTTCTTTCTATATTATATAGATCGAATTTTTTAAGAAGCACATTCGGTGTGCAAATGAGCAAGTCAAACTACTTTTTGGAGAGTTTGATCCTGGCTCAGGACGAACGCTGGCGGCGTGCCTAATACATGCAAGTCGAGCGCAGGAAGCTAACCGATCCCCTTCGGGGGTGACGTTAGTGGAATGAGCGGCGGACGGGTGAGTAACACGTGGGCAACCTGCCTGTAAGACCGGAATAACCCCGGGAAACCGGGGCTAATGCCGGATAACCTCTTCTCTCTCATGAGGAAAGAGTAAAAGATGGCCTTTGGCTATCACTTACAGATGGGCCCGCGGCGCATTAGCTAGTTGGTGAGGTAACGGCTCACCAAGGCGACGATGCGTAGCCGACCTGAGAGGGTGATCGGCCACACTGGGACTGAGACACGGCCCAGACTCCTACGGGAGGCAGCAGTAGGGAATCTTCCGCAATGGACGAAAGTCTGACGGAGCAACGCCGCGTGAACGATGAAGGTTTTCGGATCGTAAAGTTCTGTTGTGAGGGAAGAACAAGTACCGTGCGAATAGAGCGGTACCTTGACGGTACCTCACGAGAAAGCCCCGGCTAACTACGTGCCAGCAGCCGCGGTAATACGTAGGGGGCAAGCGTTGTCCGGAATTATTGGGCGTAAAGCGCGCGCAGGCGGTTCCTTAAGTCTGATGTGAAAGCCCACGGCTCAACCGTGGAGGGTCATTGGAAACTGGGGAACTTGAGGACAGAAGAGGAGAGTGGAATTCCACGTGTAGCGGTGAAATGCGTAGATATGTGGAGGAACACCAGTGGCGAAGGCGACTCTCTGGTCTGTTTCTGACGCTGAGGTGCGAAAGCGTGGGTAGCAAACAGGATTAGATACCCTGGTAGTCCACGCCGTAAACGATGAGTGCTAGGTGTTAGGGGGCTTCCACCCCTTAGTGCTGAAGTTAACGCATTAAGCACTCCGCCTGGGGAGTACGGCCGCAAGGCTGAAACTCAAAGGAATTGACGGGGGCCCGCACAAGCGGTGGAGCATGTGGTTTAATTCGAAGCAACGCGAAGAACCTTACCAGGTCTTGACATCCTTGGACCGCCCTAGAGATAGGGTCTTCCCTTCGGGGGCCAAGTGACAGGTGGTGCATGGTTGTCGTCAGCTCGTGTCGTGAGATGTTGGGTTAAGTCCCGCAACGAGCGCAACCCCTAATCTTAGTTGCCAGCATTTNTTAACCGATCGGTCGTAGGTTCGAATCCTACCTGTGGAGCCATTACGGAGAAGTACTCAAGTGGCTGAAGAGGCGCCCCTGCTAAGGGTGTAGGTCGCGCAAGCGGCGCGAGGGTTCAAATCCCTCCTTCTCCGCCATTACATTTTTGAATATGGCCCGTTGGTCAAGCGGTTAAGACACCGCCCTTTCACGGCGGTAACACGGGTTCGAATCCCGTACGGGTCACTTTTTACATACATTTAGGTTTGGGTCCGGTAGTTCAGTTGGTTAGAATGCCTGCCTGTCACGCAGGAGGTCGCGGGTTCGAGTCCCGTCCGGACCGCCATTTAGGTGGGCCATAGCCAAGCGGTAAGGCAACGGTTTTTGGTACCGTCATGCGCTGGTTCGAATCCAGCTGGCCCAGCCATTTTATGTGTGAAAAGGGTTGACAAACCTTTTTGAAAGTTATATGATAGTTCTTGTGCTTTAAACAAGCTTTAAATAAAATAAGTAACAGACTTATGAGATCTAACATTTCATTAAGAGCCATTAGCTCAGTTGGTAGAGCATCTGACTTTTAATCAGAGGGTCGGAGGTTCGAGCCCTCCATGGCTCACCATTCATTTTGCGGGTGTGGTGGAATTGGCAGACACGCTAGATTTAGGATCTAGTGCTTCACGGCGTGGGGGTTCAAGTCCCTCCACCCGCACTTAGTAATTAAGCTTTAGGGAATTACTTAATCAATTAGCGGTCGTGGCGGAATCGGCAGACGCGCTAGGTTGAGGGCCTAGTGGGGGCGACCCCGTGGAGGTTCAAGTCCTCTCGGCCGCACTAAAGTTTTTTTAAAAAAGTTCTTGCAACACAAGCTGAAGCATGATATATTAGAATATGTCGCTTCAATAAGCGCCCGTAGCTCAATTGGATAGAGCGTCTGACTACGGATCAGAAGGTTAGGGGTTCGACTCCTCTCGGGCGCGCCATTTACTTACGGGAAGTAGCTCAGCTTGGTAGAGCACTTGGTTTGGGACCAAGGGGTCGCAGGTTCGAATCCTGTCTTCCCGACCATGAGAGTTCTATCGATGCTAAAAAATCTACTTATCAATTAAACTTTATATGCGGGTGTAGTTTAGTGGTAAAACCTCAGCCTTCCAAGCTGATGATGAGGGTTCGATTCCCTTCACCCGCTCCATTATTTACTAGATGTGATATTGGGGCCTGTAGCTCAGCTGGTTAGAGCGCACGCCTGATAAGCGTGAGGTCGGTGGTTCGAGTCCACTCAGGCCCACCATTAACACAATTTGATCTTTGAAAACTGAACGAACCAACCAGTACGTCAAAACATTTCTTTCTATATTATATAGATCGAATTTTTTAAGAAGCACATTCGGTGTGCAAATGAGCAAGTCAAACTACTTTTTGGAGAGTTTGATCCTGGCTCAGGACGAACGCTGGCGGCGTGCCTAATACATGCAAGTCGAGCGCAGGAAGCTAACCGATCCCCTTCGGGGGTGACGTTAGTGGAATGAGCGGCGGACGGGTGAGTAACACGTGGGCAACCTGCCTGTAAGACCGGAATAACCCCGGGAAACCGGGGCTAATGCCGGATAACCTCTTCTCTCTCATGAGGAAAGAGTAAAAGATGGCCTTTGGCTATCACTTACAGATGGGCCCGCGGCGCATTAGCTAGTTGGTGAGGTAACGGCTCACCAAGGCGACGATGCGTAGCCGACCTGAGAGGGTGATCGGCCACACTGGGACTGAGACACGGCCCAGACTCCTACGGGAGGCAGCAGTAGGGAATCTTCCGCAATGGACGAAAGTCTGACGGAGCAACGCCGCGTGAACGATGAAGGTTTTCGGATCGTAAAGTTCTGTTGTGAGGGAAGAACAAGTACCGTGCGAATAGAGCGGTACCTTGACGGTACCTCACGAGAAAGCCCCGGCTAACTACGTGCCAGCAGCCGCGGTAATACGTAGGGGGCAAGCGTTGTCCGGAATTATTGGGCGTAAAGCGCGCGCAGGCGGTTCCTTAAGTCTGATGTGAAAGCCCACGGCTCAACCGTGGAGGGTCATTGGAAACTGGGGAACTTGAGGACAGAAGAGGAGAGTGGAATTCCACGTGTAGCGGTGAAATGCGTAGATATGTGGAGGAACACCAGTGGCGAAGGCGACTCTCTGGTCTGTTTCTGACGCTGAGGTGCGAAAGCGTGGGTAGCAAACAGGATTAGATACCCTGGTAGTCCACGCCGTAAACGATGAGTGCTAGGTGTTAGGGGGCTTCCACCCCTTAGTGCTGAAGTTAACGCATTAAGCACTCCGCCTGGGGAGTACGGCCGCAAGGCTGAAACTCAAAGGAATTGACGGGGGCCCGCACAAGCGGTGGAGCATGTGGTTTAATTCGAAGCAACGCGAAGAACCTTACCAGGTCTTGACATCCTTGGACCGCCCTAGAGATAGGGTCTTCCCTTCGGGGACCAAGTGACAGGTGGTGCATGGTTGTCGTCAGCTCGTGTCGTGAGATGTTGGGTTAAGTCCCGCAACGAGCGCAACCCCTAATCTTAGTTGCCAGCATTCAGTTGGGCACTCTAAGGTGACTGCCGGTGACAAACCGGAGGAAGGCGGGGATGACGTCAAATCATCATGCCCCTTATGACCTGGGCTACACACGTGCTACAATGGATGGTACAAAGGGCAGCGAAGCCGCGAGGTGTAGCAAATCCCATAAAACCATTCTCAGTTCGGATTGCAGGCTGCAACTCGCCTGCATGAAGCCGGAATCGCTAGTAATCGCGGATCAGAATGCCGCGGTGAATACGTTCCCGGGCCTTGTACACACCGCCCGTCACACCACGAGAGTTGGCAACACCCGAAGTCGGTGAGGTAACCTTTATGGAGCCAGCCGCCGAAGGTGGGGCCAATGATTGGGGTGAAGTCGTAACAAGGTAGCCGTATCGGAAGGTGCGGCTGGATCACCTCCTTTCTAAGGATATAAGGAGCGGCGTTTGCGCCGTTTCCTTCGGAAAACGTACTGGTTGGTTGTTCAGTTTTGAGAGATCAAACTCTCAAACTTGTGAACCTTGAAAACTGGATAAGATATGACAAGACATCAAACCAACGTAAGAAAAAGTCTTTTCACGAAGATGAAAGTTAAGTGAATAAGGGCGCACGGTGGATGCCTTGGCACTAGGAGCCGATGAAGGACGGGACTAACACCGATATGCCTGGGGGAGCTGTAAGTAAGCTTGGATCCCAGGATTTCCGAATGGGGAAACCCGCTGTTCGTAATGGAACAGCATCCTTCGCTGAATACATAGGCGTTGGACGGCAGACCCGGGGAACTGAAACATCTCATTACCCGGAGGAAGAGAAAGCAAATGCGATTTCCCAAGTAGCGGCGAGCGAAACGGAATCAGCCCAAACCAGAAAGCTTGCTTTCTGGGGTTGTAGGACACTCCTTTGGAGTTACAAAGAGAGAGGATAGACGAAGCGATCTGGAAAGATCCGCCAGAGAGGGTAACAGCCCCGTAATCGACATCCTTTCTTCTCCGGAGTGGATCCTGAGTACGGCGGAACACGAGGAATTCCGTCGGAATCCGGGAGGACCATCTCCCAAGGCTAAATACTCCCTAGTGACCGATAGCGAACCAGTACCGTGAGGGAAAGGTGAAAAGCACCCCGGAAGGGGAGTGAAAGAGATCCTGAAACCGTGTGCCTACAAGTAGTCGGAGCCCATTGATGGGTGACGGCGTGCCTTTTGTAGAATGAACCGGCGAGTTACGACCGTATGCAAGGTTAAGCTGATGAGAAGCGGAGCCGCAGCGAAAGCGAGTCTGAATAGGGCGAATATAGTATGCGGTCGTAGACCCGAAACCGTGTGATCTACCCATGTCCAGGGTGAAGGTCAGGTAACACTGACTGGAGGCCCGAACCCACGCAAGTTGAAAATTGCGGGGATGAGGTGTGGGTAGGGGTGAAATGCCAATCGAACACGGAGATAGCTGGTTCTCTCCGAAATAGCTTTAGGGCTAGCCTCAGAATAGAAAGTCCTGGAGGTAGAGCACTGATTGGACGAGGGGCCCCTACCGGGTTACCGAATTCAGTCAAACTCCGAATGCCAGAGACTTTGTTCTGGGAGTCAGACCATGGGTGATAAGGTTCATGGTCGAGAGGGAAACAGCCCAGACCGCCAGCTAAGGTCCCTAAGTGTGTGTTAAGTGGAAAAGGATGTGGAGTTGCTTAGACAACCAGGATGTTGGCTTAGAAGCAGCCACCATTCAAAGAGTGCGTAATAGCTCACTGGTCGAGTGACTCCGCGCCGAAAATATACCGGGGCTAAACACACCACCGAAGCTGCGGATTGATCCGGATGGATCAATGGTAGGAGAGCGTTCTAAGGGCTGTGAAGTCAGACCGTAAGGACTGGTGGAGCGCTTAGAAGTGAGAATGCCGGTATGAGTAGCGAAAAAAGAGTGAGAATCTCTTTCACCGAAAGCCTAAGGTTTCCTGAGGAAGGCTCGTCCTCTCAGGGTTAGTCGGGACCTAAGCCGAGGCCGAAAGGCGTAGGCGATGGACAACAGGTGGATATTCCTGTACCGCCTTCCTTCCATTTGAGTGATGGGGGGACGCAGGAGGATAAGGAGAGCGCACCATTGGAAGCGTGCGTCCAAGCAGCAAGACGGTCGGAATAGGAAAATCCGTCCGGCAACGTCGAGCTGTGATGGGGAGGGAAATTGAGTACCGAAGCTCCGGATTTCACACTGCCAAGAAAAGCCTCTAGCGAGGAAGGATGGCGCCCGTACCGCAAACCAACACAGGTAGGCGAGGAGAGAATCCTAAGGTGAGCGGGAGAACTCTCGTTAAGGAACTCGGCAAAATGACCCCGTAACTTCGGGAGAAGGGGTGCTCCTCTGCCGAGGAGCCGCAGTGAAAAGGCCCAAGCGACTGTTTACCAAAAACACAGGTCTCTGCGAAGCCGTAAGGCGAAGTATAGGGGCTGACACCTGCCCGGTGCTGGAAGGTTAAGGGGATGCGTTAGCCGTAAGGCGAAGCGTTGAACCGAAGCCCCAGTAAACGGCGGCCGTAACTATAACGGTCCTAAGGTAGCGAAATTCCTTGTCGGGTAAGTTCCGACCCGCACGAAAGGTGCAACGACTTGGGCACTGTCTCAACGAGAGACCCGGTGAAATTATACTATGCGTGAAGATGCGCATTACCCGCGACAGGACGGAAAGACCCCGTGGAGCTTTACTGTAGCCTGATATTGAATGTTGGTACAGCTTGTACAGGATAGGTGGGAGCCTGAGAAGCCGGAGCGCTAGCTTCGGTGGAGGCGCTGGTGGGATACCACCCTGGCTGTACGGACATTCTAACCCAGGACCGTGATCCGGTCCGGAGACAGTGTCAGGTGGGCAGTTTGACTGGGGCGGTCGCCTCCCAAAGAGTAACGGAGGCGCCCAAAGGTTCCCTCAGAATGGTTGGAAATCATTCGCAGAGTGTAAAGGCACAAGGGAGCTTGACTGCGAGACCTACAAGTCGAGCAGGGACGAAAGTCGGGCTTAGTGATCCGGCGGTACCGTATGGAAGGGCCGTCGCTCAACGGATAAAAGCTACCCCGGGGATAACAGGCTTATCTCCCCCAAGAGTCCACATCGACGGGGAGGTTTGGCACCTCGATGTCGGCTCATCGCATCCTGGGGCTGTAGTCGGTCCCAAGGGTTGGGCTGTTCGCCCATTAAAGCGGTACGCGAGCTGGGTTCAGAACGTCGTGAGACAGTTCGGTCCCTATCCGTCGTGGGCGTTGGAAATCTGAAAGGAGCTGTCCTTAGTACGAGAGGACCGGGATGGACACACCGCTGGTGTACCAGTTGTTCCGCCAGGAGCATCGCTGGGTAGCTACGTGTGGACGGGATAAGTGCTGAAAGCATCTAAGCATGAAGCCCCCCTTGAGATGAGATTTCCCCTAACTATAAGTTAGTAAGATTCCTCAGAGACGATGAGGTCGATAGGTCTGAAGTGGACGCGTGGTGACACGTGGAGCTGACAGATACTAATCAATCGATGACTTATCTTTTAATTCTTTCGTGGTTTGATAGAAAGCAGTCTTATCCAGTTTTGAAGGTTTACCCTTCATACGATGAGGTGGCGATAGCGAAGAGGTCACACCTGTTCCCATGCCGAACACAGCAGTTAAGCTCTTCAGCGCCGATGGTAGTCGGGTTTATCCCCGTGAGAGTAGGACGCTGCCTCGTCTAACTTAATATTTTAATGGGAACCAATTACGGTTAACCCATATTGTCGCGGGGTAGAGCAGTTCGGTAGCTCGTCGGGCTCATAACCCGGAGGTCGCAGGTTCAAATCCTGCCCCCGCAACCAAATTATTTTATTACCTTCAACAAGTATGTTGAAGAATTTTTTAAGCCTAAATATATGAATGGTCCGGTAGTTCAGTTGGTTAGAATGCCTGCCTGTCACGCAGGAGGTCGCGGGTTCGAGTCCCGTCCGGACCGCCATTTTCAATTTAAATTTTCAGCCTTAGGGTTTTCCTAAGGCTTTTGTTATGCATAAATTTAATTTAAGGCCCGTCCTTGCTATAATGGAGTGAGTGAATGAAGATCGCGGAGGGAGCCAGTTTTTATGGACGAATTTTCTTTTATCCACTCTATTCAGCCTCGTACGTACCGACAGTCTTCTCTTATTAAAGGGATCAGTGATGATGCGGCTGTATTTCGCCAGACCTCACAGGATATTGTCACTGCTGTGGATACGATGGTAGAGGATGTGCATTTTTCTAAAAAAACAATGAGTCCTTATCATGTCGGCTACCGGGTATTGGCTGCTAATCTGAGTGATTTAGCCGCCATGGGTAGTACGCCGGCGTATTACTTAGTTTCGCTTGTCGTTCCTCCTCATTGGAGTGAAGAGGAATTACAGGAGCTTTACACGGGCATGATGAGTTTAGCAGCAGAGTATCGAATGGATTTAATTGGCGGGGACACGGTATCTGGGAAAGAACTGTGTGTTTCGATTACAGTTATTGGTTTTGCAGCAAAAGGGAAAGCCCGCTACCGTAGACATGCAAGAGAAGGGGATATCGTATTTACTACCGGTACCCTGGGTGATTCACGTGCAGGGCTTGAGTGTCTTTTAAAAGAAAAACCGAACGAGTTTCTTATCAGCCGCCACCGCACGCCCGATCCAAGAGTTCATTTTGCCCAAAGGCTTGAGAGAGTTTCCAGGGTCTGCTTAAATGACATTAGTGACGGAATTGCCAGCGAATCTAATGAAATTGCTGAAGAAGCAGGGGTGGATCTCTATCTTGATTTCTCAAAGCTTCCTTACACAAAAGTAATCGAAGAGCTTTTTCCTGACGATTATGAGGATTGGGTGTTATCAGGCGGAGAAGATTTTGAACTAATAGGGACGGTTGGGAAAAAAGACTGGCCGTTCGTTCAAGCTGCTGCAGCTGAAGAAAACGTTACAGTGACTGAGGTTGGCTGGTGTGAGCCCGCTAAGAAAGCTACAGGACAAGTTTACTTATATCAATATAATCAGCGCCGGCTTTTAGAAAAGTCGGGCTATATCCATTTGCAAGAGGATCGTGATGAAGATGATTAAAACGATAACGACACATACAGCTGAAGAAACGATGGACCTTGCCAGAAATCTTGGAGAAAAACTGGAACCGGGGGATGTTCTGACACTTGAAGGACAGCTCGGAGCCGGCAAGACAACTTTTTCCAAAGGATTGGCCCAGGGCCTCGGAGTAACACGCACTGTAAAAAGTCCAACCTTTACAATTATGAAGGAGTATAAAGGGCGTGTGCCTTTCTATCATATGGACGTTTATCGGCTGGAAGACAGTGACGAAGATCTTGGCTTTGAAGAATATTTTCTTGGAGAAGGTGTCACGGTTGTGGAGTGGCCGCAGTTTATCGAAGAGTATCTGCCGGATGAACGACTGGTAATCACGATTGATTATCTTGAGGAAGACTCGCGCAGGATCAAGCTGGATGCACGTACTTCCCGCTTTGCAAGGTTATGTAAGGAGCTGGGTCAATGAATGTATTAGCGATAGATACATCAAACGAAATACTTGGGATCGCTGTCGTTAAGGACGGTGTAGTCATTGGCGAGCATATCACTTTTGTGAAAAAGAACCATTCTGTACGCCTTATGCCAGCGATTGACCAACTCATGAAAGAAACACAGACAAAACCTGAAGAACTTGACCGCATCGCTGTAGCTAAAGGACCAGGTTCTTATACAGGAGTTAGGATCGGTTTAACTACTGCTAAAACAATGGCCTGGTCTTTAAACATTCCAGTCGTCGGTATTTCAAGCTTAGAAGCATTGGCCAGCCAGGGGAGGCTGTTCCATGGGTTGATCTGTCCGTTTTTTGATGCAAGAAGAGGTCTTGTTTACACAGGACTTTATGATCAAAACATGCAGCCTGTAAAAGAAGAAGCTAATATCTTAATGACAGACTGGCTTGAAAGCTTAAAGAACCAATCCGAACGAGTTTTATTTTTAAGTCAGGATCTCTCCATTCATCAGGAGACCATTAAAAACATTCTTGCAGATCAGGCATATTTCCCTGATGCAGCATATCACTACGCAAGACCTGCTTACCTGGCTCTAGCAGCCTCACATAGAGAAGCAGGCTCTGTCCATGAGCTTGTACCAAACTACCTCCGCCTGCCGGAAGCAGAGGCCAAGTGGCTCGCTCAGCAGGAGAAGCAGTAATGGTACGAATTCGAGAGATGGAGAAAAGTGATCTGGACCAGGTAGAAATTGTTGAACAAGCCACTTTTTCAGTTCCCTGGTCCAAGGAGACGTTTTTAAATGAAGTCGGAGGGGTTAATCCGTATGCTCATTATTATGTGATTGAAGACGAACGTGGAATCTTCGGTTATTGCGGGGTATGGCTCATAATTGATGAAGCTCATATTACCAATATCGCGATTCATCCGGATTATCGCGGCAAAGGTTACGGAGAGAGGCTCTTCCGTGAATCTTTTGAAAAGGTAATCGAAATGGGAGCCATTCAGCTCAGCCTCGAAGTACGTGTCTCTAATACAGCTGCTCAGCATTTGTACCGAAAATTCGGCATGGTGCCGGGCGGCATTCGCAAAAACTATTATACAGACAATGGGGAAGATGCATTAGTCATGTGGGTGGGATTAAAATGAAGGATCAATATATACTCGCTATTGAGACAAGCTGTGATGAAATGGCTGTTGCGATTATAAAAAATGAACGTGAACTCGTCACCAATGTAGTGGCTTCACAGATTGAAAGCCATAAACGCTTTGGCGGTGTCGTCCCGGAAGTAGCGTCACGCCATCATATCGAGCAGATTACTTTAACCTTAGAAGAAGCACTCGAGCAGGCTGAACTCACGATGGACGATATCGAAGCGATTGCCGTAACAGAAGGTCCCGGTCTAGTCGGAGCCCTGCTCGTTGGTGTAAACGCAGCTAAAGCACTAGCCTTTGCTAAACAGAAACCACTGCTGGGTGTACATCATATTGCTGGTCATATATATGCTAACCGTCTGGAAAAGGAGTTCGAGTTTCCGCTTTTGTCACTCGTTGTTTCCGGAGGCCATACAGAGCTTATTTTAATGAAAGAGCACGGGTCATTTGAAGTGATCGGAGAGACGCGGGATGATGCAGCCGGTGAAGCATATGACAAGGTCGCTCGTACATTAAAGCTTCCATATCCAGGAGGTCCTCATATTGATAGGCTGGCCGCAGAAGGAGAAGCTTCCATTGATTTTCCGCGTGCCTGGCTGGAAGAAGGATCTTACGATTTCAGCTTCAGTGGATTAAAATCTGCAGTTATCAACAAGCTTCACAATGCGAAACAAAAAAATGAAAGTATACCTGTGGAAAACGTGGCCGCAAGTTTTCAGGAAAGCGTCATTGATGTGTTATCCACAAAGACCTATCAGGCGGCTAAAGCGCATAAAGTCAAGCAGGTAATCGTAGCAGGCGGGGTAGCGGCCAACCGTGGCTTAAGAAAAGCCTTGGAAAAGAGGTTTGCAGAAGAAGATATGGAGCTGTTAATTCCTCCTCTCCATCTTTGTACAGATAATGCCGCGATGATTGCTGCGGCAGGAGCTGTAGCCTATCGCCAGGGACATCGATCTGCCTATGATTTAAATGCCAATCCAGGATTAGACTTAGAGTTATATGGGGAAAGAAAGAATTAAGTAAAAGACTTCCTTTTCAGAAAAGGGAGTCTTTTTTTGTGGACAGAGTTATACACAAATGAATATTTATGCAGTGGATAACTTAAGAAATTCTGCTATTTTTCAATAAAGAAAACGGTCTCAAGTTTTTGTGGATAAGTTAGTGTGTAACTGTGGATAATGTGTATAAACTTGTTGAGAATTGATTTATCAATTCACATCTGTTGAAAACACTGTGGATAAAAAATTCGATTAATACGGAGTTATGCATAGAAAAAGCCGCCTTTAAAAAGGCGGCTAATCAAGAGATTCCCATTCTTCCATTAAAGCTTCGATCTTTTCATGTGAGCTGTTGTTTTCTTCCGTCAGTTTAAGTGACTTCTCATGGTCCTGATAGACCTCAGGTTCACAGAGCAGCTGATCATTTTCCTCAATCTTAGCTTCGAGCTGTTCAATCTCTTTTTCAATTTCAGCCATGCGCCGCTGGCGTTTACGTTCTTCGCTTTTCTGAGCTTTATCCTGTGCAAAACTGTTCTTCGGCTCAGAAGGCTGGTTCGCTTTCGGCTCGTTTGCCAGTATATCGGCAGACTCGAGTTCTTCCAGCTCTTGTTCTTCCTGCTTTTTCTGCAAATAATAATCGTAATCGCCAAGAAATACACGTGTATTGTCTGGCTGCATCTCTACAACCTGGGAAGCGATTTTGTTAATAAAATAACGATCGTGGGAAACAAAGAGAATGGTTCCCGGATAATCCACAAGCGCGGCTTCCAATACTTCTTTACTGTCGAGATCCAGGTGGTTGGTCGGCTCGTCAAGGATTAAAAAGTTCGACTGCTGCATCATCAGCTTTGCAAGTGACAGGCGTGCCTTCTCACCGCCGCTTAAAGCAGAAACAGGTTTTAATACATCTTCCCCGGAAAATAAAAAGTTTCCGAGAATGGTTCGAATGTCTTTTTCATTTTTTAATGGATAGTCATCCCATAGTTCGTTAAGCACGGTTTTCTTTGAATGGAGCTTTGTCTGCTCCTGATCATAGTAGCCGATATCGACATTTGTACCAAGCTTGATGTCACCCTTTGCTGCATGTAAATCACCGATAATCGTTTTAAGCAGAGTCGTCTTACCGACACCGTTAGGGCCGACAAGCGCAAAGGAATCGCCTCGACTTATATCAAGTGTCAGCTGTTCAAATAAAAAGTCGGATGAGTCACTATAGCGAAACGCGAGGTCTCTCAGCTTCAGCACATCATTCCCGCTTTTTCTCTCCACTTGAAAGCTGAATTTAGCCGACTGCAGCTCGGTCTTCGGCTTATCGAGCTTTTCCATTTTATCAAGCTGCTTTCGTCGGCTTTGTGCTCGTTTGCTAGTTGTCGCCCTGACGATGTTCTTTTGGATGAAGTCCTCCATCCGCTTGATTTCGCCCTGCTGTTTTTCATATTTCTTCAGTTCAAGCTCATAATCGGCTTCTTTCTTCTGCAAATAGTCACTGTAATTCCCGTGATATTTTTTCGAACCTTGATAGGCAATTTCATAGACGGTATTAACGATTTCATCCAGGAAATAACGATCGTGTGAGACGATGACGACGGCTCCATCATATCCCCGCAGGTAGTCCTCCAGCCAGGACAATGTATCGATGTCCAAGTGGTTGGTCGGCTCATCAAGAACGAGTACATTGGGCTTTGTTAAAAGGAGTTTACCTAAGGCCAGACGGGTTTTCTGTCCGCCGCTTAAGGTAGAGATCTGTGTATTCCAGTCAAAATTACGGAAGTTGAGACCATTTAGAACCGACTTAATCTCCGCTTCATATTGATAACCGCCGGCTTCTTTATAGTAATTCTGCTTTTGATCATAGCTGCTTAACAGTTTTTGATAAACATTCTGATCGGCGAGCAGATTCGGATCCGCCATATTCGCTTCCATTTCCCGGAGCTCACGTTCAAGCTTTTTAAAATGAGAGAATACCTTTTCCATTTCTCCCCAGATCGAATCACTCGACTGCAGTCCGGTATTCTGGGCCAGGTAGCCAAGAGTTACATCTTTCGGCTTGAAAATATCCCCACTGTCATAACTCATTTCTCCTGCCATCATCTTCAGCAGGGTGCTTTTCCCGGCCCCATTCCGGCCGACAATCGCAATACGATCATTTTTCTGTACTTCTAGTTTTATATTCTCTAAAATCAACTCTGCGCCAAAGCGCTTTGTTAACTGGTTCAGCTGCATGAGAATCATATGTTTTCACCTCAGTCATCATAAGTGTATCTTAAGTAGGATCAGAGGATCAAGAAGACATGCTCGACTTTGTGAAAGACTTAACGACTTCTATTTGATTTTTTGGTAAAATAGGAGTACTGTTTCTAGTAACAACACCCTAGATAAAGGAGTCAGAGTAATGTCAGATTTCACTCACTTTAATGAACAGGGACGAGCCCGAATGGTGGATATTTCTTCAAAAGGGGACACAGTACGCACAGCTGTCGCGCGCACGAGTGTCGAAGTGAATGAGGAAATATATCATAAAATTACCCACGATGAAATGGAAAAAGGCGACGTTCTGGCTGTCGCCCAGGTAGCCGGCATTATGGCAGCAAAGAAGACATCCGACTGGATTCCTATGTGTCATCCTTTGTCATTAAAAGGAATCGATATTCACTTTCAGTGGGAAACAGATAATATGTATCGATTAATCATATACGCCTCTGTAAAAACTAAAGGAAGTACGGGTGTTGAAATGGAAGCGTTAACGGCAGCTTCTGCTGCAGCACTAACCGTTTACGATATGTGCAAAGCCGTCGATAAAGGGATGGTTATTGGTCCCACCCGCCTTGAAGAAAAAACCGGTGGGGAAAACGGGGACTACCGGAGAAGCGATCGGTAAAAGGAGGGTCCTTGGAGCAAATGGATATGGAAAATCAAAAAATACCACAAGCTACGGCAAAACGTCTGCCGCTATACTACAGATTTATCAACAACCTGCATAACCAGGGGAAACTCCGCGTTTCCTCTAAAGAACTCAGTGAAGCCGTTAAAGTAGATTCCGCCACAATCCGCAGAGATTTTTCCTACTTCGGAGCCCTCGGAAAAAAAGGTTACGGCTACAATGTCGAACATCTGCTGACTTTTTTCAGAAAGACCCTTGATCAGGATGAAACTACAAATGTCGCCCTGATTGGAGTTGGTAATCTGGGAACCGCATTTTTAAATTATAATTTCACAAAAAATAACAATACGAAGATTGATGTTGCTTTTGATGCTGATAAGTCAAGAGTGGGGGAAAACGTTGGCGGTGTAGCGATTAAGCACGTGGATGACTTAGAGGAGAATATGGATAACATTTCTGTGGCAATCCTCACAGTTCCAGCTTCTGTGGCGCAGGGGATTGCTGACCGTTTGGTGGCAGCCGGTATTTCCGGAATACTGAACTTTACGCCAGCTCGGATTACTGTCCCAGCCTATGTTCGTGTCCACCATATCGACCTCGCTGTTGAACTTCAGGCGCTCGTTTATTTCTTAAAACACTATCCTCTGGATGTTGAAGAAGAGGATAATTAATAAGACTAGATATGTTCCTTTTACTATAATAAGATAAAAGCGGCTGGGAAATAACTCGCTTTCCACGGGGAGCCTGGTGAGCTAGCTCGCTGCACTTGCGGATCCCACCCTGGTTCTATCTCCCTGTAGGAGTCCTGCAATCTTTATGAATAGAGAAAGAGCTGTTCCGTTTATCATGTATGGAGAAAAGCGGCTGGGAAATAACTCGCTTTCCGCGGGGAGCCGGTGAGCTAGCTCGTTGCACTCGCGGATCTCACCACGGCTCTATCTCCCTGCAGGAGTCTCGTCATTTCCCAGCCTCTTTACCGATGATGGCGTAAACGGAACTCTATGTTTTGAAAAAATCCACTACTTTAGTCCTCTTACTCAATGTTCCGTTACTCCAAAAAACATAAAGGGCCGGGGGAAACGGCGAGACTCCTATGGGAGGATAGAACAGGGTGAGATCCCGGAGGGCTAAAAGCCCGAGGAAGCTCACCGTTCGCCCATGGAAAGCGAGTCTTTCCCCAGGCCCGGTTCTCTATATTTAGACAAACGGAACAGAAATCTACTTTTTTTAAGAATCAATCCTTTATAAGAGTAAATAAGAGTACTGAATAACCAGATACTCTAGCAAAAAATGTTGATCAGTCACAGAAAGATTTTTAATATACTAAGAGGATAACCAATAAGGTTATTCTCTTTTTTTTGCCCCTATAAAGTGCTCTTACCATCTAACCTCAGAAAAGATTGCAAAAATCCGTCAAAAACTGAAACTTTTTAACCTTTGTAATCGTCTTGTAATATAAGGTCCGTTTTTTGGATATTTAAATGGACAATCTTGAAAAAGGGGTTTTATTATGTTGGAAAATGCATTATTCCTGGTCATTTTGACGATCATTGGAGCGGTAGTGGTGATAGGCGGTATTGCCACATTTATAATTTTCCGTCTGCGTTACAAAACTGCAAGCTCTAATGAAGCGTTAGTTGTAACAGGTCCAAAGCTTGGAGATCCGGAGAAAGAGAAAAATGTGTTCGAAGATGACAACGGCCGGTCTGTAAAAATCATCCGTGGCGGCGGGTACCGTCTGCGTATGTTTCAGACAGCTACGCCGATTGATTTGACGTCTTTTCAGCTTCAAGTTGATTCGGAAAAAGCTTATACAAAAGAAGGAATACCTGTACGAGTAGTCAGTACAGCTGTAATCAGTATTGGCAGCGAGCTTGAGATTATGGCGAACTTTGCTGAGAAGTTTCTCGGCAAGAAACAGAATGAACGGGAATCAGAATTAAAAGATGTCTTAAACGGCCATCTGCGGTCTATTATTGCCTCACTTCCCATCGAAAAAATTTACAATGATTTTAAAGAAGTGAACACACAAGTGAAAAAGATTGCAGAGTCAGATTTAAAAGGCATGGGTTTTGAAATTACTTCTTTTGCATTAAATGATGTGGAAGATGTAGATAAAGAAAACGGTTATATTGATGCGCTTGGACGTCCGCATATTGCTGAGGTTCAGAAGAAAGCGAATATGGCAGAATCAGATGCAACTAAAGAAACGAGAATCTATCATGCAAAAAACGATCAGGAAGCAAAAGATGAAGAAAACCGCCGACTGACCGCCGTTGCAGAATCAACCAACCAGAGAGATATTAAGGAAGCGGAATTCCAAAGAGAAACGAATAGGGCAAGAGCGAATGCTGATCAAGCAGGAGAACTCGAGAAGCAGAAGCTCGCACAGCAAGTGAAAGAAGAAGAGCTGAAAGTAAGATACATAGAGAAGCAGCGCGCTGTTGAAATGGAGCAGGAAGAAAACAAACGCCGCCGCTCCATTGCTGATGCAGAAGCCTATGAAGTAACGAAACGAGCAGAGGCTGAAGCAGAAACAGAGCGTATTAAAGGGGAATCTGAGGCAGAGGTCATCCGCCAGCGCGGGATGGCAGAAGCCGAATCAAAAGAACGAATGGCCAAAGCAATGGAACACTACGGCGAAGCGGCTATTGTGGAAATGCTGATCAATGTGCTGCCTGTATACGCGGAAAAAATTTCAGCGCCCCTATCACAAATTAAAGACATGAAAGTGATCGATATGGGTGGAGCTGATTCCCAAGGGGGATCAGCTAAAATTGCAAACAGTGTAACATCAACAATGCTCGGAATTCAGGAATCTTTAAAAGAAACAACAGGCATGGATTTAAAAGCGATGCTTGAAAGCTATGTCTCACGCGGAAAAGCAAACCACTTCGGCAGCCGGACACATGAATCATTCGAAGAAGTATCTTCAGCCGCAGAGCCTGAAATTCAGGAAACCGATCATAAAAACGAGAGTGTCAGTAAAGAGGAAAATGAAGAGAAAGAAAAAGAATAAAAGAAAAGAAGCATGCAGGTAACTGCATGCTTTTCTTTTCAGCGTGTCGGCCGTTAATCCCTATAGATGTAAGAATTTAATTTATATAAAATAAGAGAAAAAGAGTAGGAGGAAAACAATGAAAGAGCACATTCACAAGTACTGTATGAAATTAGCAGGCACTACACACGATTACAAAGAAGAATGGAGCGCGGACCGCTATCATGTTGGCGGGAAAATGTATGCCATGGTAGGCGGGGACTCAGAAAGGAAACCGATTATATCATTAAAATGCGACCCCGGGAGAGCGGAAGTGCTGCGTGATACATATGAAGGCATCATCCCCGGCTATTATATGAACAAAACGCACTGGAATTCGGTCTATCTTGATGCCGACCTCCCTGAAGGACTGCTTGAAGAGCTGATTAGCCACTCTCACTCTTTAGTTTTTAATAAACTGACGAAAAAGCTGCAAAAACAAATAGAGGAAGCCGCACAGTAGACCATAAAATAAAACAAATCCACCTGCTTCTTTTTAGGCAGGTGTTCTTTTTTGATGATCTTATTTAAGCCAATTCATATTTCTTTGAAACGAATTACTGATGTAATCGTAATGTAATAATGTAACCAATATTTTCATAAATCGATATAGAAAGGGAGGTTATTTCTTTTGGGATTCAGCCTGATCTTTTTCGGACTTATTCTTTTCCTATTACTCCTCATGATTTTCGCCCATGTTTTTAGTAGAAAGCGGGAATGGACGATGTCTTCTCCACATAAAATGACAACTATTGTGTTCTCTTTACTTCTCCTGCAATGGCTGCTTTTTATAACGAGCGCTTACTCACTTTTACCTATGGAAATAGCTGATGCTATCTTTCTGCCGGTATGGGTTGTTCTTGGCACAGCCGGAATCCTAGCAGGTTTATTTGAATTCAGAAATCATACGGCGGCCGCACTAAGGGTTACTGGTTTAGCCTTAATCAGCCTGCTTATGGCCTTTTTTGTTAACGGAGTTTCTAATATGTAAAAGGAAGGTGTCTTCATGAGCAGTCAATCGGAACGAAAGCAGAAATGGAAAGAACGTCGTAAAGAAACTTTACGATTCTTCTGGGAACTCTTCTGGTGGGTGCCGGAAATTATAGTGTTTCCAATTCGGCTGCTATTGCTGTTTGGAAAAGGGATCGTCCGTGTCATTAGAATCTTGATAGAAGCTTTATGACTATATTGAAAAGGGGGAAGGTCTGTGGCTCCTTTACCAGAGGATAGAAATAATGAGGTGTTTAAAGCAAGGCTCGGGAAGCTTTGGAACACAGGGTACATAACCGATGAGGAATACGATAAATTACTGTTTGCCAACCGTCAATATGCCGAGCACCTTCAACAGCTGGAGGAAGAACGATTAAGTGAGCTCAAGAAACAGACCGAGCTTGAGCGTGAACGTGCAGCTTCTAAAGAAGAGGTCCAGCCTGTCCAGGTTAAAAAGGAAAAATCAGCTGAGGAAATTAGAGAGAGAAATATTACATGGTCTTTAATTCTTGGGGTTTCTCTCCTGCTGATTACGGGTCTGATTGTTGCAACGAGCCAGTGGGAACAGATGGGACCGCTTATGAAGGTTTTTTCCATAGCGTTTGTTTCACTGTTCTTCTTCGGTCTCAGCCACATTACCGGTAAGTTTTTAAAAATTACGAAGACGGCATTTGCTTTTCTTACATTAGGAAGCCTGCTGATCCCAATTGGCATCCTGGCGATTGGCTATTTTGAGTTGTTTGGAAACTATTTCTCCCTATTTGGAGAAGGACGATATCTTCTAGGATTAATGGGAACATTGCTTCCATTGCCGCTATACATTCGGATTGCGTTTTCTCACAACTCCCGTCTGTATGTTTGGATTTCACTCGTATTTTTATCGCTGACCGCTGGTTTTGCACTTGGAGCTCTGCCGCTGTCTGTTGATGCATTTTACATGTTGCTTATGTTGTTTAATGCGACACTGCTCCTTGCGTATGTTCGTTACCGTCATAACGGGAAGCTTGCGATTTTTATGAAAGAAGTGCCTCTGTACGCGCAGCTCAACTTAGTGCTGTCCACGCTCTTAATGCTGTTCTTCTTCGAAAGTGAAGTCTTTTACAGCTTTAATTTGCTTTTAACGGCAAGTATCTATATGGCGATGGTGTTTGTCTACAGAACGAAGGAATATCAGTTTGTTTTTTCAGTGATGATCGTTTATGCCGTTTATCAGCTCGTTGAGCATTCGCCGCTGCTATCAGTAGACGCTGTTGTTTACGCGCTGGCCGGCCTGATTTATTTAGGATTTGCATACGCCTTTAAAAATCATACCTTTGTAGAAAAAGTGTTCCGTTACACGAGTGGTGTCGTTTCGTGTTGTGCATTTTTTTATATCAGCTATGAAAGTATTTTGCTAAGAGGGGAAGTTGAATCGTGGCTGCTGCTCACGGCTTATGCCATTATTACAGCGAACTACCTGCTGCTTTCCAACTTAACGAAATATCCGGTTTTTCAATATATGACACCTCTGTTTTTCTTTATTACGATATGGCAGCTGTGGGAACTGACGGAATTCGGTCCACTCTTTCTATTTATGTTTTTGACAGCATCGATCACCCTCATCTATCCGGGGTTATGGGCGGAGAACCGCTGGTTAAAAGCTGTTAAAGAAAGCACTTTTTATGCGTCTGCCCTAGTATTAGGTTGTTCACTTATTTACGGTACTAATGAACATTTATATGGATACAGCTCATTTATGTTTTTCTCTCTCGGTATTTTAGCGTACGTAACAAAAAGGAAAACAGAGATCGAGGATATTAAAAGGACAGCGATATGGATTCAGCCGATTTCCTGGCTGCTGGCAGCCGCTGTTTTATATATGCCCCTGGTCCGCTGGATACCTGCTTATGAAGACGGTTTAGCCCTGCCTTTTCACCTGGCATTAACAGGCTTGATATTATTAGCCGTTCATATAGGCTGGAAAAAGGCAATGGAAGAAGGACTTTCAACAGCCGCGTTTTACACCGGTCAGGGAACGTATATTTTAGCGATGCTCTTATTGATCAATCCTCATCAGACAGATACGGTTTTCATCAGACCGCTGCTGCTGCTGATTGGAATAGGGGTAATGTATTGGCTCGTTCAGTTCGTCAGTTATAAGATTCTTTGGGGATTTGTCTCTGTAACTGTCCTTGGTTTCTATATTTCGCTCTTAGATACGATAAATATTACGACCTTTAATGCTTTTCTTATTTATATGGCTTTTGCGCCTGTCGTCTTATTATGGCTTGGGGAATGGGGCGAGAAAAAATGGAAGGGGATGCGGCCGTACTTTTACTGGCTTGGCCATGGTATTCAGCCGCTGATTATCGCTTTATTGCTGCTCAATCAGATTGGAAATGAGTCGGTAAGTCCTTTCCTTTTACTCGTTCCTTTGAGTCTATACAGCTACAGCGCACTGACCGCGGGAAGTGAATGGAAAATTAAGCTGATGCTGTATGCCGCATTGACGACGCTGTTCCTGCTTCTCTTAACAATGAGCGATTTTTATAACCTGTTACAATCTGTATCGGCAATTTATATTTTCCTCGTCACAAGTGTTCTTATTACGGGAATATGGGCAGCTGTTCCACACGTTTGGAAAAAACGAATCGACTGGTACATCGTGCCCTTTTCCATCCTTGGATTGTATTTAATTGCTGAGAGAGAAGGCTGGTGGCTAGGATATGACTGGATCCTTTCATTCGGCTATGTTCTGTTGATTTTATTCTTTTTACACAAACGGGACTGGTCCATCATCCGGTTGATTCCACTGTTTTTAACATTGGTTTTATGGGAAAAGGCGGGAGCCGACTGGGATCGTGTCCTGTACATTATAGCGCTATCGGGATTTTCTCTTATTCTTCTGGCAGCCGGTCGTTACTTTCATAAGCTTCTCGCTGGTCCAGGAAACCGGGCCGACGCCTATTCCTGGATAGCCCTTCTGTACATCGCTTATTTGAATTATCTTGTCATCTGGGAGGAAAACGTCTGGCTGCGTGTCCTTCCAGTCGTGCTTCTCAGTATCTGGTTCTTTGTCAATGCGGTCAAATGGGCTCAGCCTTATGTAGATAAAGTTTTCAATACGGGCGGAGCGGCAAGTTTGTATATTGTTTACCTGCTGCTCCTTCATGACTATCAAACCTATATTCCAGATTTAATACAAGCTGAGCTGCAAGTGCTTCCGCTTCTTGGAGTTCTTGCGCTGATGAGAAAGAAAACGTGGCAGGAGTTCGCATCTGCTATGTATTATATCCAATTTGGAGCTGTGCTTTTAATTGCGGCTTATCTTGTTGTCGATGCGATACAGAGCCATACCATCTGGGATGCCTGGATCATTGGCGGACTGTCGCTGATTTCAATGATTGCCGGTATGCAGCTTCGTATGAAGTCCTACTTCTTTGTAGGGATGGGAGTGCTCATTTTCAACGTACTCTATCAGACGAGACCTTACTGGGGCAATCTTCCGTGGTGGGTATATCTTCTGTTCGCAGGCTTCCTGCTTATCGGTATTGCCAGTTATAATGAGTGGCAGAAGCAGCAGAATGATTCATCAAACAAACCGGTAGCTAAGAAGATGAAACGGCTGTGGCTTGCCTTTAAGAAATGGGATTAAACAAGCGGTGTGGAGAGCGCTGCTTGTTTACTTACTGAATATTTACAAGCTGGGGAATCATACGGGAGGGATTATATGAAACTATTTAAGCCATATCTTTTAGTTGGAATACTGGCTATATTATTAATCAGCGGATGTCAGGCTTTGAACGTAAACAGTGAGTCAAAGGAAGATGTGTTTGATTACCAAGGGGCTTTAATCGGGGATAATAGCTCCGTTCTTGCCATTATCCATCTACTTTCCCACAGTGAATCTTTTAAAGAGCTTCATCTGCAGACGAAAGAAGAGCCTTTTGGGATGACTTTGACATATGAAGGTTTCAATGATTCCGAGTATAAGGAGACCGCTGTCTATAATGGTGTGATCTTATTTGCTACTGTCGAGAACGCCAAGTGGGTGGCTTTTGAATTTGAAGATCAGGAATATAAAATAACGAGAGATCAGGCAAGTAAGCTTGGAAATTTAGAGAATCTAGGCAGTGAGGAAGAAGCGAAGCAGCTTATAGAAAAGAGTAAGACAGAAGTTTTATTAGATAGATAAAGGAGAGCGAAAGTGAAAGCAAAACATTGGTTCACCATAGGAATCTCGGTAATCATAATAGCGGCCGTAGCCATTTTCGGCCCATACAGCCTGATCCAAGAATTTAATGAGAAAAAAGCAGTGGAAGAATTTTTAGATGAGGATGATTCTTTTAAAGGACAAAAGGTGATAGACATAGATTATCGGGGTTCCGATACATACTTCATTCAAACCGAAGAGAAGAGTTACATTCTTATGAGAAATTATACTTCCATGATGAATGGTCATTGGAAGGTGTTTGAAGAAACAGGAATAGAAGGATTTTATTAAGAAAACGGCAGCCATAATGGACTGCCGTTTTCTTATTTCTGTGACTGGATGATTTCATCAATTATCCCATATTCCTTTGCTTCTGACGCACTGAGAAAATAGTCTCTGTCCGTGTCCACCGCTACTTTTTCGAGCGGCTGACCGGTTCGTTCTGCAATCATTTCATTTATCTTCTCGCGCAGTTTCAAAATTCGTTTGGCAGAGATTTCGATGTCCGTCGCCTGGCCACGAGCTCCGCCAAGCGGCTGATGCAGCATAATTTCGCTGTTCGGTAGAGCGTAGCGCTTTCCTTTTGTTCCTGCTAAAAGAAGCATTGCACCAAAGGAGGCTGCCATCCCTGTACAGATCGTACGAATGTCCGGTTTAATGTACTGCATCGTGTCCAGGATGGAAAAGCCAGCGGAAGTTGAACCTCCTGGACTGTTAATATAAATGGAAACATCCTTATCCGGGTCATCTGCTGCTAAAAAGAGCAGCTGGGCGACAATGGTGTTCGCCATTTGGTCATTGATTTCATCGCTGACCATTACAATTCGGTCTCTTAAAAGTCTTGAGTATATATCATAGGAACGCTCACCGTGTCTCGACTGTTCAATGACATATGGAATTAAAGACATAGTATCTTCCTCCTTCGTTTACAGCCTAGGCGGCCATTAAGAGGGAACTCGAAGGAGAGGAAGCCATGAGTTTAAGCGTAGGCTCCTGTGACTCTGGGAATAAGGCTGGAATCTGTTTAATCAGCTGGGAAGGATCATTTGAGCGAATTGACTGAATGAGAACGTCTGAAATCACGTCTGATGATTCTACAATCTGTATAACAGATGCTTCTTCATTTACTTCAGTTGTTGTCAGTCTTTTTCTTGCCCGATTGATCGCTGCTTTAACCCCGGTCTCGGACATACCCATAATTTCGGCAACTTCTGCTATTTTAAAATGAAATCCGTCTTTCAATGATAATATGACCGCTTGCTTTGAGGTCAGGGAGGCCACTACTTTTTCCAAAAGACCAGAATCTGCAAGGACATTTTCGGGGATCTTTTCTTCAGATGCATACCCTATATGTTCACGGCTTTGCTTCTGACGCTGATCTAACCATAGGTTACGGGCGATTTTTTTCAATAACGCACTTGTAAACTCCATGTTATGGCCGTAATGGTTTAGTGCCTTTGCTATTGTTTCCTGAGCAAGATCCTCACCATCCCATTTGTTTTGAGACAAAAAGAAACAGTAGCGGCTTAACTTAAAATAGAGGTCTTTATTTTCCTTCGGATCTAAGCATAATTTAGTGCCAGGCCTGGCATGCATGGTCCTCACTCCTTTAAGTTCCTCTCTATCCCTTAAACGATTAAGAAAGAAAAAAAGATATGGGCAGTTAAAATTTTAAAAAGTATTTCTTCTATTATAGTTGATTTTACAGCTCTTTATATGTAAGAAGGTGTTCCTTAAAAAGCGACACGTTCCAAGAAAAAGTTGTCAAAAGTCTTTTTAATAAGGAACTGTAAAGTTTAGGGAAAAAAAGGAAGGGGAAAATGTAGAAAGATTGGGCAATTTGACTTAAGACAGGGGAGGGCGGTGCCGCGTTGTTAGCCCAAAACTCTTATGGCTTTTTTGTAAGCGTTACCAAAATTAAGCGGGAGGTAGATGGATTTGACGAATAACCGGGCAGTAGCTTATACAGGTAATGGCGGAGTAACAGTGAAAGATATCGAATTTCCTGAGCTGGTCTTGAAGGATGGACCTGGAGTAAACCCTCAGAACGTGGGGCGGCACTGTGATCATGGAGTGATTTTAAAAGTTGTATCCACCAATATTTGCGGAAGTGATCAGCACATGGTCAGAGGGAGGACAACGGCACCTGAAGGTCTCGTGCTTGGCCACGAAATCACGGGAGAAGTCATTGACACAGGGCGCGATGTCGAGTTTATTAAAAAGGGAGACTTAGTGTCTGTTCCTTTTAACATTGCCTGTGGACGCTGCGTCAACTGTAAAGAACAGAAAACTCATATCTGCCTGAACGTAAATCCAGATCGGCCAGGCTCAGCTTACGGCTATGTAGATATGGGCGGATGGGTCGGAGGACAGGCAGAATATGTAATGGTTCCTTATGCTGACTTCCAGTGCCTGAAGTTCCCCGATAAAGATGAAGCAATGGATAAAATGCTTGATTTGACGATGCTTTCTGATATTTTCCCGACAGGTTTTCACGGAGCTTATACAGGCGGCGTTAAAATTGGATCAACAGTTTACATTGCAGGGGCTGGGCCTGTAGGACTGGCGGCCGCCCACTCCGCTCAGCTGCTGGGAGCTTCTGTCGTAATTGTCGGTGATTTAATTGAAGAAAGACTGCAGCAGGCAAGAAGCTTCGGCTGTGAAACGATAAACATAAGCGAACATGATGACATATCTGAACAAATTGATCAGATCCTTGGCGTTCCAGAAGTCGATGTTGCCGTGGATTGTGTTGGATTCGAAGCGCACGGACATGACCATCAGGAGGCACCGGCCACCGTACTTAACTCCATTATGAAAGCCACCAAAGCAGGCGGAGGCCTCGGCATCCCCGGCCTTTATGTAACCGAAGATCCGGGAGCATCCGATGAAGATGCACGGCGTGGTTCTCTGAAACTTGATTTTGGCTTAGGCTGGGCTAAAGCCCAAACCTTTGTAACAGGACAGACTCCTGTTATGAAATATCACAGAGGCTTAATGATGGCGATCTTAAAGGAAAAAGCTCAAATTGCAAAAGCCGTAAATGCTACGGTCATCAGCCTCGAGGATGCCCCGCGCGGCTATGAAGAATTTGATTCCGGTGTGGCGAAGAAGTTCGTTCTCGACCCTCATGGATTGCTGAAAAATTAAGAGATAGTTTAAAAAAAAGACGCTTATCCATTGAGATGAGCGTCTTTTCATATATCCTTTTTGTTATTCCTCATCTTTAGATGAATCCAGTGCTTTCATAAAATAGGCTGTAGGAAGAAGAACCCCGAGGCTTGATTCTATTAAAGAAAAGAAGCGGGAGGGCCCGACTGGAACATAATCTCCATAACCGACAGATAGCATCGTGACACCACTAAAGTAAAGAAAGTTACTAAAGGAAGGGTCTACCGGTGCCATGGAATCGTTGCCTTCAACTATAACCAAAGATTTAAAAGACATCATGTAATAAAGAAAGGCAAAACCAATAACTACTCCGACAGAAACAAAGAATAATTTAAGAAAGAGAGCAGTACTGAAATAGCTTTTCCGGTAGGTCTTGTTGGAAAAGAAGTAGACAAGATTTACAAGAATAAATATTATTGCCGCAATCATTAAAAAATTTACCAATATTTTCACCTCTTTCCCCCTTTATTAACCTGTGGGAAGCAGAGGTAAACTCAATCTGTTAAAATAGTAACCGCCGGCACAAATACCGGCGGCAGCATGATTTAAAAGTTTGGAAGGTTATCTAAGTTGTTTTCTTTAATACCATCTGGTTCACTGCGCAGGATATCACGGCCGTATTTATGGAAAACATCTACATGGGCAAGATTTCCCTGCTTGGCTTCATTTAAAGCCGAGACATAATCCAGCTCACGTCCGCTGTTTGTTTTAACTGCAATAATATCTCCATCGTCGTTTTTTCTCACAGCAACGATTTGTTCCTGGCCCTGCTGAGGCTGATTTGCCTGCTCCTGTGCTGCATTTTGTTCGCCCTGCTGTTTGTACTGATTATAAATTTCTTCAAAGTCTGACATAGTTATTCCTCCTTTTTATACATTATTCACCAAATTACTGAAACCAATTCCCTATTAAATTCATTGATTTAATCTGTGCAACGCTACCAATTTATCTTGAAAAATTTCTAAAAAACCTTCATTATTTTAGGAAAGGAGGCCCGATATGCGACACGATATACAACCCAATGAGCGAGCTTTCTCTACTAAAGAAGTAGCAGAAGATATAGGAATCGCTACAGCAACGGTTCGAAGATATGGGCAGATACTTGAAAGGAATGGATATGAATTCTTCAAAGACGGCGACCGCCGAATTTTTGTCGGTTCAGATATTGAGGCTTTAATAGCGATCCGTGACACGGAGAAGCCCCAGGACGATACGGCGAAAGAACTGGTTGAAAAGCAGCAGAACAGGCTGCAGCATCCGACAGAACTGACAGCTGCGGATACATATGACCAATCTCTTCAGGATCCGTCCCAGTTTAGTGAATTCTTTCAAGCCTTAATGAGTGAACTGGCAGCAGCAAGAGAATTAAATGTCCAGCTGTCTAACGATATGAGTGAACTGAAGACAAAGGTAGCCCGTCTTCAACAGGACCACCATGTCATCAGTTCTGGAGTGGGGAATTTTGCACAGAAAACCTCCACCAATATCGAGAAATTAGCAGAGCAGCAGAGAAATCACTATGAAGCCCTGCTTGAGCAGGAAAGAGAGAGAAGTGAAGCGTTAAAACAGGAGTTGCTGCAGATGAGGGATGAGCAAAGAAAGGAATGGCAGTCCCAAAACGAATTTAATCAGCGTCTGGAAGACTCGGTCAAACCAAAGGGGAAGCTTGAACGGTTTCTGGCTTTATTCAGATAATACGGTGAACACTTGAATCTCCAGTGATTTGAGTGTTTTTATTTTGTTTAATTAGAGACCGGAAGTCTTTAGCCTGGGGAAGCTCACCGTTGCCCCCAGGCCTCATCCTTGTATTCAGTCAAACGGAGATTTGCGATCTACTGTTGTACTAGCAAACTTATTGCTTTTATAGCCTTTAATAATTTCTCTTCCAGCTAATGAAATAAGTAAGAGTCTGAACGATAGGAATCATAAGGATCACAAATATCGGGTAATAGGGCATAAAGTCGATCACTATCGGATATAAAAGCAGTAATGCAGCAGCGACAGGAGAGACATACCACATGGCCACATAGGAGCTCCGACACGCTTTCCCTGTTAAATGACGTTCACGTTCATCGCTTTCTTCTAACTCCGGGGGGAGCAGTGCGGCCTGTTTCCAGGAATGCTGCTTCTTGCTATTTTTAAAGTAAGTCATAAAGGTCAGAACACCTCCAACTACAAAAAAAGTCAGAAGAGGGAAGATGGGAATATTAATTTCCCATGGGTGGTCCGGTCCCTTTAAAATTTCTGCAAACTGCATTTGCGCGCTGTATAATGAAGTTAACGCCCATCCGAATAAAACAATCAAAGTAATGGTAATCACTGCATTTTTATTCGTACTCATCGCTCGTCCTCCAGAGTAAAGATTTCTTCCACGTGTAAATCAAAGACTTTAGCCATCCTCATACCAAGCAATAAGGAGGGAATATAATCTCCCTTTTCCAATGCATGAATCGTCTGTCGCGATACTTCCACTGCTTTCGCCAGCTCTGCTTGAGTCCATCCTTTCTGAATTCGTACTTCTTTAACTCGATTTGATAAATTCATATTCAACCAACTTTACTTTTATTGATTTTAGTGTAAACTCAACTTAACATAAAGTCAATTCAACTTTACATTTTTTATTGAAACGATTGGATGTATGTATCGTATAATTATCATAAGAAATTATTTCCAAAGGAGGTGGTCATTTTCATGTGGTCGGCTGAGAAAATATTAATCACAATTGCATTGGTTCTGCAGTTTCTTGTTGTTTTGTTAGGAATGCTTTTTGTAGCTTTTATTTACTTACAGTACCCGGATCAATTGCCTGTAATGGTAGAGCTGCGGTATGCCTGGATAGTGCTGGGCATTCACCTTATCGGATTAATTGCAGGGTGTGCTGTACTGTTTTATTTTAAAAAACATAGAAGACGATCAGGTATTGTCCTCATAGGTACTGCTGTGCTAATGGGGATTTCTACACTGGGAGCCACGCTTATTCAATCTGTATTATTTATTGCAGCGGGGATCTTGTGCCTGACACGCCAGCCTTTGATAGAGCGCCAGGAAGTCAATAATTTATAAGGAGTTGTGGAATGATCGATAGAATCGATACGATGTGTTTAACCGTTAGTGATGTAGAAGCGTCCTGCAGTTGGTATGAGCAGGTTCTCGGTTTTGAGGTAGCTTTTAAAGACGAAGGGTACCGTGTGTTAAGTATTGGAAAAGACAGCGTTCCTCTAACGATTGAAGAGGGGAAGGTCTCCTCCAATACGAGCAGCTATCCGATCTTTTTTTCTCAAGATATTAAAAAAACCTATAATAATAATTTGAAGGGAAAAGGCGTATCTATCAGCGAATTACATATTGATGGGGTAAATCACTTTTTTGATTTTTACGACCCCGATCAAAACCG
The DNA here is from genome assembly GCF_900166625.1 of Halobacillus massiliensis. GTDB lineage: Bacteria > Bacillota > Bacilli > Bacillales > Halobacillaceae > Halobacillus_A > Halobacillus_A massiliensis. The sequence goes on along the minus strand of NZ_LT800499.1, from coordinate 3,912,703 downwards.
TTTACAGGTTTGTTTTTTTGAATAAAGGAGGAAGCCTACGATGAGAGGAATTACAGGACGTGTCGTTGGATTTGAGTTAAGCAGTCAGGAACCGGAAAAAGCTGCGGAATTTTATTCGAAGGTTTTTGGCTGGGAAGTCGGAAAGGAACGCTGGAAATATTGGTCGGTTTCTACAAATAAAGAAGATAAAGTAGGAATAGACGGCGGGATTAGTAAAGGACCTCATGATTTTCCTCATGGTACCCGTATACAAATTGAAGTCGAATCTATGGATGAAGCTCTCGAAGAAGCAGAGAAAAACGGGGCGATGATCGTTAGAGAAAAAATGGAGTTCGACGAATTTTACTTAGCGTATTTAGTAGATCCAACAGGGATTGGAATTGGATTGATCCAGCAGAAATAGAAAGGAAATTACCCAGTGAACATTCAATTTATACCACTTGCTCAGCCCACTCCAAGCCTTGCTGCTGCATTTACGAAATGGGAAAGCGATCCGCTGCTTGTACCAATGACAAGGCCTAACCAAAACAGAGAAGAATTAGAAAGGCAGTCAGAGGTCACTCCCGCTGACTTATTGGAACGGCTTTCCTATCAAAATATATACCTCATCTATGTCGATGGGCGATTAGTCGGCGAAATGAACTACATGGCACATTTTGAACATCTTTATAAAAAGGAGCCGAATACCGCCTGGGTAGGGATAACGATAGGCGAACCCGAAGGACAAGGAAAGGGGATTGGCCGTAAAGCGATTAAGCATTTAGAGGAACAAATTTATCAGAATGGATATAAGCGGATTGAACTCGGAGTATTTGAATTCAACAAACGGGCGTTTACACTTTATAAGAACCTTGGATACGAGGTAATTGGGCGAATTGATGATTTCACGTACTGGCAGGGGAAAATGTGGCAGGATATACGAATGGAGAAATATCTATAACAATTCGGAGGTTGTGATGGATAAAAGGAATCGATTGGATGAGAATCCTTTCAGTTATCAGCTCAATAAAAATGAAAGCGTTTTTATATATCATCAAGGACGTCAGGTGAAAATTCTAAAAGGAAAAGAAGCGAAAAAATTTATCGATCATATAAACAATGCCCATGATGAAAAGGCGGAACAGCTGATTATGGCGAAAATCACCGGCAATTTCAAACGAGGAAATGAGCGTAATCATTAAATGAGGAGGCAATACCATGAATTGGCCTGTCTTAAAGGATGTAAAGATTATGACTGGTTTTATCGTGGCTATTTTGGCGGGAGTCTTTGCTTTTCTTACAGCTTTGTATGACATCCAGTATTGGGTCGTATTTATTGTGATTTCATTCGTCTCCATGTTTTTAAGTGTTTATCGTGCCGACCAAGTATATAAACAAAATGCGGGAGGTTCAGGCGATTAAATTGTGGATTTAAGAGAATGGGTATATAAGCAGGGTTACATTTTTCTCTTTACATATGCTTATTTAACAACCAATACACTGATTTCCTGTCTACATATAGGAACTGTTTATATCCTTAGAGAATATGAAGAGAGGAAAAGCCGCTAAGCTTTTGCATAAGAGCTTTTCCTCTTCCTTCTTTTGAAAGCAATGTAAGACGTTTTTAGGGATGCATAGACACCTACTGCGGCATTTCCATAAAAGAACCCCATGAAAATACCTGCCCAAATATTGTTGGGATGGGAAATGAAGATAGAAATAAAAAGTCCCAGCACATTAGCAAGGGTAGGGATCAGAGCTTTTGGTATAGGAAAAGTCATCTTAAAGATCTGTGTCAGGATAATTACAGAAGGAACGGCAAGGACGGCATCCCAGAAATTTGTATGGATAATTGGAAAAGGTTCCATTATATTCACCTCCCGCTTAGTATTTATCTTAAGAAGAGTTTTATGTGTGAAAGGTTGTTTTTGGATATGGAAAATTCATTTTTTATAAAAGAAATCCACTCAAATTTTCCTGATTTCCCGTTAAAATCTGCAGAAAAACTAGGAGAAGGAATGATGAGTACAGCCTTGCTCGTCAATGACGAGTGGGTATTTCGCTTTGCGAAAAACGAAAAAGCGTCCAGCGATTTAAACAAAGAAATCCGTGTTCTTCCTCAACTAAAAAAGCTGGTAACGATAGCGGTGCCAGAATTCGAGTTTACAGGCAGGCAGGAAAACGGCCTTCTTTTTGTCGGCTATCGCCTATTGCCTGGGGAGCTTTTAAAGGAAGATGCTGTATTAAAAATGAACATTGGCCAAAAGAAACGGCTGGCTTCTCAGCTTGCTCAATTCATAAAAGAAGTTCAGTCCTTTCCTATTAAAAAAGCATTTAATCTTGGCGTGGAAAAGTGGGAGCTTAACGATTTTTATAAAAAGATCTATGAAGAGGCTGTGGATGAACTTTTTCCGCACCTGGATCACCGTTTAGCTCAGTATATTTCCTCCCGGTTTGAAGGCTTCCTTAATAACCCTGTTTTTGTTTCTTCCTGTCAAGTTTTTCTCCATGGTGATTTATCTCCTGATCATTTTCTGATAGACCCGGATACAGGGGATTTAACAGGCATCATTGATTTTGGTGATCTGAGTGTCAGTGACCCGGACCACGAGTTTATTTACATACTGGAGGATGGCGGCGAGAATTTTACAAGAAAGGTTTTAAAAGAGATGAGGTATCCGGATATTGAAAATTGTATCCAGAAGATCTCTTACTTTGTAACATTCAGCCACATTCGCTACGCGCTTGAAGGAAACAGACAAGGAAAAACTGATTGGATTGAGGAAGCGGCTGAAGAGATTAGACAAGAAATGAAAAATCGTTCTTAGTTTAGGAGAATGTGAAGGGGGTAAAAATAAACAGTTGAATACTTAAGGAGGGATCAGAGATGAGCAAGCTGCCCAATAAGTGGTTAGTGGTAGTCTCTGTCCTCTTTGGAACCTTTACCGTCATCTTAAACAACAGCATGCTAAACCCGATACTCCCTAGGTTTATTGAAATATTCGATTCCAACGCCGTATCGGTAGGCTGGATTTTGACAATCTTTATGGTTTCGATGGGGATGACGATGCCATTAACCGGCTACTTCGGAGATCGTTTTGGGAAAAAGAAAGTGTACTTATCTGGTTTATGCTTGTTTATTGCCGGCTCGATATCCGGCATATTATCGAATACATTAGCAATGGTGATTGTTTCCCGAGCGATTCAGGGCATGGCCGGCGGGCTGATGATGCCGATTGCCATGGCTTTAATTTTTAACTCTTTTCCGAGGAATGAGCGCGGTTTCGCTGTCGGAATTTACGGTGTATCGGTTATGGTCGCACCTGCTATTGGACCGACCATCGGCGGGACTATTATTCAATATTTGGATTGGCCCTGGTTGTTTGCGTTTAACATTCCATTTGGGCTGACAGGACTCATTTTGTCTGCAAAATTTTTGAAACCGACAGAAAAAGACCCTGCGAAAAATTTCGATCTCATAGGATTTCTGCTCGTTACGTTTGGAATAGGAGCGATTCTTTACGCACTCGGACGGGGGAGATCGGTTGAACTTCTGCTTGAACCGTTAAGTCTATCCTTAATAGGAGCGGGTATTATTGCAGTGGTCCTCTTTGTATTTTATGAAAACCGCCAGGATGATCCGCTGCTAAACTTATCTGTTTTTAAGGTGCCAACCTATACAGCATCCATTGTAGTGACATCTTCTGCTTCAATCGGTCTTTTTTCCGGAATTTTTCTGCTTCCTTTATTGATACAAAACGTGTACGGCCTCAATGAAGTGATGACAGGACTGTTATTCCTTCCGGCAGCGGCTGCCAGCGGGCTGTTTATGTCATTAGGCGGAAGGCTGCTCGATAAAAAAGGACCGAGATATGTTGTACCGCCGGGGCTTGCGATTATGGCGTTAGCTTCAGCCGGATTGGGTTTTCTAAAGCTGTCCACGCCTTTTTGGTGGATTGTCGTATTGAATGCAGTTCGCGGTGTCGGAATGGGTATGGGCAACATGCCGGCAACGACGTCAGGAATGAATTCTATCCCTGAGCACCTGGTGGCTCAAGGGTCTGCGATGAATAATATTATTCGTCAGATGTCTTCATCTTTAGGAATTGTGTTCTTTTCGATTTATTACGAAGTGCGCAGGGCCCAGCTTGCGATGGCCCCTGATATCGATCAGCAGATGGCTACATTAAGCACTTTAAATGAGGCTTTCCTCGTTTCAGCGGTTGTGCTGGTGCTTGCACTGCCTTTTTCTTTTATTTTGAAAGGCGTGCAGGATGAGAAGACAAAAGTGTGAAATTTGGGTGAAAACTTGTTCCGTTTGAGAATGATTGAGGGAGGGCCATGGGAAACGATTCGCTTTCCGTGGGGGACGACGAGCTCCTCGGGCTATTAGCCCATCGGGATCTCGCCATGTCCCTTTCTCCCACAGGAGTCTCGCCGTTTCCCCCTGGCCCTTAAGTTTACAAGAGTAACGGAACCTTGAAAAATAGGTGGGCTGACGGGGACTCTAATTGCATGTTAGAATATGCCCACTTGAAAACCTTACACTTTTCAGCACCCCGGGTTAAAATAAAAAAGCGGCAGAGAAGTTATTCTTCTAACTTCTCTGCCGCTTTTCTTTCACTCCATTCTCTTTGCAGCAGCCCGTACATTAACATGTCGTACGCCTCACCGTCGCGAATGACGAACTCGCGCTGAGCTCCTTCATATGTAAACCCCAGCTTCTTATATAACGAGATCGCATGCTGGTTGTATTCAAAGACGGTCAGCTGCAGGCGGTGCAGGTTCAGCTCATGAAATGCATAGTTGATCAGCAGTTCCATTGCTTCACTTCCATGACCTTTCGCCTGATTATCAGGATTACCGATGGCAATCGCGACCCAGCCATTCCGCTGGTTCCATAGAATTCCGCTTAATTCAACATAGCCGATAAAATTATCGCTTTCGCTTATGGAAAAGAGGAAGTGCTTATCGCTATTCAATGCTTCTTCCCGCCACTTTTTTAAAGAATCCAGATTTTTGGGACGTGCAGGTTCGGCATCCAAATTTCTCATAAACTGAGAGTTGAGAAACCACTTCTCGATTTCAAGCAAGTGTTCATCTGTAACGGTTCCGAGACTAAGCCGCTGTCTGTGAAGAATAGCGTTCATAAGCACCTATTCCTTTCTCTGTATTACTTTTTCTTATTATTTTTTATCTTTTTTACCTTGAAATGAATGATGAACAGCCGGATCGCCACAGCGAAGTTAAAGGTGGCTACCAATACCGGCAGGAGCGTTCTAAAATTCCATACAGATTCTGTGGCCGTGAAGGTCGCAATATACGTAAATGCGGCTCCAAATAAAAAATAAATGAAGGCCATCAGAAGGGGGGAGGCTCTCATACTAAAATAACCCTCCCGTTAAGATGGTCTGCAGCTGTTCCTGCATTCGGCGAAGATCTTCTTCCGAATAGAAGAGCTGCGAAAACACGACAAAACTGTTCATTGCCATATGCGCGACAATCGGTGTAATGATGCTTTTTGTTTTTACATAAAGAAATGCAAAGACTAAGCCCATGGAAAAGTATACGAGCATATGCTGAAAGTCAAAGTGGAACGCACCGAACACAAGGGCCGAAATAATTACAGCAATCCAGAAATTCGTCCGCTTATAAATCTGTCCGAAAATGACTTTACGGAAAATGATTTCTTCCGTTATAGGAGCAAATAAAACGGGTAATAGGATGAACAGAGGTTCTTCACGGGCAATATTCATCAACCCCATCGTATTCTCCGATCCAGCCGGGATGCCGAACAATTCAGTTTCAATCAAAGCAGCAATGGCCTGAGCAATTAAGGCGAGGAAGACCCCGGCAATCGACCAGGCAAGAATTTTCCCGCCGCTTGAACGGTCAGATCTCATCCGGGCTTCCTTCATATCAGGTCGCAGTAAAACAATCATAATAATCGTAGCAGCTGTAAAGCTGATAACGGACCAGAGAGCAATCGCACCAAACGCACGGGCAATGCCTAAGGCCTCTAAAGCAGGAACACCTAGTAAAGCCGAAAACTGTGTGGCTATATAGGTGATAATAATAATCCAATATCTTTTGGGCATGTACATATCTCCTTTTCTCATAAAAAACAAGGCTGTTTATACCCTATGTATTTTACCATAGTTTAAAAACTACCCATAAATATAAGGACTTATACAATGTGGAAACGTGTCAAAAAATGATGATGAAAATTTAGTTTTTTTTACTTGAAAATGTGAGACGATTTGATTATGATAATAATTGTGATTAGCACTCACTAACAGAGAGTGCTAATAAGCAACTAATAAACGATATTAATGCTGACTAAGGAGGGTGTCCTAATTGTTAAAGCCATTAGGTGATCGTATTGTTATTGAATTAGTAGAAGAAGAACAGACTACTGCAAGCGGAATCGTACTGCCTGATTCTGCAAAAGAAAAGCCGCAGGAAGGTAAAGTAGTAGCTGTAGGAACAGGCCGCGTAACAGAAAACGGTGAAAAAGTTGCCCTGGAAGTAAAATCAGGCGACCACATCATTTACTCTAAGTTCGCAGGAACAGAAGTGAAATACGAAGGCCAAGAATACTTAATCATTCGCGAGAGTGATATTTTAGCTGTCGTTCAGTAATGACGGCTGATCAATCTAATCAATACGAATTTTGATGAGGAGGGCATTTTTTTATGGCAAAAGAAATTAAATTCAGTGAAGACGCACGCCGCGCGATGCTGCGCGGAGTAGATACATTGGCAAATGCCGTGAAAGTAACACTAGGACCAAAAGGACGTAACGTAGTACTGGACAAGAAGTTCGGTGCACCACTAATTACGAACGACGGTGTTACAATCGCTAAAGAAATCGAATTAGAAGACCACTTTGAAAATATGGGTGCACAGCTTGTATCTGAAGTAGCTTCTAAAACAAACGACGTTGCTGGTGACGGTACGACAACTGCAACTGTACTTGCACAAGCAATGATTCGTGAAGGACTTAAAAACGTAACTTCCGGTGCGAACCCAGTAGGCATTCGCCGCGGAATTGAAAAAGCGACACTAGTAGCAACAGAAGAACTTCGTAAAATCTCCAAGCCGATCGAAGGCAAAGATTCTATCGCACAAGTAGCTTCTATCTCTTCAGCTGACGATGAAGTTGGACAGCTGATCGCAGAAGCAATGGAGCGCGTAGGAAACGACGGAGTTATCACAATCGAAGAATCTAAAGGCTTCTCTACAGAACTTGAAGTGGTTGAAGGTATGCAGTTCGACCGCGGATATGCTTCTCCATACATGGTTACTGACCAGGATAAAATGGAAGCTGTACTAGAAGACCCTTACATCTTAATTACAGATAAGAAAATTAACAACATCCAGGAAGTTCTTCCTGTTCTTGAGCAGGTTGTACAACAGTCCAAGCCGCTTCTATTGATCTCTGAAGACGTAGAAGGCGAAGCACTGGCTACACTTGTTGTAAACAAACTTCGTGGCACGTTCAACGCTGTATCTGTTAAAGCACCAGGCTTCGGCGATCGCCGTAAAGCAATGCTTGAAGATATCGCAACACTAACTGGTGGTCAGGTGATCACAGAAGACCTAGGTCTTGATCTGAAGAATACAACACTAGACCAGCTTGGACGCGCGTCTAAAGCTGTCATCTCTAAAGAAAATACAACAATTGTTGAAGGTGGCGGAAACCCTGAGCAAATCGCTTCCCGCGTCACTCAAATCCGCGCACAGGCAGAAGAAACAACTTCTGAATTCGACAAAGAAAAATTACAAGAGCGTCTGGCTAAACTTGCTGGCGGAGTAGCTGTCATCAAAGTTGGTGCCGCTACTGAAACTGAGCTTAAAGAGCGTAAGCTTCGCATTGAAGATGCCCTGAACTCTACAAGAGCAGCAGTAGAAGAAGGCATCGTAGCTGGTGGTGGTACAGCACTAGTCAACATCGTGAGCGCTGTAGAAAGCCTTGGCCTTACAGATGATGAAGGCACAGGTGCAGCAATCGTACTACGCGCCCTTGAAGAGCCAGTACGTCAAATCGTTACTAACGCCGGCCTTGAAGGATCCATAATCGTTGAGCGCCTTAAAGGCGAGCAAGTGGGCGTTGGTTTCAACGCAGCCACTGGCGAGTGGGTGAACATGGTTGAGCAAGGTATCGTAGACCCTACAAAAGTTACACGTTCCGCTCTGCAAAACGCATCATCTGTTGCAGCAATGTTCTTAACTACAGAAGCTGTAGTTGCTGACCTTCCTGAAGAAGAAGGTTCTGGTGGCGGTATGCCTGATATGGGCGGCATGGGTGGAATGGGCGGCATGATGTAATAACGACCAAAACCCTATTGTGTAGGGGGTTTCAGCCTCGTTAAACCCTTTAATGACATACTTTATGTCATTAAAAAATAAAATAATATTCTAAGTAAAGCCTCTCAACATACTTTTTAATTGTTGAGAGGCTTTTTTAATCTGCGTAACCTTAAATAACATACGCTTTTGGAGAAATTTGTGAAGGCCTGTTACATATGGGTGCTGTTGAATCTTTAGTGGCGAATTTACAAAAGTTTTGATTACAGCCACTGGATCTTACCACCCTTGCCATCTTTTTTACCATTAAACGCCACGGATTTTACCAAGCAATGCCAATCCCTTTACCAATAAACAAGAACCCCTACGAAATTCTATAAAATAGACTGTAGGGGTTCTGTTAAATTTTTTAGTTAAATGGAGGAGTGTTTGGCTTCAGTCATTTCAGAGTTCTGCCCCTATACCATGGCGTTCACGCATAGAAATATCTCCGTCTATCATAATTTGGTAGGAGTCATGTATAATGCGGTCCAATATAGCCTCAGCTATCGTTTCATTTCCTAATTTTAAGTGCCACCCATTAGGGTCAATTTGTGAACAGAAAATGGTTGATGCGACTTTGTGACGGGCTTCAGTAATTTCAAGGAGTATGGCTGCTTCTTCCGTTGACATATCTGTCAAAAGCCACTCATCAAGTATGAGTACATCAACCTTTTTGTACTTCTTAATCACCTTTCTATAGCTCCCGTCGGCGGCCAATTTTGCGAGCGAAAGCTCGTCCAGTAATTCTGGTAAACGAATATATTTCACTTTATAAAACTGACGACAAGCTGATACTCCGAATGCACTTGCTAGAAAGGATTTTCCTGAACCTGTCGGTCCCTTTAAAATAACGTTGTGGTGATCTTGGATATAGGTCCCACTGGCTAACTTAAGAATCAACTCCTTATCTAATCGGCGATCCTCATGATACTCAATATCCTCAATACAAGCATTTGAATTACTGAAAGTAGCTGTTTTAATTAATCGTTGAAGCTTATTACTTTTACGTCGGGAATGTTCTAAATCGACGAGTAGAGTAAAACGGTCTTCAAAACTCATCTTATGAAATTCCTTGTTTGAGACTTGTTCTTTATAGGCATCCGCCATACCGCTTAGTTTCATTTCGAGTAACTTCGTTAACGTTTGATCATTCATCATGTTTCGTACCTCCATAATATGCAGCTCCACGTGTGAAACCAAAGTTATTTTTGTTGACCTCTGCTTTGCGTCTCAGTTCTTGCTCAGCCTCATTCTTTTTATTGTTGTTTAAGAGAGTTTGGACACTTTTGACCGTCGGTCTTTTCGTCATAGAAATGACCATTTTACAGGCGCGCTCAATTTCGTATTTTGTATAACGGCGTTCAGATTTCTTTAATGAAAATATGGATTGTAAAGCTTGTTTCTCCGATCGTGACGCATCTAGAATGTACCGAACGACAGTCAAAGTTGAAGTGCCTATACTTTCACCCCATTCGACGGCGGCTTCCGGGGTCTGATCTACAAATAATTTATGGTTATCAGGCATGTGGTCACGTATAGTAGATAACTGACCAAACTTCCCATATAATCGTTTATGAGAGGCAATACGCATATGGTTGAAGAAGATTTCAACGAAATCATCTGAAAGCTTCACTTCCACTTGTCGGTTGATATATTCATAGGGAACGGAATAAAACATACTTTCAACAGAGATGTGATAGTCCGGACGGACTTTTGCCGTTTTCCATTCCGACATTTTATAAGGTGTAGATGGAAGAGGGGAAAGGGCGAATTTCTCCTCCTCCGTAAATGCCGACAGACGAGAGCCTTTTTTTCTAGTAAATGAGCGTTGATTAAATTCCTCCAGCTTCTTCCGAATTTCCTCATTCAGTTCATCAAGACTAAAACATTGAGTATTTCTTAAAGCAGCAATAATCCATGTAGAAATTACTCTTACGGATCCCTCAACACTTGATTTATCTTTGGGAGTTCCCACTCTTGCAGGCATGACTACAGTATTGTAATGCTCGGCCATTTCCTTGTAAGTAGGATTTAATATTAATTCACGTGTCGTGTGCTTTGTAACCCCTGTTTTAAGATTGTCCGGCACCAAGATATGTGTCGATCCTCCTAAATAAGCAAACGCACGATTATGTGCAGTGATCCATGAATGCAAGTCCATCGATAAACTTGCTTCCGCATAAGAAATTTGACTACATGGCAATGTGGAAACGAAAACGTACGCCTTTACCTTTTCTCCAGTATCTCTATCGAAAATGAGGCTGTTGACCCCGCCCAATCCACCTCCATGATTTCACCTGGTTTTCTGCGAATACGTAAAGTAGCTTTGTATTTCTCAGCGTATTTACTGTAATGACGTAAAAAGCTGCGATAGGAGTAGGGAATCTTGTTATTCGCTCGACAATCTGCTTCATATTCGTGATGTAATAATGACAGCGTCACATTCGGCTTCGCTAACTCTTCATGAATGTAATCAAAATTTAAAGGGTGTCGGCCAGAGGCCTCCAGAGTTTTCTCTGGATAAAGAAACTCTTCAATCCACTTATCTGTCATTTCATCTTCTAAGGGACACACTAATCCCTTCTTTTCTGCTAAGCGAATAACCTCTGTGACTTTTTGACGGGAATTCCCTGTACTTGCGGAAATCCCCCTAAGACTAATCCCCTCATCGTTTAATTCCAGTATCTTTCGATAATTAATCACAAAAAAATACCTCCAATATAAATAATGTCACACCCGTAGGTGTGCTCATTAATTATACAAAGGTATAAGTGGTAAAGCCCTGTCATTAACTGGTACATCCCTTGTCACTTAGTGGTAAAATCTATGTCAACGCTGGTACATTTGAGTGGCTGTAATCAAGTTTTGGTAAAACATCGTTTACGTGTGAAATTAGCGAATCTTTACACGGGTTGAAAAGTATTGACAGGGCGAACCCCTTATCGTACGATACATCTGAAGAGAAAACGTTTACTCGTAGTGAAGGGGGGGGGGGACGGTTATTAATCCAACCATTAAGGATGTAGCCAAATATGCGAATGTGTCAATTGCAACGGTTTCTAGAATCTTAAACAGTACATCAGCTGGGTATTCAGAAAAAACAAAAAAGCTGGTAATGGAAGCTGTTGAGGAGCTTAGGTACAAACCCAATGCTATAGCCCGAGGATTGAAAAACACGAAAACACAAACCATAGGGGTGCTGTTCCCAGATATTTCTGGAATGGTGTCATCTGAATTATTGCATGGGATAGAAAAAGTTACTCATAGTCTGGGCCACAGTGTGATCGTTTGCAATACTGCTTCTCAGGGAGAGAAAACGCTCGATTATTTAAAACTGTTAAGTGAAAAGAGGGTGGAAGGGATATTATTTGCCAGTGAAGAAATTAAGCAGGAGTATTATGAAGCTATTAAAGGAATGAATGTTCCTGCTGTTTTGGTGTCTACAAAGTCTCCCAAACATCCGCTTCCTTATGTGAAAGTGGATGATCGTGATGCGTCATATACGGCTACTTCCTATCTGATTGAAAAAGGACATGAGATGATAGGCATGATCAGTGGGATTAAGGAAGATCCAATAGCCGGTTACCCTCGAATTGATGGTTTTAAAGCGGCTATGAAGGACCAGTTAGGTAATGAAAATCCTCCCGTTTTTTCAGCCCGAGGATTTTCTTATGAAGATGGACTTATAATGTTTAGAGAGTTATTGGAAGCAGCTCCTGATACGACTGCAATATTTGCAGCAAGTGATGAGATGGCTATTGGTGCAATGGCTGCCGCCTATCGAATGAACATTAAAGTCCCTGATGATATTTCCGTTATAGGTTATGATAATTTAAAAATTGCTGAGATGTCCATCCCACCTCTCACTACTTTATCCCAGCCCCTAAGGGAAATGGGGGAGAAAGCAACTGAGCTACTGTTTGAAGCCCTAAAAACAAGTAAACCAACCCAGAGTATTATTATGCCCCACCAAATCATTGAACGTGAATCCGTAAAAGTTTTGCTGTAAGCAATCCTTTTACGGGTTATTTTTTTAAACAAAAGGAAACGTTTACTGATTGATCTTAAAATATTATAAAAACTGTAAGTCTTTTATACACAAGGATCCTGCCAGTAATGCTAATCAATATTTGTTTGAATTTTCAAAAATTAGTAGACAAATAATTATGTAAGCGCTTATAATAACACATAGTGAGTAAACGTTTACTCAAATATGCCAATAGGAGGGAGACTAGAAGTGAGGGGAAGACGCCTGGCAGTCTGTTTGTTTTAGTTTTTAGTCGTCCGTCCTTAAAAGATTAAAAAATTAAAGAGGAGAGATTTAATGATTAAGCGTTCCCGAAAGCGTAAAAAAGGCTTAGTGAGTAAAAGTGGAGTGTTTTGTGTCCTTTCTACTTTCGCCTTATCGTCGGTGTTTACTACAGCCGTGGCTGCCCAGGATAGTGAGTTTACTAGGAAAGGTTCAGGTCCTATGTATTTCTCAACCTATGAACATCAGCATGACAAAAATACATACATGCCTGAAGATCGGTTTAAGGATAATATTGATTGGATGGCCGAAAATTTTAAACCCTATGGTTATGATATGATCGCAACCGATGGATGGATTGAGGGGGCGACATTACTCAATGATAACGGATATGTTGTCAGTCATAATGATAATTGGATGAAGAGACCATTAAATATGGATGGCAGCGGGGAAGAGAATGCAGATGGTTTATTGGTTAATGGAGACTTTGAAACCGGGAATGCAGAGGGATGGAATATAGAAACAGAAGCCTCTACAGGCGTAGATGGGAATGATGCCTATGAAGGGTTAAAGCTATATGTTTATGATCCAGAGCCACATACAGCCAGAATCTCTCAGACTGTAGAAGGCTTGGAGGATGGAAATTATACGGTAGAAGCACGAGTGAAGTTTCCAAATGACGTAGAAAATTACTTAGACGGTACAAGTTCAGCGGATATGAAGTTAACGAGCTATACTGATTCATCGGAGGAACAAATAGTAGAACTCAATGATGGACTAGCCAATGAATATGGCGAACCACGTTATGGACTTTTTGAATTACAGGCTAATGTAACGAATGGGCAGTTGACTATAGAGTTTAATATAGATGCTGCAGGAGAGCATAGCTCGTTTCAGTTAGATAATGTGCAATTGTATAAGACAGGGGAAAAGCCTGAAGAGGGTGAAAATGAAGAAGAATTCCAGTATCCGTCAGAAAAGTATCCAGAGGGGCACACTTGGGAATACTGGGGTGACTATATTAAAGATAAAGGGATGGATTTTGGAATCTATTACAATCCTCTTTGGGTCAGTCCAGAAGTTGTAAAAAATCCGGACAAATATATTGTGAAAGGTACTGAAGATAATCCTGATGGTCCTACTTATGTGGCAGAACTGATTGATCAGGGAGATCCAGGTGACCCGACAGACGGTGACCGATTTAATGGCGGACAGGGCAATGAACGAGCTCTTTACTGGTTGGATGTCGAGCACCCAGATGCCGAGAAATATGTGAAAGGGTATATCGACTTTTTCAAGGAGCAGGGAGCGGACTTTCTGCGTGTAGACTTTATTTCATGGTATGAGGATGGAATGGACCCGAATCTTGGTAAAGTAGGAGAACCTCATGGCCGCGAGAACTATGAGACGCATTTGAAGTGGATGTCTGAAGCTGCTGAAGAAAATAATATGTTTTTAAGTCTGGTGATGCCTCATCTTTACGAACATGGAGAACTTGAAAGAAAATATGGGGATATGATTCGAATCAATGAAGATGCCTTTGGAGGCGGCTGGGATCACATTAGTGAAAGAAGGCAGGAGTGGCAAGAAGGCTGGTCTCAGTGGGCCAACTCATTCCAAGGGTTTACAGGGTTTTCTGATATAAGTGGAAGATCCAGCATGATTCTTGATGGGGACTTCTTAAAATTAAATACATTTGAAGGAGTAAATGCAGAAAATGAGAAGAAAACAACCCTGTCTCTTTATACTTTAGCGGGCTCTCCAATTGCTATCGCGGATCAGTATGACACCATAAAAGATAATTATAAGTTCTATCAAAACACCGAGCTCATTGAGTTTAATAAAATGGGTCTGGCAGGTAAACCTATCTACAATAAAGCAGAGCATTATGGGAAATCCAATGATAGTCGGGACAGTCAGCGCTGGGTGGGACAGCTTCCTGATGGTTCATGGGCCGCCGGTTTATTTAATCGACAGGATGAACAGCAGACTTTTGACTTCAATTTTGAAAAAGAGCTGGGAATTCAAGAAGGTCATATACGTGATGTATGGACGCATGAAGACCTTGGGATTCAGTCCGACTACTCTGTAACACTCGCTCCACATGACAGTGTATTTTTAAAGGTTATCCCTTCGCAGGTGCAAAAAGCTTTTGAAGCAGAAGTAGCTTCGTATACCTATGGTGTAGAATTTGCTAAGGAGAAAAAAGGCCATGCCGGGTTTGGTTATCTTAGCGACTTCAATGAAGAGGAAGAAAGTGTAACCTATGCAGTCAGTGTTCCTGAAACCGGAAACTATAACCTAAACTTGAACTATTCAGCTGGAGAAGATAGTGAAGCAACTGTTCAGGTAAGAGAAGAACAGAGCGGAAATACTACAGATAGTCAGGATGTGACATTACAAGCAACGAAAGAGAGATGGAAAGAGAAAGGAACAGAGGTGCAACTTCAAGAAGGTACTAATCTTATTGAAGTAGACTATATTTCTGGTAGTTTTGATTTAGATTCGATAACATTAGGTGCACCATCAGATAAAAAATCTGCGACTTTGAGAAATGGTGAATTTAATGATGACTTTGATCACTGGAGCCGAAGTAATATGGTGAATACTACTATTAGGGATGGGGCTCTTGAAATTGCCGGCGACCAGGATTTTTCCTCTGACGTTTGGCAGTATGTTGTTCCAAAGCCAGGAGCCTATACCCTGACTGCCGATGTGAAGAGAAATAGCAGTTTTGATGAAGCTATTCTATATATAAAAAATGGGGAAGACACTCGTAAAGTTGATATTTCAGAATCAAATGACATGTCTAAAATCACGATTCCTAATATTAATGTCTCTAAAGGTGATGTTCTTAAAATTGGAAACATGGTTAGTGGTCAAGCGGGCGGTTCGTTGACTTTGGACGATATTCAGCTTACACCAGTGGAAGACCATAATTCTAATGTTACTATCGTTAATAAAAATAAAAATAAAGTGGAAGTCTATAATAAGCATTCGGACTCAGAGATTCCATCTTATTACATTCGATTAAAAGATAAGTCAATACCTAAAAAGGTTCATGCAGCTAGTCGAAAGTATAAAACAGTGAGCAGTTTAGAAGAATTAAAAACCAAAGATGAAACCTATTTTTATGAAGAAGAGACCAAAACGCTGTGGGTGAATATTCCAAGTAGTGAACAAAAGAAAGTACAAGTGAAATTTTAAGATGAAAAGCAGCACTACAATTTGCTGTTGATTTTTTCAAATCAAGTATAGTGATGGAAAAAAGTCCGGAATATCAGAGCCTCCTATTCTGAAATAGGAAAGATAGCTCTTTTTAAAATAGGCTTTTACCACTAAGATCATTACAATCATTCCTAGACAGTTGTCCACCTTGACAGGATGGAGCCCGCGGAATCACTAAGTCTTAAAAGCCTCTGGTCGTTGATCCTGCAACGGTTAGGGGCTTTTTTATTTGTTGTATTGGTGTGAATGTGTAAATTTGAAGGATAAGTTTTATATTTATGTTCGGTTATACTTAGAAATAGGTGTAGAAAGCAATGATCCATTTGTTTCAATTTTCATTTTTTTGCAAACCTTTACATATTTTTTAAAAGCGATTACATATTTGTTACAAAAGTTTTAATAGTACATAAGTCACCCTAGAATCGATACTAAACCTTCTCTTGTCAAATTTTTTGCATAGATGTACAGTTAATTTGTGCAACCGGTTGCCATAAATATTAATTCGAGGGGAAGAATAAATATGCACAAACCATCAAAAAATATTTCTCGCTTAGTTGCTACCACAGCTATAGCTGCGAGCATATTCGCCGCACAGGCACCTAATGTATTAGCTGTAACTCAACCCCACCCAGACAAAGAGCTGAACCAAGAAGCTGTTAAAAAACAACTGCAAGTTGAAGGCGTTCAACAAGTAGAAAATGGTGTAAAGCTCGATCTCTCCTCAGACCAAACAGCATTTATTCGACTATTCTCTGAGGACATGGCTAAAATTTCCATCCTGAATGATGGTGAAGAAGAATACTTTTCTGAAGCTATTGCGAAAAAGGAATGGGACACACCATCCTTTGACGTGAAAGAACAAAATGGAGAAATTACTCTGACTACTAATGAAATCACGGTCAAAATTAAAAAAGAACCATTTGGTATTAAGTTCCTTGATAAAAAAGGAAATGTGATCAACGAGGACTACATGAAGAATGGTTCAGGCTATGATGGCGAGAAACCTTATGTTTACAAGAAAACCAATGAAAACGAAGCTTTCTATGGCTTTGGCGAACAGGGAGGACTTGAGGTAAATCAACGGGGGGAAAGTATCGGTATGTTTAACACAGATGCTTACGGTTACCAGCCCAATACAAAATATTTATATACATCTATCCCTTTCTTCATCGGTTTAAAAAATGACAAAGCTTACGGTATTTTCTTTGATAACACGAACCGTTCCTATTTTGAAATGGCGAGCGAAAGCGATGATTATTACTACTTCTATGCCGACGATGGAAAGTTAAATTATTACTTTATGTACGGACCAGAAATTGAAGATGTGCTTGACAGTTATACTAATTTGACGGGTAAGATAGACAAACCTGCCAAATGGACACTGGGTCTTCATCAATCTAAGTGGGAATATTCGGCAGAGGATATTGAACGTGTAGCTGAGACGTACCGCGAAAAAAATATTCCTATTGACACTATGCACTTTGATATTGATTATATGGACGAATACCGTGTTTTCACATGGTCTGATAAATTCGGCAGCGAAGCTCTTCATCAAAAACTTGATGATATGAATTTCCATAAAATCACAATCAACGACCCTGCTGTTAAAAAGGATCCTGGATACTTTATGTACGATGAAGGCACAGCTAATGACTACTGGGCTAAAAATCCGGATGGTACAAATTTCGTAGGTAAAGTATGGCCTGGAGACTCCATGTTCCCAGACTTCTCTAAACCAGAAGTTCGTGAATGGTGGGCAACCAAACACAATATCCTGTTTGATAAAGGTATAGACGGCATTTGGAACGATATGAATGAACCAGCTGTTTTTGACGGTCCCTATCATACTATGCCGCTAGATGTAACCTTTGGAGAAGGCGAAAACAAACGCACCCATGCTGAATACCATAATTTATACGGCCATGACGAAGCGGAAGCTACATATAAGGCTTTCGAAAAGTATAAGCCAAATACTCGTCCTTTCGTGTTAACTCGTGATATGTATGCAGGATCTCAACGTTACGCTGCCCTTTGGACTGGGGACAATGTCAGTGAATGGGATCACTTACAAATGTCAATTCCAATGAACACAAACATTGGTCTTTCCGGTGTACCTTTCGTCGGAAATGATATCGGCGGTTTCGCAGGACGTCCGGATGCAGAAATGTTCGCACGGTGGATTGAAGTAGGGGCGTTCCTTCCATTCTCTCGTATCCATTATGATAGTGACAAAAAAGCTGAAGGGGAAAAACAGGGACAAGAGCCATGGGCCTTTGGCCAAGAAGTGGAAGACATTAGTAAGAAGTATGTTGAAATGCGTTACAAGCTAATGCCTTATCTTTACAATACGTTCATTGATGCTTCTGAAAATGGAACACCCGTCCAACAGCCGCTTGTTTATCAGTTCCAGGAAGATGAAAACACGCATAATATTAGTGACCAATTCATGTTCGGTTCCTCTATGATGCTTGCTCCAGTTGTTAAACAAGGACAGACAGAACGTGATGTGTATCTTCCAGAAGGAGAAACCTGGGTTGATTACTGGACAGGCGAAGAATATGAAGGCGGTCAAACCATTCACACGAATGCCCAGCTTGATCATCTTCCAATTTACGTGAAAAAAGATTCTATGATTCCTACACGTGAGGTCCAACAATACACGGGTGAAAAACCATTAGAGAATTTAGTACTCGATACCTACCTTGATGAAAAAGCAACCTACTCTTTCTATGAAGACGATGGTGCTACCCTTGATTATAAAGATGGTGAGTATAACATCACAGACTTAGTGATTCAACGTAAAGGGAAGCATATAGAATTCAAAACGAAGAAACAAGCAACAGGATACAACACAGCATTAGACTCCTATACACTTAAATTGAATGGCGAAGCTGCTCCAAAGAAAGTCCAGGCAGCCCGCGCAAAATATAACCAAGTAACGTCAGTGGAAGAAGTAAAGTCTAATCAGGAATCATACTTCTATGATGAAGAAAATAATTCTCTTTATGTCAATGTACCAGCAGATGAAAAACACAAGATTAAGATTTTCTTTAAAGGTAATAAAAGAAAATAATATGGGGGAGAGGGCTGGCGTTTTTTCGTCAGCCCCCTCATATATAGGTGATTCGTTATGAATATAAAATGGTTGTTTTTAATAAGCGGAATAGGAGTAATGCTTATATTGCTGATTGTTTTTTCGCTTCGATCGGACCAACACGATCATGGGCCCCATATTTCCATCAGCTCTATTGCCAAAGATAAGGCTGCCTATAATCCTGGAGAAAAGGTACAATTTAAGGGCGAACTCAATACCTCCTATACTGAAGGTTTTATTCAGGTTTCCTATTACCATCGGGGAATGAAAATTGATGAACAGACCTTGTCCATTAATGGAAAGAGCTTTGAATGGGATTGGTTACCTCCTTCACGGGATCATCAAGGCTATTTAGTCGCAATTTCCTTAAATAACCAGAAGCAAGCTTCTACTATTGCTGTAGACGTCTCATCCAATTGGACAGCTTTCCCAAGGTACGGGTTTCTTTCAAAATTCTCTGATATGAAAAAACAGGACCAAAAAACCATAATCAAAAAGTTGAATCGATATCATATTAATGCTCTTCAGTTTTACGATTGGCATGATGAGCACCATCTTCCATTAAAAAAACAGGACGGCCGTGTCTTAACCAACTGGGCAAACGTTGCAAATAAGCCTGTTTCCCTTTCTACAATAGCAAACTATATTGAGCTTGCTCATAAAAATGGAATGAAAACAATGAGTTATAATTTATTGTATGGAAGTTTAAAAGAAGCTGAAGCAGATGGTGTGCTTCCTTCATGGTATGTGTTCAAGGATAAACATCAGCAAACCATTGATACTCATCCGCTTCCTGATGACTGGAAAAGTGATATATTCTTAACAGACCCTGGTAATAAAGAATGGCAGGATTATATTTTTTACAACCAGCAAACCGTATTCGATGAATTAAGTTTCGATGGCTGGCATCTTGATCAATTAGGAGATCGAGGGAAGGTCTTCAATGGATATGGACAACCAATGAGTATGACAGAGGGCTTTAAAAATTTCTTGCAGTCTGTTAAAGAAAGATTCCCTAATCACACGTTTGTAATGAATGCTGTCAATCAATACGGCCAACAGCAAATTGCTGCGTCAGGAGTTCCTTTTCTATATACAGAAGTATGGGACCCTATTACAACCTATGCTCAGTTAAAAAATATCCTGGTGGCCAACAGAATCGACTACAGAAAAAATACCGTCCTAGCTGCTTATATGAATTATGATAAAGGCGATCAAAAGGGATTCTTTAATACGCCGGGAATTCTTTATACAGATGCTCTAATCTTTGCTCATGGCGGCGCCCATATAGAACTTGGAGAACATATGCTTGCTAAAGAATTTTTTCCTAATGAGAATCTCTCTATGCCGCAGAAATTACGAAAAAAACTTGTTCATTATTATGATTTTCTGGTAGGGTATCAAAACCTTTTACGCGGGGATGAACTATCCCCAGCAGAAGCAAATCTTTCATCAGAGAATGTAACATTTGCAGATAAACCAAAAAAAGGGACTGTTTACACTTTTGCAAAAAAAACTGAAAATAAAAAAATGATACATCTGCTCAACTACATGGATGCATCTCATATGGAATGGCGTGATTCTGAAGGGACACAGTCACCTCCTTCCAAAACAGGCCCGTTGTCTATCACTTTGCAAGAATCCAGAAGAATAAAAAATATATGGGTGGCTTCTCCAGATAATGCTCAAGGTATACCCACATCTGTAGAATTTGAACAAAAGGCAGGAATGTTATTCTTGACTGTCCCTAACCTCGAGTACTGGAGTATGATTACCATAGAATATGAAGATCCCAATCCTGAAATGGAATGACACACAGTTATATTAGACTAAAAAATATCAAGTAGCCACGGCACTACATTCAATTGGTGTATGGCAGTTTAGTTTTTAACGGCATTATCAATGCAGTTTCCTTTTCGGGATCATTGAACTGTGCCCCATAAAATGGACAGCTTAAGGTATGAAGTAGCTCAAAATTTATTTGTTTCTAAGAACAACCTATTGGTTGAAGGGCCAGCTGATTTACTCTACTTAACAAAAATGTCCGAATTAATAAACCAGCTAAAGAATTCCTGAAAATGAACTTGAGTAAAAGTTCATTTTCAAAAATAACGATTAACAATTTTGAGTAACTGTTTGAAAATTAATTTCTGAGTAAATCGAAATGGATAATTGTTTGAGCAATAGATGACATACTTTTTGACATACTTTCACTCATTTAGTGATTATTTATAATATATATGGAAATTGAGTAGAGCTTATTTAAAGCGAATTTTTTCTATTAAAACGTGTATTATTAATCTTTATTTATCATGCTGAAACCATGGGCGGCATGATGTAAGCTGTCCTCAAACCCTTTATAGTTAAGGAATGAGGATTTGAAGCACAATAATTATATGTTGAATGGATTTTTGATATTTGAGTCTTGATCTAAAAGCCTCGAGTTTGTAAACTCTTGAGAGGCTTTTTTTGTTCTTAAATTTGAAGATACATATGGCAAAGATTTAAGTGGCACGACAATTAATCTCAAAACTGAGTATTCAAGTATAGGGGCAGGTTAGTGGGACTGAGTTTAGAGATACTGTGCTATTTTTGTGTAAGGTATTGTGGTTTTTAAAGTACATCTTTATAAATGGTGTAAGAAAGAAAGCCATTAGGTTACTCATAAAGAACCCATTGTTATAAATAATTCTCTCAAAATTTGAAAGTATATGTTTCACTCTTATTTTGGTTTGCAATCAAACGAGGGAGATACCGTTATAACGTTATATGTAATTTTGGGTCACTATATTAACAGAAGAAACTCAATTAGTAAGAAAAAACCCCAAACATCAAATTAATTGAGTTTAGGGTACTTTAATTGCATTTCAGTTTTAATTATATTGAAGCACCTGCTCCTTCTGCTTACTGCGTATAGTTGCCTGAGCTGCTGCAAGACGTGCAGTTGGAACGCGGAATGGGGAACAGCTTACATAATCCATACCTAAATCAAAACAGAATTGTATGGATTTCTTTTCACCACCATGCTCTCCGCAAATACCGGTTTTAAGCGCAGGCTTTGTCGCTCTTCCCATTTTCACACCGTTTTCAACAAGTTTTCCTACTCCATCTTGATCTAAAGAAACAAATGGATTACTTGGCAGCACTTCGTTTTCAACGTAATGCTGCAGGAACTTGCCTTCTGCATCATCGCGGCTGAATCCAAAGGTGGTTTGAGTTAAGTCATTCGTTCCAAAAGAGAAAAAGTCGGCTTCCTGTGCGATTCGATCTGCTGTTAACGCGGCTCGTGGTGTTTCAATCATGGTACCGATAAGGTAATTGTAGTCTTCTTCTGTTTCTTCCTTAATCTGTTCTCCGATATTTACGACCAGTTGACGCATATTTTTTAGTTCATTTACATGACTGACTAAAGGAATCATAATCTCTGAGTTAACTTGAATCCCTTTTTTATTTACGGCAGAGATGGCATGAAATATGGCTTTAGCCTGCATTTCGTATATTTCAGGGTGTATCATTCCAAGGCGGCAGCCGCGATGCCCCAGCATTGGATTGGATTCTTCAAGTAGACGGACTTTCCGCAGAAGTTCCTGCTTTTCATTGAGTTCCTTAGAAGAAGGGTCTGTGATTTGCAGCTTTGTTACATCAACGAGCAGGTCTTCTTTATCCGGTAAAAACTCGTGGAGGGGAGGATCTAATAACCGGACTGTAATCGGATATCCCTGCATCGTTTTAAATATTTCTTCAAAGTCCTGCTGTTGCATAGGTAACAGTTTATCAAGTGCATGGTTACGTTCCTGATTGGTTTCAGACAGAATCATATCCTGGACAAGAGGGATTCGGCCAGCATCCATAAACATATGCTCGGTACGGCACAGACCAATGCCTCCTGCTCCAAACTCCAGTGCTTTTGCCGCGTCTTGTGGATTATCAGCATTTGCCCTAACCCCCATTTTAGTTTGTTCATCTGCCCATCTTAAAAGCAGCTGAAATTCGTCGGAAAGCTGTGGTTCAATCATGGGTATTTCTCCGAGGAAGATTTCACCTGTTGAACCGTCGATTGTAATTGTATCTCCCTGCTTAATTACCACATCTTCTACGGAGAACTGTTTTGAGTTTAAATGTATTTTCAAAGATTCACAGCCGCAGATACAGGCTTTTCCCATGCCTCTAGCCACTACTGCCGCATGACTTGTCATTCCCCCTCGACTTGTCACTGTGGCTTGTGAAGCTACAATTCCATGGATATCATCTGGCGTAGTCTCTGGACGGACTAAAATAACCCTTTTTCCGTTTTTGGCGAGCTCTTCTGCTTCATCCGCATCAAAGATGACTTGTCCTGTAGCTGCTCCTGGAGAAGCGGGTAAGCCAGAAGTTAATGGTGTCCTTTTATGGTCTGGGTCAATCCGGTGGTGAAGCAGCTGGTTGAGCTGGTCAGGATCTACACGTAAAACGGCTTCCTGCTTATCTATGATTTCTTCTTTAACGAGTTCAACCGCAATTTTAATGGCAGCTTGGGCGGTGCGTTTCCCTGTTCGTGTCTGAAGGATAAAAAGATTTCCGCGTTCAACGGTGAATTCGATATCTTGCATGTCCTTATAGTGGTTTTCTAACAGCTGACAGGTGTCTATTAACTGCTGGTGGACGGTCGGCATTTCTTTCTGAAGACTTGCGATAGGTTGAGGAGTGCGAATGCCTGCCACTACATCTTCACCTTGAGCATTCATTAAGTATTCTCCATAAAGTTTGGATTCACCGGTAGAGGGGTTACGGGTAAAGGCTACCCCTGTGCCTGAATCATTTCCCATATTTCCAAATACCATGCTTTGAATGTTTACTGCGGTTCCCAGGTGTCCAGGTATCTGGTGAAGACGGCGGTACAAGACTGCCCGCTGATTATTCCAGGAGTCAAACACTGCATTGATGGTTAAGAACAGCTGGTCCTTTGGATCTTCAGGAAAGCTGCGTTTTGCATGTTTTTTTACAATATCTTTAAAATTTCCAATAACCTGCTGCCATTCTTCAGCGGTTATTTCTGTATCGGAATCATAGCCTTTTTCTTCGCGGAGTTCTTCCAGCTGACGTTCGAAATGAAAATTGTCTACATGGAGGACAACATCACTGAACATCTGAATAAACCGACGGTAGGAGTCATAAGCAAAGCGCGGGTTATTAGTCAGTTCTGCCATTCCTTGTACAGATTCATCATTTAAACCAAGGTTTAACACCGTGTCCATCATGCCGGGCATGGAGTGTACCGCTCCGGAACGCACGGAAACGAGGAGAGGGTCTGCTGCATCGCCTAATTTCTTACCTGTTTTTTCCTCAAGTAGTTTAAGGGCTTTCAACACTTGAAGCTCTGCCTCAGGCGGGATCACCTGTCCTGTGTCATAATAGGAATTACAGGCTGCAGTAGTTATCGTAAATCCATAAGGAACTGGTAAACCAATACGTGTCATTTCAGCTAAGTTAGCGCCTTTGCCTCCTAGAAGTTCCTTGCTCCCTTTTTCTGGTTGATCGAACATGAATACAAAATTTTTATCCATTATACAAAGCTCCCCCTTTTATTAAACATCGCTAAAATAATGTCGGCTGTCTCCTCAATTGCTTTATTAGAAACATCAATAATTGGACAGCCGATTTTTCTCATAATACTTTCCGCACTATGAAGTTCTTGAAGGATTCTATCGAGTGAAGCATAATTCGCAGACGAAGTTAAACCTAAGTTTTTCAGCCGTTCTCGGCGAATATCATTCAGTTTTTCTGGTGTAATCATTAATCCTACACATTTGCTTCTTGGGATGGAAAAAAGCTCTTGAGGAGGTGGTATCTCTGGAATCAAAGGGACATTGGCCACTTTGAACTTTTTATTTGCCAAGTACATGGAGAGAGGGGTTTTAGAAGTCCTGGAAACACCTATAAGTACAATATCTGCAAGTCTCAGCCCTCTTACTTCTTGTCCATCATCATATTTCACAGCAAATTCAATAGCTTCTACTCTTTTATAATAGTTTTCATCAAGCTTTCTCATCTGTCCGGGCTGACCATGGGGTTCACTGTTAAATTTTTGAGTGAATGCATCTATTAAAGGAAGCATGAGATCAACTGTCAGAATCTTTTCATCTGCTGCTCTAACATCGAGGTATTCCTTTAATCCAGGGAGGACAATGGTGTAGGCAATGATAGCATCACTGTACTTCGCTACCGTAATAACATTGTTAATGTCCTGCTTGTTTTCTACATAGGAAAAGTGCTTGATTTCAATGTCCTGCCCTGTAAATTGACTGGACACAGCCTTTACCATTAAATCAGCTGTTTCACCGACTGAATCTGAAACAACATATACAGTTTCTTTTTTCCGCATTTATATTTTCTTATCCTCCTTTTAATATGACTTTCATTCTAAAGTGACATACTAATAATCTATTTACTTTTAATATGTCATACTATATTGGGTAGTATAGTAACACTATTTTAATTTAGTGGCAATAGAAAAAGATCTCTTTTTGATAAAGTGGGAGATAATAGCAGGTGAAAGTGATAAAGAGACGCTCAAGCGATCTCTGTTTTAATATTTTGAAAGGGGGAGGGGGATAATGAAGTAACAAAATAAACAGAGTCTTAGTTATAGACTCTGTTCTAAAGTTAGTTAATGTTTAAATAGTTTATTTACAGCCACATGATTTACGAGTAATTAGAGAGGGGGCAATTCAATGTGACTCATATATTTAGGGTTATGAATCTTTGTTAATAACACATCAAAGGCAGTCTTTCCGATAGTGTCAGGAGGAAGGACAATATTAGTAACTGGAGGATCAATAATAGGTTCGGAAGCAAAGTCGCCACCCTTCTTCGTATAAAATATATCTGTTCATTAGCATTAGGAAGGAAGAGAATTTTTCAGATTACATAAAATAAAAAAAGCCCAAAAACCTGGAATTTTTTCATTCGTATTTATGATAACGTTCTACGAGTATGTCTAATTTCTCCAGTTCGTCTGATAGGTGAGAGAGGGAGGACACTAGGGCAAACAAGTAGGAATGCTTTTTTACATCTTCTAAATCTGTGATTCTATCAGGCGTGGTCTTGCTTAAATGGGAAAGAAGTCGAATTTTCTGTTCTTCTATTTTATCATGCAGGTCATCTGAGTAGGATCGCTTGATTTTACGTTCGTATTTCATAAATATTTTTTCCTCATAATTCGTTAAAGCGTACAAAAATTCCTGAATATCATCTTTCAGACCGTCACTGACATATAAAAGAGCGGAAGATTGATGTTCGAAATGGTCTATGACTTCAAGCTCCTTTTTTAAAATCATGATCATTTGTTTGAAAAGTACAAGCTTTTTCGCCCGACTGTAAGGAGCATTTCTAAACAAACGGTTGAATTCATCGCGGTAAAAATCAAAAAGTTTTTCAGCTTTTTCTATGTTTATCTCCGCGCTTTCCTTCGCTTCCCGGTAGGCTTCTTTCTCTAGTTCTCCAAAAACAAGCGAGCGAAGAAGCATGGAAAGTTGTTCGCCGGTGGTTTCTATATGGGAGAGCAATCGTTCTTCATATTTAGGTGGTAAAAATATCATATTGATGAGCACTGCGGAAACGATTCCGACCATGACGGATAAAAATCGCTCCATGCCAAACTGAAATACATGCGGATCTTGTATTTCTAAAATCGCAATGGCAGTTACGACAGAAAGTCCGACGTTTTCAACACCTAACCGTGAATTTATACCGATTAAAAGAATTACAATAATTCCAGTAACCACAGGATGGTTCCCAAGGAGATAAAGCGTGCCAAAGGCAAAGAGGGCGCCGATGACATTGGCTTGAATTTGATCGAGCAAATGTTTCCATGATCGATAAACGGAAGGCTGGATGGCTAAAAAAGCGGCGATCGCAGCAAATCCAGTTGTTGTAAAATTAAAAGCATGACATAAGAGCAAGGAGAGGGTAACAGCGATCCCTGTTTTAAGCATGCGAGCTCCAATATTCATCTGATTCCTCCTTTACTCTAACATTGACAAAGGATTTTTTTCACGCTCTTATCATAAGCAATTGTGTAAACTATTGCAAAGAGAGAATTATAATTATAGATTATTTAAATCTCTCGTACGCAAAAAAGCCTTCCCTATAAAAAGGGAAGGCTTTAGATTTTTGTCACGAATGTACCGACCACCGCTTTCGTCATTTAGCTCTTAAGCTTATAATTCGTCATTCAACCATCAGCTTGTTTTTTGATAAACAAGAAGGCAAAGTGAAAGCTCGATTATGTCGCCCGCTGACCCCGATACCCATTGGGAATGAAAATCGATCTAGCAGCAGTCAGCAACCCTGAAAGTATGAATGTTGATATTGTGATTGAAGAATTCAAAGGACTTAATGATATCAATAAAGAATAACACCTGCAGTAGTAAAAGTACGAAAAATAAAAGTTACCACAATGCTAATACGGATTTATCATGTATAGTTAAATCATTATGGAGGAGTAGTAAAGGTGGACCAGGATGGAGTCTGGAGTTTTTTGAACCGGGAGGACGGGTGAGCAACATGGCTTCTTTAATGGGTACTCTGTTGAAAATAAATGGATTAGGAAAAGAAAAGTAATTCTTCAGCAGGTCTCAGTAATCTGTTGTTTCTTTTATAGTTAAATACATGAACATCCCTTTTTTCTTAGAATACTATACAATTTAGGTGCACATCTAAGAATCATGTTGCAAATATTTTTCCAGAGTATCTTGGGATATAGCTAGGCGAATAAAAATTCTAAGGAAAATGAGTGAGGAGTCGTGAGTTCAGCAATGACAACTAGAACGCAATCTCAACAAACAAAAGAAGAAATCAAACCCTGGATTCGTCGGTTTGGCAGGTTCGGTTACATGGCTAAAGGGACGGTTTACGGCCTTGTAGGGATTCTCGCCTTTATGGCGGCCATCGGTGTAGGAGGAAAAACAACCGGAACGAGCGGGATGCTTCGTACCTTAGCGGGAGTCAAATTTGGAGAAATCCTGCTATGGTTAGTAGGAATTGGTCTAATTGGTTATGTCATCTGGGGATTTATTAAGGCTATTAAAAACCCTCAGAATAAGGGAGCTATTTCCCGGATAGGTTATGCCGTAAGTGGGGTCATTTATGGTGCCCTTGCTTTCAAAGCACTCAAGATAGCCATGCACGCAGGCAGTGGCAGCAAATCAGAAGAATCACTTTCAGCTCAGTTGTTATCCCAGCCGTTTGGGCAATGGATCTTAGGTGCAATTGGTATTATCATTATCGGTTACGGCCTCTACGAGCTTTTCACCGGATGGAGCGAAAGGTTTATGAAGCAATTTAAAACGGGCCAAATGGATCCTCACGAACAAAAAATTGCTTGTAAATCAGGGAAAATGGGATTAATGTCACGAGGAGTGGTATTAGGACTTATCGGGTTTTTCTTTGTACAGACAGCCGTAAACTCTAATCCTGATCAAGCGAAGGGACTTGATGGAGCCCTTTCTGAACTAGCCCAAACACCCTACGGCCAGTGGGTTTTAGGCGTGGTCGCATTAGGCTTAATTTTATACGGGGTCTATCAGATTATACGTGGACGTCATGAACATATGAGCTTTGGAAAGATTAAATAAGTCTCTAGTACGCAAAAAAGCCTTCCCTCTAAGGGGAAGGCTTTTCGATTTTTGTCGCGAATATACCGACGACCACATTCGCCGTTTAGCTTTTAAGCTTATAATTCGTCTTATACAAATAGCTCATCGCTCTTAAACTATACAACATTTTTACATAGTTAGCAATAAACTTTTACACACAGAAACCAACCTAAACTATGAAGACGGTAGAAGAGTGGCAAAGAGTATCTGGACGCAGCTATCATAGTAACTCACGAATTCCTTTACCAATCTTTTCAATACCTATCGGGATATTCTTATCTTCAACCTGTGACACACTTAGTCGAACTACGTTTTCTTTCCGATATTTTGAGATACATAGCTGTTGTATCCTGTAGAAGTACATTCTTATGTTTAAGGTGATCCACCAGCTGCATCCCTTTTATTCGTTCAGGCAGTATAATGGTCGAATAAAAACCAGACTCCCCGCCTGTAAACTCTGCCTCTTCCGGAAGGTGTGCGAGATACCCCTTTTTGAGTAGTGTACCTTTTCTCTTGTATTGTCTTCTTAATTTATGTATGTGGTCTTCGTACATCCCGCTTTGTAAATAAATTTCCGATGCCCCTTGGGTGACTACCGTTGTATGGACATCTACTGCAAATTTAGTTCTGGAAAAAGTCTCAAGTAATGTTCCAGGTAAAACTAAGTATTTCATTTACTATGAGAATGGGGCTATGATGTAAGGTCTTTCTTACACTCCCCCCTAGCTTAAATTAAAACTGTATAAAACATTAAGAAGACTACTTACTTTAGAAAAAGGTGGTAGTCTTTTTTTGTGTTTTTTAATAGTTAAGTAAGGAGAACAAAGATAGTCTGCTTGCATAATGAAAAACGATAAAAAAGAACCCGTAATAAAAATTCTAAAAATTTAAAAATTCACTTGATTTTTTGAATACGCTTCCATTAGAATAGAGTACAACAATAGATAGTGATGTTTGTTTAAAGGTAGATACCTTTTATTAGGAGGAACAATATGATAGAAAAATTACAGGCTATTAATGATTCATTGAAGGTTCATGATGTCAAAGACAGTTCTTTTATACGCTACGGAAGAGTATTAGAAGATTTTCCAGTGGATAAGTTTGAGGAGAAGATGGATACCATACCTGTCCCTGAAAAAGGAAACCAATACCTCCCTAGTGCAGCAGAGCTAGAAAATCAAGAGTTAAAGACACTAATTGAAAGAAAGTATTATGGTGGAATGAGTTGTCAAATTGGTTATTGTAATGGAAACAATTCAAACTTAGGGGGGTTAGAGTACCATAAAGGCAGTGAAATTAATGTTGCTGTTACTGACCTGGTTTTGTTATTAGGCCATTTAAATGAAGTCGAGCAAAAAACTTTTGATACCAAGTTTCTCAAAGCATTCTACATACCAAAAGGCACAGCAATAGAAATCTATCAAACTACTTTGCACCTTGCACCCTGTAAAGTTACTTCTGATGGTTTTAAATGTGTGGTTATCTTACCTGAAGGTACAAATAGCCCCCTTAATGAAGAAGAGAAAAGAGAAGATTCTCTATTATATATGAAAAATAAGTGGTTGTTGGCACATGAAGAGCATTTACGGTTTGTCTCTAGTGGAGCGCATGTTGGGATAAAGGGTCCGAATGTATTTGTCCAGTTTTTAGAAAATGAATTCATTCAAGGAGGAAGATCATGAATAGCATTGCTTTTACTTTAATTACATGTGTATTCTTTATGGGACTTGTCGGTTGGATATCTTATCGGAAAGCAAAGGGGCAAGTAAATGACTCCGATGGATACTTTTTAGCTGGACGTGGTCTTACAGGAGGATTTATTGCTGGTAGTTTATTATTAACAAACTTGTCCGCTGAACAATTGATTGGGTTAAATGGACAAGCGTATAGCGCGAATTTATCTAATATGGCTTGGGAAGTAACAGCTCCAATTGCTGTTATTATAATGGCTTTGGTGCTGTTGCCGAAATATCTTGGCGGAGCGTTCTCTACTTTACCAGAGTTTCTTAGTACAAGGTTTGATGATGGTGTAAGAAGATATATTGTTCTGTTATTTATGCTTGGATATGTATTTGTTACGATCCCTTCTGTTTTGTATTCTGGGGCATTAGCTGTTTTAAAGTTATTTGATGTTCCAGGTTTACTAGGTATTTCATACGAATCATCCATTTGGTTAGTCATATGGATAATAGGAATAATTGGTGCCATTTATGCAATTTTCGGCGGATTGAAAGCGGTTGCTGTATCAGATACCTTAAACGGGATCGGTTTATTGGTCATTGGTCTTATGATTCCTATTTTAGGATTGTTTGCTTTAGGTGATGGGAATTTCTTTGAAGGATTCAAGACAATGACTACCGATAATGCGGATAAGTTGAATGCCATTGGATCCAGTGAAGACTCTGTTCCATTTTCTACAATTTTTACTGGAATGATCTTTATGAACATGTTTTATTGGGGCACTAACCAGTACGTCATTCAAAGGGCGCTAGGAGCTAAAAACTTGGCAGAGGGCCAAAAAGGAGTTCTGTTTTCTGGATTTTATAAGTTAATTGTTCCTATTCTTATGATGATTCCAGGAGTGCTCGCCTTTCATTTGTATGGAAGTGGAATGCAGACAATGGATTTAGCTTATCCGACAATGGTATCTAACCTGATGCCTACTATTTTCTCCGGTCTTTTCTTGGCAGTCCTTTTAGGGGCAGTGTTTTCAAGCTTCAACTCATTGTTGAATAGTGCCGCAACTATGTTTGCATTAGATATCTATAAGCCTGGATTTAGGCCGGAAGCCTCCGACCAGCAATTAGTTCGAGTCAGTAAGTTTTTTGGCACTATTTTAGCACTGGTTTCATTTTTTATTGCACCATTACTTATGAATGCACCAGAAGGGCTTTGGAATATTATTCGCCAATTCACAGGTTTTTTCAACATCCCAATTATTGCTATCGTTCTCATTGGGATAGCGTCTAAATTTGTACCGCCGCTAGGTGCAAAGATCGCTGTGATATTCCACGTTGTTACTTATTATATGCTGGTGTGGGGATTGGACCAGCTATTCGGTATTGAAATTACAATGAATTTTATTCATATTTCAGCGATCCTTTTTGTTATTGAGATAGCAATTATGCTCGTTGTCGGTTACATTCGCCCTCTTGCAACACCTTATTCTGTCAAGTATAGCCCTAAAGTCGATATGGTTCCTTGGAAATATGCACTTCCTACAGCCGTATTACTAGTGAGCTTAATGATATTCGCTTATATCGTCTTCTCGCCAATTGGGTTGGCCTACCCAAATGCAATTGTTTCTAATAGATTCTGGATGGCTTCCGCAGGTTTAGCAGCAATAACAGTGGCTATTCTAATGATTGCGAAAAAGAATTGGGAGAAGAAATATGCCAGTTTACAAGAAGATCAGTTAAAAAAAGCAGGCAATCTATAATATTTTAATAAATGGAATGGGGGTCTGTTTCATGGGAACAGCCACAGGTTCACAACAAGGATTAAATGTACACGCTCGAGGAGATCAATTTGAAATAGAATTGGATGGTCGTTTACTTCTTCACCATACACCAGAATCGCCATGTGTATTTGTAGGACAAGGAAACGAGAAAATGGAAATGTATAGAGGAAACTTTGATATTGACGACTATCTAATAGAACGAAATGGATTGAGATACTCATTAGTTGAAGAAAATGAATCAGGATACCAAATTCAGTTGAAACGGTCACAAGAAGACAAGGCTATATTGCTGATGAACTTGGTGTATGAAGATAATAGTCTTCGTTTAGAGTTTAATGGGGATCGGGAGATGTTTAATCGTTTCTGGATTCGAATTAATTCAGAAGATAATGAAAGAATCTATGGATGTGGGCAGCAAATGTCCCATTTAAATTTAAAGGGAAAGCACTTCCCTCTTTGGACTTCTGAACCTGGGGTGGGACGAAATAAATCTACTTATACTACATGGCAAGCAGATATCCATGACAAAGCAGGTGGGGATTATTACCACACGAATTATCCCCAGCCGACTTTCATATCTACGATGAAATATTTCTGCCATGTAGAAACAACGGCATATGCAGATTTTGATTTTAGAAATAATGACTTTCATGAACTCCAAGTATGGGAAGTACCAAAATCCATTTTATTTGAAAGTGGAGAAACTTATAAGGATCTAGTAACACGTATTACTGCTCATTTGGGCCGTCAGCCCGAACTGCCTGAGTGGGTTTATGATGGTATATGGCTTGGTATGCAAGGTGGAACGGAGAAGGTACAAGAGAAGATCGATCAGGCACGACAGAGTGGAATTAAAATTGGAGCTGTTTGGGCACAAGATTGGCAAGGCAAACGAGTCACTTCCTTCGGTAGAAGGTTAAATTGGAATTGGAAATGGGACGAAAAAGAGTATCCAAATCTTGATGTGAAATTGAAAGAATGGAAAGCGGATGGCATTCGATTATTAGGGTATATCAATCCATACCTTATTAATGATGGTGATTTATATAGAGAAGCCATTCAGCAGGAGTACCTTGTCCTGAATCAAGAGGACGAGGTTTATCTAGTTGATTTTGGAGAGTTCGATTGTGGGATAGTCGACTTAACCAACCCCGATGCTTTTAATTGGTATAAAAAAGTTATCCAGGTTAATATGATCGATTTTGGACTTGATGGCTGGATGGCTGACTTTGGAGAGTATTTACCAACAGACGCTAAACTATATAACCAAGTTTCAGCAAAATTAATGCATAATGCTTGGCCAATGCTGTGGGCTAAGGTCAATTATGAAGCTGTGGAAGAATCAGGTAATCAAGATAATATTGTTTATTTCATGCGTGCCGGTTATACCGGAAGCCAGCAGTATTGCCGGTTGTTATGGGCTGGTGATCAAAGTGTGAACTGGGAATTGGATGACGGTATAGCATCTGTCATACCAGCAGCCTTGTCGGCAGGACTTTGCGGAAATGGTCTTCACCACAGTGATATTGGGGGATATACCTCTCTCCATGGAAATAAAAGAACAAAGGAATTGCTTCTTCGATGGCTGGAACTGGCTGCGTTCACACCAGTTATGAGAAGTCATGAAGGAAATCGGCCGGATGATAATTACCAATATGATCAAGACGAAGAAACAATGAAGCATTTTGCCCGCATGACTAACATCCATGTAGAGCTAGCACCTTATTTAAAAGAGCTTGTTAAAAAGAATACAGACAAAGGAATACCAGTTCAACGTCCTCTCTTTATGGAATATGAAGAAGATGAAAAGACGTATGACATTCAGTATCAGTACATGCTTGGAGAAGATGTTTTAGTTGCTCCTGTTTATGAAGAGGCCAGATCATCTTGGTCCGTGTACCTTCCAGATGATGACTGGGTGCACTTGTGGAGTGGACAAGAGTACCAAGCGGGAACGTATGAAGTTAAAACTAATTTTGGGGAACCACCTGTTTTTTACAGAAAAGATTCATTTTATAAAGACCTATTTAAACACATTCAAAATAATTACGCACTATAACTCTCATTAAAGATAGTAACCTTTTGTTAAAGGTAGTAATGTATGTTAAAATTAATTCAAATACAACAAAGGTGGGTACCTCGTAATGAGTATGACTGTTTTATATGTCCCAATAGGCAGAAAGACATTTGATTTAGACGCAGGGGAAGCTCAAAGGAAAAAAAGTTCAACCATGCTGAATAGTCTTGGGGTTGAAGTAATAGAACCGGAAGAGATATTGACTTCTCCTGATGAATTAAGTGATTTCCTGAAAGGAATTGACAAAGAAAACATCTTGACATCCATATACCAAAGTGTCACCTTTGCCGATGGAGAATTTGTTGAGGAACTGATCAAACAAGTGGAGGCTCCGGTGATGGTTTGGTCAATTAGGGAGCCGAGCATTAATGGCAGACTACGATTGAATTCACTCACAGGTGGAAATAGTACGAGTCATGTATTGAAATGCGCACACCACCCGTATGGCTTCTTATTTGGAAATCCTGAAGAGGCACAAATCCGCAGCCGCCTGCTTAAGTTTTTAAAAGTCCAATATGTAATTCAAGAGCTTAAGCAATTTAAAATTGGCGTAATTGGTGAACATCCACCTGGATTCTTTTTTTCGGGAACGGATGAAGAACTGTTACATAAACAGTTAGGTGTTGAGATCAAAAAAGTAGATTTGATGAAGGCATTTGAAGAATCTAAAAAGCTGCCACAGGAACAGTGGGAGCATGCTATAGACCGTGCAGAACAGCAGGTGATCGGTCTGAATCGTAATGAAGAAACGGTTCAAAGGTTTGCCCAGTTTACTACGTATGTCGAATCTATTATTCAGGAAGAAAACCTTTCAGGTTTAGCCATACGTTGCTGGCCCGACTTCTTTAATGAATTGGGAGCTGCTGCTTGTTCTACTCTATCTCAATTTACAGAGGATGGTATTGTTTCTTCGTGTGAATCTGATATTCATGGATCGGTGTCCATGTTCATTTTACAACAATTAAGTGGAGGGAATGCCCCATATCTTGGGGATATGGTTCATGTAAATGAAGCCAGCAATTCTGTTGTATTTTGGCATTGTGGAGCTGGAGCCTATTCACTTGCCCACCCAGACCAGGGAGCACGTCCTGGAGTACATCCAAATCGAAAGCTTGGTTTTACCATGGAGTTTGGGTTAAAACCAGGGCAAGTGACTATGTTCCGTGTAGGTTATACACCTGAAGGGTACCGTTTGTTAATAATGCGAGGGAATGCATTGGATACACCTCAGCGGTTTAATGGAACATCGGTAGAAGTGGAATTAGAAACAGATATTAATGATACATTATACAGTTTAATGGAAGAAGGGTTCGAACCACATTATGCTCTTGTCTATGAAGATGTTGCTGATGAATTGATTGAACTTGGCCGCCAGCTCGGCTTGGAAACGGTGGTCTATATTAATGATTAAAGGGGAGAACACCCTATGAATAAAATTGCGATTGGGCAAGCGGGAGGACCTACAGCTGTTATTAACGCTACACTTGCTGGCTTTATAGAAAGTGTCAAAGACAAATTCGAAGTTACCTTTGTGGAAGATGGCTACGAAGGTCTTGTAGAAGAAAAATTTCGTTCAGGTGATTCCTCTATGCTGAATTGGGTGCTTGATAATCAAGATCTCCCAGGAGCTTGTTTACGATCAGGACGTTATCCATTTAATGAGGAAGCTATTGAAAAATCCGTTCAAAACCTTAATAAACACAATATTGATACATTAGTTTTCATCGGAGGGAATGGGACGATGGAAGCTTTATATAAAGTGAAGCAAGAAGCAGAGAGGCAAGGTGTTGAGCTTAAAGTTCTCGGAATGCCAAAAACAGTAGACAATGATTTGGGTGCAACTGATCATGCCCCCGGATTTGCGAGCGCCGCAAAATATATTGCACAAACAACCAAAGACATGAGTCGTGACTTATACTCCATGAAAAACTTTGAGCAAGTACGTGTTTTGGAAACTATGGGGAGAAATGCCGGGTGGTTGGCTGCTGCTTCAGGAGCATTTAAAGAATATGATGAAGAAGGACCGCATTTTATAGCAATCCCGGAGAAACCTATAGATAAAAAGCTTATGATTAACTCTGTTCAGGAAGCTTTGGTTTCTTATGGCTATGCCCTCATCGTTGTTAGTGAAGGGGTCCAATGGAAGAAAGGGGAACAGGCTAAATTAGAACAAGTGAATGGTCGTTCTATTTTGGGAGGTATCTCTAATGAAATAGGGGAATTTGTTAAGCAGGAATTGAACGTAACCACAAGAGCCGAGCTCTTAGGGATGAATCAAAGATCCTCTTCTTCTTGTAAATCCCAAGTAGATGCCAACGAAGCTTATCAAGTTGGCTACACGGGAGGTCAATGGCTGCAGCAAGACTATGATGGATATATGGTATCTATTGAGCGTAAGCCTTCTGTTTGTTATACAATGGAATTAAAACCCGTTAAGTTAGAAGATGTAATAGCTGAGGAAGAAAGACTAATGCCACCTGCTTTCATTGAAAGTCACCAGGCATATTATCAATGGCTTACCCCATTGTTAGGAGGTGACAGTCCTTCCTATCCTCCAGTTAAACAGAGGAGAGTGGAACTTAGTGAGTACTGATATTAATCCAAATAAAGACCTTGCCCTATATTTACAATTAAAAGAAGTTTTTATTGACCGGATCCAAAACGGTCATTGGAAACCAGATCAATTAATCCCAACTGAGCAAGAATTGATGAAAGAATTTAATGTCAGTAGAACTACGATTCGTCAAGCAGTTTCCATTTTAGTGCAAGAAGGACTGGTCGAAAAGAAACAGGGGCGAGGCACGATTGTTAAACCAAGAAAATTAAGTGGGAATCTTAGTCAGTTGAAAGGGTTTGCCGAAGAAGTATTAGAAAGAGGCCAAACGCCAAAGAGTCGTTTAATTCGTGCAGAATTTAAGGACAACCTTTACCATGAAAAGTCTATGCTTGATATCAAAGATGATCAACCCATTCTTTTAATAGAAAGAATTCGATTTGCTGACGAGATGCCTGTAGCGCTTGAGAGAACGTGTTGGCCGAAAGATATTGGCGATATCTTAATTAAATACGATCTTGATGAAGCTCGGTATTATGAAATCCTTGAAAAATACAACGTTTACTTGAATCGGGCAAAAGAGAAAATCGCTGCCATTAATGCAACCATAAATGAAGCGGATGAACTTGGTATTCGTGCGGGAGAAGCCTTGTTGGAAATGACAAGATTAAGTTTTGGGGTTAATGATCGTCCTATTGAATATACAAAAACCAAGTATCGTCATGATCAATATCATTATAGTTTTGAATTAAAGCGATAAAAGGAGAAATGAGAATGCCATTTATTGATGGAAAAACTATGTTAAATCAAGCACTTAAGAATGGATATGGAGTAGGGGCTTTTAGTGCCCATAATGCAGAAACTATTCTGGCCATATTGCAAGCTGCAGAAGAAAAACAATCCCCAGTTATGATCCAGATTGGTCAGAAGGTTATTCAAACTCTTGGGTTAAAGCCTATGAAAGATATGCTCGATAGCTTTGCTGATAGCTTTAGTGTGCCGCTTTGTGTTCACTTAGACCATAGCCGTCAATATGAACAAACAATGGAAGCTATCCAATTAGGTTTTCAATCGGTTATGTTTGATGGCTCAGCCTTATCTTTTGAAGAAAATACGAAAGTAACAAAACAAGTCGTTGAGGCTGCCCGTGCTTTAGGGATTGGTTCAGAAGGTGAGATTGGAAAAATCGGCGGTACAGAAGATGATATTACTGTTGAGGAGAAAGATGCTTTGATTACAACAACACAGGAAGCGGTCGATTTTGTTACTGCTACGGATGTAGATTATTTAGCAGTCTCCATTGGCACGGCCCATGGTATATATCACCAAACTCCTAATCTCCAATTCGATCGCTTAGAAGAGATTTCCCATGCTATCCAGCGTCCAATTGTTCTTCATGGAGGTTCTGATGTACCTGATGAACAAGTTAGACGTGCCATTTCCTTAGGAATTTCGAAAATTAATGTCGATACAGAACTACGTCAGGCTTTTACTCAAGGATTACAAACCTATATGCAAAATCAGCCGGAAGATTTTGTACTTGCTAATTCTTTAGGAGCAGGTCTTGAGCAAATGAAAGAGAAAGTCAAAGAAAAAATTGATGTCTTTGGAAGTACAGGACGTGCCAGTGACTATTCTATAAAAGAAAAGATCGTAACGTTATAATCAATTAGGAGGTCGTTGCTATGTATAAAACTGCTATAGATTATTCTTTTGGATTATTTATTGGTGGTGAATGGATAGAAAAAGATGAAAAGGATACCGTTTTAAATAAGTACACGCAAGAAGTATTTGCCAAAACCGCTGCAACAGAAGAACAAGATGTTAAACGTGCTGTGAAAAGTGCCAAAGAAGCATTCTCTAAACCTTTTTCTCAGTATGAGCGTTATGGGGTGTTACTTAAGGTCGCTCAGTTACTACGAAGCAACCAGGAAGAATTTGCGAGAGCGATTGCTGAAGAAGTAGGAAAACCAATTACAGAAGCTCGGGGCGAAGTAGAACGTTCGGCTTTAACTTTAGAAATTTCTGCTGAAGAATCCAAACGGATTCACGGTGAAGAAATTCCTGTGCAAGCAGCTCCCGGTTCAGAAAACCGTAAAGCTTTCACAAGACGTTATCCAGTTGGCATTGTAGCAGCCATTACACCTTTTAATGTTCCTCTTAACCTTGTTTGTCACAAAATTGGCCCTGCGATTGCAGCTGGTAATAGTGTCATATTAAAACCAGCAGAGCAGACACCAGTGTCATCTTTGCTACTCACACGTCTATTCGAAGAAGCTGGTTTACCAAAAGGTCGTTTGAGTGTATTGACAGGAAAAGGAGAAGACGTTGGCCCGTTATTGACTTCTAATCAAGAGATCAATATGTTTACTTTCACAGGAAGTCCAAAAGTTGGATTGTTAATCCGGGAACAAGCAGGATTGCGTAATGTAGCACTTGAACTAGGGAACAATTCAGCAACAATTGTTCATAACGATGCTGATATTGAACAAGCTGCTAAACTTGTAGCACAAAAAAGTTTTAACAACGCTGGCCAAGTCTGCATCTCTGTTCAACGCGTTTACGTTCATGAGGAGATATATGAGGAATTTTTATCAAAAGTTTGTGAGGCTACGGAACAAATAAAGCTAGGTGACCCATTGGAAGAAGATACACAAATGGGTCCAATGATCGCAGAAGAAGAAGCAATGAGAGTGGAACGATGGGTAAATGAAGCTGTTGAGGCAGGAGCTAAGGTAGCGACAGGTGGTGCTAGAAAAGGAGTCTTTTATCACCCAACGGTTTTAACAAATGTGAATGATAACATGAAAGTTTGTCGACAGGAGGTTTTTGGACCTGTAGTAGCAATCGACACTTATAGAGAAGAAGATGAAGTTATCACCCGAGTTAATGATTCTGACTATGGCTTGCAGGCAGGGCTTTTTACCAATAACATGTCATTTGTTATGAAAGCCATGGATGGGATCCATGTTGGAGGGCTAATTGTTAATGACACTTCAGGCTATAGAGTAGACCATATGCCATATGGCGGCGTGAAGAAAAGTGGAACTGGAAAAGAAGGGCCTCGTTATGCCATTGAAGAAATGACTGAAGAAAAAATAATTGTATTAAATAATTAAAAGTGTGGGGAGTCCTAATACCGGCTCCCTTTTTTCATTAAATATTTATCAGGAGAAAATAATATGGAATTTTTTACAATATTATTGCCTATCTTTTTTGTTTTTGGCACCGGATATCTCGTTCAAAAAATATTTGATTTTGACATAACCAATTTTTCGAAGTTAGCCCTCTATATTTTGGTTCCTTTTTTAGTGTTTCGGACTTTCTATGAAGAATCTATTAATTTCTCTTATGTGTATATAACTATATACATGCTTGGACTTTGTTTTTTAATCATATTTACTGTGACGCTTTTATCAAAATATCAACACTACACAGAAAAAGAAAAGTGTGCTTTAATCCTTTCTTGTGCTTTCATGAATAATGGAAATTATGGTACGCCTCTTGTATTGTTTTTATTCGGAACTGCTGGATTGAAAACAGCGATTGTACTTATGGTTTTACAACAACTGTTAATGAGTACGCTTGGGGTTTATTATGCAGCGAAGGGAAGCGACCATGCAGATGGGGTAAGAGCAGCGCTTCGGTCGGTACGTAATATGCCAATGGTTTATGGAGCAATATTAGGCTTTATTTGCAATAGTTTCAATGTATCTATTGGTCCTCTGCTAGATGGAGTTAACCTAATTGCAGATGCCGCGATCCCTGTGATTATGATCACTTTAGGAATGCAGCTCGCAAAAATAAAACCTTTGGTCGTAGATTTCAAAAAAATATCTACTGCGGTAATTTTGAAATTGGTGGCTGCTCCTATTATAGCTGCTTTAATTGTATGGGGGTTGCCAGTCGATTCATTAATGAAACAAATTATGATAATAATGGCCGCGACTCCAACGGCTGCAAACACAACCATGTACGCCATTCAATTTCAAACAGATCCACAGATGGTGACAAGTGCCACTCTTACAACAACTGTGTTAAGTATACTTACAATTCCATGCGTTATTTACCTGGTAAGTTAAATATAGATGAATGATTATTGTGAAGAATATATATGCTGTCCTCAAAAAAATTTGATAGATAAGAATTATAAATAAAATTTGGCTTAAAAGCCTCCCATTAGTTTAATGAACTTATGGGAGGTTTTTCTTTAACAAAATAAATTTTATAGTAAATATATTAGGAAGAATTCGAGTTCTTTTGTTATTTTTTAGAACAAATTGTGTTGTAAGAGAGGGGGTTTTGGAAAAACACATATTGTTTCATTTTATGCCACAAACTGTTTCAGCAGCTTGGAACATTCTGTGTCACGAGTACTTGCTCACACTAGTAAACTCCTAAAATGACAGCCAAATTAAATTGGCATGTTTTTTGCATTATATAAGGTGAGGGGAGAATATACCATCATCATTTTAGGAGGGATGTACATGAAAGCTGCAGTCATGGAACAATTAAAGAGTCCATTGGTAGTTCGTCAAGTCGAAGATCCTAAAGTAGATGCTAATGGAGCGATCGTTCGTGTGCAAGCGAATGGAATTTGCCGCTCCGATTGGCACGGCTGGATGGGAGATCTCAGCTGGGTAGATGTGAACCTGGAACTTCCTTGGGTATTGGGTCATGAGTTTACAGGTGTGGTAGAGGAAATTGGCAAGGACGTGAAAAACTTTAAAGTAGGAGATCGAGTCATTGTTCCGTTCAGCCAGGGAGATGGAACTTGCGAACAGTGCTTGTCTGGTCATCAAAACATATGTGACAACTTGGAAATACCGGGCTTTTCTTACTGGGGAGGCTTTGGGGAGTACACGGCCATTCCTAATGCAGATTTAAATATGGTGCTTCTGCCAGAATCGGTGAACTTTGAAGAAGGAGCGAGTGTCGGCTGTCGTTTTATGACTTCTTTTCACGCCGTTACAGAACAGGCTAAAGTAAGGCCAGGGGAATGGGTGGCTGTTTACGGAGTAGGCGGTGTGGGGCTGGCTGCTGCGCATATTGCAAATGCAGCAGGAGCTAATGTGATTGTTGTGGATATTAGTAAGGAAAAGCTGGATTTAGCAAAATCAGTCGGTGCCGCGATAACGATAAACGGCAGGGAAACAGACCCATCAGTAGCCATCCAAGAAATAACAAAAGGCGGAGCGCACGTGTCTATAGATGCGCTTGGTATTACAGAAACGATTACAAATTCAATTTTGTCGCTTAGAAAACGCGGCCGCCATATTCAAATTGGTTTAACAACTAGTGAGGAAGCAGGAATAGTTCCTGTTCCAGCTGACTTGATAACGATGAAAGAGCTTCAGTTTCTCGGTTCATTTGGCATGCAGGCTCCAAACTACCCTTCTATGCTGGAGATGATTGGTACAGGAAAACTACAACCAGGCAAACTTGTCACAAATCATGTAGCCATTGAAGATGTGAGCAGCGTTATTGAAGGTATGGGAACTTACAATAATGTTGGAGTATCTGTTGTGAACAAATGGTAGCGCTTACTTAACATTTATATTAATAAAAATAAGGAGGAATCATGATGCAAAAGACGGTAGATCTTCAACCGAAAGCTGCAGAATT
The DNA here is from genome assembly GCF_900166625.1 of Halobacillus massiliensis. Taxonomy (GTDB): domain Bacteria; phylum Bacillota; class Bacilli; order Bacillales; family Halobacillaceae; genus Halobacillus_A; species Halobacillus_A massiliensis. The sequence goes on along the minus strand of NZ_LT800499.1, from coordinate 3,870,451 downwards.
TTTGGAAGGGCAAAAAAAGCTGTTCATTAATGGGGAATGGATGGAATCGGCGAACGGAAAGACATTTGAAACGAAAAACCCGGCTACTGGTGAAGTATTGGCTAATGTAAGTGAAGCCGAAGCGGAAGACGTAAACCGTGCTGTTGAGGCAGCCCGGGCAGCTTTTGATTACGGTCCGTGGTCAAAAATGACCTCAGCCGAACGCAGCCGCTTGATTTATAAACTGGCTGATTTAATGGAAGAAAATTTGGAAGAGCTCGCTCAAATTGAGACACTTGATAATGGTAAGCCGATTAATGAAACTCGTAATGGCGATATCCCTATGGCTATTGAACATTTCCGATATTTTGCAGGATGGTCTACTAAAATAGTCGGCCAGACGATTCCGGTCTCGGGCAATTATTTTAACTATACAAGACATGAACCGGTAGGTGTAGTAGGACAAATAATCCCATGGAACTTTCCACTTCTTATGGCCGCATGGAAGTTAGGCGCCGCACTTGCTACAGGATGTACGGTCGTCTTAAAGCCTGCCGAGCAAACGCCGCTATCCGCTCTTTATCTGGCAAAATTAACAGAAGAAGCAGGCTTCCCTGAAGGGGTTATCAACATTATTCCTGGGTTCGGACCGACGGCTGGTGAACCTCTTGTAAACCATGAAAAAGTAAATAAAGTAGCTTTTACTGGTTCAACGGAGATTGGAAAACAAATTATGCGCCAGGCATCTGACACGGTGAAACGAGTTACATTAGAACTTGGCGGTAAATCTCCGAATATTATTCTTCCAGATGCAGATATGTCCAAAGCTATACCGGGAGCCCTTACCGGAATTATGTTTAATCAAGGGCAGGTTTGCAGTGCGGGTTCTCGTGTATTCGTTCAAAAGAAAGCATATGATAATTTCGTTGCTGATATGGTGTCTCATTCGAAAAGCATTAAACAAGGGCCTGGTCTTGATATGGAAACACAGATGGGACCTCTTGTATCAGACGTTCAGCAAAACCGTGTCATGAATTATATTCAGCAGGGACAAGATGAAGGTGCAGAAATGCTGACAGGCGGCCAGAATCCATTCAATAACGGCTACTTTGTAGAGCCGACGGTATTTGCTAATGTCGATGACAGCATGACGATTGCCAAAGAAGAAATATTCGGACCGGTTGTAGCTGCCATGCCTTTTGAAGATTTGGATGAAGTGATTGAACGTGCGAACAATTCAGCATATGGACTGGCGGCTGGGTTATGGACAGAAAACGTAAAAAATGCTCATTATGTTGCCAATAACCTGCAGGCGGGCACCGTATGGGTTAACTGCTATAACGTCTTTGATCCTGCTTCTCCATTTGGAGGTTTCAAACAATCGGGAAGCGGCCGTGAGATGGGATCGTATGCGTTAGAAAACTATACGGAAGTTAAAAGCGTCTGGATTAATATGAACTAAACCAATAAAATACTTTTAAACAGGATGTCTTATGAAAAGGCATCCTGTTTTTTATTATTGTTTTATTCAAAATGTTATAATAAATCTGACATATTAAGGAATTTGGTTAAAGGACTATGATCTTGTTGGGAGGCAGAGCATGCACCAGAAAGATTGGGAGAATTTTATTATAAAAAACCAAGTATCTGAAGAAATTCCTGAAGATATTATTCAGTCATGGAAACGCAGCGTTCGCCACGGGATCCGACCTGATTTGAAAAAAGCTCCTCAAATCTTTAACTATCAAGATATACAAAAAATTGCTTCTAGTAGTCTAATCCATCGTATTTTCACACAAGTGAGCAGAGAAATGGAGAAATACTTCAACAAAAATGATTTTTCACTCAACCTTGCGGATAGTGAAGGCCGCATTATTTCTTCCTTTGTTGAAGGCAGTTTAAAAGAACAACTGCAAGAATTTCGTTTCTTTGAAGGAGGGCATTGGAATGAAGCTCACTCAGGTACAAATGCCATAGGGACTGCCTTGTCCATTGATAATGATATTGTAATTAAAGGTCCTCAGCACTTTTGTGAAAATTGGCATCCCTTTTCTTGTGCCGGAGTTCCCATTCGTCATCCTCTTCACCGTAAAACAGCGGGTGTATTGGATTTGACAACCATTAATAAATGTTTTCCTGAAAACGCTTTAAGTCTGACTGCCGTGTTTGTACAATCGATTGAATCGCTTTGGCATGCAGAAATTCTTCAGGATATCGAAAAACTTAGAGACGAATTTAAAGCCTATATCGAAAACATACAGGAAGACAAAGTAATTGCTATTGATACCGAAGGCACCATCATTGATAAATATAGAACAAGTATAAATACGATGAAAGAATATGTGGACCCGGGTCTAGTACGTCCAGAGGTTTACGAAGGTAAGATTCAATTAGAAAATGGACAAACAAGTGAAGGAAAAATAGTACCGGTTAGAAGAGATGGCCGACTGGTAGGCAATATTGTGCAAATAAAAAGTGCAAACAGCAAACGAATTGTTAACAACCAAAATCCATCAGCTTTTTCTGTTTTACAAGGGGAAAGCCAATCGTGGATTCAAGTTATTGAAAATGCAAAGAGAACAGCAAAAGCCGATACAGCGGTTCTTATTACAGGAGAAAGCGGAACCGGAAAAGAATTAATTGCGCGGGCGGTACATGAAACAAGTGATAGAAAAAACAAAGCTTTTCTAGCCGCAAATTGTGCCGCCCTCCAACAAGACTTAGCGCCGAGTGAATTGTTTGGGTATGTACCAGGAGCATTTACCGGAGCACTCAAAACTGGAAATAAAGGATGGTTTGAAGCAGCTGACGGTGGAACCTTATTTTTGGATGAAATCAGCGAAATGCCGCCTGCTATTCAAGCGATGCTTTTGCGTGTATTACAGGAAAAGCAGATTGTCCGTATTGGAGAACGCAAACCTAGAACAATTGATGTACGCATCATTGCGGCAAGCAATCGTAATTTAAAAGAATGGGTAAATACAGGGAAATTTCGTTCAGATCTATATTTTCGCTTAAACATTGCTCGTTTGCATCTTCCACCTCTTCGTAAACGAAAAACTGATATTAGCTTGCTCGTGAATTATTTTTTGCAAAGGCATGGCGGAAACTTTCATATCAATCAAAAGGCCATGCAGATTTTACAGCATTACCATTGGCCAGGTAATGTGCGAGAGCTTCAAAATGCAATAGAGTGTGCTGTGTTGTACGCTCAAAATTATCAAATTACAGAGCAAGAGTTACCAGCTGAGCTGGTAGAAGACGAAAACCAGGAAGAACAAGCAATGGATTTACGCTTAGTGCCAGAAAGAGATACAACCAGTCAGGAAACAGAAGAAAAGCAGCTCATAGAAACTATAGAATCGTGCCGCTACAATTTGACTCAGGCCTCTAAAGCTTTGGGAATATCACGGAGCACCCTTTACCGCAGAATGAAAAAATATAAAATAAAAGTATAATTCTCTGGCTTGATAGTTCATAAATTTCGTTTTCCCTCTATGGGCTGAAAGGTCTCGTCCCACAGTTTTGCGAATTTATATTGCTATAATTGGCCAAATATAAAAGAGCGCTTCAGTCACGAAGCGCTCTTTGTGTATGACTGCCCGTCTGGGATAATTTTTTCCTGACATTTTCGTTTAAAGCATCCATTTCTTCGATGAACTGTTCACTCGAAGCGATGATTCGCTCGGACGACTGCTCTGTCGTTTTCAGTGCTTCGAATATGTTATCGAATGACTCTTGGAGAGCCTCCATACTAATTGCGGGATTTTCCATCATTTGTGTAGTCTCTTCGGCATTCTGCCTTAGATTTCTGGAGTTCGACAGCAGCATCTCCTCTGTTGCTTTATTGACGCCGTTCACCGTATCGATCACTTTCCGCTGATTATTTAAAGCGAGCTGAATCGAAGCGGAAACGGTAATAATATTTTTCGTCAGCGTAACGGCATTCCGAATGGATTCCTTTAGTTTTTCATTGTTTTTCTTAATAATATCTACAGAAGAAATACTCTGATGCAGCACAATTTTCATCTGTGTCATGTTTCTCGTACGTGTAATGATCTTCTCTTTTCCTTCTGTAAGCAGCGCCAGATCGTGTTCGCCCTTAGCTTCTTTTTCCTGCAAAAGCTCAAACAGCTTCTTCCCAAGATAGATTTGCTTGTCAAGGTCATAGATGCGCTTTTGGGCGTTTTCCTTAATAAGCTGTAATTCGACGCTGTCTTCTTCCAGCCGGTCTTTCCCCGCCAGCAGACTGCGAACAACCGTATCAATCTTCGAGTCGACCGTTTCATACCTCTTCATGTAGCGATCGATTGGCTGCTTTTTGCTTAGTTTATAGAAGAATCTCTGGATGCCGTTACCTTCCGTACGTTTCGGATCAAGGTCTGACACGATGGCCTCTAGTTCACTTAACGTTTCAGGAATGTCTTTATTGCCTTTAGATTTGAGATCGTTTACCGGGCGCTTCAACGTTTCCATCGTCTCTCCGGCGATGCGCTGTTCCTTTTCTCCGAGATCCCCGAGCTCTCTCATCACTTCTGAAAGGGAGTCGTCTCTTGAAGATTCGAACTTTTCCGCGTAGGCTTCCGCCTCTTCGTTCAGGCGGGCGATATCTTCTTTTTCAATAAGTGTCATCGCTTCTTTCAAGTCCTGGGCGTTCATTTCAGCTTCTTTGTCTCTAAGGAAAGAATTTTCACTCATGTCCATATCTCCTATCTGACAATAGTAGTTTCAAGAAAAACAAAAGGGACGGTTGCAAAACATTTCTTACTTCTGGGAGTAGAAACTCTCATCTTCTTTCTTATACTTGGAAGCAATAATCCCCTTGCTTCTGGCAAAATTCTGTGCATGACTTTCTTCTTCCTTTTGCTCAAGTGTTTCAATGAACGTACGTAAATCGTACATCGTCTCCAACAGTTCATCTTTTCGTTTTTCCTTATTAACCTCCGACAATTGCTGAAACGATTCGATGAAGTTAGGAACGTCTTTATCCATCATCGTCTCCAGGGCGTATTGTTCTTCAATTGTGAGTTCTTCCATTCGACTGAATTGTTTCACTGTCCGTTTCTTTAAAGAAAACCACTCTTTTTGAAGATCAGGCTGCTTCTCGAGAAACGGGAAGTTCCAGCCTTCGAGGACTTCTTCATCGACGTGTTCAGAAGTGGCTATTTCTCCAGATCTTTCCTTGCGCTCCACGTAAGATTCCACATACGTATACAAAACCTGCGAAAAATCACGCAATGTGTCTCCAAGCCCTTTTCTTCTCGTGAATTCTTCTTTTAAAAACGTAGGGAAAAATGAATCTTCATCTTCTCCCATTTCAAAGCGGCCAAGCAGCATTTTCGGCGGCTTTCCGTACACCTCAATAGTACAATTGAACATGTTGGAAGTCGGAATCACTGCGGTGAAAAAGACACCGTTCCAAAATCCATCCAAAATATATCTTTTGTTCACCTCTACTAGTTCTTTTATATTCAGACCGAAATAAATGGGCCGTTTTTCTTTAATAACCTGCTTCATTTCTCTCATCGTATGAAAATCGATGTACCGCTGATATGCGGAGGTATGCGGCATGAACGTTCTTTCCAAATTTTCAAGTGTAGAAGAGTAGAGGTTTTCCATGCTTCTTCAGCCCCTTTTAAGTCCTTCCTTTTCCGTGGAAAAATGTTTCCAATATACTTCAAGAATACCACAAATCATAGTTTGATATGAAGAAATGCCTATGTATTCTCCATCAGCAAAACCATTCTACCGGCAGTAATAGAAATAAGCCCTAAATGGAAGAGAAATAAAAGTTATCACAAGTGTAATACGGTTATCTCATGTATAGTTAAAGCATAAGGAAGCAAGAGTGATGACGGTCCTAAATAAAACCTAGGGGGAGATAAAATGAGAAGGATAATCTTATCGACCGAAAGCGGTGCCGACTTACCGGGTGATGAAGCTGAAAAGTACGATATTCAAGTAGTTCCTATGCACATCATTATGGATGGAAAAGATTACTTAGACGGTTCTTTGCCGGTCCAGGATATTTACGACTATTATGAACGTACGAAGAAAATACCCTCTACGACCTCGACTAATGCTCATGAATATCAAGAGTTTTTTGCAACAATAAAAGAAAAATTTCCAGATTGCTTCATTATACATATTGGTTATACATCGAAAGCGTCTTCTTCTTTTCAAAATGCTGTGATTGCTGCGGAAGAGTTTGAAGACATATTTCTTATAGATGCTCTAAACGTTACAGGAGGATTGGCTGCAATTGTACTGTATGCCGCTAAAGTTTTAGAAAAAGAACCTGACATGGAACCGGAACGATTAATTGAAGAAATAGAGGCAGTCGTTCCTAAATCAAGACTGGCTTTCATTCCAGGGAGCCTAGAGTTTCTCAAAGCGGGTGGAAGGGTAAGTAACATGGCTTCTTTAATTGGAACACTATTGAAAATAAAACCATGCATAGAATTGAAGGACGGAAAACTTATCTCTACAAAGAAGTACCGTGGAAAAATGAGTGGAGCTACTGAAAAACTCTTAAATGATTACTTAAATGAATTCAACATTGATAGAGAGCAGCTATATTTTATCTACTCTATCGGACTTGATGAAAGAATCAAGCAGCAGTTGGAGGAAGTTGCCAAAGAAAAAGGATTCAAAAATATAAGCTGGATCCGAGCGGGCGGTATGATTTCGACTCACTCTGGAGCCGGGGGCTTCGGGGTAGCAGGATTAGAGCAATAGTACGAACTAAAATTGGAGTGAGGGCAGAAAACTCGAAACTAGAAAATGCTTAGGGTTCCTGCCGAAAGAATAGAGAACATTACTTAATAACATACTTTCTATCAATAATAATAATGTAAGAAACCTCCCCAGTAAAACTAATGGGAGGTTTTAGTTTTTTAGATATTTATAGACCTAACCATATACTCTGCGGCCATGCAATGTTTAGTAAATTGCTTATAACTGAGATAATAACTAAAGCAATACCAGTGGAGTAGAGGGCCTTAAAGAAAGTAAACTTAGATTCTATAAGTAAAAAGGTAATAAGGTAAATGGCTGAAGCAATAAACAGTCCCACTAAAAAAATAGTGAATACGTATCCTATAATCCATCCTATATATACAATTGGTTTAATAATTAAAACTTTTGAATGAGAACTTTTGTCTTTTTGTTTCATTATTTTTAGAACTTCCATTACTAGATAAATACCGGATACAATACTCCCGGCGATAGAAACATATAAAGGGAAGAACTGGGCTAAACGGGAAAAGGTTAGGGCAGTAACAGCTGCCCAGATAAAAACAATAAATATAAAAAAGGTAAAGATTATATTTAATGATTGTTTAGTCATTTTACACACCTTCTCTTTGCAAGTTATTGCTGATTTTTTTCATTATGGATCCTCCTGTTAATAGGATGACTATTAAAATACCGATTGTAATAACAATAGGATTGCTAAGCCACTCCCAGCCGTACCTTTCGATGGATATCCAGTAGTATCTTTCCGCGGAGATGGCTAGTACGAATCCGATAAGTAATGGAGGTCTTGGCCAATCAAGAATTGTCATAATATATCCTAATAAACCGATAGCAATAAAAGCTATAATGTCTCCCCAGGCAAAATTACTTTGGTAAGCTCCAATTAGTAACAAGATAGTCAGGAAGGGGACAAGCTTCTCACCGGGAATCAAGCTCAGCTTGGAAATCGGTTTGACTAAAGTCATACATAGAATTGCTCCAATTATGTTAGCAATAACAAGTGTCCAAACGATAGACAAGGTGACAGGTAAATCAGTTGTCAACATTTTCGGTCCTGCTTCTAACCCCATTAAAATTAATCCGCCTAGCAAGATTGCGGTCGTTCCGCTGCCAGGAATGCCAAATAGGAGAGTCGGAATGAGAGATCCGCCTTCTTTGGCGTTGTTTGCACTTTCCGGAGCAATAACTCCTCGAATGTCTCCCTCACCAAACTGATTATTTCTAACTGTCTTTTTACCTGCTCCATAAGCAAGCCAATCGACGACACTTCCTCCCAAACCCGGAATAAAGCCAATCAGGCTTCCTAAGGCAGCGCTTCTCATAATTAAGAATTTGTTTTTTATAGCATCACCTACTCCATTCAAAACTCCGCCTGTTAAGTGATTCTCCTGTGCCACGCTCCCCTTATGGGTCAGCATTGTAATGAGTATAGGAAATGCGAAGATGGCCAGAGCGACGACTGGAAGGGAAAGCCCATTGGATAGGTAAAGTAAATCGAAGGTGTAGCGATACTCCGTAATAGCAGGTGCACTTCCGATTGAGCCGATCATTAACCCTAATAAACCAGATAAGGCTCCCTTTGCAGGTGATTCTCCTGCCAAAAGGCCGGCCATACTTAACCCTAACATCGTTAACATAAATAACTCAGGTGAAGTAAAGCTGGTAATGATAGGGGTGGCGAAAGGAATTGCCAAATAAAGAACTACACCGCCGATAATTCCACCGATCATAGAACAAAATAAAGCAGCCCCCATAGCCCTGGATGCTTCGCCTTTTTTAGCCAAAGGAAATCCGTCCATAATGGTTGCTTGTGAACCGGAAGAGCCTGGAATGCCAAGTAATACAGAAGGAAAGGTATCTCCCGTATGGACAACAGCTACCATACCGATTAACAAAGCCATACCTACGAAGGGATCCATCCCAAATACAAATGGCAGTAAAAGTGACATGCCTACAGTTCCGCCTAAACCTGGCAGAAGCCCAACTACAATGCCCAGCCCAATACCAAGGCACATGAATAACATTCTCGATGGATCTAAAACAATACTTAAGGCTTCTATTGCACTTTCAATCATAGTATCCCCTCACTTCTATAGTTTTCGGCCATCCACTCCGTGTTCTTTTAAGAGAAAATCGTAAACCCACTTGATCGTTTCCTCATTCGTATTCTTTTCTAAGTCCTCGATCCTTTTTTCCAACTCATCCTGAGAATAAATTTCATAATCCTCCAGAATCGTTGAAGACTCTTGCTTAAATTCTTCATCTTTCACTAATTTGTTGGCTGCTTCCTTCAATTCCTCTTTTGCACTTTCCGGAGCACTTTTATGAACCCATATTATCTTTTGTAAAGTATAGGTTGCATTTAGAAAATGTTTATACGTTTCCCATGCTTGGCCTTCAGGTTCAACACCATGAAGTTCTTTATAAACTTCTTTTACAGTTGGAAGATCAGGGAATTGCGGATCTCTGACAACTTCACCGTTTTCATCGATTTGTCCTAAACTATAGAGCGGGACAGCTTTCCCATCTTCTACCTTAGGCTCTATGTTCTGTTTATAGGCTGTCGTTGTTTGAAAATCAATATTACTTTCCCCTTGTTCAAAAGCTACTCTTGCTGGACCTCTTCCTTCGTAACCCAGTACTGCTTTGGCATCTATCTCCAGTACTTCAAAAGAGATTAATGTGGTTAAATCTAAACCGGTGGGAGACATCCCTGCATAAAAAAGCTTTTCTTTTACTTGTCCTAGTTCAAAACCATTTTTAATATCTAAATCTGAAGAACCGTAAACCACACCACCTGTAGGAGCCCCAACGAGGGGAGTCAGTTCATCAAAACTATACTGAACGGATGACTGATCCAGTAAATAAGGGATATGAGTAGAAGCACTTGTTGTTACTAGATTAGTTCCATCCTTATCATAAGAATTTACATATTCGTTCGTTCCTGTAATACTTCCGCCCCCAGGAACGTTTTCAACTTGAATACTTGGATTGCCCTGGATATGTTTGGAGAGCGGTTTCGTCATAAACCTTCCAAATACATCTGTCCCGCCTCCTGACTCATAAGGAACGACCATCGTTAGCAGTTCTTCATTATATCCTTCTTCTTCTTTACCATTCGTTACATTAGAACTGACAAGCGATAAGGGCTGACAACCTGCTAAAAAAAGATTAATAATTAGGATCAAAGTAAGCGCATACATTTTTCTCACTAGCATGTCCTCCTTCTTTTTTTGTGTTGTCATAAGGTTATAAAACTCATCTCCATAAGTAAAATAGGTAAATATTATCGTGATCTATAAAATTTTTTTATATTTTAACAGTCTGCTGCTTAATTAAGAAATCAATAAAAGCTTTCACAATATGAAGCTGGATAAAATCTGTACGGTACATTAACCAAGTATCACGCAAGACAGGCTCTCCATTTTTGTAGGTTAATCCTTCTGTATATAGACTATCTGAAGGTGTTAAGCAAATTTCGGGAACAACAGAAAAACCTAAATCATTTTTCACCATCTCCTTACTCGTTTCTTGTCTGTCCACTTCCATTGCGGTTAAAGGGGATTGAGAAAATTGATCATTCCACCATTTGCTGATCAGCCGTTTAAGTGAGTTATCGGTTTTATAATAAATAAAGGGAAGCTGAGGAAGTTCTTCCAGGGAAATTTCGTTTTTAGAAATAATATATAATTGCTCTTTTGTTAAAAGGGATTTCTCTCCTTCCCAATCATAATCCCCCCGCAGAATTCCTAAGTGAATTTGAGATTGATTCAATAAGTTCATGATTTCAGTACTCCATCCAGTTTGTACCTTGAATTGGATATTAGGATAAGAAGTAGAGAATTTCTTTAATAGTGCAGGAAGCTTATATTGGGCAAAGTTACTTGAAACTCCAATCCTAAGAGTGCCTCTCACTTCATTGCCTATGTTAAAGAGCTCATCTTTTAATGTGGCATAACCTTGAATCTGCTTTTTAGCGTATTCGACAAGATACTCACCTTCAGAAGTGAATTCAATGCCCTTTTTTGTACGAAAGAAGAGCTTAGTCTGAAAAGCCTCTTCCAGCTGCTTCAATCGGTAACTAAGAGCAGGTTGAGTAATAAATAACTTTTCAGCCGCTTTTGTTAAGCTTTTTTCTTCTGCAATGGCATTTAAAATCTGCCAATCCTTTTGGTCCATAAGATAATACTCTCCTTATTTATAAAATAATTTTATGCACTTCCATATAAAATTTTGATTTTTCTTATAATTAAATCCATTGTACGCTATGGATACCATCTGGACAACATTCATTTTTCTTTAAGGAGGGCATTACAAGTGAATAAAGTACCTATTACTTTAATGCGTGGAGGAACGAGTAAAGGGGTTTTTTTGCGAAAGAAGGATTTGCCTGTAACTGACCAGGAAAGAGAAAGGTTTCTGCTGGACATCATGGGGAGTCCAGATCCTAATCAAATAGACGGATTAGGTGGAGCCAATTCTCTTACAAGCAAAGTGGCTATTATTGATAAGAGCAGCAACCCTTCATATGACGTTGAATATACTTTTGCACAAGTAAGCTTATATGATCAAATGGTAGATTTTAAGGGGAATTGCGGAAATATCTCTTCAGCAGTCGGTCCCTATGCAATCGCTAAGGGGCTTGTTTCAATAAAAGAACCTATCACGAAGGTAAGGATATTTAATACAAATACAAAAAAAATTATTACAGCAGAGGTAGAAGTGGAAAATGGAAGAGTAAAGACAGAAGGAGATTATGTGATTCCTGGCGTGCCAGGCAGTGGTTCTCCTATATTCTTATCGTTTGAAAATCCAGAAGGAGCTGTAACAGGAAAAGTGCTTCCTACAGGTAGACCGATAGATATTCTTTCCTGTTCCTTAGGTGATATAAGAGCGTCTATAGTTGATATAGCTAATCCATTAGTATTTGTCCGCGCTCAGGATATAGGTCTTCGTGGAGATGAGTTACCAGAAGAATACTCAATAGAGCAAATCGAACTTTTAGAAGAATTACGAGCAGACGCCGCCGAGAAGTGTGGATTCGCATCCAAGGCTGAAGCTACGAAGCTTTCCCCGGCCACACCTAAATTAACAGTTGTTTCAAATCCCTTAGATTATCAAGATACTGCCGGCAAATACCACAATGAAAAAGATTTTGACGTATTAGTGAGGATGATGTCCATGCAGCGTCCACATAAAGCATTGGCTATAACAGGAGCGGTATGTATCACAGCAGCCAGTAAAATTGAAGGAACTATCCTTTCTGACATTATAGATAGGAACACATACACCATTTCTATTGGTCACCCGGCGGGAATTATGGAAACTATATATAATGAATTTCCATTGTCCATTAAAGTCGGCAGAACCGCTCGTCTATTAATGGAAGGAACGGTGTACACAAAGAGTCATTATGGGAGTCAGTCTGTAATTTAAACATTAACATTTAAACGCAGTGTTTTGAATGTACACTTAAAGTAGACGAGTGAAAAATTACTTGTTTGTTTTTGAGGAATTTTAAGTCTTATTAGACAATGGTTTGGTAGTGTTTTTTTCCGCTATAAGAACCTGAAAAGTAGTAGCAGGGGGGGCCTTAGGGATTTTACGTTCAAAGATCGAGATTAGTTTTGCTGACAATATTGACGAAGCTTTCTAGCGATTAGTCTATTCTAATGTACTCTATCGGTTTGTTGTTGATATAAGTTCAATATAAGTTAGTGTAAGCCGGCTGGGTTTAACTTCCTACTGAAGTTAGATTGTCATACTTTTGACATACCAGGCGGGGAAAACACAACATATCCAAAAAGCCTCTCATAAGTTCGCTGAACTTTTGGAAGGCTTTTTATAATTTATTCCGTATCGGTTCTGGAAAAAAGCTCTACCAGAATCAGTGAAACAGCACCCAGCGCTGTGGCGTGTGAGCCTAATTGTGAAATTAAAACTTCAGTATTTTTAGCAGATTTAGTCAATCCCCTGCTTTGTATCGTTTTCTTTACACTATCTAAAAGGAATTCTCCGGCTTGGGAAACCCCGCCGCTTATGATTATCTTTTTTGGATTAAGAATATGAATAAGGTTAGTTAATCCAATTCCAAGAAAAACTCCTGCTTCTTTTAATATGTCGATACTAAGCTGGTCTCCATTTTTAGCTGCTTTGTGAATCAAACTGCCGCCGATTTCTTCAAGGTTATTATCAACCATATCTTGCAGCATACTTTGTTTTCCAATAGCTATTTCCCTTGCAGCTTTTTCCGCTATGGCTGGTCCAGAAGAGAGTGTTTGCAGGCACCCATAATTCCCACAACTGCATTTGGGGCCACGTATATCTATGGTCATATGACCTATTTCACCTGCGATTGAATTCTCTCCATGAAACAGTTTTCCATTAATGATGATCCCCGCTCCAATGCCTCGACCGAGATTTACAGAGACGATATTTTCAGCTTCATTCCCATTACCGAACCATATTTCACCAAGAGCCATGGCTCTAGCATCGTTTTCTACTTTTACGAGAATACCAAACTCTTTTTCCAGAAAATCTTTAATAAAAATGTCCCGCAATTGTAAGTTAGGAGCGAAAAGTGATACTCCCTCTTCAACATCTACTACTCCATGCATGCCAATGCCGATTCCGATTATTTTATCCTGTTCTATCTGAGAAGATATTAAATTTTGGACCGTTGCTTTCATAAGCTCCAGTAATTCATTGTTTGAAGTAGGTTCTGGGATGGGAGTTTGGGTTTCCGTTATTATTGTGCCATTCAAGTCAGTTAATAATGACTTCATTAGTGTGGGTCCAACATCAAGACCAATAATATAAAAGTTTTGGGCATTTATGATGAGCATGGTAGGTTTTCGCCCCCCCTTAGATATACCTTGGGAGCTTTCCATAACCATACCTGTATCCAATAACTCTTTAACGATACTGCTCACAGTAGGAGGAGTAAGGTTTGTTTCTTTAGCAATATCTGCTCTCGATATAGGGCCATCTGTTCTTATTTTATTAAGTATTGCTGATCGATTTAGGGATTTCATTAACTGAAAGCTGCCTTTCACCTGCAAATTAAATACCTCCGTTACTAGAAAAATAATTGAAATATACTTTTGCTTATAATAACATAAAGTTAATTAAAATAATTAATTAACTTAAGTATTTCATTTAAGGGGGATGTTATGCAGAAAAAATGGATTATAGCTTTGTTAGTGCTAATAGCGGGAGGGGCAGGTTATATTACATACAACTATTCTGTAACCAAAGAATTCGAAAACCCCGTTTTTGAACCTGTGCTGGCGGATCCTTCTATAATCGAAGGGGAAGACGGATACTATTATGCATATGGAACGGAGGACGCTTGGGGAGATGACACACAGCCCAAGTTAATACCGATCGTCCGGTCTAAAAACCTTGTCGATTGGGAATATGTTGGAGAAGCATTTGAAGAAAAACCCTCCTGGAAAGGGAGTGGTTCTCTATGGGCTCCTGAAATAGCGAATTATAATGGGAAGTATTATCTTTATTATTCCTTATCGATTTGGGGAGATTCCAATCCTGGTATTGGGCTTGCTGTTTCGGAAAGTCCAGAAGGACCCTTTGAAGATAAGGGAAAAATATTTGATAGTGAAGAAATAGGTGTGCAAAACTCCATTGACCCTTTTTTCTATGTCCAGGATGACACTCCCTATCTAATATGGGGAAGTTTTCATGGAATCTATGGCATAGAAATGGCCAAAGATGGTACCTCGGTGAAAGGAGAGAAATTCCAAGTTGCAGGAACCGATTATGAAGCTCCATATATCATCAAAAGAGAGGACTATTATTATTTCTTTGGCTCAAGAGGTTCCTGTTGTGAAGGAGCAAATAGTACGTATAATGTCGCTGTTGGGCGGTCAAAAAATTTAAAAGGACCCTATGTAGACAAGGAAGGAAATCAACTGACAAATAACGGAGGCACAGTAATACTAGAAGGAAATAATACATTTGCGGGGCCAGGACATAATGCCATTGTCCAGGATGATGCAGATAACGATTGGATGGTCTATCATGCTATTGATAAAGAAGAGCCCTTGCTATGGACAGGGGCCAGTAGAAGACCTCTAATGTTAGATCCAATTAAATGGAAAGATGGTTGGCCTGTGATTAAAGGAGACGATCCAGAGGAGAACCTTCAAAAAACACCTGATGTTTAAGTGGAAAAGTATAGAAGGAGATTATGAATATACAAAAATTAAGATCAATCTTTTGTATAAAATATTCCAGAGAGTATTTTGCTGAGAAAGTACTTAGTGACTTTTAAAATAGAAAAAAGATATCAAAAGGCAGAGGTAAAAAGGAAAAATGAAAATACTTAGAATTTTATCGAGATATTATGTTGACAGAAAAATCTATTAATAGTAACCTTGTTTTAACAAGTTAGTTAATTTATTTAATTAACTTATATTTTTCGATCGTTTTGTAAGCGGTTTCTAATATCACTATATTAATAGGGGGTAGAATGTTAGTGAGTAAAAAGTGGTTAGCCGTATTGTTTGCTAGTTTAATGGTATTTGTATTGGCTGCTTGTTCAAGTGGTGAAGAATCCGGGGGAGATTCAGGAGGCAGCGGAGATAAGATTACACTATGGGCGCCTTTCTCTGGCCCTGATGGTCCTAAAATGAAGGAAATTGTTGATGAGTATAATAAGTCACAAGACAAATATAATGTAGATCTCCAAATCGTTCCTCAATCGGAATATTATAAAACAGTCGATTTAGCGGTCAACGGAGAGAAAAACATGCCGGAATTTTTAGTAATGCATGGTGACCAGCTCATTTCATATGCGAATAAAGATGTACTTAAAAACTTAGACGATATCGTTGGCGACAAAGTAAAAGAAGATGATTATCATGAAAAAGGCTGGGAGAGCGCAACAGTAGATGAGAAACTTTATGGAGTGCCATTAGATATTCATCCATTAATGTTCTACTGGAACAAAGACCTGTTTGAAGAAGCGGGGTTAGACCCAGATACTCCACCGGCTAATCGTGAAGAATTCCTCCAATATGCTAAGAAATTAACTGATGCAGATAAACAGCAATATGGGTTTGTGGTTCCGACACTATGGCCTCAGCAATTCATTTTCCCTACTCTCGTTCACCAAAATGGAGGAGATTTATATGCAGATGGAAAAGCACAATTCACTTCTGACCCGGTTGTAGAGGCCTTGCAATTTGAGCTTGATTTGATCAAGAAACATAAAGTGTCTCCAGCAGATGTCCAACAAGACGGTGAAGTTACTTTGTTCCTGCAAGGGAAGAATGCCATGCACCTTAATGGTCCTTGGATGATGAATCAGTGGGAAGAATCAGGAATCAACTATGGAGTAGCCCCAGTTCCACAACTAGGAACGGAGCAGCAAGCTGTATTCGCAAACTCTCATAACTTTGTAATTCCTAAAGAGGTAAGTGATGAAAAAGTAGAAGGCATCACAGACTTCTTGAATTATGTAAGTGAAAACGGCATGGCCTGGGCAGAATCTGGCCAAGCACCAGCCGCAAAAGCAACTTATGAAAGTGATGAATTCCAGGAACTGAAACAACAGCCTCAGGTTGCAAAGCAATTTGACAACGCTGTGTTTTCACCAGAAGTAGAAAATTGGGGTCAAATTTCAGATCCTCTTTACAATGGAATCAATGAGGTATTACTAGGTCAAAAAGATATTCAAGAGGCCTTAGAGGAAGCTCAGCAGCAGGCAGATGAAAGGTTGCAATAACTAAAAAGGGCAGGTATCTAACCTGCCCTTCTCTATTTAAATATAGTATTTAAAAGAATTCTTGGAAACAGAAGGAAGGTATTAATCATGAACACTAGAAAGTCTTCTTTCACCTCAGCATTGTTTGTTTTACCCTATTTCATTATGTTCATGACTTTTTTGGTCATCCCGTTGGTGTATGGGGTGTATATCAGTTTTCATGAATGGGATCTTTTATCGAGTGATCGTCCTTTAGTGGGTTTGAAAAATTACATTGCCATCTTTAACCCAAATTCTTATTTAAATTCCTTGTTTTTTGAAGGCCTTTGGAATACGTTGCAATTTGTTATTTATTCTGTGCCTTTATTGGTAGTTGTGGGGCTGGGGCTGGCTTTGCTGGTAAACAGTTTACCAGCAAAGATAAGAGGTCTCTTCAGAACTTTATATTTCATCCCTTATTCCATCTCAGTATCTGTCATTGCTATCATATGGCTATGGCTTTTGGACACAAATTCAGGTTTGATCAACAATTACTTAATAAACATGGGTTTTGACCCGATCCCCTGGCTGACAAGTCTTCCATATGCCTGGATTTCTATTGTCGTTGCAACCTTGTGGTGGACCATTGGGTTTAATATGATCATTTTCATTAATGCACTGAACGAGGTGCCTGGAGATTTATATGAAGCCAGTGCTATTGATGGGGCGAGTGCTTGGCAGAACTTTATCCATATTACACTTCCATCTATTCGGCCGATTATGTTGTTTGTGGTAGTCACTTCAACGATTGCTTCCTTCAACATTTATGGTCAGCCATATTTGATGACCGGCGGCGGACCGGGTGATTCAACAGAGGTTCTTTTGATGGGGATTGTCGAGCAAGCCTTTGAACAAAGACAGTTAGGCTCAGCTTCTGCAATGGCAATCGTAATGGCCTTAATTATGATTGTTGTTTCCATCGTACAATTCAAATTATCAAATCCTGCTAAAAAGGGTGGTGCAAAATAATGAGGAATAAAACAAAAACTCTATTTTTAGTCTTGTTAGCGACTGTTATCGCCATTATTTTCGTTGCCCCGCTTTTCTGGATGTTTTCTACTTCTTTTAAATCTGATATCGAGGCTATATCGGGTGGTCTGAATTGGCTGCCAAAAGAATTCACCACTGAGAATTATGTCTACACTTTACTTAGTCAGGGGCTGAATGTGCCGGTGCTCAGGTGGATGTTCAATTCCCTATTTGCCGGGATAACCGGTTCATTGATTATTGTATTTATTGATGCAATGGCAGCCTATGCACTTGCCAGACTAGATGTACCCTTTAAGAAAATATTATTGCCGATGTTTATCAGTACATTGATGATTCCTTGGGTCATCACATTCTTGCCATTATATATGCAGTTCAGCAATGCAGGATTGTTAAATACATATGCTGTATTAATTTTCCCATATACAGCTAATGCTTTCGGTGTATTCCTGCTCTATCAATTCTTCCGTTCATTCCCGAAAGAATTGGAGGAAGCTGCCCATCTGGATGGAGCGAACAAATGGCAGGTTTTCATGAAAGTAGTCGTGCCTTCAGCCAGGCCTATTATGTGGACACTAGGCATTTTCTCTTTTATGACGATCTATAATGATTTTTTGTGGCCATTAGTGGCTACAAGCTCACCAGAAATGAGAACCATCACTACTGGTATTGCTATCATGCAGCAGGGTAGTTTTGTATCGTCTTATGGTAAGTTGATGGCCTTAACGTCTATCGCAACTGTTCCTATCATTGTCATTTTCTTAATTGGGCAAAAACAACTAATCAAAGGTATTACACAAACAGGTATTAAGTAGTCATTGGAATAGGAGGAGAACGATGAGTAATATCCGTAATGAATATCCCCGGCCGCAATTTGTACGAGAAGATTGGGTTAATCTTAATGGAGAATGGGATTTTTCCTTCGATGATAGTAATAAAGGGTTGAGGGAAAAATGGTATGAGTCCTTTCCGAAGGAGAAAAAAATTCTTGTTCCTTTTGCCTATCAGACAGAGGAGAGCGGCATCAATGATCCTTCTTTCCATGATATCGTCTGGTATCATCGCGAATTTGATATCCCTGAAAAGTGGGAGGGGAAAGAGATATTGCTTCATTTTGGAGCAGTAGATTATCGAGCCTGGGTGTATGTTAATGGAGAAATGGTCACTTTCCATGAAGGCGGAAACACTCCGTTCCAAGCAGACATCACACATACGATCAAAGAAGGAAGCAACGATTTAGTAGTACGTGTAGAGGATCCTTCTAAAGACGAAACAATTCCGCGTGGAAAACAGTATTGGCATGAGAAACCAGAATCTATCTTTTACACAAGGACAACAGGAATTTGGCAGACAGTCTGGATGGAAGCTGTAGAAAAAACTCATATTGAATCTATACGCTGGACGCCACAGATTGACAGAGGCGACATCGAGCTGGAAGCAGAGTTCGCCGGGGAAATCGGTGAAAATGTGGAGTTGAATGTGACAATACAGTTTGAAGGTCAAACCATCATTTCTGACCGTGCCACCGTTTTTGAAAAATATAAGAAGCAAAGTTTCAATTTAAGAAACAGGTTTACCGATCGCAGTAATATCCACCACGCTGGATGGTACTGGACCCCGGAATCGCCTCATTTGTTTGATGTGGAATTGAAATTGATAAAAGATGGTCGAGAGGCTGATAAAGTCAATAGCTACTTCGGTATGAGAAAAGTGTCGATAGATAATGGCGAATTCCGTCTAAATAATAAGCCTTACTATCAAAAACTGGTTCTTGACCAAGGATACTTTCCAGGGGCATTGTTGACAGCACCTGCAGATGAAGACTTGAAGCAGGACATTGTCCTTGCTAAAGAAATGGGTTTCAATGGAGCACGTAAACATCAGAAAGTAGAAGACCCCCGTTACTTTTATTGGGCAGATAAGCTGGGATTCCTAGTTTGGGGAGAAATGGCTAACACTGCCGAATATAGTGAAGATGCTGTCAGAAGAATATCTGCTGAATGGGGAGAGGCGGTCAAAAGGGATTATAGTCATCCTAGTATAGTTGCTTGGGTCCCATTAAATGAGAGCTGGGGAATTTCCAGAGTGGCACAGGAAACCCAGCAGCAGCATCATTCGTTAGGCATGTACTACTTAACCAAATCCCTTGATACTACCCGGCCGGTCCTTTCTAATGAAGGATGGGAACATACTATTTCAGATATTTGCGGTGTCCATAACTACCGATCAGCCGATATAATGGCTAATTATTTTAAAGACATTGAATCAGCAACTGGGATGACAGCTGCTGACCGACCTGTATACGCTGAAGGCTTTTCATATCGTGGCGAACCTATCATGGTAACAGAATATGGTGGAATTGCTTATGAAATCGGAGAAAAAGGCTGGGGTTATTCTTCAGTAAGCAAGAGTGAGGACCTTATTGAAGAATATCGCAGACAAACAGAAACCTTACAGCAATCACCAATCTTGCAAGGTTATTGCTATACACAGCTTACCGATGTCGAACAGGAGATCAATGGATTGTTAACCTATGATCGAAAGCCAAAATGTGAATTAGAAAAAATAAAAAAAATTAATGACCAGAAATAATTAAATATCGGATGGTATGATGCCATCCGATTTTTTTATAGGGGTGATGCTGTAGTGGAGCAACATAAGGACTTTATATGGGCTGTAGGGATTGAGGATACTTTCGTAACTCAGGTAGAAAAAGGAGAACGTCCGTTAGATGAATATGCGCTAACTCAGCATTATGAATTGTGGAAAGAAGACTTGGAGCTGGCACGGGAGTCCGGGGCAAGGATGATTCGTTATGGAATCCCATGGTATAAGGTTGAGAAAAAAGAAGGGGCCTATGATTGGGAATGGGTAGATGAAGTTATGGAGTATTTCCATAATCATACGGATTTGATACCAATCATAGATCTTATGCATTATGGGACCCCTCACTGGTTAAAGAATGAGTTTAGTAATGGAAGATACCCTGAATGTGTCGCTGCATATGCTGCTGCATTTACAAAAAGGTATAGTCATATTGTCAAATACTATACTCCCCTCAATGAGCCATATGTAAATGCGGAATTTTGTGGGCTGAATGGTGTATGGCCGCCTTATCATACAGGGCTTCAAGGGTTTTACCACATGATTATGCAATTAGGAAAAGGTATTATCAAAACCATCAAGGCCATCCAATCCATTGATAAAGATGCAGTGATGGTACACGTTGACGCTACGAAGAAATACTTCACTTATGACGAAGAACTGCAGCCAGAGGTGGATATATGGAATGAAAATCGGTTTGTTATGTGGGAGCTTCTAAGTGGCCGCGTGAATGATGGGCATCCATTGTACAATCTTATGCTGCAATATGGTTTAACGATAGAACAATTGAAATGGTTCCAGGAACATCATTGCAGCTTTGATATAGTGGGCATCAATTATTATCCGCAATTCAGTGTACATGAAGTGAAACGAGATAAGAAGGGATATATCATTTATCCTCATGTCTTAGGTACAGGTGAAGAGCTTAAGGATATTATCCGCGAAGCGGTAAGTCGTTATAATACCCCTATCATGATTACGGAGACTAGTTTTAGAGGTTCAGAAGAAGAAAGGGTAGACTGGCTGAAAGAGTCAGTCGAAGCCTGTTTTTCCATTAGAAAAGAGGGGATAGAACTGCTTGGTTATACATGGTTCCCTTTCTTTGATTTAGTAGATTGGGAGTATCGTACATCCGGAAAAAGTGCAGAAGAGGAGCTCATGCCTTTTGGGCTGTACACGTTAAAAATGAATGACAAAGGGCAAATGATTCGGAAGGAAAATAGAGCGGGCAGAAAATTTAAAGAATTAGTTAAGAGGACAAAATTAAATTAATGTGTTTATCCGTAATAAGGTACATATAGCTTTAGTTGTTTATTTAGTGATTTTATTTGGCTGAAACCATATAACAAAAGGGGGATACAAATGAAGGTGAAATATTTTTTGGCATGTATGCTTTCTGTCCTATTAGTTATCGGTGTTATGGGATGTTCCTCAGAAAGCAGCGGGGAAAACGGACAGGATGAAGGAAATGTGAAGAAAATAACTTTCTGGACTCCATTCTCAGGTCCAGACGGTCCTAAAATGAAAGAAATTGTTGATGGATTTAATGATTCGCAGAACCAATATGAAGTTAACCTAGAAATTAAACCGAATGAGGACTATTACAAAACACTTGACCTAGCGATACAAGATAAGAAGAATGTGCCAGATTTGTCTATTGTACATGCTAATCACCTTCCTACTTATGCAGACAAAGGCATATTAAAGCAGATGGATGATTTGACAGGCGATCTTGTAAAGAAAGAGAATTATCACGAAAATGCATGGGAAGGTGCATCTTATAATGGTAAACTCTATGGTGTTCCGCTGGATATTCACCCTCTTATTTTATATTGGAATAAGGATATGTTTAAGGAAGCGGGACTGGATCCAAACAAACCTCCGAAAAACAGAAAGGAATTTCTGGAAATTGCTAAAAAACTTACGAATAAGGATAAAGGTCAATATGGAACAGTTGTGCCAACAGGAGGATTGCAGGACTTTATCTTTCCTACGATTGTATATCAAAACGGCGGTGAATTAATTACAGACGACAAAGAAATTAATTATGACACAAAGCCTGTTATAGATGCCCTTCAATTTGAAAGAGATCTCATAGAAAAGTATAACGTAGCACCGAGTGACGTTCAGGACAGTCCTACTCCACTCTTTTTACAACAGAGAGCCGGTATGATACTCAATGGGCCGTGGATGATCAATCAGTTTAAAGAATCAGATATAGATTTTGGCAGTGCACCGATTCCCCAATTAGGAACGGATACGCAGGCTGTATATGGAAACTCTCATAATTTTGTTATTTTGGATAGTGTAAAAGATGAGAAAAAAATTGCAGGGATTAAAGAATTCATAAGTTACGTTGGAGAAAACAGTATATCCTGGGCAGAAGCTGGTCAGGCACCAGCATCAAAGGCTGTGCTAGAAAGCGACAAATTTAAGGAGCTTGACCACCAGCCAAATGTTGCCCAACAGTTTGACTATGTTAAATTTCCGCCTGATGTTCCTAACTGGGGACAAACTTCGGATCCTCTGTTTGAAGAGGTAAACCTTGTACTGCTTGGCCAAAAAGATGCGAAACAAGCCATGGAAGACGCAGTTAAAGAATCAAAAGCAAAAATGGAGTAAAGGGAAAGGGCGGATTCCGCTCTTTCTTTTTTTGTTTCCTCCTCCTAAGAGTAAAGAAGCGGTCATGCTTCTGAAGGCATAACCGCTTTTTTATCATTTACTTAATCCCTCTTTAATAGTTTCAATGTTCCATTCCATCATATCAATATAGGTATCTCCATCTTCGCCTGGCTCAGCTAAAGAATCCGTAAATACTTTACCCTCTATTGGCACACCGGTTTCAGCAGACACAGACTCCATGCTTCTAGCATCAATACTTGTTTCCAAGAATAATCCTGTAAGCTCATTGTCGTTGATGATATCAACAATACGCGTAATTTGATCTGGAGTTCCCTGGTTTTCCTGGTTAATTTCCCAGATATATTCGGCCTGGAACCCATAGGCTTCACTGAAGTATTTAAATGCTCCTTCACTTGTAACGAGAATCCGTTCCTCTTCAGGGATGTCATTGAACTGTTTTACAGCTTTGTCATGCAGTTCCTGTAGTCTATTAATATAATTTTTGGCATTCTCTTCATAGATTTCTTTGTTTTCAGGATCTACTTCGATCAGTCCATCTCTAGCATTTTCAGCATATTTAATGCCGTTACGTATATCTAACCATGCGTGAGGGTCCTCTTCGCCTTCCTTGCCTTCTGTTGTTAAGTACATCGCTTCGACGTTTTCACTCATAAGGAAAACAGGAGCATCCTCGCCATCTTTTCCAGCCGTTTCCATCAGGTTGTCGAACCAGGCGTTACCTGCTTCCAAATTTAAACCGTTGTAGAAAACAGCATCTGCATCGGTCGTTTTCTGTACGTCTTCTGGCAGTGGATCATATTCATGAGGGTTCGATCCGATAGGGGCTAAACTATGAATGTCAACTAAATCTCCGCCGACATTCTTTACGATGTCATATACTACAGAATATGTGGTGACGACTTGAACTTTTCCCTTGCTGTCTTCCGTGGCTTCCGATTCATTCCGACTGGTTTCTTCGCCTCCACAGGCTGCTAGCAGTATTAGGGTAAATAGAGAAGTTGCTAAAATAATTAATTTCTTCTTAATCATTCGACTTTCCTCCAAGTTTATTTATATATTTTGTTAGAATACTAAGTTAATGAAGCTCTCTTCTTTCTGACTTTTAATGTTTTCCATACCAATCCATGCTTCGGAGAGAAAAGGAATACGAGAACAAAGATGGCTGTTGCTGAAATAACAATGGTGGCTCCCGAAGCCAGGTTGTAAGTGAAACTAAAGTAAAGGCCGACAATCGAGGAAATGGTTCCAATTCCTGCGGCCAGAAAAATCATGATCCATAAACGTTCAGTTAAAAGGTAGGCCGTTGCTGCCGGCGTGATTAACATGGCTACAACTAGAACAATACCTACCGTCTGTAGGGAAGCAACAGTAACCATTGTGAGCAGGGTCATAAGGAAATAATGAATCAGGCGCACGGGTAATCCGTAAGCCGCACCCATCGTTTCATCAAACGATGTGACAAGCAATTCTTTATAAAAGAGATAGACGGCTGAAAGAACAAGGAGCCCGATTCCTAAGGTAATCCACATATCTGAGGGTCGGACGGCCAGTACGTTTCCAAATAAGATATGGTATAAATCCGTACTGCTTTTCAGCATCGTAATCACTATGATCCCAGACGCGAATGCTGCGGTGAACATAATGCCAATGGAGGTATCATGTTTAATCCGGCTGTTTTGAGTGACAAATCCTATTGCAATGGCTGTCAGTACACCACTGAAAATAGCACCGAAGAAAAAATTAATGCCTAATACATAAGAGATAGCGACCCCTGGTAAGACCGCATGTGAAATGGCGTCTCCCATAAGTGCCATTCCTCTGAGAATGATAAAACAGCCTATAACTCCACAGATAATACCAACCATAACGGACGTTAATAATGCTTTTTGCAAGAATCCATACTGCATAACCGCTTCCACAAATGCCATGATCTACACCCCTAACTCTTTCATAAAAGCGAATTGTCCTTGATAAGCTCTTTCAATAATACCGGGCTGGAATACTTCGCTGACCGCTCCGTAGCTGATCAATTCCCTGTTTAACAGGATAAGTTTATTAAAATAATCATTTGCTTTGCTTAGGTCATGGTGAACGACAATAACCGTCTTTCCTTGCTGGCAAAGTTCTTTTAAAATATTAACAATCGTCTCTTCACTGGATACGTCAACACCGACAAAAGGCTCATCAAGAAAAAATAAATCAGCCTTTTGAGCAAGTGCACGCGCAAGGAATACTCGCTGCTGCTGACCACCAGAAAGTTCACCAATTTGTCTCTTGCTGAAATCTTCCATGCCGACACGTTGCAAACATTTCAGCGCCCATTCTTTATCTATTTTCTTAGGACGTCTGAAAAGTTTTAATCCAGGGTAAGTCCCGATAAGAACCGCATCCAGTACCGTTATAGGGAAGTCCCAGTCAATATCATTACGCTGGGGAACATAGGCAATTTTTTTCCGTACTTCTTTAACTGGTTTTCCTAATACTTTGATGGTTCCTTTATCCATTGGAATAAGCTCCAGTATCGCTTTTATAAAGGTGGATTTCCCAGCACCATTCGGGCCAATGATTCCAACAAGGTTACCTGGATTTATGGATAAACTAACTCCTTTCACTGCTTCATTTCCATAATAGGAAACATGTAGATTTTCTATAGAGATTGCAGGATTCTTCATGATTTTCCTCCTAAAACGCTAAAGCTCGGTAGATGTAATGAGACTATATGAGTTAATTTAGCGTGATATCACGAAATTTTACTTTAAGCATTTAATTTTCCTTTGTGCAAATTTTTGGGTAAAAAAATGACCCTTTTTTGAAATAGGGATTGCGTGTAAACTAAAAAGTTTCCTGTATACAAAATATATGGTTGAATCCATAAAAAGTCAACAATTTTAATAAAAAACTTTTTTTATTAAAAAAGAGCATGCTTCAGGGAAGGTGCTTTATGGAGATTTAAACTTATACGAATTAAAAATTAAGTAGGTATGCGGGTGTGTAAGCACCATTTAAATTCGGTTTATACAAATTCGAAAAGTAGGGTTGGCAATGGGGAGGGAGTTGTGTAAAATAAAACACGTACATTTTTATATTTTCAATACATAATGTTCGTATTTTATTTTGTTAACAGGAGGAATAGCATGAGTTTAAAGCAAAAGGTAAGTTGTTTAATTGGTGCTGTGTTTTTAGCTTTCTTGCTTGCGGGTTGCGGAGACCAGACAAAGGATACAGGAGCGGCTGACCAAGAGGAGAAAAAAGAGGAAGAGAAAGTAATAGGAATCATTGGTCCAATGCAAGTAGAAATTGACATTCTTCATTCTCATATGGAAGTGGAAGAAACAACTAAAAAAGGGGAATTAACCTTTTACGAAGGAAATTTAGAAGGTCAGCCCATTGTACTTGTAAAATCAGGAATAGGGAAAGTGAATGCAGCTTCCGCGGCTCAAATGCTCATCAGTGATTTTGAAGCGGATGTATTAATTAACTCTGGCGTTGCAGGCGGTATCCATCCTGATCTAGGTCTTGGAGACATCGTTATTTCTACGAAGACCGTGCATCATGACATGGACGAAACGGCTAAAGATTTCAAACCAGGACAAATTCCATACATGGATACAAGGTATTTTGAAGCAGATAAAGATCTGGTTAAGCTAGCTGAGAAAGGTACGAAAGGTCTTCCTGATTATGTTGATGTATTCAAGGGACCGATTGCGACAGGTGACCAATTCATCGCAAGCGAAGAAAAAACGGACTGGATTTATGAAACGTTTGATGCGTATGTAGTTGAGATGGAGGGAGCAGCGGTTGGACAAGTTGCTTACTTAAACGAAATCCCGTACGTAGTCATTCGCTCAGCTTCCGATGATGCTGGAGAAGAAGCTGCTGGAATTCAAGAAAACTTTGTAGAAGAAGCAGCGAAGAACTCAAGTCATGTGATTGAAGAAATGTTAAAAAACTTATAAGAATGAAAAAGAAAAGCCTGATTTCAATTTTCTTCAGAGATAGTGAAGGTTAGGCTAGGTTGAACAAAAGACAGAAAGCCTATCTTTCTGTCTTTTTTTATTTATTTTTGTTCAATAAACTAAATAAAAAATCTCAGTTTCTTAAAATAATGTAAACTAGATAAATAATGTACAAGGTCATAAGGACGAAACCCTCTGTTTTGCCAATTTTATAATTGGTCCTTGAAAATAAGAACAATAACAAACTTAATGCAATCATGATCATCACATCGATAAATATCTTTCCATTTACATTTAAAGGCGAAATCACTGCGGAAGCTCCAAGTACAAATAAAATATTGAAAATATTACTACCTACCACATTCCCCAGTGCAATTCCGCTTTCTTTCTTTATTGCAGCGGATATGGAGGTCACAAGTTCTGGAAGCGACGTTCCAATCGCAATGATGGTTAACCCCACTAATGTATTACTCATCCCCAGATCATAAGCAATCTCTGTACCGTTGTCTACCACCAAGTCGCCGCCAAAAATAATAGCTGCTAAACCTGCTAACGATAAACCAGTGTTTTTTCCCCATGTAATATTTGAAGGAACTGGTTCATGTATCGATTCTTTTCGACTTTTCAGGCCAACTTCAATTACATAGTACATAAAAATGCATAAAAACAATAAAAAGATAATGCCGTCACTGCGTGTTAGCAAATTTTCACTTAACCCCTGTAATTCCGTATCACTTATAAGCACGAGTAAAGCTCCGCTAGCAAGCAATATGAATGGAATTTCTTTTTTGGTTGTTTCACTCTCTACCATTAATGGATATAGGAAGGCTGCTATACCTACAACTAAAGTAATGTTGAAGATATTGCTCCCTACAACATTACCGAGTGAAACTTCAGCATTTCCTTGTAAAGCTGCAATGATGCTGACAGTTGCCTCAGGAGAACTTGTGCCAAAAGCTACAATTGTTAACCCTATCAATATAGGTGGAACACGGAGCAGCCTGGCAATGTTAGAAGAACCATCAACGAACCAATCGGCTCCTTTAATTAATAAACCGAAGCCTGCAATTAATAAAATGTATGGCATAGTTTCTGTTCAAACTCCTTCATTTTTAATAGTTTACTCATACCCTATTTTTGCTTAATTTAAAATGTTTTGGATTTTCCTTAAAAGCTGGTAAGTATATGTTCTAGTAGAGAAAAGGAGGGGGAGGTCTTTTAGTTTGGTATCGTCTGCTAACCCCTGGATAGTGGAAATGATTGGGGCCCCTAAAGAGGGAAAAGTGTAAATTTGTTTGTTTCTGGGAAAAGGAAGAAGAAGAATCTCTTTGAAAAAGAAAAAAGTAAAGGCCAAGAAACATAAGGAGGGTAATATAAATGGCTAATGAAAACACAGAAAACAAGGAAACCATTAAGTACATTAAAGACTTGATTAAAGATGAGAAGGTGGCAATGCTCACAACGGTATCTCAGGAAGGCAGATTGATGTCCCGCCCGATGCATACACAGGAAGTACTTATGGATAGGGAAGAGATCTGGTTCATTACAAAAAAAGATACAGAGAAATATGAGGAGATCAACCGTAACCCTGCTATTAACCTGGCATATGCCGGCAGTTCTTACGTTTCAATCAGCGGAACGGCTGAATTTGTCCAGGATGATGAGAAAAAGAAAGAATACTGGAATAAGATTGTCGAAAAAGTGCTCAACGCTTCTGCCGATGATCCGAATGTGGTACTCGTCAAAGTGACCCCTGAAATCGCTGAATACTGGGAGTCTGGCTTGAGCGTCAAGGTCGTTAAAGAATTTGTGAAAAAGATGGCCAGCAAGAATACATTAGATGATGACAACAAATTAAAAGATACTGTTAACTTTAATGAAAACGAGAGATAACTTTTTGGGATAGAAAATCAGGATGATTTTATGGGTACGATATCCTGAATATAATTAATATATTTGAACGGAAGAGCCTATTTCCTTATAGAGGAAATAGGCTCTTTTAGGTTTGTTTGAAAGGGCACGCGTAATGGGTCTGTTTAGCGGTATCAAAGCTTTACTATTGAATAACTGTAAGGATTGATCTGCCTATTGTTTTGACTTTTGCTTACACATGTAACAAAATATATCTTAGATAAAGAGGTGAAACGATGGCAGAAAAAATGAATAATGTACGTTGGTTTAGTATGGCCCTGAAAGCATTAATCGTTTTAGCTGAAAACGAAAATCGCTGCCCGAGTGGAAAGCTTGCTGAGAAGCTTGAATCTCAATCTGTCTATCTCCGTAAGATTCTAACTCACTTAGTTAAGGCCGGGATCATAAGTGCTAAAGAAGGCCGGGATGGTGGGTATTCTCTCATTAAAAAACCAGAAGATATTAAGCTTTCTGAGGTATATGAAGCTATAAGCGCTGAGACGGTGGTGAAAGACTATTTTGAGACGGAAGGGAAACACTGTTTTTCAGATACGTCTCAACAGTCTCTTTGTGATTTGCAAAGTGAAATGGAGTCTTGGATTTTGGGAGGATTAAGAACGAAGGCTTTGTCTGATCTTATCGAACAGTAAAACGAAACGATAGCCGTTTCGTTTTCTTTTTATAAGTAACTGTATTTGACAAAGTAACAGTTACTTCTCTATACTGTATTTTTGAAAGATACAATTAAAGGAGGGCATACTTATGTCCAAGGAAACTATGACAAAAGAAGAATACCTCAATAAAGTAAAAGAAATCGATACGACGAAGGAAGCTCCAAAAGACCTTGAAAATACCGAATTTCTAACGGTAGCAAAAGAGCGACGCTCTGTCCGTCAGTATGATCCAGAATATAAGATTGACCGTAAAGAAATTGAAGAGCTGCTGGAAACCGCAACATTAGCACCATCTTCTTCTAACCTGCAATCCTGGCGTTTTTTAGTGATGGACAAGCAGGAAGATAAAGAACGATTGCTTCCTATTGCAAATAACCAGCAGCAAATAGTAGATGCGTCAGCTGTCATTGCAGTACTCGGAGATAAAAAAGCCTATGAAAATGCCGAACAAATCTATTCTCAAATCGCTGAAAAAGGCAATATGCCCGAAGATGTGAAGAATATGTACGTCAACAGCATCTTTGATACCTACGGAAACTTCCCTCAAGAGCGACTTGAAAAAATTGCTCACATTGACGGAGGAATTGTTGCCATGCAGTTCATGCTTGCTGCAAAAGCGAAAGGATTCGATACCGTACCAATGGGAGGATATGATGAAGAACAATTCATGAAAGCCTTCAATGTACCAGAGAATTATACAACAGTTATGTTGATTTCCCTTGGTAAAGGAGTTAAAGCTGGCTTCCAGAAAACACGTCTTCCTATGGAAAGTGTGGTTGAGTGGGATCGTTACGAATAAAATTGCAAAAAGCTTCTCATTAGTTCACTGAACTTTTGAGAAGCTTTTTTATATCTAGAATGAAAATAACGTTATTACGATAACAGGTGAAGTTATACAGAAATAAGAGTCTAGTTATTATATAAGAATTTCTGGGGAACTAAATGTGATTCACAATAAAAGGCAAATTAGCGATAAACAAGCTGAAAATAATTTCACCCATTTTAATATGAAAATATGAAAGGTAAATTATAACTCTCTTTAAATTCAAAATCCCCTAAAATAGGACTCTAATTTCCCAGGAAATAACTAATTCAACAATTTCTGATCTATGAGGACAATTAAACTTTAAATCATATAACAAAAAAGGCCAAGCTGTGTTCATTTAGAACATAGCCTGTCCTTTTTTTATAAGATAGATGGCTTTTAAATCGCCTGATTCTGTTCGGCAACAGTCTTTTCTTTCGTGCTTCTCGGCAGCGGCAGTTTAAATCCATTCGTAAGATAAATTAAATAAATGGATCCTGCAGCCATCCATAATAACCCGCCCATAATGGTGGGAGTATCAAGTAAAGCAAGAAGCCAGGCGATAAACACAGCACCAATTATAGGACATAGAAGGTTTGCGAGGACATAAGAAATTCTGTGCTTTTCTTTATTTTTAAAGAAGAGGCTGATGACACAAACATTTACGAAGAAAAAGGCGCTTAGTGCTCCAAAGTTCACGAAGCGAATCGCATCATCAATGTTGATAAAGATAGCCAGTAATGAAATAACAGAGGCAATGATGATATTGATTGCTGGTGTTTTAAACTTAGGGTGAACATAGCCAAATATCTTCTTCGGTAGAATAGAATCTCGCCCCATAACATATAACAATCTGGATACACTGGTCACTGAAGCCAATCCTTGTGTAAAAATGGCAGCAATCAAGACGGTTATGAATATAGATCGCAGTAAACTCCCCCCCACAATACTGACGAGTTCCAGTGCAGCGGAATCAGGATTGCTGAAAGTGAAACCAGGATGGGATAGCTGAATAAAATAAGAGGTCCTAATATGCAGAACTCCGACAATGGCTATCATAATAAAAATGGCTTTTGGAATAGTTTTTTTAGGATTAATCGTTTCTTCAGATAAGGTGGTCATCGTATCAAAGCCTAAGAAAGAAAAAACAACAATTGAGGCACCTGCCAGGGCAACAGAAAGTGATAAATCTACATTTATAAAAGGAGCTGTAGACACTAGGCTTCCAGTCCCGCCGTCTCCTAAAATTCCATAGACCAAATAGGAACAGAACACTACCATAAAGATGATTTGCAGGATAACGAATAGTCGGCTGATATTGGCTGAAGAACTCACACCGCGAATAGCGATGAATGCCAGCAGTGTAATCAATCCCATAATCCATACATATGCAGGAACAGCTGGGAACTCAGCGTTTAGGAATATACCGAATGTAATAGCAGCGATAATTGGTGCAAATAGATAGTTTAATAATAATACCCATCCAACGAGAAAGCCGACATTCGGATGGATGGCTTTTTTTGCGAAGGTATAAGCAGATCCGGCAATCGGAATTTTCTTTGCCATAATGGCATAGCTTGCCCCTGTAAATAGGACTGCCAAGACAGCTATAAAGTAGGCTGCTGTTAAAAAACCGTTGGCGCCTTCAAAAGCGACGCCAAAAACTGAGAAGTAAATCATTGGAGTGTTCCAGGCAAGGCCTAAAAAAATAACCTGCCATAACGTTAATGTTCTTTTTAATTTTGGTTGCTCATTCATAGGGAACTCCTTCCACTTTTTGTTAATACCAGTCGACAGATAAATAAAAGTAATTGGTAATTTAAGCTTGTGTCTAATTCTTCATTGGAAAAATTTAAAATACAACTATCATGTAAGGTTTTCTTACATATTTTTTGGTTTGCCTTTTTTATGTTTTTTGTCCTTCTTTTAATAAATACAGGGAGTATGCAAAGTTTTAAAAACGAAATCATTATAGTTTTTGATCGCATAATTAATTTATTAATAGATTTAAAAACTATGTAAGATAATCTCACATGTGTGTTGCGGGGAAGATGGATTAGTAGCTATAATTCCAATTACAATCAAAATTTAATAAAGGTTCTCGAAGTCGAGGACAAAAAAGCTTTCTAGGGTTCCGTTGATTAAAGTATCAAGTCAGGTCCAAGAGAGAGCGGTATAGGTTAGTGTTCAATAATTAACCTATATACACGGAGGGACAAAAGCCTGGGAGATTCTAAATCTCCCAGGCTTTTTATTTTTATTAGAAATTATCTTAAGGAGGAATTTTGATGGGAAACCTTTGGACTCGGACATTACGTGCAGGAGCAAAGTGGTCAGGCAGCATATCGAGAGGAAAGCAAATTAAAATTACGGCGCTTGAGGAGGGAGCCAATCTTTCTTGTTTATTTTTTAATGAAAGGAATAGAAGCGAAAAGTACAACATGCCGGATACATTGAAAGCTCAGCATACTTCTCATTTAACGAAGGGAAATATTTTAATGAGTGATAATGGGCAGGCTATGGTAAGCATTTTGGAAGATGACCTTGGGTGGCATGATCCAATCGGCGGTTATACGACAAGGCAGCTTACGGATGAAAAATATGGTAAAACAACCTATCAGCAAATTCAAAATGAGTGGTATCGAAGCGGCCAGGAAAACTTTGCAATGGAATTAGTGAGAAATGGACTGGAGAGCCGGGACATGGGGCCAGTTGTTAACTTATTTTCAAAGATCTTTGTGGATGAGAGTGGAGATATGCACTTTGTAGAAGGACATAGTAAGAAAGGGGACAGTGTCACTCTTCGAACAGAGATGGATGTTCTGCTGCTGCTTTCCAATACACCCAATCCCTTCGATCCAACCGCGGCTTTTTCAAAGGCGTCAGTGAAAGTGGAAGTATTGCCGGCAGCTCCAGTCAGAGGCGACGATTATTGTTTGAACTACCATCCTGAAAACAAACGAGCATTTGAAAATACTTGGGATTACTATTCATTGGTCAGTCAATAAAAAATTAAAGGAGGAATAAATCATGAGTGTGATAACAAACAAAATAAATTCTAGAAAAGTAGAAAATGCAGTGTATGATTATTCGCTTCCTGCGGGAGACGGGTGGATGTACGAATTGCTTCCGGGTCAGGTGCTTCGAATAGTAGATGAAGAGGGAAATCAAGCGGCAGATACGTTGTTTTATGATGCAGAAAAGCCAGAGGATCATTACAGTGCCCTTACTACAATAGCGGGTCAAAAAAATGTCTATTTGACGACAGGTTCAATTCTTAGAGCAGAGTCGGGCAAAGAGCTTATAGAAATCGTTGCAGATACAGTGGGACGTCATGACACGCTTGGCGGTGCCTGTTCCGCTCAAAGTAACACTGTCCGATACGCCCATGATCGATTGCATATGCATAATTGCCGCGATAACTTTATGAACCAGCTTGCGAAGCATGGGGAGAATTATACAAAAAGAGATCTAGCCCCTAATATTAATTTCTTCATGAATGTACCCCTTACACCGGAAGGAGGATTATCCTTTGAAGACGGAATTTCCGGACCTGGCCATTATGTCGAGATGAAGGCGAGATGCCGTACTAAAGTGTTAATCAGCAACTGCCCGCAATTGAATAATCCGTGCAGCGGTTTTAATCCAACGCCGATAAGACTCTTAATATGGGATCAATAGCTCCATTTTTTAAATGTAAAGATCAGAATATTCCGATAGTAAAAAGGAGAGGGAAACACTGTATGTTTACAAAAGTATTGATTGCGAACCGTGGTGCCATTGCAGTAAGAATTGAACGTACATTAAAAAAGCTTGGAATTGCCTCTGTAGCTGTTTATACAAAAGCAGATCAGGACAGTCTCCATGTCGATTATGCGGATGAAGCGGTACTTATTGGAGAAGGATCCGCAAAGGATAGTTATTTAAATGCAGACCTTATTCTGCAAACGGCTATTAATACCGGTGCACAGGCTATTCATCCAGGTTATGGCTTCCTTAGTGAAAACCCAGATTTTGTTCGAGCTTGTGAGGATAAAGGCATTACTTTTATTGGGCCAACCCCGGATCAAATGGAAATCTTCGGATTAAAACATACAGCGAGGGAGATGGCAGAGCGAGCTGAAGTTCCACTACTGCCGGGAACCGATTTAATAGAAGAGATTGAAGAAGCTGTGGTTAAGGGAGAAGAGATCGGTTATCCTGTTATTTTAAAGAGTACAGCTGGGGGAGGCGGTATTGGTATGCGGGTTTGTGTCGATGAAGAAGCACTGCGTACAGCCTTTGAAAGCGTCCGCCACCTTGCTGAATCAAATTTCAATAATGGCGGCTTATTTTTAGAGAAATATATTCGTAAAGCTCGGCATGTGGAGGTACAGATTTTTGGAAACAGCAGGGGAGAAGTCGTATCTCTTGGTGAGCGTGATTGCTCCATTCAGAGACGGAACCAGAAAGTGATCGAAGAGAGTCCCGCTCCTGACTTGTCTGAGTTCGTACGAAAAAATATGGCGGCAGCAGCTATACGACTTGCTAAAGAAGCGGGCTATCGCAGTGCAGGAACAGTAGAATTTTTGTTTGACACTAAGAGCGAAGAATTTTATTTTTTAGAGGTTAACACGAGGCTGCAAGTCGAACACGGTGTAACAGAGGAAGTCTTAGGTGTAGATTTAGTGGAGTGGATGGTGAAGGAGGCTTCCGATCAACTTTATCGTCTGGAAGAAAAGGTTCCGGCAATGGAAGGTCACAGTATCCAGGCGCGAGTATATGCCGAAGATTACCTTCATAATTTCCGGCCAAGTGCAGGTTATCTGGACCAGGCTCATTTCTCTGAAAAAGCAAGAAATGAAACATGGGTGAAGAACGGAATCACGATTACCACCTTATATGATCCGATGCTTGCCAAAGTTATTGTCCATGGCAAGGACCGTAGTGAAGCAATCCAAAAGCTGATTCAGGCCCTTTCAGAAACTAAAATGTACGGGATCACAACCAACCTCTCTTACCTTCAAGCGCTTCTTCAAGAAGATAGCTTTCAATTTGGACAGGTTTTTACTCAATTGCTGAATGACTTTCAACCATCTGAAAATGCTATCGAAGTTTTAGATGGCGGAATTCAAGCCACTGTACAGGACTATCCTGGGAGAACCGGGCACTGGGACGTAGGGGTACCACCTTGTGGAGCGATGGATCCTTATTCCTTCCGAATCGGGAATGAACTGTTAGGTAATGAGCGAGAGGCACCCGGACTTGAGCTGACTCTTCAAGGAGGATCTTATAGATTTCGCAATGATATGTGGTTCTGTCTGACAGGGGCGGATATGGAAGCAGAGCTGGACGATCAAGCTGTACCGATGTTCAAGCCTGTATTCGCTAACCGAGGGCAGGTTTTGACCTTCCATGAAGCAAAAGCAGGTATGAGAACATATTTCTTAGTTGAAGGCGGTTTGGACATGCCAAAAATACTCGGCAGTTCCTCAACCTTCACTTTAGGAGGATTCGGCGGCCATGGTGGAAGAGCACTCCGCACGGGAGACGTGCTCGGTGTGAAAAAAGGAAATGTTCCCGAAAACCTGCAAAAGCTAGTTAAGGAAGACCAGCCGGCTATTTCAAATACATGGACCATTGGCGTGATTCCCGGACCACACTGTACAAAAGAGTATTTAGACGAAACCTATCTCGAGCAGCTGACTGAAACTGAGTGGGAAGTCCATTTTAATAGTTCTAGGACTGGGGTTCGTCTTAAGGGGCCAGTTCCCAAATGGGCACGTGAAGATGGAGGAGAAGCAGGGCTTCACCCTTCGAATATTCATGATAACGCGTATGCAATTGGCACCCTTGATTTAACTGGAGATATGCCAATATTATTAGGTCCGGACGGCCCGAGTCTAGGCGGGTTTGTCTGTCCTGTGACTACCGCATCAGCAGAGTTCTGGAAGCTCGGACAGTTGCACCCGGGCGATACGATACACTTTCAATTGCTTACAATTGAAGAAGCCAATGTCTTACGACAGGTACAAGAAGAAAAGATTGAGAAAATCGGCCAGGGAGTGCGTAAAGATCTTCCGCAAATTTATCTTCCAGTCCCAACTGAAGAGCTGGATTCAAGTTATCCGATCTTTGCTTATGGGGATTCAGACCGTCGCTTCCCAATTACGATTCGATGCAGCGGTGATGAATACCTGCTAGTGGAATATGGGGAAATGGAGCTTGATCTGCTTCTAAGGTTCCAGGTGCAAGTATTAATGGAACATTTAAAAGAAACAAAATGTCTCCCAGCCATAGAAATGACCCCGGGTGTACGTTCTTTACAGATCCACATTGACCCTTTGAAAATGACGATAAAAGAGGCCTGTGAAAAAGTACTTGAAGTGGATAGCCAGTTGCCACCACTTGAATCGATTGAGGTGCCTTCCAGAATAGTGAGTTTGCCGCTTTCCTGGAATGATCCATCCACTCAGCTGGCCACTGAACGTTATCAAAAAAATGTGCGCCCAGACGCACCATGGTGTCCGGATAATCTGGAATTTATCCGCCGTATCAACGGTTTAGACAGCATTGAAGATGTGAAGAAGATTGTTTTTGATGCTAATTACCTCGTTCTTGGACTCGGCGATGTGTATTTAGGAGCCCCACTTGCGACTCCTACCGATCCTCGCCATCGTCTAGTTACAACGAAATATAACCCAGCGAGAACATGGACACCCGAAAACGCGGTAGGTATCGGTGGATCATACATGTGTGTGTATGGAATGGAAGGTCCTGGCGGTTATCAGTTTGTCGGTCGCACGATTCAGGTGTGGAATCGCCTGCGTTCAACAGAGAGTTTTGAACAAGGAAAACCATGGCTGCTTAGATTCTTTGATCAGATTCAATTTTATCCGGTGGAACCAGATGAACTTCTGGAAATGAGAGAAGACTTTTTACGAGGCAGATTTGAGGCAGATATCACAGAAACAACCTTCAAGCTTGGAGAATATCTGCAATTCCAGGAATCTATTAAAGAAAGTGCCGCTTCATTCAAAGAACATCAGCAGGCTGCATTCAAGGCGGAAAGAGAAAGATGGAAGGAAGCCGGCATTGCTGAGCATGTATCTGAAATGGATAATGAAGAAGCCGTACCTGAAGGAGAAATCCCGGTTGGAGAAACAGCTGCCCGCTCACAAATGCCCGGGAGTGTCTGGAAGGTTCTCGTATCTCCAGGTGAATATGTAAGAAAAGGGGACCCTATTATAATAGAAGAAAGTATGAAAATGGAGTTCCCTCAGCAATCTCCTTGTGATGGATTTATTACATCCCTTTATGTTGAGCCGGGAGAAGAAGTCCAGGCAGGGCAATTGATTGCTTCAATTAAAGAAGAAAGCGTGGTGGCAGCTAAGTGAGTAAACTACCAGAACTTATAACGATGGACTGGCTTCAGCAGAACTACAAGGATGGCTTAATAAGTCCGAAGCAGGTTATAAGGGAAATCATTTCACGTGCAGAAAAGGATCGGTCTATGAATATATGGATAACTCCTCCTGATCTCACATGGATCCAGCCATATCTCGATCATTTGGAAACTATAAATATGGCCGATGCTCAACTATGGGGCGTCCCCTTTGCGGTTAAAGACAATATCAATCTAGCAGCCATCCCTACAACGGCAGGATGTGCGGATTATGCATATGTACCTGGTGAGCATGCGAAGGTAGTCAGTCGATTGATTGCTGATGGGGCGATTCCAGTTGGAAAAACAAATTTAGACCAATTTGCTACTGGACTAGTGGGAACAAGAAGTCCTTTAATGCTTTTAAAGAAGAACTTATCAGTGGAGGATCCAGTTCAGGTTCTGCCCTAGCTGTTGCAAGAGGGCAGGCTGCTTTTTCTCTTGGAACAGATACGGCTGGCTCAGGTCGCGTTCCGGCTGCCTTAAATAATCTGATTGGTTTTAAACCTATCCTTGGTGCCTGGTCTAAAGAAGGAGTAGTGCCGGCTTGTGAAAGTATCGACTGTGTCACTGTATTTACTCATACATTAGACGAAGCTATAAAAATAGATGAACAAGCCCGTGGAGAAGAATCAACAGACCCCTGGTCAAAGAAAACGCCCAAGCTGGTTCCTGAACATCCAGTAAAAATTTGTCTTCCTGAAGAATCGCCTGAATTTTATGGGCCTTTTGCTAAGAAATATCAAAAAGCCTGGGAAGCAGCAGTAATAAAGGTGAAAGAACTAGGGGTGCCGGTCGTCTATGTGAATACGGAGTTATTCACAGAAGCAGCAAAAGTTTTATATGACGGCCCATGGATAGCGGAACGTTGGGCAGCACTAGGTGAGTTTATCGATTCGAATCCGGCCACAGCTGTTCCTGAAACAGAAGAAGTGTTACGTTCCGGTTCACCTGAAAACTATGACGCTCCATCCTTATTTCAAGCGATTCACAAACTACAAGCTATAAAGAGAGATGTGAAGAACTTATTAAAAGACGCTGCACTCGTCATGCCTACTTGTGGAGGGACATGGACAAGGGAGGAAGTCAGCCAGGACCCTATCGCAACTAATAACAAAATGGGTCTCTACACGAACCATTGCAATTTACTTGATCTGTCAGCAGTAGCTGTTCCAGCGGGAGAAGCGGCTCCCCAAGTTCCATTTGGTATTACTATTTTCAGCCTTTCTGAACAAGAGGGACTAGCAGCAGGTACTGCCAATCTTTGGGTGAATCGCTCAAAAGCAGACGAGCAAACTAAGCGGGATAATGAAAAAAGAGAAACGACAAATCTAGTTGTTTGTGGTCTGCATATGAGAGGCTATCCATTAGAAAAACAAATGCGTGAATGTGGTGCATATTTTATTAGAGAAACTTTAACAGCTCCGAAGTACCAGCTAATAAAGCTTCCGGGTCATCCCGCTAAACCAGGTATGATTAAGCAGAATAAAGGAGGAACAGCTATTAGTGTGGAGGTATGGGAAATGCCTTTAGAATCCCTTGGAAACTTCACAACTTTGATACCTTCCCCTTTAGGAATCGGAAAAGTAGAGCTGGAAGATGGATCTGAAGTACCAGGCTTTATTTGTGAAGGATATGCTGTAGCCAGAGCAGAAGATATTTCTTCTCTTGGCGGATGGAGACAGGTTGAGGCTGTAAGGAATTAAAGGAAATATTTACACTATTTTAAATAGAGCCCCTCATTAGTTAACTGAACTAATGAGGGGCTCTTTATTTATATTTCCTATAATTTAAGAGGTACATTGACCAGAAGTAATTAAAATTTAACGTTTTATAATACCTTAACGGGGTATGGTTTTATGTGGGTGGAGATTAGTAGTTTTTCAAAGAATGTGGACCTCGGCTTGAAAATTGTTAAGCCGTGAAGTGTATAGGCAGAAGGAGAAGTTGCTTAACATTTCAAGAACTTCTTCAAAAAGAGTAAAAATCTTTATACTGGCGTAATTAAATCTCTTTGCCTAAACCTCATACATCTTAGCGGTCCATATATGTTTAAAATTTTGTGGAGGGATTAACATGGCATTAAAACCGATTACAGTAAAAGAAATGGCTCAAAAAGTACTCGCGGAGGAAGACGTATTCCTGTTGGATATTCGCAAGGAAGAAGACTACATTGATTGGTCTATCCAAGGGCGGAATGTTAACAGCATGAATATTCCATTTAAAAAATTAGAGCAGGAAACGGAAGATATAAAAAAACAGCTCCCTGAAAATCAAACGATCTATGTAGTGTGTGCAAAAGGAATCTCTTCTCAAAAGGGAGTAGAAATACTAGAAGAAGCAGGAGTTAAGGATATCACTTACCTTGAGGGTGGAATGACCGCCTGGAGTGAGCACCTGGAACCAATGAAGATCAGCGATTTATCTAACGGCGGTGAGCTGTACCAATTTATTCGAATTGGGAAAGGCTGTCTATCTTACATGGTCATGTCAAATGGGGTAGCAGTTGTGATCGATCCAGTAAGGACGACGGAAACCTATAAAAACTTTGCCGAAGAAAACGATACAGCCATTAAATATGTTTTAGACACGCACCTTCATGCGGACCATATATCAGGTGGTAAAAAATTAGCAGAACAAACAGAAGCTGAATACTATTTCCCTACAAGGGATGATGAAGGCATGGCATTTAACTACAATGAGCTGAGAGATGGCACAACAATCACCGTTGGAAGCACTGTTAAAATCTCTGCATTCTACTCTCCTGGACACACAATCGGGAGTACAAGCTTTATCGTAGACAATAAATATCTGATGACGGGAGATATATTATTTATAGATTCCATTGGACGGCCTGACCTTGCAGGGAAAGCAGATGATTGGGTAGATGACCTTCACCAAACCTTATATGGTCGTTACGAAGGCTTATCCCAAGACTTAATTGTCCTTCCTGCTCACTTTGGAGAAATGAAAGAAATCAATGAGCATGGTACGGTACAGGACAAGCTGGAAAACCTCTATAACAAGAATGACCGATTACAAGTGAAGGATAAAGAGGAATTTATACACCTGGTCACGGATAACCTGCCGCCACAGCCAAACAGTCATGAAGAAATAAGAAAAACCAACATGGGGAAAAATAATCTTGAAGAAGATGAACAAAGAGAAATGGAAGTAGGCCCAAACAGGTGTGCCGTCTAACCATACGGTTGAGGAAGAAGAACAATGGGATCCAAACCACCGTATGGAGTTTGGATCCCTTCCTAATTTAATTGTTAATGAATACTTCTGGTTAAAATTGGGAGATTAATCATAAATGAGGAAAAGGAGTGAACGAAGGTATGAATGGTGGCATGAACGGAGGAATGGGAGGGGGATTTTTCGGGTTTGGATTCATTGGTATTATCATTATTCTGGCAATTATAGCAATTATTATATGGATGATGAAGCCGAGTCCAAATGATAAATCGAAAAATTTTTCTAGCAATAAATCGCTCGACACTTTGAAGGAAAGATTGGCAAAAGGAGAAATTTCTGAAGAAGAATATGACCGTTTGAAACGAAAGCTTGATCAGTAATGGAAAAGGAGGATCAATATGAGTGAGGAAAACAAAAACAAAGTGAAACACGAATCAGAGAGCCACGACAAACACGCACACCATGAAGATAATGGCCATGAAAGCCATAAAGACGGTCACGACCATAACCATGAAGACCATAGTGGCGGCCATGATCATCATGACCATGGAGATATGGTAGCGGATTTCAAAAAACGCTTTTACATTTCATTATTACTGACAATCCCGATTTTAATCCTATCTCCTATGATCCAGGATTTTTTAGGAGTGGATTGGAGATTTCCATTTGATCAATGGATTTTATTCGGTCTTTCCACCATTGTTTTTTTCTATGGAGGCTGGCCATTCCTTACTGGCGGGATCAGTGAACTCAAACAAAAGAACCCAGGCATGATGACATTAATTGGTTTAGCTATAGTCGTAGCTTATGGTTACAGCTCGCTCGTCGTTTTTGGATGGAGCGGAAAGAACTTCTTCTGGGAACTGGCAACACTGATCGATATTATGCTGCTGGGGCACTGGATCGAAATGCGTTCGATCATGGGTGCGTCCAATGCGCTGGAACAATTAGTCAAGCTGATGCCAAATGAAGCGCACCGGATCAAGGACGATGGTGAAACTGAAGATGTACCAGTAACTGAATTGAATACTGGGGACCGTGTTCGAGTAAAACCAGGGGAAAAAATTCCTGTAGATGGTATTATCTCAGAAGGGAAATCTGCAATCGATGAATCGATGCTGACGGGCGAATCCCTGCCTGTGGAAAAAAATGTCGACGAGGAAGTTATCGGAGGCGCAGTTAACCAGGAAGGTTCTTTAATCGTTGAAGTAAAGAAAACGGGTGAAGATACTTACCTTTCTCAAGTTATCACCCTTGTAAAAGAAGCTCAGGAGTCTAAGTCAAAAGCCCAGGATCTGGCGAACCGTGCAGCTAAGTGGTTGTTTTATATAGCATTGACCGCAGGTTTTGGCACCTTGTTCATCTGGCTTGCGTTAGGCTATGCATTCGATGTGGCATTAGAGCGTATGGTTACAGTTATGGTTATAACTTGTCCACACGCGCTTGGATTGGCAGCTCCATTGGTAGTAGCCGTATCCACGTCTATTTCCGCAAAAAAAGGCTTATTGATCAGAAACCGTACTAATTTTGAAGGGGCCCGTAATTTGAATGCTGTGGTATTTGACAAAACAGGTACACTGACTAAAGGGGAATTCGGTGTAACCGACATTGTGCCTGAAGGATCTCATAGTGAAAAAGATGTTTTGTTATGGGCAGCCAGCGCCGAACAGAACTCTGAGCATCCGCTTGCAGAAGGGGTCATTCATAAAGCTCAGGAAAAAGAATTGAAGCTGAAAGAAGTATCTGATTTTCAATCAATGACAGGTAAAGGCTTGAAAGGAACGGTAGAAGGAAAAGAAGTAATGGTCGTCAGTCCCGGTTATGTCAATGAACGTTCTTTCAACTATAATAAGGAGCAGTTCAATTCCCTTTCAGAAAAAGGAAAAACAGTAGTCTTTGTACTCGTGGATGATGAACTTGTTGGTATGATTGCGTTAGCAGATATGGTCCGTGACTCTGCAAAAGATGCGGTCGCAAAGCTAAAAGAAATGGATATCCATCCGATCATGCTTACAGGGGATAATCAAAAGGTTGCTGATTGGGTAGCAGAGCAAATAGGGATTGAGGATGTCTATGCAGAAGTCCTTCCGCATAATAAATCAGATCAGATTAAAAAAATCCAGCAGAAAGGCTGGAAAGTGGCTATGACAGGCGATGGTGTCAATGACGCTCCAGCTCTTGCCACTGCCGACCTAGGTATCGCTATCGGAAGCGGGACTGATGTTGCAATGGAAACGGCAGACGTCGTACTAGTGAAAAGCAACCCTCAAGACGTAGTAAGTGTTATGGAGTTATCGAAAAAGACGTACCGGAAAATGGTCCAGAATTTATGGTGGGCTGCCGGCTATAATATTGT
This sequence comes from Halobacillus massiliensis, assembly GCF_900166625.1. Lineage (GTDB taxonomy): Bacteria > Bacillota > Bacilli > Bacillales > Halobacillaceae > Halobacillus_A > Halobacillus_A massiliensis. Next base: position 3,827,393 of record NZ_LT800499.1, on the reverse strand, counting down.
TGCCATACCGCTAGCGGCTGGCGCATTAGCTTCCATTGGGTTAATATTAAGCCCGGCCGTCGGAGCGGTTCTGATGAGTCTCAGTACTGTCATAGTTGCCATCAATGCCAAGCTTTTAAAAGCATAAGACTATAGAAAATAGTGGTGTCTGGAAGCTCGCACCACTATTTTTCTGATTAAATTTTTTGCTGAGGAAACTGGTAAAGTGGATTTTATCTAATGGATAACACGGGGGTTTCTTGTTAGGCAGGAAGGCGGCAGATTGGGAAACTTTATGAATCAGGAAGCCCTCGGTTGCCCTCTAATAAGAAACTTCCTGAAAACTTGAGCCTTTCAGAGGATATCATATAACTGCCATAACGGGCATTAAAAAAAAAGGTGGCCTTCTATCCCAATTGGATGATAGGGCACCTTTTTCGATTTGTTATTTTTTCTTCATATTCATTTCTTTGAAGTTTGCACTGGGTGCCGCTCCATTAGTGCCATGCATCTGCTTGTACATGTTTTTAATTTGCTGGGTAGTCATTTCAGGATGCATCTCTTTCATCAATTTTTTTGTCTGACCAAAATTGATGACTGCACTTGAATCCAGCATATTTTGATGCATCTCTTCCATTGCCATCTTTTGCATGCTTTCCTCGTGTAGGATCTCCATTTGTCCACTTTGAGCGCTGACTCCTGTCACGCCGACAGCAGCAACCAATCCGAATGATAATGCTCCAATAATAATAAACCTTCTCATGTTACTCAGCTCCTTTTTAGAAATAAATTTAGTATAAAGATAAACTGTCGAGAATCCATGGAGAATTTGTTAAGAACTAGCTACAATATTGAACCTGCTACATTTCCTTCTCCTTTTTTTGACCAGCCGCCAGTTTTCAGGATAACTGGTCAAAAAGTCCAGAATTAAGTCAATCAGTTATTCTTTCTTCGGTAATTTTTCTGATTCAAAGGAATAAAAATGAAGGGAAGGAGGAATGATCGTATGATTCTAAAAATGATAGACTTAAGTTTAATGGCTGAGCACCTGCCTGTTCATAAAGCTGAATTGGATAAATTGGAGTTGTATATTTGCAATATTCAAAACTCTGAAATTAAGCAGGTAGCTACAGAGCAATACATGATCATGCAGAACCATGTGAAAGTTATGATTGCCCTTATGAATCCCATTCAAAATGAAAACATCGGAATCAATGATTTACATAAATGGGAGCCTGTTCAGTTAAACTGTCAACAAATCTCCATAGGCATGAGTCAAGAGAATATGTTAATTGAACTCATGAATACTGCAGAAACGATGGCTAATAAGAATTTTAATTCAGGATTAAGGATGAAAGCTGAAAATGTCCGTAATATTCATATCCATATGGCCCTGCAGCAAATGATGATCCTCAATCGGTACATTGCTTTAAAGAATAAATTCATCAAGGATACCGCCCCGGAGAGTTCGCGAAAAGAGCAGGAAAAAACGTTTCATACATTTAAAAACATGTTTCACCTTTGAGAAGAAAAACATCTCCCCTCTCATGTCCTTCAGGCAAACAGGTTATCAATAGGATTGCCGAAGCCACAAATTTTGAATTGTCTGCTGATGGATAAGCAAATTGCTTAAGTTGTAGTACAGCACTTGTTACTCTCGATGAAATATTAGGACTTAGAGAGCCACCCAATTATTGTGGGGGAGGCTTTTTCAGTTTGAGCAAGCGTTTCCGTCCATTATCTCCCTTGGGAAGGTTATTGGTAGTATTTTTGCTATGGGAGGGTTATGAGGGCAGGCTTTTCTGTTGTTCCAGCTGAAAAAACAACCAACATTATTCAATAAGAAGTAAAGACGATCCAAAATAGGATCGTCTTTACTTCTTATTGGGGGAGAGAGTTATTCTTCTCATAATTGAGGAAATTAATTGTTCTTGGCGAATAACTTTTAAACCTGCCTTTTCAATATTGTCCATTGTCCTTCTGTTAATGTTTGCACCTATAATCTTTAGGCCGATTGGATTTAATATATCCATGATTTTTCCTTGCCACTCCACATCACTTCTCATATGCTCAAGCATGATGATTTGCCCCGCAGGTTTAGTAACTCTCCTGATTTCTTTTAGTCCCTGGATTGGATCTGGCACAGAACAAAAAACACAAGTAGATACCACCGTATCAAATGTATTATCATTAAATTTTAAATTTTGAGCATCCATCTCCATCAACTCGAAGTGTCCAGTAAGGTGACCGGCCTTCTCTTGAGCTTTATGGAGCATTTTAGGGCTGAAGTCAATGCCTGTCACTCTAGCATGATCGTTATAATACTTCAAATTAGCCCCCGTTCCCACACCCACTTCGAGAGTTTCTCCATAAGCTTCCTGAAGCAGGGTTTTTCTCCATTCATCCCTTATCATATGATCCATAAGGTCAAAAACGCCAGATATCCGATTATATCTTTTTTTAATCGTTTTCGTTTGCTTTTCGTTCACCATATGATCTCTCCCTCCGCCCCTTTATTTTACGTTTCTTTTTTTATCGCACTTGGAATTATAGTAATTTTTATCATAAATGATGGTTCTCATTATAAAAACACCCCGTTATGTGACCATCCAAAATTTATAATCTTCCAATATCAACTATGGTGATAGAGAAGGTCCAGGGGCAAGTTTAATATATTCCGTTATTTATACCCGGTTACGGTAATTTGGAAAACGTAAATTTCTTTATCATTAAGCATAATATTTGACTTATAATACCTTATAGGGGTATATTAAAACTCAATAGGGGGAATGAAATTTGAAACAAATCTTACCCGAAAACAGTAGTAAAAAGTCTGTAAAACTACGATCGGTCCAAGAAAAAGCGGCTGTTATAAATCGCTTGAAACATATTGAAAAACAAGTTAGAGGCATTCAAAGTATGGTGGAGAACGACCGATACAGTGTAGAAATTACCGCTATAAATAACGCATTAAATAAAGTTGGTCATTCATTACTGGAACGTCACACCCATCATTGTGTGGCAAATGCTATTAAAAATGGTAATAGCGAAAAAGCTATTGATGAATTAATGAAAGTGGCCCAACATTTCTCCAAATAGGGGGTGAATATCTATGAGTGAACAAAAGGACATGAATATAGGAATTACTGGGATGACTTGCTCGGCCTGCTCAACGCGCATTGAAAAAGTACTGAATAAAATGGACGGCGTTGAGGCGAATGTAAATCTGACGATGGAAACAGCGACTATCCATTATGATGAAGAGCGAGTTCAACCGTCAGATATTACGGCAAAAATTGAAACTCTGGGCTATGGGGTGCAGAAGGAACAGGTAGAATTGGACATTCACGGAATGACTTGCTCGGCCTGCTCATCACGTATTCAAAAAGTATTGAACAAGATGGATGGAATTGATCAAGCTACAATCAATTTAGCTACTGAGGCAGGCTTCGTTGAATACGAGCCGAATCGAGTATCTGTCGATGATATTATTGCAAAAGTAAAGAAACTGGGCTATGATGCGGTGATTAAACAGGATCGTGAGGAACAAAAAGACTACAAGGAAGAGGAAGTTAAGAAGAAGAAGCGTCAATTATGGTTATCTGCTCTGCTTTCCTTTCCATTATTGTACACGATGGTTGCCCACTTGCCATGGGAGATTGGATTACCTGTTCCTAATCTATTAATGAACCCTTGGTTTCAATTTCTTCTTGCCACGCCGGTGCAGTTTTATATCGGTGCTCGGTTCTATGTAGGGGCCTATAGATCCTTAAGGAATAAAAGTGCGAATATGGATGTTTTGGTAGCTTTAGGAACATCAGCGGCTTATTTTTATAGTTTGGTCGAGACTATTCGCTGGCAGATGAACCCTGAGATTATGCCAGAACTCTATTTTGAAACCAGCGCTGTGCTGATTACCTTAATACTCGTTGGAAAACTATTTGAATCACTTGCGAAAGGCCGTACTACAGCCGCATTAACAAAGCTTTTGAGCCTTCAAGCAAAAGAAGCGACGATTCTCAGAAATGGTGAAGAAGAAAAGGTTCCTGTAGATCAAGTTGAAGTTGGGGACATTTTGTTAGTCAAACCAGGAGAGAAAATCCCCGTGGATGGAAATATAGTCCGAGGAAACTCATCTGTTGATGAGTCCATGATTACAGGAGAGTCCATCCCTGTTGAAAAAAATGAAGGAGACCCTGTTATTGGATCGACTATCAACAAAAACGGGACGATTCAGATGAACGCTGAGCGAGTAGGGAAAGATACAGCACTTTCCGGAATTGTACGCATTGTGGAAGAAGCACAAGGTTCAAAAGCCCCTATTCAAAGAACGGCAGACATCATATCGGGAATTTTTGTGCCAATTGTGGTGGGAATAGCTATTCTTACGTTCTTTAGTTGGTATATATTTGTAACTCCCGGAGAACTGCCTGCAGCACTTGAAGCTTCCATTGCTGTACTCGTCATTGCCTGTCCTTGTGCCCTTGGACTTGCAACGCCAACTTCCATCATGGTAGGTACCGGAAAAGGAGCCGAACAAGGGATCTTATTTAAAGGTGGGGAATATTTAGAAGGTACTCAGAGTATAACCACTGTTCTATTGGATAAGACAGGTACAGTGACAAAAGGAAAACCTGAAGTTACTGATTTTGTTGCTTTTGCTGGTGATGAAGAGGAGTGGCTGGCTAATCTAATAGCTGCAGAAAAAGCATCTGAACACCCTCTAGCTGAGGCAATTGTTGCTTATGGAAAAGAACAAAATATAGAGATTAAGGAAGCAACTGACTTTGAAGCGATTCCTGGTTACGGAATTCAAGCAAAAGTTGAGGGGAAACAAGTCTTTGTGGGTACAAGAAAATTGATGGAACGTGAGAGCTTATCTTATCTTCAATATGAAGAGGCTTTTTCAGAACTAGAACATGAAGGTAAAACAGCCATGTTTATTGCGATTGACGAAGAAATCAAAGGGTATATCGCTGTTGCAGACACCGTCAAAGATACCTCTAAACAAGCGATCTCTGACCTTAAAGAATTAGGAATTCAGGTTATCATGGTCACAGGGGATAATGAGCGTACGGCTAAAGCCATTGCTTACCAAGTTGGGATCGACGGTGTCTTTGCCGAAGTTTTACCAGAAGAAAAAGCTGAGAAAGTGAAGGAACTGCAAAAACAAGGTCAAAAAGTGGCGATGGTAGGTGATGGGATCAATGATGCCCCTTCTTTAGCTACAGCAGATATTGGTATTGCCATTGGAACTGGTACAGATGTCGCTATCGAAACAGCAGATATAACGCTGATTGGTGGAGATCTTGAACACTTAAGTAAAGCCATCCAGCTAAGTCGTAAAACAATGAAGAATATTCGACAGAACCTGTTCTGGGCCCTTGCTTATAACACAGCGGGTATTCCAGTAGCTGCCATTGGATTATTAGCCCCATGGGTGGCTGGAGCAGCTATGGCCTTCAGTTCTGTAAGTGTCGTGAGTAATTCGCTTCGGTTGAAGCGAGTAAAAATATAAACAATTTGGAAAGGATGAATCATTCATGCAAACGACTATTAAAGTAGAAGGAATGACCTGTGGCCATTGTGAGCAAGCGGTGAAAGGTGCATTGAAAGAGATTCCAGGAATCCAAGAAGTCCACGTAGATTTGAAAACAGGGAACGTTGACATTTCCGCAAATGAGAATGTTAGTAAACAAGAAATGACTGAAGCAATAGAAGAACAGGGGTACGATGTAGTTTCTTAATAAGATGGAAAATTGATATCCTGAAGCTACTACAAAGTTGGTAGTTTTGGGATTTTTTCTTATTTAAACAAAGCTAAGGAAATATAGAATTCTTCACAATTTCTCGATATTTTTTTGAGAGCATCAGTTGAGATTTTTTTGAGGAGTGGTTGAAATGAAATTTAAATTAACCCTTATGATATTGGCTTCAATTACAGTTATTACGGGATGTAGCCAATCAGATAAAGAAAGCAGCCAAAAAGAAGAGGGAAAAGAAACCTTACAAGCTTCTACAGAATCATTTGATGGGTCTCTGGAGCATGTCCATGGAATGGGCTACGTAAATGACGAAACAATTGCTTATGCTGCCCATTCAGGAATCAAGCTTTACCAGAATGGGGAGTGGCTGGAATCTAAGTATCACAAAAATGATTATATGGGTTTTAATGTTGTGGAGAACGGTTTTTATACGTCTGGCCATCCAGGAGGACAAAGTGATTTACCCAATCCTGTGGGACTTCAAAAAGGGGATGTGACTAAAGAGAAGCTATCCGCTCTTGCTTTTGAAGGAGAAAGCGATTTCCATGCAATGGGAGTAGGGGCAAGGAATCATGCGATTTATGTATGGAATGAGCGTCCCAATTCCAAGATGGAAAAGGGTCTCTACAAAAGTACGGATGACGGAAAGACATGGGAAAAGATCAAGGCTGATAACTTAGGAGAGGAAATATTTCAAATTGCGGTGCATCCGGACGATGAGGACCGTGTAGCAGTAGCAAGTTCAACAGGTGTTTTTCTGAGTGAAGACGGAGGAGAGAGCTTTACGAAGATTTCTGAGCAAGGACAAGGAAGTGGATTATTTTTTACAAGAGATCGTTTATACTACGGTCTTTATAATGGAGTGCCTTCATTAAAAAGTTTTAATTGGAATGATCAAGCAAAAGAAGATATTACACTTCCTCAGTTGAAAGAAGATGCTGTCATGTATTTCTCAAAAAACCCGGATAGCGAGAGTGAATTTGTTATTTTCACTATCAAAGGAAGCAGCTATTTAACTTTAGACTCTGGAGAGTCATGGAAACAAATCATCGATCAAGGGCAAACAAAATAGTTGTAGTGTTCTTCCGCATTGGTTTTTCGATAATTTAATCGCAATTGCCTTTTCTTATTGCTCTAGGTGCTGCATCGCCTGATTGGCTGTTATCCATAGGAACATTTACGTGCTGGTTTTTCTATTCCATGATGGCCATATTCATCGGTCGTATGAAATGTATAAAAATCATGTAACATTGTGAAATTTGTCGGTTATAATTCCTGTTGGGGTATTCTGTTTTTTGGAAGGATGACTGCTTTTAAATAAGGGAGATAATATGAAGAAAAGTATTTCACTGAAAATCGGGATGTTATTCTTTATTCTAATGACCATTATCGAGTTATCCTTGTTTTTTGTTTTATATACCAATATATCCAATTACCAAATAGATGAAATACTAGATGGCCTTTTAACACGTGGAGGCAGTCACCGCGATGTATTGGAGAAGAGGTTTGATCAATCAACGCTAAACCATGTAGCATTAATGGAATCAGAAACAGTTACAGAGGTAGTCATTACAGACAATAAAGGGGAAGTTCTTTCCAGTTCCGCACCTATTGATTTATTTCAAAGAGAACTCATTAAAGAATACAAGAGAAGTCCAAAAGATCAGGGAATAATTATTGAAGGGCAATGGAAAACCGCCCCTTACGTTGCCACTTTATCTCCCATTATTATAAATAGTGAGCTTCAAGGAAACGTGTATATGTTTTCTCCCTCTTCAATTATACGGAATCTTATCACCCATCTTTCCCAACAGTTTATTTTTGTCATGGGGCTCATACTTGTTGTAACTATGATTGTCGTTTTTACTCTTTCAAAACTAGTTACAAAGCCTCTCATTAGAATGAAAGAAGAGACTGAAAAGCTGAGCAGCGGGGAAACAAATGTAGAGTTAAATGAGCATTATAATGATGAACTAGGAGTGCTGGCTCAATCCATCAACCGTTTATCTGAAGATTTAGAAAGAATAAAACAGGAACGTAATGACTTTTTATCTTCGATTGCTCATGAATTAAGAACACCCTTAACGTATCTAAAAGGGTACGCTGATATTGCATCACGAGAGCAGACAGCTGAAGTAGATAGAAGGAAATACCTTGAAATTATCAAAGAAGAGACTGAAAGCCTTACTAGTATGATCCATCAACTGTTTCAATTAGCTAAAATGGATGAAAATACGTTTGCCATTAATCCGCAAATATGTGAACTTAAACCATTGCTTTTAGAAGCAAAAGAAAAGATGTACCCTTTAATCTCAACAAATAAGGCTGAAGTAAATATAGATTCTTCTGAAGGGATCGATATCTATGCAGATCCAGTACGTTTTAATCAAGTGATTATGAACTTACTAGATAACGCCCTTCGTTACTCCGGAGGGCATCCAAGGGTGTTTATAAAAGTTCAAAATCAACAAAAAAGAGTTCTCATTACCATTAAAGATGAAGGACCAGGTGTCCCGGAAGAGTCCCTTCCTTACCTATTTGATCGCCTTTATCGCATTGATAAGTCAAGATCAAGGAACTTAGGTGGAACAGGATTGGGACTTGCTATCGTTAAAGAAATAGTAGAGATACATGGAGGAAAAGTAGAAGCCTTGAATCAAAACGGTTTATGCATTCAATTATCTTGGCCAAAGGAAGGAAGTTTATGACTAGAATTTTACTTGTTGATGATGAACAGAGAATGCTGGATTTACTCTCCTTATATTTAACGCCTCATGGGTTTATTTGTGATCAGGAGTTAAGTGGACATCAGGCTATCAAGCAATTGGATAAAACAAACTATGATTTAATCCTGTTAGATATTATGATGAAAGATTTAGATGGGTTTGCGACATGTAAAAAAATAAAAGAAAAAGCGAATATTCCAATTATTATGCTTACGGCGAAAGATCAAAAGAAAGATATCCTTCATGGTTTGAATATAGGAGCCGACGACTATATTACTAAACCGTTCGATGAGGAGATCTTGCTTGCTCGCATAGAAGCGCTTTTAAGGCGTGGGGTTAACCATAAGAATATTGAAATAAATGGTCTAATATGGAACGAAGAATCACATCAGCTGCATTATGAACATAAAGAAATTCATTTAACCCCTAAGGAATTTAAAATCCTTGGAATACTTATCAAACGACCAAATCAAGTATATGAACGTGAATATCTTTTAGAATTGGTCTGGGGATTTGAAACAGATACAGGGGGAAGAACGATTGATTCTCACGTTCGAAATTTGAGAGAAAAAATTCGAAGAGAAGGCTTTCCTATTGATAATCACTTGAAAACGATCTGGGGCGTTGGATATAAATGGATGAAATAATCTTTTGTGAGAAGATTTGAGAAGTGTGTGGAAATGAATATAAACCACCTGACCTTGCTCATTGGCAAAACTGTGCCGATCCTTGCTTCAAAAATGTAAAAGTATTACATAAAGTCCTTACGAATAGAACATTAATTAAGACTAGCACTTGTGCTAGTCTTTTCTCTTGAGATATTAAACATGCCACTACTAGTTGGAAGTAATGGATGCCAAACTGCGGGATTCTTTGACTCGCTATGATGAATGCTCACTATGTGGAACTTGATCATTTATAGGCTCATCTACAATCAAGGTTCCTCCTATTAAAAAGCCAGTTACTATTAAGAAAACAAGGAAAGGTTTAAGAAACCAAATTTTTGATGGTATGGATGAGTCAGCACAAGAGATGCTAGCTAAAAAAGGGTACAAAATAAGAGAACATACTGCTAAGGTTATAAATAACTTTATTAGCATGATGGACTCAGTAATGGAGATCATATCTCCTAACATAGCTCCCATCATACCACCCATTAATCCAGCTGTTAAACCCTCAATACAAGAAACTACTCCTAACCTGCAGTTGCAAATTCCTCCGATAAAAGCTCCCGTTGTAACTCCTAATACTGTAGCGATAAATAAATTTCCTTGAAAGACCGATCCAAACATTCCTCCTGCTGCAAGCCCCAAACATGTACCAGAAATCATTGAAATGACCATGCGCTGGTTATGATGGAGAGATAGGTGGAATCTTTTTGCTAATAGGAATGAGAAGATAATAATTAATAGGAAGACAATTGCGATAAACATCTGAAAATCACTCATTCTTATTCTCCTCGGAAGATTTATAGTTAAATTAGCAAACCAACTTTCCTTTTATATATATTTTCTCAGCATAAAAAAATGCCTTCAGATGAAATGTATAAAAGCAGAATTCAGCTCAATCAATAATATATAAGCCATAAAAAAGGGCGAAATCTATTGATTTCGCCAAGAAAATGTTACCGGTCGATCTTATATTACTCACTTGAAAGTTCATTCGCTGTAACCCATTTATGGTTGGTGACTTCTTCTCCTCCATCCGTTGGAGTAAAGTCAATCATATAAACGGTGGTTTCTTCAGCTGAGTCAATGACAGCCTCTGCTCCAGCCATTCCTTCCATGTGTGACGCTTTAAGGGCCACTTTTTCTTCTGGTTCGAGGGCTTCTTCCCCAGCCTTTTCAATTTCTTCATGGATGACCCATTTATGATTCTCCACACGTTCCCCGCCATTTTTCGGATCGTAAGAAACAGAATAAGCTACCGTATCATAGGCCCCTACAATCGTAGCCTGTGCTCCTTCCATCCCACTCATATGAGCCTCTTGAATGATCGCTGTACTGCCCTCTTCAAATTCCGGGTTCTCTGCTGCTTTCAGACCTTCCGGTACTTCACCGGATCCTGAATGCTCCATCCCTTCATGGCTTTCAGAACTTTCTTTCGTATTTTCATCTGAAGCCTGCTCTTCAGATTGGTTTTCGTTATTATCAGACGATTCCTTCTGTTCCCCTTCATTTCCCTCTGAGCAAGCAGCTAATCCAAGCAATAAAACTAGAAAAGATATGTTTAAAAGAAATTTCAATTTTTTCATCTTTATTCCCTCCAATTATTTACCACTATTTATAAAGTTTACCTTTTTAATATATCTTCCTTTTATGCATTTTTAGTGCAGAAAGACTGTTATTGAGAAATTTTTTTAGCTTACTGAAAGGTATTGGAGGAATGGAAGGTAGAAATCTAATCTGCTGCATCTCCATAGGCACCGGTTCCAGGTGGCTTCTAAAAATCGCAGTACGTATGAAAACCCTATTGTCAAAGACTTGATACACGTTAAGCCTGGCCGAGAATATACAATTTATTTTAAAGCTAATAATAAGGGAGAATGGTTATTTCATTGCCAATTGTAGACTATAAAGGGGTTTATTCTCCGTTTGATATCGGTGGCAAATATGAAAATCATCCTCAGTAATATTTGATAGACAACTCCAATTCTGGTTACCGAAAGTTAATAGTAACAAAAAAGCTGCACTGGTTACCTGGACCAGTGTAAAATAGAAGCTTTTATTGGGGAAAAGAGAGAAAAGTAAAATTAGGTATTAATGACTGGATTACATCTGCCATTAATGCCTAATATTTTTTTGTAATACAGGTAAACCAAAAAAGAAGGCTGACGATATTTTCCTCGTCCAGCCTTCTTTTAAAGTAATTTTTTATTTTCACTTACTAAGATACAAGCTTGCGGCATTCTTCTGCACAATTAAAACATGCCTCTGCGCATTTCTGGCAATGGTCATGGTCGTGTTTATTACATTCTTCTCCACAAGCTTCACAAATCTTAGCACAGGCTTCTGCCAATTCGGAAACAAATGGGCTTCCGCTGGAAAGAGATTTCTCGAGGAAAGCGCAAATATCCGCACATTCGCGATCCATACGAATACATTGTGCCATCATTTTTACGTCGTCTTCCTGGAGACATGCATCGTAACAGTGATTACAAGCAGCCATACATTCGTGCAGTTTCTCAATAGCATTTTGATACTTTTCATGAGACATTTCCATTCCTCCTAAGAAAAAGTAATTAGACATAGATACAGTATCTTATAATCGGGATACTATTTTCTTTGTCTTCATTTTTCTATTACCCCGTAAATTTGCAGATTTTATGCAGATAGAAAAATTATTTAAATAAAATATGAAGGACATCTTTTAAACTTTCATGTATATCAGCTTGATTTCACATTGACTCCTAATTAAATTTAATACATAATAATCTATTAATATAGAAGCTAATTAAATAGGAATATTTCACTCAAATAATAAAATTAAAACCTGTCGTCATTGAACCTGTTACATTTTCCTAGATGAAGAATTTTCGAATAGTAGATTTTAGTTGCAGCTAATCTCAATGAAGGTGGTAATGCGAATCCCCTGCTCTTCTGTCCTTTATATAAGGATAGAAGGGCGTTTTTTACATAAAAATTGGATGGTGAATGATATATGAAGAAACGGATCGTTGTTAAAATAGGCAGCAGCTCCTTAACGAATACAAAAGGTGGATTAAGCGTTGAAAAGCTGTGTGAACATGTCGATGCGATTGCACGCTTGAAGCAGCTTGGGCATGAGGTGATTTTAATATCATCAGGAGCAGTGGCGGCCGGCTTTACAGACCTTGGCTACTCCTCTCGTCCTGTAACGATTGCCGGTAAACAAGCGGCAGCGGCAGTAGGACAGGGGCAATTATTAAGAGGTTATACAGAAGAGTTTAAGAAACATGGCATTGTAACAGCCCAATTACTCTTAACCCGACAAAATTTCTTGCATAAAGAACAATATCAAAATGCACACGCTACTTTATCTGAACTTTTAAAGCGGAATGTTACCCCTATTATTAATGAAAATGATTCAGTATCCGTTGATGAATTAAACTTTGGCGATAATGATATGCTATCGGCACTGGTTAGCGGTCTCGTACATGCTGATTCTTTAATGATCTTAACTGATATCAATGGGTTATATGACCAAAACCCGCGAACGCATCCAGATGCCAAAAAGTACAACTACCTTCCTGAAATTGATGATGAGTTGGTAAAAGGGGCTTCTGAAGCTGGTTCAAAAGTTGGTACCGGCGGGATGAAATCAAAAATAGAGGCAGCTCGTACAGCACTGCTTTTAGGAGTGAAAGTATTTATTGGATCTGGAACGGGTGAGGAAAAAATTGTTGATATTTTAGTTGGAAAAGGAGATGGCACTTATATCGGCGGCTGCTCACAGTCCAGTATGAATAATTCCAAACAGTGGCTGGCGCTGCATTCCATTCCAGATGGGAAAATTGAAGTAGATGATGGGGCGGTAGCAGCTCTATTGAATAATGGGAAAAGTCTCCTGCCTGCAGGTGTAACAAACATTGTAGGGAACTTTAGGATTAATGATGTAGTTGAAGTAGTGAATGGAAAGGGACAGCTTATCGGAAAAGGCATTGTGAATTTCTCTTCTAATCAACTATTAGAAATTAAGGGATTATCAAGTTCAGAGGCAATGATCAAAGCTAATAGTGATCAAAAGGTTGTGATTCATAGAGATTATTGGGTGAGTCAATGAAGAATAAGGGGTTTTGACACAAATAAGGTAAGGAAAGTACCAGTAATATGGTAACAATAGTAATAAAAGAGGCTTCTTAAAAGGTAATCAAACTTTTAAGAAGCCTCTTCTTTTTTGAAACACTAACCTTTAGAAGAACCTTTTGGCCCCCGTGTATTTATCTCCCCAATATCCAGAGAATACAGGGTCAATGGCAACTCCTTTACTTTTCGTAGCGGAAATCATATCTCCATTCCCAATATAGATTCCTACGTGTGAAACTCCTACTTTATATGTACCAGAAAAGAAAACCAAATCTCCTATTTGAAGATTGGAGGCCGTTACAGATGTTCCTTGTGTGTATTGATCATAGGAACCTCTCTCAAGATCAACCCCAACTTTATTCATTACATAGTATGTAAATCCTGAACAATCAAAACCATCTGGGGATTCTCCACTCCATTCGTATGGAGTTCCAAGGTACTTTTCAGCGATGTTAATCACTTCATCCCCTGAAGATGATGCAGCTTGAGCATTTGGCGCAAATAAGAACATTACCATAAGACTGGCTAAAACGACACTAGCAAATTTCCTAAACATTAAAATTCCTCCTGATTATGTATGGTTATATAGTTTTTTCCATAGAATATCGTAGCATATTATAATTCGACAGGGTTTTACAGTTATGTAACAAACAGATTTCTTGGCCTATCAATCTATGAGTCAGCCTATGTCCCGCTTTAGATATCAGGAGTTACGTTTAAAGAATGCTCTTCTGCCCCTATAAGGATAGAAGCGAAACCCCCTCTTTCTTTAAACGATTCTTCTGCTCGTCGTTTTTTCTTATATAAATCTTCCAGGGAGACTTATCTTTTCTATCCTTCTGCATTCTCCGCTTATCATAAAAAAATGTCGAAAATCATCGGTTTACAAAAAAATAAGCTCATGTTAATATTAAAAACGTTCAATACGTTAAATAATTATTTAACAAATTTAATAACGAGCGAAAATTGGAATTGAAACAGTTCCGTAACCTCCGATTGACGTGAGGCAGAAAAGAATTAAATAGTTTAATAGAAAAAACATAAATATGGGTTTTGCAATGGAACCAGAGTTATGAAGAATAAGTTTTTGAAATCATTTTTGATTACTAAAATTCAATTTTTTAATTTCTGAGGAGGTCTGGAAGATGAAAGAAGCAGTAAATGAATCTTATGACTATATTGTAGTGGGTGGCGGTAGTGCCGGTTCTATTCTCGGTAATCGTCTAAGTGAAGATGGAGATAAAAGTGTCCTAGTTTTAGAGGCAGGACGCAGTGATTATGCATGGGATCTATTGATTCAAATGCCGGCAGCTCTACCGTTTCCAGCAGGTAAGAGCCTTTATGACTGGAAATACGAATCAGAGCCTGAGCCATATATGAATGGCCGTCGTATCAAGCATGCCCGTGGTAAGGTTCTTGGAGGTTCCAGCTCGATCAACGGTATGATTTATCAACGCGGAAATCCAATGGACTATGAACGTTGGGGAGCAGACACTGGTATGGAAACATGGGATTGGGCTCACTGCCTTCCGTATTTCAAACGCCTGGAGAATGCTTTAGAATCACCTGATGATGATCTTCGCGGCCATGACGGACCAATTAAATTGGAACGCGGACCAGCTAAAAATCCTTTATTCCAAGCGTTCTTTAACTCAGCTGTAGAAGCTGGTTATAATAAAACTCCTGATGTAAACGGCTTTCGTCAGGAAGGTTTCGGACCATTTGATAAGCATGTTTACAAAGGTCAGCGTTTATCAGCTTCACGTGCTTATCTGCACCCGGTTATGAATCGTGAAAACCTGACAGTGAAGACACGTGCTTATGTTACAAATATTGATTTTGAAGGTACTAAAGCCAAAGGATTGACTTACCAGCGAAACGGTAAGACACACAAAGTGGAAGCAGGCGAAATCATACTTTCAGGCGGTGCCATCAATACGCCGCAGCTCCTTCAGTTGTCAGGTGTTGGGGATGCTGAGCATCTTCGTTCACTGGGTATTAAACCGGTAGTCAACCTTCCAGGTGTAGGGGAAAACCTTCAGGATCACCTTGAAGTTTATGTACAGCACGCATGTCCGCTTCCTGTTTCTGAACAGCCGAACTTAAATAAGTTGAAAATGCCTTGGATCGGCTTGCAGTGGATGCTCGGACGCACAGGACCGGCAGCAACCAACCACTTCGAAGGTGGAGGATTTGTACGTTCAAATGAGGACGTGGATTATCCAAACTTGATGTTCCACTTCCTTCCGGTAGCCGTACGTTATGACGGACAAAAAGCGCCGACAGACCACGGATTCCAGGTACACATCGGACCAATGTACTCTGATGCCCGCGGATCCTTAAAGATTCGTTCAAAAGATCCGAAAGAGCATCCAAGCATGGTGTATAACTATCTTTCTACAGACCAGGACCGCCGCGAGTGGGTAGAAGCAATCAGAGTTACTCGTGAAATTATGTCCCAGCCAGCTATGAAACCTTACAATGCTGGGGAAATTTCTCCTGGCCCTACGGTAAAAACAGATGAAGAAATTTTAGAATGGGTAAAAGAAGATGCTGAAACTGCCCTTCACCCATCTTGTACGGCTAAGATGGGACCTGCTTCAGATCCAATGTCTGTTGTAGACCCGAATACGATGAAGGTTCACGGACTCGAAAATCTACGAGTTGTTGATGCCTCTGCTATGCCTTACGTTACAAACGGTAATATTCACGCACCTGTGTTGATGCTGGCAGAAAAAGCAGCCGACCTCATCCGTGGACGTAAACCACTGGACCCTATGGATGCTGACTTCTATCGTCATGGAATACACCCAGCTGATGCAGGTACAGTTAAATAATGTTTTTCATGAGAAGGCACTCTATCATTTTGATAGAGTGCCTTCTTTTTTGAGGAATTAGCTATGCGGATATGCAGCAATCTATTGGTAGAGGAGGGATAGATTTATGGAAATTTATCAGTCCTGGTATTTCGCTAATAAAACGGCTGAATACTAATTTGACTCATCTATTCTAAATTACTGCCTTCTTGGGTTATAGACAGGAAATACATCAAATATGGAGAAGTTAATAATAAGGAATGGAGGAATAAGTGATGTATATTAATAAATTTGTTACTCCTGAGATCATATTTGGTGATGGGGCGATACAGCAGGTGGGGGAAAGCTGTTTGAGACTGGGCGCAAAAAAAGTACTTATTGTTAGTGATGAAGGTGTAAGGAATGCGGGCTGGGAAGAAAAAGTTATTCAAAACTGCAAGGCTGTTCATCTTGAGTATGCAGTCTTTAATAATATTACTTCTGACCCGAAGGACTTTGAGGTAGAACACGGGGCAAAAGTATATATAGAAAATGAATGTGACGCGGTAGTAGGAGTTGGGGGCGGAAGTGCCCTAGATGCGGCAAAATCAATTGCTATTATTGCAACAAATGGCGGTGCCATTGAAGATTATGAGGGTGTCGACAAAATTCACCTGCCGTTACCTCCTTTAGTTATGGTATCTACTACAGCGGGTTCAGGATCGGAAGTTTCGCAGTTTGCTATTATAGTCGATCAGAAAGCTAAAAAGAAGCTGACGATCATATCCAAATCTCTAGTTCCCGATATTGCGATCGTAGACCCTGTCACTCTCTCAACAAAAGATCCTGCCCTTACAGCGTCCACGGGTCTGGATACTTTAACACATGCGATTGAATCTTATGTGAGTGTGGCTGCTACGCCGTTAACAGATGTTCAGGCAAGAAATGCCATCGCCCTCGTATCTGAATATCTACGCCCCTCTGTTGCCTCCAGATCTAATAAAGAGGCTAAAAACTCTATGGCAATGGCAAGCTTACAGGCTGGGTTGGCTTTCTCTAATGCTATTTTAGGGGCTGTACATGCAATGGCTCATGCCATAGGCGGACGGTTTCCACTTGCTCATGGAGAAATTAATGCTGTCTTACTGCCTTATGTCATGGAATATAACCTGATAGCCGTTCCTAAACATCTTGCTCATATTGCGGAGGTTATGGGAGAAGATACAAGAGGTTTGACGGTAATGGAGGCTGGCCGGAAATCAATTTCGCATGTGAAACAGCTGGCTCAGGATATTGGCACCCCTAAGCGATTCTCTGAAATGGGATTAGAAGAAGCGGCGATCCCCATTATGAGTAAAGTTGCCTTGGAAGATGCTTGTATGATTACTAACCCGCGTGATGTTACTGTCCAGGATATTGATGAATTATTTCGCCGGGCATTGTAAGGAGGGGAGTCTGCATGAATCAAAAGCAAGACCTGATTGAGTCTTTAACAGGAATCAGGTCTTCAAAGAAAAGCTATTACACAGAGCTGAAAAAAACTGTTGCTCAAATGAAGAAAAAGAATACAGAGTTAGAAATTATCAACGATATGATGAAAAATTTTAATGTAGAAATGCCATTGGAGGAAATGCTTGAAAATCTTTTAAATAAACTAAATCTAATTTTTAACTTTACGCGCCTCGGTTTAGCACTCATTGAAGGTGGACATCTGTTTTTAAAGCACGTGTATCCATTAAATCTGCACAGTTTGAAAATCGGCAGTGAAATTCATGAAAATAAATCACTCTATTGGCAGTCAATAAAGCAACAAAAAGCGATTTTTCGGACACAGCCTCCTAAAGAGAAGCTTTCGTATGTTGAGGAAGAAACATTTAGTCATCTGCAACTACGAAGTCAATGCATTCTGCCTCTCGTTTCAAATGGAAAGGTGATTGGTGTGTTTAGTCTGGGAAGCAAAGAAATTATTGAATACAGCCAGGCTGATCAATCCTTTTTCCAGCAGCTGGCCAATCAATTTGCCGTTTGTATTCAAAATGCCCGGCTGTACAGTGAAGTTGTTCAAAGCAAAAAAGAATGGGAAGATACCTTTCATGGTGTTCAGGATCTTTTGGTAGTTGTCGACACAAAAGGCTTTATTCAAAGATTTAATACCGCGGTATCTCGTTTTCTTCAAGCGGCAGACGATCAAATATATGGTCAATCATTACAAACAGTGTTTTCTCTGACTGATACTGAGAATGAAAGTTTATTAGTAAAAAGTCTTTTCAAAGGAAGTCAGGTTAACGAACAAATTCTTTTAAGAGACAACCGTATTTTTGATGTGTCCATCTTTCCGGTTTACGAAGAAGAAACAGAAGGAAATCAGGGAGCAATTCTTAATATGAAAGATGTAACAGAAAGAGTACATATGGAGTCCCAATTGATGCAATCCGCGAAATTGGCAGCGATCGGTGAAATGGCAGCTGGAGTAGCTCATGAACTCAACAGTCCTTTAACAGCTATTCTTGGGAACTCCCAGCTCTTAATGAGAAAATTTAATAAAGAAGAGCAGCCTTATCGTATGTTGGAAGACATTCGTAACTGTGGGAATAGAAGTAAGAGGATTATTAGCAATCTGCTTACTTTTTCACGGCAGGATGACATGTTATTTGAAGGGTGCTCTATTAATGCAGCTGTTGAGCAGGTAATTAGTTTGATTGGCTATCAAATTGAACGGCAGAATATTGATCTGGAACTTCAGCTGAGTAATGATCTGCCGCAATTCGATGGGAATTTACAGCAAATTGAGCAGATTGTCATTAACCTTCTGATTAATGCGAAAGATGAATTGGAAGAGTGTAGGAACTCAAATAAAACAATTAAAGTTCAAACTCATTTCCAAATCATTGATGAAACTGAATGGGTCATTCTTAAGGTTTGTGATAATGGCAGGGGAATACCAGAGGCAAACCAAACAGATGTTTTTTATCCATTTTTTACGACAAAAGCTGCTTCTAAAGGAACAGGCTTAGGTCTGTCGGTTAGTTTAGGGATCGCAAAAACACATGGGGGCAGTCTGGAAATTCATAGTGAACAAGGCGAAGGCAGTTGTTTCTTTTTAAAAATACCGGCAATCGTAAATGACGTAGAAGGGGAGGGCTAATATGGAAAACATTCTAGTCATAGATGATGAGCGTGAAGTTGGTAACTTTCTTAAAGTATTGCTGACAGAAAAAGGTCATCCTGTGGTATTGGCCGAAAGTGGAAAAGAAACTAAGAATTTATTAAACCAGGGCAGCTATGGATTAGCCATTATCGATGTCAGGCTTCCTGA
The DNA here is from genome assembly GCF_900166625.1 of Halobacillus massiliensis. Taxonomy (GTDB): domain Bacteria; phylum Bacillota; class Bacilli; order Bacillales; family Halobacillaceae; genus Halobacillus_A; species Halobacillus_A massiliensis. The sequence goes on along the minus strand of NZ_LT800499.1, from coordinate 3,808,028 downwards.
TGCGAGTGGACTGAATCTGTTAAAGGATATAAGGCGTAAATTCCCGGCGTGTAAAATTATTATTATGACAGGATACAGCACTGTAAAAACAGCCGTAGAAGCGATTAAGCTGGGAGCAGATGATTATATAGAAAAGCCATTTGATGACATTGATCAATTGGAAAAGCAAATTGATGACTTATTATTAAATAATAACGACGTAGCAAGTAATATCATTCATAGAATTGCAAATGAAATCGGCTTTTTAATAGGAAAACACTCAGAAATGGAACACTTAGCAGCAATAGCTTATAAAATTGCCTCTAAAAATGTAAATGTATTAATTGAAGGGGAGACCGGGACAGGTAAGGAAGTTTTAGCACGTTTCATTCACCAGGCAAGTGTGAGAAGAGATCAATCATTTATCGGGATTAACTGTGGAGCATTGTCTCATTCCCTTTTGGAAAGTGAGCTTTTCGGCCATGAAAAAGGGGCTTTTACGGGTGCAGTCAATAAGAGAAGAGGCATATTTGAAATTGCGAGTCAGGGTACATTATTGCTGGATGAAATAGCTGAGACTTCCACCTCCATGCAGGTAAGGTTGCTTCGAGTGCTGGAAACACGTGAGTATATGAGAATCGGAGGAGAAAAATCCCACAGAACAAATACGAGAATCATTGCTGCTTCCCACACTCACTTAAAAGATGCTGTTACTCAAAATAAATTCAGGAAGGATTTATTTTACCGCCTGGATGTTGTTAAACTGCAACTCCCTTCATTAAGAGAGAGAGTAAATGATATTCCGTTATTTGTAGACCATTTCCTGAATAAATTCCAATCACATTTAAAAGTTTCGGAAGATGCTATGTATTTTCTGAAAAAATATAGTTGGCCGGGAAATATACGGGAGCTTTCAAATACAATACTCCACCTTATCTCTTTCAATGAAGGAGAAAAGAGAGTGATTACTCCTGAGGATTTGCCTGAGAAACTTGTCTCTGGAATAGAGAATAGGGCCGCTCTGCAAAGAAATCAAGTGCTGCCGCATAAAAGGGAGAGGGACCTGGAAAGTTATTTATCAGAATGGAATCATAAGATCATCCGTTCTTTAAAGAATTTCTCTGATGAGGATTTTACTTGGATTGAAATGGAGCTGAAAGAACTTCAACAACAGGTGAGTAAAGCTTTTGTAAAGGAGTCACTATCTCTTTCAGATGGAAACCGAAAAGATGCAGCGAGACGATTAAATATAACTGAAAGAAAACTACGTTACATTTTAAATGAAAAAGATAAGATGATACAGGAACAGACGGGAAGGTAGATAAATAAATTATAAATTTTAATTAAGAGAACGACATGGCTGTAAAGCTATGTCGTTTATTTGTGTTTTAAGTTGGCGAATGGTGCCAAAATATTGGCTGGTCAGCCGAAAAATCGGCACTTTGTCAATTTTTTCGGCCGATTTATTAGGCGATATTGTCGAACTGTAAATGTTTTGAAGTTGGCATGAAAATTGCATCTAAGAATAATGAAAACACTTTCAGGGAGGTTTTATAAATGAAAGCAGCAGTCGTTAATGAATTTTCTCAAAAGTTGGAGATCAAGGACGTACCTATTCCTGAACTGGAATACGGAGAAATTCTAGTCAAAATTAAGGCTTGTGGTGTTTGCCATACTGATTTACACGCAGCAACAGGAGATTGGCCGGTTAAGCCGAAACTGCCTCTTATTCCAGGACATGAAGGAGTTGGAATCGTTGAAAAAGTGGCAGATGGGGTGAAGACAATCAAAGTTGGTGATCGGGTTGGAGTCCCGTGGCTCTATTCTGCGTGCGGCGAGTGTGAGTATTGCCTGACAGGCAGAGAAACCCTTTGTCATTATCAGTTAAACGCAGGTTACTCTGTTGACGGAGGATATGCAGAATACTGCAAAGCCCCATCTGATTATGTCGTAAAAGTTCCAGAAAATCTGGATTTTGCTCAAATTTCCCCTATTTTCTGTGCAGGTGTTACAACATATAAGGCTTTAAAAGTATCAGAAGCAAAGCCAGGTGACTGGGTGGCTATCTATGGGATAGGCGGGCTTGGTCATGTAGCCCTTCAATACGCCAAAGCCATGGGATTTAACGTTGTGGCCGTCGACATACATGATGATAAGCTTGCCCTGGCGGAAAGGCTGGGAGCAGATAAAACGATCAATGGAATGAATACGGATCCGGTTCAAGTTATTCAAGATGAGTTAGGAGGAGTTCAAGCTTCAATCAGTGTAGCGGTTGCCAAGAAACCTTTCGAACAAGCCTATCAATCTGTGAAGCGCGGCGGAACTGTTGTTGCAGTGGGGCTTCCGAATGAAGAGTTACCAATTCCAATATTTGATACAGTGTTAAACGGTGTCACTGTAAGAGGATCTATTGTCGGTACAAGAAAAGATTTACAGGAAGCATTAGCTTTTGCATCTCAAGGGAAGGTAAGAACAAATATTACAGTAGAACCCCTTGAAAATATAAATGATATTTTTGAGCGAATGGAAAATGGTAAGATTGATGGAAGAGTGGTCGTGACAATGGAGTAATAGTGAAACTCAAAGACGGATAATGAAAGCGCTATTTATCATAAAAAGAAAGATCAGCCGAACCAGCTGATCTTTCTTTTTAGTATTTCTATTATACCCAGCGTGACGTAACAACTTTTTGGCGTGTATAAAACGCTAGCCCATCTTTTCCATTGGCGTGTAAATCACCGTAGAAAGAATCTTTCCATCCGGAGAATGGGAAGAAGGCCATGGGAGCGGGAACACCGATGTTCACACCAAGCATTCCGGCATCAATCGTTTCCCGGAATTGTCGTACACTTCCTCCGTCGTTCGTAAAGATACAGGCTCCGTTAGCAAAGGGAGATTGGTTTGTAAGCGTTACTGCTTCTTCCAGGTTTTTAATTCTAGCAATCGACAAGACAGGGGCAAAGATTTCGTCCTGCCAGATTTTCATTTCAGATGTTACGTTATCGAAGATCGTAGGTCCGACAAAATAACCTTCTCTCTTCGCATCTTCATCCTGGCGTCCATCACGAATGAGCTGAGCTCCTTCACTTTCACCGGCTTCAATATATTGCAATGTCCGTTCTTTATGGCTTTCGCGGATTACAGGCCCTAAGAATACTCCTTCATCAAGGCCGTTCCCTATTTTTATTTCATTTGCTTTATTTACTAATTGTTCGATGAAATCGTCTGCCACAGAATCTTCTACTGCGACGACGGAAGCTGCCATACAACGTTCGCCGGCAGAACCGAAGGCTGCATTCAGGATTTGAATCGCTGCATTGTCGATGTTTGCATCTTTTAATACGATAGAGTGGTTTTTAGCTCCTGCTAACGCCTGCACCCTTTTCAGGCTTTCGGTGCCTCGTTTATAAACATATTCTGCAACAGGCTGTGAGCCTACAAACGAAATGGCAGCAATGTCTTTATGATCGAGCAGTCCATTTACAACATCATGAGCGCCATGGACAATATTGAATACACCTGCTGGCAGTCCGGCTTCTTCAAACAATTCTGCCAGACGGTTAGCGAGCAGCGGCGTGCGTTCTGAAGGTTTAAGGATAAAAGTGTTTCCTGTTACAATCGCCATTGGAAACATCCAGGCGGGAACCATCATTGGAAAGTTAAAGGGAGTGATACCGCCAATTACTCCAATCGGATAACGGTAGACACCAGACTCTAATCCTTCCGCAATAGATGGCAGCTGCTGTCCCATCATCAGTGAGGGAGCGCCTGCTGCAAACTCGACATTTTCTATTCCGCGTTGAACTTCTCCATACGCTTCTTTAAAGCTTTTTCCATTCTCAAGTGTGATGAGTTTGGCAAGTTCATCCCAATTTTCGACTAGCAGCTGCTGATACTTAAATAGAATACGAGCACGCTTTGGTACAGGCACTTTCTTCCACGATTGAAAGGCTTCAGCAGCGACAGCCGTTGCATGTTCCACATCTTCAGTGGAAGACAGGGGAACATGGCCGATCACTTCGCCTGTAGCTGGATTATAAACTTTCTCCGTCTTGTCAGATTTTGCTTCGATCCACTGACCACCTACATAGTTTTTTAATGTTTCAACAATCGTCTTCGTCATATAAAAACCTCCTGATTGGTGTTCAACTTATTCATTTTCTTTAAAAACTTTTTTAATGACCGCTACAATAAATTCTAAATCATCGTCTGTACTGGAAAGCGGAGGACTAAGGGTAAGAATATTATTATAACCTTCCACTGTGTCACCGTTCTTACTGATAATCAGGCCATTCGCTTTACAGCCTTTAATAATATTGGCAACTCTTTCGGCACTCGCCGGCTGCTTCGTATCTTTATCTTCAACTAATTCGATTCCAAGTAAAAACCCTAAACCGCGAATATCCCCGACGAAAGGATGGCTTTTTAAGTCTTCTAATTCCTTCTGCAGCCGTTCTCCTAATAGAGCCGATCTGCTTACAAGATTTTCTTCTTCGATAATCTCAATGTTTTTAAGAGCGAGGGCACAGGCAGCCGGGTTGCCGCCAAATGTGTTAAGGTGGCGGAAATGACTGTTACTCTCATCCTGAACAAATTTCTGATAGATATCTTTTCTTACTGCTGTAACTGATAAAGGAAGATAAGCGCTTGTTAATCCCTTGGCCATTGTAATGATATCCGGTTTTATATCGAAGTGCATATGACCAAACATTTTGCCTGTTCTGCCAAACCCGCAGATCACTTCATCAATTATGAGCAGAACTCCATGGCGTTTGCAGATTTCTTCAACTTTTTTCACATATACAGGGTGAGGAATCAGTACTCCGCCTCCTGTAATTAGAGGCTCCATAATAATACCGGCAATTGTCTCTTTTTGTTCCCAAATAATTTTGTCTTCAATTTCCTGGGCACGCTGCAAATTATATTCCTCTACGGACTGTCCGGAAGGTCTTCGATAATTGTCAGGAGGAGAGACGTGAATAAAGCCGTTAGAAAGTGGTTCATATTTATACTTTCTCAGTGACTGCCCTGTAGCTGATAAGGCACCAAAGGAGTTTCCGTGATAGGCGCGATAACGTGATATGAATTTGTATTTAGACGGTTGACCGCTTTGATGGTGAAATTGGCGGGCCATCTTAAAGGCGACTTCATTTGCATCAGATCCGCTGTTGGAATAGAAGATCATATAATCATCTTCCAACAAGCTATTTATTTTTTCGGCAAGAAGGATAGCAGACTCGTGACTTTGTGTGAGAGGCGCATAAGCCATCTGTTTCATTTGTTCATAGGCAGCCTCAGCAAGTTCTTCACGTCCATAGCCTACGTTTACACACCATAATCCGGACATCCCGTCTAAATATCGGTTTCCCTCGTGATCAATTACCCACGAACCTTTTGCTTCAGAAGCAATCATTGGCGAATTCCCATTCTTATACTGAGCCATGTGATGCCACACGTGTTCTCTGTCTTTTTCTATGAGAGACTGTACTCCTGCTTTCACACTTTCCATAAATACCTCTCCTTCCGGATATAAATTTTACTCATTGTCTATTTTCCTTTAACTGTCATTTAGTTGACACTAGGGGAGCAATATTTCATACTATATTTTACAGACAATTCAGAAGATTATCATGTTACATAGTGTCAAATGATAAAGCTTTTATTTTTACATTTTGGAGGGGGTAATGTGCCAAAAGGATTGGAGCTTACTGTTAATGACGTGGTAGTCAGGGATATGTTTAATGATGCACGGCTGGCTGCTGGGGCTGGCGGATTAAATCGTCCGGTGAAATGGACTCATATCTTGGAGACACAGGATTTCGATTCCTTAATTAATGGCGGGGAACTCATTCTTACTACAGGATTCGGGCTGCAGCTGGACACAGATGATCAGCAGCCATTTCAACGTTTAATTGATAAAGGGGCGGCTGGAATCTGTATAGAGAAGGGGGAGTATTTTAGTGAGCTTTCAGAAGACATCGCAGAGTTAGCGAATCAGCATAACTTTCCTATCATCATCTTTGAGAAAATCGTTAAGTTCGTGGATATTACACAGGATTTACATACTTTAATCATTAATCAGCATCACAGAAAGCTGCACGAGTTAAGTGAACTGACTAAAGAATTTACTCAACTCTCCCTTTCGCATAATGGCTCATTAAAAATATTGAAAAAGCTGTACGACTATTTTGGACTTCCTGTTCTGTTTGCGGCAGATGATGTGAAATCCTATTACCACCCTCCTGAAACGAAAGAACTGGAAGAGTTGATTCACGCTCATGTGAAAATGTGGAAAAAAGAGAACTTCCAACACCAGGTGTTAATGATTGATAATCAAGGATTTGCCATCTGTCCAGTTATCGGATTTGGCCAGGTGTGGGGATATTTATGTGTGCAGATTAATGGTTTTTCTCCAGATGACTTTTTCTTTTCCATTTTAGATAGGGCCTCATTAGCGGTTGCACAAATTTTATTAAGAAATAGAACAATAGAAGAAAGGAAATTAAAATCAGAAGATGATCTTGTCCGTAACTTAATGGAGGGAAAGGAATATGACAGAAACGACCTCGAGACTTTTCTTACGTTTGCCGGAAATAACTTATATTATCGAGTGATCGTTTTTAAAACTGCACTTCCGGATCTTCAAATGGGAGAAGGGGATTGGGAAGAAATGAAGTTGAAAAGGTCGATGGTCATCCGATCTCTGTTTAAACGGCACGGCTTCTTTCCGGCGGTTTCTGTCAGAAGGCATGAAATTGCTGTAATCTGTTCCTTTATATCTACAGAAGAATTTAAAAAGGATACGAGCAACTTTTCTAAACTTATCAATTCCATTTATACAGTAGATGAAAAAAACGTTTTGGACGGGAGGCAATGTCAGGCAGGAGTGAGCGCAGTTTTTAAAGATATTGAAAATGTAAGCGAGCATTATAACCAGGCGAAAGATATCCTTCAGCTGGCTGCTGCTAATATTAGTTCAACCATTTTTTACGATAAAGCAGGAATTTACAGGCTTCTGCTTCAGTTAAGAAAAAGTGGAGAATTAGAACAGTATGTCGAAGATTACCTGGGGCGTTTGTTAGTCCATGACGCAGAGAATGATAGTGACTTGCTTAACACGCTTACAATTTATTTAGAAAGTGGCTGCTCGAAAAAAGAAGCAGCAGAGAAGCTGTATATCGTGCGGCAGACCTTATATCATCGTTTGGACAAAATCGAGCAGTTGCTTAACGTTGATTATACGATTGGTGTAAACCGATTAGCATTAGAGACGGCAATCGAAGCGAATAAATTTATGAAATTTATTCCGAAATAATCCTTCATCCTCCAAAGAAAAATTTTCTTTGGTTTTTTTTATGACAAATTACGAGGAATTAATCGAGTGAAAGTATTTATCCTACGGCCTTTTTCCAATCATTCTTCAATCTACATTGGACAAAGTGTAAAAGAGGTTCCCATCATTTTTAACATTTTGATAAGTGTAGCAATCTGTAAATTTCTTTATAGTAATATTATAATCTTCATTAAATTCTAAATATTTAAATAGGGGGGAGTCTCACTGGTAAATCAACAGCGTTTACAACGACGATTAAGTGATTTGGCTGAGATAGGAAAAATCAGTGATATTGGTGTTTGTCGATTAGCCCATTCAATAGAGGATAAAAAGGCGATGAATCTAGTTTCCAGATGGATGAATGAAGCAGGAATGACGTCAACTATCGATAATTTTGGTAATTTAATTGGTGTCTATGAAGGGTTTAATCCCTCCTTACCGCGCCTTGTCATTGGTTCACATATAGACACACAGCCAAACGCCGGCCGGTTTGATGGCACTATTGGTGTGCTTGGCTCAATCGAAGTTATTCAGTTGATGCATGAACAACAGGTTATACCTGATAGATCTATTGAAGTCGTTTCATTTGCAGATGAAGAAGGCGCTCGTTATAACAAAGGCTTGTTTGGTGCCAGGGGCCTTACTGGAAATTTAGAGCCTGGAGAATTAGAACGTAAAGATGGAACTACAAGAGCTCAAGCTTTAAAAGAAATAGGGCTTTCCCCTGGGAATCCAAATCCTCCCCGCTACACCCCCGAAACTGTACACGCTTTTTTAGAAATGCATATTGAGCAAGGGCCAGTGCTGGAGAATCAAAATCTTCCTGTAGGTATTGTTTCAGGAATATCGGGTCCTCTATGGCTGACTGTTGAATTCGAAGGACGTTCCGGCCATGCAGGTGCTGTTCCGATGAAACTGCGACGCGATGCACTAGTAGGAGCTGCCAGAGTGATTCATTTGTTTGATGACATAGTAAAAAGCGATTTGTCACAACCAACTGTTGGAACAGTAGGTTTTATCAATAACTTTCCTAATTCCAGAAATACAATCTCTGAAAAAGTTACTTTTACGATAGATTTACGCGACCTTTTACCTGAGAGGAGAAAACAATATGAAGATAAGTTGAATCAGCTTATTTATACAACTGCAGAAATGTACCAGTTACAAGTTAAAGTCACAGAGGAAACGAACAGTGATCCCAAATACTGTGCTGACTGGATAAAGACCCTTATGGAGGAAGAGTTACTAGACATGAGGCAGGAACCATTCAAATTAATGAGCGGTCCATTTCATGATTCGTTAATAATGGCTGACATCTGCCCCTATGGAATGATTTTTGTACGTTGTAAAGAAGGGATTAGTCATCATCCCAGCGAGTATGCTTCGATCGAAGATATAACTATTGGCACACAGCTCCTTTATCAAACGGTCCTTCGGGTAGTTACTAACCAAAACTTTATTGTGGGAGTGAGAAGAAATGAAAGCAACATTTAAACTTCCTAAAACAGGAAAAGGGTGGTTTAGCTTCGCCCTTATAATTGTAGTCATTATGTTAGGCAGCTGGCCAGTGATCCCTCTTGTCAACAATGAGATGATTATTCTCGGTATGCCAATCTTAATGACTTTGTCGGTAGCTATTATCTTCATTACAACCTTCACCTTAATACTGATCAATAAAATAGGAGGTGCGGATTAATGGGTATTTACATTCCTTTTATCATTACAGTTTCTTATATGGTCATTGCCGTTATCCTCGGATATTCAGCCGGAAGAGGGAAAAAGATGGACACTGCAGAAGAGTGGGGAGTAGGAAGCCGGAGTATGGGACCGGTTATGATGTACCTGTTAATTGGCGCAGGCGGAGTCAGTGCCTACACATTTATGGGCTCACCTGGCTGGGCTTTCTCAAAAGGCGTACCTGCGCTTTATGTTGTCATCTATTTAACTTATATGGGGATCATCGCATGGTATTTTGGCCCGAAAGTATGGGAACTTGGGAAGAAATATAATCATGTCACACAGTCAGCTGCCATTACAGATCGTTATGAGAGCAAGCAGCTGGGAGCATTGGCTTCCATCGTCACGTCAATCGGGATACTGGCATATGCCATCCTTCAAACGACGGGGGCAGCTTATATTTTAAATGTGATGAGTTATGGTCTGATTCCAACATGGGCAGGTGTCTTTTTATCCCTTGGAGTGATTTCCATCTATTTATACCGAAGTGGTTTGAAGGCCATCGGGGTTACGAATGCTTTTCAAGGCGGTTTAATGTTAGTCGTATCGTGGTTCGTAGGACTTTGGGCGACCCAGCAGTTTACTGGCGGCTATTCTTTCAGACCAGTCTTTGAGCGGGTCCAAGCTGATATTCCAGAATTTTTAACGTTACCTGGAGGACTGGGTGACATGAACGTCCAATTCTGGACAACCTCTATCTTAATTTCTGTTTTTTCTATTTGGCAGACCCACTGGATCCAATGGATGGGGGCGAGTTCGAAAAAGTCTATTAAAAGGGCAGCAACCTTATTGCCAACTTTTTATATTGTCCTGATTCCTATGATTGTGGTTGGATTTATTGGCATTTTTATGTATCCCAACCTTGGAAATCCAGATACGGTTGCCATTCAAATGGCGGTGGATAATATGCCAGTCATCGTCGCCGGGCTGCTTGGGGCAGGTACCCTCGCAGCGGCTATGTCTTCTAGTGAACCTTGTGTACATGCTACAGCTCTCAGCTATAGTAAAGATGTGCTGCAGCCACTGTTGAGATGGGATGACGCCACTGCAGGTAAATGGACAAGACGATTAATTTTTCCAATCATGGCCTTTATCATCGCGCCTATATCCATTATGGAACCGGCAAGTTTAGTTTATATTCTTTTAATCGGGTATGGCTTTATTGGACAGGCATTTCCATCTATCGTTGGAATGTTCTTCTGGCCAAGAGCTACGAAGCAAGGGGCCTTCTGGGGGCTGTTTGCAGGTTTTCTCGTTACTGTTGCCTTTTCATTCATTTACCCACATCCACTAGGAATCCATGCTGGCATCTGGGGATTACTATTGAACATGTCAGTTTTTGTAGTGGTGTCTTTGTTAACGAAACCTGCTTCAAGGGAAACGATCGAACGTTTCTTCCCAGATATGGTAGATGACTTGTATGAGGACCATATAACTTCCACTCAAAAAGAAGCCAAATGAAAATAGGGAGGAGATTTCATGAATAATAAACGCTGCTTATATATTGATGGAGAAGTGATTACAGTAAACCGTGATAATGAAATTGCGGAAGCGATGGCGATTGAAGGAAATGAAATTATCGCCGTTGGTTCTACGAAAGATATCCTTCAGTTGAAAAATGAAAACAGTGAAGTAATTGACTTAAATGGAAGAACGCTGATGCCGGGATTTATTGATTCACACCTTCATATTACGATGTATGGAACAAATGAGCTTTCGGTATCCTGTAAAAGCAACCATATGAACTCTATAGAAGATTTGTTTTCAGAATTAAGAAATAGAGCAATCGATACACCAAAAGGCGAGTGGATTCGGGCATGGGGATACAATGAACAAAACATGGAGGAAGGACGCTTTCCAACGAAAGAAGAATTGGACAGTGTCTCAACAGAACATCCTATTATAATAGTAAGAACTTGCGGCCACATCTCTGCCGTAAACAATCATGCTCTTCAGATCGCAGGAATCGACAGCTCTACACCAGACCCGGAAGGCGGCTCTTATGATAAGAATGAAGACGGAGAGCTTACAGGGCTTATGATTGAAAACGCCCATATGAAGATGTTCAGTATAGCTGCATTTACTGAAAAAGAAATGGAACAGGCTCATAAAATAGCCTCCGGGAAGTTTGCTGAGAAAGGAATCACATCCATTCACGATGCGACAGGGTATGGGATGGATAATCTTCGAGCCCTACAGCTTGCTGTGCGAGATGGTGTAATTAAGCAAAGGGTTTATGCAATGGTAGGCGCTTTGAGTAATGCGCAGGATGTGGTGAAACATATGGTAGATTCGGGGATAACGACAGGATTAGGAGATCACCGTTTTCGCCTAGGTCCGGTTAAGCTGTTCCTCGATGGCAGCAGCAGCGGTCCGACCATTTGGACACGGGAGCCCTATACAAGTGATCCGGAAAATTACGGAGTCCATTATTTCTCCCAGAAGGAAGTAGATGAACTATTTATTCCTGCCCACGAAAAAGGCTGGCAGATTACTGCCCATGCTCAAGGGGATGCAGCTATCGATATGCTGTTAAATTGTATTGAAAAGGCAAATAAACTACACCCTCGTCCAAATGCCAGGCATCGTATTGAGCATGCCGGAGTCGCTGTGCCGGATTTGATTAAGAGAATGAAGGAACAAAATGTAGTTCCTATTCCAAACCCTGCTTTTCACTATGAGTATGGCGACGGGTATGTAAAGAATTATGGCGAACGAGCAGACCACATGTATCCATTAGGGGACTATTTAAGAGAGGGTGTTCCTGCGGCAATCGCTTCTGACTGTCCGGTTACTGACTTTTGGCCGATGCGCGGTATCCATAGTTCAATTGTCCGGAAATCCAGCACAGGCCAAACTATAGGGGAAGACCAAAAAGTATCATTGCTGGAAGCGATCCGTATGTACACAATTAATGGGGCATATGCCTCCTTTGAAGAAGATAGCAAAGGCAGCCTGGAGTCAGGGAAATTGGCGGATCTCATTTTATTTGACCGTTCCATTATTGATTCAGATACAGATGAATTACTGGAGGCGCAAATAGAGTGGACGATGATTGATGGAGAAGTTGTGTATGACAAAAATAAGAAAGGCGTGCCCTCATGAATACAGCCCAGCATGCAAGTATTAAATTAACTGGTTCATCATTTGAAATTGGTTATCAGCATGGTCAAAAAGCGAAAAAACAAGTTCTGAATAGTTTGCAGACATATGAAAAAATGTTTAAGGAATATGCCTCTATGTCATGGAAAGAAGCGATTGAGAAAGCTAGCTTACACCTCCATGCAATCGAAAAATATAATCTCAGTTATTTAAAGGAAATAGAAGGACTGGCCAAAGGGGCAGGTGTGACATTTGAAGATGTACTCGTCCTTAATGCCCGAAGTGAAATAGCTCTTATTAATACAATGGATGGCTGTACCGCTTTTGCCCTTACTCCACCGAAAACGACTAAAACATGGTTAGCCCAAAACTGGGATTGGAAGGGAGAGCAAAACGACTCCATTGTTCATCTTGAGATCAAACAAGAGTCCTTGCCTGCTATACAAATGATTACGGAAGCAGGCATTATTGGAAAAATCGGAATGAATGATAGAGGAATAGGTGTTTGTCTTAATGCGTTAGTAACCGATACGTGGAAGCCGAAAGTGCCTATTCATTTAGGCTTGCGGGCTATCTTAGAATCTACCACCATGGAAGAAGCATATGCTAAGGTCGAAAAGAATCAGATGGCTTCTGCGGCCCATTTTTTAATAGCTTCAAAATCCGAAGAGATGATAAGTATGGAAGTATCGCCTGTCCATACGGCTGAGAGACGAGGTAGTAACGGAGCATTAACACACACCAACCATATCTGCTCAGAGAATATGAAAAAGGAAGTGAAAGAGGATGCACTTCCTGATTCATTTAATCGTTTCTCAATGGTTACTAAGCTGGTCGATGAAATAAAAGATAAAGAAATAGAAAAAGAGAATCTATTTGAAATACTATCAAGTCACGAAAATTATCCAAGCTCTATTTGCCGGCATTCTTCTCCTGCGCAGGTAGGACGGGCAAAGATGGAGACAGTATTTAGTATTGTTATGAATCTGACTGATAATAAATTATCGTGGTCAATCGGTAAGCCATGTGAAAGATAAAGTGAATGATATACAAAACAGCCGTCATGATGCTACGGCTGTTTCAGTCTGCTCCAAATTTTAAAGTTACCAGACTTTCTATTCCCTTATCATTTCTTCATTATTTTGTATCATCCAGGTTACAGCTTCCGTAGGGTGGAAGCTATCTTTTCCTTTAAGATAATTTAAATAGGTTTGATGAGTGGTCAGGGTTCTTTCAATATTCTTGGAATGTTTAAAATGGATCATTCGAGGACGAATCAGTTCATATATGGTTCGGCCAATCTCGATAAGAAACGGGTTATCTGTCTCTTCTAATACCGCGTGATGGAATTCTAAATCTATATCTACAAGAGTTTCAGGGCTGTGGGAAGCGTCCATCCGTTCAACCTGTGACTGATAGACTGCTTCAATTTTTTCTATATTTAAGTTCTCCTTAGTAAGCAGCATATTTAAAAGCAATACTTCAAAATGCTGACGGAATTCAATGAGTTTGTGCACATCTGTATTATGCATTATTAAACTGAAAATCAGTGGATTTAAGGTTAACTGGGAAGGCTGATCTGTAATATACATGCCCTCTCCTCGCTTTATTTGGATAACGCCGAGGGATTCAAGAATTTTGATAGCTTCACGTACGGGTGTTCTGCTTACCCCAAGCTGTTCAATCAGTTCTTTTTCAGTGGGCAGTTTATCTCCTGGTTTCAGTACCCCATTAACCAGATTATCTTTAATGATGGCAACAATTTCTTTTGAAATCGTCTTCGATGTGTTTAATCGCTCAAAAGTTATCGGCATATTATTCCTCCGCAATTATTTTCTAAATAAAATAAATTTTCAATCAATTATATTTACAACGTTCCTTTAATTCGGTAACATACAAGATATTACATCATACGTAATATGTACAAGTAAAATATACTACACTTCATGTAAAATGTATAGGCATCCTATTTTTGAGTGCACAAGTGTTTTGCTAAGGTTAAAAGAGGTCAAAAAAATTATTAAAAGGAGTGGAAGAATGAAAAAGGGAAAAGTGGATCCGAGATTCAGGATCGCTCACCGGGAGGCACTGATTGGAGTAGGATTAGTGATTTTCAATTTCATTTGGTGGTTTGGCTTTGCATACGGTCTGGGCGGAAAGTCTCCTGATTCGTATTCATACATATTAGGATTGCCGGCCTGGTTTTTCTATAGCTGTGTCCTCGGTTTTATCGTAATGGCTGTTCTTGTAACCGTTATTGTTAAGTTCTGGTTTGTTGATGTGTCCTTTGACGAAGAAGGAGGAGATGGTTCTTGAATTGGGCAGTCATTATTCCGTTATTCATATTTTTAGTTTTAATATTCGCCATCGGATTCTGGTCTAGCAAATTTGTTCGGTCATCCGATTCTTTTCTTTCTGAATATTTCCTTGGCGGACGGGAATTAGGTGGTTTTATCCTTGCAATGACGATGATTGCCACTTATGGAAGTGCCAGCAGCTTCATTGGCGGCCCGGGTGTTGCCTATACAGAGGGACTCGGATGGGTGCTCTTGTCTATGTCCCAGGTAGCCACTGGTTATTTTGTTTTGATGATCCTTGGTAAGAAGTTTGCCATTATGGCCCGGCGTTATGATGCCGTCACATTGATCGACTTTTTAAAAAGCCGTTATAACAATAGTAAGTGGGTCGTATTGATTTCAGCTCTCAGCATTATTATCTTTTTATTTTCTGCCATGGCGGCTCAATGGGTCGGCGGTGCAAGATTAATCGAATCACTAACTGGAATCTCATACTTAGGTGCTTTATTTATTTTTGCTGTGTCCGTACTCGTCTATGTCATTATCGGGGGTTTTAGAGCAGTAGCATTAACGGACTCCGTACAAGGTGTCGTCATGTTCCTCGGAACTCTGATCCTTTTAATCGGTGTTATTATTGCCGGCGGCGGTATTTCTAATATTATGGATGGACTGCGGGCAGAAAACCCTAATTTGATTACTCCGTATGGATCAGAAGGTAATTTGAGCGCCGCTTATGTCTCCTCCTTCTGGATTCTAGTCGGAGTCGGTGTCGTCGGGCTGCCGCAAGTGACTGTCCGTGCCATGGCTTATAAAAATTCTAAAGCGATGCACCGTGCCCTCATTATCGGAACGATTGTAGTAGGTTTCATTATGTTAAATATGCATTTAATTGGAGTATTCGCACGGCCCATTCTTCCTGGTATCGAAGTTGGAGACAGGGTTATGCCATTAATTGCTATGGAAGTTCTGCCGGCATGGGTAGCCGGGATTGTCCTGGCTGCACCGATGGCGGCCATCATGTCCACCGTCGATTCTTTGTTGCTGCTAGTAAGTTCTTCTGTCGTGAAAGATGTCTATCTCAACTATATTGAACCGAAAGCTTCTTACGAAAAAGTAAAGAAATTGAGTATCGCCGTAACGGCTGTGTTGGGTGTCCTAGTATTTCTTATGGCATTGAACCCTCCTAATCTATTAATCTGGCTGAACCTGTTTGCCTTTGGCGGGCTGGAAGCAGCATTTATATGGCCTGTCGTATTAGGGTTGTACTGGAGCCGGGGTAACAAGTATGGAGCATTAGCTTCGATGGTGACAGGTATCGTTTCCTATGTTTTATTCCATAACTTTATCCCGGAAGCGTTGGGTCTTCATACCGTCGTCTTACCGGTCGTCTTGTCTTTTGTTGCCTACATTATTTTCAGCTTATTAACAAAAGGAGTAAACGAAGCAGAGGGAAGTAACTTTGAAAATATAGAAAGGAGCATTTAAACGATGCAGACTACGGAACTATCAAAACGAAGGTTAAGGGATAGAGATGAAGTGATTTCATTAACAAAGAAATTAGTGCAGATTCCCAGTGTTTATCGTCCGGGGATTGAAGGAGGCAACGAAGAAAAAGCAGCCCGCTTCGCTGCAGATTATCTAAGAAAACTTGGGATTGAAACACATGTGGAAGAAGTCGTGCCAGGAAGGCCGAATGTCATCGGTGTCATCGATTCAGGTAAACCAGGCAGGACCTTGCTTTTTGAGGGTCATACAGATGTCGTTACAGAAGGGGACCACGATCAATGGGACCATCCGCCGTTCAGCGCTGAAATTGTAGAGGGGAAAATGTATGGAAGAGGAACGAATGATACGAAAGGGAATCTCGCCTGTATGATCACAGCCGTTCATTCGCTGCTGCAGGATAAAGAAGAATGGAGCGGCAGAATTATTCTGTGCATTCCCTGTGATGAAGAGGGCATGATGATTGGCATTAAGCATTTCATAAAACAAGGTTGGGCCAAAGGTGTAGATGGAGCCGTCATTTGTGAACCTGAAGAGAATCAAGTTTGTATCACACAGAGGGGAGCCATGAGAATCAAGCTGACAGCTTATGGAAAGATGGCACACGGTGCGATTTCGTGGAGCGGTATTAATCCAAACTGGCGGATGGCGCGTATGATTGTGGAATTAGAGAAACTGGAGAAAAGTGAACATCAGCGTCTCGGTAAACACCCGACACTCGGCTGGCCGAGCATTACACCAACCATTCTTCAGGCTCCTGTTAAAGGAGAACCGCAAATTAATGTCATACCGGAACAATGCATGGCTGCACTGGATGTCCGCTCTGTTCCCGGCTTTGATCATGAAGAATTTAAAAAGGATCTGCAAAAAATTATTGATCGATTGGCAGAAGAAGATGAAGACTTTCGCATGGAATTCGAAGTGGTGGAAGACCGGCCATGGACAGAAACCGATAGGAATGAACCGATCGTTCAATCAGTATCCAATGCTGTACGAAAAGTAATGGAAAAAGAACCCGTTTACAATGGTGTGCCTGGAGCAACAGATGGTACTTTCCTGCATATGGCCGGAGTACCAATTGTAACAATTGGAGCAGGAGACAGGGATCTCCCTCACCAAATCAATGAATATGTAGAGGTGGAAGAACTCGCAGAAACGACGGAAATCTATCGTGAAACCGCCCTGCACTTTTTAAATGAAAAGGGTGAGGTGAATTGAGAGAAAAGACGTCGATTGCTGTCTTGCCGGGAGATGGAATAGGTCCAGAAGTAATGAAAGAAGCTGTACTGCTTTTACAAGACATCGAAAAATACGATAAGACGGTTTCTTTTGAAATGAACGAGTTCTCCTGGAATTCCGAATACTATTTGGAACATGGGAGAATGATGCCGGAAGACGGGTTGGAAAAGCTTCGTTCGTTTGATGCCATCCTGTTTGGTGCTATGGGGGATGCCAGAGTACCTGATGAAGTTACCGTCTGGGAGTTTATCATGCCGATCAGAAAACAATTTAATCAGTATATTAATTTTCGCCCTGTTAAAAAGTTATCAGGCATTCATTCTCCTTTAACCGACAGTGAGGATGTGGACTTTGTTATCATTCGAGAAAATGCCGAAGGAGAGTATTCTAATTCCGGAGGAAGGCTGTATGACCATACCAGTGAAGCGATGGTCGTCCAGAATACCATCATGACGGAAAAAGGAATTAGGAGGGCAGCTGATTTTGCTTTTCATTATGCTAAAGATAATGGAGAAAGCGTTACAAGTGCAACCAAATCGAATGCGGTCATTCATTCTATGAAATTCTGGGATGAAGTGGTGGAGAAAGCCGCCGATGAATTTCCTGAAGTAGAATTCGAGAAAGTGTATGTTGATGCATTGGCTGCCTATTTCGTTCAGCGTCCTCACACTTTTCGAGTTGTGTTAGCTTCAAATTTATTTGGAGATATCCTTTCTGATCTAGGATCCGCTCTTGTAGGAGGGCTTGGCATTTCTCCTTCAGGCAACTTGAATCCATCGGGAGATTATCCTTCCATGTTCGAACCAGTACACGGATCGGCCCCTGATATTGCCGGTAAAGGAATGGCCAATCCGATTGCACAAATCTGGTCGACAGCGCTCATGCTGGATCATCTGGGGAGAAAAGATTTACATAACATCATAGTGGAAGCAATTGAAAAAACCCTTGCAGAAGGATATCGGACAAAAGATTTGGGTGGAGAGCACACGACGGGAGAAATGGGAGAAGCGATACGGTCAAACGTACGAAAACAGCTGGAGGAGGTAAAAGTATGAATCTTGAAAATCATGCAATCGTCGTCACAGGGGCCAATGGCGGAATGGGGATTTCCATTGTTGAGAGGCTGCTTGAAAAAGGAGCAATGGTAACGGCATGTGATATTCAGACAGATAAACTCCAGGAACTTAGTCATGAAAGGCTCCTTGTTATAAAAGGGAATATGCTTGATGAATTCCAAGTTGAAAAAATCTTTCAGGAATCTAACGACACCTTCGGTAAAATAGACGGCCTTGTTAACTCGGCAGGAATCGCCCAGCAGGCGGCACCGATTGAATCCGTCAGTTTGAGTGAATGGCGAAAGCTGATCGACATTAATACGACCATGCTTTTTTTAACTTGTCGGGAAGCGGCTAAATATATGAAAAGTAATCAAAAAGGTTCGATTGTAAATATTGCTTCCATATCTGCCGTAAGACCACGCCCTGGTCTGCAATCTTATATTGCCTCAAAAGGAGCGGCTGAAAGCTTTTCAAAAGCGTTGGCCATTGAATTGGCTGAACATAAAGTCCGTGTTAATACCGTTCATCCCGGGCCCTGTGATACGAGCATGCTGGGCCAATTTGCAGCAGCCGGCACAGACGTTGATCAGGCTAAAGAGACCATTTTTAAGCAAAGTGTCCCAATGGGAGAACTGGTGACACCAAAAGATATCGCAGCATCCGTTTCTTTTCTTTTGACTGATGAGGCAATGATGGTAACAGGAGCCGTGCTCCACGTTGATGGAGGAAGGGGACTTTAAGTGATGAAAGAAATGCTCATGTATATTAACAACCAATGGAAGGAGTCCACCAGTGGTAAGTTCATCGATGTCATGGATCCAGCTGATCAGAGTGTTTATGGGAAAATTCCACAAGGAAGCAAAGAAGATGTTGATAAGGCAGTCGAAGCTGCAAGGAAAGCATTCGAAAGCGAAGAATGGAAAAAAGTTAAACCACATGAAAGAGGTTACCTGTTAAATAAAATAGCTCACAGAATTCGCGAGGAAAAAGAATCCCTCGCCATGATGGAAACACAGGATGTCGGTAAGCCGCTTACTCAAGCAAAGGCAGATGTGGAAGCAGCCGCTCGTTATTTTGAGTTTTACGGAGGAGTGGCTGATAAAATATTGGGAGAAACCATCCCTATTGAAGACGGCATTCTCGATTTTACAGTAAGAGAACCAGTTGGTGTCACCGCACATATTGTTCCGTGGAATTATCCGATCCAAATCATCTCAAGGAGCGTCGCAGCAGCCATAGCGACAGGGAATACCGCTGTAGTTAAAAGTGCTGAAGACACACCAGCTACTGCATACCGGCTGGCGCAGTTTTTTGATGAAACGGATCTGCTGCCGGGTGTATTCAATTTGGTAACCGGATACGGGAAGGAAGCAGGAGCAAGCCTGGCTGGACACCCTGATATTAACCATGTCACCTTTACAGGGTCTGTGCCGACAGGAATTTCTGTTATGAAAGCTGCGGCAGAGAATGTAGTCCCCGTAACCCTCGAGCTTGGCGGCAAGTCGCCTAATATTGTATTCGCTGACTGTGATCAGGAGAAAGCCATTCAAGGTGTAGTCAAAGCGATCATCCAAAATGCCGGCCAAACTTGTTCAGCAGGATCGCGTTTGTTAATAGACCGCACAGTGAAGGATGAATTTTTAGAAAAAGTTACCAATGCTTTCCAGGAATTGCAGGTAGGCCCCGGTAAAGATGATGTAGATATTGGCCCGATCTTGTCTAAATCACAATTTGAAAAAATTATCGCCTATCTTAAGCTGGCGGATAAAGACGGGGAAATTCTTACAGGTGGCAGACAATTAGACATTGGTGGATATGATCGCGGATATTATATAGCTCCAACTATAATTGACGGGCTGGATCATAACCACCCAGCGGCCCAGGAAGAAATATTCGGCCCTGTTCTGACCGTTTTTGAATTCGAAGGAGAAGATGAGGCCCTCCGTCTTGCTAATGATACGGAATATGGACTCGTGACAGGAGTGTGGACAGAAAACATTGGCAAGGCTCATCGAATTGCCGACCGGATTCGCTCCGGCCAGGTTTTTATCAATAACTATGGAGCAGGCGGTGGGATCCAGATGCCTTTTGGAGGGTTTAAAAAGAGCGGTTTTGGCCGTGAAAAAGGGCTGGAAGCATTGAAGAATTATACTACTGTCAAAAATGTGGCTATTAAATACAGATAAAACTCTTAGGCGTAGTTAGCTTATCTCAGGATTGAAAGCTGAGAATAATATTAAATAAAGGTTGATTTATCACCTCTTGCCGAAATTAAAGGCAGGAGGATTTTTTTGGATAGTGAGGTATTTGGTAAGAATTGTTGAGCAGTAACGCTGGAATAATTAATAGTATCAAGGTTACGATGGGAATAGGAAGAAGTTATACCTTATGGGTTAAGGAGTTTACTCATGAAACAATTTGTAAGAATCATTTTAGTTATAATAGGAAGTATTTCGCTTGTTCTCGGAGTATTTGGAATCGTTTTGCCACTCGTGCCGACTACTCCCTTCTTGTTGTTAACGGCAGCATGTTATGTTCGTAGCTCTGATCGTCTATACAACTGGCTGATGACGAACAAATGGTTCGGCACGTACATTCAAAATTATAAATCAGGCAGAGGGATCCCTGTGAAAGCGAAAATCTCAATGCTCATTATGATCTGGTTTTCTTTTCTATTTTCTGCGTTTTATATCGCCCCGACCCTTTGGATGAAAATAGGGTTTGTTTTCGGAGGATGTTTTTTCACAATCGTCATTTATCTGACTAAAACGTATAGAGAAGAGGACGAGTCCTGAATGAACTTTTAAGGAAATCATCCTCTTCCTGGAGGAATGCTTTTTCTAAGTAAAATATTTTACTAGACACTGGTCATGACTATAAAACTTTTATTGTAAAATTTATGGAAAATAAAGAAAAAATAGTAAAATGGTGATATTATATCATTGTATCCTTTTATTTCCTCGAGGATATACGCTTTTTTGTAAGCGTTTTATCAATGACAGAAGAGGTTGATGAAAAGTGACAATGCATGTGAAAGAAACATCAATTTTCGATCATGCGGGGAACAAAATTATTACGGAAGACCGTGAAATAACGATTATTGCTAAGATGGAAGAGCCTAAGATTGCTATACTAGGAAATATAGTTACAGACGCTGAATGCGAAGAGCTTATTCGTCTTTCCAAAGACCGCTTGAACCGATCGAAAATAGGAGCACAGCATGAAGTGAATAACATTCGGACGAGCAGCAGCACCTTTTTGCCAGATGATGATATCACTGCAGCCAGGATCGAAAAGAGAATAGCCCAAATTATGAACGTACCCGTCGAACATGGGGAAGGACTTCATATTTTAAATTACAAACAAGGTCAGGAATATAAAGCACATTACGATTACTTTAAATCAAAAGTCAAAACAGTGAACAATCCGAGAATCAGCACGCTTGTTCTTTACTTAAATGATGTAGAAGAGGGAGGAGAAACCTACTTCCCAAAAATGAATTTATCGGTGTCCCCTCATAAAGGTATGGGTGTGTACTTTGAATATTTTTATTCAAATCCTGTGATCAATGAGCGTACCCTCCATGGTGGTTACCCTGTGACTGCTCGAGAGAAATGGGCAGCGACGATGTGGGTTCGAAGAAAGCAGTATCGGTAAGAAGAGCTTTAGCTTTTACTTCAAAACTACATTCTCAATCGATAAGAGATCAATTCCAAGCGTTTGGATTGATCTCTTTTTACTTTTCGTAAGTACAAGGTTCAAAATAACTGATTTTTCATTACTTTCAGAAATGCGATAGCCATATTATGATAAAATTAATAGTGCAAGGAGGGAAGTTATGAAAACCGAAATTTTATATGGAAAAGACGGTTTATCTGTTGATCTTCCAGACCATTCATTAATTATAGAACCGAAAAATTTACCGAAATTGAAAGATGAAAAGCAAGCTGTCCGAGAGGCTTTGAGGAAGCCAATCGGGCAAGATTCTTTGAAAAATCTTGTCGCCCCTACGGACATTGTCTCGATTGTAATCAGTGATATCACACGTCCTACTCCAAATCATATATTGGTCCCTTTATTGATTGAAGAATTGGACCATGTGCCTCTTGAGAATTTTGTCATTATTAACGGTACGGGAACTCACCGTGACCAAACAAGAGAAGAATTTATTGAGATGCTGGGCGAGTGGGTCGTCGACAATATCCGCATCGTAAACAATCGATGTCACGATAAGGAGCAGCTCGTTAATTTGGGGGAAAGTAAATTTGGATGTGATATCTATTTAAATAAAGATTATGTAGAATCCGACTTTCGTATTGTAACAGGGTTTATTGAACCGCATTTTTTTGCAGGGTTTTCCGGAGGGCCAAAAGGAATTATGCCTGGTATTGCGGGAATTGAAACGATTATGACCTTTCATAATGCCCGGATGATTGGTGATCCTTTATCGACCTGGGGCAATATGGTGAATAACCCGGTTCAAGATATGACCCGTGAAATCAATAGTTACTGTAAACCTGATTTTATGCTGAACGTTACCTTGAACCGGGAGAAAGACATTACAAAGGTGTTTGCTGGTGAATTATATGAAGCTCATGATATAGGCTGCGATTTTGCTAAAGAACATTCGATGTTTAAATGTGAAGAACGATTCGATGTTGTCATAGTCTCCAACTCTGGTTATCCTCTGGATCAAAACTTATATCAGGCCGTAAAAGGAATGAGTGCTGCCCACAAAATTGTTAAAAAAGGCGGATCCATTATTGTAGCTGCAGAATGTTCAGATGGACTCCCAGACCACGGAAACTATTCAAAGATTTTTGATATGGCCGAGTCGCCGCAGGAATTGCTGAACATGATCAATGACCCGGAATTTAAGATGTTTGATCAATGGCAAGTCCAGAAGCAAGCGGTTGTTCAAGTATGGGCCGATGTTCACATTTATTCTACTCTGACAAATGAACAAGTCAAAGGGGCTATGCTGCATCCTATAGATTCCATTGAACAAACGATCCTGGATTTGAAGGAAACGTACGGGGAAGATATGAGTATAGCTGTTCTCCCGTTAGGACCGCTAACGATCCCTTATGTGGAAGAATAATAACATAGTTATGTAGAGAACAAGTTTAGAGGCAGATTACATTGTAAAATGGGAGCATTCTTTGTAAGTCTTACAGTTGTTTGAATGTAAGGCTTTTTTTCATACAGTCTGCAGCAGAACGTCATACTTTAAAAGTACAATAGATTTAATCTAATTTTCTTCCTCTCACATCTCTTGCTTTCCAATTCATCCCATAGTAATCTTAAGGTCTATTGAAGGGAGTGGAGAGACCATGGTACGAGTGGTCATCTTAGCCGAAAAGCCCTCTCAGGCCAAGGCTTATGCAGAGGCATTTACGATTCAGGAAAAAGCAAAAACATATATACAGTTAAAGCCGGACGAAACATTTCCGGATGGTGCAACGATTACATGGGGAGTCGGTCACCTTGTTGAATTAAAAGAGCCTCATGATTATAAACCAGAATGGAAGCGGTGGAAGCTTGATCAGCTTCCGATCGTTCCTGACCGTTACCTTGAAAAAGTTTCTAAAGGAAAGTGGGACCAGTTTCAAGCGGTTAAGAAGCTGTTCCAACAGGCAGATGTAATTGTGAATGCGGCCGATGTGGATCGCGAAGGATCCAATATTTTCTACAGCATTCTCCGGTTAACCGGTGTAAAGGGCAAGCCTGTTCGACGATTGTGGATCAATTCCCTGGAGAAGGATGAAGTTCGGAAAGGTTTTAAAAATTTACAAACGAACGAGAAGGACTTACGACTATTTGAGGAAGCGAAAGCTCGTCAAATTAGTGACTGGCTTGTTGGGATTAATGCCAGTCGTCTGTTCACTTTGCTTTTGCAAAAAAAAGGTTATGCAAGCTACCTGTCGATAGGACGTGTACAGTCGCCTACCGTTTATTTAATCTACCAAAGGCATAAGGAAATCGAGAATTTTAAATCGGAGCCGTTTTACCAGATCGAAGGACTTTTTCAATCAAAGGATGGAGACTATAAAGGTCTTGCTGAAATAAAGGAAAAGGACAAGGCGAAGGTTCAGGCGCTTATGGATAAACACGGACTTAAAGAAAAGGAAGACTTAACAGGGATTGTTGAGAAGGTAGACAAAAAAACGAAGTATCAAAAAGCTCCGAAGCTGCATTCTCTCTCCACGCTGCAGAGTGTAGCGAACAGACGCTGGAAATATACTCCGTCTCAAGTTCTTAAAATTATGCAGAAACTCTATGAGAAGCGTTTAGTTTCTTACCCGAGAACGGACTGCAACTTTATTACAGAAAGTGAATTTTCCTATTTAGTAAAAAATTTAAATGCCTATCAGGATACGTTAAATGTATCCTTTTCTCCGGTTTCCTTAAAGCCAAATAAACGCTATGTGAATTCCAGTAAAGTTCAGGAGCACTATGCGATTATTCCAACGAAATCTGTGCCTTCACAAAAGAAACTGAATGGATTAACTCGTGAAGAACAAAATATTTACCGTGAAGTGCTGGCAACGACGCTGGCAATGTTTCACGGAGATTATGTATATGAAGAAACGACAATTTTTACACATGTCCACGACCTGCCATTTAAATCAACAGGCAGGAGAGAAGTGAAACGCGGCTGGAAGGAACTGTTTCCAAAGCCTAAGGCAAAACAGGAGAAGGAAGCAGACCTGCCGCATGTTCAAAAAGGCGAACAGGTAGGTGCACATGTTCATATAAAAGAGAGCATGACACAGCCGCCTAAACCATATACCGAAGGCCAGCTGATCAACATGATGAAAACATGTGGAAAGCTGATGGACGATGTGGAAGATGTAGAGATTTTAAAAGAAGTCGAAGGGCTCGGAACTGAAGCCACCCGTTCCAGTATTATTGAGACAATTAAGGCACAGAAATATATAGAAGTAAAAAAGAACAACGTTTATATCACTTCTAAAGGAATTATGCTTTGTGAAGCCATTGAAGGTACGCTGCTGTCAAGTCCATCTCTGACAGCAAAGTGGGAATCATATTTAAAGAAAATAGGCAGTGGTGAAGGATCACAGCAAGTGTTTCTTAAGCAGACGGGTCAGTTTATTGAAAAGCTCATTCAAGAGACTCCCGATTCGATTCAGCAGGTTCAAGTGAAGAGTACGGGAGAAAAGAAAAAGTGGAATGAGCCTGTCGCTAAATGCCCGGCCTGTTCAACGGGTTCAATTATCGACCGCTATAAATTTTACGCCTGTTCCAATTATAAAGAAGGATGTACAGTTACCTTTCCAAAAAGATTAGCTGGAAAGACATTAACAAGTAATATGATAAAAACGTTATGTGAGAAGAAACGAACGAAGGTCCTAAAAGGGTTTAAAGGAAAGAAATCATTTAGTACTGCATTAACACTGGATGAAGACTATAAAATTAAATTTGATTTTGACAAAAAGAAAGCTTAAATTCTCCTGCCTGTTCGCTGACGCAATTGATGTGGAAGCAAACAGGCAATTTTTGTGCCCTCCCCTCTATAAGCTAAAACGTGTTACGATACCTCTAGGAAAACTTAGGAGGAAGTTATAATGACGAGAAAGCTATACTACATAGATCCTTATCAGATGGAATTTGAGTCAAAGGTTATAAAGAGAGATCAGGATGAGCATGGTTTTTTTCTGGTGCTTGAGGAGACAGCCTTTTATCCATCGGGAGGCGGGCAGCCTCATGATAAAGGAATGTTGAATGGGGTAAAAGTAATCGATGTAGAAGAAGCTGACGGCGAGGTGCGCCATTATATAGAAGAAAGTCTTCCGGCCGAAACAGAAATCGTTCGGGGAATTGTAGATCAGAAGCGGCGTTTTGATCATATGCAGCAGCACAACGGCCAGCATATCATCTCAGCTGTTTTTCATGATCAGTTTGGAATTCCGACGACAAGCTTTCATTTAGGAAAAGAGACTTCGACGATCGACCTTGATACGGAACAGCTTTCTGCAGACGTTATGAAAGCAGCGGAGGAGAGGGTAAATGAGATTATCCTTGGCAACTCACCTGTTGAAACGAAATGGATGTCTGTTGAAGAAGCAGAGAAGTATCCCCTTCGCAAATCTCTCGCTGTAGATGGGAAAGTTCGTCTTGTCATTATTCCCCACATTGATTATAACGGTTGCGGCGGCACACACCCGCGCACTACAGGGGAAGTCAGGGCTGTTAAATTTCTAGGCTGGACGAGAAGCAAGAAGCAGGTACGCCTGGAGTTTATTTGCGGAACTCGAGTGTTACAAAAGCTTGAAGAGAAGCACGAGATACTGACAAATATGAAAAAAATTATTCCAAGACCAGAACCTCAACTTGTACAGGAGGTTGAAGAACTGGTGCAGGCTGGCAAAGCGAAAGATAAGCAAATTGCCGAGCTTGAAGAGCAGCTGATTCATTATGAAGCACAGGAGATCATTTCAGCGTCACAAGGGGACAAGGTTATTCACCGTGTTTTTAAAGATCGTTCCATGCAGTCCCTCCAGACTTTAGGAAAATCGATGGTTACAGAAATTGAAGATTCCTACATTATTCTGATCAGTGAACAAGATGAGCAGCTGCAGTTTGTACTAGCACATGGTGAAGAGATTGAACGGAATATGAATGAGGTTGCCAAACAGGTTTTACCTTTAATTGAAGGAAAAGGTGGAGGACGGCCGCATTTCGTTCAAGGAGGCGGCCGTAAGGTAATCGATGGGGAAGCATTTGCTGAACAAGTAAAAAGCCTGTTATAGTATGGCGAGATAAGGACAGTTTAGAATAATAAGTAAGAATTATGGAGGTTTTTAAATGGATAATAATGATATATTAATCAGATTAAGATATGCACTCGATATAAAAGATCAGGATATGGTGGAAATTTTTAAACTTGGCGGTGTAGATTTCACGAAAGAAGAAGTGTCCAAGGTGCTTACCCGATCAGATGATGAGGAAGCTATTGAAAATGATGCTCATATTAAATGTACAAATAGTACTTTGGAATCCTTTTTGAATGGATTAATTACGTTCAAAAGAGGCCCGCAGGAAACTAAGCCAGGCCAGCCTAATAAGCCGGATCGGTCAATTAAGAATTATTCCAGTGTAAACAATGTGATGCTGAAGAAAGTAAAAATTGCATTGCAGCTAACAAGTGAAGAAATTATCGATATATTAGATGCAGCAGACGTTAAGATTACAAAAGGGGAATTAAGTGCGCTTTTAAGAAAAGAAGGCCATAAAAACTATAAGGAATTCGGTGATCAGTACGCGAGAAATTTCTTAAAAGGACTAGCTATAAAGTATAGAGGCTGAACGTGAAAGTAAGACAAGCAGAGCTAAGAAGCTCTGCTTGTCTTTTTTAATTTCTGCTTGTGTGAACAGACATTTTTTCGATGGTTTTTAGTTTTTCTTCTATAAGAGAGTGATCAAGGTTGTCGCCAATAAACACTAAATTATTATCAAGTTTCAGGGGAGAGGGGGTGAGATTTGGCATTCCATATGCATATTGAAAAAGATAAGTTTCCTTTTGACCGTTCAGACGTATAAAACCCTTAATACGAAAAATTTGATCTGGCATGAATTGGAGGAATTCTTCGAGTAATTCATAATCTATAGGACAAGAAAATTTGTAAACATAAGTTTTTATATGCAGATGGTCTATCGTTTGTTCTCGATCATGATCTCTTGGTTGAATTCTTTCTATATTAAATAACGTATCCTGAGGTACCTCTGCAAATTTAGCTGGGATGATTCTTCCATTAGAATTTATGGATTCTAATTGCTCTATGATTTTTTCTTTATGTTTCTTTTTTAACTGGTCGGTTTTATTGAGTATTATATCCGCATGTTTAACTTGTTCAGTAATCAGCTTTCTTAAGGGGCCTCTCATTTTGTGGCGTGCTGTCCAGCTGTTAGGATCAACCATACTTATGATTGAGCCAATTTTAATCTTATTGGACAAATAGGGAGTTAAACAGGCATCTAACACTTCAACTGGATGTGCGACCCCTGTAGTTTCAATATAGATAACGTCTAAATCATATTGAAAAAGAATATCGGCAATTTGCGACTCTAATTTCCCAGAAAGCGTACAGCAAACACAACCATTTAATAATTCCTTTAACGGAGAGTGGTTGGGCAGTGAATGAGAATCAATGGATATTTCACCTGCTTCATTCATTATAACACCAACCTCTCGCTTTCTCTCTTTTTCCAATTTTAAGAGTTGTTGAAGTAAAGTTGTCTTGCCGGAACCTAAAAACCCTGACAATATATTTATTTCAGTATGTTTCATATAATATTTTCACTCCTTAGTTGTGCTATTTAACATACATTTCTCCTGTTAGAAATATAAAGTAATGATTACGATTAATGGCTCATAGTTTATCTTCCTATTAATAAAAAAGCAACTTTTACTTGTTTTTTAAAG
Organism: Halobacillus massiliensis; assembly: GCF_900166625.1. GTDB lineage: Bacteria > Bacillota > Bacilli > Bacillales > Halobacillaceae > Halobacillus_A > Halobacillus_A massiliensis. The sequence goes on along the minus strand of NZ_LT800499.1, from coordinate 3,779,333 downwards.
CATTAAGTGTTAAATTAATTTCTAAACATCTTAAATAGTAATGGTTACTATTTAAGATTGGGTAATAACTAATGTTGCCTGCAGAAGGCGTTAAGAGAGAAAAAGGAAATATCAGTGATCAAAAAGACTTGAAGCTGGATATTGACAAACTCAGAGGTGAGATTATGAATATTTATTTAATAAATATACTAACGGAGAAGATAGTCGCTACTCTGCCTAAGGAGCAGCGAGAGATTTATAACTATGTTATCAAAATGGAAGATCAAATGGCGGAAGAATCAGTTACTAAAGAAGAGTTTATGGTTCGTCTCAAAAGCGAGTCTCCACATGAACGTGCAGCCAGACACTTTAATATGACTTTTTATGACCTTTTGCAAACAGTCGACCAAATTGACAGAGAGATTGCCAATCAGCTTGATACGAAGATCAAATCGGTCAGCTGGAAAGACTATACAGAATTAGCACGGATGCAAATGCGGGTTCCTTTTGATCAAAAAATATTCCTGTTAACATTCCCTCGATAGCTTTTAATCTATTGCATAATCTTTCTTTTGATAAGTGAACGCATATGAAGGAGGGTTTTCATGCTGGACGATTTATATCGTCAGGTTGTGTTAGATCACGCGAAATATAAACGTAACTACAGGGAACTATCTGAGCAGAGTAATATAAGCAAGGTTCATTATAAAAACCCTACCTGTGGTGATGTCATGACCTTGTATTTACGAACAGGACCCGCAGGTATTGAAGATCTATCTTTCAAAGGAGAAGGCTGCAGTATTAGTATGGCGTCCTGTTCGATGATGACAGATCTATTGAAAAACCAATCGATGGAGGAAGTATTTATTAAGAGAGATGCTTTTGAACGTTTAATAAGGGATGGTGAAATAGAGGAAGATATCGATTTAGGGGATGCTGCTGCACTGCAAGGTGTACACAAACTTAGAGCAAGACATAATTGTGCACTGATGCCTTGGCAAGCTTTAGACAAATGGTTAAAGGAGCAGGAAGATGAAAGAGAATGAGGCAAGAATTCCTGTAACAATCGTAACAGGTTATTTAGGAGCAGGGAAGACAACATTTCTTAACCATCTCCTTAAAAATTCTGATGAGAAAGTAGCTGTTATTGTCAATGAGTTTGGAGATATAGGGATTGATGATCAACTGCTTGAGAAAACGGAAGAAGAGATTATAGAAATTAATAGTGGCTGTATTTGCTGTAATGTGCGTAAAGACTTAATTGATACTCTATCTATGCTCGCTATTTCTAGAAAGGAAAGAATGATCGAGTTTGACCGTGTGGTTATAGAAACGACAGGGCTTGCCGACCCTGCTCCCGTAGTTCAAACATTCTTAATGGATAAGGAAATGATTGAAGACTTTGTCATAGACAGTGTGTGCGCTTTGATTGATGTCAAACATGTAACAAAACATTTAGATCAGAAAGATGAAGCACTAAGCCAAATTGCTTTTGCTGATATTCTTCTACTTAATAAAACAGATTTAGTCTCAAATGAACACTTGATACGGTTAATGAAACGGTTAGAAAAAATTAACCCTGTTGCTGCGAAGTATTTATGTGAAAACAGTCTGATTGAATTGGAAAAGGTGCTGGGGATTTATTCATTTGACCTGAAGGAAAAGGTCGAAGTTCCCTCCCGATTTTCACCCAATGACGATCAGAACCATTATCATGATGATGAAATCTCTTCTATATCCTTACAAGAAAATAGACCCCTCGATTTACGAAAGCTAAACCTATGGATTTCGTTTCTTGTTCAAATGCAAGGGGAGAGCCTGTACCGTTATAAAGGCGTGCTGAATGTAGAAGGAATAGATAAGCGTTTTGTTTTCCAAGGAGTACATATGCTTTTTGCCGGCGAAGAAAAGGGTTTATGGGGAAGCGATCCTCGGAAAAGTGAACTTGTATTTATCGGAAAAAACTTAAACAAAAAAAACCTAGAAGAACAATTCAGAAAATGCGTTTCAGAGTAAAAAAATTTTGTTGTTTTTAAATCGTAATTATTACTTTTAAAGTGAGGTGGGCTTGTATGGACAAACATTACGATGTACTTATTGTAGGAGCGGGTATTTCTGGTATAGGAGTAGGTGTCCTCTTGAAACAGATGGGCTGTAAAAGTTTTTGTCTTATTGATCGTGGGGAGATAGGAGAATCCTTTCGGAGCTGGCCGCAAGAAATGAGGTTTATCACCCCGTCTTTTCCATCACAAGGGTTTGGCCAGACAGACCTTAATGCGGCAGCTCCAAAGACCTCTCCTGGTTATACGCTGAATGAAGAGCATCCTACAGGAGAAGAGTATGCGGAGTATTTGGAGCTGCTTGCCGAACATTATGATCTGCCTGTAAAAACAGGAGTGGAAGTAAAGGGGATAAACAAGCGGAATCATCAATTTGAAATCAACACTTCAAGGGGTGGGCTTTCCAGTAAGTTCGTGGTTTGGGCAGCTGGCGAGTTCCAGTACCCGGATTTAGAGGTATTCCCAGGTGCAGAGTTGTGTATCCATAACAGCCACATTCATTCGTGGGAAGAATTGAAGGGGGATGACTACCTTGTTATAGGTGGTTATGAAAGCGGACTTGATGCTGCCTATCAGCTGAATGAAATTCAGAAAAGTTCTCGTGTTCTCGCTAAAACACCAACATGGAAGCTCGATAGCAGTGATCCTAGTGTTATTTTATCTCCTTATACGTTTCAACGAATGCAGGAAGCAGTGCCTGAAGGAAGAATCAAAATCTTTAAACACCAAACGGTTCAATCTGTAAGGAAGGAAGACCATGGTGGCTATTATGTGAATACAATAGAGGGTCGTTCATTTACCTCTAAGACCCCGCCTATATTGGCAACAGGTTTTAAAGGAAGTACTTCAATGGTTTCCCATCTTTTTGAATTTGGTGACCATGGAAAACCTTTAGTCAATGAGCATGATGAATCTACGAAATGCGAAGGATTGTTTCTATGCGGTCCAGAATTGCGGCATGATAGTCATGTATTCTGCTATATCTATAAGTTTCGTCAACGATTTCCTATACTTGCTAAGGCTGTTGGATCCAGGCTTCGTTTGAATTTGGATATTCTTGACCTTTATCGTAAGGAAAGTTTCTATCTGGAAGATCTTTCAGGATGTGGCGAGCGCTGTGATTGCTGAGGGAAGAATGGAAGGTGTAATAGCACTGGCAGGCCTCGAATCAGTAGGGAAGTCAGCCCTTTTTAGGCATTTAACGGGAAATCAGGCAGGGCTTGAAACAAATGTGAAAGGTTCCACTGTTGTTTTTACAAGGGGGAGATTAAAAAGGTATGGCGGAGTGCAAGTGGTAGATACACCCGGGATCCGATACGAAGATGACAGTAAGACTACTCAAATGACTATGGATGAAGCTGGAGATTTGCGTGAAATCATCTTAGTAGTTAAGGCTCCTCATTTGAAAGATGAACTCCTTCTACTTGATGAACAGCTGGATTTAAGGGGAAAGCAAGTTACGGTGGTAGCGACCCATAAAGATAAATATAACCCCGATGATCAGGAAAAAAGTTTTATAAAAGAGTTGTTAAATGTTCCAGTAGTATGGTGTAACAGCCGCTCTATGAGTCAGGACGAACAGGAAGAGTTATGGAAGGCTATTCAATTCTCGTCAAGTTGGGATCTCAACCATCACTTGCTGACTTTTCTTCCAACTGCTCAAAAAGAAAAACAGAAACACAGGCTTGAACAACTCCTATCCAAACGGTTGATAGGTCCGCTTCTGGCATTATCTATGGTTATCGGGATGTTTGCCTTACCAGTCTTTATTGCCTATTTGTTTTCAAGTTACTTTCAGCCGATTTCCGAAAATTGGCTGGTAGATCCTTTAACAAACAGCCTTATGAATGTCCCCCGGTTCTTCCAGGAGCTTTTGATAGGAGATTATGGAGCATTAACTTTAGGCTGGTATTCCTTCTTGTGGGCATTTCCTGTCGTTATTCTTATTGGTTTAAGCGTATCTATTACTGAGGAGACGGGTGTACAGGAACACATTACTCATGCCCTGACTCCCTGGCTGATAAAAATTGGACTAACAGGAAGAGATTTAACTCCTGTTTTAACGGGGTTTGGGTGTAATGTTGTCGCGGTGATGCAAAGCAGAAGCTGCAGCAGCTGTACGAGAGGGGCCTGCATTTCTATGATCTCTTTCGGTTCTGCATGCAGCTACCAGATTGGAGCTTCTTTATCATTATTTGGATCAGCTGGAGTGCCGATGTTATTTCTTCCTTACATTTTTATGCTGCTTATTGTAGGAGCAGTCCACACGAGGATGTGGGAGAGAAAGTCTATCCCTCATTCTGCGGTATCCTCCCTGCCTTATTTGCAGCCCATTACATGGCAAGGCACTATATTTCGTCTTAAGGGAATTCTTAAACAGTTTATCGTCCAGGCTATGCCGATTTTCATCATCATCTGTCTGGCTGCTTCGACCCTCGACTATTTAAACTTGATGAATGGATTGGCTGCACTTATTGCTCCTTTATTAACCGGGTTTTCGCTGCCGCCGGATGTGGCGCCTGGAATCATCTTCTCCATATTTAGGAAAGACGGATTAATGGTGCTGAATGAAGGGCAGGGTTCCCTTCTTCATACCCTGGAAATATGGCAGGTGTTCATCACGGTATACTTAGCTTCCACTTTGTCCGCTTGTTTAGTGACGTTATTCTCCATTTACAAGGAAATGGGAGGAGGACATGCGTTGAGGCTGATGGGAAGGCAGATGATGACTTCATTAATGAGCACATGGCTGCTGGCCATAATCTTATTTACTTTATTTAATTAAAAATGGAGGGATTTAATATGAGTGAAAAAATTCCTGTTACGGTTTTAAGTGGATATTTAGGATCGGGAAAAACAACACTGCTTAATCATATCTTAAACAATTGTGATGGGATGAGAATCGCAGTCATCGTGAATGATATGAGTGAAATTAACATTGATGCAGAATTAGTAGAGAAAGGGGGGCATTTATCAAGAACAGAAGAGAATTTAGTGGAAATGTCTAATGGATGTATCTGCTGTACGTTAAGAGAGGATCTACTCCTTGAAGTTGAAAAGGTTGCAAAGGCCGGGGACATTGATTATATCGTCATTGAATCTACAGGTATCAGCGAGCCTGTGCCAGTTGCCCAGACCTTTTCTTATATAGATGAAGAAATGGGCATTGATCTTACCCAGTTCTGTCGTCTCGATACTATGGTTACCGTTGTGGATGCCTACCGCTTTTGGCATGATTATGAGTCTGGGGATCGTCTCCTTGACCGAAAGCAGTCTCTTGGAGAAGATGATGAACGAAATCTAGCAGATTTACTAATAGACCAGATCGAATTTTGTAATGTTCTCCTGCTCAATAAATGTGACATGGTGACAGAAGAACAGTTAAAGGCACTGACTAATGTGATACAAACCCTGCAGCCCGAAGCAGAAATCATTCGTACAACATTTAGTGAAATTGATCTAGAAAAAATATTAAACACCCATCATTTTAATTTTGAAACAGCAAGTCAATCGGCTGGCTGGCTTAAAGAGCTGATGTCAGGACCGGAGGAACATACTCCTGAAACCGAGGAATATGGAATTCACTCGTTTGTGTATCAAAGAAGACTTCCTTTTCACTCGCAGCGGTTTTATAACTGGATCAGCCGAATGCCTGCATCAATTGTACGGGCAAAAGGGATTGCCTGGTGTGCTACAAGAAATCAACTGGCTCTCTTATTATCCCAGGCCGGTCCGTCTGTCTCAATTGAACCTGTTTCCTATTGGGTAGCTTCACTCTCTAAAGAACAAAAAGACCGTACGATCAAACAAAATCCTGAGATATTAAACGATTGGGACGTGGAATTTGGCGATCGCAAAACAAATCTAGTATTCATAGGAGTAGACCTGGAGAAAGAAGCGATCATTAAAGAATTGGATCAATGTTTACTGACTCCAAGGGAAATGGACCAGGAATGGGCGGACATGCAAGATCCATTTACATGGGAAGTTTCTACACAATAGGAAAGAAGCAGGTGGAAGAAATGATTCTATCAAGTCAAACTATTCGCCACTATTTGGAAAAGGAAGAATTGATAGTTACCCCATTGGAACACTCCCATATTCAGCCAGCTTCTGTAGACTTAACACTTGGAAGCCATTTTGTGACTTTAGAGGAGCATAGTACAGGCAGACTATCAATGAGAGAAAGTGCTTCCTATCGCGACATTTATATCGGAGAACAGGAATCTATTATAATTCCACCCCATTCTTTTATGCTTGCGACAACGAAAGAGTGGATCAAACTTCCAAATTATTTAACGGCGTTTGTTGAAGGAAGAAGTTCAATTGGAAGAATGGGGCTCTTTGTTCAGAATGCGGGATGGGTTGACCCGGGATTTGAAGGCCGTATAACTCTTGAGCTTTTCAATGCAAATCGTTCTCCGATTGAACTGATAGAAGGGTGGAGAATCTGTCAATTGGTTATGGCAGAAATGGATCAGCCAACCACAGCCTATAGTGGCAAATATGCAGGACAATCGAGTACTACACCAAGTGCTGTTTATAAAGATGTGGAGAGTCACTTGTGCAAATAGTAAATATAATATGATGGAAGAAAGGTGAGAAACATGGCGAAAAAATCAAAGATTGCTAAAGAAAAGAAACGACAGGAAATGGTAGCGAAATATGCTGAACAGAGGAGAGAGCTTAAAGCAAAAGGAGATTATGAAGCCCTGCGAAAACTGCCGAGGGATTCCTCTCCGACACGGCTCACGGGAAGGTGTCAAGTGACAGGAAGACCGCGTGGTTATATGAGAAAGTTTAAAATGTCTCGTATTGCCTTTAGAGAATATGCTCATAAAGGGCAGATTCCAGGAGTGAAGAAGGCAAGCTGGTAAAAGAAAAAATTGCTATGTCTATTTAGGAAACCGCACCATATAAATCTATCATTTTTAGTTAAGGGTGAAATACTGTGGATTTACAAACTGTCATTAATACCCTGAAAGAAAAAGGATAAAAACATACAAAGCAAAGGGAACGAATGCTGGAGATTTTCATGGATCAGCATCACTATAACCCAGTAAAGGATATTATAAATAAAATACAGGAATATTTTCCAAGCGTAAGCTATGAAACAGTTTATAGGAATCTATATCTACTTACAGATGAAGAATTATTAGAAACTACAGAGCTTAATAGAGAAAAGCATTTTCGGCTTGCAGCAGGACCTGATCATCAGCATTACTTTATTTGTAAGATTTGCCGGGCAGCCAAAGTCATCGAGCTATGTCCAATGGAGCTTGTGAAAAACACCCTTAAAGGTTATTACGTTGAAAATCACAAATTTGAAGTATATGGGATCTGTCCTCAATGTCCCTAAGTCTATACGACAAGTGTAATGATTACTATTTACAAAACGTAATGATTACGATAAAATATTCATGGGATAAAAGGAGGAGAGCAATTGTTTAAGAAATTAACAGGAGTACTTAGTTTATTTATTGTCATTTTCACATTGGCTGCCTGCAGCGGGGAAGAGACAGGCGGGAATGGAAGCGAAGAAGCATCTCAGGATTCTAAAGTAGAGTTAAAGGTATTTACCACGGTTTACCCCCTTCAATTCTTTACTGAACAAATCGCAGGAGATGCTGCTTCCGTAGAGTCTATTCTGCCGCCGGGGACAGATCCTCATACTTATGAACCTACTACAAAAGAGATGATCGAATTCGCTGAATCGGATGCTTTTATTTACAATGGTGCTGGATTAGAGCCTTATGCGGACAATATCTCTGAATCTATTGAATCAGAAGATGTTAAAATTCTTGAAGCAACGAAGGGAATTGATTTGGAAGAGCATGCTCACAGCGATGAAGATGAACATGACGACAGTCATGGGGAAGAAGAGAGTCACGAAGATGAACATGCTCACGACGAAGAAAGTCATGAGGAGGAACATGATGGACATAATCACGGTGATCAGGACCCGCACGTGTGGCTTGATCCTGTTCGTTCCATTGAAATGGCAGAGAATATAAAAGATACGTTAGTTGAATTAAATCCGGAGCAGGAAGAAACGTTTAATGAAAACTTTGAAAATCTGAAAGAAAAACTTGAAAATCTAGATAAAGAGTTTCAGACAGAGATTGAAAGCTTACCAGGAAATAAAATTATCGTTTCTCACGCGGCCTATGGCTATTGGGAGAAAAACTATGGAATTGAGCAGATCTCTGTCTCAGGATTAAGCCCTGAAAACGAGCCTTCTCAAAAAGAAGTGCAGAATATTGTAGAAACTGCTGAAGACCACGGGTTAAATTATGTGCTGTTCGAACAGAACATTACACCGAGAGTAGCAGATGTTGTTCGAAAGGAAATTGATGCTGAGACTTTACGTATCCACAATTTATCAGTTTTAACAGAAGAAGATCTTGAAAATAAAGATGATTACTTTACACTCATGCAGAGAAACTTAGAAGTCCTATCTACCGCTCTATCAGAGCCTTCATCAGCCTCAGAAGAATCTAACGAAGATCATGACCACGATCACAGCCATGCTCATGATGAAGAAGCACAAAAGATTTATGATGGGTATTTTGAAGACAGTCAAGTGAAGGATCGAGAGCTTTCCGATTGGGAAGGAGACTGGCAGTCCGTATATCCACATCACGAGGACGGTACTCTTGATGAAGTTTATGAACATAAAGCCGAGCAAGAAGGAGACAAAACAGCTGAAGAGTACAAGGAATATTATGAAACAGGATACCAGACAGATGTTGATCGTATTGCCATAGATGGAGAAACTGTCACTTTCTATGAAAATGGAGAAGAGCGATCTGGGGAGTATGTCTCAGATGGTTATGAAATTCTTACGTACGATGCCGGTAATCGTGGGGTAAGATACATTTTTGAATTAAAAGAAGAAACAGAAGGACTTCCGAAATACATTCAATTTAGTGATCATAGTATCTACCCGACGAAAGCTGATCACTACCACCTGTATTGGGGTGATGACCGAGAAGCTTTACTAGATGAAGTTAACCACTGGCCGACTTATTATCCATCAAATATGGATGGTCATGATATTGCCCATGAAATGATGGCACACTAGTTCCTAAAAAGCAGAAGCCCGTTCATTGGGGCTTCTGCTTTTTTCCATTAAAAGGACCAAAAGGGGGAATAAGTGAGAGTGTGTTTATTTGAAAATTGGAACAGAAGGATAATCTTTTGACTGAAAATACCCATAGACCCTCAGGGATCTCCGACTGTATGCTTAAACAATGAGTGGTTTACTCTTATTCTTTAATGATAGTTAATTTAGGCTATGGAGGTGTAAAGTTATGAAGAAGATTTTCTTTTCAATGGTTTTATTCAGTTTTTTAATTATTCCTGGTGTAGCTGAAGCGGAGGAACTGGACCCTGCAGCTGAACTTGCTCTGGAAATGGTCGGTGATAATGAACAAGGTTATATTACTTCTGAACTTGTTCAGTATATTTATGAGGAGACGAAATCAATCTCTCTTCCCAGAGGTGCAGCCGACCAGTGGGTAAAGGGAAATAGTGTAGATGAGCTTCAGCCGGGTGATATCGTATTTTTTAAAGGAACGTATTTAATGTCCGGGATATACATAAATGATGGACGTTTTGTTATCGTGACGAGTAATGGAATATCTGAGAGAAACCTGGAAACCAGTGAGTATTGGTCGAACGCTTATCAAGGGGCTAAACGTTATACAGAAAATGGGTCACCGCCTTCTTTAGATGATGAAATTGTAGCACAGGCCAAAGAGCTTATTGGGAGTTCTTACAAACGAAATGGTTCCAATCCAGAAGAGGGGTTTAATACCGGCGGTTTTATTTATTATGTGTTTAAAGAGGTTACCGGAAGCTGGAGGTCGAAGCATCCTTCTTCCCAATATGAGTCTGGTATGAAGGTAGCCCGGGAAGATTTGGAACCTGGAGACCTCGTCTTTTTTGAAAACAATGAGAAGGAATTAATTTCAGGCATTTATTCAGGCAATGATGAGGTTATTATTTCCACACCATCCGGGGTACAGGAAAGAAGCTTAAATTATCACAGTTATTATGCGGAACGCTATGTGGGTGCTTCACGTTTTACGGATGAGATTCTAGAAAAATCGAAGCCGGAGATGTACGAAGACCATGATCACCCTGCTGTAAAAGAAGCTATGAATTATTTAGGGACGCCTTATTTAATGACCGGAAGTACGCTGGAGGCTTTTGATTGTTCTTTTCTTATTCAAACGATATTCCGTGAATCTATGGATGTCTATCTCCCAAGGATTACTTATAAACAATGGAAAGTAGGCAAGGACCTGGATGTTGAAGAATATGAACTCGGCAATGAAGATCTCCAGCCGGGAGATGTGCTGTTTTTCTCCGGGACATGGCAGGAAGGAATTTCCCACTCGGCCATCTATCTGGGTGATGATTATATCGCCCATGCAACAGGTGAAGAGGGACAGACTACAATCTCTTATATGAGTGAGTACTGGCGTGACCATTATACCGGTGCTAAAAGCTTCGATGATACGGCCATTCAATATGAGAATGAAGCGGTATATGAAGCTCATCAGCTAACTGGAACAAAATACACTCAAGGAGGCGTGTCGCCTGAAGAAGGCTTTGATACCGGCGGTTTTGTTCAATATGTATATAAGCAAGCACTACAGTACGAATTACCGAGGTATGGCAGTCAGCAATGGAAAGAAGGAACAGAGGTCTCCAGAAAATCTGCAGAGCCTGGCGATATCTTTTTCTTTCAAGGCTCCAGTATTATTCCGGCGATTTATGCAGGGAACAATCAGATTATAGTAACGACGAATTCTCAAGGAGTAACAGTTATTGATTTAACGACAAGTGATTATTGGCCTTCCCGTTATATAGGGGCAAGAACGCATGATACGGAAAGTGAATAAAGAGATATTACTAAGGAGCTGTTCTACTTTAGGCAGCTCCTCTTTGAGGTGTTTAGCTGAAAGTCGAGTCACTTAGTTTCCTGTATTTTGCACTCTTGTTTTTAAGTCCTCAGAGCCAGTGGTTATGTCTTTTTGATCTACTGGCTTTTTTGACCAAACGGTTGCCAGAATTGGTCCTGAAATATTATGCCAAACGGCAGCAATTACATTTGGCAGGGCAGCAAGCGGTCCAAAATGTGCCGTTGCCAAGGCAACGCCCAGACCGGAGTTTTGCATGCCAACTTCAATGGAAATTGCCCGGCGATTACTTTCATCTAAGCGCATCAGCAAACCAGTGAGATACCCCAAAGAAAGGCCGAGAAGATTATGAAGCATAACTGCTGAGAAGATTAACAATCCAGAAGTGGCAATGCTTCCTGCATTGGCAGCTACAACGGCAGAGACAATGACAATGATTGCTGTTACAGAAATCAAAGGGATAACAGCGGTACTTTTATCCACTATAACAGGGAAAAATTTTCTGATTAAAACGCCTAGAGTGATAGGTATGATGATCACTTGAACAATGGATAAGAACATGGCTGCTGGGTCTACTGGCAGCCATTGACCAGCTAGAGCTAATAAAATAAGTGGTGTCAGAATTGGCGCAAGCATGGTAGATAAAGAAGTCATGGCAACAGAAAGGGCCAGATTACCTCTTGCCAAATAGACCATTACATTGGAAGCTGTGCCCCCAGGTACAGAACCTAACAGCACTAAGCCAGCAGCGAGTTCAGCAGGTAAATTCATAATATAGGCAAGCATTAGAGCTATTAAAGGCATTAGTATAAATTGTGCTGCTACCCCAATAATAACGGGAATTGGCTTTTTTAAGACTAATTTGAAGTCCACCGGCTTAAGAGTAAGTCCCATTCCGAACATAACTACCCCTAGCAATATGGTTATATAATCGTTTAAGCTGACAAATGGTGATGGAAAAAAGAAAGCGATTAATGCTATTCCGACCACCCAGAATGCAAAGTATTTACCGGCAATTCTACTGATGGTTTCTAATAGTTTCATTGTTTTCTCCCTTGTACCAATTTATTTGGATTCATGATACCTTTTGGATCAAGAGCTGATTTAAGATTGTTCATGACATTAAGGGCTTTTCCATGTTCTTGCTGAAGGTATTTCATTTTCCCTCTTCCAACCCCATGCTCGCCGGTACAAGTCCCGCCCCGTTCTAAAGCATATTTAACAATTTCTTCATTAAAAAGCTCCGCTCTTTCCATTTCTTCTAAGTTCTCTGTATCAATCATTAAGAGAGCATGATAGTTCCCGTCCCCTACGTGACCTAAGATTCCAGCTTCAAACGATAATTCTTTAATTTTTTCCCTGCCATGTTTCACTGCTCCTGCTAATTCAGAAATGGGGACACAGACATCAGTAACCATTAGTTTCCTGCCAGGGTTTCCGTGAATATAAGCATAAGCTAGATTGTGGCGGGCTTCCCATAATTGATTTCGTGAAGCATTATCCTTCTCAAAATAAATTTCTTCACATTTATGATCAGAAACCAGCTCTTTTGCAAAGTCGACATCATGTTGTAAGCCAGCTTCATTTCCATGAAATTCAAGAAACAATGTTGCCTTTTCTTGATAGGTAGTGTCACTGAAGCGGTTTACCTGCCGGATCGATGCTTCATCGACCAGCTCTACCCTGGCAATTGGCACTCCCGCCTGAAGGATGGAAACAACAGCTTCTACCGCATCGTCAACCGTAGGGAAAGAGGCTCTTCCTGCCACTATATGTTCAGGAATTCCATAAACCTTCAGGGTCAATTCGGTGATACAGCCCAGGGTTCCTTCAGAACCGACATACAGACTGTTTAAGTCATAACCAGAGGCTGATTTTTGTGCCAAGTTACCGGTATGAATGATATCACCATCTGGCAGGACGACTTCTAAATCGTTTACCTGGTCTTTCATTACTCCATATTTAACGGAGGTTGTTCCACTGGCATTCGTGGCAGCCATTCCCCCAAGAGTTGCATTAGCACCCGGATCAACAGTGAAAAACAATCCATATTTTTTTAATTCTTTGTTCAGCTGTGAACGGGTAACCCCTGGCTGTACTTTAACGAGGAAGTCCTTTTCTCTCACTTCTAACACTTTATTCATTAAAGTGAAATCTATAGTGATTCCTTTGTTGTAAGGGATTACATGACCTTCCAGGCTTGATCCCAGACCAAACGGAGTAATCGGTATATTATGAGCATCCGCCACTTTAACGATAGAACTAACTTCTTCTGTATTTTCTGGATAAACCACTATATCAGGCAGACTGCCTAAATGGTAAGATTCATCTTTACTATGGTGTTCACGTATTGTTTCATTAGTAGAAACTTGATCGTCTCTTAAAAAGCTTTTAAAAACCTCCAGTAAGGTGCTGATAGAATTCATTCGTCTCCCCCTTTATGAATAGCAAAATGCTACTGAGACGAATTATACATAATTATCTGAAAAATTCAACCAGTTGTGATTGTGTGGGGGATAGCTTCCATAACTTTGAAGATGAGAGACTTGAGGATAAAGCCAGATTGTCAGGTAAGATATGGACATGTAAATGAAAGCATTAAAAAGAAGAGGCTGAATAAACCTCTTCTAAATGCAGTAATACTGTATTCTCATTTGTTTTATTATTAACCTATGGATCGAACATTCTCCGAGTTATCTTGTCTTACTTTCCTTCGAGAATGGCTCTTTCTAAAAATAGGATACAGCCGCACAGCCAGCATACTCGTGAATATAGCAAGCACAAGGTCTATGCCCACAGTACTGAACAACCCGGCAGCCAGCACATGTGAAACAGTTGTTGGTATATTCAGCCATAGATTTAAAGCTGCATAGAGGTAAGGAACCCCGATCGCATAAATAATGATTGTTCCCAGTAGGTTCGCGGCAATAATGTGTTTAACATTCGGCTGTGGAATGCGTTCGATCATAAATCCGATGGCATAAGCTCCCGCGCAGAAGCCAATTAAATATCCGAATGTAGGCTGCAGAACATACGCCAGCCCACCGCCTTGAGTAAAGACGGGAAGTCCGGCTAAACCGACGAAAAGGTAGACTAACTGACTTTGCACCCCACGCTTGCTTCCTAATAAAGACCCTGCTAAATATACCACCACAATTTGAAGTGTGAAAGGGACCATGGGCAGAGGTACTCTTATAAAAGCGCCAATTGCAGTCATCGCTGCAAATATGGCAACTAGTGTAAGTGATAGAGTATTGTTGTTTTTCATCTTATTTTCCTCCAGAGAAAGTCACACGGTTTCCTTTGTATACTCGACCTCAAACCCAAGGTCTTCAAGCATTTGATGGTCTTTCGTGCCTTCCTGACCGGCAGTCGTGAGATAATCACCGACAAAAATCGAATTTGCCGGATACAGGCTGAACGGTTGAAGGCTTCTTAAGTTAACCTCTCTTCCTCCTGATACTCGAATCTCTTTTGAAGGATTTATGAAACGGAATAAACACAGCACCTTTAAGCAATAGGTTGGTGTAAGTTCATTTGTACCTTCCAATAGTGTTCCATCAATCGCATGTAAAAAGTTCACAGGGATTGAATCAGCGTCCAGTTCTTTTAATGCCCGAGCCATATCAATCACATCCTGCTTAGATTCTTTCATCCCGACAATGACACCCGAACAAGGGGAAATCCCCGCTTCTTTCGTGTGATTAACAGTGGCCACCCTGTCATGATATGTATGGCTTGTCGTGATTTGATCGTGATGGCGTTCAGAAGTGTTGATGTTATTGTTGTAGCGGTCGACGCCGGCTTCTTTTAACTGTCGTGCCTGGTCAGGCTTCAGCAAACCAAGGCATGCGCAAACCTTCATATCGTATTTATTTTTAATTTCCTTTACGGCCGAAGTAACAACGTCCAGCTCACGTTTTGAAGGCCCGCGTCCGCTGGCCACTATACAATACGTTCCCGATTTCAGCCGGTGAGCCTGCTCGGCTCCTTCAATAATCGTGTTCTTGTCCATCATGCGGTATTTTTGAATGGGAGCAGAGGAATCCCGGGATTGGGCACAGTACCCGCAATTTTCAGGACAAAATCCAGATTTGGTGTTAATGATCATATTTAATTTAACGAGGTTCCCATAGTAATGCTTGCGAACCTGATACGCACTATGTAACAACTCCAGTAATTCCTCTTTAGGACACTCTAAAACAGAGAGAGCTTCATCATCTGTTATTTCCGTTCCGTCAATGGCTTTTTCAGCTATTAAATTCCAATTTGTCATGTAATCCCACCTTTATATCATTTTTATAAGGGCTATTTTTTTCACAGATTTCAAGATTCCATGATTTCCCTCCTTTTTATTTATAGAACAAGCATAGAAGAAGGAATGTCTTTATGTCAACTTAATAAAATTTAGGTTAACTTATTTTGATAAAGCTCCTTGAAAAAATAATCAAATAATGTAAACTTTAAAAATATAAAGTTAACAATAAGTTTAGGAAGGGTGTTTCATACTCTGAAAGTTCCATCTAAGGCGATACAACTTCAATGTTCTTAAAAGAAGCGGAGGAGAAAAATGGATTTAATTGAAAAAAGTAAAAAATACTTATGGCTGCCGTTTACCCAAATGAAAGATTACGATAGTGACCCATTAATCATTGAAAGCGGTAAAGGAATTAAAGTGAAGGACGTCCATGGAAAAGAATACTTTGACGCTTTTTCATCTGTCTGGCTGAATGTACATGGACATCGCAAGAAAGAACTGGATGATGCGGTACGTGAGCAGCTCCAAAAGATTTCCCACTCTACGTTACTTGGAATGACAAATGTTCCGGCTACAGAGCTGGCGGAAGAACTGGTGAAAATAGCTCCTCGTTCCTTAAGCCGAGTCTTTTATTCGGACAGCGGGGCAGAAGCCGTGGAAATTGCGGTAAAAATGGCTTATCAGTATTGGCAGAATATTGGAGAAAAAGATAAACAGAAATTTGTTTCGATTAAAAATGGATATCACGGTGATACCATTGGGGCAGTTAGTGTTGGGGCTATTGATATTTTTCATAAAGTATACGGCCCGTTAATGTTCGAAGGGTTTAAAACAGCAGTTCCTCATGTTTATCGCTATCCAGAAAATGACCCTGAGAAATGCCGGGATGAAGCGCTTGAAACACTGGAGAACTTATTGAAGGAGTATCATAAGGAAATAGCCGGTCTGACAATTGAATCGATGGTTCAGGGAGCCGGGGGTATGATTGTCCTGCCGGAAGGTTACTTATCCGGTGTTCGGGAACTGTGCAGTAAATACGATGTGCTTATGATTGTTGATGAAGTAGCGACAGGTTTCGGACGTACCGGAAAGATGTTTGCTTGTGAGCATGAAGGTGTGGAGCCGGATCTTATGGCAGCAGGAAAAGGAATTACCGGTGGTTACCTGCCGATTGCGATTACATATACAACTGAAAAAATTTATGAGGCTTTTTATGACGAATACACCAATCTGAAGACTTTCTTTCATGGTCATTCATATACGGGCAATCAGCTCGGATGTGCAGCAGCATTGGCTAACCTAAAGTTATTTGAGAAAGAGCAAATTAATCAGCAGGTGGCAAGAAAGGCTGAGTATTTGCAGGAATTATTTGAAGATATACTGGATCTTTCCCATGTCGGCGACATCCGGCAGCTTGGATTCATGTGCGGGATTGAACTAGTATACGACAAAAAAACGAAGGAGCCTTTTCCATTCGAAAGCAGAGCCGCTTATAAAGCATCATTAAAGATGAGGGAATTAGGACTTTTAACAAGACCTACGGGAGATGTCGTTGTCTTTATGCCGCCTCTTGCCAGTACAGAAGCAGAATTAAAAGAAATGGTTCAAATTATGAAACAAGCCATTAACAGCGTGACAATAGAGGAGGCGCTTCACGTTGCTGCGACGAGCTACTGACTGGCTGGCACGGGAAGTAGACCAAATTAAGGGTCAGAATCTATACAGGCAGCTTAGAACGATCTCTCCTTCAGTACAATCAGGGAGATCTCTTGTAGAAGGAAAGGAAAACATAATGGCTTCTTCCAATAACTATTTGGGCCTGGCAGGAGATCAGAGGCTCACGGATGAAGCTGTGAAGGTAATGAAAGAATATGGAGTGGGAAGCACCGGATCAAGGTTGACTACAGGTAATACGATCTGGCATGAGAAGCTCGAGAAGCGTATCGCCGAGTTTAAAAAGAAAGAGGCTTCCCTTGTTTTTTCAAGCGGATATCTTGCCAATGTAGGCGTAATATCCAGCCTGGCCGGAGAAGGAGATATGATTTTAAGCGATCAGTATAATCATGCCAGTATTATTGATGGCTGCAGGCTCAGCCGTGCTCAGACAAATATTTACCGACATGTAGACATGGAAGATTTACAAGCTGAGTTAATCGATAGTCAGCATTATAAACGAAGATTTATCATAACTGACGGCGTTTTCAGTATGGACGGGGACATGGCTCCGTTATTCGAGATCAAAGCTTTGGCAGATAAATACGATGCTTATGTCATTGTAGATGATGCTCACGCCACGGGAATTTTAGGTAAAAACGGAAGAGGAACAGCTGATCATTTTGGTGTATCTGTGGATGTAATTATAGGGACACTTAGTAAATCAATCGGCACGGAAGGTGGGTTTGTTACTGGGACGAAATCTTTGATTGACTATTTGAGAAACCGGGCGAGGTCTTTTGTTTTCCAGACAGCATTGCCGGCGGGTACTATGGCGGCAGCAATTAAAGCCATTGATATTATCGAAAGCAGCCCACAGCTTCAGCATCAATTACAGAACTTGACCTACAGGCTTCGGAAAGAGCTGCTCTATTACGGATTTGACGTCAAAGGAGAACAAACGCCCATTATACCTGTCCTAATTGGTGACTCTAATAAAGCAATGAAATTTTCAAGAGAACTCGAAAATAACGGGGTATTCGCTCCAGCCATACGGCCACCTACTGTTCCACAAGGGGAAAGCCGAATTCGGTTAACGGTTATGGCCATACATACAGAAGGAGATATTCAGAAAATCTGCCAGGCCTTTTATAAAGTCGGAAAAAAGCTGGAGGTGATTTAATTGGCTCAAGGAATTTTTGTTACAGGTACAGACACAGGAATTGGGAAAACGTTTGTAGCGGCAGGAATTGCAGCAGCTTTGTCAGCAAAAGAGGTAGATGTTGGTGTATTCAAGCCGATGTTAAGCGGGGATAACAGAGAAGACCCGGAAAGTGATACAATGATCTTAAAATCGATGTCTGGCGATGAATCTCTGCCATCGGATATTACTCCTTTTCAATTCGATGAACCGCTGGCCCCTTATTTAGCTGCTAAGCGGCAAGGTGTGTATGTCACTCAATCTGATGTGAAAGAATCCTGGGAGCGTATGAAAGACAGGCATTCTTTTACTATTGTAGAAGGAGCGGGAGGTATTGCCGTTCCTTATGGAGAAGATTTTCTCGTCAGTGATGTGATAAAAGATATGAATCTTCCCGTCCTTATTGTAGCCCGTCCCGATTTAGGTACCGTTAATCATACTTATTTGACGGTCGATTATTCCCAAAGGTGCGGATTGAACGTAATAGGGGTTGTAATCAATGGCTTTAATCCCGAAACGGCAGGGCTGGCAGAACAAACAAATCCTGAGTTAATTGAGCATTTTTGCAAGGTGCCTGTGCTGGGAATCATACCGCAGATGGATAACAAAGATAAGAAGACTTTGGTGGAGGTTTTTGGAGCGGAAATGGATGTAGAGTCTTTATTTTGACTTTAAATAGAAAAAAGTCTAGTTAACTACTCTTTTCTTCACTATTGATACAAAAGAAAATAGAATACTTTCTTTCATTAATAAAGGCTGCCACACTCAGTGAAAACTGAGTGTGACAGGCTAAACTTTTTACTTATCTTCTTTACCGATCTCCGGAAGAATCGTCCTCGCTACTTTTTCATCTAACGCTTCATAATCATAGTATTTAATAGTTTCATAAAGTTCTTCGCGTGACTGCATATCCTCAAGTTTCCCTTTTTGGGTATCCTTCTGCATAATTTCTGTGAAAACTCGCTCGTAAGCTTTAGCCGCAACCCGAAGAGAAGTTACAGGATAGATCACCATATCCATGCCAAAGGAGTGAAAATACTCACCCGAAAAATAGGGCGTTTTCCCGAACTCGGTCATATTGGCGAGCAACGGTGCATGGATAGAGGAGGAAGCCTGTCTGAAATCCTCTTCACTGGTCAAAGCTTCAGGGAAAATGGCATCGGCGCCGGCCTCTACATATTGATTAGCGCGTTGGATCGCCTTATCGATACCTTCGACTGATTTGGCATCAGTTCTCGCAACGATTACTAAAGAAGGTGCTACTTCTTTAATTGTCCGGATTTTCTGCATCATCTCTTCCGTCTCAATCAGTTTTTTTCCATTTAAATGTCCGCATTTTTTAGGTAAAAGCTGATCTTCAATTTGCACAGCGGCGACTCCGGCCTCAACCATTTCTCTAGCGGCGCGTGCCACGTTGATCACTCCGCCGTAGCCTGTGTCGATATCAACGAGCAGCGGGAGGTCAGAGGCTCTGACTAGCTCTTGAGCTTTCTCGGCCATTTCATTGGAATAAATAAGCCCAAGATCCGGGAGCGCCCGGCTCGCTGTATAGGCAGCACCTGATAAGTAGATCGCCTGGAACCCTGTATCTTTGGCGATTTTGGCTGACATTCCATCATGTGCACCTGGTATTTTTAATATTTCGGGTTGCTTCATTAATTGTTTAAAGGCTTGTGCTCTTTCCGGCTGGGTTGATTTAGGTTCTACCATCCACGTCATGAAATCATCCTCCTTACCTTATTGAGTTAAATCCGAAAAGCTTCCATAAAATGAGTGACTGGTGTTCTTGTCAGAGAGCCATAATCCTCACACAAGTTAAGAATCCGATTTGTCTGGCGGGAAGGAAAGCGTGTCTTTACGTTATCCTTGAACTTGTTTAACAGCAGGGGAAGCCCTTCTTCGCGACGGCGGCGGTGACCGATTGGATATTCGACCGCTAGTTGTTCGGTAGAAGTTCCATCATTAAAAAATACTTGCACAGCATTGGAAATGGACCTCTTCTCAGGGTCGAGATAATCTTTACTGTATTGTTCGTTTTCAATCGTTACCATTGTGCTTCTTAATCGGTCGATTTCAGGATTACGGGCGACTTCATCTTCGTAATGGTCTGCGTTTAATGAACCGTATAAAAGTCCGATGGCTGTAATATATTGCAGGCAGTGATCACGGTCCGCCGGGTTGTGGAGCGGCCCTTCCTTATCAATAATTCGAATGGCCGATTCATGTGTGGTAATCGTAACTTTTTCAATGTCCTGAATTCGTCCTTTTATCTGCTTATGAAGTTTTATGGCTGCTTCTGCAGCTGTTTGTGCGTGAAATTCAGCAGGGTAGGAGATTTTGAATAAAATGTTCTCCATGACATAAGAACCAAATGGTCGGGCAAGCGTCAATTCCTTACCGCTAAAGAGGACATCCTGAAACCCCCATTTAGGAGCAGACAAAGCGGTCTTATAGCCCATTTCTCCATTCATCGTCATTAGAGCAAGACGTACACCGCGGCTTGTGGCATCACCGGCTGCCCAAGATTTTCTGGAACCTGTGTTTGGCGCATGGCGGTATGTCCGCAGGCTGGAGTTATCGATCCATGCTTGAGAAACAGCGTTCGTAACATCCTCTTTGCTGCCTCCGAGCATTGCTGTAACGACAGCTGTAGTCGCCACTTTTACATAAAGAACATGGTCAAGACCTTCACGGTTCAGACTGTTTTCTAAAGCTAACACTCCTTGAATTTCGTGAGCTTTGACGATATATTCCATCACTGTATCCATCGTAAGCGGATCTTTTCCATCAGCGATCTGCCTGCGGCTGATATAATCAGCAATGGCTAAAATGCCTCCTAAGTTATCAGACGGATGCCCCCATTCTGCTGCGAGCCAAGTATCATTATAATCAAGCCATCTGATCATACATCCAATGTTAAAAGCGGCATGGACAGGGTCAAGTTCATAAGATGTCCCGGGAACGCGGGAACCATTAGGGACGACTGTTCCTGGAACTATAGGGCCTAAATGCTTTGTGCATTCCGGGTAACGCAGGGCAAGGAAACCACAACCTAACGTATCGAGCAGCACATATTGAGATGTTTCCAGTGCTTCTGTGCTTGTAATTTCTCCATACACGGCATATTCAGCGATTCTCTCTAACACTTGATCCGTAGTCTGGGCACGCTTTACTTTCACTTCAGACAAATTTATCTCCACCTTTTCAAATGATGTATTTCTAAATGGAAGCCGGGGCGGACCCGGCATTTTTTAAGGATGCAGTCCGCGTGGGCCTGTATAAAGAACTCTTGGTCTGAACAGCTTGTTATTAGCATACTGCTCGGAGACATGTGCACACAGCCCGAGCGTACGGGCACTGAAAAAAACGGGTGTATATAAATCAATAGGGATGCCAAGCAGGTAATAAACAGGAGCGGCATAATAATCAAGGTTCGCATATAGTCCTTTTTCTTCTTTCATCAGCTGTTCTCCTGCTTCACACATCTCAAAAAGATCTTCTCTTTTTTTATTTTCAGCAAGCTCTCTTAATGCTTCTTTCATTAAAACGGCTCTAGGATCCATTTTTTTCATATAGACTCTATGTCCAAATCCCATGATCTTCTCTTTGCTGCGGAGCTTTTCATATAAGAGGCGGCGGAAGCCGTCGGTTGTTTTTCCTTCCAGCAGCATATACATCACTGCTTCATTTGCTCCTCCGTGAAGATTGCCTTTTAAAGAAGCAACCGCTCCCGTCAAAGCCCCGTAAAGGTCTGAATTGGTAGATGCTATAACACGAGCTGTAAAGGTTGAGTTAGGCATTTCATGTTCACTGTATACCGTTAGAGATTGATCAAAAAAGGCAGCTTCGGCTGGAGTCGGCTCTTTTCCTGTAATCATATATAAAAAATTGGAACTGTAAGGAAGGTCGTCCTTCGGCACAACTATCGCTTCATCGTGAAGCACATGATAGCTGTTTGCTACGATGTTAGGAATCTTGGCTAACAGCTTGATAGCTGTTCGGCAAATTTGCTCTGCATCCCGCTCTTTTAAGTTTTTTTCGTAACCTGCGAGTACAGATATTCCAGTTCTAAGAGCGTCCATTGGATGAGTTTTCTTAGGCAGCTTACGAATTAATGTGAAGAATTCGTCAGGAAGGCTGTATTCCTGCTTCAATTCCTTCTCAAGGGCAAGACGCTCACTTTCTTCAGGCAGCTCTCCGTGCAATAAAAGGTGAACAACATCTATATAACTTTTCTTCCTGCTAAGCTCAATAAGTTCATATCCGCGAAAAACGATTTCTTCTGCATCAACATCTAAATAAGAAAGCTTGGTTTCTGTTGCAATGACACCTTCTAATCCGGGTTTGTAGGCGGTTTGTTCTGCCATAATACCCCTCCTCATTAGTAACCGCT
This sequence comes from Halobacillus massiliensis, assembly GCF_900166625.1. Classification (GTDB taxonomy): domain Bacteria; phylum Bacillota; class Bacilli; order Bacillales; family Halobacillaceae; genus Halobacillus_A; species Halobacillus_A massiliensis. The sequence goes on along the minus strand of NZ_LT800499.1, from coordinate 3,756,859 downwards.
TTCAAAAAAACAGACGAAATTATTTTATGGACGATCGATTTGGCTGACCGAATATTTCTTCCTGAACGATCGCAAATGCTTTCTTCAGAGAGTGCAGCTCTTGTTGATCTGTTTCTTGTAAAAGCAGGTCTTTTTTTAGATTACTGTAAGTTTCTTCAAGAGTAGATCCGGAAGCAGAAGAAATTAAATGATTCATAATACAAGATTTGAACTGATTTACATAATGATCCGTTGATGGAGCCACATTAACACCTCTAGTTAAATGAAATAAAAAAAACAACTTCCAGAGAAGTTGTTAAGTTGAGATTCTAGATTTTACAGAGAGTATAGGACGCCGAGACATACCAGTCCATACTCTTTTCACTCGCACTTAACACCCCCTATCCTCGTAGGTATTGATGTTCGCTAAAAACAGGCAGGTCTCCTGACTTATGATCATCGCTCCCTGATTCCTTCCCATTCTCTTATGATCGAGAACAGTGGGTCGTTTCAGTTCGCTCCCAAATACAGTTGCGGGACAGCATCGGATTTACACCGATTTCCCTTTTAAACAAATAAGCTTAACAGCCTATCTGTACCTGAATTTTAAACGTATTCAATTTGAACTCCTTCAATATATCAAAAATTTTGAAAATAAACAATTTATTTACTGGAAAACTAACAGGGCTAAGGTGTCTGGTTATTTAACAGAATAGTGAAAAACTCCGTTTTCTTCCGTTTTAAAAACTTTCCCTCTTTGTTCTAAATAATCCAGCTGCCCAATCACTTCCGACATGACAAGGGAGAATTGTTCTTCATATGTCTTTCCATAATAAGACTGAGCAATATCGCTGCCGGTCACCGACCCGTTCTGGATAAGTTTTATAATCTTGTCTCCTTTTTCTTCAATACGCTCCAGCCGTTTTTTTATCAAACCATGGGGATCAGTTATCACATCGCCATGACCGGAATACATAAGTTCTACTGGTAAGGAAGCGATTTTGTTCAGAGATTGTATACTCTGATGAAGCGTCGGCAGCCGCTTTCCATTTTCATCAGGTTCGATTAAAGCATTACTGGAAATATGCTGGATCAGTACATCAGCTCCAAATAGGGTCTTATGTTCTTTATGCCATAACCCAATTTGGTCAGGAGCATGACCGGGAAAGTGGAGAACTTCCAGTGGATCTATATCTGCTTTTTCGATGAGTGAAATCGGAGGCTGGATAGCAGCATGGCGGTTTTTATCCAGCGATTTATTTAAATAATCAACCTGCTGTCTGCCTTTATCCCCACAATCGAACTTTTCATATAATTCTTCAAAAAAGTGGATGCGCATTTGCAGAAAATCAGGATTTCGTTTAAGTCGGGCGATGGCTTTTTCATGCGCGTAGACAGGAAGAGCATGTTGTTCAGTTATTTTATTAACGAGGCCGCAATGGTCGATATGATTATGACTAATAATAATGGCTGTTAAATCTTCTAATGAAAAACCGTTATTTTTCAGAATATCCTGCAAAGCTTCCCAATTTTTCTGATCATTCCAGCCGGCATCGAAAAGAATGAGCTGATTATCAAGGGCGAGAAGATAGAAATTCACGGTTTTTAATGGGTTCTTTTCACCAAGATTCACTTTTATAGGATAGGTTTTATAAGCTGTCGTTCGTTTTTCAAACATGTTGCACCGCCTTATGTAATAGTGATTTCCTTATTATAACATTTCATCATGAAAGAGAATGATAAGCGAATATAGTGGAAAAATAACAGATTATAACCTTGTTACCGAAGAAAAGAGGGATCACTATGATTTTCGGCAGTCATGTTTCTATAAAAGAAGGATATTTAGGAGCGGCAAAACGGGCGTTGTCTCTAAATTCGGAGGCTTTCCAATACTTTCCAAAGAATCCTAGAAGCTTATCAGAAAAGTCATTTAACAAGGAAGACGCCAGGCTGTGCAGAGATTTTTGTAATCAGAATGGACTAGTATCAGTCGCTCATACGCCTTATCCCACAACATTAACACCGGCTGATGCCAGGAAACGAGAGCAGGTGGCTGCATCCCTTTTAAATGATTTAGCGATTGCCGATGCATGCGGATCTCTTGGAGTAGTCGTCCATTTTGGAAAAGACGTTTTTAAAGGGGATCAGCTCGCGAGCTATCGGTTAATGATTGAAGTTTTGAATGAAGTGCTCAAACAATGGGATGGTGAGTGTAAGATCCTTTTAGAAAATTTAGCTGGGAAGCCGGGTACAATGGGAACGACTTTGGAAGAGCTCGTTCAGCTTCGAAGATTAAGTGAATATCCAGAAAAAATTGGTTTCTGCCTGGATACCTGTCACGCCTTTGCAAGCGGACTCTGGACGGGGGAGAACTGGAAACAGATAGAGGAAAAAGGGGAGAAGCTGGGGTATTTCAAGCATCTAACGGCAATTCATTTGAATAATTCTAAATATGATACAGGTTCAGGAAAAGACCGGCACGCTAACATTTTCGGTCATGGCTATATAAAAGAACACCAATTTGCACAGCTGTTTAAATCCAGCCTTCTTAAAAAGATACCGTTTATTGTAGAGACTCCTAAAGAAGTTATTCCTCATAAAATGGAAATTCTTCAGTTACAGAAGAAGTGGGGGAAAAGATAAAAGATACGCCTGTAATAGGCGTATCTTTTGTCATCATTATTTTTTATTTACGGAAGCATCATAGATTGTATCAACAGCTTCTTTCAGCTTTTGATCAAATTCTTCCGCAGTCTGATTGGCACTTAATTCTGCTGAGAGTGCCCGGGAAAAGCTTGCGATCAGGCCGTCATTTTCTCTCAGCTTCTCATTTGCTTCATCACGGGAATAGCCGCCGGAAAGAGCGACAACGCGAACGACGCGCGGATGATCAATCAATTCTTTAAAAGCATTAGCTTTTGTGGGAATGGATAGTTTGAGCATTACATTCTGGTCTTCAGATAAGTCGTTTAAATGACTCAGAATTTCATTCCGAAGAATTTCCTCGCATTTTTCCTTATCTTCACTGTGAATATTAACCTCTGGCTCAATAATCGGAATTAAACCAGCTTCAATGATCTGTTTTCCAATTTCAAATTGCTGATCTACAACCTCTTTTATGCCGCTTTCGTTTGGTTCATTAATAACGGAACGCATTTTAGTACCAAAAACGTTTCGTTCATTTGCACGGCGAAGTGTTTCATCCAAGTCATGAATCGGCTTCATCAGCTGGACGCCATTTTCCTCATCGGCCAGTCCTTTATCAACTTTAAGAAAGGGAACAATGCCTTTATCAGCTAGATAATCCGCCGTATATTTCCCTTCAATCTCACGATCCATCGTCTGTTCAAAAAGAATGGCACCGAGAATACGATTTCCATCGAAAGAAGGGGAGGTAATGATTCTTGTCCGCATGTCGTGAACAAGGTCGAACATTTCGTCTTCTCCAGAGTAAGAATGGGCAGGCACTCCATAAGACTCTAAAGCCTTCGGTGTACTGCCGCCGCTTTGATCAAGTGCTGCGATAAATCCTTTGCCGTTTTTTACTTTTTCAAATTGCTGATTGTTCATTCTTCCACTCCTTTTCTAATTGAATTCCACTATTCCTCTTCCCTTAATTAACTTTAACGTAACAAAAATGTAGAAGGATTTCTTGTATATTAAAGTCGAATTAATGATAAAAACCTTTTATTTTATCTAAATCTCTAATAAATATATCCGTCTCATGCTGACTCAAACGAATAAGCATTTCTTCATTTAAGGTCAATACCTGTCCATCAAGCTCATGCTTATGGCTGATTAAATAATTATAAATGGCATTAAATTGATCTTGATTAAGGATGGAAGACGTAGAAAACTGCTTGACCTGATGAAGAATAAACTCATCGGTAAACTGATCAAATTCCCCGGATATAATATCACCTATAAAATTCATTTCGTGGCCCCTCAAAAGTTATTTCAAATTAGTTTATCCGTAAAAGCTGAGGCTATGTTTAGAATCGACTAATGAATTTTTTTAAGAACACTGAAAAAGCATATGAGTAGACTTATGTCTTTCATTAGATTTACGATATTAATTAATAGTGACCAGAATAATAATTTGGAAAGGATGATAGAAATGAAAGTACTAGTCGCAGGAGCAAATGGACAAATTGGAAAACAACTAATTTCATATATCCAAGAAAGTGAAAGCCTTGAAGCAAAAGCCATGATTCGTAAAGAGGAACAGGCTTCCTATTTCAAGGAGCTGGGCGCAGAAACCGCAATTGTCGACCTGGAAGATGATATCGATACAATTGCTAAGGCAGCAGAGGGTATGGATGCCGTTGTTTTCACTGCTGGTTCTGGACCTAATACAGGGCCTGATAAAACGATTTTAATTGATCTTGATGGAGCGGTAAAAACAATTGAAGCTGCTAAAAAAGCTGGCGTAAAACGTTTTGTTATGGTCAGCTCATTTGATACGACACGCGAAGCGATCTTAAATGCTGACTCTTCTTTTGCCCCATACGTAGCAGCTAAGCACTATGCAGATGTTTGGTTAAGGGATACAGACCTGGATTATACGATCGTTCATCCTGGAAAGCTTACAAATGACGAAGGCACGGGTCAAGTAGAAGCTGCTGAAAAAGTGGAAAGAGGAGAAGTACCTCGAGAGGATATAGCTTCTGTTCTTAAAGCAGTCTTGGAAAATGACTCTACGATCGGTAAGGAATTTCAGGTAGTTGGAGGATCAACACCTGTTCAGGAAGCCGTGAAATCACTTTAATATATTTATCTAAAAGCCCAGGGTCCTTGTGTGATAAAGGCCCTGGGTATTTTTGCGTTAAATTCCCTCGTCTTCTTCATACTTTTCTCTGTAATGGGCAAGAGCTAGTAAAGGAAATATAAGACGGTAGCTGTGGTAGTGAATATAGAAGGTACCCGACATGGCCTGCCCTTTTGGATATTCTGTCGTCCAGTCTTCTTTTTTTACGGAGCAAAGAAGATACTGCACTCCGTCTCTTATTTCTTTGCTCAACTGTTGTTCTGCATTCATTAATATCTCAAGCGCCCATGATGTATCCGTTAGTGTACTTGTCTGAAGAGGCACGTATTTCTTTTGTATGTCGCTTAAGCAGGATTCTCCCCACCCGCCGTCAGTATTTTGAATGGATTTTATCCAGTTTGCTGCAGAATGAATGGCTCGGTTGTTTGTTGGCATGCCGGCTGCTCTGAGACCGGTAACGGCGGCCCATGTACCGTTGATATAACAGATTCCCCAGCGGCTGTACCATGAACCATCGGATTCCTGATTGCTTAATAGCCAGTTAACAGCTCGCTTAATTAAGGGGTCTGATTTTGGAAGAGTTGTATAATTTCCGAAAAACTCTAACGTTCTTCCTGTAAGATCTGCCGAAGAAGGGTCACTGAACATATACTCTGCTTTTTCAATCGGCAGAATTGCGATCCATTGGTTTCTTATGTTTTTTTCAAAAGAAGCCCAGCCCCCATCATCATTTTGCATCGTACACAGCCATAATGTCCCCTTGTCCCATGCTTCAAGTACAGAGGAATTTTCAACGGCTTGTTCTCTAAGGGCACGTAAGGAAGCCGTAGTGTCATCCATGTCTGGGTTCATTGTATTTATATTAGAGAATCCCCATCCCCCCGGCTCTCCTTGAGGATTGTGAATTACCCAGTCCCCGAATTTGACGTGCTGACGCTTGAGTAAGTAACGATTAGCATTTAGTATCAATGGGTCGTCTGATGGGACTCCAGCTGCCTGCAGGGCGGTACTGATAAGGGAGGTGTTCCATAAATTTGCTGTTGTAAACTGAATGTGAGGAAAACCTTCAATCTCTGTTTTCATTGAAAGTAACCCTTGCATTGCTTTTAAAATGACAGGGTCGTTCTTTGGGTGCCCGAGTGAAAGCAGAGCATAGATCATTAAAAAGGTAGAACTGAAATAGCTGTAAAATGTCCCATCCGGTTCCAGGCGATCAAGCATGTAGCTTTTGGCTTGATCCATTGCCATAGAATGAAGCTGAGCCGGCAGCCCGATTAAATTCTTTACTCCTTGGTCAATGGTTGAAAAAATTGAACGATACTCCATTGGAAATGCCCACTCTTCATCTTTTGACCGATCTGTATATAAATCAGAGAGATCTGGACTGAGAGGTGTCATCTTACTGAATTTTTTCTCAGATAAGATTAAAATCGGAGCCAGGTTTGTTCGGCCGTAAACGGATAGTTGATAAAAGTTCACTGGAAATGACAACGGAAGCAGCATGACTTCTACCGGAATGGGAAATAACGCGGGCCATTTGTATTGACCTGTAATCGCAAGCATAATTTTTGTGTAAATATTTACGTTCTCCAGTCCGCCGTTTGCTTTAATGAATTCTTTGGCTGAAAGTAACCTGGCGTCATTTTCTAAATAATATCCTGAGTAGAGGAGGGCATAATAGGATTCTACCGTGAGAGCCAGATTTCCTTCGTTCTTTTCGTCAGGGAATAGTTTCCATGTCCCATTATCCCGTTGTTTGCTTAAAATTCTCCCTGCCAGTCCTTTGATTAATTCCTCTTTATCCTTAAGCTCCAGCGTTCTAATTAAAACAATCATATAGGCATCGGTTAAGATTCCGGTTTCAAAAGCGTAGTCCCATGAGCCGTCAGATGTTTGGTCTTCTCTCAATTTATCGATTATCCACTGAATGGCTTGTTTCGTCTGCATCGTCAATAGAATCCCTCCATTCAGACGAAATACAAATCCATTCCATATGTATTCTAAAAGCGGTTAAAGTATTAAAGGATATATATAAAAATATCACATGATTCTCAGTCTTCTACTCATACTAACTAACGGTAGGAGGCCTGACTTATGAAAATAATTATGATGTCTTTATTCTTGCTGTTAACACAGCCGTTTATTCAAGAAGATAACTTAATGATCACAGATGAAGGAAAAGAAATTATGAAAGTAAACCGAAATGAATTTGAAGACGAATTTCTCGGTAAGCCTTTTGTAAATCAGTCAAAAACTCAAACACTGCTAGAACAGCTCGATCTAAAAATAATGAAAGAGCCGATTAATGCAAAAATCGGGGAGTCCGGAGAAATTCTTCCTGGCAAAGATGGTCATAAACTATACCACAAGAAATTTTTAGAAGGGTTTTATCAATATTTATTTGATTCAGAAGCAGGTAAGCTTGAAGTACCTAAAATCGTCCTTTCTCCCAGAGTAGATGCTGAACTGCTCGGCGATATCCGAACACAGCAGATTGGTCATTATGTCACATATTTTAACTCGAATAATAAAGAACGGTCCCACAATATTCGACTAGCGGCAGAAGCTCTGGACAGCCATGTTGTTTTTCCTGGTGAAGTTTTTTCTTTTAACAAAGCGGTGGGCAAACGAACGAAAGAAAAGGGTTATAAAAATGCTCCGGTTATCGTAAAAGGAGAGGTGACGGAAGGAATTGGAGGCGGAATTTGTCAGCTTTCGTCTACCTTATTTAATTCAGTGGACAAGGCTGGACTGGACATTATGGAGCGTTATTCCCACAGTAAACGAGTACCTTATGTACCACCCGGCCGAGATGCTACGGTAAGCTGGTATGGTCCTGATTTTACATTTAAAAATCAGTATAACCAGCCGTTATTAATCCGTTCAAAGGTTTATGGAGGCCAGATGAGTGTCACGATCTATTCTTCCGATGTCATTAATTATGATCCGCAGAATGTTCCGGATGCCAGCAGAAAGCTGCCTGAGGAAAAGAAAAGAGGAACTAGTCAAACATGGAGTCTAATAAAAAAACAATGAGCGGCTAAGCTATAGGCTAAATAAATAAGGAATAAAAAGTGAGAGATTGCAGCCTAACAGCCACCATGAACGTCTCCTATAACGCTTTTTTCGCCTGCGTGAGCTTCTGGAAATTAAACTAAATATCACTATCATCAGCAGAAAAAGTACGATGATTATAGGCAGACAGCCAATATATCCACTCATAAAAAACACCCCCTTTGTCTTTAGTATATGTACAGGAGAATAGAGCGGAAGGGGGGATTTTTAAAATGAAAATGTAATACTACGATAAATCACAGCTTTAATTAGAGAAATTTGTTTTTCTGATTTTAGCGTTTTTTGTCCACAGATAGCTTTGTAAATCGGATTTAATTATTACGATAAACAGTTATTTATACCCATAGGCAGATTAGCTTGTGGGTAATTTAGTTTGTAAAAAATTTTTTATTTGGCATCTCTTTGATACACCAAAAAGTGAAGAGAAGTCCTTATCGCTGGTTGTTTATATAAGTAAAAGACAAAGTAATTTTATAGTCCTTAATGGGTTTGCAGGATTAATAAAATTGGGTTTTACGACCAATTATTTAATAAACTAGTAAATCTGGTGGATATTTTATTTTTTGCCGAAATTTATTGACAATTCAAAAAAGTTGTCTATATAATCATTAATAGATTCAGGTTTACAAAACTTAGTTTTACATTATAAAATTTTTGAGCGCTTATGAAAGCGCTTTATCATTAATTATATTCCAAAACCTTGTTTTATAATGTGAAACAAAATAAGGAGGGGAGTCTTCAATTCGTACGCTGCTTATGCCATGGAATTATTACTACATTTTAATTACATAAAAACTGAGGAGGGCTAAAATGAAAAGAAAAAGTTTATTACTGGTTAGCATGATAATGGTATGTTTGCTGTTTTTAGCGGCGTGTGGTTCGAGTGACGAAGCATCTGGAGATTCGGCTGGAGAAGGAGAAGGGGAAGCTAGAAATCTCCGAGTAAGTATTGGGGTCAACGATAAACACCCTGAATATGATGCGGCCGTTAAATTCAAGGAACTGGTTGAAAGTAAGAGCGATAACTTAACAGTAGAAGTCTATCACTCTGGCCAGATCGCTGATGACCGATCTGCTATTGAAATGCTTCAATTCGGTACATTAGATATTACTATTCCATCTACATCACCACTTGTTAACTTTATTCCTGAATATGGTGTTTTCGATCTTCCTTTCTCTATTCCAAATGAAGAGGTGGCCGATCAGGTTCTTGATGGCGAGTTTGGAGATAAGATGCTGGATATGGTAGAAGATCAAGGACTGGTAGGTCTGGCGTGGTGGGAAAATGGCTTCCGTAATCTTACCAATGATGAACGCCCTGTAGCCACTGTTGATGATGTCGCCAACTTAAAAATTCGTACAATGGAAAACGAAATTCATTTAGACGCCTGGAAAGAACTTGGAGCAAATCCTACGCCAATGGCTTTCACGGAGCTATTTACTGCTCTCCAGCAAGGGACAGTTGATGGTCAGGAGAATCCATACCCAACCATCTTGCTAAGTAACTATCCTGAAGTTCAGGAACATGTCTCTAATACTAACCATGTATACACGCCGTTTATTTTCCTGTTTAGTCAGGAAATATGGAGTCAATTGTCTTCTGAACAGCAGGAAATCGTCCAAAGCGCGGCTGTAGAAGCAGGGAAATACAACCGTGAGCTGAACAGAAAAACCGCAGAAGAATCACTTGAAACTTTAAAAGAAGATATGACTTTTACAGAAGTAACAGATGAAGAGTATAAGAAATTTCAGGAGAAGGTACAGCCGGTAATCGACAAATATAAGAGCGAAATCGGTGACGAGATTGTAGACGAGTATTACAGTGAAATTGAAAAATATTCCAAATAGAGGATGGAGTCGGAAGTTCTGTTTTGACTTCCAGCTCCTTAAATGAAAGGAGGAAGCTATGGTAAAAGCAATGAAGTGGGTCGATGAGAATTTAGAAAAATACCTCATGTTTATTCTTTTAGCGGTGATGGTAGTTGTTGTTTTTCTTCAGGTGTTCATGAGATATATTATGGATAACTCCTTATCGTGGTCAGAAGAATTAGCACGTTATTGTTTTATTTGGGTGATATATGTCGGGATTAGTTATGGTGTCAAGAAACGGAGGCATATCAGTGTTGATGCAATGATGCTGCTTTTCAAAGATAAAGCAAAGATCTATTTTTCAATCCTTGCTAACGTTTTATTTCTTGTTTTTTGCGGCTTTGTCGTTTTTTATGGATCGGGAATCGTATCTCAACTGCTGGCCTTTGGACAAACGACTCCAGCACTGCAGATCCCTACAGCTATTGTATACGCAGCGCCTCCAGTTGGTATGGGACTGGCAGGCATAAGGCTGATTCAGAATATCATTGTAGATATTAATAGAATCCGCCACTTTAAATCTAACTCGAAGTCCTCAATCCATACAGTAGCTTAAGAAAAATAGTAAATTCAATAAATTATGAGGGATGATTTTTATGAGTGCGGTTTTATTTGGTTCGTTTGCAGCCCTGCTTCTGCTTAGTGTCCCTATTGGAATAGCCCTTGGTCTAGCAACTCTCTTAGCGATAACGATAACAGGAGCAATACCGATTGAGTTTTTAATGAAAGAACTGACAACCTCAGTAGATTCTTTTCCCTTACTTGCAGTCCCCTATTTCATCTTAGCGGGAGAGATTATGGGAAAGGGAGGGATCTCCAAGCGATTATTCAGTGTCGCTGATTCAATAGTTGGAAATAGAACAGGCGGTATCGCCATTGCAACGATTATTACTTGTATGTTTTTTGCCGCTATTTCCGGATCAGGACCCGCTACCGTTGCAGCAATTGGCGGAATTATGATTCCGGCCATGATTGAAAAAGGATATGACAAACGGTTTTCAACCGCTGTAGTAGCGGCTGCGGGTTCGATTGGTGTTATTATTCCTCCGAGTATCCCAATGGTAATCTATGGTGTTTCCGGTAGTGTCTCAATTGGAGACATGTTTATTGGAGGGATACTGCCTGGAATTATAGTAGGATTAGGGCTAATCGTTTATGCTTATATCCATTCGAAGCGAAAAGGATATAAAGGATCCGATGAGAAAGTAACAGTCAAAGGGATTACAAAGTCCCTATGGGCAGCAAAATGGGCTCTTTTTATTCCTGTCATCATTTTAGGAGGAATTTATGGAGGGATTTTCACCCCCACCGAAGCTGGTGTAGTAGCCGTTGTATTTGGATTGTTTGCAGGTTTGGTGCTGTATAGGGAGTTGAAAATAAAAGATCTGCCTAAAGTATTTGTAGATGCTGCTACTACTACGGCGACAGTGTTAATTATTGTAGGGGCAGCAACAGCTTTTGGACGTTTGCTTACGATGGAACAGATTCCTAATAAAATTGCTGCAGCGATGATGTCTGTTTCAAGTGAACCGATAATTGTCATGATGATGATTACTCTTTTATTACTTGTTGTCGGCTGTTTTATGGATACAGTAGCTGCGATCATTATTTTAACACCAATTCTATTACCTGTTGCTCTTCAGATCGGGTATGATCCCATTCATTTCGGAATTATTATGGTTGCCAATTTAGCGATTGGCTTTATAACACCGCCTCTGGGAGTAAATTTATTCGTTGGGTCAGGAATCTCAGGAGTTCCACTGGAAGCTTTGGCAAAAGCTATAGTACCGTTTTTCTTTGCTATGCTGATATCTCTAATGCTGATTATCTTACTGCCTCAGCTTTCACTAATTTTTCTATAAAAGCTACAGCGGTAATTAATGGTTTAACTTTAGTTAATTACCGCTCATATCTAATGAAAGAACTTGAGTTATCGAGTGATTAGAATACTTGTATGAACTCCCCATGACTTGATAACGAAACTGAGTTTTATAATATAAAACTCATTCGTTTAGTTTTCCAAGTGACTTTAATTTTTGAAAAGGAAAGAGGTCATAAAAATATGAAAAATAAGATCCTGGCAGTCGCCTTCGCTTTAAGTTTAGCAAGTATTTTTATGTTAACAGCATGTGGAGATGCAGCAAGTGGCGGTGGAGGCGGAGCGAAAACTATTAAAGTGGCGAATTACTTTGCTGAAGACCACCCGCAAAATGTAGCTTTAAGAGAAAAATTCAAAAAAATTGTTGAAGAAGAAAGCGGTGGAGAATTAAAAGTTCAAATTTATGCCAACAGCACATTAGGAGCTGAGAAAGAATTTTATGATGGTGTACGCAACGGAACAATTGAAATGGGTGTGCCAGGTTTGATTATGCAGGCAGATGTGCCCAAAATGGCTGTCCCTGAATGGCCGTTCCTCTTTGAGGATTATGAGCATGTGCAAAATGTTTTAAATGGACCGATTGGTGAGGAAGTTACGGAAGATTTAGAATCTGAGCATGGGGTTAAGCCTCTGGCTTGGAGTGCTAATGGGTTCAGAATGTTTTCTTCCAATCAGACCATCGAAAAGATGGAAGACTTTAATGGGTTGCGTCTGAGAATGCCTAATATACCTAACTATATTAAATTAGGTGAATTATTAGGAGCTAATATAACGCCAATGCCGATTTCAGAGGCTTTTACAGCTTTAGAGCAGAAAGTAGTGGATGGACAGGACAACCCAATAGCTACCTTGAGAAATTCGGGCTGGTACGAAGTCCAAAGTGACGTTCTTGAGTCCAAACATATGTTTAGTCCTAACCTATATATCATTAACAGTGAGTTCTATAACGGATTAACGGAGGAGCAGCAGAAACTTATTGAGAAAGCTTCCGAAGAATCTGCCGCTTATGAGTTTGAGTTAATGGAGAAAAGTTATGAAGATGATAAAAAGTTCCTTGAAGATGAAGGAGTAAAGTTTACTAACCCAAGTGATGATTTTAAACAAAACATGGAAAAAGCTGCAGATCCATTGTATAAAGAAATTTTTCAGGAATACGAGTGGGCAGAAGAGCTTGTTAACCGGATTAAAGAAGAAGCTAATTAATGCCGATTTGCCGCTATGCTGTGTTATTGAGCAATCGGTTCATGGAAGGATGAAAATGACATGTTTCATAAAATAGTGAAAGCTTCAAATAACCTTCTTAATTTGGCTATAGCTTTTTCATTGGCTGCCATGTCTATACTCGTCTTTGGCAACGTAGTGCTGCGGTATTTATTTAATTCAGGCATCACCTGGTCAGAAGAAATGTCACGATACTTTTTTGTATGGCTCGTTTTCTTAGGAGCGATTGCTGCACTAAAGGATAGAATGCATCTTGGAGTTGATCTTGTCGTTAATCTTCTTCCTGATAAGGCCAAAAAAGTAGTTTTCTTCATCAGTAACGGTCTTGTTCTTTATTTATTGTGGCTTTTGCTGGAAGGAAGCTGGAGAATGACTGTTTTAAACGCGAATAGTACGGGTCCGGCCACTGGAATGCCTCTTTCTTATTTGTATGGAATTGGAGTGGTAACCAGTATATCTATGATGGCTTTAACCATTTTCAATATGGTCAAGACTTTAACAGGAAAAAAAGATTCGTTCAAAATTGTACAATCTACAGACGAAGTATTAGAGGGGGATCCTGAAAGGAATCGTGAGAATCCGAAAAACCTTAAGGGTTTAGAATCAAGGGTTTAGCCAAAAGGGGAGGATTAAGAAATGATAGGAGTATTCTTAGGGTCTTTATTTGGATCATTGGCTTTAGGTGTTCCCATTGCTTTTGCGCTTATTCTAAGTGGTGTAGTGCTGATGTTAGTTATGGGGACATTTGACAGTCAAATTGTTGCTCAAAATTTAATAAGCGGGGCAGATAATTTTTCCTTAATGGCTATTCCCTTTTTTATACTTGCAGGCGAGCTGATGAACGCTGGAGGAATCTCAAAAAGGATCGTCGAATTTGCCATGACCCTAGTAGGACATATTAGAGGCGGATTGGGATTTGTAGCGATTATTGCTAGTGTGATGTTTGCGGGTTTATCGGGTTCAGCTGTTGCTGATACGGCTGCTCTAGGGGCGATTTTAATACCGATGATGATAGCGAAAGGATATGACGTCAATCGTTCAACAGGTATTATCTGTTCCTCGGGGATCATCGCTCCTGTCATACCGCCAAGTATTCCGATGATTCTCTACGGTGTGACAGCAGGAGTATCCATCACTGATTTATTTATGGGAGGGATTATTCCCGGCATCATAATGGCGCTAGGTTTAATCATAGTCTGGACTTTTATCTCCAGGAAAGATACGAGCGAACTCCCGGCAAGAAAAACAAAGAAAGAAATTTTAAATGCTGCAAAGCAGGCGGGATTTGCCCTTATGCTCCCTGTGATTATAATTGGCGGATTAAGAGGAGGGATTTTCACTCCGACTGAAGCTGCTGTAGTGGCTGCATTCTATGCATTTTTAGTAGGTTTAATCATTTATGGCGAATTAAAAATAAGTGACCTTTATGATGTGTTGATTACTTCCGCAAAAACTACGAGTGTGGTGATGTTTGTAGCAGCTGCAGCTATGGTATCTGCATGGCTGATCACTGTAGCTAATGTTCCAGGCGAAATTGCCGGATTATTAGGCGGATTAATAAACCAGCCCCTCCTATTAATGCTTATAATCACTGTTCTGCTTTTATTTGTTGGCCTTGTAATGGATTTAACTCCTGCCATTCTAATATTTACACCCGTCTTATTACCAATTGTACAAATGGCTGGAATTGATCCAGTGTACTTTGGAATAGTGATGGTTATCAATTTATGTATCGGATTGATCACACCGCCGGTAGGGACTGTATTATATGTGGGCTGTGGAATCAGTAAAATCAGTCTTGGTCAGCTTACAAAAGGGATTTGGCCATTCTTAGTGATTCATGCCGTAGTTTTAATCCTTTTAGTCATTTTTCCAGAAATTATTACTGTTCCGCTCAGCTGGTTTAATTAAAGAGAAACTGATTATAGATTTTCTTCATTAAGGAGGGTGGAGTCTATCAATATAATAGAAGAAATTTTGCAGGACATCCCAATACCTAAGATGGTGAAAGTGAAACAAAATTTTCAGGCATCAGAGCTGGAGAATGTCGCTGCAGCCGTTCGGGAAACATTAGATCACAACAAAGTACTTGAAAGGATCTCACAGGGAGATAGAGTAGCCATTGCTGTTGGGAGTAGAGGGGTAGCTGATATTCCAGTCCTGACAAGGGAAACAGTAGCAGCTATTAGAGAAGCCGGAGGAGAACCTTTTATTGTGCCGGCGATGGGAAGCCATGGCGGAGCAACTGCTGAAGGACAGATTGATGTATTGGCACAGCTTGGAGTGACAGAGGAGACTGTAGGGGCACCTGTCAACGCAACGATGGAAGTTGTCAAATTAGGTGAACTTCCTAACGGCCTTCCCGTTTATATGGATAAATACGCATTTGAAGCTGATAAAGTAGTCGTTATTAACAGAGTGAAGCCTCACACTGCTTTTAGGGGGCAGGTTGAAAGCGGTCTGATGAAGATGATTACGATCGGCCTGGGCAAGCAAAAGGGAGCAGAGGCTGCCCATTCCTTCAGCTTTAAATATATGGCAGAACATGTATGGGAAATGGCGAAAATAACTTTAGCAAAGGCTCCTGTAATATTCGGTCTTGCTTCCATTGAGAACGCTTATGACCGGCCGGCAAAGGTAGTTGCTATTCCAGCAGAGGAAATAGAAATGAGAGAACCTGATTTATTAAAGGAAGCAAAAGCTCTCATGCCTAAAATTTATTTCGA
This sequence comes from Halobacillus massiliensis, assembly GCF_900166625.1. Classification (GTDB taxonomy): domain Bacteria; phylum Bacillota; class Bacilli; order Bacillales; family Halobacillaceae; genus Halobacillus_A; species Halobacillus_A massiliensis. The sequence continues at coordinate 3,741,342 of NZ_LT800499.1, read as the reverse complement.
TTCCATAGATGTCCTGATTGTAGATGAATTAGGTAAAGATATTTCCGGGGATGGGATGGATCCTAACATAACAGGAAGATATGCGACACCGTATGCAACCGGGGGGCCAGATGTAAAAAGGATTGCTGTACTTGGTTTGACTAAGAAAACCCATGGAAATGCTAACGGCATTGGTATGGCAGATATGACAACACAAGAAGTGATGGATGAAATCTCGTGGGAGAAAGGCTATGCCAATGCACTAACAAGTACAGTCATTGATGTGGTGAAACTGCCGATGGTACTGGATACAAAAGAATTAGCAGTGAAAGCGGCTATTAAATCGTGTAATGCCTTTGATCTTAAGAAAGCTAAAGTAGTCAGAATTAAAAATACGCTGGATATTGGGGAGATTTGGATCTCCGAAAGTTTGGTAGCAGAAGCAAGGCAGGTAAAAGAAATCGATGTTCTTTCATCACCGCAAGAGCTGTTAGTTTGACGATTGAATTGATAAACAGCTCACAACACTAAATTAAGGAGTGGAACTATGGAACATTTATACCCTCTCATCGACAACAGTGTAAACCCTTACAGGGATAATGTGCAGGGGAAGGCAAATGAACCGATAACAGTGGCTGGCCTACTTGACAGGTCAAAGCTGATTTTAGGAAATACGTATGAAGGCGGCAAGCCGGACTGGACACTTGAAGAAATCTATATGCGCCTGGAGAAAAATGCTCCTCGTATAGCGATCATTGGCGGGTCATCAGACCACCCGGCACATATTATGGATTTTCAAACCTCTGCTCGAGCAGCAATTCGCATTTGGCAGAATGGAGGGGTGCCTTTTTACTTTTCTACACCTGTCATGTGCGATGGCACTGCCCAGAGCAATCAGGGAATGAGTTATTCTTTGCAAAGTAGAAATGCCGTTGCTCAAATGATTGTTAATCAGCTGGAAGCCCACAGCTATCATGGAGCTTTTGTTATCCAAGGTTGTGATAAGCAGCCGCTGGGAGTAGTGAGTGCGCTTGGACACATTGACCGCTTACGCAGAAGTAGAGGCGAAGCTCCTTTCTTTGCAACATTTGCTCCTGCTCATGTGCTTGAAGGAGGATCCATTCCGGATGACGTAGCAAAGGAACTTGAAAACTTAGCTAAAAGAGCAGAAGAGCAAGGTGCGGCAGATATTGCCGTCGACCTCCGGGATACGATGGCTTATATTTTGCAGTGCTCTTCCAACACGGCATTCCAAGGCGTACTTGAAAGAGCGCACGAAAGGGGGTTAATTACAAAAGGAGAACACAAATACTATGAAATGCGGCTGGCTGTTGCTACATGTGATGGTCAAGGAGGCGTATGTGCCTTTAATGGGACAGGTAACAGCTCCAGACACCTTGTGGCTGGAATGGGACTGGTCCATCCTGCCCTGGAATTACTGACTGATCCGCCGACACAGGGACAGATTAATGCGGCATTAGACAGCTTTTCTACCATGATTAATGAAGAAAAATATGGGGTCTCTAATATTATTGCTGCAAATATTAGAAACGCTATCCGTATACATAGCGCTTCCGGGGGCTCGACGAACCTGATGATGCATATTGTTGCTGGGATGCTGTATGCCGGATACAAGTTCAGCTTGTGGGATCTTGATGAAATTCATCATGCTTATCCGATTCCAGACTTATTTGACTACAGCCTGACCGAAGGCAGAGATATCTACTCATTAGCGATGCAATGCTGCAGCGGAACAAGCCGGGGGATGGAAACACTTTTTCATGAGCTGATAGAAAATGGCGTGCCTATGGATGTGACAGCTCCAACCGTTGCTGCTAAAACGTGGACAGAAAGGCTTGAAACCACTAGAAGCCTTCAAGCCCAAACGGTGAAAGAAAATCCGGTTATTTTGGGCGAAGGCCGCAGGGAATACAGCGGTGTAGATGTGCTTAAGGGCAATTTCTTTGAAAGTGCGGTAGTGAAAATCAGCGGCATGCCGACTCCGCAGCTAAATAAATTTGATCGTACTCTCGCCCTCGTGCTGTATTTTGAAAACGAAGATGAGGCGAACCGAAACTTACTGGATTCAAGCCTTCTGACTCGTATTCGTAATGAAAGACTTTTTGCACATGACCGTCTATTGGAAACACTGAAATTCAATAGTGATGAAGTATGGGAGCGCTTGAAAGATAAAGGATATGATGAATTGTTTGATGCTATGGCTGCCGAGGGGATTATGAAGATTGCTGTCATCATAGCCGGGCAGGGGCCTCTGGCTTTTGGGATGCCGGAAATGTTCACTCCAATGCAGCATATCAATGCAAACCGGACGATGCAGCAGCTTGCCACCATTATTAGTGATGGTAGATATTCGGGAGTTACTTATGGAGCGGCAATTGGCCATATGACTCCAGAAGCCTCACAAGATGGAAGAATTGGCTATTTGCAAACAGGCGACGTGTTATATCTCGGGCTTCGTGAGAACAGAATTGAATTCGTCGATGCAGAAAAGCTGGTCCAGGGAGAACTTGTTTATAATTTCCCTGATGATTTACAGAAGGAAAGACTTCCTCTCGTAAAAGAACGTAAGGAAAGAATGAAAGAGCGCCAGAAATTGGTCGCAGCAAGCAACAGGATGTATGGACACACCGATGCCGCAAATGGCGTTGTGCCGTTAGCCGTTTACGAAAATGCTGAGCTTGATTATAAATCGGATATTCTCTTGTATGAAGAAAGTCCTGCCGCTCGATAACAATCGTCATAAAAACGTAATGGGTGAAAACCATATATAATAGAAGAAAACGAACAAGGAGACATTCACTATGCCCATTATTCAATCGATCGATCGTGCACTAAAGATTCTGGACTTATTCGATGACAGGACAAGAGAACTATCTATTACAGACATCAGCAAAAAAATGAACCTTCATAAAAGTACCGTACATTCATTGCTAAAAACATTGCAGTCTCACAGGTATATTGCTCAAAGTGAAGAAAACGGTAAATATATGCTCGGGTTAAAGCTTTTTGAAAGAGGAAACTTAGTCGTCAGTAATCTTGATCTGCGTTCAGTCGCAAGAAAGCATCTGGAGAACTTATCGGAAACGACAAGTCTTACGGTCCACCTCGTCATATTGGATGGAAAAGAAGGAGTTTATATTGATAAGGTGGAAGGAAGCGGTGTTACTGTTTTTTACTCCAGAATAGGAAGAAGAGTACCCATTCATACGAGCGCTGTCGGAAAAGCCTTAGTAGCTTTTAAAAGCGATGAAGAACTTAAGAAACTGCTGAAGAATTATAAATTTAAGAAGCAGACAGATAACTCGATAGGTTCAGCGAAAGAATTCTACGAGGAAATAAACAACATTCGTGAAAGAGGATTTTCTATCGACAATGAAGAAAATGAGGCTGGGATAGTCTGTGTATCTGTACCTATTAAAGATTACTCCGGTAAAACGATTGCAGCTATCAGCATGTCTACACCAGCGAGCTCTGCTACAGATGAAAAAATAGCCCATCACGTGAGTTTACTGAAAGACTGTACAGATAAAATTTCCAGAGAGCTGGGATTTGAATATGAAAAAATATAATTCATGAATTTTTAGGAGGCCATTAAATGAGGATCATTCGATATATCAACGAACAAAACGAAAAACAATTGGCAGCGCTGTCAAATAGTAATGAAGTTTATGATTTGCCTTTTGCAGATTTTATCCCGTTCATCAATTATGCACAAGATCAAAATCAGACACCGGTCGAATATGCACAGAAAGTCATGAATAATAGCGAAGCTAAAAAAGTTTTGGAAGATGTATATTTGACCACACCGCTGGATGCTCCCGAAGTTTGGGCTTCTGGAGTAACTTATGAAAAGAGCAAGGAAGCCCGGAACTATGAAGCGACTCAAGGGAAGCTGGACAGCCAGACTTTTTATGACAAAGTATACGATGCCAAACGACCGGAAATCTTCTTTAAATCTACAGCTGCCCGGACTGTTGGTCCGAATGATCCTGTGTTTCTCCGTTCTGATTCTAATTGGCAGATTCCAGAACCGGAACTGGGCATGGTCCTTAATAAAGAAGGCAAGGTTCTTGGATATATCGCCGGGAATGATATGAGCTGCCGTGATATTGAAGGAGAGAATCCTTTATACCTGCCGCAGGCGAAAGTATGGAAGAACTCCTGCTCCATTGGCCCTGCAATCCTGCTTGAAGAGGCCGTAGCCGACCCTTATGAATTGCAGATCATCTGCCGCATCTATCGAGATGATGTGAAGGTGTTTGAAGGGGATGCCAAAGTAGGACAATTGAAACGGAAATTAGTGGAGCTGATTGATTACCTCGTGTTGGATAATGATATTTTCGATGGAACTGTCCTTCTTACGGGGACATGCATTGTTCCGCCAAATGAATTTACTTTGAATGAAAACGATCGGGTGGAGATTGAGATTCCGGGAATCGGTATATTAAGTAACTCAGTGAAAAAGACAAGCCCATTATTGACGAATGCTAATTAAGGAGAGGAGATAATGGGAGATTATAAAACACTTTATTTAAATCTAGCAGATAATGTGGCCGTTGCCTTGTCAGAAATACCTGCACAGACGTCAGTTACTGTTGTGAACAAAGATTTAGAAATTCAGTTGAAAATCTTAGAATCTATCAGCTTTGGCCATAAATTTGCTGTTCGTGATATTAAAAAAAACGAAGATATCATCAAATATGGAGAGGTTATCGGAGCGGCGGTTTCGGATATTAAAGCCGGATCCCATGTTCACGTCCATAACCTGGAAGGAAAAAGAGGAAGGGGTGACAAACTTGTTCAATGATAAACTGCAATTTTACGGTTATCGTAGACCGGATGGCCGGGTTGGAGTCCGAAATCACGTATTAATACTGCCGACAATCACGTGTGCCACACAGACAGCACAAAGAGTAACAGAGTTAGTGAGCGGAACGGTCACCTTCATTCACCAGCATGGCTGTGCCCAAGTAGGTGAGGACTATGAGCAGACGTTTAGAACATACGCAGGAATAGGAAAAAACCCTAATGTTTATGGAGTCATTGTTTTAGGACTTGGATGTGAGACTCACCAGGCCAACACGGTAGCTGGAGATATTGCTCTATCCGATAAACCTGTAGAAGTAGTATCCATTCAGGAAAATGGCGGCACACTTCAAACGATTGCAGAAGTTGCCAAAATTGCTACAAAGATGGTACAGGATGCGTCAATGGTCCAAAAGGAGCTCTGTGATTTCAGTGAACTAATAGTAGGAACCGAATGTGGCGGCTCCGATGCGTGTTCCGGCTTGACGGCAAATCCAGCGGTTGGAAAAACAAGTGACTTACTTGTCGAACAAGGCGGCACCGCTATTTTAGCTGAAACAACGGAACTTATAGGAGCGGAACATCTGCTTGCCCAGCGAGCGGCTGACGATAAGGTTGTCAAAAAAGTTTATGAAGTAATAGGAGCTATGGAAAACCGCTCCCTGCAAATGGGGGTTGATATTCGTACAGGTAACCCTAGTCCCGGTAACATTGAGGGCGGCCTTAGTTCATTGGAAGAAAAGTCTCTGGGTGCTTCTACAAAATCGGGAAGCAGTCGTTTAGAAGAAGTCGTGGATTATGCAGAAGTTCCAAAGAAAAAGGGGCTAGTCTGGATGGATACTCCCGGTCATGACATTGAGCAGCTTACCGGAATGGTAGCCGGCGGCGCCCAAATTGTTCTTTTTACAACCGGCAGGGGAACTCCAACAGGATCACCGATTGCACCAGTTATCAAAATTTCAACAAATTCTCCTATGTATGAACGTATGAGCGAAAATATGGATGTGGATGCAGGGAAAATTATACATGGGGAAGAGACGGTAGATGAAGTTGGTGAAAGAATAATTAAAGAAATTCAGCATGTAGCCAATGGGAAAATGACAAAGTCAGAAATATTAAAACAGCATGACTTCGGCATTTGGAGAATTGGTCCGACATTCTAACTAGTAAAAAGGAGAGGTAGCTATGGAAACAACACTAACAGGCCAAACTTTTAAAAACTATATAAATAATGAGTGGGTTAATTCTAATTCCGAGAAGACCATTAAAAGCATTAATCCTGCAAACACAGAAGAAGTGGTGGGATATGTCCAAAGCTCCACAAATGAAGATTTAAATAAAGCAGTAGAAGCAGCACATAATGCTAAAAAGTCCTGGAGAAAAGCCGGACAGGCAGCAAGAGGCCAATACTTGTATAAAGCCGCTAATATTCTCGAAGAAAACCTGGATGAAGTCGCTGAGACGATGACTAGAGAAATGGGGAAAACTCTCCCTGAAGCAAAGGGAGAAACAGCACGCGGGGTAGCTATTTTACGCTATTATGCAGCAGAAGGAATGAGAAAAGAAGGGGATGTGATCCCGTCTACTGATAAAGACGCCCTTATGTTTACTAAGAAAACTCCCCTCGGTGTGGTCGGTGTGATTACTCCATGGAATTTCCCTGTTGCCATACCGATTTGGAAAATGGCTCCAGCTCTCGTTTATGGGAATACGATTGTTTTTAAACCTGCAACTGAAGGGGCTGTCACTGCTGCTAAAGTTGTAGAATGTTTTACTAAAGCGGGACTGCCAGAGGGTGTGCTTAACTTCGTTACGGGTTCTGGTTCCATTGTCGGCCAATCCTTAATTGATCACGAAAAAGTAAACGCTATCACTTTTACCGGTTCCGAAACAGTTGGGAGTAATGTCGCTAAGTCATCAGCAGCGCGAGGAATTAAGTTTCAGCTTGAAATGGGAGGAAAGAATCCGGTCATCGTGGCTGCTGATGCAGATATCGATAAAGCAGTAGAAGCTGTGATCAGTGGAGGACTTCGTTCTACAGGCCAGAAGTGTACAGCCTCGAGCAGAGTCATTGTTGAAGAGGAAATTTATGAAGAGTTTAAAGAGAAACTAATCGATGCTGTACAAAAAATTACCATCGGAGACGGATTGCAGGAAGGCGTCTGGATGGGACCTTGCGCTAGTGAAAGCCAGTTTAATACTGTAAAAGAGTATGTAGAGAAAGGTAGAGCTGAAGGGGCCTCTTTATTATATGGCGGTGAAGAGCTGACAGATGAAGCTCGTGCAAAAGGCTTTTATATTACCCCGGCTATTTTTGAAGAAGTTACTAATGATATGGCCATTGCCCGTGAAGAAATCTTTGGGCCGGTGATCGCGCTATTTAAAGCTGAATCCCTTGAACAGGCAATTGAAGCGGCGAATGATACTAAATATGGCCTGAGTGCTTCTATCTTCACATCTAATATTACTTCACTATTGGAATTTGTTGATGAGATTGAAGCTGGTTTAGTTCGAGTTAATGCCGAGAGTGCCGGTGTTGAATTGCAAGCTCCATTTGGCGGTATGAAAGGTTCCAGCTCTGGTTCCCGTGAGCAAGGAGAAGCTGCAAAAGAATTCTTCACTGAAACTAAAACGGTATTTGTTAAAGGCGTATAAAGAATGGGTTCAGGGGATTTTACTTAAATCCCCTGGAATTCTATCGAATACCTAAGGCAGTACTTAGTTGAGAAAGGGGAGAAAAACATGAAGTTCAGGGGAATTATTCCGCCGGTCGTTACCTTATTTGATGAAGCAGGCAACCTGGATTTGGAGCTGAATCGCAAATATATGGATCGGCTGATCGAAAATAATGTACATGGAATCTTACTGATGGGAAGCTCCGGAGAATTTACTTCCTTAACGGTTGAAGAGCGGAAGCTGTATATCCGGGAAATGCTCAAACATATCGACAAGCGGGTTCCGGTGCTCGTCGGAGTGGGAGACACTGTTTTAAAAAACGTGCTTGAACTAAGTGATTATGCAACAAGACAGGGAGCGGACGGCCTGCTCGTCGTTTCCCCTTATTATTGGAAGCTGTCAGAAGAACAACTTTACCGTTTTTATTCGGTTGTCGCTAATCATTCCAAACTGCCTGTATTGTTATATAATATCCCCTCCTTTACAGGAGTGTCGCTCAGCGTTGAATTGACTAAGAAGCTGGCTGAGAACTATCCTAATATTTGTGGGATTAAAGAAACGGTGGATGATTTCAACCATATCAGCTCGATGATTGAAGTAATGAGACAGGTCCGCGAAGACTTTGCCGTTTTCTCCGCATTTGATGCGCATTTATTTCCGGGGTTAGCTCATGGATCTGCTGGAAGCATTAATGGAAGTGCCGTATTTGCTCCTGAAATTTCGACCCAATTATATAAACATTTTTTAGAAGACGATGTAGAAAAAGCGGAAGAGCAGCACAAGAAGCTGACTGCCTTAATGGACTTATATACGTTTTGCCCTTCTTTCTTTACTACGATGAAAGAAGCGGTGCATCAAAGGTGGTTCCCTAAATACCCGACAGGACATAGAGCCCCGTTTGACGTTTATCCAAAAGAACTGGCTGATCAAGTATCTAACCTTTTAATTTCTATTAATCTGAAAGAAGGGATTAAATCGTGAATGAATCTCGTGAACTATTAGAAAAACTGGGCTATCCTTCAAAAGATTTACAAGAGCTGCCTACATCCACAAAAACCTTTCCAGATGGCGCTCAATACCGTATTGAACTTCCAAGTGTGGAAGGACCGAAAGCTTTAAAAGAAACCCTGAAGGAAATTGACAGATATGGTTTAACCGTACATCGAGTATCACAGGGCAGCGGTATTATGCTGCAGACAGATGATGAAATTAAAGAGATGTGTGAACTTACAGCAGAACGGGGGATGGAGCTTAGTTTATTCGCAGGACCTCGTGGAACGTGGGATCTCAGTGCAGGCCCTTTAACAGATGCAGGAAAATCACAGGCATTAAGACATGAAGGGTCTGACCAGCTGGTTTATGCAATGGAAGATTTAAAAAGAGGAGCGGAGCTAGGACTTCGTGGAGCCCTTGTAGCAGATGAAGGCCTGCTGCTTATGACAAAAGAAATGAAAAAGAACGGGCAGCTGCCTGAAGACTTTGTCGTGAAAGTATCTGTTCAAATGGGATCAGCCAATCCGGTTTCTGTTAAAATTATGGAAGATTTAGGTGCGGATACTTATAATGTGCCGCCTGCCCTGACACTAGCTAAACTGGCTTCGATCCGCCAGGCAATTGATATTCCGATGGATATGTATGTGGAAGTGCCTGATAATTTTGGAGGCTTCCTGAGGTATTATGAAATTCCTGAAATTATCCGTGTGCTTGCTCCTGTATACATAAAGTTTGGTTTGCGTAACCATCCAGATGTTTATCCTTCAGGAAAACAGTGGGAAAGCACAAATATTTCATTGGCTCAAGAACGTGTCCGAAGAGCATCAATTGGTGTGCAAATGATTAAGCGTTATTATCCTGAAGCGAAAACTTCCAAACTAGGAGCTGAAGGTCTGGGCCTTCCAAAGACAGGGTCAACTTCAGCTGTTTATTAGTCTAATAGTTCCTGAGTCGGGGCCATCCGCTCAGGAACTTCTTCATATAAACTAAGAAAAGGGGTAGTTTTAATGGCTTTTAAAGTATTGATAACTGACTATGAATTTGATCATTTAAATTATGAGGAAGAAGTATTTAAGGAAAGTAATCTTCCTATTACTTTTGTAAAAGCTCAATGTAAAACAGAAGAAGAAGTTATAGAACAAGCTAGAGATGCGGATGCCCTTTTAAACCAATACGCACCTGTCAGCAGACGAGTCATTGAGTCCCTGGAAAATTGCAAAGTTATATCCCGTTATGGCGTAGGAGTAAATACGATTGATTTAGATGCAGCGAAAGAGAAAGATATATTAGTAGCCAATGTTCCTGATTATGGTATGGAAGAAGTCTCAAACCATGCACTAGCTCTGCTTTTATCATGGGCGCGGAAAATAACACTATTAAATAATGAAGTGAAGAAAGGCCAGTGGGATTTTAAAAAGGGAGTGCCCATTCACCGATTTAATGATCAGACAGTAGGTGTATTAGGATTTGGAAGAATTCCAAGGTGTCTCATTAGTAAGCTGAAGCCTTTGGGATTTAAATTGGCAGCTTATGATCCTTTCGTCTCCGCGGAAGAAATGAAAGCGGCCGGTGTTGAAAAAATGGAACTCGAAGAAATTATTGAGACAGCCGATTATCTTTCTATCCATGTTCCGCTGATTAATGATACCTTTCATTTAATTAATGAAGAGAGACTTAACAGAATGAAAAAGAACGCCGTAATTATTAATACGGCACGCGGCCCAATTATTGATGAAGGTGCCCTTACGGAGGCACTAAAAGAAGGGAAAATAGCTGGTGCCGCGTTAGATGTAATGGAAGAAGAACCTATTAGATTCGACAACGAGCTTCTTGAAATGGAAAACGTTATCATTACACCACACAGTGCGTGGTATTCAGAAGAAGCTATGGTAGAATTAAGGAGAAAAGCAGCTCTTAATATCGTGCAAGTGCTGAGCGGGGAAAAGACACCCTATGCTGTAACTTAAGTAATTCTGCCGGGAAAAAATTTAAAAACTGCCGGGCAGGATGGAGCGGTATAGGAAGTTTATTTATCTATTTTTTTCCAAACTTCCTCATATACTCTTTTAAGAGGGATATGATTTTTATCAGCAATTACCTTGCAGCTGCTGTATTCAGGAGCTCTCTGGACCACTTTATCATTCAGCAGGCCTTCTTTTACTGTGACTGATCCCCACGGGGTTTCGACTTCTGTAAATTGTCTTCCAAGGCGCTTGACTGAAAGCGGGTAGTACCTTACTCCAAGAGTGGTGGTTTCCTGGAAAATAATATTCATCAATTCCTCAGCCATTTTTTCTGAACATAATACTTGCAGCATAGTGCCCGGGCGGTTTTTTTTCATGTAAATAGGTATATAAAAGACATCGTTTGCACCTTTTTCTAACAGCAGTTCCATGACATGACCGAGCCATTCTCCAGGTATATCATCCAAATTAACTTCCATTTTAATCATCTCATGATCTGTGTGTTCATACTGGTGCTGCATTTTTAGCTCCTTCCCGCCCTGTCTCTGTATTAAAAGTAATTTCATAGAAAGGTAGAGACAAATGAACTCATATACTAAACACATTTTAGCACAATTTCAAGAAGGGGTTCTATCGATTGAGGAAGCAGAGGAAAAGTTAAAAGGCTTTACGGATTACGGTTTTGCTAAAGTCGATGACGCCCGAGTATTCAGACAAGGTTTTCCTGAAGTTATTTTTGGGGCGAACAAGACCCCTGAACAAATAACAAGTATTTTTAGTCATCTCGTTGAACAGAATCTAACGGTTTTGGCCACGAGAATCACTGACCAAGCAGCTGAAAAAGTTTGTGCATTAATACAGGATGTCAATTACGATCCTGCCGGAAGAACTTTGCTTTATAAACCGGATACATATGTTAAGAAGAACGAAACGAAAAAAATAGGAGTTATCTGTGCGGGAACCTCTGATATACCGGTAGCCAGGGAAGCGGAAGTAACCATTGATGCAATGGGACATGTCTGCCAAAGCTTTTATGATATTGGAGTGGCAGGTATTCACCGGTTGTTTAATCAGCTGGAAGAAATTAGATCATGCGATGTATTGCTAGTGGTTGCCGGCATGGAGGGAGCTCTGCCGAGTGTTGTCGGAGGCCTGGTATCGGTTCCTTTAATTGCAGTACCGACCAGTGTAGGGTATGGCACTCATATGAACGGTATCACTTCACTTTTAAGTATGTTAAATACTTGTGCATCCGGTGTAACCGTTGTCAATATTGATAATGGTTTTGGAGCAGGGTATGCCGCCTCGCTGATGGTGCGTGTGTAATAAAAATTAAGGGAGATATTTTATATGAGAACATTATTTATTGACTGCGGAATATCAGGAATAGCGGGTGATATGTCCTTGGCGGCTTTTACAGAAATAGGAGCGGATTTGTCCGTTATATCAGATAAACTTCATTCTGTTATAAAAGAAGATTTTTCCCTTTCTGTAGAAAAAGTAGTCAAGAAGGGGCTTTCCAGTTCTCAGCTGATCATTGATACGGAAGAAGAAAAGCATTCACACCGTCATTATACAAATATTAAAGAAGCTATTGAGCAGTCTTCACTTGAAGAAGAAGAGAAGCTGACCGCCCTCTCCATGTTCGAAACAATTGCCATAGCAGAGGCTAAAATTCATAACTCTACATTAGAGAAAGTACACTTTCATGAAGTAGGAGGGGTCGATTCAATGATAGATATTATTGGAACGGCCATCGCCTATCATCAGTTGGACATTGAAAAGGTGATCACAACTCCTGTTGCTGCCGGAAATGGTTATATTCATATGGCACACGGTTTGTACCCCGTACCAGCACCTGCCACGCTTGAAATTTTGAAGAATATTCCTTTGCATCATACAGATGTACAAGGAGAGCTGACCACTCCAACAGGGGCAGCTATTATTCGCACATTAACTACTGAATTCGGTACGATACCGGCGATGAAGGTGAATGAAATTGGTTATGGAGCAGGTGCGAAGGATTTTGACAACCACCCGAATGTTGTCCGGTTTGTTTTAGGAGAATCCTAAGAGAGAGGAGTAACATCTATGGACACAAATCAAGCTATAAATAAGGAGAAGAAGCTGAAAGAAATTCTTCTGGAGATGGAGCGGGTGATCATTGCTTTCTCAGGAGGAGTAGATAGTACCTACTTGCTTAAAGTTGCACTCGATACGCTTGGCCAGGAAAATGTATTAGCTGTGACAGCAGATTCAGAATCTTTTCCTCCTTCTGAGTTACAAGAAACAAAAAGGCTGGCGGCTGTCCTAAACGCTCCTCACCAAATTATAGAAATGTCTGAGTTAGCGATACCGGGCTATGCCACAAACGATGAGAACCGCTGCTATTTCTGTAAAAAAGGACTGTTTGAACGCCTGTACCCACTGCTTCAGGAAAAAGAATTTAATAACTTGACGTTTGGTTTGATTAAAGACGATCTGGGGGACCATCGTCCAGGAGTCAAGGCTGCGGTTGAGAATAATGTGCGAGGTCCTTTAGCTGAAGCCGATATGTCAAAAGATGATATTCGTATCCGCGCTAAAGAGCTGGGCATCGATAATTGGGATAAACCTTCTCTTGCCTGCTTGTCTTCAAGAATTGCCTATGGTGAGAGAATTACAATTGAGAAGCTGAAAAAAGTGGATGAAGCTGAACAGTTTATAAAAGGCTTTAACATTAGACAGGTTCGGGTCCGAATACATGATGACATTGCCAGGATTGAGGTAGAGCCTTCCGATATGATTCGTCTGCTGGAGCATCATGAGGAAATCGACACCTATATAAAAAATCTTGATTTTAAATATGTAACATTGGATATGAAAGGGTATAAAAGCGGGAGCATGAATCGAATGCTTGAGAAAGAAGCGCTATAATAACTGGTGGACTTTAATCATTTAAAAGATGGAAATGTTCTGCTCGTATTTCAAAGTCAGAGAAAAACTTTCTCTGACTTTTTAAATGGAGTGATCCTTTCTATTAATATAGAATTTATATATTCAAATATTATTTAGCATAAACGACCTTTTGAATATGCTATCATATTCTATATTGAGTATTTTTAAAGGAGGCCCCTGCCCATGTTCACTTTAAGAGACGCGATCGGGATGCGGTTAGAGGATATACAAGAGGAGAAAAAGCACCTTAGAGAAATGATCAAGCAGCTGACTGATGAACAGCATGAGCTGATTGCCCGCCTAGAGCGAATGGAGGGGAAGAAAGAGACGGCCGCAGATCCAGAGGATTTAAAGGAATTAAAATCGAACCTTTCGCCAGAAATAGAACTTCCTGTTAAAGAAAAAACTAAACCGCAAGAAGTGGCGAAAGATGAGTATATTATGCCGACAGATCCTGTAGCTTTTTCAGAAGACCGAACTAAAACGATGACTTATAAAGAACTTACTCATATTTTAATAGGATATGCTAGAGAACATCATAACCAGGTAGATCATGAAGAATTCAAAAAATATTTAATTGATCACTATAATTTTACTCCCGAAAACTTCTCTCATATTATTTGGAGGGCAAGAAAAATGGATCGGCGGCTGCGCAGCTTAATCAGCGGCAACAGGCAGATTACGGTATTGGATAACAGCGTAATCTAAGGTCATGAAAATCTTTTCGGAATAGAAGAACAGATAGGAGGACGCTTCTACACAAGAGTATTTTGCTTGTTAGAACCGTCCTCTTCTATTGATTGCGTTCGTCTCTTTCTTTTCTTTTTGCCCGCTTAAGCAGAAGAAGAACAAATAAGATAAATAAGAGGAAGGTACCAACGGCCATAACTGTGATAGCTAAGAAAAAATCATCCATGAAACTTTATCTCCTTTAACATGTGAAGTCTGTCCTCATTATAAATGATTCTAAGTGTTTAAATCTTGAATATATTCAGATTAATAAAAGAACAATGGAAAGAAGCACCCTGTTCACGATCGGGTGCTTTTTTATTTATAATCTTGCAGTACTTAAATGTAAATCTAAACTAAAACTCTTCATATTCAGCAGGATCCTGATCCTTAAGGCGGCCGTCAGCACGGGTTAGGGATGCGATCTTGCTCATTTCAGTTTCACTGAGGGAAAAGTCGAAAATCGCCATATTTTCACACTGTCTTTCATGAGAGGAAGATCTCGGAATAGCAATAGAACCAAGCTGATATTGCCAGCGCAGCACCACTTGAGAGATGGACTTATTATGTGCACGAGCAATTTCCTGTAGGACTTCTTCTCCAAGAATATTTTTAGCCCGGGCCAGTGGGCTCCAGGACTGTGTAGCAATATGGTGCTCTTCATGGAACATTCGCTGCTCTTCCTGATTGAAATAGGGATGCAGTTCTATCTGGTTAATACTTGGCAGCACACCTGTTTCTTTCTTTAAGCGTTCGATATGTTCTGGCAGAAAATTGCACACGCCAATTGAACGGATAAGTCCCCACCTTTTTGCATCAATTAACGCCTGCCATGCTTCTGCATACATCTCCTGTTTAGGATTTGGCCAATGGATTAAGTAAAAATCATAATAATCGAGCTGCGCTCGGTACAGGGATTCCTGGATCGTGATTAGGGCTTTATCGTAAGAATGATAGCGTCCCGGCAGTTTTGAAGTAATCATTAACTGCTCGCGCGGTACAGAACTGCGTCGAACGGCCTCTCCTACGGTTCCTTCATTTTCATAATTATAGGCACTGTCAATCAATCGGTAACCTGCATCAATCGCATGATGAATACCTTGTGCCCCTTGATTTCCATTCATTGTATATGTACCAAAGCCAAGCATTGGGACTTTCATCCCGTCATTAAGTGTAGTTACAGGGATTTGACTGTTCAAAATGATCCGCCCCTTTTTTGAATTTAATTTAAGGTTATCACCAATGATTGTGAACTTCCAAAATTATGTATTGAAATCGTCTGGTAATGTGTTCATTTTTACAATCGGATGTTTTATCAATAATGGGAAAGGAATATTATGTATCAATGTGTTAAATGAAAAGGAGTGTAAGTATGGGGAAATTGATCTTTAATATTATCGCCTTTCTTCTCGTCGTCACGGTTAATGGTCTTGCCAATGCCTTACCGCTTAATGGGCAGACGACCGGTGAAATCTCTAATCGCTTAAACGTGTTATTCACGCCAGCGGGCTATGTGTTCAGTATATGGGGACTTATTTACCTCCTTCTTGCCGTCTGGATTATCCGTCAAATTCCTGCAAGCAGACGGGGTTTACCTGTCTATCAAAAAACGAGTGCACTGTTTGTGCTGAGCAGTGTTTTGAACAGTCTGTGGATTTTTATGTGGCACTATGAATTCTTCGGATTATCAGTTCTCGTCATGATTTCCTTGCTTATTACGCTAGTTCATCTGTACGTAAGGCTGCAGGAGTCTGAAGCTTCCTTTTTTGACAGACTTCCTTTTTCTGTTTATTTAGGATGGGTTAGTGTCGCAACGATCGCTAATGTAAGTTATTTCCTAAATTACATTGAATGGAACGGCTTCGGGATTCCGGCTTCAATTTGGACATTTGAATTATTACTTATTGCAACAGGTCTTGCGCTCTATTTTATGGTAAGTGAACAGGACTGGGTTTACCCGCTCGTATTTGTGTGGGCGTTTATTGGGATAGGAGTTAAAAATCAAAACGGAGATGTTCCGCTTGTCGTTTATTCTTCCTATATACTGGCAGTTATAATTTTGCTTGCTGTCATTGTTTATGTAATTAAAAATAAACGAAAGGTGCGATAAATAAAAAAAGCTGAGCCAGGGTACTACCTGATTACTCAGCTTTTTTTGTTATTTTACGCTTTTACTAAGGCTTCCTCACCGTAATAGGAAGCTTTATAAAGGTCTTTCATTTGCTCGACAGATGTTTCACGAGGGTTCGTGCCGGTACATGGGTCTTCCATAGCGTTTTTTGCCATAGTGTCGACATGCTTGTTGAAGTCTTCTTCTGAGATACCGTAATCTTGCAGGGTAGTAGCAAGACCAAGGTCCTTGTTTAGCTGATAAATATACTCTACAAGAGCATCAGTTAATTCAGCATCATTATTCCCATTCAGTCCAAGACGACGTGCAATTTCGGCAAATCGATCTTCAACCACAGCCCTGTTGAACTGTATAACATAAGGAAGGTAAATAGCATTTGCATAACCATGGGGGATATCAAAAGTCGGACCGCTTTTATGGGCCAGACTGTGAACGTTTCCGAGTACGGCGTTTGCAAAAGCCATACCGGCCATAGCTTGAATACTATGCATCTTCTTGCCTGCTTCCTTGTCACCTTTAGAGGATGCAAGCAGATTATCCTTAATTACTTCGGCAGCACCTAGAGAAAGAATATCCGTATATAAGGTTCTTGGCTTGGCTACATAAGCTTCGATTGTGTGCGTGAAAGCATCCATTCCTGTATAAGCCGCAATGTGACTAGGCAGGTCTTCGATCATAATCGGATCAATAATCGCAATATCCGGAGTCAGTTCAAAGTCAGCTAATGGATATTTGATATTCGTCTTTTCATCGGCTACTACAGAAAGATTAGAAACTTCTGATCCGCTTCCGCTTGTCGTCGGAATGCCGGCAAATTTAGCTTTTGTGCGAAGGCGTGGAAGCTCAAAAGGTTTCGTAGCATCCTCAAAAGAAAGATCCGGATGCTCATAAAAGAGCCAGATCGCTTTTGCTGCGTCCATAGCGGATCCGCCTCCAATGCCTATAATCCAATCAGGCTGGAACCCTTCCAGTTTTTTTGCTCCTTCTTTAACCATTTCAGACGTAGGTTCTGTGTTATAACCTTCTAGAACTTCTGTTTCTATATTAGCAGCAGCTAAATGTTCCTGAATACGTGTAAGGTTTCCGTTTCTTTTAACAGAACCGCCGCCTATCACTAGTGCGGCCTTTTTTCCTTCAAAAGTTCGCAGTACTTCCAGGGCGTTATCTTCGAAAAATATATCCCGCGGGATCGTAAATCGACTCATAGTAATAAGAGCCTCCTTAAAGTTAGATAATGTGTTTCAGTTTCCATTGTATAGCCTAAAGCTGTATCATGATAGTACGCACTTTGGAATCACGTAGTATCCTTGAAGATACTATTCAGTCGATTTTGGATGGGGAGGCGAGAGAAATGACTAGAGGATCAGAACAGGAATTCAACTGTGAAAAAGAACTGACATTGTCTTTAATTGGAGGCAAGTGGAAAATGATCATCCTTTGGCATTTAGGAAAAGAAGGAACTAAACGGTTCGGTGAACTAAAGAGAATGCTTCCTAAAATTACTCAAAAGATGCTGACGAAGCAGCTTCGGGAATTAGAGGAAGACCAGCTCATACACCGGGAAATCTACCCGGTAGTACCTCCTAAAGTCGAGTATTCACTGACGAAAAACGGTGAAACATTACTTCCCATTTTAGAATCTATGTATGAATGGGGACGTACTTATATGGATACTGTCGGGCAAGAAAAAGACGACGTTAATTATTCAATACTTTAGCAGGTAATAACCCCTCAATGGCTCGACTCATTGAGGGGTTATTAATTTTGTTACAGCAATGATGCTGCTCCATCAATGTATAACTCCGTCCCCGAAACATGGCGTGAAGCATCGGAACCTAAAAACACAATTAAATCAGCGACTTCTTCTGGCTTACCTGGCCGATTTTGTAAAGGCTGGTCACCTTCAGGATGCTCCACTGGTATCTCAATTTTCTTCAAGTTATCTTCTTCAGGGTGAGTATTTTCATCAATATTCGTTTCAATGGCGCCAGGACAGATAACATTTACCCGAATATTATACTTCGATAACTCAAGTGCCGCCATTTTGCCAAATGCCATTTGCCCAGCTTTAGATGAGCTGTAAGCGGAAAATCCAAAGTTAGAAAAAATTCGATTTCCATTTACAGAGCTTGTAATAATGATACTTCCGCCATTCTGTTTCATATGGGGAATTGCATGTTTTACAGTTAAAAATGTACTTCTTAAGTTCGTTTCAATCGTCTGGTCCCATTCTTCAACAGCCATGTCTTCAATAGGGGTGATTTTTCCGTTAATCCCCGCGTTGGCAAAGATAACATCTATTTTTCCAAAACGGTCAATCAGCTGCTTATAACAATTCTCGATATCTTCCTCTTTAGAAACATCGGTTTCTATAATAACAGCTTCTCCTCCGGCTGCTTCGATTGCTTCTTTTGTGTTTAGTGCATCTTTTTCCTTTATATCGGCAAGAGCCACTCGGGCTCCCTCTTTAGCAAGCTGGATTGCTGATGCTTTCCCCATACCTGAACCTCCGCCTGTTACTAAAGCAACTTTTCCTTCCAACTTTTGATTCAAAGCCATAAACTATCCATCTCCTTTTATTAGTTGTTCAATGTTTAGTTGGTTTATACCCCTGTGTATCATGAATTAACTCCTTATTTTGAAACTTTTTCCTTAGGCCAACGATTCATCCCCGGTAAAAAATTCATAAATGTCCATGAAAAGTACATGCTAAGAAACAAAGCATTTAAAAGGGGCATAAACATGAAGCGCAGCAGCAAGAAACAGCAAACACAGGAATCTACTGGAAAAGTAGAAGAGAAATATGCCAAGCCGCTCTTTAAGGATCTGGAGGAAAACCTGACTTTCCTGGAAGAAACTCTCGGGAAAAGTTCTGATCTTGTCATCCGGCGATTTACACTGGATAAAAGTAAAAGGTGTGGTGTTCTTTATATAGATGGCATGGTAGATAAGGATACGGTCCAGCATTATGTTATGGATGCGCTGCTGCTTGAAGCCCCAAAAACTGGACTCTCATTTCGTCACGTGTATGATACGTTAAAAGATTCTGCCCTGCCAATTGGGGAGTTGACAGAGACCTCTCAATTTGATGATTTGCTGTTGAAGCTTTTATCTGGTGAGACGATTGTCCTAATCGATCATGAGAAAAAGGGGTTATCGGCAAGTACTAAGGGATGGGCGAACAGGGGCGTTCAGGAGAATACATCAGAGGGTGTAATCCGTGGGCCTAAGGAGGCATTTACGGAGACACTAAGGTTTAATACTTCGATGCTGCGCAGAAAAATTAAAGATCCTGACCTTAGAATGGATGCAAAGAGAATCGGACGAATGACAAAAACAGATACAGTCGTTGTTTATATTAAGGATACAGCGGATCAAAGTATCGTTGATGAAGTCCACGCAAGACTCGATAAGATAGATATTGACGGTGTTCTGGAGAGCGGCTATATCGAGGAATATATCGAGGATCCGCCGTATTCGCCATTTCCACGAGTGTATTATTCAGAACGGCCGGATGCAATCGCTGCAGGACTTTTAGAAGGAAGGGTAGCCATTATAACGGATGGAACACCGAATGTTTTGCTTGTTCCTGGACTGTTTGTGCACTTTATGCAGTCAAGTGAAGATTATTATCAACGATTTGATATAGGAACCGTGATTAGGCTGCTGCGTTTATTTGCTCTATTTGTTTCATTATTTATGCCGGCTTTATATATCGGAGTAACGACTTTTCATCAGGAAATGATTCCTGCACCTTTACTTATCAGCTTAGCGGCCCAGCGAGAGGGTGTACCTTTTCCGGCATTTGTTGAAGCGGTGTTAATGGAGCTGGCGTTTGAAGTGCTCCGGGAAGCAGGTGTCCGGCTCCCAAGACCTGTAGGCTCGGCTGTTTCTATTGTAGGAGCCCTGGTGTTGGGTGACGCAGCGGTACAGGCAGGTTTGGTGTCACCGGCTATGGTCATTGTTGTTGCGATTACAGCGATCAGCAGCTTTGTCATACCGTCTTATAATATGGCAATTTCCGTTCGAATGCTGAGATTTTTGTTGATGCTTCTGGCGGCTGTATTTGGTTTGTATGGAATCATTCTAGGGCTGATTGCTCTCGTTCTCCACTTAACAAGCTTAAACTCATTTGGTATTCCTTACCTTTCTCCTTTTGCCCCACTAGTGGTAAAAGACCAAAAGGATGTACTTGTTCGATTTCCGCATTGGGGTCTCTTTACACGGCCGCAGCCTCTGGCTAGAAATAACCAGAAACGAATGAGTGAGCCTTCTAAATCTAAGGAGGAGACTAAATGAGCAAGAAAGCTATATTACTTTTGATTATCTGCTGTGTCTTATTAAGTGGCTGCTGGGATAGCAGGGAATTGGATGATTTAGGGATTGCGGTAGCTTTAGGAATTGATAAAACAGAAGAAGGCAAATATGCCCTTTATACCCAGATCATTAATCCTTCAGAAATCGCAACAGATTCTCCTACGACACGACCGCCTGTTTCCATGTATAAAACAGAGGGTGAGACTTTATTTGAAGCGTTAAGAAAGATGACGCAGACTTCTCCAAGACAAATATATCTATCTCAGCTCCGCTTAGTCGTTCTTGGTTCTTCACTTGCAGAGGAAGGAATATACCCTGCCCTTGACTTGTTGTACCGAGATCATAATGCACGGACAAGTTTCTTTATAACTGTTGCTAAAGATTCGAATGTAGAAGAAATCCTCAGTGTCATTACAGCTTATGAAAAAATTCCGGCCAATAAAATAATGGATACAATTAAGAATGCAGAAGATAGCTGGGCGGCTACGCATGGGGTTTATGTGGATGACATCATATCAGAACTGAAAAGCAAAGGGAAAAACCCGGTCATGACTGGAGTTATGATGATTGGAGATGAGCAGATAGGAAACAATATTAGTAATGTGGAGAATGTAAACCCACCTGCACGTCTTTTAGTAGATGATCTGGGAATTTTCAAAGGAGATCGATTAATTGGATGGCTGAACGAAGACGAAAGTAAGGGATTTAACGATATTGAAGGAAATGTAAAAAGTACGGTTGTTAACCTTGCTTGCGAAAAAGAGGACGATGGGTTGATTGGAATTGAAGTACTGCGAACAAATGCTTCTATTAATTCAAAAATAAAAAATAATAAGCCTGAAATCAAAGTCTCACTCGAAGCGGAAGCAAATGTCGGTGAAGTCCAATGTGATATAGATTTAAGAAAGCCGGAGACTATTCAAAAGATCGATGATAAGCTCGAGGAGAAATTTAAAGAACGGATGGAACATGCTGTCCAGAGTGCCCAGGAGAAGTATAACAGCGATATTTTCGGTTTCGGGAGTGTAATTCAACAACAGCACCCTAAGTATTGGAAAAAAGCTGAAAAGAATTGGGATTCAGAATTTAAAGAGGTTGATGTTACTTTCGATGTCCATGCCAATATTCGAAGAAAAGGTACAATTACTCAGCCTGTTCAAAAGAAAGAGTAGGTGAACTTTATGTGGCCGGTCATAGTGATTCTATTAGTTACAGCGTCAATCTTTTTTATAGAAGTCCCTAAATTAAAACGAGATAGGAAAAAGAAAGAAATTGTTTATGTTTGTGTCTTACTTGCAGCTGGTTCAGCAGCCAGCATCATGGAGGCTAGGGGAGCTGATCTCCCTAATCCTGCTGATCTTATCCAAGCCTTTTACGCTCCTATTAACAATTGGCTGACAAAAACATTCTACTCCTAAAACAGCGAGAGGGGGAATTGAGATGGAAAACAAGACCATCAGTCCGCGGCAATTTATGTATCTGGTCATATTTTTTTTAATTGGCAGCTCCATTCTTATTATCCCTACTCCATTGGCTGTAATAGCCGGTCAAGACGCATGGGCAGCTTCATTGCTTGGAATGGTCATCGGTTTTTTACTTGTCTTTCTTTACCATAAAATTGGAGTCGTGCTCGATAATCAAACCTTTGTTGAAGCTGCAATTGACGTTTATGGAAATTGGGTAGGGCGGATAATTTGTATTTTCCATTTGTCATTTATCTTTCTTCTCGCCTCTCTGGTATTAAGAAATATCGGGGATTTTATGACAACACAGATTTTAGTGCATACCCCTCTTCAATTCACTCATATTCTTTTTTTGCTGGTTGTTATATGGGGAGCACGTCTAGGAATTGAGGTAATGGGAAGGTCGGCAGAAGTGTTTATCATATGGGTTGTGTTTTTGCTGTTGTTTTTATTCATCTCCCTCTTGCCGCAAATTGAAATGCAGAATCTTAAGCCTGTGTTTGACAGTGGGTTTAAGGCCATTACCGGTGGTTCGTTTACCTTATTAAATACACCCGTACTTGAGATGGTCGTATTCTTAATGATCTATCCTCAAGTAAAAGAAAAAGCTAAAGCGAAGAAAGCATGGCTTATAGCCTTGCTGATCGGCGGGGGTTTTTTAGTATTAATTACTCTGTTTTCAATTCTCATCTTGGGAGGAGAATTGACGAAGTTAAACCAGTACCCCATCTACGAAATTGCTAGCAAAATTAATATTGCGGGCTTCTGGGAAGGGATTGAAATCATAGTTGCTATCGTATGGATGCTTACTATATTTTTTAAATTGGTTATTCTCTATTATGCTGGGACAGTCGGTCTTGCTCAGTTCTTAAATATGGAAGATTATCGTCCTCTGCTGCTGCCTTTAGGTATGGGATTGATCGTTTTATCTATCATTGTATATCCGGATGTAGCTTATTTCGAAAACTTTGTAAAGAACGTATTTCCTTACAAACTAACCCATGGCTTGCTGCTGCCGTTGTTGATATTAGTAGGTGCGCTTATTAAGAAAAAAGTAAAGGGGAAGAAAAATATCCAGCCAGGCGGAAGCAAATCATAAAGCATTTTTTTGTTTTCACCGTCCACTATAAACGAAACCATCTTTTTTCTTTAACAGCTTCTGACCTCTCTGGCAATGAAGAAAATAGTCATTTTAAAAAGTCACTCTAAACCGGGTGGCTTTTTAATTTGAAAAAAAATTCAAAAAACAATTGTGTTACTATTAAGTCTTTGGTATCATATTTTATAACATTACATGTTACAAAACCTAACATAAGAGGAGAGATCTTTTAATGGATGCTACTTTTTTGATGAACAACCTCTGGATTGTGGTGTGTACAGTTCTTGTATTATTTATGCAGGGCGGCTTTATTCTTCTTGAAGCTGGTTCGACAAGAATGAAAAATGCCGGGCACATTGCAGGAAAGACAGTGTTTACGATTGGAATTGTATCGTTAGTTTTCTGGGCAGTTGGTTATGGTCTGATTTATGGGGAAGGTAATGCCATTATAGGTTTTTCTGATTTCTTCTTTGGAGATGCCACAACGATGGGTGAAGGACTCGCAGGTTCTGTTGATTTCTTCTTCCAGCTGGCATTTGCAGCAATTGCCATGACTATCGCATTTGGCGGATTTGCAGAGCGTGCAAAGTTAATGGCTTATGTAATCTTCGCCGTTTTATTCTCAATCCTTGTTTATCCAGTTGTGGCACACTGGATCTGGGGTGGGGGCTGGTTAGCTGAACATGGAAAGCAGGACTTCGCAGGTTCTACAGTTGTTCACTTAACAGGTGCAATGGCAGCTCTTGCCGCAACGATGATCTTAAAACCGCGTATCGGGAAGTATAATAAAGATGGATCTTCTAATGAGATCGCCGGACACAACCAGGTGTTTACGGCACTAGGTGTACTTATTCTTTGGGTAGGGTGGTTTGGTTTTAACAGCGGCAGTACTTTTGGAGTAGAGGATGCTTTCTTCGGATATGTGGCATTAAACACTCAATTAGCTGCAGGGGCCGGGGCAATCGGTGCGATGCTGATGGTTTGGGCGGTTTCAGGGAAAGCCGATGTACCTACGACTCTGAATGGTGCGCTGGCAGGTCTTGTAGCTATTACCGCTTCCTGTGCATTTGTTGAGCCATGGGCTGCTGTCATTATTGGTCTTATCGGGGGAGCTATTGTATTTTTCAGTATGAGATTTTTCGACAAGAGAAGAATTGATGATCCGATCTTCGCTTTATCCGTACACGGAACCGTAGGTGTGTGGGGTACCCTATCCAATGGATTATTTGCGACTCCGGAATTGGCTACAGTAGGTCGTCCGGGTTTATTCTACGGTGGCGGATTTGAACAGCTTGGTGTACAGACGATGGGCGTTGTAGCGTGCGGCCTTTACGCTTTTATCGTTTCCTGGATTCTTTTAAAAGTGATGGACAAAGCGATGGGCGGCCTGCGTGTTACGGAAGAAGAAGAAATTATGGGACTAGATTTGAGCGAGCACGGTGGTTATGGTTATCCGGAAAACCTGGCAGTGCCTGAAGCGAAACAAGACAAAAATAGAGCTGGAGCATAAAGGAAAGGATAATTTATGGGTAAAACCTATGAAGAATTAAAAATGCGGAGGCAGCAGGAGATTCAGTCTGCAGCTTCCACTCCTTTAAAACTTAATGAATTTCATGACGAATTGATGATGGAAACCTTTGTGATAGCAAAAGAAAAGATAGAGAAAGAGCAGGGAAAACCGCCTGCTCCTTTTGCTTTTTTTCTAATGGGAAGTGCGGGAAGGTTTGAACAGCAGGTGTGGAGTGATCAGGATCATGGAATTATTTTTGAGGGAGAGGACCATGATCAGGATTATTTTCTAAAGCTGGGTTCAGAGGTGAGCAGGGGGCTGGCGATCGTCGGGTATGAACTTTGTGAAGGGAAAGTGATGGCTTCCAATCCATTATGGTGCCAGTCCGTCTCTTCCTATAAAAAACAAATCGCCAATTGGCTGGAAGAAGCAAGCTGGCAGTCGCTTCGAAATTATTCGATTCTGTTTGATTCCCGAGTACTGACAGGGGAAGAACGATTGCTGCATGAAATAAAGCAGGAAGGATTTTCGTTATTAGGGGAAAATCCACATTTGTATGAAAGGCTGATTGACAACTTTGAATTTATGAAAAAGGGTATCGGCTTTTTTGGACAGCTGCTTACGGAACAAAGCAATGGTAGGAGAGGTGACATTCACTTAAAGGAAACCGTGTATTTTCCTTATGTGAATGCTCTGAGGATTCTAGCCTTCAAGAAAGAAGTCAATACAGCATCCACTATAGAAAGGTTTCACTCGTTAAGGTGGTCTTATCCTTTTCTTAAAGCTTATGAGAAGGACTTTCAGGAACTGCTGGAATTCCGTTTAAGGCTTACAAAAGACGTGGACACTTACGATGAGGTACACCTCGTCCCGCTTGACAGCTTATCCAAAAAGGAAAGGCAGAAAATGAAATATTTAATTAAACGCGGGAAAGAGTTATATACCAAAACAAAAACGGTGCTTAAAGAAGAGATCGCCTCATGAATCCATTCGTTCAATTAGTAAAAGATTTATCCGGCCGAATCGGCAGCGGTTTTTCTTCCATTAATCAGAATGATCCGTCAAAAGTTGCGTACGTACGGAATCTGGAACGGGAAATGAAGAGTCAAAACGCACTTGACGTCCCATTTGATGAGTTGAACGTTGTCGTTTTCGACCTTGAAACTACAGGATTTTTCCCTTATAAAGGAGACCAAATTCTATCCTTTGGAGCTGTTAAGGTAGAGGGGACAGAAATTCTCAGAGAAAAAACCTTCTATTCCCTGGTCAGTAGTGAAGCAGAACCTTCTGAAGAAATTGAACAGTTGACAGGTATTACAAAGGAAATGATTATGAATGCAGATCCATTACGAGATGTTTTAAAAAGATTTTATGACTTTATAAAGCATGATGTGTTAGTGGCCCATCATGCCAGTCATGAAAAGCAATTCATGGATCATGCTACATGGCTGGGCCTCAAAAAGAAATTTCAGCATAGAATCGTAGATACTTCCTTTTTAACAAAGATCGCCCATCAGGAATTGGTCAGTCTTGATGAATGCTGCGAGCATTATTGTATTGTTAATGAACAGCGGCACCACGCTCTCTATGATGCGCTGGCCACAGCCGAATTATGGGTAAAATGTATTCATGAAGTTAAGGAACTAGGTTTTACTAACCTTCAGGATGTTTACACACATTTAGCTACGCAAAAATAAACCTTTCAAAGTTTACAGCCTTTGAGAGGTTTGTTTTTTTGTTTTATCAGATTTTGCTTCCATGAAAAAGGGTTTAAAAGGGGTGGAATCGAATTATA
This sequence comes from Halobacillus massiliensis, assembly GCF_900166625.1. Taxonomy (GTDB): domain Bacteria; phylum Bacillota; class Bacilli; order Bacillales; family Halobacillaceae; genus Halobacillus_A; species Halobacillus_A massiliensis. The sequence goes on along the minus strand of NZ_LT800499.1, from coordinate 3,714,922 downwards.
GAAGAAAAGGTCCTAATGGAATGGAAGAGGTGAAAATAAGTGCTGGACCAAACCACAAAAGGAGATTGGAAGCGGTTTGTGCAGGAAGGTGTAATGAATGAGTCGCGGATAAGTGAACGAATTGCTGCGTCCTGGAATTATTGTAAACAACTTGGTGTAGACCCTTACAACGGTGTAGGAAATCAATTGTTGTCACTCGATGATTTAAGAAAAAGACGTAAAGAGAATAGTCGTTTAATGAATTTGGCTGAACCTTTCATCAAAAAACTTACAAACATGTACAAAGATTCTAATGTGGTTTTACTTCTAGTGGACCGTGAGGGATATGTCCTGCGTATGGAGGGAGAAAAAAGAGTAAAAGCTTTTGCAGAAGATATTAACTTTAGAGAAGGTGTGCAATGGACGGAAGAACAAGTGGGGACAAATGCGATTGGGACCGTTCTCTCGCTTGGTGAGTCAATTTGTATCAAAGGAATGGAGCATTTTTCGGTAGCCTCACAAAACTGGAGCTGTTCAGCTGCCCCGATTACAGATGAAAATGGCGAGATGATAGGGGTGCTCGATATTTCAAGTCCCTATATTCCTGATCACTATCAACATTTATTAGCAGCTGTTGTCTCAGCTGCTTATGCTATCGAAGCTGAGTGGAAAAATAGAATAAAGGAAGAGGAACTGGAGCTCGTAAATTATGGAATTAAGGAAGAAAGAAAAGGCTCAAGCTCTTTTGTTATTTATAACCGAAGCCATCATATTGTCTATAAATCACGGGAACTCCCAGATCCATTGGAGGAGGCGGAACCTGATTATGTAAAAGAGGCCAGTAAATTCCCTGTTTACTCCGGAGAAAAAGATGATCTTATTGGCCATCAGGTTTCCTGGCCGAAACACCCGTTAAAAGCTTCTAATATTCCAAGGTGGAACTCCTTTACTTTTCATGGGGCTGCTGGCCGGAGTGATGTGTTTCAGACTGTATTAAAGAGAGCGGAAAAGGCTGTACACACCAATGTGACCATTCATATTTCCGGTGAAACAGGGACAGGAAAAGAAGTGATGGCGCAATCGATTCATGACAGTATTAACCCAAAAGCTCCTTTTATCGCTGTAAACTGTGGAGCATTACCGGAAAATCTTCTGGAAAGTGAACTGTTTGGGTACGTGCACGGTGCCTTTACAGATGCACAGAAAGGCGGCTATAAAGGGAAAATTGTTCAAGCTGATGGCGGTACTCTATTTCTTGATGAAATTGGGGATATTTCGTTAAAGACTCAGGTCGCTCTTCTACGTGTATTGCAGGAGAAACAAGTGATTCCAATTGGGGGGAAGAAACCGATCCCTGTATCTTTTCGCTTAATTACAGCAACTAACAAGAACCTCGGGGAGCTTGTGACGAACGGAACGTTTCGGGAAGATTTATATTACCGTATATACGTCTATCCGCTTCATATGCCGTCATTAAGGGAACGAATAAATGACATACCAGACTTGATCCGCTTCTATTTTATAGAAAAGAATCTACCTTTTTTCTGGTCAGAGAAAGCCATTCAACTGATGCGAAGCTATCATTGGCCGGGCAATATCCGGGAGCTTTTTAATGTTATAGAAGGCGTTACTACAGAACACGGGTTAAAACCGAGTGTATCTCAAGTGGAATCATCTATTCAAAGGATCACTCCTTTTGAAAAAAATAAGAAAATTCATGACTCGTTATCTTACAGGGAACAAATGGAGAGGGATTATATTGAGAAAGCCTTGAAACAGCATGGAGGGCGTGCTTCAGCTGCCGCCCAACAGCTGAATATACCAAGAAGCACTTTTTATCGGAAATTGAAGAAATATAAGCTGGACTGATTGAGAAAGAATGAGACAAAATGGGACAATTTCTCATATTGTCTCATTTTTTGTTGGAGAAATTTTTATAAAACCTTAGAATGTAAGCGTTTTCTTAGTTGGCATGCTTCTTGCATCTATAAAAGTAAGAGCGTCCAAAGGGGCGCATCAAATTAAAAGGAGGGCGACATGTATGAATGTGTCGGAAATCCAGCAAAGTTCTTTAACCTCAGAAAAAGCGAAGTGGATGTATCAGAAAATGGTGGAAATCCGCCGGTTTGAGGACCAGGTGCATGAAACGTTCAGTAAAGGGACAATTCCAGGCTTTGTACATTTATATGCAGGAGAAGAAGCAGTCGCTGTAGGGGTATGTGCCCATTTAGACGACAAGGATTTTATTACAAGTACACACAGGGGACACGGACATTGTATCGCTAAAGGCTGTGACCTTAAAGGGATGATGGCTGAAATTTATGGGAAATCGACCGGACTGTGTAAAGGAAAAGGCGGATCCATGCATATTGCTGATGTCAGTAAAGGAATGCTGGGGGCAAACGGTATTGTAGGCGGTGGTTTTCCACTGGCAACCGGAGCCGGGCTGACGGCCAAATTAAAAAATACCGGAGGCGTAGCTGTCTGTTTCTTCGGAGATGGTGCTAACAACCATGGAACATTCCATGAAGGAATTAACCAGGCAGCCATTTGGGACCTTCCCGTTGTTTTTGTAGCAGAAAATAATGGGTATGGCGAAGCTACCCCGTTTGAATACGCGTCCAGCTGTACTTCAATCGCTGATCGGGCGAGTGCTTACAACATCCCTGGAGAAACAGTTGATGGAAAAGATACACTGGCAGTCTATGAAGCGGCACAGCGTGCTGTGGAGCGTGCGCGCCGAGGGGAAGGACCAAGTTTGATAGAGTGTAAGACTTATCGAAACTACGGCCATTTTGAAGGGGATGCCCAAACTTACAAGCAGTCCGAGGAACGTGAGGAACACATGGATGCGCTCGATGCAATTATCCGGTTCAGAGAAAATCTAATTTCAAATAATTTAGCTTCTGAAGAAGATTTGCATTCTATTGATGATGATGTCCGCCAGGCTATTGAAGATGCTGTTGAATTTGCTGAAAAAAGTCCAATGCCGGAAGCGGATCAGCTGACTACAGACGTTTATGTTAACTACATTCCAGGCGGGGAGGAATAAATAATGGGCAGAGAGATTACGTTTGCAGACGCCGTAAATGAAGCTATTCGGGAAACAATGAGAAATGACGAAGATGTAATTTTACTAGGAGAAGACGTAGCAGGTGGAGCAGAAGTGGATCACCTGCAGAATGAAGAGGCCTGGGGAGGCGTGATGGGTGTTACGAAAGGGCTTGTCCAGGAATTTGGCCGTGACCGTATCCTTGATACTCCTATCGCAGAGGCGGGATATGTAGGAGCTGCGGTTAGTGCTGCTGCAACTGGTATGCGTCCAATTGCCGAATTAATGTTTAATGACTTTATCGGGAGCTGTTTAGATGAAGTCATGAATCAGGGAGCAAAGTTACGCTACATGTTTGGTGGACATGCAAAAATCCCACTCGTTATCAGGACGATGCACGGTGCCGGATTTAGAGCTGCGGCTCAGCATTCCCAGAGTCTTTACGGTCTGTTTACGGCGATTCCGGGTGTGAAAGTAGTGGTGCCTTCTACACCCGCCGATGCGAAGGGATTGTTAATTTCAGCTATTGAAGATGATGACATCGTCGTTTTCTTTGAAGATAAAACACTTTATAACGTAAAAGGTGAAGTGCCGGAGGGGCATTATACAATTCCTCTCGGTAAAGCGGAAATCAAGCGTGCGGGAGATGATTTGACCATTGTAGCAATCGGAAAGCAGGTCCAGACAGCACTTGATGCTGCAGAGAAACTTTCGGCTAAAGGGATTGAAACAGAAGTGGTAGATCCTCGCAGCCTTTCACCTTTAGATGAAAACACAATCTTAAAGTCAGTTCAGAAAACAAGCCGGCTGATTATTGTCGATGAAGCGAATCCTCGCTGCAATGCAGCGACCGATATTTCAGCATTAGTAGCAGATAAAGGCTTCGACTTTTTGGATGCTCCGATTAAGATGGTAACAGCTCCACACAGTCCAGTACCTTTTTCACCCGCCTTAGAAGATTTATATCTGCCTTCAGCTGAGAAAATCTTAACCGTAGTTGCCGAGCTGATTGATGATGAATCAATTGTAGCTATTTAATTTTCAGTTAATCAATAAAGGGGAGTGAAGGCCATGGCAGAGAAAGTGGTGATGCCTAAATTTGGGATGAGCATGAAGGAAGGCACCGTTGCGGAATGGTTAAAGCAGGAAAACGAGTCCGTTAAAAAAGGAGAACCGATCGCTACGATTAGTTCTGAAAAGCTGACTAATGAATTAGAAGCACCTGCTTCAGGAATTGTGTTGAAAATATTGACCGATGTTGATGAAACCGTAAACGTTGGAAAGACATTAGCTTATATCGGTGAAGAAGGGGAAAATATCAGCGAAAATTCAGGAGAGACGGAAGAAGAAAACGAAGCTTCTTCTGCTGAAAGTGAAGTCGCGGCCGCGGTCATGACAAAAGAGAAGCCCCCAGAAACCGTTCAGACTAAAAGAATAAAGATTTCTCCGGCGGCTAAAAAATTAGCTAAGTCCCATCAAATACAGATCGAGGAGCTCACTGGTACCGGGCCTCAGGGGCGGATTACTAAACAGGATGTACAGAACTTTATAGAAAACGAGACTGAACCTGAAATGGAAGAAAAAGAGCGTAATATTGAAGAAGCGGTATCCGCTCAGCCGTCCGGCAGCGGTACTCCTGTCAGAGGCATGAGAAAGGTTATTGCCGAAAGAATGCACCAGAGCTTGCAGCAAAGCGCTCAGCTCACCCTCATGAGAAAAGCTGATATTACCGAACTTATCGCTATTCAAAAGCAGGCAAAAGCAGAACTGAAAGATGCCGGGACCGAATTTTCCTTGACCTTGACGGCTTTTTTAGCAAAAGCTGTTGTACAGGCAATTAAAAAGCATCCTTCTATTAACAGCGCATATATCGATAATGAGATCCAAACATATGAGGATGTCCATTTAGGTATGGCTGCCTCTTTAGAGGAAGGTTTGGTCGTGCCTGTGTTGTTTAACGCTGATAAACAATCTACATTATCGCTGGCAGAAAATATTTACTCCCTAAGTCAAAAAGCAAGAAACAATCAGCTTACAACTGATGAAATGAAGGGGTCGACGTTTACCATTACTAATCTTGGAGCCTCCGGTGTTGAATACTTCACACCGATCTTAAACCCTCCTGAAGCGGGAATTTTAGGAGTGGGAGCGTATCGAGAGAATCTTGTATTGCAGGGTGGAGAAGTGGAGGAAAGGACAGAACTGCCTCTAAGCCTGACTTTTGATCATCGCGTCTTAGATGGAGATCCAGCCAGCTCCTTTTTAAACGAAGTGGTTTATTATTTAGAACATCCTTACCAGATGCTCTTGTAAGGGAGGATGGGGAGAAATGATTACAACAGATGTATTAATTATTGGAGCGGGACCAGGCGGATATGTGGCAGCGCTTCGAGCAGCTCAATTAGGAAAAAAGGTGACGATTGTTGAAAAAGGAGGGCTTGGAGGGACATGTCTGAATGAAGGGTGTATTCCTTCAAAAGCCCTGATTGAAGCAAGCCATTATGCAGCTCTGCCAAGTAAAGCGGCTCAAGCAGGTGTCCATTACGGGGAGGTAACCGTTCATTTTGGAGAACTGCAAAAATGGAAAGATGCCATTGTACATCAATTGACGAGCGGAGTAGAAGGATTACTTATCAGCCGGAACGTGTCTATTATTAAAGGGGAAGCGTCGTTCCTTGATCCTTATACAGCAGCGATAAGTGGAGAAAAAGAGGAAATGGTTTCTTTTTCTAACTGTATTATAGCTACAGGATCTAAGCCGGTAAACGTGCCATCCTTTTCGTTTGATGACCGAATTCTTTCTTCGAAAGAAGCGCTCGATTTGAGTGAGAAACCATCTTCCCTTGCCGTAATTGGAGGAGGATATATCGGAATCGAACTTGGAACCGCATTTGCAAACCTGGGCACAGAGGTCACAATTTTTGAAGGACTTCCTCGTATTTTATCAGGCTTTTCTGAGGATATGTCCTCACTTGTATACAGTGAACTTGCCGAGAAAGAAAATGTGACGATTTATACAGGTGCAAAAGTGATCAGAGCAGACAGCCGGAATCAGCAGGTGGAAATTGAAGCAGAAGTAGCAGGAGAGCGTAAAATTGTCAAAGCGGAATATGCCCTTGTTACTATAGGCAGAAAGCCGAATACTGACCAATTGCAGCTGGAAAAGGCAGGAATTCATATTTCGGAAAAAGGCTATATACCCGTTGATAATGAGTGCCGAACAAATCAGCCTCACATTTTTGCGATAGGGGACGTCACTCCTGGATATGCCCTTGCACACCGGGCTTCTCTTCAAGGGAAATTAGCAGCAGAGGTCATCAGCGGCGGAGCAGGTGATGTTTCAGATTATGTCATTCCTGCTGTCGTCTTCTCTGATCCTCCGCTGGCGGCTGTCGGTCTTTCTGAAGCAGAAATGGACAAAGCCGGCATAGATTTTGAAGTGCATTCCTTTCCGTTTAGTCATAATGGAAGAACTCTGACGCTCGGAGAAGATAAAGGATTTGTGAAGCTGATGATCGACCCCGAGGATCAAACCATTTTAAGTGCGGAGGCAGCCGGTTTAGGAGCTCCTGAATTAATTAATGAGCTCGCTGTCAGCATTCAATCAGGTTTAACAGCAGAAGATATCTCTCTTGTTGTTCATGCACACCCTACTTTGGGTGAAAGTATCATGGAAGCCGCTGATAAAGCCATTGGTTTTCCTGTGCATAGTTTATAGAAGAAAGAATATAAGTGAGGAAGGTAATTATGTCTAATCATAAAGTTGCAGTAGTTACCGGCTCTGGACAAGGTATTGGTAAAGAAATAGCAATGAGGCTTGCTAATGATGGATTCCATATTGTTATAAACGATTTGGACAGAGAGACCGCTGAAGAAACGGCAAATGAGCTGAGCTCTCAGGGAAAAGAGGCTCTTGCTATTCAAGGAGATGTAAGCCATAGAGAAGACCAGTTTTCTTTAGTTAAACAAACGGTAGAAAATTACGGAAGATTAGATGTTTTTGTTAATAATGCCGGTATTGATCAAGTAGCACCATTGCTTGAAGTAACGGAAAAAGATTTGGAAAATATTTATCGAGTGAATGTTTTTGGAGTAATTTACGGTATGCAAGCGGCAGCTCAACAAATGAAAGAACAGAATGGACGCGGCAAGATTATTAATGCCTGCAGTATTGCCGGACATAAAGGATATAGCTTGCTTAGTGTCTATTCTTCAACAAAGTTTGCCGTAAGAGGTCTCACTCAAGCAGCTGCACAGGAGCTTGCACAATTTAATATAAATGTAAATTCATACTGCCCTGGTATTGTTGGTACTTCCATGTGGGAGAGAATTGATGAAAAAATGGCTCCTTATCTGGGCCTGAAAACTGGAGAAGCTTTTAAAAAATTCTCTGAGAGTATCACTTTGGGAAGGCCGGAAGAACCTGAAGATGTAGCCAATTTCGTTTCCTATTTAGCATCTTCAGATTCTAATTACATGACAGGTCAATCGGTTCTAATAGATGGAGGAGTTGAATTTGTTTAAATGAATTTTTCACATTAATTCATCTGTAATTATTGCCGTCTTTTAAAATACTGTTCTAACTTTGTATGTTTAATCCTATAATTATGGGCTAAACACATTACCATAGTTAAGATCACTAAAAATTCGGAGGTGTAACTTTGTGGCTGAAAGGTACAGAACAGGTGAATCAGTACCAGAAGACGGCACATATAAAGTTGAAAAGTTAGTTTTTGCTCCGGTAGATAATGATCATACAGAAATTGAACTGAAAAAAGGTGAGAAATTCCCTTCAGGGCCATTATCAAAAGATGTAGCTTATTGGGTAAAGAAATAAAGTAATCAGAAAGCCTCCGCTCTAATTGCGGAGGCTTTTTTGGTAGGAGATTAATGGGTAATTTTTTACTTATAGGAGTGCATATAGTAATACAGTGAAAAAAGGAGGGAGCGTCTGTGAGTGATAATCAAGCGCTTGTAAAATACCTTCGGGATATGGAAGTTTGGGCCAATGACTTGGCAAGCGGAAATCAAACGAAAGAAGATGATACCCTGCAGGAAAATCTTGAAATTCTTCTCGATCAAATCGAGGAATGCAGCCAGGATTTAATGGCTTTTAATTTGGAAAAGGCTTGGGAGCTTGAAGAAATTGCAGTAAAGGTGAATCAGCGTTTTACGCACGATAGGCAGGACACCCCTGTTCCGATAGGAGGCCATAAACTGCCGCCCCTTCTGTATGGGTATAATGAACTTGAACCCTACATCAGCGGGAAGATAATGCGTCTGCATCATGATAAGCACCATAAAAGCTATGTTGATGGTTTAAACAAAGCTGAAAAGGAAATGGAGAAAGCCAGGAATTCAAAAAACTACGAATTGATTAAGCATTGGGAACGTGAAGCTGCGTTCCATGGAGCGGGGCATTATCTGCATACAATCTTTTGGGAAATTATGAGTCCTTATGGCGGCGGTACTCCCGCTGGAGAACTTTTAAGAGAGATAGAGAGAAACTTTGGCAGTTTTCAAAAGTTCAAAGAACATTTCTCGGAAGCGGCTAAAAAAGTAGAAGGTGTGGGCTGGGCAATTCTTGTATGGTCTCCAAGATCCCACAGGCTTGAAATTCTCCAGGCTGAAAAACACCAGAATTTAAGTCAGCAGGACATCATTCCATTGCTGCCGCTGGATGTATGGGAACATGCCTATTATCTGCAATATGAAAATGACCGCGGGGCATATGTAGATAATTGGTGGAACGTCATTAACTGGGAGGCAGTGAATGACCGTTACCAAAAAGCAAAAAAAGTTAAATGGGAGAAGTATTAAGACATAAATCGATAAAAAAGGATTTCCCGGGAAATAAAAGAACAAAAACCGACTCTGGGACTGGTTTTCGACGAGTGAACAGAGAGCTTCTCAGGATAAACCCTTTCAGAATCCCACGCTGTTCTATCCTCCCATAGGAATCTTGCCGTTTTCCCAGGCCCTTTGCGTTTATTAGGAGTAATGGAAACCTGAGTAAGATAAGGCTATTCCTATTAGAGGATTACTGAAACTACAGCATTCCGTTTATACAATCAATGGTAAAGAGGCTGGGAAATGGCGAGACTCCTGCAGGGAGATAGAGCCAGGGTGAGATCCGCGAGTGTAACGAGCTAGCTCACCGGCTCCCCGCGGAAAGCGAGCTATTTCCCAGCCTCGATCCATTTTATATGTATAAGGAACAGTTAATACTCTTCTTACAAATGAGAACATACTAGATGGTATTTAGCGGGAAGCGAGTCTTTTCCCCTTGTTTCTTTTTATACAGTAAATGGCACAGCGTTTTAGATTTAGGGATATGAAAGAAACCGGCTTCCAATAAAGGAAGCCGGTTTTTTTAACTCGTTTTTTCAAGAGCCAGTTCTTTGTCACTGGCTTGTACCGTTAAACTGCTTACAATTCCCATCACAAGGAAGGCAGCAGCCGAACTAATAAACATAGCAATAAAGATATTTCCGATCAGACTCTGGCTTGTGATAAGCACATACAAAGAAGCTCCAGTAATTAAAGAAGCGATCGCTCCATAGTTGTTTGCCTTATTCCAGAAATAACCTAGTGTGATCGGTGCAATAATTCCGGAAATAATTGCCGAGTAGCTGAACTGGATAAGAAAAGCCAGTGAGTCTGGACGGTCTAGTGAAATGTAAAGGGAAGCCAGTCCGATAAAAAGTAGTGATCCTTTGGCCACATTTAAAGACTGCTTTTCCAGTTTTTTCTCGCTGATTTTCTTAGAAGAAAGCAATGGCGCGACTACGCGGTATAAATCATTACCGATGCTTGTCGTAACTCCTAAATATAGGCTGTCTGTACTGGAAAGAATCGCTGAAATGATCCCAACGATCATTATCGCGGCAATAACTGCCGGAAATGCTTCCATTACATAGGCAGGTATTGCTGAGTCGGCACTTGCCAAATTTGGAAAGATCGTACGTGCCGCAAGTCCGCCTAAAACCATTAGAGTTGAAATAATGCAAAGGATTAAGCCCGATGATAGCGTAAATGGCGCAAGGTCCTCTTCGTTTTCTAGTGATAATACTTTATTTAACAAGTGAGGCATGAGTACAAAACTGAACAGCATGAACTGAACAGCCATAATTGCCAGGGCGCTGTTATAGGGGCCGCCGTTCGCAATTGGAGCTGTTAAGCTTGGATCAATAGCGTTTAAGCGATCGGTTAATACGCCGAAAACATTCAGTCCGCCGCCGATTGTCCATAGAAACGAGACGACAATTAGAATAGAAGTCACCGCCATGAGAATCCCCTGGATGCCATCTGTAATCATCTGGGCGAAAGCGCCGCCTAGACCAATATATATAATCGTAATTGTAACACCGATAATAATACCCCAGAAATAAGGAATTCCAATGACGGTTTCAAAAATAGTAGCTAGTCCGACATTTTGGCCGACAATATAATACACATTAAATAAAATCAGTAATGAGACCAGAACTTGCAAACCTTTGGAATTATATCGTCTGCCCAGCCATTCAGGCAGGGTAGAGACACGGCCGAACTTTTTTCCATATCGCCAGAACGTTTTAGCAAAAAGAAGCAGGGCGACCCAGGATACTCCGAAGCATCCGAGCGTGTACCAGAGTACGGCAGTTCCATATTGATAAGCTAAACCAGGTACACCAATAAACAGGTTCGCACTGGCGTAAGAGGTAGCAAAACTCGCACCGACAAGCCATGGGTTTACTTTTCCTCTTGCTGTAGCAAATCCGACCATGGACTTACTATGCTTGCTTCCTTTCTTTCCAATCCATGTAACAAACCCAAAATATGCGGTCATGAGTATAATTAAAGTCCACAATAACAAACTAGATTCGCTGACCATCGTTTATCTCTCTCCTTTTTTCCCCGTATATAAGTACTTCCATAGCACAAGTCCTCCCGCCCAAAATAAAGCGATGCATGCAAAATAGGTGAGTATCATTTTAAAAATTCCTCCTTTTTCTGTTTGAAAAATGGGAGCGGCTGTGAGTTGATATTTACAATATCCACGGTCACTTCCATGTTATAAGTTAGATTCTTTTCATCAATAATCAGGTGAGTTAATAATGAAGGGCCTTCAGCAAGCTCAACTACTCCTACCGTATAAGGAGTATGTTCCTGCCAGGCGGGATGTCCTGCTCTATGAATAACACTCCACGTCTTAAGCGCTCCTTCGCCTGAGGCTTCTTTCCACGTTAGAGAAGGGTGGAAACAGTGCGGACAGTGATCCCGCGGATAGAAGATATACTTTTCACATGAATCGCACTGTTGAAGGGTAAACCTGCCTTCCTTAAGGTTATGCCAAAAGCGCCGGCTGACAGGTGTTATTGTTGGTGACGGCAGAGATATATTTTCACTCATTGTTCTCCTCCTAACACAAGAGCATTTGTTTCACTAAGCGTCGCTCCATTACCTGTAACTAGTGCAAGTCTGGCATCTTTAATCTGCCGTTTGTCAGCCTCGCCCCGTAGCTGGCGAACCGCTTCAATGACATGGGACATACCGCCGGCAAGGTCCGCCTGGCCAAATCCAAGCTGTCCACCGTGTGTATTTAAAGGATAGTCACCGTCATGTCCAAAAGTATGGTTTTTAACGAATTCCCCAAAATTCCCTGGCTTGCAAAGCCCGGCACTTTCAAGCTGTACAGCAACTACACTTGTATAACAGTCATAGAGGGATAAAAGATTTATTTCTTCAATCGATATTCCAGCCTGTTCAAGAGCGCGCGGGATACAATAGCTGAACGGAAGCTTATCGATCGCCGGTGCCTGGCTGACAGCGCGGTGAGTAATTTTTTCTCCGGCTCCTTTTAGAAAAATTGGCTTATGCCTGCCGATTCGCGCAGCTTTTTCCTCTGAGGTTACGACAACGGCTGCTCCTCCGGCTACAGGCATAACAATCTCCAATAAATGAAGAGGATCAGAGATCAATGGAGAGGCTAAGATGTCTTCCAGTTCTGCAGGCTTGCCGTAGAAAATTGCCTCTGGATTAGACTGTGCATTTTTTCTCGCCCAGCAGGCGATTCTTGCAAAATCTTCTTGTGTAGAACCATACTCTTCCATATGCTGACGCTTAAGAAGCGCGTAGGAAGTATTGGCACCGGAAGCACCAAACGGAACATCAAATTCCCGGATGGGGTTGCGGTTTGGCGATCGTAACGTTTCTCCTTTTTCATTTTTGTTAGCAAGCACACAAACGACCGTTTCACACATACCCGCTTCGATTGCGGCCGCTGCCCGCCAGATCATACCTGGACCTGAGGCACCGCCAAGGTCGACTACATTAGACATTGTGGGATCGATTCCTAAATATTCCGATACGGTAGCCGGTACATGCTGTGGTGTTTCTCCTACTTGCGGGCCGACGAGCAGTCCGTCGACTTCGTCTTTCGTAATGCCGGCGTCGTTCAGTGCCAGCCGGACAGATTCTGCAATCAGGCTTAATGTGGTTTTTCCTGTTGAATATCGTTCGGGCTTCAACTCACCGATACCAATGAGAGCCCCTCTAGGTCTGCGTGTCATTAAAAATACTCCTTTTCTAAAAGCTGCCGGAATGCCTGCAAGCTGGATGGGTTTCTCAGTGAGGCTTCATTACTTGCCTTTTTTCCTGAAGCTGCCGATTTAGCAGCTCCTTCAACCTTTTTGCCATTAATCGTGTAAGGAATTTCACTGACTTGATATATGGCCTTCGGCACGTGCCGAGGTGAAGCGGCTGCCCGGATTTTATGGCGAATTTCTCCTGCTAAAGTATTGCTCAAGTGATCAGTGACGACACAAAGAATGATCTCTTCATCATTTTCTTTTGGATGGCCAAAGACTATTGAATCCTTTACATCGCGAATATGGTCAACGGCCCGATATATTTCGGCGGTTCCGATTCTTACACCGCCTGGATTTAAAGTGGTGTCGGCACGACCGTAGATGACAAAAGCCTCATCAATGGTCTGTTCCGCTAGATCCCCATGTGTCCATATCCCTGGACGTTTTGAAAAGTAACTTTTTCGGTACCTTTCATCTCCACCCTCTCCAAAGAAGGTAATCGGCATGCTCGGAAAAGGCTGGGTACAGACTAAGTCAGCTTTTTCTTCATAAACAGAAGCCCCTCTTTCATCGAATACGTCAACGGCCATGCCTAATGCTTTACAGGCAATTTCTCCTCGTTTAACAGCGTGAACCGGTGACCCCATAACAAAGCAGCCAATGATTTCCGTCCCTCCGGAGATCGAAGCAAGGAAGAGGTCTTGTTTTATCGTTTGATAAACCCAGTCATACTGCTCGGGAGCCAGCGGAGCTCCGCAAGACAAAATGCTTTTCAAACAGGGAAGAGCATGTGTTTCTTTTAAGTGCACACCGGCTTTAGCGAGTGTTTCTAAATACTTAGGACTTGTACCAAAATGGGTGACCCCGACTTCCTCTGCGATATCCCAAAGGTGGGAAAGGTTATCAGATCTTACAGGTGAGCCGTCATATAAAAGAAGGGCTGCTTCACTGGCTAATCCTGTAACTAACCAGGGGTACATCATCCAGGCTGTATTGGAATACCAAAACAGCACATCATTCTTTTTAACATCACAGTGCAGCTGGTGTTCCTTTACATGCTGAAGCAGTGTCCCTCCGGCAGAATGAACAATTGCTTTAGGGAGCCCTGTTGTTCCTGATGTATATAAAATATAGAGCGGGTCATTAAAACCGGTGGGGGTGAAAACAGGTTCAACTGCTTTATTGTCGCAAAGTTCTTCCCAGCTTAATGTCTTTACACCGGCCAGATCTGTGTTTCCATTTAAAGTAACAACAGCTTGCAGCCCTTCAAGGCTGTCCGCCGTTTCTTTAACTTTTTCTTCAATATTATAAGGTTTCTCTTTGTATTGGTAATGTAGTGTTGAGATGAGCACTTTTGGTTTTACCTGTCCGATGCGGTCAACGATTCCTTTTGTCCCGAAGTCAGGAGAACAGGACGTCCATATTGCCCCTAAGGAAGCAGCAGCGATTAACGCGGTAAGCCCGTGAATATCGTTAGTTGTAATGCCGGCTACACAGTCCCCTTTTCTAATACCTAGTTTTTTAAGACCTTCCTGAGCTTTTGCGACAGCTTCTTTTAATTCTTTTAATGTGATGCTGCGTGTTACACCATTTTCATCGGCTTCATAGGCTGCAATCCTGTCCACCGAACCGCGAAGAAGGTTTTCTGCAAAATTCAAACGTGCATGAGGAAACCATTCAGCATCAGGCATCGAAGTAGAAGGAGTGTAAATAGTACGGCCCTTTTCACCAATAACGCCGGCAAAGTCCCAGACGTTAGACCAAAACTCATCAAGCCGGGTAGTTGACCAGCGGTGCAGTCGTTCATATGGAAATAAAGGCTGTTCAGCCAGCTCGGCAAATGCTTTTATATTTGATTCATTTAAACGCTCTTCAGATGGCTCCCATAAATAGGAAGAACGCTTAGAGGTTACAGTTAATGTCATGGTTAAAGCTCCTTTTTTTTGCTCTTGGAATAGAAACAGCTCTCTTCTAAATAAGAAGAGAGCTGTTCAGACTCTTCTTATCTTTTCAGGATTTCTCCTGCAGGAATTAGCACCTTTTCAGAACTTGTCTGAAGGTTGCCGGGCGTCGTCGGGCCAGTCCCTCTGCCTCTCTGGATAAGAATATTATTCAATTAAAAAACCTCTCTATTTATAACAATAGAGAGGTTCAAGAGATATTATCATTCTCTTATCTTCCCGAACATAAGCTCGGTAGGATTTGGCACCTTGCTATTAAAAATAGCGGTTGCCGGGCTTCACAGGGCCAGTCCCTCCACCTCTCTGGATAAGAATTACGTCATTTATTAAGTTAGTTGTGATCATAGCAATAAATTTAGAGTTCGTCAATATATTTATGTGGAATATTCAAAAATCTATTAATCATCATTGGACAAATGAGGAGATCTAATAGGACAATGAGAAGTAGAGAAAAAGGAGGCGGAATTGAATGGTTAATGAAAAGAGAAATGAGTTTGTGGAAATAACTAAGATTGAAGAAATTGGTGACGGTATGAGAGTCTGCCTTGATTTTATTGATATTTTAAAACCGACAGACGGTGTATATGTCGGCAATACTGGCCATGGATACGTTAAAGTACTTGCTGAGAACCGCGAGTCAGATGGTTATCCACCACGTCCGTTTCGATTAAACTGCGGCTCCTTCCATCAGTATCTTTATCAGGAAGAAAAAACCTATTACCTTCATGAACTGCAGCCAGGCAAAAAGCTGAAAATCACGGATGAAGAATCCGAGCGGGAGATTGCTATTGGCCGTGTGAAAATAGAAAAGCGTCCATTTGTAAGAGTAGAAGCTGGCAGGGGAGAACAGACAATTTCAGCTACTCTGCAAAAATCATCCAGCGTCCACTTAATGGAAGAAAGCGATGGAGAAATCTCCATTCTGGATTTAAAAGAGGGTCAAAAAATACTCGCCCTGCTTGATAAGCCGGGGAGGCATCTTGGTGAGAAGATAGATGAAGTGATAGTAGAAAAATAATCTTAATTCAATTTCTTCAAAAACATGATTTTAATAATGGTTATGGATATAGCTCCTTATGCTTATAAAAGGAAGGTAACAAGACCTAGTATCCTTTCTAGTCAATTTTCAATCCCATCATATTTATCTGTAAAAAAGAAAAAGCATAATCGAATTGCAAATCTATTGTTAGGCTGGCTGATTATTGGCTGGTTTGCTGCTTTAGATTTCCCATTAAACAACATTCGCAGAAAGATCAGCTGCCAGATCTTTAGAAAAACTTTCAGCCCTTCTTTGAAAGTTTTTTTATTTGAGCCCCGAATAAAGATATGCGAGGATAGGACATAAATAATGGAGATGAAATGTAAAGAGTAAGGAGAATCATCATGAAAAAACCTAACGTTGACGATTATTTGCAGGAAGGTATATATGGCAGCAGGCAGACAAAGCCAGCAGAACGCAAGCAATACCTCGGTACACTAAGGGAACGGATCGTCCTTGTCTTAACAAAAGGTCAAGTCATGCAAAAGCAAGGAATAAATGAGCTATCACAGGCCATGAAAAAGCATAAGGATGCAAAACTGCTGCTAAATGGAAAAGTGAGCTATCGTTTCCGCAAGCCTTATCGTCAGATAGCTGCTAAAAATAGTATTCAGCACACGACTGTTTCCAATCAGGAGGCAGAGACGGATGTTGGTGCAGTTTTGACAGTCGATTATGCGATTGAAAAAGAAGATGTGGAATTGAAAATTGAAAAAGTGTCTAAAGATGAAGGAAATCAGGAAGGCGGAATAAAAGGATTTCTTAGTTCACTGTTTAAACCCATAAAGTGACAGTCTTTTAGCATACTTTCCCTATGTCTTTTATTCAAAAGAGGTTAATTTCACCTCAAAAGGTGGTAAATATAACCATCATTATTTTGGGAGGAATTCTTGATGAGTGCCGATTATGTTAAGGATCCACTAAGGTACCTTATCGTCTCAGACATCCATGGAGAAATTGATAAGCTGGAAGAAGTCTTAAAACAAGCCTCCTATAATCCTATTGAAGACCAATTAGTTTTACTTGGAGATTATGTGGACAGGGGTCCAAAGTCAAAAGATGTTGTTGCGAGAGTAAAACAGCTAGTTGAAAAAGATAGAGCCGTTGCCATAATGGGGAATCATGATGATATGTTTATCAGGGCTCCGTATGACTCCCGGGCCAATAGACTTTGGGAAATGAATGGAGCATCAAAAACGATAAAGTCTTATGAAGGCGCATCTCAAGATATGAAGAGTGACCAGCAATGGCTGGAGGACAACTTAAAGCTCTACTTCGAAACGAATGACTACATTTTTGTTCATGCTGGACTTAAGCCGGGTATTCCGTTAGAAGACCAGGAAAAGGACACGATGATTTGGACAAGGCACAATGAAAGAGTAGGGCTTGGTAAAACGGTTGTTCATGGTCATACACCGGTAAGAGAAATTGCCTATATTGAAGATCAGGTGGATATCGATACGGGGGCTGCCTATGGCTGGAAACTGACAATGCTTGAGCTTCCTTCACATAGGATTTATACGGCATAAATATAGCTTGGGAAAGTCAAATGAAGGTGGGTATTAACTTCAAACAGATTTCTTTCCTTTCTGCAGGGAATTTGCAATAATTTCAAATACACCCTGTGAAGGAGGAAAAATCAATGAGCAATACTACTACAGCGACTCAATCATTATTTCAAACATTTAACAGCGATAAATTACATTTAACAAATAGAACGGTAATGGCACCGATGACACGCGGTTTTTCACCAAATGGTGTACCGGGAGAAGATGTGGCGGCTTACTACAGACGTCGTGCGGAAAACGAAGTAGGCCTAATCGTTACAGAAGGAACCGGTATTAATCATCCAAGCTCTGTTTCTGGTGACAGTATTCCGCTTTTTCATGGCGAAGAATCTTTAAAAGGCTGGGCGAACGTCGTTAAACAAGTTCATGAAGCGGGAGGTAAAATTGTCCCACAGCTGTGGCATGTAGGGATGACGCGCAAAAAAGGGGAACTTCCTAACGAAGAAGCTCTGCCTGTCGGTCCTTCAGGGTTAAGCCTTAATGGTGAGCAAGTAACCGAACCGTTAACAGAAGAAGAAGTCATCGGTCTTGTAGAAGCCTATGCACAGGCAGCAGCTGATGCAAAACGACTCGGCTTTGATGGAATAGAGCTTCACGGCGCTCATGGCTATTTGATCGACCAGTTTTTCTGGGAGCAGACAAATAAACGCACAGACCGCTATGGTGGTGACCTTGTTGGTAGAACTCAGTTCGCAGTTGAGGTGATCGAAGCCTGCCGTCGTGAAGTCGGACCTGATTTTCCGATTATTTTCCGCTTTTCTCAGTGGAAAATGAACGATTATGAAGCGAAGCTGGCGAAGACTCCGGAAGAGCTTGAAAAATTCCTTCAGCCGCTCGTTGAGGCTGGTGTTGATATTTTCCACTGTTCCACACGCCGATTCTGGGAGCCGGAATTTGAAGGTTCAGACTTAAACTTGGCAGGATGGACCAAGAAGATCACAGGAAAGCCGGTTATTTCTGTAGGGTCTGTAGGTCTTAATGGAGAATTCACAAGCTTCAGCAGTGCAGAAACCACTAGTCTGAACGGCCTTATTGAAAAACTGGAAAACGAAGAATTTGATCTAATTGCTATCGGTCGTTCTTTATTGATGGATCCCGAGTGGGTAAGAAAAGTGAAGGAAGGTCGAGAAGACGACCTGAATCCATTTGAAAAAACATCTTTGAAAAAATTGTATTAATTTGTGAAAAAAGGGATCCCTGCGCCAGGGTTCCCTTTTTTAAAGTCCTTTAATTAACATTTTATCTTTTTCACGCACTTGATCATATGATTCCAGAAGCTCCTCAGGCACCATTGTTCTTCCGTATTCCCAGGCATTGGCTTCAATCTCTGTCTTAAGGGCCTCCACCTCGTCATCTTCTCCGTACATCAGCGTCCTGAGGTCATGACTATGTTTTCGAAATGTGAGAAAATACCCGATTTCATGGTAAATCATAATTTTTACAAAATTCTCTTCGGTTTCCTTTACTTTGATTTTGCTCATGTATCCATTCACTTCAAGATAATTAAAAGTAATTGTATTATAGGAAATATTAAAGCTCATAGGTGAAGGCAGAGCGTTGTTAGCTTCATATTTTATATACTTACTTAATTTGTGTTTTTCTAATGTATCTTGAATGATTTTCTCAATATGCCAAATATAAAGCAATAAAATCACGATCCTTTCAAGTCGTTCTATTCTTCAGTATAAAAGAATTTTCAACTTGATCAATCAATATCTTAGGATTATTGCATAATTTAGGTAATTAAAATTAAAAATAGTGATTTTTATCCATGTAAAAAGTCTGGAAGAATCAAAAATATATTAAAACTATAAAATGATTAACTGTTAATTAGTGGCCAGTTGTGACTAGATAAAAACTTATTTTTATAAATATGGACCCATGCAAATAACAACAGAGAAGGGGCTGCTTGCTCTGTTGTTATTTATTCCGTGCATACAAATAAATAAGCTATATTTTAAAGGAGATGAAGGGTTCCATTTCCTTCACGAGGAAAGAAGGAATTACAAGATTTTATCAAGTAAAGCCTTCTTAACTGTATAGTATTAAAATTTAATTAAAATGAATGGACAAAAAGCCATATCCATACACCCATTTTAAGGAGATTATGTGTCTCTATCCTATTTTCTATAAAAAATAGACAATTATACAGGCATCCTGTTGCCCTATTCATATAGTATCAGTGAACCAATTTTATGAATAAGGAGAGAATAAAATGAGCTGTGGAAAAGGAAAAGGCTTTGACAACTGTGTCTGCGAAACAGTCCGTAAAATTGTAGAAGCTCAAAATGAAGTAGCTGGCACTGACTGCTGCAATACAGGGTGTGATCAATCTATTTCAGATTTGCTTTCGCCTTCCTCTAATGGAAATAGGCCAACTACGATTCCCTTTGCCCTTTACTGTAAAGGCGACTGTGAACCGTTTATCGGAAGTGGGATTTACTCATCCCCTGTTAACGCCTCAGGCATGTCACTACAATGTGTAAGAACCCCTATTTTCCGAGCGAAGAAATTTGTAGATGATCATAAGTGCTGTGTTCAATTAGAACTATTGCTTCCAGTTAATAGTGAGGGCGAAACGCCTGACCCAAGCAATAAAGGCAAAAATATCTGCGATTTCTTCCCAGGAGATACGATTAGAAACCTGCAAGCTACGGGGATCTGTTTAACAGTAGATTTAAATTGCTTCTGTGGAATTCTTTGCTTAGATCCAACGACGCCTATACCGTCTTCTGAATTCGACGATTAAGAGAAAAGGCAGTGTGAAAAACCCAGAGAATGTTTGGTTCTCTGGGTTTTTTAGATGTGTAGGACCAAGAGTTTGCCGTGCGAGATTCTATTGACTACTTTTCAGAAGAGCATGGAATGGATCGAGCTAATGCTTTGGCTTATCTTAGTGCAGCCACGGATTATGAAGTTTCACAAGTGGTCGATAAAACAAAAGGGATTCATGCTTTAATCAGAAAAGATGACTTTAAAGAAGTGTTTAAGGAAGCTGAAGAAGGAGGGGAATTACCGAAAACCTCGACGAACTATTTAAATTTATTGCTGCTTGGATTAGCACTTGCAGTTGCTGGAAAGATTCTCCTATCTCTTCAAATGAAGAGGGATTCTTAATATATTTCCCTCTGCTTACAGGTCTCTTTTTTAATCTTATTCTTAGGTTTACTATGTATCCATTTCTTTAAAAAAGACTATACATAAATGGAGACCTAATAAGGGGGAATTCAAGTGAGCAACGAAGAGCAGCCGAAGAAGTTTGAAAGCTTAAAGGATTATATGGAGAAACAGCATGGGGAAACAGAAAATTTAATGAAAAAGCTTGAAAAGGAATTAAACGACATTTTTAATCAAATTGATAAAAATATGAATGGTTAAGCAAAAAAAGTCTCTGCTGTTGGCCCGGCAGAGACTTTTTTTGAATTTATCCTAATTCCGGGAGCTCGATGACTAGTTCGCCTTCTCCAGGTTTGGATTTTGCTTCATTATAACTGTATGAATTTAAATAAGGAGAGTAGGTTTTTACATAGATTTTTTTCTGGCGGGAGTTTACGTTTAAGAGGCGCATATAGCCTTGTCCGCCTTCAGGTTCACTCTGGTAATTAGCGACCATCTGAAATACTTTACGGTCAGGTTCGTCATCACCGTCATCATCAATTTCGTCGACGACTGATTCACTTCCGTAGTAGTGACCATTTAGTGTGGCGACAACATTTTTGTTAGGTGTTACAACTTTTTCAAAAATCTCTTCACCTATGGGACTTCGCTTTCCTGAAGCCAATAAATAATCATGAAAACTCAGCAGCGCAATACGGTCAGAATGCTTGGCAAGCACCTGATTAAGCCAATTGATTTCTCCCTGCTTAATCCCCCATCCCATATAAACCATAATATATTTTTCACCGTTTTCCTCAATCAAATCATAATGGCCGCGATTATTTTTATAAGAGCCACCGAAAGCCTTCTGTTTTTTAACCCGGTTCTCTCCAAAATGTTTATAAAACTGCTCATAGCTATTGTTATTTTTTAAATCAACATCATGGTTTCCTGCAAGCACTCCGTAAGGAACTTGTGCTTTCTCCAACACATTCATAGATTGATCAGCATACTGCCATTGTTCTTCACTGTCCCACTTGTTGACGACATCGCCTGTATGGAAAACGTATGGAATATTGAGATAGTCCTTATTAGCGGCTATCCAATCGACCATTTGCCGGTAAATATGGGGGTAACTTTTTGTGTAATATTGTGTGTCTGTCATCCAGACAAGTGTGTAATCATATGGTGAATTTGCTTTAACTTCCGCATTGGCGGTGGAGGATGGAGGAGGCTCCTCGTTCGAAGCTGAAGTCACATGGGAGATAAGAACCATAACAAGTAAGACACTTATTGTAGCGGCTGTTAATTTTTTTATAATATGCTCCATACTCTCACTCCCGCTTTGTAGAAAAATAAACGAATCTGTCGTTTTAAATTAGTGTATCTTTGCAGGTAATTTCTTATGCAGGAGAGGAGAGGAATGGTGGATGGTAAATAACAGAAAAACCAAATAAAAAAACCAAGACTGATTGGTTAAACGCCAATCTTATGTAGTAATGGCTGATTCATTAAAACAGCTCAACTTCTTAAATCCTAGAGCCCTCTAATTTTAGAAAGTTTCTGTTGTTCTATGCTCAATGAGTATTTACAATATGACAAAAATCAAATGCTGAAATTCCGATCGGATGGACGAGATGAGTTCTCAACAAAACTCAGGCAGTATTTCTTATGAGAATAAAGCTTGGAAATTTTGGAATATGAAACGGTACAAAAACAAAAATATAAAGAGATCTGCAAGCATCTAAAGATTTTTATTAAAGGGCTTCCTTATCCCAGTAGCCCTTTTCTTATGAGGCTTTAATCATTAGACTCTGAAGCCGGCCAAGCATATAATGGAAATTATCCAACAGGGTCAGGAGTTTTAAAATGAAAAAGATTTCCATTATTACATACGCAGCAATCATTAACTCATATATTGTTTTATTTTACATCACCCAATTTATCGAAAGTCATAGCATCCTGTTGTTACTTTCTTCTTTAGGTCTACTGTCACTGGTGTTTTCCTTTCTATATTTGACAACTGAAAAAAGGATGCTGCCGTTCTTTTTAGTATCGTTTGCTCTATTCATTCTTATTATGTCAGACGCTCCGATAACGGAAGGACTCTTCGAAGGCTTCCGGCAGATGACGAGCTTAATTGCCATTCTGTTAATTGTTCCCATTATCAGCTGGATCTTAAAAGAAGAGCCGTATATTGAAAAAATCATGTCACTTGCTGGGAATGTTCTAAATACAAGCCGGAGATTTTACTTTGGGATCATGATGATTACACAGATTCTTTCGTTCTTTCTATTATTTGGATCCATCCAGACGGTTTATCATTTTATTCAAGGAATTCTCGGCAATCGAAAGGGAGAAGGATGGGAGAATTTTAAAGGTACGGCTCTGCTCCGGGCGTTTTCACTTTGTACGCTCTGGGTTATTAGTATTCCAAGCTTTGTGTTTATTGTGAATTTCTTAGATGCTTCTCTATGGATGTCGATGCTGCAGGGAGCTTTGATTTCCTTTGGAGCCGTTTTATTAGCTGTTGCTTTTTCTTATTTCGAAGAAAAGCACTATAAAATTAATATTACGCTGGCGCTGCAGGAAGAAATTCAAAAAGCAATTGGTACACAGGAGAAGGGGAGAATGAGCAGGGAAGTAGTCGAGTTTTTCTCTTTGTTTGTGCTGATTTTCGGAACGATATTTTTCCTTCACGGTGTGTATGAATTTGAAATCCTGATCATCATCCCACCGGTCATATTAAGCTATACTCTTCTTTATTTCTTAATTAAACAACGCATACCAAGCCTGCAAAAGAATGTGAAATTTTATTTTACCGGTTACTTACAGGGAAAGGCCCAGCAGTTCAGTATCCTTTTATCGGTGGGGCTTGTCATTGTGGCGCTGAATTTATCAGGATGGGGCAGGATTCTTATTGACGGCATATTGGTTTTGGAGGAAACTATTCCAGTTATTAATCTGTTAAGTCTTTTACCATTTGTTCCGATGATTTTAAGCTTTTTCGGGATTGGCCCTCTCCCTGTCTTAGTTCTTGTCGGTGGAGTATTGCAAAATGTGGAACTGCCATATCCGCCTGAACTGCTCGTGCTTTCCATAACGTCTGGGAGCGTTGTTTCTGCCTTAATCTCTCCTTTTATCCTGCCGGCGATCGTGTTGAGCAGTGAAAATGGCTTGAGTATTTTCAAAAACGGTTTTCAATTTAATATTTTGTATGCCATTGCCTTTTATCTGTTCGTCCAGACCTATTTACAGCTGTTCTGGTTCTTCGTTTGACTTTTCTGAATTCTTGTTTTAGGTTTACTATATCGCAAAGAAGAGGGACTGATAAACGTGAGCAAGATTGTTTTAATTGGAGACAGTATTACGGATTCTCACCGCGGAGCAGATCCTGAAGGTTTGGGGGACGGTTATGTCCGTCTTTTGAGGGATTTCTACGTAACATCCTTTCCGGGAAAGGAATTACTTTTCGTAAATAAAGGGGTGTCTGCAGATCGGATAACAGATCTTGAGGTGAGGTGGCAGGAGGATGTCCTGGAGGAAAAACCGGACTGGGTGTCTGTATCTATCGGGATTAACGACGTTTGGCGTCAGCTTGACAATCCGGGAATGGATCAGGTTCAGCCTGAGCAGTTTTTAACGATTTATAGAAGATTGCTGCAGCAAGCAGCTGAGAAAACGGACAGCCGTTTGATTTTAATGCAGCCGACGGTAATTGAAGAGAAACCTTCATCAAAAGGAAATCAGCTGTTGAAGGAATATGTAGAAATCGTTGATCAGCTCGCCAAGGAATATGACGCCATCCTCGTCCCTTTGCATAAAGTATTTATCAGCTATCTTAAGAAGAATGGACCGGTTCCCTTAACGACTGATGGAGTACATATGACGACAACTGGAAATATGCTGATGTTTAAAACGTGGAGAGAAGCAGTGCAGGATTATATAACGAATTAAGGAGGAGCTTATGAAACAGTATAATATTGCCGTAATCCCTGGAGATGGGATTGGAAAAGAAGTCGTCCCTGTTACACTGGACGTGCTGAACCATGCAGCAGAATTATTTGGAGATGTATCCTTTCATTTTACAGAGTTCCCCTGGGGCTGTGATTATTATTTAGAACATGGAGAAATGATGCCTGAAGATGGGATTGAACAGCTTGAAAAGTTTGATGCTATCCTGCTTGGAGCTGTAGGAGATCCTGAGCGCGTGCCCGATCACATTTCGTTATGGGGGTTATTAATTAAAATCCGCGGGGGGATGGATCAGTCGCTTAATATTCGGCCAGCCAAGCATTTTAAAGGATTGGAATCTCCACTGGCAAATCCGCGGGATTTTGACATTATGGTCGTAAGAGAAAATAGTGAAGGGGAATACAGCGAGGTTGGCGGCCGCATACATAAGGGTCAGGATGAAATGGCTATTCAAAACGCTGTATTTACCCGCAAAGCTTCAGAACGGGCGATTCGCTATGGGTTTAAGCTTGCTTCTGAAAGAAGAGGGAAGCTTACCAGTGCCACTAAGTCCAATGGTATTGTCCATTCCATGCCTTTTTGGGATGAGATTTTTGCTGAAATCAGCAAGGAGCACCCTGAGATCAAAGCTAATAAGAATCACATAGATGCATTAGCTGCTTTCTTCGTATCTAAACCACAGGACTTTGACGTTATTGTGGCGAGTAATTTATTTGGAGACATTCTCACAGATATTGGAGGGGCGATCATGGGGAGTATTGGGATTGCTCCGGCGGCGAATTTGAACATGACAGGGGATCATCCTTCAATGTTTGAGCCCGTTCACGGCTCCGCTCCTGATATATTTGGAAAAGGGATTGCCAATCCGATTGGACAGATCTGGACGGCGAAAATGATGCTCGATCATTTTGGAGAAACAAAGATGGCAGACAGCATTTTGACAGCCGTTGAAGAAACGACAGAAGCAGGCGTGAAAACAGGAGACATAGGCGGCCGTTCAACAACAATAGAAGTTGCCAATGAAGTATGTAAACGAATGAAAGTATAACTAAGAAGCCGTTCTGCTTTTCGCAGAAGGGCTTCTTTTTTAGAAAAGGAACGAGTACGTTCCTATCACTTTAAGCTCCTTCTGCTTCTTCTTTCTCCCACTCCAGGATTATTAGAGGTGTTTGACTGAACTTCCTGCTCACGGGCGGAGGGCTCGTGGTCTTTTTTATTTGAATACATGGAATTGTGCTCTGTCTTATTGGCTAAAAAGGTTTGATAAATTGTATTTTCATGTCTTTCATCAGCTTCAACCATAACGATGATTTTCCCGTTTCTTAAATGTTCATCGTATTGTTTGGCCTCTTCTTCCGGCAGGCCGGCTCCAACGAGAGCACCTACAATTCCGCCTCCTCCAAGGCCGATGCCCAGCCCGGAAAGGGCAGCAACAATGGGTCCTGCTGCGGCAATTTGTCCAACCCCAGGAATAGCAAGGAGACCAAGACCGGTAATTAGGCCCGCTGCCCCTCCGAGCACACCGCCTGAAGCAGCGCCGATCCCTGCTCCTCTGCCGGCATTTTGCCCGCGTTTTCCTTGATTAGTCGTTACTAGGAGGTCTGTTTCATCTTCAAGTACATTTACTTTATTTCGATCTCTGGCGAAGACTGAAATTTCATCAGCCCCATATCCTTTTTTCTTTAAATCGCTGATCGCTCTTTCGGTATCTCCTACCTGCGAAAAAACACCGCCGAGAATTCTTTTATCCATTTGTTATCCTCCTTTTTGCTATGCTGATATAATTACATACCCTTTCGGAGAGTATATATTCCTCACAGAAGAATTTGACACTTTTTCACAGATCAGGTAAAGTAATTTTAAATAAACGACGGAAGGGTGACTTAAGCTAGTGAAGTACTAATCCTATTTTTACAAAACCATGAATCGAAGGTCATTTAAATAGAAGCAGATTTCTGCTTTATTTGTAATGCCTTCACTCAGGTTTTCAGAATAGGATTGGGATTTCTATGGCTGCGTGAAAAGGAGACGTGTCTCTTTTTTGTGTTCACCTGTACCTATGCCTCCTATTCTGAAAACAGATAGGGGGCTTTTTTGTCCCTGATAAACGGAAAATGGGGGATGAATCCTATGTTGCTTTTAGAAGCTCATCAATTAAAGCATTATGTAAAAGACAGACTATTACTCGATATTAATCAGTTGAAAGTCCACAGAGGAGATCGAATAGGACTTGTCGGTAAAAACGGCAGTGGAAAAACAACTTTACTGAATATATTGGCTGGAGAGCTGGCTCCGGAAGCAGGACGAGTATTCCGTCAAACAGAAGCAGCTCTACTGCCGCAGCTTAAACGTACGGATCCAGTGAAAAGCGGGGGCGAAGTCACACAGGAATATATTGCGAATGCTTTTATTAAGGCTCCTGAAATCTTACTGGCTGATGAGCCTACTACCCATCTGGATACAGAACATATCGAATGGGTGGAAAAGAATCTCATGAAGTGGAAGGGGGCTTTTGTTGTCGTTTCCCACGACCGGGAATTCCTCGATAATGTCTGCACTAAAGTGTGGGAGATCACGGATGGGGTTTTAAAGGAATACGTGGGGAACTACAGTGAATATGCGAAACAGAGGGATTTGAGAGTCAGGCAGCAGCAGGCTGATTTTCAAAATTATGAGGCTAAGAAAAAACAGTTGGAGGAAGCTTTGAAATCAAAGGAGAAAAAAGCTGAAAGAGCAACGAAAAAGCCTAAAAGTGTGAGCAAATCAGAAGCCAAAGAATCGAAACCATACTTTGCGAAGAAGCAGAAAAAGCTTCAGAAAACAGGCAAAGCGATTGAAAAGAGGCTGGAGCAGCTAGAAAAGGTTGAAAAACCAAAAGAAATGCCGCCTATTAAGATGAATCCTCCTAATATGGAAGTAATGAAGGGACGAATCATCCTGCGAGTGGAAGGGGTATCCGGGAAAGCTGGTGAAAGACTCCTCTGGAATAAAAAGAGCTTTCATGTGAGCGGAGGTGATAAGATGGCGATTATCGGTCCAAATGGAAGCGGAAAAACCACTCTTGTAAAAGAAATTCTAAATACAGTGGAAGGAATTTCGATTAATCCATCCGTGAAAATCGGGTATTTCAGCCAGAATCTAAATATTATAGATGTGGAAAAATCAATCTTAGAGAATGTAAGCTCTAGTTCGAGGCAGGAGGAGAGTCTGATTCGGATTGTGCTCGCAAGGCTTCACTTTTACGGTGACGATGTATTTAAAAAAGCGGGTGTGTTAAGCGGTGGAGAACGGGTTAAAGTGGCACTGGCAAAATTATTGCTGAGTGAAATAAATACGCTGATTCTTGATGAACCGACGAACTTTTTGGATATCGAAGCTGCGGAAGCATTAGAATCTCTGCTTAAGGAATATGATGGCACCTTAATTTTCGTTTCCCATGACCGGCGTTTTGTTAACACCATTGCGACTCGTATTCTTCAGATAAAAGACCAGGAAATTAATATTTTTGAAGGAACGTATGAGCAGTTTAAAAGGAAATCCGAGCAGACAAACGAGGATACATCTAAACAGCAGAAGCTTATCCTGCAGACGAAAATATCTGAAGTACTCAGTCGTTTAAGCTTAGAACCTTCTGAGGAGTTGGATAAAGAATTTCAGCAGCTGCTTGCAGAAAAACGCAGGCTGGAGAATAGTTAGGTTTGTAATAAATTGTAAATGAATTGTGTTACTATTATTCCTCCCCTTAGGGTATACCTTAATCATTGGGGGTGGGAACTATTTGCATAAGAGACTTAGAAGAACAAATTGAAGAGCTTCGTCAGCGTATGTACAGAATGTATCGGGAAGATCCTTTAAACCCCCAGGTGATAGAGGTGTCGCAAACGCTGGATGAGCTCTTAAATGAGCGCAGAAAACAAGCAGCCCTACTCAGAAAGAAGTAGGGTTCAAGTTTTGTGCGAAGGAAATCATTCTTGGATGATTTCCTTTTTTATTTTCCGCTCCAGCGGAAGAACTTAGAAGCAAGAAATACAGATACAATAGCAATCCCAATTAAAACAGCAACCTCAAAACCATATTCTGTAATTGGCGCTTCTGTCCATGTGCCGCGAAGAAGCTGGATAACATAATAAAGTGGAAGGATTTTGGCTGTATACTGTAGAATGGTCGGCAGCATTTCAAGTGGAAATGTCGCCCCTGACAAAAACAACATCAGGTTTAGAAATAAAGAACTGATAGCTGCCGCAGACTGGGTGTTTTTCGCCAGGGAAGTGATAAATAAAGCAAATGGGAAAAAGGCCAGAATGCTGATTAGTAAAGCAAGTAAGGTGCTGCCTGCATAAGTCGGGAGAGACAAATCATAAAGCGCCATGCCGAAGACGAGAAGCAGCACAGCTGAAATTGCAAAAATAACTGTGCCCTGAAAAGTGTGGGCGGCAAGAATTTTCCATGGCTGAAGCGGTGTAGACTGGTACCTTCTCAGTACTCCTGTTTCTCGGTAATTGGTCAATACGGTTCCTAATGTGAAAAAGGAAGTAGTCACGATGTTAACACCAATCCATGAGGGTACAAAATATTCAGCAAAGGCTTGCTGGCTCATATTATTATCGACAAACATGGAACCAAACAGCCAGATCATAACGATAGGAAAAAGAAAGGTCCAAAACACACTTAAACGGTCTCTAAAGAACATTTTAGTTTCTATACTGGCAAGCTTTACAATGGCTGTCATCCGATCTTCTCCTTTTCTAAATATTGAACAAATAGATCATCGAGAGAACCTTTTTCAAATGTAAAATTGGTTAATGCAATGTTGTTTTCATGACAGTAGCTAAAAATATAATAAGCTGTCGTTTGCTGGTCTTCACAGAAAATTTTAAATACATTCCCCTTTTGCTCCACACGATCGATGTTAGGAAGAGAGATTAAATATTCGTAAGTGAGTGCTTCACTTTCAAAAACGAGGCAGCGGGCTGCACTGTCATTTAGTAATTCTTTTGGAGTGTTTAAAGCTTTTAACTGGCCGCTGTAGATCATAGCTACACGGTCACAAAGCTGTTCGGCTTCTTCCATATAATGAGTCGTCACAACGATCGTACATCCGCGGTCTCGTAATAACTGAATCAGTGACCACATTTCCCGACGAGCCGAAGGATCCAATCCCATGCTTGGTTCATCGAGGAATAAGATTTCAGGTTCATGCAGTGTAGCCAGAGCAAGTGTTACCCGCTGCTTCCAGCCGCCGGATAAATCTTCAAATCTAACATTGAGTTTTTCATTTAATCCAAGAAGTTCGATAAAATACTTCTTCTGGGTAGATTTTTTATAAAAGGATGAAAAAAGGTCCAATGCTTCTTTGACTTTCATTTTCTTTTGAATAGAAGTCGCTTGAAATTGAACACCGATTTTTTTGTTGAGTTCGCTCAGCTGTCTGCTCGGCACAAGACCCATTACATCAACCTCACCTTCATTAGGCTTAGAAACTCCTTCCAGAATCTCTAATGTGGTTGTTTTCCCTGCACCATTTGGACCAATAATTCCAAATATTTCTCCTCTGTAAACGGAAAAAGAAAGATCCTTCACCGCTTGTGTAGCGCCAAAGCTTTTCGATAGGTTTTTTACTGTAATTACCTGTTCCATACAGGTTCCTCCTTTACATTATTCAATACATTCAAGGTCTTTATTAAGTCTCTTCGACTCCTTTTTAAAATAGAGATAGAATCCAATCCATGCGATTGTGTAGACAGCTATAGAAATGGCTAGGTAAATCAAAAAGTGATTTAAATTAAAGGGAATCCAGCCAATTCCAAGTCCTAACAGTAAATATATAGTGGTAACTGTAAGAAAATGCAAAGCTGTCTGCATCGGAAGGCTGAGCGAACGAATTTCAAAGTAAAGCGGGGTGACAGAAAACAACCAGCCGCAAAAAATGTAGCCGAAGGCGTTTTTTAAAAAAGCCGCGCTGTCTATGGAAGGATGCTCAGCGAAATATATAAAAGCACTTGTAGCAAATACAGTAATGAATGCTCCAAAGAAAACTCCGATAAGGCTCCTGAACAAAAATTTCTTCATCATTTGCTGCCCCTCCTGTTCATTTTTAACGTTTCTTTTATTTTGCTTACATAGTGCCTTGAAGCATATTCCTTTTCACCAGACTTAAAATGAACACACAGTGTTCCATTAAACGATGGCTCAAAGTGACTCATGGCATATAAATTGGCGATGACAGACTTAGAGATCCTGATGAACCTGCGAGAGGAAAGCGATTGTTCGAGCTCATACAGCTTTTCTTTTATTTTGAAAGCCCCTTTAGAAGTGGCTGCTGTTACAATGTCTCCTTCTGTGCGGAAGTAATGAACGTCCTCCGGCTTGATTAGATGCTGTTTCTCTCCATCTTTTCCAACGATAAGATCAGTTTCCGTCTTGTTGAGATATTCGAGGATTTCCTGGATGGATGGGTTTAATTCTTTACAGTGGATCGTTACCGTTGTTTCTTCGTGATGGGAATTAACGTCGAGTAAAATTTTCATTCAATATGAATCCTCCTTTGTATGAGGCTTATAAAAATAGTATAGATCGCTTATATTCAAATGTCACCGACTGTAAGGCAACACGCAGGATGGGAAGGGTAAGATGCCAAAACCGTTGTCCATCTTGCACGTTTCTTGAAAATAAATCGGTTTATCGGTACGATGAGTTCATCTTGAAATCGTTACAGATAGGCACTCGGTCTGTATGAAGGAGGATTATGGTTGTCATATATACGAAATCATCTCTACTTTTTTAATGCCTTTGTTTTTCTTTTATTTATCCTCCACGTTTTTTGGCCACATCCTGTTCTTATAGCGCTGATAGGGGCGTTGGGAATGGTTATGGTTGTGCTTAACTTTGCTCTGGCTGATAGGGTGTTTAAGATCATCGGTGTAATTCTGTTATCGGCCGGAATTTTCTTTTTTTCCTCGAGCAGTGAATCTCTCACATCCATACCGGGATTCTTTGCAGAAAATATAGGGCTGTTGTTTTTAATTTCCATGCTTCCCTGGATGAACAGTGTCGTAAAAGCAGGCAGATATAACCAGCTTCTACAGGGGCTTTTAGGTTCGAGCGGCAGGCAGTCACTTGGCTCACTATATGTACGCAGCCAGGCCACAATGGTTTCGCTTGCAGCTTTTCTAAATTTAACATCGGTTATTATTTCTCAGGATTTATTGGTTAATCAATTAAAGACACTACCCGGAAAAGTGCGAAACCGATTCATTTTTCTTACGACCTTAAGAGGTTATTCGATGGCGCTCCCATGGAGTCCTCTAGAAGTATTACTAGTTACTGCAGTTTTTGTAACGGGAGTAAACTTTCTTTCGATTTTGCCCTGGATGATTCTTATAGCAGTTCTTGGGTTTATAGTGGATGCAAGTATCGGAAAGTGGAGGTTTCGGAATGAGTGGCTGGAGGAATCTTCAACTTCCCGGCCTGGTCAATCCGTGCCTAAGAAGAAACTTGCTGCATTTATTACAGGACTGGTGCTTTTCCTGGCCGCTGTCGTCTTTGTGGCTAATGTGCTGCAATTTGATTTTCTATTTGCTGTAACTATAACGATTTTTCCATTTGCGTGGATATGGGCTGTTATAATGAAACGAAGTAAAAGCTTTCTTAAACTCGGATGGCCCTCATGGGTCAGTCAGACTAACCACTTAAGCAATTTTATTGTTTTGTTAGTTCCTTTATCTTTTTTTACCGAGTCGCTTAACGTTTCTCCTTATTTAGATTACCTTCAACAACCAATCGTAGCCTTGGATGGACATCCGCTGCTCATCATGCTGTTTATTCAATTTACATTCCTTGTGATGACTTTATTAGGCATACATCCACTGGCTGTTATGGGGATCTTTGGAGGGATTACAGGCCTTCTTATGGAGACTATGCCAACTGTTACATTGACCGTGCTGCTTGCAAGCTGCGCAATCGCTACAGTTTCGTCAGCTCCTTATGGACTTATAATAACGATGACATCGGTTAGGCTAAGAGTAAATCCTTATCGAATTGTTTTAACCAATCTGCCATATAGTCTGATTTATGGGTTTATAGGCGTCCTTGTTTCATTGCTTACCTTGCAGTTTTATTAAGTGAGAAAGTTTACACAAAAATTCTACATTTGTAATAAGCAAGGCTTAATTATGCTCTGACCCCTTGCAGGACAAGGGATGGATAATTTACAAGCTGGGTATTCCACAAAATGACATGTTTGAGGAAATGGAATCTGATGTTACAATGCAACTACTATCGAAAAAGAAAGGGGAAATACCTTTGAATAAAAAATGGTTAGTAAGTTTACTGCTTGCAGCTCTCGTAGCGCTGTTGGCAGCGTGTAATAATGATGAGGAATCATCAAAAGAAAGCAAAGAGAAAGAACAGGCAAAACAAGAAGAATCCGCACAAGGCGGGGAACAGCAGGAGCTTCCTGAGCCCGATCTTGAGGGTATCCCCGATGTCGTTGCTGAAGTGAATGGTGAAAAAATAGATAAGAATGAATTCACAGAAACTTATGAACCTCAATTCCAGCAGATGGCAATGCAGATGCAAATGACTGGCCAAGAGGTAAATCAGGATGAGATTAAAAAACAAGTGGCTGAGTCTCTCGTAGGCCAGGAATTGCTCATCCAGGAAGCTAATAATAAGGGATATGAAGCTTCAGAAGAAGAGAAGCAGAAATCACTTGAAGAATTAGCAAAAATGAACCAAATGGAATCTCCAGATGACTTCTTAGCTGCTCTGAAAGAACAGGGCATGGAGGAAAAAGAAGTAATGGCACAGATTGAAAAGCAGGTGAAAGTGGACCAGCTTGTAGCAGAAGAAGCTGGTGATACGGAACCTAGTGAAGAAGAAATGAAGGAAATGTATGAGCAAATGAAAGCTCAGCAGGAAAAAGCAGCTAGTGAAAGTGAAGGTAAAGGCGAAGGAGCTGGGGAAGTTCCTTCCTATGAAGAGGCCAAGCCTCAAATCGAACAGCAGTTGAAGAATCAAAAAGAAGGAGAAGCTGTTCAGAAAATGGTTAAAGACCTTCGAGAAAAAGGTGACGTGGAAGTTCACATTTAAAAATTTCAAAGATGAAACCAGGGCTGTAATTAAGCCCTGGTTTTTTTTATACCTCTCTCCTCCCAGGAGGGTGCCGGCCATACTACATTTTTTTCTTTGAAATGAAGCGGCCAGATTATCCGGTATTTCTGATTTAAGATTTGTACAAGCAGCCCGTCCGCGAGGATATTCTGTCCTTCCTCATTAAAACGAACTCCTTGCCATGGCATGATTAATTGACTGCCAGGAATATTAGTAAGCCTTAATGCTCTTCTTATTTTATAAGGGTTTTGACTTCCAGCCCGGTTAATCCCATCAATCAGCACCATCATCCCTGTAAAACTTCGGGCATTCGTTTCATTCATATTTTCTTGATAACGCTTTTTATAAAGTCTGTTAACCTCTGTTACTATAGGTTTGAATTTTCCAAGTCCCAGCGCCCAGGAAGCGCGGCTTATGATATAGTTTCCATCATTACCGACGGTTTCAAGAAATTCAGGAATGACGTAGCCGGCGTTTTGAACGACAAAACCATCAGGAAACCAATTGACAGCTTTTAATGTAGTAACCGTCATTATTGCGTCGCTTAAAAACTGCTGGGCTAAAACAACCTGAGGATTTGCACGAAGGATTCGCAAGATCGCAGCCTCAAGAGAAGAAGGCGTACTGTATGGTTCAAAAGCTGTAACTTCCCCTCCAAACCCCTTCACATCAGCTATTTCAACAGCTGATGCCTCAAGTCCGAATTCAGATCCTTCAGATAGGATGCCGAATGTTGAAAGATCCTGTCCTTGCACATCTTTTAAAAAACGGAACAATTCAAACATCAGACGTGTATATAAGACATCATCTGCTCCAGTTCTGAAGAACCACTTAAGCCCGCGCTGAGTTAAAGTTGGAGCAGAAGATTCAGGGTTCACGTAAGGGATTTCCAGTGTTTCCGCAAGCAGAGAAGTGGCATCCGTGACACTGCTCTGATAAGCGCCGATCAGGGCAGAGACTCCTTCCTCGCTGATTAAACGTCTTGCTTCTTGAACTCCGATCACGGGATCACCCTGTGAATCCCCAAAGACGAGTTCAATCTTATATTTAGTGGAGGTAAAGCAGTTTAATGTATCCAGTCCTTCGGGCAGCTGTTTCGAATGATTGGAAATGTCCTGTGCTAAGAGTAATGCTTTCTTAATATCTTCCCCAATCGATGAAAGCGAACCACTTAGAGGATAAACAGCTCCTATTTTAACCACTTTCTTCATAGCTCCCCCCCTTTCTTAGGGCCATATCCTTTTCAATTTTATGAAAAAGAGAGGAAGTCCCATGCAAATAGAAAGGACTTAAGGCTTTCATGTGATAGGATAGAAAAAAAGAGGAAGAGGTGCTGTGGCTTGAAAAATCTTAAATTAGGCAAAAGTGATTTGGAAGTTGGGGAAATTTCTTTAGGATGCATGCGGATCAGTGAACTTGATAAAAAAGATGCTGCTTATGTTATCGAAAATGCGTTAGAACTAGGCGTAGATTTATTCGATCATGCGGATATTTACGGAAAAGGAAAGTCCGAGGAGGTATTTGCGGATGCCATTTCTATGAATGATGATCTCAGGGAGAAAATGAAGCTGCAAACGAAGTGCGGCATTCGCGACGGATTTTTCGATTTCTCAAAAGAGCATATTTTACAATCAGTGGAAGACAGCCTCCGCCGTTTAAAAACAGATTATGTGGACAGCCTGCTGCTCCACCGCCCGGATACATTGATGGAGCCTGAGGAAGTAGCTGAGGCTTTTACTGAATTAAAAGAAAGCGGTAAAGTCAGACACTTTGGCGTCAGCAACCAGAATCCAATACAGATTGAGCTGCTTAAAAAGTATTTTAATGAGGATCTTATTGTAAATCAGCTTCAGTTAAGTCTTGTACATACGCCAATGATAGATGCCGGATTTAACGTTAACATGATGAATGAGCCGGCCGTCGTCCGTGACAACGGGGTCCTTGAATATTGTCGGCTAAATGATATAACGATCCAGGCATGGTCTCCATTCCAGCATGGGATGATTGAAGGTCCATTTATTGGAAATAAGGAGTTTCCGGAAGTAAATGCAAAGCTGAAGGAAATTGCTGAAGCTAAAGGTGTTACAGATACCGCAATTGCGACAGCATGGATATTAAGACATCCAGCCAATATTCAGCCAGTGGTCGGGACGATGAATCCAAAACGGCTGCAAGATATTGTTAAAGCTTCTGATGTTGAGCTTACAAGAGAAGAATGGTATGAGCTTTACCGTTCGGCAGGGAACGACCTGCCTTAGAGTTCCAACTGACATTTAAAAGGGCTGGCGAGGATACACTCGCCAGCCTTTTTGTTGGAATTTATTTTTTTAAGGAGAGAGTAGTTCATTTTACAACGGTAGTTTCCTCACGCTTGACGCCTTCCGTAGGCTCACCCTTCTCTGTGTTCCCAAGGAAGCTTTTTGATTCTCGATTAAAGGGGAAGAGAGTTCCGTTTATCTGAATATAGAGACCCGGGCCTGGGGAAAGACTCGCTTTCCATGGGCGAACGGTGAGCTTCCTCAGGCTAAAGCCTTCCGGGATCTCACCATGTTCTATTCTCCCATAGGAGTCTCGCCGTTTCCCCTGGCCCTTTATGTTATTTGGAGTAACGGAACATTGAGTAAGAGAAGACTATTTCCTTTAGAGCGGTTGCTGAAATTACAGCGTTCTGTTTATACCATCAATGATAAAGCTGCTCGAAATGGCGAGACTCCTGCAGGGAGATAGAGCCAAGGTGAGATCCGCGAGTGGAACGAGCTAGCTCACCGGCTCCCCGCGGAAAGCGAGCTATTTCCCAGCCTCGTTTCTCCACACGAGATAAACGGAACTGTTCTTTCTCTATTACTATTGAGAAAAAGCGAGAAAATGGCGAGACTCTTGCAGGAAGTTAGTTCTATGGTGAGATCCGTGAGTGCAACAAGCTAGCTCACCGGCTCACTGTGAAAAGTTATCCCGCTTCACTAAATATCTTTAAGAAAGCATCTTTCACTGTAAAATCAAGCCTGCCTGAAACACCGTCAACAGGAAGAATCTCATAGGTTTTACCCTCCAGATAACCAATCCAGTAAGGCATATAGAGAATCCACGAGGAATGTAGTGTAAGGTCTATTGACTTTTTTCGTTTTTCCTTATTAAAGGCTTCCCAGTAAATGGCCTTTCGCGCCGCTTCTTGATCTTCCTGCCCAATGACAGCCAGTTTGTTAACCTCTTCATTTAAAGGCTCAAGAGGATAGCTGCTTGGAAGAATTGCCGGT
Organism: Halobacillus massiliensis; assembly: GCF_900166625.1. Classification (GTDB taxonomy): domain Bacteria; phylum Bacillota; class Bacilli; order Bacillales; family Halobacillaceae; genus Halobacillus_A; species Halobacillus_A massiliensis. Next base: position 3,678,318 of record NZ_LT800499.1, on the reverse strand, counting down.
GTTTTTGCAATCGTTTCAATAGCGATTTTCCCTCTAATCTCTTCCTTAAGGGAAGAGGTATTTAGAGTATATTCGTAGCACCAGAAGGGGAGATAGACTAGTTCCATGGAAACAAGCTTCTGTCTCCTTTTTATTATCTTTATTAGTTTATTCGACATATGCTCGCTGATTCTACATACAGCTTCTTCACGTGTTACTTCCGGCTTTATATAATATTCGGGCTTCATGGGGTTCACTCCTTCACAGCTTTTATCCTGCTTGAATAATCAGTAAGAAGATAAGGGCGATGACAAAGTAACCAATTAAGTAAAACGGCCATCTGTTTACAGGTTCTTCTTCTTGCATCTCTTCTACTGAAGCAGCAGATTCCGCTCTTTTAGCCAGTTTTTCCTGGGTGGAAACTTCTTTTTCCTTCATTGTTAACCCTTTCAATTTATATTCTTCAGGTTTTGATCCTATTAGACTTATCGCATACCCGATGATATATGCCGCTGCAGCGCCGACAATATTATTGTATAAAAAAGAAATGGTAAAAAATTGAGTGACCGCCCATACTGAGGCCATACCTGCGATAAGGCCGGCGAATGCCCCGGTCCCGTTTGTTCTTCTCGTAAATAGTGCTAAAAGAAATACGCCAAGTAATGCACCATTGAAGAGTGAGCCGATTTTGTTAATCGCTTCAATAACGGGGCCTAAATTTGCAACGAAAAAGGCAAATACGGTAGCATAGGCTCCCCAGAGTAGAGTCGCCCACCTTGATGCTTTAAGATAATGCTCCTCAGATGCATTCTTTTTAAAGAATTTGCTGTAAAAATCGCGAATCGTAACCGCTGATAATGCATTTAACCCCGAATCTAGACTGGACATGGCGGCAGCGAATACGCCCGCGATAATTAGACCTGAGATTCCAGAAGGAAGTTCATTGACGACAAACATTGGAAACAGCTCATTTAAATCAGAAATTTCAGGATTTCCGTTAAACTGATAGAACACATAAAGCAGAATTCCAATAAATAAGAATAAGAGCATTTGCGGAATAATGAGAACACCCGTTAATAACAAGGAAAGTTTACTTTCTTTAATGGATTTACTCGTCAATACTCGCTGAATCTGGCTTTGGTCTGTGCCAAAATAAGCAATATGAAGAAAGAAGCCTCCTATAATTCCAGCCCACACACTATATTCTACAGACAGGTCCATCGACCAGTTGAGTGGTTCAAGCAGTCCAGCAGTTGAAGCGGTTGAGACAATCTGCTCCCAGCCGCCTGGCACTTTTGTAAAAATTACAATCATGCTGATAATCGCACCAAACCAAAGGACGAACATCTGGATGACATCAGTCCAAATAACAGCGCTGATGCCTCCCAAAACGGTATAGCCAACCGCCAATACAGCCATTAAGATAATAGTGAAAGCAATATCCCAACCTGTCACTACTGACAATACCAGGGCAGGAGCATATAATACCACACCGGTAGCCAGGCCTCGGGCTACAAGAAATAAGAAAGCGGCAAAACTTCTAGTCTTCACATCAAATCTTTTTTCTAAATATTCATAAGCCGTATAAACTTCCGTACGATAGAAAAAAGGAACGATGGTTACAATTAAAAATGCAATAGCAAGAGGCACATTTAAATACATAATCAGCCGCTCCAGCCCGCCTTCATATCCCCAGCCGGGCGCACCGATAAATGTAATTGCACTGGCCTGTGTCGCCATAACGGAAAGGCCGATCGCCCACCATGGAATGCTTCTGCCGCCAAGGAAATAATCTTTTGTAGATTTTTGATTTTTTCCGAACAAAGCACCTACGATCGCTACAACAAGAATATAGACAATCAGAATCGAGTAGTCGAGAAATGTGAAATTATTCATAATGCTCCCTCCTTGTGAAAATTACATATGAACAGATGATTTTTTATTCGAAGATTCGTATGCTTTTAAAGCTACTTCTACAGCTTTTAAACCGTCTTCTCCCGTAATGAAAGGCGGGCGTTTTTCACGAATGGCTTCAACGAAATCAGCAATGAGCTGCTGATTCATATCATCACCCCAGAAACTCCAGTGCACACCGCTGTCATTGCTGTAGACATTAATTTTTTGAGCGAATGCATCGACAGATAGAGTACCTTCTGTTCCAACAAATTCTAAAGTTACATCTCCCCAGGTAGGATAGGCATCGTTTCTCGACCAGCTGCAGTCTAAGGAAGCAAAAACACCATTATCAAAATCCATCGTTAAAATTCCGCAGTCATCAATCGGCTTTTCACTGATTAAATGATCGATTTCTGCATAGACACTAGTGATTTCTGATTTCAGAATCCAACGCATAACGTCAACGACATGGACCGTATGATCAATTACTGCACCGCCGCCGGAAAGCTCTTTATCGTTAAACCAGCCTCCTGGATTTGTGCCGCGGTTCGTTCCTTTTATTGCTAAGATATCCCCAAGCTCGCCTTCATCAATAATCGCTTTTGCTCTAATGATCGCAGAGCTGAACCGTACAGGAAAAGCTGTCTGCAGGAGAACATCGTTTTCTTCACAGCACTGAATCATAGCTTTTGCGTCTTCGATTGTAGTTGCAATTGGTTTTTCACAGAGTACATGTTTCTTTGCATTCGCAGCAGCTGTTACGTGTTCCCGGTGATACACATTTTCGGAAGTAACAACGACTGCTTCAATATCTGATGATAGTAAACTTTCAAGACTTGTATAAAAAGTGGCTGAGTATTTAGAGGAGGCATTTCTTCCGCGTTTCGCATTACTGTCATAAATACCTGAAATTTCAACGTCGTCCTGGTTAAGCAGTGCCTCTGCATAACTATAGGCGTGCATATGAGCAAAACTAATGATTCCAACTTTCATCATTTAACTTCCTTTCCTTCATGAATTATGATTAAGGTATACGGGTTCGCCAGTTTCTGCTGATTTCTTGGCTGCAAAAGCAATTTCCATAGCTTTATAACCATCTTGAGGTGTAACGATAGGCTCCTGATCTTTCTCCAGGCATTCAATAAAGTGGCTTAACTCCTTATAGAATGGGGTAGCTTTTAATGGGCTTTCAGGTACGACCACTCCGCTTGTTTGCTGGACGGGTGATTTTTTAACGGCTCTTACGGGGGAGACTTCTGAGCTGTCGTAATCAATAATGCCTTTAGTGCCGGCAAACTCAAACTTAGAAGAGAATCCCTCATGGGCCCACGTTCCTTCCACATGGGCGATGATCCCATTATTGAATCTTAAAGTAACTAAGGAATAATCGTTTCGGTCGTTTCTTCTGCTGGAGAGATTCTTTGCAAATACTCTTTCAACCTCACCAAAACACCAGCGTAAATAATCAAAGTCGTGAATGACTAAATCCAGTAAGAGGCCGCCGCTCTTATTAAAATCGGCATACCAGTCAGTCCATCCTGTAGGAAATACACCGCCTCTTGATGTCCGTACCACTGCTGGTTTACCTATGACACCTTGCTCAACTTTCTCCTTAGCCTGTACATACTCTGGAAAGAATCGTACGACATGACCTACAAAAAGGCGGACGCCTTTTTCATCACAATAATTCATCATTTCGTCAGCTTCTTCTAAAGTGAGTGCCAATGGCTTTTCACAGCATACATGGACACCCAGGTCTGCTGCTTTTTGTACATACTCCTTATGCAGGTGGGTGGGTAGACAAATATCGATCAAATCGATTTGTTCAAGTTCTTCCACAGCATCTTCAAGAGAATAGAAGGCTTGTGTCTCTGAAGCCTTAGCAAGTTCATTGGCTTTCTCTTTTCTAAAATCTACAATTCCAACTAAATTAGCATCTTTTATAGACTGATAGGTTTGGGCATGCACCGTTCCCATCGTGCCAGCACCAATTAATAAAATGTTTTTCACAACGTTCGCTCCTTTATATAGAAAAATTGAAAATATCCTGCAATAGTACAGCTGCTGCTCCTTTCAGTCCGGGATTATCCCCAAGGGTGGCAGGGTGAACTTCGAGTTTATTCGTAAATAGAGTGAAAGAATGATCCCTGAGCTTTTTCTCTATTTGACTCATTAACGATGGCTCTTTATGAACAGCTTCCCAGCCGATAAGGAGCACATCGGGATTGAACAGGTGCACCAGTGTCACTAAGCCGGAAGCTAAATCTTCTGCCATTTCGCTGGCAATTGACAAAGCCATTTCATCCTCCTGTGCTAGCGCTTTCAAAAAGATCGATACATCAATACGGCTCATTTCATTTTCAGCCAGTGAAAGCATGGCAGAAGAATGTCCGCGGGTGAGAGAAGATAAAATTTTTCCGTAAATCGCCGGCCAGCCAACATAATGATCGAGGCAGCCGGTATTTCCACATTCGCATACAGGACCATGCTTATTAATGCTGATATGCCCCAGCTCTCCAGCACCACCGCTTTTTCCCCGAAAAATTTCATCGTTAATAATGATTCCAGCCCCAAGTCCTTCTCCCAGCTGAATATAAAGTACATTTCTTTTATCCTGAAAGTCTCCAAATTGTTTTTCAGCTAGCACAATAGCATTTGCATCATTATCGACCCACGTTTTTAAACCTGTTTGTTTTTCAACGAGAGCTTTTAAAGGCACATCTTCAAGTTGGAGCTTCGTGTTCTTGCGAATAATCCCATGCTCAGCATCTACAATACCTGGGCAAATAATAGAAATTCCCAGACAATGCTCCAGCTCTGGAACTTTTGCCACATAGTCATTTATCCTCGAAACGATCGAATCTACAATGTTGTCTTGTTTCAATATATTAAGGACATAAGTAGATTTGTGAAGGATGGCTGCTTCCATATCCATCGAGGCGATCGTGATCAAAGAATTTGTAATGGAAACACCAATTAAATATTTACTGGACGGAACAAAACTTACTAAAATTGGCTTTCTCCCGCCCCTGGAATGCCCTGTCATCCCATCAACGACGAGTCCTTCTGTAACAAACTGGTTAATTGCAGTTGCTACAGTTGTTGGACTAAGATTTAAATTTTTGGCAAGATCACTTCTGGAAATTGGGCCATTCTTTCGAATCATATCAAGTATTCGAAACTGATTAAGTTCCTGTACCAGTTTAAACCCTCTTCTTTTCATAAATAACCTCCTTTCTCCAATAGGGTTAATAAGTCAGCGAAATCTGAAGAACTTAATTCTTTATAACAACCTTTATTAAGGTTAAATAGTAAAACTTATTCCAATTGATTGATTAACTTTATCGTTACTATAACTAATAGAATTTTTAAAAACAATAGGTAATATGTAAGGGTTTACATAAATGTTGTGAAGTAGCTTTTAAAAAGCAAAGTTTTCATTAACAGGTTAATAAAGTCCTAAGAAATGTATGTTATCTCTAGGGACTTTTTTGATTTGGAGTACTATAATGGACGCAAAACAAAAAGGAGAGTGAAAAGCTAGCAAGTTCATTAGGCAGTGTAAGGCCAACCGTTATTTAGTATCTGGTCCTTCATGATTTATGAATGTTAACTAATTATAGAAAGAGGGATAATTTCTAAATGAAGCATTCAAAAAGATTTGAAATCTTAAAAGAAAGACCTGTAAACAAAGATGGTTTTGTAACTGAATGGCCGGAAATGGGCTTTGTAGCTATGGCTAGTCCAAATGATCCTAAGCCCACAGTTAAAGTGGAGAATGGAAGAATAATTGAATTGGATGAAAAGAAACGAGAAGACTTTGACATGCTTGATCAGTTTATTGCGGATTACACAATTGATCCAATTGCTGCTGAAAAAGTTATGGAGCTTGATAGTTTAGATATCGCCCGCAAAATGGTTGATATAAACGTTTCCCGTACCGAAATAATAGAAATTTCTAAAGGTATGACTCCTGCTAAGGTATTGGAAGTGCTTAATCATATGAATGTGGTAGAAATGATGATGGCCTTACAAAAGATGAGGGCAAGAAAAACTCCTTCTAATCAATGTCATGTTACAAATGTTCGTGATAACCCAGTACTTATGGCAGCAGATGCAGCGGAAGCGGGACTTTATGGGTTTGATGAACAAGAAACCACTGTAGGTGTTGTGCGCTATGCTCCTTTTAATGCATTGGCATTACTTATAGGTTCCCAAACAGCTAGAGGTGGAATATTAACTCAAGATTCCTTAGAGGAAGCTACAGAACTCCGTCTGGCAATGCTTGGATTAACTTCATATGCTGAAACTATTTCTATCTATGGCACAGAATCAGTGTTTATAGATGGTGACGATACACCTTGGTCGAAATCCTTTTTAGCTTCTGCCTATGCTTCACGTGGTGCGAAAATGCGTTTCACTTCAGGGACAGGTTCTGAAGTGCAAATGGCAGGTGCAGAAGGAAAATCCATGCTTTATTTAGAAATCCGCTGTGTCATGATGGCTAAGGGAGTAGGGGTTCAAGGACTGCAAAATGGTTCAATCAGCTGTATTGGTATACCTGCTTCTGTCCCGAGTGGTATTCGAGCAGTTTTAGCGGAAAACTTAGCTACTACCTTGTTTGATATGGAAGTGGCTTCTGGCAATGACCAAACTTTCTCTCATTCAGAAATAAGGCGGAGTGCCAAAATGCTTTGTCAAATGCTTCCGGGCACAGATTTTATTTTTTCTGGATATAGTGCTGTTCCAAATAATGAAGATATGTTTGCGGGGTCAAATATGGATTCAAGTGATCTAGACGATTATTTAATTATTCAGCGAGATATGATGGTTGATGGCGGCTTAAAACCAGTAGACGAAGAAAAGGTAATTGAAGCTCGTTATCAGGCTGCTAAATCTCTCCAAGTAGTTTTTGAAGAGCTGGGATTTCCTATTATTACCGATGAAGAAGTAGATGCAGCAACTTATGGTAATAGTAGTGAAGATATGCCTCAAAGGAATGTGGTAGAAGACTTAAAAGCAGCAGAGAGAATTTTACAAGATGGTATTTCTGGATTTGATATTGCTTTAATTTTAGCTCAACGTGGATATGGCACAACAGCGGAAAGAATTTTTAACCTTTTAAAACAAAGAGTTGCTGGAGATTATCTTCATACTTCAGCGATTATTAATAAAGAAAATATAGTAGTTAGTGCAATTAATGATGAAAACGATTACAAAGGACCGGGAACAGGATATAGACTAAGTCCCGAAAGATGGGAAGAGATTAAGAATATTCGCCAGGCTATCAGTCCGAGAGACTTTGATTGAGAGGGGAAACTATAATGACTGTAGAAACTTTTTCGATAGAGATGAAACTGACGGAAATTAGTCAAGCAGCAAAAGGAACAAATCCAAAAGAAGTAATTGTAGCTATTGGCCCGGCTTTCGGAAAAGAAATGAACAAAACCATTGTAGGTGTCCCTCATACCTCCGTTCTGCGTGAAATTCTTGCAGGGATTGAAGAGCAAGGAGCAGAATCGAGAGTGATTCGAAGTGTGAGTATAGCAGACTTAGCATTTATGGCTCATGGGGCAGCAAAAATGAGCGGTTCAGGAATCAGCATTGGACTGCAATCGAGAGGTACGGCAGTGATCCATCAGAAAAACCTTGATCCACTCAGTAATTTTGAGTTATTTCCTCAGTCTCCTTTAATTACTTTAGAAACTTACCGAATGATTGGAAGAAATGCTGCTATGTATGCTTTGGGGGAGAGTCCAAGCCCTGTGCCAGTAGCAAATGATCAAATGGCAAGGCCTAAATATCAGGCAGCGGCAGCCCTGCTCTATTTAAAAGAATGTCAATCTCGAATTCCTGATCAAAAACCCAGCGAACTAAAAGTAGACTTTTCAATAAAAGAATAGGAGGAAAGATAATGACAAGTTTAACAAAAAAGGACTATCCACTCGGGCAGAAAAGACCTGATTTAGTTTATACCCCCAAAGATAAATCTTATAACGATTTAACGTTAGATGCTGCTTTAAATGGAGAAATAACTAAAGACGATTTACGGATAAGTCCAAAGACGCTGGAGATGCATGCAGAAATAAGCGATAGCTTGGGAAGAACACAGCTTGCGAAGAACTTTAGGCGAGCTGCTGAAATGATCAACATATCTGATGCTCGAATTTTAGAAATTTATAATGCTTTACGGCCTAATCGGTCAACTAAGGAAGAGCTTCTTATGATTGCCGATGAACTAGAAAAAGATTATTCAGCAAAAGAAAATGCAGAATTAATCAGAGAAGCTGCAGATGTATATGAAAGACGAGGAAGTTTAAAGAAAAGTGAAGAATAGTGAAGTTATGAATACAACTTTAGCAGGAGTAGACGTCGGTAATTCATCCACTGAAGTAGCAATTGCACGTGTTTACGGAGAACGCTGTGAGTTCGTTTCCCAGCATTTAGTGAAAACAACAGGAATAAAAGGAACGGAAGAAAATATTAATGGAATCCGGTTGGCATTGCGGGAAGCAGCTAAAAAAGCTGAAATGGATCTTCAGGATATCGATCTTATTCGGTTAAATGATGCAGTTCCTGTCATTGGGGACCTGGCTATGGACTTGATAAGTGAAACAGTTATAACGGAATCTTCTATGATCGGTCACAATCCTGATACTCCGGGCGGTATAGGCTTAGGGATTGGAGTAACCATCTTGATTGATCAATTAGATGAGATCAAAGGACAAAAAGAAGATTTTATAGTAGTTATACCAAAAACATTTGATTATGAATGGGTGGCCCATCGTTTAAACAAAGCTGCAGAAAAAGGATTATCTATTACAGGTGCTGTGGTTCAAAAAGATGACGGAGTGTTAATTTACAATCGTTTAAACAATAAAATACCTATTGTTGACGAAGTATCATTAATAGAAAAAGTTCCTCTTTCTAAATTAGCAGCAGTAGAAGTGGCTCTGCCTGGCTATGTGATTCGAACATTAAGTAATCCCTATGGTTTATCTACCGTATTTGAGCTTGATCCAGACCAAACAAAACAAGTATCTTTAGTCGCTAAAGCGTTAGTAGGAAACAGGTCAGCTGTAGTAATCAGGACTCCAGAAGGCGAAGTTGTTGAAAGAAAAATTGCAGCAGGCAATGTAATTTTAAAAGGTCCGACGAGTCAGCAATTAAGTGTATCCATCAATGATGGAGCAGAGGCCATTATGAATACGTATGAAAAGCTGGGAGATCTGCAAGACGTTCAGGGAGAAACAGGGACAAATGTTGGAGGAATGTTTAATAGGCTTCGACATGATTTGGCCTCCCTTACTGGGCAATCAGCAAATGAAATAGCAATTTCGGATTTTCTAGCAGTTAATGCAGTAATTCCGACTTCTATTAGTGGGGCAATAGCTGGTGAACTTTCTATGGAAAGCGGCGTCGCTCTAGCATCAATGGTAAAAACGGATAAGATCCCTGTTCAAAAAGTCGCTGATCGATTAGAAAGTGATCTAAGCATTCCTGTGGAAGTGGGCGGAGTAGAAGCAGAAATGGCGATTCGGGGAGCGTTAACGACTCCTGGTACTAGGAAGCCGATCATTATCCTGGATATGGGAGGCGGTTCTACTGATGCTGCGATGATGAATGAATCAGGAAAAATTACAACAACACACTTGGCTGGTGCAGGAGACATGGTTACCATGCTGATCAATTCAGAGCTTGCACTAGAGGATATTGAACTTGCCGAAAAAATAAAAAAATATCCCTTAGGAAAAGTAGTAAGTTTATTCCATATGCAATTAGAAGATGGAACAACTTTATTTTCTGAAGATCCATTTCCATCTTATACTTTTGGAAGAGTCGTGATTCGAGAAGATAGAGAACTTACTCCTCTGGCAGGTAGCACACCTATGGAGAGAATTAAGGATATACGACGAAGTGCAAAACGTAGAGTGTTTGTAACAAATGTACTTCGGTCCCTAAAGGGAGTAGTACCAACAGGAAATTTAAACCATATATCTTTTGTCGTAATGCTAGGAGGCTCCGCGTTAGACTTTGAAATTCCACAAATGTTAACAGAAGAATTAGGTAAGTATGGAATTGTAGCTGGTTTTGCAAATATACGTGGAAAAGAAGGACCGCGCAATGCAGTTGCTACTGGTTTAGTATTATCCTCTGTTCAAAAAGAGGTGGTTAAATGAAAAAACATAATGTTTATATAGTGATTTCATATGAAAGTCCTCTTCCAGCAGCGTCGATTCAAGAAGTGGCTGCTGGACTTGAAGAAGAAGGGGTTCCTTATTTACTAAGGGAGCATCAGAACAACAGTCATTTTATTGAAATTGGGTGGAAGGCAGCTTCAATGTCCCCGTTAGAAGTAGGTGTGGGAATTGATAAGAGGGGGAGTATTTGTGTACACCATCAAAAGCTAAATCCTGATAAACCATATTTGCAGGATAATATAAAAAATGCGCGAATTTCGGGGAAGAATGCGGGCCGATTGATAAAAGGGCTGCCCCTATATTATTAAAGGAGGATCAAAAGATGGACCAAATTAATTTAGAGTTAGCAAAAAAGCTCATTGAAAGTGCAGAGAATGAAGCTGAAAAATTGGGGATCCCAATGGTGATCAGCATAGTTGATGAAGGCGGAAACTTCATAGCCTGTCATAGAATGAATGATGCTTTGTTAGTTAGTGTAGAAATTGCTCAGAACAAAGCTTGGACATCAGTAGCCATGAAAATGCCTACCGCAGATTTAGCTGAAGCAGCTGGGTCAGGAGATGAGCTATATGGAATTAATACAACCAATAATGGCAGAATAGTAATTTTTGGCGGAGGGATACCACTGCGTAAGAAAGACAAAATAGTTGGGGCAGTTGGGGTGAGTGGGGGAGCTGTTGAAGAAGATATACGTGTTGCTCAAGCTGCTGTTAATATGTTCGATGAATCCAGCTTATTTCAAAGTTAAATAAAATACGCAGTTTTACTTTAAATACCCTTATGAAACCAGGAGGTTATGACCTTCTGGTTCTAAGGGTATTTGTTATTAAAGTTTGGGGGAAATATCCTATTACATATCGTTTATACAGTAGTAAGCGGTTACATTGAATATATTATTGAGATATAATTGAGACTCTACCATTAATTTAAGAGGAGGCAAGCTGTTGAGTGTATTGACTTTACGTAACATTGTGGATGTTGAGGAACTTCAAGAGATTCAGGAAAGCTTTTCAAATGCTACTGGTTTTGCTGTAATTATTGCAGATAACCAAGGGATACCTGTAACAAAGCCAACAAACTTCACAAGCTTTTGTACGAAAATACGCTCTTCCCCAGAGGGGTCACAATGCTGTATATTATCAGATAAAACTGTAGGTTTGCTGGCAGTTGAAGAAGGAAAAGTGGCCAAACATTATTGTCACTCTGGGTTAGTTGATATGGCTGCGCCTATAGTTTATAACGGAAACCATCTTGGTTCGGTATTATGTGGCCAGGTATTGATAAAAGATCAGGATGAAAAGTTTTTAAGTGATATTCGAGAAAAAATAAAAAGGATACCTATTGACCAGGATCTTTTAAATCTTTTTCTTGCTAAGATTGAATTTACAAGTGAGCAGCAGGTTGAGTCAGCAGCTGGAATGCTGCAGCTTGTTGCAAACTACATTACCAAATTTGGTGCAGTTCGTATGGCTAAAGATGAGGCAAACGAAAAGAATCAATTGCTGGGGAAGGAAGAAAAACTTCGTATCAGCTTAGAGAAAACTCTTAAGCAAACTCAATTCAAAGTATTACAATCACAAATTAACCCTCATTTTTTATTCAATACATTAAATACTATTGCGCATCTTGCGTACTTAGAGAATGCGGAGCAAACCCAAAGTGTAACCTATTCTCTTTCAAAGATTATGAGGTACAGTCTTCGTAATATAGACCAACTTGTTACGTTAAAAGAAGAGGTAGATTATATCAATAATTATCTGAATATTCAGCAATCTATATACCGAGACCGTGTCCAATTTCAAAAGATAATAGATATTGATTCAGAAATGATAAAGTTACCCATCCTTACCATCCAACCTTTAATTGAAAATGCTATTAAACATGGTCTTAAAAATGGGGATGATCATATAGTTATTAAAATTCATGGTTATGTAGATAATGAGTGTTTTGTTTTAGAAATTATTGATACGGGGACTGGTATACACAAAGGGAAATTAGATCATATTCTCTCGCAGTCAGACAAATTTAGAAACGGCCATAATACAGGAATAGGAATTCCTAATGTGCATAAGAGGCTGCAATATTATTATGGCGAAGAATATGGAATTACTGCGATTGAAAGTCAAATTGGGACTGGGACAAAGGTTCGATTGGAGCTCCCTTTTAAGGAGGTGCAATAAATGAAGGTTATGATTGTAGATGATGAACCTTTAGAACGAGAGGTTTTAACCTTAATGCTTAAAAAGGAAAACTTGCAAATTAGCCGTTTATTCTCTGCTGTAAATGGAGCTGATGCTGTCGATCAAGTGAGGCAGGAGAAAATGGATCTCATTCTTATGGATATTGAAATGCCTGTTATGGACGGCTTGATGGCAGCTAAATTAATAAAAAAAGATTTTCCAGACTGTCGGATTATTTTTCTTACAGCTCATAATGAATTTGATTACGCTTTTCAAACAATTAAACTGGGGGTAGAGGATTATTTGCTGAAACCTGCTCATCCGAAAGAAATAAGGCAAGCCTTATTAAAGTTTATTCCAGAAGTAAATTATCCATATCCACCTTCAATTGATGTGTCCTGCGATCATATTCAAATTCTTATTAGTCATATAGAAAAAAACCTTCAACTAGATTTAACTTTGGAAAGTCTCTCTGAACTTGTCCATCTTAGTGATCAATATTTAAGCAGGCTCTTTAAACAAGAAATAGGCTGTACGATTACTCAGTATATTACAGCTAGAAGGTTGGATAAAGCGAAAGAATATCTAAGGAACCAACAGGATAATATAACTGAGATAAGTGAGAAGTGCGGTTTTACTGATTCAAATTATTTTGCAAGGGTCTTTAAACGATATGAAGGTATAACTCCCACCCATTATCAACAACAGTCTTTCGTAGCTAAAAAGAAAAGAATGAATTCCTTCAACAATTTTGTAATGTAAATGCGAAGTAAATTATATCTTGAATATCGGTATTACTTTTAGCGAGAGGCTTGCAGTCAGCTAAGAACTAATTATATGATTATCGTAGACATATATTAGGTTTACATATAGGAGGCTGCTATGCCTAGAACAAAATTTATGGATATATATGAAGATTTAAAAGACAAAATAGAGCAAAATGTATTCGAGTATCAGCAGATGATTCCGTCGGAGAACACGCTGGCAAAAGAATACGGCTGTACGCGGAATACGGTTAGAAGAGCGATCGCTGAACTTGTGGCCAGAGGATATCTGCAGACGAAGCATGGCAAAGGTGTCCGAGTGATTTATCAGGATTTTAAGCAGAACGAATATATGTTTGGAGAAACAGAAACTTTTAAAGAGTTTGCGCAGCGTAACCATAAGCAGCACCGTACAGAGGTCGTTCTGTTTGAAGAAGTAACAGCGGATGAAGAGATTCAGGGCATTACTTCTATGCCGGTTGGGACGGAGCTTTACCATTTACAGCGGGTTCGTTATCTTGATGAAAATCCTGTCATTATCGACCATAATTACTTTAGAAGAGACATCGTTCAATTTCTCACGAAAGAAATTGCTGAGGATTCTATTTACGAATACATGGAAAAAGAGTTAAACCAACGGATGGTTACTGCAAAAAGGCAAATGGTTGTTGAGAAGACGACAGATTTGGATGAGAAGTATCTTAATCTTGAAGGATATAACTGTGTCGTTGTAGTAACGAGTTATATTTATAACGAAGACGGTGTTATGTTCGAACGCACACAGTCCCGTCATACGCCTGGTAATTTTGTTTTTTTCGATCAAACACAGCAGAGGAAATAAAAAAAGAGTATGAGGATTCCCAGAAGGGGTGTCCTCATACTCTTTTTTACTTCCTCTCATTCTGTCTTGCAGCTAAATGGATAAAGACACTAGAAGTCCATGTGTGCGCCAGATCTCTTAATCCTTCGCCTGTTTCGGCATGAAAAACTTCTGCAAATCCGCTTTGTTTACACATCTCTAAAAATTTTTTAGCGGTTTCCTGAGCTAATTCATGCTCTCCGCATGCCTCGAAAGCATCTATAAATAGAAGAGTAGTTGGTGCCCAGATCGGTCCTCTCCAGTAGGCATCTTCATTATAAAAAGGACTGCTTAGCGCTTCAGAGGCAATGCCCCAGTCTGTTAAATGTTTATCACTGCTTAATATAGAAATGATTTTTTCTCTTGTAGCTTTTGGTAGTTTATCAGCAAGAATAATAGATACTAGCGGCAGATAGCTTTCACTTTCAATAACTTCTCCTGTTCTCATAAACCGTGCTACAGGCAGGTCATCTACAAGAAAATAGTCACAGAATCGGTCTGTCAGCTTTTTCGATTCTTCCTCCCAGTATTTTTTATCTTCAGAGTGATTCAGCTTATCAGCAACAACAGCAAGCATATCGATAGATTTAATTAAAAAGGCCGTTAAGTCTGGCGAGTCGATGACGTCCGCATTGCGAAAAACCGTGCTGTTATCCTGCCCGGAATCATTGCCATGATGGTATTCACAAATTCCGTCGTTATTGGAATCCTTATAGTGGAAATAGTATTCTACATGCACCTTAATCTGTTTATAGGCTTGTTCAAGCTGTTCCTTTGATAGGTTTAATTGTTTCATCATTTTTAAAATAAATAGGCCCTGGATTGGCGGCTTGGAAAAATTCCAGCGGATGGTCGAATCGCTGACAGATCCTGGTATCTGACCTAATTCATCCTGATGATCAAAGAGTACCTGAAATTGATCCCATGCCAGCTGGTTATCGACACCGGCCAGCGCTAATCCATTAAAGGCGTTATCCCAGCTCCACACACCTGGAAAATTGCTGTTGGACATATATACCGCTTTCCTCTTTAACAGGCCTTCTTCATTAACTGTACATGTCCAGTTAAGATAAGCGGCTTTTCTTAGGGTGGACTGATACTCTTCGGGAACATCTGGCTGTTTAGAGAGAAACTCTTCAAAGTGTCTAGTGCTTTTCTCGAGAGCTTGTTGAAAGCTGTAATGACGGTCACCAGGCACGGCACCGTTTGTCGGTACATCTTCAATAATACCTAAGAATTGATCTGTATCAGCTTCAATTTGTATAGTTGATAAATTATCCGCTTTGTTTGTGCTTCCTGTTGTATCCATAAACACATTCTGCTTTAAAGAAACCGTTCCTTCTGGTGCAAAAATCATGTATTTAGTCAGATTTTTATAACTATTTACGATACAGTATTCTTCGCCTTGTTTTCCAAGCAGATAATTATATTCAAAGTTATAGACGGGCTGGGTATCTAAAGAAAGACCGACACCTTTCCCTGTCCCTTTTACGAAGATTCTTTTATCATCTTCAAAGCAGATTCGGAGTTCTCCGCTGTCTAAAGTAATGACAATTTGAAACTCATCTGCCTTGTATTTGTAAGCAGCAGGCTTACCATTCTTTGTGGGAATGACTTTAAGAGCATTCTGATGCTGTTTCGATTTTCCTCTTACAGAATTAATGTATAAGCCGTCTTTTTCGGCCTCATGGCTAGTCTGGTAAGTCAATGCCATATAAGAACCGAAGTGGCTCATAGGGGTATTTTTAATATTCAAATGACAACACTCCTTTATCGAATTTTCTTGACAACTATTCTCACTGTACTATAATGAACTTGTTTAAACAAGTCGTCAAAAAACTTTGGAAACAATATAAGGTGAGGAGGAATTTTTTTATGAGTTTTAAAGAAAACGTTACCAAGATTATAGAAAATGTAGGCGGAGCCAGTAACGTAAACAGTGCGACACACTGTGTAACAAGGCTGCGTTTAATCCTTGAAGATGAAAGCGCTGTAGATATAAAGAAATTAGAAGAAAATGATCTGGTCAAAGGGGTCTTCTCTGCCAGCGGGCAGTTCCAGGTTATAATAGGGCCAGGAACAGTGGAGAAGGTATACAACGAATTTATGAAGCAGACGGATGCTGAAGAAATGAGTAAAGATGAGATGAAAAAAAGGAATGTAGAAAAGGGGAACCTTCTTCAAAAAGGGGTCCGTGTACTTGCTGATATTTTCATTCCAATTTTGCCTGCTATTGTGGCCGCCGGTTTACTGTTAGGACTGAACAACTTACTCGCAAATCCGGGAATCTTTTATGATGAGCAGTCTCTGCTGGATGTTTATACGGGGTGGACAGGGTTTGCTGAGTTTATAGCAGTAGTTGCCAATACGGCTTTTACATTTCTGCCTGTATTAATTACCTGGTCAGCAGCCAGGAAATTCGGCGGAAGTCCTCTTCTGGGAATTGTCCTTGGGCTGCTGTTAGTACATCCAGATCTTATGTCAGCCTATGCCTATGCTGAAAATCCAGGAGATGTAGAGTATTGGAATATGTTCGGCTGGGAAGTTGCTAAAATAGGCTATCAGGGACAGGTACTGCCGGTAATATTTGCTACATGGCTGCTCGTTTGGGCAGAGAAGCATTTAAAGAATTTTATTCCAGGAAACCTGCAGATGATCTTTGTCGCACCGTTCGCTCTTATTTTTGCTGGACTGTTAACATTTATCGTTATCGGCCCAATTACAATGACAGGGTCCAACTGGATTACAGACGGTATTCTATATTTATTTGAAGTATCTCCTGCATTTGCTGGTGGAATTTACGGCTTGATTTCAGCGCCTCTGGTTATTACAGGAATGCACCACATCTTTCTCGGTGTGAACCTTCAAATGGCAGGAACACTGGGGTATGTGACATTATGGCCAGTAAGCGAAACGGCTACGCTCGCTCAAGGAGCAGCAACACTTACAATGTTCCTCATTCTTAAGCATAATGCGAAGCTAAGAGGGGTATCACTGACAGCCACGATCTCAGCCTGGCTTGGAGTTACAGAACCTGCAATCTATGGGATTAACCTTCGTTTTCGCTACCCATTTATTGCGGTCATGATTGGAAGCGCCTTCGGAAGCGCCTTTATCGCATTTCAACAGGTGAAAGCGACATCAGTGGGTGTAGGAGGCGTACTTTCTTTCTTATCCGTCTACCCTGAACATTGGGCTTCTTATTTTATCGGAATGGGAATTACTTTTGTTATTACTGTAGGATTGACTTTATTTTTCTCGAAAACAAATATGTTTCATGCTAATAATGAGTAGAGAAAAACCTAAGAGACGAGCAGCTGATGCTCGTCTTTTTTATATGGATAATTAAGACGGTTTCCATAAAAATTTGCAAAAATAAGATATTAGTAAAACAATTAGGGTAGAAGGATAAGAATGTTACGAAATAGGAGGTTTGTAGTTTATATGGAAGAATCTAAAAAAGTACGATGGTCAGTTTTTTTACCGATGGCCCTCTTGCTTACAGCAACGGTAATCCTGGGGGTGGTTAGCCCGACCGGGTTTTATAATGTGCAGACAAAGATTGTGGATTTTGCTTTCATAAATTTTGGGTGGTTATTTAATTTAACGGTTCTTTTTCTTATATTTCTATGTTTGTATTTAGGATTTTCTAAATACGGTTCGATCAAATTCGGGGGTCCGGATGCTAAGCCTATTTTAAACAAATACACATGGTTTGCCATCTCATTAACCGCTGGAATTGGAGTAGGAATTCTGTTTTGGGGATTAGCTGAACCTATTACTCACTTCAGTGCTCCGCCTGAAGAATTAGGGATTGAACCAGGAACTGAGCAGGCGGCTGTGTTTTCTCTGGCATCAAGCTTTAATCATTGGACACTGGCTCCTTATGCAATTTATGTTCTTTCGGGCATTGCGGTAGCTTATGCTCACTATAATATGAAACTTCCGTACAGTATTAGCTCAACTTTATATCCTTTGATAGGCAAAAGAGCTTTTGGCTGGGTGGGGTCATTTGTTGACTGTCTCGCTATGTTCGCTATTGCAGGAGGAATGGCAGCGGTGCTTGGCGAAGGCATTCTTCAGATTGGCAGCGGTATTGGCCACTTGACCGGACTGGAAACAGGACCAGGCTAATGGAGTATGTTGATTATTCTTATTACTGCTACATACATTATTTCGAGTTATACGGGGCTGCAGAAAGGGATTAAATTTCTAGCAGACCAAAATACGAAAATCTTTATATTTCTATTAGTCTTTGTGTTTGTTTTTGGTCCTACTATTTTTATTTTTAATATTGGAACACAGTCGACTGGCTACTTCCTTACACATCTGCCTGAGCGCTTTCTCTGGATGAGTGCGATGGAAGGCTCGGAATGGCCGCGGTGGTGGCCGATTTTTAACTGGTCCATCTGGCTGGCTTATGCTCCGATTACCGGAATGTTTCTCGCAAGGCTAGCTTACGGACGAACGATGAAGCAGTTTGTAACTGTTAACTTACTTTTTCCCTCCTTATTTGGCATGCTCTGGTTCTGGGCTTTTGGCGGTGCTTCGATTTTCTATGACTGGAAAGGGGATGGACAGTTATGGAATCTTATCAATAATGAAAGTGGAGGACTTGAACTTTCCTTGTTTGCTTTCCTGGAACACCTTCCACTGTCTACCGTGATCAGCTGGTTAATGCTGGCGGTAATTTTTATTTCGTTTACAACTTTGGCAGACTCTTTGACTACTACAGTATCTGCTTTAACGACTACTGGAAACACAATCCTAAGGCCTGAGCCGCCGGCTAAGATCAAGGTTTTTTGGGGCGTAGTTATGGGATTAATGGCTCTTCTTACAATTACAGCCGGCACTGGGGGAGAGATTACAGGAGTTGATGCGGTGAAACAAATGGCAACGGTCGCCGGGTTTCCTATCTTGTTTTTTATAATCATTCAGATAATTTCTACTTTAAAAGGAATAACCAATCAAACATTATATGACAAATCAGCTTCTAAAGAAGAAAAAGTAAACGAAAGAAAAAATGCTTAATGAGATCAAGTTGCAGATTGAACGAATTGTGGTTTGGGAATGGAAGTATAAGTATATCCAATTAAAGGAAAGGGGATTGTTATTTTGATTCAAACAGCTGACAGGGACATGTTAAAAGAATACTCTGCGGTAAGACAATACTCAGAGAAACTGGTATCTAACTTAAATACTGAGGATTTTATCGTTCAGGCTGACACTCATGTGAGTCCTGTTAAGTGGCATTTAGCCCATACCACCTGGTTTTTTGAAAAGTTTATTTTAGAAAGTTATTTACCTGATTATAAGCATTTTAATACGTCTTTTAACTATTTGTTTAACTCTTATTATGAAACAGTTGGAGAACCTTACCCACAGAAAAATCGTGGTCTAATCACCCGTCCGACAGTCCAGGAAACTTTGGATTACCGAAAACATGTAGATAAACATATGCAAAACCTGATGTCAGAACATGAGATAGAAAATGAAGATAGTTTATCCCAACTGGTGGAAATCGGGCTGAATCATGAGCAGCAGCATCAGGAATTAATTTTAATGGACTTAAAATATAACTTTTCGTTTAATCCTTTATTTCCTGTCTTTAAGGCTAAAGAAGATCAGCCGTCATTAGAGGCGCCGGAACTTAAATTCAATCAGATAAACGGAGGACTGGTGGAAGTCGGACATGACGGCGAAGGGTTCGCTTTTGATAATGAGAATCCGCGTCACAAAACATACCTTGAATCCTATCGTCTGGCAAACCGCCCTGTCACAAACGGAGAATTTATAGAGTTTATGAATGATAAAGGTTATGAAACCACAGAATATTGGCTGTCAGACGGATGGCAGCTCGTTAATGAAGAAAAATGGACTCACCCTCAATATTGGGTAAAGCAGGGAAGTGAGTGGTATGTTTTCACGTTAGCCGGGTTGAAGAAACTGGATATGAATGCACCTGTCGTGCACATCAGCTTTTATGAAGCCGATGCATATGCACGCTGGGCCGGCAAGCGTCTTCCTACGGAGCAGGAATGGGAATATGCGATGAAAGAAGAGTCTATAAAGGGAAATTTTATGGAAAGTGATCAGCTTCATCCTACATCAGAATATGATAATAAACTTTATGATAAAGCATTTGGGGAAGTCTGGGAGTGGACGCAGAGCCCCTATGTTCCTTATCCAAGAAACAAACCTTTAGATGGATCTCTTGGAGAATACAATGCTAAATTTATGGCCAATCAGATGGTATTAAGAGGCGGATCGTGTGTAACACCCCAATCGCATATCCGTCTGACTTATCGTAATTTTTTCTACCCTCAAATGAAGTGGGCATTCAGCGGTTTCAGACTGGCTGATAATGGTTAAGCAGATCACCCGAAGCGGAGAAAAGTCTCTAATATTTATTAGAGGCTTTTTTATTGAAAAAGATCTCATGTTTTAAAATACGGTTGAGGGGTATTGGATTTATAGATGTTACTGGAGGTGATAGGATGTTGGAAATCATTTCGTGGATAGCTTTAGGGATTGGATTTATAAGTTTTATTGTAGTTTTAGCAGATGTTATTAAACACCCTCAGATGATGGCTGTGATGAATATAGTCTGGCCGATCAACAGCCTCTTCTTTGGTCCTATTAATATTTGGGCTTACTATAAATGGGGAAGAATTAAAGCAAAAAACTTGGATAACGAAGATAACCGCGGTACGGCAGCCATGAACTTTATGTCAACGAGTCACTGCTCTTCAGGATGTGCTTTTGGGGACATTATCGGGGTTCCTATCGTGGCGATTACCGGCATTACGATTGCAGGAGCAGCAATATATGCACACTTTGCAGTTGAGTTTGTTTTAGCCTATTTATTTGGAATTATATTTCAATTCTTTGCCATTTATCCGATGAACAAAGATAAGGGGATTTTTGAGAACTTTAAAGATTCAATTAAAGCTGATTCACTTTCCCTTATCGCATTTGAAGTAGGAATGTTTGGCTGGATGGCCATCGTTCATTTTCTCCTGTTTACTAATCCGCCGACACCTGCTGATCCATCGTTTTGGTTTATGATGCAGATCGCATTAATTTTAGGATTCATCACAAGCTATCCAGCCAATAGCTGGTTAGTAAGAAAGGGAATTAAAGAAGCGATGTAAATAGCCTGTTCCATCGTTCGCCCATGAAAGCGAGCTGTTTCCCCAGGCCCGTCTCTCTAGATTAGGTAAACGGGACCTACTTCCCAGATAACAGGGAAAGACTCCCTCAGAGAGAAGAACAGAGTGAGATCCCGGAAGAGTTTAGCCTGAAGAATCTTACCGAAGAAAAGTGTACCGTTTGCCTTAATCGATAGCTTAGGAAGACGATCTCAAATGGATCGTCTTTTTTTAGAAGGGGAATTTTGAAAGATATAGAAATTAGTATTTAAAACGTTTTTTAAAGGAGAAAGGCCTGTGAAAATGAATCCGAGATTTAAAATGATCTGGTGGGGATGCTTATTAATCAATTCTTTGATTCTTTTAATCTTCAGGTTCGATTCGCTGGCTTCAGATAATGCACAGCCCTTCGATTATTTAATTTTCGCTCTGTTTATTGTCCTTGCCTTCCAGCCCTTTTTTGCAGAAATGAGCCTATTCGGTCTTTCATTTAAAAAAGAGCTGGAAGAGCAGATAGAGACAGGCTTAAATGAAATTAAGTTACTGATTAATAATACGAATTCCAACAACCTTTACTTTTCAAATGAATTAAGCGATGAACACCTCAGAAAGCTGAAGGAATCAATCGTTTCCTCTCCAAAAACTATGAAAGCTAAAACCGTAAATAATATTAATAAAGAGATAGCAAGTCTGTTGGAAATACGGTATTTGCTGGAGAAAGAGCTAAAGCGTATCGCCTCATCTACTTTAAACCTTGAAACTGCTAATATCCCTATTTCTGAAATGGCTGATCTGCTTTTACAAAAAAGACTGATCGGCAGTGAGGTAAATCGCGGAATGAAAGTGATGGAGGGCATTACAAATAAAGTAGCTCTTGCAGAGAAAGTATCAAAAAGTGAGATTGATTTTTGTCTATCAGCCGGCCCTGCGACACTGCAGCTCCTTCAAGAGATATAGTTCAGCACAGGAGTAGCGGAGAAAAGAGTTCTATTCACTCGGGAATCCGGTTTATGTTCTTTAGAGAAATTATTAAAGAGGCCCCCCTTTTAAAAGGGAGCCTCTTCGGTAGTTTTCTCATCATGAATGGATCGATAGTGCTTAATCTTCACATTTTCAAATACAGCGGAACCACCTTCAGAAAAAAGGGTTATTCCTTCGTCTTCTAATGGGGGAAAGACTCGATTTGTGTGTGTCACTCTTCCATCATTAATAAATACTTCAATACTTGTTTTATCTACTAAAACTTTTAAATGAACCTTCTTCTGACTGCTGTCAAAAGGAGCACGGCTTTCTATCCATTCTCCGTTGTCGTCAGGTTGACCGGTTTCTTCACGATTAACGTAAGAGTAGCCGCCTTCAGAAGTAATGCCTGTAACTAAGCTTCGAGACTGATCTTCTGATTCACGAACTCGTATACCTATGTTCTTAGCCTCTTCCCATGAGATATCAGCTTCAAACTGATAGGATGTACCCTGAGCCTCTAACGTTTTTTTGCTGTCTACTTCAATTTTTTCATAAAAGTCCTCTGACTTCGTGAGTTCATTTAGTGTGTCGACTGGCTGTGAGAGGAGGGAATATGAATCGTTTTCTTGCTTCTGTAATTCTATTGTACGGACAATCGAATCCACCCCATTAAATCCTTCGTCCATTGTAGGGGTGTTGTCTGCATAATCCCAATTATTCATCCAGGCAATGGCATACCGTTTGCTAAGCTTATCTTCTGCTTCACCATCCGGGAAGGTCACACCGCCATACCAGTCAAATCCATAATCGAGCCATTGAGGCTCCTCTTCGTCTGCAATAAATTCTTTTCCATTATACTCTCCAGTCCAGTACGCATAGGTGTTTGGCTTTCCGGTTGATTTTCCGTTGGCACTCGCTCCAAGGATCCACTTCAGCGATCCGTCGTCTGCCCGCATCATATATAGATCTGGACATTCCAGAAGTCCAATTCCTTCCG
Organism: Halobacillus massiliensis; assembly: GCF_900166625.1. Lineage (GTDB taxonomy): Bacteria > Bacillota > Bacilli > Bacillales > Halobacillaceae > Halobacillus_A > Halobacillus_A massiliensis. The sequence continues at coordinate 3,655,328 of NZ_LT800499.1, read as the reverse complement.
TCTGAAATTCACTAGTATACTCCCAGTCTTTTAGGTTTTCAGATTCATAAAAACCAATCTTCGTTCCTTCAGCCATTAGCATTACCCATTTATTGGAGTTTTCGTCCCAAATAATTTTAGGATCTCTAAAGTCATCAACACCCGGGTTGCTCATAATCGGCTCGTCACTGTAAGAGGAAAAAGTTTGTCCTTTATCTGTACTGTACCAAAGGTATTGCTCCTGCTGACCGTCAGAGGATGGCTGGGTGACAATGGCGATCACGGCATCTTTTCCAAAGCCTGCTGTGTTATTGTGATCTACAACGACAGAGCCTGACCATGGATCACCGTTTTCATTTGTGTACTTAGGTATAGCAATTCCTTTATCTTTCCAGTGTAAGAGGTCCTTGGAAGTCGCATGGCGCCATTCAGTTCCGTTTCCGTCTGGATAGTCTCCATTATAAAGATAGTAATAGTGATACTTTCCATCTAAATAGATCGGTTTCTGCGGGTCATTTTTCCAGTGTTCAGGCGTTGTGAAATGGTAATCTGCCCGATAGGATTCTTCTTCTTTAGGCTCTTCCTCTTTATCGTCCGTGTGGTCTGAGAAAATAGTATATAGGATAAATAGACTGAAGAATAGAAGAAAGACTGATCCCCACTTCTTAGCTGTATTACTCATAGAAGATTCACCACTTTTAAATAATGAAAAAGAAAATGCCAGACCGGCATTTTCTCTTTATGTTTTATTTTTCGTCAACAATCTGGCCTTGCTCCAGGATGCTGTCTTCTACAACAGAAGATTTTTTATTGTTCAGCTCAAGCTTAAAGCTTGGGGCAAATGTAGACTTATGATCATCAAAATACCCTCTGTTTGTCATGTAGCTTGTAACTACAGCCTCATCGCTGCCTTCCTGAGGAATTACATAGTGGGCATAGTTCCAAGTTACATCATATGGATCAAGGTCATGGTGCAGAACGATTCCTGTCTTGTTCATTGGCTTAAACTCGCCAGTTAAGGAATTTGACACGTAACCAAGCATATAAATATCTTCATCATCAATACCGTCAATTGTCATCTTGGATCCACGGGCGCTAGTGAATAGGTACCATTTACCGTCCTTTTTAAAGATGTTTGGACGCTCAATTTCATCCGTAACCGTATTAGATGCAAGGAGAGGATCCATCACTTTTTTAAGAGTATAGTCATCATTGATTTCGATGATACCAATCGCTCCATTTGCAAGCTCAGCATATTCTTTCTTATCACTGTTTAAAAGCTTAGCTTTTTCATCTTTGAAGAACTTTTTGCTATTGCTGTAGTATGCCTGATTGTAAAGGGAGTCTTCACCGGAGTATCCAAATTCAGTTCCCGTATTCGCTTCAAATACTAAGTATTTTTTGCCGTCTTCTTCAATGTAATGAGGGTCTCTGAATGTATGATTTTCCTTCCAGTTGATCTCTCCGTTTCCAAAAGCCTGGTTAACGTTTTGATAGACAGAACCATCTCCGCCTTCAAAAATAGATTTATGATCTTCAACTCCGTCTACTTTCAACGTTCCGTCTTTTGGCTCAGAAACATTAACTTGTGCGGTTGTCAGTGTTTGTTTACCAAAAAGCTCTTTGTCTTCATTAAATTCAGTCCGGTTTGTATAGAATAAGCGAACTTCTTTATCGGATGTAAGGGTTGCGGAACCCGACCATTCTTCAGATTGATCTTTTAAGTATTTATCGTTGGCTTTATATTTATCTTCATCATCGAATACACGTCCGGCCAGTTTCCAGTCATCGATTGACTTTTCGTCAGCTTCCTTATAGAACAAATAAATAAAAGTGTCATTAGGGTTTTTAGGATCTCCTGCTAATCCAAACAGAATATGGTAGCCTTTATATTCTGCTACTGTTCCATCTGCGTTCTGGAGTGGCCAGGTATCCCATACGTCCATTTTTATCTCATTTCCATTCTCATCTTTTTTAACAGCTGCAGGGATGTTTTCGATTCCAGCTGCATCAAATTGAGGTACTGTAAAATCTGTGTCACCGTGCTGTTTAATCATATCTTTCATATCAGAACGAGTAATATGAGAAATGCCGTAATCCTCTTTATGATCCTTAGGTGCTGCATGAGCACTTAAGCCGTCACCTGCCAAAATGGCAGTCCCAAGCGTTATCAATGTTGCTGTTTTAGCCAGTCTTTTAAAGTTCATTGTTTCTCCTCCAGTATTTGTTATGGAATGGCCATTCCTTATTAAGACAATTTAAATTATAGGGGAGGAAGCTTAGTATTGAATATGGAGGATATTGATTCATATTTCGTCCTATTTTGATATATAGGAAAATGGTTTCCAAAATGTATCTATTTTAAAGAGAAAAAAGTCCCAGTCAAAGGCCTATTTAGCCTCTTCCCAGGACTTTTGATAGTTTTGAAGTAATTGATCACGGGTAAGTTCCTTTTTAATATACTGCTGTGTGGATGAGCCAAATTCCTGACGAACACCTACAGGAAAATCAAACCAGTTAGAGGACATTGTCCGTCCTTGTTTATAATAGGTTAGAGTCTGCTCCGCCAGTGGACCCGATTGATTGTTTGCTATGGTGGGGAAGGCAGGAATAAACTTAAGATGTTTTGTCATATAGCGCTGTCCCTGCTCAGTTGAAACCATCCAGTTTAAAAATCTCTTGGCTTCTTTTTTCTTTGTAGAAGTTGTTTGTTTATTCACCACCCAATAATTCGGTGTGTTGACAATTAAAGAACTATTCGATGTTTGATTCGTAATTGGAATGGGCATTATTCCGATATTCAAATTAGGAGAGCGCTCATCTATCATTGGCTGAATCCAGTTTCCTTGAAGAATCATAGCTGCCTCCCCCGCAGCAAATGTTTGGACTTCCATCTGGTAGTCCATTGCGAGGGGATCTTTACTTCCATATTTTAAAGTGACATCAAGTAAGTTAAGAAGTTCTTCAAATTTTTGGTTTCGGGTAATAGAGGATGTACCTTCATTTAACCCTTGAATAAAAGACTCGGTGTCCTGCTGCTGGGCAAAAGCAATATTCATGAGGTGATCCCCCAGCTTCCATTCTTCATAGTAGCCCGTAGCAAACGGAGTAATACCAGCCTTCTGCAGCTTTTCTGCAGCTGCTTCTAAATCATTAAGTGTTGAAGGCAGTGACTCAATACCTGCCTGTTCAAATAAATCTTTATTGTAGATGAAACCATATCCTTCTAGGTTCATCGGCATTCCGAAGAGTTGATCTTCAAATTTCATAGGGATTAATGACTCTTCATAAGCTTCATTCACCCACGGTTGGTCAGATAAATCTTCTAAATAATTCTTCCAGAGTTTTGCACTTTCATATCCGGGATTAGTGAAAATGTCTGGTCCATTGCCTGCAGCCATTTGTGCTTTTAAATCTGAGAAATCATCCATGGCACCCCCGACGGTATGAACCTCTATATTGACGTGCGGGTTTTCCTTTTCATAAGCCTGGACCATTTCTTCAAACTGTGAAGCAATTTCTACTTTTGGATTCCGAATTTCTAAGGTTACTGATGACTCGGCTTCCGGCGGCTCATCAATGTCAATGGTTTTCTGGCATCCGATAAGGCCTAGAGTACCAACTAAACATAGGACTGATAGCTTTTTGATCACTTTCTCACTCCTTTGATCCATTGACGAATTGTGCTCTGAATTCAGAAGGCGTGGTACCCGTTTCTTTTTTAAATAGTTTGGAAAAATATTTCTCATCCTGATAACCGAGCATTAAAGAAATCGAGTAGATACTTTCTTCAGTCTCTTTAAGCCATTTCCTTGCCTGATCGATTTTAAGCTTCGTCACATATTTGGACAAAGGCAGTCCTGTTTCTTCTTTGAATTTCCTTGAGATGTGTTCACGACTGAAGAAAAACAAGTTCGATAGCTTCTCCAGGCTTAATTCCTCCATGTAATAGTCATCGACATAGGCAACAATATCCTGGTTACGGCGGGCGGCATCTAATTCATTAAGTCTGTGGATGGAACGATAATCATTATTGTCTAAGGCTGTCTGTAAAGCTTGATAATGACGTGCGAGTTGTTTTAAAGAAGTGAATGCTCTCCCGCTTACAAGCCGAACAGGTAAGTCAATCTCCTGGCTCATCCACTGTTCCGCTGTAAGGCTTTCTCCAGTTATAGTAATCACAAGACATAAATTCCTTCCGTTTTTAAGAGAAAATACATTTCCAATTTTCTGATCAAAGAGTCTCTTTGATAAATTCTCAATATATGGCTCGGGATGATGCATCTGATAAAATGATATTAAGGATAGTTCGTACTGATCTGAGGCTGGCAGATAGGAGAGTATGTCAACAGGTTCAAACGGCTCTCCCATACAGGCGGATGTTATGATTTGATCGATTCTCAGTTTCTTAAAATCTTCTTCAATTGATTCATTGAAGTTAGGAGATTTTTGATCTGTTTTCCAGCTTTCTACTGCTTCAGCTAATGTCTTATTGAAAAATTCCGGCTCAATTGGTTTTAAAAGATAGTCGAAGCTGCTGTACTTTATGGCCTGGCGCATAAGTGAATAATCATTATAGCCGGTAATAAAAATTACTTTTCCTACATAATTCTTTGAATCCAGCCACTCAATGAATTCCATACCACTCATTTCCGGCATTTTAATATCCGTAAAAATCAGCTCGGGCTTTACTTCATTAATAATTTTCTGGGCTTCTTTCCCATTGTCTGCTTCGAAAATCTCAGTAATGCCATGCTTTTCCCATTGTCCTAAATAGCGGAGGACATCACGTACATTTACTTCGTCATCAACGATTAAAGCCTTCATGAAATTCCTCCTTTGAGACCTGGTCTCGTCTCTATTGGAATTATAATTTTAACTAGAAAACCTTTTCTTTGAATATGATCGACTGATAGTCTGGCATTCCTGCCAAAATTAAGTATTAGTCGGTCATGTATATTTTTTAAGCCAATGTGCTTTTTCGGAGAAGAGCCGGGAGCCGCATAAAGTCTCTTCCTTAACTCATTCAGCTCCTGATCGGTTATGCTGGCTCCGTCATTAGCAGCTGTCAGGTGTAAATAATCCCCTTTAATTTCTCCTCGTATGGTTAAATGGGCATTACGGTATCCTTCTTCATAGCTATGCTTAAAGAAGTTTTCAACGAGCGGCTGTAAAATCATGCTTGGTATTATTTTCTGTTTAATGGTCTCACTGATATCAATCGAATAATGTATATGGTTCCGAAAACGCTCTTTTTGTAAGATGAGGTAAGCTTCGATATAGTCGACTTCCTCCTGTAGCGAAACCCATTGATCAGCATTCATTGAATAACGCATCATTTTTGAAAGTGATGTTACAAGCTGGTAAATGTCCGGAGCTTTAGAGCGTAAGGCAACTGCACCAATGGATTGCAGGGCATTAAATAAAAAGTGCGGATTTACTTGGGATTTTAATGCGCGAAACTGGTTTTCTTTATTTTCTATTTCAAGTTTATACTCACGGTCAATATGAGTGTTGATTCGATCAATCATTTCCTTCATTTGTTTTTCCAAATAACCGATTTCATCGTTTCTGCTTTCATCAAAAGGAACATTCATATCTCCGCCTTCTACCGTACGTACTTTCTGGGTCAGCCGCTTGATCGGAGAAGTTATCTTATAAGTAATCATGCTGATCATAATCACTCCTAGTATGCCAACAACCATTCCGAGCAGTATACTAGTAAAGGTAGTTTTTCGAATATCTTCAAACAAGACCTCACTTGGTGTCATTTTGACTAACTTCCAATCTTCAAGAGGGCCGGAAAGCGGTTTGGAAAGTACAATATCATCATCTGCTGATTGGGCATTACCTCCGTCCACCTGCTTTTGAATGAAAGAAGGAATGGGCTGACCAATAAGCTCCTTATCATTTGCATAAACTATTTGATTCTTCTCGTTAGTTAACAGAACGGTTTCCTCATTTTGATTTACCAGTTCATCAATAATTTGAGCATAAGCGTCAAGATCAATATCTGTTGTGAGTATTCCAAGGAATTCGTTAGAAGGTACATCTATGATTTTATGATGAATGGTTAAGACCATTAAATGGTCAGATGTCGGCACAATCGCGCTGTTATTGTAGTTTTCCATTTCATGGGGAGCTTCTACCATAAACATGTCATTTGAATGATAAAGCTGTTGTAGATCATCTTCCTGTTCCATAAAGCCAGGCTTTGACTTTCGTGCACTGACCATTCCATTATATACAGCAACCGATTCGCTGCTCTTCTTTAAGTAAAGGCGGACCTGTCTAATTTCACTTCGCATTAAAAAGTATTTTTCCATGCTGTTTTCCAGGTAAGCTGAGTTAACTTTTTCGCCAGTAAATATTTTAAATAGTTCTGGATCACGGTAAAGAGTATATGGAAGCCTAACCATTTCACTGAAATATTGCTCAAGTTCATCTGAGCTTTCCTTAAGCTGTTCTCGGCTGTTCTCAATTTCATGCTGTTCCACACTATTTTTCGTATAGCTGTAAATTAAAAAAACAGATAAAAAATAGGGGAGTATGATAAACATAAGCAGCATTAACAGTAAGCGGCTTTGAATGCTTTTCACCTTATGCGCCCCTTTCGGTTAAAAAGAATCCGATTTACTAAAAAACTTAAATATGGCGAGTTCTAAAAAAAATTCCGTCTGCTCTGTAATCCCCTAAACTATAACAAATGGAAGCGATGCGTCAATTGCTCCATCGAGTGAGCGGAAACGGGGAGAGTATAGCTATACCTTGTAATTGTCTGCTTTTGAAAACGCTCGCAAAAAATGAAAGCGTCATACATAAATTAGAAAAATGAAACAAATAGACTAGAAAAAAATAAAGATAAATAGAGGGAAGTCTTATTCAATTAAGTTAAAGTAAGAAATTATCCGCTTGACTATCAATTCATAGATTGATAGAGTTGGAAAAAATGTGAATATTCTTATCCAGAGAGGTGGAGGGACTGGCCCGCAGAAACCTCAGCAGCAGGTCTATAAGACACTGTGCTAATTCCAGCGGGTGATCAGCCTGATAGATAAGAGCTTCTTTTATTTGTCGGAAACGCACTCGTTTAGAGTGCGTTTTTTTGTGGTTTCGTGAGTTTTCGAGAAAAGGAGGAAAGCAGTCTTAGTTTTTGTTAATCATTTTAAAAGCAATAGGAGAGTACTGTTATGAATTTACAAAGTCAAAGCTTTAAAAGGGAAATGAAAACACGGCATCTGGTGATGTTATCTCTCGGAGGTGTTATAGGTACAGGGCTTTTCTTAAGTTCCGGTTATACGATTCAACAAGCGGGTCCTTTTGGTACAGTGCTTGCGTATTTAATCGGTGCATTGGTTGTTTATTTAGTAATGCTCTGCTTGGGAGAACTCTCTGTACATATGCCGGAAACCGGCGCTTTCCACAGCTATGCAGCTAAATATATTGGTCCAGGTACAGGCTATACGATTGCCTGGCTTTACTGGCTCACCTGGACAGTTGCACTGGGCTCGGAATTTACAGCAGCTGGTTTAATGATGCAGAAGTGGTTTCCAACAGTCAGTGTTTGGATTTGGAGTGCTTTATTTGCCGGACTAATTTTTCTGCTTAATGCGTTTACTGTGAAGTTTTTTGCGGAGTCTGAATTTTGGTTTTCTTCAATCAAGGTATTAGCTATTATTCTTTTTATATTATTAGGGGCTGCCGCAATAATGGGGTTAGTTCCATTAAATAATTCTGAAACTGCGCCATTATTATCAAACTTTACGAGTGCAGGCCTGTTTCCAAATGGTGCGTTCGCTATTCTCATGACTATGCTTGCGGTAAACTTTGCCTTTTCGGGAACAGAGCTCATTGGAATTGCCGCAGGAGAAACCGCAGAGCCGGAAAAAACAATTCCTAAGGCTATTCGGACTACTTTAATCAGGTTAGTGGTGTTTTTTGTAGGGACCATTATTGTCTTGTCTGCATTGCTTCCAACGAAGGAGGCTGGAGTAATTGAAAGTCCCTTTGTTGTAGTGCTTACGAATATTGGGATTCCATATTCCGCTGATATTATGAATTTTGTTATTATCACTGCTATTCTATCAGCAGCTAATTCCGGGCTTTATGCATCATCGCGAATGTTGTGGTCGCTCGCCGATAAACAAACAATTTCACCGCGTTTTGCAAGGTTAACTAAACGAGGTATTCCTTTAAACGCTATTCTATTCAGTATGCTAGGCGGAGGGCTTGCTTTGCTTTCAAGCATTATTGCTCCAGGCACCGTCTACATTGTACTTGTATCTATTTCGGGTCTTGCTGTTGTAGTTGTTTGGATGAGCATCAGCGCCGCTCAGTTTACATTTCGCAGGCAATATTTAAAAGAAGGAAACAAGCTGGAAGACTTGGCCTATCGTACACCGTTTTATCCTTTAGTACCGATTGCTTCTTTTATCCTTTGCCTTACCGCCTGTATTGGAATAGCTTTCGATCCTACCCAGCGAATTGCTCTTTATTGTGGAATTCCATTTATCCTATTCTGCTACGGGAGTTACTATTTAGGACAATATAAGAAAAGAGGAACCAATCATGCCGAAACATACGAATCAAAAATTCAATCCTATTGATTCAATTTTAAAGAAGTTTTCGCCTATTATACTTGATGGGGCCCTGGCCACGGAGTTAGAAAAACAGGGATTCGATTTGGATGACCCGCTTTGGTCTGCTCGTGTCCTGATGGAAAATCCAGATGCCATAGCCAAAATTCATGCAGATTACTTCCGAAAGGGAGCTGATGTGGCCATTACGTCAAGTTATCAGGCGACAATTGAAGGTTTTGCACAGCGAGGGATAAGAAAAGAGAAAGCCATTGAACTAATAAAAAAGACAGTGTTATTAGCCAGGGGCGCCAGAGATGAAGTCTGGAAGGAAATAAAAAAAACAAACCGTCCTAAGCCGTTAGTTGCAGCTTCCGTCGGGCCTTATGGTGCTTATCTTGCTGATGGATCAGAATATAAAGGAAACTATAAGATTTCAGATGTGGAACTGAAAAAATTTCACCGTCCCAGATTGGAAGCATTGATTGAAGCAGGAGCTGATCTATTAGCATTGGAAACGATCCCGTCTCTTCAGGAAGCGAAGGTACTTATTTCTTTACTGGAAGAGTTCCCGGAAACGTCAGCCTGGCTGTCTTTTACTCTGAAAGATGGAAAGTCTATAAGTGATGGGGCAAGTCTCCAGGAATGTGCGTCTGCCGTACATAACCGTCAACAAGTCGCTGCCATTGGAGTGAACTGTGCCCCTATATCAGATGCTTCAGCAGCTGTTGAGGAATTTTATAAATACACAAACAAACCGATAATTGTATATCCAAACTCCGGGGAAAGGTATAACCCTGAAACTAAAACATGGTGTGGAAGTACGGATGGTTCATTCGAGACTCAATCAGAAGTCTGGTTTAAAAACGGTGCACGCATCATAGGCGGGTGCTGCCGGACATCACCGGAGCATATTGAATCCCTTTATAGAAAATGGAGAGGTTGAGACAGGATGATTAATTACCATAATCGAAAGTTCATTTCTGTACAAAATACGCAAAATGGAGAAGTTTCCTCGAAAACTTATTTTCATTACTTTCAGGAGGGGCAAATTCTATATGCCGATTATGAAGGGGGAGAGATCGTCAAAGGAAAGTTGATTGGTATAGTAAAAGAAGATAATACATTAGAGTTTCGTTATAACCATATCAACACTTCCAATGAAATAAGAGGCGGTAAATGCATCTCTACTCCTGTCATTAAGAATGACGGTAGTATTGAACTTCACGAAAGATGGCAGTGGCTTGACGAAGAGCAGACAGAAGGCGAGTCAATAATTAAAGAAGTTTAAATAGAGAAAGAGAGGATCCTTTTAAAGGGTCCTCTCTTTTTTTACGGATTAACCATATGTAAGTTCACATTATATCTTTGCATGTCTTTTTCGAATTCGGAGGGAACATGTTCATCTACGATGCACATATCAATTTCTGATAAGTCCGCAACCTTGGCAAAGTTTAATTTACCAATCTTACTATGATCTGTCAGCAGAATGGTTTGGCGAGAGTTCGTAATCATCATTCGCTTTATGCGGGCTTCTGTAAGGTTGGGAGTCGTAATAATTCCTTCTTTTACGTCTATCCCGTTTGTACCTATGAATGATTTATCGATTCGGATCATATTGAGAGATTGTTCAGCAAAGGGGCCTACAAGGGCTGAAGTCTCCCTACGTAAAATTCCGCCCAACAGCATGACCTCCAGTCCGGGAAGGTCTGCAAGCTCCTGCATTATAATGATAGAGTTTGTCACGATTGATAGGTTAGTAAATGATTTCAGCTCTTTTACAAGCTCATAGGTAGTTGTCCCAGAATCGAGAAGTATCGCATCTCCCGGATTGATAAACTCGACAGCTTTCCTGGCAATCGCCTGCTTTTCTGCTATGTACCCCTTTTGCCTGTCTCCAATAGATGCTTCAAAACTGACAGGCTGCAGAAGGATGGCTCCCCCGTGGGTTCTTTTTATATTATCTGTCTCCTCAAGCTCTTTAAGATCTCTTCTAATCGTTGATTCAGATACATTAAACTGCTGGCTTAAATCATGGACGGAAGCCCTTGATAAATGACGCAGATATTCGAGAATCTGAGCCTTGCGTTCTTCCATAAACATATTGAGCTATTCTCCTTTCGTAAGCGTTTCCTTATCCCATTATAAACTAGTCTTGATATCAAAAGAAAAATGATAACTTATATGGTAGCTGCATTTTATGCTCAGTTTTAGTGCAGTTTCGATTGTTTATAAAGAAACAATCATAAATAGTCATAAAAAATTAAATCACCGAATAAGAAATAAGCTGATTAAAACTTATTTGAGCTTTGTAATTAGGTATTAATATAAATTTTCAATTTTTAGAAAACTTATTGACAATTTATGTATGCGCATTTATGATCATTAATAAGCAAAAACAATCATAACCAATCTTGGGAAAAATTACGCAATATTCATAATTAATACTTTCATCTGCATGATATATGCGTAATGAAAAGGGGGAGATTAACACTCAATTATGAAAGCGCATTCATTAATGATTAAAATTTATAACTAAAGGAGGAAGGACAAGTGAAAAGTGTGAAAATGTGGTGTATTGGTATTCTTCTTTTGTTTATTATGGCGGGATGTGCAAGTAATGAAACTTCTGGGGAGGAAAATGAAAGCGATAACAATAAGGGTGGAGTTAAAATCGGTCTTACTCTTAATAATCTGGCAAATCCCTTCTTTGTTTCGATGAGTGAAGCAGCTGAAGATTATGCCGATGAAATTGGGGCAGAGATTGTGGTTCAGGCGGCAGATGCAGATTTAGCTAAACAAACCTCACAGATTGAGGATTTTATTACTCAAGGTGTAGACCTCATTTTACTGAACGCTGTGGACTCTGAAGGGATTGCAGGAGCGGTAGCTCAGGCAGATGCAGCTGGTATCCCTGTTGTTTCGGTTGATGTTGGTGCTGATGGTGGAATTGAAGGAACTGTTACATCCGACAACTACCAGGCAGGTGTTTTGGCAGCTGAGTATATGATAGAGGATCTTGGAGGAAAAGGAAATGTCGTAGTCATCGATGGACCTCCTGTAACTGCTGTAAAGGACAGGATTGCTGGGTTTGAAGATACGATTAAAGGAACGGAGATTAAAGTAATTGCCAAGCAGAATGGAGAAGGGAACCGTGAAAAAGGTTTACAGGTAATGGAAAGTATTCTACAGGCAAATGAGCCAGGAAAGATAGATGCTGTTTTTGCCAATAATGACCCTGTTGCTATTGGTGCAGAGATCGCCCAGCAGCAGGCTGGGCGCCAGGATGAGTTTTATATTATTGGGGTTGATGGATCTCCGGATGTTATTGAGGCAATGAAGAAAGAGGGAAGTTCCATTGCAGGTACATCCGCCCAGCATCCTGATGAAATGGTGATGAAAGCTATCGATGTTGGCATTCAGGTTTTAGACGGTGAATCCATTGAAGAAGTAACCAAGATCCCCGTTGATTTGGTAACAGAAGATAACGTAGCTTCCTATAAAGGCTGGTAGTTTTTCTTGCCATGAACGGTCCTTGTCTGTAGCAGCAAGGGCCGTCATTAGACTCTAAGCAAGGAGGGAAATCCTTTGGTGATACAAGAAAAAGTTAAGATGCATCAAGAATTGCTTCATCCTCTTTTAAAGATGAAAGGAATTCATAAAACGTTTTCAGGTACTACAGTTCTAAAGAACGTAAATATGGAACTTTACTCTGGAGAAGTTCATGCATTAATGGGGGAGAATGGAGCCGGGAAATCCACCTTAATGAAAATTTTATCTGGTGTTTATACCCCTGATGAAACCAGTGGGATGATTACTTATAAAAATCAGCAGGTAACTTGGAATGATCCGCTGACTGCCAGAAAGATGGGGATAGGGGTCATTCATCAAGAACTCAATTTGTCTCCCAATCTGACTATCAGTGAAAATATTTTAATGGGAACAAAATATCCGCGTAATAAACTGGGAATGGTGCGCTGGGAAGAAGTACATAAACGGGCGGGGGAAGTGCTGGCTTCAATGGGCTCTGATTTAAAGCCTGAATCACTTGTCTCAACTCTAAGTGTCGCCCAGCAGCAGATGGTAGAAATCGCACGAGCTCTTTCCTGCAAAGCTGAAGTTTTAATTATGGATGAGCCGACTGCTTCATTGACAGATAGAGAGATTGATCGTTTATTTTCTATTATAAAAGACTTGAGAAAGCAGGGTGTGGCGATTGTCTATATTTCCCACCGTATGGAGGAAATCTTCAAGATATCAGATCGTTACACGGTGCTTCGCGATGGTAAATGGATTCAAAGCGGTCCTATTTATGAAACCACTCCAGAACAATTAGTGAGCCTTATGGTTGGGCGCGATTTAAAAGATTTATTTCAACGTTCACAGAGCAGCTACACGGCAAATGAAACGAAAATTAAACCTTCCTTAGAGGTAAAGAATTTAAGTGATGCTGCTTTTGTAAAAGATATTTCTTTCAAAATCCACCCTGGGGAGATCGTCGGTTTTGCAGGACTAGTGGGAGCGGGACGTACAGAGCTGGTTCGGACAATTTTCGGACTTTCTGAAATTCAGAAAGGTGAAGTGAAGATAGATGGGGAGTTTGTTCAGATCCATTCACCTATTGATGCGATCCAGCACGGAGTTGCTCTTGTTCCGGAAAGCCGTAAAGAACAGGGGCTATTTCTTGATATGTCAGTAAAGGAAAATATTATGATGGCCGAATTGAAAAGGCACAGAAAGAACATGCGAATCAGCTGGGGCTCTTTAAATCTGGCAGCAGAGCAATATATCGACAGCCTGAATATCAAGACTGCTTCTTCAGAACAGCCAATTTCAGGATTAAGCGGCGGAAATCAGCAGAAGGCAGTCATTGCCAGGTGGCTGTCGACAAAACCTAAAATCCTGCTGCTTGATGAACCTACACGCGGAGTTGATATCGGAGCAAAAACCGAAATCCATAAAATTATTTCTCAGCTTGCCGATGAGGGTCTGGCTGTTTTAATGATTTCCTCTGAACTCCCTGAAGTCATTGGAGTAAGCGATCGGATTCTTGTTATGCATGAAGGACGCATAGCAGGTGAGCTTCAGAAGCGGGAGGCAACACAAGAAAAAATTATGTACTACGCTACGGGAGGGAAATAAAATGAGATCGACTGTATCACCTAATCAGCAGCCGGCCCAGCCACCTGCACAAACGGGATTTAAACTAGCTCATCATGTATCCGTACTATGGAATCAGCTAGGTATGATTCTTATCTTGATTTTGCTTTGTATTGTGATGAGCATAATGGCCCCGAATTTCTTAGACTCCGCCAACCTCACCAATATTTTAAAACAGGTGTCTGTCACTGCAATCTTAGCTGCCGGCATGACGATAGTGATTTTAACCGGCGGGATTGATTTATCAGTAGGTTCCATTGTAGCTCTTTCCGGTGTTGTATCGGTTATGGCTTCACAGGCAGGATTAAATCCAATATTAGCCATGCTGACTGGTATAGGAGCCGGATATCTCGTTGGCTTCATTAATGGAGTGTTTACTGCAAAAATTGGGCTTCCGGCTTTTATAGTTACGCTTGCCAGTATGACTTATGTAAGAGGTCTTGCTTATGTAACAAGCGGGGGGTACCCTGTCGTTCTGGAATCAAATACCTTCCGATTTATAGGTTCTGGTTCATTTTTATCAATTCCTATCCCTATTTATGTAATGGCCTTCGTTTATATCATCATGTTCTATGTTTTAAAGTATACAATGTTTGGCCGCCATGTTTATGCCATTGGCGGGAATGAAGAAGCGGCAAGGCTGACAGGGATTAAAGTGAAAAAAACGCTCATCAATGTTTATTCCATTAGCGGTCTGCTTGCCGGTTTAGGAGGTGTTATCCTTGCGGGCCGTCTGTATTCAGGTCAGCCGACTGCGGGGAATATGTATGAACTGGATGCTATTGCTGCCGTTATACTCGGGGGATCAAAATTGACCGGAGGGGTCGGTAAAATCCAAGGAACCATCATTGGGGTACTGATTATGGGAGTAATTACAAATGGACTTACGCTAATGGATGTCAGTTATTATTGGCAGTTAGTTGTAAAAGGAGGAGTTATAATTACAGCTGTTTTAATTGATCGGCTGAGATCTTAAAAAACTATAGAAAAGAGGGATTACGATTTGGATGAAGGGTGGATGGAAAAGAGAATTTCCGCTGTTACTCTGTTTTCTGGTTATGGGTCTGCCATCTATTGTACATGCAGAAGGTGCAGGATATTATGAAGAACCCGATCGAAACCAATTCCATTTCTCGCCGGAAGCCAATTGGATGAATGATCCTAATGGAATGGTGTATTACAAAGGTGAATACCACCTGTTCTATCAGTACCATCCCTATGGTACAACATGGGGGCCGATGCACTGGGGGCATGCCGTCAGTAAAGATCTCATAAAGTGGGAGCATCTGCCTGTCGCTTTGTCACCAGATGAACATGGTCAGATCTTCTCAGGCAGTGCCGTAATTGATTGGAACAATACGGCTGGTTTTGGTAAAGAAGCTATGGTGGCAATATTTACACATTCCGGTCCTAAGGGACAGGTGCAGAGCCTGGCCTATAGCGTGGATAAAGGAAGAACGTGGAAAAAATATGAAGGAAACCCCGTGATGCCCGATCCGCCAGTGGCCGACTGGCGGGATCCTAAGGTCTTCTGGCATGAAGACTCTAGTCAATGGGTGATGGCACTGGCAGCTAAGGATAAGATTATGTTTTATACGTCCCCCAATTTAAAGAAATGGGAGTTTGCCAGTGAGTTTGGGCCGGATGGCGGTATTCAGTCCAACAGTCTTGATGAAGTTTCATATGCGATGTCTGACTATAGCGGAGGCTCTTTTTCTTATGAAGCAGATATCACACTTAACGAGAAAAACGGCCGGAAAGGATCCGGGGGATTAGTCTTTCGTTCTGATAAAGGTGCAGCCAATGGCTATTCTGCTATTATTGATGCAAAAAATAATAGGGTCACCCTTTATAAGATTATAGATGGAGTTACAGAGAAGTTAGACGTTCAAAATATGAAATTAGACATGAATGCTGCTTATCATTTAGAAGCGGAAGCAGATGGTAAAAATATAAAGGTTTTTATTGATGGTCAACTGGTAATAGAGAAGGAAGATAAGACATACGCCCATGGATATTACGGCTTACTGTCATCAGAATCGCCAGCCTCCTTTCGCAATGTGGAGTTTGCGAACAAGTCGAATTTTATTACGAATCTATCCGGATGGGAAGACGTAAGTGGAACATGGGAAGATACTTTAAATGGAAAAACGGGCAGGGCTGAAGGAGATGCCTTTATAATAAGTGATCAAACAGCTGAGAACTTCTTATATGAAGCGGATATAAAAGTATCAGGCGAACAGGGAGAAGGCGGAGCTGGAGCACTAGTTTTTAGAGCGGACAAAGACGCGAGCAACGGGTATTTTGCCAATGTCGATGCTTTACATGATGTCGTCAAACTGATGAAGGTAGAAGATGGCAGGATAACCGTGCTGGCGGAGAAATCAATAAAGCTGGAAACAGGGAAAACCTATCAATTAGCTGCAGAGGCGTATGAGAACAGCATTAAAGTTTATGTGGATGGAATCCTAGTCCATGATATTACTGATCGTTCATTTGCAGAAGGTTATCTTGGATTAAATGTATGGAACGCGTCTGCTCAGTTTCAAAATGTGAGGAAAGGCCAGAACATCCAGACTTCTGAAAAGGAGATCGTCAATCATGATTTTGAAACGGGAGACCTTACAGGGTGGACAACAACAGGCAGCTCTTTTACAGAGGACCATATCACAGATACAGCAACATACTGGGGCGGGACTTTTGATCAGCAGGGGACGTATCATTTATGGGGATTCTCCGATTTACATGAAGGTGACAACGCGGCAGGCCAGCTGCGCTCCTCTAACTTTAAACTCGGCGGATCCGGAGAGATTAATTTTCTTATGGGTGGAGGAAATGATCCAATTAACCGCTATGTCTCTTTAGTCAGGGCTTCAGATAACAAAGAAATAATTCGTCAGTCAAATACGAAGTTTAATGAAGATGAAACATATAAACGCTATGTATGGGACGCTTCTGATTTTATAGGGGAAGTATTCTATGTTAAAGCAGTAGATCAGGCTTCAGGGGGATGGGGTCATATCAATATCGATGACTTTAACGTGTACAATGAAGGCCCACTGCCTGACAAGGTAGACCAAACGGCTGAGGAACTGGATCAAGAAGAAATGAAGCAAAGCGGCAGGATTGAAGATTGGTCGTCAGTTTCCGGAGAGTGGAGTGATTCAACTCACGGAAGCAATGGAGGTATTTGGGAGTGTCCGGCTTTAGTAGAACTGCCGATTGACGGAGATCCTAATAATACCAAATGGGTCCTACAGGTTAGTATTAACGATGGTGCTTCCGCTGGCGGATCGGGTATGCAATATTTTGTCGGTGATTTTGACGGGGAGACATTTACGAATGAAAATCCTTCCAATGAGGTTCTATGGACTGATTACGGAGCAGATTACTATGCGGGAGTAGAATGGAGCGGGATTGAAGGAGAAAACGGTGAAAAATACTGGCTGGGATGGATGAGCAACTGGCAGTATGCGAATGAAACCCCAACATCAACGTGGAGAAGCTCTATGACACTTCCTCGAACATTGGAATTAACCGAAACAGAAGCGGGCACCCGCTTAAAACAAACGCCGATTCCTTTTGATAGCATTACGGATCAAAGGCGAAAAGCTTCCTTCGTAAATGAAAAGATTTCAGGAGCGAGCAGTCTTCTTTCAGATTTTTCAGGTGATACGTATGAGATGGTGGCGGAATTTGATATATCTGGTACGGACGCCGAAGAATTCGGATTTAAAGTCCGTAAGGGAGAAGGCGGAGAATACACTACTGTTGGATACAATGTCGGTGAAGAAAAATTATTTATTGATCGGGCAAACTCTGATGATTTTAATTATGGGCCTAACGTTAAAGATAAACATGAAGCCTTCTTATCTGTTTCGAATGGTAAATTAAAAATGCGCATATTCGTCGATCGATCAGCTGTTGAATTATTTGGTGCTAATGGGGAAGTAGTAATTACAGATCAGATTTTCCCTGATCCCGCAAGTAAAGGACTTGAAATATACAGCGAGGGAGGTGAAGTGAAATTAACTTCTCTTGATATTTATCCGTTGAAAAAGATTTGGGCAGATAAAAGTTCATTTGAATCTAATCTAACGGGCTGGGATGCTATTTCAGGAAAGTGGGCAGATACTATCAATGGAAAACAGGGACAAGGCAGCGGCGATGCTTTTATTCTTGCAGCTGAAAAGGAGAGTGATTTCCGATATGAAGCGGACATTAAAATTCTCGATTCTGACTCACACCCTGACGATCCCGATAAAGATTTAGTGGACAACAAAGTGGGAGCTGGTGCTTTAGTATTTCGTGCAAATCCCAAAGCTGAAAATGGATACGCTGTAAATGTAGATGTGAAGAATAATATGATAAAACTTATTAAATTTGTAGACAGAATAGGGACTGACTTGTCCATTTATAATGACGGTGGAAACCTGAAGCTAAAAGCCAATCAAAAATATCAATTAATGGTAGAAGCAAAAGGTGATGTAGTGAAAGCTTACCTGGATGGAAACCTTGTAATTGAAAAAAGGGATAGTGCCTATAAAGAAGGTTATTTTGGGCTGAATGTGTGGGATTCTACAGCTGTATTTAATAATGTGGAAAAGAAGTGAATAAGGGCTTTTAGGCATTCTTAACAGGGACTTCCTCTAAAGAAGCCCCTGTTATATTTATATTTTATTAAAAGCTTTCATTAATGAACCATGTCCTGAGTAGTATCAATATATAGTGTCCCGTCTTTCTGAACTTCCGCCAAAAATACTTCTTTTATGGAATAACCTCCGGCTGACTGAAGCTGCTGTTCCAACCATTGGCGGTCCAGACTTAATTCCTTTAAGTTTTCTTTGTTTACAATTCCATCGGCGATAACTACAGAAGGCATAGAAAAAGGAGCAGGTGAACTGGCTTGTATGTTCATGTCCTTCTTAGTAACCAGTTCTTTATCATTCTTTTTCATGACAGAAAGAGAGCCATCTGTCTCAAAAATAGCATAATCGACATCTGCAACAGAAAATACATTTTTCTTGCGGAGTAATACTATCAGGGCGTCTACATCAAGCCGTGTCTTGCGGAGTTCTTCTTCCATAATTCTTCCTTTTCGAATAAGGATAATCGGCTGACCTTCAACGAAATAGCGTATCTTTTTTGACTTAATATCTAAGTACCCTAAAAAGATGGTAAAAACACTCCAGGCCGTTAATGCAATGATTCCATTGCGGACACTCAGTGTGGAATCAATCGCAAGGGAAGCTCCGAGAGTCCCAATAGCAATAGCTGACACAAAATTAAAAAAAGTCATCTGTGAAATTTCTTTTCTGCCCATTAGCCTTGTAAGGAGGAGAAGTGTTATAAAAGCAATGGCCAGTCTAAGCATTAATTCAGGAAGTGCCATATTTTGCTCCTTTCTTTAGTTTTTATTGTTCCTATTCTCTTCCGTATTATTTACATATCTAGGTTTCAAACATTCAATTAGGAAGAGAAAACCATAAAGTATAAAGAAGAGCTTAATACAGAAAAAAGAGCTTCTCACTTAATGAGAAGCTCTTTTAAATTTTTGGAACAAAAAAGTTATACTGACACTCACGGTAAAAACGAGCATTAGACCTGCAAAGCCGTCGGTAAATCCTGTCCGTTCAATTGCAAAACCAAACAGAGGGAAACTGATCATAATGACGAAGCTCTCTGTTAACCCAATGAGCGAAAAGAAAGTTGAACGCACATTACTCGTCAGAACATTTTGCACGAAAGCGCTGAAAATCGGATCAAATAAGCTTAACAGCTGGGCCAGAAAAAGAAATGATAACAGAATGGCCCAGTCACTGGAAAAGATGAACAAAGCGAGAAAAAAGATAAACAGTCCAAGGCCGTAATATAAAATCTTAAAAAACTTAAATCGCTTTTCCACTTTATAAGCAATCTTCGCCATAACGACTCCAAGCAAACCCTCAACTGTAAATACAGCGCCAACGACTACAGGGGAGTAGCCCAGCTGTATAAAATATTCCTGCCCATAAAAAACAATAATGACCATTACGGCACTTGCTAAAATAAACAACAGAACCGGCTGATGAATGACAGGATTGTTTTTCCAAACATTAAGACCGAGCTTAAATTGGTGAACCCACTGATTGTACCAGCGCCCGCTGATGGCTTCTGTTTTTTCACGCTCAGGCTCCTTTAAAAAGATAAGGGGAACCACTGCGAGCAGATGAGTAAAAATCATTGAACCGTAAACTAATTCCCAGCTGATATCCGCCATAAAACCGCCGAGAAATTTGGCGAGGCTCAATGATAGAAGAGCAATGGCCGTCATGCTGCCAACCACTCTTGTATAGTCTTGTTCCCGTTTATTATTTTTTAGCGTGTCATAAGCAAATGCCTGCTCTGCACCCGAATGGAATGTGACCATAAGTCCCATCGATAGAAAAGCAAGGGTAAACATGGAAAATGTACCGCTGACCAGCATAAACAACCCATACAATAAACTAAATATATTCCCGATCACCAGGCTGATTTTACGTCCGTACAAATCAGCAACCATTCCGGTAGGAACCTCAAATAATACAATGGCTAAATGGAGGAGAGCTTCCAGTATACCAATTTGGCCGAAGCCCATTCCTTTGTCTCCGAGATAAATGACCCATAAGGCCCGGTCAAAAAATAACTGGGCAAAGAAGATATAAAAATACAGCATATAAATATTTTGTTTTGTCTTAAACATGAAATTTTGTCCTCTCTTTTACACAAAAAAGCCGCAGGAAAGTATACTCCTGCGGCTTTACTATTTTTTCAGGAAATCATACTTGACGTTCAATACTATGAAATTTCAGCTAAAAAAGGACAGACTTGTCCCGAGGACGACTGAAATTCCAAAAATAGACATCATAAATACCAGGTATTTTTTCACGACCTTGATGTCTACAGTGAACGTATGCATGGTTTTCCCTCCTTTATGTATAAGAATATATTTATTATATAGCTAGAATGGTGTTGTAACAAGAGAGAAAAATTAATTTACGAAATAGTCTTGCAATTTTAAAACACTTCACTTAAGCTGAATGTAATCGATTACAAATTGACTTCAGGGAAGAACAGGAGATTTTTAAAAATGGCAAAGATGAGTGATGTGGCTAAATTGGCAGGCGTTTCAACGGCTACGGTTTCTAGGGTTTTAAGAAATCCGGATGCTGTGACACCGCGTACAAAACAGAAGGTGGTGGAGGCAATCGAAGAGCTGAAATATCAGCCGAATATGCTGGCCCGTCATTTTCGAAGAACAGAGACCAACACGATTCTCGTTTCCGTACCTAATATTATTAATACAGTATTTGCTGAAATTGTAGGAGGTATTGAAGACGAAGCATCTAAAAATGGATATAGAGTACTGCTTAGAAATACGAACAATCAAGTGGATTCAGAATACAGCTCGATCGAACACTTAAAGCAAAGACAGGCCGATGGGATTATAATGCTTTCACCAAAAATGGATGAACGGCTTTTGGAAGAGATCAGTGAACAATATCCTATGGTGATGGCTACTGCTAATTTACACAGCTCCAAGGTACCGACAGTTTCTATTAATAATGTGAGCAGCAGTAAAAAAGCAACAGATTACTTAATTCAACTAGGACACAAGAGAATCGGCCACATTACGGGGCGTTTAGATTCAATTATATCGAAACACAGATATAGAGGGTATTGTCAGGCGATGGAGGAACATAATCTCCCGGTTGATCAAAACATGGTCAGGGAAGGAGACTTTACTTATGAATCAGGCTATAAACAAATGAAGTCTCTTCTAAGTCAAAAAACGGTACCTTCAGCTATTTTTGCAGCGAGTGATGATATGGCTATGGGTGTTATTAATGCAGCTAAACACCACGGTCTTAAGGTGCCGGGAGATTTAGCTGTTGTAGGGTTTGATAATGTTAAGTTTTCTTCGATCTTTGATCCCCCTCTTACTACCATTGCCCAGCCGCTCTTTGACATGGGCAAGCGCTCAATGGAGCTGCTTATTAAGAAGTTAAACAATGTTCCACTGTCTCAGACAGAATACATTTTAGATGATGAGCTTGTTGTCCGGGCCTCATGCGGTGCGGAAATAGAAGAAGGACTAATTAAAAAATAAAATTTTTAAATAAAAATGTAATCGATTACAAATAAAGGAAGGTGGTTAAGGGTTTTGTAAGTAAATGAATATACAAATTTTTGTAATCGATTACATTTCACTTGGAAGGAGAAATTAATTTGAGTAATATACCAGTTGCTGTGCAAATGTTTACATTAAGAGAGGCGAGCCAAAAAGACTTTACCGGCACATTAGAAAAAGTCGCGAATATTGGGTTTAATGGGGTTGAATTTGCAGGATATGGAGGGATGTCCTCAAGAGATGTAAGGAAAACAATCGATCAATTAGGACTGGAGGCTGCTTCCAGTCATATTCCTCTCACAGCGATAGAATCAGAGGGGGAATTAAAGCAGGTGATTCAAGATCAACACAACTTAGGGAGCCGGCACATTGTCTGTCCGTTCTTACCGGAAGACCGCAGAACAGAGAAAGACTATCAAGAGCTTGTCGACATTCTAAATAAAGCAGGGCATATATGCCGGGAGGAAGGTATTACATTATCCTATCACAATCATGATTTTGAGCTTGCGAAAATGAAGGATGGAAGAACACCGCTGGAACTCCTATTAGAGGAAACGAATCCAGACTGGGTAAAAGCAGAATTTGATATTTATTGGTTGACGAAAGCGGGAGAATCCCCAGGACAATGGCTTGAAAAGTACAGAGGCCGAACACCCCTTGTTCATTTGAAAGACATGACGAATGATGAAGAGCAGTTTTTTGCAGAATTAGGCACAGGCGGTGTTGATCTCTCAGACGTTTTAAACAGAGGAGATAACAATCAGGTAGAATGGTGGATTGTTGAGCAGGATCAGTCTAGGAAGTCACCTTTTGAAAGCATTAAAGAAAGCTATCAGTATTTGAAGGAACAAAAAGTCATTTCCATCTAACTAAAAAAGGAGAGATGATGTTGAAGAAATTACTTGGACTGTTTATGTTAAGTTTTGTTTTCGTGCTGGCAGCTTGTGGAGGTTCATCTACTAGTTCAGGAGAAGGAAGCGGGCAAAAAGAAATCGAATTCTGGCAAATCGACGGCGGGGAAAAAGAAGAGGTTTACCAGGAGGCTATTGACAGGTTTGAAGAGAACAACCCTGATGTGAATGTGAAAATGACACGAATTTCTAATGATGCTTATAAGCAGAAGCTTTCGGTGGCCATGTCCGGCGGAAATCCACCTGATGTGTTTACAAGCTGGGGCGGCGGATGGTTAAAACAGTTTGTCGACCAGGATAAGGTTTTGGAGGTAACGGAAGATATCGATAAGTCTCACTTTAATGAGCTTGCTTTAGACAATGGAACATTTGAGGATAAAGTTTATGGTCTTCCTTTAGGACTATCAATTGACGTAGTTTTCTATAATAAAGAAATTTTTAATGAATATGGCCTGGAAGAACCTCAAACCTATAAAGAATGGCTCAATATAATCGACACTCTTAACGAGAATGATGTGATTCCTATTGCTTTAGCAAACAGCACGAAATGGCCTGGTGCTTATTACCTTATGAATTTTGCCAGCCGCGTAGGAAGTCCTGAATTATTTGAAAGCGCATTCAATCGAGAAGGCAAAGGGTTTGATGATGATGCGTATGTGCAGGCAGGTGAGTACATACAGGAAATGGTTAAGAAAGATGCTTTTAACGAAGGATTTAATGGGGTTCCTTATGATGAGGGAAGCGGCCGTCAATTATTATATTCCGGTCAGGCTGCCATGATGGATATGACGATTTCTCTATTAAACGACGTGAGAAATGAAGCTCCTGAGTTTGAAGAGAAATTAGACTTTTTCCTTTTTCCAACGGTTGAAGGAGGAAAAGGGGACCAAACCCAATTAGGCGCAGCTACCGGACCGGTATGGTCTGTATCGAAAAACACGGAGCACCCGGAGCTTGCGACGGAGTTGCTGAAGGAATTAACAAGTGAAGAAACAGCTCAGCAGTATACGGATCGTACAGGATCACTTAATGCAATCAGCGGGGTAGAACCGTCCGATGAATTTGCCAAGCAGTTTAATGATGTAGTAGAAAACGCCACACATTTGCAGATGCCTTACGACCAGACACTTCCTCCTGAATTAGCAGAACTTCATAAGGATACAACACAAGCCATTTTTGGCTTATCAATGACGCCAGAGGAAGCGGCGCAAAAGATGGAAGAAGAAGCAGAGAAAGCCTTAGAATAATTAAGTTTGTGAAGGGGAGGTTATCTCCTCTTCACATCCTAAAGGAGGGGTTTTGTGGAAACACATGTTAATGTTGCGAGAGCTCGTGCGGAAGACCGTTCACACGTAGAAGCGAGAAGAAAGAGGTCGTTTCGAAATGCTTTAACGATTGCTTTATTTATTGCTCCAGCTTTCATTGTCTATGCGGTTTATGTCATCTACCCTATAATTTCCACATTTAATTACAGCTTATATGAGTGGGATGGAATGAGTGAAAGAACGTTTATTGGATTTCGGAATTACATCCAGCTGTTTAATGATACGGTTTTCTGGACCTCCTTGACGAACAATACATGGGTCGTTCTTATTTCAATTTTTGTTCAGATCCCCCTCGGGTTGATTATGGCTCTCATGCTGTTTGCACCGATACGTGGGAAACGCTTAATGAGCAGTGTTTATTTCTTTCCATTTTTAATGTCTACTGTAGCAATCGGACTATTGTGGGTGCTTATGTACGATCCGATCAATGGGGTTATAAATCAGTTGATCACATCTTTAGGTTTTGACAGTGTTGCCTGGCTTAGTGCATCAAACACAGCTATGTTTTCTGTACTTCTTGTTGTCGTTTGGCAATTCGCTCCTTTTTACATGATTTTATTTAAAGCAGCAATTGTTGGAATTCCAGAGGAGTTGTATGAGGCGGCTAAGATGGACGGTGCTAACTCGGTTACTAAGTTTATTCATATCACGTTTCCGATGCTGATGCCCACCATTGTGAGCTCCTCTATTCTGGCTATCGTCGGTTCCCTGAAGGCCTTCGACATTTTCTATATTATGACGGGCGGAGGACCTAATCACAGCACGGAGTTACTCGGAACGTATATGTTCAAACAAGCGTTTATTAATTTTAATATGGGATACGCCAGTGCGATTGCTTTTCTCATGTTTGCAATTGCTTTAGTAGTCACGATAGTTATTCAATTTATGGATTATTACCGGAAGCAGAAAGGAGCCTTATCATGACAGCGACGATAAAGAAAATTCCACTATATCTAATTGCCATTCTGCTCCTGATCTTTACAGGATATCCATTTCTTTATATGATCTCTACTTCTTTTAAAACACAAAGCGATTTTTTTGAGAAACCTTTTGCCCTCTTTACTTCATTTAATCTAGAAAACTTTACATCTGTTTTTGAAATGGGGCTGACCCGCTACTTCTTCAACAGTATTCTTGTAACTGTTGTGGCAGTTGTTGTTGTAATGTTTATCGGTGCACTTGCCAGTTATCCGTTAAGCCGGATGAATTTCCGGTTAAACAAGGTGGTATTCCTATTGTTTATTTCTGGTATGATGCTCCCTATTCATGCCACTCTTATCCCCATCTTTAAATTAACGGAAAATATTGGATTCTATGATACGCTCTGGGCCCTGCTCGGTCCATATATTGCATTTAGTCTCCCAATCTCGATCTTTATAATGACTCAGTTTATGAGGGAAATTCCTAAGGCTTTGGAAGAAGCAGCAAAAATTGATGGATGTTCTCATTTTGGGATTTTCTGGCGCGTGGTTTTACCAATGCTGACACCGGCCTTAATGACAGTGCTCATCTACAATTTTATTCATCTTTTTAACGAGTTCGTTTTTGCTCTCGTATTAATATCCAGTCCTGAAAGTATGACTCTTCCTCTGGGACTGCAGGACTTTAAAGGTGAATTTTCTGTAAATGTACCAGGTTTAATGGCAGCTCTGACATTGGCAAGCCTGCCGATTTTAGCAGTTTACCTATTTTCTCAAGAAAAAGTAGTCAAAGGTTTAGGCGGGGGAGCCGTGAAAGAATAAGGAGGATTATTAGTGAATATTGTAAAAGTAGGAATCATTGGCTGTGGAAATATTAGCGATATTTATTTTAAAAATATGGCGGGCTTTGAAAATCTTAAGGTAATGGCCTGTGCTGATCTTGTAAAGTCTTTAGCAGAGGAGAAGGCTGACCTATATAGCATTCCTGATGCCATATCTGTAAGTGAACTGCTGAGCCGTGAAGACATTAACCTTGTATTAAACTTAACACCGCCTAAAGCGCATGCGGAAATATCGATAAAGGCGCTGGAGAATGGAAAACACGTTTATAGTGAGAAACCTCTTGCTGTATCGAAAGAGGATGGAGCCCGTATTGTTGAATTGGCTAAGCAGAAAGGGCTATTAGCTGGATCGGCTCCGGACACCTTCCTTGGTGCGGGAATTCAGACATGCCTGCAGCTGATTCAGAAGGGAGAAATCGGCCGTCCTGTTGCAGCATCTGCTTCAATGATGGGTTCCGGTCCTGAACAGTGGCATCCAAATCCTGAATTTTTTTACAAAGAAGGAGCCGGACCATTATTTGATATGGGCCCTTACTATTTAACAGCACTCGTTCAATTGCTTGGTCCTATCCAGCATGTCTCTGCTTCAGCTTCTATCACGTTTCCGGAACGGGTGATAAAAACAGGTGAAAAGAAAGGACAGGTCATAAGGGTTGAAACTCCTACTCACTATACAGGGGTACTTGAGTTCGAAGGGGGAGCTGCAGCTACTATGGTTATGAGTTTTGATGTGGCAGTACCTAACCCCCCCTTGCTGGAAATTTACGGTTCGGAAGGAACGCTGAAAATCCCGGACCCTAACCATTTTGGCGGACCTGTGTTGTTAAAGAAAAAAGGAGAGGAAGCGTGGAGGGATGTCGAGCTGACTTCTCCTTATTCAGACAACAGCCGGGGGATTGGAGTTTGGGATATGGTTACGGCGATCCAGAATCAAACATCCTTTCGAGCCAACAGTGAAATAGCTTTTCACGTTTTAGAAACAATGCATGCTTTTCAGGAATCAGCAGAAAGCGGGCAGAAGCAGATAATTAAAAGCTCATGCATACCTTCTCCCCCTTTTATCAGAGAATCCATTACTTAAATTAAATTAATCCAGGAGGAATCGATATGGAAAAAATAAAAGTAGCCGTAATAGGGTGTGGAAGCATTGCTCAAAAGCGGCATTTGCCAGAATATGAAGCAAATCCTCAAGTGGAAATTGCGGCGGTGTGTGATATCAAGGAAGAGCGGGCAATTGAGATGGCTCATAAGTATAAGGCAGAACCCTTTACCTCTTATAAGGAAATTTTAAATAATAAAAATATTGATGCAATTAGTGTGTGTCTGCCTAATTATCTGCATGCACCAGTCACTATTGATAGTTTAAATGCCGGAAAACACGTGTTATGTGAAAAACCTATGGCTGTCTCTATAGAAGAAGCAAAAACTATGAATCATTCAGCACGTGTGAACAATAAAAAGCTGATGATTGCTCATAACCAGCGATTTGTTTCCTCACACAAAAGAGCAAAGCAGCTGCTTGGATCAGGAGAACTCGGGAAAGTTTATAGTTTCAGAACGACCTTCGGGCACCGCGGGCCGGAGAAGTGGAGCATTGATGGCAGTAACAGCTGGTTCTTCAGGAAAGAGGAAGCCTTTGTAGGAGCTATGGGAGATCTTGGTGTACATAAAGCCGACTTAATCCGTTATTTATTAGGAGAAGTCAGTGAGGTAGGGGCCTTTGTAGAAACAACTGCAAAAGAAAATACAGCGGTCGATGATAATGCGGTCTGTATTTTTAAGATGGAATCTGGTGTTGTAGGGACGCTTACGGCCAGCTGGTCCTATGTTTCAGAAAATGATAACTCGACAGTGATCTATTGTGAGAAAGGAATCATCCAGCTTGAGAATGATCCTGATTACTCATTGAAGGTTCATTATCAGAGTGGAGAAAAGGCACATTTTGAGCTTGATAAAATTCAGTCAAATGATGATAAAGGACCGACAAATACACACGTCATTGATCACTTTGTAGAAAGTATTGTTCTGGATACAGTTCCTTTAATTACAGGAGAAGAAGGAATGAAATCATTACAGGTCATTCTATCAGCTCTAGACTCCAGTGAAACAAAGAAAATTACGTCCATTCCAAAAGAACCGGCACATATTTCTAAATAAAACGTCAGCTGAATTTCTTTTTCCCTATCAAACTGGATTTTTTATCGTCCGGGTTTTTTTATTGTCGAATTGACGTAATTGCTGGATTATTTAATAATTAAGTAGAGACATATTTTAAATAAATATGTTTTTCAGAATTAACAAGGCGGAGGAGGAAATTTGCAATGTCATCAGATCGATTAGTAAAAGGCAATCAATCATTTACCAGTAAAATTTTAGAGCAGGATCCGATATTTTTTGAAAACTTAAAGACTGGACAGTCTCCTGAGTATTTCGTCATTTCCTGCAGTGATTCTCGTGTAAGCCCATCCGTAATCTCAGAATCCCCGCTTGGCACTATGTTCGTTCATAGAAATATTGCCAACCAGGTGAGGGAGAATGACGAAAGTCTTACATCAAGTCTCTACTACGCCCTCGCTCATCTTAAAGTAAAAAAGGTTATTATTAAAGGACATACAGAGTGTGGAGGAGTAGCGGCTGCAAAAGCAGGTAATGAAGAACCATACTTGAAAAGCTGGATCGGCGGTATAAAAGAAGGTTTTACCAACCAGGGTCATTCTACGGAGGATGACTTAAATGAACTTGTCAAAGCGAACGTTAAAGCACAAGTAGAACAGATGAGACAGCACCCTGTCTATAAAGAATACGGGAAAGACACCGAAGTGGAAGGCTACTTATTCCACCTTGGCTCCGGAAAGCTTGAAAAGTTAGACGTATAAAAGTGAGATCAATCCTGCCGAATAGGCAGGATTCTTTATAACTTGCAGATCGAGTAAAGAGGAAATTAAAGGACACCTATCGAAATAGTTGAGTGAGACTCAACGAGGAGGAGATACAGTGAAGTACATCCGTTTTCTAAAAGACGAAGAAATTTATTATGGTGTGGTGAAAGGAAATTCCATCACTCAATTGGATGGAGATTACATAATGGGAGAAACTCGTCCACTTTCTACAGAATTTAATATAAACGAAGTAGAAGTGCTTCCACCTGTGGAGCCAAGTCAGGTCATTGGCATTGGATTAAATTATGAACTCCACGCGGAAGAAACGGGCAAGCCCCTTCCAGAAGAACCCATGATGTTTATGGCTTCGCCTAGTGCTGTAATTGCACACAACTCGTCCATCGAGCTGCCAACGCTGGAGCATCGGATCGATTATGAAGCAGAACTTGTAATCGTTATTGGAAAAGAAGCGAATAATGTGAAGAAAGAAGAGGCTTACTCTTATATCTTTGGTTATACAGTCGGAAATGACGTTTCTGATCGTCATCTTCAGAAAAAAGACGGGCAGTTTACGCGGGCGAAATCTTTTGCCACATTTAAACCTTTAGGACCAGTGATTGAAACAGAACTTGATCCGAACAACGCTCCTATAAAGCTGAAGCTGAATGGAGAAGTTAAACAGGAGTCCAACACCAATGATCTCATTCACGATATTGCTGGCTTAATTGAAAAAGTCACTGAAGTCATGACACTAAAGCCGGGTGATGTGATTTATACAGGTACACCATCAGGCGTGGGACCACTCTCCCCTGGAGATGTTGTTGAAGCAGAGGTTGGCGGTATTGGAATTTTACAAAATCACGTAAAAGAAAAAAGCTAGTAAATGCACGACCACACTCTCCTGCCTTATTGGCCATATAATGTAATATCCTAAGGCTGTCCGGCAGGGAGGTGCAAGCTAGTGAAATATGATGACAGCGGTCTAAGGAGAGGTTTTAAACCAGGTTTCTGTGTGTTCCCCAGCTATAAATATTGTGGCCCGGGATGCAGCGGACCAGGTGTGCCGCTTAACGAAGTCGATGCAGCATGTAAGGAGCACGATGAATGTTATCTAACAACGAGAAATTATTGTTTGTGTGATGAACAGTTTATTTACAGGCTGTCTTATCTGCAAAATCCTTATACAATAGAGGGAAGACATGCAAGAACGATGCTGCGTTATATGAAGATACAGCGTTTCTTTACATGTGGTTTCTAATAAAGTTTGAAATTACTTCATACAAAAAGGCGTTTCTTAAAAGGAAGCGCCCTTTTGTATATAAACGATCAAAAAATGGTTCTAGTTATTAAGAACAACACAGATGGAGCTAACAGGCATCCAAGCCCTGTATAGAAAGTCGCTGTCATGGCTCCGTAAGGCACAAGTTTTGGATCAGTTGCTGCCAATCCTCCTGCTACACCGCTAGTAGTTCCCATAAGCCCACCGTAAACAATAGCTGATCTAGGATTATTTAACCCAATATATTTAGCAATAAAAGGAGTACCAATCATTGTGAGAATAGATTTAATCAAACCAGCTGCAATACTTAAAGCTATGACTTCTGAACTTGCTCCCAGAGCTGTTCCGGTCACAGGTCCAACTATGTAGGTGGCTGTCCCCGCACCAATTGTAGTCAGACTCACTGCGTCTGTATATCCAAACAAAAAAGCTATAATTACACCAACTATAAATGACAATAGGACTCCCACTACTAAAGAAATAATTCCTGGCAATCCTGCCTTTTTTATTTCATCCAGGTTGGCTCCAAAAGCAGTAGCGACAATAGCAAAATCTCTTAGCATTCCTCCGCCCATTAAACCGATACCAGTAAAGATCCCAATATCGGCAAGCCCTTTTTCGCCACCGGTGCTAATTCCACCGATATATGCGAGAACAAGCCCCACTATAATAGCGATGGCAGACCCATGAATTCTGCCGCGAGTAAGCTTGTCTGACAGGTAATAGGAAATATAGATTGTAATTCCAACAACGGCAAAGGAAACAATAAGTCCATTTTCTGAAAATGTATTACTTAATATTTCTAACATTGTCTGCTCCTCCTAGCTCTTCATTCGAAAAAGTGGATTCTTCTTTCCCAATGCTGCTAAGTAATGGGACCATGGCCCAGCTTGCAATAACAGCAGTTATTCCAGCGACTGCAGCCAATGGTCCTCCATCAAGAGCTGCTACTACATTTTGATTGGCAGCCATAGCGATGACAATTGGAATATACATCGCTCCCCAAAAAGACATGCCTTCTTGGGATTTAATATTTAATTTATTATTTTTCCTAAGATAGTCTATTAATAGAACAAGAATCAGCATTGCAATACCTACACCGCCAACATTAGCATCAATACCAATAGCTACTCCTAATAACTCTCCGGAAACTACACCAAGCAACATACAAATGGCTAATAGAGCCACTCCGTAAATAACCAAGTTATTTCACCTCATCTTTGAATTTTTTTTATCCACGTGTTCCTGATTTCAACCAACAATTTAAAATTCATAAATTCAACAACACAAACAGCAGATAAAGTAATTCTCAGGGTGTCCTAAAGGTTTTTGAAATTTATTGCGGTGCTAAAAAGATTCTTAAGACTATCCCTCCTTTTTAGAAAGCGTTTACATTTTAGCCGATGATCAACTGTCGACCGTTTCATATTCCTCATCATAGATAAAGATGAATGGAAATGCAAACCTTTTTTACAAATTTTCTAAAAATATTGAATCATTAAACTATTTGTTGTACAATTTAATCGACAGTCGACAGCTGAAGGAGGTTCCCTATGAGTCAATCGAGTCTTAATCATAATGCTCTATCTAATCAAATTGCTGAGCGTATTAGTGAACAAATTATTTCAGGGGAATTAAAACCGGGAGAGAAAATAGTAGAAAATGTATATGCTACAGAGTATGGAACAAGCCGTGCCCCGGTTAGGGAAGCTATATATCTGCTCACAATTGAAGGTTTAGTAGAAAGGATTCCCAGAAAAGGGGCAATAGTTAAAGAGCATACTGAAAACGAAATTAACGATTTGCTGGAAGTAAGAATTATGCTCGAAGCTTTGGCAATGAAACGAATTCAAGAAAAAGGTGTAGATCATAAAATTTTAAATGAAATGGAAGCTCTTTATGAGAAAATGATTTCGGAAAAAGACACCACTCATTATACAGAACTAAATCATGCCTTTCACTTAAGCTTAATTAATATGAGTAAAAGTGAAACCATAAAAAAAATGTACTCCCGTTTGGAATTGCCTTTACTACGGGTACAGAATATTTCTTTTGGAGGCGAAGGAAATATTAAAAAGTCCGTGAGGGAGCATAAAATTTTAGTAGATCTTCTAAATGAAAATAAGGTTGAAGAAGCTGCAGAAATACTACAGCAGCATAACTATGACGTTATTTCCAGCATCCAATCTCAGCTATTTGATAATCAAATACAATATAAAGAAAAAGAAGGGTAATACAATCCCTTTTTCTTTATATTGTATTTGGTCGACTGACGACTAAATGTCAATCGAGAGGGGGATTCTATGTCAACTGCTTTTCTTTTTCCAGGACAAGGCTCACAACAGCCTTCCATGCTGAACAATTTACCAGAACACGCAGAAGTTAGGAAAACTTTGAATGAGGCGAGTGAAGCTTTAAATGAAAGCGTTTACCATTGGGGTGATCCTATTAAGTTAGAGTCTACGGTTGCGGCTCAAGTATGTTTGCTGACTTCGGGGGTAGCTTCTGCACGGATGATGCTAAAGGAAGGAGCTGTACCTGACTTTGTAGCAGGTCACTCTGTAGGGACATTCGGAGCAGCTGTTGTTTCAGGCGTCTTAGATTTTAAAGATGCCGTTCGTCTGGTACGTAAGCGAGGGGAACTGATGGAAAGTGCTTTTCCAATAGGGTATGGAATGGCTGTTATCCTGGGATTAACGGAATTCGAGGTGAGAGATCTTCTAATGGATTTTACCAATAAAAATAAATCTGTTTATCTGGCAAATATTAATTGTCCTCGACAAATTACGGTCGCAGGCTCTCTTAATGAATTAAAGCAATTTACGAAACTGGCTCTGGAAAACAAGGCACAGAAAGCAGAACTTCTTGAAGTCAGTGTTCCCTCTCATTGTCCACTGCTTCTTGATGTATCTATAAGCTTGGAAGCTGAGCTGGAAAAGCTTGCTCTGAGAAAGCCTGCCATTCCTTTTGCTGGAAATAGGAGAGGACGAATATTAAGAACAAGCGAAGCAATCAAAAGAGATTTGGCCTGGAATGTATCCCAATCTGTTAAATGGCACGAAGCGACATCTTTATTATACGAACTGGGTGTGCGTTTGTTTATAGAAATGCCGCCTGGTAATGTCCTTACAGGCTTAGTAAATCAGTCTTTTTCTGCAGCAAGAGGGCTGTCTATCTCAGACAGCGGGCCGCATACAGCTGCAGTGCTTGCTCATAGGTTGAACAATTAACCGAAAAGGAGAGAAGAAAATGACAATTAATATTGTGACAGAGAATAAAGATAGAAGCTGGACGACTAGAAGAGATGCTAAAAAGAAACGAATTGATCAAGTGAATATGGTTACAGACGGAAGAATTATTCCAACTGACAAAATTGTAGAAGTTTTAGAAAGTGTTATTTTACCTGGAGACCGGGTGGTACTGGAAGGGAATAATCAGAAACAGGCTTCCTTTCTATCACAAGCACTTGCCCAGGTAAATGCTGATAAGGTTCATGATTTACATATGATTCTCTCAAGCATTTCAAGACCGGAGCATCTGGACATTTTTGAACAAGGAATTGCTAGTAAAGTAGATTTTGCTTATGCAGGGCCGCAAAGCTTGAGGATTGCACAAATGATTGAAGATAAAGAATTAACTATGGGGGAAATACACACTTATATTGAATTATATGGACGTCTTTTTATAGATTTAATACCTTCGGTAGCTCTGGTTGCTGCGGATAAAGCAGATAAGGATGGAAACTTGTATACAGGAGCCAACACGGAAGAAACTCCTACACTGGTAGAATCGGCGGCCTTTCGTGATGGGATTGTCATAGCTCAAGTGAACGAAATAACAGATGACCTCCCACGTGTAGATATTCCAGGTTCCTGGGTAGATTTTGTAGTGGAAGCAGATGAGCCTTATCAGCTTGAGCCTTTATTTACGAGAGATCCAAGACATATTACCGATATCCAGGTTCTATTAGCTATGATGACCATTCGTGGTGTTTACGAGAAACATAACGTCCAGTCTCTTAATCACGGGGTGGGCTATAATACAGCAGCTATTGAGCTCCTGCTTCCTACTTATGGAGAATCACTAGGTTTAAAAGGGAAGATATGCAAGCATTGGGCTTTAAATCCTCATCCTACTATGATCCCGTCTATCGAATCAGGCTGGGTGGAAAGTATACATTGCTTTGGCGGAGAAGTTGGAATGGAAAACTACACATCCCAACGCCCTGATGTTTTTTTTACAGGACCGGATGGAAGCCTTCGATCGAACCGCACCCTTTCACAGCTGGCTGGGCAGTATGCAGTTGATTTATTTGTAGGCTCCAGCTTGCAAATCGATGCCAATGGAAATTCGTCTACAGTAACGAAAGGGAGATTGGCAGGGTTTGGGGGAGCCCCTAATATGGGACATGATCCTAGAGGAAGACGGCACTCGACCCCGGCATGGTTAAATATGATAAATTCAGATGACCCTCTTGCACGGGGGAAAAAGCTGGTGGTACAAGTAGTAGAGACTCATCAAACAGGGAATGCGCCAGTTTTTGTTGAATCACTGGATGCCATTGATGTGAAAAATGAGGCAGGCTTAGCTACGGCTCCCATTATGATTTATGGCGATGACGTTACTCACATAGTAACAGAGGAAGGAATCGCTTATTTGTATAAAGCTAAAAGTTTAGAAGAACGCCGCCAGGCATTAGCTGCGATAGCGGGAGTTACTCCAGTTGGCCTAAACCATTCCAGCAGATTAACGAATCGTCTACGAGAAGAAGGAATCGTGGCCTTTCCAGAGGACATTGGAGTCCGTCGTTCTGAAGCAACCAGATCTCTGCTGGCCGCAAAAAATGTGGAAGAACTTGTGGAATGGTCAGGGGGTCTTTATCAGCCTCCTCAGAAATTTCAAAGTTGGTAAGGAGGATAACCAATGAATTGGAGCAGTGCTAAAGAGTGCAGGAAAATATTAAGTGATTGGGCGGTTGACTCATTGGTACAAGAAGCGGAGCTCGCTCCTAAGCCAGGACTTGTAGATCCACAAGATCAAGGGGCCCATGAAGATATGAACTTTGAATTAATGATTAAATCATCTTTGTCTCTAAAAGAAACGTTTGCAAATATAGCCGAGATTTCTTACAAGAGGGAGCCAAGCCAGGAACTTCGTGAACAAATTGCTGAGATTGGCCGTGAGGGCGAAAGAAAGATGATGAAAGCTACAGGTGGTGTAAATACTCACAAAGGTGCTATTTGGGGGATTGGTCTTTTAACTTCCGGAGCTGCTGTAAATACACCAGGAACGAATATTAAAAAAGTTGTTGAGACAGCTTCTTTCATATCACGTTTTCCAGATCGTTTTGCGCCTGAAATTTCCACCAATGGTTATAAGCTTTATAAGAAACTTGGTGTAAAGGGAGCGAGAGGAGAGGCAGCTTCGGGATTTCCTCGCTTAATAAATGTAGCTTTACCTCAGCTTAGTGAATCGAGGAGAAAAGGAAGTTCTGAATCTTCGGCAAGACTCGATACTTTAGTAGCTTTAATCGCATGTTTAGAAGATACTTGCATTCTTCATCGCAGTGGAATATTGGCATTGCGTTTAATTCAGGAAAAAGCCCGGCGAGTATTACAAAACGGTGGGGTTTCTAAGCCGGAAGGCAGGATGGAGTTAAATGATTTGAATCATTTACTGCTGCAATACAATAGTTCCCCTGGTGGAAGTGCTGATTTACTTGCTGCTGCTTTATTTCTGGATCGATTAAACAGTCATAGTTCTCTTAAAGATCGAACGATGGCTGTAAATTAAGGGAGGATAAAAAGGTGGAAACTATGATTTTTGAATATCCTGCTGAAAAGAAAATTGCTAAAAAAGCCCATGTAGGGGTGGTAGGGTCTGGAGATTTAGAAGTGCTCGTAACTCCTGCCAAAGAACCGCGTATTCAAATTAAAGTAAGAACTGGGATGACGGGTTTCAATGATACCTGGAAGAAAGTAATTGAACGTTTTTGTGATCAGCATGGGGTGCGGGCAGACTTTCAAGTTAATGATTTTGGTGCCACTCCAGGTGTAGTGTCCTTACGACTTGTTCAGGCTTTGGAGGTGAGTAATAGCTATGAAGATGCTTAAAACGAGTTTTGCAGAATTAACTGCGAGAAAGAGAGCAAAAGCCTTATTAGATGAGGGGACGTTTCGGGAACTGTTAGATCCCTTTGAAGGAGTGGAATCCCCCCATTTAGAAACACAGGGAATCGTACCTCAAAGCGATGACGGAGTGGTCGTAGGTAAAGGTGAATTCAATCAGGAGCCTGCCGTGATAATCGCTATTGAAGGGAGCTTTCAAGGCGGAGGAATTGGGGAAGTTTCTGGAGCGAAAATAGCTGGAACGCTGGAATTAGCCCTACAGGATAATAGGAATGGTCTTCCCACAAAGGTTGTTATTCTATACGATACAGGCGGAGTTAGACTTCAGGAAGCTAATTATGGCCTGTTAGCGATCGCTGAAATTGGTGCGGCGATCTCTGCACTTCGTGAATATACACCAGTAATCGGCATTATCCCAGGTAAAATCGGATGCTTTGGTGGTATGTCTTTAACAGCCGCATTATGCAGTTCTCTAATTATGACCAAAGAGGGAAGACTTACACTTAATGGGCCGGAAGTTATCGAACAGGAAGCAGGGATCGAGGAATTTGATTCCAAAAACAGAAGGTTGATATGGAACACAATAGGGGGAGAACAGCGATTTTCCATGGGGTTTGTAGATCATTTAGTTGAGGATGACTTAATGGCAGTACGAGAAATAGTTAAGAAAGAAATAAAGCAGGATCATGCAACACTTTTTCGAAGTGAACAAGTGGATTTATATCGTACCCGCTTAAAGTCTATTGATCCGTCACAACCAGAGAATATAAGTAAAACAAAGAAAAATTGGAATCATATAGATGCTGCTCAATCTGAGACAAGCATTCTTTCTTCTATTGAAACCAGTCATGTGGAAAGCAGAGGAAGAACATGGTTTTCTTCATTGACTGGAGAATCAGAAAATAAAGAAACACCATCTGTACTATGTACGGATAAAGAATCAGATGGTGAAATGATTCGTTTTATCTCTGTTGTACCAAACCCAAACAGTAGATTTCCACGTGCGAGAAAAGGGGAAGTAGGCTTAGAGGAAGGATGGGCCATTGCTCATTATGTACAGGAAGCCATGGAGCAGGATAAAGATGGGAAGCGAAGAGCCATTGTCGCCATTGTGGATGTACCAAGTCAGGCCTATGGGTATAATGAAGAATTTTTCGGATTACATCAAGCGGGAGCAGCAGCGGTTGATGCTTATGCTAAAGCACGGCGGGCCGGTCATCCAATTATTACATTAATCGTAGGTAATGCGATTTCAGGCGGTTTTCTTACTCATGGGCTCCAGTCTAATATTCTTTTAGCTTTAAATGACCAAGGGGTAAACGTCCATGTTATGTCAAAACAGTCTGCCGCTCGTATTACACGCCGTACGATTCATGAACTTGAAGAGGCTACGAAGAAGACACCTGCGATGGCTTATGATGTAACTTCTTTTGCTGAATTAGGCGCACTATATGAACTAATTGATGGAATAGATGCAGACCATCCGGATAGTAATGATATACAAATGTTAGAAAGTAAAATAAAAGAAGCAATACAATCTGCAAGAAGCGGAAAAAAGGATTTAAGAAACAGGTTGGAAGCAGATAAAGCTAAAAGCAGCCGAAAAGCTTCGATTGAAGTTCGACAGAGGCTAGCAGATTTATGGAATTGACTCCTCATGACCTTTTAAGAGTTAATAAAACGGTCGATCTAGAGGCTTCTTCTATCCCTAATTGGGTTTATCAATCTTTACGGGAAGCTCCTTTTGTTGTTGTCCGGCGAGCTCCTATTATGAATGGAAAAGTTCCCATAGGAGTCCGCGGGAAAGACAGGACCCAACGGTTTGGGGCATATATTGATTCAAAAGCAATTTTAGAACGTATTGCCCCTCCTGATATTGTACTTAAAGAGATATGGGAACTAATAAAGACTTCCAGTCCTCTCCCGGCTGTAATAGCCTTGGAGGATGTTCAAAAAATAATGGAAGAATTCAATCTGATGTGGGGACCCGGGGGAAGTGTAGGTTTTGAACTGGTAACCGGACATCCGGCAGTTAAAGAGTCGAGTGACTTAGATATCATCATTTATTCAGAAAAAGCTATTTCATTAGTTGAAGCGTCAGACTTGATGTATCGTTTAGAAAATCTGCTGAGTATATCTATAGACGTACAGGTTGAGACCCCTTATGGTGCTTTTTCCCTTAAAGAGTATGTAAGAGGAACACTCCCCTTATTATTGAAAACAAAAGCAGGGGCAGTTTTGGTAAAAGATCCGTGGAATCAAGTA
This sequence comes from Halobacillus massiliensis, assembly GCF_900166625.1. GTDB lineage: Bacteria > Bacillota > Bacilli > Bacillales > Halobacillaceae > Halobacillus_A > Halobacillus_A massiliensis. The sequence goes on along the minus strand of NZ_LT800499.1, from coordinate 3,616,915 downwards.
ATCCTTGAGAGTTCATATGACTAATAAAAAGGACAGCAGACCTGCTGTCCTTAAAGTGTTTATGGTTCCTAGTTATATATGGAAGCTTTCCACGGTTTTCCATACTCTTTCTCATTTTGGAGAAGAGAAAAAGCTATTCCTTTTACTGTATAAAAAGGAACGAAGCTGGGAGCTAGTTTTACTCGCGACTCTCACCTTGGCTCTTCAAATTAAGAAAAGGAACTGGAACTGGTTTGTGCATGTGGTTACTCATCAAAGGCCTGCTTAGGATCTCTAAGATTTAGTTTTCTGCTTTTCAAGGAATAATATAATAGTAATGGTAAGGGCAACACATAAAGCAATTTTAATCAATCCGAAGATGGGAGAAAAAAGGACAGCCATTCCAACGATTACAGCAACTAATCCATAGACAGGTGTTTTATAGGCAAACTGACCAAGTACCCCGCCGAAAATGGCAGGCAGTACAAAATTAAAAGCACTCTCTACGGAAGGGGGGATAAGAGAGATAACGTATGTACCTCCGATTATTATAAAAACAATGACAACGACATTCACTAAGGAAGCAACGGCGATGCCGAAGACTCCGGCAATTTCAGCTTTTTTCGAACCACTCTCTGCTCCTATAGCTTTTTGTGCAGCAACAGAACAAGGTAAACACATGTTGGCGATGTTTCCTGTTAAGAAAGCTAAGTAAGTCCCGGCCACACCTAGAGTAGGGTAGTATGTGATCGGTTCAAGCACCCACATAATCCCGATGAATCCCGCATAACCTGCAAGCCCTGTAAAAACAGCTCCCCATCCTGGATGGGCACCAACGATAAAGGACATATACAGGGGAGGAACGAGACTCATAAATATCAGTACAAAAAGAGTTAGACGACCCCAAAAATGTGCGCTATTATGAAAGGCTTCCATCGAATGATCGGCTCTGGATTCATTCTCGGCATTTTGTGAAATAATCTTCTCCTGGCTAAGACTCATTCATTTTCCTCCTTGTGAATTTTTATGAATAGTTAAACGAGTGTAGAAACATAAGCACTTACCATACCAATAACCATGGCAATTCCAAGGGCCCATTCTTTTAACCAAGCGGTATTTCTTTTATCAGCAATTATCATAATCATAACCATAGAAACGAGAGCAGTCACACCTGCAACCAAATGGTTCAGACTCAATACCATCTGGTCACTGGCAAGGTATCCGAAAGCCCCTAGCATAGCTGCTGTTGATATAATTCTCATGGCTTTTGGATTTCGTTTTTCGATTTTTTTCTGCGTATTTCCTAAGGATTTGGTGAAAAAAGCAGTAAAGAGAAGCCATCCCATCCCGCCCAGGCACATTGTCCAGACAACTGTAGTAAAAGCCTGAGTTGAAAAGTTGTCGGAGGTTAATTCTACTCCAAACGCTTGAGCCCCTACTCCTGCTGCCGCTGATTCAGTTGCGGCTGAACCAATAATAGCAATTCTCATTAAGGTTAACGGAGCACCGAGAATGGCAATAAGTGAAACAAGGACAATAGCTATGGCGAAAGAAGGACCTATTGAACTTATAAATCCTGTTCTTATCGAAGTTTTTACTTCATAAGGCGTCATACCAATCTCGGGTGCTGTTTTTTTGGCTATCATCAAAAACATGATCGCTTGGAAGATAACAATACCAACGAAGATAAAAGCCATAATCCATAGAGGAGCACTGTTAGCAAGATTCATTACCTCACTTCTCAAGAAAATTCCTCCCTTAATTATCTAATCGATTCTTTTTTTGGGGCTACAGATGGATTATTACTTGCCAGATAATCAAAAGCAGAAGCGATAAAAAGTTTCGCTATATATAACATCGCTTTTTCCTGAACATTGAACATGGGATGGTGATGAGGATAAACTTCAGCATCGTTTTCTAACGCACCGCCAACCCAGAAAAATGTTCCTGGGACCTCTTTTAAATAATAAGCGAAATCTTCCATTCCCATCTGAGGGGGAAGTTCCTGGACCATTTCTTTGCCGAATAAGTCCGAGGCAATTTCACGAACTCTGTCAGTTTCCTTCTCATCATTTACAACGGCAGGGTATCCTCTAACGTATTCATACTTAACGGAAGCCCCCAATCCGCTGCATGTTGAATGTGCTATTCTGCCGATTGATTCTTCCACCCAATCACGCACTTCTTCATCGAATGTTCGGACGGTTCCCCGAATATTCACTTTGTCAGGAATAACATTGTAACTGTCTCCTCCATTAAACGAAGCTACAGTCACAACCGCCGACTTAAGCGGATCAACCTGCCGGCTAACAATTTGCTGAAGGTTTAACATCAGCTGACTCCCGATGATAAGAGGGTCGACACCAAGGTGTGGTGTAGCAGCATGGACTCCTTTTCCTGAAACCTCAATATCAAAGGTGTCCCCATTGGCCATGGAATATCCTTTATTAACCCCAACCACTCCTAAAGGATCACGAGAGCTGACATGGGCTCCATAAATAACATCAACTCCATCAAGACAGCCATCCTGAATCATGAACTTGGCTCCTCCGGGAATGACCTCTTCCGCAAATTGATGAATAAATACAATGTTACCTTCAATTGCCTCTTTATTTTCACTTAATACTTTTGCAACACCTAGCAATCCAGCTGTATGAATGTCATGACCGCAAGCATGCATTACACCAGGGACGGTAGATTTGTACTCTACATCTTTTTCGTCCTGAATGGGAAGAGCATCAAAGTCTGCCCGCAAAGCAACCGTTCTTCCAGGCTTATGGCCTCTCAAAATACCGACCACGCCGCGCCCGCCTACATCTGTTTTAACTTCCAATCCTAAGTTTGTTAGAAATTTGGCGACTTTTTTAGGTGTGTGAATTTCTTTGTGGGAGAGTTCCGGGTGCATATGAAGATCTCTACGGATATCAACTAACTCTGGATACACTTCTTCTAATCTGGAAAACAATTTTTCTTTCATAAAAAATCTCTCTCCTTTTATATTTTTTATTTATAATCAGCAATTTTAGAAAGTGTTGAAATCTCCGGTCTTTTTTCGCCATATTTAGTTGCTTGTTCGAATATGTAGCCAAGCTGCAATACCTCATAATCCGCGCGGTGAGGGCCAACTATTTGAATTCCTAATGGCAGCCCATCGGAAGTGAACCCGCTCGGTACAGACAAAGCAGGATTACCCACAGCAGAAATATAATAGCTGGACTTCATCCAATCGATATATGATTCCATTTTTACTCCATTAATTTGTTCGGGATATTCAATATCAGCAGGAAAAGGGGGAACTTGGCTAACTGGCAGGATGAGAGCATCGTATTTATCAAAAAATCCCCTCATTCTGTGAAATAGCTCATTTCTTAATAGTTCAGCTCTTCCAATATTTATTCCACTGAGCCCTCGTCCTTTCTCGAGATTCCATTTAAAACTGTTCTTCATAACACTTTTAAATTTTTCGTACAGCTCTCTGTGTGACATTTCCATTTCCCAGGCTCTAAGAGTATGAAAGACTTCATCAGCTTCAGACAAAGCAGGACAAGCTTCTTCCACCTCAAATCCTAACTTCTCAAAAATTTTTGCTTGTTGCTCTACATTGGACCTTATGGACTCCTCTACAGGTAATAGGCCTCCTAAATCTGCAGACCAGGCTATTCGTAGACCTGAAAGTTTATTAGAAAAAGGCTGATTAAATAACGAACCAGATTCATCAATGGATAGAGGGGACTTGGAATCTGGGCCGGAAATTACGGACATCATGAAAGACGCATCTTCTACATTTCTTGCAACAGGTCCCTGGACAGCCAGAGGTGAATAAAGAGCAGGTTTCGGATATGTAGGAACACGTCCTGGTGAAGTTCTCATTCCGACCACATTATTAAAAGCGGCGGGATAACGACAGGAGCCTCCCATATCGCTTCCATCTGCAAAAGGCAGCATTCCACAAGTAACAGCAGCTGCTGCACCCCCGCTGCTTCCGCCTGCTGTATAGGATAAGTTATAAGGGTTTCTAGTAATACCAAATACTTCATTGAAAGTATGGGCACCTGCTGCAAACTCCGGAACGTTTGTTTTGCCAATAACTATTGCACCTGCTTGCTTAAGCCGTTCAACAATTAAGTCATCCTCTTGTGAAAGATTGTCCCGTAATGCAAGAGAACCACTAGTTGTTGGGAACCCTTTAGCATTATGAGTATCCTTTATAGCAATAGGCAGTCCGTGTAAAGGCCCTATTTTAAGGCCTGATGACAGAGTACTATCCGCTTGATCTGCCATTTTATAGGCATAGTCTTCATCCAGCGAAACAATAGCATTAACCTTTGGATTTATTTTTCTAATTTGGTTTAAATGAAATTCCATTACCTCACGAACGGAAACTTCTTTCGTGTGAATCGACTGAGAAAGATGGCGTGCAGAAGAAAAGCAATTGACATCACTCATACTTTTGGCTCCTTTATTTAATTAGTTAGGCCATTAGTCGTTTGTCGACTTTACAAAAATAAATAATTGGGACTAATTTGAATTTAAGCTGGGAAGTTTTATTACAACAGAGGAGTTTGGAAACAAGATGATAAGAGTGAACAGTTTGTTTAAGAGAATCTTTGAGGTTGTCATTCAATGATAGTTATATTAATAAAGTTATTTAAAAGTTAGAATACATGTATGTCACTTAAAAGTCAAACTATTTAAAATATTTTGATGAGTGAAAAATAAATGAGAAATTGTATGTCATCCGGTTGACATAGAATTGATTCGGGAGTACAATCCATACAAATAAATCGTTTTCATAAAAGGAGGATCCTCTGTATGAGAGTTGTATTTTTAGCATTAATCTGCACCCTCGTTCTTTCGGGATGTAATGAAGAGCCAGCTAGTGTGATCGATGGCGAAGAAATCATCGAGCTTTGGGTTCAAACTTCTAAAGAAAGTGCCGAAGGACAGGTAATGTATGAAACAGTCCAAGAGTTTAATGAAGAATTTGAAGGCAGGTATGAGGCTAATATTGAATTTATTCCACGGGGCGGGGGAGGAGGCGGTTATGAAGATAAAGTCAATGCAGCTGTGTCTACAGATACGCTGCCAGATGTTCTAACATTAGACGGGCCGAATACAGCTGCTTATGCAGAAGCTGAAATTATTGCACCGGTAGGGTCGTACATTACAGATAGGGAAGACCTTTTACCAAGCATTATTGATCAGGGTACATATGATGGAGAGCTTTTTGCTGTAGGATATTCTGAATCTGGAGTAGGAATCTATTATAACAAAGAGATGTTTCGGAAGGCCGGCATAGATTTAGAGAATCTGCCCACTATTGAAGAACCGTGGGATTGGAATCAATTTATGGACATATCGAAAAAGCTTACGGAAACTTTCAAGGAACCTGCGATAGACATGGGACTGGATGACAAAAGTGAATGGCTGATGTATGCATTTACTCCTTTTCTTTGGTCGCAAGGAGGGCAGGTCGTTTCAGATAACGGGGAAAAAGCTAAAGGTTACTTCAATAATGAAGATGGTTTAAAAGCGATGGCATTTATTCAAGAGATGCAAAATAAAAAATATACTACCATTTCTCCCTCTGAAAGCGGATTTGAAACTGGGAAATATCCCATGATGATGAGTGGTTCATGGTCAATTCAACAGTTGGAGACAAATTATCAGGATATCGATTATGGGATCCTGCCTTATCCTGTTTCTCCTGAAACAAATGAGCTTGTTTCCCCGACAGGGAGCTGGCAGTATGCAATGACAACAAACGCCAGAAATAAGGAAGCTTCCGGTGCATTAATAAATTTTATGACAAGCACTGAAGCGATGGTAGATATAAGCCTTGGAAATAGCGTTCTTCCTGCAAGATATTCAGCGGCAGACGAGTTAAAGGACCTGGTTACACCACAGATGAATACCTTAATTGAACAAAACCAGGCTTCTGGGAAAGCGCGTCCTGTCCTACCAGCTTACCCTCAAGTGACAAGGGCATTCCAGCAGACGGTTGCCGGCCTATCTTTCTATGAAAATGAGAAAGAGTTAAAGGAATTGCTAGATGAGAAAGCTCAGGAGATGCAGACAGCAATAGACAGGAGGAATAAATAATGGAGAATACAGTGGGTTATTCAAGAAGAAAGTCGAGGAGCCTGGATACTATCAAATTCCACTTCCAGCCTCTTTACTTCTTACTTCCGGCTTTGCTTTTACTAGGGATATTTTTATTTCTGCCTTCTTTGCTGACTATTTACTATGCGTTTACAGATTATTATTTATTAACACCCGATCAGCGCCAATTTGTAGGTTTCAGTAACTTCGTACAGTTATTCAGTGATCCTGTTTTTTTAACAAGCTTTCAAAATATCTCCGTGTTTGTAGTCTGTATTATTGTAGTACAAGTAGGCGCTGCTCTTGGGCTCGCTTTACTAATTAATAACAACAAGAGTAAAGGCGGTTTATTCTTAAAAGTAGCTTTTTTTTCTCCAGTTGTAATGTCATTAGTCGTTATTTCTGTCTTGTGGCTTTATTTATTAAATCCATCGGACGGTCTTATAAATTCTTTTCTTCAAGGAATTGGAATTGATGCTCAACCATTTCTAACAAGTCCAAACCAGGCTATTTTCGCTATTGTTTTCGTATCAGCCTGGCAGGGAGCAGGTTATCAAATGCTGATTTTTTTGGCTGGCCTGCAGAATATAACAAAAGAAGTTTATGAAGCGGCTAAAATTGATGGGGCAAATAAGTGGCAGAGCTTTCTTCATATTACCCTGCCGTTGTTAAGACCTACGACTACTTTAATTATGTTCACTACATTAATTGCTGCTTTCAAATTAATTATTCAGCCAATGATTATGACACAGGGAGGGCCGTTAAATGCAACGATGACCCCAATTTATTATATCTATCAGACTGGTTTTACTGATCGTTTAGTTGGTTACGCGAGCGCCATGACGGTAGTGTTTGGAGTGCTGATTGCGATAGTAAGCTTTATGCAGAGGAAATTAGCGAAGGAGGAAATTTAAAATGAAAGGGTTAATCAAAACTATAAAGTATGCACTGCTGATACTGCTTGCTTTCTTTTTTATATTTCCTCTTATATGGATGGTGTCCTCTTCGTTGAAGTCTGAGGAAAATATTTATCAGGATTTAAACAGCATTCAAGCGCTTCTTCCTTCTTTTCAATTAGCTGAATGGCTGAATTCTTACCAGCAGTTATTTGAGCGCTTTGATATTTTTAATTACCTATTTAATAGTGTGCTTTATGCAGCGATTGTAACAGTAGGTTCGATCATTATTAATGGGATGGCGGGCTATGCATTTGCTAAGTTCAGCTTCTTCGGAAAAAACCTTTTGTTCAGCCTTCTTCTAGCCATGTTAATTGTGCCGGTAGAAACAATAATCATTACTCAATTTACAATCATTCATAATTTAGGTCTGGTGAATAGTCGTTTGGCTGTTGTATTACCGTTGCTTGCCAATGCCTTCTTTATTTATCTTTTTAGGAACTTCTTTATCGCTGTACCTGATTCAGTGATAGAATCAGCAAAGCTGGAAGGAGCGGGTAATTGGAAAATCTTTTGGAGAATTATGATGCCAATGTCGAAACCAGCAGTTGCAACTGTTGGGACGCTGTCTTTCATAGCCAGCTGGAATGATTATATTTGGCCGCTGATGATTTTAACAGATGGGGAGAAATTTCCTCTCCAAGTAGCGATCACGAATATTAATTCAACCGAGCCGGTATTTACTAACCAAATTATGGCCATTTTGACCATTTCAACTATACCACTGATCATCGTTTATATTGTGGCACAAAAGTACTTACTTCAAGGGTTGGGGAGTACAGGATCAGGATCTAAGTAAGGCTAATTAAACTGGAGGGAAAAATAAATATATGACAATTACGAATGTGACACATAAAGAACAAATCAACAAAGCAATGGATGCTCTAGAAACTTCAAAAAAGAATGTAGTAAATGCACAGTATCGCTTAAATTATCATTTTATGGCACCAGTGAACTGGATGAATGACCCAAACGGATTAATTCAGCATAATGGAACTTATCATATGTTTTATCAGCACCATCCCTACAGTGTAAACTGGGGACCGATGCACTGGGGACATGCTGTCAGCACTGACTTAATCAATTGGAAACATGAAGAGATTGCGCTTGCTCCATCTGAAAGTTATGATTTTCAGCAAGGAAATGAAGATATTGGATGTTTTTCAGGAAGCGCTGTTTCGGTTGGTGAAGAGATAGCTTTAATCTATACGGGCCATGTCATAGGAAAGTCACCTAAAGAAGTTCAGGCTGTAGCTTTTTCAAAAGATGGACTTAATTTTAGAAAATCAGAAAAAAACCCTGTGATTCTTCCGCCCGCAGGCGTAAGTAAAGATTTTCGTGATCCAAAAGTGTGGAAAAAGGGTGATACCTGGTATATGGTAATTGGCTCTAGCATTGATGGAAATGGTGCTGTTCCTTTATTTAAATCTGAAAATTTACTTCAATGGAGTTATATGGGCCCTGCTTTAACAGGAGATGGAACCCAGGGGGACATGTGGGAATGTCCTGACTTATTTCCTATTGGAAATAAGCATTTGCTTATTGTATCTCCAATGAATATGGACAATGGTAAAAATATTATTATGGCAGGGGAAATGGATTATGAAAATGGTCGATTTACTCCTGAATCAGTAAAAGAAATTGACGAAGGAGATGACTTCTATGCAGCCCAGACCTTTGTAGATGAAAAAGGAAGACGAATTTTAATTGCCTGGATGGATACGTGGCAGACAGACTTTCCGACAAAAAGTGAAGGATGGGCAGGAGCTATGACAATCCCGAGGGAGATTATATTAGAGAACGGGGAAGTGAAATTCCTGCCTGTAGATGAACTGAAGAATCTTAGGGAAGAATTGACAACATATAAGAAAATAAAGCTCTCTCCTAATGAAACAGTTGATATAAATACTCAGAATACATTTAAGGACAGTTACGAAATGAAAGTTACTATTGATTTAAGAAATACAGGTAAAACAGGGAGTGCGGGACTATATCTTCGAATCTCAGCAGATGGAAAAGCAAAAGCAAAAGTTTATTATGATATAAACGAGCAGGAATTAGTGGTAGATACGACATTAGCGGGTGGGAAGACAAACCCTACAGTGAGCAGGGCTAAAGTAGAGAATCCTGGAGATTGTTTGACTCTAAGGCTGTTTATGGACACCTGTTCTTTAGAGGTTTTAACGGATGACGGAAGAACGTGGATTACTTCAAGAATTTACCCATCAAAAGAAAGTACAGGAATTTACACGTTTACGGAGAATGCTTATGCGATATTTAAAGATATTAATATGTGGACATTGAGAAAAGTCATCGATTAAATCAATAAAAAGACCAGATGCTGTTTCAGCATCTGGTCTTTTTATATTGTTTTTCCGCTATGGAAAGTGGCGTTAAGTCTAATCTCATCCTTGCTCACAGGTTTTGTTCCTTCCATTTGCTGAATCAAAAGTGATACAGCAGATTCGGCAATATCGCTGATGGGCTGTTTCACCGTAGATAATGCGGGGAAGATGGTGCGAATGGTTTCTGTGCCATCATAGCCCACAACTTTTAACTGTTCAGGAATTTGTATATGTCTTTTCTCAGCTTCTCTAATCACAGCTAATGCGATCATATCATCACTGGCAAATACGCCTTCAATATTAGAATGCTCATCAAACATTTTGTTGATGATTTTTACTTTTTCCCCTGCTTCCACAAAATCTTCCGGGATTTCATAAGTAATAGGGGAAAGGCCGTTCTCTATCATGATATCTTCGTATGCCTTCCTGCGAAAGTTTGCAGGTGTCTGCAATTCTTTAGGACCATTTAAGTGTATGATTTTTCTACAGCCAGCTTTTAACAGTTTCTGAACCGCCATTTCACCTCCCTGGTAATTGTTTGAGCCTACTACAGGGATGGATTTTGATAAATAATGGTCGATGGCCACCGTCGGCAGTTGGTGTTGATTATAGTCCAGCAGGCCTCGGTTATATGTACATACAATTACACCATCCACTTGATTTCTTCTTAACATCTCCCAGTACTGTTTCTCCTTTTCTGCATTGTTTAAACTGTTGCAGATCAAGGCTTTATATCCCCTCTGCGAGCAGTAATTTTCAATATCTGCTGTTAACTCGCCAAAAAAAGGATTCTTAGTGGTTGGGACGATTAATCCTATAATATAAGTCTTTTTATTATAGAGTGATCGGGCCAAATCATTTGGAATATAATTAATCTCTTCCATTGCCGTGTATACTTTTTTCTTCATTTCTTCACTTATGTATCCACGGTTATTCAATACCCGTGAAACGGTAGTTGGAGAGACTCCTGCCGCTTTTGCCACGTCTTGGATCTTCGGCTTCATTAGTGTGTTTCTCCTTTATTATTAAAGTATTTAATCCATTCTAGTATACAATATATTATCGACGTAAAGATATGGATTCAACACGCATGTTTATATTAGTAAACGTCTGATTGAGTTATTATTATTTCAAGGTTCATCGGCAATAACTTAAACTGAATTTAAGGTGAATTAAAAGGGCTGCCACAAGAGCAGCCTTTTTTGTATTCTAGCTTGGATCATACTCATCATAAACCAATTTCGTAACCTTCGTGGATTCTCCCTCTCTAATTTCTTCTTCTGAAGCATCTTTACCAAACAAATCAGCGTCATTAGAAGTGGGAGCTTCTTTAAATTCGGACTCTTTTTGTTTTCTTTTATTTTTTTCCATCACTGAGGTCCTCCATTAAAAGTAAAAGAGCAGGATGACCTGCTCTTACTTTATAAAATTATTGAACATAGCGGTCACGTCGCTGTACAGGTCCTTCGTCGCCAGGAGCAATATCCTGTTCATCTATAAAAGGTCTGTCACGCTCATCAAGATTATCAGGATAGTTATCGTTATAACGAGTAGGGTTATAATTCACATCAGCAGGTCCTTCATTTCTATCATTGTTATCTAAATTGCACGCTGCCAGTACTCCGGTAGAAAGAGCAAGGGACAATGTGATCATGGTCCATTTCTTTTTCATGTCTTGTCCTCCTTTTCTATAAGATTCCACTTTTTTAATATGTGTATTTTTTATTTAAATACTCATTTTTCAGTTGTAAAAAAGTGGGGCAGTACTTTTACTTAAGTAATAGCAGTACAGCAATTTTGATCATAAGATAGTTGTATGGTGCGCAGGTGGATTTTTAACCCGGGATTCAGGAGTTTGAAACAGAAAGATTTATACATCAGGTTTAAATTTAAGGAGGTCAGCATATGAAAAAAAGAGTGAGTTTTCCTTCCATACAAGAAATGACCTACGATGAGGCTGTGAATTTAGTTGATCGATTGAAAGCTGAACTAAATGCTGAAAAAGCAGAATTTGAAGAAATGATGCTAAAGAATAAGGAGTTAAAATCGGCCTTTCAGGATTTGAAAAAGGAAAAAGAAGAACTGGAGGAACAAGTACATCAATCCCTGGAAATATTAGATGAAGTTTTACAAGATTGAAAAGGGCCAGGGATGTAAAATAGCAGGGGGGAGGGATTGGGCAGTCTGGCATAGCTGGACTGCTTGTTTTTTTTGCTTTTTATTAGGTGGTGTCTCTTATATAAGCCCAAATTCCTATAAAATGTTAATAGAATGAAAAGCATACTGACACCCGTCCATTCCATTTTAAATACCATACATATATTAATACTGAGTCAAGAAGTAATAGTGAGTCTGACTTTTTGACAATATTTTATAAAGGAGTGAACAATATGAAGAGAAATACAGGATGCGGCTATGGTCATGATAAATGCCCGCCACTTCCGCCGAACGATGAGGCGAAATCCAGGAGCTTGTTTACGGAAACAGAACAATTAGCACATAAAGGCATGGAGGAAGTTAATGTCGTGCTTGGGGATGTTTATATTCAGTCATTAACTGAAGCTGATTTCTATCTTCCAACTTACGCAACAGCTATTAAAAACATTGAGAAAAATGTTTATTTGACTCAGTGTAAAGCTATTCCTGTTGTAGATAATCCGAAGTATGTAAAATTGTTTGTTGAGGGATATGTACACAAAAATATTCAATATGTGGAAGATTCATACGGAGTAGTTAAAGACTACAGTATTGATATTCCATTTAAAGCATATGACAAAGTCAAACTTGCTAATCCGGTAGACTTTCCATTTGATCTTGGAGGCTACAGCATTAAAGATAATGTTCTTCAATATAGAGAACTTGCCAAGGATGGAATGGGAGCGGACCGCTGTGAATTTGGTTCTCTAACTTACGAGCTTTACAATGAAAAAATTCACTGTAAGCTTCTTGCTTCTGCTATAAACGAAATCGATATTGTTAAGAATTTCGATAGATGCGGACGTTTTAACAAGGTAACAGAAAAAATGGATATTACCCTTGTTATTAAACTGTCTCAATTGCAACAGAAGAAGAAAAAGAAAAAGAAGAAAAAGAAAAAGCATGAGAATGGATGGGGAACGCCTCCAAATGGAGGGTGTCCGCCAGCAAAAGGAAACCACCCTCCTATGGATGGTAAATATCCTCCAATGAATGGAGACACACCGCCTGGTGGTGGTTATTGTCCACAGCCTCCTAAATGTCCTAAGGAAAAAAAAGTATGTCCTTTAGATTCGGCTCCTGCCGCTAATATGACATCCGCTAAAACTTTATTCCAAAGATTTGGAAGGTAAAAAAGGCAGTTGTACTATACTCCGAGCTAAGGATACTAATAAAATAGTGCCTTGTTCGGGGTTATTATATAAAAAATCGATACGAAGGAACTAAAAAGATGACCCAATGGCCATCTTTTATCTGTATTTATATGCCTTGTTTTACTTTAATAATAGACATATTGGTTTTGAAATAGGTCAATACATACTTCGGCTGTTCCTTGAAGAGAAATTTTTTGGTCTTTATTTTTAGGATAAGAAGAATTATGCCATGTGAATTGAATGCTCTTTACTTGATCCTCCAGTGGGTTTGCAAATTGCTGATAAAATTCATAGTGGGTAATTTCCTGCTGTTTGTCATGAGATGAAAACGTATATTCTTTTTCGTCAGAGGTCGAAAGTATAGGAGCGGTCTGCCACTTGACGTTTACCGTTTTGCTCCAGTGAATGGGTATTTTAACAGAATGGATAGTATTTAATTCTGAAGTACTAATATAATCTATGTCGGCCATCAGCACGCCGCTAAAGAAAACCTGGGAAGAGGGTAAAAGTACTTTAGCTTCAGCGGAGTCGAGAGACCAGTCGATGTTTAAAATTTCAACTATATCATCTGTAACATGGAATGAGTCCATTACGTCTAGATTAAGAGTAACATGGGACAACAATACGGGAGCTTTAACAATATAGGTATGTTCTTTAACGATTTGGTGATTAACCTTTAAACTTTCTGTCCTTTCCTCTTTAGACTCCTCATCAATAGTTGATGAATTTTCCAGTATTTTAGAGAACTCATCAGCCAGTGTTTGGCATTCACTGTTATAATGAAGGTTCTGCTCAGAAGAAGAGCTGGATGATTCATCTAAAGTATCGTCACCCATTCGTTCATAATGGTCACTGTGGTTATCTGTATTTGAAGACTCACTTAACATGGAAAAGAACTCGTCGTATAATGACTGATCTTTTTCGTTTGTAAAAGGACTATCTTCTTCTGGTGAATGAAGGGGAGAAGATACTTTCTCTGTAAAATCTGTCATTTCTTTTTGGGAAAAGTAATAATCCTTAAAACTTTCTTCCGATGATTCGCCTTCCATAGATGAAACCACATCTCTTAAAATCGAAAGCTTCTCTTCATGAAAGAAATCATCTCTTTTCTCTTCCAGGTCAGTTCTTATGTTGTTACTTGGAATAAATATATCTTTCGCCGTTAAGGGAGCATCCACTAATTTAAATAGATAATCATTCATTAGTGAACGCTCATTTTCTATCCTTTCTTTTAGGCGGGAAGATTTTAGTTCTTTTTCATTAGTCCTATTTTCTTTTTCGTTAGTTCTATCTTCTATTTTCTTTTGCGATTTCAGCTGGGGAGGAGGCAGAATTACGGGACGATGTATTTTCTTTTCTAAATTTGATGGTGTATAGATTTTATTTTTCCTGGATTCTGCCTTTTTTTCAACAGGGCTTTCTGCAGAAGATTCTTCCTTATAAGTGGTAAAGAAAGAACGCCTTCGGTCAGTCTGTTTATCCCAAGGTCTTCGAGAAAAGATACTGTCTCTTCTTATCATATATTCTCGAAAGGTGCTCTATTTTAAAGCATCCTTCCTCCCTCCTAACATTTTTAAAAATGATTGATTAATAATCAAGGCTCTCACATGATTCATAATCGTGGTCATGTTTATCATTAGTAGAAGAGGCGACACGAATTTGCTGATTTTGAAGAACTTTAAGAGAGATATCAAGCACCATTTTCTCTTCTACTTTTGTAAAGTACCCTTCGTTAAAAGGAGCGCTTCCCGGTAGAGGTTTTCGATCCAGTGCTTCATCCCATTCAATGATCTTACTGGAAATAAGCTCACAGAAAGGAAGTTCATTATAATATTGCTGGCTTTCCTGGTGGAATTGAGAAAGGTCGCTCGTCAGTAATTTATCTTTTTCAGGATAGCCAGTTGGAAGATGTTTGGAAACACCGAAATCAAACTCTTCACGGTTATTCAGTTTAGGCAATACAGGCATGGATAAGAAATCTGTTACTTCAGTTACACATTCGAAGGGAATATCAACAGTAAAAGAGTGTAAATCAGAGGCTACGGTGCACTCAGTGCTTTTCTCAATTTCACTTGATGGGCTGGCATATTGGATGTTCTTACGGACAAAACCTTTTACGAATAATTTATTAGTTGGAAGTAATAAGCGGCATTGAGTGAGATTTACCCTCTTTTTAATATCTTTGATTTCTAATACTGGTTCAGGGAAAGTAATCGTTTCATCTATGTTTAATTGAAGATTAAGTTCAGCTAATACAACAGGGACCTTGGTGATGATTTTCCCAATACTTACTTGTGGTTTGACTGGTGTATTGTCGCAACTGCATAAATTGGCTTTTCCTTTACAGTCATACCCTTTGGAATACTTATGAGAATCAGTCATTTTTTGATTTCCCCCTATACAAAATATACTCACATCGTATGTGGGATAAATGACTATGTCTGGGCTCTTATCTTGAAGATGAGATGTTTGGTGGCGATTCTCTTCCTATATAATAAAAAAGAACGTGTAAGAAAAAATATTTTGTTTTTAAATCTTATAAAAGAAAAACGTCCAGCTGCTTTTTGAATAAACTGTAGTATGTAAAAACACAACCGACGGGTGAAGTCGATTGTGTCCTGACTCTTAAAGAGCATCAATGTTAACTTGTTGGTTTTGCAAAACTTTGATAGTAAAGTTTAATGACATTTTTTCAACTAAATTGAAGAAGTATCCCTCATCTACAGGGCTATCTCCGAAGGAATGGCGGTCTGTTGCTTCATCCCATTCAAGAATCTGGCTTCGAATAAGTTCACAATAAGGAAGCTGATTATATTCTTGAGTACTGGTTTGGTGGAACTGAGAAATATCGCTTGATAGAAACTGATCTTTCTCAGGAAAACCTGTTCCTAAATTCTGCGCTCTAAAGAAATCGAATTCACTTCTAGTATTAGCTACAGGGAGCTGAACAGGGGAGTCCAATTCTACTGTCGTCACACATTCGAAAGGTACATTGACTGTAAGAGATTTGATTTCAGAAGAGACACACTCACCTCTTGAATGGGGACATGTTGTGGCGTATCGAATGTTTTTGCGTACATATCCTTTAATAAATAATGGGAAAGGACCATCGCTAAATTGATCATCATCACCTGTTGAAGTACGTGTCATAAGACGGCATTGAGTAATAATAACTCTTTTCTTAATATCTTTAATTTCTAAGACTGGATCAGGAAATGTAATATTTGCTGTCAGATGAGAAGTTACTGTAAATGCTCCTAATTCTACTGGAACTCTAATGGTGACATCGCCTGCAGGTGTAGTCGGTGTATCAACCGATTCACTTGTACATTGTTCAATAGAGGCAGACTCATTAAGGTTGACACAATTTTTATTATGCTTTTTCATTTTTTTTCCTCCTTTATATTAACCTCAATGTATTTTATGCAAACGGCTCTACTAAGCTTGGTCAAATGAATCAGTATAAACGTGGAAGTTATAAAGACTACAAAAATATGGGCTTTTTCAAATTATTTTATATGGGTACTTGCACAACTACTATTCCTGTGTGCATATCATTGACCATGAGGAGGGAGAAAATGAAAAGTAATAATATTTTTTCCGTTGATATTGGAAACAGCTGGTATAAAATACTGGCATCAGATGATGGTGAAATGGCTGATTATCAGATACCTAATGCCATTGCCCTTTTTGATGAAGAATTTTACGAGAAACCGTATGACGAAGAAGACATGGATTTAGAAGAGAGCTTAATAGTGGAAATAAAAAGCCCGACAGTTATTGATCGCCGTGAGATTTACTATGTAGGGAAATCAGCGATGATGCAGAAAAACGTAAGCTTAACTTCTTTCAATAATCAGAAAACAAATGAAGAACGTACTTATATTTTGCTTTATGCGGCCGCCGCTTATCATGCTTTACGCTCTAATCCTTCAATCACAGATATCAGCTATCACATCGATCAACTGGCAGTATCCCTTCCTACTACGCAATATAAAGAAAAGAAAGAAATTTTTAAACAGCGGTTAATGGGAGATCACACCGTAATCTTTCATAAAATGCCGGGTGTGAGTGCACCAAAAGAAGTCGTTGTAAAACTTCACGTGGAAGATGTCATTATCGGAGCTGAGGGAGCGCTTGCTTATGTGAGTTTAACCCGTGATATGGATTCCCTGTTGATTACGGACGATGCTCTTGTGAAAGACTCGAAGAAAGGGATCATCATTGGTGACCTGGGCGGTGACTCTGTTGACTTTGTAGGCATAAAAAATAATAAACCAGTGGCTTCCGTTGAGGGAGAAACATTCGGTATTAATCAATTCTTAGATAATATTATTCAGAAAGTTAATAAAAACGAGTTATACAGTTTTAATTCCAGGGCAGAGCTTGAAGAGAAGCTGGCAGCCGGACAATCAGAGTGGTATGTGGAACCGTTTGCCGGGGTGCGTAAAGATATTAGCAAGTATATTGTTCCACAGCTTCGTCTAATGGCTATAAAGTATTTAGAGCATTTTGACAGAGTTAGAAGCAGCTCGAATGAAATTAAAGGAGCAGCAAGGTATATCGCAGTTGGGGGAGCGGCTCAGATTGCGGAGAAACAAATAAAAGAAGCGGCTGTCAAATGGAATGAAAGGGGCCGTCCAATCGATCTCATGTTCCCCGAAGATATGGCGAAATTAAATGTACGGGGGCTGATGATTCTGTCAAAAATGAATTTATTCAGCAAACAGCAAAACTATGAGAATGAAAATAATTATGCTGTTACAACGAGCTAGAGGGTGAGGGAAATGTCACAAATCTTCAGCGACTATTTTAATGATACAGTTTTATCTCTTCCTGAAAACTTCATCGATGTAAAAACGGGAGAAACATTCGTCGTTTCTCCTAAAGTTATCGAAGAACTAAAGTACCATTCAGAGAATAATACACTGAAGCATCTTATTATTTCTGCGCTGCATGAATATTTTCATGGTGTTCCTGTACAAAATGGAGGGTCAAATGAATTATTATCCGAACTGTTAGCGATTAAGCAATTATTAAATAGTGGAAATAGAAGCAGTTTTCAGGTGCCAGCCTCATCTGCTCCAACACACGGATCCTCACAAAAGTTAAACATGAAAGAAATTGAGGATGTGCTTGATGCATTTTTGGGCTAAGAGGTAAAAAGAAGGCAACCCGGAAAAGAGGGTGCCTTCTTTTTTAGCTTAGAGTATAAAGCAGCAGAATTATAGTTTTACAGCGGGTAAGCAGGTAATTCCACAAAAGCATGAAAGATCAACATTAATGCATATGCCTGTGGCTATTAAATCACTTACACATTTGTTGTCAATTTGGTCACAGGCCGAGCTTTTATCATGGCAGTGTTTCTCATTTGAATCGTTTAAGTCGGATTTAAAATATAGCAGTTCAAGAACCGCACACTCATTCTTTAAATCCTTTAACCTGAAAATATGGCTTTCTATACACTTAAACCTGTGTTTTTTTGGTTTATAGGAATAAGTAGTAACCCCGGTTCCTTTAAACGGATCACAGCCACAATATAAAATAAAAGGTATAGTGTTCTTTTTGAACGTCTTTTCTTCTTTAAATAAATCATGGATCGATTGCTGGCAGGAAGTATCGCAGCCATGTCCCTTTTGTGCTTTTCTTTGGGCCTGTAGAATGGCTTCTAACACTTCCTCTACACAGTTTTTATAATGTTTGACTGGATGATGTTTTTCGTGTTTTTTTTCTTTGCAGCATTCTTTATAATCATCTTTCGATTCGTAAAAGCCGGAGCTTTCTTTTTCCCAATGATAAGAGCTGGAACTCTCTGTTAAATATTCTTTAAAACTCACAATGTTCCCCCCTCATATTATTTCTTAGCACATTATACGTGCAAGAATTTATTTCGTTTGAGGAGGACGCCTAAGGGTGTCTAATTTTTATTTAAAATTATATTAATAATGAGCTTCTGTCTCCTCCCTGCGCCCAGTGTCAGCTTACTGTTATTAGGCATACGCTGATTTAATGAGTACCCTAGGAAATTCAGTTGCCAGTTCAACAGAGAATAAGGGCTCTATTATGGAGACTGTGTTTTATAAGAAAATAATGAAACTCTATTTCCATTTAACTCGTATTTTAACTAATGGCAAATTGTATAACTGTAAATTTCTCTTGAAATAGGAGGAATGGGGCAAGGGGTATACATAAGATTAGTAAATGATAACGGGAAGGTTCTAACTGGGAGGGATCAAATTGATATATAAGTCAAAAAAAGACTGGTGGTTAGCTGTTATTTTGTGGGGAGCCCTAATCATGGCAATAAAAAGCGGTGTTCAATCTCTTTTCACAGAGAATCTCAATACTATGACAGTTGTATCCACTGTTTTCCTAACGTTGGCAGTTCCTCTATTTATTCTATGGCTATGGCTGACAGTAGCTTATATAATTGATGAGAAAGAACTAATCGTCATATACGGCCCTTTTAAAAAAAGGATCCCGTTAAATTCTATTCAATCGTTAAAGAAAACAATGAATCCAATTTCAAGTCCTGCTTTATCTCTTAAAAGGATAGAGATTATCTATGGACAACATAGTTCTGTCCTCATTTCGCCTAAAGATAGAGATGAATTTATAGAAAATATTAAAGAATGCTGTCCGGATGTGCGTATTATTAATTAAATAAGAGGAGAGGTTAAATGTTTAAAACAGAGAGGATTCACTTGCGTAAGGTAATGGAAAGTGATGCAGAGACTTACTACAGCTGGATAAACAATTTAGAAGTCATGGAGAATACCAGCCCGGAATTGGATGTTTACACATTAAATGAAACAGAACAATTTATAAAGAATATCGCCTGCTCGGATAAGTCGAAAAGTTATATGATTGAGCTCAATGAAAACAGCATGCCTATAGGGATCGTATCCCTCGTTAATATAGATTATAAAAATCGAAATGCAGAATGTATTATTGATATCGGGAATCAAAATTATTGGGGAAGTGGTTATGGCAGCGAAGCTATGGGCTTACTACTAAATTATGGTTTTAAGGAATTGAATCTTCATAAGATTTATTTAAGAGTGTTTTCATTTAATGAAAGAGCCATAAATCTCTATGAAAAACTCGGTTTTGATAAGGAAGGTGAGCTTAAAGAGCATCTTTTTAGAAACGGAGAGTGGCACGGGATTACGTGCTTAGCTATTTTTCAAACAAATTTTAATCTTAAAGGGGAAGGGAACAGATAAACAGGCAGCTGGGGAGGCCGAAGCTTATGTTTCCTTCCCTTTCTATTTACACTATAACAGAACGTATGTTCTAGGTCAATGGAATAAAAGAAAAGAAAGACATTTTATTATACATAGTAAAAAAGCAGGAGAAAACTATGATTATTTTTAATCCTATTCCTTTCTCTTTTAAAAAATTGGTAGTTATCCTCTATATAATAATGTCAGAATTTTCCGTAAAATGTAGATAATAAAGAAGGGAGGAAAAATATTGAAAAGAAAAATTGGTCTTTTGTTTGTCGTCCTTGTTCTTATGTTAACGATGGCTTTCCCAGCAGGAATTTTAGCCAAATCGCCGCACTTCCAAGAAGGGAAGGAAGCTTATGGTACAGAAGGAATGGTGGCCACTGCTCATCCTGAAGCTTCAAAAATAGGGGCTGAAGTTTTGAAAAAGGGAGGAAACGCAGTGGATGCTGCTATCGCAATTCAGTTGGCTCTTAATGTTGCAGAACCGATGATGTCAGGAATTGGCGGAGGCGGTTTTATGATGGTTTATGATGCCGGCGAAGAGGATATAACGATCATCGACAGCAGAGAACGAGCTCCTGCGGGTGCGACACCTGATATGTTTCTCGATGAAAATGGCAATGTGATTCCTTTCTCACAGCGTCATATCAGTGGAGATGCAGTTGGGGTGCCGGGAACGCTCAAAGGGTTAATGACTGCCTATGAGGAATGGGGAACGAGACCATTTAACCAACTCATCAACCCGTCGATTAAACTTGCTGACAAAGGGGTGGAGGTAAATGGAGTTCTTGCAGATGCAATCGCTGATAATCAGGAGAAACTAGCGAGGAGTACTGCAGGTGAAGTGTTCTTACCAGATGGTGAGCCGCTTCAGGAAGGAGAGCAATTAGTACAAAGCGATTTAGCAAATACTTATAAAAAAATACGAAAAGATGGAGCGGAAGCTTTTTACGAAGGTGAAATTGGAGAAGCACTTGCTGATACTGTTCAAGACTTTGGCGGAAGCATGACAGAGCAGGATTTGGATAACTATGAAATCTCTATAGATGAGCCGGTAACTGGAACATATAGAGGATATGAAATTGCTTCAATGCCGCCTCCGAGCTCAGGTGGTTTAACCGTTCTGCAAATGCTGAAAATGCTTGAAGGATTTGATATGAGTTCTTACGATGTTCAATCTCCTGAAAAATATCATCTGATGGCAGAGGCGATGCATCTTGCCTATGCTGATCGAAATACTTATATTGGTGATCCACAGTTTGTAAATGTACCGGTACAAGGCATGTTAAATGAGGAATATTTAGCTGAAAGACGTTCACTCATTGAATTTGGACAGGCAAATCAAAATGTCGAACCTGGGAACCCGTGGGCCTACCAGGATGGTGAATCGACAGGAACAGTCACACAGCAGGATGACAGAGAAATCGGTGAAACTACTCATTTCTCCGTTGCAGATAAATGGGGAAATGTGGTTACTTATACGACTACAATTGAACAAGTTTTTGGGACAGGTATTATGGTGCCGGGGTATGGGTTTATGCTAAACAATGAACTGACTGATTTTGATGCTGTCCCGGGCGGCCCAAATCAAGTCGAGCCGAATAAGCGGCCTATGAGCAGCATGAGTCCGACGATGGTATTTAAGGATGGTGAGCCATTTATGAGTGTAGGGTCACCAGGCGGAGCCACTATCATAACATCGGTTTTTCAAACCATTGTGAATGTTATTGATTATGATATGGGTTTAAAATCAGCTATTGAAGAACCGAGAATCTACAGTCCGACTTATCCTTCGATCCGTTGGGAAGAAGGGATTCCTGCTGATGCACGACAAATGATGGAACAGTGGGGACATCAATGGCAAAAGACTCCAGTCGATATTGGAAATGTTCAGGCTATTCGAATGCTGGAAGATGGCTCCTATGTAGGTGCCGCTGATTCAACGAGAGAAGGAACGGCCATAGGGTTAAACAAACCAGGGAAAAAGAAATAGCCCGAAGACACTTCCCTTCTTAAGGGAAGTGTCTTTTTTACTGGGGAATTGTGTATGCCTAGACTATTTGGAATAATGAACATATAAGATTACGGCAAGGAGAGCAAATAAATGAATAAAAAAGTTTTCTGGCAAAATATCGAGTGTTCTGGCAGAGAATACCTAACGCTAAAGAAAGAAAACTCTTCACTAATTGGAAGAGCTTCTGTTTTATGGGGGGCAAAGGAAGCTTCCGAACGCCTATCCTACATATTTAAAATGGATGAGGGTTGGACGATACAGAAAGTAAATATTTACTTACATAATAAAGAGTTAAATCTTGCGTCAAACGGTAAAGGAAAATGGACGTCAGGAGGGGAGGTATTAGTAGAAGGGGAAGGCACTATCGATATTGATCTGTCTGTAACCCCTTTTTCCAACTCTCTTCCGATCAATCGTTTTTCATGGAAGGAAGGGCAAAGTCGTACTTTTCCAGTTCTTTATGTGGACGGATTATCGTTAGAAGTAAAAAAACTTGAGCAGCAATACACTTATTTGGGAAAATTCCTACATGTACGAAGGTTTGAATATAAGTGTCGAGATTATAGGACAACAATTACAGTTGATTCAGATGGATTAGTAGTAAATTATCCTGGTGTATTTACTAGAAAATAATCAAATGAAATTTTTATATGTATTTTTCTCTCTATTTTCACATAACCTTCTATTAACCGATCAAATAGCAGGGAGATGAATGGTATGGCATTCACTTACAGTAAAATAGAATTGATCCAGGATTTACAGAAGGTTTTTGTGAAGCATAATGTTCAGTCCATACAAGTAAAAGAACCAGGAGCATTGTTTATAATAGAGGCTGATGGTTCGCTTAAAATAGGAGCCGGTGCGACAATCCGTGCTTTTGATTCAGCACCAGGGGACAAGCCGGCTAAGTTTAAGGTGATTAAAGGAAGTAAAGAATAAATATTTATCATTCACAACTAGATGAGTAAATTAGGCACAAGCTAAAGTCAGCTTGTGCTTTTTTTATGTCTTTTATAAATCTTCTTAAGTATTCATCTAATTTTCACAAAAGAAATTTATACTATATGGTGAACTGAAGGAGGTGGAATAATTGAGTATTCCTCCATATATGGTATTTAGGATTCTTGCTTTTCTTATGGCTGCTGCCGTATTTTACGCCCTAAACTCAGGGACAAATGAACAGAAAAAAGAATGGACGAGTTCTTTTCTATCGTTCATATCAACGGTTTTTATCTATATGTTTCTTATGAAATTCATTACCAACTATTCTATGCTTCTCGAATACCCTGGGGCTGTGGCTGCTTATCCTAGTGGGACATTGGAATTTTACCTCGCATTAATGGCGACGGCTGTCCACTACATAAAAACTGCCCGCCAGGAATATACTTCATCGTTTTTACAGGCCATGCTTCAGATGATGGCTGGTTCTCAATTCTTTTTTTACTTTTTTTTGAGGGTCATTGAAGACGATAAGGTCTGGGTGGAGCTGACGTTATGGTTTTTTATTTTTACAGGATCATTAATTATTCAAAAATATTATTTAGTACTTTGGCTCTTATGCATGATTGCCGCATCTGTCTTAAGTTTTACATACATAGTACCGGATGTGATGGCGATTCGCGTCCATAGTTTTTTCTACGTTATTTTAATTGGAGTATTTCTGTTTCTCTTATTAAAGCAAAGGGGGTTCTATAAAATTGGGAACTGATGTTACGTTATGGCTTGCCTTTGGGGCGGGCGTTATTTCATTTTTGTCTCCTTGTACTTTACCAATTTTCCCTGCATATCTGTCCTATATTACAGGTATGAGTGTCAAAGAAATACAGGGTGATAAGAGTATCAAGGTTAAACGTAAATTAATTATCCATTCTGTATTTTTTCTTTTGGGTCTCGCGTTGATTTTTATTGGACTCGGTCTGGGAGCTTCGTTAGTAGGCGATTTTCTTCAAGGTTTATTTGCTGGTAGTTCAGGGCTTCTTGTGCAAAGACTGGCAGGAGTTTTCATTATTGCCATGGGGTTATTTATTGCCGGCTGGCTGAACTTCAGCTGGTTAATGAAAGAAAAGCGGCTTTCTGTAAAACCTCAAAGGACGTTAGGTTACGCGGGGACTATCTTTGTAGGTATGGGCTTTGCGGCAGGTTGGACACCTTGTATTGGTCCTATCTTTGCTTCTATTTTAGTTATGGCCGCCAATGAGCCTGGAAAGGGGCTCCTTTATACTATTGCTTATGTAGTTGGTTTTGCTGTTCCTTTTTTATTGTTTACTTTTTTCATCGGAAAAAGCCGGGCAGTTGTCAAATACAGCGGGATCATCATGAAAGCGGGAGGGAGTCTTATGATTATTATGGGGCTTTTGTTATACACCGGGCAGTTAACCCGTATTTCAAACATGCTGCTTCGCCTCGTTCAGGATACGTGGTTTTCTAATTTAGGCTCAGTCTTGTTTCTATAGGAGGATAAATATATTATGAAAAAATGGATCATTGTTACATTGATTGTCGCTTTGTTTGGGTGGGCTGTTTATGATTATTTGGGAGAAGAAGATTCGGAATCACCAGTTGATCCCAACCCACCTGAAGGGGCACAGATGTCAGCAGAAGGAGATGGAGAGTCTAAGCCCTCTTCAGGTGTACAGGAAGGGGAGATGGCTCCTGATTTCACACTGAACACTTTAGCAGGGGAAAAGGTCAAGCTGTCAGATTATCGAGGGGAAAAAGTACTTATTAACTTCTGGGCTACATGGTGCCCTCCCTGTCGAGCTGAAATGCCTGATATGCAGAAGTTTTATGAAAATAATGATATAAAGATTTTAGCTGTTAATTTAACTGGAACCGAAAGCTCCCGTATGGATGTTGACCCGTTTGTACAGGAATTCGGTCTGACTTTTCCGATACTAATGGATCAGGATCTTGATGTTATGGGGCTTTACGAGATAGGGCCTGTCCCTACTTCTGTCTTTATTGATGCAGAAGGTAAAGTACAGTCTGTTATGCTCGGTGGAATGAATTATGATATGATGATGCAACGTTATGAAGAACTTTAGGAGATGAGGATTAAGCGATGATTCCGAAAGTTTTAATAGTGGAAGATGACGTTAAAATTTCTAATTTGATTAAACTTTACTTAGTTCGTGATAATTACCAGACTCTTCAGGCTTATGATGGCGAAGAAGCCCGGGATCTGTATTTAAAACATACTCCTTGTTTAATTATTCTGGATTTAATGCTCCCCTCATTGAGCGGAGAAGAGTTTTGCCGCTGGGTAAAAAGCAGTGAAGCACCAGAGGATCCCGCTGTCATAATGCTGTCAGCGAAAGCGCGTGTGGATGACAAAATTACCGGTCTGCGTCTTGGTGCTGATGACTATATGACAAAACCCTTCAGCCCCGAAGAGCTCATGGCCCATGTTGAAGCCGTCCTGAGACGCACAGGACGGCTTTGTCAAAAAATCGTTCATGATGGACTTATTATTAAACCTAGAAAAGGGGAAGTCTGGCTGAATCACAAGGAAATCAAACTGACTTCTTATGAATTTAATTTACTCTATCTTTTTATGGAAAATCCCGGCCAGGTATTTACACGTGAACAGCTCATGAACCATATTCATCCATATGAAGAATCAGAGATTTTTCCTCGATCGATTGACGCCCATGTAAAAAAACTGAGAAGGAAAATCGAAGAAGATTCCAGTCAGCCTGCACGTATTCTTACGGTAAGAGGAATGGGGTATAAATTTGCCCTTTAATAGAGTGAAACTCAGCATGCAGGGGCGGCTTACTCTTATTCATATCCTGATTTTAGCAGGTTTTATTTTATTCAGTGGCTTGATAATCTATCAATCTGCCTGTTTTTTAGTAGGCAACATTGAAGGTGTGAGGGGGGGCCGCCAGACAAGTTTTTCTGTTGAACTTCTTCGTTATTTCTGGGTAATCAGCGTATTTACAATTCTGGTAGGAAGCGTAATGTATTGGAAAGTCACACGGTCAATGCTACGGCCTATTGAGGATTTAAAAAAATCCGTTCAGGAGATTCGTAAAGGGTGCTTCCCGGCTCCTATGAAGGTGAACGGCAAACAGGATGAAATCAGTGAGCTGATCTCTCATTTCAATGATTTAAATTTGCAATTGCAGAGGAACGAAGAAAGTCGAAACCGTATGCTTAGTGATATATCTCATGAACTAAGAACACCTACTTCTAATTTAAAAGGTTATCTTGAAGCTTTAAATAAAGGGGTCATTGCAGGAAGTCCTGAGATTTATCAATCATTAGCTGACGAAGCGGATCGGCTCACAGATCTGCTCAGCCAAATTGACTGGATTAAAGAGTGGGACGGGAGCAAAGATAATTCTCCAATAACTCCGGAGAAAATAAAAATTGATGAAGTTATCCAGCGAGTAGCTCAATTGTTTTCATTAGAGTTTGAACGAAAAAATATTAAACTTGCCGTTACAGCTGAACCTGCACTCTTAATTGCTGATAGTCGTGGAATCCAGCAAGTCATTACAAACCTTTTACGCAATGCTCTTAGTTATTATGAGGGGGAAGGGGCAGTTACCTTAGTCGGGGAAATTCAAAAGAGTTTTTATGTGATTTCTGTAACGGGACCCGGGCAGCCTATACCGGAAGAAGAGCGTACTAGAATATTTGAACGTCTATACAGAATTGACGCTTCCCGTAACCGGCGGTCTGGAGGATCGGGCCTGGGGTTAGCTATTAGTAAAGAGATCGTTGAGCGTCACAGAGGCATTCTTGCATTAGAAACGGATGGTAATTTGCACCAGTTTATTGTAAAGCTGCCTGTAGCTGAATGATGAGAGGCGAACCATTTATCCTAAATAGGAAAAGCTGTACCTAACACAGGTCCAGCTTTTTTTTATGAAAATACTTCCCCTATTTATCCCATGGATGAAAAACTTTCTCCATCCAGGTGTTGGAGCGCCTCTTCCAAAAATTGAAGAATCTCAGGAGAGAGGGGGTATAAGCCCAGCTCAGTGGAAGCTTGAGGAGACTTTCTCGCTTCCCAGAACTTATCGGCTAATTCAGGATCCTTTTTAAAAAGGTCTTTAGATAAGAGTAGGCATTTTTGAGCGATGATGCTGGCTTCCTCTGATTGAGGTTCTACTCTTCTCTTCAAACATGATTTTATTTGGTTAATTAGGTCAATCCATTCCTGGCTTGATGGATCTTCCATTTTCGGAAGTCGGCTTTTCAGCTTAGTTATTTCCTCCTTACTAAAATAGTCTTCCCAGTGATTTTTTTCGGTGTTCTCTCTAACAAGCGGAAGTAACTGGTCCCAGTTCAAATCACCTTCAAGCTTTAGAACGTGGCAGAGGGCCTGCGTTTGCTGCCGTGACTTCTCAAGCTGGCTGATGGTATCATCAAGCTTCAATTTGTGGAGAGTCAGCACTTCTTCTATCGTAATTTTATTCAATACTTTTTTTATATCCGCAAGGCTCATTGCCGAAGATTTAAGCAACAAGATTTTTTCAAGTTGAATCAGCTCTTTATTCGTATACAGCCGTTTTCCGGATTCATTTTTATTCGGTACTACTAGTTTAATTTGGTCATAGTATCTTAAAGTTCGTACAGAAATATTTAAATGCTTGGCGGCTCCACCAGACGTATAATATTCCATTTCCATTCTCCTTATCAAAAAAAATCTTGCAAATGACGCTGCGTAACCTAGTATAGTTAAGGTAACAAACAGGTAAGGGGAAGCGGTATAGATGAATTTTCTTGGCTGGCTGATTGTAGCAAGTGAAGTCGGATTCTGGGTCTTTATTTTAACAGGATTAATTATACGATATATTTTTAAGAGGAAAAAGTTAGGGCTGTTTTTTCTGGCATTAACACCTCTAATTGATTTAATTCTTTTGATTACTACAAGTGTTGATTTATACAGAGGGGCAGAAGCAGGTACGGTTCATGCGATAGCTGCAGTTTATATCGGTGTTTCGGTTGCTTTTGGCAAGAGTATGATCGAATGGGCGGATGTGCGGTTTAAGTACTACATTACGAAAGAGGGACCTGCACCTGAAAAACTCGGCGGATTACCGTATGCCAGGCAGTATTTTAAGAGCTGGATCCGTCATGTGTTTGCTTATCTGATGGGTGCTGGATTTCTAGCTGCTCTTATTTTCCTTATAAATGATCAAGAGAGAACAGAAGCTTTGGACGGTGTCCTAAAGTTATGGACACTAGTTTTAGGCCTTGATTTCTTAATTGCTCTCAGTCATTTTATTTTTCCTAAAAAGATTAAAGAAAATAAACCCCGTTTGTTTGGCTGATCTCTTAAAAATGAAAAAGACCTCTACCTCCATAAGGTAAAGGTCTTTCTTAAATTTTCCTGCTAAATTAAATGCTGTTATTTTTATAAAAAATTATTTGCTGCTTCGATTTCCCGGTTATTATTGCATAGGTTATAGAGAGGTTATTTTACTTTTTTCCAGTATGCAGCTTCTTTGCTGGAACGAAGTGGCGGGAAAGTTTCTCCGCTTTCAAGTTTTACTTGTTTTTCATCTTCTGTAGGGTTACTGCTTTTTCTTCCATCAGTTAAACCATCAAATTCATAAGTGCCGTTTTCTGGAGCCTTTTCACCTGTTTTGTAACGATCTGCCATAGTTAAACATCTCCTTTAATACATAATTTTGTAAATCTGATCTCATAGGATTTATAACCGAACATGTAAAGAGTTAAACGTAAAATTTGAGGGAGAATGTGTTTCGGCAATCAATTTGTGAATTACATAGACCTATACTGTATAAGGAGGAACATCATGGAAGAATGGCTTATGCGTATTATCAATGAATACGGCTACTTAGGCATTTTCTTATTAATTTCGCTAGAGAATATTTTCCCGCCCGTACCTTCAGAGGTTATTTTAACGTTTGGAGGTTTTGTAACGACTACCTCTCATCTTAGTGTATTTGGTGTGGTATTGGCTTCGACTGGGGGATCTGTTGCCGGTGCGGTCATTCTTTATGGAATAGGTCTACTGTTAAATACTGAAAGACTTGAAAGGATTATTGAAAAATGGGGGCATATTTTACGTCTGACGAAGCAGGATGTCCGTAAAGCGGACAAGTGGTTTGACCGTTATGGTCCATGGACGGTATTTTTCTGCCGATTTGTCCCTTTGATCAGAAGTCTGATTTCGATACCTGCAGGTATGTCTAAAATGAATATAGGTGTTTTCTTAGTATTTACTACATTCGGAACGCTGATTTGGAATGTTGTACTTGTAGTTTTAGGAGCCTCTGTTGGGGAATCGTGGTCAGAGATTGTTCGTTACATGGAAGTGTATTCAAAATTTATTTATGCCATATTGGCTGTTCTCATTGTGAGCCTGGTTGTTTTGTATATAAGAAAAAGAAGGTGAATCTTCGTTTTCTCATTCATTTTTTTATAAAAGAATTCTTCTCTTTATTTGCCGGAAACCTTATAATGGGAACGATAATAAAGAGAAGAGAGTGTCTCTTATGACTAACGATCATTCATTGAAAATTGTAAATCCGGCCTCCGCTTCAATCATTATGGCTTTAGGCGTTTTTCTTTACGCAGCAATAGAAGCCCTTCCTTTTTTTCATTTGGTTATAGGACAGGTACTCACGGGGGTTCTTGCAGTTTTTGGAATCATCATTTACTCAGCCCTTGCCCGTCAGCTGTTTCGCGGTTTCTTTTATAGTCTTTTGAAAAACCCTGTAAATTCATTTGTCATAGGATCATGGATCGCGGGACTTTCCGTTTTGAGTGAGGTAACTTTAAAATACTATCCTGATTTGCTGGCAGCCGCACAAGCGATTGCCGTATTAAATACAGGCCTTTATGTTTTATTTATGGTTATTTGCATTTACAGCTTTACAAAGCTGATCAAATATTCTGGAGCTCATTCGCCCCACGGAACGGTTTTATTATCCACGGTAGCTACCCAGTCTCTAGTTATACTTTGGGGAGATATGTTTCCTTTCCTTCCTACATCACTATTGATGACGGCCACCCTGGCTGGGATTGTTTTTTACTTTATTGGAATCTTTTTAATTGGCCGTCGATATAAACTTCATCATTGGTCGATCGCAGAAGATTGGACAAGTACGAATTGTATTATTCATGGAGCTTTATCTATTACGGGTCTGGCCCTCATCGCAGCAGGCGGCATCTCGCCGTTTTTTATGTTAATTTATTGGCTGATTGTATTTAGTATGGTTCTCCTTGTAGAATTGTTAGAAATATTAAGGGCTGTAAAGAGAGTTCGGACATATGGCTGGAAAGAAGGTGTCTTCACCTATAATGTCAGCCAATGGTCGAGAAATTTCACATTTGGCATGTTTTACGCTTTCACGATGATGAGACATGAAGGTGCTTATTATTTACCTGGCATGTATGATTTCCATGAGACCCTCCTTTCCTTAGGCGTCTGGGTGGTTTTCTTTTTCCTGGCCGCAGAGATTATTGTATGGGCAGGATCTAAATGGGTATCTTCAGGGGATTTCCCATTTAAGATATAAGCCAGTATAAAAAAACTCTCTAAAATTAGAGAGTTTTTTTATCTTTAATTAGATTTAGGAGAACGGAAGGTTCAGGCTTTTATAACACTTGTTTTATAAGCTTAACTTTTGTGGGTTTTTCTTTTTCGAAAAAATAAAGGTATGGTTTTCTTTCTAAGGGGTAGTATTCTATTCTTGTCGGAACAATTTTAAGTTGATGAAAAAACTGTTCATTGGAATGAACGTTTTTTAAGAGAAGGCTGCATTCATTACCGACACTATCCATAAACAGAGCTTCTGTAAATCCTGCATTCTTAATCAGTGGAAGTAATTCCAAAATAATGACTCCTTAAATCAGGCATGAACCAACCTTAACATAGACTAAGAATATTATCCTCCAATAGTGGTTGGAGATTATAGAAAATAATGGCGGGTTAATAACAGTAACATAAACATATTGAATTTGAGTCAGGTGGTAAAGACGGTGTCAAGGTGATAGCATGCCACAAAAAAATTAATGCCTGATTTTCGGCTGCACGCTCTGTCCCGGCGATTTATAATAAAGGTATCAAATCAAACCTATAAATTGAGGTGACACAGTTGCTGCCACTGGAATTAGAAAAAGAGTACTATCAAGCATTAATAGATCGAAAAACAGAGTATGAAGGTGTCTTTTTTGTTGGTGTAAAGACAACAGGTGTTTTTTGCAGGCCTACCTGTCCGGCGAGAAAACCTAAATGGGAAAACTGTGAATTTTTTGAAACGGCAGAAGAGGCACTTTTAGCCTCATTCCGCCCCTGTAAACGATGCCGGCCTCTCTCTCATCCAGACCTTGTATCAGAAATTGTGTCTGTTTTGGTGGATGCCGTTGAAAAAGAACCAGAGAAACGGTGGAAAGATGAAGACCTTCAACGCTTTTCGGTTGATCCTTCAACGGCAAGGAGACAATTTAAGAAGAGGTTTGGAATGACTTTTGTAGAATATGCCAGAGCCAGAAGAATGGGATTGGCATTTAGACACATAAGAAACGGCCATTCCGTAATTGATACACAGATTTCCACGGGGTATGAATCAAGCAGCGGTTTTAGAGACGCGTTCTCTAGCATTATGGGTACACCTCCCGGACTTCAGGAGAATTGTAATGTTCTTAAGGCATCCTGGATGGATACTAGGCTTGGACCTATGGTGGCTGCAGCAGATGATGAAGCTCTTTATCTGCTCGAATTTGTACAACGCCGGGGGCTTGAACGTGAAATTGAACGATTACGGCAAAAAACGAAGTCTGCCATAATTCCGGGATCTACCGCAATTATAAGTTCCCTTGAAGTAGAATTAGATAAATATTTTGAAGGGACATTAACAGAGTTTAAAACTCCTGTAAAATTGCTCGGGTCCCCATTTCAAAAGCAAGTATGGGAAGCCTTGCAGAAAATCCCTTATGGGGAGACGCTGTCCTACGCAGAGATGGCTGCTTCTCTTGGTAAGCCTACTGCTTATCGTGCGGTGGCCCGTGCTAATGGAGCAAATCAGATTGCTGTCATCCTTCCCTGTCATCGTGTAATAAATTCAAATGGAGAATTAGGGGGATATGGCGGTGGAATTCCACGAAAGAAATGGATGATTCAACATGAAAGAAAATCCTTGCAAAAATAAGGGCTAGTCAGGAGATCCCCTGGCTAGCCTTTTTAAAATTATCCAATTGGCATTCCATGACGCTGGTAAGCTGCTGCTTCTAAACTAGAAATCCCGTTCATTTCTGCAAACGCTGAGACCTTTTCATTGATTCTCGGAGCATAAGCGTCAGGCGGTGCGGCATATCCCATTTGTCTCCTGCGTCCGGCATTCCTGCGGGCAAATGGACCCCAGATTGCGAATGTCAGCCCTGGTGTCTGGATATTCACAAAAAATGTATCGCCTTTTGCTGAAAAGGTAGGACCTGCGAGTTCAGAATTATTTAGTAGATTCTCAGCAAATACATAGGTTTCTCCCTCTGGTGTCATTCCGATAATGCGGTCTACTCCATCTCCATCTTCGGCAATCCATAAATCTCCCCATGGGGTAATACAAATGTTATCCGGCATTTCAAGGTCATTGGCAGAAGTTGATTCATAGAAGAGCTCGAGTGTATTTGAAGCCGGAATATACCGGTAAACCCGACCTAAGTCTTTGCTGCCTGCTGATGTATCATCAAACCAGAAGACCCCGCCTTCAAAATAAGCTCCTTCTAGACGGCTGAACTGGATACAGCCTTTCTGTCCAGCATCAAAGGTTGGTTTTTCAGGATCGACATCTTTCCATACAATTCCGAATTCCTGCCCTGTATAATATTCACTTGTGTGATTACCACTCATTTTCTCCATGGCCGCTGCCTGCAGCTTTCCACCTTTTTGAAGGGCACCGACTCTTTGGCTGCGGTCATTAGGAATGAAGCGGTATAGATAACTCGGTCCTGCATCTTCGGTTAAATATACAATGCCAGTCGCCGGGTCAATGGCCGTTGCTTCATGTGAAAATGCTCCCATGTCACGAATAGGCGTACGGGACAACTTGTTTTCAGGGTCCAATGGATCAACTTCAAAAACGTAACCATGTCCTTCTTTCAATGTTTCTTCACAAGTCAGCCAAGTGCCCCAAGGTGTGGCACCTCCTGCGCAATTACGGATGGTACCAGAAGAGGAGACGTACTCTTTCTGGATTTTTCGATCAGGGCCTACAACCAGAGTAGTCGTTCCTCCTGTACGATCTTTTTGATAAGGGTTTTTTCCAATGACAGGATATTTCGTATTTCCATCAAGTTCATGATTTCTTACGAGAACAGTAGAATTGTCTTTACCTGGAAAAGCAGCCATACCATCGAATTTTTGAGGGATCGGACGTCCGTCAGATAGTTTTTTCCCTTCTTCAGAAATTATTCGATATTGAAACCCTTTGGGAAGGTTAAGAACTCCGCCGGGATCTTTGGAAAGAGGACCATACCCAGCAACTGCTTTTTTTGCTCTGCCCGGAGATGCCAGTGCTTTGCTTTCACTAAAAGAAAAAAGTCCTGTAGTACTTAAAGCCATGGCTGCGGTACTGATTCCACTTACTTTAAGAAAGTCCCTGCGATTGATATTTTTATTCATTCATTATTCCTCCTCAAGCCGCTTTATGTTCAGCTGATGTTTTTAATTGCCGTTTATAAACAAAGCTGGATAACGTAATACTTATTTCATATAGAAGCAGTAAAGGTGCGATAACCAGTACATCTGAAAGAAAGTCAGGTGGTGTAATAAGGACAGATAAGACAATTAATAAAAAGTAAGAAACTTTTCTCGCTTTTTTAAGCCGTAACGGATTTAAAATACCTAAACGTGTTAAGAACAATACGATTAAAGGCATTTCAAACAATAATCCAAAAGGAACGGTAAGGCTGAGCATAAAGCGAAAGTATTTATCTGCAGTAAACATCATGGCAAACTGGCCTTCAGACAACCCCAATAAGAAATTAAGCACAATTGGAAATAAGAAAAAATATCCAAAGGCCATTCCTCCTAAGAAAAGAAGGAAGAGGGGAGGAATGAACTGCAGAGTGATTTTTCTTTCCCTGCTGCTTAAGGCAGGGGATACGAACAGCCAGATTTGAAAGGCAGCTACCGGAATTGTGAGTGAGATGGCTATGACGGCTGCAATCATTAAATAAACCCAAAGGATGTCACCTGGTCCCAGAATGGCAAGTTTCGCATTCAAATCCCTGATCAGCCAGCTATAAATGGGTTTTACAAAAACAAAGCCGAATATGATAAAACCTATAAAGGCTGCGAGAGTAAAAATAATACGGTTTCGCAGCTCTTCTAAATGTCCGATCAGCTGCAGTTTTTTCTCTTCCACCTTTTGTTCCCCTCCTTAAGCCTTAACGTGCTGAGGACTGCTCGTTATTCTGCTCTTCATCCTTTGTTTCTTTCTCCTTCTGTTCCTTACCTTTTCCTTCACCTGAGATCAAATCTTGAGAAGCATTTTTAAATTCTGTGAGTGTTTTGCCAAAGGCCCGTCCGATTTCGGGAAGCTTGGAAGGACCGAAAATGATCAGGGCAATGACTAAAATTAAAATCAATCCTGGAATGCCGATGTTTGTGAGCATGGTTTTTATTCCTCCTCTATTAATTCAGCTGCTTTTGCTTTTTAGACTGAATGCTGTGGGCGTTGTCATGTGCTTTATAACGGTCCGTTTCCACCTCATCCGAAAATTGCTTGCCTTGTGGAACGATGGAGGCTGAAACCTCTTTTAAACCTTCCTGATCCTTTTCATAAACAAAGGAAGCCCTTGTTGAGATATCTGCTCCCTGGTGGGTTACAAACGGAATGACGCGATAGTCTGTTTTCCATCGGGTAGGAGTGACTTTACAGCGAACATATCCCCTGTAGTCATTAAAAAACTTAATATGTTTGTTCTGTTCTAATATTCGTTCTGTATCAGCCCGCTTATCAGCGCCATTTCCTCCCGATGTAATAGAAGTCCCGACGAACTCTGCTCCTAGAACGCGGGAGGTTATGTCATTAAAATCAGCGAGAAGATTCGATGCCCAGCTGGCATGGACATCTCCTGTTAGTACAATTAAATTATTTAGTTCTTTATAATTGGCAAAGTCTGTAATACGGTCACGTGCCGGTGTGTATCCATCCCAACCATCCATACTGAATAATGGTTCTTCTTCACTTGGTCCGTAATTACGCTTAGAGAAGAAAATCTGCTGAGCTAAAACATTCCATTGAGCCTCTGAATGATCCATCCTATCGAGCAGCCATTGCTCCTGTTCACTTCCGAGCAGTGTCCGGGAAGGGTCAAGCGATTCTTCTGTCTGAGGGGAACTTTTATCGCCGTTTGCTTGATCAGAACGGTACTGCCGGGTATCCAGTACATAAAAGTCAGCAAGGCTGCCATAAGAAAAATCGCGGTATAATTTCATATCCGGCCCATGCGGCATGGAAGATTTTCTAAGCGGCATATGTTCGTAATAAGCCTGATAGGCAGCAATTCTCCGCTTAACAAATTCCTCTACAGACTGTCCTTTTTCAGGGATTTGATCGGCATAATTATTTTCAACTTCATGGTCATCCCACGTCACTACCCATGGAAAAGCAGAATGGGCGGCCTGAAGGTCCTTATCTGACCGATATTGGGCATGGCGATTGCGATAATCTTCAAGTGATCTGATTTCCGGGCCTTTATGCATCCTTACATTACCGCTTCCTGAAATATATTCATTTGGGCCATATTCATATATGTAGTCCCCGAGGTGAAAGACAAGGTCGAGGTCTTCTTTTGCCATATGTTTATAAGCCGTGAAATATCCGTGTTCGTATTGCTGACAGGATGCAAAAGCAAAAGTAAGTTCTGATACAGGAGTTCCAGAGGCAGGAAGGGTTTTCGTTTTGCCTGTTGGACTGAAATCCTGACCTGCTTTAAAGCGATAATAATAAATAGTATTTGGCTGAAGGTTCTCCACCTCTGCATGAACAGAATGAGCAAGGTCCGGGGAGGCAATTTCTGTACCTCGCTGAACGATATTCCTGAAATTCTCATCTGTTGCTATTTCCCATTTCACCGGGATGCTGCGCTGTGGCATCCCTCCGCCATTTAAAGGATCAGCTGCTAATCTTGTCCATAATACAATACTGTCATGGAGAGGATCTCCAGATGCAACGCCAAGCGTAAAAGGGTAGTTTTTAAACTTTTCTTCAGCTTTTACATGAACGGTTCCTAAGGACTGTGCAATAACCATACCAAGGGAAATTCCGGCAATTTTACCGGCTCCGTGAATAAAATCCCTTCTGTCCAAATCTTTTTCTAATGTCTTTTCATTCAGCTGTTGAATTAATTGCTCCATTGATTTTTTCTCAGTCATACGTTCTGCTCCTTTCCTGTTTAAGTAACACTTGGTATTATAGGTGGTAATTTTTAATGAATTGTAAATGAATGTAAATTGATTGAGGAGGCTTGCAGGGTAAACGGCCTATGTTTTATTAATTTGGACCAAAGGGATTTTAGTCACTTCGTGTTCTAAGCATGATGCCAGTACAGGGGAATCAGTAAAATAATCCTAAAATTCTTAACAGATAATCCATGAAAACTAAATATTCCCATAGATTGTGGTAATATTTAAAATATTGGCCAGCGAGTTTAAAAGAGTTAAAAAGATGGTAGATTCAATGAAGGAAAATAGATTGTCAGGAAAGGTGTTTTCATCATGCTTCATAATCCAACAGGAAAAGAACGTATAGCACTCGCTTTTCTTCTGGGAATGCTTGGGATCCTCGGACCTCTTAATATTGATATGTATTTACCGAGCTTTCCGGGAATTGCGAGTGATTTAGAAGCGAGTGCTTCACTAGTACAGCTCAGCTTAACGACTTGTTTAATCGGGCTAGCAGTCGGGCAGATTGTCGTTGGTCCGATCAGCGATGCTCAGGGAAGAAGAAAGCCGTTAATTATTTCTCTCTTATTATTTGCTGTTTCTTCTCTACTGTGTGCTCTGGCTCCAAATATTATTACTTTAGTAGCGGCCCGCTTTTTACAAGGGTTTACCGCATCAGCAGGTGTGGTGCTGTCACGTGCCGTCGTTCGTGATGTGTTCTCAGGAAGAGAGCTGACGAAATTTTTCGCATTGCTTATGGTCATTAATGCTACAGCACCGATGATTGCTCCAATGGCTGGAGGAGCAATTCTGCTGCTGCCATTTGCCAATTGGCAGACCATTTTTTACACACTTAGTTTACTTGGACTGTTAATTGTATTAACTGTTTTTCTAAAATTAAAAGAAACCCTTCCAGTGGAGATGAGAATTCCAAGCTCAGTGGGCAGCTCAATTGGAACGATTGGCAGTTTGTTTAAAGACTCTTCCTTTATTGGTTATGCATTAACTATAGGATTTGTCCATGGCGGCAGTTTCGCTTATGTGTCAGGAACACCGTTTGTTTATCAGGAAATCTATGGTGTTTCTCCCCAGGTGTTTAGTATCCTTTTTGGCATAAACGGGCTGGCAATTATTTCAGGAAGCTTTATTATCGGACGCCTGGGAGGATATATTCATGAAAGGACCCTTCTGAAAACGGCGGTAATTATTGCAGCAAGTGCCACGACAGTACTTTTAACGATGACTATCGTGGAAGGGCCGCTGCCTTCCATCGTTATCCCGATCTTTATTTATATGACAGCGATGGGAATGGTTTTAACAAGTACGTTTACACTGGCGATGGAAAAACAGGGACACCGGGCAGGAAGTGCGAGCGCTGTTTTAGGAATGCTTCCACTCTTATTTGGTTCACTAGTTTCACCTCTAGTAGGTATTAATGAAACGACAGCTGTACCGATGGGGGCCATTTTATTCACTACTTCTTTAATAGGTTTAATCTTATTCTTTACCTTAACAAAGCATCCGGAGAAGCAGGAAACAGAAGCAGAACAAATAACCCGTGAAAGAACAGGGAGCGGGAAAATATAGTTTATAAAAGCAGACCACTCATAGAGCGGTCTGCTTTTTTTGCTGCTTATATGGAAACCTCTCGAACTATAGAAGGAGAAAAGTTACCATTCAGTTGGCATAACTTTGAAACTTTTAGTAGTAAAGCCTAGATTCGAATTTTACCAAATAAGGGAATCAGAAAGAGAAAGGAAGTAGTAGTGGAGAGGAGTATACATATGTCAAAGAAGTTATTAGCTTACCCTTTTTTAGCTGCCTCAATCAGTTTTGGTTTAGGGGGCTGTCAGGAGTCGTCACGGGAAACAGGATCACAGGAAGAACAAGAGGAAGAAGGGGCTGCATGGTCCTATGATGGGGAGACAGGTCCTAAAAATTGGGGGGAATTAGACCCTGAATATGCAGCTTGCGCTGAGGGGGAAGAACAATCGCCGATAAATATAAGTCTATCTGATACAAATGAAAGTGAGGAGATGGAGGACATATCGTTAAACTATCAACCTTCTAATTTCTCATTAGCTAATAACGGTCACGCCGTTCAGGCAAATGCGAAAGGGGCAGTTAATACGATGGTGCTGGGAGAAAAGGAATATCAGCTTAAGCAGTTTCATTTTCATGCACCCAGTGAGCATTTAATTAGTGACCAGACGTATGACATGGAACTGCATTTTGTACATGAAAGTGAAGATGGGAACTCGGCTGTCATTGGAATCATGATAGAAGAAGGAAAAGAGAATGAGGCATTATCAGAATTCTGGGACGAACTCCCTGCTGAGGAAACCGAACAGAATGTAGAGCTTGAGGAACCAATTGATGTAGAAGGATTAATTCCTGAAGATCAAACTACCCTCCATTATGAAGGCTCATTAACCACCCCTCCTTGTACTGAGGAGATCAATTGGGCTTTGTTTAAAGAACCTGTCCAGGCCTCAAAAGAACAAATTGAGGAATTCAAACAGATTCATAATGATACAGATCGGCCAGTCCAGCCCGTAAATGAACGGGAAGTCATTGAAAACTAATGAGCTGCTAAGAAGAAAAGAGGTTAACAAAAAGGGATCACCATCCATACAGGTGATCCCTTTTGCATAGCGTTCATAAAAAATAAAAACCTGTTCCTTAAAGGAACAGGTAAGAGGATAAACAGCTTAGGTGACCCAACCATGTAAGAATCATTCGCGATCTTACATTCTTTCCAACTATAACTCGAGAATAATTCTTAAAAATCCGCTTCCTCCAGTCAGTGGTTAAGTCTAATTTTTACCCTCCTTTTTTAAAGAAAGGGTGGTTTTTGCAAAAATACACTTAATTGTACAACTACCTTTATAGGTGGGATTCAAACCTATATTAGGGTCATAGTCTTACAAATTAAATGGGTAAATCTGCTCTCTCTGCTATGCTTATACATGCAGAGCCAATCCGGATGGCCTCATAACAGGGCGTTTCCCATTCCTATCCACAGGTTTTGTGTTCCCTTTTATGACCATCAAATCTATTCGTAATGGAAACGAATTTTAGATGGTTGAGCCGCCTAAACTGTTTATTTAATTGATTTTATCTTTTGTACACTTTTATTATAACATTGAAAGAAGAAAAGGTACATAGTTTTTCGAATAAAATGTCAGCGTTTACATAATTGTTTTAATAGGATTTGTTGGGATATTAAACATTGAGATGTAAGTTATGGAAACCGGTTTACAAAATAAAGATGAATTTTCTGAAAAAATGCTTGAAAACGAATACAAAACCGCATATAATCAATTTAAGTTGTTCAATCAATTGATTTTTTTTGAACATTTAGGAAACCGGTTTCCTAAATGATTCAGCACAATAACAAGGAGGAAAGTCTAGATGAAATTGAAAGGAAGTCTGCTTTTAGTACTGTTGATCAGTATCAGCGTCTTTTTGTTTGCCTGCAGCGGAGATGATTCAGCTTCTGGAGAAGAAGATGTTACTTTAGATTTTTGGGTATTTGGAGCAACAAACTATGAAGAATTAGCAAAAGAGTATGAGGAAGAAAACCCTGAGGTTAAAATTAATATTAAAACATCTGAACTTGATGACCATCATAATAGTTTATTTACTGCAATATCAGCCGGGACAGGAGCACCGGATCTTACTATGATTGAAGTGGATCAGCTGGATCGTTACAGAGATGCTCAGGAACGGTTTGTTAATTTGTATGATTTAGGTGCAGATGAAATTCAGGATGGATACTTAGAATGGAAGTGGAATGTGGCGGAGAACGGGGAAGGAGATTTCCTCTTTGGTCTTCCAACAGATATTGGTCCAAAAGCTATGT
Organism: Halobacillus massiliensis; assembly: GCF_900166625.1. Classification (GTDB taxonomy): domain Bacteria; phylum Bacillota; class Bacilli; order Bacillales; family Halobacillaceae; genus Halobacillus_A; species Halobacillus_A massiliensis. The sequence goes on along the minus strand of NZ_LT800499.1, from coordinate 3,576,698 downwards.
ACTATCATTCGGAGGTATTTGAAAATGCAGGTCTTCCAACAGACCCAGATGAAGTGAGTCAATTAATTTCTTCACCTGAAGCATTTGCAGATGCTGCGGATAAAGTGTTGGAAAGCACAGACAAACCAATGGTAGATAGTATGGAAATGGCGTTTAGAGCGAATATGGATGCTCTTGAAGTCAGCTATTTTAATCGTGACGGGGAGTTATTGATTAACGAAGAAGATAATGGCGTGAAAGATGCTTATGATTATGCTGTTGAGTTGAATGAAAAAGGCTATGTAGGTGACTATGAAATGTGGACGCCTGAGTGGGCAAATGCATTAAACAAGGGAGATTTTGCAGTTGAAATGGCGCCTGCATGGTTGAAAGGATATATGACAGAGAATGCACCGGAAGCTTCTGGAAAATGGAGAGTAACTACACTTCCTGACCAGTTTGCTGGAAACTGGGGAGGCTCTTACGTAGCTATCCCTGCTGAAACAGAGCAGAGTGAAGAAGCTTATGAATTTGCTAAATGGCTTCTTTCTCCAGAAAATCAAATGAAGTCCTTTACCGAAAGCGGTCTGTTCCCATCTACTCCAGAAGTATATGAGATGGAAGAATTCAAAGAAAACGAAGATGAATATTTTGGCGGGCAGAACACGGCGGCTTATTTCGCAGAAGCAGCTAAAGAGATTCCGGAAGTTTACAAGGGGCCTAAGTATGTAACCGTTAACAATGAAGTGTTAACAGCACTTAGAAATGTACAGGAAGGCGGAGACCCAGAGAAAGAGTGGCAGAATGCCGTTGAACGTATTGAAGGCTTGATTCAACGGTAATTAATAAAGGGCCGAATGTTTTTCTGATTCGGCCCTTTTTATGCCAGCTTTCCTATGTCAGGAGGTAGAAAATTGGAAAATGTAGAAAAACAGCAATACGTCTCTTCTTCAAAAGGAAGGCGAATGTCTGAAAAAAAGAAGGATATGATATCTGGGTATTTATATGTAGCTCCCTTCTTTATCATCTTCGGAATCATCGGCCTTTATCCTGCAATTTTTAGCATCTTACTTGCTTTTCAGGAGTGGAATGGTCTAGGAGAAATGGATTTTGTCGGTCTGAGCAATTTTGTGGTTGTACTTCAGGACCCGCTATTTTGGAAATCTTTATATAATACTGTAATTATTGGTTTGATGGGAACGGCACCTCAGCTGATCGTCGGCCTGATTATCGCTGTATTTTTAAACATGGCAGCCATTCGGTTTACCAACTTTTTTAGAGTGACCATCTTTATGCCATATATCACATCGATGGTAGCGGTCGCTTTAGTGTTTGGCGTGTTTTTCAGCAGCAATGAAACAGCTCTTGCTAACTATGTTATCGGTTGGTTTGGAATTGACCCTGTGAGCTGGAAAACTTCAGAGTGGGGAGCTAAATTTGCAATTTCCCTTATGGTTTTCTGGAGGTGGGTCGGATATAACACGATTATTTATTTAGCCGGACTGCAAAGTATTCCTAAACATCTATATGAAGCATCAACGATTGACGGCGCTAATAAGGCACAGCAGTTCTTTCATATTACCATCCCGTTATTAAAACCATTTATTTTACTAACCGTTTTCATGTCTACCGTAGGGGCACTTCAGCTTTTTGCTGAGCCTACTGTATTTTTAGGCGGTTCTGCCTTTACACGTGATGAAGCCATGACAGTCGTTATGTATCTGTACAGAGATGCGTTTAGTTTAGGATCATTTGGAACAGCATCCGCAACAGCTGTTCTGCTGCTGATTATAATTGTAGCAGCTGCTGCTCTCAATACGTGGTTAACTTCAGGAGCGGGCCGAAGAAAGAAGGGGGCTTAGAGATATGAATCAACAAGGGAAAAAACTAAAGTCTGGTAGTCTTCCTATATATATACTGTTGGGTACTGCCTCTGCCCTGTCTATTTTTCCGTTTTACTGGATGTTCGTCATGGCTACACAGCCGAGTGCCGCTTACAATTCTATACCGCCTACACTTGTGCCTGGAAACATGCTTGTAGAGAACTTCCTGAAAGTATTGGATACGATCCCGTTTTTTCAAGCTATGTGGAACACAGTTCTATTGTGTACAAGTGTTACGATCGTCGTGTTATTGATTAGTTCACTTTCTGGCTTTGCTTTTGCTAAGTTTACATTTCCAGGTAAAAACTTTTTGTTTATCTGTATTCTGCTTACGATGGTTATCCCGCCTCAATTAGGATTGATTCCACAGTTTTATCTTGTATCTCAGTTAGGGTGGCTGGATACATTGTTTGGTGCGGGTATCTTGTTTCTTCTTAATCCTTTAGGGATTTTTCTAATGAGACAGTATATTAGTGAGTCAGTACCAGATGAGCTAATTGAGGCAGCTAAGTTAGATGGCTGTTCCAATTTCAGAATTTACCGAAGCATAGTACTTCCTATTATTAAGCCTGCGTTCGCTACTCTTGGGATCATTGTATTCACACTTGTCTGGGGAGAGTTCTTATGGCAGTTTACCGTATTACGCGATCCTTCTTCCTATACACTGCAAGTAGCGCTGGCATCTTTAAACAATGCGTTTCGTGTTGATTTTGGGATGCTGCTTTCAGGAGTATTTTGGGCAACAGTACCGTTAATTGTTATTTTTCTTATATTTAACAAATGGTTTATTTCCAGTATTACGGAAGGATCGATTAAATAAGCAATGCTACTCTGGCCAATTGTTGATACAATTATTGAGATAGCGGCTATTAAGGAGATGTAAAGATTGGATCTGACAATTAGAGATATTGCTAAAATGGCTGGTGTATCTCCTGCCACTGTTTCAAAAATAATCAACAATTATGGCGGGATCAGCGAAGCAACGAGAGATAAAGTATATAAAATCATTAAAGATACCAAATACCAGCCGACGTTTTCAGCAAAATCATTGGCTACTAAGAAATCAAACTTGATAGGCTTAATATATGCAGGGAAAATTAATGTCGACTTTAAGCACCCGTTTTTTAATGAGGTAGTAAATACGTTTAAGAAAACAGTAGGTGCCCAAGGATATGATCTCCTCTTATTTTCCAACGAAAAATTTTATCAGGGAGAAAGCCAGTATTTAGAGAGATGCAAGCATTTTCATGTCGATGGCTGTTTAATCATTGCAGGAGATGAAATTGAAGAGGAAATTCACGAGATCTCTAACAGCAATACTCCTTGTATTGGTATTGACCTTGAGTTTAATGGGCCAAGATCAAGTTATATTATGACGGATAACGCAAAAATAGGATTAAAAGTCGTAGAGTTTTTCTACTTAAATCAAATAAGAAAGGTTGCTTATATAGGCGGGAAACAGGATTCTTTAGTAGCAGGCATTCGAAATCAAGGATTTATTGATGCCATGAGGCAATTCGGGATGTCAATTAAGGAAGAATGGGTGAAGTTTGGAGATTTCTTCGAGCAGAGCGGCTATGATTCTATGAAAGAAATCCTGCAGACGAAAGAACTTCCCGAAGCAGTATTTGCTGCTTCAGATATGATGGCACTCGGAGCCCTGAAAGCGATTAAGGAAAAAGGACTGTCTGTACCTGAAGATATTCAGCTGATTGGCTGCGATGATATTGAAGCCTGTCGATACAGTGATCCCCCGCTTACAACAGTTAAACAAGATAAACAGAAATTGGGGAAACTGGCTGCTAATATGCTCAATGACCTTATTCAAGGAAACAACGATATCCATCCGGTTAAAGTGGATCCGGAGCTTGTCATACGGTCATCAAGCATTGAAAGGTAGGTTTCCGATATTCATGGAGGTTAGCAAATGACGACAATAGAGTTTTCTAAAGAATTAAAGTGGGGAGCTGCCACTGCATCCTACCAGATCGAAGGAGGGGCGCGGGAAGACGGGAGAAGTCCTTCGATCTGGGACACGTTTTCTCACACGAAGGGAAACGTGAAAAACGGAGATCATGGAGATACAGCCTGTAACAGCTATCACTTATATAAAGAGGATGTTCAACACCTAAAAGAATTGGGTGTAGATCTTTATCGCTTTTCGATTTCCTGGTCAAGGGTGATGCCGGAAGGAACAGGAGAGTTAAATCCCAAGGGTGTGGACTATTACCGAAACTTGATTGAAGAGCTGATTGCTCATGATATTGAACCAATGATTACCCTTTATCACTGGGATCTGCCTCAAATTCTTCAGGATAGGGGCGGATGGGAAAGCCGTGAAACGATAGAGGCTTTTAAGGAGTATGCAGAGGCAATGTTTAAGGAATTCGGCGACAAGGTGAAAAGCTGGATTACGATAAATGAGCCCTGGTGTGCCTCGTTTTTATCAAATTACTTAGGGATACACGCTCCAGGTAAACAAGACTTGCAGGCTGCAGTTGATGTGTCTCATCATTTATTAGTTGCTCATGGAAAAGCTGTGCAGGCCTTTAGGAAAGTAGTACCAGATGGGCAGATTGGGTATGCGCCAAATATGGGGTGGCTGGAACCTTACAGCCCTGCTTCTGAAGATCGCGATGCAAGCCGCCGTGGGATGTTGTGGCAGAAGGAATGGTTTATGGATCCAGTATTTAAAGGTTCTTACCCTGAAGAGCTGCTTCAAATCTTTGAAAAAGAAAACGCCTTTTTAAAATTGGAAAGTGGAGATCTCGAAGTGATTTCCCAGCCTATTGATTTTATGGGCCTTAATTATTACTCAGGAAGCCTCGGCCGTCACAAGGAAGGTTCCGGGTTGTTTGAAGTAGAGGAAGTCCCGCTGGATAATCGGAGAACAGATATTGGCTGGCCGATCTATGCCGACGGTTTCTTTAAAGTACTCGTAAACCTAAGGGAAACCTATGGCGAAATTCCAATATATATTACAGAAAACGGAGCCTGCTATAACCACGAAGTTCAAGAAGGCAGCGTAAATGATCAAGAACGGATTGACTATTTAAAACAGCACATTACGTCTTTGCACAGAGCCATCAAAGCAGGGGTCCCGATTAAAGGGTATATCTTATGGTCACTGCTCGATAACTTTGAATGGGCGGAAGGGTATGATAAACGGTTTGGTATCATCCATGTTAACTTTGAGACTTTGGAAAGAACAAGAAAAGAAAGTTATCACTGGTACAAAAATACGATTAAAAACAAAGGGTTTCCATTAACCTAATTTTTTTTACTGATGACGAAACCGGTTTCCCTGAAGTGTCAATAGAATGAAGGAGGAGTAAATTGAAAAAAATTTTAGTCGCTCTTTTAGTGGCAGCTGTTGTTTTTCAAACTATGGCATTCCCTGCTGATGCAGAGAAAGCGGAAGAAAGTTTTGAACGTTGGGAAGAAAGAGGTCTCCTAAAAGACTTGAAGAAAAAGAATGAAAATGCAGCGATGTCCTATAGTGAATTTACTTTGCTAATCGGAAACTTATTTAATATCAGCGGTGAACGCGTTTTTAAAAACATTCAAGAAGCCGGTTTTTCAGTAAATAACAAAAATGAAGTGATCAAACAAGAAGAGGCACAAAAGATCTTAAAAAATCTATTGCCTAAATCCTTTACAGAGCAATGGGAAGAAGGTAAAGGCAAACCGCTTAAAAGAATAGATGCCGTATTCCTGGCCGACTCTTTGATTGAGGGGTATTTTTACAAAGAAGGAAAATATTCAGAAAAGCAAATTAAAGGAAATGCGTGGATCAATCATTCCGACATTACCGTAGCGGATACCGAAATTGAAGGTAATCTTTTCATAACACAAGGGGCTGCTCCTGGAAATATTCTACTTGAAAACACAAAAGTGAGCGGCACAGTTTATATTGCAGAGAATATCCAAAATGAAGTGAAATCGTTGAACTCAAAGTTAAACCAAGTGGTTATCGTGAAAGAGAGGCAGGAAGCCTCTGACTGGTCTCTTGTATGGTCAGATGAATTTATTTCGACTGAAATCGATGAGTCTAAGTGGACATATGATACGGGAAATTGGATGGTGGATGAAAAAGGCGAGCCTATTTCTCCAGGTTGGGGAAATAACGAATTGCAGTATTATACTGACTCGCCGGATAACTCCTATATCGAGGACGGAAAACTTATTGTTAAAGCTAAGGAAGAGTCAGTAAGTGATCAATTTGGAAGTTATGACTACACCTCTGCTAAATTAAAAACCAAAGGGCTGTTCAGTCAGAAATATGGAAAGTTTGAAGCTAGAATGAAACTGCCTGAGGGGCAGGGTTTCTGGCCTGCTTTTTGGATGATGCCTGAGGATGAAGTATATGGAGACTGGCCCGTTTCCGGCGAGATCGACATTATGGAAGCCGCCGGGAAAGATACAGAAACGATTGGCGGAACCATTCATTATGGCGAGGAATATCCAAATAATACTTACAAAGGCACGGAGTATCACTTTCCCGAGGGAGAAGATTATACCGACTTTCATACTTATTCTATAGAGTGGGAACCGGGGGAAATACGCTGGTACGTAGATGGTAATCTTTATCAAACATTAGATAACTGGTTCAGTAAGGGGCAGAACCAAGCGGATAAATACTCATTTCCGGCACCTTTTGATCAGGAATTCTACTTAATTATGAATCTGGCAGTAGGAGGATGGTATGGCGGTAACCCGGATGATACGACTGAGTTTCCCGCACAAATGGAAGTAGATTATGTGAGAGCATTTGAGCTAACAGGCAGAGAATATAAAGAGCCTGTAGAACCTGTCCTCAAAAAAGATGAACTGCCAGAAGACGCGAAGCAGCCCCTTGACGATGGGAATCTTATTTATGATAACGAGTACAATGAGCCGTTCACTATAGTAAAAAGCCCTGAGAAGGAATTAGATTCACTTTATTGGAATCTTGTGCAGCTCCCTGACTTCGAAGGAAGTGGGACAGTAGAGAAGGAAATAATTGAAGGGAGTCCTTTCGCCAAAATTCAAACAGAGGACCCGGGAAATGCATTATGGTCACTACAGTTTATCCAAAAACTCTCCATCCTTGAAGGTAATACGTATAAAGTAACTTTTGACGCTAAATCAGATGCCAAACGTAATATAATGACAAAAGTTTCCGGTGGAGAAGAAAGAGGATTTGCCAACTATTCCGGTGAGAAGACCATTCAGCTGACGGATGAGGTGGAATCTTATGAGTACACCTTTACACCGAATCAAGAATCAGATTTATTGGCAAGATTGGAATTTAACTTAGGAGGCAATGGCACAGCACCCGTCTGGATTGGTAATGTACGTGTGGAAAATGTTACAGGACAAGAGGAAGAAAATAAGGCCAAACCTCCTTTAGCAGATGGGAATCTTATTTACAATGGAACTTTTGATCAAGGAGATATGTCGAGAACCAACTACTGGGAACTTGTTGCTTCAGAAAAACCGCGGCTGCTGAAATGAATGTTGCTGCTGAGGAAAGAGAATTACACCTGAATATACAAAAAGAAGGCAGCAAAACAGATGATATTGTGATAAAACAATCAGGGATTCCTCTTAAAGAAAGCGCTGAATATGAACTTTCATTTGATGCGAGAGCACAACACCCTAAAGAAATAGAAGTAGAAGTAGTAAACGAAGATGGAAGCAAAAGCTATTCCAGTACTACTATTTCTCTGACAGAAGATATGTTAAATCAGAGGATTACTTTCAAAATCCCTGAAGAAGAGCCGAAAGCCCAGTTGTTATTTAAAGCAGGAGGAAAGAGCGGCGACATTTATTTAGATAATGTGAAAATGATTCAGACTTCAATAGATGAGGAAGACCTTAATCCCTTAAAAAATGGAGACTTCTCATCAGGACTAGACTATTGGGAAGAGTATATTCATTTCGATGCACAAGCACAGGTTACTGATAATAATGAAAGAATAAATATTGATATTCAGGAAGCCGGAAATGAGCCCTGGAGTGTTCTCGTAGAGCAGAAAGGTCTTCAGCTAAAAAAAGGATACACTTATGTTTTATCTTTTGAAGCTAATTCTACACAAGACAGGGATATAGAGATCACCCTGGAAAATGCTGAATATCAAAGGTTTTTTGAAGATAAGGTCTCATTGAAAGAAGAAGAGCAAAGATTTGAATATGAGTTTGAAATGCCGGCGGATGACCAGGTTTCCTTAAAATTTTTGATGGGCCAAGCAGAAAGTCAGCATAAAATATCGATTGATAATGTAATCCTTAAAGTAAAAAACGATTAACCTATAAAAGGCTGTCTCCTCTTTGAGAGACAGCCTTTTTAGCGTTTTAATGACTTGGAGCCGTATGCAGTTTTTTATTGTCACCTAAAGGTTTCTTGGCAATATAAAGGTGGAAGAAGAATTCCGCTGCACCTATAACGACGGCTGCCAGAAGGGAAACCCATGGCCACCCTGTAACTGCGTTACCGGCCATGCTCATGCCGATAATCCAGATAATTAAAAAGGCAACACCCGTATCCGCTGTTGAGGCGATCATATTTGTCGATTTCGGAAACAGCTTCAAGTCACCAAGGGGATAAGATACTGCCCCGAGAACAATGGTCATGACAAGAACGGTCCCGAAGGAAACTCCAAAGCCTGCTGTAAGCACAAGAAGTAATCCGATAAGAGTCATTCCGCTTTTAATCGCTAATGCTTTAGCGTGTTCCATATCGTTGAACGGCCTCCTTTTGAAAAATTGATCTTACTACAGATATACCCGTTGCCCCGGGGGGAGTTAAACAGGATATGGAACTTGAAATGTTTTTGTAAAATAGCAATATAGAATAAGACAGCAACATTCTTAGCAGGTCAAAGGGCGGGAAGATAGGAAGAATAACGCCGTTTCTGTCAGGAATTCCTGTTTATTGGAAATTATTGAAGGAATCATTCAACAAATAGAGAAACTCTTACTTATACCGATGAACGTAATAAGGAGGAGTAAAATTGGCTATCAGTTTACAGCAAAAAGCAGAGCTCCTGTCTGTAACGACAGATTCTAAACGATTAAACAGGATCATATCGGAAGCGGTGAAGAGCAAGAGAGAACTTGAGGAAAGGCAAAGGTCTTATTACGATGAAGAAAAAGACAAGCTGGCGATAGAAGAATACTATCAGTCTATTAGTTTTGACGACATCAACATCACAGCATTACAGAAACTTCTCGAAGAAACGCATATCCGTCCCGTTCATTACGATCCTAGTGAGCATGTCTATCCTTGGGTAGATCTGAGACCAAACGGAAAGCTGAGAAGTATCTATTCAGGCGAGGAACGGGAAGCGGAGGCTGTCATTAGAGAAGATTATGAAACTTCTATAAAACGTGAGGAAGCGATTGAAATGGCAGAGGCTGTTGAACAGGATCAGGAAATAGTGCTGCAGAAGATTGCCGGAAAGCTGAAGTATAACTGTGAACATATCGTTCCACAATCGTGGTTTGAAAAGAAGGAACCTATGCGCGGTGATCTGCATCACTTATTTACTTGTGAACCTGTCTGTAATTCAATTCGAAGCAACTATCCGTATCATGATTTTCCCGGCTATGAGCCTGAAAAAATGAAAATGAACAGAATTGAAGAGAAATGCGGCAAAGCAGAACAGCACCTGTTTGAGCCCGAGAATGCAAAAGGATCAGCAGCAAGGGCGATGCTCTACTTTTTAGTAAGATATCCAAAAGCCATTTCGAAAGAACATATAGAAAAAATAGATACAGAGCTTCTATTTAAGTGGCATCAGGAAGACCCTCCGGGGGAATATGAATTTCACCGTAATCAGGCCATTTATGAGATTCAGGGTAACCGCAATCCTTTCATAGATTTTCCGGAAAGAATTACATCCATTAATTAAACAGAGGCATAGAGAAGGTGAACAGAATGCAAAATGAATTTTTTCACGATTTACAGGTTAAGGAAGAGGAGACATCACTGCTTGTCGAGAATTGGATGTCTCCTTCTCTGTATACTATAACCATTGAAGAAACAGTGCGGGAAGCTGCTGTGAAAGCAATTGATATGGACGCTGACTGTATGGCGGTACTTGATAAAGGGGAATACCCCATTGGAGTTATTACAGTAAAAGTGTTATTGCAACTAATGGTTGCCGGAAAAGAAGAGGAGCCTGTTGGCAAGTTCATTCGTACCACTCATTCAATCGTCCAGTGTCGTGAGTCCATTCTTAACATTGTAACAAGTCCGTATGATCATTTTTGCGTAGTGGATAATTACGGGAAGTTAACAGGCATGATTTCTAAAAACAGCGTCGTGGAAGCTCTTTCTGGAATTATTGAGGACCTCAATGAGAAAGAACATACGGCAGCTATTTTAAGTGAAATTCTTGAAAGCACGTATGAGGGAATCGCTGTTGTGGATGAGAATGGAATTTTGCTCGAATTTAATGAGGCTTACAGCATTTTTACAGGCATAGATAAGAAAGATGCTCTTGGCCGACACGTAAAAGAGGTGATCGACAACACTCATCTGCCGGAAACACTTAAGACAGGCATGCCTGAGCGAGGCGTCATTCAATACATTCAAGGTCAAGCGATGATCGTTCACCGGATCCCCATCTGGAAAAACAACAAAGTGGTAGGAGCCATTGGCATATTAATATTTGAAGGAGTATCTGAGGTTTATCGGATTTATGAAAGAATTCAGAAAAACTCTGCGGAAAAGCAGGAAACTCAGCCTTATTTATCAAAAGATAAGCAGGCAGACCGAATGACGTTAGATCAAATCATTGGAGACAGTCAAAAAGCTTCCTATATTAAGCGTCTTGCTCGTAAAGTCGCAAAGACTAATGTAACCGTTCTAATAACAGGTGAAAGTGGGACAGGAAAGGAAATGTATGCTAGAGGCATTCACCATCTAAGCTCTATTTCTCCAGGTCCTTTTATTAGTGTAAACTGTGGGGCGATTCCAGAAGCCTTATTCGAATCTGAACTATTCGGTTATGAAGAGGGTGCTTTTACAGGGGCTAAAAAGGGTGGAAAGCCGGGGAAATTTGAACTTGCCGCAAACGGTACACTCTTTCTTGATGAAATAGGTGAAATGCCGCTGATGATGCAGACAAAACTGCTGCGCGTGCTTCAGGAGAAAGAAGTTGGGAGAATCGGGGCTATAAAAGAACAGCCGATCGACTTAAGAATTATTGCAGCGACTAACCGTGATTTGAAAGGGATGGTAGATAAAGGAGAGTTTCGGGAGGACCTTTATTACCGGATCAATGTGATAGAAATTACTATCCCTCCCCTGAGAGAACGGCCAGAGGATATCCCGCTGCTCGTTTCTTCTTATCTGACAGATCTAAGTGAAAAGCATCAATTAAGTGAAAAGGCTATAACCTCTGAAGCTATGAAAGCATTTTTAAGCTATTCTTGGCCTGGTAATATTCGGGAACTTATTAATACAATAGAAAAACTCGTCATACTTGTTGAGAGGAAAACAATTGAACTTGGCGACCTCCCTTCTTTTATAAAAAACAAAAGTACAGTTGATCAGAAAATGGGCTTATTCAGAAGACTAAAATGCAAAGTGAAAAAGAGCTTATTCGTAGAAAATTAAAAGACTTGAACGGCAACAAATCAGAAACAGCAAAAGCGTTAGGCATTCACAGGACGACCTTATATCACAAGCTAAGGAAATATGGCCTGTAATGTAGTGTTAAAACAACAGAGTGTAGTATTAATGATACACTCTGTTGTTTTATGTAAGCGTTATCAAAGGGGTGTGAACTTGGCACAGTTTTTGCATCTATAAAAATAAGGGAAAATAAAGGAGTGTGAAATATTGTGGAAAGTTATGCTGCATTAAGAATGCCTCAAACGATAAATTATGGGAGAGGAGCTTTTGAAAAAGTTGGAGAAGAAGCTGCTGGGAAGGGAAAAAAAGCCCTGATTATCAGTGATAAAATTATGGACCAGTTAGGATACGTACAGGAAGGGAAAAACCACCTTAGTCAAGCTGATGTGAATAGTGTTGTTTATTTGGGGGTAGAATCCGAGCCAACCGATGTTTACGTGGAAGAAGCTGTATCTTTATGCGAAAAGGAAAACTGCGATGTCGTTATATCTATTGGAGGAGGCAGCTGCATTGATACGGCAAAAGCAGTCGCCGTACTAGCCACAAATGGCGGATATATCGGTGATTATATGGGGGGGAATAAGAAAGCTTCCATTGATCCATTCCCTCATATTGCCGTACCAACAACGGCAGGGACTGGATCGGAAGCAACGGATGCTACCATTATTACAAACACAACTACGGACGTAAAAATGATGATTAAGCAGCCTGCTTTTATGCCGGATATCGCCATTGTAGATCCACTGTTTACAATGTCATCACCCCAGAACGTAACGGCGGCAACGGGTGTAGATGCTTTAAGCCACGCCGTAGAAGCTTATATCTCAAGAAAGTCTCATCCGATGACAGATGTTCTTGCTTTATCTGCAATGAAATTAATCGTAACCAATATTGAAAAAGCTTATGAGAATGGAGACGATCTTGAAGCAAGGGAAGCGATGTGTTTAGGATCTCTTCAAGCGGGAATGGCTTTTTCCAACTCATCTGTTTGTTTAGTTCACGGAATGTCACGGCCGATTGGAGCTTTATTCCATGTGCCCCATGGATATTCCAATGCCATGCTTTTGCCGGCAGTTCTTGAATTCAGCAAGGAAGATGCTGTGGAACGACTGGCTGATTTAGGGGCGATTTTTATGAAGGATGATGAGGAGTATACAACAGCAGAAAGTGCTGAATTAGCTGTCGAATCTGTGAAAAAGCTCTGCCTGAACTTAAACATTCCTAATCTGAGCGGATGGGGAATTGAACAGCAAAAGTTTGAAAGCGTTATCAGTAAAATGGCTTCTGATGCATTAGCGAGTGGAAGTCCGGGTAACAACCCTCGAGTTCCCGAACAAATGGAAATAGAAGAGCTGTATAGAACCTGCTACAACTATAGTTTTTCAGCAGCAAGTACAGCCAGATAACTTTTAATTAGGGGGAAAACGAGATGGATGTAGTCGGAATGCTCGGATTGATTGCTTCACTAGCCCTGCTGATTTATTTAACGATGAAAGGAATCAACATTGTCATCGCTGCCCTCCTCAGCTCAGTTTTAATTGCGGTGACGGGAGGATTGAATTTAGAAACAGCGATTACAGAGAATTATATGACCGGATTTACCAACTACTTTGCCTCATGGTTTCTCGTCTTCCTGCTAGGAGCGATTTTCGGAAAAGTAATGCAGGAGACGAAATCAGCTGAAAGTATTGCCCAGTGGATCAAAAAGACGTTTGGCGCAAAACGGGCAGTTTTTGCCGTAGTTGCTGCTGCCGCCATTATGACCTATGGAGGTGTGAGTTTGTTTGTCGTTGGCTTTGCCGTGTATCCAATTGCCGTATCTTTGTTTCGGACGGCTAATCTGCCTCACCGGTTTATTCCGGCAGCTCTGGTATTCGGCTCAGTATCCTTTACGATGACGTCTCCTGGGTCTCCAGAGATCCAAAATATTATCCCTACAGAATTTTTTGGTACTACCCCTACAGCTGGCGGAATCATTGGGGTAATTATTGGGCTGCTTATAATGGTTACAGGCGGGTTATGGCTTGGACGCATGGTAAGGAAAGCTTCTGCGGCGGGGGAAACGTTTATGCTTCCGTCAGAAGCTGCAGCCGGCAAAAATGAATCAGCATCAGCGGCAGAGGCAAGACCCGAAGAGGAAGTGAAGCCGGAGAACGAACGGCTGCCGAATATTTTTATTTCGATTCTTCCACTTGTTGTCGTCATTGTACTTCTTAATGTATTAGGACAGTTTATGAATCCTACAACTGCGCTGCTGATTGCATTGACGCTCGGGATCTTTTTAGCTTGTACGATGATGGCGAAATTTTTAAAACAATTTTGGGAGTCGCTTGCTGTTGGAACACAGAATGCGCTGGTCGCTCTGGCTAATACTTGTGCGGTTGTCGGCTTTGGAAGTGTTGCTGCCCAGGTGTCCGCATTTGACAGCTTAGTCGACGGTTTAGTTAACCTGCCGGGGCCACCGCTTTTAGGACTGGCTGTCGGAGTAACGCTCGTGTGTGGAATTACAGGATCAGCATCTGGCGGCTTAGGAATTGCCCTGCCGATTCTTGCACCGATTTACATGTCTCAAGGGTTGAGCCCTGGAGAAATGCACAGAGTATCTGCTTTAGCATCCGGCGGGATGGATTCCCTGCCTCATAACGGCTATGTTGTAACGACCATCAGGGCAATATGCGGAGAGACTCATAAGAGAGCCTATAAACCTATCTTGTTATTAAGTGTTGTTCTTCCACTAGCAGCTATGTTGCTGGCTGTTATCTTGTATTCTATTTTTTAAATGACTAAGGAGAGATTGATATGACACAAACTACTGTAAAACAACTTCAAAACTATATCGGCGGAGAGTGGGTTGATGCTGCCACTGACAGAACAGAAGAAGTTTATAATCCGGCAACAGGAGAAGTGATTGCCCATGTTCCGATTTCTACAGAAGAGGATGTAGACAGGGCGGTTACTACAGCAAAGGAAGCCTTTCAGGAATGGAAGGAAGTGGCTGTGCCGAGAAGAGCTCGTATTCTCTTTAAGTTCCAGCAGCTTCTCGTAGATCATTGGGACGAGCTCGCTGAAATCATAACGAAAGAAAACGGGAAAAACTTTAAAGAAGCAAAAGGGGAAGTTCAGCGTGGGATTGAGAATGTAGAATTCGCTGCGGGTGCCCCTTCATTAATGATGGGGGAACAGCTTCCATCCATCGCAGCCGGTCTCGATTCAGGAGTTTATCGTTATCCGATTGGAGTGATCGGCGGCATTACCCCATTTAATTTTCCAATGATGGTTCCGGCATGGATGTTCCCGATGGCCATTGTGACTGGAAATACGTTTGTACTGAAGCCTTCAGAAAGAACGCCATTGCTTGCCAACCGTCTGGCCGAACTGTTAGAAGAGGCGGGTCTGCCTAAAGGAGTTTTCAATATTGTCCACGGTGCGCACGATGTCGTAAACGGTCTGCTTGACCATAAAGATGTCCCGGCAATCTCGTTTGTTGGATCCCAGCCGGTGGCTGAATATGTTTATAAACGAGGTACCGAGAACCTTAAACGTGTACAAGCCTTAGCGGGTGCGAAAAACCATTCCATTGTATTGGAAGATGCTAATATCGACAATGCGACAACGCAAATATTGAACGCTGCTTTCGGGTCTGCGGGCGAACGCTGCATGGCCGCTTCAGTGGTTGCGGTAAAAGATTCTGTAGCCGATGAGTTTACCGAGATGTTGACACAGAAAGCAAATGAAGTAACGATTGGAAATGGATTGGATGAAGGTGTTTTTCTTGGCCCGGTCATTCGGGAGGCTCATAAAAAGCGTACACTGAATTATATTGAATCAGGGGAAGAAGAAGGGGCTAAGCTTGTCCGAGATGGCCGCACAGATGAAGGAGCGCGCCGTGAAGGTTATTTTGTAGGACCGACGATCTTCGATAATGTAACGACTGAAATGAAAATCTGGCAGGATGAAATATTTGCACCTGTTCTTTCGATTGCACGCGTAAAAGATCTTGAGGAAGCTGTTGAACTGACAAACGAATCGCGCTTTGCCAATGGAGCTTGTCTGTTTACGAAGGATGGAGGGAAAGTCCGCCAGTTCCGTGAAACTATTGATGCAGGTATGTTGGGTGTAAACATCGGAGTACCTGCTCCTATGGCCTTCTTCCCATTCTCGGGCTGGAAGGATTCTTTCTATGGTGACTTACACGCAAACGGAAAAGACGGACTTGAGTTTTACACAAGGAAAAAGGTATTAACGACACGCTGGGTATAGCTATCACCCCCTTCCTTAGCCGGGAGGGGTTTTTTTATGTTTCCTAAGAAGTTTTGGTTCAGAATAGATACTATTTTAAAAATTTAAATCTTCATTCAAAAAGAGTTAATAAATAGTAAAATGAGTGGTTTTAAGAAGGATTTTGGAATAGCCATTAAAATAATACCAGGTATTAATACCTCCTCAATTAGAAAACTTATCAATATTTTTTATAATATTTACATTAAATTTAAGATGTTTACACTGTATTAATATTTACCCCCTAAAAACAAGGAAGCTTAACGGAATGCTATACGTGTTGATTATGTTTCTTTGTATTTTAAAAGTTTTATTGTCTTTGTATTAAAATCTGATAATCAAGTATGAAGTCATGTATCTATACAATTTTACTTTTTACTGGCGTTTATCACTTATAGGATAACGCTTTTTTTAATTGTCCATTATCTTTTAGCATTATGAAGCTGTATAAAAGGAGTTTTGGTATAAAAAGGAGTGTTAAGTTGGATATATTAATTACAATTTTTTTCTTGTTGAGTGTCACGTTTCCAGTTCTACATCTATATCATTCTATACCATGGTTCCGCGAATCTGGTGAATTACCCAAAAAACGAAATACTAGGTTGAAAGATTGGATGAGGGTCCATGGGCATGAAGAGGAAAAGGGGATGAGTATTTTAATCCCCTGTTTTAATGAAACCGGTATTCTAGAAACATCCATTAAGAATATGAGATCTTTACCTTATTCAAAAGTACAGATTCTTTACATTAATGACGGATCTACTGATGAGACAATGGATTATTTACGTGAAATGTTGAGCCTTAAAAAGTGTACTCTACATCCAGATGGCAAGTTATCTTATGAAAAGGTTGTAGGAACCTATCATTCCGAATTGTATCCTAATATTTATGTAGTTGATAAAGAAAATGGCGGAAAAGCCGATGCGTTAAATGCAGGAATAGAATATTCCGATCAAGAGATCATCGTTACGTTAGATGCGGACACCATACTTGAAGATAAGGCATTACATGCTGTCAATGAGACTTTAGAGGATGAAAATGTTGTGGCTGCCGGAGGAATGGTACATGTCTTACAAACTAAATCCAATCATTCTAGGCACCGTCTGTCTTTACGAAATGCTAACATGCTTTTAAGAGTACAAGTTTTAGATTTCTTAAAAGCTTTCTATATTTCTAAGTTGTCACTTGTGCGTTTTAAAGGTTTGGCTGTTATATCCGGAGCCTTCGGTATCTTTCGAAAACAAGTACTTCAAGACGTGGGAGGTTATCGAAAAACCATAGGTGAAGATATTGATATTACCTTGCGTATTCATAAGTTAATAGCGAACCATAAAAATATGAGAATCAATTTTATATCAGAAGCTGTTGGTTTTACCGAACTGCCTGAAACATGGAAGGACTTAACGAAGCAGCGCCTACGATGGCAGAAAGCGTATATAGACTGTATTATTCATTTTCGGTCTTTTTTTGGGAAAACCTTATTATCAAAAGCCGTTTCCTTCTTTTATGTATTTGAGGCTTTTCTAATTGGGACGCTTGCTTCTTATATAATGACAATTATTGTTATCGTCAACATGGTGCACGATCCTCAAAATTCATATTTGAATTATGTGCTTTTCTATATGTTTTGGATCTTTATATTTGGAGTAGTATATGATTTGGCAGCGTTAAGACTTGGAAAGTACTATGGATTTACTTTTCACTGGAAAGAAAGTTTCCGTCTTCTGTCTGCCATTCTCTTTGATATTTTAATTTATCGATTTGTGACGATGTATTTTGTTATGTACGGAAGTATTTCTTACTTCTTTAATAAGAAATGGAACAAAGTTGAACGTACAGGGAGAAATTATCATAAAAAGGATTCTGAAAATGTGGCATAATCACAGGTTAAAACCTCTAACATTTTCTGGGAGTAGGCTTTATAGTGGAGGACGGGTCAATGGGTAAGAAAGTTGTACTTTTTATTTTAACCGCTGGTACCGTATTAACATTAGGGATAATTAGTTATGTGTTTCAATTTACAACAACAACTTCAGCGAATATTTTTAAAGAGGTTGACAGAAACGCACATTTTGAAGGGCGTTTGAAAGAAATCAGTCTTAAAGAGGGAGAGCCTATATCAGTATTAGTCATGGGAGTGGACACACGCGTAGGTGAGCAAGGCGGACAGACAGATACATTAGTCCTGCTGACGGTTAATCCTGAATCAGAGTCCATCAAGATGGTAAGTATTCCACGAGATACGTACGTGAATATTGAAGGCGGCCTTAATAAGATTAACAGTGCTTATGGAATCGGAAATGTAGGTATGACCATGGATACGGTAGAGACTCTCCTGGATGTTCCGGTAGATTATTACGTAGAAGTCGATATGAAAAGCTTTACGGGTATTATTGATACTCTAGGGGGAGTAAAAGTAAACAATAAATTTGAGTGGAATACCAATAAAGAAAAATTCACCAATCAAAAAGTACACTTCCCTGAAGGAAAACTTACGTTAGATGGAAATGATGCCTTATTGTATGCTCGCATGAGAAAAGCAGATCCGCGTGGAGATTTAGGACGTCAGGAGCGTCAGCGTCAGGTGATTGAGTCTATCCTGAAACAAACGTCTGAGGTATCTACAATTACAAAAGTGGAAGAACTTGCTAAAGTGGTTGGGAAAAATATTAACACCAACCTGGGAATTTTCAATTTTTGGCACCTTCAATCAAACTATCTGAATGCTTCACAAAATATAAAACAATATGAAATTTCAGGTGAAGATAATAAGATTGATGGCACTTACTATTATATGCCTGATAAAGAGAATCTTCATAAGCTGTCTATTCATTTGAAAAAACACCTCGAGATAATAGATGAGAATCAATATGCTGATGTAGCGGAACCTGATCAAAGTAAAGGAGCTCATTCAGAAGAAGATAGTTCTAAATCGATGGAAGAAGAACAGAATAATGATTCGCCCAAAGAAAAATCTAAGCCACAGAAAGAAACCGAGAAAGCCGATAAAGAGGATAAAGACTCCGTGAACCCTGATGAAAACAGCAGGGAGAATACAGCTGAGGAGCCGGAAGAGCCGATTGAAAAGAAAACACAGGATGAAGACATTAATGAAGATGCTTCTCATGAATCAGAAGGAAATGCAGCTGATGATTCCACGGAAAATCATAAAGAAGCTCAAGAATCAAATGAATCGGGAGAGAACAATGAGAGTGACGGCGGTCCAAACGTTGCTAAAGTAATAACTAAAGATTGGGAGCCAGTACCTACTAAACAGGAGAAATATTCAGGAGTAACTTTTGAAAAAGGCACACAGGATTGGAAAGAGATGACTGAAGCGATTTCTAAAGGAGCGGGATTGGCAGAGAGTGACATGATTCTTTGGTGGGTAAGTGGTAATGGAGTAAACAGTGTTGAAGCGACTGTGACTAATAAAGCACAGACTGAGAATTTCCGTGTCTATGTCTCATGGGTGGAAGGGACAGGTTATAAACCTGCCAAAGTGGAAATACTCCATGAAAATGATAAAAAATGACCAGAAATAGTTTCACTTTAGAAATTTGCCATATTAAATGTTAAAGAGGGATAATATAAATCCCTCTTTTTCTTAGTTTGTTCGATATTTTTACCAATTTAAGCATTGGATGTAAATTTATGCAAATAGAGAAATTAAGAAGTTAGTGAGGGAAGGTTAACAATGAGCAACCAAATGATTAATTATTTTATGGATAATATTTTATTAATGCTTGTAATTGTTGTATTAGTGTTTATCATTATTGGATTAATCGTGTCTATAAAAAATAAACTTAAACATTATGATCAAATGATGTCTGAGTTTGAATCAGAAGCAGTGGTAAGTCTTACTAAAGTAGAAAAAGATTTTGAGAATGAAAAAGAAAAATTAGCATTAAAAATTGAAAATGATTATAAAGCAAAATTAGAAAACTTTAAAACACATGTTGAAAAGGTAGAAAAAATATCAAGAACAACGAGCGAAGTTAAAACGGATATGTTGTTAACTAATTTGAAGAAGAACCTGATTACAGAAGGTATGATAAGACCTTTGCAAATGTATGTCTTGTCAAATATATTTATCCCTTTCAAGAAAAATAATGGGGAAATACAGCCAGTAAAGATCGATCATATACTGTTGATGAGAACAGGTATTTATATAATTGATACAAGTGAGTACCACGGTAATGTATTTTATGGAATTACAAATGACAGAGCAAAAGAATTTTCCTTTATACTAGATGATCTTTTTCCTTTACAGGAAAAAGATACAGAAAAAACAATAGTTGTTTCAAATAAACATGTTGATCAATTAGGGGTGAATCTAAATACCGCGGAGAGTCCAGCAAAACAATTGGCCAATGGAGTCGAAGCTCTCAGCCAATTACTAGCTGAGCATGAAGACTATAAAACTGTTACCCCACTTCTTTATTTTGATCTACATGGAAATCGTCTCATTAACTTTTCCGAGCTGAAAACTCCTTATGTTTTTGCTGATAAACAAAAGCTTAAAGATTACTTTGTAAGGGAAGCAAAGGAAGAAAACAAAATATACTCAGACGAGGACTTAGAAAATATTAAATATCTAATTACTAATGGAAGTATTCATTAACTGTCATGAATTTAATCAAAATCACACCGCACTTCATAATTTTGGAGTGCGGTTTTTTTGTATGTTCTTTCTGCTTGATTTTCTTTATCTAAACGTCAGAGAAAGTAATTAGAAATCTGATTTGCTGATTATTAGGTGTCTTACAACCTCTATTAATCCCAGACTTTTAAGCTTCTGTTTAGAGGGCTTTTTTCCTGAAAAATCTCCTGACTGTGCTACTATGAATTTAAAGAACCTGGATTAGTGGAGAGGCGGAATATTTATGTATAAATTGATGATTACTGATAGAGACCAGCAGGAAGCCGCAGGACTCAACTGGCTGGTTGATAAATATACATTTCCAATTTCAAAAGTTTTACAGATTTCCACTCTGGCAAAGTTTCTGGATGAACTTGAAAATGAACGTCCTGATATCCTCTGTCTGGAGCTTGATATGATACCTGATGAAAAGTGGGAAATGGTGAAATCGTTTGTTGATCGAACTGTCCATGAGGTAATAGCGGTAACGGCTGAACCTACGTTTGAGAGGGCGATGCAGGCAATGAACTTAAAGGCTTTAGATTTGTGGGTAAAGCCTTTATCACCCAACACCGTTAAACGGTCCCTTCAGCAGGCTTTCCGCAAGCTGTCTGCCAATGTACAGACTTTAGAAAATAGAAAGTCGAAGACGCTTATTCGCTACGAATCGCTTTTTTTGGAAGACCATCTTCCCTTTCCATATCCCGTGTATCTTATGAAAACAGAATCGATGGATGACCTTCCCGGCTTGCGTTCGTTTATTGACCAATTTGATTTTTATTATCCGCCGCTCGTTTTTTCAACAAGTGATCGAATTGCTCTTGTCTTTCAAGAAGATTTCTCTAAATCGCTTAAGCAAGCCCAGAACTTTATGCAGGAGTGGGACAGGGCAGCTGGCAAGCCGCTCGTAATTGCGGTGCACTCAGAAGCAAAGGGAGAATCCCTCAGTCAGATTTATATGAAGCTGCGCCAGGTAATGGAGACGACCTTCTTTACTGGTTACCAGCAGGTACTGACAAAGGTTTACAAATGGCAGGATATGGACCCTTTTTTAACAATGACCGAACAGAGGACGTGGGTTTATATGCTGGATGAGGGGCAGAAAGATAAAATTAAAAGCTGGCTTTATGAAGAGTTTTTTAATATAAGTCCTCCTTATCCAGATCCCGGTCTGCTTAGAACGAGGTTGACGAGCATTCTGGCGCAGATCCGCCGTTTTATGATTAAAAAAGGGCTGACAGATGAAGATAATGAAAGGATGTACAAACGCGTCTTTGACAGCATTCTATATAGTCCCGTCCTTTATCGGATCGTTCAGGAGTTTGTCTTGTTCATCAATCGGCTGCTCGAGGATATTTTCGAAAAGCCAAGGCCCCTCGTAAAAGATACGATTGAAGAAGCGATTGATTATATGGAAAAGCATTATGGCGATAACAACATCACCTTGAATAAGGTAGCCGATCATGTAGAGCGCAATGCTTCTTATCTAAGCTATCTTTTTATGAACAAGTATGGAAAATCCTTCCGAGAGGTTTTGAGTGCCATTCGTATTCAGCAGGCAAAAGAGATGCTTATTTCTTCACATGACTCTATCCAGATAATCGCTGAACAAGTGGGTTATTCAAAACCGAACTATTTCAGCAGAGTATTTAAAAAAATTACCGGCGAGACACCTAATCAGTATCGCAATCGGTATTAGCTTAAGAAATGGCTGATGGAGCATAAAATTATAAAAAATAAACAAAAAGCGGCTTAATGAAGCGGCTTTTTTTTACTGGAAAAATATAAAAAACCAAAGAAAGTCCACTTTCTAAAGTAAATGCTATCATAATCCCCATTTTGGCATCATAACTTTATTGTTGCCATAAAATAAATCCACTTATTCAAAAGTAAGTGATCTATTTTCAGAAAATTCCTAATGCTAACCTTACATTATAAACAGTTAGAGAGGACGGATGAGATGTCAAAAACACAGTCCGACAAAGTAATCCAATATAGCGGGACAGAACTTCATACCAAAGGATGGATCCAGGAAGCGGCATTACGGATGCTCAGTAACAATCTTCACCCTGATGTAGCTGAAAGCCCTGAAGATCTCGTTGTCTACGGAGGTATTGGCAAAGCGGCACGTAATTGGGAGTGCTATGAAGCAATTACAGCCTCCCTTAAGACACTGGAAAATGATGAAACCCTTTTAATTCAGTCGGGTAAACCTGTAGCTGTTTTTCGTTCCCACACAGACGCACCGAAAGTATTAATCGCTAATTCAAACATTGTGCCCGCGTGGGCAAATTGGGAGCATTTTCATGAACTTGATCGAAAAGGTTTAATGATGTACGGGCAGATGACAGCTGGAAGCTGGATCTATATTGGAAGTCAGGGAATTGTTCAAGGTACTTATGAAACGTTTGCGGAATGTGCAAAGCAGCATTTTAATGGAAGTTTAAAAGGAAAGATCACCTTAACGGCCGGTTTAGGAGGCATGGGGGGAGCACAGCCGTTAGCCGTAACGTTAAACGAGGGAGTCTGTATCGCAATTGAAATAGACCCGCATCGAATCCAGCGCCGCCTCGAAACAAAGTACTTAGACACTTCCACTGAAAGCTTAGAAGAAGCGATCAAGCTGGCACAAGATGCCAAAACTCAAGGAAAAGCATTATCGATAGGACTGCTGGGAAATGCAGCGGAAGTGCTGCCTGAAATGATTGAAAAAGGGTTTATTCCTGATATATTGACAGATCAAACATCAGCACATGACCCACTTAACGGATATGTGCCTATGACGATGAGTCTGGAGTCTGCAGCCCAGCTTAGAAAAGAGAATGCGCAGGAATATACCCGTCTTTCTAAGCAAAGCATTGCTGAACATGTGAAAGCGATGCTTGAAATGCAGAACAAGGGGGCCGTGACTTTTGATTATGGCAATAATATTCGCCAGGTAGCTAAAGATGAAGGAGTAGAGGATGCCTTTAACTTCCCTGGTTTTGTTCCCGCATACATTCGTCCTCAGTTCTGTGAAGGAAAAGGTCCTTTTCGCTGGGTCGCCTTATCAGGAGATCCGGAAGATATTTATAAAACGGATGAAGTAATTTTAAAAGAATTCAGCTACAATAAGCACCTTTGTAACTGGATTAAAATGGCGCGGGAGAAAATCAGCTTCCAGGGGCTGCCGGCAAGAATCTGCTGGCTTGGCTACGGGGAACGTGCCCGATTTGGAAAGATTATTAACGATATGGTGGCAAATGGCGAATTAAGCGCACCGATTGTTATTGGCCGTGATCATTTGGATTCGGGCTCGGTAGCCTCACCGAACAGAGAAACAGAAGCAATGAAGGACGGCAGTGATGCAGTAGCTGACTGGCCGATCTTAAACGCTATGATCAACAGTGTTGGAGGGGCAAGCTGGGTCAGTGTCCATCACGGAGGCGGTGTTGGAATGGGATATTCCCTCCATGCAGGGATGGTTATCGTGGCGGACGGGACGAAAGAAGCGGAGCAGCGGCTGGAGCGAGTGCTTACAACAGATCCTGGTATGGGTGTCGTTCGGCATGCAGACGCTGGATATGAATTGGCTGAAAAGACGGCAGCCGAAAAAGGAATTCAGATGCCAATGTTAAAAAATAAACAGTAGGAGGTTGACCATCTATGGGAAATTCATTATTCATCAAAAACGCTGCCCAGTTAATTACAATGGAAGGACATTGTGATAAACCGGCCGTTCGGGAAGAAATGTCCAGCTTCAATATTATTGAAAATGGATCTGTTTATATAGAAGACGGTAAAGTTGTCGAAGCTGGTCCTCATGAGCAATTGGAAGGGAAATATACAGCTGCAGAAGAAATCGATGCGACAGGCAAAGTAGTAACGCCTGGTTTAATTGATCCTCATACACATCTCGTGCATGCGGGAACCCGGGAAAATGAATATGCGATGAGGCTTAAAGGAAAATCGTACATGGAAATAATGGAAGCCGGCGGCGGAATTCATTCCACAACCCGAGCTACTCAGGAAGCAAGTCATGAAGAGCTGTATGAACAGTCAAGAAAGCGTCTTAATCAATTTTTATTGCACGGGGTTACGACGATTGAAGCTAAAAGCGGTTATGGTTTAACTCTTGAACATGAACTCAAGCAGTTGGAAGTCGCAAAGCAGCTCAATGATAATCATCCAGTAGATATCGTATCTACCTTTATGGGGGCCCATGCGATACCGATGGAAGAAAAAGAAAACCCGGAGCCTTTCGTCAGCCGTGTTATTAATGAAATGATTCCAGAGGTCGCTAAAAGAAAGCTGGCTGTTTTTAATGATGTTTTTTGTGAGCGTGGGGTGTTCACTCCTGAACAATCAAAACGAATTTTAGAAGCGGGCAGGGAATATGGCCTTGTACCAAAAATTCATGCAGATGAAATTGAACCGTATGCGGGAGCGGAATTAGCTGCTGCTGTCGGAGCCATCTCTGCCGATCACCTTTTAAGAGCGTCAGAGCAGGGGATCAAGGATATGGCCGAAGCTGGAGTGATTGGGGTCTTGCTTCCTGGGACCGCATTCTTTCTCATGGCTGAATTCGCCCAGGCAAGAAAAATGATTGATGCCGGAGTGGCAGTTGCCCTTTCTACTGACGCCAATCCTGGATCATCTCCGACCATCTCACTGCCTTTTATTATGAATTTAGGCTGTTTAAAAATGGGGATGACACCTGAAGAAGTGTTAACAGCAGTCACAATTAATGCAGCCCATGCTATCGGTGCTGAAAAAGAAGCTGGAAGCCTGGAGAAAGGTAAAAAAGGCGATGTCACCATTTTTGATGTCCCTAATTATTTAACACTGTCTTATCAATATGGAATGAACCATGTAGATACGGTAATTAAAGAGGGAAGGACGCTAGTGGCAGGGGGCCGCCTGCTATGAATGAATATCCATATCCCATGCTTGAGCCTCCTGTAATGATTTATCCGAAAACAACGGATAAATCGGCGGACTTAAAAGTCCACGAATGGATCGAAAATGCAGGCAGCTCATCGCTGGATTGGGAGAAATATGATGTAACGATTCTGGGTGTGCCGCTTTCCAAATCCTCGATCAGCACTTCCGCCGCAAGCGATAACCCTGAAGCGATGAGACAGGTTTGGAAGTCATTTAGCACTTACAACCTTGAGGAAGACATCGATCTCGCCCAGCTGAAAGTGATGGACCTTGGAAACGTAAGGCAGCATGCGACCGATATTTCGCTCACCCATCAAAAAACGAAGGAAGCTATGGAAGCGATGAGAATTCATCATCCTCACACTCTGCCTGTCGTTTTAGGCGGTGACCATTCGATTACAGCGATGCTGGTTAAAGGCTTGAAACAAAGTCATCCAGACGAATCAATCGGCATCCTTCAGCTGGATACTCATTTTGATTTGCGTGATACTAACGAATTTGGTCCGGCAAACGGGACGCCGATTCGCAATTTACTTGAAAGCGGAACAATTCAAGGAAAGAATGTCCACAACATTGGGCTCCATGGATTTTTTAATGCCAGAGAACTGAAGGATTATGCAGATGAGCAGGGCGTTCACTATACAACAATGAAACAGGCAAGAAAAAAAGGAATGACACAGGTGGTGGAAGAGGCGCTGAATCAATTAAGCAGGAGTGTCGATACCATTTATTTAACGGTTGATATGGATGTACTCGATATCACACATAATCCGGCCGCTCCTGCTGCAACACCAGGGGGGATGTATACACATGAACTGTTTGAAATGGTGCAGCAGGCAGGAGAACATCCAAAAGTGAAAGCGATGGATATTGTCTGCCTCGATCCGAGGAAGGATATTCAGAGTATCGGAGTGAAAAGTGCCGTGCACGTCATGCTGTCATTTTTGACTGGTGTTTGTAAAAGGAAAGGGCGATAGGGAATACTTCGTCTTTTTCTTTTATAATTTTTTTAATATTAAGGGGGAAGGAAACTTGGAATCTGTTAAAACAGAAGCACCGATTCAAACGCCTGTGAACTCTCGCTCGAACGTCTGGAAATTCTTTATTTTCAGCTTTATCGGCATTCTGACATTTTTCATCCCTGTTACGATTAATGGTTCATCCTCAATCCTGCTCGATCACATGGTGACCTTTCTGCAAAATACTTTTTCCACTGGTGTTTCCTATTATGCTCTCACTGTAATTATATTTGGGGCTGTTTATCCGTTTGCCGCCGGGAGCTGGAATAAGAACACTGTGCAGACGGTATTGTCTTTTTTCAAAATCCTTGGAGCAGCTGTTGCTGTCATGCTTATATTTGAGTTTGGACCTGCCTGGTTATTCATTCCCGATATGGGACCATTTCTATATGAAAAACTCGTCATTCCAGTCGGCCTTCTTGTTCCGATAGGGGCGGTCTTTCTCGCATTGCTTGTCGGCTACGGGCTTCTTGAATTCATTGGGGTCCTTTTGCAGCCGGTCATGCGACCAATTTGGAAAACACCGGGACGCTCGGCTATTGATGCCGTCGCCTCATTTGTCGGAAGCTACTCTATAGGTTTGTTAATTACAAACCGTGTATTTAAAGAAGGAAAGTACAATATTAAAGAAGCAACGATTATTGCAACAGGCTTTTCAACCGTTTCTGCGACATTTATGATCGTTGTAGCTAAAACGCTAGGCTTAATGGAAATTTGGAACATCTATTTCTGGGTCACACTTTTTGTTACATTTACTGTTACAGCTATAACTGTGCGGATATGGCCTCTTAATAAAATAAGTGAAGATTATTACGAAGGCAAGGCCCATCCTGAGGAAGTAATTAAAGAACAACGTATCAAGGCAGCCTGGCATCAAGCTATGAAAGCAGCAGAGAACTCTCCTTCTTTAGTCCGGAATGTTTGGTTGAATTTAAAAGATGGATTCATTATGACAATGGCTATATTGCCATCCATTTTATCTGTCGGTCTGCTCGGGTTAGTTCTTGCAGAATTTACTCCGCTATTTGATATCCTTGGCTATATCTTTTATCCATTTACACTTCTGATGCAGGTTCCTGAGCCGCTCCTAGCTGCTAAAGCGTCTGCGATTGAAATAGCGGAAATGTTTCTGCCGGCACTGCTCGCAGCTGATGCTCCGTTAATTACTAAATTTGTGATCGGGACGGTCTCCATTTCGGCTGTCTTATTCTTCTCTGCCCTGATTCCTTGTATCCTTTCAACAGAGATTCCAGTCAGCCTTCCAAAATTAATCGTAATTTGGATAGAACGGACGATACTTACTATTATTATTGTGACACCGATTGCCTATCTTTTACTCTAAGGGAAACGCCGGCAGACCGGTGGACATAATATAAAATAAGCAGGTTTGACATTATGTTTAGAAAGCGTTTACAATTTACTTAGTAAGTAGTTACCAGGCTGGGTGAGTAGAATGACACAAAAGATTCCAATTGGAAAGCTGGCAATGCTTGTAGCTTCCCTGACGCCGGAAGAATTAGAGCCCTTTGCTGATCAATTAAATGATGTAGATTACTGTCAGGGTAAATCAGGATCGATGAACATGCAGAAAGTAATTTCAGCTGTAGAGACTTCTGCCAAAAGAAATGAAATTATTTCTGATGAGCTTTACCGGGAGACACATGCCCTCTATCATGCGATTCTGGAAGCATTAGAAGGGGTTATGCGCGGGCAGATGGCAGCCGGAGACATGATGAGGACCGTAGGACTTCGATTTGCTGTGGTGCGCGGATCTCCATATGAGAAGCTGGATGAAGGAGAATGGCTTGCTGTCGCGTTTTATGGAACGATAGGGGCACCGGTTAAAGGACTGGAACATGAAACGTTCGGTCTTGGAATAAATCATATAGGATAGAATAGCTGCCTATAGTCAAAAGTTATGAGGAGGCGGCAATGGTATTTGGTATGCCATTGTCGCCTCCTTTTTATGTATAAAAGGGGGAATACAGATGATTGTTTTAAACGGTTCGAGCTTAAATCTAAAGCAAATGAAAAAAATCTTATATAAAGATGAACCCATTTCGATTGATCCTGACAGTATGGAAAAGGTAAAGCAAAGCCGGGAAGCTGTCGAAAGGATTGTAATGGATCAGAAGACCGTATATGGCATAAATACAGGGTTTGGGAAATTCAGTGATGTGCGAATTAGAGAAGATGATGTCGATAAACTTCAGCTGCATTTAATTCGTTCGCATGCATGTGCGCTTGGAGATCCTTTTCCTGAGAGAGTGAGTAAAGCAATGGTCGTCCTCAGGCTGAATGCTCTGTTAAAAGGCTTCTCCGGGGTAAGACCTTGCATTGTAAACAGGCTGTGCGATCTAGTCAACCACAATATCATTCCAGTTATACCATGTCAGGGATCGCTGGGAGCTTCAGGAGATCTTGCGCCGCTTTCACATCTTGCTCTTGTACTTATTGGGGAAGGGGAAGTTCATGAGAAAGGAAGGGTAAGACCGACACAAGAGGTTTATCAGGAACAGGGATTTCTCCCTCTTGAGCTGAAAGCGAAAGAAGGACTTGCGCTTATTAACGGGACCCAGGCAATGACGGCAATGGGAGCCGTTAATTATATCGAAGCAGAGCGGCTGGTTGATCAGTGTGACTGGATTGCTGCGATGACAATGGAAGCATTGGAAGGGATTATTGATGCCTTTCATCCGGCCATCCATGAAGCACGCGGTTATCCAGAACAAATGAAGGTAGCAGAACGAATACGTTTTCTTACTAAAGGGAGCAGACTGATTACGCGCCAGGGAGAAAAACGTGTCCAGGATGCCTACTCGATCCGCTGTATTCCTCAAGTGCATGGGGCTTCCCGTCAGAGTCTGGGGTATGTAAAAGAAAAACTGGAAATCGAAATGAATGCAGCCACAGATAACCCGCTTATTCTTGAAGACGGTCAGACCATTGTGTCAGGAGGCAACTTTCACGGTCAGCCAATCGCCCTGGCGATGGACTTTTTGAAAATTGCTGCTGCCGAGATGGCCAGCATTTCCGAACGAAGGATAGAACGGTTGGTTAATCCTCAGCTTAATGACCTGCCTGGTTTCTTAAGCCCTGATCCTGGGCTGCAGTCTGGAGCCATGATTATGCAATACGCGGCAGCATCAATCGTTTCAGAAAATAAAACACTTGCCCATCCGGCAAGTGTAGACTCGATACCTTCTTCGGCTAACCAGGAGGACCATGTCAGTATGGGAACAACCGCCGCCCGGCATTGCTATCAAATTATTAGGAATGCGCAGAAAGTAGCGGCGATTGAACTAATCTGTGCCATGCAGGCGCTTGAATATCGAGGCATCACATTGGCTTCTTCCTGCGCTAGAGAGCTTTATTCTAAAGCAAGAACAGTTGTCTCTTCAATCCAGGAAGATCGTATCTTCTCGAAGGATATAGAGGCGTTGGACGATTGGCTGATCAGCGGCCGGTTCAACTGGTCGGTGCAGGATGAGATGGTGAATAGAACTTAAAAGAGAGTCCGGAATTCTTTCGGGCTCTCTTGGTGTGGAATAATTTCTTTTGACATGTTCTGTTTACTTGTGAAGAACTTGCCCATCTCACCTTTTTCGTTGCTCTTCTTAATGATAAATAGAGAAAGAGCTGTTCCGTTTATTTCGTTTGGAGAAAAGCGGCTGGGAAATAACTCGCTTTCCGCGGGGAGCCGATGAGCTAGATCGCTGCACTCGCGGATCCCCCCTGGCTCTTCTCCCTGCAGGAGTCTCGCCATTCCTTTGTTCTAAATTATTGAGGAAGGAAAAGGCTGTTCCGTTATCTGTAGTAAGAGAAAAGCGGCTGGGAAATAACTCGCTTTCCGCGGGGAGCCGGTGAGCTAGCTCGTTGCACTCGCGGATCTCACCTTGGCTCTATCTCCCTGCAGGAGTCTCGCCATTTCCCAGCCTCTTTATCATTAGTTATATAAACGGAACGCTGTAGTTTCAGAAACCGCTTTAAAGGAATTAGTCTTCTCTAATCCAATGTTCCGTTACTCTACAAAACATAAAGGGCCTGGGGAAACGGCGAGACTCCTATGGGAGGATAGAACAGGGTGAGATCCCGGAGGGCTAAAAGCCCGAGGAAGCTCACCGTTCGCCCATGGAAAGCGAGTCTTTCCCCAGGCCCGGTTCTCCATATTCAGGTAAACGGAACAGAATTCTCTTTAATCTAAGAAGCCTTTAGGGGAGTAAAGGACAAGGGTGAGATCCCGGAAAGCTAAAAGCCCGAGGAAGCTCACCGTTCGCCCTTGGAACGAGTCTTTCCCAAGGCCGGATCCTCAATATTCAGGCAAACGGAACTCTCTTCCCGTTTTAGTGAGAACCAAAGAAGCCTCTTGGAAGCTACCTGTTCGCCCATAGAAAGCGAGTCGACTATTTTTCAAAAATAGAAAGGTCGACGGACTCGGCCATTTTTTTGTACCCTTTGTCATTCGGATGCAGCTGGTCACCAGAATCGTATTCAGCAAGGAAACGTTCTGGTTCTTCTGGATCTCTTACTGCTTTATCAAAATCGACCACTCCATCAAATTCTCCGCTTGTTCGAATCCACTCATTCACTTCCTGACGGGTTTTCTCGCCTGTTTCTGTAAACATACTGGAACCTTTAAAAGGCATAAGAGTGCCACCGTATATTTTAAGATCTTTCTCATGTGCTGCCTTAATAATTTCTTTCATCCGATCAATTATTTTTTCAGAGCTGTAATCGGGGTTATGCCTAATATCGTTCTCTCCCATGTGCAGGAGAATTCCTTTTACTCCGGTTTGGTCAAATACATCTCTTTCGAGTCTGTCGAGCGCATTTTCCCCTTTTTCCGGCGGACTGTCGATCAGCTGATTTGCAGAGAGACCGGCATTTAATACTGACAGTTTTACTGCTGGGTCTTCAGAATTCATACGGTCTGCCAAGTAATCAGGCCAGCGGTGGTTGGCATTTACTTCTGAATAGTTTCCGTTTGCAATGGAACTTCCGACTACAACGAGAGCTCCTTTTACAGATGAATCAGCTATGACATCTACGGACTCAAGCCAAAACCATGATTCTTCCTCAGTTTCAAATGTGAATCCTTCCGCTTCAGATACCTGATCCCCGGAACTAATGTAATTGG
>NZ_LT800499.1:3445701-3543395 GCF_900166625.1 Halobacillus massiliensis | reverse complement strand
GGGAGCCGGTGAGCTAGCTCATTGCACTCGCGGATCTCACCTTGGCTCTTCTCCCTGCAGCAGTCTCGCCATTCATTTGTCTAAATTATTGAGGAAGGAAAAAGCTGTTCCGTTATCTGTAGTAAGAGAAAAGCGGCTGGGAAATAACTCGCTTTCCGCGGGGAGCCGATGAGCTAGCTCGTTACACTCGCGGATCTCACCTTGGCTCTTTCTCCCTGCAGGAGTCTCGTCATTTCCCAGCCTCTTTATCATTAGTTATATAAACGGAACGCTGGAGTTTCAGAAACCGCTTTAAAGGAATTAGGCTTCTCTAATCCAATGTTCCGTTACTCTACAAAACATAAAGGGCCTGGGGAAACGGCGAGACTCCTATGGGAGGATAGAACAGGGTGAGATCCCGGAGGGCTAAAAGCCCGAGGAAGCTCACCGTTCGCCCATGGAAAGCGAGTCTTTCCCCAGGCCCGGTTCTCCATATTCAGGTAAACGGAACAGAATTCTCTTTAATCTAAGAAGCCTTTAGGGGAGTAAAGGACAAGGGTGAGATCCCGGAAAGCTAAAAGCCCGAGGAAGCTCACCGTTCGCCCTTGGAACGAGTCTTTCCCAAGGCCGGATCCTCAATATTCAGGCAAACGGAACTCTCTTCCCGTTTTAGTGAGAACCAAAGAAGCCTCTTGGAAGCTACCTGTTCGCCCATAGAAAGCGAGTCGACTATTTTTCAAAAATAGAAAGGTCGACGGAC
This sequence comes from Halobacillus massiliensis, assembly GCF_900166625.1. Lineage (GTDB taxonomy): Bacteria > Bacillota > Bacilli > Bacillales > Halobacillaceae > Halobacillus_A > Halobacillus_A massiliensis. Next base: position 3,542,656 of record NZ_LT800499.1, on the reverse strand, counting down.
TCGGCCATTTTTTTGTACCCTTTGTCATTCGGATGCAGCTGGTCACCAGAATCGTATTCAGCAAGGAAACGTTCTGGTTCTTCTGGATCTCTTACTGCTTTATCAAAATCGACCACTCCATCAAATTCTCCGCTTGTTCGAATCCACTCATTCACTTCCTGACGGGTTTTCTCGCCTGTTTCTGTAAACATACTGGAACCTTTAAAAGGCATAAGAGTGCCACCGTATATTTTAAGATCTTTCTCATGTGCTGCCTTAATAATTTCTTTCATCCGATCAATTATTTTTTCAGAGCTGTAATCGGGGTTATGCCTAATATCGTTCTCTCCCATGTGCAGGAGAATTCCTTTTACTCCGGTTTGGTCAAATACATCTCTTTCGAGTCTGTCGAGCGCATTTTCCCCTTTTTCCGGCGGACTGTCGATCAGCTGATTTGCAGAGAGACCGGCATTTAATACTGACAGTTTTACTGCTGGGTCTTCAGAATTCATACGGTCTGCCAAGTAATCAGGCCAGCGGTGGTTGGCATTTACTTCTGAATAGTTTCCGTTTGCAATGGAACTTCCGACTACAACGAGAGCTCCTTTTACAGATGAATCAGCTATGACATCTACGGACTCAAGCCAAAACCATGATTCTTCCTCAGTTTCAAATGTGAATCCTTCCGCTTCAGATACCTGATCCCCGGAACTAATGTAATTGGTCTGCATCGAACGGGGATGCCATGTGGCAGGGCCAGTTTTTTCGTTCACATACATCGAGACAGCTATTTCTTTTTCACTGTCCACCTCTAAAGGAATGGGATCGCTAAACATTTTCTCTCCCGGAGGTATTGTAACCTTTTCTTTTCCGTCAAAAGTAATCTTCTGTTCTGTGTCCTGATCGATTTCTGCTCCACCTTTTGAGACAGCCGCATGAACCTTATCAATGGTTAACGGCTTTTCACCAAATGTGTTGGACAAACGAACCCTCATCTGGTCCCCGTTAGTCTGTGGGTGCAGGATCATTCGTATTGTTTGGTCTTCAAAACCTTCTCGAGAAATTCCATCCTCAAAAGGCTCCTGCATACTGGCTGTCCACGCCCCCACCCGGTCCCCTTCCACTTTTTTAATAAAAGATTCAGGGGACACTGTCTCTTTTTGATCTTTACTGATCCATGCTACATTTATAAGGTAAAAGGCTATTGAAATAATTCCTATTAGTGTAAATAAAGCAATTCGTCTCATTTTTAATTTTTTTCTCTTGTCCATCGCTGATTCTCCTTCATCGACAGCATTCGATTTATTTTACCCCTTTATTGGGGGCAAAAACCTAAAATAGTTATCTTTCTAAATGTTTAAAACAGTTGAGATTCTTACAGGGGTGTTAGATTACCTGATACTTTCTTACTATAGACTTTCATGATCTTTTCCTTTATTATGTAAGCGATTACAATTAATGAGAAAGAAGGGATGTTTTTGAAAAAGTTACTGCTGGTCCTTGTTGCTGTGCTTTTTTTTACAACATTTGTGCAACCGATTGCGCAAATCGAATCGAAGGCAGATGAACAAACTTATGACAATGTAGTTCTTCGGGGAAGTGCAGAGTCTCTGGACTGGGGATCGAATAACAATCCGCTTACTTATGACAGTGAAAGTAAAAAGTGGGTGAGTTCTCCTATTTCGCTTGAAGGCGGGAAAACCGTTGAATTTAAGTATGTTTATGATGGGAATTGGATGCCTGGGGCTAATTTAACGTTCACTCCTCCACAGGATGGTGACTATATTTTCAGTTTTTATCCGGAAGATGAAAGAAAAGTGGATGTGCAGCTTGCGGATACATCTTCAGGAAGCCTGACACTTCATCTTACGGTCCCTGAAAACACGCCTGACTGGGCAGTGCCTACTTTAGCTTCTAATCTCAATAAGTTTAATTATACTGTCAGTCCTCTTACGAAGCTGGAGGATGGAAGCTATGAAATTGAGGTTAGAGGAGAAGCAGGAGAGAGCTTAGAGTACATATACAGCCTAGGCGGTGAATCGTATAAAGAATTAATAGAAGCTCCGAGAGAGGCTGTATTTACGGAAGACAACAAGATTTATTATGATGAAGTTTCAGCATGGGAGAACATGCCGGTCGCAAAGCGCATTACTCATAATTTTAATCACACACCATATACGCCGACCAAGCATGATGAGCCGAAATTATCAGTAACGGTCGAACATTATGGTCCTGTTGATCAAGGTGCCGTATACTATACAACAGACGGTTCTTCTCCTGATGGGAAGCGCGGCACGGTTGAAAACGGACAAGTCGCTGATTTAAAAGTAACAGACACAGAGGTGAAAGAAGACGGCCTTAAGGTTTCTACTATTGAAGGCACTATACCTAAACAAAAAAATAATACAGTTGTTAAATATAAAATAGATGTGTGGAACTCAGACAGTGAAGGCTCACAGTTTGCTGATAACAACGCATTAAATTCTGATGAAGCGACAGAGTTTGCCTATTATGTAGAAAATTATCAATCACCGGACTGGGCAAAAGAATCAGTAATCTACCAGGTATTTGTTGACCGCTTTCGTGACGGCGATAAAAGCAATAACACCTCTGTAGACCCTACCCTTCCAAAAGATGAACGTTTAAAAGGCTGGATGGGAGGAGACCTGCAGGGTGTGATTGAGAAGCTCGATTATATTGAGAGCCTGGGAGTAAATACACTTTGGGTTTCCCCAATTTATGAGGGACCATATTCTCACGGGTACCATCCCTCCGACTTTTTAAAAGTGGATCCACGCTTTGGAAGCAATAAACTGATGAAAGAGCTCGTTGATGAAGCTCATAAGCGCGATATGAAAGTGGTTTATGATCTGGTACCTAATCATGTCTCTAATCAGCATAACTTCTTCAAAGATGCCGTGGAAAAAGGAACAGACAGCCCATATTATGACTGGTTTACTTTCATAAATTGGCCCAATGAGTATGAAACATTTTACGATGTAAAGGAACTGCCTGAATTAAATAATGACAATCCGGAAACGAGACAATATATGCTTGAAACGGTTGTTCCTTTCTGGATGGACGATATCGGTGTAGATGGATTCCGGCTGGACTATGCGAAAGGGCCGAGCTACAACTTCTGGGTAGACTTTCGCCATGCGGTAAAACAGAAGGATCCAAATACTTTTATTTTCGGAGAAGTATGGGACAGCTTAGAGAAAATCACTTCTTATACTGGTAAACTTGATGGCGCCATTGACTTTGAAACACAAACAGCCATTTATGAAGCTATGATTAATGGCGGCAGCATGAATGATTTTGGATCATCTCTTGAGTCAATATTCGACACTTATCACGACGAATTTGTTCCGGCAACATTTTTGGACAGTCATGATATGCCAAGGTTTATTTATGAGGCAGACGGTGATACGAAAACTTTAAAAAATGCTGCTTCCCTGCAGTTTACACTGCCAGGAGCGCCAATTATTTATTATGGTGATGAAGTAGCTCTTTCACAAAGCGGAGATCACAACCTTGTAGATGAATGGAAAGACCGCTACTATCGCGAAATGATGCCTTGGGATGAAGCAGAACAAGACCTTGATGTCCAAGCTCATTATAAGAAACTTATTGAAATAAGAAAAGAGAACAAAGCTCTTACTGAGGGTGCACTCCGGGTCGTTTACAGTACGGAAGATCTTCTTATCTATGAGAGGGCGGCAGGGCAGCAAAAAGTGATTGTGATCGTTAATCAGGGTGATCAGAAACAGAATGTTCCACTGCTTGATCTTTATGACCAGAAAACCCCGAATACTGTAAAGTTTGATTCACTGCTTGAAGAAAAGCCGGTGATCAAAGGCAAGAAAGGGAACCTGACGATTGAAAGCCCGGCACACTCTGTAAATGTTTATAAAGTAAAAGGAAAGTTATGGTCTAAATAATACAAAATGTGCCAGGCAATGGTGATAATCTCCCATACCTGGCACATTAACTTTTTTATAAGAGTTCACTTCAATAATTCCAATCAGAATTGTAGGTTTTTTTGTGAAATGTATTGACAATTGCTCTTATAAAGCATAAGATATGTACCATTAATTACCTTGAAATTTAATATTCAATTTCTTATTGAGAGAGGTGGAGGGACTGGCCCTGTGAAGCCTCGGCAACGGGTCTGAAGTGTTTTATTTTCAGATACTGTGCCAATTCCAGCAGGGATAACCTGAAAAATAAGAAGAAGCAGTCATACATTGATTAGCCTCTCTTCTTATTAGAAAGAGAGGCTTTTATTTTTTATTTCAAAACCCGACTAAACAACTATGTTTACAGAGTCTTGCATAGTTTATAGGGAATGAGTCCTCATAAAGGTTTTTATCCATTTTTATCACAATTTTAACAATTGGCGAGGTGGTAGTTTTGCAACTTAAAGAAAAGAACAGTCCGTTTGATCAATCCCAGGCAGAGCAGCTCAATCAACTGCTCCCAACTCTGACAGAATCCCAGAGGCTTTGGCTGAGTGGATACTTAGCAGCAACGGCAGCAGCAGGCGCACCGGCTGCTCAATCAGAGACAGCGGAAAGTGCCCCAGTAAGCTCACCAGGGAAAACACGTGAGATAACTCTTTTATATGGATCTCATACTGGTAATTGTCAATCTTTAGCCGATGAGTTTTCAGAGAAGCTGAAGCAGCAGCAATATAATGTGAACGTTGCTTCCTTGGATGATTTTAAGCCGAAGTCCTTAAAGAAGGTAGAAGATTTACTCATATTAACGAGTACTCACGGAGATGGTGATCCACCGGATAATGCGCTCTCGTTTTATGATTTTCTTCACAGCAAAAGGGCGCCGAAGCTTGAAGGTGTGAGATATTCAGTGCTTTCTCTTGGAGACAGCTCTTATGAATTTTACTGCCAGACCGGAAAAGATTTCGATAAGCGTCTTGAAGAACTGGGAGCAGAACGAATTTTCTCCCGTGTGGATTGTGACTTAGATTTTGAAGAGCCGGCGAATGAGTGGTTTACAGGAGTTTTAAACGAAATTGCTCAAGGACAGGGTGAGCAGGAGGCGGCAGCAACCGGTATTTCAGAAGTCAATTTGGATACAGAGCCTTCTTACTCAAGAAGCCACCCTTTTCAAGCGGAAGTGTTAGAGAACATCAACTTAAACGGCCGCGGATCAAACAAAGAAACCCGGCATCTGGAGCTTGACCTTGAAGGATCGAATCTTAAATATGAGCCTGGAGACAGCCTTGGGATTTACCCGGAGAATGATCCGGAACTAGTTGACCATCTAATTGAGATTATGAGCTGGAACCCTGAAGAAAGTGTATCTATTAACAAACAGGGAGATTTGCGCGCTATCCGTGCGGCGTTATCCTCAACTTTTGAAATTACAAGTCTTACAAAACCCCAGCTTGAAAAGATCGCAGATGTAACAGGCAGTGAAGATCTTAAGAAGCTGACGGAGAATTCAGAGAAGGTTAAGGAATATATTTATGGCCGTGATTTGATTGATCTCGTACAAGAATTCGGCCCTTGGGACATAAAACCCCAAGACTTTATTCAAGTTTTAAGAAAAATTCCTGTCCGATTATATTCTATTGCCAGCAGCTTAAAAGCAAACCCTGATGAAGTTCACCTTACGATCGGTGCCTTAAGATATGATTCTTATGGTCGTCAACGCTCCGGTGTCTGCTCCGTTCAATGCTCTGAGCGTGCAGAACCGGGTACAACTCTACCGGTATTTGTGCAGCGGAATCAGAATTTTAAGCTGCCGTCTAACCCGGAAACACCGATTATTATGATAGGCGCTGGAACGGGAGTGGCCCCTTACCGTGCGTTTCTTGAAGAAAGAGAAGAGACAGAAGCATCCGGTGGTTCGTGGTTATTCTTTGGAGAACAGCATTTTGTTACGGACTTTCTTTACCAGACAGACTGGCAGCGATGGTTGAAAGACGGGGTGCTTACTAAGGTAGATGTTGCCTTCTCAAGAGATACTTCAGAAAAAGTGTATGTTCAGCATCGCATGCTTGAACAAAGTAAAGCTATATTTGAATGGCTGCAGGCAGGAGCCCATGTTTATGTTTGCGGTGATGAAAAATTTATGGCGAAAGATGTGAATAACACTCTTCTTGCAATTATCCAGCGAGAGGGAGAAATGACAGAAGAAGAAGCGAAAAACTATTTAGCGGAACTGCGTAAAGACAAGCGCTATCAGCGTGATGTTTATTAATAGAGAGAGGAGCTTTTGAATGACAAAGAAAGAATTTCCTGAACAGCATGGCCCTCCCAGTGAAATGGAAGATATTAAAGAACGAAGCGATTTTTTAAGAGGAACGTTAACGGAGAGCTTTTTGGAGCGGATAAGTGCAGGAATCCCTGATGAACAGACAAAGCTGCTTAAATTCCACGGAAGCTATATGCAGGATGACCGTGATGTCCGTAATGAACGAAAACAGCAGAAGCTTGAGCCCAATTATCAATTTATGATTCGTGTACGCCTCCCGGGCGGTGTTGCAAGTCCCGACCAGTGGCTTACAATGGATGAACTCGCTAACAAATATGGCAATGGGACGATGAAGCTGACGACTAGACAGACATTCCAGCTTCATGGAATCCTGAAATGGAATATGAAGAATGCCATTCAAGGCATAAATGAAGCGCTGATGGATACAATTGCTGCATGTGGGGATGTAAACCGAAATGTCATGTGTAACTCCCTTCCATATCAGTCAGATGTGCATGCAGAAGTGTATGAGTGGTCACATAAACTAAGTGATCATCTGCTCCCGAGCACGAGAGCCTATCACGAAATCTGGCTCGATGAAGAAAAAGTAGCTGACAGCAGAGATGAAGATTACGAACCTATTTACGGATCGCTTTATTTACCGAGAAAATTTAAGATTGGTGTAGCGATTCCACCTTCCAATGATGTGGATGTCTATTCACAGGACCTTGGATTTATTGCAGTTCTAGAGGATGGCAAGCTTCAAGGGTTTAATATTGCAGTAGGCGGAGGTATGGGAATGACGCATGGGGATACAAATACATATCCTCAGCTTTCACGGGTCATTGGATTTTGTAAGCCGGAACAAATGCTTGAAGTCGGTGAAAAAATCCTCACGATACAGCGTGACTATGGAAACAGGTCAGAAAGAAAGAATGCCAGATTTAAATATACAGTCGATAGAAAAGGATTAGATTGGATTCGTAATGAACTTAATGAAAGATTAGGGTGGGAGATTGAAGAAGAACGCCCTTATCAGTTTGACCATAATGGAGATCGTTACGGCTGGTTAAAGGGAGATGGGAAATGGCATCTTACGCTTTTTATTCAGAATGGCCGCATAAAAGATACAGAAGACTACAAACTGATGACAGGCCTTCGAGAAATTGCCAAAGCTCATACCGTTGAATTCAGACTGACGGCCAATCAGAATTTAATCATTTCTAATGTTACGGATGAGCAAAAAGAAAAGATCGATGAACTTGTAGCTTTCTATGGCTTAACCGATGGAAAAGAGAATTCAGCTCTCAGACGAAATTCCATGTCCTGTGTTGCTTTTCCAACGTGCGGTCTGGCCATGGCAGAGTCTGAACGCTATCTTCCATCACTAATTGATAAAATTGAAGATCTGCTTGATGAGCAGGGATTACGTGATCAGGAGATCATTATTCGAATGTCCGGCTGTCCAAACGGATGTTCACGTCCGGCTCTTGGAGAAATCGGCTTTATTGGTAAAGCACCAGGTAAATACAATATGTATTTAGGAGCGGGATTTGCAGGGGATCGATTAAATAAAATGTACCGTGAAAACATTGGCGAGGAAGAAATTCTTAATGAGCTCAAGCCAATTATTTCCCACTATGCTAAAGAACGAAAAGAAAAAGAACACTTCGGTGATTTTGTGATTCGAGCAGGTTATGTGGAGGAAGTTAAATCAGGAACGGACTTTCATGAATTTGCAGGAAATGCGGGAAAATAAATGGATAGAAAAAGTCTCTCGATCAGAGAGGCTTTTTTTGTTCACAAAAGGTTATTGATGAAGTTATTGTGTTTTTTCGGTGGATTTCGTCATTTTTTAATGGTTTCTGGAACTTTTGTCCAAACTAAAAACAGCGGCCATCATAGTTTAATAGAGGAAGCTTTTTTAGCTTCTAATATTTAAAACGAAAGGATGGTGAAAACGATGACAATCGAAAATAGAATTATTAATGGAGGATTCGAGACGGGAAGTTTAGCACCGTGGAATGGATTCAATGCCAACGTCACTTCAACTGCCAGCCATTCAGGGCAATATAGTGCCCAGTTAATCCTGCCTTCAAGTTTAGGGTTTATTAACCAGATTGTTAACGCGAGCCCCGGAGAAAGCTTTGAATTTCTTGCTTCGTTTGCAAGAGTTACTGCCGCTCCATCTCCTAGAATCCAAATCAATGTTGTATTTTATGATGCGATGCTTAACCCTTTAAGCACTGGACTAACCTTTTCTATTCTTCCAAACAGACTTCCACCAGTGGGCACCTGGCTGGAGGTTTATCAAACCACTGGTATTGCCCCTGCCAACACTTCTTTTGCAGGAGTATTTATACAAAAGTTACCTCAGCCTGGCGGATCAAATGTCTATGTGGATGATGTAGCTTTGCTCGCGGTAGATATACCACAAGGCCCTACAGGATCAACTGGGCCAACAGGGGTAACAGGACCAACAGGACCAACAGGACCAACAGGCTCTACAGGATCAACCGGGCCAGCAGGGGCAACAGGACCAGCCGGCCCAACAGGACCAACCGGCACAACAGGCCCAACTGGACCTGGAGTTTTTGAATGGGGAGCCGAAACCGTAATATGGGCTGATTCCACTGCACCAGGTCCTGGTGACGGCACACCGGCTAACCCGTTTAATTCTCTACAGGCCGCTGTTACTGCTGCTACGTCCAGCCCTATTGCTGTTGCGCTTGGAATGAGAGCACGGTTGACCGTTTTAATCGCTTCTGGTTCCAATTTTGATGAAGATATCCTTATACCTCCTGCCCGGCATATTCAATTGCTTGGTCTTGGACCTTGGACATTAGGAAACGCTCAATTAGCTAATTTTGCTTCTTCGGTTCCAAGAAACATTACAATTCAAACGAGCCAGGCGGCCGAGAATGTATATCTCAATCAAGGTCCTGCCTTTGATGCACGGCCGGTTACAGTGATAGGAACTCTAAATAATGGTACTTCTGTGAGCACGCATACTAACTATACGGATGGAGCAATAATTAGTGGGAACGTTTCTTTTCTGAATACAGACCCGCTCGATCCATTTACAACCATTGAGTTTCAGCTTCTAAATGCAAGGGTGGTTGGAAGCATCGGTCCGAATATGGCGGACCCTCATCAGGGGCAAATTAACACTTATATTTATCACAGTCGTGTGAATACAATAGTTGACCCTGGGGTAAGGATTCAGCGGATGGTTGACAGTCAATCTGATGGTATTCTAAATGTGGCCGTGTATTCAGAAATATCTAATTCCTATATAGCGGGAAGCGTAACTGTTGGAGGTGCGTCTAGTGATGTACCGCCGACCGGCGTGTTTAACAGTCAGTTTGCAACTATTACTTGGACTGGGCCACTAACACTGGATGCGGCTTCAAACTATTACTTTGTAAATTCTGGTTCAACTCTCATGATGGGGGCTAAAACCATTTTATTTAGTCTCGCATAGAACTATAAAACAGCCATCCTATAACTTGTATAGGATGGCTGTTTTATAGACTGGCGTTAATTTGTTTTTTTCGTACAAAACCTATTAAAAAGACAATGATTATTATAGAGTAAAGGGTCAACCAATATAAGGTCCAGCTCGTATTTACAAAGTTATTGAAATCCATAATAGATTTATGCAAATGATTACTCATTGCCCAAATAAGTATACCGACTGGTATTATAAAGAAATAATAATTGGATGATTTAGCTAAATGCTGCAAGCCAATCATGACTACTAAGAAGCAAGCCGTTATTTTAACGAATAAACCATTTATCCAGGCAATGGCCATCAGGATTTCTACTCGTTCAAAGATAGCGATAAAGTCGATGTCCCGCAGTACTGAATAGGTTGGAAAAGATTCTCGCCCTACCATATAGGCACCTTCATCTCCAATGATAAAAAAAACGGTCACTGACAGAATAAGGCCGCCGACAGCGATTCCTGATAAAAAGGTCATCATAGCTTTATCCTTTTTCTCCAAAAATTGAAGGAAAGTACTTAATAACAGAACTTCAATGAACGGAAAGCCTAAGGTAGGGTAAGCCCCTTCAATAATAGGAGAGAAACCAGTTTTAAAAACGGGTTTTAGCTCTAGAAACGCGAATTCTTCAGTGACTAAAAGCAGCGAACCGAGCAGGAAAAATATGACCAGAGGAAACAATAATTCACTTACGAGAAAAAGCTTTTTTACACCCAGCACTGCCGTGTAGGATACGAGTACAAGAATCATAATTTGATAATTCCAGGGATGAGAGTAAGGGATAACACTTACTACCATGAAATTACTAAGATTTCGAACGACTAGAGCGGCAAGGTGAATAGCATAGAAAATAATAAGCAAATTTATAATGGTTCCGAGCCATTTGCCTGCTGCTTTATCCATGAGTTCAAACAGGGAAGGGTAATTATATTTTTTAAATAGGAAAAGGTAAAGCGCCATTAAAAGTAATCCTATAATCGATGCCAGCAGCATGGAGATCCATCCGTCCTGCTTAGCCCCTGCAACCGTAAGCGCCGGAGCCATGAGAATGGAGCTGAAAATAATAAAATTAAAAATAACACTAAAAAACTGATAATTGGAAAGCTTAATCTTCATGTTTTACCTCCAAATAAAACTTCATAGACAGGCTCATAGATCCCCTGCAGCCCTTCAGTGATCGGAATATAGATGTCCCATATATAGGAAATGGCATACACAAACGAAAATACCCATACTCCGGAAATGATTAATTTTTCTTTTAGTGTTTTTTTATTTTTCTTCTTCATTATTATCGACTCTCGCTCCAGTGGATTCTATATAGATGTCTACATAGGCCTTTACTTTCATGTTTTCATATAAGTCTTCCCAGTTGTCTTTTTCTTTCTTCCATTGTTTTGGGTAGTTTCTGGAAAGCTGATTTCGAATACCGAAAGAGTCTAACCCTTGCTTCTGGACATTTGTTACGGCGGTCTCTAAGTCTTTTTTTACCGAGTCATTTATTACTTTTTGAAGCTCTGTGACTCCCTTTGTCGTTGAAAGTTTATAGTTACAATGAAGACCTTGTAAAGAAAGATGGCCTTTTAGCTGTAAATCGTAGGTTAATTGACTATTCTTAAGTTTGGGCTTTGCTTTTATTTTCATTTCTTTTAATAAAAAATGTATCGAACCTTTACCTTTTTCTTCGGGGCAGCTGATATGATAAGACTTTACTTTGTTCGTTTTTTGAGTAATAATGCTCCACGCAATCGAATCTTTTTCTGACAGCCAATCGACTAATCGGGATTTGTTAAATAAAGCAAATCCAGTTAAACGAACAGCATTCATATTTCCTTCAATATTATTTAAAGTTTCAGAACTTGAAGAGTCAGTTTCTTTACTGACCTTCTCTATACCAGTTACTACAGGGTCCTGCTGATCAGCATATCTCCATCTGATAAAATCTTCTAATTGAATCCCGTCATTCAAACTTAAGGGACTATTGGGCATTTGAATTAACTGTTCCATGTTCTGAGCAGATGAATTTTCCAATGGAGGAAATGTGTTTAAAATATGGTTCGCTGTATCCTCTTTTGCAATAAACACTAAATAGCTGTCTCTTATTTCATAATGACGTTCCAAGAAATTAATAAGAAGGTTCACCCCTCTTTCCTTTGCAAATTCTTCACTTATGACGAGTGTTGAGATATGAGGGAAGAAAAGTTTACGTGATATTAAATCTTTAGAATTTTCTACCGCTTCAATAATATCTTTTCCTTCACTTTCAAAAGTATAGGCATTTGCCTGGCTGACCCCTCCGCCAGTAGACTGCCCGCCAGCTTCCGACTGGGGGTTTGATGCTTGAAACGTGACTTTTACTACTTCGTTTTCTCCTAAGTCTACACCTATCCCTGTTAGAATAAGCAGATCATCTAATTCCTGCTGCCCGCTACACCCGCTTATCAAACAAAGCGTGCAAAAGAGTATAAAAAAGATATGCTTCATGTTTTTGCCCCCTGCTTCTTTTTAGATTGACGGGAACTCCACCATAGAGGGAACCTTAAGATTGTATCTTTTTGTCTCTTTAAAGAAAATGGTGCAAATGGATACATAAAAGGGCGCCCCAGCGATTGCAGGGAAACGAGGTGTACACATAGTATTAATGTGAAAATCATCATTCCGAATACTCCGGCTGTTCCTGCAAACATAATTAGTATAAATCTTAGAATACGAATCGATCCTGCAATTGAATAGTAAGGGTTTGCAAAGCTGGCAATTGCGGTCAAGGAAACCACGATTACTATAGCAGGGGACACAAGTCCGGCTGAAACAGCAGCTTCACCAATTACGATAGCCCCTACAATCGAAACAGCAGGCCCAATTGGCCTTGGCATGCGAATACCGGCCTCTCTTAATATTTCAAAGATAAACTCCATGATTAAAGCTTCAACAAGGGCAGGAAAGGGAAGACCTTCCCTCTGGGCTGCCAGGCTGATAAGAAGATCTGTAGGGATTAACTCCTGATGAAAAGTAGTGAGTGCTACATAAGATGCCGGCAGTGCAAAAGCAATAACGAAAGCCAGCATACGAATCCAACGCATAAAAGTAGATAAATCGAAACGGTTATAGTAATCCTCTGCTGTTTGAAAGTAAGAAATAAAGGTGGCCGGACCAATTAATGCGAAGGGCGATCCTTCGATCATAATCGCCAGTTTTCCTTCTGTAAGCGCCGCACAGACAACATCAGGACGTTCGGTATCTTTTAATGTAGGAAAAGGGGAGTATCCTTTTTTCTCGAACACTTCCTGCAGCATTCCGGTCTCAAAAATTTCCGAGATTTCACTGCTCATTAACCGATCATAAACGAAATCTAGTGCCTGCTCATCTACTAAACCATCGATATAAGTAATTAAAACCGAAGTCTGGCTCAACTCGCCTACGGTAAATCTTTTAAAACGTAGTTTAGGGTTTGTAATTCTTCTCCGAATCAGGGCGGAATTAACGGCGAGTGTTTCAACAAAACCTTCCCTTGGTCCTCTAACCATTGTCTGCGAAGAAGGTTCTTCAATAGACCTCGTCTCCCAGCGCTGATCAGCTATTAAAAAAGCTTTATTACTCTTGTTAACGAATATAAGAACATGGCCTCGCAGAATAGCTTCGGCAGCTTTAGAGAGTTTTTCTGTTTTCTTCAAAGTTTGGGGAATCTGGATATGCTGCTCAAAATCTTCTATTAACAGGTCTTTTGTAGAATCATTTTCCTTAAACCAGCGCATAAGTGGCGGAATGACACTTAATTCGATGTCTTCCTTACTGATTAATCCATTTATATAAACAACTGCAAACGATGAATGCTTATAGTTAAATACTCGATAAGTCAGGTCAAAAGGACGTCCGAGCAGCATTTTTAAATGATCGATATTCTTCTGGATATCGGGAAAGATCGGCTGTGAATTCGCTGATTTAACCGATGAAGATTCACCGTATGAATTATTCCTGTTCATAATATAGCTCCTCGTTCTTTTTTACCATTGTCGCCTTAAGGGAAGAAAAATATTCTATAAAATTAGAATTTAGTATAGGAGACTACTACGGTTTAACATCATTAGGAAAAGGGTAGTTTACAATTCTAGACAAACAGAGGAGGAACACATCGATGAAAAAGATAATAGGCATCTCAGCAGCGGTCGTTATAGTAATCGCGGCTGTTATTTGGTATATAAATTCGAACCAGCAGAATGATATAGCCATGACAAAAGAAGAGGACCTTTTTGCTCTAGGGGATTCCTTAACATATGGAGTAGGGGATGAGTCAGGAAACGGATATGCCGAAAATTTAGGTGAGCTTCTGACGGAGAATAAAGAGGGTAAAGTTACTGTCCAGAACTTCGGCATTCCAGGTCAGCAGACAGATGGTTTGCTCGAACAGATCAATCGTCCGGATATTCAATCACAGTTAAGCGATGCCGAATATTTTGTTATTTTTATAGGTACCAATGACTTAATTAAACATAACGGAAATGACTTACAGCCTCTTTATAAAGAACGAATCCAAAAAGGAAAAGAAGATTATGTGAACAACCTGACGGAAATTTTTGAAATTATAAGAGAAGAAAACCCGGATGCTCCGATACTATTTCTAGGACTTTATAATCCTTATCCCGATTCTGCAGAAATTGAAGAGGTAGTGACTGAATGGAACGACACGAGCCAGGAAATTGTGGGAGATTACGAAAAAATTAAGTTCATTTCGACAAATGACCTTTTTCAGGAAAAATCGACCGAATATTTCAGTGATGAGCTTCATCCAAATAAAAAGGGATATGATTTAATTACTCAGAAGATCCTTGAAGAGTATGACTTTTAATGAAATAAAAAACCTGTAAAGGCTGCTGCCTTTACAGGTTTTTTGGCGTACATAGGAAAACGGGTGTAAAAAATTTAACATCGATTATCTGTTTAAAGAAATATTAGCTTTACGCTCTTGAAAATTTACATCTTTATAATACGTGTTTTTAACGAGCAGGTTAGGTCCCAGGCATTTGGCGGCAGGGCAGTGGCAATTAAGGGCAGCTGCTGTCTTTGTTCCCATCCACTGATTAAACGCATCGGGCAGTGATGTGTGTTTTATGTTTCCAAGAGACGGCTCATCACCAAAATCGGTAACAATGATTTCGCCTGAGAAGATATTGATATTCAGCCGTGAACGACCATCCGGATCATTTCTCACCGTCACATTTGGCGCGTCATCCAGACGTTTGAGCATATCTAAGTCTTCTTTAGAGGAGTTACAAGGATAAAAAGGAAGGGTACCGAAAAGCATCCAAGTATCAGATTTACGGTGTTGAAGCAGACGATTGATGCCTTCCCTCATTTCTTCCAATGTTAACGTTTCCATGTTGGTGGCAAAATCTACAGGGTACATTGGGTGAACTTCATGTCTTGCACAGCCCATTTCTAAGATATGATCATGGATTTTTTCCAGGTGGGGAAAAGTGCGTTTATTAAGCATAGTTTCTGCTGATACCATAACACCTTCCTCAGACAGCTTCTGACTGTTTTCTACAAGGCGGTCGAAGAACTTTGCCCTGTTCTCAAAGTTCGGTTTACGTTCCATATTGGCAAAGCCGGTTTCTGCAAATTCCTCTACAGTTCCCCAGTTATGAGAAATGTGAAGGACATCCAGATAAGGAATAATCGCTTCATATCTGGAGTATGGAAGTGTAAGGTTGGAATTAATTTGAGTTCGAACACCACGCTCATGGGCGTATTTTAATAGGGGAACGACATATTGGTCCACTGACTTTTTGGAAAGCATAGGTTCCCCGCCGGTAATACTTAATGTACGTAAATGCTTAATCTCATCCAGCCGGCTCAGAATTAGATCAATCGGAAGAGCATCTGGATCTTTATTTTGTAAGGTATAGCCGACGGCACAGTGAGCACACCTCATATTGCATAAATAGGTTGTCGTAAATTCGACATTGGAAAGGGTCATCTCTCCGTGTTCTTCTACATCCATATAGGCTTCCCATGGATCATAGGCGGGAGTAAGAGGAGATAATGATTTTTCAGTCATAGACATGTAGGTAAAACTCCTTTTTCCATTGTAAGTCTATTCTTCATTGTAGCATGTATAAGAAATGACAATCTATGAAAATTTTAAAGCATATATCTTGAAATTGAGATAAATAACAGCTACGATAGAAGTAGAATAGCTCTTACTGAAGAGGAGGATGTAATAAAATGAATGATTTAAAAGGAATTCACCATGTTACGGCTATTACGAGCAGTGCAGAAAAAAACTATGAATTCTTCACATATGTTTTAGGAATGAGATTGATCAAGAAAACAGTGAACCAGGATGACATACAAACATATCACTTATTTTTTGCAGATGATAAAGGAAGCCCGGGTACAGATATGACCTTTTTTGACTTCCCGGGAATCCCTAAAGGGTCACATGGAACAAATGAAATCTCCACGACTTCCTTCAGGGTGCCGTCTGATGAGGCACTTGACTACTGGGTAAAACGGTTTGACCGTTTAAATATCGAGCAAAAAGGGATTAAGAAACGGTTTGGCAGAAAAGTTCTTCCCTTTGTGGATTTTGATGACCAGTCATACGAATTGATTTCGGATGAATACGATCAAGGAGTGGCGCCAGGTACCCCCTGGCAGGATGGCCCGATTCCATTAGAGTTTGCGATTACCGGTTTAGGACCTATTCATATTAGAATTGAGAACTATAAATATTTTAAAGAGATGCTGGAAAAAGTTCTGCGCTTTAAAAAAGTAAAAGAAGAAGGGTCCTTTCATTTGTTTGAAGTAGGGCAGGGTGGAAATGGAGCACAGGTAGTCGTTGAAGATGCGCCGGCTCTTCCTTCAGCCAGACAAGGGTTTGGGACCGTCCATCACGTGGCTTTTCGTGTAGAAGACCGTGACGCTCTGGAAGAGTGGATTGATCACATTCCTAAATTCGGCTACAGAACATCAGGGTATGTGAACCGCCATTATTTCGAATCCTTATATGTAGGAGTGGCCCCGCAGATCTTATTTGAATTTGCAACAGACGGTCCGGGCTTCATGGGAGACGAACCTTATGAAACGCTTGGAGAAAAGCTTTCACTTCCGCCAATGCTTGAACCAAAGCGTGAAGAGATTGAACGCTCTGTCCGGCCGATCAATACAGTTAGAAGCAATAAGACTTTTGGAAAAGAGTGGGAATAAGTCATAGCTGCGTTGTTTAATTAATTGAATCGGAAAAATTCACCCCCTATACAAAAACCATTCTTTAAAGAGAGGTTTGTATAGGGGGTCCTTTGTGGATACTGTAAGCTTGCTGATTATTAGTTGCTGAAGTAGTTGATTATACCGTTAGTTACGGCTTCAGATACCTGGTTTTGATAAGCATCCGTCTCAACAAGAGCTCCTTCTTCAGGATTAGACAAAAATCCAAGTTCTAACAAAGCAGATGGTTTTTTGTTTTCTCTAAGCACATGGAAGTCGCCATATCTTACTCCATCATTTTGACGGTCAGTCTGTGAAGCAAGCTCGTTTTGAATTTGCTGTGCGAGCAGGGCGTCAGCTTCCTTATAATAGTAGCTGCCTATGCCTTTTACGTCAGAAGAAGTACTTGCATTATAATGAAAGCTTATAAATGCATCAGAATCTGAAGAGTGGCTGACGGCTACTCTGTTTTCTAAAGGTAAGTATACATCACTGTCTCTTGTCATAGTAACCTCTGCCCCTGCTGCCTGTAAGCGGGTGGAAGTGGCATGGGCTGTCTTTAAGTTCACATCTTTCTCGTAGTTTCCGTTTACACCTACCGCTCCGGGATCATATCCTCCGTGACCAGGGTCAAGTGTAATATGTTTTCCCTTTAACGGAGAGGAGGAAGAGGCTGCCACTAAATAATAACCAGCGACCCATCCTGATTTGCCGTTGTAGTCGATTTTTGACCAGCCGTATTTTTCTTCCTCTACTGATACGATGGTACCCTTGGCCAGAGAGCCAATAACAGGGGCGTCAAGATTGGGAGAACTTCTTACGTTTAAAGAGTCGGCATTTACTTTATATTCCCCATCGCTTAGTGCTTGAGCAGAAGCGGGTGAAAAATAGAGAAGGATGCCCAAAGTCAGTAATCCACTGATTATGTACAGGATTAGTTTTTGATTAGATTGGGATGAATGAGAAATAATGATTGCTCCTTTCAAAGGTTAATAGTAGTAGTCCATAAGGGCAGCCTGTAAGCTATCCGTAATTATATTTCATCATATCAATTCCATGTAGGAATACAATATATTCTACTATAATCCAAACAAAATACCATATTATTAGGAAGAAAAAGGGAAAAGACGGAGGAGGACTTCCACAGAAGAGGACTTTTTTCAATTAAAAACTGGGCACGTTCTCCCATTCTTTTATATGAGAGGCTATGAAGAATAGAAAACACCTTATTTCTTGACTGAAAGACAGGGGGTGAATATAGTAAGAGATAACAAGGGGAGTAGCGACCGCAAATAAGCGGCTTTAGAACCGTCAATTCAGTAGAGATCTACTCGGTTCTAAAGGCTATGTTAGAATTAGTACGCGAGACCTTGGTACACAAATTTGTACCAAGGTCTCTTTTTTATGGACATGGTACGAGAGAGGAGATTCAAATGGTTTACATTATATTTATAATTTCTGCGGCTGTCGTCGTATTAGCAGCTGTCCAGCTTAACAAATATGGAGATATCATTAGTAAAAAATCAGCTTTAAGCGGTGCAGCCGTCGGTACATTTTTAATTGCAGGGGCTACATCACTCCCTGAGCTGACAACTAGTATTACAGCCGTTTATATCGATAATCCGGATATTGCAGTTGGAAATATGATTGGAAGTAATGTATTTAACCTGCTGATATTGGCAGTAGTTGATATCATCTATAGGAAGCGTCGTTTATTCCAAAAAGTGAGAGCCAAAGATCATATGGTGTCTGCAATTACGGGTTTAGCCTTTATGGCCATCGCGATTTTCGGTTTATTAAACCCGGCTCCCGTAGAGTTGTTTGGGATTGGTATAGAAATGATTATTGTTGTCATTCTCTACATTGGAATGACTAAGTTCTTTTCCAGCGTTGAAGAACAAGAAGGTGAAGCAGCACCTGCGGTTGAAGAAGAAACTAAAAAAGATTACACGTTAAAACAAGCCGTCATACGCTTTATTTTGCTGGCAGTTTCTGTATTTGCCGCCGGAAGTATACTTTCCATTTCAGGTGATCAAATGGCAAAGATTTCTGGGCTGGACTCGAGCTTTGTAGGAAGTGTATTCATTGCGGCTTCCACTTCACTGCCAGAATTAGTTACTGTGCTGGCAGCATTTAAAATGGCGAATTACGGGATGGCTATTGGGTCTATACTAGGCAGTAATTTATTTAATATGCAGCTTTTGGCCATTACCGATCTGGCTTATCGAGATGGAGCAGTGCTTGCTTCCTCAAGTTCGTCTCATGTTTATATGGCTGGTCTCGGAATATTTATGACCTTAGTGGTCATTTACCTTTTATTCCGACAGAGAATTTCAAACAACTGGAGATACGCACTTCCATCTTTAGTGATAAGTACCGTTTATATTGTAGTTTCTTATCTGGTTTTCTAAGGGAAAGGAAACAGTTTTCCATGAGTGGTTTGAAAAGCTCCGTTACTGTAGTAAGAGAAAAGCGGCTGGGAAATCACTCGCTTTCCGCGGGGAGCCGATGAGCTAGCTCGTTCCACTCGCGGATCTCATCCTGGCTCTATCTCTCTGCAGGAGTCTCGTCATTTCCCAGCCTCTTTTAACATCGGGAGTATAAACGGAACACTATACTTTCAGTAACCTCTCTTAAGGAAATGGTCTTTTCTTACTCAGTGTTCCGTTACTCCTAATAAACGTAAAGGGCCGGGGGAAACGACGAGACTCCTATGGGAGGATAGAACATGGTGAGATCCCGGAGGGCTAAAAGCCCGAGGAAGCTCACCGTTCGCCCATGGAAAGCGAGTTGTTTCCCCGGACCCGGTTCTCCAAATTCAGGCAAACGGAACAAAATTCCCTTTAATCTAAGAAGCCTTTATGGGAGTACAGACCAAGGGTGAGGTCCTGGAAGTCTAAAAGCCCGAGGAAGCTCATCATTCTCCCATGGAAAGCGAGTCGTTTCCCCAGGCCCGGTTCTCGTTATTCAGGCAAACGGAACAGGATTATTATTGAGAACCAAAGAAGCCTTTATCGGAGCACAGAACAAGGGTGAGATTCCGGAAGCTTTAGCTTGAGGAAACTAACCGTTCGTCCATGGAAAGCTAGTCTTTCCCCCGGTCCGGTGCTCTTTCATTAAACGGAACAGAGCATTACAGGATCTCCAGAGAAGCATAGTATCTTCATGAAAGCTCACCGTTCACTAACTGATAAACCTGATTCCTAAAGTTAAGGAAAAACTCTCCAGCGTTGGAGAGTTTTTTTAGTTGCATCTTCTGCGATTGTTCGCATATAATAAGAACAAACGTTCGTATAAAGGAGGATGTGAAATGGAAGCTCTCTTGAAACGTTCAGCCGATTCAAAAGAAAGGCTGGAAATGATCTATTTATCTCATGACTCCACACTGTCCCAAAGAACAGTAAGAGTTCTAAACGTGTATGAAGCCAGAGTGGTTGCTTATTGTTTTTTAAGAAAAGAAGTAAGAACTTTTTCTAAAGACCGCATTCTCTCCGTTTTTCCAACAAAAAACCATCAGAAACGCTTGCTCTCTTCTTAGAAAAATAATTATCCCCTCTCATTCACAAAAGAACCTTGCAGATCGGACCATCCGCAAGGTTCTTATCTTTATTGTTGTTCTGTAATTTCCCCGCAGGCAATTCGAGCTCCTGCTTCGCCGGAAGGCTGGGAAGTATTATCGTCCGCTTGAGCGTGAATGACTAATGCTGTTCCATCTTCATCGAGAATAGAATTTTCTGCACCTTTCTCCAATGTTACATTTTCAGCAGTGATTTCTTCCTTTACAGTTCCATCTTCACCGACCTCCAGGTTTGGTAAGTCTCCTGCATGTGGTCCATCCTCAGAATCTGTTCCATGACTTACATCTGTAGGGTTAAAGTGGTCTCCGGCTGATTTAAACTCTGGAGCTTCACAAAGACCTGATTCGTGAATATGAAAACCGTGCTCTCCTTCTGGGAGATCACTGGCTTCTAAATTTATTAATACTCCGTCGTCTTGGTCAATAAGCTCGGCTGTCCCAACCTCATCTTCATCTCCGTTCATCATCGTTACGTTTACCATATTCGTTGTTCCTTCATTGTTTTGCTCTGTGTTCTCTTGATTAGCCTGTTGTTCAGCAGTATCTTCACCTGTACGCGGAGTATCTGATTGAGTATCGTCTCCGCCGCAAGCAGCTAGTATTCCTGAAAGAAGAAATAGTAAGCTTAGTACGAACCATTTTTTCATTTCCATTCTCCTTTTATTTAAGTAGTACTAGCCCTTTTTACGATTTTAAGTAGTTATAAACCAATAAAAGTAAAATTCAACCTTTATTCCTATAATTGGCAGGTTTATCTATTTTTTATTGAATAAAAAAAACCTGCCGAGAGGCAGGTTTTTGTACAGTTATTATTTTCCGATGAACATTTGAGTCCAGTAGTTACCATTTTCAGCGTGTCCTACACCGATATGAGTAAAGTTAGGGTTCATAATGTTTTCACGGTGACCTTGACTATTCATCCAGCCTTGAACAACTTGCTCAGGAGAAGTTTGTCCTTTTGCAATGTTTTCGCCAGCTGTGCTGTAATTAATGCCGTAAGCTTTCATCATATCAAATGGAGATCCGTGAGTCGGACTATTGTGAGAAAAGTAGTTGTTTTGCTGCATATCTAGTGATTTGTCTTTTGCTACTTTGCTAAGTTCTGTATCCAGTTCAAGAGGAGCAAGTCCTTGCTTTTGACGCTCTTGGTTAGTAAGCTCTACGACTTCTTTTTCAAATGCGGAAACTTCAGATGCTTGAGTGTCATCAGCAGTTTGCTGCTTTTGTGCTTGCTGTTCAGCAGGCTGTTGTTGAGTTTCAGGCTGTGCTTGTGCTTTAGGTTGTTCAGCAGGCTGTTCTTTAGCTTTAGGCTGCTCCTGAGCTTTAGGTTGTTCTTGAACTTTAGGCTCTGCTTTAGTTGGCTGAACTTGAATGTTTTCCAAACCACACTCTTTTAGAAGAGATTGGATATCCACATTTTGAAGTTTGTTACTTTTCAGGGCATCTTCATTTTGATTAACCCAATTTAAGATGCTTTCTATATTAACGTTAGCTTGCTTCTGTACTTGTTGTTCTCCTGTAGAAGCAAATGATGTTGCAGGTGATGCCAATAATGATAGAGCAAGCGCTCCGGAAATGATAAGTGACTTTCTTTTCATAAGTGAATTCCTCCTGTGAAAATTTTTGGTCTTTTTTCGACAATTCCATACTACCATCTGATTTTTGTAATATTATAGGAGGGATTTGGAAAAAGAGAAAAATAGGATAATAGCGTGAAGAAAGTACTAGGATAATAGGTTCTGACACCGTCTATGTATTGGTACAACTGAGGTTACCTGATTTTTCATATTGAGTAACTGGAATTATAACTTGGAAGATTCTTGGTTATACTAATAAAAATTAGTATTTTTTCATACTTGACAAGGTTGTAGACTGATAGTTTTTATTACGAATGTTACTGTCGTATTACAATGTTTGCTGTATTATAATAGAGATCCGTCTTAATCTGACCGATATTTCAGAGTGGAGGAATAGCTCTGGAACAGTGCTGCATTGTGGCATATTTGCTCAACCACAATTTTTGTCGTAATACTTTGGATATAGTATAGTTTAAATAGATGGAATTTTTCTGAAAATAGTGTTATAGAAACGGGGGATTTTACGAATGTCAAAGCAGACGTTTATATACCAGCCCAAGATTTCCGAGGTATTGAAGAACATCAAGAAAGTGATGATTGGTAAAGATGAAGAAGCCCTCTTAAGCATCGTTGCGCTGCTGGCTAAAGGGCATGTTTTGCTGGAAGATGTACCGGGAGTCGGAAAGACGATGCTTGTCCGAACCCTCGCTAAATCGCTGGATTGTGAATTTAAACGTATTCAGTTCACCCCCGATTTACTGCCGTCTGATGTCACAGGCGTCTCTATATATAATCCTAATACGCTGACTTTCGAATTTCGCCCTGGTCCAATACTCGGAAATATTGTGCTTGCTGATGAAATAAACAGGACCTCGCCGAAAACCCAGTCTGCTTTACTTGAAGGAATGGAAGAAACGAGTATTACAGTAGAAGGAGAAGCCCTGCCATTAAAGTCTCCGTTTTTTGTAATGGCGACTCAAAATCCAATTGAATATGAGGGGACATACCCGCTTCCTGAAGCACAGCTGGATCGTTTCCTGCTAAAACTGCGAATGGGGTACCCGACGCCGCAGGAAGAAATGCAGATGCTGACCCGTACTTCAGGAAGCCATCCAATTGAGGAGGTAGGGGCTGTACTGAGCCGGGATGAGCTTGTGGATCTTCAGAAGCAGGCTTCTGAAGTATATGTTGATCAGACGGTCAATCAATATATAGTAAGTCTTGTGACAGGAAGCCGTAATCATCCGGGGGTTTATCTTGGAGCCAGCCCGCGCGGAGCGATTGCTTTAATGAAAGCTGCCAAGTCTTATGCGTTCATTCGTGATCGTGATTATGTCCTGCCTGATGATGTGAAATATTTAGCTCCATATGTTTTGTCTCATCGATTGATACTTACTTCAGAAGCAAGATTTGAAGGGACAACTCCAGAGTCAGTTATTTTTGAGCTTCTGGCTGATACCTCTATTCCTGTGCAGAGGAATGTACGTGAATGAAAAAAAACTTTCATAATGCAGCAAGAATGATCGTTGTTTTCTTAGTTTTTGCCGTACTCTTTTCCTACGCCATGTTTCAGGGAGGGTTTGTCAGCTGGTTTTTATTTGCCGGCTTTGTTCCATTTCTTCTATATATAACAGCTCTTACGTTTTATCGTATCGACCGTTGGGAAGTAAAAAGAGCTTTTTCTAAAAAGACAGTAACCGCAGGGGAGACAATTACTGTAGATATTTCTATTATTCGAAAATCCCCCTTTCCCTTGTATTACTGTGTAGTGGAAGAGCATTTCCCGTCATCGCTAATGAAAAGGGATAAACGGATAGAAAAATATAAAGAAATGAATGATCAGTCACATGTAAATGAAAAAAGAATCGTAAAAATGATTTCCTTTCCATGGATGAAGCGCAAACTCTCCTACTATTATGAGATTGATCAGATCCCGCGGGGGATGCATCAAATCCATTCACTTAAGGTGAAAACGGGTGATTTCTTTGGTTTTATAAAAAAAGAACATATTTTCGATTTGAGAGATCAATTAATGGTCTTTCCTTATAAGCGGCCGGTTAGGATTTCTGAAAAAGCCTACAGCTTTGAGCAGGGCGCAAGTCCGTCTTTTAGGCTGAATGACAGAAGCACAAGTGTGGTTTCTGGTGTCAGGGAGTATGTGCCGGGAGATCGGGTTTCGTGGATAGACTGGAAAAATACAGCGAAGAGTCGTCAGATGATGACAAAAGAGTTTGAACAGGAGAAAAGTGTTGAAATGCTGCTGTTGTTAAACGCGGCTCATGACAAAAAAGCACATTCCTTAAGTTTTGAAGGTGCTGTGGAGTTTAGTGCTTCCTTTATTGAAGAGCTTAGTAAGCGGTCGTCCCCTGTTGCATTAATGACACTTGGGGAAAAGAAACATTATTGCTCTGGTCAAAAGACACCGATGCAGAAGGGGAATATTGATAAACTTCTTGCTGAAATCCAGCCGTCAGGCATGAATGCGTTTGCTCAACAGCTTGAAAAGGAGCGGGTTGTTTTGCCGATGGGAATGGTCGTTTTTATTGTCAGCCATCAGCTGGATGCCCGTATTGCCGATGTACTAACCCAGCTGGCTTTAAAAGTTAGACAGGTGAAGTTTTTCTATGTAAGACCTTTACATCAGCTTGACTTCCAGGATCATAAACTTATAAAAAAATTAACAAATTCTAGAGTCAGTGTGCAGGTGTTAACGGAAGAGCAGCTTAGCCAGAAAGAATTTGAGGTGAGTACATAATGAGTCTCACCAGATCCCAGCAGACCTTATACCACAGTCTCATATATATATGCGGTTTTATACTGTTCTTAGAGTGGCTTCGTCCACTTGATGAAATTGCCGAATTTAAGAATGTAAGTATCTTTTTAATTTATGCCGGCTACTGTTTCTTTATTTCATTTCTGCAAGTTTCATGGATGCTATCCTTGCCGTTAAAACTTACTGGATTAATCTTTATTATCGATGGCACCTTCTTGGAAGAACGTATTTTCAGCAGGGAATGGTTCTCTGCTGTTTACGACCAGATTCTTTATAATATTCATATTATGCAGCTGCAGGAATGGTGGCAGATGACGCCGATGTTCAGAACGCTGTTGTTCCTCGTGCTTTTATGGCTTATGAGCTACCTGTTATATTACTGGTTTATTATTGCCAAGCGTATGCTGCTATTTGTAGTAATGACGATCATCTATGTAACGATTATTGATACTTTTACAATTTACGATGGTCAATGGGCGATCGTACGTACTTTCATCGTAGCTATGATCGCATTAGGGATTACTCATTTTTTCAAAGAGATGGAAAAAGAGTCTCTTTCTCTGCAGCATCAGCACTACAGGTGGATAGCTCCGCTGATTACATTCGTACTCTTGGCATCTGTGCTTGGATTCGCTGCCCCTAAACTTGAACCTCAGTGGCCGGATCCTGTCCCTTATTTGACGAGTGGTAATCCAGGAGCAGGGCCAGGAAATGGAGGCTTTGGCAGTACTGTTCAAAAGGTAGGATACGGGGAGAATGACTCACAGCTCGGAGGAGGATTTATTCAGGATGATACCCTCGTTTTCCGTGCTTTCAGCCAGGATGATCAGTACTGGCGTATAGAATCGAAAGATACCTATACAGGCAAAGGATGGGAGGATACTCTTGAGGGTGATACAGACATGATAGCTCCAGAGGACCTTCAGTTTGAGACGTTCACAGATAATGTAGAAACAGAAGAGAGTGTATCATACTTATCTTTTACGAATGATGCGAATTTTAATAAGCTTGTGTACGCGTATGGAGCGAAATCTTTAGATCGATTTCCGCAGGACGTGGCATTAAATCTCCACACTTACACAGGAGAAATGGACACGTTAATGGCTGGAAACCCAGTTCAAGTTCAAAGCTATCTTCTTAACTATGACACTCCCTCTTTTGAATATAATCAGCTTCGTGAGGCTGAGGAAAGCGATCCGCGAGAAATTGCCGAGCTTTACACACAGCTGCCGGAAAGCCTTCCGCAGCGAGTTATCGATTTAGGTGAAGAGATTATTGAAGGACAGGATAATCGTTATGACAAGGCAAAAGCTGTGGAAGCCTATTTTTCTTCTAATGGCTTTGAATACGAAACAGAGGATGTCGCTGTACCGCAAGAAGAGGAAGATTATGTAGATCAATTCTTGTTTGAGACACAAGTCGGTTATTGTGATAACTTTTCGACATCAATGGTTGTTCTCCTTCGCTCTCAAGGCATTCCTGCCCGCTGGGTAAAAGGATTTGCGAGCGGTGAACGTCTGGAAGAAAGTGCTGCTATTGAAGGGGAAGACTTAAGCGTCTATGAAGTAACAAGCGGAAATGCTCATTCCTGGGTGGAAGTATTTTTCCCTGATGTAGGATGGGTGCCGTTCGAACCTACTCAAGGTTTCTCCAACAATACCGACTTTTTCCTTGAAGTAGAGGATACAGAAGGAAGCAGTCAGGAAGACGAACAGAACTCGAATACTCCTGAGTCTGAAGAAAGCGACACACCTAATCCTAACCAGGAGGATCTGCAGAGAGACGATGAAACGGCACAGGGAGGAGCATCCGGCTCAGACAATGGTTCCCCTGGTTTGACGGCTTTCCTAAGTTCTCTCGCCGTGATATCTGCGGTGGCCGCAGTGGTTTATTTTACCAGATTCAAGTGGCTGGCCTGGTTCTATGGCAAAAGATTTAGAAATACTCCGGATGGGGATACATTCGAGCGGGCTTATCTGCTTCTGCTAAAAGCCCTCGAGAGCCGTGGCTTAAAACGCCGTAACGGTCAGACGCTCAGGGATTTTGCAGCCCTTGTTGACCTACGCTACCAGTCTGGTGAAATGAGACAGCTTACCCATTATTATGAGCGGACACTTTATAGAAATAAAATGGATCCAGAATCAACCGGAAAGGTCACAGAATTATGGGAAAATTTAATTAAAAAGACATTGTCTTGATTCAAGGCCTGACCATTGGTAGAATGGTAAAAATCAAACGAACTTCCTTCATATATCCTCGGTAATATGGACCGAAAGTCTCTACCGGAGCACCGTAAATGCTCTGACTATGAAGGCAGAATTTTCTGTATGTAAGAAGACTTCTGCCTTCACGTATCAACGTAGGCAGAAGTCTATTTTTTATAGGGTTACATTAATTAAAGGAGCTGAAGTGCATATGGAACAAGTTCAGGGAATGATCCTTGTCCTAGACTTTGGAAGTCAATACAACCAGCTGATCACCCGCCGTATCCGAGAATTCGGGGTGTACAGTGAACTACATTCTCATAAGATTACAGCTGAGGAAATAAAAGAATTAAACCCGAGCGGTATTGTATTATCCGGCGGTCCAAACAGTGTGTATGGTGAACACAGCTTCCGCTGTGATGAAGACCTGTTTGAGCTTGGCATACCTGTACTTGGCATCTGTTATGGAATGCAGCTGATGACGCACCACTTTAACGGCAAAGTAGAAAGAGCTCATCAGAGAGAGTACGGAAAAGCTGATATTTCTGTGAAAAATGATCCTGCCCTTTTCAAAAAAACTCCGAAAGAACAAACGGTGTGGATGAGTCATAGTGATAAAGTCATCGAAGCACCTGCTGGATTTATGGTAGATGCAACCAGCCCATCATGCCCGGTCGCTGCGATCAGTAACGATGAGAAACGTATGTATGGAGTACAGTTCCACCCAGAAGTCCGTCACTCTGAATATGGTAATGATCTTCTGAGAAGCTTTGTCTTCGATGTATGCGAAGCAGAAGATGACTGGACGATGGAACATGTCGTTGAGATGGAAGTTGAAAAAATCCGTCAAGAGGTTGGCGATCGAAAAGTGTTATGCGCACTAAGCGGTGGAGTGGACTCTTCTGTAGTAGCAGCACTCATTCATAAGGCAATCGGGGATCAACTGACGTGTATCTTCGTTGATCATGGGCTGCTTCGGAAAAATGAAGCAGATGATGTAATGCGTACACTTGGTGATGGTTTTAACATGAACATCATTAAAGTAGATGCGAAAGAGCGTTTCTTAAGCAAACTGGAAGGGGTTTCTGACCCTGAACAAAAGAGGAAAATTATTGGAAATGAATTTATTTATGTTTTTGATGATGAAGCAGGTAAGCTGAAGGATATCGATTTTCTTGCGCAAGGTACACTATACACTGACATTATCGAAAGTGGCACAGATACAGCGCAAACGATCAAATCACACCATAACGTGGGCGGTCTACCGGAAGATATGCAATTCCAACTGATCGAACCATTGAATACGCTGTTTAAAGATGAAGTACGCGCACTTGGTCTTGAATTAGGAGTACCTGAACATATTGTATGGAGGCAGCCTTTCCCTGGTCCAGGGCTTGCTATTCGAATTCTTGGGGCTGTTTCAGAGGACAAGCTTGAGATCGTTCGGGAGTCTGACGCTATTTTGAGAGAAGAAATTCGCAATGCAGGATTGGAACGCGATATTTGGCAATACTTCACCGTCCTTCCTAATATTAAGTCAGTCGGTGTCATGGGAGATGAGCGGACGTATGACCATACGATTGGCATTCGCGCGGTAACTTCTATCGATGGAATGACCTCTGACTGGGCCCGTATTCCGTGGGAAGTTCTTGAGCGGATATCCAACCGAATTGTAAATGAAGTAAACGACGTAAATCGTATCGTATATGACGTAACAAGCAAGCCTCCTTCCACCATTGAATGGGAATAGGACGAATATTCATTGCGGATTTAAGTGTTAATGTTCGGTTTCTGTTGACGACAATTGTCGACAGCTGTATGATGGATAAAGAACTAAATTAAATAAATCCTGTCGTATAATTTTGGGGATATGGCCCATGAGTTTCTACCGGACTGCCGTAAATGGTCCGACTACGTCAGAAAATAACTGCACATCTATTCCGTGCTGTTCATTTCCTGATTGTTTAGAACACTCTTGGCCATATGCTGAGGGTGTTTTTTATATTCTCAGCAAGTTCCATCAAGTTGAATGACAGACTGGCTGATAATAAGGGGAGGAACAAAAGTAATGAAGAAATTCTTTAACTTCGAAGAATACGGCACAAATTATCGTACAGAGTTTCTCGCGGGAATGACGACTTTCCTGGCGATGGCTTATATATTATTTGTAAACCCGTCCACTCTAGCTTTGACAGGGATTGAAGAACTGCCTGAGGGAGTAACTAGAATCGATCAGGGGGCTGTTTTTACAGCAACAGCAATTGCGGCTGCAATTGGAACGCTCGTCATGGGAGTTCTTGCTAAGTATCCAATAGCTTTGGCACCGGGAATGGGGCTTAATGCCTTTTTTGCTTACACCGTTGTGCTTGGCTATGGCATTCCGTGGGAAACGGCATTAGCAGGCGTTCTCGCTTCTGGTCTTATTTTTATGGCACTGACCTTAACTGGGCTTCGTCAAAAAATTATTAATGCTATTCCAGCCAATCTTAAGCTTGCAGTTGGGGCAGGAATTGGTTTGTTTATTGCTTTTATCGGTTTTCAGAACAGTGGAATTGTGCAAGGGAATCCAGATACTCTCGTTGCTTTAGGTGATCTCACCTCGCCGACGACCATGCTCGCAATATTTGGAATTATAGTTTCTGTTATGTTTATGGCTTTAGGTATTAAAGGCGGGATCTTTTATGGAATGATCTTAACCGCCATAGCCGGAATGGTTACGGGGTTAATTGCGCCGCCGACTGGTATGAGTGGTATAGTTAGTCAGCCGCCGAGCCTGTCTCCTACGTTTGGTGCAGCTCTTGCCCACTTTGGGGATATATTTACAATTGAAATGCTTGTTGTAATTTTAACGTTTTTATTCGTAGATTTTTTTGATACCGCAGGAACGCTTGTAGCTGTGGCAACACAAGCGGGTTATATGAAAGACAATAAGCTGCCACGTGCGGGCCGTGCATTGTTTGCAGATTCTACAGCGACGGTTGCCGGTGCGATTGCCGGTACCTCAACTACGACATCCTATATTGAATCAACAGCGGGAGTAGGTGCAGGAGGCCGTACAGGATTCACGTCGGTTGTAACGGCAGGATTCTTTCTGCTTGCCTTGTTCTTTTCACCGTTGCTCAGTGTGGTAACGGCTGAAGTTACGGCCCCTGCCCTTATTATTGTCGGTGTGTTAATGGCATCAACTTTGAAAAGTATCGACTGGGACCAATTTGAAATAGCCGTTCCCGCTTTTTTCACCATTGCAGCTATGCCGCTTACGTACAGTATTGCTACGGGAATCGCAATTGGTTTTATCTTTTATCCAATCACCCTTTTATTGAAGGGGAGAGGAAAAGAGATTCATCCTCTTATGTACTTCCTTTTCGTCATATTCATTCTTTACTTTATTTTCTTGGCATAGAGGAGAAAATGGACAGGAAAAGGTTGTCCCGTTTACAGTAAAAGAGAAAAGCGGCCTGGGAATGACTCGCTTTTAAGCGGGAAGCCGGTGAGCTAGCTCGTTACACTCGCGGATCTCACCATGGCTCTATCTCCCATCAGGAGTCTCGCCATTTCCCAGCCGCTTACCTATTTAATAGTTGAAACGGAACACTAAAATTCAGTGTAAAAGATCTTTAAGCTCGCTTTCGTCAAAATTCCGTTACTCTTAATACCATACAGGGCCGGGGGAAACGGCGAGACTCCTATGGGATACACAGAACAGGCTGAAAGCCAGAGGAAGCTCACTGTTCGCCCATGGAAAGCGAGCTGATTCAACCGGCCCGCTTCTCTGTTTAAGGTAAACGAAACCATTTTTATTAGTTTTGAAATGGAACCATCCGCTTATAGAAAGCGAACTATTTCCTACTCATCCTCCAGGTGGCGGATTTTGATTGCCTTTGGATTTGTAGATTCCGAAATAAGCCGATGAAGCTGAATAATTAACAGGCCGTGCTTGTAGGTAGCATCAATTTTATCGCTTCGAACTGAGAATGGGAGATCAATCGAACGCTCAAAGGCTCCTGTAGAAATCTCCGATTTGATCTGGTGGCCTCCCCGGTGGTTAATGTCAATCGTTCCTTTGATGGTAAGGGTAGAGTGGTTAACGAGCACATCAACATTTTTAGGATGATCCATGCCGGGAATATTGACCATACAAAGCAGCTCATTGTCATATTGGTAAATATTCATTTGGGGGACGGTAGGAGCCATCAAACCTTCAAAATCCCCCCAGAAATCCTGGCCGAAAAAACGATCTAAATTTTGTTTCCAATCATCAAATGGATTCATAATAAAAACTCCTTTCGTTCGACAATCTTTTTCGAAGAATTTTATTGTGCTATCAAGATGGATTGTTATATAGTGTATGCAGATTGTTCATTTTGGGTGAATGCCCTGGTGGCAGCTTGCGATGATCGGTCGAGTATACTGAGGTTTTTCACACAGCAGTGAAAGACTTAGGAGGAATAAAATTGCTGCAGAATCCATGGATGATGGTATCCATCATATTAGTTGTCAACATCGTGTATGTCTCGTTTTTTACGCTTCGGATGATTTTCACTTTAAAGGGACAGCGTTACTTTGCGGCGTTTATCAGCATATTCGAAATTCTCATATATATTATCGGGCTAGGGCTCGTTCTCGACAATTTGAATCGAATTGAGAATGTAATTGCTTATGCCGTCGGTTATGGTTTAGGGGTTATCGTTGGAATGAAAATAGAAGAGAAGCTCGCTCTTGGCTACACAACAGTCAATGTGATTTCATCCAACCCGGATATAGAATTCACTCGTAAGCTTCGCGATGCTGGTTATGGAGTGACCAGCTGGTATTCATATGGTATGGAAGGGGACCGGCTGACAATGCAGATCCTCACCCCTCGTAAATATGAACTCACTCTTTATGAGACGATTAAAACTATAGATCCTAAAGCATTTATCATTGCCTATGAGCCAAAACAGATTCATGGAGGCTTCTGGGTGAAGCAGGTGAAGAAGGGGAGAATCCGCGATGCCCAAAAAGAACAGCAAGAAGCGCTATGAAGTGGGTGAAAAGGAAACCATTGATCAGTGTCTCGACCGCATAAAGAAGGATGGGTATATACCGATTCGCCGGGCCGAAGAGCCAATTTTTAAAGAATATGTAAAAAATGGTGAAAAAAGAATAGAACCTGTGGGAAGAAGTATTGTTTTTCAAGCGGTTAAGCAATAAACCCGAACAATGATTAAATAGATTTATTTAACGTTCGTTATTTGGATTGACGCAAGCACCAGTTACTGCTATGATGTAAACAGAATTGGATATTGGACCTCATATAAGTCGGGGATAGGGCCCGAACGTTTCTACCTGGATACCGTAAATGTCCGGACTATGAGGGGAGACCAAGCAGTTGAATCATATAAACTGGCTCTACGTCTGCCTGTTTTTCTCCTCTCATACGAGGGGGAAAAGCAGGCTTTTTTAATGAAAGAATGACCTAAAACGTTGAAAAAGAGGGATAACATGGCTCAAGTTGGTGTGATTATGGGAAGTATCTCAGATTGGTCTACTATGGAAGAAACATGCAAGGTATTGGATGAGCTGAGCATCGGTTTCGAAAAGGAAATTATCTCAGCACATCGTACACCGGATAATATGTTCCGTTATGCAGAGGAAGCAAGGGGAAGAGGCTTGAAAGTCATTATTGCAGGAGCCGGTGGAGCGGCCCATCTCCCTGGTATGGTCGCATCAAAAACAACTCTTCCTGTGATCGGGGTCCCTGTGCAGTCCAAAGCCTTAAACGGCGTGGATTCTCTCTATTCAATCGTACAAATGCCAGGCGGTGTTCCAGTAGCCACTGTGGCGATCGGTTCAGCTGGAGCGAAGAATGCAGGGTTGTTAGCCGCTGAAATGATCGGTGCATTTGATAAACAGGTCGAACAGCGTCTGGAAAAATATCGGGATGAAATGAAAGAGAAAGTAGAAGTAATGCGAGGTGAACTTCGTGAAAAATAATGTAGTAATCCCTGGAGATACTATTGGAATTTTAGGAGGCGGACAGCTGGGACGAATGATGGCTGTTGCTGCTAAGCATATGGGCTATCGAATTGCAGTATTAGATCCTACAGAGGATTGTCCGTGTGCCCAGGTCGCTGACATTCACATTAAAGCAGAATATGACGATATAGATGCAGCTCTAAAGCTTGCGGAAGAAAGCAGTGTTGTAACTTACGAATTTGAAAACGTCGACTTAAAAGTGGCAAAACTTTTGCAGGAAGCGGGCAAGCTTCCACAGGGCGCTTTATCTCTTGAAGTCACTCAGAACAGAGAGAAAGAAAAGCAGACAGCTGTTGAAGCCGGACTCCCTGTTGCACAATTTGCAATCATCGAATCACAGAATCAACTGAAAGAAGCCGTAGAAAATATCGGTTTTCCATCAGTTATCAAAACGATCAGCGGCGGCTATGATGGCAAGGGTCAGCTGAAGCTGGAGAGTAAAAAGGACTTAATCGAGGCTGGAAGCTTTTTGAAAGAAGGCGGAAAGTACATTGTGGAACAATGGCTGGCGTTCGATCTTGAAATCTCTCAAGTATTTACAAGAAGTCTTGATGGGAAGATTACTTACTTCCCCATCGGCGAAAACGTGCATCGCCATCAGATTTTACACGAGACAAGGGTACCGGCTCAAGTTTCAAAAGAAGTGGAAGAGAAGGTCCAGCATGCGGTTGCCGTCCTTTCAGAAAAAATGAACATTGCCGGGACGTTTGCAGTAGAAATGTTCGTAAAAGACGGAGAAATTTACATCAATGAAATGGCACCGCGCCCGCATAATACCGGGCATTACACGATTGAAGCCTGCAATGTTTCCCAATTTGAACAGCATATCCGCGCGATTTGCGGCCTGCCTCTGCTGCCTATCCACAGCTTTCCGGCAGCCGTCATGATCAACGTATTGGGCAAGCACAGGGACATCCTGCTGCCAAAACTAGCAGAATATCAAGATATGCATCTTCATGATTATGGCAAGAAGGACTCACGGACGAATCGTAAGATGGGGCATATTACATTTATCGGAGAATCCCTGGAAGAGATTGATAACCTTATAGCAAAAAACAAAGTTCATATGTGGTAATTGACGAGGAGGAGAACAATGATAGAACGTTATACAAGACCCGAAATGGGTGCGATTTGGACAGAAGAAAACCGTTATCAGGCATGGCTGGAGGTAGAAATTCTAGCATGTGAAGCATGGAGTGAACTTGGTGTCATTCCGAAAGAAGACGTGGATAAGCTCCGCGAGAAAGCTTCCTTTAACATCGAGCGTATTCATGAAATTGAAGCAGAGACCCGCCACGATGTGGTAGCTTTCACAAGAGCTGTTTCAGAAACCGTAGGTGAAGAGCGGAAGTGGGTACACTACGGCCTTACTTCTACTGATGTTGTAGACACAGCGCTGTCTTACCAGCTGAAGCAGGCGAATGCTATCATCCGCAAAGATTTAGTGAATTTTATTGATATATTAGCCGATAAAGCATTGGAACATAAACACACCGTAATGATGGGACGGACACATGGTGTCCATGCAGAGCCGACAACGTTTGGGTTGAAGCTGGCTCTTTACTATGAAGAAATGAAGCGTAACCTTGAACGTCTGGATTTAGCTATCAAACATATTGAATTCGGAAAGCTTTCAGGAGCTGTAGGCACTTATGCCAACATAGATCCATTTGTTGAACAGTATGTGTGTGAAAAGCTTGGCTTACAAGCAGCACCTGTTTCTACTCAAACTCTTCAGCGTGACCGTCATGCTCACTATTTATCTATAATAGCTCTGATTGCCACATCTATTGAAAAAATCGCCGTAGAAATCCGCGGCCTGCAGAAGACAGAAACTCGAGAAGTCGAAGAATTTTTCGCTAAAGGGCAGAAGGGCTCCTCCGCTATGCCTCATAAACGAAATCCAATCGGCTCTGAGAATATGACAGGAATGGCACGTGTTATCCGCGGTCATATGCTGACTGCTTATGAAAATGTGCCGCTTTGGCATGAGCGCGATATTTCTCACTCCTCAGCAGAGCGTATTATTCTGCCGGATGCCACTATTGCACTGAACTATATGCTGAACCGTTTCGGTAACATTGTGAAGAACTTAACCGTATTTCCAGAGCGGATGCAGGAAAACATGGAGAAAACATATGGCCTTATCTTCTCTCAGCGTGTTCTGCTTACTCTTATTGATGAAGGCTTTGTCCGTGAAGAAGCGTATGACCTCGTTCAGCCAAAAGCAATGGAATCATGGGAAAAAGGAATTCCGTTCAGAGAACTAATTGAAGCCGATGAAAAAATCACTTCAGTTCTTTCAACAGATCAGCTGGATGCCTGCTTCGATTATAAGCACCATTTAAAACAGGTTGACCGTACATTTGACCGTATCGGACTTTAAGAATCTACCATTCCAAATCGCGAGGTGTTCTATTTATGAAGGGTTCTCTTTTATATGAAGGTAAAGCGAAAAAAGTATACTACGTTGAAAACGAACCAGAGCAGCTGGTTTTATCCTATAAAAACGATGCCACGGCTTTTAATGGTAAGAAAAAAGATCAATTCGAGGGCAAAGGCCGGCTGAATAATTTAATTACATCAAAAGTCTTTGAGTACTTAAAACAGCAGGGTCTTAGTTCCCACTTTATTAAATCTTTAAACGATACGGAACAGCTCGTTTCCAAAACAACCATTATTCCATTGGAAGTGGTTGTTCGAAATGTAGCAGCCGGAAGCATTACAAGACGGCTTGGCATTAAGGAAAAGGAAATATTCAGCCCTCCCCTCGTTGAGTTTTACTACAAAGAAGATGAACTGGATGATCCTATTATCAATGATCAGCATGCCCTTTATTTAACCGATGTAAAGGAAGAGGAAATACAGTTTATAAAAGAAACAGCTCTTAAAATAAATGAACACCTTAAAGATTTATTTAAGCAGTCCGGTTTAAAATTAGTAGACTTTAAGCTTGAATTTGGCCGCTTAGCAGATGGGACGATTGTTCTCGCTGATGAAATCTCTCCGGATACCTGCCGGCTGTGGGATGAAAACACGGGTGAGAAGATGGATAAAGATGTTTTTCGTGAAAACTTAGGAGACTTAATCTCTGTATATGAAAACATATTACAACGACTGGAGGAGAACACATGCGCAAAGTAAAGATCTATATCACATTAAAAGAAGGCGTGCTTGATCCACAAGGAAAGGCTGTTCAAAATTCACTACACTCCCTGGAGTATAAAAACGTGGCAGATGTTCGCGTTGGTAAATACATGGAAGTCATGGTAGAGGACACAAAGGATATTGAAGAACAGGTTGATAAAATGTGTGATCAGCTGTTAGCCAATCCAGTCATCGAAGATTATTCCTATACGATCGAGGAGGTCGTCTAAGTGAAGTTTGCTGTTGTCGTTTTCCCAGGATCCAACTGTGACAGAGATATGTACTACGCAGTTACTGAAGCACTAGGTGAAGAAGCAGATCTTATCTGGTATCAGGAAGCCGATCTTTCCTCTTATGATGCAATCCTTCTTCCGGGCGGTTTCTCTTAT
This sequence comes from Halobacillus massiliensis, assembly GCF_900166625.1. GTDB lineage: Bacteria > Bacillota > Bacilli > Bacillales > Halobacillaceae > Halobacillus_A > Halobacillus_A massiliensis. Next base: position 3,506,061 of record NZ_LT800499.1, on the reverse strand, counting down.
GGAGATTATCTGCGCTCCGGGGCTATTGCATCAACATCAGACGTTATAGAACAGATCCGAGAAGCAGCTGCTGCAGGAAAGCCGATTCTTGGTGTGTGCAACGGGTTCCAGGTGCTTTTAGAGATGGGACTGCTGCCAGGAGCTATGCTTCCTAATAAGCATTTGAAGTTCATGTGCCACTATGAAACATTAATCGTTGAAAACTCAGCCACAATGTTTACACACCAATATGAAGAACAGGAAGAAATTGAAATTCCGATTGCGCATGGTGATGGAAACTATTATTGCGATGAAGACACCTATCAGACTCTATTAAACAATAACCAGATTGCTTTTCGATATAAAAACAACCCGAACGGTTCAGTGGCTGATATCGCAGGCATTACCAACGAAAACGGCAATGTCCTTGGCATGATGCCTCACCCTGAACGCGCTGTTGATTCACTAGTAGGAACGACAGACGGCCTTCGTTTGTTCCAGTCGATTCTTACTCATTGGAGGGATAAGTATGCCATCAAAGCTTGAAGTCAGCCCGCAGCAAATTAAAGACCAGCAGTTATATAAAGAAATGGGTCTTACAGATGAAGAATTCCAGTCGGTTGAAGATATTCTCGGACGCCTGCCGAACTATACAGAAACCGGTTTGTTCTCTGTCATGTGGTCAGAGCACTGCAGCTATAAAAATTCCAAGCCTCTCCTTAGAAAATTCCCTACGGAAGGCCCTCATGTTCTGCAGGGGCCGGGTGAAGGAGCAGGAATTATTGATATTGGTGATGAGCAGGCGGTCGTTTTTAAAGTGGAAAGCCACAACCACCCTTCAGCTGTGGAGCCCTACCAAGGCGCAGCCACTGGTGTGGGAGGAATTCTACGGGATGTATTTTCGATGGGAGCACGTCCTGTTGCCCTTTTAAACTCCTTACGCTTTGGTTCATTGAAACATCCACGTGTGAAGTATCTTTTTGAAGAAGTCGTTCGGGGCATTGCCGGCTATGGTAACTGTGTTGGTGTGCCAACCGTTGGTGGAGAAGTTCAATTTGATGATGCGTATAACGGTAACCCGCTCGTTAATGCCATGTGTGTCGGCTTAATTGATCATAAAGATATTCAAAAAGGAATTGCGGCTGGAATTGGAAACACTGTCATGTATGTGGGTGCTAAGACAGGACGGGACGGCATACACGGAGCTACTTTTGCCTCTGAGGAGCTTTCAGAAGAGTCAGAAGAGAAACGCCCTTCTGTGCAGGTCGGCGACCCATTTATGGAGAAGCTGCTCATCGAAGCGTGCTTAGAGGTCATTCACCATGATGCTCTCATCGGGATTCAAGATATGGGAGCCGCCGGTCTAACGTCTTCCGCCAGTGAAATGGCAAGTAAGGCAGGTACAGGCATGCTGATGAACTTGGATTTAGTACCACAGCGTGAGCTTAACATGACGCCATATGAAATGATGCTTTCAGAGTCACAGGAGCGAATGCTCCTTGTTGTTGAAAAAGGACGCGAGGAAGAAATTGCTGAAGTTTTTCGTAAGTACGACCTTGAAGCAGTCTCTGTCGGGGAAGTAACAGATGATCAGCGTTTCCGGCTTAGCCACCTTGGAGAGATCGTCGCTGATGTTCCTGTAGATTCCTTAGCAGAAGATGCACCTGTTTACCACCAGCCATCCGCAGTACCGTCTTATTATGAAGAATACCAATCGATGGAAAACTACGTCCCTGAGGTTAGCAGCTACGGGGAAACGTTAAAACGACTGCTTCAGCAGCCTACGATTGCAAGCAAAGAGTGGGTCTATGATCAATATGACTCTATGGTACAGACAAATACAGCGGTAACGCCGGGATCAGACGCAGCTGTAGTACGTGTGCGTGGTACGAAAAAAGCATTGGCGATGACAACAGATTGTAACTCCCGTTATATCTATCTTGACCCGAAAACAGGCGGGAAAATTGCTGTAGCAGAAGCTGCACGCAACATTGTATGCTCTGGAGCACGTCCGCTTGGAATTACGGATGGATTGAACTTTGGTTCGCCGGAGAAACCGGAAATCTTCTGGCAGATGGAAAAGAGTGTAGAAGGAATGAGTCAAGCCTGCAGTGATCTTGGTACTCCTGTAATCAGCGGAAACGTTTCTCTTTATAACGAATCATTTGGCGGACAGGCGATTTACCCGACACCGATTGTTGGCATGGTCGGACTAGTTGAAGATACGAATCATATCACCCAATCTCATATGAAAAATGCAGGCGATCTTATTTATGTGATCGGTGAAACAAGGGAAGAGTTTGGAGGAAGTGAGCTGCAAGGGATGTTAGAGGGCCGTCACTTTGGTAAGGCTCCGGCCATCGATCTTGAAGTGGAAGGGATCAGACAGAATCAGCTGCTGGCTGCTATCCAAAAAGGAATCATTGAATCCGCACATGATTTATCAGAAGGCGGTCTGGCTGTCGCATTAGCAGAGAGTCTTTTTAATAAAGAGTTTGGCTGTGAAGTCAATGTAACCGAAGATGTAACGACGGCATTATTTGCAGAAACACAGTCCCGCTTTTTAGTTTCCGTTAACCCTGAAAATCAATCAGCTTTTGAGAAACAGATGGAAGATACTACCCTAATCGGAAAAGTTACCGAAGATGGGATGTATCGCATTCAATCAGAAGGTAAAACCGTCGTGGAAGAGCAGACATCAATATTAAAGCAGCTTTGGAAAGGAGCTATTCCATGCTTGGTGAAATCAAAGGATTAAATGAAGAATGCGGAATTTTTGGTGTGTTCGGCCATCCGGATGCCGCTCAGCTGACGTATTATGGCCTGCATGCCCTGCAGCATCGCGGTCAGGAAGGGGCGGGAATCGTTACAAGTGACGGTTCTCACATGAAAGCTTCCAAAGGACATGGCTTAATTTCAGAGGTCTTCCCTCAGGAGCGGCTCAATGAATTGAGTGGGGACATTTCTATTGGCCACGTTCGTTATGCCACAGCTGGGGATGGAAGCTTTGAGAATATCCAGCCGCTTATGTTTCGTTCTCAGACAGGTGGACTCGCGGTTGCCCATAACGGTAATCTTGTCAACGCTCAAGCCTTAAAAGGACAGCTTGAAGCCCAAGGCTCGATCTTACAGACAACTTCTGATACGGAGGTCGTCGCTCACCTTATTAAACGAGCAGGACACCTGCCAGTTGAAGATGCCATTACTCAGGCGTTATCTATGATAAAAGGCGCGTATGCCTTCTTAATTATGACGGATGAAAAGATTTATGTGGCGAACGATCCGCGTGGTTTACGTCCGATTAGTATCGGATATTTAGGAGATGCCTGGGTCGTATCCTCTGAAACTTGTGCTTTTGACGTCATTGGAGCAACTTACGAACGTGAAGTAATGCCTGGAGAGTTGCTGATAATTGATAAAAATGGTGTAGAAACGAAACGTTTTTCCGCTCCGATTCAGCGTACGCTATGTTCAATGGAATATGTGTATTTTTCCCGTCCGGACAGCAACCTTGACGGCCGTAATGTGCATGCTTCCCGTAAACGTATGGGCAAAAAGCTGGCACAGGAAGCACCTGTAGAGGCAGATGTAGTGACAGGAGTTCCTGATTCAAGCATATCGGCAGCTATCGGTTATGCCGAGGAAGCAGGTATTCCTTATGAACTGGGCTTAATTAAAAACCGCTATGTCGGCCGTACCTTTATTCAGCCATCTCAGGAGCTTCGGGAGCAGGGAGTTAAAATGAAGCTTTCTGCGGTGCGCGGAATCGTAGAAGGAAAGCGCGTCGTTATGGTTGATGATTCGATTGTGCGAGGAACGACAAGTCGGCGGATTGTGAAGCTTTTAAAAGAAGCGGGGGCAGCAGAGGTCCATGTCCGAATTGCCTCACCGCCCATTAAAAACCCTTGTTATTACGGAATAGATACGTCAACAAGCGGAGAGCTGATTGCAGCAAACAACACCGTTGAAGAAATAGAAGAAATTATTGGAGCTGACAGTTTGTCTTATTTAACAGTTGATGGCCTGAATGAAGCCATCTATGAAGGGCAGGAGTCGCTGAATCACGGCGGCTGTGCAGCTTGTTTTACAGGAAATTATCCGACAGAAATTTATCCAAACACTGTCCCGCCTTATGAAAAGGCATAAAGCAGAGGAGGACTCACCTATGAGCCAATCTTATAAGAAGGCCGGAGTCGATGTGGAAGCCGGCTACCAGGCTGTTGACCTGATGAAAAAGCATGTAAAGCGGACGATGAGACCAGAAGTCATCGGCGGCTTAGGGTCTTTTGCCGGCTTATTTGATATCAGTTCGCTGACCTATAACCATCCTGTCCTTGTAACGGGGACGGATGGTGTAGGGACAAAGCTAAAGCTGGCTTTTGAAATGAACAAACATGACACAATCGGGGTCGACGTCGTCGCCATGTGTGTCAATGATATAGCGGCTCAGGGAGCAGATCCTCTTCTTTTTCTCGATTACATCGCGTGCGGGAAAAATGAGCCAGAGAAAATAGAACAGATTGTCAAGGGTATAGCCGATGGCTGTGAACAGTCCAATTGCGCCCTTGTCGGCGGGGAAACAGCGGAAATGCCGGGGATGTATGAACCGGAAGAATATGATTTAGCCGGCTTCGTTGTTGGTATGGCTGACAAAGAACAGCTGATTACAGGAGAATCTGTACAACCTGGAGACGTTTTAATCGGACTTCCATCAAGCGGGGTTCATTCCAACGGTTTTTCATTAGTACGTAAGATTATTGAAGAGCATAACCTTGATTTAACGGAAGTGTATTCACCTTTTAGTCAGCCGTTAGGTGAAGTGCTTTTAACACCGACAAAAATTTATGTCAAAGCACTTAAAGCTTTAAAAGAACAAGTGCAAATTAAAGGACTGGCCCATGTAACAGGCGGAGGTTTTTATGAAAACATTCCCCGCACCCTTCCTGAGGGATTCGGTGTCTCTATTGAGGAAAAAAGCTGGGAAATTCCTGAGGTTTTTAACTTCCTTAAGGAACAGGGAAACCTCTCCGTAGAAGATATGTTTGGAGTATTTAATATGGGGATTGGAATGGTCGCACTTGTGGAAGAACAAGAAGCAGATACAGCTCTTCGTATCTTAAGTGAACAGGGAGAAAAAGCTGTAAAAATTGGTCAAGTCACAGCCGAAGAAGGAATTCAGTGGACATGAGCAATAAAATAGCCGTATTCGCATCAGGAACAGGTTCAAACTTTGATGCCATTATGAACGCTGTAGAATCAGGAGAGCTGGATGCCGAAGTCTGTCTTCTCGTTTCTGATAACATCAAGGCAGGTGTGATTGAAAAAGCGCAGAAAAGAGAAGTAGACACCGTTGTGTATCATCCTAAATCCTTTTCTGATAAAAAGGCCTATGAGTCGGCACTACTCGCAGACTGCCGAGATAAAGGGGTCGAATGGATTATCCTTGCCGGCTATATGCGTCTGATCGGCCCAACCCTGCTTGAAGCCTACCATAACCGTATTATTAATATTCATCCTTCCCTTCTTCCTGCTTTTCCAGGCAAGGACGCGATTGGACAGGCTGTGGCTAAAAAGGTAAAGGTAACGGGAGTTACGGTTCACTTCGTTGATGATGGAATGGATACCGGACCGATTATCGCCCAGGAGGCCATTACGATTACGGAAAGTGACAAAAAGGAAGAGGTTCAAAAGAAAATCCAGGCGGTTGAACATAAGCTATATCCGCGTGTCATTCAATCATTACTCACCAAGGAGGAAGCTAAATGACTACAACTAAACGTGCACTGCTCAGCGTATCAAATAAAGCCGGTCTTACAGACTTTGCAAAGGGCCTTGTGGAATTAGGATATGAACTTATTTCTACAGGAGGAACAAAACGTGCCATTGAAGAAGCAGGCCTTCCTGTACTTTCTATCTCTGAAGTAACAGAATTCCCTGAGATCATGGATGGACGTGTGAAAACTCTGCATCCTTCTGTCCACGGAGGTCTTTTGGCTAAACGGAGCAATAAAGACCATATGCGTCAGCTGGATGAGCTTAATATTGAAACCATTGATCTAGTAGTCGTTAATTTATATCCTTTTAAAGAAACGATTGCTAAACCGGACGTTACAGAAGCCGATGCTATTGAAAATATTGATATCGGCGGTCCTACTATGCTTCGCTCAGCAGCTAAAAGCTTTGAAGACGTAGTGGTGATCGTTGACCCTGAGGATTATGAAGGAGTTCTTAACAGCCTTCAATCTGAAGATTTATCTTTCGAAGCACGCAGAAAACTTGCGGCCAAGGTTTTCCGTCATACAGCCAACTATGATGCAATGATCGCGGGTTATTTTGCAGAACTTGTCGAAGAAGCGTATCCGGAAACCTATACCGTTACATACGAGAAGGTTCAGTCGCTTCGTTATGGAGAAAACCCTCATCAGACAGCTGCTTTTTATAAAAAAGCCAACCATAAAGGAGCTTCGCTTGCCTATGCAGAGCAGCTGAATGGAAAAGAGCTTTCTTATAACAACATTCAGGATGCCAATGCCGCCCTTGATGTCGTACTGGAATTTACTGAGCCGGCAGCCGTTGCGGTTAAGCATATGAATCCATGTGGTGTAGGAATTGGAAAAGATTTATTTGAAGCATATAGCAAGGCTTATGCAGCTGACCCGGTTTCTATTTTTGGAGGCATCGTGGCCCTTAACCGCGAAGTGGATGGCGAGACAGCTGCTAAATTAAAAGAGATTTTCCTTGAAATTGTTATCGCCCCTTCTTTCAGCCAGGAGGCCCTCGATATTTTGACAGCGAAAAAGAACTTACGCTTATTAAAAGTAGAAATGAACAAGCCAGAGACGCAGACTCAAAAGCTTACATCCGTCAGCGGCGGCCTGCTTGTCCAGGATACAGATGAAGGATCACTTGAAGATGTCGAACTAGAAGTTGCAACAGAGCGCCAGCCTGACGAGCAGGAGCTTAAAGACCTGGAGCTTGGCTGGAAGGTCGTAAAACATGTGAAATCTAATGCAATCGTCGTGGCAAAAGCTGATCAGACACTAGGTGTAGGCGCAGGACAGATGAACAGAGTGGGAGCAGCGAAAATTGCCTTTGAACAGGCAGGCGAACAAGCAAAAGGAGCAATTATGGCTTCAGATGCCTTTTTCCCAATGCCTGATACAGTTGAAGCCGCAGCCGAGGCTGGCATTACGGCGATTATTCAGCCAGGCGGATCAAAGCGTGACCAGGATTCAATTGATGCCTGTAATAAACATGGAATTGCTATGGTCTTTACAAAAATGCGTCACTTTAAACATTAAAAGAGGAGCTGACGAAATGAAGGTATTAGTCATTGGCCGCGGCGGCCGTGAACACAGCTTAGTCCAGAAATTTGCCAAAAGTCCTCAGGTGTCGCAAGTCTATGCAGCCCCTGGAAATGCCGGCATGGAGGAACAGGCCGAATGCCTGCCAATTACAGAAACCGATCATGAACAGCTTGTGAAATTTGCAAAAGAACAGCAGGTGGATCTTACGTTTGTCGGCCCTGAAAACCCACTTCTTGAAGGAATTGTTGACAGCTTTAAGCAGGCAGAACTCAAAGTATTCGGCCCGACAAAGTCTGCAGCACTCATCGAAGGAAGTAAGCATTTTGCGAAACAGCTGATGCATAAATATGACATACCGACAGCAGAGTATGCCGCCTTTACCGATGCTGAAAAGGCAAAGAAATATCTTCGGGAAAAAGGAGCACCTATCGTTATAAAAGCCGACGGGCTGGCGGCAGGAAAAGGCGTTGTCGTTGCAGAAACCATAGAACAGGCGATTCAGGCTGTAGAAGATATGCTGCTGGATCATCAGTTCGGTGAAGCGAGTTCGGAAATCGTCATTGAAGAATTTCTGGAAGGGGAGGAATATTCACTGATGGCCTTTGTCCATGGTGAAAATGTCTACCCAATGGTGACGGCGAGAGACCATAAGCGAGCATATGAAAATGATGAAGGACCAAATACGGGCGGGATGGGAGCCTTTGCTCCATCACGTGTAGTGACAGAAGAGACCTATCAATACGCTGTCGATCATATTTTAATCCCAACCGCTCGGGCACTTATTGAGGAAGATCGTTCTTTTACAGGGATACTGTATGCGGGATTAATTCAGACAGAGCAAGGCCCAAAAGTCATCGAATTTAATGCGCGCTTTGGTGATCCTGAAACACAGGTTGTTCTGCCGCTTCTTGAAAATGATCTCGTACAGGTCATTATGGATGTGCTGGATAACAAAGATCCAAAGCTTCGATTTTCAAAAGAGGCCTGTGCTGGAGTTGTTGTAGCATCTGCAGGTTATCCAGGTCCTTACGAAAAGGGTGTACAGCTACCGAAATGGAATCGTGAAACAGAGGTGTTTTCCATTCATGCAGGAACAAAAAAGGACGGAGCAAATTACGTATCGGACGGCGGCCGGGTTCTTTTGTTCGGAGCAAAAGGAAAAACATTGTCCGATTCACTCGATAAGGTGTATCACACTTTAGAGGCCTTTGAACCCCAGGATAAGTTCTTTTACAGAAAGGATATCGGACGCTCAGTCTCTGTTTCTTCTGATCAAAACATAGAGTAATGCTGCGATTGTACCAATAATAACGGAGATTACAAACCCTACGTCAGTCAAGTATTCCAGGAAATCCATTGAATCACATCCTTTTCTTTAAAAAGACGGGCTTGCCCGTCTTTTTTTGTTTTTTTGAATGGATAAGTGTATTTGGACACAAAATTGTAAATAAAGCGTTTTCTTTTTGCTTAGCGAACGGTTTCATCCTGTGTTACTATAAAACAAATGAATCAGGGGGGAGCTCCATGAATGAACAACGCTTCCGCTGGCGAAATCGACAGCTTAGAGAACATACGGCTGTCATAGACGGAAAGCTGGCACCTACAAAACTTATAAAAAACACAACATACTTAAACGTTTATCTCAAACAATGGCTGAACGGCCACATTTGGATATATGAAGACAGAATTATATATACTGGACAAGAGCTCCCGGCTAACTTGGAAGGAACAGAAATTATAGATGCAGAAGGCACATTTGTTGTCCCAGGATACGTAGAGCCTCATGCTCATCCATTTCAGTTATATAATCCCCGGAGTCTGGCTGATTATGCAGTCCAGACAGGCACGACCACATTGATTAATGATAATTTAATGTGGCTGTTCTTAACTGATCAGACGCAGGCTTTTGACCTGCTTGAAGAATTCATGAATCTATCAGCCAGCGTCTTCTGGTGGGCGAGGTTTGATTCGCAGTCTGCCTTACAGGAAGACGAGCAGGCTGCATTTGATGAACAGATTCTTCCGTGGATCCAGCATGATGCTGTCATTCAAGGAGGGGAACTGACAGCGTGGCCCCGCGTGCTTTACGGCGGAGACGATCAAACGCTTTACCGTATGCAAGAGACGAAGCGGTCACGTAAACCTTTAGAAGGTCACCTTCCAGGGGCATCCTGGAGAACCCTTGTGAAAATGAGACTGCTCGGCATAGATTCAGAACATGAATCCATGACAGCAGATGAAGTGATTGAACGTCTGAGCTTCGGTTATCAGACAGGTCTGCGATATTCCTCCATCCGCCCTGACCTGCCGAAAATTTTGGATGGTCTATTGGAGAAAAATATTCAAAGCTTTGACCATATGATGTTTACAACTGATGGTTCTACGCCGGGTTTTTATAGTGAGGGAATCATTAATCCATGCATTCAAATCGCGATTGAAAAAGGAATTGATCCGATTGATGCCTATATGATGGGATCCTATCAGGCAGCTCGACACTTTGGCATAGAAGACCGAGTAGGCAGTCTTGCTCCTGGAAGGGTCGCCCATCTTAATTTCCTGTCCGATCCGAAAAACCCGCATCCCCATGCTGTCATAGCTAAGGGCGAATGGGTGAAAAAAGATGGAAAGCTTGTGAAAGACCATTCGGAAATTAACTGGACAAAACACGGAGTAAAACCTCTTGATCTCGCGTGGAGTCTGACAGAAGACGATCTGCAGTTTTCCATGCCTGTTGGAATGGAAATGGCAAACGATGTGATCATGAAGCCTTACCCTGTGGATATTGAGGCTTCCGTTGAAAGACTATCTCACGATCATCATGAAGCATTCCTCACCCTAATGGATCGTGAAGGAAAGTGGAAAGTAAACACAATACTGAAAGGGTTTACAAATTCTCTTGGCGGATTAATCAGCACATATTCCAATACTGGAGATGTTATAATACTAGGCAAGTCGCGCAAAGATATGAAGATTGCATTTGACCGAATGAAAGAAATAGGCGGCGGTATTGTCCTGGTGGACCAAGGAAAAGTAATCTTCGAACTCCCTCTTTCCCTATCCGGAATGATGGCAGATCTGCCAATGGACAAGTTAATGAAAGAAGAAGTCAAGCTGAAAAAACATCTCAAGAACTACGGATTTAAATTCGATGACCCTGTATATACGCTTTTATTCCTATCCTCTGTTCACCTGCCATTTGTCCGCATTACACCTCAAGGATTAATGGATGTGAAAAAGAATGAGGTTCTATACCCCGCTATAATGAGGTAAAATAGAAGTTAGAGAGAGAAATAACTTTTTAATGAGGGGTATATGAAAATGAAAAAGTCAGGGATCTTGTTTCTGTTCGTCCTGATTGTATTTCTTGCCGCCTGCAATAAAGGGGAAGGTAAGACCGATGACGGCCGCGAGGAGATCGATGGCTCTTCATACGTTTATCCTCTAACAGGGGAAAGCAGTGAAGAACCTGTGGATGATCGGGTGATAGCAGTTATGGTTAATAATCATGTGAAAGCCCGGCCACAGTCAGGTCTGAGTAAAGCGGATGTTGTTTATGAAGCATTAGCTGAAGGGCCGATTACAAGGTTTTTAGCTCTTTACCAAAGCCGCCTGCCGGAAACGATTGGACCTGTGCGAAGTGCCCGTCCATATTATATGGAGATTGCCAAAGGATTTGATGGAATTTATACTTACCATGGCGCAGCTGCTTTTATTAATCAACAGGTCAGCAACAGCGGCATTGACTACGCGGACGGTGCGAAATATGATAATGACAGGATGCTGTTTAAAAGAACGGAAGACCGACAGGCTCCCCATAACTCTTATTTGCTTACAAATGGGATCGATATGCTCATACAGAGCAAAGGGTATCAAATGAAGAAAGACATTGACCCCTTGCCATTTAGTGAAGGAGCAGAAGAAGAAGGGGAAACAGCAAACAAAGTAACGATCACTTATGCGCAGGAAGAAATCGTCCATTATGAATATGAGCAAAAGAGTGAAAAGTATCTTCGTTTCAGTAATGGAGAACCGAGCGTAGATCAGGAGACAGAAGACCAAATTTCCCTTGATAATGTATTTATTATTCATGCTCCACATGAAATAATAGACGAAGAAGGCCGGCGAAATATTGACCTTTCCACAGGAGGTAAAGGTTATTTGTTGCAAAAAGGCCGGCAATTTGATGTAGAATGGAAGAATATAAAGGGTCGATTACTGCCATATAAAAATGGTCATCTTGTCTCTTTTGTGAAGGGGCAGACATGGGTGAATATTATACCTGAAGATCCTGGCACCGTAACAACAGAGTAATGGGAGGGAAATCAGTGCAGATTGATAAATTACGAGGGAAAACCCTCGATCAATTGTTCGAAGCCATTTTATCACTGAATAATGTAGAAGAATGTTATGAGTTCTTTGACGACCTGGCCACGATGAATGAAGTCCAGTCACTGGCTCAGCGCCTCGAAGTCGCTCGAATGTTAAGAGAAGGCTACACTTATCATAAGATCGAAACAGAAACAGGGGCATCCACAGCGACAATCTCCCGGGTGAAACGCTGCTTAAACTATGGCAATGACGCCTACACCCTGGCGCTGGATCGTGTGCAAGAGAATAAAACAAAATAAATGCTATACCAGTCCTTCGGTGATTTATCCGGAGGATTTTTTTGTTTTGTTGAAAGGGGGAGGATAGTGTCGAAAGCACGGAGAAAAGTGCCGAAAGAGAGGGAAGAAAGGCCGAAAGAGCGGAGAGAAACGACGAAAAAGCAGGAAGGTTTCCCGTATGCACACTGGTTTATATTTCTTTCGTAAAAACTAGACGATCAATTTATGTAGAACGTGAAAAAATGCTATAATATATGAATGGACAAATCGAACTTGGAGGAATAAACCCTTGTTACAAGTTAAGAACTGGCAGCATGTTTTTAAACTGGATCCTAATAAGCCTCTTCAGGAATCTTCTCTTCAAATGATCTGTCATTCAGGCACAGATGCCTTGATCATCGGAGGAACAGACGGAGTAACCTTCAATAAAGTGTTTGATCTGTGGGAAAGAGTGCAGCAGTATGACATCCCCTGTGTTCTGGAGCTTTCCAACCTGGAAGCGATTATGCCAGGGTTTGACGGCTATTTAATTCCTTCCGTTTTAAACAGTAGAGACAGGCAGTTCATTATTGGACTCCACCATCATGCCGTGAAAGAATATGGTGATCTTATTACATGGAACGATCTACTCGTTGAAGGATATTGTGTCATGAATGATGAGGCAAAGGTTTATCAGGAGACAAGCTGTCAGCTGCCGACAGCTAACGACGCAGTCGCTTATGCTCAAATAGCGGAGCACATGTTTCATCTGCCGATTTTTTACTTAGAGTATAGTGGAACATGGGGAGATCCCGAGCTCGTGAAGCAAGTCAAAAGAGAACTTAATCATACCCTTCTTTTTTATGGCGGAGGGATCGAGACAAAAGAGCAGGCACAAATGATGAAGCAGTATGCGGATGTCATCGTTGTCGGCAATATTATATATAAAGACATTCAGGCAGCGTTACGAACGGTAGAAGCCTGTAAATAATATATTAAAAAAGGAAGGTGTCCTTATGACTCAAGCGATGCATCCTTTAGTCAAAGGATTGAATGAACAACAGCGAAATGCGGTTACTCATACGGAAGGACCGCTGTTAATTATGGCCGGAGCAGGAAGTGGAAAAACGAGGGTGTTAACCCATCGGATCGCTTACCTGATGGAAGAGAAGGACGTTTCACCGAGAAACGTGTTAGCTATTACTTTTACAAATAAAGCGGCACGAGAAATGAAAGATCGTGTTGAAAAGCTTGTCGGATCTCAAGCAGATAAAATCTGGATGTCTACGTTTCACTCTATGTGTGTAAGGATTTTACGCAGGGACATTGATCGTATTGGCTATGATCGTAATTTTTCTATTTTAGATTCTAGTGACCAGCTTTCTGTCATTAAGCAGGTTTTAAAAGAATTGAATCTGGATCCAAAGAAATGGGATCCCCGTGCGATGCTGGGCGCGATCAGTAACGCAAAGAACGAGCTGATCACTCCCGAAGCTTATGAAAAGGAAGCCTCTTCGATCCATGAAGAGCAGATTGCCCAAGTGTATAAGTTTTACCAGAAGAAGCTGCGTAAAAATCAGTCTCTCGACTTTGATGACTTAATTATGCAGACGTTAACCCTTTTTGAACGTCTGCCGGAAGTTTTGGAGTACTATCAGCGCCGCTTCCAATACATTCATGTCGATGAGTATCAGGATACGAACCATGCCCAGTATCAGCTCGTTAATCACTTAGCAAGCCGCTATCAGAACCTCTGTGTTGTGGGGGATTCTGATCAGTCCATTTATCGCTGGCGCGGAGCGGATATCACGAATATCTTATCCTTTGAAAAGGACTATCCCACAGCGCGTACAATTTTGCTTGAGCAGAACTATCGGTCCACCGAACTTATTTTAAATGCAGCCAATCAGGTCATTAAAAATAATTCAGGACGAAAAGCTAAAAATCTTTGGACAGACAATAGCGGAGGAACTAAAATTCAGTATAAAGAAGCGGGAACGGAGCGTGACGAAGCTCTTTATATTACAGATCAAATTGAAGATTTAATAAGAAGCGGTGAATTTAAATATCAGGATATTTCCATCCTTTACCGGACAAATGCCCAATCGCGTTCTATTGAGGAAACATTCGTTAAAGCCGGGATTCCCTATCAAATGGTCGGCGGGACAAAGTTCTACGACCGTAAAGAAATCAAGGACCTGCTCGCCTACTTACGTCTAATCGCTAATCCTAATGATGATCTTAGTTACCAGCGTGTCGTTAATGAACCAAAACGCGGTGTAGGAAAGACGAGTCTGGAGAAACTACAGGCATACGCTGCAGACCATGATATTTCACTATATGAGGCTTCCGCAGAGATTGATTTTGTGGGAGTCAGCACCAAAGCCGCCAAGTCAATCATGAATTTTTACATGATGATTAAAAACTGGACACAGCAGCAGGAATTTTTATCAGCAACAGATATGGTCGACCAGGTCATTGAAACTACTGGATATGAAGAAATGCTTAGAAATGAGAAATCCTTGGAAGCCCAGAGCCGAATCGAAAACATTGAAGAATTCAAAACAGTTACGAAGAACTTTGAAGAAACTTCCGAGGATAAAACGCTAGTCTCCTTTTTAACAGACCTCGCCTTGATTGCTGATATCGATTCGATGAACGATGATCCAGCCAGTGATGACACGGTGACACTCATGACGCTTCACTCTGCCAAAGGGCTTGAGTTTCCTGTCGTCTTCCTTATTGGTATGGAAGAAAATGTATTCCCGCACAGTCGTTCCTTAATGGACGATAATGAGATGGAAGAAGAACGTCGTTTATGCTATGTGGGCATTACAAGGGCAGAGAAACGGCTGTTTATTACACATGCAAAAATGCGTACACTTTTCGGCAGGACGAACATGAACCCTGTCAGCCGGTTTATCGGTGAAATTCCACAGGATCTCCTTGATGGAAAAGAAGAGAAAGAGACGCTTCCATTTTTCAACCAAATGAAAGAGAAAAGCAGTGCCAAGCCGTCTTCTCCAAAAAGAAGAGCACCGCAGCGTATCGAGAAACAGACCTCAGGAGGAGAGAAGGTCACCTGGCAGCCGGGTGATAAAGCTGTTCATAACAAATGGGGAGAAGGAACTGTCGTAAAAGTTAAAGGAGAAGGGGAAGCGATGGAGCTTGATATTGCGTTTCCTGCTCCAACTGGGATTAAACGGTTACTGGCTAAGTTTGCCCCTATTAAGAAAGCGTAAGGAAGTGTTCGTATGAAACAAACCGAAGCTAAAGAGAAGCTGGAAACCTTAAGAAAACAACTCCGCCGCTATAACTATGAATACCATACCCTTGACCAGCCAAGTGTTTCAGATGATGAATATGATAAAAAATTGCGTGAGCTGTTAGATATTGAAACTGAATTTCCACAACTCATTACGGCAGATTCGCCTTCTCAGCGAGTTGGTTCAGAGCCGCTGGATGCTTTTCAAAAGGTAAGACACAATGTTCCGATGTTAAGTCTCGGAAACTCCTTTGACGAACAGGAGCTCAGAGATTTTGACAGACGGGCCCGGCAAGGGACGGAAGAAGAGGTCTCCTATGTATGCGAGTTAAAAATTGATGGACTTGCTGTTTCATTGAAGTATGAGGATGGCTTGCTTGTACGGGGAGCTACCCGAGGAGATGGAACGACAGGTGAAGACATTACAGCTAACCTTCGTACAATTCGAACCATCCCGCTGCGTTTGGATGCTCCTGAGACCATTGAAGTCCGAGGAGAAGCTTTCATGCCGAAAAAATCGTTTTTAAGCATGAATAAGGCACGCGAAGAAAAAGGCGAAATGGTTTTTGCCAATCCGAGAAACGCGGCAGCCGGATCCTTAAGGCAGCTTGATCCGAGAATTGCTGCTAAGCGAAACCTGGATATCTTTCTGTATGGTGTCGGTGAATGGCAGGGGGAAGCATCCAAGTCACATAGTGAGCGGCTGGAACGGATGAAACAGCTGGGACTTAAAACGAACCCTGAATGGAAAAAGTGTAAAAACATTGATGAAGTGATCGAATATGTTAACGGCTGGATTGAGCATAGAGCGGATTTGGATTATGAAATTGATGGAATTGTGATTAAAGTAGACAGGCTGGACCAGCAAAAAGTATTAGGATTTACAGCGAAAAGCCCGAGATGGGCAACCGCTTTTAAATTCCCTGCTGAAGAAGCTGTGACAAAGCTTATAACCATAGAACTTAGCGTTGGCCGAACAGGCGTCGTAACCCCGACAGCTATTCTTGAACCTGTGCAGGTCGCAGGTACCACGGTTCAGCGTGCTTCTCTTCATAATGAAGATTTAATCCGTGAAAAAGACATCCGAATCGGTGATACTGTCATAATCAAAAAAGCCGGAGACATTATTCCGGAAGTCGTCCGCGTACTGGATGATCAACGAACAGGAGAAGAGGAACCTTTCTCAATGCCTGAAACCTGCCCTGAATGCGGCAGTAAACTCGTTCGGCTGGAAGAAGAAGTGGCTCTTCGCTGTATTAACCCTAACTGTCAGGCACAGCTGCGGGAAGCCTTAATCCATTTCGTATCAAGAAATGCTATGGATATTGAAGGACTAGGCGAAAAAGTAATCGCCCAGCTTTTTCAAGAAGAACTGATCCATAATATTTCCGATCTGTACAAGCTCGACAGGGACGAGCTCCTTCAGTTAGAGCGTATGGGGGAAAAGTCGGTAGATAACCTGTTAAAAGCAATTGAAGCCTCAAAAGAAAACTCCTTAGAGAAACTACTCTTTGGCTTAGGTATCCGCTATGTCGGAACGAAAGCAGCGAGCACGCTGGCCCAGGAATTTGGAGTAATGGATAAGCTGATGGAAGCCGATGCGGATCGTCTTGTACAGATTCCTGAAATCGGAGAGAAAATGGCTGATTCCATTGCCCGTTATTTTGATAAGCCGCAAGTGCATGAGCTGATTCATGCTTTAAAACAGGAAGGGCTCAATATGGAATACAACGGCCCCCTGTTAAACGAAGGCCCTGAAGACTCACCTTTTAATGGCAAGACCATTGTGTTAACTGGAAAAATGGAGAACTATACACGTTCAGAAGCAAAAAATATAGTTCAGGAGCTTGGCGGTAAAGTGACAGGAAGTGTCAGTAAAAAGACAGACCTTCTGATCGCAGGGGAAGACGCCGGTTCAAAGCTTACAAAAGCCGAAGAGCTGGGCATCGAAGTTTGGAATGAAGAAGATTTTGCGAATGCCTTAGAGGATTAGGGAGTGGAGGATATGAGGAAGCTGCACGCACTATTGCTGGCTGTCATCCTATTGGTCAGCGCGTGTACCCCCGTTTATGATACTACCGACGAAGTGGTACGGGAAACGACAGAAGAAAACAGTGATGAAAAAGCGATCATCCCTAATTATGATTTAGAAGATGATAATTATAGAATGATCTTAACGGACGGAAGCAAAAAGATCTCAGCTGCCCGCGGAGTGACGATGAACCAGATGGGAAACCGTCTGGATATCGCCGAATTTGAACGCGGGATGATGCGTCATTCTAAAGAACATTATGATCCGAAAGACTATTTTTTTCAGCCGGGTCAATATTTAGACGATGACACGATCCTGAGCTGGCTGTCCCGTTATGATAAAGAAAATAACCCTGATGGTCTCAATCCTGCTTTAAATGAGGAAGAAGCTTCAGAAAAGGATTTTCGCGAGACGCCAAGATACATCTCTAATATTGTAGAGCAGGATTATCTTGTCCGTACAGAAGATGATGTGGTAGAGCTTTCCGGTCTGACAATTGGAATTACAATGAGATCTGCCTATAATTTCACAGCAGAAGGACGCGATTACTCACAAGAAATTCCAACGAGTGAATCCATTGAAAAAGGCAAGGAATATGCGCAGAAAATTCTTGAAAGAATCCGGGGAATGGAAGACCTGCAAGACATCCCTGTCGTATTTGCTATTTATGAAGAAGAATCAGCGAACTCTGAATCACCTGGTAACTTCTTATTGAAGGGGAATGCGCGAGGAAACGATAATTCCGTTAAAAACTGGCAGGAAATCAATGAAGAGAACATCCTGTTTCCTTCAGCTGAGGCAGAGGAAGAGCACTTCGATGATGCTGAAAAGTTCTCGGACTTTAGAGCATCTGTTTCTGATTATTTCCCTAACTTCGTAGGTATGATCGCCAATGGCTTTTACGTGGATGATGAACTGCGGGAAGTGACCATCGATATTCCTATCCAGTTTGATTCTCAGACAGAAGTCATTGGGTTTACCCAGTATGTGTACAGCCTGGTCATGGAAATGTTTGAGGATCATTACTCCGTACAGGTACGAATTAACAGTATGGACAAACAGGAAGCCCTTATTGTTAAAAAAGTCGGTGAAGAAGAGGCTTTTGTTCACATATATGAGTGATTTAAAAGCTGGCTGAAAACCTTTAAGGTTTCTCGGCCAGTTTTTTTATGTCTATTTAATCTGTTTTCAAAGTAATGATTTTAGTGGATATGAAATGAATTCAATTTTCCTTAATAGGAGATTCCGTTTGCCATATTGTAAAAACAGGTCGGGGGAAACGACTCTCTTTTCAGGGGCGAATTGTAAGCTTTCTCAGGTTAAAGCATCCCAGGATCTTTCCATGTTCAATACTCCCCAGGAAACTACTTTAATCCTCACATAAAAGGGGCAGAGCGTTCCGTTTGCCTGAATATAGAGAATCGGGCCTGGGGAAACAACTCACGAACGGTGAGTTTCCTCAGGCTAAAGCCTTCCGGGATCTCACCTTGTTCTATCCTCCCATAGGAGTCTCGCCGTTTCCCCAAGCCCTTTGCGTTTATTAGGAGTAACGGAACACTGAATAAGAAATAACCATATCCTTAAGAGAGGTTACTGAAACTATAGTGTTACGTTTATACCGCACACGGTAAAAGAGGCTGGGAAATGACGAGACTCCTGCAGGGAGATAGAGCCAGGGTGAGATCCGCGAGTGCAACGAGCTAGCTCACCGGCTCCCCGCGGAAAGCGAGCTATTTCCCAGCCTCGTTTCTCTTTATAAAGTAAACGGAACCGTCATTACACTTCTCAAAAATGAGAAGAAGCGAGTCATTTTCCAGCCGCTTTTCTCCGCATTTGATAAACGGATCCTTCTTTTAAAACGTCCTCAAGAGATAGAGCCAAGTTGAGATCCGTGAGTATAAAAAGCTAGCTCACTGGCTCCCCGCGGAAAACGAGGTCATACTTGATAAACGGAACAACCCTTCCCCTAAGTCCACCCCGATAGGAAATAGCAAAGTTTTAAAGGGATCATGGATAATTAGTGAAAGAATTTGAACAATAAATAGAGTTAGGATAAAATATTTTGTGGAAGCGCTTAATTTAGTATTTTTTCCAAAATAAGAAAGCGTCCCAACTAATCATTCAGGAGGCGGATTACTTATGGTAGTACCATACAAACACGAACCATTTACTGATTTTTCACAGAGTGAAAATCGTCTGGCATTAGAGGAAGAAATCAAAGGTATAGAAGCAAACCTTGGAAAAGATTATCCACTTATTATTGGCGGAGAAAGGATTATGACAGATGAAAAGATTAAAGTCGTGAATCCAGCTAACAAAAAAGAAGTGATTGGTTATGTTTCAAAAGCCAATCAGGATTTAGCAGAAAGAGCGCATCAGGTCGCTGATGAAACTTTTAAATGGTGGCGTAAAACAAAAGCGCAATTCCGTGCAGACATTCTTTTCCGCGCAGCGGCCATTATCCGCCGTCGTAAGCACGAGTTTACCGCCCATCTAGTGAAAGAAGCCGGCAAGCCATGGAAAGAAGCGGATGCGGATACAGCAGAAGCTATCGACTTCCTGGAATTCTACGGCCGTCAGATGATTGAAATCGATAAAGGGGTAGAGGTTAATTCCCGTCCGATTGAAAATAATCGTTTCCATTATATTCCATTAGGTGTAGGTGTTGTTATTTCTCCTTGGAATTTCTTATTTGCCATTATGTGCGGCACAACTGTGGCTTCTATGGTATCCGGAAACACCGTACTTCTTAAGCCAGCCAGCGCCACACCTATTATTGCTTATAAAATGATGGAAGTACTTGAAGAGGCAGGTATGCCGGCAGGAGTTATCAACTATATCCCTGGAAGTGGAAAAGAAGTAGGAGATTACCTTGTGGATCACCCGCGCACAAGGTTTGTGAGCTTTACAGGTTCACGTGAAGTAGGTACCCGAATTTTTGAAAGGGCGGCAAAAGTCCAGCCGGGTCAGAAGTGGCTGAAACGCACGATTATTGAAATGGGCGGAAAAGACACAATTGTCGTGGACAAGGATTCAGATTTAGAATTAGCGGCCGATGCGATTACGTATTCTGCCTTTGGTTTCTCAGGGCAGAAGTGCTCTGCTTGCTCACGTGTAGTAGCCCATGAAGATGTGTATGATGAGCTTCTGGATAGAGTAGCGAAGAAAACAAAAGAATCCGTATCTTACGGAGATCCGACAAAACACGATACTTATATGGGACCTGTAATTGATCAAGGTGCGTATGATAAGATTCTTGAATATATTGAGATCGGTAAGAAAGAAGGAAAACTGGTTACAGGAGGCAAAGGCAATGACAGCAAAGGCTGGTTTGTAGAGCCGACAATCTTTGCCGATCTAGATCCGGAAGCCCGTATTATGCAGGAGGAGATTTTTGGGCCTATCGTTGGCTTTACTAAGGCAAAAACCTTTGATGAAGCAATCGAAATCGCGAATAATACAGATTATGGATTAACAGGAGCGGTCATAACAAACAATCGTCAAAACCAGGAAAAAGCCCGGGAAGATTTCCATGTCGGTAACCTTTACTTCAACAGAGGATGCACAGCAGCGATCGTCGGCTACCATCCTTTTGGAGGATTTAACATGTCAGGGACCGACTCGAAAGCAGGCGGACCGGATTACCTGATTCACCACATGCAAGGAAAAACCACATCTGAGATGTTATAATGCTATAAGATTAAAAGCTCCTTTTGACAACCAAAAGGAGCTTTTTTAACATCTGTATCCTCTCTCTTTAATAAGACTATTTGATTAGGTATATCCAACCTCCAACTGAGAGGGTGTATAGATTTCTCGAATTTTTATTTATAAAGTTTTGTGAATAGATATTGTATATATAGGACAAAATTTCATATATAAGCAAAAATATTGAATAATTATACAAGTAAAAGTTAATATTATAATTTTTGCAATGTTCTTGAAAATATAATATGCTATAGTTGTACCTGTGTTTGGCTTTTTTTGCTTCTATGCCTGAAGAAACAGGCATTCTGAATTA
Organism: Halobacillus massiliensis; assembly: GCF_900166625.1. GTDB lineage: Bacteria > Bacillota > Bacilli > Bacillales > Halobacillaceae > Halobacillus_A > Halobacillus_A massiliensis. The sequence goes on along the minus strand of NZ_LT800499.1, from coordinate 3,484,871 downwards.
TGCAAAAAATGCATAGGAGCTGTATATTACAATTAAGCGGAGGTGACAATGTGTTTGAATTAGCAACCGCAGCAGGGCAGCACTCAATTGCTGGAGTAACATGGTTTTGGTTATTTGTACCAATGCCGCTTTTAATCATTTTATCAATCATTACACTATTTACTGGGAGGAGCGAATAAAAAGACATGGGTTCAGCAACGTTAATTACCTTTATAGTTTATCTCATAGGTATGCTTCTTATTGGATTTGCCGCATACCGTTTAACAAGCAATTTATCTGATTATGTATTAGGAGGGCGACGCTTAGGACCAGGAGTTGCCGCTTTAAGTGCAGGAGCATCCGATATGAGTGGATGGCTGCTGTTAGGTCTGCCTGGAGCTATATATGCTTCCGGTTTAGCAGAAGCTTGGATTGGTGTAGGTTTAGCTATTGGTGCTTACTTAAACTGGCAGTTTGTTGCAAAGCGTCTACGTGTTTATACAGAGGTCGCTCAAGACTCGATTACTGTTCCAGACTATTTAGAGAATCGTTTTCACGATCACTCTCATATCTTACGTGTGATTTCCGCACTTGTTATTTTAGTATTCTTCACCTTTTACACCTCTTCCGGAATGGTTGCCGGAGCAAAACTCTTTGAAGCTTCCTTTGAACTGAGCTACACACAAGCTCTTTGGATTGGTGCTATTGTCACAATTTCTTATACTTTCTTAGGTGGTTTCCTTGCCGTAAGCTGGACAGACTTTGTGCAAGGTATTCTAATGTTCTTAGCTCTAATTGTCGTACCAATCGTAGCCATGCAGGAGCTTGGAGGATTCAGTGCTGCTGTTGATGCCGTAGGACAAATTGATCCCAACCATTTACAAATGGTACAAGGTGTAGGAGCGATGGCTATTATCTCCTCACTTGCCTGGGGACTTGGCTACTTTGGCCAGCCGCATATTCTTGTCCGTTTTATGGCCCTTCGTTCAGCTAAAGATGTGCCGAAAGCACGTTTAATCGGAATTGGCTGGATGGTTATCGGCCTATACGGTGCAATCTTTACTGGTTTATTTGGTTTAGCTTTTATTGCTACACAAGATATCAGCGGTCTGGATGACTTTGGTGTCACGTTAACGACCGAAGGCGGTATGCAGATGCTTGCCGACTCAGAAAAAATCTTTATTACGTTCTCTCAAGTTTTATTCCATCCTGTCATTGCAGGTATTCTGTTAGCAGCTATTTTATCCGCGATTATGAGTACAATTGACTCTCAGCTGCTCGTATCTTCCTCAGCACTGGCAGAGGACTTTTATAAAGCGATTTTCCGTAAAAACGCGTCAGAGCGTGAGCTTGTATGGGTAGGACGTGCGGCAGTAGCAGGGATTGCTTTAATTGCCGTACTCATTGCAGGTAACCCTGATAGCACAGTATTAGAACTTGTATCATATGCATGGGCAGGGTTCGGTGCTGCATTTGGACCAATTATCATTCTCTCCCTGTTCTGGAAGGGAATTACACGTAATGGTGCCTTAGCAGGTATTATCGTTGGTGCTGTTACAGTTGTTGTCTGGGCAGACTTCTTAAGTGGAGGCATCTTCGATTTATATGAACTTGTCCCAGGATTCTTACTATCTGGTATTGTGGCGATTCTAGTCAGTCTGGCTGGCAAGCCGGCACCAGAAGTTAAAGCCGAATTTGAGGAAGTTACTCGTCGCTAATTTTAGATCCTAAACAAGTCTCTGGCTTTCGGCCAGAGGCTTTTTTAAATGATATTTTCTTTCTGTATTACCAGCAACTTTTCATCTGAAACTTGGCTCTCACCATTTCCCCCGCCATCCTCCTTTATGTTATTATAGGAGAGGTGTATTACCGTACGTTGCGTATGAAAACAGATTTTTGGTATGATCATATATTATGTAAGAACAAATGGAGGTAACAACATGTCTCGTATTAGCAAAGAAGAGGTTAAACATGTGGCTCATTTGGCACGCTTAGCTATCACCGAAGAAGAAGCCGATATGTTTACAAAACAGCTGGACGATATCATTACGTATGCAGAACAATTAAATGAACTGGATACAGAAGGTGTTAAACCTACAACACACGTATTGGATATTAAAAATGTCATGCGTAAAGACGAGCCTAAGAAATGGATTGAGAAAGAAGACGCTCTGAAAAACGCACCAGATCAGCAGGATGGTCAATTTAAAGTACCATCTATCTTGGAATAAGGAGGGACACTTATGTCTTTATTTGAAAATTCTTTAAGAGAACTGACAGAAAAGCTACATAGCAAGGAGATCACTGTTACAGATCTTGTGAAGGAATCCTATCAGCGAATTGAGGAAGTTGACGCTCATGTCAAAGCTTTCCTTACATTAAATAAAGAAGCTGCACTTAAGCAAGCAGCTGAATTGGATGAAAAGCGCGGAGAAGAAGCGGCAAAACTTTTCGGTCTTCCAATTGGAGTAAAGGACAACATCGTAACGAAAGGGCTGCGGACGACCGCTGCCAGTCAGTTTTTAGATAACTTTACAGATCCGCTTTACGATGCAACAGTTGTACAAAAGCTGAATGAAGCTAAATCTGTAACGATTGGTAAATTGAATATGGACGAGTTTGCTATGGGTTCTTCAAATGAGAACTCAAGCTATGACGGCACTCGTAATCCATGGAATACCGACTATGTTCCCGGCGGCTCAAGCGGCGGCTCAGCTGCAGCTGTAGCAGCAGGCGAAGTTCCATTCTCCCTTGGATCAGATACAGGAGGTTCGATCCGTCAGCCCGCTGCCTTTTGTGGTGTTGTTGGACTGAAACCGACGTATGGCCGTGTTTCCCGTTTCGGTCTTATTGCTTTCGCATCCTCTCTGGATCAGATTGGACCGATTACCCGTTCTGTAGAAGATAATGCCTATCTGCTTGAAACCATTGCCGGATATGACCGCATGGACTCTACTTCCGCGGATGTAGAGGTTCCAAAATACACAGAAGCTTTAACAGGTGATGTGAAAGGCTTAAAAATAGCTGTACCGAAGGAATACCTTGGCGAAGGGGTAACTCCAGAAGTGAAAGAAGCGGTTCAGTCTGCCTTGAAAAAATATGAAGAGCTGGGAGCGACATGGGAAGAAGTATCCCTGCCGCATTCTAAGTATGCAGTAGCCACTTATTACCTGCTTTCCTCTTCTGAAGCATCTGCCAACCTTGCCCGTTTTGACGGTGTACGGTACGGCAAGCGTACAGAAGATGCTGGAACAATGATCGATATGTTTAAAAACTCCCGTGCAGAAGGCTTTGGCGATGAAGTGAAGCGCCGAATCATGCTTGGAACGTTTGCGTTAAGCTCCGGTTACTATGATGCTTACTATAAAAAAGCCCAGCAGGTTCGAACTCTTATTAAAGAAGACTTCGAAAAAGTTCTTGAAGATTATGATGTCATTATTGGACCGACAACGCCAACTCCTGCTTTTAAAGTCGGAGAAAAGATTGATGATCCATTAACGATGTATGCCAACGATATTTTAACGATTCCAGTTAACCTGGCTGGAGTGCCGGGGATTTCAGTGCCTTGCGGGTTCTCTTCTGACGGTCTGCCGATTGGCTTGCAGATTATCGGCCGCCACTTTGATGAAAAGAGTGTTTACCGTGCAGCTCATGCTTTTGAACAGGCTACTGATTTCCATAAACAACGCCCGTCCCTTGGAGGTGCGCGCTAATGAATTTTGAAACAATAATCGGACTTGAAGTCCACGTAGAATTAAAGACGAATTCTAAGATCTTTAGTCCTTCTCCGAATATGTTCGGCGATGATCCCAATACAAACGTAAACCCGATTGACCTGGGCTATCCAGGAGTTCTGCCGGTATTAAATGAAGAAGCAGTAAATTTCGCTATGAAAGCGGCGATGGCGCTTAACTGTGAAATCGCGACAGACACTAAGTTCGATCGTAAAAATTATTTCTATCCCGATAATCCGAAAGCTTATCAAATTTCTCAATTCGATAAGCCGATCGGTGAAAATGGGTATATTGATATCGATGTTGACGGTGTGAAGAAACGCATCGGCATTACCCGTCTTCACATGGAAGAGGATGCCGGAAAGCTGACGCACAGTGATGACGGATACTCGCTTGTCGACTATAACCGTCAGGGTACACCGCTTGTAGAAATCGTATCAGAGCCAGACATCCGCTCTCCTAAAGAGGCATATGCTTACTTAGAGGCTTTAAAAAACATCATTCAATATACGGGTGTTTCTGACTGTAAAATGGAAGAAGGCTCTCTAAGATGTGATGCGAACCTTTCCCTTCGACCAATTGGCCAAGAAGAGTTTGGAACGAAAACAGAGCTTAAAAACTTAAACTCTTTCTCTTTCGTGCAGAAAGGTCTTGAGTTTGAAGAAACACGTCAGGAAAAAGTTCTTCTGGCTGGAGGAGAAATCCTTCAGGAAACACGCCGTTATGATGAACAGACGAAAGAAACGATTCTAATGCGTGTCAAAGAAGGTTCAGACGATTACCGTTACTTCCCGGAGCCGGATCTTGTCCCTCTTCATATTGATGAAGCGTGGAAAGACCGGATTTACAGCCAAATTCCTGAGCTTCCGGATGCAAGGAAGAAGCGTTACATTGAAGAACTTGGTCTTCCAGCGTATGATGCGATGGTTCTTACAAACAATAAAGAAATGTCCGATTTCTATGAAGAGACGATCGCAGCCGGCGGCGATGTTAAACAGGCTTCCAACTGGCTGATGGGTGAAGTGTCTGCTTACATGAACAAGCATTATAAAGAGTTCAGCGACCTTGCCTTAACACCTGAAGGGCTGGCTAAATTGATTAAGCTGATCGAGGATGGCACGATCTCTTCTAAAATTGCTAAGAAAGTCTTTGGCGATCTCGTAGAAAAAGGCGGCGATCCTGATAAGATCGTTAAAGATAAAGGACTTGTACAAATTTCAGATGAAGGGCAGCTTCGTGAAATTATTACAGGAATCCTTGATAACAACCAGCAATCTATTGAAGATTATAAGAACGGAAAAGATAAAGCCCTTGGTTTTCTTGTCGGACAGGTAATGAAACAAACAAAAGGACAAGCAAACCCACCTATGGTAAACAAAATCATTTTAGAAGAAATGGAACAAAGATAAAAATAGGACGGAGGAGAGCCTCTCTCCGTCCATATAAAGTGCACGTACTAAAGTGTGCGTGCTTTTTATATGGATAACCATTTCCGTTAAAAAACAAAAAGTTTCTAATTTAAATAGTTTCCAAATAACACGACACAAGCTATGATGGTATTTGGAGACGATGGATGAGGGGGTCTTAGTATGCAGCGTGCCCGAATTATATATAATCCTACCTCTGGAAGAGAGATCTTTAGAAAAGTTCTTCCAGATATTTTGCAGCGTTTGGAACAGGCTGGTTATGAAACGTCCGCACATGCGACGACATGTGCCGGAGACGCTACACAGGCAGCAAAACTTGCTGTGGAAAGAAAGTTTGATGTAGTCGTTGCTGCAGGCGGAGACGGTACTATAAATGAAGTCATAAACGGAATTGCTGAGCAGGAGTTCATTCCTAAGCTGGGTATTCTTCCAGTAGGGACGACAAATGACTTTGCAAGGGCATTATGCCTACCAAGAAACATTCATCAAGCCGTTGACGTCATTTTAGATAATTTTACAACACCTTTAGATATCGGCCGTGTCAATGGCCATTATTTTATGAACATTGCCGGTGGAGGAAAAATTACCGAAGTCTCATATGAAGTACCAAGTAAACTGAAGACTGTGCTTGGCCAGCTGGCTTATTATTTAAAAGGGATAGAAATGCTTCCTTCTATACGCCCTACTTATGTGGAAATGGAATGTGACGGACGTATTTATAAGGGAGAGGTTATGCTGTTCCTTGTATCTAATACAAATTCTGTCGGTGGACTTGAGAAGCTTGCACCTGAAGCCAAGATGAACGACGGAGTGTTTGATTTAATGATCATTGAGAAAATGAACATTGCTGAATTTGTAAGACTGGCTACATTAGCCATACAGGGAAACCATCTCTCTCATCCTAAATTTATTCATACGACAGCGAGCCGTGTGAAAGTAAAAACAGATGAAAAAATGCAGCTGAACATCGATGGAGAATTCGGCGGAATGCTCCCTGGAGAGTTCGTCAACCTCTATCGGCACATTGACTTCTTTGTGCCTAAGAAGAAATTTGCTGAAGCCACAAAAGATAACGAATAAACTAAAAGACGCTGCCGTTGAACGGTGGCGTTTTTCTCATAAATACTGTAAGCTTTGGACAGTTATAAATAAAAAGGACGGATGAATCATGGCGAAACCAAAACCGCCTGTACAAAAAAACAAAACAATTGAAATTAAGTTTGAGGATCTTACTCATGAAGGTAACGGAGTTGGAAAAATAGACGGCTACCCGCTTTTTGTTCCTTATGGCTTGCCGGGCGAACGTGCAAAAGTAAAAGTAGTGAAAGTAAAGAAAAACTTTGGGTTCGGAAAATTGCTGAATGTCATAGAAAAAAGCGAGCACAGGATAGAGCCGCCATGTGATGTTTATTACCAGTGCGGAGGCTGCCAGCTTCAGCATATGAGCTATCAAATGCAGCTCGATATGAAGCAAAACCAAGTAAAGAATACCATGAAAAAAATCGCCCACTTGGAAGACGTCCCGGTTCATGAAACGATCGGAATGGACGATCCGTGGCGTTATCGCAATAAGGTCCAAATACCGGTAGGAGAAAAAGAAGACGGTCAGCTGATGACAGGGTTTTATCAAAAGAGAAGCCATAATATCATTGATATAGATACATGTTTAATTCAGGATGAAATGAACGATCGAATGGTAGAAGCTGTTCGCCGTATTGCTACAGATCTCGGCATTTCTGCATACGATGAAGAGACTCACCGCGGGGTCCTCAGGCATATAATGGTAAGGACAGGACAGGAAACAAAGGATATTATGATCGTATTCGTGACGAAAACGAAGAAGCTTCCTCATAAAGAAGCCCTGATAGAAAAAATTCGTGATGCCTACCCTAATGTAAAATCAATCGTTCATAACGTGAACCCGGCACGAACGAATGTCATCTTAGGCCGAGAAACACACGTTATCTATGGAGAAGAATACATTTACGATACCATTGGTGATATTAAGTTCATGATCTCTCCAAAATCGTTTTATCAGGTCAACCCGACTCAGACGAAGAAGCTGTATGATCAGGCTCTAAAATATGCCGATTTACGCGGAGGCGAAACCGTTATTGATGCGTATTGCGGCATTGGCACAATCTCCCTTTTCCTTGCTCAAAAAGCAAAAAAAGTATACGGTGTGGAAATTGTCCCTGAAGCTGTGACAGATGCGAAGAAAAATGCACGATTAAACAAAATGGAAAATGCAGAGTTCTTTGTTGGAGAAGCTGAGAAGCTTATGCCGTGGTGGAGCAAGCAGGGCCTTGAGCCTGATGTTATTGTTGTAGACCCGCCGCGTAAAGGCTGTGAGGAAGAATTGCTGCATGCCATGACGGATATGCAGCCGGAGCGTATTGTATACGTATCCTGTAATCCATCGACATTAGCAAGAGATTTAGCTGTTCTTGAAGAACGTGGGTATGAGACGAAAGAGGTTCAGCCTGTGGATATGTTTCCACAGACGAGTCACGTGGAGTGCGTGACATGGCTGGAAAAGAAATTGTGACTAAAACTCATTTGGAGATGAGTCCGTGGACGAATAAAAGTGAAGCAGGGGAGAAGGTCCTTTTAAGCAGCTCACTATAATATTCTAGTCAGGTCATTTTCTTCCTATATAGATACTTAAAAACCGGCTGCTATATAAGCAGCCGGTTTTCTTATGCTGTTAAAAAATCTGGTTTCAAAATACCTTTCCAAAAAAAATTTCTGAAATATATAATGTAAGTACAGACCGTTTAGGGCAAATGAATGACATCTCCAAAATTAAAAAATTCAACACCCGTTTTCCATATGTTTGATGTGGACAAGGTAAAAGAGTTTTATTTAATTTTTTTAGGGTTTGAAGTAGGTTGGGAGCATAAGTTTGTTTAGACGTGCAAATCTCAGGGCAGCTGTAAAATCCATCTTTCTGAGAATCATGGGGAAGCCTGTCCAGGTTCCTCTGTCAGAATGGTGAAAACCTTTCTTCCCTTCATGAAAACCTCACTGTAAAACAATACAAATTCGCCCTCCCGGCATGGAACCCACTCCTTGGAATACTCGTGAAATAAGGGTAGGCGATCCCTTCGGTAATCGAATTGTATTTTATGAACTCTTAGAATAAGGGGAATACTAGCATTTAAGAGAGGAATAGTTCGTTTAGGTGTACATACTCTTATTTGATTTTAAAAAAAAGCAGAGGGTGAAAAAAATGACGAATGAATATGCTATTAAAGCTAAAGGGCTTGTTAAAGTATTTGGCGATCAGCGTGCTGTAGATGGTGTCGATCTTTCGATTCCAAAAGGGATGGTCTACGGGTTCCTTGGGCCAAATGGAGCGGGTAAGACTACGACGATTCGAATGCTTGCCACACTGCTGCAGCCGGATGGAGGAGAAGCTCACATCTTTGGTCATCATATTGTTTCAGAAGCAGGAAAAGTTCGGGAGCGCATAAGTTTAACAGGACAATATGCTTCAATTGATGAGGATTTAACGGGTATGGAGAACCTCGTCATTCTCTCCAAGCTCGCAGGCTATTCCCGGAAGGAAGCTAAAGTGCGAGCCAATGAATTGCTTGTGGCTTTTGGTCTTGGAGAAGCAGCTAAAAAACAAGTAAAAAAATATTCTGGAGGTATGCGGCGCCGGATCGATATTGCGGCAAGCCTTATTTCTACTCCGGATCTTCTTTTCCTCGATGAACCTACAACCGGACTTGATCCTAGAAGCCGCAATCAGGTTTGGGAAATTATCCGAACATTGGTTAAGGCGGGAACAACCGTATTATTAACAACACAGTACCTCGAAGAAGCTGATCAGCTCGCTGAAAGAATTGCAGTAATCAATAAAGGGAAAATTATTGCAGAAGGTACGAGCCGTGAATTGAAAGCATCGGTTGGAGCAGGAACACTTCACGTACAGCTGGATGACTCAGATCAGCAAGAGCGAGCGATCCACATTCTTCAGGAGAAGCTTCAGACTTCCATACATTCACCCCCTGAAGGAGGCGCTTTGACGGTACAAGTAAGTGATGCTTCCCTAGTTGCTAAAGCTTTAGGAGACCTCACAAATGAAAACATACGAGTTAGTGATTTTTCCTTAGGAAAGCCGAGTCTTGATGAAGTTTTTCTAACATTAACAGGAGAGAAAGCGGAGGAGAAGAAATGAGTCAGCCAAATGACATTAGGGAAGAGCAATTGCGTAAAGCCATTACCTCAAGGAAGCGCCCAGAGCGTCCCTCAGCACTGACGACTTCTTTGACCTTTTCATCAAGAGCACTCCTCAGGATAAAACATGTGCCGGAGCAGCTGTTTGATGTCACGGTATTTCCTGTCATCTTTCTGCTTATGTTTACGTACCTGTTTGGAGGAGCCATTGCCGGCTCTACTAGTGAATATTTACAATTTCTCCTTCCGGGTATTCTTGTGATGACTGTGTCCCAAATTACAATGTATACGGGAATTGATTTAAATAACGATATACGTAAAGGGATTTTTGATCGCTTTAGGACACTGCCGATATGGCTGCCGTCTGCTCTCGTCGGAGCCCTGTTAGTAGATATGATCCGCTACTCCGGAGCTTCGCTTATTATGCTTACTCTCGGTTTTATCCTGGGCTTTCGTCCAGAAGGAGGCTTTCTTGGGGTTATCGGTGCTGTTGGAATGATTTTAATCTTTTGTTTCTGCTTATCTTGGGTGTGGACGACGCTTGGGATCATAATGAGATCCGAAAAGTCTCTTATGATGGTCAGTTTTATGGTGCTCTTTCCTCTCACCTTTGTAAGTAATGTATTTGTAGATCCACAGACGTTACCTTCCTGGCTTGAAGGTTTTGTAGATGTGAATCCTATATCCCTGCTTGTTAATGCCGTAAGAGGCTTTATGCATGGAAATGTGACGGCTGAAGCAATCGGATGGGTATTCCTTTCTTCGGCAGTTTTTCTCGTTATTTTTGCTCCGCTTACGATGTATTTATATAGAAATAAGAAGTAGAGAACCCTCTCATTTATAGTTATAGATTATAGAGTCAGAAGGCACTCTCCGATGGAAGAAAACCTAAACGGCTAAATATTATTTGGTATAAAAAGTGATATTTTTCCGAGTGATGAATAATATATTTATCATAGTAAGGGGGAGTAGCTGTGAAACAAAATCGTATAGTCTCTTTACTTTTTATCTTTGGAGCAATAGTTATAGCTGTTGGTATTGTTGCAGGAATATATTTTGGCACAAGTGAATACTTTATTGAATTAGAATCTTTACAAGAGATTATTGGATTAATGATTTTTATTAATTGTCTAGGTATAGGGATATTTTTCTTTGGTTTTTCTGAGGTAATACAACTCTTACAAGGAATTTTTAATCAACAATACGTTAAAGACGCCTGCAGCAATCTCGGCATTAGACGTGAAAGAAAACAAAGAAAGTGAAGAAAGGAACCAATTGAAGTAACCAAATAAGATTGAAATTAATTTAAAAAGCAGCGTTTCCTAAAGAGGAAACGCTGCTTTTTAGATTAATTTCCATTTTCAGAATTGTAACTTTCAATTTGCTCCTGGATTCTCCGCTGCCGTTCTTCTTCTCTCGCACGTCGGGTTTCTTTATAGTCTTCCCGAATAGATTTCAATAGCGAGATTGCGGCGACAAACAGGACGACGGCGAACGGCAGGGCACCAATGAGTGACGCGGTCTGCAGCCCTTCCAATCCTGCGCTGATAATAAGAATGATAGCAAGGGCAGCGATTAATGTACCCCAGATCATTTTGATAACAGCTGATGGGTTTTGATCCCCATTTGTGGACATCATACCGAGTACGAATGTTGCCGAGTCAGCCGATGTGACTAAGAAAGTAAACAGCAGGCAGATGGACAGGATGGATAAAAGCCAGCCGAGCTGAAGGTTGTCCAGCATACTGAATAGTGCAGTTGTCGGATCCTGAGCTACGGCCGATGCAATATCTGTTCCCTGGAACAAATCGAGGTGCATGGCGGTGCCGCCGAAAATCCCGATCCAAACGATACCGATCATCGGGGGAGCGACCATAACACCAAGGACAAATTCACGAACAGTACGTCCTCGGGAAATTCGGGCAACGAACATACCGACAAATGGGGACCAGGCGATCGTCCATGCCCAGTAATAAATCGGCCAATCCTGTACCCATGAACCTTCAGTATAGCTGTCCATTCTTAAGCTTGCCTCAAAGAAGTTCTGTAAGTAATCTCCCATTCCCATTGTAATACTTTCCAAGATAAATTGTGTAGGACCAATGATGATCACAACTACCATAAGAATAAGAGCTAAAGCTAAGTTCGTGTTACTTAAGTATTTAATTCCTCTGTCTAAGCCGGATAAGGCAGATATAGAGAAAAAGATAAACATGGCGATGACAATAAGCAGCTGGGTTGTTGCTCCTGTTGGCAGGTTAAATACGCTGCCAAGCCCACTATTAATTTGAAGAACACTTAAACCTAATGTAGTGGCAACTCCCATGACTGTCGCGATAATGGCTATGATATCAATTGTGTTGCGAAGCGGCTTTTTCCCACTGCTTCCGATAACGTTATTCATCGTATCACTGATCATGCTTCTTTCATCCTGACGATAAATAAACCAGGAAATAGCAAGTCCTACGAAGGTGAAGGAGGCCCACTGGTGAATGCCATTGTTAAAGAAGGCATTCCACATCGCTGTGCGTGCAGCTTCTGCAGTTCCTGCTTCAACAGAAGGATCAAATGGAGGAGGACTTCCAAAGTGCGTCATCGGTTCGGCAACGCCCCAGAATACGATACTTACACCGAATCCACAGCTGAACAGCATGGCAATCCATGTGAACAACGGATATTTCGGTCTGGTATCATCACCGCCGAGACGGATTCTTCCGTATTTACTAAAGGCAAGATAAAAATTGAAGATGATGAGGAAAAGTACAAACGCTAGATAAAACCACCCAAAGGTACCGGCAATGAAATCATAAATATAAGTTGCCTGTTCGCCAAGTTGCTGCGGGGCCAGGCCGCCCCATAATGCGAATAAGAAGACAATAATGAAAGAAACCCAAAACACACTGTTCATAAATTTGAGTCTTTTCTTCTTTTTCTCCTCGTCCATAATCGACCCTCTCCTTATCTATGTAAGTTATATTTCTATAGCATGATTTTACCAAAGATTTTAACTTTTCAAAACTGTCTCCTTTCCTATTACAATTATTACTCCATACCCTAATATGGTTTGTTCAATCACTAAATTGTATATTTCCTTCTGCAAATCCTTTTAAAACTCGTTCATTTGTCCTATCTATGAATAATCTTAACCAGTACATTTCCAAAAAAAATATGAGGAACCATTTGGAATTTTTGTGTTAGGTTTTCTGACATGGTAGCTTACATTATTATTTTTGCATGATATATTCGACAAAACACACGGGGAGGTTCGGAATGGATAAACAACGGCTGGTTATTATCGGAAATGGCATGACAGGTGTCCGGATTGTTGAAAACATTCTCCGCGAAAACCCGTCATTTTACGATATTTGCATTATTGGAAGTGAGATCCATCCAGGGTACAGCAGACTCATGCTGTCGTCTGTTTTACAGGAAGAGACGGCGGTTGACGACATTATAATCCATTCTGATTCCTGGTATGAAGAAAATGGCGTAACGCTAGTTACTGGAGAAATAGTAATTAAGGTAGATACAAATGAAAAAATTCTTACTACTGATCATAATCGGAAGGTGGTCTACGACAAGCTGGTATTCGCTTCAGGATCCACACCTGCCGTTCTTCCTATAAAAGGGGCGGATAAGGAAGGGGTTATGACCTTTCGAACAATGGATGACTGTAAAAAGATATTAAAAGAAGCGGAAACCTGTAAAAAAGCTGTCGTCATTGGCGGCGGGCTTCTCGGTCTTGAGGCAGCCAGAGGGCTATTGAACAGTGGAATGAAAGTAGATGTGGTCCACATATCTTCTAAGATTATGAACAGACAGCTGGATGATCGAGCATCCTCTTTGCTGCAGGGTGAGCTTGAAAAGCAGGGAATCCGCTTTTTGCTGAATAAGTCGACAGAAGAATTTTTTGGAGGCCGGCGAGTTCAAGGTTTGCGTTTTAAAGATGGTTCCAGTATTGAAGCAGATTTAGTGATTATAGCTGCAGGAATTAAACCTAGAATCTCCTTAGCTCAAGAAAGTGGAATTAAAACAAACCGCGGAATTATAGTGAATGATTTTTTAGAAGCGAACTGCAGCGGTGTGTATGCCGCTGGAGAGTGCGCCGAACATAGGGAGAATGTTTATGGACTGGTCCAGCCGCTTTACGAACAGGCTGAAGTACTGGCCAAACATTTATGCGGCAAAGAAACGGGAGGTTATAAAGGCTCCCATCTTTATACTCAATTAAAGATTTCTGGTGTGGAAGTTTTCTCTATCGGCCAGATAGAGCCTGACGGTGATACCAAATCAATTGAATTCTTTAATGAAGAAGATTCGGTTTATAAGAAAATTTTCTTTAAAGGAAATAAAGCAGCAGGCGCCATATTAATAGGAGCATCCGAGCTTAGTGAAGCTATTAAAGAGGCTGTAATCAAGCAGAAGGTGCTATCACGTAAAGATAAAGCTCTTCTGCTGGAAAGTCCAGATCCGAAAAAATCAGCAGCGGCTTCCTATCCGATGAATAAAGCAATCTGTTCATGTAACCAGGTAAGTAAAGCTGATATCGTGCAGGCGGTACAGCAGGAAGGGTCAGCCACTCTTGAAGATGTGAAAGAAAAGACAAAAGCGTCAAGCTCATGCGGCGGCTGCAAGCCTCTCGTCACCGAACTTCTTCATTATATTAAGAGTGAACCGCAGGAAGCCTTACCGAATTCATCTCTCTGTTCCTGCACAAGCCTGACAGAAGATGAGCTGGTAGAACAGATACAGCTTCAGAACTTGAAAACAGCAGAAGAGGTATTCCAGCGTCTGCACTGGAAACAAGGCGGCTGCTCGGTTTGCCGGCTGGCTGTTGATTACTATTTAGGAATGATTTATCCCTCTCCCAAAGAATTTGTGGAAGAGAAGAGCGTGAGTACAGTGGTGCCTCAAACTTACGGAGGCCTTGTCACGGCACAAGAGCTGAGAAGGATTACGAGAACAGCTGAGCAATTTCCGTACTTGAAGGTAGCGCTGTCGCTTGATCAGAGAATTCAGCTGATTGGAGCAGCCGAAAATGATCTGCCAAAAATAAAAGAAGTGCTGAACATGCCTCTAAAAAGCCTTAGTGGCAATCAAATCGACACGATAGCCACTTCAGTTGGAGATGAAGCATGTACGTGTGAAAAGTTTAAATCTATTAAATTGGCTCAGTCTATTGAAAGAAAGACAGAAAGGCTGCAAGTTCCCTATCGGTTAAAGGCAGGCATTTCCGGATGCATTCACAATAGATCTTATGCCGATAGAAAGGATATGGGAGCTATTTATACTGAGGGGAAATGGGAAATTTACATTGGCGGCAGCAGTAAAAAGCGCGGTCAGCTCCTTTGTACCACAGATAACGAAGATGAGACAGAAACGATACTGACAGCCTGTCTGCAGTATTATCGTAAATCAGCAAGGTATTTAGAAAGAACGTGGCAGTGGGTCGAACGATTAGGGATTATTCACATCAGAGAAGCTATTTTTGATGAAGAACTGCGTCACGTATTGCTTCATACATTTGAAGAAGATACTGAACAAATACTGAAGAAGTAAGAAAGGTGAGCCGGGTTGACAGAATTAATGCTGAAGTATTTTAGAGATAAGCAAAAAGACATTCAATCCGAAAAGGTCTATGATTCCCAGTGTCCTTTCTGCAGCATGCAGTGCAAAATGAAGCTTATTGAACAAAGGGTGGTCTCAAGAACGACTTATAAAACTATTGGGGCAGATAATCCTACGACAGAAGGAAGGTTATGTGTGAAAGGAATGAATGCCCATCAGCACAGCTTTCATCGTGATCGCTTGAAGCAGCCGTTGCTCAAGAAGAACGGAGAATTTGTACCTGTCAGCTGGGAGGAAGCTTATGCTGCTATTCATAGAAACTTTTCCAAGATTCAAAGAGAGAATGGAAATCATGCACTTTCTGTGTATGGCAGCGGCTCTCTTACCAATGAAGAAGCCTACTTACTAGGCAAATTCGCCAGAGTGGCCCTTAAAACGAAGTACATTGATTACAATGGCCGCCTATGTATGGCTTCGGCGGCTACCGGGGCAAATCAGAGCTTTGGTATGGACAGAGGGTTTACGAACAGCCTGCAGGAGATTCCAAAGACGAAATGTATCATTCTGGCCGGGACGAATATCGCAGAATGTCAGCCGACCATAATGCCTTATTTTGAACAAGCAAGAGCAAACGGGGCTTACATTATAGCTGTGGATCCGAGAGAAACAGCGACTACGGATCTGGCAGACTTACATTTAAAGAATAAACCGGGGACAGATGAAATCCTGGCTCATGCTCTTTTAAAAATTATCATAAAAGAGAACTTAGCAGACCAGGAGTTTATAGATGAGAGAGTTACCGGGTTTAAAGAGATCTATCATTATTTAGACGATCTGGATTTAGAAGGCTGTGCTGAAACGACAGGTGTTCCATTAGAGGAGCTGTATCAGGCAGCAACCGCTTTTGGTCAGGAAGAGTCAGGAATGATTTTTACGGCCAGAGGAATTGAACAGCAGGTGAACGGAACAAATACCGTTCGCAGCTTTCTCAACATTTTATTAGCTACCGGAAAAATCGGAAAGCCTTATTCAGGCTATGGGGCGGTGACAGGGCAGGGTAATGGTCAAGGGGGAAGAGAGCACGGACAGAAAGCAGACCAGCTGCCAGGGTATCGGTCGATTGAAAATCCGAAAGACCGCGCTTATATAGCGAGCGTATGGGAGATTGATGAAGAAGAGCTTCCGGGTAAAGGGGTGTCTGCTTATGAAATGTTTGAAAAGGCAGATGAACAGCTGATCAAAGGAATGATGGTCATGTGTTCCAATCCTGTCAATTCCGGCCCTAATGCCGGATTTATCAAATCAGCGTTAAAAAAACTGGAGTTCCTTGTCGTTGTCGATATGTTTTTATCAGAAACTGCTGAACATGCCGATGTCGTCCTGCCGGCTTCTTCCTATTTAGAAGATGAAGGCACGATGACCAATGTGGAAGGGCGGGTGACATTAAGAGAAGCCAGTTACCCACTGCCGGGAAAGGTCAAGCACGACTGGCAGATTGTTTGCGATTTAGCGAAGCTTTTAGGAAAAGGGGACAAGTTCCAGTTTCAGTCAGCAGAGGAGATTTTTGAAGAGTTAAGGCGGGCCAGCAAGGGTGGTAAAGCGGATTATTCAGGAATTACTTATGAAAAGATTAGAAGCCGGAACGGTATTTTATGGCCGTGTCCAAATGAAAACCACGAAGGAACAACGCGTTTGTTTGAGGAGCGGTTTGCCCACTCAGACGGTAAAGCTTTAATGTTTACACCGGCTAATGAAATTCAAGAAATGGTTGAAGATGCAGCATATCCGCTCACATTGACGACAGGCCGGGTGATGTCTCATTACTTAACAGGGGTGCAGACCCGTAAGAGTCATTCGCTGGCAGCGAGGCATATTGAATCTTTTCTTGAAATTCATCCATCTACCGCCAGGAAATACGATATCCAAAATGAATCACTCGTCAATATCGAATCAAGGTTTGGAAAGATTACAGTACGGACACTTTTTTCAGAAAAAATAAGAAAAGACACGGTTTTTGTACCTTTTCACTGGGGAGGAGAGCAAAATGTGAACAGGCTTGTATCAGATGAACTCGATCCTTTTTGCAAAATGCCGGGTTTTAAAGTGACAGCGGTTCGAGCAGCTCCGTATTTAAGCAGGAAAGCTATAGATCACTAATCTTTGGAGGGATCAAATAATGAGAAAACAAAAGCTTGTGCTGATTGGAAATGGAATGGCGGGAGTCCGGGCAGTTGAAGAAATTTTGAAACTCGATCCTGACGGCTTTGAGATTACTGTATTTGGAAGTGAACCTTATCCGAACTATAATCGAATTCAACTGTCCAAAGTTCTGCAAGGGGACACGGAAATCGAAGACATTACCCTCAACACCTGGGAATGGTATGAGGAAAATAATATCGCTCTTTATCCGGGAGAAACAGTCACCCATATGGATACAAGCAGCCGGTTTGTGTTTACAGATAAAAATCGAATGGTCTCTTACGACAAACTGATTATAGCTACAGGTTCTGTACCGTTTATGCTGCCGCTTCCTGGTGCAGACAAAGAAGGAGTTACAGCTTTTAGAGACATTAAAGACTGTGAAAAAATGATGGAAGCTGCGAAAAATCATAAAAAAGCAGTCGTAATTGGCGGAGGCCTGCTGGGGCTCGAGGCTGCCCGGGGGTTACTGAATCTTGGGATGAAAGTGGATGTTGTTCACATAGCTGACAGCTTAATGGAAAGACAGCTTGATAAAACAGCAGGAAAGATGCTGTTAAAAGAACTTCAAGATCAAGGGATGAACTTCCTTCTCGAGAAGCAGTCAGCAGAGATTACAGGTAATAATCGTGTGGAAGGATTAAAATTCAGCGATGGTGAAGAAGTGGAGGCCGACCTCGTCGTCATGGCCGTTGGAATCAGACCGAATGTAACATTGGCAAAGGAGAGCGGAATTCCTGTCAACCGCGGTATTCTTGTGGATGATCATTTAGAAACAGAAGTACCTGACGTCTTTGCGGTCGGAGAATGTGCCGAACATAAAGAAATGGTCTATGGTCTTGTCGCTCCTTTATTCCAGCAGGGCAAGGAGCTTGCAAAGAAAATTTGCGGACAGGAAAGCGAAGGATATCAAGGTTCTGTATTATCGACACAGTTAAAAGTGTCCGGTGTTGATGTTTTCTCTACTGGAAAAATAACCGAGGACGAGAATACTAAATCGATTAAAGTTTTTGATGACTGGCGCGGTATTTATCAAAAGGTACTTGTAGATGAAGGGAAAATAACAGGTGCAGTATTATTTGGCGATACAAAAGACGGTAATCGGCTGCTCAGTTTAATCAATAAAAAAGCCCCTGTAGAGGAGTATCTCGAGTCAGATCAGACAGCAGAGTCTGGTATCGATCTCATTGCTTCCATGCCGGATGAGGAGATGATTTGCGGCTGTAATGGGGTGTCAAAAGGTACGATCGTTCAAGCTATACAGGATGAAGGTCTGACAACTGTGGAGCAGGTAAAAGGGTGTACGAGTGCTTCACGTTCCTGCGGCGGATGTAAATCCTTAGTTTCTGATTTATTAGAATGTACGCTTGGAGATGAATACGACCATAATCAAAAAGAAACAATCTGTGCATGTACTACTTTGTCCAGGGATGAAGTAATTGAAGAGATTAAAGAAAAACAGATGACCCATGTAAAAGAAGTAATGAATGTTCTAGGCTGGTCTACTGAAGAAGGATGCCCTAAGTGTAAGCCGGCTTTAAATTATTATTTAGGAATGGTCCATCCAACCGAATATGAAGATGAAAAGGAATCCCGCTACGTAAATGAACGTCTTCATGCAAATATTCAAAAAGATGGAACGTATTCTGTCGTACCGAGGATGTATGGCGGGGTAACAAATGCCGATGACTTAAGAAAAATCGCGGACGCTGCTGAAAAATATAAGGTGAAGATGATTAAAGTGACAGGGGGACAGCGGATAGATCTTCTCGGTGTTCATAAAGAGGATCTTCCAAGTATATGGTCAGATCTTGGAATGAAATCAGGATCAGCTTACGCGAAAGGCTTAAGAACTGTAAAAACATGCGTAGGTGCAGACTTTTGCCGATTTGGAACACAGGATTCTGTCGGATTAGGAGTTCAAATTGAAAAGAAATTTGAAGGATTGAACACCCCTCATAAAGTGAAGATGAGTGTTTCCGCCTGCCCTAGAAACTGCGCGGAAGGATCTATTAAAGATGTGGGAGTCGTCGGTCTTGATGGTGAGTTCGAAGTCTATGTCGGTGGAAATGGCGGAACTCATATGAGAAAAGCGGATCTGTTAATTAAAGTGAAGACAGAGGAAGAAGTTATCGATTATACGGCTGCTTTTCTTCAGCTTTATCGAGAAGAAGCCGCCTATCTTGAAAGAACTTCAGCATGGGTAGAAAGAGTAGGAATTGAATATGTCCAAAAAGTAATGAGTGATAAAAAAGCGTTTATCGATCTTATTCAGCGAATGGACGAAGCTTTGTCCGTCATTCAGGAACCTTGGGAACAGGTTATAAATGATGAAACGCTCCTTAGAGACCTTTACCAGAACGTGAAAATTCCAGCAGGTTCTAACTAATAAAGGAGGAATGAAACATGGCACAGCTGAAGCAGAAGGTGTTTATAGCAAATATTGAGGAACTTCCGGAACAATTAGGGAGAACCGTACAGATAGGTGATCTGGAGTTAGCTGTTTTCAAGCTTTCAAACGGAAGGATTAAAGCGATCGAAAATCGCTGTCCTCATAGAGGGGGAGTTTTAGCAGAAGGATTAGTGAGCGGAGATAGTGTCTTCTGCCCAATGCATGATTGGGAAATTAACGTAACGGACGGTCAAGTACAGGGCCATGATACAGGCTGTGTAAATACGTTTAAAGTAGAAGTTGAAAATGGACAGGCCTATGTTTTACTGCCGGAATAATAATCCTTAGGGGGCATATCATGTCAAAAGTTTACTTGGTGGGCGCAGGACCGGGAGATCCGGAGTTAATAACAGTAAAGGCATTAAAGTGCATACAAAAAGCCGATGTAATTCTTTATGACCGGCTGGTTAATGAAGAACTTCTCAAAGAAGCTAAACAAGAGGCTGACTTAATATTCTGCGGAAAACACCCTAAATTTCATATTCTTAAACAAGAAACAATAAATTCGCTCATCGTCAAATATGCCAGACAAGGGAAGATAGTTACTCGGCTTAAAGGAGGCGATCCTTACGTTTTTGGCAGGGGAGCCGAAGAGGCAGAAGCAGCTGCCCGTCATGGCATTCCATTTGAAGTGGTTCCTGGAATAACCTCTGGAATTGCTGCACCGGCTTATGCTGATATTCCTGTCACCCATAGAGAGCTGGGAAGTTCGTTTGCAGTAGTGGCAGGTCATCGCTGTAAATCCAATCATAAAGAAATAGACTGGAGAAGTCTGGCCCAGAATATTGACACGCTCGCTATTTACATGGGAGTCAGCAATCTCTCTTATATTTGTGAACAGCTATTAAAAAACGAAAAGTCAGCTGACACACCGGTTGCCGTAATTCAGCAGGGAACAACTACTGAGCAGCGTGTAGTCACAGGCAGGATTTCTAATATAGTAACGATTGTAGAAAAAGATAAAATCGAGAATCCAGCCATGATCATTATTGGAGAGGTTGTCCGCTTTCGTGAAAAAATCGACGTCCTGAAAAATTCCTGGAACATGGAAGCTGGACTAAAAGAAGCATAACCAAACGCCCAGGCGCATGAGCTGCCTGGGCGTTTATTATGAAATGAAAGAAATATTTTTTCAGGATAATTAGTTTACTGAGTAAACGTAAGGGAATTTCTTCAATAAGCACATTGTTTAAAGGAGGATCTTATGGCCGCTATAGGGAATGACAACAAACATTCTTATTTAAACCGGAACCTCTTATCCGGGCTTCTGTTTGGCATTGGTTTTGCAGCTTTTGTCGATGAAACATTGTTTCACCAATTGCTTCGCTGGCATCACTTTTACGATAAATCTACGACGGATGTTGGCTTGATTTCTGATGGATTTTTCCATGCGTTCAGCTGGTTCGCCACAGTAGGCGGTTTATTCTTAGTCGCTGATCTAAGGCGCAGAAAGGCGTTTTGGCTGAAGCGCTGGTGGGGAGCCAGTTTACTGGGTTCTGGAATCTTTCAGCTCTATGATGGTACGATTCAGCACAAACTAATGCGGCTTCACCAAATACGTTACGTAGATAATGTGATGATTTACGATATCATATGGAACGTAATCGCACTTATCATGATCGTTGCGGGGCTTATCCTGCTGGTCCGTACGAGAAAGGCTGCTGTAAAAGGATATGCATGATCCACACAATCAAATGAGTGCTATGGCTGATCTGTCACAAATCTTGCTGGCAATTCCATTTGTTATTGCTTTCCTTCTATACGCGGCCGCTCTGCTTGCTGCTAATAGAAAGGGAAGAAAATGGCCGATTCACCGTACACTTCTCTGGACAGCTGGTATTATTTGCTCGCTTGCAGCAGTGGCTGGGCCTCTTGCTGTAAGAGCCCACTTTGATTTCACGGCCCATATGCTCGGCCATTTGCTGCTTGGAATGCTTGGACCGCTTCTAATGGCAGCCGCAGCTCCTATGACCTTGTTTCTAAGAGCATTACGAGTCAAGACGGCTAAACGGGTAACAACAGTACTCAAGTCTTGGCCTGTTCGAATCATAAGTGATCCGATTACTGCATCAATACTTAATGTAGGAGGATTATGGGTCTTATATACTACTCCATTATATGAAGCCATGCATGAGAGCTTGCTGATTCATCTCTTTATACATTTTCATGTATTTCTTGCTGGATACTTGTTTACCATCTCAATGGTATATTTTGATCCCATTCCTCATAGAAGAAGCTATCTTTATCGATCAGCTGTTATGGTAGTAGCTCTCGCTGGTCATGGGATTCTTTCTAAATACATTTACGGAAACCCTCCAGCTGGTGTCCCTGTCAGTCAGGCGGAAAAAGGATCTATGCTTATGTATTATGGCGGTGATTTAATTGATATTGTGATCATCTTTTTCATCTGCTTGCACTGGTACCGGTCGACGCGGCCCCGTGAGTCATTCTCAAGGGGATTACAGACCGCTTCCCCTGCCGATTAAAATAAGGAGCCTTCTCTATCTCTTTCTTCCTATGTAAATATCGGGAAATTGTGATAAAATTTGATAATGTATGAAAATTTCATATATTCTATACAACACGATTAGGATGGGAGGAGAAGGCGTGAATAATCAATCATTAATAAGAAGTTATTGGACTCGTCTTTGGGAAATGCACGATCAAGCGAAAGACTTGATGAAATTTACAGTTACTGGATCGGTCAACAAGTCTCAGGCTGATACGAAACAAAAATATAAATCCGGCAGTTCAAGTTCCGGACCTGATGGATTCGGGCCGTCTTATGGAACACGCCAAAAAGCTGGGCTGATTCTAGGACCTCTTTTGTTTGCGCTTACTTTGCTTTTTATGGAAGGAGAAGGACTTTCTCAAAGTGCTGTGGCTGTACTTGCCAGCACCATTTGGATTGCTACGTGGTGGATTACAGAAGCAATACCGATTCCTGCCACTTCATTGCTGCCATTAGTTTTGTTTCCGCTTACAGGCGGGCTGGATGGAGGAACTACTGCTTCCTCTTACGGCGACAATACCATTTTCTTATTCATGGGCGGATTTATAATAGCACTCGCTATGCAGAAGTGGAATTTACATAAACGTATTGCTTTGTTTATTATTTCTTTAATTGGCACAAATACAGAAATGATTGTACTCGGATTTATGCTGGCTACAGGAATTCTGTCCATGTGGATATCAAATACGGCGACAGCGATGATGATGGTGCCAATCGGGCTGGCAGTTATTTATCAATCCTCTGAACAGCTGGAGAAAAAGCAAGGTTTCCAGGTTGATCACTCTTCCTTTAATTTTGGAAAAGTAACAATGCTAGGTATCGCTTATAGTGCTTCCATTGGGGGCTTGGGTACCTTGATCGGTACACCACCTAACACGATTTTCCGTGCAGTCGTCGAGCAAAACTATGGAATCCAGATATCATTTGCAGGCTGGATGGCTTTCGGTGTCCCATTAACCATTATTTTAATGGGGCTTACATGGTTCTACTTAGTCAAAGTGGCCTATCCAATGAAAGTTAAGAAGCTTCCTGGAGGGAAGAGCGTCATCCATAAAGAACAAAAGGCCTTAGGGGCCATGGCAACAGAAGAAAAAATTGTGTTAACCATATTTTCAATTACAGCATTGGCCTGGATCACAAGGTCCTTCTTCCTCGTTAATATAAATGCGAATATAGATGATACGATTATCGCTATGATCGCTGCTGTGATTTTATTTATAATCCCTGCCCGTAAAAAAGGAGAATTTATTATGGACTGGGATACAGCCAAAGGCCTGCCGTGGGGCATCCTCCTTTTATTTGGTGGAGGTCTTGCAATTGCAGCAGGATTTCAGGAATCCGGGCTTGCTGAATGGATTGGTACACAGCTGACAGTACTTGAGGGGATAAGTTTTATTTTTATTTTAGCTGTCGTTGCCACACTTGTAATTTTCTTAACGGAAATCACCTCAAACACGGCTACAGCAACAATGATGTTCCCGATTATGGCTTCTCTTGCCGCAGCGATAAATGTGCATCCGTATAGTTTAATGATTGCTGCTGGTATAGCTGCAAGCTGTGCGTTTATGCTGCCGGTTGCGACACCGCCAAATGCCGTCGTGTTCGGTTCAGGTTATTTAAGAATCCCTGACATGGCTAAGGCCGGATTTGCTTTGAACATACTTTCTATTGTACTAGTTACTTTAGCAATCTATTTCTATTTACCTATTGTGTGGGATATTGATCTAACATCATTTCCAGCAAACTTTAAATAATAAAGAGGGATAAACATGGACATGAGCAAAGAAGCTTCTGCTCCTTATACTCCTAAAGAGCGGGGGTTCTGGCGGGTCACAGCAGCATTGATGATTGCCTCTCTGCTTGTATTTTCTACACTGTATGTTTTTCAGCCTTTGCTGCCGGTCTTTGTCCGTGAATTTGATGTAAGTGCGACAGAGTCCAGCCTGCTTGTGTCTGCCTGTGTCTTTTCTATGATATTTGGTTTATTTGTATTAGGTTTTCTCGCAGATCGTTATGGACGACTGTGGGTAATGATTATTTCTTTAGGCATAACGGCTGTATTATTAATCGCTATGCCTTTTACTCCTTCTTTTAGCGTGCTTGTCATCCTAAGGTTTCTACAAGGCTTCTTCTTAGCAGGAGTGCCGGCAGCGGCCATGGGTTATCTGGGAGAGGAGATTTCGCCGCGTGATATTGGTCTTGCGATGACCCTTTACATATCCAGCAATGCGTTAGGCGGCATGGGGGGCCGAGTGCTCGCTGGTTATTTAACTGATCTATTCACTTGGCAGACAACCATTTTAGCAGTAGGAATTTTCGGTATTGCAGCAACAGTACTTTTTATCTTTTTAATGCCAAAAGAAAGATTTTTCACAAAACAGCATCAGCCGCTGCGTCAAGATTTACAAGGGATGCTGTATCATTTGGCGGATAAAAAGATGCTTTCCCTATTTTTAATGGGGATGGTGCTTCAAATCGTTTTCACAGCTATATGGACGTATCTTCCGTTTTACTTACAGTCTGAACCGTACAATTGGCCGCTGAAGTGGATAGCATTTACGTATTTTGCTTATGGGTTAGGTGTACTGGCACCGCCGCTTGCCGGAAGAATCTCAAACCGGATAGGGCTACCTAAAGTGATGCTTGCAGGTGTCCTGCTGCTTCTAAGTGGGGTAGGATTGACACTTATTACTCCTGCTCTGTTTGTCGTTATGGGGCTGGGACTGCTTTGTATGGGGTTCTTTATCGCTCACTCTATGGCATCTGCATTAGTTACTAAATCAGCAAAGCATCACCGAAGTGGAGCCTCCGGTTTTTATTTAATCAGCTATTACATAGGAGTGACGATTGGAAGTACAGCAGTCGGCACATTGTGGGAGAATTTCCGGTGGTTTGGGGTAACAGGGACGAGCTTAGTCTTTCTTTTAGTTCTTGGCTTTCTGCCTATGTATAAAAAAATGCATCAAGCTTAAAAATCAGGGCTTCTCTTATTATAGGGAAGCCCTTTTTCATGTTTTTGTACCAAACGGGTTCTGTTTATTATAATGATTAGAGAAATAAGGACAGTTCCGTATACTGTAGTAAGAGAAAAGCGGCTGGGAAATAGCTCGCTTTCCGCGGGGAGCCGGTGAGCTAGCTCGTTGAACTCGCGGATCTCACCATGGCTCTATCTCCCTGCAGGAGTCTCACCATTTCCCAGCCTCTTTAAATTTAATGGGGGAAACGGAACGCTGTAATCTCAGTAAGCTCTCTCATGGTATCGATCCTTTCTTCTTAAATGTTCCGTTACTCAAAAAAACATATAGGGCCAGGGGAAACGGCGAGACTCCTATGGGAGGATAGAACAGGGTGAGATCCCGGAGGGCTAAAAGCCCGAGGAAGCTCACCGTTCGCCCATGGAAAGCGAGGTGTTTCCACAGGCCTGCCCCTCTTTATCATGGTAAACGGAACAAGGGAATTCCCTTCAACTTTCTAGCGAATTTGTCCTCGCTATTCCAAGGTTTCTTTACTTTAATAATATAAAGTACCGGGGGAAACGGCGAGACTCCTTGGGAGGATAGAACAGGGGGAGATCCCGGAGGGCTAAAAGCCCGAGGAAGCTCGCCGTTTGCCCATGGAAAGCGAGGTGTTTCCACAGGCCCGATCCTCTTTATCATGGTAAACGGAACAAGGGAATTTCCTTTAAATTTCTAGCGGATTTGTCCTCAGACTTTCCATGGGGCCGGTTCTCTGTATTCAAGCATGCGGAACTGGCTTCTCATTTTTAATGAGAATTAAATAACCCTTAATGGTGTCCTGAAAAAATCAATCCATTGTTTCGGAACTTTTCCACACGTTACGAATAGAATTGATCAATCGATTAATGAGCCCTATAGAGATTGAGAAGTCATTTTTTTAGCTTCTCAAAATTTTTTTAAAAAATTTAAAACCAACTAAAACACTAGGAATAAAAGGGTTTTGAGCATCAAATGACCAGATTTTGCTAAAATAACCCTTTGACAGGGGCTCAAGGATGCTGTATATTTCCATTAAATCGCATAAACTTAATATGTATTCTTATCCAGAGAGGTGGAGGGACTGGCCCGTTGAAACCTCGGCAACAGACTTATTCAAAGTACTGTGCTAATTCCAGCAAGCATTACTGCTTGAAAGATAAGATGGGATGATTATCCGTGGTGCTCTTCCTCTTCTTATCTTTAATAAGAAGAGGTTTTTTCAATATAAGGGGGTTTTTCAAGTGCAAGAAATCGTCACTTTTGAATCGTTTCAACAGGATCCTTTTTTAAAGCAAAGTCCAGAAGACGGTACAAAGGGTGCTCTTACCGTTTTGGAATGGGCATACAGCAAATATGACAATATCGTATATGCCTGCAGCTTCGGGGCTGAAGGAATTGTACTCATTGATTTAATCTCGCGTGTGAAAAAGGATGCTCACATTGTATTCCTTGATACGCATGTACATTTTCAAGAAACGTATGAACTGATCGAGCGTATGAAGGAGCGGTTTCCCGATCTGCAAATTACTATGAAGCAGCCAGGTTTAACCCTGCCGGAACAGGAAGAGAAGCACGGAGAAAAGCTGTGGCAGACTAATCCGGACATGTGCTGTTATATCAGAAAGATAAAGCCTCTGGAAGATGCATTAAAAGGGGCAGAGGCCTGGGTTTCAGGTTTGAGAAGAGAGCAGTCTCCAGGACGCAGTAAAACGAACTATGTGAATAAAGATGAGCGATTCCGTTCCATTAAAGTCTGTCCGCTGATCCACTGGACATGGGATGATGTTTGGAATCACATTAAGGAGAATAACCTCCCATATAACGAATTGCATGATAAAGGGTATGCAAGTATTGGATGTATGCCATGTACTACTCCATCAGATGATCCAAACAACCGGTCAGGAAGGTGGCAAGGGTTCGAGAAAACGGAATGCGGCCTGCATACCGTTCAGTCTAAGGGCAGCGAGTCATGATTATTCTCATTATCGCACTGCTTATCTCCAGTTTCTTCGCCTTTAATATAGGAGCCAGCGGTGCTTCCGCTACGATGGGGGCCGTTTACGGATCAGGAGTGATCAAACGAAAACGGGTCGCTTTAATCCTCAGCGGAGCGGGCTGCTTTCTAGGGGCATTATTAGGAGGAGAAGTAGTAACAACGATTGGGAAGGGATTAATTCCTGAGGGAATGATGAGTATACACATTGCCATGATCATCTTGTTTACTTCTGCCTTTACTCTTTATTTTACAAACATGATAGGAATCCCACTTTCTACAAGCGAAGTAACTGTTGGATCAATCATTGGAGTGGGGCTGGCTATTCAGAAGGTATATTTTTTTAACTTACTTGAAATTGTTACATTCTGGATATTGGTTCCATTTGTTTCATTCTTCGTTGTTTTTCTATTTGTACGATTTACGAACTGGGTGAGAAGAAAATACCCTGTAAAGGCCTCCTCGAAAACTGTAAAGGTTCTCGGACTTCTCCTTGTAGTTACAGGGTTTATCGAAGCCTTTGCTGCCGGGATGAATAATGTAGCTAATGCGGTAGGACCACTGGTAGGAGCTGGCGTTATAGATACTAATATCGGCCTTATTGTGGGGGGCGTATTTGTTGCGTTAGGAAGTATCTTTCTTGGAGGAAGAGTACTTGAAACAAATGGAAAGAAAATTTCTCAGTTGAACCTTTTAGACGGAATAGCTGTGTCAGGAACGACGGGAATCTTAGTTATTACATCTTCCTTATTTGGAATTCCTATCCCTATGGTTCAGGTTACGACTTCCGGGATCGTAGGAGTGGGAGCAGCGAAAAATTGGCATGGAACTAGGAGAAACAAGACAATCTACCAAATTATTAAAGTTTGGATCACATCTCCCATTGTTTCGTTAGTATTTGCTTTTATTCTCACAGACATTTTTATTAATTCCAGCTTTTACAATGCTGCAATTATAGTTGGCGGAATTCTAGCCACATTAATCATTACAAATTTCGGCCGAGGGGCTGTATTGAAGAAGCCATTGAAGGAGGAAATCAATTATGACAATTAGTAAACCTCATGGAGGACAATTAGTAAATCGACTCGTAGAAAAAGAAGAACTGGCTAACGTTGAAATCACGAATGAGATCGCTTTGGACGAAATCGCAATCAGCGATCTGGAGTTAATAGGAAACGGTGCTTACAGCCCGATTACCGGATTTTTAAACAAGAAAGACTATGAATCTGTTGTGAATAATATGAGGCTTGCTAATGGGATCGCCTGGAGTATTCCAATCACACTGCCTGTTGATGAGCAGAAAGCGAATGAACTTGAAAAGGGCGGCAAAGCCAAACTGACTAAGGATGGAGAGACTTATGGCTGGATCGAGATTGAAGAAATCTATCAGCCGGATAAGGAGCTGGAAGCCGAGAAAGTCTATCAAACGACAGAGACTGAGCATCCTGGCGTGAAGAAGCTGTTTGAACGTTCAGTCTATTACGTCGGTGGTCCGATTCATGTAGTGAAGCGTCCGCCTCGTAAACACTCTGAAGTTTATTATCTTGACCCTGCGGAAACAAGAAATGAATTTGCTGAGCTGGGCTGGAAAAAGGTCGTAGGCTTCCAAACGCGTAACCCTGTGCACCGGGCTCACGAACATATCCAGAAAACAGCACTTGAAACAGTAGACGGCCTGTTTTTAAATCCGCTTGTAGGTGAAACGAAAAGCGATGATGTTCCAAGTGATGTACGACTTAAAAGCTATCACGTGCTGCTTGATAACTATTATCCGAAAAACCGCGTTTTCCTTGCCGTTTTTAATGCAGCGATGCGCTATGCAGGGCCAAGAGAAGCGATTTTCCACGCGCTTGTCCGTAAAAATTTCGGATGCACTCACTTTATCGTTGGAAGAGACCATGCCGGTGTAGGAGATTACTACGGAACGTACGATGCACAAAAGATTTTCTCTAACTTCACAGAGGATGAGCTGGGAATTACACCGCTGTTCTTTGAACACAGCTTTTACTGCCATACGTGCAAAGCAATGGTATCCAGCAAAACATGCCCGCATGATAAAGATCAGCATGTCATTCTTTCAGGAACAAAAGTAAGAGAAATGCTGCGCAACGGGGAGAAGCCGCCTGAAACATTCAGCCGTCCGGAAGTAGCAGGTGTATTAATTGAAGGTCTGCAGAAAGTACCTCAGTAAGGAAGGAGCAAGAAAATGAGTACGAATTTAACTTGGCATGAAACATCGATTAATAAAGAAGATTACAGAAGCAAAAATAATCATTCAAGCGGTGTAATCTGGCTTACCGGACTCTCTGGTTCTGGTAAGTCTACTATCGCAAACATCATTAATCAGAAGCTTTATCAAAAGGGATTACAAACCTATGTGTTGGATGGAGATAATGTACGTCACGGACTGAACAAGGATTTAGGTTTCGGTGATAAAGACAGACAGGAAAATATCCGGCGTATTGGAGAAGTTGCCAAGCTGTTTGCCGACAGCGGCACTATCGTCCTCGCTTCGTTTATTTCCCCGTTTCGTTCCGACCGGGAACAAATCCGCAGCAATTTAGAAGAAAACGATTTTATTGAAGTATTCGTAAGCTGCCCTTTAGAAGAATGTGAGAAACGTGATCCAAAGGGAATTTATAAAAAGGTACGCAAGGGAGAAATTCCTTCTTTTACAGGAATCGATTCTCCTTATGAAGAACCGCTTAACAGTGAGATAGTTGTCCATACAGATCAAGAGTCAGAAGAAGCTTCGGCAGATAGAATTATTGAGTTATTACAACAAAAAAGTTGGATTTAAACAGTAAGTCCAATAAAATGGGGGTATAGCAGTG
Source organism: Halobacillus massiliensis (assembly GCF_900166625.1). Lineage (GTDB taxonomy): Bacteria > Bacillota > Bacilli > Bacillales > Halobacillaceae > Halobacillus_A > Halobacillus_A massiliensis. Next base: position 3,454,992 of record NZ_LT800499.1, on the reverse strand, counting down.
GCGAAGGTATATTTAGTGGGAGCAGGTCCAGGAGATCCGGATTTAATTACAGTAAAAGGCATGAAGTCGATTGAGAAAGCTGATGTGCTTCTATATGACCGTTTAGTTAATGAAGAACTCCTTCAATACGCTTCCCCTGGGACTGAATTCATTTACTGCGGCAAAATGCCGGATCAGCATACATTAACGCAGGATGAAATCAATGATTTGTTATGTCATTACGCCAAACAGGGGAAAGTAGTGACACGGTTGAAAGGGGGAGACCCTTTCATATTTGGAAGAGGCGGTGAGGAAGCAGCCCTTCTTAGTGAAAAAGGAATTGACTTTGAAATTGTTCCCGGAATCACCTCAGGTGCAGCTGCCCCTGCATATGCCGGTATTCCATTGACTCATCGTGAGTTGAGTTCTTCGGTTACGTTTGTATCAGGAGTGGATCCGAAACAGGATACAATAGAATACTGGACACATTTAGCTAAGCATAAAGGAACCTTGTGTATTTATATGGGTGTGAAAAAGTTTCCGCACACCTGTGACCAGCTTATTAAATATGGAATGAATCCTGAAACACCTGTAGCAATTATTCACTGGGGAACGACCACTGAACAGAAAACTGTGACCGGAACACTTGAAACCATTAAAGACAAGCTTCATCAAATCGCCAATCCATCTATGATTGTCATTGGAGAAGTTGTCCGTATGCGCGAGCAGATCAAATGGTTTGAGAAGAACCAGCTCCCTGTTATATCTTCCGTCATTTAAAAAGGCCGGTGCTGGCAGAGTCGTTTTACGAGACGACTCCTTCAGCCGGCCCCAATGAAAAAGAGGAGGATCACGATGCAAGGAGTACTTTATGTAAGTCATGGCACTCGTTATGAAAAAGGAAAACAGGAAGCCATTGAATTTATCCGTTCGATTCAACCTGAAATCGATGCCACTCTTCAGGAAATCTGCTTCCTGGAAATTAACAGCCCAAACATAGAAGAAGGTATTCAAAAGCTCGTTGAAGCTGGTGCGCATTCAATCTCTGTTGTTCCGATCCTATTATTAACTGCGGGCCATGCCTTAAAAGACATCCCGGTGGAACTGGAGGAAGCTCAGCAAAAATATCCTTCTATCTCATTTTCATACGGTGAACCATTAGGTGTACAGGAACGTTTGATTGATGTAGTAGAGGATCGAATTCATGAAGTCAATGAAACGGGTAATATCCTATTAATAGGAAGAGGCAGCTATGATCCTCAGACGAGAAAAGATATTGAAGGAATTGCAGATTCGCTTTCAAAGCGCCTGGATCGAAAGGTAGACACTGCTTATTTAGCAGCGATAAAGCCTTCCTTTGACGAAGCATTAGATCAAATGAATGAACAATCTTCACTGATTGTCGCCCCTTATTTATGGTTTGACGGACTGCTCATTCAATCGATGAAGAAAAAGGTGGAAGCATTGAAGGAAGAGGGATATGACATTTCTCTCACTCATTACTTAAGCGATCACGAGAATATGAAGGCGGCTTTAGTAGAGCGGGTCCAAGAGTCCTTTAATATGCCTCTTTCTGATAGAGGAGATGTAAACGAATGAGCGTTTTAGCAGATAAAACAATCGGAATTGCTGCAGACCGCAACTCTGAAGCTATCGAAGAAATGATCAGAAAACAGGGCGGCAAAGCTGTGACTAAATCAATCCAGGGAAGAAAATGGCTCCATGAGGCCAGTGCTGAACGGGATGTTGACAAACTGATCGACACTTCTTTTGACTGGGTGATTTTAACGACAGGGATCGGCGCTAAGGCTTTAGAAGAAGCAGCAGAGCGCACGGGCCGCCAGCAGGATTTTCTCGACGCCTTAAAACGAGCGAAGCTGGCGGTACGCGGAAGCAAAACCGTCAAATGGATGAGAGAGAAAGGCTTAAACGCAGAAATAGTGTCAAGCGATGGAACAATGCATGAATTAATTGAGCATTTAAAAATGGTAGATCTAAATGAACAGAACTTTTTTCTCCAGCTTTATAATAAGGATGAAAAACAGCTGATTGACCGCTTAACATCACTTCCTATTCAACTCTATCAATCTCTGCCTTATCACTATGAATCCCCTGACTCTGACACGATCGAGGAATTACGAAATTTGATCACACAGAATCAACTGGATGCTGTTCTTTTTACGAGCAAAACACAAGTCCAAAATCTTTTTGCCAAAGAGGATGAAGCCGTGCTGAATGCTTTTAAAAAGCATGTCCTTGCAGGAGCGGTTGGAAAAGTAACAGCCAAGGAACTCAGAACCTTCGGCATCGAACAGATTGTTGAGCCGGAGAAGCCCAAGATGGGGGCTTTAGTTGTTGAGCTCACTAAATATTATCAGCAGAACGCTTCTTCATAAAAAAATGATCTCAGGATAAACTGAGATCATTTTTTAAATGAAAAATAAAATTTCTTTGTTTTTCTGACTCGAAATAGTCTTCTTCCACAATTCCCCTTAAGAGAGCCTGTTTCTTTTCTTTAGAAAGCCGAGATTCCTTAATTAAGGAACGGGCCTCAAAAAGAAAGTCTACATACTGCTCGTACCGATCATCATAGGAGGCCGCCAGCTGTTTTTTTATCTTTGAAGCGAGGATCGGACTCGCTCCACCCGTCGAAACGCTGATTTGCAGCCTGCCCCGCTTAAAGGATGAAGGAAAATGAACATTTCCATATTCATGAACCCCGCTGCAGTTGACTAACGCATTAGAAGGTGCCCATTCAGCAGCCAGCTCGTTAATTTTAACATCATCTGCCGCTGTAATTATGAGAAACGCATCAAGCAAATCATCGCGCTCGACCTTTTTTTTATGCCAGGTGATTTGTTTCTCAACATGAAGCGCATGAATAGTCGGCGTAACTTCCGGACTGATTACATGAATGGCCGCTTCAGCAGGCAGTAAAGTGTGAATTCTTCTATCAGCTATTCGACCACCGCCGATAATAATGACTTTTTTATTATTTAACTGAACCATTAAAGGGATAAGCTCCATAAACGACAGCCTCCATTCTAATTATTATTTTGAGTGACACCGGCCTCTTCGTCAATAAAGTTCGTGTTACGATAAGTATAATAGGATAGGTTTGTTAATGACGTAATATATTTTTAAAAACAGAAGAAAGCAGCTCTAAAGATACCAGAGGAAGGGGGAGAAGACTTGGAATCTGAAAGAAGGTTAATGAGCTTAATTAATTCTGTTAGAGTCTTAAACTCTACACGAGATTTATCAGCGGTATTACATCAACTCATCAAAGAGGTATTAAATGTAATAGAAGGTTCGAACGCAAGCGTTCTATTTTTATACGATAAGAAAAAAAACGAACTTTACGCAAAGAGCTCCATTGGTTTTGATATGGATTATTTAAAAGAGATTCGGATGAAACCTGGTCAGGGGATGAGCGGAAAAACATTTTCTGCAAAAGAGGGGATTATGTTTACTTCACCTAAAGATACATATCTTGGCATGGAAAACCTTACGACGGAAGTTAAAGATCTTTATGCCAGCTCTTTAGGAAGTATGGAGTATCCCATGAGTGCAATTTGTGTTCCTCTCATGTCTTACAATGAATGTATAGGAGTACTTACTGTAGATATTTATGAGCAAGATATACAGTTTACTGAAACTGATTTGCAGCTTCTAGAAACTTTTGCCGCACAAGCAACAATAGCGATTGAAAATGCAACTTTATTTTCGCAAAATGTACGTACTCAAAAAATTCATGAAGAGCTGTCCAAAGTGTTTCTTTCTAAAAAAGGACTCGAAGATATTACGAAGACCCTAGCTTCCCTTATCGATAAGCATGTCTTTATCTTTAATGAACTTGTAGAGTTTTTAACTGCTTCAGATGATAAAGCTACCCGCTTTTCTAAGATTCTAAGAGAACGTAATAATAAATTTTTAAATGAAGCTATTACTAAAGGAGAAGTTTCCAACAAGGACTTAAAGGTGGATAATCAAACTCTTAAAATATACTTTTTCCCCATTAAAAATGAAAAACTAAGACTAGGCCTTCTTACTATTGTATTAGAAGGGGAAAATTCCGATTTAGATCCGCTCGACAGATTTGCAGTTGAACAAGCAGTCAATATTTTTGCAATGGAAATTGACAGACAAGAGAAATTACTTGCAGAAGACCTTAGCTACTCAGGAGCTTTGCTGGAACAGCTAATAAGTGGGGGATATGACGTCCTGCCGTCTGACCATGCTGTTAAAATCAATTTTCCAGAGCGCAGATATCATAATTACGTAATAGCTGAGCTCTTAATCGAAAATCCTCTCTTCACTTATGAAAAAATAAATGAAAGGAAAGCTCAGCTCAACAGGTTAATTTATAGAGAGATTGCAAGACAGCCCTATAAAACTGTCGTTCACAATCAGAACTATAAATTAACTATTTTGTTTACGGTGCCCTCCAATGAAAGGGAAGGAGAGGTTATAAAAAAACTGACAGACTTATTTAATAATATTAATGGAACCTCTGTGAAGTATTATGAGTTGGACCATTTTACAGGGATAGGAAAAGTAGTAGAGAACCTTAATGATGTTCCTCAATCCTATAAAGAAGCACAACAGTGTATCCAATCTATTCGATCGTCTGACACTATGCAGAGAGTTCTGGGCTATAGTCAGTTAGGAATTAACCGCTTATTTTTAAATACAGATCTAAGAGAATTAAAAGAGTATGTAAACGAAACATTAGGAAGTGTTATCGAGTATGATACTAAACACGATTCGCAGCTATTAACTACACTGGAGGTTTATTTAAATGCAAACCAAAACATGTCAGTTAGTTCAAGAAAGTTATTTGTCCATGTAAATACAATAAAGTACCGTTTGAAGACTATAAAAGAACTTTTAAATATAAAAAATATAAACGGGAAAAGTGTGTTCGAATTACAATTAGCCTTACATTTACTAAATACTTTTAACAATAAATAAGTCTCTATTGTGTGTAATCGACAAAATGTTTAACTAAACTTTGTCGGTTACCTTTATTTTTTTATTTTTTAAATTGTCTTATAATTTGGAATATTACCGAAGAAAGGAAGTGGAATATGCAACCAATCTATATAGTACTAATTCTCATTGCGATTATTGCTCTAGGTGAAATACTTTCTATAACATCGAGGGCAAAAGTTCCAACTCTGCTAGTTGTTGTGGCCGTGACTTTCCTGTTGCTGCAGACAGGGATATTGCCGGAATCTTATATTGAAGCCTCAACGTTGGTAGCAGTAGGGGGCGTACTTGTTCCAGTATTAATTGTGCATTTGGGAACAATGATACCTATCTCTGTTATTAAAGCACAGTATAAAGCTGTAATTATTACTTTAATAGGGTTATTAATCTCTGTAGCTTTAATGCTTACTTTAATAACTTTATTTTTCGACTATCGCACCGCTGTAGCAGGAGCAGGGCCGCTTACAGGAGGTATCATAGCTTATATCGTTACCGCTGAGGGGCTGACAGAAGCAGGATTTACAGCTCTCGCCGCTATTCCTGTTGTCGTATTTGCTCTGCAAAACTTAGTAGGTATGCCACTTACTTCTATTCTATTAAGCAAATATGCAGTTACTATAAGAGAGACTTTTGATAGGGAAGTTTCGATAAAATCTGAAAGCGAAGTAGCAGCTGGAAGTGAAGGGCTAGAAAAGGAAAATAATCAAAAACTCCTCTTGCCAGATAAGTTTCTAAAAAGTAATTTTATCCTATTATTCTTATTGTTTATTGGCGGCGCATTAGCTACGTGGCTTGGGAGTATAACAGGAATTAATTACAGTCTTTGGTCTTTAGCTATAGGTGTTGCCGGGGCAGCTATCGGCTTTTATCCTTCAAGGGCCCTGGACCGTTCGAACAGTTCAGGATTTGCTATGGTTGCCCTCATCGTAGTGGTAGTTAGTTCACTAGTCGGGATTACGTTTGAGCAGGTAGTTTCTTCTTTAGTAGCTGTTATAACAATCATAGCTATAGGAACGCTAGGTTTAGTATTGGGCGGAATAATTGGAGGTAAGATTTTCAAATGGAAATCTACAAAATCTATACCTGTTGTATTAACAGCATTATACGGCTTTCCTGGTGATTACTTAATTGTAGAAGAAGTAAGTCGGAGTGTAGGACGTACAAAAGAAGAAGAAAAAAGGATAATGGACGAATTAGTAGCGCCCATGTTAATAGGCGGATTCACCTCAGTTACAGTCGGATCTATTGTGATTGCAAGTATACTAATAAGTACACTTTAAAAAAGGAGCCAATAAATATGGGATTTACATTAATAAAAAATGTCACTTTAATCAATGGACAAGGAACAGAACCTGTAAGTGATGCATGGATATTAATAGAAGATAATCAAATAGTGGAGATTGGACAAGACAGTTTTAGTCGGAATCTAGAGGATGGAAAAGTAATTGATGCTGAGGGGAAGTATATTCTGCCAGGATTTATAGATACTCATGTACATATGACAATGGAAATAAGAAGTATCCAGGATACCATTTCGACACCATTTTCCTATCGTTTTTATGAGAGTGCCAAATATCTTAAGTCTACGTTAGAGGCAGGAATTACTTCTGTCAGAGATGCAGGGTTTACGGATATGGGTACAAAGAAAGCTGTTGAGGACGGATTGATTGACGGACCAAGGATGCAGATCAGTGTAAACCCTCTTACGATTACGGGAGGCCATGGAGATAACTGGACAAGGTCTGGTGTAGATACCACTCTCCAAACATATCCTGGCATGCCAAGTGGTATTTGTGATGGAGTGGAAGAAGTAAGGAAGACTGTTAGAAAAATGCTCCGGGCAGGAGCTGACGTTATAAAAGTACATGCAACAGGGGGAGTAACAAGTCCGACCGATCATCCGGAATTTACACAATTTTCTTATGAAGAACTAAAAGTAATGGTTGAAGAAGCCTTTTACCGAAATGGTGTAAAAGTTATGGCGCATGCCCAAGGAGCGGAAGGAATTAAGAATGCAATCAGAGCAGGTATCTATTCGATTGAACATGGCATCTATATTGATGAAGAAACAATAGAACTAATGTTAGAAAACGGAACATTTCTAGTTCCTACATTATTAGCGCCTGTTTCTGTGCTTGAATCAGGGGAAAAAGACGACAGAATGGCACCATATGCGATTGAAAAATCAAAAGAAGTTATAGAAGCCCATAAAGCCTCTATTGCAAAGGCGTATGAAGCAGGTGTAAAGATTGCCATGGGAACGGATGCTGGGGTAATGGAACATGGGACAAACCTCAGAGAACTTGGGCTTATGTGTGACATAGGGATGTCTCCTATGGAAGCTATTGTTGCTTCAACGAAAACTGCAGCAGAATGTTTAGGATGGGATGACAAGGTTGGAACAATAGAAGAAGGGAAATATGCGGATCTTATTATAACAGAGACAAACCCTATAAAGAATGTCCGCTCCCTAGAGAATTCTCGAAATATTTCTTTTGTAATGAAGGATGGAAAAGTTTATAAAAATCTACTGGGGTGAGGCAATTGGAATGGAACTTGTCAGCGAATTTGTTAAAAGAATATGATGAAAAATTAAGCCGTGATGGAATTGATGGAGAAAGGCTGGCTGCACGCCTACATGAAATTTCTAAAATAGGATTAACATCTGATGGAGGGAGTCACCGAACCGGTTTTTCCAATGAAGAGAAACGAGCTAAAGACTTAGTAAAAGGCTGGATGAAAAAAGCACGACTCGAGATATATGAAGATGGAGCAGGAAATGTCTTTGGGAGACTAGAAGGAAAGAATCCAAAGCTTCCTTCCGTTTTAAGCGGCTCTCATGTGGACAGTGTGCCAAACGGAGGCCATTTTGACGGCCCGCTTGGAGTGCTTTCTGCCCTGGAAATTGTTGAAGCATGGAATAAAGAAGGGTTTCAGCCGGAGAGATCCTATGAAGTAGTCATTTTTACAGATGAAGAAGGCTCAAGGTTTAACAGTGGACTTACAGGCAGCCGGGCAATGACTGGGGAAATTGAAAAGGATGTTCAGTACACATTAATGGACCAAAAAAATAAACCGTTTGAAAAAGTATTAGATGAAGCTGGGCTGTCAGCAAGCGCCTTTTTTGAAATAAATAGAGACCTCAATGAAATTAGTCATTTTGTAGAAGTGCATATTGAACAAGGGAAGCTTCTAGAACAATATGGTCAACCGACTGGAATTGTATCAGGAATTGCCGGACCTCTATGGCTGGATATGTCATTTGAAGGGGAAGCCGGACATGCTGGGAATACTCCTATGAATGATCGTAGAGACGCTTTAGTAGCAGCTGGAGAGTTTATCAGTAAAATCCATGCACTGCCTAAAAGAGTAAGCGATACAGCTGTCGCTACGGTAGGCAAGCTAAACGTATCTCCAAATGGTCCTAACGTTATACCGGGAGAGGTAAAACTTATCGTAGATATAAGAGATATTAGCGAAGATACACGGGATGAGCTTGCTGATTTAATTATTAAAGAAGCAGGAAATACGGCGGAGAATTATGGCGTTTCTTTAAATTATAAGCAAACCATCAGGGTGACTCCTGTTCCTATACAAGATGAATATATTGATCGCTTAGAGAAACATTTGCAGAACCACTCCATCGAACCAAAACTAATACCGAGCGGAGCGGGCCATGATGCGTTAATTGTCGGCCATCATCTCCCTGTTTCAATGTTATTTGTAAGAAGCCAGAAGGGGATCAGTCATAACCCTGAAGAGTGGTCTACATTAAATGACTGCGTGAGAACTATCCATGTATTAAGAGAGTATATAGAATCACTGACAAAAGAGTAAAAAAGTTTAGTTATTGTGTTTATTATTTTTGCGTTTCTTTGTTTTTCTTGGTCTATTACATTTTGAGAAGGAAATAGGCTGTTCCGTTTACCAAAAGTAGCAAAAAGCGGCTGGGAAACAATTTTATCTCTAGTAGGGAAAAAGGAACGCTATAATTTAAATACGCTCTTTAATCCACCTACCCAACGTTCCGTTACTCCAAAAAAATAAAGGGCCGGGGGAAACGGCGAGACTCCTATGGGAGAGAAGAACAGGGTGAGATCCCGGAAGGCTTTAGCCTGAGGAAGCTCACCGTTCGCCCATGGAAAGCGAGTTGTTTCCTCAGGCCCGATTCTCTATATCAAGGTAAACGGAATTCTCTTCCCATTTATGCGAAAATTAAAGAAGCCTCCTTGGGAGCAAAGAACAGGTGAGACCCTTGAGAGCTCTAGCCTGAGATATCTCAGTGTTTGCCCATGGAAAGCGAGTTGTTTCCTCAGGCCC
>NZ_LT800499.1:3119675-3445101 GCF_900166625.1 Halobacillus massiliensis | reverse complement strand
TCTGTCAGAGATGCAGGGTTTACGGATATGGGTACAAAGAAAGCTGTTGAGGACGGATTGATTGACGGACCAAGGATGCAGATCAGTGTAAACCCTCTTACGATTACGGGAGGCCATGGAGATAACTGGACAAGGTCTGGTGTAGATACCACTCTCCAAACATATCCTGGCATGCCAAGTGGTATTTGTGATGGAGTGGAAGAAGTAAGGAAGACTGTTAGAAAAATGCTCCGGGCAGGAGCTGACGTTATAAAAGTACATGCAACAGGGGGAGTAACAAGTCCGACCGATCATCCGGAATTTACACAATTTTCTTATGAAGAACTAAAAGTAATGGTTGAAGAAGCCTTTTACCGAAATGGTGTAAAAGTTATGGCGCATGCCCAAGGAGCGGAAGGAATTAAGAATGCAATCAGAGCAGGTATCTATTCGATTGAACATGGCATCTATATTGATGAAGAAACAATAGAACTAATGTTAGAAAACGGAACATTTCTAGTTCCTACATTATTAGCGCCTGTTTCTGTGCTTGAATCAGGGGAAAAAGACGACAGAATGGCACCATATGCGATTGAAAAATCAAAAGAAGTTATAGAAGCCCATAAAGCCTCTATTGCAAAGGCGTATGAAGCAGGTGTAAAGATTGCCATGGGAACGGATGCTGGGGTAATGGAACATGGGACAAACCTCAGAGAACTTGGGCTTATGTGTGACATAGGGATGTCTCCTATGGAAGCTATTGTTGCTTCAACGAAAACTGCAGCAGAATGTTTAGGATGGGATGACAAGGTTGGAACAATAGAAGAAGGGAAATATGCGGATCTTATTATAACAGAGACAAACCCTATAAAGAATGTCCGCTCCCTAGAGAATTCTCGAAATATTTCTTTTGTAATGAAGGATGGAAAAGTTTATAAAAATCTACTGGGGTGAGGCAATTGGAATGGAACTTGTCAGCGAATTTGTTAAAAGAATATGATGAAAAATTAAGCCGTGATGGAATTGATGGAGAAAGGCTGGCTGCACGCCTACATGAAATTTCTAAAATAGGATTAACATCTGATGGAGGGAGTCACCGAACCGGTTTTTCCAATGAAGAGAAACGAGCTAAAGACTTAGTAAAAGGCTGGATGAAAAAAGCACGACTCGAGATATATGAAGATGGAGCAGGAAATGTCTTTGGGAGACTAGAAGGAAAGAATCCAAAGCTTCCTTCCGTTTTAAGCGGCTCTCATGTGGACAGTGTGCCAAACGGAGGCCATTTTGACGGCCCGCTTGGAGTGCTTTCTGCCCTGGAAATTGTTGAAGCATGGAATAAAGAAGGGTTTCAGCCGGAGAGATCCTATGAAGTAGTCATTTTTACAGATGAAGAAGGCTCAAGGTTTAACAGTGGACTTACAGGCAGCCGGGCAATGACTGGGGAAATTGAAAAGGATGTTCAGTACACATTAATGGACCAAAAAAATAAACCGTTTGAAAAAGTATTAGATGAAGCTGGGCTGTCAGCAAGCGCCTTTTTTGAAATAAATAGAGACCTCAATGAAATTAGTCATTTTGTAGAAGTGCATATTGAACAAGGGAAGCTTCTAGAACAATATGGTCAACCGACTGGAATTGTATCAGGAATTGCCGGACCTCTATGGCTGGATATGTCATTTGAAGGGGAAGCCGGACATGCTGGGAATACTCCTATGAATGATCGTAGAGACGCTTTAGTAGCAGCTGGAGAGTTTATCAGTAAAATCCATGCACTGCCTAAAAGAGTAAGCGATACAGCTGTCGCTACGGTAGGCAAGCTAAACGTATCTCCAAATGGTCCTAACGTTATACCGGGAGAGGTAAAACTTATCGTAGATATAAGAGATATTAGCGAAGATACACGGGATGAGCTTGCTGATTTAATTATTAAAGAAGCAGGAAATACGGCGGAGAATTATGGCGTTTCTTTAAATTATAAGCAAACCATCAGGGTGACTCCTGTTCCTATACAAGATGAATATATTGATCGCTTAGAGAAACATTTGCAGAACCACTCCATCGAACCAAAACTAATACCGAGCGGAGCGGGCCATGATGCGTTAATTGTCGGCCATCATCTCCCTGTTTCAATGTTATTTGTAAGAAGCCAGAAGGGGATCAGTCATAACCCTGAAGAGTGGTCTACATTAAATGACTGCGTGAGAACTATCCATGTATTAAGAGAGTATATAGAATCACTGACAAAAGAGTAAAAAAGTTTAGTTATTGTGTTTATTATTTTTGCGTTTCTTTGTTTTTCTTGGTCTATTACATTTTGAGAAGGAAATAGGCTGTTCCGTTTACCAAAAGTAGCAAAAAGCGGCTGGGAAACAATTTTATCTCTAGTAGGGAAAAAGGAACGCTATAATTTAAATACGCTCTTTAATCCACCTACCCAACGTTCCGTTACTCCAAAAAAATAAAGGGCCGGGGGAAACGGCGAGACTCCTATGGGAGAGAAGAACAGGGTGAGATCCCGGAAGGCTTTAGCCTGAGGAAGCTCACCGTTCGCCCATGGAAAGCGAGTTGTTTCCTCAGGCCCGATTCTCTATATCAAGGTAAACGGAATTCTCTTCCCATTTATGCGAAAATTAAAGAAGCCTCCTTGGGAGCAAAGAACAGGTGAGACCCTTGAGAGCTCTAGCCTGAGATATCTCAGTGTTTGCCCATGGAAAGCGAGTTGTTTCCCCAGGCCCAATTTTCTATATTAAGGTAAACGGAACTCTCTTCCCATTTATGCGAGAATCAAAGAAACAGAAAAGCCAGCTCACACTCGTGAGCTGGCTTTCTTTTTATAAACACCAGGGACCGATCCCAATGCCTGACCCCAAAAGATCAATGAACGTTAAAATACCTGGCTTCTGGATGGGCGAAGACCATGGCTGTTACCGAAGCTTCCGGTTCCATCATACATTCTTCCGTCAGTTCTATACCAATCTGTTCTGGCCGGATCAGCTTGAACAATTTACGTTGATCCTCAAGATCAGGGCAGGCCGGGTAGCCGAAGGAGAAACGCTGACCCTGATATTTAGCAGAAAAGCGTTCCTGCATCGTAAAGTCTGTAGAGTCAGGGAAGCCCCATTTGTCACGCATCAGCTGGTGAATATGCTCGGCCAGGCCTTCTGCGGTCTCAAGAGCTAGAGCCTGCAGGGCATGGCTCTTCAAATATTCCCCTTGTTCCTTCAGTTTTACGGCCTGTTCACGAATACCTTTTCCGGCCGTCACTGAGAAGAAACCGACATAGTCCATTTCACCACTGGTAACCGAGCGCAGGTAATCCGCCAGGCAGAGATAAGGGGAGCGCTGCTGCCTGGGGAAGCTAAATCGCTCAATCACGGTTTTCTCGTCATCCGGATCATAAATAATCACATCATCTCCGTCTGACTGTGCCGGGAAAAATTGATAAAGAGCGGAAGGCTGGATCAATCTCTCCTTCTGGGCTTTATCAAGCAGTTCGTCGACAACACCCTTTAACTGGACGGCTTTTTCATTTTTATCTTCAAGCAGCTTAGAAAATCTCCCTTTTAATCCAAGGTGGTGGCTGATCAGCATCTGCATATTAATATAAGGCTCGATATGGGCCACTGAATAATTCCGAATCAGGTGCTGCTTAAAGTCATGGGGTGTATACACTTGAACTTCCTTAGAAACTGTGGAAACAGGCTTTTCCAGAACGGCTGTGCTGGACGCCTGTTTTGCCGCCTGCTGCTCAGCACCTAAAGCGATTGCTTTCTCTTGGTTTTCCTGCTGTTCCTTAATGAGAAGTTCGCGTTCCTCTTTTTTACTCAATCGATTGGACAGGGAAAGACCGTCCATGGCATCTTTTGCGTAAAATACAGTGCCATCATACTGAGGCGCAATCTTTGTATTTGTAAACTTCCTGGATAGCGCAGCACCGCCTACTAAAATGGGAATATTGATCTCCTGCTGTTTTAGATCCTGTGCAGTCAGCACCATTTGCTGAGCCGATTTTACAAGCAGGCCGGAAAGACCGACAAAATCAGGATTTTCTTCTTTGATTTGCGCGATCAAATCTGTAGATGTAACTTTGATTCCTAAATCTACAACTTCAAATCCATTGTTGCTGAGGATGATATCTACAAGATTCTTGCCGATATCGTGGACATCGCCCTTTACGGTCGCTAATAGAATTTTGCCTTTCTTATTTGAAGTATCATCCTTCTCCATATGCGGTTCAAGGTGGGCGACAGAAGTTTTCATAACTTCAGCACTCTGCAGCACTTCTGCGACAATCAGCTGGTTATCATTAAACAGCCGCCCGACTTCTGCCATTCCGTCCATCAGGGGTCCATTAATAATTTCAAGCGGTGTGTCATAAGCCTCCAGCGCTTCATTTAGATCGGGAATTAAGCCTTCTTTTGTTCCTTCTACGACATAGTGAGCGAGTCTTTCCTGGAGAGTCATTGTCGATGTAGGAACTTTCACTTCTTTTTTCTTTCCTCTATAAAAAGCGGTAAAATCAGCAAGCGTAGCATCCGTTGTATCAAATAGAAGCTTATTTGCCTGGTCGATTTCTTCCTGGGCGATCGACGCATATCTCTCCAGCTTTTCAGTATTTACAATCGCATAATCAAGACCCGCTTTCGTACAGTGGTAAAGATAAACAGCGTTCAGCACTTCTCTGCCTACCGGAGGCAGACCGAACGAGACGTTACTGACTCCAAGAACCGTCTGGCATTTCGGCAGATTTTCCTTAATTAGACGGATGCCTTCTATGGTTGCTTCAGCTGACCCGATATACTGTTCATCTCCTGTTCCAATAGGGAAAACGAGTGGATCAAAGATTAAGTCACTTTCGTTCAGTCCATACTTATCAACTAAGATATCACGGGAACGAACAGCAATTTCCAGCTTTCTCTCTGCCGATACGGCCATACCTTCTTCGTCAATTGTTCCAACGACTACCGCTGCACCGTATTGGTGAATGAGGGGGACAATTTCTTCAAAACGCTCTTCTCCGTCTTCAAGGTTAATCGAATTAATAATTACTTTTCCTTGAGAATATTTGAGTGCTTTTTCGATAACCTCCACATCTGTTGAATCGATAATAAGCGGTACTTTTACTTTGTTGATGACCTGCTTCATGAATTCTTCCATGTCTGCTGTTTCATCACGATCCGGATCAGCTAGACAAATATCGATAACCTGTGCTCCTTTTTTTACCTGGGCTCGGGCAATTTCTGATGCCTCTTCAAATTTTTCTTCAGCAATCAGCCGCTTGAACTTTCTTGAGCCAATGACATTGGTTCGTTCACCAATCAGGATCGGCCGGTCGCTTTGGTCTTCATAGATAAAAGGCTCAATACCGGAAACCGCATGCGGGTGAGAGGCAGGGGCTTTCCTTGGAGGGAAATCCTTCACTGCTTCTTTAAGAGCTTTAATATGCTCCGGGGTCGTACCGCAGCAGCCGCCGACAAGGTTCAGCCAACCTTTTTCAGCGAACCCGGCAATCTTCTCAGCAAGAGATTCAGCCGTTTCGTGATAGTTTCCTTCTTCATCTGGAAGGCCGGCATTCGGATAACAGCTGACGGAGGTTGTCGCTAAATCTGATAAGGACCGTAAATGATCACGCATGAATTCCGGTCCGGTTGCACAGTTCAGTCCGACGACAGCCGGTTTCATATGCTCAAGTGATAAGTAAAAAGCTTCGATACTCTGACCAGCAAGCGTTGTGCCCATAGGTTCAATGGTGCCAGAGACAATGAGTGGGAGTTCGATATTCTGGGAGTTAAAAGCTCGTGTAATTCCAATATAAGCTGCTTTTACATTAAGCATATCCTGCGATGTTTCTAGTAAAAGAAAATCGACTCCGCCTTTTATCAGTCCTCTGGCTTGTTCCTCATAAGCCTTAGTTAAATGATCAAACGTTGTACCGCCTGTTACAGATAGGGTTTTTGTCGTTGGGCCCATGGCTCCGGCAACAAAACGAGGATGATCATCCGTCGAGAACTGAGCGGCTGCTTCTTTAGCAATTCTGGCAGCTTTTTCGTTAATCTCTTCCGCCATGTAACCTAATTCGTACTCATCTAATACTAGGTCTGTTGCACCGAACGTATTCGTTTCAATAATGTCGGCTCCTGCTTCTAAATATTCCTTATGAATGCGCTCAATAACGTAGGGAGCTGTGATATTCAAATATTCATTACAGCCGTCATACAGCTCGCCGCCAAAGTCATCTGCTGTTAAATCGGCGTTTTGCAGCATCGTTCCCATTGCTCCATCAAGAACGAGGATCTTATTGGATAGTTGTTGGTGAAATTGTGTGCTCATCTGCTGCAATCCTTCCTTTCGTTTTTTCTTTAAAGTAACGGGTCAGCTCTGCCGTAATTTCATAGCGCAGAAACGGGGTGATTAAGTAAATGCCGTTAAAGAGCTCAATCGCGGTATCTATTAATGATTTTGCAATGGCGATCCCTTCCTGCTGGGCGAGGGATGGATCATGGCTGACTGTTTCCATTCGTTTTCTAATGTTATCTGATAAGCTGATACCCGGCACTTCATTATGCAGGAATTCAGCATTACGGGCACTAATTAAAGGCATAATCCCGATATAAATCGGAGCGGAAATATGCTTTGTCGCCTCACGAATCTCAATCAGCTGTTCTTCACTGTATACAGGCTGGCTGATAAAGTAGTCTGCCCCGCACTTGATTTTTTTCTCTAATCGGCCGACAGCCCTGTTTAAGTTCCTTACATTAGGATTAAAGGCAGCTGCTACCGAAAAGTTCGTGTTCATCCCTAAAGATTTTCCCGAAAAAGACTGGCCTTTGTTCAACTGTTTAATGGACTGAATAAGATCCAGGGATGAAAAGTCATAAACGGACGTGGCTCCAGGGAAATCACCGATTTTTGTTGGATCTCCTGTAATCGTCAGCACTTCGGTAATGCCCAGTGTATGAAGTCCCATTAAGTGGGATTGCAGCCCGATCTGATTGCGGTCGCGACAGGCAATGTGTACTAGCGGGTTAATATCAAACTTCTGCTTAATAATAGAAGCCATCGCTGTATTACAGATTCTTGGTGAAGCGAGCGAGTTATCTGCGAGTGTTACAGAGTCCACTCCTGCATCGTGTAAAGCTTTAGCGCCGCGCAGATATTTATCAGTATTCAGCTTTTTTGGTGGATCCAGTTCCACTATAATGGATGGACGTTTAGCAACAATCTCATGCAGGTGTGGTTCGGTATGCTTAACTTCAATGACTTTTTCCGGAGTCTGTCTTGGTACAACTTTATGAGCAATTGGTTCTTTTCCTTTAATTTCTTCAGCAATCGCTGCGATATGCTCAGGGCTTGTGCCACAACAGCCTCCGATTAAATGAGCTCCCTGCTCATGAAGCGAGCGGGCACTCGTTTTGAAATAGTCCGCATCAGTTTTATACACCAATCTTCCATCCTGATAAGAAGGCAGACTGGCATTTGGATAGGCGGACAGCACCGATTGTTTAGGGAGCGGCACATTTTCCAGTGACTGGGTCATATGGTATGGCCCAAGACGGCAGTTTACGCCTACTACATCTGCCCCAAGCTTTTCCAATGTCTGAAGAGCATCAGGCAAAGACGTTCCATCCTGCAGGACTCCAGGTTCATGCATGGAAACCTGGGCGATAATCGGCAGGTTTGTTTCCTTTCTGGCGATCTGAAGCACGGTTGTTAACTCTTCCAAGTCATAATATGTTTCAAGCAGGAGCCCGTCTACGCCTTCAAATAAAAGGGTATAAAGCTGTTCTCGAAAGCTGCGCTTAATCTCTTCTATAGAAACCGCCTGTTTTTTAAAAGACCGGATGCCTCCAATCGTTCCGACGATGTAATTGTTTTCAGTGGCCGCCTGCTTCGCAAGCTTTACAGCAGTCGTATTGATTTCCTTTACTTTATCTTCTAAGCCATATCGCGCCAGTTTTACATAATTGGCACCATATGTATTCGTCTGAATGACATCAGCTCCCGCCTCCACATATGCTCGGTGAACATCGAGAACGCCTGACGGGTGGGAGAGGTTTAACTCTTCAAAACATTGATCGATTCCATAAGAGTATAAAAGTGTTCCCATCGCCCCATCACCCACTAATGTCTGATTTTGCAGGGCTTGTTTTAAGTTCATGAATCGTCCTCCTTACTTAATAAAAAAAAAGCCTTCTTATAAGAAGAAGACTTTTGTATGTACAATTCTCCTTCTTATCTTCCAAGTTTTACACTTGCTGGATTTAGCACCATACTGCTGAGCAGTGGTTGCTGAGGTTTCAACGGGCCAGTCCCTACGCCTCTCTGGATAAGAAAATTTAATCGGTATGAAATTATAATTATCGTTGCGATTTACACTACATGAAAATGAAATGGGAATCAAGGGAAAATTCTAAATTTTTACCTTTTTAAATGGAGAAAGGAAGCCAAACCTTTTGAATCATTCTAAGCAGGTTTTTTCAAAATATTAAGATTTTTAAAATGGTTTCTGATATACTTGTCAAAAGCTTGTATCAATCGACAAAATTCTGATTGAATTTTTATACATAAATATGTATTATTAAAAAGTCGGTTTTTTAAATGTAAGACATTGTACTTATAAAATATTCTATTCATTGGAGTAGGGGGAGTATTCTTGGAATTAAGAAAGCAAGAGACACAAGAGGTTACAGAACAATATACGAAGAAACAGCTTTTAAAATTTTTACTGCCTTCCTTAGCGGGAATTCTTCTCTTTCTCGTACCTGTTTCGTTTCAAGGCTCTGTTACAATAGGTCTTGGAATATTAGCAGACGGCCTGCAGGCGGCCATAGCGGATATTATTCCTTTATTTATGACATGTGTGCTGTGGATTTCTGCGGTGGGGAGTATACTCATTAAGTTTATGCCGGCTGTGCGGAAACAACCTTTTTTATCTTCATTATTTAATATAGGGCTGTTCTGGGTCATTCTACGTTTTACAGGGGCCGTATTTGCCACACTTACTTTAACAGGAAGCGGTCCTTCTGTGATATCTTCTGAACTTACTGGACAAGTTGTTCTCTACGACCTTGTGCCTGTCCTTATGGTTTGGTTTTTATTTGCCAGCCTTTTTATGCCGCTGCTGTTGGAATTTGGGCTAATGGACTTTATTGGGGCAATGGTTCGAAAAGTGATGCAGCCTATCTTTAAACTCCCGGGCCGTTCCTCTGTAGATGCACTGGCTTCCTGGATGGGAAGCGGAACTGTCGGCGTTCTGCTGACGACCCAGCAGTATGATGGAGGGTATTATACGAAAAGAGAAGCTGCCGTTGTGGCGACAAACTTTTCGATTGCATCGATTGCATTCAGTCTTGTTATCGCGAGATTTATCGGCATTGACCATCTTTTTGTCCAGTTTTACTTTACGGTCGCCGTTTGTGGAATAGTCGCTGCCGTTATTTGTCCGCGCATTCCGCCTTTATCTAAAAAGAAAGACACCTATTATGAGCCTGTAGGAAAGCAAATTGATGAAAAGGTGCCTGCAGGAATTTCAGACTTTAAATGGGCAGTAGATCAGGCGGTGAAAAAGGCAGACACAGTAAAAAGTGCGCGTGATGTGGTGAATCGCGGAATATTTAACGTAGCCGATATTTGGTTTGGATTAATTCCGCTTGTTATGGCACTTGGTACGATCGCACTGATTATTGCGGAATTCACACCGGTTTTTACATTTTTATCTTATCCGCTTATTCCGCTGCTGAATTTATTGCAGATCCCTGAAGCAAATGCGGCTGCACCCGCGATGATTGTCGGGTTTGCCGATATGTTTCTGCCAGCTGTTGTTGGGGCGGGGATAGAGTCCGAACTTACCCGTTTTATTATTGGAGTAATGTCACTCACTCAGCTGATTTATATGTCTGAGATTGGGATATTGCTTATTAAATCAAAAATCCCGATTAATCTGCTGGAATTATTCATTATCTTCTTACAGCGTACTCTAATTACGCTGCCAATCGCAGCTTTAATGGCTCATTTATTCTTCTTTTAATTAAGGTTAAGGTAGAAACAAATTTAAGTAACATCATCTACGAAAATAGATTTTTTGGAAAAGCTGCAGGAGGGTTTGTTTATGGGATACGAATGGAGTCACCTTGTACAAAATATGTCTGATCGACTGGCACCGAGCATGGCGAAAGATCATCCGAATCTGCCTGTCGTTAAAGAGGAAGGCTGCTATTATTATGGAGCCGATGGAAATAAATATTTAGATTTTACTTCAGGAATTGCTACAACAAATGTAGGGCATAGACATCCTAAAGTCGTGGAGGCCATTAAAAAAGAAGCTGACCAGCTCGGCCATGGTCCTTCTGGTGTAATTATTTATGAATCGATTTTAAAACTAGCTGACAGGCTGGCAGAAATTATGCCGGGAAACCTTGACTGTTTCTTTTTTGGAAATAGCGGCGCGGAAGCTGTTGAAGGAGCTCTTAAACTGGCAAGACATGTTACGCAGAGGCCTTATATCATCTCTTTTATCGGCGGGTTTCACGGCCGCTCAATGGGCGCTCTCAGTGTAACGAGCTCGAAAAGTAAATATAGAAAGTTTTTAAATCCTACAGGGTCTTATCAAATTCCTTACGCACAAGTGGATGAAGCTCCAGAGGGGGCAGATCCTGAAGAGTATGTAGTGGATCAGCTGGAGAAAGACTTTGACCGGTTATTTGCCCATCAGGTCACCCCTGATGAAGTAGCGGGTGTGCTGGTAGAGCCTGTCCTGGGAGAAGGCGGCTATGTAGTTCCTCCTAAAGCTTGGTTGAAAAAATTGAGAGAACTGTGTGACGAGCACAATATTTTCCTCATTTTTGATGAAGTTCAGACAGGCTTCGGTCGTACTGGTGATTGGTTTGCCTCACAAACATTTGAAGTCACTCCTGATATTATGGCGATCGCCAAAGGAATTGCGAACGGAATGCCGCTCAGCGCCACAGTTGCCTCAAAAGAATTGATGAAACAATGGCCCTTAGGCAGTCATGCCACTACGTTTGGAGGAAATCCAATTGCCTGTGCCGCCGCAAATGCCGTGTTAGATGTCATCGAAGAGGAGCGTCTGCTGCAAAATGCTAAGGATGTTGGTGCTTATGCAGCTGAAAGGCTTCAGGAGATTAAAGAGAACCACCCGGTCATTGGCCGAGTGAGGGCTGTAGGATTAATGATAGGAATTGAAATTATCGATCCCGTGACAGGAGATCCTAACAGTGACGGGCTTTTCAAAATACTTGATGCCGCACTTGAAAACGGCGTATTATTCTACTTTGGAGGAAATCAAACGGAAATCATCCGTATGATCCCGCCTCTTACCGTAAGCAAGCAGCAAATTGACAGCGGCCTGCAGATGTTTGAGAAGGCGTTAGAAGCCTACGAAGAAGAAATTGGAGCAGTTCAGTAAAATAAAGAAGCCGGACTGAGAGAATTCTCAGTCCGGCTTCTTTTATCATTATTTCATAACGAGAACAGGGCATTTCGTATTCTGTACAACATCTTTACTTACGCTTCCAAGGAGAAAGTTTTTCACTTTTCCAAGACCTCTGTTCCCAACAATCACTAAATCAATATCGTGCTTATCTGCATATTCACAGAGACGTCTTCCTGCATTACTCTCACTGGGCTCAATCAATACTTCCGTTATAATGGGAGTGTGAACCGGATGAAAATCTCTTTTTATCTTGTTTAAATCTTCTTCCACATCTTTTAGAATCTCATGGTTAAAGTCTTCCGCTATTACAGCATTTGTATACGGACCTGAACCATTTACGACTGATACAATGTGAACCTCAGTATTTTCACTGGATGCTTCTCTGCTCAGTGCTTCTTGTATAGCTTTTTTACTAACCTCTGAACCATCATAGGCTGCCATGATCTTTTCTCTCATGGGATAAAACCTCCTTGAAGTGTATCATTGCCCTGAGGCTAAGCTTATATTATCTATATTCCCGGAATAAAAGTGAGTTATGCATGAATCACTAAATTCACGGACAAACTATACGAAAATCTGTGCGGCCGGGTGAAAAATATGAAAATGCTATGTGTGGATGGCGGGGGAATTCGAGGAATTATTCCGATCGTTGTAATGGTAAAAATTGAAGAAGAACTTAAACAGCCGATCGGTAAGTATTTTGACGTAGTGGCTGGCACGAGCACAGGTTCCATTATAGGGGCCTCGATCGCTTTGGGACATCCGATGAATGATGTTTTAAAATACTATAAGTATGACGCGAGGAAGATTTTTAAAAGGCAGGCACGTGTGGGCCTGCTAAAGAGTGTATATAAAGACGTGGAATTAAGGGAGCTATTGAAAAGGGTGTTTGGAGAAAGATTAATGACAGACGTAGATAAACCGCTGCTAATACCGGCCGTTGACCTTACTCATGGAAATCCTTATATCCACAGGTCTAAAGATTTAGAAGGCGGCTTAAAACCCGTAAAATTGTGGGATGCAGTGCTCTCTTCATGCTCTGCCCCCGTATACTTTCCGCCCAATAACGTTGGAAAACAGTACCTTTCTGTAGATGGAGGATTATGGGCAAATAATCCCTCACTTGTCTGTATAACAGAAGCCCTTCATTACTTTCAAAAGTCACTTAATGATATTAAAATCCTTTCCTTTGGAACGGGAAAGCAGCAGATTGAGTTTTCACACAATCAAGGGAAATACTGGGGGCTGCGTCAGTGGATGCCTTTGAAATTTCCTTCGATTACAGCAAAACCTAAACTGCTTGACTTAGCGTTAAACCTGTCATCGGAATCTGTCTCTTATCATTCCAGACTTCTGCTCAACCAAAATTATTTGAGGATAAATAAAGAGCTGACTGACGAAATTTCATTTGATGAGATTGAAAGAATCGAGGAAATGATCGACATTGGCAGACAGATATATTTCAACCACAGGGAGGAAATTATCAAATTTATAGTTTCTTAATTAAAAACTATGGATTGGAAGTGCCGAGTATCGCCACATACTGAAAGTCATTATATATGACAAACTCTTTGCCGTTCCATGTTAAGGGGGTTTGCACAACACCTAAACCATCGGCATTATATCGCCCGGCAATCCTTTGGAAAGCAAAGAGCTCATAGACCCCGTCTCCGTTAAAATCAATAGGATAAGCCGTATTCAAACCTGAAACAAACCCTTGAACCGGGGCCTTTAATTTTCCACCAGCAGAATAGATTTCAGATAGATAGTCTTCTCCGCGATTGCTTATATCAATTATAAATGAAGTATTCAGCGTCTGGTTGGTGACGAGAACTTTATAATTGTTTTCGTACATCACATCATATAAGTACTGGTCATTAAAGGTTTCATAGTTGAAAATTTCATGAGCTTCATTGTTAAGAAAAGAATATATATAATAAAAGTAAAAACCACCGCTTCCTCCAGAATTAATGCTGATGAGTATGTCATCCACTCGGTCACCGGTGAAGTCTCCAAGAAAGAGAGCCGGCTCATACCCTGCATTGGAAGCTAAAGGTACCCTGTAGAACTCCTTTGTTTTCCCATCCTGTACCACAAGCGTTATTTCCGTAGTAAATGGATTTTCTGTACCATTTGGTTTTTGACCGGTGAGATAAACATTATCGAGAATTCCATCCCCGTTTACATCTCCCTGAGCAAATGCAACGATTGTCGGCTGGCGAAAAGATGATCTTTGGTCAAATGAATACATAGATTCCCACCTCTCCAATATCCTTAGTTAGGGCTTAAAGCATTATATGCGTTGGAATTATAAACAATTAATAATCGCTAGACGGTTCCCTTTATTTTGGTATATGCTAAAAGCATTAGGAAAAAAAAGGAGCGGGAACCATGTCGATTCGGAAAAGGTTTATGCGGTCGAACGTTGCGATCGTCATTTTACCAAGTTTATTATTCTTAATAATTGAAGGCTACCTTCTTTTATATATGCTTGATTTCAGTGAGAACGCTGCAGAAAATCAGCAGCTTACTTTTACACTCATCCACCTTACCGGATGGCTGCTGTTATTGCTTATTACAAATGGTTTGTTTATCTATTATGTGGTGAGAAATATGCTTACACCGATGAAAAAGCTGACCGAAGCTTCGAAAGAAATTAGTGCAGGAAAGCTGGACACGCCACTTGTGCGGATGAGGAAAGATGAAATAGGAAAGCTGTCTGCTTCCTTTGAAGATATGAGGCTGCGACTGATAGAATCTCATGAAGAACAGGAAAAATATTTGGAAAATCGGCAAAAACTGATTGCCAATTTGTCTAATGATTTAAGAGCACCCGTAACTTATATGAAGGAACAGGTGGAGGAAATCCGCTCACAAGAGCGCCCCCTTCCTGAGCAGATGAAGACACCTATCGCTAACATTCATATGAAAACCCTCGTCATTGAGCGGATGATTGAGGAATTGTTTCAGCATTCCCAATTAGACATGGGACGATTGGCTTTTCAATATAAGAGGGTTGATATGCGTGAGTTTCTTATAGAAGTTATGGCTGAATTCGAATCAGAATGGGAAGAAATTGTCTTCACCTTTAAAGCTGATAAAGTTAAGCCATACTTTGCAAAGGTAGATACGGAACAATTAAGAAGAGTGATGGTCCATGTCATCACTAACAGTCTGAAGTTCATGGATAAACAAGAGAAAGAAATAGATATACTGCTTAAAGAAAAGAAAGGTGAGATAACGGTAGAAGTTACAGACAATGGGCCGGGGACTTTGGATAAAGACCTTCCTCATATCTTTGAGTTGTTTTATCAAGCGGAAGAAACGAAAAAGTTCATTGAAGGAGGAAGCGGGCTTGGACTGCCTGTTTCCAAGAGGATTATTGAAGAACATGATGGAAAGATGAAAGCATCCAGCCGAATAGGGAATGGAACGACGATCAGCTTTACACTGCCCGCTGATCAATAAGAAAAGGAGCCTTAAAAAGGGCTCCTTTTAAATACGTCTGAATCCTTCCTGTTCCAGGAAGTTGGCTGCTTCTTTATAAGAATTAAACGCGCCTTCCAGTGATTCTTCAGCATAGACATTATAGCCATCCTCTTCCCGCATTAATACGAGGGACTGACCGGATCGGTTCAGCCATTCCTCCATCACGGGGTCTTTCTCTGCAGGAGTCATGGATAGTGAATCAATCGCGTCTCTTATAAGAGCGCGAAGCTGGTGCTCATCATAATCACGAATATTGACCATACCGCGGTCATCGACTTCAACTCCCTCTATTTCGGCACCATATACAAAACCGTTACCGTTGGGATGAAGATGGTAGACAACATTTTTCTTATCATAAAGGCTCTCTTCGAAGTGAAAATTCACTCGCCCAAGTGAGATATCCTTTTTTGTGAGTTCCGGGAATTCTTCGATAATACGTAGTTTTTCTTCAAAAGTAAGCATAGTAACCTCCAACGCTTGTAATTGATTTATTATAGCATAGGCGGAGCGGAAATGGGGAGAAAGGAGAGTGGAGATGTATTTAACAATAAATGAAACGGCCGAGTACCTTGATGTGCCTGTCACTTATGTGGAACGTTTAATACAAACAGGCAAGATTCGTGCGGTTCATGATGGAGAGCAGGAGCTGATCAACAAGCAGCAGTTTGATACGTATTTCCAGCAGATTGAAAAGTACCGGGAAATGATAAACGACTATTTAAGCGAACCATTGCCTAAGGACCGTGACATTAGGGATGAGGATTAAGTTGGTGTTAATCTTGTTTAGAACAGGGAAATGACTGTTTCGTTTACCTTAAAAGAGAATCGAGCCTGGGGAAACAGCTCGCTTTCCATGGGCGAACGGTGAGCTTCCTCGGGCTTGTAGCCCTCCGGGATCTCACCCTGTTCTTCTCTCCCATAGGAGTCTCGCCGTTTCCCCCGGCCCTTTATGAAAATAAGGAAAAACGAAACTTTTATTGTTTAGATCAAAAACTTTACGAAAAAGCTTGGCATTCCGTGTACACCACTTAAGGTCAAGGGGCTGGGAAATTGCGAGACTCCTGCAGGGAGATAGAGCCAAGGTGAGATCCGCGAGTGCAGCGAGCTAGCTCACCGGCTCCCCGCGGAAAGCGAGGGATTTCCAAGCCCCTTTCTCTCTAATCGTGATAAACGGAACTATCCTTTCTCTGTGAAGTAATAAACAGCTTCTCTGCGAGAATGATTATCCCTTCACAGCGATGACTTCAATTTCAACTTTAGCGCCTTTTGGCAGCTTGGCAACTTCAACGGCTGCTCGTGCCGGGTAAGGCTCACTCAGGAAGCTTGCATAAACCTCATTAACAACCGCAAAGTCATCCATAGAATCAAGGAAAATACCAGCTTTCACAATATTTTTATAATCCAGCCCAGCTTCCTTAAGAATCGCCCCGATGTTTTTCATAACCTGCTCTGTCTGCTCTTTCACATCCTCAGATACAAATTCCATCGTTTCAGGATTAAGAGGAATCTGGCCCGAAATAAATAGAAGATTGTCAACCTCAACTGCTTGGGAATATGGTCCAATAGCTGCTGGTGCTTGATTTGTAGATAGTGGTTTGAACATAATTATCCATCTCCTTCTTATGTAATATTCTCATCCTATCATGTCCATGAAAAATCGAAAAGTTTATCATTTCCCAGGAAATATTTGAGGATCCTGACAACCTTTGTATTTGTTTGTAAAAAGGAGAGGAATTCTGTTTATCTATGAAGAAATAGAGTAAGAAGAGAGGGGGGAGGTTTATGACAACTAGAAGAATCACTACTGCAGATTTACCTGAATTTCTTCAGCTTATCGATGCAGTAGAAAGAGATTCTGAATATATGTTAATGGAACCTGGCGAGAGAGATTTCCAGTCAGAGGAAGAGAAGATCAGCAAAATCCTCAACCTGCCTAATTGTGTAATTATTGCAGCCGAGATGGATCATAAACTTGCGGGTTATATTATGGGGTTGGGAGGCCAGGCTGTACGCAATCGGCATTCTGTCTACTTGGTGGCTGGTGTGCTTAAGGAATACCGTGGCCGTGGAATCGGAACTCAGCTATTCGATTCTGTGGAAAGCTGGGCAGTATCAAAAAATATTCATCGTCTGGAATTAACGACCGCTGTTAAAAATACTTCAGCTGTTCATCTATATAAAAAAGCAGGATTTGAAATTGAAGGGATTAAAAAAGATTCTCTTAAAATCAATCAATCGTTTATCGATGAATATTATATGTGCAAGATTATCCAAAGCTAGTCATCCATAGTTTTTACTTTACAAAAATTAGCTGCAGATTTACGTAAATCTACACTTTTTGAAATGAGAGAATACCCTTATAATAAAAAAGGCAGTTTGTTTTAGGGGGGTAACTATGTTAAACGGATATAGCTTTAATGATGATACACAGCGAAGAAAAAAATTTAATATAATTTCACTCGTTTTATTTGTCATCTTTCTCATTATGTTTTCTCTAATGGTGGCTGGTTTCAACTATTGGGGTATTGGAAGAGTTGCTGTTATACTCATGATTCTTTTCCCATTAGCGGCAGGTCTTATTGCTTTTAAGGGAACCGGATTTTTAAAATGGCTGTTCATTATACTTAACTTTGGCGCTTTTCTCGTAATGGTTTATATTATGCTTATTGCTGTCGGGATTGGCGGAATGTAGGATAAGGCATGCAGGGAACTTTCAGTTTCCTGCATTTTTTTATAAAGAAGGACTGTTATGTAACAATAGTTTGATATATAACAGAATTTTCTATAAACTTAAATGTAACCGCTTTACTGGGAGGGGATGGTAAACGATGCATGTGCCATTAGTATTAACAGATTGTCTGGACAGGGCAGTAGACTTATACGGTGGGAAAGCCGCCATTATTGGTGATGATCAGACAATAACATACAAACAGCTCAATGACCGGGTGAATCAGCTTTCTCGTGGGCTGGATGAACTCGGTATTAATAAAGGGGATAAAGTCGCTTATTTAGCTCCAAATACGATGGAGATGCTAGAAGGTTTTTATGGCGTCTTTCAAGTAGGCGGCATAATGACCCCCTTAAACACTAGGCTGAAACCAGAAGACTACAAGTTTATTCTGACTCATAGTGAAAGTAAAGTATTATTTGTAGATAAAGATCTTTACCCGCTTGTTGAATCGGTGATTTCTGATATCCCTTTACTTGAAAAAGTAATTATCCATGGGGAAGCAAAAGACGGTTATGAAAACTATGACAACTGGAGAAAACAGTTTTCTTCAGAACCAGTGAGCAGAGTACCATTGGAGGAAACAGATATCGCCAGCCTTCTTTATACGAGCGGAACGACAGGAAATCCTAAAGGCGTTTTACTTTCCCACCGTTCTAATTATCTGCACGCTTTATCAACGATGCACCATTTACGAGTGTCAGATTCAGATACGTTACTCCACGTCCTGCCGATGTTCCATGTGAATGGATGGGGGTCTCCATTTTATTACACGATGAATGGAGCCACTCAGGTAATGCTGCACAAAACAGATCCTCAACTTATTTTAGAAAAAGTAAAAGATCATAAAGTCAGTGTTATGCATATGGCTCCTACTGTTTTAAATATGCTCTTTGAGCAGTATGAAGTTGAACAACCAGAAATAGAACAGGACGTTCGAGTAGTTATTGCCGGGTCAGCACCTCCTCCGGCTTTTGTAAGAAAAGTTGAAGAAGATTTAGGCTGGGAATTCATTCAAGTGTATGGAATGACGGAGATAACCCCGCTAATTACAACAACGATTCCCCGCTCTTCAGAGACAGGCTTACCTAAGGAAGAACAGTATAGGCTTAAAGCAAAAACCGGGTATTCCATGATAGGTTCCACGGTCAAAGTCCTGGACGAGTTAGGAGAAGAAGTTCCTCACGATGGAAAAACAATCGGGGAAATTGCCACTCGTTCCAACAATGTAATGGAAGGATATTATAAAAATCCCGAGGCGACAAATGAGACCATCCGGGATGGCTGGCTGTTTACCGGAGATATGGCTGTTGTAGATGAAAGAGGCTTTATTGAAATTGTGGACCGTAAGAAAGATGTTATTATCAGCGGCGGGGAAAATATTTCTTCTATTGAAGTGGAAGGCGTTCTCTATGACCATCCGTCTGTTTTAGAAACAGCTGTGATTGCAGCACCGCACGAAAAATGGGGGGAAGTTCCGCATGGGGTGATTGTTATCCGTGAAGGACATTCGCTGTCTGAAGAAGAACTGACCTTCTATTGCCGGGAAAAACTCGCTCATTTTAAAGTACCGAAAAGTTTTTCCTTTGTGAAAGAATTACCTAAGACCGCTTCAGGTAAAATTCAAAAAGTTAAGCTTAGAAAAGAATTGTGGAAAGGCGAGGATAAGATGGTGAAATAATAAAAGGAAAAGCTGCTGAATTTCGGCAGCTTTTTTATTTACTCAAGCGTTAAAAGACTTACCATGAGGGAATGGAGAATGTAAGGAGGCTTGATCAATTGAATAAAAATAGGAAACGTCCGGTGATTGCTTTAACAGGCGCAAGCGGCTATATAGGAAGCAATCTGTTAGAAAAGATCACAGTAAATGCAGAGGTAATTGCACTGTCCAGGAATGGGGATGAAAAAGAAGACAGTCCCCATGTGAAATGGCGTTCATGTGATTTATATTCACTGGCCGATGCGGAAAAAGGGTTGAAAGGAGCCGATATTGCTGTATATCTCGTGCATTCCATGATGCCGTCAGCTAAGCTGACTCAGGGAACATTTGAAGATATGGATGTCATTCTTGCTGATAACTTTGCACAGGCCGCGAGAAAAAATGGTGTAAAACAAATCATTTACTTAAGCGGTATTATTCCTAAGAATGGGAAGCTTTCCCGTCATTTAAGAAGCCGTCTGGAAGTAGAAGAAGTTTTACGATCTTACGGTGTACCGGTGACAACGATTAGAGCTGGACTGATCGTTGGACCGAAAGGGTCTTCATTCCCGATTTTAGCAAAGCTTGTCCGAAGACTCCCGGTGATGGCTCTGCCAAAATGGACGAGAATTAAGACACATCCAATCGCTCTGCCAGATGTTCTGGAAGCGCTCAATAAAAGCATCGGGAACGATAAGCTTTCAGGCAGGTCATTGGATGTCGGCGGTCCGGAAGTTATGACATATAAAGATATGATGCTGCAGACAGCGGAAGCCATGGGAAAAAAGCCGAAACTTTTTGACGTTCCATTTATTACGATAAAATTATCAAGACTATGGGTTAGTCTTACTACACAGACCCCCAGGGAACAGGTGTATCCGTTAATAGAAAGCCTGATTCATCCAATGACAGCTGAGAAAGAAAATATGGATGCTGAAGTGAGTTACGGAAGAACCATGTTTAAAGATGCTGCAGAATGGTCGTTAGCTGAAGAAAAAGAAAAGCAGGAATCAAGTGCAAAGAAACTTAAAGCACCTAAAGTGAAACAAGATGTAAGGTCCGTGCAGAGAATTGAACTTCCGCAAGGCAAAAGCGCACAATGGGCAGCTCAGCACTACGTGGAATGGCTGGCGGATAAGTTTTCTCCTGTGATTAAAACAAATAGTGATAATAAAAATAACTATAAGATCAGACTGGCAGTCCCACCTCTCCCTTTGCTAAAACTGTCTTATTCTAAGCAGCGAAGTACAACAAGACGGTCGTTATATTATATAACTGGCGGATTATTTTTTAACTCAAAGAAAAACACAAGGGGACGCCTTGAGTTCAGACAGATTCCTAATACAAACCAGTGTATTGTAGCCGTTCATGACTATCTTCCATCCCTGCCATGGTTTATTTATAAATATACACAGGCGAAAGTCCACCTGATGGTCATGTATTTATACCGAAAACACCTTCAGGAAATGAGCAGCACCCCTAAGAAGCGCGATATTAGAGAGAAGAGACTACAAACTAGTTAAACACTTGGTGGTTTTGCGTTTGAGGAAAGTGAAGGGTTCGGAACATTTAAGTTTCCAAAAGGATTAAATGTTCCGTTTCCACTAATAATGATAAAGCGGCTGGGAAATTGTGAGACTCCTGCAGGGAGATAGAGCCATGGTGAGATCCGCGAGTGGAACGAGCTAGCTCCCCGGCTCCCCGCGGAAAGCGAGCATATCCCAGCCGCTTTTCTCTAATAAAAAGTAAAGGGAACAGACCTATCTTAAAAGCCAAAGAATTGATCAGTCATGAAAAGGGATTTTTCAAAAAAGATTTGTAAGCCCGGTATGCAGCCAGTACTAGAGTTAGTGAGGAGAAGATAAATGAAGCTTCAGGAGCAATTTGTGAAGAATGTAAAATTAGCCTGTGGGCAGGAAGGGGAAAAATGGCTGAAAGAGCTTCCTGAGCTGTTAAGTTATTGTGAAAGCCGTTGGAACCTCACCATCGGGTTCCCCTATACACTTTCCTATAATTATGTGGCACCTGCAGTACGAAAAGACGGAAGCGAAGTCGTCGTTAAGCTATGGCTCCCTGAAGATGGGTATAAGAACGAAAGGGAAACCTTGCAAACGTTAAAATCTAAAGGAATTGTAAATCTGATTGATCATGATCAAAAGAGACGAATATTAATTCTGGATAAAATTACTCCTGGACATAACCTCGCAAAAATTCAAAATGATACAGAAGCAGTTTCTATTGCTTCAGAAGTATTAAGTCGATTAGGTGTTAAACCAGAAAAGTGTCATCTTCCTTCTACAAGAGAAAGGGAGAAGAATTTAACAAAATTCTATAAGAAGAATCCCTACGGTCTTGGTCCAATCTCCGCTGGACTTATTCTTGAAGCACTGCAAGTATTCACCTATTTAAATCAATCTATGAGTAAAAGGGTAGTTTTACATGGGGATTTTCACCACTATAATATATTACAGAGTGGAAGCTCATGGACAGCAATTGACCCTAAAGGACTTGTCGGTGAAGTGGAGTATGACATTATACAATATTTGCTGAATTGCCTGCCGGAAGAGGGGAAGTTTAAGGTTATCAGCCGCAGGATTGAAATTTTTATAGAAAAACTTGGGCTAAACAAAGAGCGTCTCCTACTATGGGGTTTTGCTCATACAGTTCTTGCCACTTGCTGGACGATAAATAAACAATCAGGCGACTACAACAGCACCTTCTATGAAGGTATTTATATTTTCCAGAAACTTTATTATGATAACTTTTCTCGAACAATAGCACGAAGACTAAATTAGTTTACGAAAAGGTGAAATGGGTAATCATACTCCAGAAGAACAATCATAAATGAAGGAGCCGATTATGAGACTAGCTTTTATTTCAGATATACATGGAAACGCAAGCGCTTTGGAAGCGGTACTTCAAGATCTCAAAAATAGAAAAATAGACAAGTTGTTTATCCTTGGGGATCTTGCATTCAGAGGTCTTGAGCCTGAACGCTCTATACAAATAATTCGTGAACTTGAGGCTGAAGTGATTAAAGGAAATGCTGATGAGTGGGTTGTACGTGGCGTACAGCAAGGTGAAGTCCCTGATGATTCACTGGATCTAATGAATGAAGAGAAAGAATGGACGACGAATAAAATGAAAAGTGAGTCTGTATATTATTTAGATCAGCTGCCGACTGAAATAGATGAAGACTTTGACGGAGTGCATATCCACGCTTTTCATGCTCTACCCGATAATTTATTTGAAGTCGTTCAACCTTCCTTCTCAGATGAATCCATGAAGGAGAAGTTAATGAAAAATGATGAAGCTGATATATATATTTATGGTCATATTCATCAGCCATTCATTCGTCATATTGAGGGAAAGATTATTATTAATACAGGAAGTGTAGGTCTCCCTTTTGATGGGCTTGCTCAGCCGTCATATGCTGTAGTAGACATTGAAGAGGAAGGGGTTCAAGTTTCAATTATTCGTACGAGTTACAACCTGGAAGAAACAGTAGAAGAAGTGAAATCTTCGGACTATCCGCAAAAGAAACTGTTGAGAGAGCTTCTTATGAATGCTTCTACAATTAAATAAGCGAATTTAAGATTAATCAGGCTGTAAGGCCTGATTTTTTTATTTTTATTTGTTATCGTTTGCATATGTTTGACTGGGTTAAGGCCAGGGTATCTCCGGAAATGTACTAATTTATATACATTGCAGGAGGTCCTTATCATGTCAAAAGGAAAAAGTATTCATGCGTTAGTCATACTCATGTTTACTCAGTTTATATCTGGAGGAGTAACGAACACTAAAGGCATTGTCCTGGATCAGGTGGAAACAGACCTGGGACTCGACATGGGCGAGTTTGGATTTATCGTTTTCATCTTCCAGCTAGGCTTTACATTAGCCAGTGTAATCATCGGCTATTATACAGATAAAAAAGGCTTACGGACGATGACCATCATAAGTGCCATAATTATGGCTGGTGGATTTGTCGGAACCGGTGCAGCACCAAATATTATGTTTTTCTTAGGCTTTTATATGATTATTGGTTTTGGACTTGGTGCGCTAGGTGTTGCTTCAAATGCGATCGTACCGGCCGCTTATCCTGAGAAGCAGCGTCAGATGTTTAACTACGCAATGGGTGTATACGGACTGGGAATGGTTCTCTTTCCTCAGATTCTAAATTATCTGTTTCAGTTTGCATCCTGGAGAGTATTTTACGTAGGAATCGCTGTTTTAATTGTAGGAGTAATTATTTATATCACTTCTGTCGCCTTCCCGGTAGGAAAGGTAGAGAAAGTCAACCTTAAGGCTTTTATTCCTATGTTGAAAGATGCTCAGTTCGTCTTTTTGATGGTGTTCTTAATGCTTCAAGTATCTTCAGAGGTATCGTTCACCAACTTTTTCCCAAGCTATCTGAAATCGCTTGAACTTGGCGGCATCTCAGAAAGTGAAAAAGAGGATATGGTAGCCACCATTCTTTCCCTGTTTTCTGTATTCTTTATGGCTGGACGCCTCGGAGTGGCTTATCTGTCCAATTGGATAAACGAACGGATAATATTAATAACATTCTCAGCTGGATCAGTAATTATGGTAGGAATCAGTTTTCTGTTCGCCAACAGCGTTCCTTATTTGTTTGCCGGTGCAGGGCTATTCTTCTCGACTCTATTCCCTACGGCCACGGCATTCGGTACTCAGCTTTCTAAGAATAGCGGTTCCGCGCTTGGATTAATTTATATTGCCTCTGGAATTGGTGGAGGAATCGCTGGTTATATTGTAGGAATGGCTTCGGAAGCTTTTGGCCACACAGGAGGGTTTAGTGTTGTTCTTATTTTCCTAGCATTAATGTTTATAGTGTCCCTTTTCTTAAATAGTGAAAAATCCAGTCAAAAAGCGGCAGCCTAGAAAAAAACCTCTGAAGAGTTTAATCTTCAGAGGTTTCTTTAATTTGTAAAGTAAGCATTGATAATCATTTGGATAGTTTCAGAAGAAAGGCGAAGGTGTTCTACTTCTGTACCCTCTATTAATCTCTGAGTATTGTGATCTTTAAAAGCTATATTTCCCGCTAAATATACACGAAAAATATCAACCATGCCGTTTAACTGCTTCTCTTCTTCACTCAGTTCATATTTGCCCTGGCTGTTTACGAGGTCAAGCTGATCAAATTGAAGAGCTTCTTTAAACATGTTCATAATTTCAAAGTTTGTCGGCGGTTCAGGGTTCGTAATGTTATAAATTGTATGAGGCTCAGCTTTTGTGACAGCCAGGCTCAGCACGTCTGCTACGTAATCAACAGGAACAAAATTTGATGTTCCTTCCTGATTGGCAATGACTCGATATTTCTCGTTTTGATCAGCATCTTTTTTTCTCATCATCCGGCGCTTAAAAATATCCAGGGCTCTCATGAAACCATACAGGGTGAATTCTGAATCTGCTTCACCTGTTTCAGAATCCCCTACAATTATAGCCGGACGGAAAATAGAAACATCCATCTGGTCACTATATGAAAAGACAAGATGCTCCGACTTCACTTTGCTGGCTTCATAAGGATTGTGATACTCAGCATCCAGCGGATAAAGCTCTTCGATTCCATGACTGTTTTTTCCTACAGTATAAGCAGTACTTATATAGAAAAACTTTTTGACACCAAGTTCTTTCGCCAGCTCTAACGTATTAAGAGTGCCTGTATAATTGATCGCAAAAAGCTCCTCACTAAGGTCGTGATCGAATTTTACAAGCGCTGCTGAGTGATAAAAACAATCGATTTTGCCTCTAAGCTGACTGAAAATTTCTTCCGATAGTCCACAATAGGGAGAAGTAATATCTCCTTCAATAATGTGAATTCGCTGCTGTTTCTCTGATGAAAAAGTTTTTTTAAGCTGATTGGCTTTTCCTAAGTTTCGGACGAGCAGGAACACATGATGCTCCTTATCTTTCATTAAGTTATGAATTAATTTCCCACCTAGAAAACCAGTCGATCCGGTTAAAAATATATTCAAATCCTTCACTCCGTTTCGGCGTTTCTAAGAGATCTGTTTGGCCGGCTTCACACTATGTTTCCGATTCCCTTTAAGAAAGTCGAGAGTGATCCGATTAAATTCTCTATACTTTTCAATATTACAAACGTGGCCGCATTTTTCAATAAGTTCTAAGCTGGCATTTATATCCTGTTTAATATCTTTTTTTAGATTGGATAAAAAGAGGTGGTCTTCACTTCCTGAAACATAAAGCTTAGGAATTTTTTGGGCAAGCTTTGGGACCAGGTCATAACTTTTACCAACACGATGAGCAATATCAAACCAGCCAATAAAGTCTTCACGTTTCATTTTCCGTGCTTCTCTGACAAACGTGTCCCTGGATTGTTTATGATTGGCTTTAGGCATAATAATAAATGCAAACAGGTGATATAACCACAAATGAGGAGTGATAGATTTTATCATTTTTCCAAGGAAAAGAAGGACTTTAGAAACGAAGTTAAATTCAGTAATGGCACCGGTTAGAACAGCACTGATCACACGATCAGGATGTGATTTCATTAAATAATGAATCATTACAGATCCTAAAGAAACTCCTATGAAATGGGCTTTTTCAATATTTAATCCATCTAATGTAGCGATAATATCTTCGACTACAGCTTCTTCGCTAAAAGAGTTCCCATATTTATCTATACCAAAAGAATTTCCATGCCCAGGAAGATGGAGTGTAATTACGTTAAAATGCTCTTTATAAAACTTCAATTGTCTTACAAAAATATTAGAGTTGCCGCCTATACCATGAAGCAGCACAAGGTATTGTTGATTTTCATCATTATTATAGATTTTATAATCTAACACGAGGGAGCCCTCCTGTATGCTCATACTTAAGAAGTAATTTCTTCAAACTTCGACAGAGAGATCTGCCTCCCCTCATAGTAAAGCATAGAGGGACTTGGTGCTAGTATTAATAGGTGAATTCATGTATTTTTTGTGAACTTTGTGACAACCAGACGAAAAAATTGGATAGGGGTGGAAATTTTGAGGGATTTTAAGTATTTATCGTCCAACATATCCTGCAACAGAGAGAGCCAATAGCGCTATTGTAATTACTACGATGATAATGGGGATCCACACTAGAATTTTGACTATTCGACTTTGCATGGGTTACATTCTCTCCTTTTTTAATAAATGAGATAATGTTATTTGTACATTACCATTATTTGGCCGGTCTCTAAACCTCCCAATACTTTCTGGGAAAATGTTGCTGAAGCGTAAGCTATGTTAGCAAAAAGGGAGGGGGAAGACCAATCTGTTTTAAGAGTATTTTCCATCAACTTGCTTTGCGTTCAGCAGATATGCTATTTTATTAGTAATGCCATCCCATCGTAAAATACGACTGCGGGAACTTAACCATTTCCTAATGGGGTGGCAGGTTACATATATGTAAAGAAGCGAGGCTCATTAGGAGCCTCGCTTCTTTTATTTATTCAAAAAAAGGAACTGATCCGTCAAACTTCCGGAGTTATATAGAGTCAAGCTGAGATCGACGAATGGAACGATCTCACTCACCGGCTCCCAGGTGGAGGCGAGCTATCTCTCAGCACATATTCTCCACGCTAAAACGGAACAGCTCCTTCTTTTTCTTCGGCCTTTTAAACGCGGGGCGCTTAACAGTGTCTCGCTTTTTTGTATAATTCTGTTATTGAAAACGCTTCAAAATATAGAGAAAAAAGAAAAAATATATAATTTTCAGAATACGGGGTTGTTATTAAGAAAGGACAGGTATAGAATACTTCTTACGATTTAAAATTGAGAGGAGGCTCAGCGATGCTTACATTTGTTGCATCCATTGTTTTACTTATCGCAGGTTATATGATTTACGCGAAGGTGGTCGAACGGATTTTTGGCATTGACGATCGTAATCAGACTCCTGCTTATTCCCAAAATGATGGCTTTGACTTTACACCGATCAGCTGGTGGAGAGCGAGCCTTATTCAATTACTTAATATCGCTGGGCTTGGTCCGATTTTCGGGGCGGTTATGGGAGCCCTTTATGGACCCGTAGCATTTATCTGGATTGTAATCGGCTGTATTTTTGCTGGTGGAGTTCATGATTATTTCAGTGGTATGATGTCTGTAAGATATAAAGGTGCTCAATTTCCAACGATTGTTGGTAAATTTCTTGGGAAAAATATGCAAACCTTTATTAATATCTTTTCTATTGCTTTAATGGTCCTTGTGGCCGCTGCTTTTACGGCAGGACCTGCTGAGCTTGTAGCCCAGCTGACACCTTTGAGTTTCATGGCAGCATTAGTTATTATCTTTGTTTATTTCTTAATAGCTACAATGCTTCCTGTCCATAAAATTATCGGACGTATCTATCCGGTGCTTGGAGCAATCTTAATATTTATGGCTGTTTCCATTGGAATTGGTCTGTTTTTCTTCGACAATACCGTTCCTAATCTTACATTAAGCAATCTGCACCCAGGAGAGCTGCCGATTTGGCCGCTTATAATGGTGACGATATCCTGTGGGGCGATTTCTGGATTTCATAGTACACAAAGCCCGATACTTGCACGGACGCTGAAGAAGGAAAGCGAAGGACGCAAAGTGTTTTATGGTGCGATGATTGGTGAAGGTGTTATTGCCCTGATCTGGGCCGCTGCAGGTATGGCATTCTTCGGCAGCACCGGAGGCCTTCAATCTGCATTAGACGCGGGAGGACCTGCTGGAGTTGTTAATGAAATCAGTTCTACAACATTGGGCGCGTTCGGTGGAATTCTAGCTGTTCTAGGCGTAATTATCCTTCCGATCACAACAGGAGATACAGCTCTTCGTTCCTCACGAATGATGCTGAGTGAGCTTTTGACGAAAAAAGGATCCAATCCTTCGACAGGTAAGCTGAAGAATGGACTAATCTTATTAGTTCTTGGTGGTCCGGCTTTTTATCTTTCAACAATTGATTATACCTTCCTGTGGAGATACGTAGGATGGTCCAACCAGGTTGTTGCGACAGTAATGCTTTGGACGGCCGCCATTTATCTGCTGGAAAAGCAGAAGTTTCACTGGATCTGCAGTATTCCTGCCTTGTTCATGACAGGAGTGGTGAGCGCATATATCTTCTATGCTCCTGAAGGTTTTGGACTGCCATATGATGTGTCTATGTGGATCGGTGCGGTTATATGGCTTGTTGTTCTTGCATGGTTTATTAAGAAGCTTGTGCAAAACAACTCCCATAAGAAATACGGCAAGAAACCGGTATTTAGAGCCAGTTAATATGTTGTAAGCTGCCTTTGAACTAAAAAGGCAGCTTATTTTATTGAGTCTTCTTCCATGCGGAACTTTTCAACAGCGTGCATGACCTGAATGCGAAGTTCCTGTTCAATATCTTCCCGGTCTTCTGCAGGGAAAGCAGAGCTCAGTTTTTTAATTTTAGGTTCAAAACGTTCGATGAGCTGACTGATGGCTTGTTCATCTTCTTTTTGAGCCAGCAGCAGCAAGTCATATAATTTATTTTTCATCTTCCTGCTCCTCATGAATTAACTCTTTTACAGCATCCTCCATCCGGTTAATGCTTTTGTCCAATCTGTATAAAATGAATGAAGCGACACCAATGGGAAACCCGAAACTCTCCACAGCAGAAACCCATAAGTCAAGTTGCATTATAATTGGCCTCCTTGAGTATTTTTAAGTTTCAAACGTGCGCGCTGATAAGACTTAGAAACAGATTGCTGAGAAACCCCCAGCTGGTCAGCAATCTCTTTAAATGTGTAAAGTTCAACCGCATGCTTATACATAATAAACTTTTGTCTGTGTGAAAGCTGTTTAAGGCCGTGGTATAATTTTTTACTCTCAACCATTTCAAACAATGTTTCATAGGAAACTGCTTCTTCATACACAGCGGAACAACTGTCTATTTGATATTCGTTCTGTAAGTGTATATCTTTCCATGTTCCCATCTTTTTTTGCTGATCTTTGGCAGCCCGCCATAAAGCTGTATTTAAATAGGTGACAAATTTGGCTTCAACCTTATCTTGACGGGGCGAAGGCGATAAGGTTACATGTTTATCAGTTCTATAAAGCGGGCTTTTGTTTTGGTAAGGCTTTTTCATCTTCCAACCCTCCTTACTTAAGAATAAGGGGTTTTGTCAAAATTTCACAACCTACTTACGAACTAGTGTTCGCATTTTTGTTTAAAAAAATACCCTTTTATTAAAAAAGGATATGTAAAAAGCACTTTCTAAGTCCTCGTCTAAAAGTGAAGTCAGCAAAATTAAGAACTTTGTGTTTTTTTATATGCCCGGCGATAGAGGATGATTTGCATGAATGTAATCCCCATAAAAAGGCCAATCGCGGCAGGCCACTGGAAAACCGCATTTCGGGCGGTCTGCAAAAGCAGATATAATATGACAGTAAGCACTCCTGTTAATGGAGGGTACACGTAAACTTGCCACTTCTTCATAATAAACTCCTTTATTGAATATATTCCTTACCATAACTCAACTGTTAGCTTTAAACAATGAAAGTTATTAAACAAAAAAACCGGCTGTGCTTATGGGCACGGCCGGTTTTTCAATTATTCCTGGATGAGTCTTCCGTCAAAGAGTTCATCTGGATTGATTGTTTCTCCACGGTCACGAATCTCTCTTAAGTAATCCGCAAACAATTCGCGCTGGAAGTCAGGATCAGCTTCCCATTCTACTTCACCAAAGGTATAATAACCGTCACCTGAACCTGTAGATAAGAAGTTGTTAGTAACGACAGTAAAGGTTCCGTCAATAGTTTCTCCTTTTTCATAAACAGGTGTGCCGTCCCATAATTCAATAGAAGTAACGCGTTCTCCGTCAGATTGGGAAGGATCGTAAACGACG
This sequence comes from Halobacillus massiliensis, assembly GCF_900166625.1. Classification (GTDB taxonomy): domain Bacteria; phylum Bacillota; class Bacilli; order Bacillales; family Halobacillaceae; genus Halobacillus_A; species Halobacillus_A massiliensis. The sequence continues at coordinate 3,414,914 of NZ_LT800499.1, read as the reverse complement.
TTCATTCCGGAGAATTGGATTTGCATAAAGTTCCAATCGTCCTCAGCCGGACCTTCTAAAATATCTTTTATTTGTTCTCCTGTCATTTCTGCGGTGACATTATAATTATCAAAAGGAAGAACTTCAAACACTTCACCGTAAGTAATTTCGCCGGCGTCAATATCTGTTCGGATACCGCCGCTGTTCTGGAAGGCAATATCGGCTTCAGCTCTTTCACGCATAGCATCCGTAATCATGTTGCCAAGCTTGCTGACTCCAAGGTTTCCATATTTACGATCTCTTGTAATTGGGCCTTCAGTAGTCGCGACTACTTCATTTTTAACTTCTTCCACTTGGGCATTGTAGTTATTTACGATCTGACGCACTTCTTTATTTTCTCCTGCTAATGGAGCATATGTTTCCAGTAAGTCCACTTCAGAATGGTAGACTTCTTTAGTTTTTCGATCGACGAAGAGCTGAATATGACCCATGGCTCTCGTATATCTTTCGGCCTCAACGACAGGAATTTCGTTCACATGGCCGGCAACTCTTTCATGGGAATGCCCCCCAACGAGAGCATCTACAATGCCATTCTCAGCTGCTGCAAAATCAGCTAATTCACCCATAATTTGACCAGATGGCTCTTGCCAGCCTGGCAGGTGAGAATTGACCATGACGATGTCTGCTCCTTTTTCCTTCAGTTCAGCAGACAGTTCTTCAGAAATAGGAGCTGGATCTAAAAACTCTAATCCTTCCACATGTGTAGAAAGGGTGGACTCAGGTGTTTCTGTAGTTGAAAAACCTAAAATTCCTACTTTATAATCGCCGATTTCAATCATAGTATAAGGCTCTGCCCATTCTGGACGATCTCCCGTTTCTTCCTCAAATATATTTGCTGCTAAAAATGGAAATTCAGCATCTTCTATACGATCTCTTAATACATCAATTCCCCAGTCAAACTCATGGTTTCCTATAGCACTGACATCATAATCAATCGCATTCATCGTTTCAATTGTGGACAACCCTTCAAATGCGTTTGATATTAAAGTACCCTGCATCGAATCTCCTGCGTCAACAACAATGGTACCATCGTCATTGACCGAGCGGAAGTCATCTACAATGCCGCCTACTAAAGGCATACCGCCTTGCTCACTCGTATTTTGCTCTAGATTTCCATGAACATCATTCGTAGATAAAATATCAATAACGTCAAAAACCAGCGGTTTGAAAGATTTGGCGATTTCTTCACGGGACATTGGTTCATTCGGGTTAAAATCCTCTTCAAAATCAATATCAAAAGCACCGGCCAGGACAGCATAAGCTACATAAGGTTTTGCTTTTTCAGGAATAGATTCTACATCGCTAAAATTATTTAATACTTCAGTATCGACTTTGGGAGTTTTCCCATCATTCATAGCAAGTGTAAAAACTTTAGCCATATCTAATTTTGTGATTTGAGCGTTTGGATTGGCTCCTTTTCCTTTGCCGGAGTTATCAGAGAAGAAGATATCTTTAGGATGAACTCCTTTCATTTCCCCTGCACGCTGAAGCATCTGTTTGATTTCTTTTCTCGTAATTTCTGAGTTATTATGTACATTTTCATTCATTATGTTTTGCTCAATCATCAGTTCCGTATTCGTCATGTTTATCGTATCAAGATTTGTATCCGCACTTGCCTTATCTGCCTGAAATAAAGACAATGCCAATATTGGAGCTGCTAAAGCGGTCAAAAGCTGCTTTCTTTTCATAAATTCCTCTCCTTTTAAAATATTATTTAACTATTACAAATGTAACAAAAAGTTGACAATCTATGTATCAATCAATCTATCTAATTTTATTGTCATAGGAAATTTGTCTAATAGTGTCATTAGTACCAGTTAGGAGAAGTGAAGAAAAGGATAAACAATACTAAGCTTCAAAAGATAGGAGGAGGATTATGGGGGCTAAATCAGGCTTATATAAGTTTTTAAGAATATGGAACGATGTCGATGCTGTAAGAAAGGGCAGGATAAAGCAAAGAATTGCGCGTAGAATTACCAGCAAACTTTCAAATAAATTTATAAGGAAGATATTTAAGTAGGTTATGGAAAGACTTTTTACTAAAAGTAAGGCAGGAGCGGACTTCGCCCCTGCCTTTAATATAGAGTTTTCTAGTATTGTACAAGTTCTTTTTCCACTTCATGTTCTTTAATATAGGCCTTTGGAAGGAGAGTCTTTTTAAAATCGAATTCTTCCATGTCCATTCCGAATTTTGCCTTATTTGGGAAATCGGGATTGGCGAGAGCGCTTGTTCCCAGAGCCACGAAATCCGCATGTTCTTCTTTTAACAGTTGTTCGGCTTTATCTGGGTTACCCAGCTGTCCATTCGCAATAACGGGGTGGCCGCTGAAGTTCCTGGCTGCCTGTGCCAATGTTTTAGTTCCAGCACCAAATGAAGACTCTAAAGCATCCTGATCTGTTACATGAATATAGTCAAGCGGAGTATCTCCGATTGCTTTAAAAATCTGTTCTGCTTCACTTTCCCCTTTTTCCCATTTGTGAGAACTGTCAGATACTTTGGCCTGTGAAAGCCGAACACCTAAAATAAAGTCTTCTCCAACAGCTTCTCTAACAAGCTCAATCACTTCTGTCATTAAGCGTACACGGTTGTTAACTGTACCGCCGTATTGGTCTTCACGATTATTTAAATAATCGGTTAAAAACTGGTCAAGCAGATAACCGTTGGCTCCGTGGATTTCTACTCCATCAAAACCAGCCTCTTTCGCCCTTAAGGCACTTTCCTTAAACGATTCTTTCGCTTTTTCAATCTCTTCTATAGTCATTCCTCTTGGTTGGGAAAAAGAGCCTTCTCCGCCGTAAAACCCAAGCTGCTCTCCTTTCGGTGTTACAGGGGATGGAGCAATCGTTTCGTCTGTATAGCTGTTCCCCTGACTTTGACCGCCGGCGTGCATGATCTGAGCGATAAAGAGAGCCCCTTTATCCTGAACAACTTCTACAATCGGCTTCCATGACTCGGTATGACTGCCATTCGCTAAGCCTGGCTGGTTATAGTACCCCTGGCTGTAAGCGTCATCTGGATAGATACCTTCCGAAATAACGGCACTGAAGCCTCCTATAGCAAATCTCTCATAATATTTTTTCATCGTAATGTTGGCCCTTCCGTCATCTTCCGCACTGATTCTAGTCATCGGGGCAACAATCAAACGATTTGATAACTCGCTTTGATTAAGTTTACTTTCAGAAAATAGCTGATTATAGTTCATTTCATTTTCCTCCTTCTAATAAATCACCATATGTGTTCCATACCCTGCGTGTCCTAAATTAAAAATGGCTGATATGTTTTTGTGAGTGAGAGCAGGGAATAAAAACTATATCTAGCAAAGAAAGGAGAAATATACGTGGCTGATATTAAAGCACTTTTCTTAAATGGTTCTTTAAAATCTTCTGAGAGTACCTCCAATACGGAAGGACTCGCTCAGGAAGTGATCGATATTTATTCAAAAGAAGGGGTAGAGAGTGAAATTGTAAGATTGGCCGATTATCATATCCCGTATGGCATCGATAAAGATATGGGCGAGGGAGATGAGTGGCCGCTTCTATTAGAGAAAGTAGTGGATGCAGATATCGTTATTCTCTGTTCTCCTGTGTGGCTTGGAGAAAAAAGCAGTCAGATTACTGTAGCGATCGAAAGGCTGTACGGCAGCAGTAGTGAGACAAATGATAAAGATCAGTCCATCTTTTACAATAAAGTAGGAGGGGCAGTCGTCACAGGAAATGAAGATGGAGCTAAAAATGCGGCTTCCTCCATGTTATATGCCCTTTCGCATATTGGGTTTGTCATTCCGCCAAATGTGGATACTTACTGGGTTGGTGAAGCGGGCCCGGGACCTTCTTATATGGATGAAGGCGGACAGGAGAATGAGTTTACTAAGAAACATGTGGAAATGCTTGCTTATAATACAATGCACCTTGCACGAATCTTTAAAGAAAACTCGATTCCGGCAGTAGGGAATACCATGTAATTAAGGTTAGGAGTCTAATCATAACGGAGAAAAGCGGCTGGGGGGTCGCTCGCTTTTTAGCGGAATTTCGGTGAGCTAGCTCGTTACACTCGCGGATCTCACCGTTCGCCCATGGAAAGCGAGTCTTTCCCCTGGCCCTATCCTCCAAATTCAGATACAGGGAACTAGAGTCTTCTGTGAGAAATAAAAAACCATGCCTTCAGGAAAGCAAATACCACAGGAAGCTCACCTTTCGCCCTTTGAAAGCTAAGGATCTCCTAACAGTTTGTCCTTTGAATTTTACTGATTCATCAGCTTTTCTTCTACTAAATAAAAATCTTTTTCATGACCAGTGAGGAGAGCCAGTTCATGAAGCTCTTCAAGCAAATACTTACGGTCAATATCATATATAAAGTGATCTAACGTATGGTCGGCAGTGTTACTCGCAAAGTCCCATAAAATATCAAATTTATCCTCAGAGATGGATTCGGCCATCAGGTTGATGACTGAAATGAGTTCTGTAATCATCGTATAATCACTCTCCATATAATGGCGAATCTTACCAAGCCCTTTGTGGAGATAATACTCAAAGTCTTCAACTTCCATGATCACACGTGTCTGCTGCTCACTATCCAGAAGATATGGAGTAGGGCTGATATCATCATTAATGGTTAATAAAATATCGGAAATATGATGAAGAGTAGTCAGAGCCGTTTCCGGATCTGAGGCACCCAGAGCTTTAACGGCGACCTCACTCAGTTTCGTGAGCCCCATTTTCATCTCCTGGATTTCTGTTTTTTTATGACCAAATTCTATCATCTTTAAATATTTATCTGTGGATACTTTTTCTGTACCAGGGCCCCAGATTGCGAATAAGCGGTTGTTCTTTAAGCTGAAATCTCCTATTTTTCTATAGAGCTTGACGATTACATCATCTTTTTGGGCCTGATCAATCATATCTTTAAAATGAATCATTTGAATATAGCTTGATTTTGGAATGACCGCAACTTTCTTGGAAGAATAATACTCACTCATAATATCACCTGAATGAGATCCGCGAAATTCTTCCAGTTCATATTTTAATGTTTCTTTAATGATCTGTTTTGAAGTGTTTTTCATCGAATACGTAAAGTTATGGACTTGCATCCAGCTTGACGCGTGATTGATAAAGAAGATAAAGGTTACCAGTGTCAAGGCAGCTAAAAAGACGGCCATGATTGGAATTGCTGAATAGTATTCATTTTCATTATTTGTCAGGAAAAGAAAGATAAATAATACATAAATAAAGCTGCCATGAAAAATTCCCAGCATATGCTGAGTGGTTTTATCCGAAATAAAATTAAACATCATTCTCGGTGAGAACTGAGCGCTGAAGTTGGTTAATACAATGAGCAGAGAGTTGAGTGTAAATGCACTTAATGTCAGAATACCGCCGATTAACGTACTGACGAGTGTCTGGGTGGCCGCTCCGCTGGCACTTAACCACGTGTGGACATAACGGGACATGTTTACTTGTAGATCTAAAAATAAAGTAAATATAACAATAAGAATCGTCCCGCCTATATAAATAAGCGGAACGGACCATAATGTCATTTGCAGCTCGTACTTACGCTGGCGACTGGACATTTGAAAATATTTACGCATGTGAACGGGCAATATGTTTAATAGCTTTTCCTTCATAAGCTGACCTCCGTGCTGGTGAATTCATTGTTGGATAAAGTCAGTTTAACCCTCATCGAGACGTCGTAAACTCATTCTTTTTCTAATAGGAAAGTTTAGGAAAACGTATGGGAAGGAAAATAAGTAGATAATAATTGGTGATAGAAAGGAAGGGAAGAATGAAGACAATACCAAAAGACGCAGGAATGGATCAGACCATGAACATCCTTCGTGAGGGGTATACATTTTTACCTAAGCGCTTTGAACAGCTGGAAACAGATATTTTTCAGACAAGAGTTTTAGGGAAGAAAGTAATTTGCCTGACGGGCGAAGAAGGAGCCCGGTTGTTTTATGATAACGAAAAGTTTCAGAGAGAGAAAGCGATTCCTAAGAGAATTCAAAAGTCCCTTTTTGGGAAACATGCCATTCAAACAATGGATGGAAACACTCATGAACACCGAAAATTACTTTTTATGAGTCTTATGACAAAAGAAAGGATAAAAATTTTTGGCGAAATTGTAACAAAAACATGGCAGCAGCAGGCTAAACAATGGGAGGGATCCATCGTTCTTATGGATGAGGCTAAGGAAGTGCTCTGCCGGTCAATTTGTGAATGGTCCGGTGTACCTTTACAAGAAAAAGAAGTTAAAAAGCGAGCGGAACAGCTCTGGGCCCTTGTCGATTCTTTTGGTGGAGTAGGACCTCGTCACTGGCAGGGAAGAATGGACAGGAAAAAGACCGAAAATTGGATAGAAGAGACCATCTTAAACATACGGGAAGGCAAAATCGAAGCACCAAAAGGAAGTGCGGCTTATGAGATGGCCTTTCACAGAAACTTAGAAGGAGAACCTCTTGATGCCCGGATGGCTGCGATCGAGTTATTGAACGTGCTGCGACCGACTGTCGCTGTTTCGCTATACATTACGTATGCGGCTCTGGCATTACTTGAAGAGCCGGAGCTGACAGATAAGTTAAAGGTAGCTGATGATGAATATATAGGGATGTTTGCACAGGAAGTGCGGCGCTACTTTCCTTTTGCTCCTTTTCTTGGGGCGATTGCCCGCCGCGATTTCATTTGGAATGACTACCCTTTCAAAAAAGGTCAGATGGTTTTCATTGATCTGCATGGCGTCAATCACGATAAAACGCTCTGGGAATCACCTTATGAATTTTATCCTGAAAGGTTCTACGGATGGAACGGGAGCCTTTATGATTTAGTCCCGCAAGGAGGTGGAGAGCATTTTAAAGGACACAGATGCCCGGGGGAATGGATCACTGTGGAAGCCATTAAATCCAGTGCCAAGTTTTTAACCAATGATATAGAGTACAAAATTGCTGAAAATCAGGATCTCGAATATGATGTGAGCCGGATACCTGCCATTCCTAAAAGCGGTGTGGTCTTAACCAATATTAAAGGGGTCTGAATAGTTTAGCGTCTGTTACAAATACTAACAGACGCTATTATTTTTCAGAAAGGCAGGAAATGTCATGACAAGTATTTTAGTTAAAATATTCACCTTGCCAAGCGTGCTTATTTTGTCGATGTATTTCTTAGACACTGTAAACTATACAGCTCTATGGCAGCCAATAGTGCTTGCGGTTGTGCTGCTTATCATTGGAGTAGGAATGGAATATGTATTACTGAGAAAAGGAAATCTGTGGTCGAGCGTATTTCTTGATTTTATTGTGACTCTATTTCTCGTTTGGGGGCTTTCGAACTTGTTTAGCGGCGCTTATGTAAGCTTTGCAGGCGCCCTCATTGTTTCAGCTGTTATTGGAGTTAGCGAATATTTTCTTCATCTTCATTTAATCACTAACAGAAAGCTTTCAGAAACGACTGCTTAAAACCCAGACAGCTGTCTGGGTTTTTTGATGGTTGTAAATCATCTATTATTTATTGCTTGTTCAGATATAGGAGTTTCGTCTGCTTTCAAAAGTAGAACCGGGCGGGGGAACAATTCACTTTCCATGTGTGAATGCGAGCACCTTCAGGGTAAACAATCATGGTCTGGACTCTGATAAAGGCTTCTTTGTTCTTACTAACAAGAGAATCTGGTTCCGTATGCCTGAAATAAGAGAACCGGGCCTGGGGAAACAACTCGCTTTCCATGGGCGAACGGTGAGCTTCCTCGGGCTTTTAGGCCTCGGGGTCTCACCTTGTTCTATCCTCCCATAGGAGTCTCGCCGTTTCCCCCGGCCCTTTACGTTAATTAGGAGAAACGGAAACATTTAGTTAGAGAAGACTATTTCTTGGAAAATGGTTATTGAAACTACAGTGTTCCGTTTCTCCCATTAAATTTAAAGAGGCTGGGAAATGGCGAGACTCCTGCAGGGAGATAGAGCTAAGGTGAGATCCGTGAGTGGAACGAGCTAGCTCATCAGCTTCCCTCGGAAAGCGAGCTAATTCTCAGCTTCGTTTCTCCTTTTATTATAAACGGAACAGTCATCTCACTCCCACTTTAAATCATAGAAGATCACTCGGTTTTATGTGTTACAATGAACCCAACGAATATCTCATCTTGGAGAGGGGAACACGATATGTCGAAAATTTATGTTATTCATGAAAATGATGACTGGACTTCTCATCTGACATCATGGCTGGAAGAACTGGAACTTCCTTATGAGCTGTGGCATCTGGATGAAGGAACGATTGATTTAAATAGTAAGCCGCCCGAAGGGATTTTTTATAATCGTATCAGCGCGTCTTCCCATACGAGAGACCATCGCTTTGCTCCTGAATTCACAGAAGCCGTGCTCGCCTGGCTTGAACGTCATAACCGCGTAGTTGTTAATGGAAGCCGTGCCCTCCGTCTGGAAGTTAGTAAAGTTAATCAGTATATGGCGCTAAACAGCGAAGGGATTTTGACACCAAAGACAGTCAGTGCTGTCGGTAGAAAGCACATTTTAAAAGCCGCCGAACAATTAAATGAATCCTCTTTTATTACGAAGCATAATCGAGCTGGAAAAGGACAAGGAGTTCAGCTGTTTCATTCATTAAAAGCTTTAGAGGAATATGTGAAGGGTGAATCTTATGAAGAGCCGGTGGATGGAATCACATTGATTCAGCAGTACATTCAGGCACCTGAACCTTATATAGTCCGTCATGAATTTATCGGCGGCCGATTTGTCTATGCTGTGAAAGTAGACACATCGGAAGGATTTGAACTGTGCCCGGCCGATGCTTGCACGATTGATGATTCTTACTGCCCGACAGATAAGCCGGAAATGGCAAAGGGAGCGAAATTTCAAATTCTCGACGGCTATTATAACCCGCTGATAAAGAAGTATGAGAAATTTCTTAAAGAGAATGGAATCCAAGTGGCAGGAATCGAAGCTATACAGGATAAGGAAGGGAATTTATATACCTATGATGTCAATACAAACACGAATTACAATTCTGATGCCGAGCGTTTGGCAGGGGTATATGGAATGAAAGAACTAGCGCTCTATTTAAATCAAGAGCTTGAAAAACAAGCGGCTGTCCGATAGATTTACAGCTTCTACCATTGTAAAATAGAATTACAGCTATAAAATAAAAAGCCGTTATGACGGCTGGCCATCTCCCTAGGAGGGGAGGTGGTTGTTTGTCAAACTATGAAGTGCTGATGATCCTTTTAACTTCAAATTTAGTCTTGATAGGGGTCATCAAGATCGTAATTGCGATCATTAAAGAAACAAGAAAAAAGTAACCGTCCAGGCCCCTGGTAAAGGATAGGATGTTACTTTTTCCAATAGATATATGGTCAGCCGTTTATTTGCACGGCTTCTATAGTTGTCTTAGACTGAGTGCTCTTGCATTCAGTCTTTTTAATATTATACCTCTACTATATACGTAAGCTCAACATATTTTAATGTCGTTTATTAAGCCATAATACACCAGATTTAGCCAGGCGCGGAAGGCGGCCGGTCATCGGCTGCTGCATCATGTTACCAAAGCCGTCTGATTTACCAAGAGAGCCGAGTGTTCCTTTTAATTTGATTTCTTTTGGTTTATCTGGTTCTTTCCCTTTAAATATTGAGTGAAGTATTTCAGCGATCTGCTCTCCCTGCTGGCCCGCTAATTGAGCGCTTGGAGAGAATTCAGAGGAAGCGCAGTCCCCAACTACATAAACGTTTGTGTGGGATGGGGTCTGATAGAAGTCATTAACGATAATTTTATCCTGTTCGTCTTTTTCAAACGGCAGTTCACGAACGAGGTAATTTGGTCGTACTCCTGCTGTCCAAATGGTAACGTCGTTAATATAGCAGACTCCGTTGTTACATACACCGTCTTTCTCTACATACCCGACATTCGCATTGTGGATCACTTCTACATCATTGCTCGCGAACCACTCTTCCACATAATTTTGAATTTTTTTATCAAAAGCTCGCAGTACTGTTGCTCCTCTGTCTAATAAGCGGATGTTCAAATCAGAACGGCTTTCGCGGATTTCAGAAGCGACTTCAATCCCGCTTAATCCGGCCCCTACCACTGTTACTTTGCCATAAGCTTTCAAGTTACCTACAGCAAGACCTGCTTTTCTTGCTTTATAGAAGGTCTGCACACTTTCCGTAAATTCGTCAGCTCCGTCAATGCCGTGATAGTTGTCCTCACAGCCCAGGCCGATCAGTAAGTAATCGAACGGTACCGTTTCTTTAAAATCCTTAATATAAACTTGGTCATTTTCTACGTCAATTTTATTAATCTCTTCAAACACATACCTGACTTGATCATGCGCAGGGAATTCCATACGAACGCTCTTATCTGCTTCCGTCCCAGCTGCAATGGCGTAGAATTCTGTTTTAATGGAGTGATATGGATTCCGGTCAATCAATGTAATATGTACATCTTTTGGTATCCCTGAATCCAACAGGCTTAACAGCATTTTTACCCCGCCGTATCCGCCTCCTAATATGACTAGTCGTTTCATTGAAAAACACCATCCTTTAAGGGGCTTTATTATATCATGCGAAACTAAAAGCAGGCTTATCCATAGAAAACGCTTACTGATGATTTACCACTAATAGACTACCAAAAAAATAATAATAACACTAGGAAAAATGCAGTTTTTTTAATAACAAAACATTAGTTTGAATCTTCAAATAAAGGGAAGAGGTTAGTATGAATAGGACATATGACTTAGGAGGTCAAAACATGAGTGAGCGAAATACAGTAATCGAAAATTCATTAACATCTCTCTTAAAGGACGAAAGCTTTCTGCCGGATTTAAAAGCCCAGACTCGTGAGCAGGCCTTTAAATCATTAGTTGCTCTCCTCTCCACCCCAAACCATGTACATAAATCCTATTTGCGGGTGGCTCTTGAGAATGGAACAATCGTCAGAATTCCTGCCTTCCGGGTACAGCATAATGATACACTCGGTCCCTATAAAGGCGGCATACGTTTCCATGAAAGTGTAAATGAAAGCGAGGTTTCTAATTTAGCCCGGCTGATGACTTTAAAAAATTCACTTCACGAGCTTCCTTTTGGAGGAGGTAAAGGCGGAGTGATCATTAATCCTAAAAAGTATTCTGTGAAAGAACTCAATCTCATCTGCAAGAAATATGTTCAGTATTTTAACGATATATTAGGGCCGGATAAAGATATTCCAGCACCTGATGCAGGAACAGGAGAACGGGAAATGGACTGGATGATGGCAGAGTATAAAAACACTCATCCGGGAGAACCATATCGCGGCAGTTTTACAGGTAAAAGTATTATTAATGGTGGTTCTTTAGGAAGAAAGAGCGCTACTGGAAAAGGTGTTTACTTTACTTTCCGTTATATTATGCACGACTTCTTAAACGAGCAGGAGAAATGGCTGCAGGAACAGGACAACAGTTTCGCAGAAAACGCCCTAAAGTTGAAAGATAAGAAAATGAAAGTAGCTGTCCAGGGGTTCGGAAATTTAGGATCAGTCGCTGCCCTTGAGGCCTTTCAATGTAATTACCTTCAAAATGAAGTAGTTGCAGTCAGTGACAGTAATGTGATGCTCTATAACTCAGATGGATTAGATATTCCGGCTCTTGTAAAGTTCGCCAGGGATCATGATGGAGACTTGCCAAAAACGAAGGAAGACTTATCGGAACATAAAATAAAGGCAGATCTCAAAGAAAGAGATTCGCTGCTGGAAATTAACGTAGATGTCCTTATTATGGCTGCCCTTGAAAACCAAATTCATAAAGATAACATGAAAAAAATTAAAGCGCCTATTATTGTAGAGGGGGCCAATGCTCCAATAACCGAAGAGGCTGATAAATATCTTAGTGATAGCGGGACATTAATTATCCCCGATATTTTAGCAAATGCGGGCGGGGTCATTGTCTCTTACCTGGAATGGATTCAAGGAAGAGAGACTCAATTTTATAAAGAAGAGCAGATTTATGAATTGCTTTTTGAAAGAATGCAGAACACGTTGGATACAATTCTTCCACAGTTTTTTGGAGATCCTTTTCCTTTGAGACAAAACTGTTACATCCATTCTGTAATGAAGCTGTCGACTATTTTATTTAAACAAGGAAAACTGTATTAAGTATTGGCTTTGGAAACTCTCAGAGATCCTAACCATGGATTCATTGTTCAGCATATTAGGCTTTCTAAAAATGAAGCGGTGTTACCATTCAGCATGTCAAACAAGCTAAATCCTTTTATTCTCCTGGAAATTCCCGTAATCTAAAAAGCAAAACTACAGCAAAAGAGGGTAAGCGAAATGAAACAGATATATAGTGAGATTCTGCAGTTCAGGGGCTCACATTATGATTTCGGATATAAGCAAGGAGAACTGCTGAAAGGGTCATTAACCATAGAAAACAGAGTGCGACAATGGAAAGTGCGCAAGCCTCGCTTTATTGTAGAAGAAGCGGAAGCAAAGGCTGCCATTACTACTTTTGCACCTCAAGTCTGGGAGGAACTCGAAGGGCTGAGAGATGCACTGGAATGGCCGATGGAAAGAGTTCTAATGGAATTTGGCGGTTATCGGGTCGATTATAAAAAATCAGGCTGCTCCATTATGACAGGAGATGGCTACTTAATTAGAAATTATGATTACATGCCTAAAACTTACGAAGGTCGTTATTCCTTTTTCCAGCCGTCGGACGGAGGCTATGCTATTGCCGGACCAACTCAAAGAATCACTGGCCGCATGGATGGTATGAATGAACATGGACTTGTAATGGGGTATAACTTTATGCACCGCAAGAAACCGGGTAAAGGGTTTATCTGCTGTATGATCGGACGTTTAGTTCTTGAATCATGCGCTAATGTGGATGAAGCTGTAGCGATGCTAAAAGAAATTCCCCATCGTCATTCCTTCAGCTATATTGTATTTGATCCCAGTAACCGGACGTATATCGTTGAAGCCTCACCACGCGGTGTAGAGGTCAGGGAATCCAATGTGTGTACCAATCACTTTGAGCTTCAAAAAAAAGAGAACCGTAACCATCTCACAGATTCATTGAAGCGAATGGAATCTATTAACAATGCTCGCGGCCATATCCGGGGGCCCTATGAAGCGTTTAGACATATGAATGATACAGATAAAGGAGTTTTTTCTAAACAATACAGAAACTGGGCAGGCACGATTCACACATCAGGGTATTTACCACAGGAAATGAAGACATGGTTTGCTCTTGGCGGAGATCAGGAGCCAGAAGAATTTGATTTTAGCCAATGGCTTGGTGGAAAGGACCTTTCGCTTTCAAAAATAACTGGAATAGTAGATACGGATATTCCTTTTGTGCATATGGAGGAAGGAGCTTATTGGAGTGCAAGAAAATAAAATTAGTAATAAAAGAAATTTGGTGCTCTAGAACAGAACGATTGGAATGTATTCCAGAGATAGAGTCGCCGTAAAAGCCGGGTACAGCGGCAGATAGATTACCGACTCATTATTTTGCAGGTTTAATTTTCTTTTTTATGGAAAATGAGTTTACAGTTATGTAAATTGAGGAACAAAGAAAATATAAGCAAACTCAATCGTTTGGTATGAAGAATACATGAGTAAGATGCTGGTAGTGGGAAAGAGCTGACGGGATGTCAGCTCTTTTCTTTAGGGAAATCCGTTTTTCGCCATGAGAAAGGGGAGTTGAAAGGCTTGGGAATACAATACCTGGATTTTTAAGTGAGTATCTGCAGCAGAAAGTAAATCCATCGTTTATTATTTTGTTTGGTTCTTATTCTCATGGGTCAGAACAGGGGGAGTGTGATATCGATTTAGCCTTCTGGAGTGAGCAAGAGCAATCATCTAACTATCTATTTTTAATGACTCAACAATTATCTAAATTATTTAATATAGAGGTAAACTTAATTGATTTGAAAAATGCATCTCTTGTTCTTCAGACCCACATTTTTTTCAACGGAACCGTTATTTTCTCAAAGAATGAGAATTTGCGAAGAAGCTTACAAATGAACGTATGCAGCAAATATGCTCATAAAAATAGTGAAGAGGGTTCTATAAGCGATATGGTTAGGTTTAAGGAAAGAAGGAGTTTTTATGATTGATGACTTAATTATTTGTACGATAAATTCTATGGAACGAAGCATTCATAGAGTTTATGAAGTTTATGAGCAAGAGCCTAATCATCTGCTTGATGTGACTAAACAGGATTCCATCGTTTTAAATATTCAACGGGCCTGCAAAGCTGCTGCTGACCTGGCGATTCACACAATTGCCGAGTATCACTTTGGTCTTCCTCAGACTTACGAGGAATCATTTGATTTATTGTATCGGAAGGGTGTTATTGACCAGTCTATGAAAGATAATGTTAAAAATCTGGAAAAGTTCAGATTTATGGCAGCAGAAGATGCAAAGCGTATTAACTTAAATGAGCTAAAACGAATGATTGAAAAGGACTTAGGAGAACTATCATCTTTTGGAAAACAAATATTGGAATACAAAATATAGAGGCAGTCTTTATTTGGAAAGGCTGCCTCTTAAGTAAGTTATACCGATCTTGAAATTTCTTTTATTTGCTCTAAGTGTCTTAGTTCATGCCATCCTATAAACTCAATCCATTGAGCTGTATTCAAATTACTGAAAGCAGGATGAGGAAACGAATATTTTTCTAACGTCTCTCTATCTTTATTCGTTATAAGTGTTTGGAGTGCTTCACGGCTTTCCTTAAGAGAGGCCCTAGCTTCGCTTAAGTCGCTGAATTGACCTTTCGGCTGTAGAGCTTCGGGAGCCTCAACTTTGTATTCTCTGTTGACCGTTCGTTCGATAGGTTTCTCTTTAACTGTATGTGGTTCTGTTTTTTCAATCGTACGGTTAATTTGAGAAGTCACTGATTTCTCAATTAAATAAAGATGTTCTAGTACTTCGAATATCGACCATTTATCAGGGGCAGGCTTCTGAACAGCTTTTTCATTTGTAAGACCGTCAATAAAGGATAGAAGCTCCCCGCGTTTTTCTTCAATTCCATACATTTGTTTGCACCCTTTCTTTAGTAACAGGAAGATTTAACATAAACGAAATATATTCCATTATTAAAATACAATTGTCTCATTTTATAATATGAAAAGGTCAATTAGTAATAAAATGGATATAATATAGGTTTAATATCCTATGTTCTTTTATTCTTTAGTTTGATAATTTTATAAAGCACCCTTAAAATTTTATAGCGCTAGAAGAAATTAATTCGGCTGAATATTCAGACACATATCCCTCTGTATAGTAACATATATAGGGTTAACGAAGAACTAAAAAGACTTAAGGAGGCAACTGAATGAACTTAACGATAAAGATACTTATTGGTCTGGTCTTAGGTTTAGTTGTAGGACTCATCTTAAACTTAACAGCCCCTGATTTATTTACTCCACTTGACAGTTACTTATTTGGTCCACTGGGAACGATTTTCTTAAACCTTATTAAAATGCTCGTGGTACCCATTGTATTTGTTTCTATCAGTTTAGGAACTGCTTCACTAGGCGATCCTAAAAAACTTGGTAGACTTGGCGGTAAAACAATTGGATTTTTCCTTATCTCTACAACGGTAGCGATTACAATTGCTTTATTACTTGCCGGTATATTTGAACCGGGAAATACGAATATTGATCCTTCAGGAGCCGATTATCAGCAGGAAGAGTCATCTCCTGGGGTAGTAGAGACCTTTACAAACATTATTCCAGCAAATCCTCTTCAGGCGATGGCAGAAGAAAATATGCTGCAAATCATTGCCTTTGCAATTTTCATTGGCCTCGCTTTAGCCATGCTTGGCAAGAAGACAGAAGGTTTATTTAAACTGTTGGAGCAGGTTAACGAAGTTCTGATGTGGCTTGTTAACTTAATTATGCGCTTTGCTCCTTACGGGGCATTTGGTCTACTGGCTTCTGCTGTAGGTGAAATGGGGTTAGATGGCGTCAAAGCCATGGGTGCTTATATGATTATAGTTATTGCCGGTTTAGCGATCCACGGTTCCTTATTCTATGGATCCGTCATTTATTTCTTAGGTAAGATGAATCCGCTTCACTTCTTTAAGAAATTCTCTCCTGCTATGACATTAGCATTCAGTACATCAAGCAGTAGTGCTGTACTGCCTATTTCTATGAAAACAGCACAAGAGGAACTTAAGGTATCCAAACCTGTAAGCAGCTTTGTTCAGCCGCTGGGTGCAACGATTAACATGGATGGTACAGCCATCATGCAGGGTGTCGCAACCCTTTTCATTGCTCAAGTCTATGCTACAGATCTATCCTTTGGCCAGCTCGTCATGGTAGTATTAACAGCAGTCCTTGCTAGTATTGGAACAGCCGGAGTACCAGGTGTAGGACTAATCATGCTCGCCATGGTCCTAAACCAAGTATCTCTTCCAGTTGAAGGAATTGCTCTGATTCTTGGTATTGACAGGGTGCTCGATATGCTTCGAACCGCTGTTAACATCACGGGAGATGCAGCCTGTGCTTTAGCAATTGACAGGTCTGAAGAAAAATATCGTGAAAGCGAAGAATTAAAAGAACAATCTGTGTAAAATATAAAAAACCCGCTTGCTACAAGCGGGTTTTTATTTATGAAGCGTTCTGAACATCTTGAGTTACCTTTTCTTTCTCCTGCTGTTTTCGAAATATCGTTGCTAAAATTGGTCCAGAGATGTTATGCCACACGCTGAAGATGGCACTCGGCACGGCGGAGAGCGGACTGAAGTGAACAGAGGCCAAAGAAGCACCAAGTCCGGAATTCTGCATGCCCACCTCAATTGCAACTGCTCTCTTCTTAGCAGCAGGCATCTTAAACAATTTAGCCAGACTATAACCGGCAATATAACCAAAGATATTATGAAGAGCGACAATAGCAAAGATTAATGGGCCTGTCTGTAAAATTTGTTCCTGATTTATACCGATTACGGCAGCTACAATCGCGACGATGGCAATGACTGAGATCAGGGGTACAGACTTAACACCTGCTTTAACTTTATTTCCAAGCAGGGTACGAACAACTAACCCTAGGATAATTGGGAAAAGAACAACATTAACTATAGAAATAAACATATCTCCAGCAGATACAGGGAGCCACTGGCTGGCAAATAAGTACATCAGTGCAGGTGTCAATATAGGAGCCAGCAAAGTAGATACAGAGGTTATGGCAACCGATAGGGCTGTATCACCTTTTGATAGGTATGTAATCACATTGGAAGCAGTTCCGCCTGGGCAGCAGCCTACAAGAATGACACCTACGGCTACCTCTGTTGATACGGGCAGGATGGTTACGAGAAGAAAGGCTACAACCGGCATTAAAATGAATTGGGCCATTACCCCAACAGCCACATCTTTAGGTCTTCGAAACACTTCCTGGAAGTCTTTCTTAGAAAGCGTCAGACCCATTCCAAACATAATGATCCCTAACAATGGTGTAATGTAAGGTTCAATCCAGGTGAATGTCCCCGGAGTGATTAGTGATAATGCGGCAAAAAAAACGACCCAGAAAGCAAAAGTTCGTCCTACGAAGCCGCTGATGGCATCTAAGGTTTTCATTTGAAAAACCTCCTTAATTTTAATAGAGTTAATTTCAGATTATACTTTATTTTCAGAACAAAGAAATAGATAATTTATAGAAAAATATGAAAATAAATAACTTAAATTTTATTTATGTTGTCATCCAATAAATAGATGAAAAGTCGGAGGTAATAAATCATGAATGAAAGACAAAAACTAGTAAATGAAAGATGGAAGAAAACGCGGTCGATGGGGCAGTTTAAGTATATTTTGTATTATGGAGTTCTCGGGTATGGGTCTGTATTTATCCTCTTCTCTTCTTTAATGGACGTATTTTTCGGAGAAGGAGTTACCGGTCCGATTCTTTTGGAAAAGTTAATTATTGGAGTGGTGGGCGGATTTATTTTTGGTTCACTAACATGGTGGCTGAATGAACGAAGGCTTTCGAGATATCAGGAGAACCGATAAGACCAGCTGGGAAGCTGGTCTTATTTTTTGTAAAAAAATCGTAATCGTATTTTTCTCTTAACCTGTGGTACAGTAAAAAATCTAGGGCATTTATGAGTGTGCACCACAGATAAGGAGAGAGACTATGAAATTCCGTTGCTATGCATTTCCGCTTCTAATTTTTGCAGTAAATATTTTTCTATTATCTCTACTTCTCATTGAAATTAGTGGAATTAAACAAGTTAATCAGGGAGGACTCGGATTTATCGTTCCATTTTTGTCCTTTCTATCATTTCTATACATCCGTGCCCAGCAGAGAAGAAGATGCCAAGTCAGCCGCGGCCTAAGTATTCTTCAAATGATTAATGCTATCACTTTTATTCTGCCTTTTATTATTCTGATTGTGTTCATAATTAGGATCCTTTAAAAGTATAAATAGGAGTTTCGATCTTTTTTTGCAAAATCTATGTAGGAAGCATGTCTTATCCTGGAGGTTACACCCCCTGTGAAATCAAGAATAGTGGGTATACTTGTGAAAAAAATGTCGATGAATAGTTGTTCATTTTCTATTGTCTTTATGCTAAGATGTTTTTTGTGATTTATTTTGTCAACATGCCCTAATTCTCGGCGAATTTTAAAAAATTGAGGTGACAAATAAAAGTGGATTACAAGGTTTCTGTGGACATGGAAAATAGTGAAGAAATGAGAAGCTTCTTGAAGGAGAGAGTCTCAGAGTACAAGGAGCGTACATATTTTCAAGTGAAAAACAAAGATGCTGCACAGCCGATCAACATGTTCGTCACCAATGAAAAACAGCAATGGCTCGGCGGAATTTCCAGTGAACTTTATTGGAACTGGCTGGAAATCAATCATTGCTGGGTCTATGAAGAGTTTAAAGACCAGGGAATTGAAAGAGAATTAGTAAAAAAAGTGGAAAGAATGGCAAGAAAAAGAGGAGCCGACTATTCAATGCTGACTACATTCGAACAGGAGACCATGAATTTTTATAAAACGAATGGTTATAAAGTTGTTGGCAAGATAGAAGACTTTACACCGGGTACCAATTTTTATACACTAAAGAAATCTCTTTAAAAGGTTTTTACAGAAAGGTAGATTCTTTGGGTTACGTTGAAGAGCTTAGAGCATTAGTCGGAAAACGGCCGCTCATATTACCGGGAGCAGTCGCAATTATCGTAAATGAAAAGGGAGAAATTCTTCTGCAGGAGCGCACCTCTCCAAAGAGAGTATGGGGGCTGCCTGGAGGTCTTATGGAGCTCGGAGAATCAATGGAAGAGACGGCTGAAAGAGAAGTTTACGAGGAAACCCATTTAAAAATAGAAAAATTAAAACTGATCGATGTGTTCTCTGGAGAAGATTATTATACAGTCGCTCCAAACGGAGATCAATATTATTCAGTAACAGCTGCCTATTACACGGCTGATTACCAGGGGGAGCTGCGACCAAACCAGGAGGAAGCGTTCAGCTGTGCCTTTACATCACCACATATACTGCCTGAGAAAATGGTCGCCAGTCATAGAAAAATAATAAAAGAATACGTTGCAAAGTTTTCTAACAGATAGAAAACGAGAGGAATTATAAGAGGACAAGTTCTCCTAAACTAGGAGAATTTGTCCTCTTATAATTTTAACCCACTTCGGCTCTTAAACCTCCTTAATAAAATATGACTCTCTACTCTCGTTATCCCTTCAAGAGCATAAAGCTCTTTGTTTACAAACGACTCAAGTTCTGTAAAATCACTGACCAGCACGTGCATATGCAGAGTGCTCGGACCGGTCATTTGGTAGCAGCTTGCTACATAAGGATTGTTCGCCAGATTTTCTGCCACTTCCACGAGAGAACGGGGCTCACAATCTACTTCAAAGAAAGCAGAGACTTCCTTCCCTACCTTCTCGCTGTTAATCACTGCAGTAAATTTTTCAATGACTCCTAGCTCAGTAAGCTGATTAACTCGGGAGCGCACGGCCACACGTGATAATTCCAGTTTCTTGCCAATATCCGCATATGACAGTCTTCCATCCTCGATTAAAAGCTCGAGGATTTTTTTATCTGTATCATCAATCTTTAAGTTCTTTTTTTCCTCCATAAGCACCCACCCTGAATTTGGTTCATTTATGTCTCCCCTTAAGTTTTAATGTTTTTAAGAGATAGTGTCAAATCTAAAGTCAAAAAGCATAAATATACAAGAAAAACTAAAAAAATCCAAATTTATTCATAAAAAGGGTTTTAATTTTTTGAAAATTACATTATAATCTTCACCAATATAACCGTTTGTTAATCAAAAAATAGATATTGGTTAACTTTCGTGAGTTTTATGAGGGTTTTACATATTTAACGTTAAACGGTACTTTCTAATATTTCAATAAGGAGGGAGAACTAATTGTTCAGTTTAATTATTAATAGGTTGTTTCAATTGGTCTTACTGTTAATTGGTATTTCATTTCTTGTATTTATGAGTATGCATATGGCTCCTGGAAATCCAGCAACAATTATTGGAGGACCAACCGCTACAGAATCTGATCTTGCAGCAATTCGAGAGGAACTGGGTTTAAATAAACCAGTTCTAGTACAATATTTTGATTACATATTAGGTGTTGTACAAGGAGACCTGGGCTATTCCTTTCAAAACAACCAAGAGGTTTCAGGGGCTATTATAGAACGATTTCCCCAAACTCTTAATTTAGCAATTGCAAGTATGTTTGTTGCTGTAATAATTGGTGTTCCTGCTGGAATCATTTCCGCTATTAGACAAAACTCATGGTTTGATGTTTCAAGTACAACTGTAGCGTTACTCGGTGTTTCTATCCCGAACTTCTGGCTAGGTACAATGTTAATTCTTTTATTTTCAGTTGAATTACAGTGGCTTCCAGTTGGCGGTTTAAGTGCTCCTTTTTGGACTTTAGAAGGGATGAGACAATTAATCCTACCAGCTATTACTTTAGGGACAGCTTCGGCAGCTATGATTGCACGGATGAGTCGTTCAGCGATGCTGGAGGTTATTCGGGCCGATTATATTCGCACTGCAAAAGCTAAGGGAGTAAAAAATAGAGTGGTGGTTTGGGTTCATGCTCTTAGAAATGCCATGATCCCTGTAATTACGGTAATAGGTATGAATTTTGGATTCCTATTAGGAGGAACTATTATAACTGAACAGGTATTTGCAATAAATGGAGTCGGCAGGTTAATGATAGATGCGATCGCAGCGAGAGACTTCCCTGTCGTTCAAGGTACTGTATTACTTGTAGCTACCCTGTTTGTGTTAGTGAATCTAATAGTAGATATTGTTTATGCATTTATTGATCCAAGAATAAGTTATGAATAGAAAGGAGGTGCAATGTTGGCTAATTCAGAAGCTTTAATAAGTAAAGCAAAGGACAATAAAGATAGACAGGGAAAAAAGGAAAAGCCTTTTATAAAAACAACAAAAAGATTACTTAAAAACAAATTGGCTGTATTTGGTTTAGTAATTATTTTTATTCAGATCATCATGGCTGTGTTTGCTCCTTGGATGACAAGCCATAGCCCTGTTGCACAAGATCTAGCTAATAGTGAATTGGGTGTAGGGTCATCTGGCCACTGGCTAGGCACAGACAACTATGGAAGAGATGTATGGTCAAGGCTGGTATTTGGAGCAAGGATTTCTATACTAGTAGGGATTGCTTCCGTTTCGTTAGGGTTAATTGGAGGCATAATACTGGGGTTGATTTCTGGTTATTTTAAAAAGTTAGACAGCCCTATCATGAGATTTGTTGACTTGCTTTTTGCATTTCCAGGGATTCTTCTAGCTATGCTCATCATTGCCATGTTGGGTACAAGTCTAGTAAATGTAGTGATCGCTATTAGTATTTGGTCCATCCCCACATGTGCGAGGATTGTACGAGGAAGTGTGCTCTCTGTAAAAAAACAGGAGTATATTATGGCCATGCGCTCTCTTGGTGCTAGTCATAGCAGAATTTTGTTTAAACACATTCTTCCTAATTGCACCGCACCAATTATAGTATTTGCTACGATGAGAATGGCTACTGCTATTTTGTCTACAGCAGCATTAAGTTTCTTAGGTCTTGGAGCTCAGCCTCCTTCTCCAGAATGGGGAGCAATGATTGCTGCAGGACAGGATTACATGTACTCAGCGCCCCATTTAACGATAATCCCTGGAATAGCTATTATGCTTGTCGTTTTTTCTTTTAACGTAGTAGGAGATGGTTTAAGAGACGCGTTGGATCCAAATTTGAACTTAGATACATAAAAAAGGAGGAGAATTATGAACAAAATTAGAGGGTTACTATTTATATTGTTGATGGGGTTTTTGGTTTCAGGATGCAGTAACAGTTCATCAAGTAATGGAGGTGGAGAGGATCCCCACCAAGAAATCACATATGCAGCGACATCAGATGTGGTGGGACTTTCACCGATTGATACCAATGACTCAATATCTGCGGCTATGATTGAGCAAGTTTATGAAACTTTATTTACTAGAGACCCTGAGACCATGGAAATTAAACCTTTGCTCGCTGAGTCCTATGAAAACCCAGACGAAAATACTTGGGAAATTAAATTAAAGGAAGATATTACTTTTCACGATGGTACTCCTTTTAATGCCGAAGCTGTAAAGTATACGTTTGAAGAATTTGTTAATGAAGAGAGAGCGGCTCCTCGCGCCTCTTTACTAGAACCAATTGAATCTATTGAAGCTACAGACGAATATACAGTTGAAATTAAAACTAATGAGCCGTATGGTGCCCTATTAGCTGCCTTATCTCATACAAATGCTTCTATAGTTAGTCCAGAAGCTGATAAAAACCAGGATATTAATCAGGAACCAGTTGGTACAGGTCCTTTTAAGTTTGATAGCTGGTCGCAAGGAAAAGAAGTTGTACTAACAAAAAATGAAGAATATTGGAGAGATCCCGCACAGTTAGAAAAAATTACTATGAAAGTGGTGCCAGAATATTCTACAGCCGTTTCTATGCTGGAAACAGGAGAAGTTCAGTTTATAGATGCTATTCCTACCCAGCACCTCTCTCGAGTTGAAGCTATTGATGGTATTGAGGTATTAGAAAAAGCAGGGACTCCCGTATATTCAGTAGGATTTAATTTTGATAAAGCGCCCTACAACGAACTGGAATTTAGACAAGCTGTCTCTCATGCTATCGATCGCGAAGCATATGTGGGCCAACTTAAAGGATTAGGTATAAAAAATGAAAGTATCATTGGACCCGAAGTTTTTGGTTATGACCAATCTGCTGAAGAGGCAGGGTACAGTTATGATCCGGAAGCAGCCAAACAGATAATTGAAGAAAACGGATATGGAAATGAAGAGATTACCCTGTTAACAGCCAATAGAGAAGCATATACTCGAATGGCAGAAGTCGTCCAATCTCAACTTTCCGAAGTTGGTTTAAATGTATCCATCGAGTCTATGGAATGGGGAACTTTTCTTGATACGACTCCTAAAGGAGACTTTGATATGACGTTTACCAGTTGGTCAAACAGTACAGCGGATGGTAGTGAACTTCTCTATCCTAATCTGCATTCTGATAATATCGATTCTTC
This sequence comes from Halobacillus massiliensis, assembly GCF_900166625.1. Classification (GTDB taxonomy): domain Bacteria; phylum Bacillota; class Bacilli; order Bacillales; family Halobacillaceae; genus Halobacillus_A; species Halobacillus_A massiliensis. Next base: position 3,391,353 of record NZ_LT800499.1, on the reverse strand, counting down.
TAACTGGGTCAGATATAATAACAGTGAATTTGATGACTTGGTAGATTCTTCGAGATCGCAGGTTGAGCAAGAAGCACGTGAGAAGGATCTGATGGAAGCTAATCGAATCGCAGTTGAAGATGCGGCATGGATACCAATGCATCATGGCGTAGTGACTGCCGCTTTTGATGAATCTGTTAAAGGAATACAGATAGATCCTACTGGTCAATGGTCACTATATAACGTCCACAGGGAGTAAGATTAAATGACACAATTACTAAACGTTCAAAACTTAGTCACTTCGTTTCGTACTTCTTCAGGGAAGGTTCAAGCAGTTAGAGATATTTCTTTTTCTGTAAGCCGAGGGGAAACTCTTTGTATTGTTGGAGAATCTGGGTGTGGAAAGAGTATTACCAGTTTATCGGTTATGGGCCTTCTCCCTAATAATGGTGAAATTACTTCGGGATCCATTCAATTTAATGAACAAGAGCTCACTATAAAAAGTGAAGAGCAATTGAGACGCATCCGGGGTAACGAAATTTCTATGATTTTTCAGGAGCCAATGACTGCTCTAAATCCCGTATTTACTATCGGATTTCAATTAATGGAACCTTTGAAAATTCATACAAATCTTTCGAGTGCTCAAGCAAAGGAAAAAGCAGTTCACCTGCTTGATCAAGTAGGAATTCCTGATCCAGGCAAAAAAATTAGTCAATATCCGCATGAATTGAGCGGAGGGATGAGGCAGAGAGTCATGATTGCTATGGCTCTTGCCTGCAGTCCATCTTTATTAATCGCTGATGAGCCGACGACTGCTCTTGATGTCACCATTCAAGCACAAATACTCGAGCTGCTGGACGATTTAAAGAACGAATATGGGATGGGAATGGTTATGGTCACACATGATATGGGAGTGGTGGCAGAAGTTGCTGATAGAATTATGGTCATGTATGCCGGTAAGGTAGTAGAAACAGGAACTGTAGAAGAAATATTTAATAATCCAAGCCACCCTTATACAAGAGGCTTGCTAGCTTCTGTCCCAGATATAGATGATACAAGTCAAAAACTTAAAGCCATACCTGGTTCATTACCGGGATTGAATGAAGTGATTCCGGGATGCCGGTTTCATCCTCGGTGTGAGTTTGCTACAGAAAAATGTATACAAGATGAACCGCCAAACTTTAAAATAACTTCCAATCATCAATCGAAATGCTGGCTGGAACAAAATAAGGAGGTGACAGTCAATGCAAACACAGACAAAACCTCTCATTGAAGCAAATCGTGTGAAAAAGTATTATCCTGTAAAAGGCGGGCTTTTGAAGAGAACAAAATCTTATGTGAAAGCCGTTGAGGATGTTTCTCTTGAAGTGATGGAAGGAGAAACATTAGGTGTGGTAGGAGAGTCAGGATGTGGTAAATCGACTCTGGGCAGAACTATTCTGGGACTGGAAGATTTAACAGATGGATCTGTTAAATTCCGTGGAGAAGAAATAGGAGGGCTCCCAGAGCGAAAGTTAAAGAGGTTTAAAAAAGACATGCAGATGATATTTCAAGATCCCTACGCTTCTTTAAATCCAAGGCAGAGAATAGGTGAAGCATTAGAAGAAGCCTTTATTATACACACAAAACTTAACAAAGAAGAAAGAGAAAAAAGAGTTCGGTCACTATTAGTAGAGGTAGGATTGAAGGAAGACCATGCAGAACGATATCCCCATGAATTCAGTGGTGGCCAAAGACAGAGAATCGGTATAGCCAGAGCAATATCTTTAAACCCTTCATTATTAATATGTGATGAAGCGGTATCGGCCTTAGACGTCTCTGTTCAAGCTCAAATTATCAATTTATTAAAAAGTCTTCAAGAATCTTACCAGTTAACCTATTTATTTATCTCACATGATCTAGGTGTTGTGCGACATGTGTGTGATCGGGTCGCTGTCATGTATTTAGGAGCTTCGGCGGAACTTGCTTCTTCGGAGGAGCTTTACAAAAATCCTTTACACCCTTACACAAAAGCTCTATTGTCAGCTATCCCAAGACTGGTACCTGGAAGGAAAAGAAACAGAGTGAAATTAAAAGGAGACCTTCCTAGCCCAGCGAATTACCCATCAGGTTGCCCTTTTCATACAAGATGTCCTATAGCCCAAGAACACTGCAAGGTAGATAAGCCCCAATGGAGAGAAGTAGAACCGGGACACTTTGTTGCTTGCCACGAGGTATGACTATCTTAACCTTCACCCTGCCTGTTTTGTTAGAATGAGGTTGGGGTGAAGGTATTTAATTTAAAAATTATAAAAGGGAGTCCTTACATATGAACCCAATCGATTATTTAAATCAGCCTTATCATGCAAAAAGGATATCAGCCGTAGCAAACAAAGGAATGGTAGCTACATCTCAGCCGCTTGCCTCACAGGCAGGTTTGGATATTTTAAAAAAGGGTGGAAATGCAGTGGATGCTGCCATTGCCACAGCTGCTACGCTGACGGTAGTGGAGCCGACTTCTAACGGAATTGGAAGTGATGCCTTTGCTCTCGTCTGGATAAAAGATAAGCTGTACGGCTTAAATGCCAGTGGATCTTCACCTGCTTCCATATCAATTGATGCTGTTAAACAAAGAGGGCATGAAGAAATTCCGACTTACGGATTTATTCCTGTAACTGTTCCGGGAGCTCCGGGGGCCTGGGCTGAGCTGTCCCGCCGCTTTGGGAAACTTCCATTGAAAGAGGTGCTGGCTCCGGCTATTCAGTATGCGGAAGAAGGCTTCCCAATCTCACCTGTTCTCGGGAAGTTCTGGAAGGCAGGATATGAGAAGTTCAAAGCGAGTCTTCATGGCGATGAATTTCAAGCTTGGTTTGATATCTTTGCTCCGGCAGGCAGAGCTCCTGAAATAGGAGAGGTGTGGAAATCACCCGGTCATGCAGATACTCTTATAAAAATAGCGGAAACGAATGCAAAAGCATTTTACAATGGGGAAATTGCGGATAAGATCGATGAATTTTCCAGAAGATATAATGGGTTCATTCGCAAAGAGGATCTGGAAAACTACGAGCCGCAATGGGTTGATCCCATTTCTATTAATTACCGGGGGTATGATGTATGGGAAATCCCTCCAAATGGTCATGGAATTGTGGCGCTGTCTGCTTTAAATATTATGAAAGGCTTTAAGGTAAACAGTAAAGAGGAAACAGATACCTATCATAAGCAGATTGAAGCGATGAAGCTGGCATATGCGGACGGACAGCATTATGTAGCAGATCCTGATTATATGAAGGTTACGGTAGAACAGCTTCTAAGTGAGAGCTACGCTGAAACGAGAAGAAAATTAATTTCTGAAAAAGCTTTAACTCCAGAGCCTGGGACTCCCCCTAAAGGAGGAACAGTTTATCTAGCTGCAGCGGATAATGAAGGAAATATGGTTTCATTTATTCAGAGTAATTATATGGGATTTGGCTCCGGTCTTGTTGTTCCGGGAACGGGCGTCTCTTTGCAGAACAGGGGACACAATTTTTCTATGGAAGAAGGCCATGCCAACTCCCTGCAAGGAAATAAACGTTCATACCATACGATTATCCCTGGATTTTTAACAAAAGATACGGAAGCGGTCGGGCCATTTGGTGTAATGGGCGGGTTTATGCAGCCGCAAGGTCATATGCAGGTTATTATGAATACAATTGACTTCCAATTGAATCCTCAGGCTGCATTAGATTCTCCGAGGTGGCAGTGGATGAAGGATAAAACGGTATGGGTGGAGCCGGGTTTCCCTTCACATATTGCAGAAGAACTGCGCCGTAAAGGGCATGATGTCCATGTTCAGCTGGAAACGGGGGCTTTTGGAAGAGGCCAGATTATTTGGCGTGATGATAAGGGCACATTATATGGAGGCACGGAATCGAGAACGGATGGCACGATTTCGGCCTATTAATTTGAGTAGAGAGGGGCTGAGAAACAATGAAACAGTGGCATCTATTCCTTGCTTTTTTCCGAGTAGGGATTTTTGGATACGGAGGAGGGCCCTCCTCTATACCTCTCGTTCATAATGAAGTCGTAAAAAAATATAAATGGATGTCAGATGATGACTTTGCAGATATCCTGGCTCTGGGCAACTCACTCCCGGGTCCAATTGCTACCAAAATGGCGGGCTATATCGGTTATAGAGTATCTGGAATACTTGGAATGATAAACGCTGTATTAGCAACTATTCTTCCAACGATCGTGCTATTAATCATTCTGCTGACATTTTTAAATAATTTCCGAGATTTAGCCTGGGTGAATGGAATGACTCAGGCTGTCGTACCGGTAGTAGGTGTAATGCTTGCTGTATTGACCTACGACTTTTTTAAAAAGGCACAGGGAAGTCTCGGATACCTGGCTGCTATTGCTCTAGGGGGAGGCTCTCTGCTGTTAATAGAAGGACTAGGGATACACCCCGGTATTATTATCGGAGCTTTACTGGTGTTTGCTTTAGTAAAGCCGATGAAGAAAGGTGAAAATCAAGACAATAAGCAGCAAAGTAAGGAGACAGCTCCATGATTTATTGGAATATTTTTATTGCATTTTTTATCCCTGGCATTGTCGGCTATGGGGGCGGACCAGCTTCGATACCACTCGTGGAAAATGAGGTAGTCGGGCGGTTTAACTGGTTGACGGTGAATGAATTCAGTGAAATGCTCGCAATGGCTAATGCGCTGCCGGGCCCTATTGCGACCAAAATGGCTGGTTATATCGGTTATGAGCAGGCAGGAATTCTCGGAGCAGCCGTCGGCGTTTTCGCTACAGTAGCTCCCTCGTTAATTTTAATGATTGCTCTTTTAAGCCTGCTCAATAAATACAAAGGTTCACCCCGGGTAAAGCTGATGACATCACTGATCAGGCCGGCCATTGCTGTTCTGCTTGGAGTAATGGCGTATCAATTTTTTCATACTTCTTATATATCAGCGGGCATGCTGCACACTATTCTCCTAATTGTCTTAAGTTTTGTTTTAATGGAAAAAGTAAAAGTCCATCCCGCCTTTGTTATTGCAGGATCGCTGCTATATGGTGCTGTTTTTCTCGGCTGATTTGAAACTTCAGTGCTCTTCTCACGTATAAAGATATGAACGATGAAGGGAGCTGGAATAATGGCAGATTACTCAATTGACGAATTTATCCGAAAAACTAAGCAGGATGAAAGTGAAAATGAGTTCTTTGAATTAGAAACACCGCGTATATTAGAAGTAAATCTTACTGATCAAGTCTGGGCCAAATCGGGTTCCATGATTTCCTATTCCGGAAACATAAAGTATGAAAGGGAAGGAATCTTTGAGCACGGAGTCGGCCGGATGTTTAAAAAAGCCCTCTCAGGTGAAGGAAGTTCCCTCATGAAAGCCACAGGACAAGGGCGGCTGTACTTAGCCGATCAGGGGAAAAAGATTACAATTTTTAACCTTAACAATGAATCGATTACGGTAAATGGAAATGATTTATTAGCGTTTGAACCAGGAATCCAATGGGATATTAAATTAATGAAAAAAGTGGCTGGCATGATGGCAGGCGGACTCTTTAATGTAACCTTAGAAGGCAGAGGAAGGGTGGCGGTGACCTCTCATTACGAACCTTTAACGCTCCTTGTTAAGCCCGGAGCACCTGTAATTACTGATCCTAATGCAACAGTAGCCTGGTCTGGACATTTAAAACCGGAGTTTCGCACAGATATAAGTCTTAAAACTTTAGTCGGGCGTGGAAGCGGTGAGTCTATTCAAATGGAGTTTGAAGGAGAAGGATTTGTCATTGTACAGCCATTTGAAGAGGTCTACACATCAGGAAACAGTTAATTTTGAAAAAATTAGGCATACGCCTTTACTTCACACAAAAAAGATAGTAATATATAAAACAACTAAAAAAAATATAACGGAAACTTCTTATCCAGAGAGGCGGAGGGACTGGCCCTTTGATGCCCGGCAACCATCGAATCAATCATGTGATTGACGAGAACGGTGCCAATTCCTGTAGAATGGACTTGCCATTCTAGAAGATGAGAGGATCGTACGGAAATATGACGACCCCTTTTCTTAATTTTGGATAAGAAAAGGGGTTTTTTGATGATAAAACCGTCAAACTCTCTTAGGTAGAAGTTGCGTTTAGGGAAAGGAAAGATAATCATGGCAACAGCTATTTTTTCAGCCGGATGTTTTTGGGGAGTAGAAGCATTTTTTGAACGATTTGAAGGAATTACAAATACACGAGTGGGTTACACAGGCGGCCATGTGTCCCATCCCACGTATGAATTAGTTAAAACAGGAACAACAGGTCATGCCGAGGCTATCCGTATTGAATATGATCCAAATGTTATCACATACGGCGGGCTTATTAATATCTTTTTCGAGTCACACGACCCTACGACAAAAGACCGCCAAGGCGGAGACATTGGCCACCAATACCGTTCCTCTATCTTTTATCACAACGATGCCGAAAGAGCGGTAGCTGAAGAAAAAATCCAGCAGTGGACGAACAAAGGCGTCTTTAAGCGTCCTATCGTTACCGAAGTGGTTCCGGTCACTACATTTTATGAAGCAGAAGAGTATCACCAGAAATACTCTCAGAAAAATGGTTCCTTTGCTTGTGGGATCAGTTAATTTTACAGAAGCACCTTTTCTTAATGGAAAAGGTGCTTTTTTTGATGGGAGTGTAATGCATCTCCTCCTGGAAGAGCTGAAAGAGAGGAGAGATGCGCCGAAAGAGGGGATGAGAAGAGCTGAAAGGGAACGGGGAAGGGCCGAAAGAGGGGAGAAGCGCTGAAAAGGAGCGGGGAAGCGCCGAAAGAGTAAATAGAATTGCTGAAAAAGAGCAAGACAACGTCGAAGAGCTCAGCCATAAAAAAGCATTGAAAAAGTCCCTCTTTCTCTAAAGAGGGACCCATCAAATCTAACTTAATGAAGACTTCAAATCGTGTTTCAATTTCTTCATTTTATCTTTAATAACAGCAGTATCTGCGAACATATCATGGAGACCTTGATGTTTTTTTGTGAAAATGACAACAAGGTAAGGAAGCCCAAATGCAGCCATGCTGATGTATCGGCCGATGACTTCCCTGAAAATGATCTGGCCTTTAGTAAGGGTTACACCTTTAAGCGGTTCGACGGAAAGGCCGAAGATCATCTTTCCTAGTGTGGCACGGAAAAACCATGTCATTAATGCAAAGTATAAAAAGAATACCAGTGATTGTGCGAGGTTTGATGCACTGAATAATTCAATCCATAGTTTGGCTTCTGTGAGATTGGTCAATCTTAGAAGCGGTCTTGTAATAATGGAATTCAGGCTCCAAATGACGATCAGATCAATAATATAAGCAAAGAAGCGAGGAGCGAATCCGGCGTAGATCACGTTTTGAAATTCTTTTAGGTTTTCCGTAATCGTCTGGTTTAGTGAGTGGTGATTTGGTTCTACGGTTTCCATTTCGTCTCCTCCTTTACTCGGTATACATGTACATCATGCGTGGTCCCTGGCGTTTATCAATCATTTCGTTGATCCATTTAATTTCATTATTTGGTAAAAAGCTTTCTACACTGATTGGAACACCGAAGAAGTTTTCAGTTTTAGAATATTCGAAGACTTGCGGGTTTCCGCCAAGTTCTTCTTTTAAGGCGTTTAAGGCATCTTCTTCAAACCCGATCTGGTCCACTAAGCCATTCTCAACGGCCTGCTGCCCTGAATAAATCCGGCCGTCTGCCAATTCTCTGACTTCATCTTCAGGCATGTCGCGGCCTTCGCTAATGACATTAACGAAGCCTTGATAAGACTCATCCACGAGGGTCTGGAGGATTTCCCGGTCACCTTCTGTCATTTCTTTCGTCGGGCTCATAATGTCTTTGAATTCACCGCTCTTAATGGTATTGAATTTAACTCCATACTCATTGGCGAGCTCCTCATAATTGATGCTTTGCATGATAACACCAAGTGATCCGGTAAAGGTTTCATTGGAAGCGAAAATCTGATCAGCCGGAGCAGATATGTAATATCCTCCAGATGCGGCCATGCCGCCCATTGACACATAAAGATTCTTGCCTTCTTCTTTTAATTCAAGCAGTTTATCATGAATTTCGGCACTTTCGAAAACTCCTCCACCTGGAGAGTTAACATATAAAAGGACGCCTTTTACTGTATTATCTTCTTTAATGGTCTCAAGCTGTTTCATGAACAGCTCATGATTATATCCTTCTCCTGAAAAGGGATTTGATCCCTGACCTGAAACAATCGTTCCGTCTACAGTAAGCCGGGCAATTCGATTGGAGTCAGATCCTCTCTCAACTACTTTCTCAGAAGGGGCATCATCTTCGTTGAACATATTTCTTGAGTTATTAAAAGTATCGGACATTAAAAATCCTAAACTTTGAGTCAGAATGCCGATGATTAATAATCCGGCGGCAATTCCTATGGCCAAGATTCTCTTTTTCTTCATATTCACCTTTCCCTTCATTTAACCTATGAAATATAATCGTAGCAAAAAAATAACCAACATTATACAGATAAGAAGAAATTCACAAATTGTTTGCATTCCATTCATGTTCCAAAATGCTCATTTCCCACAAGCTCCAATAGTTGTTATTTACCCGTCTATGGTCACGGAGACAGCCATCGACTTGAAAACCGGCCTTTTTATAAATATGAATGGCTGGTTCATTAAAATCAAATACACCAAGACTTACTTTATGTAATTTCAGCTCATTAAATGCAATATCAAGCAGCTTATCAATCATTTTTATACCGATGCCTTTTCCGCGTGATGCTTCCTGGATAAAAACATGACCAATGCGGGCGGAGCGGTTGATAAGATCAATGTTTTTTAAGGCGGCATGGCCAACGGTTTTTCCTTCATCTACTGCTTTGTATATGTGGATATTATCCATCTCTCTATATGACTTCAGCTGTTTGGCTGTGAGGGGGAAGATAAAGGAAGATCCCGCCCACTGTACAAGGAGACTTGAACTTGTTATCCAGCTGATCAGCTGCTGTTCATCTTTTTCTGTGAATTTTTCTAATTGAACCAACGATTTTCCCTCCTTTTTTGTTACTCTTAATTTACAATAAAATGAAGCAGCAGAGAAGAAAAAGGTGGGGAACGGTGTGTGGCTGAATGATGCAATATTAATTATTATTACTATTTTTATGGCGGCTGGAGCGGTGGACTATGCCTTTCTACATAATCGTTTGGGGCTTGGCGACAGGTTCCACGAAGCATTTATGATGATGGGACCTCTGGCACTGGCAATGGTAGGGATTATTTCTCTCGCTCCGGTACTTTCAAGCCGTCTGGCCCCGTTAATCGTCCCTTTGTACAATTGGATTGGGGCCGATCCTGCCATGTTTGTGTCGATGATTCTTGCCATCGATATGGGAGCTTATCCGCTTGCAGAGTCTCTCGCAGAATCTGAGCAGGCGGCGGTTTTTTCTTGGGCATTTCTCGGAACAATGATGGGACCTACGATTGTGTTTACAATCCCTGTAGCCCTGACGATTATTGAAAAAAGTGATCATCCTTATTTTTCCCGGGGAATATTGATCGGGATCGTTACGGTACCTTTAGGCTGTTTAGCAGGCGGGGCAATCGCAGGATATGAGTTTTTTTGGATGGTGAAAAATTTAGTTCCAACAGTAGGATTAGCCGTTCTTATTGGAATTGGGCTATGGAAATTCACCAAGATCACTACCCGCTTGTTTGCGTTATTTGGGAGGGGCGTAGAATGGGTGATTATTCTTGGGTTAGCTGCAATTATTGTTCAAACACTAACCGGATTTACGGTGATTGCGGGTCTTGCTCCTTTAAATGATGGGATTCAAATTGTAGGGAGTATAACTATAACCCTGGCGGGGGCTTATCCACTTGTTACGTTTATTAATCGGGCAGGAAAAAACCTTTGGGTTCGGGCGGGGAAAAAGTTACATATTAATTCAACGGCTTTAACAGGTATAATTGCGTCCTTAGCTCACCACCTTCCTATGTTCGCCGTCATGAAGGACATGAATCCAAAAGGAAAAGTGATAAATTCAGCTTTTGCTGTGAGCGGTGCGTTTGTCTTTGGAAGTCATATCGGCTTTGTTGCGGGAGTGGAAAAAGACGTTATGGCCGCTGTGATGGCAGGCAAACTGACAGCGGGGCTTCTGGCTGTATTGATTGCCTTTTTCACAACTCCTCCTGAGAATGAATAGGTTTTATTTTGTATATTTATTCGCATAGCAGCTGGCCGCGATGGAATCCGGTTTGATTTTTGGTTCAAACCCGAGAGATTCGATTCTGGCGATCATCTCATTGACATAGACTCGAGTACGATTTCTATCGCCCGCACCAATATCTATATGTCCTTCCATTGTAAACGTGGCGTCCTTATATATATGAGGGAGGATAATATCAATCATCTGGTCGATTCTTTCCTTCGTAAATAAGCAGGCTACTTCCTCTGTCAGTGTTGTTTCATATGAAATTCTTTCGTGCAAAGTGTCCATACACCGGGGGATTTTCACTTTTCTAATGCATGCCCATGCTCCTTTTCCTACTCTGTGAATGACGATTCCGGTAATAAATAATGTATGATCAAAATGCACCTGGGAATCTGTACCGAGCATTAATCGGTAATTGGCTATGGGGTCTTCTTTCATAAAATTTATAATATGGGTGAATACATCCTCAAACGTCATGTGGGACTCAGTAATATTTTGAAAGGATATGGAATCCATATTTACGCCTCTCTCCACTTTTTTATTATCGTATTCACGTTTTAGTATGTGCGTGTTTCATAATAAAAAAAGATAGCAGGCTCTAAAAAAATTTTTAGAGCGGATTTTTAGATTATCATAGTCCATAGAAAAAAGGCTGTCGAGATTTCCCGACAGCCTCAAATGACCGTAATTTAGAATATGAAAATCCAAACTAACAGGATGGTGATGACGAATGTAACGGCATACATAATCGTAAGTCTTCGAATGCTGGAGTCTGTACCGGTTTTTTCTTCTTTTAAGCTGTTTAACTCAGCTTCTTCCGTATCTTGTTCCTTCTCTTTAGCTGTTAATTCTTTTGCTACTTTAATCGTCCCCACAAAAGCAATAATGCAGACAATGATAGCTACGGCATAATAGATAGGATACATCTTTAAATTCTCCTCTCATAAAATCCTAGGTTTCCTGCATGTCGATCGGTTTCGCTCTCTTAATAAAAAGCGATAAAATAAATCCAAGCAAGGCAATCCCAAAAGCTACAAAATAAACGAGCTCGACTCCGGCAGTGGTCGCCTGGTTTACAGCTGCAGCGGCAGAGGGGTTTTCCATCTCCTGAAGGACACTTTGCTGCCGGGTTGTCAGAATACTGATAAACACGGAAACCCCGATGGCTCCGGATACAGGCTGAAGCGTGTTCATAATCGCAGTTCCATGAGGATAAAGGCGCTTAGGCAGCTGGTTTAGACCGTTTGTCTGGGCAGGCATCATAATAGCCGATACAGAGATCATTAATAATATATAACTGATTACAATCACATACACTGACGTATTTTCGCTTACCCGGCTTAAAGAAAACATCGTGGCGGTTAGAACAAATGATGCGGGTATAATCAATGTCCGGGGACCGAACTTATCGAAAAGCTTACCCATTACAGGTGATAGCAGACCGTTTAAAAGAGCGCCGGGCAAGAGAATAAGTCCGGCAGTTGCTGGTGTTAACTGAAGGGGCCCCTGCATAAACATCGGCAAAATTATTTCTGAAGAAAACATCGACATCATAACAATAATAAACATAATGAGTGCAGCGGAGTACATCGGGTATTTAAATACTCTGACATCTAGAAGCGGTTCATCGATCCTCAGCTGTCTAATTGTAAAAATAACTAATGAGACTGTGCCTATTACAATTAAGAGAATGACTTCCTGTGCAAGGAACCCTGATCCTCCTTTTCCAGCCAGGCTGAAACCTAATACAATACCACCAAATCCAAAAGTAGATAATATTAAAGATAAGATATCAATTTTAGGTTTTGTTACTTCCCCGACGTTTAAAAGATATTTATATCCAAAAGCGATGGAGAACAGGGCAAAAGGAATTACGGTAATAAATAAGTACCGCCAGCCTAAATGCTCTACAATAATTCCAGAAAGAGTCGGTCCGATAGCGGGTGCAAACATAATGACCAACCCAACCATTCCCATGACGGCACCGCGCCTCCTCGGTGGGAAAATCAATAAGAAGGTATTAAAGATAATCGGCATAAGCAGCCCTGTACCAATTGCCTGAATGAGCCGGCCGGTAAGCAGAATTGCGAAACTAGGGGCAATGGCACAAATTACGGTTCCGGCCGTGAAGATCGCCATCGTGCCCATAAACATTTTTCGTGTAGTAAACGTTTGAAGCAGAAAAGCCGAAACAGGGATGAGAATTCCCATAATCAGCATAAATCCTGTGACCATCCACTGCACAGTGGGAGCTTGAATATTAAACTCTCCCATTAAGGTGGTAAGAGCAATATTTAATAATGTTTCATTTAAAATAGCGAAGAAGGCACCAATGATTAAAGAAGCCATGACTGGTTTAACTTTAAAGTTAGGATCATCTGCTAAAAATTCATATTTCTCGTGATTCTCAGTTCCCTCCATAAGGTCTCTCCTTTTATAAGTATTCCCAAGAGCCATTATATAGGAAAGATCGTGATCTTAGGGTCTTTTTGCTTGGAAATATTTTAAATACCGCTCACTATATGATCCACTTTCTCACGCGGCTGCTGTTCTTTAATATATTGGTTTTCTTCCGCCATCCATTCCTGCCAGAACGGCAGCGCTGAATTTCCGTCTCTTTCCAAACCGCGTTTTAACCTTACAGCTTCAGGGGTTTCCACCCAAATCGTGTAATCATAATAGTCTCGCATTTCATTTCTCGTGCTGTAGCATCCTTCGATAATGACACAACCATTGGGCTCAACCGTGTGCCACTCCGCCATCTCGTCAAGATCCCAGTCATAGCGCTGATAACTGCTTTCTTTTCCGTCTATAAGCGGTTTAATCACCTGATGAATCACACGTTGATAATCAAAGTTTCCACCAACTTCATGAATGACTTTCCTTTCACATAATGGAAGATAAAAGTCGTCCATATGAACAATCGTAGAAGTGGGGTACATGCGGGCAATTTTTTCTGCAAGGGTGCTTTTTCCTGCACCTCCGCAGCCGTCAATTCCTATTGTAACAAGCTTCTTGTTAAACATAGGCAGTTCTATCATCAAATTCTCTCCTTTTACATGGCTTCCGGAGACTGAATACCAAGCAGTGAAAGACCCTCTTCTATTACATAGGAGAAACTGTAGACAAGAGTTAAACGGTTTTTCATCTGTTCTCCCTGCAGGATTTTAGTCGTTGTATAATACTGATTAAAAGATTTAGCAAGATCTAATAAATATCTTGCTATTTTGCTCGGATCGTAGTCTTGCCATGCTGACTTTACAACTTCCGGGAAGGCGCGAAGCTGTTTAATAAGCGGCCATTCTCCATCAACGATCAGAGAAGGAGAAGCTTCTTTTAGGTCAAATCCACCTTTTAATAATAAAGATTTGGCACGACAATAGGAATACTGCAGGTATGGAGCTGTATGGCCTTCAAAGGTCAGCATGTCTTGCAGGGAAAACTCCACATCGTTTTGACGGTCATGTTTAAGGTCGTGAAAGATAACAGCACCTACACCGACCTGCTGAGCCACTTTGTCCTTATTAGGTAATGCCGGGTTTTTTTCTTCAATATTTTCCTTTGCCAGCTGAATAGCTTCATGCAGGACTTTTTCCAGAAGGACCGTCTTACCACGTCGTGTAGACATTTTCTTGCCATCCTGAAGCATCATGCCAAAGGCTATATGTTTCATATGGCTGGCCCATGGAAAATGAAGTTTTTTAAGTACATGAGTGATCTGATTAAAATGAAGAGACTGTTCATGACCGACAACGTACAAAGACTCTGTAAAAGAAAAGCTTTCGTAACGGTCAATCGCGGCTGTCAGATCACGTGTTGCATAAGTGGTTGTATCATCGCTCTTTTTAATAAGACAGGGGGGAAGAGCTTGATCATCCAGGCGGACAACCTGGGCTCCATCAGATTCTTGTAACAGCTCTTTTTCCTTTAAAAGTGTGACTACTGTTTCCATTTTATCATTATAATAAGCTTCGCCGCGGAGGAGGTCGAATTGTACGCCGAGCAGATCATATACTTTGTTAAATTCATAAAGAGACGCATCTTTAAACCACTTCCAAAGCTCAAGCGCTTTTGGATCATTTTGTTCAAGACGCTTAAACCACTTTCGACCTTCATCATTAAGAGACGGAGTGGATTTCGCTTCTTCATGGAATTTTACGTATAATTTATTCAGTTCGGCTATCGGACTCTCACGGACCGTTTTTTCATTGCCCCATTTTTGATAAGCAGCCAGCAATTTGCCGAATTGGGTGCCATAGTCCCCGATATAATTGATTTTCACTGTTTGATAGCCGCAGGATTCTCCAATTTTAGCTAATGAGTTCCCTATAATTGTTGAACGCAGATGGCCCATCGAGAAGGGCTTTGCAATATTAGGAGCAGATAAATCTATCACAATCGTTTGATTTTTACCGAATTCATGTTTTCCATAGTCTCCAGAAAGAATCTGTTTGAGGGTATGTTCAGCAATAAAATTCTGGTTCAGGAAAATATTCAGATAACCTTTTGTAGCTGCAACGGAAGTAAAGAGATCGTGTTTCAGCTGTGGAGCCAGCTCTTCAGCAATTTTATGTGGAGATTTACGAAAACTTGCAGCCAGTTTAAAGCACGGAAAAGCAAGATCGCCGAGTTTTTCCTGTTTCGGTGTTTCAATTTGTGAATAAACCCAGTCTCTTGAAAATTCCTCTCCTAACAGATGGGAGATTTGCATGGCAAATATATGTTTTTCCATTTCTGTTTCCTCCTTATTAATAATCCATAAAAAAATCCCCCGTCTCTTATTAGGAAGAGACGGGGGATTAGTCCGCGGTGCCACTCTTATAGCTATATGTAAAATAGCCGCTCAAACCTTGAATAACGGGGAGGTCCCCGGCCTTTTCTACTCGATCCGTTCAAAAAGGCTTCTCGAAAGTCCGGTTCACTTATTTATCCTATCAGGCTTTCACCGTCCCTGATTCGCTTGAAGGAAATGAATAAGCTACTCTCTTTCTCAATGAATTTGAATATTAAAAGTAATTATAGCGAAGTGTATGGAAGAAAGCAATAGAGAACAAGCCTTTTTTGTAATTTAAAGCCTGGGCGTATGATAATTGCAGAAGAAATAAGAGGAATGATTCCTTTTTCTACATGTCACGTAGTTTAAAGTTTAATCACAGGGTTCTGCGGGTGAAAAATCTTCGTTTGAATTTATTCCTTCTTCCTATACAAATAAATAGAGCTGTAAGATACTTTGGATGCCACCGGCCAAATTAAAGAAGGCTTCCAGTTTGAGAGAGCGAAGCAATTGGATAAAACATGAGTAGTGTTAGGGTCCAGCTTTTCCTCAAGCCGGTCCATTGCTTTAGGATATAGATAAGTGAACACTAGATCATATTGACTAAGATTTTCATTCATGAAATTCTGTCGTTTAATATTTAAGTTAGGTCTTGGTTGTAATAGTCTTCTCAATTGCAAGAAACACCACGGAATATAAGCTGTCTCATAAGCTGTGACATTGGAATCAGGAAAACGGCGGGCAAATGAAAAAGCCATGGTGCCAAAGCCAGCTCCTAAGTCTGCAATTCTTTTAGGCATAAGAGGGTCTGCCAATTTCAAAGCTGCATCCCTCTCTACATGAGTGGAAGGAGTCGGAGTAATTCCGTTCTTCATAGAGTCCAATAGCAGCACAGCTACTAGAAAAAGTAGAAAGAAAATAAAAGAAAAACTGATTACGTTCATTTTTTCACCTCTTGTTTTATTATAGAGGAAGAAGAGAAGATAGAAAAAGGAAGGATTCGTATATGAAGAGAGTCAACGATATAGAAGAAGTACGAGAAAATGTTAGAAACTATAAGCTTACACTGCTTTATATATCGCAGCCGGCCTGTACTGTGTGTCATTCCCTGCTTCCTCAAGTAGAAGATTTGCTAAAAGAATTTTCTGGAGTAAATGCTATTCATGCAGATGCAGAAAAAATAAAAGAAATAGCCGGAGAATACAGCATATTCACCGTTCCAGTTGTTATTTTATTTAACGAAGGAAAAGAGCTTATGAGAATGGCTCGATTTGTTCCAATGGGTGACCTTTATCATCAGCTTGCCAAATATCATCGTTTTCTTTTATAAATGATGTCCTCGATTTTTAATCAGGGACATCTTTTTTTTATTTAACCCCGCCATTGAGCGATTTTCCAATAATAAACAGTGTATCAATCTCCATATATACTCCTGAGACGGAATTATTTCCGATGAGAAGCCATCGTGTGGAAATATCTCGCTATGAAACCGTTTACGCTCACTAATTGGACAATATAAGCATGACTTGCAAAATACCCCTTGAAGTTAGTTCCCCAAATGTTATTATGAAAAACGTGTTAATTGAGAGCGAACAAAAAGAACAGGGAGAGATGAAACCCACATGATGAATCAAACGATTGCTTTTCTAGGTGCAGGATCAATGGCTGAAGCTATGATTTCTGGAATGGTGGAGTCAGGAAAAATTCCTGCCGAGCAAATCATTGTTACAAATAGAAGTAATCAACAGCGTTTAAATGAAATTACAGAAACGTATGGTGTCCGAACCGTTTTAAAAGATGAACTGGATTTTGCAGAAGTTGATCAGTTTATTCTGGCGATGAAGCCAAAAGATATTGACGCCGTACTGGAAGATTTAAAAGATAAAATTACACCCAATCAAGTACTTGTCTCTGTACTTGCCGGGATTTCCACATCATATATGGAAGAACGATTAAATGATGGCCAGCAGGTTATCCGCGTGATGCCGAATACTTCCAGCATGTTGAGAGAGTCCGCAACAGCCGTAACTCCAGGAAAGCATGCAGCATTTGATCAGGTCGTGTTTACGAAAGAATTAATGAAAGCCATCGGCCAAGTATTCATCATTGAAGAAGATAAAATGGATGTTTTCACAGGAATCGCAGGAAGCGGTCCGGCTTATTTCTATTATTTAATGGAACACATCGAAGAAACAGGAAATGCAGAAGGCATCGATCGTGAGACATTGAGAGAAATTGGAGCACAAACTCTACTCGGAGCAGCAAAGATGATGCTGGAACGTGAAGAATCTCCATCAGAGCTAAGAGAAAATGTAACATCACCAAACGGCACAACAGCAGCCGGTCTCCATGCTTTGGACGAAGCAGGCGGCGGCGAAGCCATAGCAGAAGCTATTAAAGGGGCAGCCAGCCGTTCTAAAGAAATGAGCAGAGAACTAGAAAGTATGCTAGTTGGATCTAAATAAAGAGAGAAATGAAATAGGAGTGATAAATTGGTTAACGGCACGAACAAGAAACGTGTAGTTATTAAAATTGGCAGTAGTTCATTAACAAGTCTTCACGGTGAAATCAGCCGCAGAAAACTTGAAAAGCTAGTAGATGAAATTGTAAGACTCAAAGATGATGGACATGAGGTGTTACTCGTTTCCTCTGGAGCAGTAGCAGCAGGCTATCGTAAATTAGGCTGCTTGACCCGTCCTGATTCATTACCAGAGAAACAAGCGGCAGCGTCCGTTGGCCAAGGATTGCTTATGGAATCATATTCTGAATTATTCCTATCTCATGGCTATATCGGTTCACAGATTTTAATAACCCGCAGTGATTTTTCTGATGAAAATCGCTACAACAATGCGAGAAACACACTTAATGTATTGTTAGAACGGGGAATAATACCTGTAGTGAATGAAAATGATACGATTACAATTGACCGCCTTAAATTTGGCGATAATGATACACTATCTGCTAAAGTAGCAGGACTTGTAGACGCGGATGAACTTATCATCCTTTCTGATATCGACGGCTTATATGACGCCGACCCACGAAAAAATAAAGATGCGAAGCTGCTTGATACGGTTCATGAAATTACACCGGAAATTGAAGATGCAGCAGGAGATCCAGGAAGTGATGTAGGCACAGGCGGCATGAAATCGAAAATTGATGCCTTTAAGATTTCTATGGCTTCCGGTATTACTTCTTTCTTAGGAAAAGCCAGTGAAGACAATATTGTGTACGATGCCGTTTACCGTAAAGCAAAAGGCACGTATTTCGAGCCTGAAGCAGATCAGGAAAACCTCAACCAGAAAAAGCAGTGGATTGCTTTTAACTCCGGTCCTGAAGGAAAAGTGACGGTGGACCATCAGGCACGTGAGATTATCGTAGACCAACGAGATAATTTGCTGCCGGCTAACGTTCATCATGTCTCCGGACGTTTTTCCAAAGGAGCTGTCGTTAGAATTCATGATTTAGATGGAGAAGAAATTGGTTTGGGCGTAGTAAACTATTCCTCTGACCAAATGAAGAAAATGATCAGCCTGAGCGACAATGAGCTTAATGAATATGAAATGGCAGCCATTGAAAGTAAAGATCTTGTCTGCCACTTAGAAGTTAAACTGCCGGTAGGTGTATAATAGATAAGAAGGAGCGCCCTGTTGATACAGGGCGGGAAATCCTTTTTTCAGTATCTCCCGCAAGAGGCGGGGCCCTAAATTTTTCAAGGAGGTCTTGGATGACACTAATGAAAAGTAATGTGAACGTTGAGGAACAAGCAAAGGAAGCACAAAAAGCTTCAAAAAAACTTCTGCTGCTTTCAGAAGCTGAAAAGAATGAAGCATTAACTCACTTAGCTGACGTGTTAGAAGAAAATTATGAAACGATTCTTGAAGCAAATAAAAAAGACCTGGAGAACGGCAAAGAAAAAGGTTTCTCTAATGCCTTCATGGATCGTCTGTCTTTATCAAAAGAGCGCGTTTTTGATTTTGCTGACGGATTACGTGATGTGGCGAAGCTTGAAGACCCAACTGGAAACATTCTTTCTGACTGGACGTTAGACAATGGCCTTCGAGTAGAAAAAGTAACGGTACCATTAGGTGTAATCGGCATGATATATGAAGCTCGTCCGAATGTAACCGTAGACGCAACTGGTCTGGCCCTTAAATCAGGAAATGCTATTGTCTTAAAAGGCGGATCTTCTGCCATTCACTCTAACCAGGCGATTGTAGAAGTTATGCATAAAGGACTTGAACAGACTAAAATCCCAAAAGAAGCGGTTCAGTTTATCGCAAGCACAGATCGTGAAGCGACAAATCAGCTGTTTACGATGAAAGAGCATATTGATGTACTGATTCCACGAGGTGGCGGCAAGCTTATTCAGGCAGTTGTAGAAAACGCGACAGTGCCGGTCCTTGAAACGGGAGTTGGAAACTGTCATATTTATATCGACAAAGAAGCTGATGTAGAAAAAGCAATTAACATTTTAGTGAACGCTAAAACAGACCGTCCAGCCGTTTGTAATGCCGCTGAAACGCTTATCGTTCATGAAGAATGGCTGGAGAAAAACAGTGCTGCTCTCATAGAAGCCTTCAAGAAGCACGGCATTAACCCGCATGGAGATGAGAAAGCAATGGCTCATATTCCAGGCACAGTACCAGCTGGAGAGGAAGACTGGGCAAATGAATACTTGAGTACAGATATAGCTGTT
Organism: Halobacillus massiliensis; assembly: GCF_900166625.1. GTDB lineage: Bacteria > Bacillota > Bacilli > Bacillales > Halobacillaceae > Halobacillus_A > Halobacillus_A massiliensis. The sequence goes on along the minus strand of NZ_LT800499.1, from coordinate 3,371,716 downwards.
AAAACAGTAAGCGATCTGGCAGAAGCCGTTGCCCATATCGAAACTTACGGAACGAAGCATTCAGAAGCGATCATTACGGAAAACAGCGAAACCGCTCAACATTTTTTAAACCTTGTTGATGCAGCCGCTCTTTACCATAATGCATCTACTAGATTCACAGACGGCGGTGCGCTTGGCTTCGGTGCAGAAATCGGCATATCAACTCAGAAACTTCACGCCCGGGGACCAATGGGCTTGCCTGCTTTAACAACAATTAAGTACCTGATGAAAGGCGACGGTCAAATTAGATAATGATTTTACGAGAGAAGCGGAATAGGCCGCTTCTCTTTTTTTGCTTGGTCGCTGAGGTTGAGCGATCGGGTGGATTCTAAAATAACGGGGGGGGGGGTTCTCAAATAATGGAGTGGGATTCTAAAATAACGGTGCTGGATTCTAAAATAACGATGCGGGATTCTTAAATAAGTCACCATTTTTCTAAAATAAAGGTTTCAGGACATATTTTCTGTCTTTAGTTTTCCCGATAATTTTTGCGCTGTTCTCAATGAGGATCGTTTTTGCATGATAGTCTGAATGTATTCCAGTAAAACTTTTGATTTCTGCACTCGTAACTACGCTTCCAAACAAAATTTGATAATCACGCAGCGCCTCTAGGTGAGCCTTTTTTGATTTCACTCCACAAGCCTTACAACACCAGTGATCACGCCGCCGCTCCATGGTAAAACAGGAGCATCCCTTACATAAAACACCTGGCGTAAGATCCTTTATGGAAAGATTGTACTTTTTTAATAAGGAAACATGATAAGGCGTATTTTCAGCCATAAGCCGCTCGCTCAACTGTGTCATTTCATTCGTTGAATAAAATTTTTTTGAAAAGCGTGCGCTTAGGTTGTAAACAGCAGAGACAAGTCCTTTGGCTCGAACAAGCCTTTCTTTTTTACAAGGCTGGTTTCCTAACGTTTCAATTTTAGTATTGGGATTTGCGATAGCTATAAAAGAGTAGATTGGAATATTACCGAAGTCATACAGGGCTAACCACTGAGCGAGCTGGATCTTCTGGTGTTCTACTTGTAAAAAGGGATCTGGAAAGACTTCTAACGTTTCTGCTAATCTTCGTAAAAGCTGAGAATTGTCAAAGTCAAAGATCAGCTCTCCTTTAAAGTTCTTCACTTCAATAATCAATAAAAAGTTTTTTGATATTACGAGGAAATCAATTTGAAAATGGTTATGGCCGTCGAATAGGTGAAGGTCCTTTAAGATCAGGTAGTCTGAGGGTAAATAGTGAAGAAAGTGATATACCGTATTTTCGCCGTAATGACCAGCTGACTGTTTAAGAAATTCGCTTTCGATCTCGCTGAAAAGAGGATGTTCGCGTGGTAAACGTCTAAAGAGAGTACTTACTTGCAAGTGGGGCATATTGGTTTCCTCCTAAAAGTTAAGGTAAGATAAGGGAATACAAAAGGGAGGGAGATTAAATTGATACAGCATGAAGCGTAGAAGTGATCACAAATAGTTTAAAAAATGATCACCTTGTAAAAGCAGTTTTCCTAAAAGGGTCGATGGGCCGGAAGGAAGAGGATAAGTTTTCAGATGTGGATTTGTATGTGCTGGTAGATGATGAGGAAGTTTTTCTTCCTAATAGAAAGGAACATGTCAAATCCTATCGAAAGTTACTCTTTTATGATGATATTTTTATTATCGCACCGCAGATTCTGGCCGTCTATGACAATTGGCTGCATCTCGATTTATTTACGGTTACAGAGAAAACTCTATTAGAAAAAGATTATTTTAAAGTGCTGTACGATCCCGAAAAAAGAATGGAAAAATTTATTTCTGCCCAAATCTTAAAGCTCTCACTCCAGGAATTTATAGATTCAGTAGATGACGCAGCTTTCTTTTTGCTGCAATATAAAAAGGCGTCAGGCCGGGGGAATGATTTGTGGAGTGTAAAAATGCTGCAAAATAGTGGGGAAAGTATTGCAAAGATTCTATTGCATCGCTATTCTACGGAACGAGCCCAGCTCGGATTAAAGACAGTGGATCGTTCTCTTCCTCGTGAACGTATTGCAGAAATTTTGACCATTCAAAACTATATAACACCAGCCTCCCATACAAAAGCAGTTAAGAAGATTGCTTGCTTATTAGTCCGGGAATCTGCCTGGATACATCAGCAATTAAAAGATCAAACCGTTTACACCCTTTCATTCTTAAGAGCAATCTTGAACGAGTATACATAAAAAGCCCACCTTTTCAAAAAGGTGGGCTTAGTTATTTATTTAACTGGAATCCAATTAGGTACGCTCATTATTCTCGTCCACATGGGTTCAGGGATGATCACTTCTTCCTGATTTTCGCTGTCCATTTTTGTCCGGACTTCTTCACCTGTTTCTACTTTTTGTATCCAGTCCGGTTCAATTAAAAATGCTCGGCCTAAAGATATAAGAGGTACGGTATTCAACGCTTGCTCTACTTCTTCAGGTGTATAGAGAGAACCTACACCCATAACCGGAACTTTTTCTCCGACCCGGCTCTGAATAGCTTCAATAACGGGCTGAGTGATTGACTCATCTCGAATGGAGGTCTGGTTGAAATCTCCTAAAGAAATATGAAGATAGTCAAGCTTCTTCTCAGATAAAACATCAGCAAACTGAAGAGTATCTTTTAATGTGATCCCGGGATTCTCCCGTTCTTCCGGAGATAAGCGGTAGCCGACAATAAAAGGCTGCTCTGAATATGTCTTAACAGCTGCAGTAACTGATTCCACTACAGCGAGTGAGAAGTTCATTCTGTTTTTAACACTGCCGCCCCATTGGTCAGTCCGACGATTAGAGTGCGGCGAAAAGAATTGCTGCAGCAAATAAGTATTGGCTCCATGAATTTCTACTCCGTCAAACCCAGCTTCAATGGCTCTCTGTGTTGCTTTTTCAAAATCCTCAATCGTCTTATAAATTTCTTCCTCTGTCATTTCCCGTGGAGTTTTTGCATTTTCACGCACAGCCGCTACAGCACTTGCGCTCACAATATCTTCATCAGGCACTAAATGAGGCGGACACATTCGCCCTCCGTGATGGATTTGTAAAATTGCTTTAGACCCTTGTTCGTGAATGGCGGCAGCAAGCTTTCTAAGACCAGGAATTTGGTCATCACTATATACCCCAATTTGACCTTCAAATCCTTTACCGTAAACATTCACATTCGCACAGGCAGTGATTACAGCCCCGGCTCCTCCGGAACGACGAGCATAATAATCAAGCTCTTTTAGAGAAACTGTTCCATCATCATTAGATAAAAAATTGGTCATCGGAGCCATTAGGATACGATTTTTAAGTTCAGTACCTGAAGGCAATGTATATTTTTCAAATAGTTTCATTAAGTTCGACCTCCTTTATCAAGAAGTAGTTTATCACCGCAATTGAGTAATTGTCCCTAAATATGCCTGTCCATAAGTGAATAACCATTCATTTTCTGCTTGAATTATCAGAATTGTCGGTATAAAATGGAAGATACCAACTGGTATGTTTAAAAAATATATTGTAACCAGCTTTTTTGTTAACGAAAATTCTACCGATGATAAAGGAGGAGAAGGAAGAACAAACAAGTACATATGGAGCTGGTTATTCAATGGTGAGTATGCTTCTCTAAGTGACTGGAAGGGGCATTTTTTAATTGGTATAAGGCAAAAGCATAAGGAGAGATCTATCATGCATGTAATGGAGCTTTTTGAATTGAAGGGAAAAACAGCTATTGTGACAGGCGGCGGCAGGGGTCTGGGTGAACAAATAGCTGAAGGATTAGCTGAAGCCGGGGCTGATATTGTTTTATGCTCGAGGAAGGTAGAGGCATGTGAAGAAGTGGCTCAAAGACTGCGGGAAGAGCATGGAGTAAAAACACTGGCCCTTTCCTGTGATGTAACAAACGATGAGCAGGTTCAACAGGTCGTTGACCAAACGGTACAGGAGTTTGGCAATATCGATATTCTCATAAATAACAGCGGAGCTTCATGGGGGGCTCCTGCCTTGGAAATGCCGCTGGAAGCTTTTCAAAAAGTGATGAATGTGAACGTAACCGGGACCTTTTTAATGTCTCAAAAAGTGGGAGAGGTGATGGTTAAACAACAGTCTGGAAAAATCATTAACATTGCTTCTGTTGCCGGTCTTGGCGGAACTGACCCGGGCTTTATGGATACGATCGGCTACAATGCCAGCAAAGGGGCTGTCGTAACTTTTACAAAAGACTTAGCGGTAAAGTTAGGTGGATCCAATATTCAAGTGAATGCACTGGCGCCTGGGTTCTTTCCAACGAAAATGTCGAAGGTGCTGCTTGAACAAGGAGGAGATATAATTCTTGGTCGTACACCGCTAAGAAGGTTCGGCAGTGAGAAAGATTTAAAAGGAGCGGCTTTATTCCTCGCATCAGCAGCTTCTGATTACGTTACGGGAGATGTGCTTGTCGTCGATGGCGGTATGCACGCCTCATGTTAAAAGGAGGGAAAGCATGAATATTCAAAATGTGTCAGTAATTGGTGCCGGGTCAATGGGACATCAGATTGCGATGCTGAGCGCTTTAGCAGGGTTTGACACAAATATTCAGGATGTAAACGAAGAGGCCTTAAAGCAGGCCAGATTGAAACTGAACAAAATTATGGACAAATGGGTGGCAAAAGACAAGATCTCCATTGAAGAGAGAGATCTTGCCTTTAAGAGGTTGTATTTCACAACAAATCTTAACGAAGCAGTTCGGCATGCTGACATAGTTATAGAGGCAGTCATCGAGAAACTTGACATCAAGCGGGAAGTCTTTCAGAAACTCGATAAGGCAGCACCTGCCCATGCTGTACTTGCCACCAATTCTTCGACTATAGTTAGTTCATTGATCGCGGATGCAACAGAGAGACCTGATAAAGTATGTAATATGCACTTTTTCTTTCCTCCACTGGTAATGGACTGTGTAGAGGTTGTAAAGGGGGAGCATACCTCAGAAGAAACAGCGGGCATCGCTATGGAAGTTTGTGAAAAAATGAATAGAACCGCTGTTCTGCTTCAAAAAGAAATCTCAGGTTTTATTGCCAATCGTATTCTATTTGCTATCCAAAATGAGGCGATGGCTTTATACGAGGGTGGATATGCGGATTATAAAGATATCGATAAAATTACGCGTAAGGCCTTGAGTCACCCGATCGGTCCTTTTGAACTGATGGACTTATCTGGAATTGATGTCGGTTATTATGTCATGATGCAGCAATACGCAGAGACCGGAGATCCCAAAGATAAACCTTCAAAAACTATGACAGATAAAGTAGAAGCAGGGGAACTGGGCAGAAAAACCGGCAAAGGATTTTATGAGTATCATTCAAAAGTCTAGGAGTGGAAAAGATGCATGAAACAGAAATCAACATTAGATTTTGTGAAACAGATTTACTAGGACACGTGAATAACAATAACTACTTCGTCTATATGGAAGATTCGCGGATTAAGTTTTTTCATGACTTAAATCTAGTAGATGAAGATTGGAATTTTATCGTGGCTTCCATTAAATGCGACTTTATTAAGCAGGTTTATTTCGGCCAGCAGGTGATCATTAAAACAGGAATCGGCAGAATTGGAAATTCCAGTTTTCACATGGAGCAGGAAATGTATGTGAAAGACTCCGGAGAGTTAGTGGCAAAAGGGAGTACAGTTGTTGTTCAATTTGATTTTAATGAGCAGAAGAGCCGGCCGTTAACAGAAGAGATGAAGAGAAAGCTAGAGACACAACAGTTTGCTGCTAAGTAAGGAGGGTGTTCATGAACGTTACTCAAAAAGTTCGTAAAGGAGAGGAGCTGCCTCAAGAGCAGTTGAAGTCATTCCTGAGCCATACATTTCCTGAGCTGCCACAAGACTCTTTAATAATAAACCAATTTGGAACAGGCCATTCGAATCTTACTTATGAACTAAAAGTAGGAGAGTGGGAAGCAGTGCTGCGCCGACCGCCAATGGGGCCGGTAGCGCCTAAAGCCCACGATATGGAGAGAGAATATACCGTGCTAAAAGCACTGCATCCGGTTTTCCCATTAGCACCTAAACCATTTGCCTTTGATAACGGGAGCGTGCTTGGCGCACCATTCTTCCTGATGGAAAGAAGACATGGACTTGTCTTAGACACGGATTATCCTAAAGAAATAGAGGAAAGCCCTGAAATGGGGCGTAAAATCTCTGAAACAATGGTCGACCGCTTAGCAGAGCTTCATAATATTGATTATAAAAAAACAGCGCTTCAGGATATGGTGAAACCAGATGGATTTATGGAGCGCCAGATTCACGGATGGATTAACCGTTTTGAAAAAGCCCGAACAGACGATGTCGTGTCCGGCGAACGAATTAAAAACTGGCTGGCTGATCACATTCCTGTGAATTCAGAAGCATCCATTATTCATTATGATTATAAGCTTAATAACGCGCTTTTTAACGAAAAAGGAGACATGGTCGGCTTGTTTGACTGGGAGATGACTACGGTCGGTGACCCGTTAGCGGACTTAGGTGCGGCTATGAGTTATTGGATTGAGAAGGATGACCCTGAAGTTCTGCAGCGCGGCCTCGGTAAAACCCCTTTAACAGCACGGGATGGGTTTTATACAAGGAATGAATTTATAGAAAACTATGCTTTAAAGAGCGGCCGCAATGTCGAGAACATTCATGTTTACTTAACGTTTGCTTATTTTAAACTGGCCGGCATTATTCAGCAGATTTATTACAGGTATAAAAAAGGCCAGACCAATGATTCAAGATTTTCTAATATGAACGTATTCGTGAATAACTTAATTCAACATGCTGAAGAAACGGCAAGATTGTAAAATGGGAAATATCCAACTAATTTTTAAAAAGGAAGATATTCAGCCAGATCAAATGAAGGGAAAAATCGCAGTCGTCTTTGATGTGCTATTTGCAACCTCAACCATTACAGCTGCATTAGCAGATGGGGCCACATCTGTTATCCCTGTTTATGATAAGGCCCAAGCCCGGGAAAAAGCTAAAACCTTTGAAGAAGCTTATGTCCTTGCTGGAGAAGAACAGGGGCGTACTATTGAAGGGTTCCATCATCCTCTAAGGACATTTCTCAATCCCATTGTAAAGGGAAGGCATCTTATTTTATCTACAACAAATGGGACAGTAGCTGTGAACAGATCTGCACAGGCTGATCATTTATATACATCTTCTTTGCTGAATAACAGGGAGATGGCGAAGCATCTTATTGAACATCATGCGGAGGAAACTATTGTTCTTGTTTGTTCAGGAACGAGCGGGCATTTTACGATGGAAGATTTCTATGGTGCTGGGAGTCTCATTTCTTATCTTGTAGAAATGGGCGAGTTTGAATTATCAGATTCGGCTCAGACCGCCCTTTTGTTTTATAGTGGAATTCCTCAGTCCCCGTTTCAGCTCCTTCGAGCTACTAAAATTGGGCAGATATTACTCGGTTTTGGGATGGATGAACAGGAAATAAAATTTGTGGCTCAGGAAGGATTGTTTCATGTTATCAGCAAGTATGATTCTTCTACTGGCCAGATAAGGGAGGTTGAACGATGAAGTATTCCTAACCTAAGAAGGGGGATTTAATCTTTTAAGGAATTTCCTTAGATACTGTCTTTTACTAGAGGAAAATAGTTCACAAGTGAAAATATCATTGGACGATGTTCGACAATATATTCCCCGGGAAATATGCTTGCATAATATAAGCAGAGGAGACGCGGGAATACTCATCGCAGGGTATGACAAAGCTTTTAACTTTAAGGAGGAATGAACAGTATGAAACTAGGAAACAGTCATTTACTTGTAAGTCACGAAGGCCCGATTCTTTCATGTGTCTTAAATCAGCCGGACCGGTTGAACGCTTTTTCTGATGATATGATCAGCGGACTTATGGAAGCGCTATTAGAAGCTGAAAAAAACCCTGAGGTGAAAGTGGTAGTTTTAAGCGGTGCCGGGCGCTCATTCTCAGCTGGCGGCGACGTAAAAACGATGGGAGAAGCAGATGCCAGCCACTTATATGATCATGTCGGAAAGTTAAACAAGCTGATTTTGAAGATCAAACAAGTAGAAAAGCCAGTCATAGCTGTTGTTCATGGTTACGCAGCCGGAGCCGGTTTTAATTTAGCGCTAGCCTGTGATCAAATCCTTGCAGCTGAAGAGAGTAAGTTTGTATTAAGCTTTGCTCAAGTAGGGCTTGTGTCAGATGGCGGCGGACACTATTTCTTGTCTAAGCTGATTGGTCCTTATCGTACAAAAGAGCTGCTATTTACAGCAGAACCTATTCCAGTTGAAACCGCAGCGGAATGGGGAATTGTGAACCGCGTGATTCCTCTTGAGAACCTGGAGTCTGACGCTATGGATTATGCGTTAAGGCTGGCAAATGGACCGGGGCGTGCCATAGGAATGATGAAAAAGCTCGTTGATCTTTCGGAACGATCTTCCCTGGAAGATATTCTCGAACAGGAACGTCTCACACAGGCGATTATGGTATCTACAGAGGATCATAAAGAAGGAGTTCAAGCTTTTAAAGATAAGCGTAAACCGGAATTTATTGGGAGGTAGTTCTTTATGAAAGCTGTTCAATTTAAGAAATTTGGAGCCCCTGAAGTTTTAGAATACACCGATATGGAGCAGCCGGCCCCTGACGGTCATGAAGTTTTGCTGCGGGTTACGGCCATTGGGGTGAACTATGCAGATACAGCAAGGAGAGAAGGAGCATATGTCATTCCGACCCCGCTTCCCTTTATACCTGGCGCAGAGGTGGCCGGTGTAATTGAAAACATAGGAGAAAAAGTAAAAGGATTTGCAAAAGGGGACCGTGTCGTTACGCTAATCTCCTCAGGAGGCTATGCGGAATATGCAGCAGCGGATTCAAGGAGCCTCATTCCCATTCCTGAAGGTGTAAGTGATGAACATGCCGCAGCACTTCCTCTACAGGGACTGACGGCCTATCATATTTTAAAAACTATGGGCAGGCTTTCTGAAGGAGAGACCGTACTTGTTCACGCTGCTGCTGGCGGGGTGGGTTCATTAGCTGTTCAACTGGCTAAACATTTTCATGCAGGCAAAGTAATTGCAACAGCGAGTACAGAAGAAAAACTCTCGATGGCCCAGGAGTTAGGAGCAGATGTACTCGTAAATTATACAAAACCAAACTGGCGGGAAGAAGTAATGGAAGAAACCGGCGGAAAAGGTGTTGATGTGGCTTTAGAGATGGCAGGTGGAGACATATTTACGGAGACAGTAAAATGTATGCGGTCATTCGGGAGAGTAGTCGTATATGGAGCCGCAAGCGGTGAGCAAGCTGTAATGCACCCGTCTGGATTGATGAATCGTAATTTGTCTGTCATCGGCTTTTTCCTTCCGCAAATTATGAAAAAGCAAGAGCTTTTTCAACAAAGTTTAAAGGAAATTCTCCAGCTAGTTATGGAAAATAAACTAAAATTAACACTTGGTGGAACATATCCACTGGAAGATGCGGCACTGGTACATGAGCTTCTCCAGGGCAGGAAGACGAAAGGAAAAATAATTTTGAAGCCTTAGAGTGCGAAATGTTTTAAATAAATCCGTGCTTTTTGCCTGAGGGGAGTTACAGATTACTTCATATAAAAAAACCGCCGAATAGGCGGTTTTTATATTTTATTTAAGGTTTAAGAGGTTTTTTCTTCCCACAGCAACCGCCTATTTTATAACCGGTTAACTTCGCTTTTTTTGAAGAGGATGTATTAATAACCCTAGGTGGTTCTGAAGGCTGTTTTTGAACATTATGAACAGATTTTCGAGCAACTCTTCTTGCTTTCAGGACAACCAACTCCTTTCACTTATTGGTATATTATAGTCCCTTTCTTGCAAAATGAGCGGGCTAAAGTGTTTTAATATCAAGTGGAAAAGATATATACCCGTGTTCATAAATCTGAAAGCAGCTGACCTCAGGTGGTTCTTTCTTAAAAGAGATAATGACCATTTTAATCTCAGGATCCACATGGCTCTTTACATCTTCACGGGAAGGGGTAGGAGATGAAGTAGGATGAGTGTGATAAATGGCCAGGACGGTTTCATCGCGTTTGCCGATTTGAGCAAGTGAAGATTCAAGAGTGGATGGACTAATGTAAAAACGGTGTGTAGATTTGATCTCATTGCCTAAATGGAAAATACTGCTGACTTTATTACCATTCCCGCACAAAAGCCCACATGATTCATAGGGAAGCTCTTGGCTTCCATATTCAATAAGTCTGTTATACAGGTCAGGAGACATGACCAGTTGATTCATGTCCGTCTTCTTACTCTTCGATTTTTCTTCTGAAAAAAGGACAGGAACATAGATGTTGCCGACTTTGCCGGCCTCTCGGTTTCATTTTCATCACTCTCCGGGTTATTCATTCTCGTTTCGTTTTCCTTCTTTGGTTGTGGTTTCCGGCGGTCGATCTGATGTTTCTTTTGAATGGGTGATTGATTGAATTTTTGCTTGTTAAATTGGTTAAGTTCAAAATTTTGTTGTTTTGAATGATGGCTGGAATAAGGTGATTGATTATGAATAGAAGAGTTCAGTTGATTTCTAAAAGGCATACTTCCACTGTTTTTTTGTGGCATGTTTGGGTATTGGCTGTGATGGGTTCTTGATGAATCACCTGCTTTTGGAAAAGAACGAGAAGACGGCATGGTCCCCCCTGAAAAATCCTGACTGGTGATGTTATTAGACGTTTTCATCATATTTTGAATTTGTCTAAAGTTCGTCTGACTTGGCACGGCTTTCTTCGGCTGCTCTTCCGGCGGGCTTTCCTGGGAAGGCAAGGAGGCTTGGTTCAGGTTCTTTATCGATACTTCCTGCTGCAATTCCATTAACTTATTGATCTTGTCTAAAACCTCCTGATGCTGAGGCTGTGTTATATTCTTCATTACTTCGTAGATATCCTCTCTCAATTGAGAAACTGCATGTTCGACATGAGCCATATTTTGTTCCATTTCTCCAAATTTTAATTTGAATGCCTGCATGTCCTCTTTAATAGAGGAGGCTGCCATATGCTCCGTTTTTGTTTTATCTATCAATTCTTTATAAGCATCAATACGCTGTTTGAGACGATCCATTTCATCAACGTTGTTAGGTTTCTTTTTGTTCATATTATTATGTCCTCCTTAAATAAGTCACGTCGCAAATTTATTGGTTAGTAACACCATATGCTTGTTTTGTGAAAATATAAGTTAAGAGTAAGAGAGGATAAAGAAGTGGGTGATATTGCTAAAGTGTCAATCATAAGATGAAGGTAGAAATGCTCTGCAAAGGGGTGGGATTATGGCAAACAGTGAGATTCAGGTACTACGGGCGAAAATATTGGAAATTAAACAGCAGAATCAGTCCTATTGTAATACTTTAAAAGAACTCATTTCATCTGAAAAAACGGAAAAATCCAGCCAATTTATCTGTTATTTTACATATTCCCTGAACCTCGCTCACGGTCTTAAAAGTGAAAATCTGTGCATTGGTTCTTTTCATCTTTTAAACAGTGGCACTGCTCCTATTACGAATCCCTGCATATGTATTCAGCTGTCCAAAGAAGCACCATTTGAATTCTCTGGCAAGTACGTGAATAAAGGCATGACGGTTTCAAAAAACCTTTCTGTCGACTGGGAAAGGATAAACGAGCCATCTAATAAAGAAGAAATATGGTTAAAGCCTTTAAAACAACAGACCGTGGAGCCTAATCAAAAGCTTACTTTCCCAAGTTTTCAGCTAAAGTGGCTGCCCAAGGAGTCCTATTCAGGGCAGGTAAATGGGTTTGGTTATTGCGACGAATTTAATGAAGGAATGGCAGCGCTTAATACAATCAGTTTAAGCGGCACTGTGCCTGAACAGGGGGAAAAAAATGAAGAGGAATCATGAGGAAGATCTCTTAGGGAAACAGCTTCTTAGACAATTTATGAGGGACCTATTAACGGATGAAGTACAAGACGAAAAAAGGTCGAAGGGAAAAAGCTTTGCCTTCCTTGATAATCAGCTTTTAAACATGCTTATGCTTTATTTTCTTATGCACTGGGAGAAATACATGGCAGATGAAAAAGAACACAAGGAAACCATTCATGCTGAACCACTGCTTACGGAATTAGACAATTTACTAGCTGAGGATCAAAAGAATTTTGATGAAGTAATTTCACTTCTTAAAAAATAGAATGCAAATAAAATGGTGAAAAACACCTTTAAGGTTAATAGGAGGTTATTGAAGTTGAGAAGTGACCCTATTCAATTACAGCAAAAATTAATTTATTTTAAAGCCGAGTTAGACAAATATAAAGAGAAAGTGAAGGACTACCAGGATAACTACCATTATTCTTTGCTTGAGAAACTAAAGAAAGATAATGAACGTCTGCTCGATGAACGGCAGGACTTAAATTCACAAGTCCAGACCGTTAAAGGAGAATTTGGCGAGAAACTCCGTCTTTCTGAAAGTGAACTGGCAGATTCTAAGAACAAATATCAAACACTGTCTGAAGAAGCTTCAGCCTTGCGAGGTAAAAATTCGAGTCTTCTCCAACAAAAGCAGTCGCTGGCTAATGAAGTTAAAACATTAGAAGGTGATCTTAAGACAAATCGTCAGCGCCTTTCCCAGCAGCAGCATGATATGGCATTGCTGCAGGCGAGCTACGTAAATCTGCAAAAGGACCATGAAGAAAAGAAGAGGGAAATTCAGGCGCTGAAACTGAGTGTTTCAAAGGCGAAGGAAAAAGAGAAAGAATATGAAAGCAGTTTAGAAGAGCTGCAGTTGAAATTAAAAGAAAAAGAAGAGGCTTATTCTACAGAAACTGCACAAAAGAATGAAACGATAAACGAGTATAAAGAATCTGTGCAGAAAGCGAAAGATAACGAAAAATCATTAAAACAAAAAATTACGAAGCTATCGAAAGACAAGAAAGACCTTCAGGCAGAAAACACTAACTTAAATAACAGAATAAAAGAACTGAATAAGGAAATTGATCAATTGGGAGGAGAGGATCAACAGACGTTAGAGCTTGTTGAAGAGCTGGAGAAGCAGGTGAAGGAGATTCTCGGGCAGTCGTTGGAATTTGAAGAAGAAGACCTGGATTCCCGGCTGTTGTTTATGAACGTCATTGAAGAGAAACTAGATGAAATTACAGAAGAGATTAACGAAATGGAAAAAGACATAAAGAAACAGAACTTCATAGAAGGTAAAGATTAATTAAAAACCCTGCTGAATGTTCAGCAGGGTTTTTTCGATTACTTACTCATATAATGTTCAAGCTCCCAGCTGCTTACCTGCAGGGAATACTCTGTCCACTCGGATTCTTTTTCCTCAATAAATATTTTGGAGGTATGATCGCCAAGGGCTTCAAGAAGCAGGTTGTCTTTCTTAAGAGACTCAAGTGCTTCTTTTAAGTTTGTGGGAAGTGTAGGAATGCTTTCATCCTCAACTTCATACAGGTTACGTGCTTCAGCTTCACCTGGATCAATTTTTTCCTGAATCCCTTCAAGACCAGCCTGAATAAGAACGGCTAATGCTAAATAAGGGTTTGCTGTCGGATCTGGATTTCGCACTTCAAAACGGGTTCCAAGTCCACGTGTAGTCGGTACCCGGATCATACAGCTTCGGTTAGAGTGAGACCATGCGACACTTACAGGGGCTTCATAGCCAGGGACTAGGCGCTTATATGAATTAACATTTGGATTCGTAATTGCAGCGATTCCGTTCGCATGTTTCAAGATACCACCCATGAAATACTTCATAGTCTGTGAAATCTCATCATCTGAACCGTTGTCATAAAAAGCGCTGTCTCCATCCTTAAACAGGGAAAGGTGGCAGTGCATACCGGAGCCGTTTTCTGCATAAACTGGTTTCGGCATAAAGGTCGCGTGGTAATTATGATTAGTAGCTACGTCTTTAACTACATTTTTAAATGTCTGGATGTTATCAGCCGTTTTAATTAACTTATCAAAACGGAAGTTAATTTCATGTTGGCCTTTAGCCACTTCGTGGTGGGAAGCCTCCATTTCAAAACCAATCTTTTTAAGTGTGCGAACGATATCCCGGCGAACATTATCTCCTTTATCTTTTGGAGAAGCATCGAAGTAACCGGCACGGTCATTCATTTTACGGATAGGATAGCCTTCCTCATTTAGTTTAAAAAGAAAGAATTCAGGCTCAGGTCCTACATTTACTGTATATCCCATTTCATGGGCTTGTTCCATAGCTCTTTTCAAAATGTAACGAGGATCTCCTTCGAAGGGTTCTCCATCAGGAGTATAGATATCACAGATGAAACGGGCGATGGGATCTTCATCCATCTCTTGAGGCAGGATCAGGAAAGTATCTAAATCAGGGTATAAATACATATCACTTTCCTGAATATCTGAAAAACCGGAAATCGATGAACTGTCGAACATTGCTTCGTTGTCGAGAACCATTTCAATTTCCTCAATTGGAAGTTCTACGTTTTTCGTATCTCCCATCATGTCTGTGAATTCCAAGCGGATAAATTCCACTTGTTTTTCTTTTACAGCGTCTAAAATTGATTGTTTCGTGTAAGTCATACTTTTCTCCTCACCTTTTTATATATTGAGATTATCTCTCGAAATATCTTATGTTAGAAATAGTAACACATTACGTAATGTTTTTCTAACATTTAGATGCAAAAAATCAAAAAAAATTAAAATTGTGATACTTTTACTTTTTGATTACAGATTTTTGTTTTAAAAAATGCTAAAAGAGGAATAGAATGAGAAACTTTGGAAAAAGGAGTGTATTATATATGCCTTGGGATACAAACGATTATCCGAGCTCTTTAAAGAATCTCGATACGACAGTCAGAAAGAAAGCGATAGATATTGCTAATGCCATGATTGACGAAGGATATGACGAAGGAAGAGCTATTCCAATTGCAACCGAACAGGCCAAGGAATGGTATGACAACGCAAGCAAAAGTGAGATTGATCAAGTTAGGAATATGTCAGATAAGCAGCTGAAGAAAAGAGATAAAGAAGAAGAAGACTCAAGCCGCCCTGAACTTATGGATAAAGGGGAACATGTTGTCAGTCATGAAGATGGATGGGCAGTGCAGACAGAGGATGCTAAAAGGCCGTCTAACGTTTATGATAACAAGCAGGATGCTGTGGAACGTGCAGAGGAAATCGCTAAGAACAAGGGAACCAAGGTGATTATCCATAAAAAAGACGGCAGTGTACAAAAACAGAAATCTTTTAACGAATAATCCGGACATAGCACCCATTGAGGTGCTTTTTATTTTGAAATAATGCTACAATGAAGGTAAGGAAGGGGACAGTTGCTTTGAATGGACAGAACAGAAAAGACATAACTCCCGGTGCGGAAGTTGAAATTGTATTAAAAAAAGATCAAAGAAGCGGTCGTTTAACAAAAGGGATCGTAAAAGACATTCTGACTAATTCATCTTTTCACCCTCACGGAATAAAGGTGAGATTAGAAGATGGTCAGGTAGGAAGAGTAAAACATATTAATAATTAAGCGGAAGGTGAGTCCTTTCGCTTTTTTGTTATTTAAAAATAAGCCTTTTTAAATTCGAAAAGCGAGTCAGACAGAAGTCTGACTCGCTCGTTGTTGTTCGGATAATGAATTTATTTTTTTGTGTTTCGTTTATCTAACAGGTTAGTTCCATCCCTGTCTTGCCGCGGATAAATTCTACATGGTAGTTTTTATCAACTTAAACGACGCAATCCCTACCTCTATTGCATCCTTACAGCTCCGTAGCTGATCCAGTGTGATTAAGTTGTGATAAAACGTAGCAGAAGCCAGTCTCATTCACATCACTCTTTCATTGTTCCGAAGTTACCTTCTTTACAGCGAAGGTACTAATGAAATAATATACTATATATTTTGCCTATTGTCAAACTGTGAATCTTTCTGCATGTTTAACTACCATTACTTGAGCTCTACAATAACTCGGCCGCGGGTGTTTCCTTGAAGGATACTTTGCAGTGTATCTGTTAAGTCTTCCAATCGAATAACAGATTTAATATCTTCAAAAGCATCTGTTGTTTTTAAATCTTCAGCCAGTCGATTCCAGATTTTCTTTCGAAGCGGCATTGGACAGTTTACTGAATCAATACCTATCAGGCTGATACCCCTTAAAATGAATGGGTAAACCTGTGCAGGAACTTTTGTTCCACCTGTTAATCCACTAACGGCAGCGGCGCCCTGATATTTAAGCTGTCCTAAAAGGGAAGCCAGCTGTTCACCGCCAACAGGATCAACGGCAGCGGCCCACCTCTCGCTTTGAACTGGTTTTAACTTTCCATCATATACATCTTCGCGTGAAATTACTTTTTGAGCACCAAGACGTTTTAAGTATTCTTCATGCTCCTGGCTGCCTGTACTGGCTTCAACGGTGTATCCTCTTTTGGCAAGCATAGCCACAGCCATGCTTCCCACACCACCTGAAGCACCTGTTACAAGAACTGGACCATCTTCAGGGGTGAGGCCGCCGGCTTCCAGACGGTGGATAGAAAGAGCAGCAGTAAAGCCAGCCGTTCCGTAAATCATCGCTTGTTCCAAGGAAATTCCTTCCGGAAGAGGAACGATCCACTCGGATGGAATATTGGCATATTCGCTATAGCCGCCGTGATGGTTAACTCCTATTTCATAGCTTGTCGCGATTACTTCGTCGCCTTCCTTAAACTGCGGATCATTTGATTTTTCTACTACTCCAGCTAAATCAATGCCTGGTATGATCGGATAATCTTTAACGAGCGGATTATCCGGTGTGGATACCATGCCATCTTTATAATTAACGCTGGAGTAGTGGACTTTTATAAGAACATCGCCTTTAGAAAGATCGTCTTTTTGAAAATCTTCAATCCCTGCCTTAAATTCGCCATTGTCTAACCGGCTGATCTGATAGGCTGCAAAGGTTGACACTTAATCGTCCCCCTCTGTTCGGTTATTTTTTTTATTTTTCAAATCCTCATCATACTTCTCGGAAGTTGACGAGTTGTCCTTAGAATGATCACCTTTATCGATTTCCTTTTCTTCCTGCTTTACATCCTCTGTTGGAATAGGGTCTTCGGTAAAGCGGTCTTTTTCAAATTCCTTCTCAATCTCTTCTTGTGACGGTTTAATTTTATCGTTATTTGATTTACTGTTCATTAGGATCACCTCCACTGTAAATGTTCCTTTTTGAAAGGGTGTCTAAACAGAATCCATCGAATAATTTCAAAAATGAGGAAATTAAAATTGAAAAAACCGCTGCAGGTCAGCGGTTTTCAGATTCTTTATTTTTCATCTTCCATTTTGTTCTAATGGATTTGACGAAAGAGTTGTTCCATACATAATCGATAGCCGTACTTATAATTAATCCATGAAGAATAACTCCAAGGATAGTAATTATGACAAAAATGACCTGCCCGCCAGCTGTTTCAGGCTCATACCCGGTTCGTCCGAAAAAGATCAGCCCCCTGAGTGAGCTGAGTAAGGCTTCAAAGTAGCTGTTTAACGAGGGTTCAATACTCTTTAAGGGAATGATAAGAATAAAAACTACAACCATTGTAAGTCCTGCTGTATATGAAAAGTGGTGTTTTCTTAGAAAGCGGATAAAAGGGGCGGTGTAATATTTAGTAATAGATTTTAAACGGAGAAGATGAAGGATCCGCGCAAATCTTGCAAACTGAAAGACAGCGTCCAGCGGGATAGCCGCAATCACTATGAACGGGTTTTCTTTAAGGAAATCCCATTTATTGGAACTTTTAGAGAACCTGTAAATGAAATCTATAAAAAAGATCCCCCATGTTCCCCAGACAATGTAGCTGTCAAAATTAGACTGCTGCCATATAGTAGCAACAGATAGAGCAGCAAGACCAATCATAAAAATCTCATATGTGGTCTGCACTTTTCCTCTTCCATTTCCCATGATGGCCTCCTGGTCTCAAATTCGTTAGGACCATTATATCACGCATGACAAGTGTCGATAAATGTAGAGTAGACAAAGAGTATGATAGAATAGGAGAAAAGTTTTAAGAGGAAAGGAACGAACTTCTTTGAGAGCAGCATTTAGTCGGATGTCCTGGTTTGTGTTCCTTGCTTCTGCGGGAGGCTTATTTTTATATTCACTAGTTGAAACGATGGATCGTCGTTCAAATATATATGAAGTAGAAGAAGGCAGCTACCCTTCAGAGCTTCATCCAACGGTTGAAAAGAAGAAAGATGAACTGATTGAGCTTGCTGCTGAAAGAGGAATAGATGTAGTCATTACGGATGGCTTTCGCACAATAGAAGAGCAGGAACGTATCTATGAACAAGGGCGTTTAAGAGAAGGGGATATAGTCTCCTACGCCAGAGGCGGGGAATCCTATCATAATTATGGGCTTGCTATTGATTATGCGTTAAGAACAGATGAGGGGAATGTCGTCTGGGATTTGGAACGAGATGATAATGGGAACGGAGAAGCGGACTGGGTAGAGGCGGCGGAAATTGCGAAAGATTTAGGGTTTGAGTGGGGAGGAGATTGGAGTTCATTTAAAGATTATCCTCATTTACAAATGGACTTTGGTCTCAGCATCCGCCAGCTTCAAAACGGTAAGCGGCCGGGAGTAAATCCTTAAAGTCATTAGTCAGCTTCCTTACCCAAAGACTGTTCCGTTTATTTTAATAGAGAAGCGGGCCTGGGGAAATAGCTCGCTTTCCATGGGCCAACGGTGAACTTCCTAAGGCTAAAGCATTTCAGGATTTTCCCCTGTTTTCTCCCCCTCAAAAAAGAGACCCCTGTTCCGTTTGCTTTAATATCGAGAACCGGGCCTGGGGAAAGACTCGCTTTCCATGGGCGAACGGTGAGCTTCCTCAGGCTAAAGCCTTTCGGGATCTCACCCTGTTCTCTTCTCCCATAGGAGTCTCGCCGTTTCCCCCGGCCCTTTAAGTATTTTAGAGTAACGGAACCTTAACTTAAGAGGAATAGGGTAGAGTCGAAGCATAATGTTCCGTTTTCACCATCAACGGCAAAGAGGATGGGAAATTGCGAGACTCCAGAAGGGAGATAGAGCCATGGTGAGAGCCGCGAGTATAACGAGCTAGCTCACCGGCTCCCCGCGGAAAGCGAGTGATTTCCCAGCCACTTTTTGCCTCAAAAGGTAAACGAAAAAGTAATGATTACCTCATTGAGTTCATAACTATAAGTTAAATTCTCTCTAAAAAAGGAAGATCCTTAAAGAAAGGATCTTCCTTTTTTATTCCTGATACGCTTCATACGGCTTGATCATCGCATAAATCGTTTGAATATAAGGGAGGGCCAAATTGTGATCTTCTGCAAGTCGTAATGCGCCTCCATGAAGATGTTCTACTTCAAGCGGCAGGCCTTTACGCCGGTCCTGGTGCATAGATGAAGTCATCTCATGATCCAGCCCCTTTAAGTTTTCAAAAGCCTTATGTACATGCTCTTCTGTTAAATGAATGCCATGGGCATTAGCGAGCTCTTTCATCTCTTCAAGAAGTTTTCTTGCAATCACAAAAGTTTCTGGAATGCTTTTTATTTCACCGATAGGAAGATTTGTAGCAGTAGTAATCCCTGAAAAAGCGGTGATAAACATGTATTTATTCCAAATGTCTTCTAGGATGTTAGGACTTTGCCCGCCATTCATGTTGGCTTGATTACAGGCAAGGTTTAGTTCTTCGCAAATCTGTTGCTGAGAAGAGTGAAGAGGACCGAACACGATGTCATGAAATGGGCTTGTATGAACGACATGGCCTTTTTGGTCTAGTGTCGCAATAATATAAGCTAGTCCGCCGATAATTGCTTCTTCCCCAAGTTCTTTCTGCAGGATAGGCAGATGTTCTACTCCATTCAGGACAGGCAGGACTTTGGCACCTTTTTGAACGAGAGACTTCAGCCACTGTATAGTACCGTGGAGATGATAGCCTTTTACAGATAAAAAGACAAGATCTGCTTCTTCAATTTCATCAGGACTTTCAGCTATATTCAGCTCTGAAACTTCATAATCTCCCATAGTACTGTGCACCTTCAGTCCGTTTTCCCGAAGCTGACCTGCTCGTCCCTCTCTGACAAGGTTAATGACGTCGTGACCAGCCTCCTGCCATCTTGCTCCATAATATGCACCGAGAGCTCCTGCTCCTAATATCACAATTTTCATTCTCTATATCCTCCCTTAAGCCGAGTGAAATTTTGAGCTTATTGTTTTTTCCATTTCTACAAGGTTTTCCAAATGATTGTTTAAGTACTGAATGATGTCATCATTGCCTGTATTTTTCATCACTTCGTAATAGTGATCTTCACTGTTGAAAATGCTTTGTCCCATAATGAGATCCTCATCATCATCCAGTTCAAACAGATTAAGCAGCCCCATTGACCCCTGCTGGCCCGTCAATTCACTTGATGAGTATACTTTATGATCTAAGGCACCATGTGACATGAGGATATTTCCTGTCTTCTTTGCTGTTTTTAAAAATTCCTCAATATTTTTTTCTTTGACACGAAAAAAGCAAATAATTGTATACACAGGGAAATCATCCTTTCTTTTATTTTTTTGTTTCAATAGCTGCATCAATTAATAACACAATTGCTGTTATGGTATGCATGACCCAGCCGACAAAAGGAATGGCCCCGAGGAAGCTTGTGATCATTCCTAAGATGCTCCCTGAACTGAAGCGTGAATCCTTAATTGAAAGGATGAGGGTAACTGTATGAAAGACAAACATAAACAGTAGAGGTGTCCATGTCATGCTTACGATAAATGTTCCGCCAGCCAATGGAATGGCTAAAAGACCTTCACAGATTCCTGTGATCCATTTTAAAATTGTCGTTCGATTCATGGAATAGCTCCTTTTATTATTAGGTTCTTAAATGAGAATATGCGTTAATAAATGCTTTCCCTTTTATTCTACAAAAAAAACGAAAAGACCACCAGTTCTTGAGGTCTTTTCGCTGCAGTTGGGATTATTTAGCTGCTTTTTGCAGTTTCTGAATCATTTTTAAGGAACGGCCTGTTCCAATCGCTACGGATTCAAGCGGGCTTGGAGCCATATGAACCGGTACGATGATTTCATTGGAAAGCCATTCCTGCATTCCTTTCAGCAAGGAGCCGCCGCCTGAGAGAATGATTCCGTGATCAACGATATCACCGCTGAGTTCTGGAGGGCAGTCTTCTAAAGTCGCTCGGATCGTTTCCAAAAGCTGTTCCAGGGATTCTTTTAGAGCAGATTGGATTTCATGTGAAGATAATTCGATCGTTTTTGGAAGGCCTGTTACCATGTCTCTTCCTCGTACATCCATTTTCTCTTCAGGATGATCGACAAGGGCATATCCGATTTCCATTTTGATATTTTCAGCTGTACGTTCACCAATTAGAATATTATAGGCTTTACGAACATACTGGATGATCTCCTCATCCATAACATCTCCACCCATGCGGATAGAGCGGCAGGAAACTACACCACCAAAAGAGATAATTGCAACCTCGCTTGTTCCTCCGCCGATATCGACGATAACATTCGCGACAGGTTCATCAACGGGAAGGTCAGCTCCAATGGCTGCTGCAATTGGTTCTTCAATCAGGTGAACTTGTTTAGCTCCATAGCTTTTTACAGCGTTGTGAATTGCGCGGCGTTCAACAGATGTAGAGCCAGATGGTGTACAAATGACGACTGTTGGCTTACGCATAGATACTCCTGATTTGCGGGCTACCTTTTTCATTAGTTCCTTAAGCATTTGAGCCGTCATATCATAATCGGCAATTACTCCGTCACGCAGCGGGCGGACAGGAATAATATTACGGGGAGTTTTTCCTACCATTTCTTTAGCTTCTTTTCCTACAGCTACAACATTTCTCGTTTCCGTATTATAAGCTACGACTGATGGCTCATTTAAAAGAATTCCTTTTGATTTAGAATATATTAAAATATTAGCAGTACCTAAATCTATTCCAATCTCAGCAGTTGAAAACATGTACGCGTACCTCCAAATAAATGACAGATTATTTTATAATTCTTCTCTAATAGTAGAATTTTATGGGGGTCTTTTCAAGTGGAATTAAATAGGGTATTGGCGTCTAGGATTTTAGGCCTCTGCCCGTGTATAATAGAGTATAGCAGGAAATAAAGGGGTTTTCTTATGCAAAAATATTTAAAACATCAAGAGATTATCAATAAATCAAAAACAATAAATGAGCATTATGAACTAGATGACGAATTATTTGATGATGTGGTAGATTCCTTGCTTCATAGTGAATTAGACACAGAAGAGGTCATTCTTCAGGGATTTCAGCGTCTGCTTTCAGAAGTTGATAGTGAGATTGAGCGGATGGAAACTTTCGCCGATATGAAACCGAGCTGTTTTAAGGGGTGTGCTTTCTGCTGCTATTTTCCAATTATAATAAGTAAAATGGAAGCGAAGATTATGTTCCGCTCCATTGAGAAGTTTCCGGAAGAGCGCAGGAAAGAAATTTATGCTCATTGGGAAAGCTACTATAAAGAGTATGAAGAAAAGCTAAATCACGCAATGTCTTTAGATCACACAGATGAAGGTACAAAGTTTGAGTATAAAAAGCTCAACTTACCTTGTCCGATGCTCGATCCGAAGACGCAGGCGTGCATGGCCTATGAGATTCGTCCTATCCCATGCCGGACTTATTTAAATTATAGTGATCCTGAAGTATGCGCTAAAAACCACCTGCCCAAAGAGCCGTTTAGTTATGAGTTTCTTTACAATTATTATTTCAGTTCTTTAAATGAACTTCTTCAGGCTCTTTATGAAAACGGGGAGGAATTGAATGTAGACTATCCTAGCGACGCCTGGAGCTATCATTTTCTTCCTGGATGGATTGAAAAATGGAGAAAGGAGACATGGAATGAACTTTAAACTGATCTCTCTTAATGTTGGACGACCAGAGCGATATGTGACAAGTAAAGGAGAACTGGAAAGTGCCTATCGAAAAAAACCGGTAGAAGAACCTGTTTTTCTGGGATTTTTAAATTTTACAGGTGATGAACAAGCAGATAAGAAGAATCATGGAGGCGTTGATCAGGCTGTTTGTTTATACCCTGCCCAGCACTATCGCTACTTTGAAAAAGAGTATAATAGAAACTTTGCTTTCCCAGCTTTTGGAGAGAATATTACGGTTGAAGGTATTGATGAACACAATACAAATATTGGAGATATCTTTACAATTGGAGAAGCTGAAGTACAGGTGACTAAACCTAGGAAGCCCTGTTATATTATCGCCCGTACTCACGGAATCGATGATTTTCCAAAAAAGGTCCAGCAGTCGGGCTGTACGGGGTTTTATTTAAAAGTTCTAAAAGAGGGATATGTTCAAGCGGGAGATGACATGAGGCTTAAACAACCTGATTCTCAAGGTGTGACGGTAGCCGATGTGAATGATGTGATATTTAATGATCCTCATAACATTTTAAAAATTAAACGGTTATTGGAAGTAGAAGCTTATCCTGAGAAAGATAAACAATCTTTGAAAAAACGACTCAGATAAAAGTGAAAGGGGTTATGCGGAATGGATTTTGGCCATCTCATTGAAGAAAAGATTAAGAAGTCCATTGAACAGGGGGATTTTGACAATCTTCCCGGAAAAGGAAAACCGCTGCCGAAAGACGAGCTGTCCTATGTGCCGAGTGAATTGAGGAATAGCTATCGAATACTAAAAAATGCCAACATGCTGCCAGAAGAAATGCAGTTAAAGAAAGAAATTGTCCAGCTGGAGGAATTACTGGAACAGCAGGAGAATCCTGATCCCACCAAACGAAAAGCATTAACAGAAAAGAAAATTCGTTATAATATGCTGATGGAAAAAAGGAAAATGCAGAATTCAGCAGCCTATCGACAATATGGCGGGACAATCAGCAAAAAATTCGGGTTTTAAAGGAGGGAATTTTAATGTGCGGAAGATTTACGCTGACAGCCCCTGAAAAAGAAATTCTTTTTGAGTTTGGTTTACATGACCTTCCTGTAGATTATATGCCCAGGTTCAATATAGCACCGGGTCAGAACATTTGGTCGATTATTCATGACGGTGAGCGTAAAAGGGCCGGTCTGCTGCAATGGGGTCTTATACCGCCATGGGCTAAAGATCCTAAGATCGGTTACAAGATGATCAATGCCCGAAGTGAAACAGCACATGAGAAGCCTTCTTTTAAACATTCAATGAGCAAAAAGCGGTGCTTAATTATAGCTGACAGCTTTTATGAATGGAAAAAGGAGAAAGAAAAGAAGCAGCCAGTTAGGATTTTCCCGCAGGACCGTAAATTGTTCGCTTTTGCGGGTTTATGGGAAAAGTGGAAACAGGAGGAAGAAGAACGCTTTACTTGTACAATTTTGACGAAGGAAGCGAATGAGTTCATGGGCAGGATTCATGAACGGATGCCTGTCATCCTTCCTAAATCTATGGAAGAAGAGTGGATTAAACCTGTAAAGCGTGATCCGGGAGAAGTCCATCAGTTTCTTGAACAACTGACAATGGAAGATTTAGAGTCTTATCCTGTCAGTACGCTTGTAAACTCTGCAAAAAATGAAAGTAAAGACTGTATAAGACCTTTGACTGAAATGGAGTGATTTCGCTTCATTTTTTTTTGCCCGTTTGTAGGGGGTGCAAGGAAGGAAAGCGTCTATAAATCGATGCGTCATTAGGAAAGGAGGGAGGCATTGGTTCAGGAAGAACAATTAATAAAAAAAGTATTATTAGGAAATACACAGGCTGCCAGGATACTCATTGAGCGTTACAAACATCACGTATTTAAAGTAGCAATGAGTGTTATGAGAGACGAAAAGCTGGCGGAGGATGTGGCCCAGGAAACTTTTATAAAAATGCTTGATGCCCTCCCTTCTTACAAAGGTCCTGGTTTTAAGACATGGATTAGTAAAATTGCCTATCGAAAAGCATTAGATGAGAAAAGGAAGCAGAAGCGAAGGCCGGAAGATCCAGTTGAATTGGATTTTGAAATAAAGTCAGCTGACAGTACAGAGAAGGAGTTCTTGAAAAATGAATCTATTCATTTAATTCGAATGGCAGTTGATCAACTCCCTGAGAATTACCGGGAAGTTGTAGAGGCCTACTACATAGATGAGCTGAGCTACAAGGAAATGGAAGAAAAATTTGGTTTAGCAGAAAAAACAGTAGAAATGAAGTTATATAGAGCCAGAAAGTGGATGAAAAAACATTGGAAGGAGGACGATTTTCGATGAGCCATTTGAGAGAGGAAAATATTGCTGCATATATCGGGGATCAGCTGTCTGAAGAAGAGAGGGACCTGATAGAAGATCATTTAAATGACTGTACGCTTTGCTTTGAATCTTACTTGGAGGCTGTAGATCGAATAGAACCTTCTTATGATTTATCTCCTTCGTTTACGGAAGAAATCTTCAATAAAATAAATAAAAAAACACCAAAAACGAAAGGGAAATCGACGCTGGTTCATTACGCAATTGCTTCAGCTATGACTCTTGTGCTAATGGGAAGCGGCATTTTTCACTATGTTTTTTCTGCTTTTGATGACCAGCAATTTCAGGAACAGCCTTCCATCACGGAAAAATTAATTAATGAATCCGACTACTGGAAAAACAATGACGAATTAGGAGGGAGATAGGTTGAATAAATCACCGATTTTAGCTTTTTTTCTGGCATTTATACCAGGTTTTGGGCACATGTATTTAGGACGGTTTGTGAAAGGTACTCTCTATCCGCTCGCGTTCTTTGGAATTTTAGCAATTGCTTTTTTCGGCGTGCTAGTAAATATTGTTGAAGGAAATTTGGTTCTGTTCTTTCTTGCTGCTGCCTTGCTCATTTGGATCATAAACATACTTGACATGATTTTCACGCTGCTCCGGAGAAATAAGGAAGGCACGCCTGCCTCTTTAACTGCCACTGTGGAAGCAGAGAACGAAATTCAAAATGAGCGCTTTTTTACAATATTATTATCATTTATGCCAGGTATCGGCCATTTTCAAATAGGGTTAAAACAAAGAGGCCTGACCTTTCTGGCGGTTTTCCTTGGAGCCGGAACAATGATTATCTTTGTCACACTATTAACAAGGCAGTCCGGATTTCTTGTTTTTCTTCCAGCCCTGCTTGTTATATGGGTGTACAGCTTGTTTGACACCATACAGGCTCTTAATAAAAAACAGGCGGGAGAGCCGCTTGAAGACAGGCCACTCTTAGAAGACCTTAATGAATTAAGAATGCGGGGCGAAAAAAGCGGAGTTTTCGCGACGATTCTGGCAGTTTTCCCAGGGGCAGGCCATATGTATTTAGGACTGCAAAAACGTGGGCTTCAGCTTATGCTTGGTTTTCTAGCTGCCATCTACATATTAGATGTGCTAAGGCTGTCGCTGTTTCTTTTCCTTGTCCCAGTGATTTGGTTTTACAGCTTTTTCGATGCCCTTCAGCAGACGAGTCTTGTGAAGCAGGGGAAAGCTGAAGACCGGCCGATTATTCAAAATCTTTCAATGAGAAAAGGGCTGGTTGGCGGCATACTTATTATTCTCGGAATTTATTACATGGCTGATACAGTCCTCTTTCCTTTATTTGCTGATGATCTAAGGCGTATCCTTAATATTGATATCTGGTATTATTATCAAAGATATTTCCAGGTTGTTCTTGTCTCGTTAATATTAATTGGAAGCGGAGTTTACTTGCTGAAAAGTAATAGAAATGCCAGCTAGAAAAAACAGAAAAAGCCCCTTTAAGCTGCTAAGACTTAAAAGGGCTTTTTCTTAATGGAGAGAAATCATTTGAGGAAGGAAAAGGATGTTCCGTTATATGTAGTAAGAGAAAAGCGGCTGGGAAATCACTCGCTTTCCGCGGGGAGCCGATGAGCTAGCTCGTTACACTCGCGGATCTCATCCTGGCTCTATCTCCCTGCAGGAGTCTCGTCATTTCCCATCCTCTTTACCGTTGGTGGTGGAAACGGAACACTATGCTTCGACTCTACCCTATTTCTCTTAAGTTAAGGTTCCGTTACTCTAAAATACTTAAAGGGCCGGGGGAAACGGCGAGACTCCTATGGGAGAAGAGAACAGGGTGAGATCCCGGAGGGCTAAAAGCCCGAGGAAGCTCACCGTTCGCCCATGGAAAGCGAGTGGTTTCCCCAGGCCCGCTTCTCTTTATCAAGGTAAACGGAACACAGGAATCCAATTCAACTTTCTATCGGAATTTGTTCTTGCTATTCCAATGTATCTTTACTATAAACACAAAGGGCCGGGGGAAATGGCGAAGCTCCTATGGTAGGGAAGAACAAGGTGAGATCCGGGAAGGCTTTGCCTGAGGAAGTTCATTGTTCACCCATGGAAAGCGAGTTGTTTTCCCCGGCCCGGTTTTCTAAACAAGGTAAACGGCACTCTCTTTCCTTTAATTGAGAAACAAAAAAGCCTTCCCGGGAGAAAAGGATAGAGTCCCGGAAGGCCTCGGCCTGGAGAAGCACAGCGTTCGTACATAAAAATCTGTTCTTTCCCCGGCCTGTTTCTCTTATTAAGGTAAACGGCACCTGTTAATTAACTAGTTGACTTAGCTCTTCTTTCCTGCAGACGTTCCTCTCTGGCTACATTTAGGAATTTATTCGTTTCAGATGCAACTACACCAGACAGAAGCAGAAGGCCAATTAAGTTAGGAACAGCCATTAAACCGTTCATTACATCAGCAAATAACCACACGGTATCAAGCTGAGCAACGGAGCCTACTAACACAAAGATAACGAATAACGCCTTATACATCGTAATACCACGGTCGCCTGTTAAGTAACCGAAGCATTTCTCTCCATAGTAAGACCAGCCGACAATGGTAGAAAAGGCGAAGAAAATAACGCCGATCGTCACAATGTACATCCCAGTATCGCCTAGGAAATACTGGAAAGAAGTTGTCGTTAAGTCAGCTCCATCCACTCCTTCATTTCCATATAATCCTGCCATAACAATGGTTAGTCCAGTCATGGAACATACGATGATCGTATCAATAAATACTTGGGTCATGGAGACTAACGCCTGACGTCCAGGATAGTCAGTTCGTGCAGCGGCCGCAGCAATTGGTGCAGAACCAAGGCCGGCTTCGTTAGAGAATACGCCTCGGGCAACCCCGAATCGGATGACTGTCCCCAAAATACCTCCGCCGACTGCACTTCCAGTAAAGGCATCAGAAAAAATGAGGCCGAATGCTGCCGGTACAGCTTCAAAATTTAAGAAGATAATAATAAGTGCACCTAAAACATAAAAGATTGCCATGATTGGCACAAAGAATGCTGTAACGCGGCCGATTCCTTTAATACCGCCAATAAGGACAAGTGCAGCAAATACAGTAAGAAGAATCCCGGTAATCCATGGATTCACATTAAAGGTTGATTCCATAACATCGGAAACGGTATTCGATTGAACCATGTTTCCGATTCCGAAAGCTGCAATAGCTCCAAAGATAGCAAATAGAACGCCAAGCCATTTTTGCTTCAAACCTCTTTCTAAGTAATACATCGGTCCGCCGGACATTTTGCCGTTTCTATCAGTGATACGATATTTTACAGCTAAGATAGCTTCGGCATACTTAGTGGCCATTCCAAATACCGCGGTAATCCACATCCAAAAAATAGCTCCCGGACCACCTAAAATAACCGCTGTTGCCACCCCGGCAATATTACCTGTTCCAATGGTAGCCGCAAGGGCGGTCGTTAATGCCTCGTAGTGAGAGATATCCCCTTTTTCTTTTTTCTGTGTTTTGCCTGGTTTAAATACCAGCTTTAAAGCGTAGGGAAGGGTTTTAA
Organism: Halobacillus massiliensis; assembly: GCF_900166625.1. GTDB lineage: Bacteria > Bacillota > Bacilli > Bacillales > Halobacillaceae > Halobacillus_A > Halobacillus_A massiliensis. Next base: position 3,342,984 of record NZ_LT800499.1, on the reverse strand, counting down.
ACTGCAGAAACCCAAGCCTTAGTGTTAAATATACCCCTGTACCCACTATAAGAATGAGCAGGACAGGTCCCCATACAAATGCACTTGCCTGTTCTAAAAATCCTTGAATAGCGCCTAGTTGGCCCATTCAGACTCCCCCTTTTTATAGTAAAAAATATCTGTCTATATATTAAATATTCCGAAAATTGAAAGCAAAAGTCAAGTTTATTTATGAATTAGGAATTATTTAAAGGGGTTTAATTAACTCTCGTTAGGGATAATTAAAACTATAATAATCAATTCCTTAAAGCTCTATATAAAGCTTTTCGTGATATAATGAAATGAAAATGGCGAAGATGGGGGACGCTAAGAAATGATTAATGTTTTATTCGTATGTCTTGGTAACATTTGCCGTTCACCAATGGCTGAAGCTATATTGAAAAATCTTCTGGAAAAAGAGGGACTGACAAATCAAGTCTCTGTAGACTCCGCAGGTATCGGCCACTGGCATATTGGAAATCCTCCTCATAAAGGGACAAGAACTATATTGGATCAGAATAAGATTTCCTATGAAGGAATGCTGGCCCGTCAGGTTGATGAAAGTGATTGGGATCGGTTTGATTACATTATTGCGATGGATACTCAAAATATGGAGGACTTACGATCTATCCGTGAAAAAAATAATGTACAAGTCAGCTTATTTATGGATTATGTAGACGATGAAGATTTCAGCGATGTTCCAGACCCGTACTTTACCGGTAATTTCGACTATGTCTATGAGTTAATTACAGCAGGCTGTGAGAAATTATTAACAGAGATTAAAGAACAACAATTTAAGGAGGAAAAATTATGATGGGTAATAAACTGATTAAAGGAGTAGCAGCAGGAGCGATTATTGGAGGGGCGCTTATGATGCTTGATCGTGAAACAAGGCAGTACGTAACAGGGAGATCTAAAACATGTGTTTCTTCATGCAGAAATGTGGCTCAACATCCTTCTGAGGCTATTTATACATTGCGCACGAAATACGAATCTTTTTCGGACAAGCTAAATAGCGGTATTGATCAGGCAATCGAACTTCTAAATAAGGTTGAATCTGCATTAAATAAAATAGGTGAGGTCGACGAAGCGGTGAATAATCAGTTCAGATCCGCAAATAATTCTAAAGAAGCTTCATAAGCGTCAAGATTGGAAGGAGACGGGGGATTATGCGGTTTATTCAGAAGCTGTTCGGCAAAATTGGTAAACATGAAATACCAGGAATGGCTGCTCAACTTTCATATTTTTTCCTGCTGTCTCTATTTCCACTTTTAATTTTCTTAATTACACTTTTAGGTTATTTAAACATAGATGAACAGAGAATTCTTTCGATATTAAGTGTATATGCCCCTGCGAATACTTATGAGATGATTTCAGAAAACTTAAAGGTTTTGCTGAGTGAGAGGAATAGCGGCTTGCTGTCTTTCGGGATTATCGGCACATTTTGGGCGGCATCAAACGGAGTAACATCTCTTATCCGCTCGTTTAATAAAGCATATGAGGTTAGAGAAAAAAGATCATTAATCGTTACCCGGCTCGTTGCCATACTCTTGACCCTTTCTATGGTACTCGTAATAGCCGTTGCATTTCTGCTGCCTGTATTAGGAAATGCGATTGGGGTTTTTGTTTCATCATTATTTGGACTATCTGAAAGTTTTCGAGAGCTATGGGATACGCTAAGATGGGTCATATCTTCCTTTATCTTCTTTACCGTACTTACTTTTCTTTATTATATGGCACCAGATGAGCATTTGAGGGTGAAGGATGTTTTTTATGGGGCTTTATTTTCAACGGTAGGCTGGCAGATTGTCTCCTTGCTTTTTTCCTTTTATGTTGCAAATTTAGGCAACTACTCAGCAACTTATGGAAGTCTTGGCGGCGTTATCGTACTAATGATCTGGTTCTATATTTCCGGGGTAATAATCCTTGTCGGCGGTGAAATAAACGCCCTCATCTATAAACAAAAATTTCCCCATAAAAGATAAAAAAAGGAACAGCCTTTATCGAGGCTGTTCCTTTTTTGCGGGAAATTTACTATTACCTTAGCAGCCTCAGCCCATTGAGGATCACAAGAATCGTGCTGCCTTCGTGCCCAATAACTCCTAAAGGCAGGTCAAGGATCTGAAGAAAGTTACTGGCGATCAATAAAGAAATGACAGCGATTGAAAAGACAACATTTTGTTTAATGATTGTGTTCATCTTTTTAGAAAGATGGATTGCTTCTTCAAGCCTGCTCAGATTATTTTTCATTAACACTAAGTCGGCCGTTTCCAAAGCTACATCTGTTCCTTCTCCCATGGCAATTCCTAAGTCAGCCGAAGCAAGGGCCGGTGCATCGTTAATGCCATCCCCGATCATGGCAACGTTATTAAAATGCTGCTTTAAAAGTTTGAGTTCTTTCACTTTATCTTCCGGCATACATTCAGCGATATATGTCTGAATACCGGCTTCCTTAGCAATCGCTTCTGCAGTAACAGGATTATCCCCTGTCAGCATAACCGTGTAAATCCCTTGCTTCTTTAAGTTTTCAATGGCCTGTTTCGCTTCTTTTCGAACCGTATCTTTAAGAGCAATTAGCGCGATAATTTCATCGTTTTTTGTTACAAAAACAGTCGTTTTTCCTTCGGAAGCAAGCTTCTCAGCGATGCCTTCTTGAAAGGCGAAAGCTTCTTCTCTACCCGCAAATTCCGCATTACCTATTTTCCAAATGTCATGGTTATATTTGGCTTTCACACCTTGGCCGCTTACGTTTGTGACCTCTTCCATCTGTAAGGATGGAACGGAATATTTAGAAAGTTCATTAACGATCGCTTTGGCGAGTGGGTGGTTTGATTCCTGCTCTACCGCTATCGTTATTGCGAAGGTTTCCTCTTTTAATGATTCATCACTTAGTACAATATCGGTTACTTTAGGTGTGCCATTTGTTAATGTACCTGTTTTATCAAATGCAATGGCATCAATATGAGATAAGTTTTCTGCATGTACTCCGCCTTTAAAAAGCAGCCCTTGGCGAGCACTTTTTGAAATAGCCGATAGAGTAGCAGGCATAATCGAAGCGACTAAGGCACAGGGTGAAGCAACTACCAATAAAATCATAGCTCGGTATATTGTATCTGTCCAAGACCAGCCAAACAGATAGTGGGGAAGAAAAAGCATAACAGCGACTGTGATCAGGACAGCTTTTACGTAAACATTTTCAAAACGTTCGATAAACAGCTGGGAAGGTGACTTTTCACTTTGGGCCTGCTGGACCATATGAATGATCCTCTGAAAGAGCGTTTGATCGGAGCGTTTTGTAATTTCGCAGGTGATGCTGCCTGTCAGGTTCACGGTTCCTGCAAAAACTTCGGTCTGTTTCTCCTTATAGACAGGAAGAGATTCACCGGTTATCGCACTCTCATCAATAGAGGTGTTTCCTTTAATAATCACTCCATCAGCCGGAAGTCGCTCTCCAGCTTTTACGAGGATTTGGTCGCCAATATTTAATTCGTTGACAGAAACGAGTTGATAGCCGCTGTTTGTCACTTTTAAGGCTTCATTTGGCTGAATATCCATAAGGGCTGATATTTCACGATTGCTTTTATTTAATGTATAGGTTTCCAGGGCACCGCTTAAAGCAAAGATGAAAATAAGTATGGCTCCTTCTGTCCAATAACCGATAGAAGCACTTCCTATCGCTGCTAAAATCATCAGAAGTTCCACATTGAGTTCTCTTTCCTGCAATGTTTCTGTAATCCCTTCTTTTGCTTTGGCATACCCGCCAATTACGAAGGCTAAGACGTGAAGGACGATGAAGGGGGCAGAAGAGTGATCAGTAGTAATCCATGCCAATAATAGCAGAGCACCGCTCGTTAAAGCTGCGATTAATTCTGCATGTGGCTTAATTTTATCAAAATAAGGAGAAAACGGGAGGGAAGTCATTGATTTACGTAAAGCAGATGTCAAAATAGACATTTTCTCAGCCCCTTTATCAATTAAGTGAACGGCTAATTGTAATTATAATAATTTTAATTTTATATTGATTATTATAATATCATACATTCATGAAACTACAATAGAATTTTGTAAAATGTACCAGGCCTTTTAAACCAAGCAGAGAGGTTGATATTCCGAAAGACTTGGTGCAATATTGTATAGGTATGAATTTTTTACAGGAAGGTGAATTTAATGCGTAAAGGTATTTTATCCATACTTATTCTTTTGTTGTCTGTTGTTCTAATTGCTTGTGGGTCGGAGGAGTCTACATCTAAGTGGGACGAAGTCCAGGAAAGCGGTGAACTTGTTGTAGGAACATCAGGCACACTGTATCCTGCTTCTTTCTACCCTGAAGACTCTGAGGAATTGACAGGTTATGATGTGGAAGTTATGAAAGAGATCGCCAATCGGCTTGATCTAGAACTTTCCTTTGAAGAGTATGGCGTTGATGGTCTGCTTTCATCAATTGAGAGCGGGCGAGTAGATATGGTTATTAATGATATGGAAATTACGGAAAGCCGTGAAGAAAGCTTTGATTTCAGTGAGCCTTATAAATATTCTTATTCAACAATGATTGTTAGAGAAGATGATTTGTCAGGGATTGAAACTCTTGAAGATATCGAAGGAAAGAGACACGGCGGTGGAGCCACTACCGTATTCGCCCAAATTGCTGAACATTACGGGGCAGAAATTGTTTCCTATGGCAATGTAGCTAATGACGTATACTTAAGAGACGTAGAAAATGGAAACACGGACTTGGTTATAAATGATTATTACTTGCAATCTCTTGCTTTAAAGGCGCTGCCCGATATAGAAGTAACGCTTCACCCGGACCTTAAATTTCATCCCACCGAATCTGCGATTGTTATGGGGAATGGGGAAGATGAACTGAAACAGAAGATTGATGAGACACTACAGGAAATGCGTGAAGACGGAACTTTAACAAAAATCTCTAAAGAATTCTTCGGCGGTCAAGACGCTTCTGAAAAACCGGAAGAAGATATAGAAGAAATTGAAGGATTGGAACTGTAAGGTGAAATCTTATGCTGTCAGTTGACGTAAGATCCATCAACTTTGAGAAGTTCTTTGTTTTAGACCGTGCATGGGATAGCCTTCCTTTTATACTCGAAGGAGTACCCTATACGTTATTAGTGGCTGTGATAGGGATGGCCATCGGACTGATTCTTGGCTTCTTCCTGGCACTTGCCAGAAGTTCGGAGAAACGGCTGCTCAGATGGCCGGCCAGGCTTTACATTTCCTTTATGCGCGGAACACCGGTGCTTGTTTATTTATTCGTTCTTTACTTTGGACTTCCAATTCTGGGAATAACTCTTTCCGCCGTACTGGCTGCAATTATCGGTTTTGGAACAAACAGTGCCGCCTATATTGCTGAAATTAACCGATCTTCTTTAGCCAGCGTGGCGAAAGGGCAGTGGGAATCCGCGAGGGCGTTAGGACTGTCCTATTGGCAGACGATGAGAAGAATCATTATGCCTCAGGCTGTCCGGATTGCAGTACCACCGCTCAGCAATGTATTCTTAGACCTGTTAAAAGCCACTTCTTTGGCAGCTATGATCTCGGTTCCTGAAATATTAAACAAAGCTCAGGTTGTAGCAGGACGGACAAATGACTCAATGACTCTTTACATTTTAGCCGCTCTTGTTTACTGGCCGCTTACTATGGTGTTTTCCTTTTTGCAGGATCGTTTGGAAAAAAAATACAGCAAATATCTATAAAAATGCATATTACACAGGCTGTTGAGAAGTTTTGACAGCCTGTGTTTTTATGTGGTTATAAAACTGGCAAGACTCCTGTCAGCTTTATTGGCCACTAAAACTCTAATTCTTCATACACATATGGTTCTTTTGGTGTTTCAATCTTTTTAATAGAAGCAGGCTCTATCATGGGAAGCTCCCAATTATTATGTTTTACTTTTTTTAAGGTACCTGTAACTTCTACCCACGTATCGTTTTTAAAACGACTATACTCTTGCCCCCCACCTTGGACCAGAAGCCCGTAAATCCCTCCATCAGCCACACAGCAGCTGATTCCGAATCGGCCAATAACAATTTGGTCTTCAGGGAAACTGTCTTCTCGAAAAACAAAACCGTTCATCGTAATTTCTTTACCGACATATTGATCAGCATTGTCTTCCAAAATGGAAATACCGCCGATATATGTATCTTCGTTTAAAACTAAACTCTCATTGTTTGAAAATTCTTTATATAGTTTAGGGTAACGGTCTTCCGGGGTTAATATTGCCGGGTCTTCCAACAGGTCCTGCTCATCTGATTCTTCTGCAGAATCACCTGTACTAACGTTACTTTCCGGCTTATTAAAGCTGTCACTTGGTGAAGTGGAATTAAGTTCATATTTAAAACCTTTAATAGAGGCTTGAGAACTCCCGAGAACATGATCCGAAAACAACATGCCTGTAAAAATAGGAACTATGAATAACGAATACACTAAGAATGAACGGGGCATGGAATCCGTTAAGTCATGAGAATGGCCGCAGTCGCATGAATGTTCATCCTCAGGACTATCACTTTTGAAAAATTGAATAACAGACAGTACGATAATTACAAATAAGGCAAAATAAATATAGGGAGTCATCCTAGGAGCGATAAATTTGTGGATATCCCCTGTTATAAGAAGGTTTATGATAAATAGACCAAAGCCCAACAGAATGATGCTTCTAAAAAAATAATGAGAGTTTTTTGACATAAATTTTCACTCCTTACATAAATAACATTTCAAAAATAAGAGTTACAGCAAAGACGACACAGGTTACGATGATAAGGAAAGACAGTACAAATCTCTTTTTAAAATAGGCCACCATTAATATAGTATTTTTTAAGTCAGTCATCGGTCCGTATACGAGAAAAGCTAGTAGGGAGCTGCTGGAAAATAGACTTCCAAATGAAGAGGCTACAAAAGCATCTGCTTCTGAACATAAGGAAAGCAAGTAAGCTAGTCCCATCATTACTGCCGGACCGGTAATAAATCCGTTCCCTACTTCTACAAGCAGGTCTCTTGCCATGAAGGTTTGTATGATGCTGGCAATTAAAGCACCGATAATTAAGTATTTGCCCATTTCAAAAAATTCATCGCTGGCATGATAGAAGGTTTCAACGAAACGATTCCCATGACTATGTTGGTGGTCCACAGCTCTCATCGATTCTTTTAACTGCCAGGAGTTTTTATATTTATTATAAATAAAGGCACCAATGATGATTGAGGCCACAAAGGCCAGTCCCATTCTTGCCCAGGCGATCGTAAGGTTCGTTTGAAAAGCATAGAAGGTTGATAGAAAAACAATTGGATTTAATATTGGAGCTGATACAAGGATTACAATTCCTACATGAAGCGGCATCCCCTTTTTGATAAGCCGTCGTACAATCGGGACAATTGCACATTCGCATACAGGAAACACGGCTCCAATTGTCACTGCAGGAAACAGTGCCAGTACTGGATTAGAAGGTATAAATCGGTCGAGGGTCTCTTCCTTCACAAAGGTTTGAATTAAAGCTGAAGCGAAAACACCAAGCAGGACAAAGGGAATGGCTTCAAGTACGATACTTAAGAAAATAGTATTCACGTCCAGCAGTGAGGGAACAATTGAAGCTATCACCGAAACAGGAAAAAGATCTCCGTAGATAAAAGCGGCAAAAAATAAAAAAAGCAGCAGGTACCCCCACTTATTGGAAGTTTGAATTACTTGATCCAATGGTCATCCTCCTTTAAAATGTAAATCGTAATAATTACTTTTTCCCTTCCATTATTCTGCCTTAAATATTAGTTTTGTCAATATAAAGTTTACTGCCATTTACTTCAACATATGAACGTATTATAATTTAATTCGTAATGATTATTATTATGAGAGGGATTTTCTATGAAAACAGATAAAATAATAGAAATGAACCAGATTTCTTTTAAATATGACAGAGAGTGGATTGTAAAGGATGTCGACCTCACGATTGAACAAGGGCAGTTCCTTGGTCTTGTCGGACCTAACGGTTCAGGAAAATCAACTTTAATTAAGCTGATGCTCGGCCTTGAAAAACCGGACAGAGGTTCTGTGAAGCTGTTCGGCAAGCCATTTAAACAGTTTCACCAATGGCAGGAGATCGGGTTTGTTTCCCAGAAAGCGAACAGTTTTAATTCAGGGTTTCCCGCAACTGTGATAGAAGTTGTAAAAACAGGACTGGTATCGAGAATAGGAGCTTTCCGCTTCTTTAATAAAAAGCATAAGCAAAAAGCGATGGATGCTTTAAGGACCGTAGAGATGGAAGATTATGCCCATGTCAATATCGGCGAGTTATCCGGCGGCCAGCAGCAGCGCGTCTTTATAGCCAGAGCTCTGGTGAGTGATCCTTCACTGTTAATCCTTGATGAACCGACGGTCGGTGTAGATGCCGAGCATGTGACTGCATTTTACAAACTGTTGGAAGATCTTAATAAAGAAAAAGGTATTTCCCTGCTTATGGTTACTCATGATATTGGGACGATTACAGAACACGCGACTCACGTAGTCTGCATGAATAAGACCATTCATTTTCACGGGGCTTCTGAAGAGTATAAAGAATTTGGGGAGGAAGATTTAAACCGCCTGTATGGTCATTCCGTTCAGCAGCTCACCCACAATCATGAGGTGACTCATCCATGATCAGCAGCTTTCTAGAATATGAATTTTTGCAAAACGCTGCAATTACTGGTTTATTAATTGGGATTGTTGCGCCATTGCTCGGTGTATTTATCGTTGTGAGGCGGCTTTCATTAATCGCGGATGCCCTCTCACATATCACTCTCACAGGAATAGCGGCCAGCCTGCTGCTGGAGAAAAGAGTGTCTAATATAAATGAATTAAATCCTGTTTACATGGGAATGGTGTTTTCTGTAGGAGGAGCCATTCTTATTGAGAAATTGAGGAAAGTTTACAAACATTATGAAGAGCTTGCCATTCCTATTATTTTATCAGGCGGTATAGGAGTTGGAGTCATTTTAATTTCGCTGGCTGAAGGTTTTAATACAGACTTGTTCAGCTATTTGTTTGGAAGTGTAACCGCAGTAAGCCGTTCCAGTATGTGGACCGTAGTTTTTATTACCCTCGCAGTGCTTGCAGTTGTGGTCATGTTCTATAAGGAACTCTTCGTCCTTTCCTTCGATGAGGAACATGCTTCCATCTCCGGGGTGAACGGCCGCTGGATTCATTTAATGTTCATTGTTATGGTAGCCCTAGTTATTGCTTCGTCGATGCAGGTCGTTGGGATACTGCTTGTATCCGCACTGATGACCCTTCCTGTCGCAGCTGCCTTAAGGATAGCATCAAGCTTTAAACAAACGATTGGCTTGTCTATATTTTTTGGAGAATTCTCTGTTATACTTGGCTTAATTTCTTCTTATCATTTAAGCGTTCCACCTGGTGGGACGATAGTAGTGATTGCTATTCTCGTGCTTATTATGGCTATCTTATTTAAGAAAGTAAGAAATCAGTTACATGTAAAGGGTGAAACCGCATGAAATTAGAGTCAGCTTTGCAGAAGTTAAAAACGAGCGGATATAAGAAAACAAAGCAGAGAGAAAGAATCTTAGAAATTCTTATTGAGCATGATCAATATATTGCAGCAAAAACGATTTTAAAACAGATTCAGAAGGATTTTCCGGGAGTCAGCTATGATACGGTCTATCGTAATTTATATCTGCTTACAGAAGAAGAAATCCTTGAATCTACAGATCTCAGTGGTGAAAAGCATTTCCGGATGGGCTGTGATACGAAAGGACACCATCATCACTTCATTTGCACCGATTGCGGAAAGACTAAGTCTATTGATTTCTGCCCGATGGAGAGCCTCAACGAAAATCTTCGAGGCTACGATATTGAAAATCATAAGTTTGAAATTTATGGGAAATGTCCGGTTTGCAGCTGATCATTTATATGGTAAAGGTTTTTGAAAGATCTTATATGGCTTGAAGAGAAACTAAGTTTTTCTTCAAGCTTTTTTAAACCTTAGCATGGAAGAAGATCACTCTATAGAAATGGATAAAGAAAACAGAAGTAATGATTACTATTTACAGAGCGTAATCATTACTATATACTGAGTTAATGTCCATGATAGCAAGGAGGAACACAATCATGAAACGGGGAATCATTTATATTTTTATATTTACAGGGATTTTATTACTGGGAGCGTGCAGTAATCAATCCTCTGAAGAAGAAGGAAAGAACAGGTTGAAAATTAATACAACGGTTTATCCCCTGGAATATTTTACAGAAAGAATCGCTGGGGAGAAGGCTGAAGTAAAGTCGATCCTGCCGGCAGGATCTGATGCTCATTCATATGAGCCATCGACGAAAGAAATGGTTAAATTAGCAGAAGCGGATGCATTTATATACAACGGCGCCGGATTAGAATCCTACGCTGAAAAAATATCTGATGCAATAGAATCAGAGGATGTGACTATTCTGGAAGCCGCAAAAGGAATAAATCTTGAAGAGAGCGGCCACACTCATGCGGAAGATGAAAAAAATGAGAGTGAACATAATCACGAGGAAGAAAGTCATAGCGATGAAGGAACGGAAGAGTCACATGATGACCATACAGGACACGACCATGGAGAAAACAATCCTCACATCTGGCTTGATCCCGTTCGTTCCGTTGAAATCGCAGAAAATATTAAGGAAATGCTTGTAAGTCTGGACCCTGAATCAGAAGAACAGTTTAACGAGAATTTTGAAACTTTAAAAACAGATCTTGAAGAATTGGATCAAAAATTCCATGACGAGGTAGCGGGACAGTACAAAAATGAAATTATTGTTTCACACGCCGCATATGGTTACTGGGAGCAGGCTTATGGGTTAGAGCAAATCCCTGTATCCGGAATCAGTCCAACAAATGAGCCATCCCAAAAAGAGCTTGAAAAGATTATACAGACAGCCAGAGAGCACGACTTAAATTACGTCCTGTTTGAACAGAACATTACTCCTAAAGTATCAGAAGTCGTCCAAAAAGAAATTGGAGCAGAACCGCTCAGAATTCATAACTTATCCGTACTTACGGAAGATGACATCAAAGCAGGAGAGGACTACTTCAGCTTAATGGATAAAAATATTGAAGTGTTACACAAGGCCTTAACAGATTAATACAAAAAGCTGCCCTTCCTATGCAGAAGAGGCAGCTTTTTTTTGTGCTGGATGTAAGGCAACACCGAGAAAAACAAGAACTAATGTTATGACGATGAGAAAGAAGAAGGATACTCCTTCAAATACATCGATGAATACTCCTGTAATCGATGGTCCTGCAATACTGCCAATACTAAAGGACATCCCACAGAGAATGTTGCCTGCGGGAAGAAGATCCTTAGGCAAAAGGTCCGTCATATAAGTAATTCCAAGCGAGAAAAGAGAACCTACAAAGAAACCACCGATGGCAAACGTTATAAACAATCCGGCCGTTGAGCTTTCAAAAATGCCGGCTAGTGTAAAGGAGACAATTCCTCCGGCTATGACTGAAGTAATGATGATTTTTCTTCCATATCGGTCGCTCAGCGCTCCTAAAGGAATCTGAGACAAAAGGCTGGCAGCCGCAAAGGATGGAATGATTAGTGAAAGCATATTTACATCATGACCGATTCTCAGTCCATAAACGGGGAAAGTGGCATGCAGAGTTGCTTCGAGAAAACCATAGGTTAACGGAGGCAGGAAAGCTGCCCAGCCAAGCTTGATTGCAAGGCCAAACCTTTTAATGGAACTTGTTCCATAAGCCGTTTGCTGCTCCTGAGGGGGCATCTGATTGCGGACAAGCCACATCGTCATCCAGACAGCGAAACTAATGACAGATGAAATAATAAATGGCAGAGCCATACTGATTGAAAGTAAATTTGTCATCAGCGGACCAAATGTAAAGCCAAGACTGAAAAACAGACCGTAGTAAGCTATGCTTCGTCCACGTGATTTTTCGTGAGCGGTTGCTGTAATCCAGGTTTGGGTACCGAAATGAAGAATCTGATCTCCAATACCGATCATCATCCTAAGAATGAACCAGAACCATAAGGCTTGCCATAGCGGGAAAAGAGCCAGTGAAACAATAACTAAAACTCCGCCAAACATAATGACAGGTTTATAACCGAATTTCTGCAAAGGTTTTTCCATGAAAGGGGATGAAATTAAAATCCCTATGTATAAAGCAGCTGCATGCAGTCCGTTTACTGATGATGAAACACCATTCTGCTCTAAAATAACAGCAAGTAATGGGAGCAGCATACCTTGAGAAAATCCTGAAATTGTAACAAGAGCGATAAGGATCCAAAAACGCGTGCGATTGGAAACTATGGAAACCACCTCCATGAAAATAGGAATACTTATTTATCCTATCTGATTTCCTTTGGAAAGCCAACGGATTTTATTTGCCCTGACTCTAATCGAGTTAGGAGGATTCTCCCATATTATTAAAGAAAAACTGCTCTGTCTGTTCATTTATTTGAGAATAAACCTTTTGTATTGTTTCATACTAAAATAATGCAGATAGGAGGGAACGTATGAAAATAGCAATTATGGGTGCTGGACTATCAGGCCTTTCCTGTGCTCTGACTCTGGAAAAGCAAGGGTTTACGGCTGATATATTTGAAAAACGGGAGATGGCAGGGGACAGGTTTATCATTGCGGAAGCCATGTTTTCTATGTTCCATACTCCGTTCGATGATGCGGTAAGGTATTTGTCTGAAACCCACGATATTCATTTAAAACCATCAAGTAACCTTAATAAAGTATTTGTTTACTCTAAAAATGAAACATCTTTTATCGACGGACCTTTAGGGTTCACGAATATGAGAGGCAAACACCCCGAGGCTTATGAAAGACAGCTGGCTGAACAATTAAAAGGCTCGATTCATTATAATGCCACTGTGACCTATGAGGACCTTTCAAAAGAATATACTCATATTGTTTTAGCCACAGGAGATGCATTAGATACAAAGAAATTGCAGCCATATGAGGTGGCTTATAAAGCCAGCTTTAAAGGAGCCATCATTCAAGGAGATTTTATGGAGACTGAGGCCCACGCCTTCTTTAATAATGACTATGCGCCTAAGGGAATGGGATACCTTTTACCACATTCAAATTGTGAAGCCACCCTCGTGTTAGTCTATCCACAATACCCGGAAAATGAAAAACTGGATAAGGAATATTTATGGGGGAAATTCTTTCAAGAATGTTGCAGGCGTCTAGACCAGGACTTTAAAGTAGTACACGAGTACTCCATAAAAGATTATCGAATTGGTAAAACAGAGACACCGCGAATAGGCAACACATTTTTTGTAGGAAATTGCTGGGGAGCCATTACACCGGTTTTTGGTTTTGGCCAATTTGAATCTATGTTAACAGGTATATATGCTGCTCAGGATATAGCCGGTATGGGGAATTATGAAAAGCTGGTCCAGCCTTTATATCAAAGTTACCATGATTCTTTAACATTACGCAGAACTTTAGAGAAGCTGGATAATCATCAATTAGATCTTCTAACAAAGTCACTTAATAATAAATTAGTGGAAGAGCTGATTACGAGTAAGAAAGTCGACTTTTTTAAAGTGTTAAGTCGAATCATTCACCCTCTTCCAAGGAAGGCTTAGGCGAGTCCTCTTTATATTTCCGGAAGAAGTAAGGTGTAGGTTAAGCCGTTCAAATTATGAACGGCTTTTTTTAGAACCTCTTTTCGACAGCGTTTAAGGAATGAAGGTTATTTATGAACTATTTAAGTATGTTGTGTCTCATATAATTCAAAAAATCAGCATAATTTTACAGCGTGTAATTTTAAGTTAATATAAGAGTAAGAGTTATAAAAGAGGAGGATGAAATATGGATTTTTATTTAAAAGAAGGCGGCATTCGTACATCTTTTGAGTATGGCGAAATGGATATTTCCGGAGACGAGACGTATGGGTATCGGCCGTATCAGCTGATGGTTGCTTCTGTAGCCGGCTGCAGCCTTGGAGTATATCGGAAAATCCTGGACAAGCAGAGAGTTAATTATGAAGATATTAAAGTTTCCGCGGATATTGTCCGTAACCCAGAAGAGTCCAATCGAATTACACGCATTCAACTTCATTTCGTCGTTAAAGGCTATCGCCTAAGCCAGGATAAACTACTGAAGAGCTTGGAAATCTCCAAGAAAAACTGTTCGATGGTCCAGTCTGTCATTAACAGTATAAAAGTGGAAGAAACTCTTGAGTGTATTGAATTAACAAAATAAGAATGTAAAGAGCCAATCCTGAAGAGCAGGTTTAGGCTCTTTTTTTATGTAATCATGAAAGCGGTTAGATTTTTATTGCTTTCAGTGATAAATATCAATCGCTCACAGTTATTACAATAGTAATTGTTGGGAAAATGATTGATTTTTGGATGAAGTTAGCGTTATTTGACATTGAATCTCCTGGATTTTTGTGCCGGTAAATCATGCTATTGGCAGCAATTCGTAAAATTGCTATTGATGTTGCACTGTATTTTCTTCCTCAATTTTCTTTATATCGATTGATAATTTCATGTTCGTCTTGCAGAAAAGATTCGGCTTAAGCCTTACAGTATCAAAAACTCTAACGAAAACCTTTGCAATGATTTTGGCTCTTATGATAGGGAGAACCGACGGATTCGGCACTATAATTCCAGATATTTAATGGTCCGTTTATCCAATTTTTTAATCAAAAAGCAGAACGCGCGATAAATCATCTGCTTTCACAGTAACGAATAGGCCGAGGCTAATTTCACATGATAAAAGAAAAAGAAAGGAGTCCCTATCATGAAGAGCCTAGGATTTATTATATTTATAAGCTTTTTGCTGTTTTCTCTGCCATTCCATACAGTGGCAAAAGAAAAACATCCTCACATTCCCAGCCATGTATTGAACATTTCTAAAGACAATACGTTCCCTAATTCAACAGAGCAGCAGGAAATCCTTGAGGCGGAAGATCTGACCGGGGAGCTGATCTATGAGTCAGAAGTTCCGGTCGTAAACCCGGAGCTGATTAAAATGCTCAACGGGTCAACTATTAAACCCTCTCCGATTGCTATCGGTTATCGTGGTGAAATTTTTCTAGGCAGGTGGCCGTTATCTTATAGCTCAAAAGAAAGTAACATCAACTGGGAGTATCAGCAGATAAATACAAACGAGCTGAATAACCAGGTAGGCAGGCAAACGGAAGAAATAAGTTATCTTCAGCAGGAAGAGAAGACAGTAAACGGTGGCCTTACAACAAAAAGCAAGGAAAGCGAGCAGATAATGAGACTGATCCTGCTTGAAGCTCAAAGCCACTCCAAACTTCCACTTTCTTATAAAGCAGTCATTGGAAGAGGGACAGAGCAGCCGAATAAATATGCTGTGCCTGTAGACAAAGTCGGACAGTTAAAAGCATTTGCTCCCGCACTTAATGAAAAGGGAGAGGTTGCCTTTGGGGATGTTTACATCAAACTAAAAGGTTCCAAGAAAATGCTCGAAATAAAGAATGTGACAAGACAGAATGTGGGGGCCTGGATTCCTGTTCAGGACCATGTCAGTTTTTCTTATGAATTACACTAAAAAAAGTGCCTGCGGAATTTGGAATCCTCCTACTAATTTCGCAGCGCTTTTTTTGAGTGGAATGCAGTATCCGTCTGGTAATTAGTGGAGAATAAGCGTTAGCGGGTGGACAGAATGAATGACTTGTACTATGATAGGCAAGGTTAATTCATTGAAAAAAGGAGCTTCTTCTGTGGCACAAGATGAAAAAATGACTGAATTGAAGTTAAGACTAACAGATGTGATGAGCAGAATCGAAAAAATGGATCCTGAGAAAACATCGGTTGATGATATAGATGCATTAATTCGTATGCTCGAAGATTTAGAAAAAAAACTGTAAGCTGCTCTCATTTTTATATGAGAGTCGCATTTTTTACCTTAATCCTTTAATATGGTAAATCGCTAATGAAAGAAAGATTATTGGGAGGAGTTTGGATTATGGCACTAGCTGTTATAGTGTCAGTTCTTGTACTGACCGTTTTAAGTTTATTACGTATTAATGTCATTATTGCTATTATAGCGGCTGGTTTAACGGCCGGAGTGATGAATGGAGAATCGCTTATAAATTCTTTGCAGCTGATCATCGATGGTATGGGAGAGCAAGCCAGTGTCGCGTTAAGTTATATTCTGCTCGGTGCATTTGCAGTGGCTATTACTTATTCAGGTATTACCAGCCTTTTAGTAGGCCGGCTGCTGCGTGTTTTTAAAGATAAGCGCACGTTTACATTATTAATTATCGCTGCAATTGCCAGTCTGTCCCAGAACGTAGTTCCTGTTCACATTGCCTTTATCCCGATATTAATCCCGCCATTACTCTATCTGTTTGATCGGATGAAATTGGATAGAAGAGCTGTGGCAACAGCTTTAACGTTCGGCTTAAAGGCGCCTTACGTTATGATTCCTGCCGGATTCGGTTTGATTTTTCACCAAACGATCCAAGAATCAATGAAAGCCAATGGGGTTTCTCTTGGAATTGGAGATATTGCCCTATCCCTTCTCATTCCAGGATCAGGTATGATTGTGGGCTTGCTGATTGCTGTATTTATCACGTATAGAAAAGAAAAAGACCCGAAAGAAACGATTGCTTCCCATAAAATAGACATAAAAGCAGAGGCCGAAAATCTCCAGTCCATTACATTTACTAAAAAGCATGCATTTACCATTCTTGCTATTCTCGTTACTTTATTTATTCAGGCCTATTATGAAGAATTAGTGCTTGCCGCTCTTGCAGGTCTCGTGATCATGTTTGCCTTTAAAATTGTACCCTTTAAACAAGGAGATAAAGTTGTAAGCGACGGAATCGCCATGATGGGAACGATTGCTTTCGTCATGCTGATTGCCAGCGGATATGCAAACGTGCTGACAGCTACAGATTCCGTTACTTCCTTAGTGGATTTAAGCTCACAGTATCTTGGAGATAATCAACTGCTGATTGCTTTTGTTCTGCTGCTTGTCGGGTTAGTCGTTACGATGGGAATTGGTTCATCTTTTGCAACCATTCCAATTATCGCAGCTTTATTTGTTCCCATTTGTGCCGGAGCGGGCTTCTCTCCTCTTGCAACAGCGGCATTGATCGGAACTGCGGGTGCCCTTGGTGATGCAGGTTCTCCTGCTTCTGATAGTACACTCGGACCGACTTCTGGACTTAATGCGGATGGAAGACACAATCATATTTGGGATACATGTGTTCCGACCTTTATCCACTTTAATATCCCATTGTTTATTTTCGGATGGGTGGCCGCTCTTATTTTATAGTTCTTCAGACGGATGGGTAATTTTCCCGTTCGTCATTTTTAATAGTAAGAATTCAACCCACGCATACTAAACAAAAAGTGGGTGACCTTTATGAAAAAATTAATAGCCCTTATCCTTGTCACAGCAATTCTTGCCTCACCAACAGCTGTATATGCGGAAGGATGGGGATTTTCAAAAAATAAAAATGGAAAACTTCCGGAAGTAGGGCGCTATGGTCCTATGGTGGAAGAATATGATGGTTTTTATGCAGACAAATCTGGCGATAAAATGGTGTATTTCACGTTTGACAATGGATATGAACAGGGATATACCGGAAAAGTACTTGATGTTTTAAAAGAACAACAGGTGCCTGCCACCTTTTTTGTAACCGGGCATTATATTAACAGTGCTCCTGAACTGGTTAAACGAATGAATGAAGAAGGACATTTAATTGGGAACCATTCGTGGTCACACCCGGATTTCACGAAAATTTCAAAAGCAGAAATGAAAAAAGAATTGGATCAAGTGAATGAATCAGTTCAAAAGCTGACAGATCAGGAAGCGATGACCTTTGTGCGTCCACCAAGAGGAACTTTTAATTCACAGTCTTTAAAATGGGCCCAGGAATTTGGTTACACACATGCTTTTTGGTCAATAGCCTTTAAGGACTGGGAGACAGATAATCAAAAGGGCTGGGAATATGCCTACAATAACGTTTTAGAGCAAATCCATCCAGGAGCCGTGATTTTAATGCATACCGTTTCAGAGGATAATGCAGAAGCTCTGGAACAGATGATCGTAGAACTGCGCAAGCGAGGGTATCAATTTGGAAGCCTTAATGATTTAATGGCGAAAGAGCTGCTTCCTTATCCAATTTTTCGCCTTTAAGTTTTATTAAATAAAGATCTGGCTATTGTATGAATAGCTAGGTCTTTTTTCATTGTCATTTTTATAATAAAAGAGGTGAACTTCTATGTGGAAAGAAGAAATTGAATCTGTCCCGGAATATGATTTTGATTACACACTGCTCAGATGGTCACTCGATCCGCTGATTCAATTGGATCGGGACGAACGCTGGGTAGATGTACCTGTTAAACTCGACGATGAATTCCATATTGTAAGAGTTCGAGCACTAGGCACCACATCGCAGCCGCTTTTTGAACTAAGCAGTTCGAGTATTCACGATAAAGAAACACTGATTGATCATGTTTTTGAACTGTTCCAATGGGGGAGTGATTTAAACAGGGTCCACCAGCATTTTCAAAAAACGAATCTCGCCGCTCTCTTTCAAAACCATTATGGAACACCAATTGTAAAAGATTTTCATTTGTATGATTGTTTAATGAAAGTAATTATACATCAGCAGTTAAATATGAGTTTTGCCTATACATTAAGCACAAGATTTGTTAAAATTTTCGGAACAGAAAGAAAAGGAGTCTGGTTTTATCCTTCTCCTGAACAAACAGCGGCCCTAGAATATGATCAGCTGCGCGAACTACAGTTCAGCCAGAGAAAAGCAGAGTACGTCATCGACACGTCGAAGTTGATCGCTTCAGGAGAGATTGATCTGGATAAGCTGGCTCTGGAATCAAATGACAGTGTCAGTGATACGCTTGTCAAAGTGCGGGGCATCGGGCCATGGACGGCTGAAAACTGGCTGATGTTTGGAGTTGGCCGGGAAAATTTATTTCCAAAAGCCGACATAGGAATACAAAATGCCTTAAAAAGTTATTTTAATATGGAAAAAAAGCCCGACTACGAAGAAATGGAGAGCTTGAGCAAAGATTGGGCCCCATTTAAAAGCTATGCGTCCCTTACATTGTGGCGAAGCATTGAAGGCGTTTAATTTGTAGGGCTATCTTCCGTAATCTTAGCATTTTCATTCTACAATTATTTTAGTCGGATAATACTAATATCATATTCAAAATTTAGCATTTATGGTTTATAATTAAAACCGTGTTGGAAAATATTGAGTAATAAAGGAAAGAGGTCATACTATTGGTGATAAAAGAGAAGTATTCAGATCACGTTAATAGCGATGAAATGCTTTACATCCTAGGTGTGAGCGGAACTCCTGCATGCCTTCTAGATGTACATCACCAGACCGTTACGCTTAATAACGAACTGAAAAATGAACTTCTACTCGATGAATCAAACCTTCACATGTCACGATGGCTCTCCTTGTTTGAAATGCTTGATCGCGGAGAAATTTACAGGACGATCCATCAAAATTCCAAATGGAATGAGAAAGAAATGAGTGTTTCTGTAAAAACAACCCATACTTCGAAGCGTTATTATTGTAAAATGCTTCACCTTTCAAATAATAATATAGCCTTTATTTTTTCCTCACAATTTAATAAACCCTACCTGCCTGTTTTTAAGCAGAAATCAGACTGTGATCATATAAACCCGTTACCTCGTGGGTCGGTTTTGCATAAAACGGAAATGTTTGCAACACAGCCTAAAACAACTCGAACCTCCCAGGTGAAAGAAAGGCTTGTACAATCCTCAGATTACTTTCCTCATGGGATAGCCATGCTGAATCGAAATTGGGAAATCATTTATGCGAATAATGCAATGGAAAAAATGGTTAATTTAAAACTTAGTCAGTATTATCGCAAAAAAATATGGGACCTTTTCCCTATTGATGACTATTATGATTTTTTCCAACACTATTTAAGAGCAATGGAAACCCAGGAAATTGTAAATTTCATAGGTGAATTATTTAAGCCCCACCTTTTACTTGGAGTTACCGTCGTTCCAAGTGACCAGGGGATTACAATTATAGCTCAGGATGTGACGAGCTCAACTCAGCAGCTGCGTGACCTGGAACAGGTGAGAGACCGTTTCACCCTTCTATCAGAAAATATAAAAGAAGCTTGCTGGATCTGCTATCCACAGGAAAACAAACTAATTTACCTCAGTCCTGCATTTAACGAAATATATGGTTTAGATAAAGCAGAAGTGTTAAAAGAACCCGGATTGATATTTAGCTTGATAGATGATGAATTTCTTCCTGAAGTTCAGGAAGCAGGCAAGCTGATGACAGAGCAGAAATATGAAGTGGAGTATTCTATTACTACCCCTGCGGGTGAAAAGAAATGGGTGCGTATGCGGGGCTTTCCAGTGAAAGAGAACGGACAGACGTTTGTCATTGGAATGGACGAAGATATTACGAAATTTAAAGAAATGACGGAGCTTCAGGAGAAATCCCAACAGCTGTCAACCATTACACAAATGGCAGCAGGCGTTGCGCATGAGATTAAAAACCCGCTGACTGCTATTAAAGGTTTTCTTCAAATCGGTGCCGCAAATCCTGATTTAAGGGATAGTTACCATGATATCATTTTGGACGAAGTAAACCGGATTGAATCGATCGTTCAGGACTTTATGATGTTATCGAAGCCCAAATCCTCTGTGCAGCTTGAGACGGTCGATTTGGAATCCATTATCACTTATGTAAGTCGTCTTCTTGATCCTGATTCCTCCAATAAAGGTATTAAACTGTTTCATACATGTGATCCGGAATTAGATGCTTTTTACAGTGAGCCAAAGCGTCTTAAACAGATTTTGATTAACCTGTTAAGTAATGCTATAGATTCTCTTGGCGAAAAAGGGGAAGTACAATTAGAAGCCCTTTTAAGAGCCAATGAACTCGTTCTCTGTATTGTAGATAATGGACATGGTCTGACGGATTATGAACTTTCCAAGCTGGGAGAACCTTTTTATACAACGAAAGAAAAAGGCACCGGCTTAGGCATTATGGTGACCAAGAAAATGATTGATGATCTTGATGGAAAAATTATATACGAAAGCACAGTCGGTAAAGGTACAAAAGTTACTGTCCGGCTTCCTTATAAAACCGAAGGCTGAAGCATAAGAGTCTTCGGTTTTTAGTGTTTATTCAGGCATAATTTTTGCAATTCTTTTACTTCAACCGCTTACAAAAACTTAATAAAACTTTTTCCTGCCTAACGGTTTACAAGTAACAGAAAGCCTTCTATAATCCCGTAATGTGACGTATTTCGCAGCGGTAAAAAATTCCGAAGAAGGAGGCTTTCAAATGACAAAGAAATTGCTATCATTTTTACTCATAAATATAGGTGCATTAGCAGTAGCGGTCAACGTTCATTTCTTTCTATCACCCAATGACCTTGCTACCGGAGGCGTCAGTGGTTTATCCATTGTGCTCAATAAAGTATTTCCTGGTTTGACGCTCGGTACCCTTATGATTTTGCTAAACATTGTCTTATTTATTATCGGCATTATCTTCTTAGGTTTTCAGTTTGGGGCGAAAACAATTTATGCCAGCTTCG
Organism: Halobacillus massiliensis; assembly: GCF_900166625.1. Classification (GTDB taxonomy): domain Bacteria; phylum Bacillota; class Bacilli; order Bacillales; family Halobacillaceae; genus Halobacillus_A; species Halobacillus_A massiliensis. The sequence continues at coordinate 3,321,399 of NZ_LT800499.1, read as the reverse complement.
CTCTTTCGTTTATGGTGTGGGGGCTTGAAACGTTCTTCCCTATTTCACAGCCTTTGAGTAATGATATACTCATTCAGTTGATCATCGGTCAGATTATTGCTGCCTCCGGAATGGCGCTCGTTTTTCACCAGGGCGCATCAACAGGCGGTACAGATATCATTGCGATGATTTTAAATAAATATTTTTCCATTGATGTTGGAAAAGGTGTATTGTTCTCTGATATTGCTATTGCTTTATCTTCTGCGTTTCTATTTGGGCCTGCTATTGGTATGTATGCCTTCTTCGGAGTAATTTTAAATGGGCTTGTTATTGACTATGCTCTGCAGCAGTTCGATGACAATAAAGAGATTGTCATTATCAGCCGCAGGAGCGATGAAGTTCGTGAGTTTATCGTTAAACATTTGGGAAGAGGTGCTACCATTCACCACGCCCGGGGCGCCTTTAACAAAGAGGATAAAGAAGTTATTACCTCTATTATGAATCGAAAAGATTATACGAAATTAAAAAAATATATGTTGGCAATCGATGAAAGTGCGTTTATTACTGTTCATTCCATGAATGAAATTTTGGGACAGAACTTTAAACGATTAGCCTAGGAAAAGAGCGGCCAGTCGGCTGCTCTTTTTTTGTAGAGAACTCTAGACTTTTTCGATTCTCACGTAAAGGGGAAGAGAGTGTCGGTGACCTTATTATAGAAAACCGTGCATGGAAATAACTCGCTTTCCATGGGCGGACGAGAAATACCTAAGACAAAAGATTTTTTGGGATTATTCCCTAAGTCTCGCCATTTCTCTTGTTTCACAGAAAGCAGACTGTTCCGTTTATCGAGTACGGAGAAAAGCGGCTGGCAAATAGCTCGCTTTCCGCGGGGAGCCGGTGAGCTAGCTCGTTACAATCGCGGATCTCACCGTGGCTCTATCTCCCTGCAGGAGTCTCGCCATTTCCCAGCCGCTAACCTGTTTAATAGTTGAAACGGAACACTAAAATCCAGTGTAAAAGAACTTTAAGCTCGCTTTCGTCAAAATTCCGTTACTCTTAATACCATACAGGGACGGGGGAAACGGCGAGACTCCTATGGGAGGATAGAACAGGGTGAGATCCCGGAAGGCTTTAGCCTGAGGAAGCTCAGCGTTCGCCCATGGAAAGCTAGTCTTTCCCCAGGCCCGGTCCTCTTTATTCAGGCAAACGGAATAGGATTTTTTTGAGAATATAGAAGTCTATATAGGGTACAGAAGTACAAGCTAACTCACCGGCTCCTGGTTGAAAGCGAGTGATTTCCGAACCTCTTTCTCTGTTCAGTGGAAAAATTGAGCAGGAATATTTCTTATTTTGTAATAGTCAATTTCTCATAATTTTGAATTTTTGATATAATACCATTGTGTCTATCTATGAAATTTCTTAAGGAGGAAAAGAAAATGAATCGCGAAGAACTTATAGCTCCAGAAAACTATAATCTGGTTCAGGAATTTGAAAAACATGCCAGCGATCCTGGGAAACAAGCCATCCTGTGGGAAAATGAGCAAGGAGAAAAAGATGAAATTACATATAAAGATTTAATAAATAACGCCAATAGAATTGGTAATGCTTTTTTAAATGCCGGATTAAAAAAAGGCGATAAAGTTTTGGTGATGATTCCAAGGCTGATTCCTGCATACGAAGTCTATATCGCAGCTTTAAAAACTGGCCTTATAGTGATCCCAAGTTCAGAAATGCTGAGACCTAAAGACATCTCTTACAGACTCTCTCATGGAGAAGCAAATGCTGTAGTTTCATATGCACCTTTTACCACTCAATTCAATAATGTCCCTGAGATGAGAAATGTAACCGCTTTCTCTGTTGGAGGCCAGGAAGAGGGATGGCTGAGCCTGGATGACCTGAAAAAAGACCAATCAAACGAATTAGCGACAGCTGATACATTAAAGAGTGATATGGCGTTTTTATCGTATACCTCGGGTACGACAGGCAATCCGAAAGGAGTCGTACATACTCACGGCTGGGGATTTGCTCATTTAAAAACAGCTGCTTACGAGTGGCTGGCCATTAAAGAAGGAGATACTGTATGGGCAACCGCGGGGCCGGGCTGGCAAAAATGGGTATGGAGTCCGTTTTTGTCCGTTCTAGGCACTGGAGCCACTGGATTAGTTTATAACGGGAAATTCAATCCCAAAACGTATTTAAATCTTTTGGATGAATACAAGGTGAATGTCTTATGCTGTACACCTACAGAATATCGGCTGATGGCAAAAGTTGATAACCTTACAGATTACAGACTGGAATCTCTGCACAGCGCAGTATCAGCAGGTGAACCATTAAATAGAGAAGTGATTGAGACTTTCCAGAAACAATTTAATGTGACGGTAAGGGATGGTTATGGACAGACGGAGAACACCTTGCTTGTCGGCATTATGAAGGATATGGAGGTTCGTCCGGGATCGATGGGGCGTCCGACACCTGGAAATACGGTTGAAATTATTGATGATGAAGGGCAACCTGTAGAACCAGGCAATGTAGGAGATATTGCGGTACATTTAGATACACCGGCTTTATTTAGAGAATATTACAAAGACCCTGAGCGTACAAAGATGGCTCAGCGGGGCGATTATTATATTACAGGAGATCAGGCATCTAAGGATGAAGACGGTTATTTCTGGTTTGAGGGCCGAAGTGATGACATTATTATCAGCTCAGGTTATACGATCGGACCTTTTGAAGTAGAAGATGCCCTTGTGAAGCATTCAGCAGTCCAGGAATGTGCAGTTGTAGCAAGCCCAGATGAAGTAAGGGGGAATGTTGTGAAGGCTTTTGTTGTACTGCAGCAAGGTGTAACAGGAGATGAAAAATTAATTGAAATCCTTCAAAACCATGTAAAGGAATTAACGGCACCTTACAAGTACCCAAGAAAAATTGAATTTATTGAAGGCCTTCCGAAAACAACTTCTGGAAAAATCCGGCGAGTGGAGTTAAGAAAACAGGAACAACGCCAGCTGTGAAACGAACGGGTTACGTAAGAGCAGCAGAAGCAAGTGATACAGAAGGATTAGCCCAGCTGATGACTTTTTTAGGCTATCCGGTGTCTGCACAGGAGATGGAACAACGCTTGCCGGGTCTGCTAAATGACCCGATTTATCAAACGTATGTATATGAAGAGGATGGACATTTGGCAGGTATGATCGGGATGATGTATAGTCTTGCTTATCATACAGACGATTCTCATATCCGCATTATTGCCTTTGTTGTAGATTCTGCCTATCGGGGACAAGGAATTGGCAGAGCGCTTATGAATAAAGCTGAAAAGTGGGGACAAAAAAAGAAAGCCACTCGACTTACGCTTAACAGCGGGAATCGGGGAGATCGTCAGCAGGCTCATTCTGTTTATCACCATTTAGGATTTGAAGGAAAAGCCACTGGTTTCTATAAGCAACTATAAACAGAAGCTCCAAAGACCTTACTAGGTTTTTGGAGCTTTTACATTTTAAGGATTTTTTTCTGAAACGAAGAGAGGGGGAGGATCGTATAAATAGAAGGTAAGTGATAGCAATCAGGGGTGAAAGTATGAAAAAAACAGTTGGAATCGGTCTTATATGTATCGTTATGATGGGCGCAGGTCTCTTCTACATAAAATTTAATTACTTTTATAATCCGCTTTCTTTTGAAAAAGATAGTGTAACACCTCATAACTGGAGTGCATACGAAAGGCCAATAACGATTAAGCTATATACGACAGAAGATAAGCGTGAAATAAAAACCATTCAAAGTGAAGACGAAATTAGAGAGGTGATTGATGAGTTAAAATCCAGTCCACCTGAAGAGGAAGCAAGTGATGTTAGTGATGTGACTGGCGGCTTAACGCTTACAACAGAGAATCGGACTCTATTAGAAGTTTTATTTTATACGGACCACTGGAGGGTCTTAAAAAACGAGGGACCTGCCTTTCAGATCACAGATTCACTTAAACGTGCAGTTAATGAATTGTGGTAAAAAAGGTTATAATTTCTGTCCTATAGAGATTCTGCTATACTGTAGGGGTACATTCTAGATGGAGTGATGCAGATATGAGCAAGTTTTTTACACATATATTTAATAGTGCTGTCGGTCTTCTTCTCTTCGTTGAAGGCGGTGTCTATATTTTTACGAATAATAAAGACGGGGATTTTCATTTAAGAAGTATCGTTATGACACTCCTGCTGTTAATGGCCTGGGGGATGTCCTATCGTAAGCAGCTCACAAGCGAAAACCCAAGTGCATGGCTGATTTTTACCATGATCATTATGATTCCGATGATCCTGCCGTTTTTATTCTTTATTTAAAGCAGCCAGCGGATCAATCCGGTAATAGCGAGGATAAGAGCGAAAGTCATATATAAACCACCAAGCAGTTGATGCTTTAATTCCTCATCACTAATCTCTACAGCCCCGGAAAATGTTAAGAAACCGATGAGGAGAAAATAAAGGCTAAGGTATGTACTTGTCCATGGAGGATTGGAAAAGAGCAGCCATAGACCAGCAGGAACAGCCGTAAATAAAGGGACATACAATGGATTGAACTTTGATGAAAGTTTTTTTAACATGGTCATACTCCTTTTAAAGAGGATTGCACAGAAACGCAGGCTTCTATTTTTTTCAGGTCAATACTGCGACGGCTGGATATCGATTAAGGTTTAAATTTACCCGAAAAATAAGGAAGAGAAGATAAAAAAGGACTTTCCCACGGAAAGTTCTTTTTTATTTGGGAATATAGTTCAGGCTTGGAATGATTTCAAAATCCTGGCTCTCTTTAAGAAATTGAGTTAACAGGTGAACATGATCTCCACCGATTAATACAAGAATACGGTCATCTGGCTCAGCCGCGCGGGCAATGTTAGCAGCTATCGCCAGGTCGCGTTCATGCCATTGCTTTAGCCATTTAACACCTACTTGATGCTGCCGGTCGCCGACACGCGTCAGCTTCATGTAAATACGCTGCAATTCTTTAATATAAGCAGGTTCATTAATTGATCGAAGTGTTGTAAGGAAATTATCAGTATTTTCCCGTTCCTTCAAATGGTGCTGTACCTCCATAATTTCCTGGAAAAGAGCAGGCTGGTGCTCTTTTGCCCATTCAAACACCTGATTGAGGGCAGGTGTCGACATGTCCACTACTTCGTCTACCGGATAAAGAACATTGTGTTCAAAATGTTGAGCTAAAGGAAAGGCGATTTGTTCTACCTCGTCATATGCGGGAATTAAACCACCCGAGCAGTACTCCTCATATTTACGCTGCAGCTCTCCTTCAATAAGAAAAGGTTTTTCCACCGCTATTTTAGTCGGCTGGAATTCTTTTAAGGATTCAACAAGGGAATGGATGGACTCTTGCTGGTGATTCACAATATCAGGTTCTATAGCAAAATGGGAGGTACCCAGGATAAGAACTTCTGGTTTCATCACTCTATTTCCTCCTATTACTGAAAATGGGGTATAACTTCTTTGCCAATTTCTGTGATAACTTCTTCTACTGACCGTGTACTTTGAGAAAGACCAAACATGATATGGTTGACACCGATCAGCCTGTATTTTTCTATAAGTTTAATTAAACCTAATCGGCCGGTACGATATCCTGCCGGAATTTTTTCAACAGGGGCGTGCCGGTCTTCTAACAGGTCAATTGGCAAAGGCATAATGAATGGCATAAATACTTCTCCGTGATATTCTCTTACTTTTTCTCGATAAAGGTCAATGATTTCTTTCTGCTTTTCAGGACGCTGAGGGTAAAACATCCAGCCGTCGCCGTTTTTGGCGACCCAGTCGATCGTCTGCTGGCAGTAGCCGGTCATCAGCATCGGAATTTTGTGAACAGGTTTAGGAACGAGGTTGGCTTTCTCCATTTTGCCAAACCTTGATTCATAATGAGGGAATTCTTCATAAAGAGCATGATTTAAATCCTCGTAAACTTCTCTGAATCGTTCACCGCGTTCCATAATCGGAATTCCTAATCCTTCAAAATCTTTCCGGCGATCCCCTGAGGAGACACCAAGCAGAAAACGACCTGGAAAAAGACGATCAAGACTTGCAGCCTCTTTGGCGATTCGCAGCGGGTGTCTTAACGGGAGGACAGTGGCTGCGGTGCCGATAGAAATGGCAGAAGTGTGTGATGCAAGGTAAGCAGCGTATATAAAACTGTCATAGATTTGGCCTGTTGCCGGATCTTCAAAAGAAGGATCTTCTAGAAGAACATCCTGCAGCCAGAGGAATTTAAAGTTCATGGCTTCCGCAAGCCGTGCATGCAAGACCTGATGTGTCATTACTGGAGTTTGTCTTCCGTAATTTTCCAGTGGGACTGTCAGGCCGAAACTGATTCTATCCGGCTGAAAGGCAGAGGAGTATCCTTTATGTACTGTCATTCATTATCACCTCTTGTTTTCAAGTATAGGCGAGTCTGGTATCAAACGAAAGAAATAATAACCATAAAAAAGCCCGCATTTCTCATAGGAGAAAATGCGGGCCTGCTTAAGTATAATAGCAGAGTTTTAAATAACGTATATAAGTACATATAAGAATCCGGTTAATAGTGCGGAACCACCTAAACCATAGATAAAATCAGTGGAATCATAAACAGCTTTCTCTTTCATAAATAAAACTCCTTTCTATGGAATGATCTGATACAGCTCCTAAGAAAAATATCTTAGTAAGCATTTCCCCATCGGTGATCAAGTTAAACAGGGGATACATTAAGCGAGCATTATCGACATTTTGTTACAAGTATTTCGTTTATGTAACTTTAATGTTTCAATTATGTTACAAAACCATTGTAACATAAAATGGATATAAAACAACTAGGATTTAGGTGAATTTTCAAAAAATAGGGAAGCCATGCTTAACAATAATTTAAAAAACGATGGGATACCCTGTTTCTAAAAGAAAAAAGCCGACGAGAGATGCTTTCTCATCCAGCTTTTTTAATCGGACTATTTCTCTGTTTTATTAATATCTTTAAGAATTTTTATAATTTGGTCGCGTTTATCATCAAGCAGCTGCAGACCGTAATGAGATTTGGATCCCCATGGTTTTGCCCAGACAATCTCTGCTTTACATATAAGAGAGTGCTGATTGAAAAGAGTCGTTTCGATAAGCAGCTGAATTTTCTGGTTTACAGGAAGCTTAAGGTCTGTGGCAAGAAGCATTCCATTAGGACTCATGTTTAGAATAGACCCTTTTCCCATAGTGGAGACAAGGTCAAAATCTTCTGCATCGAGAATCGTAAAGGAAGCTTCGGGAGGATGGCCGAAGGTATACCGTAAGCTTTCCTGTCTGTTATATCTCATTACTTTCACTTCCTTTCAGTCTCTATACTATTATAGTAGTGCAAAGCGTTAAAAAGGGGAAGGGTTTAACTGTATTAGCAGAATGCTGGAAATCTTTGATACAATAAAAATAGCGATTATACAAGCTGATGATAGGAGCTGACATTTCATATGAAAGAATACAAGCTTACCTGGGACCTTGACAGCATTTTCAGCGGAGGCAGCCATTCCAAAGAATTGGAAGAGTATGTGAAAGATTTGAATGAGCGGATTGAAAATCTTCAGGAGAGAGTCAGCAGATTCTCGTATCCAAAGAGTCCAGAACAGACAAAGGATCTTAAAGAAGTGATCAATCACTCACAGGATGTTGTAAAAAGACTCGGCGAATTTGGAGCATTCGCAAGCTGTCTTTCTGCACAAAATGTGGGAGACAAGCAAGCGCAAAAATGGGTGACGAGAAGAAGTGAAATGACGGCACGTTACAAAAATATTCAAACTGAAATTGATCAGAAGCTTTTAAAAACGGAAGAGAACATTTGGAAAACACTATTAAATGAGCCGAATATCAGTGAAGTAGCGTTCGTGCTTGACGAACGCCGGGAGAAGGCGAAAGAAAAGCTCTCGCTTGAGCAGGAATCTATGATCAATAACCTGGCTGTTGACGGCTATCATGGCTGGGGACAAATGTATGACGCCATTGTCGGCAGGATGAGCGTTCATTACAATGGGGAGGAAATGTCAGTGGGACAAGCCTCCAATAAGCTTAATGACGGAGATCGAGAAGTGAGAAAGGAAATGTTTGAGAAGTGGCAGGAGGCCTGGGGCTCTCAAACTGATTTGTTTACAGAAACATTGAACCATTTAGCTGGGTTTCGCCTTCAGACATATAAGCACCGGGGGTGGGAAAGCCCGTTAAAAGAGCCGCTTGACTATAATAGAATGAGTGAAAAGACTTTGCAGGCCATGTGGACGGCGATTAATAAATATAAGTCTGACTATCTGGAATTTTTTAAGGAAAAGGCAAAATGGATCGGAGTAGAGAAACTCAGCTTCTTTGATATTCACGCCCCCATTGCGAAATCAGAAGAGATGATGGACTATCAGACAGGTGCTCAATTTATCATTGATCATTTCCGGTCGTTTAGTCCAAAGCTGGCTGATTTTACAAAGCTGGCTTTTGAAAAGAGCTGGATTGAAGCAGAAGACCGGCCGGGAAAAAGGCCGGGTGGATTTTGTACGAGCTTTCCTCATAGTAAGGAAACGAGAATTTTTATGACATATTCCGGAACTCTCTCTAATGTGGCGACACTGGCTCATGAATTAGGACACGCCTATCACCAGCATGTGATGAATGATATGGCTATCTTTAATCAGGGATATGCAATGAATGTTGCTGAAACAGCTTCAACCTTTGCTGAAACCATTGTCTCTGACGCCGCCGTTAAAAGTACTTCAAATGACAAGGAACGATTCGTGCTGCTTGAGGATAAAGTACAGCGAAGTGTCTCTTTTTTCATGAATATCCACGCACGCTTCTTATTTGAAACACGTTTTTATGAAGAAAGAAAAGAGGGAGCGGTTTCAACAGAACGATTGAACGAGTTAATGATTGAAGCTCAGGATGAAGCTTACAGGGGCGCATTGGAAGAATATGATCCGACCTTCTGGGCGTCCAAGCTGCATTTTCATATTACCGGAGTACCTTTTTACAATTTTCCGTATACGTTTGGCTACCTTTTCAGTCTAGGTTTATATGCCATTGCTGTAAAAGAGGGAACAGCCTTTGAAGACAGCTACATTTCACTGCTTCAGGATACAGGGAGGATGACAGTGGAAGAGCTTGCAGATAAACATTTAGGAGCCGATCTGACGCAGACAGAATTCTGGGAAGAAGCACTGAAGCTTTGTATAAAAGACGTAGAAGAGTTTATGGAACTAAGTGAAAAACTAAGAAGTGAGGAGGGTCTATAATTGGAAGAAAGAATTCCTGAGCAAGAGATACAGAGTCGTGTAAATGAGCTGAATGGATGGAAGCTTGAAGAGGAAAAATTTATTGTGAAAAGATATCGGTTTAAGGAGTTTTTAACAGGAATTGAGTTTGTAAATAAAATTGCTGCTTACTCTGAGGACATCCAGCATCATCCGTTTATCAGCATCGATTATAAAATGGTGACGTTGAAACTGACTTCATGGAATGCAAAAGGGTTGACCTATCTCGATTTGAAATGTGCGGGTCATTATGATGAAGTGTATGAGCGATATAAATAGAAAATATAATTCTAAAGACTAAGGAGCTGCCATCATAGCAGCTCCTTAATTTTTAGAAAAACTTATTACCGCTGCTCAAGCAAGCGGACATGTTCTGGTTTAAAAATAGAAGTACCTCCAGGCATGGCCAGACATTCGACTTTTTCCTCTGTAAATGGATGGATGAAAGCAAGCTTTGCTCCATGCAGGGCTTGATGTCCACTCAAATTCTTTTTACCGCCATATAATTCATCTCCCAAAAGAGGATATCCGATATAGCTCATGTGTACTCGGATCTGGTGGGTTCGTCCGCTTTTTAATTGAAGCTTAATCAGACTGGCATTTTCAGCACTTTCATAATGAAGCAGGCTATAAGAAGTTTCGGCTTCCTGGCCGCCTTGTGACACCCTGCGTCTCACTGCATGGTGTCTGTCTTTGCCAATTGGCTCATTAATTGTCCCATGTGAAGGCTTAATTTTCCCTTCCACCCAGGCAATGTAGGTTCGCTGGATATCCCGTTTCTTTAATTGCTCGCCAAGCATGGCAATGGCTAAATCGTGTTTCGCGAATAGGACGGCGCCTGACGTATCACGGTCCAGTCTGTGAACGTATTTAGGCGAAGCTTCAAACCCGTTCATTTGAAAATAGAAAGCGACCGCATTTACTAATGTGTCCGACTGTTCCGGCTGGCTGGGGTGGGTAAACATGCCCACTGGTTTATTCACTACAAGCAGGTGATCGTCTTCGTACACGACATCGATATCAATATAGGAAGGAGTAACCTGAAGCGGCTGCGGCTCAAAAACCCTTACCCTAAGTGTTTCTCCGCTTTGTACTGTCGTCTGTTTCCAATGCTTTGAAACCCCATTAAGCGTAACCATCTTTTCCGTGCGAAACTTATGAAGAAGTTTGCGCGGCACATTCCATTCTTTTTTCATAATCCGCTCGATCGTAAAACCTTCCCATTTCATTGGAATGGTTATCTCCAGCCATTCTCCCAGCCTTCTCGTCTTCATTTGTGCTCTCTTCCTTTCCTTACGTGCGTCAATACAAGTGATTCTATTGTACAAGGATTTATCCGCAAGCGAAAGCGGTGTATAGCGATGATTTATTAAGAAATGTGTAAAATATGCTAGTTATGTCCATTCTAGCTATTGACAATGTATGAAATATGTTATACTAGGTAAGTTGAATAATTGCAATCTGAAAGAGGTGTGTGCTTCATGCAACACAGAAATGATATTCGGAATATCGCCATCATCGCACACGTAGACCACGGAAAAACAACGTTAGTTGACCAGATGCTTCACTATTCTGGAACATTCCGTGATAACGAGCATGTGGATGAGCGGGCTATGGATTCTAATGATTTGGAAAAAGAACGCGGTATTACAATTTTAGCGAAAAATACTGCGATCAATTATAACGATGCGCGGATTAACATTTTGGATACACCGGGACACGCCGACTTTGGCGGCGAGGTAGAACGTATCCTTAAAATGGTAGACGGAGTACTCTTAGTTGTTGATGCATATGAAGGATGTATGCCGCAGACTCGTTTTGTTCTGAAAAAAGCATTAGAACAGAAACTGACGCCTGTTGTAGTTTTAAACAAGATTGACCGCCCGAATGCCCGTCCTGAGGAAGTAGTGGATGAGGTTCTTGACTTATTTATCGAACTTGGTGCGGATGACGAGCAGCTTGATTTCCCGGTTGTTTACGCTTCTGCCTTAAATGGTACTTCTGGCGACGAGCCAGAGGATCAGGAAAAAACGATGGATCCGATCTTTAAGCTGATCATGAACAATATTCCTGCCCCTGAAGATACGAAGGAAGAGCCTTTACAATTTCAGGTGACACTGCTGGATTACAATGACTACCTTGGACGTATTGGGGTAGGTCGTGTATTCCGTGGAAGTATTAAAGTAGGACAGCAGGTTTCTCTTATGAAGAAAGACGGCTCTGTGAAAAACTTCCGTGTTTCTAAGCTGTTTGGTTTTATCGGTCTTAAGCGGATTGAGATTCAAGAAGCTCAATCCGGCGATATCATTGCCCTGGCTGGAATGGAAGATATTAACGTTGGTGAAACTGTATGTCCTCCAGACAATCAGGAAGCGATGGAAATCCCGCGTATTGATGAGCCTACTCTTCAAATGACGTTCCTTGTTAATAATAGTCCGTTTGCCGGCCGTGAAGGTAAATATGTTACGTCACGTCAAATTGAAGAGCGTCTTTTAACACAGCTTGAGACAGACGTAAGTCTTCGAGTGGATCCAACAGATTCACCGGATGCCTTTACTGTTTCAGGACGTGGCGAACTTCACCTATCTATTCTTGTAGAGAATATGCGCCGTGAAGGATTTGAGCTTCAGCTTTCCAAGCCGAAAGTTATTCTTAAAGAAATCGATGGTGTAACTTGTGAGCCGGTAGAGCGCGTTCAAATCGACACACCTGAAGAATATCAGGGAGCTGTTATGGAATCAATCGGTATCCGTAAAGGCGAGATGCAGGATATGGTTAACGACGGAAACGGTCAAGTGCGTCTTGAATTCCTCGTGCCATCTCGTGGTCTAATTGGCTACTCTACTGAATTTATGACACAGACACGTGGTTATGGAATTTTAAACCACACATTTGACGGATACGCTCCCCTTGCTCAAGGACAGGTGGGCGGCCGCCGCCAGGGAGTACTTGTTTCCCTTGATAAAGGAAAAGCATCCACTTACGGAATTATGAACCTGGAGGACAGGGGAACAATTTTCGTGGAGCCTGGTACAGAAGTGTATGAAGGAATGATTGTTGGCGAGCACAACCGTGATAACGACTTAACTGTTAATATTACGAAAGAGAAGCACTTAACTAACGTGCGCTCTGCCACTAAAGATAATACAAGTACCATTAAGAAAACCCGCAAGATGACGCTTGAAGAAGCGATCGAATATCTTGATGATGATGAGTACTGCGAAGTAACACCAGAAAGTGTTCGTCTTCGTAAAAAATATCTAAATAAAAATGAACGTGAGAAAGCAGCGAAGAAGAAAAAGTTACAAAACGCTGAGCTTTAATAAAAAAACGAGCCGATGATCGGCTCGTTTTTTTATTTGAAGAGATAGAAATATTGAGTGCTGTTATTTCCCTTCGTTTATCTTAACTTTTAATAAGGAAAAGGCGGTTCCGTTATCTGTAGTAAGAGAAAAGCGGCTGGGAAATGACTCGCTTTCCGCGGGGAGCTGGTGAGCTAGCTCGTTGCACTCGCGGATCTCACCTTAGCTCTATCTCCCTGCAGGAGTCTCGCCATTTCCCAGCCTCTTTACTGTTGATGGTATAAACGGAACGCTGTAGTTTCAGTAACCGCTCTAAAGGAAATAGTCTTCTCTTACTCAATGTTCCGTTACTCTAAAAAACATAAAGGGACAGGGGAAACGGCGAGACTCCTATGGGAGGATAGAACAGGGGGAGATCCCGGAGGGCAAAGCCCGAGGAAGCTCACCGTTCGCCCATGGAAAGCGAGTCGTTTCCCCAGGCCCGCCCCTCTTTATCACGGTAAACGGAACAAGGGAAATTCCTTCAACTTTCTATCAGATTTGTCCTCGCTATTCCAATGTTTCTTTACTTTAATAAACATAAAGTGCCGGGGGAAAGCGAGCTATTTCCCTCGGCACGTTTTTTTATATCACGGTAAACGGAACTCTCTTTCTTGTTTAAGTGAGAATTAAAGAAGCATCATGGAGAGCATCCGATCAGGGTTATTTTATAATTACAGGTATTTCCTTATGTCCATGAATCTCTTCATCAGGCTTCTCGTAATGGATATTCACTGTATAGTCTCCAGCAGACGGAAACTCGTACTGTGCGGAATACTTTCCACTTTCCTGTTCCTGCGCTTCGATAAATTCATTTTTATCTAATTGGTCTGAAATGATTTCGAAAGTTACTTCCGCATCATTAAAAGCTTCATTTTTTCTTTCAATTAGAGCTGATAACTCAGAAGATTCTCCGCTTGTATATTCCTCAGATTCCAAAGCAGCACTGTATTCCCCTTCACCATGGTCATGGTTCTGATCTTCATTATCATGGGAATGAGCAGCAGCTTCATCATCACTGCCTGCTTGTACTTCAACTTGAGGCATTGTATGAATATTTCGAGCCTGAGTGTGTGCAATTACTTGATAGTTACCGGGTTTCTCAAAGGAATAGGAGATTTCATAAACCCCATTTCCCGTATGTTCAGCCTCAATAGTTTCCGAGGAATCCTGTCCATCAGCATCATTCCATATTTCAAACTTCACGTAATCGGCATCCTCGATGACTGTGTCATTGGAGGTGACAACAGCTTGTACTGCTGCTTCTTCTCCAACGGGTAACGGCTCTTCTTCAAACTTAACCTCGACTTCCGGATTAAAAAGTTCGTCTTCCGCAATCGTCTCATTCTTTTCTTCATTTTCAGTCGTGCCGCAAGCGGATAATACTATGGATATGATCAGTAAAAAAATAACTTTTCGCATATACAAAAGCTCCTTTAAATAGTTCAACTATATCAATAGATTACCATGAAAAGGGAGTTTTATCCTATGGTCGATTTTATGAACTTAAAAAAAGCCGGCCATTTAGGCCAGCTCGTTATAATTAAACGTGTAGAATCTTTCGAAAGTAACCCACTGCATTGCTTCAGGGTCATTATTTTTTATGCCTTCATCCAGCATTTCCAGCATGCGAGCGGTCTGCGATATATGCGCCCTCATCGTGTTAAGCTTTTCTTCTTGGACATGACGTATATCGTGTATCACATCGGGTTCTCCAAGATCCTCTTCTGTATTATTGGCGAAAGCGACAGCGTGGAATTTCGGACGTTGAGGCGGGTCAATTTCTTTTAATGCTGCCACAACGGCTCTGGCTGTTGCTTCATGATCAGGATGAACCGCATAGCCTGGATAAAAGCTAATAATTAAGGATGGATTTAATTCACTGATTAAGTCAGCAACAAGTTGTTTCATTTTATTATCGTCTTCGAATTCGAGAGTTTTGTCACGAAGGCCCATCATTCGTAAATCTTCAAGCCCCATCGCTTCAGCCGCTTTCAGAAGTTCTTTGCGCCTGATTTCAGGCAGGCTTTCACGAGTGGCAAAAGGTGGCATGCCAAGATTTCTGCCCATTTCACCGAGGGTTAGGCAGGCATATGTCACTGGTGTTCCTGCTTTTATATATGAAGTGATCGTTCCAGACACCCCGAAGGCTTCATCATCCGGATGCGGAAAAATAACGAGCACGCGATCTTCTTGTTCAATCATTTGTAATTCCTCCTTGACCGATCGATCTTATCTTTCATTATCCCGTATATTTCTTTCTATGAAAAGTCATTTGATTATGTTTCCAAGGGTTAGAGGTTTATTGGGAGAATTTTTCAGGAACATATAGTAAAGGGCAGGGCCAAAGGTAGCAGCCTGTACATTTAGCATAATAAGAGAGGGGTAAGATAATGGAGAAACGAGTAGATTACTTAGTCTCCTGGCTTCAGGATAAAATAGAGAACGCAGGAGCGGATGGAGCACTGGTAGGAATAAGCGGAGGGATAGATTCCGCAGTTGTCGCTTACTTAATTAAAAAGGCGTTTCCCGATAATTCCATAGGAGTGCTGCTTCCGATTAATAAAACCGTAGAGGAGCAGGATGATGCCCTGGCCG
Organism: Halobacillus massiliensis; assembly: GCF_900166625.1. Classification (GTDB taxonomy): domain Bacteria; phylum Bacillota; class Bacilli; order Bacillales; family Halobacillaceae; genus Halobacillus_A; species Halobacillus_A massiliensis. The sequence goes on along the minus strand of NZ_LT800499.1, from coordinate 3,306,195 downwards.
TTGTAGAGGGGGCCGGACTTGAATATGTCGGAATTGAATTGACCGATGGATTTCAGGCCACATATGCCGAGATTCAAAAGCAGCTTCAAGAAAAAGGAGATTGGAATGAGGAAACGGCTCAGCTGAGAAGCGCCAATCTGCAGGCGCGGATGAGAATGAGCACCCTCTATGCTGTGGCACAGAATTACAATTACTTAGTAGTCGGAACGGATAATGCAGCGGAAGACTATACGGGATATTTCACTAAATACGGTGATGGGGGAGTAGATCTGGTGCCCCTTATTAACATGAGGAAAGAAGAAGTACGGGAAATGGCGGAATACCTTGGTGTCACTGAAGATGTCATTAATAAGAAACCGAGTGCAGAACTTTGGGAAGGGCAGTCCGATGAAGAAGAAATGGGAATCACATACAATGCGATTGATGCCTTTCTAAGAGGAGAAAATATTAGTTCAGAAGACGAAGAAACCTTACAAAATCTGCACAATAAAAGTGAACACAAACGCCAAATTCCACAGGGCCCGCCTAAATTCAGCGAGGAGTGAATAATTATGGCCCATAATACCGCATTGCTAATCATCGATATGATCAATAAGATGGATTTTGATGGGGGTGAGGACCTCTTAAAACATACAAGAGAAATTACAGGGCCCATCAATCATTTAAGAAAAGAAGCGAAGGACAAAGAAATGCCTGTCGTTTATGTAAACGACAACTTTGGCTTGTGGCAGGATAATGTGGATGAGCTGATGGAAGAGTGCAAACAAGGACCGGGTAAGGAAATTATTGAGGAAGTGCTTCCGGTTGAGGATGATTATTTTATAATTAAACCGAAACATTCCGGCTTCTTTGGCACACAGCTCAGTATTCTGCTTGAGGAGTTAGAAGTTAAGAATTTGATATTAACAGGTGTGGCAGGAGATATCTGCATTCTTTTTACCGCAAATGATGCTTATATGAGAGAATATGATCTTTGGGTTCCGGAAGATTGTGTCGCATCGGAACAGATGGACGATAATGATAATGCTTTAAAGATTATTAAGAGATCGCTGTTTGCAAATGTTAAGCCGACGAGCGAGGCTTCCGTTGATGATGCATTTTAGACAGCTGCCCATTGACTTTAAGAAGAGGAATGGCTATTCTATAAGGGAGGAATCTTTCCTCCTTCGCCATTTCAAAATTTGAAGGAGAATATTTTTATGAGTGTGTTTGTTCTTAACTAAGACCGTTAATTGGATACGGATTTCTAAAGAAGTTTCTCAAAATGTGCCTTTTGTGCATGTTTATTTAAAGATGGCTTTTTTAGGAACAGTTAAGAACAAGCATAACCATAGCGTATTAGATAGTAAGCTATGACACTGATGTCATAGCTTTTATCTTTAAACTGGCGAATGAGGGAGAAGTCTCTTTATATTCCCATAAGCTGCGGCCGTGTTTGCCGCGGCTTTTTTTTATGGGCAAAAACAGGAGGAAACTTAAATTGAATCACAAAACCTTTGAACATTTAAATTTTATAGATATTTTAGAAGAAGTGAGCCGCTACGCATTTACTGAACAAGGCAGGCAGACAATCCGGGAACTAAAACCGTCCCGAAACAAAAAGAAAATAGAGCATTGGCACAAGGAAATTGAGGAAGCTAAAGCCATTCTTAATATGAACAGTCATGTGCCGATCATTCATGCTTTACATGAAATTCAGCAGATGGTGGAGCAAGGGAAAAAAGGGATGTACATCCGTCCGGCCCAGTTCGCACAATTACTGATTTTTATAGAGCATTGTACAAAGCTGAAAAGATATATGAATGACAAGCAAACGATAGCGCCTATGGTCAGTTCTTATGCTTTTTCAATGGGGGACCTGGCTCATCTGGAAGAAGAACTTGCCCGTTCCATTCGTCATGGTCAAGTTGATGACTATGCGACTCCTTTTTTGGCAAAGCTCCGAAAGCAAATCCAAAATAAGCGGGAAAAAATGAGAGATAGAATGACCCAAATGACTAAATCTCCAAAGTATTCCACTCACCTGCAGGAGAAAAGAATAATTGAGAAGAACGGAAAATTAACACTGCAGATCAAACGGGAAAGCAGAAACAAACTAAAAGGGACGGTTATCGACCAGTCATCGTCTGGAGCAACGCTTTTTATAGAACCTGCTGAGATTACAGTACAGCAGGAAGAGATGAATCTTTTGATGATTCAGGAAGAACAGGAAGTCGAACAGATTCTTTATTCTCTTACCAATCAGGTGCTGTCTTATGAACAGGAATTATCGATTGCTGTAGAGACCATGCTTGTCTATGATGTCATTTTTGCAAAAGCGAAATACAGCAGATTGATCAAAGGACAATCTCCGATTATGGAAGAGGAGCAGTGTATTGATTTAAGAAATGCCCGCCATCCTCTGCTGGGAGATAAGGCTGTCCCTTTAACCGTATTCTTAAATGAAGAAACACAGGGACTCCTCATAACAGGACCGAATACAGGTGGAAAAACAGTGACATTAAAAACTGTGGGACTGTTCGCTCTTATGGCACAGACTGGGCTGTCTATTCCCGCAGATGCCGGTAGTTTGATGCCGATCTTTCAGCATGTGCTGGCGGACATCGGCGATGGACAGAGCATTGAACAGAATTTGAGTACGTTCAGTTCCCGGCTCGTAAATATTATTGAAGTTCTCCAGGAGACAAATGATCACTCGTTAGTCCTGTTAGATGAAATCGGATCAGGAACAGATCCTGGAGAAGGCATGGGGCTTGCGATTGCTATTTTAGATCAGCTCGCTGATAAAGGGGCAAAAATATTGGCAACGAGCCACTACAGCGAAATGAAGGACTATGCGAAAGCTAAAAGTGGATTTATGAATGCAGCTATGGAGTTTGATTTAGAAAGTCTTCAGCCCACATATAGACTAATTCAAGGTACGGAAGGTAAAAGTCAGGCCTTTGATATCGCCCGAAAGCTCGGACTGCATCCAAATATTTTAGAAAAAGCTTATGAAATTACCTATAAGGAGCAAAAGAATTTTTCAATAAGTAAGGAAGAACTGGCGAAAGAGAGATATAAGAAACAAATAGCAGCAAATCGTTATAGAAAGAAAGGGAAAGAGAAAACAAAAACTCAAGATGTCGTTCCCGCCTACAATCAGGGGGATAACGTTAAGATTTTAGCAACAGGAGAAACAGCAATTGTCTATAAAGGACCTGATGAAAAAGGGGACTATATTATCCAGCATAAAGGAGAGAAATTTCCTATCAATCATAAGAGAATATGTCTCCATATTTCCGCAGAAGAGCTCTATCCTGAAGACTATGATTTTGATATCGTATTTAAATCGAAAGAATATCGGAAGAAAAAGCATCAGATCGAGCGCAAGCATGTGGAAGGTCTATGGGTTGAGAATGAAGAATAAAATAAAGGAAGCCGCTTCTCCTGTAAAGGGAAAGCGGCTTTTTTACTAGAATTCAGAAAAGGAATTTTGTTGTTCAGAAGTTTCAGGAGGGGCCGGATTATGATCCATTTCCGTATAGCCGATAAAGCTAAAGGATAGAACAATTAATAGTAATACACCAAGCAAAAATCTTCTCATTAAAACAATCCTCCATGAAAAATAATCTTATACTATATAGACGATAGGTCTATTTTATAACCCTACAAATTGTTGAAAGTTCTTTTTGACGAAAATTGTCGAAAATTAAGGGATTTTCCACTATTTATTTTACTATACACTAGATACATTGCAACATGAATTTATGAGATTATCGCAAAAATTAGGACACAAGTTTTAGGCCGACAACCCCGGTGATAATGCATCCAATAAAGAAAATCCGCTTAAAGCTTGCTTGCTCTTTAAATATAAACATCCCCAATAAAACGGTTCCTGCCGACCCGATGCCTGTCCAAATTCCATAAGCCGTACCAATAGGCAGTTCCTTTAGAGAAAGTGAAAGGAAATAAAAGCTCATAATTCCGGAAAGAAGAGCCGCTGCCGCAGGCTTCGCTTTGCGAAGACCGTCGGAAAGTTTTAAGAAAAACATTCCTGACATTTCACCTATACCAGCTATTAATAAAAAGATCCAAGCTATTATAATTCCTCCTGTACGTGAGCCGTTTCTTTAGGAGAGTCAGCCATTTTTAATCCAATGACTCCAAATACTAATAGAACAATAAAAAAGACCTTTCCAGCGCCTGTTCCATCGCCAAGAAATGTCATTCCAATGACGGCTGTGCCCGCAGCTCCTAAGCCAGTAAATATCGCATAGCCTGTTCCAATATCGATGAGTCGTAGAGCTTTCGTAAAGAAGTAGAAACTTATGAAAATAAATAGAACAGTCACTGTTGAGATGATGGGCCTTGAGAATCCGTCGGATAACTTCAATCCAACAGCCCAGCCCACCTCAAAGATGGCTCCAATTAAAATATATATCCATGCCATTATGTTATTCCTCCTTTGCCTGTATTCCTAGCCAGAATATTTTAAAGCTGGCCTTCTGCCGGTGCTGAAGTGTTTGGCGATCATAGAAATTCTCTTCTAAAAATAAACCATCAATAATGGTATAAAAAGTTGAAGTTAATTCTGAGATCTCAAGTGGACGAATTTCTCCAGCATCAATCCCTTTTTGAAAAATAGGCCGAAGAATCTTAACGACTTCCTCTTCTGTCTGCAGGAATACCTGTTGGATTTCGCGAGAGAATTCCTCAGGCGGAAAGAATGTAAACCGTTTGAAAAAAGCCCCTTCTGTTGAATAGGCCATATGGTCAACATATAATAGAAAAACTTCATGAAGCTGTTCTTTGACCGATCGATCTTTCGTATATTCTGCAAATCCCTTTAAATGTTCCAATTCCTTGTTTGCTACTTCATCGAGTACCCTGAGAAAAATAGCTTCCTTACTTGAAAAGTAATTATAAAGGGAAGGCTTTTTAATCCCAACCTTCTCAGCGATATCGGCTAAGCTCGTGTTCTGGTAACCGGCCTGTGAAAAGCATTCCAGTCCCGCATCAATAATTTTTTGTTCAGTCATCGAAGCCCTCCTTGTATAACTAACTAACGGTTGTTAGTCTATAATTTATCACCATTTTATACGGTTGTAAAGCAAAAATGTTTATTCTTTGTGAAGAAGGGAACAGTTGTATTATAGCGATAATAGTCGGAAAATTGCGTATTATAAGGAGTCGATAGATATGAACACCTATGTACTGGAACGCTACGAAAACGACTATGCCATTCTCATACAGCAAAGCTTAGCCAATAACGAAATTATGGTCTTAAAAGAAAGGCTGATTGCTTTCGCTCAGCCTGGAGACCTTTTATCCATCGATTTTGACCAGATGGGAAATTTAAGACAAGTAGAAGTGATCGCAAGATTTGAGGAAGACCGCGATCTGGAAGGCGTTTGAAAAGCACCTGAATCGCTCAGGTGCTTTTTTTTGTGTGTAGATGTTTTTCAAGGATAATACATATCCTCTCTAAAACCTGAAGGGGTACGTGTATTGCTCTTGTAATGAACATTTTATGGATATTATATAAGAAAATATTGCTATTAATAGTATATAAGAATAAAGGTATTTGATAAAATGAAGAGGAGGATTGTAAGAAAGGCACAAGCGGGAAAAAGCGGATGGGAATACGTAAACGACGTAAGAGCGAAGAAATACCACGATACAACAAGAAGAACCACTGAAAGATCGCGGCCTTATATTCCAAATCTTCAAATAAGAAGATCCAGGAGTAATGTTCTCCTGGATCTTCCCTAAATAGAATTAACCATTTCTAATGCTTCTTCTAATCTGGTTTCTTCATCACCGCTTATATACTGGAGTTGATGAATGACGTTTTTTTCGCTCTCATACCATTCAAAAATAACAGAGGTATCTCCACGCTCGACTCCTGCAACAGCTCCGGAGTCAAGAGTAATCTGTTCACTGGCGGTTTTAATGTTATTTTCAGGGTTGAATGTTGTAATGACCTTTACTTCTTTCTCGCTCGCTGATGAGTAGACGACTTGAGTCTCATTTTCCTGTGAAGTGGCTTTTACGGTGTTAGGTGTAAAAGCAAGTTCTGATGGAAGGCCGAGCGAATTCTGTTCTGATTCAGAGAGTGTGTCTTCGACTGGTTTTTTGAAATCATTAGGATAATCCTCTTTTAATTTTTCTAAGGTTAAGCTTTCATCTGATGAGCAGCCGCTTATAAGAAAAACAGCGGCTAAAAAGATAAGGGGAAATAATCTTTTCAAAGTTTTCACTCCTGCCTAAAAATGCTCGCATCACATTTTAGCACATTTTGAAGAATTAAGTGATTGTTTTGAAACGAAAATGGAAGTTATTCGTTTTTATAGTGGTACAACAAGAACTGAGAGAGGGGATGGGTATAGATGGAAAATATGGTTATTCGTTCTTTTAAAGAGAGGGACATTGATGCAATCCTGAAGCTTAATGAGAAAGAAGGTTGGGACAGGCTGACTAATAAAGAGGATACTTTTCACGCCTTAAACAACTCAGAACCTGCACTGGTAGCTTGTATAGATGAAGACATTGTTGGATACTTGAGAGGAATTACTGATGGAATCGTTACATTATATATTAGTGAAATTCTTGTGAGGCAGGAAGAAAGAGGAAAAGGGATCTCAAGGGCTTTAATGGAAGAAGCGCACCGCTGTTTTCCAAGTACAAGAGTAGAGGTTCTGGCAAATGCGGATACAGAACAATATTATAAAAGCCAGGGCTTTCGATCGTTTTTCGGATTTAGAAAAGCTTCTAAAGAGTTCAAACCTATTTAATAAAAATCCCCTCAAATGATCAGCACCATTTGAGGGGATTTTTTATTGATCCATATAGTGTGCAAGCTTTGCGGATGTGGAGCGGGGCATAAACTTGGCAGCAAGGGCCATTGATCGGTTCATTTTTCCGGGAATTACGATACGCTTTCCTTTCACAAATCCGATAAATCCTTCGTTGGCTACCTGCTTAGGCGACATCATGCGTTCAGTCAGTCTCGTTCCTTCAGCATTCGCTGTTTCGAAAAACTTAGTTTCCGTAGCCCCAGGACATAGAGCGGTGACGGACACTCCCGTTCCTTTAAACTCCTCTACTAAAGCTTCAGAGAATGATAGGACATAAGCTTTTGATGCATAATAGACAGCCATGCGCGGGCCTGGTTGAAAAGCAGCCGTACTTGCCACATTGATGACACCGCGCGGTACTCCATTCATACGACTGTTTTTCATATCGGGCAGAAAATAATGAGTAAGCTCAGTAAGTGCCATAATATTCACCTGAAGCATTGCCTGCTGATCTCTCAGCAGAATCTCATCAAACTGGCCGTTTAAACCAAATCCTGCGTTATTTACGAGAACTTCAACGGTGCGTCCTTTTTCCCGTACTTTATTGTAAAGCTCTTCAGTCGCACCTTGTTTCGATAAGTCCTGAACAATAATTGAAACCGGGTAATCTTTCAATTCGTCTTTCAGCTGCTGCAGTTTAGTTTCTGAGCGGGCCACGATAATTAAGGCATATCCTGATTTTGCGAAAAGCTTCGCCAGCTCATAGCCAATACCGCTGGAAGCTCCTGTAATGAGTGCTGTTGGTTTCACTAAGTATCTCTCCTTTTTTCCGGTAGTACTATCCCAACCTTACCCTATTCATATAAATATCAATCACTAAGCCATTTCCTTATATTTTAAAAGATAGCTCGCAGCTGTGAGCAGGATAATGATAAGAACTGCTGTCGTAATAAAAATCCCCCACATTTCAACTGGAATTTCACCAGTCTGCAGAATATTAAGAAGATGGCCTGGGGCAAGAGAAGGTGTCCATTTTACAATATGGTCAAAGATACCGCCGATCATTCCTAACAGAATTAATAAAAATAAAGTTAGAAAAGCTGCAGCCCCCGGCTCTTTTACTAAAGCGTTCATAAACAGGGCAAGAGCCATGATGAAAAGGTACCAAAGGATGTAAAAAGCAGCTGCCATTAGAAAATGAATAAAAGGAATTTCACTAAATAAAAGGCTTACGTAATACCAGCTGGAAAGCATGCCGATCAAAACGGAAGCTGCTGCTAAAAGAGAATAACCTGCCCATTTAGCCGTAATATAAGCTGAGTAGTTTACTGGTTTTACGAGGATCAGCTCAGCAACACCGCTTTTTCGCTCGCCTGCAATTGTGTTCATGGAAATAAGGACGATAACGGCAATTCCTATCATATTAAACTGGCCGATACTCAGCATAAAGACTTCAGAGGCAGGAGGTGTAGGAATTTCAATGACTGTACCCTCAGGAAGCCCGCCTGCAGCATCAAGAATCTGGGGCATGTAATACGTTGTTAATGGATCCATCAAACCAAGAAGGATGAATACAAGCGGCACCCAGATCCATTTGAAATTGCGAGAAAGCTCCAGCATTTCCTTATTAAATATGGTCAGCCATTGCATCCTGATTCACCACCTTCATAAATAGTTCTTCAAGCGACATGCTGCCGGCTTCAAAGGATTGAACAGGCAGATCATGATCAGAAAAATACTTCATTAAAGTCTGACGTCCTAATTGCATGTCTTCTACATATATGTGAAACTCCTGCTTATGTTTTTCTACATTCACCACGTGGGGAAGTATCTGCAAATCCTGAAGAGAGACAGAAGAATTCGTATCAAAAGCTGCCACGATTTTTTTAATGGCATGACGCTGTCTTACATCAGCGAAGGACCCTGATTCTATAATGTTGCCATGATTCATAAGCAGCAGATGATCACTTGCTTCTTCAGCATCATTTAAAATATGAGTAGAGAACAGAAGAGTTGTTTCTTTTTTAAGCTCCTCCATTAAGTTGAGCACGTCCCGTCTGCCGATCGGATCAAGTGCTGAAACAGGTTCATCCAGCATGAGCAGCTTAGGTTTATGTATCATCGCCTGGGCGATTCCTAACCGCTGCTTCATTCCCCCTGAATACTTGCCGATCCGCTTACGTCCTGCATCAATGAGTCCAACTCTTTCAAGCAGCTGATCAGCTGCCGTTTCGGCTTCCTTTTTTGTTAAAAAGGCTAGCCTTCCAACATAGACAAGAAATTCTCTGCCGGTCATCCACGAATGAAATTGTGGATGCTGTGGCAGATAGCCGATTTCCCGGCGAATGTCTTTTGAAAGATTATGGGTGAGCTTAATGTTCCCGCTCGTCTGGTGCATAAGCCCGGCAATCATGCGGAGAGAAGTTGTCTTTCCTGCACCATTTGGACCGAGTAAAGCGGTGCAGGTTTCCGGTGCCAGAGTGAAACTGATATTGTTTACCGCAGTCTGTTTATTAAATTTTTTAGTGAGGCCTTCAACCTTTAACATTTTACGATTAATCCCTTCTTCCAAAAATGAAGTAGGCGATCGGTCCGAGAATATTAAAAAATAAAATGATAAGGGCCCACATCCATTTCGGTCCATTTGTATACTCTGTTTTTATAAGACTTATGATAGCAATGATCATTAGTACGAGCTGAATAATAATAAGAGGAGCTAACAAAGCAAAATTCTCTTCCAAAAACACACTGATCGACTGGGTCATCAACATAACAATCACTCCTTTCCTATATATATGTCTACGAAGATGTTTCTAAAAAGGTTTCTTTTTTTGAAATTTTATTAGAAAAAGCTTAAGTTGCTGATCTCTTTAAATTAAAGAAGCTCTTGAATGGTTGACATTATTATCAGAATTTTATACACTGTTTGAAAGTGTTGAGTAGAGAATGAGATGAGAAGAGTTGAGGAAGTAAAGGATGAGCTGAGTGAGCTTTAGGGAGCGACGGACGTCAGGAGCCGTTAAATGGCCTAAGCCTATTTTCACCTACCCAAATTCCATCCATAAATAATCCCCTCAACGTCTCATTTTCCATAACCAATTATGGAGAGGTGAGCGCTAAATGAGTATTACAACAAAGGAATCTTTTCTTGCCGATGCGCAGGAATACCGCACGATTCCAGTTTCCCAATCTTTTTTTACAGATACCTTAACCCCAATTCACATGTTTCATGCGCTGCGAGATGAAGCTGTTTATATGCTGGAGAGCCAGGACCCTGAATCGCCATGGTCTAATTTTTCATTCATTGGATTAGACCCAATGATTGATATTAGTCAGCAGAAGGATGGCACCTTTTTAATTGACGATTTTAATGAAAACTCTACAAGAACAGCAGGAAGTTTCAAAGAAGCATTCGAACAGACCGTTGAACGCCTGCAGGTTAAACAGGCGAATGTTTCCCTTCCTTTTAAAGGCGGAGCAGTTGGTTATGTCGCGTATGATGCGATTTCCGATTACGAACCCGTACCCAGGGCTCTTCCAGATGATATCGATGTATCGAACTACCATTTATTATTTTGTCAGACATTGATTGCCTACCATCACCGGACGAAGGAAACGACCATCTTAACGTTTGCCCGGATGGAAGATGGAAATGCAGAGGCTCAGTATGAACAGGCTGTTGAGCGAGTAAAGGATGTCAGCCGCCGGCTGAAAGAAAACAGTTTTTTACCAGATCTAATGCTGAGTGATGAGTCCGCTACTCATAACATCGAGCTTGAAAGTAATTATAAAAAAGAGGATTTCAAGCGGGATGTTGAAAAAATTAAAGAGTACATCGTAGCCGGAGATATTTTTCAAGCGGTTTTATCTCAGCGGTTCCACACTGTGACAAAACGAAGTGGATTTGAGCTTTACCGAATTCTTAGAAAAGTCAATCCTTCTCCGTATATGTTTTATCTGAAATTTAATGATGTAGAAGTAATGGGAAGTTCACCTGAGCGTCTTCTTGAAGTGCAGGACAGCCAGCTGGAAATTCACCCAATTGCCGGAACGAGAAAGCGCGGTGTAACACAGGAAGAGGATGATGCTCTTGCAGCAGAACTCCTTGCAGATGAAAAGGAACAGGCCGAGCATCGTATGCTCGTTGACTTAGCAAGAAATGATATGGGACGTGTAGCTGAATATGGCTCTGTTAAAGTATTCGACTATATGACGATCGGACGATTTTCTAAAGTGATGCACATTATCAGCAAAGTAACAGGAAAGCTGAAGCAGGATATATCGCCGATTGACGCATTAATTGCCGCTTATCCGGCGGGAACGTTATCAGGTGCCCCGAAGATAAGAGCGATGCAGATTTTGCGGGAACTTGAACCAACTCCACGTCATTTATACGGTGGAGGTATCGTGTATTTGGGATTTGACGGAAATATAGATTCTTGTATTACCATTCGAACGATGACGAAAGTAAGAGATTTAGTGTATGTCCAGGCAGGGGCAGGCGTAGTCGCTGATTCTGACCCGGAAGCTGAGTATCAGGAAACGATTAACAAAGCGAGCGCATTAAAGCGCACAATAGAAATAGCAGAGCAGGCATTTGAGAAGAGCATAGAAGGAGTCGAGACGAGATGAAAGAATTTTTAAATCAGATTGTTGAAGGTAACACGTTAAATGAAGAGGCTGCCTATCAGGTGATGAACGATATTATGCAGGGAAATGTAACGACAGGCCAGCTGATGAGTCTGTTATCTGTTATCCGCCACCGTGGGGAAACGGTTGAGGAAATGACCGGTTTTGTACGTGCGATGAGGGAGAATATGACAAAGCTGTCTATCGAGGATGACAGCATCGTCGATACATGCGGCACGGGCGGTGATGGAAGTTCTACTTTTAACATTTCAACCGCTGTATCCATTATTCTCGCAGCAATGGGTGTAAAAGTAGCTAAACACGGCAATCGTAAAGTATCATCAAAAAGCGGAAGTGCCGACGTACTGGAGAAGCTCGGTATTCCGATTGATACAACACCGGAAGAAGGAGCTAAAGCTTTATCAGATAAAGGGATGACGTTTATGTTTGCCCCGAATTATCATCAGGCGATGAAGCATGCGGGGCCAGCTCGACAAGAACTGGGATTCCGTACAGTTTTTAATCTTTTAGGACCGATGTCGAACCCGGCAAACGCCAAGCGCCAGCTGATCGGCATATATGATACGGCATATGCAGAAAAAATGGCAGAAACACTGAAACAGCTCGGTTCAAAACACGTCCTTCTTGCGACAGGGCGTGACGGTCTTGACGAAATTACGATGACTGGCGTAACTGATATTGTCGAGCTGAAGGATGGCGAAATTCACCGCTTTACATTAACACCGGAAGACTTAGGACTTAACTCAGGGTCTTTAAAAGATATTCAAATCAGCTCAACGGGTGAAAGTGCAGCCATTATCGAGCAGGTAATTAAAGGCAAGGCGAACGAAAGTGCGATGACCATCGTAACAATGAACGCGGCAGCCGGCCTGTATATTGGTGGAAAAGCAGAAAACTTAAAAGAGGGAGTCGCCCTCGTACAGGAAGCTATTCAAAATGGTTCTGTTCAGCAATATTTCACATCCATCCAGGAACTAAAGGAGCGACGTCAGTATGCTTGATACGATTCTCGCGATTAAACAACAGGAGATTGAAAAACTATATATGCCGGACGCTGCGGAGGTGGAGAATACTCCATTTGCTGCTTCTTTAAAAAATACAAACCATCCAGCCGGACTGATTGCAGAGGTGAAAAAAGCCTCTCCATCAAAAGGAATTATCCGTGAAGACTTCAACCACGTGATGATCGGAAAGCAATATAATGATGCCGGAGTTCAAGCTATATCCGTGCTGACTGACCAGCATTTCTTCCAGGGACATCGTGACTTTTTAACAGATATTAAGAAATTCGTGGAAGTCCCTGTGATGCGCAAAGACTTTATCATTGAGCCCGTTCAGGTAGAAGAAAGCCGCCTGATTGGAGCAGATGCGATTTTACTAATTGGAGAAGCTCTCGAACCGAAGAAGCTCCATGAGCTGTATCTGCAGGCATATGAAAGCGACCTTGAAGTGTTAGTAGAGGTGCACAGTGAAGAGATACTCGAAGGCGTTTTAAAAGAATTTACTCCGGAAGTACTCGGTATTAATAATCGCAATCTTCATACCTTTGAAACGAAGCTGAGTCAGACGGAAAAGATGGCGAAAATGGCGCCGGAAGAATCTTTGTTAGTCTCAGAGAGCGGGATCTTCAGCTACGGGGATATTGAGCAGGTTTCCGGGTATGGCGCTGAAGCCGTATTAGTCGGGGAATCTTTAATGAGACAGAAAGATATTAAGAAAGCTGTAAGGGATTTAATGAACGGGGTGAGTGTATGATTGAACCGATCGTGAAGCTGTGCGGCAATCGTTCTGCAGCTGACATTAAAAAAAGCGCGTCTTCCCATGCTTCTCATCTTGGCTTCATTTTTGTTGGAGGAACGAAGCGGTATGTGCGGCCTGAAAGAGCAGGACAGTGGGTGCGTGCGACCCGTCCGAAGCAGAAGCTTGTCGGTGTATTCGTAAACCCAACCGTTGATTATCTTGAAGAAGTGCTTTCGTTCATTCCATTAGATGTGATCCAGCTTCACGGCAGTGAAACGGTCTCTGATATTTTACACATTAAAGCCTTTATAAACCTTCCTGTATGGAAGGTAATTAAACACAACGACAATGCGTTTCAGGAAATGGAAGTCTTTAAAGGTGTAGCCGATGGCTATGTCGTCGATTCGAAGGTTCGCGGGGCTCACGGCGGAACCGGTATAAGCTTTGACTGGAGTACCGTGAAAGAGTACAGCCGGCTCGCTAATGAGCAGAACGTTCCATGCCTGATCGCAGGGGGAATAACTCCAGAGAATATTCGTGAACTTCTCGAACATGAACCTGAAGGTATTGATATTTCAAGCGGTATTGAAACGAAAGAACAAAAGGATCTTCATAAAATCCAATCCATTCTTAAAGAGGTGAACCAGCATGCTAAAACAAGCATTTCCTGATATAAAAGGGCGTTACGGCGATTTCGGCGGTAAATATGTTCCGGAAACTTTAATGGGGCCGCTGCAGGAACTAGAAGAAGCCCTCGATCAAGCGATGAACGACCAGACATTTCTCGATGAGTATCATCATGTACTTCAAGAATATGCTGGGCGCCCGACGTCTCTAAGCTATTGTGACCAGCTGACTAAACATTTAGGCGGAGCTAAAATTTACTTGAAACGAGAAGATTTAAATCATACAGGAGCCCATAAGCTGAACAATGCGATCGGCCAGGGTCTTCTTGCTAAACGGATGGGCAAGAAAAAAATTATTGCAGAAACAGGCGCCGGCCAGCACGGAGTCGCTTCCGCAACCGTTGCCGCCAAATTCGGACTTGAGTGTAAAGTATTTATGGGAGAAGAAGATATTCGCCGTCAGGAGCTGAATGTATTTCGTATGAAGCTCCTTGGAGCGGAAGTTATTTCTGTATCAAGCGGGAACGGAACACTGAAGGATGCGACGAACGAAGCGATCCGTTACTGGGTAGCAAACTGTGAAGACCACTTTTATCTGATCGGTTCTGTTGTCGGTCCTCACCCATATCCGCGGATGGTCCGTGACTTCCAGCGGGTGATTGGTGATGAAGCGAAGAAGCAGTTCCTGGAAGTGGAAGACGAGCAGCCAGACCGCATTTACGCCTGTGTAGGCGGCGGAAGTAATGCAATGGGAATATTTTATCCGTTTCTCGGTGATTCTCCTGAACTAATTGGAGTTGAAGCGGCCGGTAAGGGTATCGATACACCGATGCATGCGGCGACTTTAACAAAAGGCACACCAGGAGTCATTCACGGTTCAATGACTTATTTAATGCAGGATATTAATGGTCAGATTACAGAGCCTTATTCTATTTCTGCCGGTCTTGATTATCCGGGAATCGGTCCTGAGCATGCCCACCTTTTTCAAACGAAACAAGTACGCTATGAATCCATTACAGATGATGAGGCCCTTGATGCCCTGAAGCTGTTAACCGTACAGGAAGGGATTATTCCTGCGATCGAAAGTGCCCATGCCTTGGCACAGGCCTTTAAAGAGGTTAAAGATATGCCGAAGGATCAGACAATTTTAATTAACCTGTCAGGTCGAGGCGATAAAGACATGGCCACATTAATGGATCACTTTCAGGAGGGAAAATAGTATGCTGACACAGACACCCTTTCAAGGGAAGCTGACGAAAACTAAAGATTTATTCATTCCGTTTGTGGTAGCCGGGGATCCTAATCCTGAGCTGACGATCCAATTTGCCCTTAAGCTGCAGAAAGCCGGAGCGGATATTTTAGAGCTAGGAGTTCCTTATTCTGACCCGCTGGCAGATGGACCGACCATTCAGAGAGCGGCCCAGCGTTCCCTTAAGAACGGCATGTCGCTGACAGCAGCGATAGAGCTTGTACCGAAGCTTCGTGAAGCAGGCGTCGATATTCCTGTCGTGATCTTCACATACTATAATCCAGTGCTGCAGTTAGGCTATGACCGCTTTTTTGAAATGCTCGAAGAAAACGGGGCAGAAGGTGTACTAATCCCTGACCTTCCGTATGAAGAAAGTGAAGAGATTAGAGGCCTTGCTGAAGAAAAAGGTGTGGAATTCATTTCCCTTGTTGCTCCTAACTCTGATGCACGCATTAAACAGATTACTGAGCACGCCAAAGGATTTGTTTACTGTGTCTCTTCATTAGGCGTGACAGGTGAGCGTAATGATATGTCCGCAGAAGCATTGTCTTTTATTAAAAAAGTCAAAGAGCACAGCAAGGTTCCTGTGGCGGTTGGCTTTGGTATTTCTACAAACGAACATGTAAAGCTTGTCCGTGAGCACTCGGACGGTGTTATTATTGGAAGTAAAATCATCCGTATTATCGAAGATAATTTGGAGGATTTAGAAAAGGGAAACGAAGAGGCCATCGAACGTTTTTATCAAGAAGTACACGAACTCGTTCGATAAGTGAGAGCTAGAGATTTGAGAGGAGCTGAGCTGAGTTGATTTACATGATTGATCATTATGACTCGTTTACTTATAACCTCGTTCAGTATTTAGGTGAGCTGGGAGAAGAGGTTATCGTAAGAAGAAACGATGAGGTTACATTTGAAGAAATAAATGAAATGAAGCCTGATTTGCTATTTCTTTCCCCGGGACCCTGTTCCCCTGATGAGACAGGAATTACCCTTGAAGTAATTAACCATTATAAAGGCGAGATTCCGATATTTGGAGTCTGCCTTGGCCATCAGGCGATCGCGCAGGTATTCGGCGGCAAAGTAGTTCGTGCGGATCGACTAATGCACGGGAAGAGCTCGGAAATTCATCATGACGGACGTTCTGTCTTTGAAGGCTTAAACAATCCAATGGAAGCCATGCGCTATCATTCACTGATTGTAGATGTCAAAGATGTACCCGATTGCTTTGAAATTACCGCGGCTACAGTGGAGGGTGAAATCATGGGAATCCGCCATTTGGAATATCCAATTGAAGGCGTCCAGTTTCACCCGGAATCGATCGGCACAAATGATGGCATGCAGCTGTTAAAAAACCTGATTGAACAGAAAATAAAAGCACTGGCTTAGAAGAAAAAGTCCCTCAGCTGCAAGCTGAGGGACTTCTGTTCGTATGTGTTTAAAAATTTACGGAGTCTTTGTTTCTTACAACCAGCAAGGATTTTCCTTTGTTAAGCTCCTTCTCAATACGCTGAGCCTTCGACTGGTCAAAGCCGATTTTTTTCATTTTAGAGACCAGTTTATCACTCTTGTTTCTAAAAATATTCTTTGTAGCCGTACCGACACCTGTAACACGAACACCGATTTTCTTAGCATCTGTTCGGCGTTTTGTCCGGCGTACGTGGGAGTTATCATAAGCCAGCACATAAATATCTTTTTCGCTGACACCCCCGGATTTAAGATTTTCTATAGATTCACTTAATGCTTCATCATCATGAAAAATCTTGTATTTTGGTTCCATTCGAACATCCTCCTTTATAATCGACGAATACCCGATGTAAAGAGAAGTTAAACAGAAACAAGCTGACATCAGCGAGAACAAGACAAAACACCCAGACATATTAAGGAAATTAGTCATATAAAAAAGTATTGAAACTTAATGAAAAAAACGCTATAATGAATCTTGTCGGTTCACATATGGGGCATTAGCTCAGCTGGGAGAGCGCTACACTGGCAGTGTAGAGGTCAGCGGTTCGAGCCCGCTATGCTCCACTCTCAAAACCCTTGTCCTGCAAGGGTTTTTCTTATGTGTACACATAGCGGTAAACCGCCTGAATTAGAGACTTGTTGACGAATTGTTGACGGAATTTTTCGGGGGCGCATATTTATCAAATTGACTTGCCGTTTGTTTGGCTCTCTTTTTAGAAATATGGCCATAAATATCTGAAGTAATTTTAGAGCTCGAATGTCGGGCTCTTTTTTGTATGGCTGGTAAATTCACATCGTCTTCTTCCATTAAAAGAGCAACCATGCTATGACGAAGATCATGTAACCTTATCTTCTTCAATCCATGTTTTTCTATTATTCGTCTCCATTTGGTAGTAGGAGTGGAGAAATAAAGGGCTTTTCCTGTTCCATTATGGAATAAGTATTGGTGTTCTCCACCTTCCCAATCTTCTCCCATCTTGAATTTCTCTCTTTTCCATTCTGTATGCCATTCTCTCAGGAGACTCATATACCACTCAGGCATAACTACAGCTGCTTTTGAAGACTTAGTCTTTGGAGCTTTTACTACAGCTTTTCCGTTTTTAGTATCTACAATGTTATTCTCTACTTTAATTTCATTGGATTCATAAAGGATATGTTTCCATTCCAAGGCTGTTAGTTCACCTCGTCTTAGTCCGCCAAATAAAGCTCCTAAGAAGTAGACTCGCCACATTAAATGTTCTTGATTAAGTGCATTTATCACGTCTCCCAGGTCTTCACTGCTGTAATATTTCATTTCCTTCTCTTCACTCGAAGGCTTCCTTACTCCAACCATTGGATTGTCTTTTATGATTCTCCAATCATGAGCTCTGGCAAAGACATTGCAGAGAGCATCATATATTTTTCGAATGGTGTGAGGGGAGAGGGCCCCTTGTTTTCCATCTTTTCGATCTTTATCACTCGAAGTTTTATCACCTAAAAAACGGATAATTTGAATCGTTTTAATATCTCCGATCCGTTTTCCTTCGAAATGGGGGAGTATGTGGTTATTTAAACTCGACATATATACCTTGGCTGTAGTAGGAGACAAATCTTTGATGGCATACCTTTTGTGCCATTCGTGGACAAAGTCTTCTAGCAAGTTCTTTTCAGGAGCAATATATTCCCCAGCTTCCACTTCCATTTGAAATTTAGCAAGTTCCTGCTGCAAATAATTCTCCAGCTTCTTTGTAGTCCGAAGTAAAGCTTTATCTTCAACACGTATAGTCTTAGTTCGTTTTTTTCTTTTTCCTTTTGCGTCATATCCTGCTTCAACAATAAGCAAAAATGAATGCTTGCCACGTTTTTGATAACTAGCCATATTAAAACCTCCTTACTTGTAACATAGCCCATAAGCTTCATTAAGCGCGTGACAATTTTTATTTGCTGCTGTTATGTATCTACGCTTGATTTGATAGAGCCTTTCTTCACATAGTTCTTCGCTCACTTTAAAATCATGTGACCATCTTTCAATGATGTCTGGGTCTTCTATGTCATATCTTTTAATCATGTGATAGGGGAGAGCAGCATATAAGGTGAAATGCTTTGCATCTCGTTCCTGAAGCTCTCTGAATGCCTCTGGCATCATAGATTGCTTGCCTACATGACGTATAGCGTGACAAAGTTCATGAAAAAATTCTTCTCTCTGTTGATGAGAGCCTAATTTGGAATTAAGCACGATCTCTCGATAACGTCCAAAGCGAATGTAATATGAGTCCAACGGCTTATAATGGACAAAAATATTACATTTCATAGCGATTTCTTTAGGAATTAGATCATTAGGGAGCCAAAAGTTGTGCAGTTTATACCAACTTGAGACCCAATCTTCTAGTGCGGTTTTTGTGTATTGGGGGTAAATCATACTATCACCTTCCTAGATGATATTATAACGAACGTTTGTTCTGTTTTGCAAATGAAAAAACCACTCTATTAGGAGTGGTGGGTGTTAGGGATAAAGTAACGCCAAGGGGAGATGCTATTCTTTATCCCTATTTTCTTTTCTTTTTTTAATTAACTCACTGATTTCATCAGCACTTTTCTTACCTTGTTTCTCTTTATTTTCTTGTAAGAACTTTTCTAGATCGTTTAAAATTCTTTGATTTTTAATTTCTTCTTTGTTCTCTTTTTCTATTCTGTCTAAGAAATTATCTACGTCTCTTTTCAATATCAAATATATCAATAACCCAAACCTTAAAGCGCTTAAAAGCATGTACACTAACAAGAGTAGGGAGATTACAGCATAAAACCAGTTGTAATCATGTAGAAGAGGAGACAATAATGATAATATTAAATAAGAAAAAGATGCTAGAAAAGCGTTTTTAATATAATTAATTAGTGAAGAAAGGTGATTTTTGTTTAGGACAGAGAAAGTAGACTTAGATGATAGTGTAGCCAGCAGTGTATAAGCGGTGAAATATATTCCTATAAAAACAGCTGCTAAAGTAATTAAAGTACTATCTCTACTTATAAAAGCATTTGTAACATCATTTTGAATAAAGTGATCTAGACCAATAATGAACCCTAAAGAATTTACTTTAGGAAAATACAAACCAATTTTTAGTACTGCGATAAGGAAAATGAATACGCCCATAAAAATAGTAATGAATTTCTTTTCAAAAAATAGAAAAACAGAATCAGGTACTTTTTTTAGTAAATTACTCATCATTCCCTCTCCCAGTAATACATTGGATAAACTTATATTACTTTATAATAAATAAAACATAAAGTTAATTACTCAGCTTGGGATTCATTTTCAACTATTTCAGGTACATATCTTCTAATTATAGGTAAGTTTTCACCAACTAACTCTACAGTTTGTTCTCTCCAATTTTGACTGGCTAATCTATTTGAATATGTGTAATAAAAATCTGAGATTCCAACACCTATAGATTGAAAGGCTGTTGAACTTTCTTCCTCCAAAATTACTCTCTTTAATAGCCCCTCATTTTTGAGATCGGCTGTTTCTAGCTTGTGAGTAGTTGGGCTTTTATAGCGAACTTTTATAGATGCGAAAGATTCACTTTCTATATCTAAGATGGAAAGCATATTAATTAAGTTTTGAAAGTCCATGGGATCTGACTTGTATCTTCCTTGCCCTAAAGACACGGTTGCTACGTTTGCTCCGATATTTCTATAGGCAGAAATTGGGCCATTGAGAACTTGATATGAAATTGATTGAGGATCGGCTTCTTCATTAAATAAGTGTGTTTCAGCACTGGTTAAATCCAGCTTTATTTCAATATTTCTTATATCACCTGATTGTCTAATGTCCCTAAGTGTGGTGCTTGTTTCAATAGCTATCATTTTAAACTCCCAATAGTTTCCGTTATCTTTTGGTAGGAAAGCATTCAAGTATTCTTCTATGTGGTTAGGACGAGCTCCAAAATGATTATATTCTATTAAAGCTAAATGATAAGTTGGGATGAATAAAGCTGTAGTTAATTCAAAGATATCGTCTGTTATTTCACTGATTCTATCTGTACCTCTTTTCCCTTGGAAAGGTTTTCTTTCTCTATAATTTGCAAAACCCACTATTCTATCCAGTTCATTATCATTTGGGTTTTCATTTGGCATTAACATATCGATTAGAGAGTATGCTCCGAATCGGTTCTCAATATAGCGAGAAGTTTCTTCAATAGAGATTATTCCATCGAGAAAATCAGAAAATGATACATTAGTTTCTTGGCCATTTTTTGTAAGGAAACAATTATAAAATTGTACTGTTGTACTCATAAAAGTACCTCCTATTTAAAATTATAGGTTTCAAACCTATTCAATGCTTTCTAAACTTTGAACTACCTAGAACCTTGTTAATATATAGAAGAGATTACTACCATTCACAACCTATTCCATCGCCATCCCTATCTAAATGCTTAGCATAACCAGGATCTCCTCTACGAACGGGAGCTGCACCAGCTGCCTTGGCTGCATCGCAGTTTTCAAAGTAGGCATTGCTACTCAGAGGGCCAGTAATAGATGTATTTGAACTATCTTCGTTGGTGGAGACGGTAGTTGTTTCTAAGTCTTCTACTTGTGCCTGGAGCGAAGACTTCTCCTCTTCGAGTTCGCTAATTAAACTCGATTGATCTTCTATCTTTGAAGTAAGATCGTCAATCTCTTTATTTAATTCTTCTTTATCCCCTTCGTATTCCTTAGCAGAGTTTTTCAGTTTCTCCAGTTCTGCTGAATTAGACGATAAAGTTTCTTGATTACTTGCTAACTCGTCCTCTAATTCTTTCTTTGTAGCATTTAATTCTTCTGCTTGTACTATTAATTCCTCTTTTTCATCTTTTAGTGTTTTTATTTCATTCAAAAGTTCTTCATTTTTCTTTAATTCGTCTTGAAGCTGTAAAGCATTAGTTTCATCTAAAGAACTAAAGCTGAAAATCATAAGCACTAGGCCGCCGAATAGAAGAGGATAAAATAATTTCTTTGACAGGGTGCTTTCTTTTTTCTTAATCTTCATACCAAAGTGGTAAATCAAGTAAATTAGAGAAACAATTAGAGCCAAAAAACCTAAAAAGAATAGAGTCAAAATTCTCACCTCCTAGATATTATTGAGAATATTCTACTATTAATGTTAAAATTTAACTATATAAATGACAAAATAAGACAAAAAATTTATTGTTGATCTCTATTAAGTAATAAAAAAGCAGGCAATAAACATTGCCTGCTTTACTTATTATTCATTATTGTCTTCTAACTGTTTAGATTTTTGAACCAAGTATTGAAAATAACTCTCCAACTCTTTAATCTGCTCTGGATTCATTGACTTCCATTTCTCAATATCAAAAAAGGAGAAGTCGTCTATTTCATATTTCTCCAGTAAGCGATTTATCTCTTTAATGAAATCTTCCTCTTCATTATTATCCTGAGAAGTGGATTCAGGTCTTCCGAATAAATAATCTATTGACACATCAAAATAATCAGCAATTTTAAGTATGGTGTCGTAGTCAGGTTGTCTAGCACCTGATTCATACCTTGATAACTGAACATTGGACATACCTAAAGCCTCAGATAATCTTTTTTGAGATAAGTTATTTTTATTTCGAAGGTATTTTATTCTTTTTCCTATCATATTCAAGGAAGATCTTCCTTCCAATTACATTATAATTTGATTTAATTGTATCATCTTTACCTATTTGGTAAAAAAATATTTCCAAAACGGTAAATTAACACTTTACATTTCCGTATTGGTAAATTAAACTATAGTTATAGTTACCAATACGGTAATTTAGGAGGTGAAACAAAATGTTAGAGAAAAGAGTTGATTTAAAAAAAATTAAAGACTTAAGAAAGAAAAAAAGCTTATCAATAGAAAAAATGTCTAGTTGTTTGGGGTATGACAGTCCAAATGGATATTTTTATCTAGAGTCAGGAAAAAGTAAATTTCCTGCCGAAAAACTAGCGAAAGTTTCATGGATATTAGATGTTCCAATTGACGAGCTTTTTTTTGAAATTGAAATTACCAATGTGGAAACTTTTCGTGAGGAGGTGATCTAATGAAACTCAAACGCTTAGATGTCAAACAAGCTGCTGAATACCTTGGAGTCTGCACCGACACGATTTACACCATGGTGAAGCAAAAAGAGATTCCTCATTTTCGACTTCGTAAACGGATCATGTTTTCAGAGGAAGCTCTGAATGATTGGATTCGTCAACAAGAAGCCGATCACATGGAAGCTATGTAATTACTTTTAGCTTAATACCTATCTTATACACATGGATAGAACTTAAACGGTACGAAAGGAGAAAAACAAATTGACCATACGTGATGAATTGGTCAAAGCCAGAAACAGACAAGGATTTACTCAACTAGAACTGTCCTTTGACGCTAATTATTGTAGAGAAACGATTTCGAAGGTGGAAACAGGAGATCGAAAGTATCAGCCGGAAATGAGGAAAGCTTTTTCCGAATCACTGGATGACCCAGAGTTTTACTTTCATACATGGGAAGAATCAACGGGTTATGTTCACATGCCTTACTTGGATGGAGAGTACATCCAACATGATGCTATTCATATGAGATATTTTGCTGAAAAAGAAACGAAGGAAGCTTTAGATAATCTTGATCTAGTGAAGTGGTACAAGCCTATTCCTTCAAACTCCCTTCAGGAAAAAGAGGATGTAAAAAAGGTAATAAACGAAATTCTCGATTCAGCAGCGTCACAAGTAAACCTGGTTGCTGCTTTATGTAAGGAATACAACTTCTCCATGAAAAAGCTATTTAAAGAGTGGTTGCTTTCCCTAAAGGCAAGGAGGTTTAAGAAATGAGTGAGCAGTACTTATCACAGGATATTGATGAAGCTATTGAGAGAACGAATAATTTCTGGAAGCTAACTAATCAGATGCAAGAACAATTTACTCAAGGTGATATGGCAGCTAGTAAACAAACAGCTTTTCAAATGGTTCACATTGTTAACGAATTGGAATTTTTGAGAGAGCGAAAGAACAACCAAATGGAATTCCATCAGTTGGTTGTCCAGTTAAAAGACAAAGGAATACTCAGGGCACAAGTGGAGTGGTGGCATGAAGATTGATTCCCTAGATATTACTTACATCTTGCTATTTATCGCAGTGATAGGGTTCTTATATTACGCAATGATCAACTGTTAGGAGGGAATTTTGGTGATAATTATACAAAAAAATCGCCTAGCGATGAACGCCAGACGATAATAATGAACCTTAAATTGTACTGTAACACTACAGTTCATTAGTAGCAATGGATGAAATTGGTTAAATAAAAATGCCGCCCAGAGCTCCCACTCTTAGACGGCTGATGTGTTGGAACCAAATAATAACATTATTGTGAACAATACAAAAGTGAAATGGTGGGAATTGCAAGTGTCTATACACTAGTTAATTAAGTAAAAGGAGAGAGATTAATGAAAAGTACTGGAATCGTAAGAAAAGTAGATATGTTAGGAAGAATTGTTGTCCCGAAGGAATTAAGAACAAGCCTAAATATTGAGGTTAATGATCCTGTGGAAATTTACACAGAGGGAGATATGGTGGTTTTGAAGAAATATCAGGCCAGTGAAGAAAAGAAGTCAATTGTCCAAGACCTTCAAACGTTACTTGATAATACTTCAGAAGCACATAAAAAAGAAATCTTAGAACGAGTAAAGGAGTATATCGGCGAATGAGTATAACACATCCAGTGATCAAACAAATTCAACATTTTGGATATCCGGTTGAAGTTCATGAAAACCAGTATGGTTTAGATGCACTAGGCAATGAAGTATTTGAGGGAGATCTAATCTTTGTCTTAAATGAAGAGTTCTTTTTGAAAGAAACACTTATACAAGAATCCATTGAATTATTGGAAGTTCTCGGTGCAGAAGAAAAAAGAGCATAAGAAAAGCCACACGGCAATGTGGCCCATAGGAATATTTTTATCAAACTTATTATAACAGAAATAAATAGAGGAGGTCCAATATGGGCATAAAAGCAGAGGTTCTACAAATTACAACGGATTTAGAGCATGGTGAATGGTTGAAAGCGAGGAAAAAGGGCTTAGGAGGCAGCGATGCTGCTTCCATTGCAGGCTTTAATAAATGGAAGTCTCCTATGGTCGTTTATATGGAGAAAATCGGTGAAGTAGAATCTCATACCTCCAATGAAGAGGCCGCCTATTGGGGCAATGTGATGGAGGCTACCGTAGCGAAAGAGTTTAGCATTCGAACCGGCTTAAAAGTGCGGAAACGAAACGCCATACTTAAACACCCTGAACATGAATGGATGCTAGCCAATGTGGATCGTCTCATTGTAGGAAAGAATGAAGGGCTAGAGTGTAAAACGGCCAGTGAGTACCTAAAGGATGATTGGAATGGTGAAGAAATCCCGATGGCATACTTGCTCCAGTGTCAGCATTATATGGCTGTAACCGGTGCGGATGCCTGGTGGATCGCCGTATTAATTGGTGGGAATAAATTTGTTTATAAGAAGATCGAACGGGATGAAGGTCTTATTGAAAACTTGATAGAGATTGAGAAGGAGTTTTGGGAAAAGCATGTGCTTAAGCAGAACCCTCCAGAGATAGATGGCTCAGAAGCTTCCTCAGAATTTATTAAAGCGATGTATCCAGACGCAGAGCCTGAGAGCGAAACAGATCTGGATAAAGACTCGGACAAGCTACTGGAAGCTCTCGATCAGATTAAGCAGGAACTAACGGATTTATCCGAACAAAAGAAGAAATATGAAAACCAGTTAAAAAATAAACTAGGAACCTATGAAAAAGGTTTCTCCAATCACTTTGTCGTGACTTGGAAAACCCAAGAACGTCGCACGGTTGATTCCAAGCGATTAAAAGCTGAAAAGCCTGATCTATATGAGCAATATTCCAAAGTAAGTAAAAGCCGCCCATTTAAATATAAGGAGGCTAAATAATGGCCACAAACAAAACAGCTAAAAATCAACTAACCAATCGAAAGAGTAACAGCTCTGCCCCGGCTCAATCAAACGGCCAAGCAAATACGATTCAGGCCTATCTTAAAAGGATGGGGCCTGAGTTTGAAAGAGCCTTACCAAAGCATATGGATGCGGATAGATTAGGCAGAATCGCGATGACAACCATTCGTCAAAATCCTAAGCTACTTGAATGCTCTATCCCTTCTCTTATGGGGGCTGTCATGCAAGCTGCTCAATTAGGACTTGAGCCAGGATTGATTGGTCACTGTTATCTCGTACCATTCTGGAACGGAAAGATGAAGCAGACAGATGTTCAATTCATTATTGGTTACAAAGGAATGATAGACCTTGCTAGAAGGTCTGGCCATATTGAGAGCATATACGCGCACACGGTCCATGAAAGCGATGAGTTTGAGTATGAGCTAGGGTTACATCCAAAACTCATACACAAGCCGGCTACAGGCGAGAGAGGGGAAATGGTCTTCGTTTATGCGGTCGCTCACTTTAAAGACGGTGGGTATCAGTTTGAGGTCTTCAGTACCTCCGATGTAGAGAAGGTGAAAGGACGTTCGAAAGCTGGTTCTAACGGTCCATGGAAAACAGATTATGAAGAAATGGCTAAGAAGACGGTGATTCGTCGAATGTTCAAATACCTCCCTATAAGTGTAGAAGTTCAGAATCAAGCATCACAGGATGAAACCATTCGGAAAGATGTAACAGAAGAAGCTGAGTCTATTCATGACCAGGAGTACATTGATATTCCTGCAAACGATCCAGAGGACGAACCTTCTGAAGAGCATGTAGCTTCAGAATCAGAAGAATTAACGGCACAACAAGCAGCTATGGACTTGAAGTAATGAATCGAGAGGTATCTATCCCTCAAGTTTATGTAGGGATGGTAAAAGATCATCAAGCTCCTGGGAAGGCTTTTAAGCGTTATGTGAGAGGATATGTAGCTCACAACTTTCCAGGGTGGCACCTGGTGCGGATACAAGGAATGAAAGCAATCATACAGAAAGAAAGGTGATACCAATGGGAGGAGCGTTCCTAACGAGTAGAGAGATATTCTCCAACCCCATCTGGAATGACGTCCCTAAGTTTAGAATCTTCTTCTATATCTTTGGGAACGCGGTCTTTTCAGAGGAAGGAGCAAAGGTTGCAGGACTTCATTTAAAGCGAGGACAATTTTTAAGATCCTACCGAAATTTACGAGAGGATTTAGAGTTTTTAGAGAATCGAAGCATGAAGAAATATTCTCTTTCGTTAATTAAGAGGAAAGTCGATCAACTTGTGAAGGAAGATCGATTGAAAATTGAAGACACCGAACTTGGAACACTCTTTACGGTCGTCAATTACTCGTCATATCAGGGCTTTGACAATTATAAATCAGACAATGAGAACGCAGAGAGAACAGCGCGAGAACGGAGTGAGAACAGTAACGGAACGCAGAGAGAACGGAGCGAGAACAATAATAAGAATGTAATAAAGGATATTAAGGTTATAAAGAATGATGAAGAAGATACGCGCGCGGAAAATCCCCATTTCTTTTACGAACAAAATTTTGGAATGCTTAAACCGTTTATCAGCGAAAGCATTACTCAATGGGCTGATGAATTATCAGACGAGCTGGTCCTAGCATCGATGAAGCTTGCTCTAAATAATAACAAGCAGAATTTCAACTATTGCGAAGCGATTTTGAAAGACTGGCAGGCTAAAGGAGTTAAAACCTTGGAAGATGCTCGAAACGCTCAGCGAGCCTTCACACCGAAAAAGAAATCTAACGTCACTCCGATAAGGCCGGCAGAGAAGCAATACAATTACGGATTCTAGGAGGTTAATCATGGAAGGTCTACTCAAAGACGGTCGAATTCCACAACCAAAGAAACAAGTAACTGGCTCTTATACCTGTGAAGGCTGCGGCCAAGTTGTAGAGCAGAGTCGTATGCAAATCCCTGTTGGTCCTCGTAAGGGCGAATGGATTGAAGTGAATAATGGATGTAAATGCGAGGATATTGCTTTGGCTAAGAAAGCTTTGAAGAATCGAGAGGAAGCCATTTATAACAAGACGTTGAAAGTCTTTGACCAACACTCTCTCATGAACAAGTCATTGGAAAAGGCCACCTTTCGAACGTACCGGCCAACCAATCAGCAGCTGGCTGAAGCGAAGCAGGATCTTGAAGAGTATGTGGCCACCTTTGATGCTGAGGAATCTAGCAATCTATTACTGGTGGGACCTTACGGAACAGGGAAAAGTCATTTAGCTGTTTCGGTGACAAAAGAACTCATGAAGCAGAATTATAAGTGTCTGTTCTTATCGATTCCAAAGCTATTCACGAAGATTAAGCAGACGTACCAGGATGACAGCGAATTTAGCGAGAGTCAGGTTCTGGAGCTAATGCAGCGCATTGATCTGCTTGTCCTCGATGACCTCGGAACGGAATACACCAATCCAAGGGATGGACAGAACAGCTGGGGGCATACAAAGCTCTTTGAAGTATTGGACGACAGAGCAGGGAAGCCAACGATCTTTACGACAAACTTAATTAGCCAGCAGCTGGAACAGAAGCTCAATGAACGAAACTTCAGCCGGCTGATGGAAGGTACACAAATTATCAAAATGGACGGACCGGATTTCCGCAGAAAGGAGTTTTAGAATTGTGTGAGAATTGCCATGGACGAGGTGTTTATTATACCTATGAGCGATCATTTACTCAGGTGATGCCCTGTCCTGATGACGTATGCAGAGAGGTAGCACAAGCTGAGTCTAAGGAGGTTATGGAACGGATTAAGAAAAAGCTGGGAATGGAGGTGTTTGCATGACATTAAGGCTGTCTGGAAAGCAAAGACAGAGGGAGGACCATAAAGAAGATTTGAAACATTTTCTTTATGGTCAAGGGGTTGATAAAGCTCCAGATGGGAGGAATATTGAGGAGTTAAGTCTTTTCTCACTAGCGCAAGTGGTAATGTCAGTGAAAACTCGGAGAAGCCCAACTAATTAATAAGGACAACTAATTGATGAGAGTCACCTTGACTCCTTTTACTATAATATGAAAGTCTCATGCCTCTGTTCGCAGCTGTCAATTCTAGTAAATCAATTTCATTAAACATTGCCAAGGATAGGGAGCCGTTAAAAATATTATCTAGGAGTGAATAATATAACCCAACCAATTTTTCATCATTGAGCAGCTCATAACAATTCGTAGTGCACATCCAATGACCTCCTGGTAGTAATATTTTAGTACAATTTAAGTTTTTCCTTTTGAACGGATATAAAACTGAATTATGTCGAATTTAATAGAATTTTAATATGAAAGCCCTTAAAAGGAGAAGATGTTTAATTGATTCATTTTACTGTATTAGGAGAGCCGGTCGCTCAGGGTAGACCAAGGACCGGAAAGACGAGAAGAGGGAAAACAATTGTTTATGACCCTAGCAGCTCACGAGACTATAAACAATATGTGCAGCTGGTGGCCAGTCAACATGCTCCGGAGGAATTACTTGAAGGATCGCTGGATCTTTTGATTAAGGTTTACCGGCCTATCCCTAAGAGCTTTTCAAAAAAGAAGACAGCAGAGGCTGAGGCAGGGGTATTAAGACCAGTGACGAAGCCAGATAACACGAATTATGCGAAGGGGATTGAGGACGCTTTGAATGGTGTGATCTATAAGGATGATAGCTTAATTGTGGATTTGCATGTATCGAAATATTATAGCTTGAAGCCAAGGATAGTGGTGGAAGTAAGCGAAGTGGGGAAGTGAATGCAAAATGCCACAATGGGCAAGCTCCATTGTGGCTTATGGCATTCTAAAACTCTTTTATGTAGTTAGTGGTAGTGCAAAAAAATAAAGGAAATCATATTTTCTTACAACCCAAGGATAAGAAAGCCTACTTTTAAAATTTAACATCTGTGCTAATAATTCAGCTGATTTTTTATCTGTAACAAGTTTATCCTTGTTAGTGATTGAATCTATTAATGGCCAAGGCTTACCATTCATCATCCTGACAATTTTATACAATATTCTCCCGCCTTTTATATGAAATTTTTTTGGCTAAACCGACAAGATAGTTGTTCATTATAGGGTATATAAAAGTACATTACAATAAGCTTTCGTGGATAATATTGACATTGTTGTGACGATTTAACGTGATAAAGAGGCAAAATATTAAATTTAAAGATTTACACACATATAGGAAAATTTAAGACGCAATGGAGGGATAACCATTGCGCCTTTCAAAGGTGTAATATATGCCGATAGTTTAGTTTTGTAGTCCCTGATGACTACACTTTATATTATGTAAATACTAAATAAATGAATGGGTAAATGTACATTTATTTGGTTACTCGGTTAAATACTGGTAATTTTATATAAGTTAATTTATATAAGACACATTGCCGGGAGATGTCAATGTGCCTCCTGTAATAAAGAAAAATGAAAAGTAGCTAAAATTCTGTAGTCCTCACTGACTCCATTTTATCCTACGTGAACTTTTGAAAAATGTTTAAGTTATATAAAAAATACCGAAGCGAATGCTTCGGAAAAGTGGATTAAACTGAACTTAAGCAGCAAGGGGGTGCTTCTCTAAGCCCTAATTGAATAATACGTATCTTGAAATGTTGATATTCATCGTTAAAGGAATTATTTGCAAATGACAGCTCCAACAATAATTAACAAGATGAATAAAACAACAATTAAGGCGAATCCGCCACCTCTGTAACCGCCGTAACCGCAGCCACCATATCCACCGTAACCGCCAAATCCACAACCGTAACTCATAACTTCACCACCTTTAGGCATTCTTGGATAGTTTATGTGAAGGCAGTGGGATTGGAAGGGCTAAATAACTAGCTGGAAGAAAAAATACCGAAGCTAAGAGCTCCGGCAAAAATGTAACTAGGATATAGATAGGAGAGCTAGCCATGGATAAATGGACGAGGTCCAAGCGTTGAACAGCTAGCCTATCAAACATTATGGGAAGTTAAAAAGCGTCATATACATTGAAATAAAAAAATCCTGCAGCAATGCTGCAGGTCTAGTAGTAGAGAGGTCCAATTAAAAAGATAGGCACTCTATTTTTTGGACAATATCACCTTAAATCATGTTAGTGATATAAAACAATGGAATTTACAAGATTTTTACATTCTCTTAATACAGGGGGACTCATAATGAGATTAAATCAAGTAGAGACAGAGATTACTAACGGAAAACTAAATATTGAAATGGTGCTTCCAGACTCTCCCTTTTGTGTCGTATACTGTAATGGGAAGGCGAAAATTACCACTTTACCTGAGCATGGAGAGACGAAGGTGATTACTCATCAGGGGAAGGTGAAGAGGGTTAAGTTTGATGAGGGGGAAGAGTTTTGAAGGAGATAAATGAGATCGCTAAAATTTTTTATAAAGGTAAAACTTTTAATGGATATATAAAAGTTAATGAGAAAGAAAAATATCTTGAGTTTTTAATTGAAGACATTCCAGAGTTGAGAAAAGAACTTTTGGATTTTACAACGTCTAAAATGTTTCATTGTCGACTTCATAATTATAAAACTATAAGTTGTTTCAAATGCAATCTTATCAATAATAGAAATGATAAAGTAATCACCTATAAAATAGGGACATATATAGACGAATACATTCAAAATTATGAAGACATTTCTTTTAATAAAGTTTATGCAATATTTCCTAAGCTAGATTCATGGTTTATCGGAAATGGGAACAACTTGAAATTGTCGTCTGAGATAATTTACAAAGGGAAAAAGATAACCGTTAGTACTAATCAAGGTAGAAATGAAGATAATAATTTGTATTCCCAAACCACTACTACTTACTTAACATTAGCTTTAGAATGTGATGAACTTTTAGACATAGATTTTATTAACAGCTTTTTGTTTAAATTTTCAACTGTATTTTCCTTTTTGTGTGATAGTTTTGTAACTTACCAATATCTTCTTTTCAAAAGTGAGAAGGGTATGTCAGCTAAAATATATCAAACGAATCTTTATGATTCTAATACTTTCAAACTCATTAATGTAAATTATAGACCTAGGAATATCTTAAATGATAGAGAGTTTAAACAAATTTTCTTAGACCCTATAAACTCAGAGTTATTCGATGTATGGGCAAATTATGTTTCTATTATAAGGTTTCATAACTTGCTCGAAGAACAATATCTTGGATATGCCCGGTGCTTGGAAATCCTTTCTCGTAATAGCATAGATAACTTTATTTACGATGACGACGAAAGACGTCTTAAAGCGAGCGAATATAAAAAGTTAATAAATGGAATGGATCTAGATACAAGATATAAAAATAACTTAAAAGAAGCTTTTAAGTATAGTAATAGAAAAGGTTTTAAGGGATTATTAATTGACTACTTACAAACTTTTTCCTTCAAAGATCAATTAGAAAATCTGTATGATAGCATGGATTTAAAAATACTAGTTAAGAATATAGTTGATTTAAGGGATCATTTGACGCATGGGTTGGCAATAAACGCGGTGGACAATGATTCATTATTTTTTTATATTAGACTCTCCAAACATATTGTTGCAAACATATTACTAAAAAAACAACACATACAGTCTGATCAATTAGATATAGGTTATTTAACAAAGCAATACAAATTTTTACCAAAACCATTTAAAAACTAGTTCTACCAGCACACTGGAGGACACGAATTGAGAGCAAAACGCTCTTGGTTTGTGTCCTTTTTTTATTTTTAAAGGAGTGATCATTTGTATATTTTCATTTATCTGTTGATTGGTCTTATATTTTGCTTTCTTGAGGAAGATCCAGAGCAGGACACTGAAGAGGAAACCGTATATATGTTTTTTCTCATTTTCTTGGTTACCCTTTGGCCACTTTATCTTTTCTGGAAGTGGGTGAAGAAATGAGGCAGCTGCATGTGATCAAGTGGAAGGTATCAAAACATAGAAGAGATAAGCGTTCTGGAATAAAGAAGCCAATTAACAGAAGTGAATATATGAAGAGATTGATGGAAGGGGCGAGATTTAAGGATGAATAAACTTGTTACTATGGATAAAAAGGAAGCTGAGCAAACTCTTATTGATTTTGATTGGATAATTAAAATAATAGACCACATTAATTTTTCGCTGCAAAATCCTGTTGTTAATTTCCTCACTACATCCTCTGACCCTATTTTTGAGATGATAGCGACAAATAATGATAAACGGCTTTATATTCAAACTTTAAACAAGAAGCTGGATTTTATCTATGACTTTGCAGACAACTTTGAAGGAGATATTAAAGAAGAAATTGTTTTGTGGAACTTAATAACTGGTAGCAGTATGAAAGAAGTTCTTAGTTTCTTAACATCTAAAATGTCTCTAACTAATGCTATGAAAATTAAAAACAAGCTTGTTGTAAAGTTGTCAAATGGAGAAGATGCACCTCTGAATATACATACTATAGATCCTATAGATGGACTCACCTTATATGCTATAAGACTTATGAGAGATTTAACTGTTAAACAAATTGCTGAGATGGTAGATGAGCCTGAATGGCTAATTAAAGAAATTGAATATCGTCATTTACCTTTATCGAGAAAAATGACCGGTATTATAATCTCTGAATTGAATATTACTTCCTCTCATATGAACCAATTTAAAAAGATAATAAGTGGAGAAACTGATCGTTTTGAAGAAAATAGGACAATTCCTAAATACGTAAAAAGTAAAGTTCAAGAAAGAGATAACTATAGGTGTGTTAACTGTTTAAGTATTGAAAACATTCATTTTCATCATATAGAACACTTTGCAGATGGAGGGCAACATATAATTGATAACCTTATCTTGCTATGTGTGAACTGCCATGCTAAAGCACACGAAGGAGAGTTACCTTATCATATGCTTAAGGCTTGGGGGGATCGCACATGACTGCAAAATTGCATGATGTAGAAGAAACTGTGGAAGCAATACGTAAGGTTGGAAGAGACATTAAAAACTATAATTGGATGGCAAATTTAATAAGCAAAAACGAGGTCGATAACTTTATTCCATCCGGTACTACCCAATATGGTATTGAAGCCACCCTACCTAAAGCGCCTTACCAAACAAGTGATCCAACTTATGGTGCTGTAAAAAAGAAATTGAGGTCGGAAGAAAGAAATAAGAGATATATTAAGCAAGTAAGAAATTTAGAAATGGCTGTAGAAACCCTTGAAGACGAAAAAGAAAGGATAGTAATTGAAGGGTGCATGGATAAAATTAGTCTAAGAGAAGTGGGACAAGTAATGGGTATAAGCAAACAGGCTACATTTGAAATTAAAGAAAGGGCTATAAGAAAACTAGCAGTGAAAATGTATCTTTAATAGCTTGACCTTTTTGACGCACTTGACAGATTATGAAAGTTTCTTTTCTTACGTGTAAAATGGAAGGCAGGAAAGGCGAGGCAAAAAACTTCATACTAGTTTACTATTTCTAGCAGGAAAATATATCCTTTTGTCGAAATATAGCGATAAAGGGAGGTAATGGGTATTGATGTAAATATTAACAGTCTTAATGTAAATGGTAGCTTAAGCTTCATGATATTAATAGGTTATATCATCGGCATTGCCTTTGTCTTGAATGCTATTCTTCGATATACTCCACTATCCACAAAGTTAAAGGATATATTAGTTTTAGCAGCCATGTTAGTAGGTGTTGTGGCATGGGTGCAAACGACCTTCTCATAAAAAGGCTTCTTTTGTTGGATGTTTTCGACAAGGGGGGTGAATCTATTGAGGGATAAACAAAAACGAAAGACAAACCTCATGAATGAAAGAGTAACACATAGTAAACCTTATCCAGTAAATCATCATTATGTTTACATAAAGGTTAATAAGTCATTAGATATTAATGAAGAATATCATTACGAAATATCAGTGGCCTTTCTAGATCATAATCTTTATGCTTGTTGGGCTCGAGAGGTGAGTAATAAAGATCTCGAAATATTTAAAGTGAAAGCAGATCAAATCCCAGCACAAAGTGAAGAAGTAGCTGTTGAAAAAACGGTTACTAAAATTAAAGAAGTTTTAGAGCTTTAAGCATCCCGCCGGTAGTGTTTTAAGACAGTAAAATATCTACTTTTGTCGAACAGCCTATGAAGGAGGGATAATAGTGGATAGAACTATCCAAGGATTATTAGATCGAGAACAGCATGAAAGGGATTGCCCTAACTGCGGATCTAATGTATGGGTTTTGTGGAACCATGAACCTAATGTGAAATGCGATAAATGTCAGTTTGAAGGAAATGTAAAACAATGTGAAACATGCACTAATCTCTTACCTGATATTAGTGAACATATTATGTGTGATCTCTGTTTAGAAAATAGACTTGGTATATAAAAAGCATCCCAAATGGGGTGCTTTTTTTGAAAACCACGATTACTTCCTTAGCAATCGTGGTTACTCTTTACTCAATTCTCTTATAAGGATAGGAGTATTTAATATTTAAGTGGTGATATTTTCCTAAAGATTTAGCAGCTATTAGTTCTTCGTAAACATATTCAGGGACACCAGAATATTCATATAAACTATGTGAATTTTTGAAACGAACAAACAACTTACAACTTTGTGGGTCATACCTCACTGCCTTTAAATTCGTAGATTTAACAGGAACCATATTCATTAAAACACCTCCCTCAACCACTTATATTCACAAGGGGCGATTTTATGCCGAGAAAAATGTGTGAAATAGACAAACAATTCAGTATCCCAAATGGGGTGCTTTTTATTTTGACTATTATAATGTAGCAGGGGATTATTTCCTTTCGTCGAATATTTACATTTGATGGAAGGGGGAGTAAATGATGAATAAAGAACCTAGCAATCAGAAGGTAATAGCAAATATAACATTATCTCTTTTAGAGTTAAAAGCTGAGAACAAAGCTATAATAGAATTTTTAATAAATAAAGGTTACTTCTCTTTAGAAGAATTAGAAGCAAAAAAAGAGGACTATTTTAATAATGGTGTTAAGACTGAAATTGCTAAACTTTTTGGTATGGATGAGGAAGAATTTAATTCCTATTTAAATAGTGATACCTGAGCATCCCAACAGGGTTGTTTTGATTGAATAGAATGTGGGGAAGGTGAAGAATACTTAATACTATTAAAAAAAATGTCGATGAAAAATAACCCCCTTTTTTTCTAAATATTGTAAAATAATCTAAAGGGAGGTGAGATAATGGCTAATGTAGGATTAAGCAAAGATAGAGTAAGAGAAGTAATGAAAAGTAATGGCGTTACGGATAATTTAATAATAGAAGCTATTGCAGAAGTAATTTATGAAAATAACCTATTGCTTAAGAAAGATATACCTAATGCTTCATTTGAAAAGATTATAAATGGCGTAAAAGCTAGAGGAGGAAACATTTAGCCCAAAAAACGAAGTGCTTGTTTAAAAAGCCAAGTGGTACTTGAATAAATACTTAATGTTAAAGGCGAACTTCTCCTCTCGTCGAAAGTTTATAAAAAGGGGGGATTGAATTGGGGAGGCGCAACAATTTTAAAGATTTTCAGAAGCAGCTTAAAAAAATTGAAAACGATGTTTATGATAGAGTTCAAAAACTACATGGCAGGGAACTAACACTTAGTGATCTTTTAGATGATGATTTCATTAGTCGGAAAACCGTTTTTAATTCACAGGAAGAATTCGTCAATAAAGCCCCGGATATTAATCTATTTGATCATGCAAATATAAACCAAGTTAACGATAAGAAGCTTGATGAGTTCATTGATCAATATACTGAATACCCTTCTTGGAATATGTTTATAGAAGCCGCATATATCGAAAAACTTTAAAAGTCATTGCACCTCTGATTGGGGGTGCATTTTTATTTGATAGAGGTGATGATATACAATGAGTAAAAAACTTAGCTTAAAACAACAGAAATTTGCTGATGAGTATATCATCACTGGAAACTCTGAGCAGGCAGCAATTAAAGCAGGTTATAGCAAGTCCTATGCTAGAGGCAATGCCCATAAGCTAGTTGCAAAAGTGAGCGTGAAAAACTATATTGATGAGCGACTCGAGGAAATTAAAAGTGAAAGGGTTGCTGATCAACAGGAAGTCATGGAGTATCTTACCTCTGTAATGCGTGGAGAAGTCGAGGACGAACAATTCCTCGTAGTTGGAGATGGAGAGCTAGGCTCAAGTGTAGAAAGACATAATAAACGTTCGGATACCAATGATCGAACAAAAGCAGCTGAGCTCTTAGGCAAACGCTATGTCATGTGGACCGACAAGCAGCAGGTCGAAAACATAACACCTGTATTCGTTGAGGATGTTCCTGATGAAGACTGACCAATCAAAAATCTCCATTAGTCAGAAGATCGGAAAGGGTTATAATCGGTTCTGGAACAATAAACAGTTCTATAGAGTGGTCAAAGGTTCTCGAGGGAGTAAGAAATCCAAGACAGCTGCACTTAATTTCATTCACCGGATCATGAAGTACTCTTGGTCTAACCTCCTTGTAGTTAGACGTTATTCAAACACCAATAAACAATCCACTTATACGGATCTCAAATGGGCAACCTCTCAATTAGGGGTTGCTCATTTATTTAAGTTCAATGAATCCATGCCGGAGATAACCTACAAGCCCACTGGCCAGAAGATCTTATTTAGAGGTCTGGATGATCCACTGAAAATAACCTCAATCACGGTTGATGTCGGTATTTTAAGCTGGATGTGGCTGGAAGAAGCGTATCAGGTGGAGACAGAAGATAAATTCAGAACAGTTGTAGAATCCATTCGTGGACGATATGACGCTCCAGACTTCTTCAAGCAGATCACCGTTACCTTTAACCCTTGGTCCGAACGCCATTGGTTAAAAAAAGTCTTTTTTGATGAAGGAACTAAAGAGAAAGACACCTTCGCTACAACAACAACATTTAGAGTAAATGAGTGGCTCGATGATGTAGATAGACAAAGATACCTGGACCTTTATCGGACAAACCCACGAAGAGCCCGCATTGTTGCTGATGGAGAATGGGGAGTAGCTGAAGGACTTGTATTTGAGAACTTCGAAGTAAGAGAATTTGATATCCAGCAGAAGATAAAGCAAATCCAAGAGACTGCTCACGGCATGGACTTTGGGTTCACTAACGATCCCACTACTGAAGTAAGCTCTGTAGTCGATTTGGAGAATAAGGAGCTATGGATCTATGACGAGCATTATGAGAAAGCAATGCTCACGAAAGAAATATATGAAATGCTTCAGAAGAAAGAGCTTCTT
This sequence comes from Halobacillus massiliensis, assembly GCF_900166625.1. Lineage (GTDB taxonomy): Bacteria > Bacillota > Bacilli > Bacillales > Halobacillaceae > Halobacillus_A > Halobacillus_A massiliensis. The sequence goes on along the minus strand of NZ_LT800499.1, from coordinate 3,268,510 downwards.
AAGGCTCCCATCACTGGTGACTCAGCAGAGAAACGCTTGATTCAAGAGCTTATTAATATGGGCGTTCGACGAATGAGAGCATCGGTCAAAGGGTCTGGGAGTATAAATCAAGGGATTCTCTTTATACAGGGATTCAAGATATATATTCATCCAAGGTGTGAGCATACGATTGAGGAATTCAATACTTATACCTTTGACCAGGACAAAGAGGGCAAGTGGCTCAATACACCGATTGATGCCAATAACCACATTATCGATGCTTTGCGCTACAGCTTAGAGCAATACCATCTTGGTGTTTCTAAAAAAGATAACACCTATCGTGCCCTGCAAAATTTAGGATTATAGGAGGTGAAGAATATGGGCTCAGCTCAGGATTTTGAAATAGCACTTACCAGCAGCCCTAATACAAAAAGGCGCTTTAGTAAGGAAGCCAATATTCAGTACACTTATGAGTCAGATAGAGAACTTCTTTCCAATACAAAGGACTTGTCAGCAATGATTAAGCACCATATTGAACACCAGCGTCCTCGATTAGATGAATTGGATGATTACTACAAAGGGGAGAACCGAGGAATATCTGTATTGAAGAGGCGAAAAGAGGATGACAAGGCGGACCATCGAGCGCGTCATAACTACGCAAAGTATGTTTCAAACTTCATGCAAGGATTTCTTGTTGGAGTTCCTATCTCTCTGAATCACAAAGACAGTAACATTGAGAAGAAAATTGAAGAAGTGAATGAAATGATCGAGGCTCCTGCTCTAAATGCTGATCTCATTCTTGATCTATCCATATATGGTCGAGCATATGAGCTGCTTCACAGAAACCAGAAGGACGAAACTAAGGTTTATTTATCCTCACCATTAGAGACATTTCTAATTTACGATACCACGATTGAAAAGAACATCATTGCCGGTGTTCGTTACTTTATGGTGGGTTATGGCCATGACAGAAAACTGAAACTGCTGCTGTACACTAAATCTAAAGTTTACACCTATTTCACGACGAACTTTGGAGACTATAATCTGACGCTTGATGATGTGTCAGACCATCCTTTTGGTGATGTTCCGATCAATGAGCATAGCAATAATCGATTCCGCCAGGGCGACTTCGAGAATGTGCTGGATCAGATTGATTTATATGATGCGGGTCAATCCGATACAGCCAATTACATGACTGACCTAAACGATGCCATGCTTAAGATCCTTGGAAATGTAGAATTGGATCCAGAGGAAGCAAGGAAAATGAAAGAATCGAACATCATCTTTCTTAAACCTTCTCAGAATGCGGAAGGGAAAGAGGGAAATGTAGATGCTGATTATATCTACAAACAGTACGATGTGGCTGGCGTGGAATCCTATAAAGATCGATTGCAGACAGACATTCATAAGTTCACCAATACACCGGATTTGAACGATGAGAATTTCAGTGGCCAGCAGACAGGTGAAGCCATGAAGTACAAGCTCTTTGGCCTCGAGCAGATCCGTATCAATAAAGAGCGTTTGTTTAAAAGGTCGCTCAATCGAAGATACCGGCTGATTAATAATGTCATGAGCCTTGCCAGTGAAGCGAATGCAGGAGAGTTTGATGGCATTACGTATAAGTTCACGCCAAACCTTCCGAAGTCTACTAGAGAAGCAGTGGAGATGTTTAATAACTTAGGCGGGGAGCTCTCACAGGAAACGAAGCTTAAAACTATACCGATGATTGTTGAAAATCCAGAAGAAGAACAAAAGCGCATTGAATCAGAGCGAAGTGTTCAGCGTAGATCCTCGAATTACATGGAGAACTGAGGGGATTAGATGGCTGAAGAAAGTTATTGGGTGAAACGAGAGAAGGAGCATATCAAACGAGAGCAGATGAAGGATGAGGAAGTCTCTCAAAGGTTAAGGGAAATCATTGATCAGGCGTTGAGGGAATCCGAGAAAGAAATACAAGCCTTCTATGCCAGTTATGCAGATAGTCGAGGGTTAACACCGGCAGAAGCCAAACAGCGAGTCTCTGAAATGGACATACAACGTTATGAAAAGATGGCAGCTCGCTATGTTCGTGAACGAGAGTTTAGTGCTGAAGCTAATGAAATGCTGCATACTTATAACACGAATATGTACATCAATCGTCAAGAGCTTCTAATGATGTATTTAAATGCTCATTTGGTGGCCATGGCTGATGAACAGACCAAGACTTTTCAAGCGTATTTAGAGCAGGCCGGCATTGGGGAGGTACTTCGTCAGGCAGGAATACTTGGAGCTGATATAACGATCACAACAGCGACGCTTCAATCACTGGTTGGGGCTTCTTTTTATGGAGCGACCTGGTCTACCCGCATATGGGATGATATGGAGGCCTTAAGAGGTGAGCTGGAAACCATCATTAATAGTTCCATCATACGAGGAGTGCATCCAAATCGCTTCATCAGTAAAGTGCGAGAACGATTTGATGTTACGGATTTTGAAGCAAGAAGATTGCTGATCACCGAAGTGAGCCGAGTGCAGGTAGAAGCTCAGAAGCTGTCCTTCAAAGCTTTGACTGATGGCGATCCAGAGGCAGAGTATGAATATGTCGCTATGATTGACCACCGGACTTCAAGAGAATGCAGGGGAATGGATGGTAAGCGATTCAAAGTATCTGAAATGGCGGTGGGAATAAATGCACCCCCATTGCCGGAGCTCTACAGCATTGCTCATCCCTGACAATTGGAGGGATGAGTTTTTCTTTAAAAATAAGGGGAAATACTCCATTTAAATGCTGTGGAGCTTGTTAAAGTTGGTATAATAAATTATGGGAACTAGAACCGTACAGTCAAGCACCCACTTCCCTGTTCCCTTTAATAAATGGGCCAACTGTGGGAGGTTGAAATAATGGAATATAAAGTTTGTAGTCACTGTAAAAGAAGTATGCCGAAGACTAAGGAATTCTTTGTTAGTGACGGAGAAAGAATTAAGTCGCCCTGTAAAGAGTGCAATAAAAAACGTAATCATGAGCGTTATATTAAAAACAGAAGTGAGCGCAAAAGAAAAGCTAAAATTTATAGAGAAATGAAACAGGCGGAGAAAGAACAAGAAAAGAAAATGGCTGAATTAAAAATGAAGTCTACCAACGAATGGAAAGATATAGAATACAATAATGAATATATGGTTTCCCTTAGAGGGGAAATATACTCGAAATTTCATAGAAGGAACCTGGTGCCAGGAACAAAGGAAAATGGCTATAAGTCAATACCTTTGTGGGTAGACAACACAGGCAAGAATTATTATGTTCATAGATTGGTTATGGAGCACTTTTCCGAAGAAGAACCAAAAGAAACAGTGAACCATATTGATGGAGATAAAGCGAATAACCACATTTCCAATTTGGAATGGGCGACGTATATAGAAAATAATGTACATGCTAAGGAAACAGGTTTATGGAGCATCCCAAAGAACAATCCTAAAACGTCCACACGCGTTAAACAATTTGATTTAGAAGGTAATTTTATAAAAGAGTACCCGAGTATGAGACAAGCGCAAAGAGAAACTGGAGCTGATTGTACTGGAATCGGGCATAGCATAAGAAAAGGTAGACAATGTGGTGGATTTATATGGAAATTAGCATAGAACAACTAAGCATCTTCTAATGAAGGTGCTTTTTATTATGATAATGGCGGTCAGTGGGATTGGTGGCCGCAAATAGATATTTGTCTTTAAGCACCAGACGTTAAACAGGCTTAAGAACTAATCGGGCTTTAAACACTAACTGAATAACCTTTAAACCATAAGCACTGGCCGGGCCATTAAGGACTGGATGGGGCTTGTTTTTTATGCGTTAGAAGTTAGTCGTTTCTAAGACTGAATGGGAGAAGGAGAATGACCATGACTGAATTACAAAGTAAATTGCATCGTTTGAACCTCCAGTTTTTTGCTGAAGATGACACCTCTGATAGTGACACTGATCAAGATGACACCAATGACTCAGATGACAACCAAGATCAATCATTCACTCAATCAGATGTGGATTCTGCCGTAAGTAAAGCTGTCGATAAGGCGCTGAAGAATCGAGAAAAACAATTCGAGAAAGAGAAACAGCGAGCTATCGATGATGCTAAGAAAGATGCGAAAGAATACGCCAAGATGACCAAGTCTGAACAGGAGCAGGCCGACTTTGAGAAGCGAAAGAAGGCACTGGATGATCGGGAAAGAGATTTAAACCTTAAGCAGCTACGAACTGAAGTGGAGGTCAATCTGAAAGAAGAAGGATTACCTTCAGATTTTGCTGAGTCCCTTATCACCTTAGAAGATAACGAAAAGATCAAAGAATCGATCTCCAATATTAAAAAGACATTTGATGAAGCCGTAAATCACGCGGTGAAAGAAAAGCTTCGTCAGGATCCACCAGAAGGAAATCAGTCTTTCAAAGAAAGACAAGCAGCTGGGCCGAGTTCCCGTGCTGAAATGGCGAAGAAAGCAAGGATTATTTAAGGAGGAATAGGTATGTCAGAGAAAAAGCTATTGAAACTGAATCTGCAGCACTTTGCAGAATTTGATCCAGATAACGTCATGATGAGTGATTCCAAGGATGGGGTCATTCCTAAATCTCAAGGGACTCTCATTATGAATGACGTCATGCAGAATTCGAAGATTATGCAGCTGGGTGTTTATGAAGAAATGGACAAGCAGGAAAAAGAATTTGATTACTTTGCTGAAGGACCAGGAGCTTACTGGGTCAATGAAGGTGAACGAATCCAGACTTCTAAAGCCAAATGGTTAAAGATCACCATGAAAGCCAAGAAACTTGGTGTCATCCTCCCGGTGTCTCGTGAATTTCTACAGTACAGTGTTTCGAACTTCTTTGAACAAATGCGTCCTAAGATTAGTGAGGCTTTCTATAAGAAGTTTGATGAAGCCGGAATTCTAAATGTAAGCAATCCTTTCTCACAGTCCATTGAGCAATCAGTGGTAGAGGCCGGTCATGAGCTAGAAGGGGATATTACAGGTGAGAACGTTCTCCAATTAGGAGATCTTCTTCTAGAAGATGACTTTGAAGGGAATGCCTTTATATCTAAGAGTCAGAATGCGACAGCTTTACGACAAGCGACTATTGGAGAAGGAAACCTGCAGCAGGCAATCTATGATCGTTCGAATAACCGAATTGATGGACTCCCTGCAGTTAACATTAAGAATTCTAACATGAAGAAAGGCACCCTTTATCTGGGGGACTTTGATCACCTTCACTATGGAATTCCGTTTGATATCTCCTACAAGATTGCTGAGGAAGGTACAATCTCCACCATTACTGATGAAGCTGGGGAACCAATCAACCTGTTCGAACGTGAAATGGTTGCTCTACGAGCCACGATGGATGTTGCAGTTATGATCGTTAAGGATGAGGCGTTTGCAAAACTAAAACCAGCCACTCAGCCAGAAGCTTAAGAAGGAGTGAATGAGCATGTTTAAAGTGATTAATGCTTTTACAGATGCAGATACGCGCCAGGTCTACCAAGAAGGGGATAACTTTCCTCGTCGTGGCCAAGTAACAGAAGAACGAGTCCAGGAACTTTCTAGTAATGAAAATAAGTTAAAGAAACCATTGATTGAGCCTTTTAATGTCATTACCAATGCTGAAGATGCACTTAAAGAGGATGAATTCCCTAAACATACAGGTGGAGGATATTTCGAGCTTTCGAATGGGGAGAAGGTCAAAGGAAAAGAAGCAGCTGTCGAAGCTGAAAAAGAACTGAAGTGATTAAATGGCAACAACCATTAGAGAAAATGTAAAAACACTGGTTGGTGTTGAAGATGATCTACAAGATAAGGTTATTGATTTAATTATCAAGAATATTGAATCCCGATTGAGGATCTGGCTGAAGCAACATGCAGAATTGAACGAAATTCCTGATGAATTAACTTTTATCATTGAAGAACTGGCTATTCATCGATTTAACCGGTTGGGCAGTGAAGGGATGACTTCTGAATCTGTAGAAGGACATTCTGTTTCTTTTTCTGAAAATGATCTAGCTCCTTACCTATCCATCTTAGAGACGTACATTCCTAAATCAGAGACATCGGGAAAGGTGATGTTCTTCTAATGAGATATGCTGAACGAATCACCTTACATGAGTCAGGGCAAAGGCAATACAATCCGGAGACCGGAAAAACAGAAGTTACGGTCGATGAAGGTCTCACTCTCCCTTGCCACTTGTCACCTACGAGCCTGGAAAAGGTTCAGGCGGTCTTTGGGTCTACGGAAAGGAAAGTCACCACAGCAAGGCTTCAGCGTCCTTATAAAGGTAAGGCAGATAAAGCCGTTACCAGTGGAAATAAATTTAACGTTCTCAGACATGTCCCTCACAGGTCCGAGAGCGTTATTTATTTAGAAGGAGTAAGTGAATGGACTTAAATGGGCTGGACAAGTTGCTCGCTGATCTCAATCGAATGGATAACGAAATTGAAGACGATGTAAGTACGATTGTTAAAAATAATACGATTGAACAGACAGGAGAAGTCATAAAGAATGCCGTGTTTGTTAAAGGGTATCAAACCGGATTTACGAGAAGGAACATCGAGACAGAACGAGTGGATAAGTTGCATTTCCGAACGATTTCAAAATCGGAGCACAGTGCATTTTTAGAATATGGAACTCGATACATGGATGCTCAGCCGTTTGTTTATCCTGGCTACTTTAAACAGAAGAGTCTTTTCCTGTCTGATCTTAAGCGTTTAGTAGAGTAGGTGAGTAAATGGAATCGCCAGAAATCCAACTGTTTAATGAGGTGTTTATTCAATCATTAGAGTTAGGCTATCAAACGGTGGATTATGCAGCTCAAGGCGAGAATGGCATTCATTATCCTTTCGTTCATGTATCTGAATCGATTAGCGATGATGTCATTAATAATAAGGAGATAATTACGGGACGCCTTTCTCAGACCATTCATGTGTGGGGATATGCGAATGATCGAGATAAGTTCTCTAATATGGTTTTTCAGTTGAAACAGCGACTTAGAGGATTAACAAGGCTCTCAAATTACTTTGTGAATATAGAGGCTCTAAATTCGAATGCTGTATTTGATAGCACGACGGACGATGATTTATTACATGGCATTATTCAAGTTGAATATGAGTTAAGTTAGGAGGAAAACAATGAAGAAAGCCAAGGGTGTACACAAAGTTTTGTACTTTCGAAAACTCGGTGAAGCTGATAAAGCAGCAAAGCTAGTCTTTCAAACGGAACACTCGAAGTCTTACTCTCGAGACCGAGAGAAAACGGAAACGAAGGATGGTCCGGTCTCAAGCACCGCCTCTTTAGAAGATGAGGTTAGTATCTCTGCTATTCAATCAGTAGAGGATCCGACATTTACAATGCTGGAGGATTCAATTGTAGAGGATTATCCCGTGGAAATGTGGGAAGTGGATCTGGCCAAAAAGACGGTCGAAGGAGAATCAGGGTCCGAGGTGACGAAGTTTGAGGCGGAATACCGACAAGGTTACATTACAGAATGGGAGCCTACCAGTCCTTCTGAAGATGATGCTGAGATCGAAGGAACGTTTATCACAGAGGGGATCCGTCAGAAAGGACAAGTCACGCTGCCGGATGGAGACATTAAAACTTTATCGTATGTCTTTCATGACATTTTAGAGGATGATCCAGCAGACGATGGACTTGCTGACAATATAGAACCTGCAGAACCGGAAGTATAAAAACGAGAGAGGGATATTCCCTCTCTTTTTTAATACTTAAAAGAGAAAGGGTGGATTATACACATGCATATTAATTTTGATGGTCGTGAGATCGAGCTTAAATTTGGTCTTCGTACACTTACAGAGATTGATCGTGAGCTTGGTTTTGAGGTAGAAGGGGCTAGCTTAGGTCAAGGTCTAGAAATGATGATTCCCAACTTGAGATCTGGAAACCTAATTGGAGTGTCAAAAATTGTGAAGGCAGCTTCTACTCATGATCGTAAATCTCCTAAAACCTATGAAGAACTAGAAGAAGTGCTGGACGATATTGCAGAAAACCAAGGATTTGAGGCTTTCGGTAAGCAAGTTATTGGAGAGTTGGGAAAGCGACCTATGACCCGAAATTTAGTGCCAGAGGACATGAAAGAAGAAGGGGAAGAAGTGGCGAAGCAACCAAAGGCGGTTTAACCTATAACGAAATCGTTATTTATGCCTTAAGAAAGCTGGGGATGAATCGCTTACAGGATGTAGAGGAAATGACGCTCTCTGAGTTTCATTACAAACGCTATGCCCAGGAATATAAAGAGATCGATGAAGAGTATCGGCTCCATAAGTCAGCTTTTCTTATTAGGAATGCAGCTGCTACTAAAACAGTTGGAACAGGTAAGAACCAGAAAGAAGAGTATGTCTTTAAGGACTTTCATGATTTCTTTAATTATGAAAAAGCTCTTCAAGTAGTGGACATGGAGATCACAGAAGAACCTGTCCAGAATAACAAAAAGCTTTCACCGGCTCAAATAGCATTGCAGCATAACCAAAGTAGGGGGTGAAGCCATGGCGAATTACAGTGTAGATGCGGAATTAAAAGCCAGCGTCTCAAAGTATCGTAAGGCCATTCAAACGGCCCGAAGGGTGACAGAGAAGTTTAAGCGTGAATCAGAATCCGTTGAAGATACGCGATTAAATGCAAATACCAGTCCTTTGCGTAGAAACCTTAAAAAAGCTCGGCAGATGATGAATCGTTTTGCTCGTAAGAAAGTTAAAGCTGAAGTGGATGTTGAAGCTGATACTTCTGAAGCTAAAAGAAAAATGGGCTTGCTTTTGGCTGTTAAACAAGCTCTCAGTCGAAAAGTCATTATCCCGATAGAGGCACGGGTCAACAAGTTCCAGCGCACGATTAGTCGAATAGCAAACTCTATACAAGCACTTGGCATTGTGGCCAGTAATACATTTAGAGGTATTGGCCTAATGGTGTCGTCTGGACTCGTTCCTATACTCGCCAGTTTAGGTGGCTTGATTGGTGGGATCGGTGTTCAGTTAGGTGTCGTATCCGGTGGAGCTCTAGCTTTAGCCAGTTCTATGAGTGCGGCAGCTGCAGGGACCGGTGCTCTGATTCCTTTTGCTACATCCTTAGGGAAAGAGTTAGCTGAATTATATGAGAATGTCACGATTGGATCCTCGGAATTTAATGGACTAAGCAAAGCGACTCAAAATGCTCTCAAAGGTATTCAGAGTTTCAAAAACGCATTTGAGGATCTCAAGGATGAAGTTCGAGAACCCATCTTCTCTGCCTTTGCTAAATACTTGGAAGCCGGTACCCATATCATTGAGAAAGCAAGTCCAATGGTCAATGCGTTAGCCCATTCATTTGATGATCTTGGCCAGTCGTTATTGGATAACCTAAATGCTGATGATGTGAAGAAGAATTTCGACTGGATCCGTTATGCAGCTCCTGGAGCTTTTGAAAACTGGGGACGAATCATAGGAAATGTAACAGTAGCTCTGGCGAATCTATTTAGAGCTTTTGATCCTTTGGCCATTTCTGTCGAGCAAGGACTCCTAAGAATGACAGAGAGTTTTCGTCAATGGACGGATAGTTTAAGTGAGTCTAAACGTTTTAATAACTTTATAGAGTATGTAAAAACAAATGGACCTAAGCTGTTATCAGTCATAGGAAATATCACCGTAGGATTAGTAGAGATGTTTGCAGGCTTTGGACCAATGGCAGCCGATATGATGACCAGATTTCAAGGGATGACGAAACGCTTTAGGGAATGGGCGACGACCATCTCGGAGAACCAATCGTTTCAGCAATTCATAGCATACGTTCGAGAAAATGGACCAAAGGTGATCTCTTTAATTGGTAATATTATTACCTTTCTTAAAAATCTAGGAGTGGCTCTTGCCCCCTTAGGATCTACGATACTTGATGTAGTAAATTCCTTTATCAGCTGGAGTAATACCATGATGGAGGCTCATCCAATCATTGGACGCATCATTTCAGCACTAACGGTCATAGTCGGTTCCATGATTGCGCTAGTACCTATAGTTGCAGCTGCACGTACAGCTTTTGCTGGATTAGGTGGCGTATTAACAAATGTAGTAGGGAAAGCTTTCAACTTTCTGAGGGCTCCGATTACATCGTTCCGGGCTTTAATTGTTCAAATAGGGGCTAGGGTGGCTCCTTTGGCCGGCACTTTTCTACCTTTATTACGTACAGCTTTAATGGCTTTATCTGGGCCGGTAGGTATTATCATTGGCGTCTTATCCTTACTCGTTCCTGTGTTTGTTCGCTTATGGAAAGAGAATGAAGCCTTCCGTCAAGGGGTGCAGACAGCCTGGTCTTTCATCCAGCAGATTTTTACCACAGTCATTTCGTTTATTGCTGATTTTGTGCGAAATATTTTTGGGCAACTCGTTTCTTGGTGGAATGCAAACCAGCAGACGTTCTTTGCGACAGCACAGCGAATATGGAATTTGGTCTATAACGCGGTCGTTACAGTACTTCAGACGTTATGGGGATTTATCACTCAAATAACCTCGAAAATCCAACAAATTTGGCAAAAACACGGTGATGGGATTCTTCGAATTGCTCAATTTGCCTGGCAGGAAATCGTCAGTATTGTCTCTACTTTAACTTCGGTTTTAGGGACGATTATTTCCGGTTCCCTAAGCTTTTTGAAGGGATTATTCCAAATAACCTGGCCGATCATCTCTGGAGTGGTACAGACAGCCTTTTCTCTGATCACTACAATAGTTGAGGTTGGAATTTCCTTAGTCATGGGGATTCTTGATACAACGATGTCCCTCATCAAGGGAGACTGGGATTCGGCTTGGCAGACCGTGAAGGACACGGCCTCCGATATTATGGATAGCATCGTCAGTACCTTTGAGGGAATCGATCTGGTGCAGATCGGAAAGGACATCATTCAAGGTCTAATCGATGGAATTGGCTCTATGTTCGGCGGTATTAGAGACATGGTGAAACAAGCTGCCGACTTAATTCCTGATTGGCTCAAGAAAAAGTTAGGAATTGCCTCTCCCTCGAAAGTAACAACCCAACTTGGTAAATGGACCGGGGAGGGAATGGCCAAAGGGACAGAAAAAACCCTGCCCTTGATTGCAAAAAAAGCGAAAGAGATGGCACAAGCTGTGGTTCCAAATAAGAAGGATATGACGGTTGATCCATCTGTTCAGCTTAAATCCTCAAGTATTAAATCAAGCCTTAATAGTCTGAGACAGAATAGTAAGGCCCAGGTCCTGAGTGCTGTGAATGCGGATGTAAAGGTAACCAACAAGCAGCCTGCTTATATTAATCTAGGTATCGCTGGTAGAGAGTTCAATGCCTTTGTTGAGGATATTACTCAAACACAAGATCGACAGACAAGGCTTAAGAAAAACTTTCAGTAAGGAGGTACTTTATGTATGAATTCGTAGACTTTACAGAAAGGGGTACACAAAGTACCTCCCTTTCTATTCAAACTACATTTAATGGAATTACGTTGGATGAGGCATTGACGGATGATAATGGGAGTTTTATAACTTTGTCCGTAAGTGGGAGAAGTAATATGACTAATCGAATGAACACAATTGAAGCTCCCGGGTTAGATGGACTGATTGAATCGAGTTTAACGACATTAGAGGCTCGAGAAATCAAAATTAAATATAAAATTACTGATCGAACAAATAAAGGATTTAGGGATCGATTCAATCACTTAAATTCCTTATTACGTGTATCAAAAAAAGAATTAGCTTTTTCGGATGAAGAAGCTATTTTTTATGCCACTTTATCAAGTAATGAGGTGCCAGAAGAGACTAGTAATAGTGTGATTGGCACCCTGACTTTTCTGTGTACGGATCCCTATAAATATGGTCCGAAGCAATCTAAAGAACTAGTCTCAGACTATGAGATGATCACCAATTCAGGTTTAATGCCAGCTGATCCAACCTTTGAACTGGAAGTGTTAGAACCAGTGACCTTTGCTTTGGTGCAAAATCATTTAAATGAGTTTGTCATGGCAGGGCGCCCTGTTGATGTGAAGGAAACCCCTGAAGCTCCTGAGACTAAGGTATTTCACAGAGCGATGGATTCATTGGTTGGATGGACCGATACAGATGTAATTGCTGAAGGTTATTTAAATGGTTCCATGACCCATGACGATACCGGTTTTATTGCGGAATTTGCGGAACCAAATTTTGGGGAAGCAACGTGGCATGGGCCAGCAATGAAAACAAGTCTATCAGAAGAAGTTCAAGACTTTCGAGCTGAAATGTGGCTTTACTTCCATACAGATCAAGGAGGACGAACAGGCCGATCCGAAATGTATCTCCTAGATGCCACCAATAATCCGATCGTTCGAGCATTTATTGAAGATAAGTGGCGCGGTTTAAATCAATTAGGTTGTCAAATTGAGATTGCTAATGGAGTGCGTACCCCATATATTTCTTTTCCTCCAAAGCTGGAACGTTTTAATGGAAAGCTCAAGGTTTCAAGAGTAGGAAATCAATGGACATTTACAGTACAAGAATTTCAGGATGGTCGTATCGTTAATGAATGGGTCGAAAGGTTGGAATCAGATGTAGCGATGCAGCCAGCTGCTCAAATACAAATCGCTTATCAAAAATGGTATGACGATGTGGTCGAGCGTATGGAAGTGTATAGTATGCGATTAGTCAGGATAAACGATGTGGAGAATACTACTTCAACGTATATCGCTCAGCCCGAGGACGTAATTACCTTCGATCATCAATCGGGAGATGTACTTATTAATGGGGAGCCGAGAATGGACCTCATTAGTTTTGGGGCCGAATTCTTTCAATTAATAAAAGGACAAAACCAGATAATTGTCCAGCCCGAAAATGCGTTCAATGTGTGGTTGCACTATAGGGAGCGATTCTTGTGAGTAAGATTTATATAGCTGATGGCCAAACGGACCAAATACTCGATGTTATTACGAAAGAAAAGATCATTTCAAATAATCATCGGAAGTCTCTGAAAGACCATCTTGAAACGTTCGACTTTGAAACGTTATCCGATCAACGATTCTCTCAATATCTAACGAAGAGGAACCGAGTCATCATACCAGGAGAAGATGGAGAACTAATAGAATTTATCATTTATGAAGCCGGCAAGTTTCGATCAGGTGTGAACCTTCATGCAGAGGTTTATACGAACGCTAGTTACTTAGACCTCAAAAAGGCGAAGATTATGGAGCCTCATACTACGAATGCAGAAAGTGCCGAGTCTCATGCGATTCTTGCATTGAATGGTACGGAATGGGAGCCTGGTACGGTTTATTTTAATGGAGTTAGAACTCTAACATTTGAGGATCCTATCCACCCATTTGGTTATTTAAAGAGAATCTCCAACGAATTTGACTTAGAGTTAAACTTTCGCATAGAAACCGAAGGAAACCAAATTGTAGGACGATATGTAGACTTAGTTGAAAAGGTAGGTACTTGGAGAGGACGTACAGCTGAATTTGGAAAAGACCTACTGGAATTAAGACGAACAGAAAAAACAGATCATATCGTGACAGCCCTTCATGGAAGGGGACCAGAACGTGAGGATGGGACGCGGCATGAAGTAGTAGTAGAAGATGAGGCTGCCTTGAAACGATGGGGAAGAAACGGGAAACATCTGATAGAAGTCTATGAACCTCAAACGATGGATCAAGACATGACGAAAGAAAGATTATTAGTTCTTACGGAAAATGAATTAGAAAAGCGAATCAATAGCCTAGTTGAATATAAGGGAGGTATAGCAGACCTTGAGTATGTACCAGGCATGGCCAATAAAAAGTTCAGGTTTGGCGATACCATCCGTATAAAGGATACAAAATTTAATCCTCCCCTATATTTAGAAGCTCGCATTCACACACAAGACCGCGATATTGTAAATCAATCGAATAAGTATATAGAACTTGGTGATTATACCGAGTTTACAGAGGAAGAAATTAAAAGTATTTGGAAGGCTATGCAATCTGAAATAAGGCATAAGCTTTCCCTTATGTTGATAACATCCATCGTCTCTAGCGTAGGAGATGTATTTAAGAATGGGGAAGGCTCTACCAGTTTAACAGCCAAGGTTTATCTTTCAGGTTCTGAAATTGATCAAGAGGGAACGTTGTATTCGTATCGATGGTCGAAGTATAACAAGCATGGGGTACCTGTCTCTGACTTTTATGAAGAAGGGAAAACCGTAGAGGTAACAGCTACAGATATAGAAGAAAAGGCCACATTTGGTGTGGAGGTTTGGAAAGACTCAGCTGTTTCTTTTGACCGGTTCACGCTCTCAACGGTTTTTGATGGAGAAGATGGAGAACGTGGTCCACAGGGACCTAAGGGAGAGCGTGGAGAACAAGGGCCTCGAGGGTTACAGGGTGAGCAAGGACCAGATGGGGATAAAGGGATACCTGGTGTCCCGGGCGAGGATGGTGTTTCAAGCTATACGCATATTGCCTATGCCAATAGTGCTAACGGGACAGAAGACTTTTCTGTAGGAGAATCAACCGGAAGAGATTACCTCGGTATGTACGTTGACAGCAATTCTACAGATTCAACCGTCCCATCAGATTATAAATGGACGCTTATAAAAGGTACAAAAGGAGATCAAGGGATTCCTGGGCCCGAGGGATCTGACGGTCGTACTCCTTACTTTCACACTGCATGGGCTGATAGTTCTGACGGTTCAACGAATTTTTCAACAACCGATGCAGCTAATCGCGATTATATTGGAACCTATACCGATTTCACGCAAGACGACTCCGGCGATCCTGGCGACTATAGATGGACAAAAGTTAAAGGGGAAAAAGGAGATAGAGGAGAACAAGGTGAACGTGGACCTGAAGGACCTCAAGGTCTACGCGGCCTTCAAGGAGAACAAGGTCCACAAGGAGATCAAGGCATTCCTGGGGAGCCAGGGACGGACGGCTCTGCTTCTTACACTCATATTGCCTACGCCAACAGCTCAAATGGAACCGATGGTTTCTCTGTAAGTGATTCTACGAATAAAACTTACATTGGTATGTACGTTGATCATACTTCTGCCGATTCAGATATTCCTTCTGATTACAACTGGACGTTAATTAAAGGTGCAGACGGGGCTCGAGGTATTCAAGGACCGCAGGGTGAGGATGGTCAAACGCCTTACTTCCATACGGCCTGGGCAAATAACTCAGTAGGTACATCTGGATTCTCAACAACAGAGTCCGAAAATAAATTGTATATCGGGACCTACACCGACTTCACAGCATCTGACTCTTCTAATCCGTCTGACTACAAGTGGTCGAAAATCAAAGGGGATAAGGGAGATAAAGGTGAACAGGGCACTGAAGGGCCGCGAGGTGAAAGAGGACCACAAGGTATACAAGGGCCTGCCGGTGAGAACGGTCAAACAACTTATACGTGGATCAAGTATGCTGATACCTCTTCAGGCTCTGGAATGTCTGATTATCCAGATGGAAAAGAGTACATTGGATTAGCTTATAATAAGTCGACTCCTTCTGAAAGTTTGGTTGCTTCTAATTACAACTGGTCACTTATTAAAGGGGCTAAGGGGGACAAGGGGGCAACCGGTGACCAAGGTCCAACAGGCCCTGAAGGACCTAAAGGAGATCGTGGTCCGCAAGGGATCGAAGGGCCTGCTGGGGAAAATGGGAATCCAACATATACGTGGATCCGTTACGCTGATGATGTAAACGGAAATGGCATATCTAATTTTCCGGACGGTAAAAGTTACATCGGTATTGCACCAAATAAGTTAAGTCAAGATGAATCAACAAATCCATCTGCCTATACGTGGTCTAAATACGAAGGTCCAAGAGGCGATAAAGGTGAGCAAGGAAGCACTGGACCTAAAGGGGAAACCGGTGAGCAGGGACCCCAAGGGGAACGTGGCCCACAGGGTATTCGCGGTCCACAAGGGGAAGACGGAAAGCCAACATATACATGGATCCGATATGCGGATACATCTTCTGGTGGTGGTATGGCGAATAGTGCCACAGGTAAGGAGTATATTGGTATTGCAACGAATAAGACGACTCCTACCGAAAGCTCTGATCCTAGCGAATATACATGGTCGCTTATTAAAGGTCCTAAAGGAGATCAAGGCTCGCAGGGACCTAAAGGCAATACAGGAAACACTGGAGCCCAAGGTCCCGAGGGTCCGAAGGGAGAAAAAGGGGATCGAGGTCCCCAAGGTATAGAAGGACCAGCCGGTACGGACGGTAAGCCTCGTTACACGTGGATTCGTTATGCTGACACTTCCTCAGGGGGAGGAATTTCAAATTATCCCGATAGCAAAGAGTATATTGGTTTAGCTCACAATAAAACCACAGCCATCGAGTCAACCGATCCGTCTGATTATACATGGACGAAAATCAAGGGAGAGAAAGGTGATAAAGGAGCTCAAGGAGATCAAGGCTCGCAGGGGCCTAAAGGTGATCAAGGGGATCGCGGCCCTCAAGGTCCAAATATTGTCGATAGTACAACGACTTTTGATGAGGCTTTTGAAACCATCAGCCGAAATGCAAGTGGATCCGTATCCATTTCAAGTGGAGATGCCGGCAAGTGGTTTCGCATTGCAAGCCTTTCAAGTGGGCGAGCTCACGGGAGAATTATTGTGCGTGATACAACAAGCTCTCAACATGGAGTAGCCGTATTTGAAGCAGGTATTCATTATGGTAGACATCCTTATATAAACCTTTCTTCCTTTGGGCTTTATAGCACACGTGGATTTACTAGCGCAAGGATTGTATATAACGGAACGTATGATGAAGTGTTTCTAGAGCTATATATTGAAGATAATTCTCGTACTCAGAGGTTTGAATATTGGCTTACAGATAATATTCAAAATCCTGGGTGGAATTCGGTGAATTGGTCGAATGGAAATATTCCAACAGGATACACAACGTTCACTAGAAAAATTAATGAAGAGGAAGTAACACAGGGAACTATTGATAAGTGGCGCTATCCTAATACCGTGGAATTTGATGGAGGGAATATTAGAGCTAACACCATTCGAGCGAATGCCATTCAAGTTACAAGTTTATCTGCTCTCTCTGCAAACCTAGGTACTGTTAATGCAGGTACTTTAAAAGCAGTGAGACTTGAAGGTGTCACCGGTACCTTTTCAGGGTCCGTAGAAACGCCAGCTTTAAAAATCGATAACCCCAACATTACTCAAGAAGGTTCAACAGGATTACTGTTGCAGCTTTCTCGTACAAATCCTAACTCGGGGTCACCGTTTCTAAAGGCTGGTTACATCGAGTTTAATACGAACAATAATGCTCTAGAGATCTATAAATTGGATGAGTCAGGTAATGCAACGAATATGAATGGATTCCGCATAGACGCAGATAGATCATTTATAGGCGGTCGGCTTGAAGCCGAAGCATTTGAGTTCTTTAATACCGGTTACATGCAGGCGAATAGCGATGAAACTAGACAACTAATTGAAATTCGTGCTCACCAAGGGAGTTACACGGAAGGACACGCAGGTATCAATTTATATGGGGCTGGTGATCCTACAGGGCTTAACGGTGAAATGCGTATATATGCCGGGGGGAACGCGCACAGTACTTTTAGAAAAACAGGGGATATGCATTTACACAAAGGATCCTATCGAACGGACGATTATTTCTTTGGCCAGCGTTTATGGAATGAAAATGGTTATGCTACCGTACGGAGTGATACCCACCAGGTGTTTTTGCAATCACCAGATGAAGTAAGAGCTGTCGAGCCTCAAACGGTTTCGTCTTATATTCCATTGCGTGCTTCCTCACACCCTACGGGTTCATCGATACTTTATAAAACGAATAAAAAATCATTTTCTTATGAAGAAGCCTTGTATTTATTAGAAAATGCGAGTGTCCATACGTACCACTTGCAAAGAGACATTGATCACGGGATTTATGATAAACCGAAAGTGGGATTTTTTTCTGAAATGGTTCCTCAAGAAATAAGAGATCAGGATGGGGTAGATCCCTATTCTATTGTTTCTGCTTTATGGAGAGTTGTTCAAGGGCAAAGGAAGGAAATTGAAGAGCTCAAAACTCTTACTAAAGATATATTAAGTGTTTTATAAAAAGGGAGAGATTTACCAATGGAGAGTAAGTTAGATGCAAACAGAATCATAGATATACAAGCCAGCAGATATGCTCAGAAGATGGCTGTACTGGAAAAAGAGGTTTCTATCCTAATAGGAGAAAGAGATCAATTAAAAGAAGAAAATCAACAATTAAAAGATAACAAAGCAAACGCCAAGAAATAAGGCGTTTTTTTAATGCTTTTAAATAAACAGGTTGTTTTTAGAGTCGATGAGATTCTTTATAGTTCAGGGGGGTTATTCGTGCCACAAGTAGATAAGGAAGTGGAGGATATGGAAAAGTTCATGACGGTGCTCATGGATGTCAAAGTCACATTGGCTAAGCAAACAGAAAAGTTAGACCATGTGCTAGATATCAAACAAAAGGTTGATAACACCTATGATACGGCACAGGCAGCTGATCGACGTTCACGAGCCAACGAAAAAGACATCGAAGATTTAGATAAGGACTTAAAAGACAAAGCAGACAAAGACGATGTGGAAAGAATCATCAAAGAAAAAGATAACTGGAAAAAAAATATGCCAGCTTGGGTCGCGGTAGCTATTTCAGCTATCGCTTTATTATGGCCTTACATTTAAATCTTTGGCTTTGAAAGGAGGTGAGAAGGTTGGACAAAGGAACGATTGTCCGCACTGTTGTATTACTTGTGGCGTTACTCAACCAGTTTTTAGTGACAGCTGAATTAAATCCTATTCCTGGCACAAAGGAATTCTGGGGAGAGCTCATTACCATGGCAATTACAGCAGCAGCAAGTGCCTGGACATGGTTTAAAAACAACTATGTCACATGGACAGGAAAACAACAGAAAAACGTTTTAAAGGAAGCAAATCTAATCAAGTAGTTGAACGGCAGTCACATATAGCAGCCGTTTTTCTAATACAAACATTTAGGAGGAATTATTTATGACAAAGATTTTTATTGATGCAGGACACGGTGGAACAGATCCAGGAGCTTCAGGAAATGGACTTCACGAAAAGGACTTAACATTGGCTCTGGCTTTAAAGACTCGAGACATTTTAAATAATGAATATGATGGACACTCTGTGCAATTATCTCGAACGAGTGATCGAACGCTATCCTTAACAGAGCGTACGAATATGGCAAATAGCTGGGGAGCTGACTATCTTGTTTCAATTCATATCAATGCGGGTGGTGGAGTAGGATTTGAATCTTTTACGTATAATGGCAGCTACTCTAGTAAAGCTGAAACCAATCGGCTGGCAGGCATAGTTCATGATGCCATTGTCAATCGTACAGAGTTTAGAGATAGAGGGAAGAAAGAAGCAAACTTCCACATGGTAAGGGAATCAGCGATGCCATCTGTACTAACTGAAAATGGCTTCATTGACAGCACTTCTGATGCAGCTGCCTTAAAGTCAGATGCTTTCTTAAATAGTATCGCTAGAGGACATGCTGAGGGATTGGCTGAAGCGCTAGGACTTACGAGAAAAGCGTCTGAAACTCAGGCCTTTGTGAAAATTCTTGCGGATTCTCTATGGACATACAATTCAGCTGACTGGGAGGACCGGGCAGTTATCGTAGGTGAAGATGAAGTCTTCACAGTGATTCGAAATAAATTCCCTGTCGAAGGTGGCCATATGTATCAGCTCAAGAGTGGATTGTATATTACAGCTAATCCATCGTATGTAGAATTCTATAAGAAGTAGTTTATATCTACCTCGAAGAAAGGGCTGAGAGTGTGCATTGAAGCATCAACTCAGAGCCCCTTGATCCAGCCTCGTCCTTTTGGGCGGGGCTATTTTTTATGAAGAAAATAAAACCCTCTCAAAGTGAGGGCTTTTACATTTCATCTCTAATTGTAAGCTTAATCTGAAACTCCTTTTCGAAGGCAAGAGGAGGTTCCATCTCTATCTCTGTAATTCTTCCTTCCTTAGCGTATTCCGTCAATTTTTCTAAAGTTTGAATAATCCTATATTTATTAATATCTGTAATTTCCTGCATCTACATCCTCCTTATTCTCCACTTTGGTAAGGCTTTTTAAGCACAAGAAAAAGCTTTACTTAAAATACCAATAAACATGGTCACTAAATATAGATACATGTATATAAGACTATTTAACCATAAGAAAGTAAATTCTACCAGTAACTAACGGAATCTTTTATTGATTAATTATCCGTAAAATGAATATAATAAGAACAAATGTTCGTTAATGAGGTGATAATCATGGAAAGTTTGTTAATTAAAGCTAACGATGAAAATATGACGCTTGAAATGATATATATGGATACACAAGGGGAGCTATCCTATAGAGTAATTAAAGTAGTGAAGAATGAAGAAGAATTTATTCTCGGATACTGTTATGACAAAAAGAAAGTACGTTCATTTAGGAAAGATAGCATTCTTTCCATTTATCCATATAAAACTAGAGAAAGGAAAGAGGCATAATAGGGCGTAATAGATGGTGGAGCAACACAGATAATTAGCAACTCCGAGTTCCATTTCATGGTTTCTATTGGTTATTACAAAAGGCAGTTATCTGGAAGACTTTATTTAGAGCCTTACTATCTCATGATAATCCGGTACTTGTATAGTGTATTTATATATAAGGAAGTAATAATAAAACTTGTTAAATATATAAGTGATGTTAAAAAAATATTCCAGCCTCCAAGATAAACGACCTTTCCGAAAAGAACCATTAGATACTCAAAAGAAGTGGTGGCTATTGTATAAATCAAAATGAGCAGGGTATTATTCGTCTTATGTTTAATTTTAAAATAGCTAAATGAAATAGCGAGTAGAGGAAAATAGCCAGCATTAGCAGGGAAAATGGAGAGTGTAGGGTTTTTATATATTGGTTCTATAACCCAAAATAAATAGAACCCCCATTCATTAGCTAAATAGGCGATAGATATTCCTAAAGGAAAAATAAGCATAACTATCTCAGGATATTTTTTGAAAAAGAAAAAGATTATTATCCAAGGAATTATTGCTCCAAATATTATATTAAATACCATTGTAGTCACCTCGTTAGATTATTATGTACGAGTTTATTTTAAATTACACCATAAGATTTTCAGCTAATCGGTGTGTGGTTTTTATATTTGGTACTAGCCCGTACAAAAAGAGTATATATTCGTTGTAATAAAATAGGCTCTCCTCCTAGGTGAGCCTTTATAGACGAGGTAAGATATTTCGTCTTATTAAATTCCTTTATATATCAACGAGCTGTGGGCCAGGATTCATCTTCATAACTAGTTTAGATTTTCAAGCAAATTATTTAGATTCTGGATATGACTTTTCATTTGTTCAATTGCATAATTTGAATTTCTTATGAAAAGAGTCATTATGCTTTGTCCGTAAGTTGTACCAGGTACAGCCCATTTTCCATTTAATTGTACCCAGGTTGTTGCACTTCCGCGAGTGACAAGATCAAACCTAGGATCAACCTTTTTATACCCTTGTGGAATATTTTGCCTAGAGGCATAGGCAAATAAATGCTGAATGTGAGCATGAACTCCCTCTTCTGGTGTGTCAAAAACAGCGCCAGAGTTTCCTGGCCCAGTAGCACCGATACCTGCAAAGTTGTTTTGGCTAGCATTTACTAGACCGGTGAAACGAAAGTAATTAGTTTCATGAAGAGCTTGTGCAAAAGCAACATCTCCGCGAATACCGTAGATTTCTCCATATTTAATATAAAGGTTTCCTAATGATGGTGCATTTGGATTAACTGTTTTAACAAATTGATCGAGCTGGCAAGCGTTTAACTCCGCCTTCCCTAAAATGGTATATTTCTCTACCGGTGTTAATGGCGGCGGACTTGGAGGAGGACTTTGTTCGTCGCTAATAATGTATGCATCGCTGATTCCTGCAGATTTCAGAAGTGCAACTTGAGCCTCAGCATTCTCCTTACTAGAAAAAGCTCCTGCTTGAACACGGTAATACTGAACACCGGAGATTATAATAGGAACGATAAAGGAATTAATATTCTTTTGATTAAGAAATTGTACTCGATCTTCCGCATTACTCCTATCCCTAAAAGAACCGGCAATAACTCTAAAAAGTCCGCTTGGTGTTGATTTTGCAGGTAAATTTAAGGCTCTTGCAACACCACGAGCAATTGCAGAGGAAACATCATTGATGAAAGTATTATTCCGCAATAGGGAAAGGTCGCGGACATTGTCTACAAACAAAACTTCCAATAATAAAGCTTCCATGCGAGTTTCTCTGAGAACATGGAAGTTCTCTCTCTTCTTGCCTCTATTGATAATATTGTATTTAGTGCCCACAGCATTGACGATTTGATCATGAATAATATTTTGATAGGTACGTGTAGCAGCTGAAACAGATCCATTAAATATAAAACTTTCAAATCCACTGCCTCCGCTTGCATTATTATGAATGGATAAGAAAAAGTCAGCATTTTGAGCATTTGCTAAATTTGTCCGCGCTGATAAAGATACCGTAGTATCCGTGTTTCTCGTCATTACAATTCTAACGTCGTAGTTTTGAAGTAAAAAATCTCTTACTTTTGAAGAAATCGATAAATTGAAATTTTTTTCAAAATATCCTTGAAAAGAGGCTCCTGAATCCGAACCTCCATGGCCAGGGTCAATAACTATAGTTACCATAATTTTTATGGATCTTCCTTTCAATTTTTATAAGATAGTATATTATTTTTCCTATTGATCTGCTTGGACTATAGTTGTTATATGGAAATTTATATTTTTATGTCACTAGCCCTATCCATTATTATTCCTTTGAATATAGTTTATAGGAGGGGGTGAACGTACATGCATAATAAGATATTTAACCAGGACTGCTTTCCTGAAGTGTGTTGTCTTACAGGAGGAGCCCTTTGCCCGCCTAGAGGTCTTCCGAAGTTTCAGCCAGCAAGAATTGTTCGTACAATTGTGGGAGCAACAGGCCCAACAGGAGCAACAGGTCCAACAGGCCCAACAGGCCCAACAGGCCCAACAGGCCCAACAGGAGCAACAGGTCCAACAGGTCCAACAGGAGCGCCAGGAGCAACAGGACCCACGGGGCCGGCAGGAGTAGGGATACCAGGAGAACCTGGTGACGGAGCTATAATTCCATTTGCTTCTGGTTTACCAATCGCTTTAACTAATGCTGTAGAAGGGGTGTTAGGAACAAGTGGTTTAGTCGGATTTGGAAATAGCATATCTGGAGTAACTATTCTCGGAAGCGACCAAATTGACTTAACTGGAGCAGGTGGGACTCTGTTAAACTTTGCTTTTTCTGTTCCAAGAGATGGCATTATTACGGATATAGAGGCTTTCTTCAGCGTCACTGCAGCCGTGGATTTAATAGGGGATGCGACTATTCAAGCTCAAGTATATCGATCTTCTGCACCATCTACTAATATTTTTGATCCAATTCCTGGAACATTAGTGACATTAACTCCTGATATTACAGCACCAATAATAATTGGAGATATTGCTTCTGGCTCGCTTTCAGGTTTAAATATTCCTGTGAGTCAGGGAGATCGACTCTTAATGGTATTCACCGTAGATGAAACTGGACTCACTTTACTAGTTACAATAGAAGGATATGCAAGTGCAGGGTTGGCTATTAGCTAGTCAAATTTAATAATGGGAAAATGGGGCAGAATTTTATCATTTCTGCCCCATTTTTATTTCATGGATTAATACGTAATATTTACTTTAGTGCTATCCTTTAGCCTGCTAAGCTATATAGCCAATAGTTAATAAAGACGGCCTCTGTAGTGTAACAAAAAATATTATTTTATGGACTATCCCTCGTACTTACTGGGGACATTCACCTTAATCCTTATTTCTTTCTAACTCATCAGCGATAATCTCCATACCTTTATAACTTAACCAGATACCACCGGGGAGTTTTTGGTTTTCATCAGAAACCTCTCCGGTAACAACACAAGCTTTATTTGGCTTATACTTCTGCATAATTAATCTCTCTCCATCCACGAATACTTCTACAGCATCTTTCACTTGGATATCAAGTGTTCTTCTTAATTCTATAGGTAAGACCACTCGCCCTAATGCATCAACATTACGAATAATACCTGTATTTTTAATAGTCAATACTCCTTTCAAATTTTAAGTTTTCTACTGTATGGGAAATATACTCCTGTCCTTATATATTTATCCCGTAAGCATCCGACATCTCTTGGGAACTACATCAAATACAACGTTACCACTACTCACAGATCTAGGGATAAGTCATCTCTAGATGTATTCTTATGAAATTTTGTTCATTATAGTTTATATTCCTATTTTTGTAAAAATATAAAAGGTTAATAATGTATAAGCTTTTTTAAAAACTTTGCAGAGGAAGGAGATTACTATACTAATGAAGAAACATGAATTAGTTGGCGGGACAGAAATAAGGCAAATGGTCAGACTTAATAACTGTTTAGAAATCACATAACTTGTTGACGAATTGTTGACGGAATTCGTCAACAAGTATCATTTATGTTCAGATTCGATCCTAAAGATGATTTGTAAAATGCCTTTAAATCAGTGCTTTTTTGGGTTTTTCATATAAATTCGTATATAGTCGTCCTGACTGGCAGTGTAGAGGTCAGCGGTTCGAGCCCGCTATGCTCCACTTATATAGAACAAAGAAAACCCCTGCTATGCAGGGGTTTTTTCTTGTGTTTAAAAGTAATACAGAAGCTTGCCAAAACAAAGAATTTCTACATTTTAATATTGAAATATAATTTTTTTATGTAATAATGGTAAAACAGATTAAATTGTTAGAAAATATACAATATTATTGAATTTTACTCAGGGAGGAATCGAGATGCCTGATACCAGAACGGCAATGATCGTTGGCGGAGGGATCGGCGGGCTTGTTACTGCTCTTAAACTTCACCGCGTTGGCGTGTCAGTGCGTGTATTTGAAAGTGTTGAAACGATTAAAGCGTTGGGGGTCGGAATTAACCTTTTACCTCACGCAGTGAAGGTTCTAACGGAGCTGGGCCTGGATGATGAGCTAAAAAAGGAAGGGCTTCCGACGGCAGAGCTTATGTATGTGAATAAGTTCGGCAAGAAAATTTGGCAGGAGGATCGAGGGCTGAATGCCGGCTACCATTGGCCCCAATATTCTCTTCATCGCGGACGACTGCAAATGCTTTTATTGAAAGCAGTCAAAGAACGGCTCGGTGAGAATGCCGTTTATACGGGTCATCATTTAACTTCATTTCAAATGTTTGGTGACAAGGTAACCGCTCATTTTAACAATAAAGCAACAGGAGAACATGCAGGTACTTATAGCGCCGATATAATGATCGCAGCAGATGGTATCCATTCGGCCGTTCGTAAATTCTACTATCCAAATGAAGGAGAACCGAAATTCAGTGGCAGGATTTTATGGCGTGGAATTACAGAGGCCGCTCCTTTTCTGACGGGGAAGTCGATGATTATGGCTGGTTACCAGGACCAAAAGTTTGTAGCTTATCCTGTATGTCCGAAAGCAAATGAAAAAGGGCGGTCACTTGTCAATTGGATTGCTGAACTGAAAGTGGATGACCAATTGATTTCGCGGGCAGATTGGAACAGGGAAATAGATAAGGGTAAATTTGCTCCTCATTTTGCTGGCTGGGATTTTGGCTGGCTGAATGTACCTCGGTTGATTGAAGAAACAGAGGCCGTTTATGAATTTCCGATGGTTGACCGCGATCCGGTACCTCGTTGGACGTTTGGACGTGTAACGTTGCTTGGAGATGCTGCTCACCCGATGTACCCGATCGGATCGAACGGCGCATCACAGGCCATTCTTGATGCTGATGCTTTAGCAAAAAACATTGTTGAACATCCAAACATAGAAGCTGCTTTGCAAGCATATGAACAAGAAAGGTTGGAACCGACAGCCAATATCGTTCATACCAATCGACAGAACGGCCCTGAAGTCGTCATGCAGATTGTCGAAGATCGAGCGCCTGAGGGGTTTGATAAGTTAGAAGAAGTGATTTCGTATGAGGAGCTCGCGGAATTGGCTAATAAATATAAAAAACTTGCCGGCTTTGATCGGGAAACATTGAATAGTAAATAGGAGTGCAACTATGATAGAACACATTGTATTAGTTAAGTTTTCTCAAGCAACAACAACCGAACAAAAGCAGGAGTTGATCCGCAGGACACTGGAGTTAAAGAACATTATCCCGGGAATCGTGGATATTCAGCAGGGCATCAATTTTTCCAGTCGCAGCCAGGGGTATGAAGTAGGGCTGACGGTGCGGTTTAAGGACAGGGAGGCCCTGGAAAATTACGGCCCACATCCAGCCCATCAGGACGTTGTTTCTTATTTGGAAAAAATTGGCATGGAAGACAGCATCTTTGTGGATTTTGAAATATAGATTTATTTTTTTGATTCATACTTTATTGCTTAAACGCGTTTTAGTTTTTAAATACTAAATCGAAATTTACAGGGGGGGATTTTTTGAAAGCTTTACATGCAGGGCAGATTATTGATAACAGTCGCTTTCGTTCCTTCCATTTTTCTATTATATTCTGGTGCTTCTTCATCATTCTTATGGATGGATATGATGTTGTCATTTATGGCTCTGTTGTACCTTCATTAATAGAAGAGTGGAATATTTCTTCCGTAACAGCCGGGGCTATTGGGAGTTATACCGCCGCTGGAACGGCTGTTGGTGCTGTGCTATTTGGATTATTGGCAGATAAACTTGGCCCAAAGAATGTCATCCTCCTATGTACCGTCCTTTTCAGTTTGTTTACCGCACTGTCGGCATTTGCGGCAGGACCAACGATGTTTACGGTATTCCGGGTGATAGCCGGACTAGGACTGGGTGGTGTTATGCCAAACGTTATCGCCCTATCTACGGAATACGCACCGAAAAAAATCAGAGCAGCGATGGTTTCTTTTATTTTCTGCGGCTACTCCATTGGAGCCATTGCGGCTGCCCTGTTCAGTCGATCGGTATTGCCTTCACTAGGCTGGCAGCCGGTGTTCTGGATTGCTGGTCTGCCATTATTGCTAATACCTTTTATAGCGAAAAGCCTTCCAGAATCAGCAAGCTTCTTGTTAGCTAAAGGAAAGAAAGAAAAGTTGAAGAAAGTTCTGCAAAAAATTGATTCAGAAACAATAGTGGATGACAGAGTTTCCTTTGAGAAGCCTGAGCCTGCAAGGAAAGGACTTCCGTTAGTAAAACTTTTTGAAAAGAAACGTGCCATCAGCACGATTATGTTCTGGGTCTCCTGCTTTTCCTGTTTTGTACTAATTTATGCGATGAATACCTGGCTGCCGCAACTGATGATCAATGCAGGGTATAGTTTGGGCTCGAGTTTAGTGTTTGTCGCTATGATGAATGTCGGTGCCATCGCAGGAACAGTTGTTTTCGGGAGGATGGCGGACAAGTATGGCTTTAAAAAAGTCATGGTTCCGCTTTATATTGTCGGGGCGCTTGCACTATCACTAATTGGATTGACGCAGAACCTTATATTGGCGTATTTGCTTATAGGGATGATCGGGGCTGCATCTGTCGGTGTACAGAATATCAGCAATGCCTTTGTTTCACAATACTATCCGCCTTCCATGCGGTCTACCGGGATCGGCGCCGCCATGGCATTCGGAAGGGTAGGCGGCATCTTCGCTCCAACATTTGTCGGTATTCTGCTGACATTGGACCTGTCTTCTCAGGTGAATTTTACGGTTATCGCCATGGCTGCCGTTCTCGGGGGTATAGCGGTTTTGTTAGTTCAGGAAAAACACGCCCATTATAACAGGGAAGGTGAATCGTATAATGGGGGCGCTGAAAAGAAAAAAGTTGTGTGAGCTTAGAAGGTATTTAAAGAAAAGCTGGGTTGCTGCTGCCCAGCTTTTTTTAATTAACTTTTAAAAGGCTTAATAGACTTAAGAGATAAGAGATCAGACGCTTTTTAGAAAAAATTAAAATATAAGAACACATGAGATAAAGGTGAGAAGTAAAGGGTTGTATTTATGATTGGTCAATCGGTGGAAAATAAGAAGTACTGTCCTATCTAGTTGATATATGCAGGGAGATAGAACGGGTGGAATTCATGGAAAGGTGAAGAAAAGTCTTGGAATGTAGGATTCGCCATGAACGAAAAAAAGTAGAGGGCTACCCTACTTTCTCTACAGTCCATTTTAAATATTTTGAAGTGCCGTGGGAATTTAGTTTAGAAGCTAACAAGGTTGCTTCATCTAAATCGAGAAAGGTTTTTGTTTTTTCCGTACTAGAGTCTTTCAGGGCTTGGGTTTCATTGTTAACCTGGCGTACTATTCTATACATTTTCAATCGCCCCCTGTAAATTATAGTCTAATCATAACATTAAATGGTAATCACTCTTGTGGCAAACTGTAAACATTTCTCTAATTTTTTAGAAAGGTGCATAAAAATTTAGATTTATCACTTCAGGAAAGACAAAAATCAGAGAAATAAAGAAGAATTCTCTTAGCGGCTAAGGGCAGACAAAAATTAGGATAAACAGTCTTTTATGTATTACGTAGGCTAAATGATTAATTCAACGGTGGACTCACAGGTATTCGATGATGTTTTCCTTTTAAAAACAAATTTCCCACTTAGTTACCGTTTTGCCGTTGCTGGTATATGGAGAAAGAGGCGATTGGATAATTGGTATTACGGCAGGAAAACCCTTTCTTATCTCGAATAAGTATCTT
The DNA here is from genome assembly GCF_900166625.1 of Halobacillus massiliensis. Taxonomy (GTDB): domain Bacteria; phylum Bacillota; class Bacilli; order Bacillales; family Halobacillaceae; genus Halobacillus_A; species Halobacillus_A massiliensis. The sequence goes on along the minus strand of NZ_LT800499.1, from coordinate 3,239,849 downwards.
AAAAAGGAGGTGTTATACATCAACGAAGAGAAAGTAAAAGCACTATCAGATATTAATGCTATTGATTTTTTACTAGACAAAAATCCAGATGAATCGGCAGTAGTCGTAACGTTAAATGTTTTTAACAGAATGATATCTCACTACCCAGAGCATTTTGATGTAGATGGAAAAGCCGTGATATATAAGAATGAAAACCACTTGTATTTCCATAATGGAGATGATAGTGATATTAGGGTGCAAAAAGCAGATAGAAATTTAGAGGAGCAAGAAATATAAGTATGTCCTTGGCTATTCCAGTATAAAGGCAATTAAAGTACCCAATCGAAAAGATACTTTTAAAAAGTTTATTTTCTTTTGCCTTAAAGCTATTGAAAAGTTTCATTAAAACAGACACGGGAACTCTCTTTATACACGCGATTTTTAAGGGAGGAACCACAATTGAGTAAAACGATTTTTATTACCGGTGCAGGAAGCGGTTTAGGAAAAGGAACAGCGATCGGCTTGGCAAAAAAGGACAAGCGCGATCAAGAGCTGATTGGAGAATATGATTACGATGTATTTGTAGCGAATGCGGCGATCGGTGAAGGCGGGCCCATTTCAGAGATTCCGGTCGACAGAGTGCGTAGTGTTTTTGAAACGAACGTTTTCTGCACATTAGAGAACGCTCAGATTGCTGCGAAGAAATTTGTGGACAAAAAGCAGGGCAAAATTGTTTTCTTAAGCTCCATTGCCGGTGTTGTTGGAATGCCTCATCTCGGTGCTTATGTAGCGTCCAAGCATGCAGTTGAAGCGATTGCCAAGACAATGAAAGCTGAACTGGAAGAGTTTGGTGTTCAAGTGGCTACAATTAATCCAGGTCCATATGAGACTGGCTTTAATGACCGCATGTTTGAAGAAAAGCATAAATGGTATGACGAAGAGAAAAACTTTACGCCGAGAGAATCGATTGCAGAAACAGAGAAGCTTTTAGAGGACCAATTTGATCCTCAGGAGATGATCGATAAAATGGTAGAAGTGATTGAAGCCGATCATCACTTATTTAGAACAGCTTATCCTGAGGACGCAGAAAAAATGATGAAAGACGAAGAACAGAAAAATTGGGAAGCAAAGGTTTAAAACAAGATTCCCCAGTTAAAGGATCGTTGCCTTTAACTGGGGAATTTATTTCGTAGAAACCATTTTCACTTCGTTTATCGCTGCTATTACAGGTCTATTTTAAAACTTCTTAGATTCCTGCTTTATATTCTGGAGCTGGGGATTTCCCTTAAGCTTTTTCTTTAGCTCCTTCAGCAGCTTCTTCTTCAGTTTTTTCATCCGTTTCTTCATTACATTTTTTGATTGGTTATGACTGTTCTTTTCCTTCTGTTCAGGCATCTGCTCGTTCTGCACTACTTGTGGTTTCATCCTCTTCAGCACCTCCACTGGTGAACTGATAATAATGATCGCCAAAGTCCAGGTCAAATTCGGTCTATATGAATATTTTACCACGACTGCTTCATTTCATATATTATTATTTATTGGTAATTTCAGATAAGTTATGTTTCTAGGTCCTTAGATATGGATACAAACAGGATGAACAGTTCATACAATTCCTTCATTAGTTGGTATAAACTAGTAATTAAGTCTATTAAAAAATGGAGGGATTCAATGAAAAAGCAGATGATTGCGGGACTCGCCGTTATTGGGATGCTTGCTGCACCGGTGATGAGTCTGGCAGAGGAGCAGCCTAAGTGGCATAATGTCAATGTAAATGAAACTCAGGAGAAAGATGGAACTCTTTTTAACAGTGAAAACTATGACTTTGTAAAGTATTCACAAATTGGAAAGAAGCTTCAGGACATCGACAAGAAAAGTAACCGGGTGACGTTGGAAACTCCTGCTCAAACGGATGAAGGCAATGATCTTTATGTCGTAACCATCTCAGACCCAAAAGCTAAGGGCAAGTTTGGACAGCAGAAAATGCTGAGAAAACAGATGTTTAAAAATCCAGAAAAAGCCCAGGATTTTGTAGATAAGCATCCTGACTTTAAAGTTCCTGTGATGATTAATGCATCGATTCATGGAACGGAATTTGTTGGTTCAGATGCTGCCCTGCAGTTAATCGAGAGGTTTGCCACAGCCAATGATGAGAAAACTAAGGAGCTCCTTGAGAATCATATTCTTATTTTTAACGTGGTAGCTAACCCGGACGGGCGTATTGATGCTACTCGTTTTAACAGCAGCGGGATTGATTTAAATCGTGATTTTATTACACAATCTCAGGTGGAAACAAAGCATACAGTTGACCTTATTAAAGAATGGAACCCGATGGTGTTTCTGGATCTTCACGGGTATGTAAAAGGATACGGAGGACCTGAGAAGCCTGGCTTAATTGAGCCGTGTACACCGCCGCACAACCCAAACTATGAGTATGACTTATTCTCAAATTGGGCGATGGACCAGGCAAAATCTATGGAAGGTAACATTGTCGAGAATCGAAGTGAGTATGAGAACACAAATACGGCAACTTCAAGAGTGGATTATCAGTCAATGACAGGTACATACATTCCACAGCGTGATGATGAAGCAGGATGGGATGACTACCCGCCAATTTTCACTCCTATGTATGCGATGTATCATGGGGCTTATGGATATACACTTGAAGCACCGACCAATGATTGGGATGGTGTTAAATGGAGCTATGATGCTGTAATCGGTGCCCTTGAATTTTCAAATGAGAATAAAGAAGAAATGATTAAAGATCAAATTGAAGTATTTAAACGCGGAATACAGTTTGACCATCCATATCATGAGGAAGGATTTTTCCCGAAGGCTTACATTCTGCCTGCCGATGAAAAAGATCCAACCGCAACAGAGAAAGCAGTAGAACATTTAATGTTCAATGATATTAACGTGTCTAAAGCCCAGAAAGAGTTTACCTATGAAGGGGAGTCTTATCCTAAAGGTACTTATATCGTGGATATGACCCAGGCGAAAGCCGGCCTTGCCAATACAATGCTTTGGAATGGGGAAGACATTACTGACATTACTCCAGCGATGTATGACATCTCTGCCTGGAACCTGCCGGAACTGTGGGGGTTTAAAGCTATTGAAGTGGACGCAGAAGATTCCTTTGAAGTGAAACTTCAAGACGTGAAAAAGGTATCCTCCGCCGGAGAGTTAGTGGGTGATGGTCCATATGTAATTCCAAATTCTTCAGTAGAGGCTGTTAATCTCGTAAATTCTTTAGTAGACAAAGGTTATGAAGTAACTAGAGACAGTGGACAATTTTATCTTAATGCAGAAAGTACACCAGGTTTAAGAAAACTAGTAGAAGCTTCTGGACTTACATTAGAATCCACGGAGAAGGGAAGCGGTGATCCTTTGTCCAGTCAGAAGGTCACGATTCTCAGAGACGGCGGCATGAATAAAGCCCAGTCCCATGCAGGTACACGTTTAGCGCTTGAGCGACTAGGTTTTGATGTTAAGGAAGTCACACCTGAGGAGCTTGCAGAAAAAGGACTGGAAAATACCGATGTCTTCGTTTACAGCGGAACGTCGCGCTTAATTTCCTATAATAATTCAAAAGCCAATGCGGAATTTGGACTTGAAAATGAGAGCCAATATAACGCTCTAAAAGACAATGTTCAGGACTTTGTAGATAACGGCGGAAAGTATATTGCTGTGGGAGCAGGTGCTTCTGAAGCGGCTAAACAGCTCGGTTTAACAGATGTGACTGTAAATAAAGGGAATTCAAACAGCAACGGAATCGTAAGAGTGAACTATGAATCCACTCCACTGACAGCAGGTTATCATGCCGAAGATTATGGCTTCGTTTATCAGCCGGTCTGGTATACAAATACGGACGGAACAGATGTCCATGCTTCATTTAAAGACCGCAGTGATTTCTTTATGGCCGGACACTGGGAGAACCGTTCCGGGGCTCAGGGCCAGGCAGTGATTGTAAAAGAAAAAGATCAGGATGTGACTCTAATCGGTCTGGAAGCCGGCTTCCGTGACCATACAGATTACCTATTCCGCCTGTTCTCGAATTCTATATACACGAAATAAAGGAGTAGATAAAACCACCTCGGTGCAAACGGAGGTGGTTTTTTAAGTTTTTAAAGAAAAAATAATCCTTGTTACAAAGGAAATGTAGGCGATTTAATGACGATTAAGCATAAATCATTTATAAATTTAGCAGCAGAGCATATAATTGATTCGTATATTTATATGATCAGAGCAAGGTAGAAAGCGGGGAGAGAAGCAATTAATTTACGAAGCTTTGTGGAACATGCATTATTTTCACGTTTTATATTAGCAATTATTATCCTTAACGCTATAATTATCGGGGTTTCAACGGATCCGGCAATATATGAAAACTATCACTCAACTTTTATTTTTTTGGACATCCTGATCCTGTCCATTTTTACGGTAGAGATCATACTGAAATTAATCGTGTATCGATCGGCTTTCTTTAAAGATGGCTGGAACCTCTTTGATTTCACAATTGTATTTGGAAGCTTGATTTTATATAACACCCATTTAGTAGGAGTTTTACGGATCCTTCGTGTTTTGCGGGTGCTCCGTACGATTTCAATTGTCCCTTCCTTAAAGCGGTTAACTACGGCTTTATTTATGGCCATACCTGCTATAGGTTCTGTTACCGTTTTGATGGGAATTATTTTTTATGTTTATGCGGTAATAGGCACCAACTTCTATGGAGAGCTTGCGCCTGAATACTTTGGAAATCTGGGCTTGAGTACACTAACTCTGTTTCAGGTTTTTACACTGGAGAGTTGGGCAAGCGGCGTGTTTCGGCCGATTTTTAGTGAAAGTGCCTGGTCGTGGCTTTATTTCGTGTCCTTCATTATAATCTCGGCTTTTATTATATTAAACTTAATTGTCGGGGAGATTGTAAATAATGCGCAGCAGATTTCCGAGCATGCAGAAGAAGAAACTAGAGATATGAAGAAGATTATGAATGACCTTGATGAATTAAAACGGATGGTCAAAGAACAGGGAAAAGAGCATAAAGATAAGAGTTAAAATTGTTTTTTTTGTTTCTAAGCCTGCCTTCATTTTTGGCAGGCTTTTTAGTTGAAAAGAGAAGGTAGTCTTATAGACATTTTCCTTAAAAATGGTAAACTTTAAGTAAGTACTTGCGAGGGAGCCGGAATCTATGAATCTTTGGATGAGAAAAATATTTGTTGTCTTAGTGGCTATTATGACCTTAGGGCTGTATATTCCTCCAACATATGTGGAAATGGATGCAGCTGAGAAAAAGCCGATTACTGAAAAAGAGAATAACGTTCCTCTACCGGACGTTGTACCATCTGAGCCTGATTTTGAAACCGCGGAAGAAGATTATTTACATAGTATAACGGAACAGGCTAAAGCCCGAATGATAACAAAGATGGGCCCTAAAATTGCTAATAAAGTAGAAAATGATGTAGAAAAAGAAATTCTTCCAAAAATAGAGGAAGTAATTGAAGAGATCATCAAAGAGCGTGGAGAAGAGGAAGTTCCGTATTTTGAGATTACAGAAGAGCTCACTCCCGGCTATGGCGAAAAGATCTTCACCATTCTTGACGGCCGTACGAAAGACGAGTTGGCACGCTTTGATGTAGGACGGGTAAATCGACCGGGTGAGGGCTACTGGTTTAATTTTCATTATCATCTTAGTGACGATCAATTTGAAGAACATCATTCGATTGGTGAGGTATACTGGGACAAAAACACCCCTCCGAAATGGATGTCATAGTGAAAAACACTTTTCCTGAATTAGGAAAAGTGTTTTTTATTTTGGAATAATTATCGGTGAATTTGTTTTTAATTACTATAAAAGACAATGGAACTGGAATATTTGTTTTTATTATATTAAGAAAACGAATTCATAATAAATTTTTAAAGGAAATTTAATAATTCGCTTTTATCGTCTCTTTTAGGAGGGTAGAGGTAAAGACACCTTTTAATAAAGAAAAGAGAGATAGAGGAGGATTTGATGAAACGGAAAAAATTAATTGATTATAATATTTTTATTCCCTCATTAATTATTATTATTGGTATTAGTATACCTTTTGCTTTATTTGAATCAGAGTCGCTGGAAGTCTTGAATTCTATATTTGATTATATTGTAGAGGTATTTACATGGGGGTATCTCTGGTATGGGATTATCCTAGTTGTCGCTGGTTTGTATTTATCGTTTTCTAAGTATGGGAAAGTCGTGCTTGGAGATCCAAAAGAAAAACCGCGAATGAGTCTGTTCTCATATGCATCGATCCTTATTGCAATGGGTGTAGGATCAACGATTATGCGAACGGCGATGCTTCAGTGGACATCTGTAGCAAATGATCCTCCCGCTGGAGTAGAGCCGGGTTCAGCAGAAGCTCTCTTGTGGGGAAATGCCTACAGCATGTTTATGTGGGGCTTTCAGGTGTTTGCGATATTTGTAATGATAGCCCCTGCTATGGCTTATATATTGCATGTGAAGAAGCGGCCGATGCTGAGGATTTCTGAAGCCTGCCGTGATATTTTTGGTGATAAGTTTACAGACGGCATTGGCGGTAAAATATTTGATGTTTTATTTCTTGTTAGTATTTTATCAGGTGCAGCTGTAACCCTTGGCCTTGGAGCGCCGATTATTACTCATAACTTATCACATCTGACAGGGCTTGATGTTACTTTTACGATGACCATTATCGTTACAGTAGTTTGGGTATTTTTATTCTCCTTAAGTGCTTACTTAGGAATTGAGAAAGGGATTAAACGTTTAAGTACATGGAATATGTTCTTAGCTGGTTTTTTCGTTATCTTTGTACTTATCGGAGGACCAGGCGTATTTATATTAAATTATTTCTCAGACAGTGTTTCTTTCTTATTAACTAATTATATAAACCTTTCATTGGATACTCAGTCTGTCCATGGGGAAAGTTCCCATATTCAAAGCAATACGGTCTTTTGGTTTGCTTATAGTGCCACATGGGCAATGCTTCATAGTGTGTTTGCAGCCAAAATTTCCAAGGGGAGAACAATTAAAGAAATGATTCTTACGTACTTCCTTGCACCTACTGTTTTGTCGTGGGTAGCGACAGGAGTACTAGGAGGACTTGGCGTTCACCGATACCTCACGGGTGATCTTGCTGTACTGGATATCGTTCAGGACCAGGAAAGAATGGCAGCTATTCCGGAAATTCTTTCTACACTGCCTTTTGGATCTGTGGCTATTATTGTATTTATGATTGTAGCGCTTATCTTCCTGACAACGACCCTTGATTCTACAACGTATACGGTAGCTGCCTACACAAGTACAAGGGATATGAGTAAATTTGAACCCCCAAGATCACTTCGAGTGATTATTGCTGTCATTATTACAGCGCTTGCTCTTGTTTTAATGCGGATTGGAGGACTTGCTCCATTAGAAGTTATTTCAGGACTCATGGGGCTGCCGATTATTATTATTCAGTTTATCCTTATTTACGCAGCGAAACGGATGATTGATAAAGATCAGGCGTGGAAACATAATATAAGAAAGGATGAATTGAAAAGAAGCTCTTGATCACAAGAGCTTCTTTTTTTCATATCGAGCAGGTAATCGATTTAATTAAGTAGAAATTATACATATGAAGCAGAAGAACAGCATCAGGTATTTTTCCACAGTCGATTCCATATTTATCTTTAAAAGCAGGATTGCTATTAGAATCTAGAATTAAAGTACGCCCCTTAAACCCATGACCCTCATTTTTTTAGTCAAGATCAGCTTCTCAGTCTAAACAGAGCATCAGTAAGTTTATATGTTGAGTCTTTGTAGGAATGATCTTCTTATTTGGAGGAGGCATGCCATGGACAATATAAAAGAAACAATATTAGAAGTCATTTTCTCCATATTACCGATAACTATTGTGATCACTATTTTACAGTTCACCTTAATATGGCTTCCATTAGAAAATTTTCTACAATTTCTAGTGGGTGTCCTTTTTGTAGGACTGGGACTGGTCCTATTTTTGTTAGGAGTTAATGTAGGTCTGCTTCCGGTGGGAGAGTTAATTGGCTCAGCTATTTCGAAAACGAAAAAGGTCGGGCTCATCATCTTTTTCGGATTTTTATTAGGAGTGGTTGTAACGATCGCAGAACCAGATGTGCGGGTTCTCTCTTCGCAAATAGACATTGTTTCCAATGGCAGCATTGCTCAAAATGTATTAATAATGGCAGTAGCAGTTGGGGTAGGACTATTTGTTGCTTTAGCGCTTTTTCGTATCATATTAAATATTAACATCGTGTATTTGTTAGCTGGGGGATATACTCTTGTCTTCTTATTAGCTGCTTTTACTCCCGAGCACTTTGTTCCGATATCGTTTGATTCAGGCGGGGTAACGACTGGGCCCTTAACTGTTCCTTTTATTTTGGCCTTAGGTGTTGGGGTAGCCACGGTTATAAGAGGAAGAACTTCTTCAAAAGATAGCTTTGGGCTGGTGGCACTTGCTTCCATTGGTCCAATCCTGGCGGTAATGATTCTGGGAGTGATCTATGGATGAATATTAAGATCTTTGAAGGATTTGGGCATACTATGCTGGAAGTGACCTTTGCACTGCTCCCGCTCTTAGCTCTATTTTTGATATTTCAACTTTTCTTTTTAAAACTGCCGATTCGAAAACTTCAGGATATCGTTGTTGGCTTTATTTTAACTTTTTTAGGACTATCCTTTTTCTTACAAGGAGTACACATTGGATTTATGCCGATAGGAGAGCTGATGGGGAAGAAGCTTGGAACAATGAATCACTTGTGGGTACTGATACCCATTGGCTTTGTTCTCGGATTTGTGGCTATTTATGCTGAACCGGCTGTCAGTGTATTAATTCACCAGGTAGAAAAGGTTTCAGGTGGGTATATTCCTCATAAAGTGCTGCTGTATACCTTATCAATTGGGGTAGGACTTTCAATTTCCCTTTCCATGGTTCGGATTATTTTTGGTATTCCTTTATGGTATTTTCTTATACCCGGCTACATTTTTGCGTTAATTATAGTAAAATATTCATCGAAAACGTTTACATCCATTGCTTTTGATTCGGGCGGTGTTGCTACCGGGCCGATGACGGCTACATTTATTTTGGCGTTATTTGTCGGAATCGCCTCTGTAACGGAAGGAAGGGACCCGCTCCGGGATGGATTTGGAATGGTCTCCCTTGTGGCTCTGGCTCCCATTTTGTCTGTTCTCACATTGGGAGTAATTTACAGAAGAAAGGAGAACGCCCAACATGCCGAAGAAGAAGCTCGGGCAAAAGTTAATAGTTACGATCGTTAAAAAAGAAAAAGCCAAAAAGGTAGTTCATGCCTCCACTTTAGCTGGTGCCCAGGGCGGTACAACTTTCTTCGGTAAAGGGTTCCGCCTTAATGAAAAGGAGAGGTTTCTTGGTATTCCAATTACGAGGGAAAGAGAAATCATCTTAACACTTGTCTCAGATTCCATCTATGAAAAAGTTATGGATGCTATTATTGATTCAGTGAAGTTGAATAAGCCCCAGCACGGAATTGGCTTCGTGATCAATACGAAGAGGATCAGCGGTATTGTACATATGCTTGGGCTCGGGCTGGAAGAAATTCAAGAAAATGGCGGTGAGGATATGAGTAACGACGTAAAGAGCCAGCCGATAGCTTATGATCTGATTGTAACTATAGTTAATAAAGGGGACTCTGACAAAGTCGTTGATTCTTCGAAAAGCGCTGGTGCAGAAGGAGGGACTATTATTACTGGGCGCGGCACAGGGATTCATGAAAAAGCTAAGCTCTTTAATATCCTGATCGAGCCTGAAAAAGAAGTGATTTTGACGCTCATTCGCAAAGAAAGAACAGATAATGTATTAAAGGCAATTGAAGAAGGTGCAGAATTAAATAAGCCAGGAAAAGGAATTGCCTTCGTGCTTGATGTCGAGCGGACGGTCGGTATTAATCATTTATTGAACGAAATGGTCAATGATCAAATGAAGCGGGATGATAGCGAAAAATAAATCTGAAAAGAATTGCGATCCTAAGGAAGCTACGGCATTTCGTTTTTACAATTATCAGGAGAGAGACGGGGTGAGGTCAGCGGGATAACTCACCAGCTCACCGATATAAATCAAGTCATTCCCGAGCCCGTTTTTTCCAATAAAAACAAACGGAACAACTCTTTCCCTACTAAAAAAGAACGAGCAGATCGCTCGTTCTTTTTTTGGTTATTTCGTTTTATTTTGCATCCGGTCTAGTTCTAGTTTATCCGCTCGTAATGCTTTAAACAGCGAATAGACCATTAAAAGCATAATGAAGGAAAACGGAAAAGCTGCTGAAATCAGCGCATTTTGTAAGGCCTGTAAGCCTCCGGTATAAAGAAGGACCGCAGCAGTTGCCGATTGAGCAATCCCCCAGGCGAATTTAACAACTTTTGGAGGGTTTAAGGATCCATTGGTTGTCTGCATTCCTAATACAAACGTAGCGGAGTCAGCAGATGTAATAAAGAACGTAGCAATCAGCATCATCGCAATGATAGATAATAGTAAGCTGAAAGGGAACTGGTCAAACAAACCAAACAGCATCTGCTCTGGGACCAGGCTGGCTAGATCAGCTCCTTCATTCTCTTTCTGAATCGCGGAACTTCCAAATGTTGAGAACCACAGGAAGCTTACGATAGAAGGGACAAGCAGAACACCCGATAAGAATTCACGAATCGACCTTCCTTTAGACACACGGGCAATAAATATCCCTACAAACGGAGACCAGGCGATCCACCATGCCCAGAAAAAGACTGTCCAGTCATTGATCCACTGCCGCTGTTCTTCATTATTTGGGGCCACACGCAGACTTTCACGCGGAAGATTTTGAATATAAGTGCCAAGGGAATCTACCAGCATATTTAAAATGTACATAGTTGGCCCTATTATTATCATTATTAGAAATAATAGTGTGGCTAATCCCATATTAGCATTACTTAAATATTTAATCCCTTTACTCAAACCTGTATAAGCGGAGATCATAAATAATATAGTAACTATAATAATGATTAAGAGCTGAATACCGAAGCTTTGTCCAATTCCTGTTAAGTACGTAACTCCTCCATTAATTTGCGCGGCTCCGAAACCAAGCGTAGTGGCAACACCTACTATCGTAGCGAAGACGGCTATAACGTCGACAAGCTTCCCCCACGGGCCTTTCATTTTATCGCCGAATATTGGCTCAAGTGTGGCACTCACTAACCCAGGAGCCCCGCGGCGGAATTTAAAATAGGCTAATACAAGAGCCACAATGGCATAAATTCCCCAGGCGTGAATTCCATAGTGGAAAAAAGTAATCGGCATGGCATCAGCCAGTGCTTGCTCTGAGCCGGGTTCCCCGATCGGTGGATTGGTCATGTATTGTTGGAGAGGTGCAGCTGCTCCAAAAAAGACGAGTCCGATTCCCATCCCCGCGCTGAACAGCATAGCAAACCATGTGGGATAGCTGTAATCTGGTGTGTCATCCGGCTTTCCTAATTTCATTTTTCCATAAGGACTTACAATCATGTATAAACAAAACACAACGAAGAATGAAACAATTAATAAATAATACCAGCCAAAGTGTACAGAAATATAAGCTTGAATATTTCCTGTAATCGTTTCTAAGTTTTTTGGAGCCACCGCTCCCCATACTACGGAAAACAGGGTAATCGCAAGAGAGATCCAAAAAACCGAAGTTAATTTTTTCATAAAAAATCTCCTTTCCATAAAAACTAATTTTGGAATAAATAGGTAAAAAGAGCGAGGGGGTTAAGACGAGGATAGTTCTCCGTACCTAATAACACTACCCTAAACATAATAGAAGTATTCGAATTTCTTAGACTAATATTCAGAATACTCTTGACAAGATAAAAGAATATCCATAAACTTGGGTATAACAACGTTGTTATGAAAATGCGATTCCCTGATGTATAATATTTTTTAAGCAAAAATAACAACGTTGTTATTTTTGGAGCTTAGGAGGCTTACTCACATGACTAGTCTTAGTAAAGCTAATTTTTCAAAGCTGCCTAACGTTACAGATACGGATAAATCCTTCCTGGAAAAAGCCCTGCCTGAGCGGGTTATTCAATTTGGTGAAGGAAACTTTCTGCGGGCCTATATCAACTGGATGATTCACCAAATGAACAAACAAGAGGTCTTTAACGGGCGGACCGTGGCAATTCAGCCTACTCCTCATGGAAAAGTTGTTCCTAAACTTAAGGCACAGGATAACCTTTATACGACCATTCTCCAGGGTGTTAGTGATGGGGAAGAAAAGCAGGAAATTGAAATTAATTCCTCAATTTCACGAAGCCTGAACCCGTATGAAGAGTGGGAGACATTTCTTGCACTGGCAGAAAAGAATACCATTGAATTTATTTTTTCAAACACGACTGAGGCTGGGATTGTGTATATGGATGAACCTTATCCAAAGAACGAATCACCATTGTCCTTTCCCGGGAAGTTGACTGCGTTGTTGCACCGCAGATTTATTTTCACAAATGGCAGTTCCGAAACAGGCTTTGTCATTATACCATGCGAGCTGGTGGAAGAAAACGGGTCGCTGTTAAAGTCGATTGTAATTAAGCTTGCGCGTCATTGGGAACTGGGCGAAGCATTCGTTCAGTGGGTAGAGAAACATAATACTTTCTGTAATACATTAGTTGACCGCATCGTCCCTGGTTATCCTAGAGAAAACGCTGCGAAGTGGGAACAGAAATTAGGTTACCAGGATCATTTAATGACGATTGGTGAGCCTTTTCATTTGTTCGTGATTGAAGCAGATGAAGAACTGGAAGAAAGACTTCCCTTTCAGAAGACAGGACTTAATGTGAAGTGGGGCAAAGTCCGTCCATTTAGAAAAATGAAGGTCAGCCTTTTAAATGCTCCCCATACTTTATTATTCTCTGTAGGATTTTTATCAGGACTGCAGACAGTTAAAGAAGTAATGGAAGATCAGACGGCAAACGAATATGTGAAGAAAATCATTTATGAAGATATTCTGCCGATCCTCGATTTTGAAAAGAACGAGAAAAAAGCATTTGCCGATTCGGTAATTGAGCGATTTCAGAATCCCTTTGTCAGGCATCAGTTAACTGATCTCGGACTTAATGCTGTACAAAAGCTGAAAAGCCGTGTGTTTCCTATATTAGATCAGCATGTAGATCTTTATTTAAAAGTGTCGGAAACGTTCAGCTTTTCGATCGCCGCCTTATTTCACTACTATCGTCCAGAAGCTATAGAAGATGGGCACTTCTTAAGTAAAAAAAATGGAATGGAGTATAAAGGACGAGATGATGAAGTCGTCCTCAAGATATTTAAAGAGTTCTGGGAGACAAAACCATCGTTCGGTCTTGAGGATGTGCTGAGCAATCAAGAAGTGTGGGGCAGGGACTTAACGAAAGTACCCGGAATGGCAAGAGATGTAGCGTACTTCTTTAAAGAGATTGAAGCCTGCGGTGCGAAAGCTGCCATGCAAGATATGCTTATTACCAGCATTAAACGATAAAGGGGGATTTCTCCGTGAAAAATTTTATGGATGAGAAGTTTTTATTAAGCAGCAAAACAGCACAGCATTTATATGATAATTACGCAAAAGACATGCCAATTATTGATTATCACTGTCATTTAAGTCCAAAAGAAATCTATGAAAACAAATCATATAAAACAATTGCCGATATTTGGCTGGATGGAGATCATTATAAGTGGAGACTTATGAGAGCGAACGGAATTGAGGAGAAGTATATTACAGGAGATGCTTCGCCTTATGAGAAGTTTCTTGCCTGGGCAAAGACCGTTCCTAAAATAATAGGAAACCCTGTGTATACTTGGACACACCTTGAACTTCAGCGTTATTTCAATATTTATGTCGCCTTAAATGAAGATAGTGCAGATGAAATTTGGGAATCGGTTAACAGTCAATTAAACAGAGAAGGATTTGGCGTAAGAAAATTAATTGAAGCTTCTAATGTAAAAGTAATCTGTACGACAGATGATCCGGTAGATTCACTTGAATACCATCAGCAGTTGAAAGAAAGTAATTTTGAAACAGCCGTTCTGCCTAGTTTCCGTCCTGATAAAGGACTCGAGCTGAACCGTGACACTTTTAAAGACTGGATAGGAATGCTGGAAGAATCCGCTGATATTGAAATTAATAATTACGAGGATTTTTTAGCAGCTCTCGATGCCAGGGCTCACTATTTCCATGAGGTCGGAGGACGAGTATCAGACCATGCTTTAGACGAGGTTTTATATGAAGAAGCGTCACTTGAGGAAGTCAGCAAGATTTTCGCCAGAGCAAAGAGTGGAATCAAAATAAGCCGCAGCGAAGAAGCAAAGTATAAAACGTACACATTGAATTTTTTAGGGAAAATCTACTCGAAGCTTGGGTGGGTCATGCAATACCATATCAGTGCTTTAAGAAATAACAATTCAAGAATGTTTGACAAGCTTGGACCTGATACGGGGTTTGACAGCATGAACGACGGACAAATCGCTGAGCCGTTAACAAAGCTGCTTAATTCACTTGAAAAAGATGACGCTCTTCCAAAAACTGTCCTGTATTCTTTAAATCCTAAAGATAATCCGGTACTTGCTTCGATTACCGGCAGCTTTCAAGGGGGAGGAATTGCGGGGAAAATCCAGTTCGGTACAGCCTGGTGGTTTAACGATACGAAGGAAGGAATGCTCTCTCAAATGAAAACGCTTGCAGATATGGGGCTGCTCAGTCAGTTTATCGGAATGCTCACCGATTCAAGAAGTTTTCTGTCCTATACAAGACATGAGTATTTCCGCCGAATCCTTTGTGATCTTTTGGCCGGATGGGTAGAAAATGGAGAAGTGCCAAACGATGATGACTTACTAAAACCGATGATTCAAAATATCAGCTATAAAAATGCCGAACACTACTTAGGGTTTAACAAGAAAGCAGAGAATCTCACCATATCGTAGAAGAGAGGTGCCCAACATTGAAAGAGTTTCTGCAAATTAATACGAATGATAATGTGCTCATTGCTTTAAAAGACTTATCTAAAGGCTCTATTCTTCAACTGGAAGACAGAGAACTTGAACTTTCAAATGATATTCCAAGAGGCCATAAAATCGCAATGAATGATATGGAAACGGGAGCCGATATTATTAAATACGGTTTTCCGATCGGTCATTTAACAACTGCTGTGAAAAAGGGAGACTGGGTGCACACACACAATACGAAAACCAACTTAGAAGGTGTTAAGGATTATCATTATGTTCCCCAGTTTTTAGACAACCCTTATACGAAAGAAGAGCGGACGTTTAAAGGTTATAAAAGGAAAAATGGGTATGTGGGGATCCGAAATGAACTCTGGATTGTTCCTACGGTAGGTTGTGTAAACGGAATCGCCGAACAGATTATTAAAATCTTTCAATCTGAAGTCGGTGATATTGCTCCGTTTGATAACATTCAAGTGCTTAACCACAATTATGGTTGTTCCCAGCTGGGAGACGATCATGCCAATACACGGACCATCCTTGGAAATGCCGTAAAGCATCCAAATGCCGGCGGTATTCTCGTTCTAGGGCTCGGCTGTGAGAATAACAGTGTCAACGAGTTTAGAGATTCTCTAGGTCATTATGATGAAGAGCGGGTGAAATTTCTTACATCACAGGATGTTTCAAATGAAATGGAAGAAGGAGTAAAGCTGCTTCACGAAATCTATCAAAAGGCCAAAGGGGATCATCGGGAAGAGGTATCGATTTCCGAATTGAAAATCGGATTAAAGTGCGGGGGATCTGATGGTTTTTCAGGGATTACTGCTAACCCGCTGCTCGGGCGTCTGTCAGACTATCTGACGGCCCAAAATGGCACAACCGTTTTGACAGAAGTGCCTGAGATGTTCGGTGCAGAGACTCTGCTGATGGAGCGGGCTCAAAATGAAGAGGTGTTTCATAAAACAGTTAATCTGATCAATGATTTTAAACAGTATTTCATTGAGCATAAGCAGCCAATCTATGAAAACCCTTCTCCAGGAAACAAAGATGGTGGAATTACCACACTTGAAGATAAGTCGCTTGGATGTACGCAGAAGGCCGGTACATCTGTCGTAACCGACGTATTGAAATACGGGGAACGTTTAACAACAAAGGGTCTTAATCTATTGAGTTCTCCGGGAAACGACCTCGTCGCTTCCACAGCTCTTGGAGCAGCAGGGTGTCAAATGGTGCTGTTTACAACCGGACGAGGCACTCCATTTGGTTCCTTTATCCCGACGATGAAAATTTCTACTAACACTCCGTTGTATGAAAATAAGAAACACTGGATTGATTTTAATGCCGGAAGTCTGATTGAAGGACAGCCTGAAGAAGATCTGCTGGAAAACTTTATTGAATATATCATCAAGGTTGCAGACGGTGAGCTGCTGAATCATGAAAAAAATAATTTCCGTGAAATTGCAATCTTTAAGTCAGGGGTTACCTTGTAGTCGAATTAGAATGAAAGCCTTGCTCCAGCTTCTCAGCTGGATTAAGGCTTTTTTTACGAAGGAGGAACTAAGCATGACAGTTGGCGTACTTGCTCATTTGTTTGGAAAAATGTCTTACAAAGATATTGCATACAAGACGGGAGAGAAAAATTTTAAACACGTTCAGCTCGCGCTATGGAAAGCTTTCAACGATTATGACTTTTCAAAGCCCGGTGTTTTAAGCCCAGGTTTAGCTTTAGATATTGCCGAGGAGTTTGATAAGCAGAATGTATCGATTTCAGTGCTGGCCTGCTATTTGCACTTTTTTCACGAGGATGAAGCCATCAGACGTGAGAATCTGGAACGGTTTAAGGAATTAATCCGCCATGCCAGGTTCTTTGGAGCACCGATGGTTGCATGTGAAGTGGGAAAAGTTTCAAATCATACAACAGGAAAGGAGTGGAGCATTCTTAAAGGTGGATTGGAGGAGCTTGTGGAAGAGGCAGAAAAATGGGGGGTGTATATCGGCATAGAGCCTGCGAACGAACACTTAATTGGAACTGCCGAATCTTTAACACAGATGCTTGAGGAAGTGCCTTCCACAAATTTTGGAGTGGTACTTGATCCTGGAAACCTGGTTCATGAAGAAAACTTTGCAGAACAGGATAGTGTTATCAAGGAAGCTTTTGACTTACTGGGAAAACGTATTATAGCCTGCCATGCAAAGGATCGGATCATTGGAAATAATGGAAAAATCGAAACAGTTGTACCTGGTAAAGGTGACTTAAACTACGAGCTGTATATGAAGCTGCTTGAACAGTATAAACCGCAGGTGCAAATTATTATGGAAGCCGCCAAGGAACATCAGATGCTTGAAGCAAAGAGTTATATTGAAGGAATACGGAAAAAGGCGAGATATGCTGAAGTAAAGAGGACAATTTAATAAGGAGAGATGTGAATGAAGGATCGAGGCTGGGCCATCTTTTTAACGCTGATAATAGTATTCACGACGGTTTATACACCTCTTGGATCGACAACGGTAAAAGCACAGGAAGGCTGGAAATTCGCTGCTTATGGTTCAAATACGAGCGAAGATAAAAATCCACCTCCTCAAATTTCTGAGGATGGCTCAATTACGATGGAAG
This sequence comes from Halobacillus massiliensis, assembly GCF_900166625.1. GTDB lineage: Bacteria > Bacillota > Bacilli > Bacillales > Halobacillaceae > Halobacillus_A > Halobacillus_A massiliensis. The sequence goes on along the minus strand of NZ_LT800499.1, from coordinate 3,222,281 downwards.
CAGCAGGCGGTAAAATTGCCAATAGCGAAGTAGGTTTGTCTTATTACTATCTGCCACTTAGCAGCGAGTCAAATTTCGAATTAACAACAGAAGTATATGTGGACCGTTACAGTCCTGACAGCCAGCGCGCCTTCGGATTAATGGTCAGTGATGGAGTCGGGGAACATGGAGACAGTTCAAAAGCGGATGCCAGCTACACTGCTGTTGGGGCGCTTGATGATACTGTAAGAGGTTTCTACAGCCAGGGAGGACTTGAAAAACTGGATGCTTTTTCTGAAACCAGCCTGCCGGCAACAGGGGAGTCCTATGAGTTAAGCATTAAAAAATCCGGGGATACGTTTCTTCTGACAGCAGATGGGCAAAGTGAAACCGTGAAGATGGAAGATGTTTTTACAGATGATCTTTACGCTGGCTTGTTTGTTGCCAGAGATGGCGAAATTACGTTTAAGAATACAGAATTTCATCAGTATGAAAACAATGTGGAAGAGCTTACTGTGAATACAGACGATATGAAAACAGAATACTTAATTGATGAGTCTCTTAATCTTGATAATCTGGAAGTCTCAGCTGTCTTAAATGATGGAAGCGAACAACAGCTGTCTGAAAAAGATTATTTTGTATCGGGATTTGATAGTTCAGAAGCGGGAACCAACACGGTAGCCGTCCATTATAATGGAAAGTCTACAGAGATTGACTTAACGATCCGTGAGCTTCAGCTTACTGATCTGAGCATTCAATACTATCCGGCCAAAACGAAGTACTATCTTTATGATACTTTCGATCCTGAAGGGCTTGTCGTTATTGGAGAATTTGAAAGCGGTTACCAGGAAACGGAATTAACGGCCGATCAGTACCAGCTGCTTATAGACGGGGACGAATTTGATGAAGAGCCGCTTGATCAAGCGGGCACTCACACCGTAACTGTTCAGTCCAACCAGGGGGATGTTAGTACCTCTTTTGATATTGACGTTATAGATGAACGTGTGATTGGACTTCATGTCAAGCAGTCTCCACAAAAAACGCAGTATTTTATAGGCGAGGAGCTGTCTCTTGATGGTTTATCTGTTACAGCTGAATATAGTGATGGACAAACTGAGAGAGTGCCAAAAAATCAGCTTGAGGCGGCAGGGTTTGATTCCAGTAAGACGGGAGACCAGGAAGTCAGCCTTTCTTTTAAAGGAGAATCGACTTCTTTCACAGTAAACGTAAAAGAAAAAGAAGCAGAAGGTATTTCTGTAACCAATTATCCGCAGACAACTTATCAAATTGGAGATGAGCTTGAACTTTCCCAGTTGGAAGTATCTAAGGTTTATGATAATGGAGAAAAAGAGCTGCTAAGTGAAGATCAATATAACATAGTTGATTCAGCATTTGATGCAAGTCAGCCAGGCGTCTATCCACTTACGATCTCCCCTTTTGATGATTCACTTGAAGCTATTCGGCTGGAAGTCACAGTAAGAGAAGCTTATGAGCCGGAGTGGAAATCCATCCAATTCGGTCAGTCAACGGGTGAGGATACAAATTATATTGAAGAGAATGATGGAAGTATTCGAATTGTAGCTGAGCCGGGTGCCGGAAAAATTACAGGCGACCATGACGGAATTACGTATTACTATACCGAAATCGATGCAGAACAGGACAACTTTGAATTATCCGCGGACATTAAAGTTAATGAATATGCGAAGAGTCCAAACCACGACGGGCAGGAGTCATTTGGTATTATGGCCCGCGATGCTATCGGTGAAAATAACGATTCCGGTGTGTTTGCTTCTAACATAGCGGCTGTTGGCGGATTCAGCGGAGGTACACAGGAAAAGAACGGCACCCAGTTATTTATCCGCACAGGCGTTGACTCTCCTGATGGGGCAGGGAGTGAAGGCGTACAGAAAATCATGCTTCAGGATGAGAAGCCAGGACCTGGGAAAACATATCCTGAAAAAGATTACCGCCTGACATTATCTAAGACAAACAGCGGTTATACCGGCAGATTAAATGATGGATCGCAGGAAATATTCTTCGAGCCTGACATTTTAAATGTACAGGATTCGAAAATTTATGTTGGTTTTTATACTGCTCGCTTAGCAGATATTGAAGTGAGCAATATAGATTATAATATTTCTGATCAGGCCACAGATGCACCGAAAGTAGAGCCGCCACAAGAACCCGTTAGACCTGAATTTTCAATTGAATCCCGCAGCAAGTCATCTGAAACTGCATATGATTTGCTGATTAAATCCAATGTTGATGGTTTAGCTGCTGTGAAGCAGGGAAGTGAAATCATCGCCAGCGATCTGCCTGTAAAGAAAGGTGAATTAACTTCTCTTGAGACAGAGCTGGAAAACGGTGCAAATAATTTCAGTTTAACCTTTTACCCTGATGACACTCAGTATTTAACTTCTTATGATAAGCAGGTAAAAAACTTTACAGTAAAACTGAGAACTTTTGCTGAAGAGGGAGATATACATGTAGCCCCTTCAGGAACGAGTGAGGGGGACGGAACGAAAGACCAGCCTCTTGATTTAGACACGGCGGTTGAGTATGTTCTTCCGGGACAGAAAATTGTTCTGGCGGAAGGCGATTATGTCCAAAGCTCCCCACTTACGATCGATAAATACAACGATGGCAGGGAAGATCAATACAAGTATTTAATTGCTGAAGAAGGAGCACGTCCGGTTATTGATTTCGATAAGAAATCGGAAGGTGTCGTGCTAAGCGGTGATTACTGGCACATTAAAGGCATTGACTTTGCCCGCTCGGCAGGTAACACAAAAGGATTTACGGTTGGCGGCGACCATAACATCGTAGAATTGAGCCGATTTTATGAAAATGGTGATACCGGGCTTCAGATCAGCCGGACAGATGCCAGTGAACCGAAAGAGGACTGGCCGTCCCATAACTTGATTTTAAATAGTGAATCATTTGATAACCGCGACCCATCTGACAATAATGCGGACGGATTTGCCGCTAAATTGACATCAGGGGAAGGCAACATCTTCCGTGGATGTATTGCCCATCATAATATCGATGACGGCTGGGACCTATATACGAAAGCAGGAACTGGTGCGATTGGTGCTGTTTTAATTGAAGACAGTATCGCTTACGAAAATGGCACCCTGTCAGACGGCACGATCGGAGATGGAGATAAGAACGGGTTTAAGCTGGGAGGAGAAGGGATTCATGTCCCGCATGTTTTAAAAGACAGCCTTGCTTTTTATAACGGAGCTGATGGCATTACAAGCAACAGCAATCCAGGTGTTATTACGGAGAATAATATCAGCTTTAATAACGAAGGAAGGAATGTTTCCCTTACGACCTACGGTAATATTGAGGAAGATTTTACAGTGGATGGCCTGGTTTCCTATCAAACAGGGGAAGCTTCTGCTGACCAGTATCCAGAAGAAAATGAGTCTGATGAGAACTTCTACTTTAACGGAAGTGAAAGTATCAACCAATCTGGCAATGTCCTTACAGAGGAGAATTTCGTCAGCCTGGATCCGAAACTTCCATTTGAAAGAGATGAAAAAGGAAACATCCTGAGAGGAGACTTCCTAAAACTGCAGGTAAATGCAGATATGAAAGTAACTCCTAACGTTCTGAAGAAAAAAGATTATAACAAGAAGGGGCCAAAAGTTAAGGTTCATCTAACTCTGCCTGAAGGGTACTCAATGAAAGATATCGTAGAAGACAGTATCCGTTTAAATGGGTCTATTAAGCCGCTGGATGATAAAAACCATGGAAAAATTGAATTTTCCCGCCATGAAGTTGTAAAGCCGCTGGATAAGGGCGAACAGACATTAAGCTTGACGGGCCTATTGAAGTCAGGGGAGGCCATTAAAGCAGAGACAACCATTCGAGTAAAGTAATAAATAAAAAATGCCCTCGGAGAATCGTAAAATCTCTCCGGGGGTTTGTTTTAAAATTTTCGACTAAAGAATGCATTTCTTAGGGGAACTGCCTGGAGTTTAAGAGTGCCAAACTTTAATGAACTGGCAATTTCCTATATATAAACAATTGAAAGAAGGACTAAACAATGAAAGAGAATTCGTCGCTCTCATACAACCAGCTGAATGCCTTTTTTATTCCACTCGGTTTCTCGGCAAGTTTAACCGCTATTACTCACGTTATTATTAATGGAACGCTGAGCAGGGGGGATAACGCTGCATTTATCATTGCGTGCTATGCTGTCGCGTTTGCCATTTTTGGGATCATAGAAAGACCTGTTATCGTGTTTCGACAGACTTGTTCAGCTTTAGTAAAGGATACGCGGTCATTTAAAAAGCTTGCCGTTTTTATGATCTGGCCGCTGGCTTTTATCATGATGATTTGTCTGCTGATGATTTACAGTCCTTTTGGAGAATGGGTTTATGTGCAGCTTTTCAATGCTGATGAAACCATGGTGTATACGATTTCTGTGACTTTTAAAGTCATTCTGTTTGTTATTGTTTTTTCGGGTATCCGCGGCCTCTACCAAGGAATTATCATTAGCCATCTGAAGACGAAGTGGCTGACTATTATGGTTGTTATTCGGCTGAGCGCTATGCTGTCTGCGGCCTATTTGTTTGTGTTATTCGATTATGTGACAAGCGCTACAGGTGCGATCTTATTCTTGACGGGAATGGTGATTGAATGTCTCATCAGTATATGGAAGGGACATCAATTACTTGATGCAGATGCTGAGGGGACAAAGACTTCTTCTTTGAATAACCGAGAGATTTCCAAGTTTTATTTTCCGTTAGTTTTCTATTTTGTTATTCAGACTATTCTGGTACCTGTCATCTATGTTTTTTTATCAAAAACGGAAGATATTGAAATGGGGATAGCTTCTTTTGCCCTGGCATTCAGCATTACGCAGATGCTGCTCAGTTTCTTTATGTACACACATCAGCTCGTACTCCAGCTTTATGAGGAAAATAAGCAGAAAGTGTTTAGATATATCACTGTAATCAGTGTCATTCCTACAGTGTGTTTGGCCTTTTTATGCTATACACCGATCGGATTATGGTTTATGAATTCGGTCATGGGTGCAGAGGAAGAACTCACTTTGACAACATTAGCGGTCCTTCAATTTTTTATGATTAAAACTCTCGTGTTTCCGTGGATTGACTTCTTGAACGGCTTTTTGATGCTTCATAGAGAAACACATCGCATGATTGCAGCGCAGCTCTTAAATCTGCTTGTCGTAACAGGGGCTCTTTTAACACTCGTCTATTTCTTTCCATCATGGAATGGAGTGAACGGTTCGATTGCTGCTTCTTTAGGTGAGTTATCGTGTCTGATTCTCGTATTATGGATTGTGTTCCGATTGAATAAAAGGGAAAAACAACATAAAGCGCAATCTGCTTAACATATACCATACCCAATTATTAACAATAGGAAAACGTCGAAATATGTTATAATTTTCTTACAAATTGATGGTGAGAGGGGGAGGGCCATGAAATATAAACATTTTTACAGTAACTTTTCAATCAGAAACAAAATCTTTTCGATGTCTCTCCTCCTTTTAATGATTTTTGGAACAATGGGTCTGGTAACCTACCATTACTTCACTAATTTATATGAAAAAAGGATTTATGAAGAATCAGCAGGCATGCTTCAGCTCTCTTCATCCGTGCTGGATAAAGAGCTGAATATTGTAGAAAATCTTTCATTTCAAGTTAGTACTGATTTTGTCATACAAAACTATTTATATATTATGAACGAGCAGAGCCTTAACCGTGAAACCTATCAGACGAGGACCCGTCTGCTTGAACGTTTGCTTGCTTATGCGTCGACTAGAAAGTATATTTCATCAATGCAGATTATTGACCGCAACGGTGAAAAGTACACTACCGGATTTAACACAGAAGTAGAAAGTGATTATAACAAGATTCAAAGATTGCTAAAGGACGCTAAAGGCGCAAACATTTGGACGACGATTGAAGGGCGTAATGGAATTTCATCAGCCCGATTGATTCGACAAACCCAGAATCTAAGCTTGCAGGATATGGGGTCCTTAATTATTTCTATAGATATGAATGAATTTATAAAAGAAACCCTAAACTTCTCACCGAATAATGACTTTGTAATTACGAGTAACAATGAAATCTTTTATCAAAGCAATGAAGAGGGCCAATGGGAAATAGAAGACTTTTCTTCTGAAAAAGATGGAAACGGTTACAATGTTGTGGAAATTGACGGCAATAAATATTTATTATCCTATGCACATTCGGATTTTTCGGAATTAACGTACCACCACTTGCTGCCTTATGATAACATCACTTCCCAGACGCTTACTATTAAAAATATTATGATTCTCTGTTTCTTATTGATGCTGACACTGTCCATTACTTTAAGCCGAAGAGCAGCTCATAATATCTCAAAACCGCTTGAAGACTTAACGGTTCAAATGAAGAAAGTACAGAGCGGAAATTTTGAAGAACCGCTGTCTGCCAAGCATTATAATGATGAAGTAGGAGACCTCCATAACAACTTCCGTTTGATGATTAACCGGATCAATGAATTAATTAAAGAGAATTATACAAAGCAGCTAATGATAAAAGAAACAGAATATAAAGCGCTTCAGGCTCAAATTAATCCGCACTTTCTATACAATACACTCGATTCAATAAACTGGATGGCCAAGGTGAATAAGCAGGAGAAGATCTCAGTGATGGCGGCAGCGCTTGGCAGTATGATGAGAAATATAATAAGTAAAAAAACTCCGATGATCACAATAAAGGAAGAGCTGGAGATTGTTAGGAATTATATTACCATCCAAAAATATCGTTATGATCAGCGGCTTGATTTCACACTGGAGGTCTCTGAAGAAGTGGAGGATGGACATATTCCAAAGCTTTCTATCCAGCCTATCGTGGAAAATGCAATTCAGCATGGACTGGAAGAAATGGTATCTTCCTGTCGTATCGTTGTGACGATTAAGGAAGTCGACGATGATTTAGAAATTTCTGTTACTGATAATGGCCCGGGTATTGAAGAAGACAAGCTGGAAGCAATATATCAGGGGCTCATCAAATCACGAAGCTCGGGGATTGGAATTAATAATATCAATGAAAGAATTAAGATGATGTATGGAGAGGCGTACGGAATAACAATCAATAGTGAACCCGGTACAGGAACAGAAGTAATAATCAGAGTTCCTTATACGAATGAGATGGGGTGAGTGAATGTATAAAGTGCTGATTGTTGATGATGAGATTAACATTCTTGAAGGGATAGCGGCTATTGTCAATTGGGAAGCCTGTGGTACAGAGCTGGCAGCCAAGGCCCATCACGGGCTGATGGCATATGAAATGATAATGAGCGATCCTCCCGATATCGTAATTACGGATATAAAAATGCCTGGGTTAAACGGAGTCGAACTCATACAGAAGGTTTACCAGACGAACCCCGAAATAAAGTTTATTGTACTTTCGGGACATGACGAATTTGAATTTGCCAAAACGGCGATGGAATGTAATGTCCAACACTATCTTTTAAAGCCAAGTGATGAAAATAAAATTGAAGAAGCTTTAACAAAAGTGGTGAAGACGCTTGATGAGAAAAGTTCCAGAGAACAATTTCTTGAGAAAATGAAGGAGAGCCTGCAAAGTGTTATGCCTAAGGCGAAGGAGCAGTTTTTAAAAGAATTCATTACAACGAAAAAATATGGGGTTAAGGACTGGGAGTACTACAGCAGTGTGTTTGGGCTTCATACGACTGCCGATGAATACCGGATTTTATTAATGAAAGTGGAAGGTTCATCGGAATATGAACACTTGCTTGCCTTAAAAGAACTGGTCATCGAGCAATTGGAAGACACTTATATTACATTGGAAACAACGATTGGCGATAGAGTCGTGATTCTAATCGAGCGTTCCTTACAGAGAGAAATGGTTTCCTGTTTGCAACAAGTTAAGGAACATTTTTTCAACTATTATAACCTCGAGTGTTCTGCGGCTATCAGTGAGGCAGGAAGCATACAGCGGCTTCGCCAGCTGTATAAAGAAGCTCTTGACTGTCTGACACAGCAGTTCTATGTCGAGGGAGGCAGCATCGTAACTGTTCAGGAATTAAAGAAACCTTCTAATCCCGTGGAAGAATTACAATATGATCATCAAGATCTATTGTTCGCTGTTCGAAGCGGGGATTCAAAGACAGCCCTGGAATATTTAGAAGATTTCTTTGAAGAGATAAAACAGGAAAAATATGAAGCCGGCCTTGTCCAGACTCATTGTCTGGAACTGTACTTGGCATTAATCAGGCAGGCGGATAAACAAGACATGGAAGAATACCTTAAACAGGTTCTGGTGTTTCAGCAATATGACAGGCTTCATGAATTTAAAGAATTTCTTGAGCAGACAGCATTACAAATCAGCCGTTATCATTACGAGAAGACGAAGCAGACACAGAGCCATATAATTGATCGTGTAATCAGCTATGTCGAAGATAACCTGGGAGATGAAGAGCTTTCCCTGTCCAAAATTGCAGCCGAAATCCTGTATATGAACTCTGATTATTTAGGAAAGCTGTTTAAAAAGGAAAAGGGAGAGCGGTTTTCAAACTTCTTAATTAACCTCAGAATTGAAAAGGCAGTTGACATGATCGAACACTCCGATCATGTAAAGATATTTGAAGTGGCCGAAGCGGTTGGTTTTGGCAATAATCCTCGCTATTTTGGACAGGTATTCAAAAAATATACAGGGATGACACCGACAGATTACAAAAATGTAAAAGCTGACTTATAGAGTGTTCTCTATAAGTTTTTTTATGGGTTTCTAAGAAAAAAATGACGGATCAAGGAGAAGTCTGTTTTTTAAACATGAATGTCTGAAAATTTTATTTATTTAAAAAACTATAAATTCTATGATAGACACATGAAACAGAAAGCGCTTTCAAATTTGGAGGGGGAGAAAATAGTATGAAGAGCAAATTATGGTTGGTTTTTTTATTAACGCTGATGACGGTTCTGGTTCTTTCAGCCTGTTCAGGTTCTGACGAAGCAGAAGGAAACAGCGACGGCGGTGAAGATGGGGTAACCGAGCTGACGATGTCCTGGTGGGGTTCCCAAAGCCGGCATGACCAGACACAAGAAATCATTAAAGCATTTGAAGAAGAAAACCCTGACATTAAAATTAATGCAGAATTCACTGGATTTGACGGATATTTTGAGAAGATGGCAGCTTCCGCATCAGGGAACAATCTGCCTGACATCATGCAGCAGAACTTCGGTGAGTACTTAAACCAGTATGCGGATAAGGAATTACTGGCGGACATTACTCCTTTTGTTGAAGATGGAACGATTGATCTCGAAGGAGTAAGCGATACAGTACTTGAATCAGGTATGAAGGATGACAAATTACAGGGGGTTCCTACTGGAACGAATGCTCTGACAGCCTTTTACAATCAGGATATGCTTGATGAAGCAGGTGTAGATGTATCTGACGGAAACTGGAGCTGGGAAGATTACGATGAGTATACGCAAAAAATTAATGAAGCTACTGGAGAATACGGTGCCCGCTTAATGGAGCCGAAGAACCTTTTCGAATACTATTTAAGAGAAAGTGGCAAAACGCTGTTTAATGAAGATGGTACTGCTTTAGGATATGATGACGATCAGCTGCTTGTAGATTATTTTGAGCGTAACGTAAAACTTCATGAAGCGGGAGCTGTCCCTGGCTATGATACGATTCAGCAAATTAAAGGGGTAGAGGATGAGCTGATTGTACGCGGAGAAGCAGCCTTTGATTTCAGATGGTCCAACCAGGCTACAGCACTGGACAGCTCAGCAGGAGATAAAAACATTCAAATGACACTGCTTCCGGGTGAAAACAATGAACAGGCTATGTATTTAAAGCCTGCGATGCTCTGGTCCATTGCTGAAAACTCTGAACATAAAGAAGAAGCAGCTCGTTTTATCGACTTCTTTATCAATAACATTGATGTATATAAAATTGCAGGTTCTGACCGCGGAGTGCCATTAAAAGAAGACATTCGAAATGAATTAATGGATGACTTAAGTGACACAGACAAGAAAGTATACGAATATATCGAAGAAGTCACTGAGAGAAGTGCTCCAATTGATTCGAACTTCCCGCCGCAGGCTTCAGAAGTACTAGGTGCTCTGCAAAAAGTGGATGAGCTTGTTATTTACGGAGAGCTCAGCCCAGAAGATGCTGCACAACAGTTTAGAACGGAATCAGAAGCAATCCTTGCCAGATAATCTTAAAAGGAAATGATGGTCCTGAGACAACTGGATTCAGGACCATTTCCTTTTCTTAATCTTCAAGAGATACGAAAAAAGAGGTGAAAATTATGATCCCTGAGAAAAAGACACAGGAATCTGAAGAGATTCCTCATACGAAACAGAAAATAAAGAAACAAATGAAAGTCTTGCCGCCTAAGAAAAAAGTATCAACCGGGAATAAAAATTTAACGGGGTACATGTTTATTTCCCCTTTTATTATAGGATTTCTTTCATTAACACTGTTTCCGATCCTTTACTCGCTTTATCTTTCGTTTACAGACTTCGATATGATGGGCACACCAAATTGGATCGGACTTGCCAATTATGAACGTATGTTTACAGGTGACCCGACTTTCTGGCAGGCAATGAAGGTGACCTTCTTCTATGCAGGAATTGCCGTACCATTTCGTCTCATTTTTGCCTTGCTTGTTGCGCTCGCTTTAAATAAAGTCGTAGAAATGGTTGGTCTTTACCGAACACTGCTATATCTGCCCTCTGTAGTAGGAGGAAGTATAGCCGTGTCTATTATGTGGCGTCAGCTGTTTGGTGATGATGGTGCTTTTAACTCCATCCTTTCGCTAATTGGATTCCCGACTCATTCATGGCTGGGTGATCCGGATACAGCGATTTGGACTTTGATTTTACTATACGGTTGGCAGTTTGGTTCTTCGATGCTGATTTTCTTAGCAGGTCTTCGTAATATTCCAAAGACCTTTTACGAAGCGTCAAGTGTGGACGGAGCCGGACCTTTACGTCAGTTCTTTATCATTACGATCCCATTATTAACACCCGTAATCTTATTCAACACTATAATGCAGGTAATTCAAGGGTTTATGGCATTTACCCCAAGTTTCGTTGTTACTAACGGCGGTCCTGTAGACAGTACCCTTCTCTATGTTTTGTATATGTATCGCCGGGCTTTTGAATACTTTGATATGGGTTATGCTTCTGCGATGGCTTGGGTCATGCTTATCATCATAGGAATTTTTACGGCATTAATCTTTAAGAGTTCTGAGCACTGGGTGCACTATGAATCGGATGCCAAGTAGAAAGGAGGAAGCTCTTTGAAGAAAAATAAAACAGTTAAGAAGACTATTCAGCATGTTTTAATGGCATCTTTTGCAGCGATCATGATTTATCCGCTGCTTTGGATGGTGAGCAGCTCGCTAAAAGAGAGTTCCCAGGTTTTTGTGGATTCTTACTCGCTCATTCCGAAAGAATTCAACTTTGAGAACTATATTGAAGGATGGAATGGATTTGCAGGAATTACGTTCACAACCTTTTTTACAAACTCTTTGATTATTACAGTAATAGCCACAGTTGGAAGTGTTGTCTCTTCCACAGTTATTGCTTATGGATTTGCCCGAATAAAATTTGCAGGTAAGAGAATCTGGTTTGTCTGCATGATGCTTACGATGATGCTTCCTTTTGAAATGGTGATGATTCCCCAGTACATCATGTTCAACCAGTTTGGCTGGATCGATACGTATCTTCCATTGATTCTTCCAACTTTCTTTGGAATTCCTTTCTTCATCTTTTTGATTATGCAGTTTATTCGTACGATCCCAACAGAGCTTGATGAAGCAGCAAAAATTGATGGCTGTAACAGCTTTAACATTTTCTTCCGCATTATTGTACCACTGGTTGTTCCGGCGATGATGACATCTGCTATTTTCTCCTTTTACTGGAGATGGGACGATTTCATGGGACCGCTGATTTATCTTTCGACACCTGAAAAATATCCTGTATCCCTGGCCCTGAAGTTATTTTCAGATCCAAACTCCGTAACGAACTGGGGAGCCATGTTTGCAATGTCTACGTTAAGTATTCTGCCGATTTTTGTTATTTTCTTTATTTTCCAAAGGTATATTGTGGATGGAATCAGCTCCACAGGATTGAAGGGTTAAATTTTATTGGAGGAGAGATATAGATGAACACACAAGTTAAAGAAAAGCTAAAAACCCCACTCGATTGGGGAAGAGCGGCCTGTGATTCGTTAATGAATACTTATGCCGCTTCCGAACTTCCACCTGACGGCCGCTGGCATTATCATCAGGGGGTTTTCTTAGAAAGCATGCGGCAGCTAAAAGAAATTACCGGCGGGGACGATTACTACAATTATATAAAAGCTTATGTGGATCATAATATCGATGAGAATGGAAACTTTCTCTGGAATCGAAAAGAACTGGATGCTATCCAGGCAGGTCTCCTGCTGTTTGAGCTTGATGAGCGGGAAGAAGACGATCGTTATCGCAAGGCTGCCAAAAAGCTCCGCAGCATGTTTCCAACATTAAACCGTACATCTGATGGAGGATTTTGGCATAAAGATCATTATCCCTACCAAATGTGGCTGGACGGGCTTTATATGGGCGGGGTGTTTGCGATGAACTATGCGAAAGCCTATAACGAGGCTGAATTGATTGAAATGGTTCTTGAACAGGAACGGCTGATGAGAAAACATACACTTGACCCAAATACCGGGCTTTATCATCACGCATGGGATGAAAGCAGAAAGCAGTCATGGGCAGATCCTCAAACAGGCCGGTCACCTGAATTCTGGGGCCGGGCCATCGGATGGTATGGCATTACGTATAACGAAATTCTGGACTTCCTGCCGGCGAATCACCCATCAAGAAAGGATTTAACGGAAGCCCTCAGTAATATGGTAGAGAGCCTCGTGCGCTATCAGGATGGTGAAACAGGGATGTGGTATCAGGTGGTAGATAAGCCTCAAGAGCAGGACAACTGGATGGAAACATCTTGTACAGCGTTGTTTGTTTATACAATTGCTCGGGGAATTCGGGAAGGGCATGTGGATGAAAGCTATAAGGAGCAGGCGGTTAAAGGTTACCGCGGCCTGCTGGAGCGCATGAAATTTAATGAAGCCGGTGATTTTGTGATGCCGGAAATCTGTATCGGTACGGGTGTTGGAGATTATGAACATTATATCAACCGGCCGAAAACAGACAATGATCTTCACGGTGTAGGATCTTTCGTACTGGCAAGTATTGAAATGCAGCATTTACTGCCTGAACTGTAGGAGTGACTTAATAAATAAACGGAGTTGTCTATATGAAGAAATTTGCTGTGTGCGGTGTAAGTAAACGAGCCAACGATATGTTTATTAAACCAATGATAGGGACGTTTAAAGGGACGAGTCGACTTGTGGCGCTGCTGGATAAGGATCCTAAAAGATTTGAAGTCTGTAAGTCGTCTTTTCCTAAAGTAAAAGATGTGCCGGAGTACAAAGAAGATGAATTTGATAAAATGCTTCTTGAAACGAAACCAGATGTAGTAATCGTAACAAGTCGTGATGATACGCACGTAGATTATATTTTAAAAGCTTTATCTAATGATATTGATGTGATCACTGAAAAGCCAATGACGACAACAGCACGCGACAGCAGCAGAGTGATGAAGGCGGAGAAAAAAAGCAAAGGAAAAGTGACGGTTACTTTCAATTACCGCTACAGTCCCTATCACATGAAAATAAAGGAGCTTATCCTTTCCGGTAAAATCGGCCGGGTGACATCGGTCGATCTGAACTGGTATATCGATACGTATCACGGTTCCAGTTATTTTCAGCGTTGGAACCGGATGAGGGAATTTTCAGGCGGCTTATCTATCCACAAAAGTTCTCATCACTTTGACCTTGTCAACTGGTGGCTTGGCCAGAAGCCCGTGGAAGTTTTCGCTTTTGGAGCATTGAATTATTACGGCCCAGAAAGCGAACACAATCCTCTTAAAGAGGACGGCCGCCATTGTCAGACATGCCATGTCAAGGACGATTGCTCATACTATACTCGCTGGAATTCACGAAGCAACAGTGCAATCGTGAAGGATGATCATATTGATTCCGATACAAAGCGAAAAGATGGATATACAAACTACCGGCCTGATCAGTGTATTTTTGATTCTGAGATTGAGATTGAAGATACGTATACGGCGACAGTCCGATACGAAAAAGGGGCACTGCTCAGCTATTCGATTAATTTCTCACTGCCTTATGAAGGATACCGATTAACGATTAACGGTACCAAAGGACGGATTGAAACGACGGAATATCATGCCCCGTCCCGTGTTCCTTTCCCGGTTCCAGAGCAGACGATCGATTACTTCCCGTTGTTTGGTTCCAAAGAAACGATTCATGTAGTGAAACAGGAAGGCGGACACGGTGGGGGAGATCCTGTAATTCAAGAGGATATTTTCTTAGGGGAAGCGCCACACCGCGGCTATTCCATTCTATCCGGCAGTGAGGATGGAGCGTACGCTGTTACAACAGGTGAAGCTGTGTGGCGTTCTGTAAAGGAAAAGAAACCAATGCTGATCGAGGAATTGCTCAGTGAGGAGCAGTCGCTGTCTCGTATGTCTTAACGATTAGAAGGAGGTTTTTGAAATGTTGGGTGGTCGTTTGTTAACGGGAGTGCTGGCTTTTTGTAATTGGGTGACTCATTTTGCCCTCCTCAACCTCTTATGGATAGCAGGTACATTAATGGGCGGCATAGTGCTGGGTATTGCGCCAAGTACTGTGGCAATGTACACCGTTACTAGAAAGCAGGTAATGGGTGATGATAACGTCCCCCTGACGAGAACCTTCTTTTCTGCCTATCGTCAGGAATTTTTTCGGGCCAATGGGGCTGCGTTGATTCTTACCGTCATTGGCTGGCTGTGCTTTTATGATCTTCATTTTTTCCGCCAGATGGAAGGGACGATTTATGTTTTCTTGACTTATGTTTTGATGGCAGCATGTCTTACCTTTATTATTTTGCTCACTTACTTTCTGCCGGTTTATGTACATTATAATTTAAAATTGAAGCAGATATTCAAGCAGGCACTCTTGATCGGTTTTTTAAAACCTAGTAATCTTATATTAATGATCGTAACCAGTTTATCCACCTATTATTTCTTTATTTCATTTCCAGGCTTCATTCCGCTGTTTGGATTTACTATATTCGCCCATTTAAACATGTGGATCGGCTTAAAATGTTTTGAAACGATTGAAGAAATTAAGCTGGAGAGCAATGCAGCATAGTGAGAATCAGCGGTCCAATAAGGGCCGCTTTTTCCAATCGTCGGGCGAAATGGATTCAGGAGTGACAGCTTATGGAAATCGTTTTTATATTTTTAAATATCATCGTTCCCGTGTTTATTCTTATAGGTCTAGGTTCCTGGATGCATTTGAAATTTTCGCTCGATTTGTACACATTGGCAAAGTTAAATATTTATTTTTTAAGTCCGGGGTTTGTCCTCGTTAACTTATACGAATCTTCTTTTTCAATCGATTTGCTGGGACAGATCTTTCTTTTTTTCAGCTTATTTATATTCAGTTTGCTTATAGTTGTACAGATCGTCGGCAAGGTTGGAAAATATAAGAAAAGTGTCAGAGGAGTATTTACGAACAGTGTTCTTCTTTACAATTCGGGGAATTACGGGGTACCAGTAAATGATCTGGCGTTTAAACAAGATCCTTTTGCAGCCACAATACAGGTTATTGTTATGACTTTTCAAAATGTCCTATCTTATACGTTTGGGATCTTTTCATTAAGATCGGTGGAAGAAGGAAAACTAAGGGCACTTATCGGATTGTTTAAAATGCCTGCAATTTATGCGATGGCCGCTGGTGTCCTGCTCAATATCGGAAATGTACAAATCCCCGGGTTTCTGATTAAACCCGGGGAGTATATTGCTAATGCTATGATTGGGATCGCACTGCTGACACTTGGCGCCCAGGTTGCTCAGCTGACCTTTAAGCTTAAACTGCTCGTCGTCTATATAAGTTTAATGATCCGTCTTGCTCTTGGTCCTGTTATCGCCTATTCCCTAATTATTCTGCTCGGTTACGATGGGATTCTTGCCCAGGCTCTGCTCATTTCCTCAGGAATGCCAAGCTCTGTGAATAGTGCGATCATTTCACAGGAATATAATAACGAGCCGGAACTGGCAGCGCAAATTGTTTTATCCTCTACCATCTTTAGTATGGTTACCGTTACACTCACAATTTTTGCAGCCCAGCAGTTATTTTAAAGGTTTATGTAATCAGCTATCGGATGGGGAAGGACCGATAATTCACGGGCTGCAAGCCGTGCAACAATCTTCGCTCCTTCTTCATTTAGGTGAGTATCATCCTGAACGCCATTTGGAAAATTGCTGAATTTGCTGGGAGCTAGATGCATAAAGAGAGACTTTGAGCCATCGACTCCCAACACGTTTATATATTCCTCCGTTCTTTTAGTGAGGTCAATAAGCGGTACATTCATTTCAGAAGCGAGCTGTCTCATTGCTTCTGGATAATTTCCATGAGTTTCCATCAAACGGCTTGTTTTATTAAAATTACGCCTCTGAATAGAAGTGAACAGGAGGGGAAGGGCTCCTTTTTCTCTGGCAGCCTTCACATACTGAGCTAAAAAGTTTTTATAAGATGAAAAAGGGTCAGTCCGTCTTTCTTCTTCCGGCTTGCTGTCATTATGACCAAACTGGATCAGCAGAAAATCACCTTCACATATCTCATTTATAATACCCTGCAGTCTTCCTTCATGGATAAAGCTTTTTGAACTTCTGCCATTTGCTGCTTTATTGCAGACAACCGCTTCTTTTTTTAAGAAAAGAGAGAGCTTCTGTCCCCACCCCATTTGCGGGAACTGTGACTCAGGATAGTCCGCCATTGTAGAATCGCCGGCGAGAAATAAATTAGTCTTCTTCATTAACTGCCCCCTCATTTAGCTGCCTGCAGGAAGGTGTAATATTTAACTCAGGCTTTAAATAAATCGCTTCTTGTATGTCTTCTTCCTGTATAAGAGCGATCAAGGCTGCTGCCAGTTGTTCCGTAATGATTTCAAGAGGGACCCCTGTAGTGGAAAGCGGAACCTCAAAGGCCTCAGTTGCCGGAATGTTATCATAGCTGATTAAGGAAAAGTCATTAGGAACGGTTAAACTATGTTCTTTAATGGCCTGCATACAGCCGTGTGATAAATCATGGCTTCCGCTAATTATCGCTGTAGGACGGTTTGGATGCTCCAACAGCTTTCTCATAGCCATATACCCGTTGTACTGTTCAAGATCAGAGACGGAGATAACCGGACAAGCCGAGGGATCTTCCGCTTTTTGAATCGCTTCTATAAATCCATTAACTTTTTCTTTTTGCAGGTGATCGTCCTCCAAATCTCCGATGTAGGAAATCTTCTGATGTCCCATTGACAGCAGATAATTAACGGCTTTCATAATCGCCTGTTTGCGCTGCACATCTACGGTCGGGAAAGAAGAACGTCCGGCAATCCCGTAAGTCACAATCGGTACTGTAGACCCGCTTACATCACTGGTACTGTTTTTCTCATCAAAGGCTACGATGGCATCTACCTGATACCTGTTAAATGTATCAATCGCTGATTTCATTTCATTAATGGAAATCAGAGTAGTATATGAATGTTTTTCAAGCTGTTTGTTCAAACCGGTAATGAGAGCTGAATGTGTGACTCGTTCAATGGTCGGCCAGACCACTCCAATGGTATGAGACCGCTTGGAAACAAGGCTCCTTGCTGCAGCGTTCGGCCGGTAGCCGAGCTGATTTGCAATCTCTAATATTTTCTTTTTTGTCGGCTCTTTTACGAGCGGACTGTCTCTTAAAGCTTTAGATACGGTAGAATAACTGACCCCGGCACTTTTGGCTATATCTTTAATAGTGACTCCCATAATCGGCAGCCCTCCTTTTATACTATTATTATAATGAACCTATAGACGAGTGACAATGCAGCGGCTATGCTGCAATTGACAAAGGACTACTTTACATTTACAATAATAACAACGTTGTTATTATTGTGCAAATCAATATTATTTTAAGGAATGGGGAGGCGTAACATCTATGAATTCATTATTTTCTTTAAATGGAAAAACGGCGCTTGTAACAGGCGCAAGCAGAGGACTGGGCCAGGGGATAGCCGTTGGTTTAGCAGAGTTTGGCGCAGCAGTTATCGGCGTCGGGACAAGGGACCTAACCGATACTAAGAAAAAAGTAGAAGCAGCCGGCGGCACTTTTTATGAAGTGATTACAGATCTATCTAATGATGGAGCGGCAGCACAGCTTGCAGCAGATGCAGTTGGCAAAACAGGCCAAGTCGATATTTTAGTTAACAACGCGGGGATTATCCGCCGTTCAGAAGCTGAAAACTTTTCCGATGAAGACTGGTTTAATGTAATTGATGTGAACCAGCATGCTGTCTTTCAGCTGACAAGAGAAATTGGCAGACATATGCTTGAAAATGGTTCAGGAAAAATAATTAATATCGCCTCCATGCTTTCCTACCAGGGAGGTTTAAAAGTACCTGCATATACTGCCAGCAAGCACGCTGTCGCTGGCCTTACTAAATCATTCGCTAATGAATGGTCCAGCCGCGGAGTATACGTAAATGCAATAGCACCCGGGTATATGGCAACAGACAACACCGCGCCGATACGTGAAGATGAAGATCGGAACGCCTATATTACCTCACGAATCCCTCAAGGGAGATGGGGGACACCGGAAGATTTGAAGGGAGCGGCTGTGTTTCTTGCATCCGATGCCTCTAATTATGTGAACGGACATATTTTAAATGTTGACGGCGGGTGGATGAGCTCTTAATTTTCTTCAACCATTTTCCAGCCTCTTTACCGTTGATTGGGTAAACGGAATGCTGTAGAGCAGTTTACTGTTTTAATGGAAAACTCTCCTCTTACAACAATGTGCCGTTTAGACTCATATTAATAAAGGGCCTGGGGAAACGGCGAGACTAAAATGGGAAGCTCACCGTTCGCTCATGGAAAGAGAGTCTTTCTCCAGACCCGTTTTTCTATATCAAGGTAAACGGAACGGTCTTCAGCCCCGCTTTTAATGAATTTTACTCAGAAGAGCTTTTAAAAATCCGGTTAATACCGGCTTTTTTTAATGGAGGAGAGTTTCAATATGAATCGTACAGATCATTTCTTGGAAGAGTTATATAAAGGAACTCTGGAAGGCGAATTCGAATCAAGAACAGAGATGAAAAGAAAACTGTCTTCCCTGCTTGGTGAATTTCCAGAAAACCAGCTTGTTGTAAAAAAAGAAAAGCAGTCAACAGAAGTTTTCACCCGTTACTCGAAAGAAAGGTATGTTATTCAATCAACTGACAATCTCAAAGTTCCTGTTGACGTCCTGAGACCGAGCGGAAAAATATCTGGAAGTGTCCTTGCCATCCACGGTCACGGCAGCGGAAACAGAGAGCTTACTGATAAAGATTATAAAGGCCTCCATAATCATTTTGCGGTACAATTAGCCGAACTCGGACTTACGGTTTATGTTCCTCAGCTTATTGGTTTTGGAGATAGAAGACTCACAAAGGATATCGAAGAAGGAAATTTAAATTCCTGTTATTCGTTAGCTGTCCATTTATTAATGACAGGAAAAACATTAGCAGGATTAAGAGTATTTGAGATGAAGCGGGTTTTAGATTTTATAAAAAAAGAAGAGTCGGGAAAAGTTGGTGTTATGGGTTTTTCAGGTGGCGGATGGATCGCCGCTCTGCTGGCAATTTTAGATAAACGACTGGAAGCAGTTGTGCTGAGTGGATTTGCCGGCACCTTTCATGGGAGTATTTTAGCCTCGAATCACTGCATCGATAATTATATTCCAGGGCTGCTGCGACTGGGCGAGCTGCCTGACTTACTAAAATTAATAGCTCCCCGGCCGTTGTTTATAGAATCCGGCCGGAAAGACTCTACTTTTCCAGCCGCGGAGGCGGAAAAAGCTTATGCAAGTTTAAAAGAGGCATATAACAGCAGAAAGGCGGCTGGACGCTTAACATTGGATTTATTTGAAGGGGAGCATGAAGTAAGCGGACGAAGGTCGCTAAATTGGCTCAAGACCCGACTCACTTAGTGATTCAGGCATTTCTATAGGTACACGTTCTGGAATTTGAGTTATAATTACTAGATATTCCCTACGAACAGATTGAGAGGAAGTTTTGTATATGCTTAGCGCTGTGAATTTATATTTGCAAAAAATCATGCCCTATATTACACCCGCTGCTGTCGTCATCGGAGTGTTGCTGAATGACTGGCTGAGTATATATGTATTTCTCGTTCCGTGGATTTTTGCATTTATGACTTTTTCCGGAAGCCTCGGCTCAAATTTTCATGACTTAAGAAACGTCATGCGCCATCCCTTATCTCTGATCATATGTCTAGTCGTCCTTCATTTGATTATGCCTCTGATCGCATTAGGTGCAGGAAAGATTCTTTTTCCCGGAGATGAGATGACAACAATAGGTCTTGTCCTATCCTTTGTTATACCGACTGGGATTACGAGTTTAATATGGGTAGCCATCTATAAGGGAAATGTAGTGCTGACTCTCTCAATTATTTTGATCGACACTCTGCTGGCTCCGTTTATCGTTCCACTTGTCCTGCAAGTTCTTGTGGGAAATCGTATCGAAATGAGTCCGGTTGATATTATGGCAGGGCTCCTCTGGATGATTGTCATTCCCTCAATCCTGGGAATGTGTGTAAATCAGTGGATGAATCCTCGGAAAACGAGAAAGCTTGAAGCTAACTTAGCTCCGTTTACTAAAATTGGGATCGGTACTGTTGTTGCAATAAACAGTTCAGCTGTCGCTCCTTATTTAAAAAATATTGATGTAAAACTTCTCTTAGTTGCATTAACTGTATTTTTTCTTGCCGTCCTTGCTTACTATATTGGTTATTTGTCTGGTAAGCTGAGCGGACTTGACCGGGCGAGTAATATTTCCCTTACTTTTAACAGCGGTATGAGAAACATTAGTGGGGGCGCTGTTATTGCGATTACCTATTTTCCTCCTCCTGCAGCCGTCCCTGTTATCGTTGGTATGCTGTTTCAGCAGGTGTTAGCTTCATTGACGGGGAGCTTATTGAGTAAAAGGGACAGAGCAGGAAAGAAAGAGAGTAGAAGTGCAGGATAAAAAAGGTACCAGGCCGACACTGCCTGATACCTTTTTTTATACACCCGCTTCCGTGCGGCCCCCCACAGGGGATTTATCTTTTATCTCCTCGTTATATAAGTGACAGGCTGCAAAATGATCTTTTTCAACTTCCTGCCATACCGGTGTGAATTCCGCGCAGGCTTTCATCGCAAATGGGCAGCGTGTTCGAAAAACACATCCGCTTGGAGGATCAATCGGGCTTGGGAGTTCACCTTCAATAATGACTTGTTCGCGGCTGTCTTCTACATCAGGATCCGGAATAGGGATGGCTGAAAGAAGTGCCTGAGTGTAGGGGTGCAATGGTTTATCATAAAGCTGCTCGCTTGTAGTCAGCTCCACCATATGCCCTAAATACATAACACCGATACGGTCAGAAATGTGTTTTACCATGGAAAGGTCATGGGCAATAAATAAATACGTTAACCCTTTTTCCTCCTGCAGTCGTTCGAGCAGATTTACCACCTGGGCTTGCACGGAAACATCAAGGGCTGAAATAGGTTCGTCGGCAATAATCAAATCTGGATCCAATGCGAGCGCTCTTGCTATTCCAATCCGCTGGCGCTGACCCCCACTGAACTCATGTGGATATCTGTTCGCATGATCTCTATTAAGACCGACTTCTTCTAAAAGTTCATACACCCGGTTTAGTCTTTCTTTTTCTGTTTTGTAGAGTTTGTGGACAATCATCGGTTCTGAAATAATATCTGCGACCGTCGATCGCGGATTTAAGGAAGCATAAGGGTCTTGGAAAATCATCTGCATCTGTCTTTTTAATTTAAAGCTGTCCTCTTCGCCGAGTGAATGAACATCTCTAGAGTTAAACAATACTTGGCCGTCTGTTCGGTTGTACAAATTTAGAATGGTTCTTCCTGCTGTAGACTTTCCGCATCCCGATTCTCCTACAAGTCCGAAGGTTTCACCTTTATGAATATCAAAGCTGATCCCATCGACCGCTTTTAATGTTTTACCTTTTCCAAGATAAAAATGCTTTTTTAAGTTTCGGACTTGGAGTGTTTTCTCTTCTCTCATCTGTGATCCTCCGATTCTTTCCAATATCTTCTGGCTAAGCATAGTTCTTTTTCATAGATGGTTCCTTCTAGAGGAATAATTTCTATCGTTTTCCCTGTCTTCGGAGAGTGGATCATTTTACCGTCACCATAGTATATACCGACATGGTGAATCATTCCTTTGCCATTTTCGTAGGCGAAAAATAAAAGATCTCCCGGCTGAATCTCATCAAGTTCCACTTCTTCTCCAGCTGTCGCCTGATCTGTCGCGTCACGTGGGATGACGTAGCCATTGGCTTTGTGCATGTTATAAGCAAAGCCTGAGCAATCATAGCCGTAAGAGCTCATACCTCCCCAGAAATAAGGGAGATCCAGAAATGTTTCCCCTGCTTCAAGAATAGCCTTTCCGTTTCCTTGAGGAATTTGCTCTTTAGATGGATAGATGGAAATGTCCCTCTCAGGTACAAGTCCGATACCGTGTGGTGTTCTTACACGGATAAACTCTCCTTCCTCTGATAAAGCAGGGAGGGAGGTTAAATAGCTGATTTCAAACATCGGTTCTCCTTTTTCATCAATCAAAAGTGTGGTGTTCTTCTTAACCACTGCTATCCCTTTTCCTGTCCATTCATCTTCAGGGATTTCTTTCAACTGCTTAACAGGAACAAATCCAGGATACCCGCGATCGTCTTTTTTAGATGGCTGGGTAGGAATAATTACACGGGCCCACTCGTTTTCAATATTATCTACAAGAACTTTTTCACCATAAAGCAGCTGGGACTGAACCAGATTTTCATCACTGAGTGAAAGACTAGTCTCATAGGTCAATGAATCGAGCCATTCTTTAATTTTTGCAGGGTTTGAAATCCCTGGTAAATCGATCGATCGGGGAGATTCTATCGTTGTCCATACTGTTGCAACAGGTACTTGGACAACCCAGGTTGTACGTGTAGCTTCTGCTTGTGTCATTAACTTCCCTCCTTTTTATTCAATCTATTTTCACGGATTGTACGCCAAGCCCATAATCTTCAGATAGTGTAATGAAATTTTTATCAAAGATAACTCCACCCTTTACAGGATCTGAGGAGAGCATAAGCGGTGCGTCAAAGTCGAAATGAGTAATATTCTTCTGACTGGCTGCAAAATGAGCAGCAGCGGTAATCCCGAGCTTCGTTTCAATCATACTGCCGACCATACAAGGAATACCGAAGGATTCAGCAAGCTTATTAATCTTTAAAGCCTGATGAATACCCCCTGACTTCATCAGTTTAATATTAATCATGTCGGCACTTCTCGTTTCTATCACTCTTCTAGCATCAAAGATAGAAAAGACACTTTCATCTGCCATGATAGGAATAAGCGTCTGTTGGGAAACTTTTTTTAAACCTTCAATATCATGGGCTGAGACAGGCTGCTCGATAAGCTCTATCCCTAAATTCAAATCTTCCATGCGGCGGATGGCATAAACAGCCTCGTTTACCGTCCATCCCTGATTGGCATCAAGTCTGATAACAGGGGAAGGGCCGACCTCATCACGAATTGCTTGTATTCTTTGAATATCTTTTTCAATTGTGTCTTTTCCTACTTTAATTTTTAAAATATTAAATCCATCAGCCATATACTTTCCTGCATCAGTGGCCATTTCATTCGGTTCATTTATGCTAACTGTATAATCTGTCTCCAGTTTGCTGCGATACCCGCCTAAGAGCTGATAAAGTGGAAGTCGGCATTTCTGTCCTAAACAATCGTAAATCGCCATATCGACAGCTGCTTTTGCACTCGTATTTCCTGCTAAACATTGTTGAATCGTTTGAAATAATTTTTCTCTATTTAAAAGTGTTTTCCCTAAAATAGCAGGTTTTAAAATACTTTGTATAGCATATTCAATACTCAATAGGCTTTCCCCAGTTATAACATGGGTAGGGGGAGCTTCCCCCCAGCCAGTTATCTGATTGTCGCAAGTTATTTTTACATAGATGGCTTCTGCTACTGTTACCGTTCGGAGCGCGGTTTTAAAGGGCTTTTTCAAAGGAACGGCCATTCGGAAGGTTTCAATTGATTGTATATTCACAGATCCGCCCCCTTTCTTCTTACCATGCCACACCCGGCTGGATGGTTAAGGTTTTAGTAATAGTAGATAATTCTGCTTTAGCTCCCAGTGGGACAGCATAATGAGGGAGGCAGTGGCCGATTTTAAAACCAGATATCACAGGTACATCCAGGTCGGAAAAATAGTGGTCGAACACCTTTTCTAAACTTAGAGACTCTTCTCGTTTCTTCGGTTCTGCATCTTTGAAATCTCCTACTACAATCCCGGCTGCTTCTGATAGTTTACCAGATAGTTTAAGCTGGCTTAAAAAAGAATCTATTCTGTAAGGCTCCTCGCCAATATCCTCAATCAGCAGGAGTTTTCCTTTAGAATCGATTTCATAAGGGGAGCCAATCGTATTAACGAGTAAAGATAAGTTTCCGCCGACTAATTCTCCGGATCCTTCCCCTTCTGAGAGAGTATGTAAAGGATTAATAGATTCAGAATAAGTAAGCTCGGTTGGATGAAACAACTGATTAAACATTAGAGTGGAAAAAGCATCAAAATCATCTTTGCCAATATCAGAGCTGAGCATCGGACCGTGAAAAGTGATCAGCCCTGTTTTTTGGCGAATAGCGGTATGTAAATAAGTGATGTCGCTGTAGCCCCAAAAAATCTTAGGATGTTTTTGAATGAGCTTGTAGTCGATCTGATCAACAATACGGCTCGTGCCAAAACCTCCGCCTGCACAAAAAACGGCATCTATTGTACGGTCGGAAAACATAAGGTGTAGGTCATGAAGCCTTTCCTCATCACTGCCGGCAAGATATCCATATGTACTCGACACATGGGGGGCAACTTTTACATGAAGCCCCAGGCTGTTGAAAAAAGGAATAGCTTTATGCAGGTTTGTCAGATTGGGTGGACTGGCCGGTGCGATAACACCGATAGTTTGACCTGGCTTTAATCGTTTTGGGAAAATCATGATCTGGCCTCCTGTTTATGTCTATAAGCAGGGGAGAACCCATACAAATGTATGGGTCCTCACACTGTTACTTTTATTCTTTTGTGGCCCATTTCAGTTCAAGGTAACCTACAGGGTGGCGGACAATACCGTCCACATTTTCTTTTTGCAGATGGACCTGGTTATAGAAGTGGATAGGGAAGATCGGCATTTCTTCCATTAAAATCTTTTCGGCTTCATACATATATTCAAAGCGCTGTTCTTCATCTGTTTCCTCTTTCGCATCGGCAATCAGCTTATCATATTCTTCATTGGACCAGCCTGTACGGTTCATAGAAGAATCTGTAACAAAGCTTTCCAGGAAGTTTATCGGATCTGCATAATCAGCAAGGAAAGAACTGCGGGAAAGCTGGTGTTTCAAGGCTTTCTGATCCTCGAGGAAAACGTTCCATTCCGTGTTTTCAAGTGTGACGTCGATTCCTAAGTTCTCGCTGTACATTTCCTGAATCGCTTCAGCAATACTCTTATTCGTTTCGTCCGTATTGTAAGTCAATGTGATATCAGGAAGCTCATCATATCCTTCTTCTTCCATACCTTCTTCAAGAAGTTTTTTAGCTTCTTCCGGGTTGAATTCAACAAGTTTGCCGCTTTGTTCACGGAAATCATTACCGTTAGCATCAGCGAATCCAGGTGAAACAAAGCCGTGGGCTGCTTCTTCGCCCATTTTTGTTACGTAATTGACGATGTCTTCACGGTTTACTGCCATTGCTAAAGCTTTACGGATTTTTTTATTCTGAAAAGGCTCTTCTTTTACATTAAAGCGGTAGAACTGATTTCCAGCCTGGTCTTCAATGGTCACATCTTCACTTTCAAGCAGCTGATCTGCCAGGTCTGCTGGAATTTCAGAATTATCGAGGTCGCCGCTTTCATACATTTGGTATTCCGTATTTGGATCATTTACCATGGCAAAACTTACTTCATTTAATTTTACGGTATCTGCATCCCAATATTCCTCATTTTTCTTTAATACCATTTCACTATCTTTCTCCCATTTATCAAGTGAGAAAGGACCGTTTCCGACAAAAGATTCAGCATCTGTAAACCACTCTTTGTTTTCTTCAGCGACCGATTGATTGATCGGGAAGAACGCCGGGTTGGAAATAATATTTAAAAAGTAATTCGTAGGGGCATTAAGAGTTACTTTCAGCTCTTTCTCATCAGTAGCTTCTACCATTACATCATCGGCTGATCCTTCTCCATTATTATAATCTTCAGCGCCTTCAATAAAATATCCAAGGAACGCAGCAGGAGATGCTGTTTCAGGATCTAATAGACGTTTCCAGGCAAATTCAAAATCTTCTGCAGTTACATCATCACCGTTTGACCATTTAGCATCTTCACGAATCGTAAAAGTGTAGACCGTTCCATCTTCAGATACATCAATGGACTCGGCCGTCGCTTCTTCCGGTTCATGCTCCTGGTTTAGACGGGTCATACCTTCCATTAAGTTGTTCAGCACATTCCAGGAAGCCGCGTCAAAGCCAATCGGCGGATCCAAAGAGGTGGGTTCTGTACCATTGTTTAGCAGGAGGGTGGAAGTATCGCTGCCGCCTGATTCTTCCCCGTCCTCACTTTCATTGTCATTTCCGGAACTCTCGTTTGCCGTACAGGCTGCCAGCATAACGACAACTACTAAGCTGAGCAAAACGGTTAACCACTTTTTCATACTCTTTTCCCCTTTCAATAATAAAAATCTCTAACTGGGTGAAGCCATATATTTTTTAGCCCTTTCATCTTGAAGCCAGCAGTCGACAGCATGAGTCTCGCTGAGTTCTGAATGAAAAGGGTAAATCCTTGAACAAACTTCCATTGCATGGGGGCATCTTGCGGTAAATGGACACCCTTCCGGGGGAGAAAATAAATCGGGTGGAGTCCCATCAATCGGAATGAGTTTTTCTCCTTTTTGATCAAGACGGGGGACGGAATGGAGCAGTCCCTGAGTATACGGGTGGCTCGGCCGGTGAAAAATATCACGTCTTGTACCCGTTTCGACAACCTTTCCTGCATACATCACGGAAACTCTGTCGGCAACTTTAGCTACCACTCCCAGATCGTGAGTGATTAAAATAATCGAAACACCGGTTTCCCGCTGGATTCTTTGAAACAGCTGTAATATCTGAGCTTGGATCGTCACATCAAGCGCTGTTGTCGGTTCATCTGCAATTAATAATTCCGGTTCACAAATAAGGGCCATGGCAATTACGATCCGTTGCCTCATCCCGCCGCTGAACTGATGCGGATATTGCTTCATTCTTTCATCCGGGTTAGGGATGCCGACAAGCTTTAGCATTTCAATTGCCTGCTTATTGGCTTCAGCGGAGGATACCCGGCGATGCTGACGGACTCCTTCAGTCAGCTGGTCTCCAATAGTAAGCGTCGGATTCAGCGCGGTCATCGGATCCTGAAAGATCATTGAAATATCAATACCCCGCACCTTTCGAATCGCTTTGTCCGACATTTTGGTAAGATCTTTACCTTTAAATGCAA
Source organism: Halobacillus massiliensis (assembly GCF_900166625.1). Taxonomy (GTDB): domain Bacteria; phylum Bacillota; class Bacilli; order Bacillales; family Halobacillaceae; genus Halobacillus_A; species Halobacillus_A massiliensis. The sequence goes on along the minus strand of NZ_LT800499.1, from coordinate 3,194,554 downwards.
TTGAACCTTGTTTAATTTTTCCAGCAGGGGAGGGGATCAGTTTCATAATGCTGTTAGCTGTAACGCTTTTGCCGCATCCTGATTCTCCAACAATGGCCAATGTTTCTCCTTTATAAAGTTCTAAATTGACTCCTCGAATGGCTTGAACTTCTCCTCCGTAAGTTTGAAAGGAAACGTGAAGGTCTTGAATATCAAGTATTTTTTCCACTGAAGCTACCTCCTTAATTTAGGATCCAGGGCATCCTGTAAACCGTCACCTAAAACGTTAAACGCAAACATTGTTGCTGAGATAAAGAATGCTGGAAAGAACAGCCGCCACCAATGACCGGACAGAATGGTTCCAAGTGCATCATTCGCCATAACACCCCAGCTGGCAAACGGGGACTGTATACCCAATCCGAGAAAACTTAAGAAAGCTTCAGCAAAAATAGCGGTGGGAACCGTTAATGTCATCTGAACAATAATTGGACCCATCGTATTGGGGAGAAGATTCTTCTGAATAATCCGTTTCGTCTTTGCCCCAAATGACTGGGAGGCAAGCACATATTCATTTTGCTTTATTTGAAGTACCTGGCCCCGTACAATTCTCGCCATGCCAACCCACCCGGTGACAGTTAGTGCGATAATAATGGTCATCAGACTCGGTCCCATAACAACGAGCAGTAAAATAACGACAAGCAGATAAGGAAGTCCATATAAAACTTCAATAATACGCATCATAATATTGTCTGTTCTGCCGCCTTTATAGCCGGAAATGCCTCCATATGTAACACCAATAAAAAAATCAATGAGTGCGGCCATTAAGCCGACAAATAACGAAATTCTTGCTCCATACCATGTTCTTGTAAAAACATCTCTTCCCATATCATCCGTTCCAAACCAATGGGTAAGGGATGGAGGCTGGTTCTGATTAGAAAGCACCTGATGAGAGACTGAGTGTGGCGACAAAATCGGACCGAAGATCGCCATAATACCAAGCAAGATTAAGAAAAACAGACCGGCCATTGCCAGCTTATTTGTCCGCAGTCTTAGCCAGGCATCCTGCCAGTAGGAAAGAGAAGGTCGAACAACGGTTTCAGCGCTTTTTTCATTTTTTTCAATCGGTCGAAACCATTCGTCTGGAATCTCTGAATGATTGGTTTTTTTGTTTTTTGTAACAGGAAGCATTTTAGCTACCTCCTTCGTCGTGCAGCTTAATTCGAGGATCTAAAAGACCATACGCAATATCCACAAGGAACAGCATAAACACAAGAAATGCGCTGTAAAACACGGTAGTTCCCATAATTACCGGGTAATCCCGCTGGTTAATACTTTCTACGAAATACTTGCCCATTCCAGGAATCGCAAATATTTTCTCAATCACAAATGTGCCTGTTAAGATTCCGGCCATCAACGTTCCAAGTATAGTAACAACAGGCATCAGAGCATTTCTTAAGGCATGTTTAACGACTACTTTAAAAGGGGACAAGCCTTTGGCCCTGGCCGTTTTAATATAATCCTGTGTTAAAGTTTCGAGCATGCTCGAGCGGGTTAAACGAGCGATAATGGCCATTGGTCCAGTGGCGAGAGCAAGAATCGGAAGGATCATATGCATTGGAGAGCTCCACGTAGCCGCAGGAAAAAAGTTGCGGTTAACGGCCAATTCCTGAATTAACATTGTTGCCAGCACAAAGTTAGGAATGGAAATACCAAGCACGGCCACAGTCATCGCAACATAATCAATAATTCCATTATGTTTAAGCGCAGCCAGTACCCCAAGTGTAATACCGGATATAAGAGCGACAAGAATTGTCCAGATTCCAAGCTCAGCAGAAATGGGAAAGCCACGGCCGAGAAGGGAATTGACGGTTTCCGTCGGCTGTTTAATTGACGGACCAAAGTCAAATGTCACTATTGATTTTAAATATAAAATGTACTGAACAATGAGAGGCTCATCGAGATTAAAGTGCGCCTCCAAGTTTTGCTGAACCGCTTCATTGGTGGATCGCTCCTCATTTAAAGGCGAACCAGGAAGCAGATTCATGAGAAAGAAAGTTAATGTAGCGATAATAAGTATGGTAACAAGCATTAAAATAAAGCGTTTCAATATGTAACGGCCCATGGACGATCCCCCTAACTAAATGTCGTACGCATCGCGAGCTCAGTCATAACGATCATCGCCTGGTATGCTTCCAATATGTCTTTTGCCTGATAGGAGACCGTAGTTGTATTGGGCTCGATTTGAGTTCCTGGCATAAGATTCGCCCATTCGGCTTGTCCATAATTTGCAAATTCTATTCTCAATAATGGAGATTTTGGCGGGATCAGCGGTTGGATATTCTGGAGGTTTTCTATCGCTTCCACCGTCTTCTTATGTAACAGCTCTCCGGCTTTTTTTGGAGTTAATGTTTTAACAGCTGATCTTGAAATGGACTCTTTTACAGGAGCTGTGACGATATTAGGTATTAAGCCTTTCGCTTCCTCTGCTACACGATCATCGCCCGAGACCATAATTAAAGGAACATCATAATAGCCGGCAACATAAGCATTTAGTCCAAGTTCTCCTACTGCCATATCGTTTATGTAAAAATTGCGGACTCCAAATGTCATGGAGTGAGACATAACTCCCGGCTGATCAGCTCTTGAATGGTAGCCGAGGAAAATCGCTCCATCATATGTATCATTCAATCCCTGTACCATAGAAAAAGGTTTCACATCTCCTGTAATCAGCTGAGCCTCCGGGTGAATGTGTTCAATCAATAAATTATTCATTTTAGAATGACTGTCGTTTACTGTAACTTCCTTAATATTCTGTTCTAATGCCGATGAAATCACGTTATTCGCTTCTTCTGTCATTATCTTTCTGGCACGCTCATAATTGTGCTTTGAAGAATCAACGAAAGTATGATCCGGCAGTCCTGTTATTCCTTCCATATCTACGGAAAGATAAAGCTTCATCTTTGTACCCCCTGACGGTGCATGAAAAATTAGTAATTTTCTAATAATTTTATCAATCTTTCCTATAAAAGGCAATCTAGTTTAAAAAAATATATCAGAATTTTTACCTATGTTATGAAAAAGAGTTTTAGTAAATTTGTTAGAGGCGGTTGGGATTATGGGGGGATAAAGTGACTAAAAGCGCTGAAAGAGAAGGGAGAAGTGTCGAAAGAGCCAGGAAGCGCTGAAAGAGCGGAGAGAAGCGTGGAAAGAGGAAGAATCACCAGGAGAACAGCTGTCAAAATTAAAAGAGAAGATAGAGTCGTTTTACCGGCCATCAATAGGGGAATAGGATTTTATGGTACTGCTCAAGATAGACAGAGGAGGAAGCTTACTGTCATGTTATTTTCTGAATCGAAAGCTTCGGAACTTTCGAAATCCTCCATATTACTTGTACTGATTGGACTTTTGGCGGTAGGGAGCGGCGGCGCTCTATTCATGGAAATAGCAGAAGATGTCATGGAAAGAGAAAAGTTTGCCGTTGATGCAGCCGCCGCCCGTGTTGCAAGCGAAAGTCCGGCCTGGCTCACCACAGCTATGGGATGGATTACGGAGGCTGGATCTGTAACATTAATTACCATTTTTACGATTATTATGTTTTTCTGTTTACTGTTTTTTATCCCGTTAAGCAAGTGGACAGCCGTATATTTAGCGGTAGCTATGGTCGGGATCTCGGCCCTTACAAAGGTTTTAAAATTATTTTTTAGCAGGGAGAGGCCTGAGCTGTTAGCTGAGTATGATGGGACAGGGTACAGCTTTCCAAGTGGTCACACGTCCGGTGCTTCGGTTTTTTACGGCTTTATGATCTATGTGGTTCTCATCAGCCCTTTAAAGAAACCGTTAAAGTGGGTGATTAATACATGCCTTGTGCTCTTAATATTCCTTATATCATTCAGCCGGGTATTTTTAAACGTTCATTACTTTACTGATGTTATAGGAGGATTAACCATTGGTCTTTCATGGCTGGTCATCTGCATCGCAGCCCTGGAAATCATACTGTGGAGACAACGTAAAAGACGATTAACTCATACTAATTAATAAAAGGAGTTTTTTAACAATGCTTTATATCTTAGCTATTTTCTTACCACCAGTTGCTGTCCTTTTTACAGGACAAATTGGAAAAGCACTTCTAAATCTATTACTGACGGCACTATTTTTCGTACCCGGTGCCATCCATGCTGCGATTATTATTAAAGGATATTATGATAAGAAAAAAGCTCGGTAGCCTTTAGGCTTGCCGAGCTTTTTTTATACTCCCCGCTTATTTCCCCATAACAGGGCATGAACCTGTGGCAGTACTCTTACGTGATTGAGGGCGGAAGATTCCATGACTTTATCGATCAGCCATTCATATTTAGAGAGCAAGTCGGACGCTAGTCGTTCAGGCTGCTCCTCTTCCAAATCCTCATTGCCCACCTGAAGAAAAAACGGCACTTCTTCATATCTTTTGTGAACCTTCTCCGCGTACTCAAGGTCTTTCTTATTAAAAATTACGACCTTTAAGCTGGTATGGGAAAGGCGGCCATTAACTTTCAGGTTTTGAAGGATACCATCAAGTGTTTCCCAGTTAGTTTTCATTTTTGAACTTGGAGGCTTGGGAGATATCGTCAGGTCGTCAATTTCCAAGAACCATTCCTGCCAGCGGCTGCCTTGTGTTTCCAGGGCAACTTCGACTCTTAATTCGTGAAGAAGCTCAATCAATTCATTGAGGTGTTTTAAAAGTGCTGGATTCCCTCCGGATACGGTCACGTGGTCAAATTTGTCCCCACCGGTTTCTCGAAGCTCATGTACGATTTCTTCCGCTGTCATTCGCCGTACTTCTTCTTTCGCACTGCCATCCCATGTAAAAGCTGAATCACACCATGCACAGCTGTAGTCACAGCCGGCTGTTCGTACAAACATTGTTTTCCGGCCGACGACCATTCCTTCTCCTTGAATAGTGGGGCCGAAAATTTCTAAGACCGGAAATTTGTTAGCCATCGATCATCCACTCCCGTCTTGCTTCAGCATAGCTTGTTGGAGTTTCATAAAGTTTTACAAACTCCACACGGTAATCCTCGCGCTCTTCTGCTAATGCCTGCTCCATTTTTTCATAGACCCAGACAACCATGTTCTCTGCCGTAGTGTTCATGTTAGGGAGAGTATCGTTAAGGTATCTGTGATCCAGATGAATCTCGATTTGTTCCTTCCAAACCTTTTTAATATCGCCAAAATCGATGACAAGTCCAATATCATCGGTATACCCACTGATGCCAAACACGACACGATAAGTGTGACCGTGTAAGTTTTTGCATTTTCCTTCATAGCAATGTAGATGGTGGGCGGCATCAAATGTAAACTCTTTACTGACTAGAACCCGCTTGCTGTGATATCTTAGTTCATGTTTTTGAATATCTTTGTCCATCTTTTGGAGGTTTTCGACAATCGTGAAACCGAACATTTACTGAACCTCCTCTCTTCTCTGGAGATAATTCTCCAAACCGTTTCGACGCAGTTTACAGGCAGGACACTCACCGCAGCCATCTCCGATAATTCCGTTGTAGCATGTCAAAGTATGCTCACGGATATAGTCAAAAGCATTTAGCTGATCAGCCATCTCCCACGTTTCTTCCTTATCAAGCCACATGAGTGGTGTGTGAACGACAAACTCATCATCCATAGATAAATTAAGCGTTACATTTAAAGACTTAATAAATACATCTCGGCAATCGGGGTAACCGCTAAAGTCCGTTTGGCAGACTCCTGTAATTACATGGGCGGCACCGATTTGCTTGGCAAGAATCGCTGCAAAGGATAAGAAAAGAAGATTACGTCCTGGCACGAAAGTGGAAGGAAGCTCTCCATTTTCACCATCTTTCACCTCAATATCATCTCGGGTCAGTGCATTAGGTGCCAACTGGCTGAGTAACGACATATCTAGTACGTGATGCGTTACATTTAAATCCTGGGCAATTTTTTTCGCCACTTCTATTTCATCCTTATGACGCTGATTATAATCAAAGGTTACAGCTTCAACTTCTTCATATTTATTTAACGCCCAAAACAGGCATGTTGTACTGTCTTGCCCCCCGCTGAAGACGACTACTGCTTTATTATTCATAAAAAAAATCCCCTTTCTAATGAAAAAGAGAATTCTACTAACCCTAAAAACATAAAAAAACCGCACCTAAGGCAGGTACAGTTCCATCCTTAGTTTTTTATAGAGGGTGTAGCTAGAACCTCTCCTGCTGATTGCAGACTTTATTAAACTCCATCACCTTTAAGTATAACACAGTTAAGTGTAATAAAAAGGTCTTTTCTTCGTCCATTCGAAGTCTAAATCAAATAATGATTTCATATATAAGTCTGTGGTCTTACAAAAGATAAGTCTCTAGTTCATTAGCGGCTGGTGAAAAATAATATATGATAAAAGTACCAAATATTAAGAAAGTTTAAAACATCAAGTGACATTTATAGGTTATAGTGCACATGAGATTGTAAAAATGAGGAATAAAAATGAATCCGTAGATGTGGAGGGGTTTTATGAAATTATTAAAATTTATCGTACAACGCAAGATCTTAGTTGGCCTTCTTGTAGTTCTAGTACTTATGACAGGAGGTTATTCTCTGCTTAAGCTTGATCAGGAACTCATGCCGCCGGTAACGATGGATGGAGGCTACATAGAAATATTTGCTGGTGATACACCAGCTGTTGAAGTCGAACGGTCGATTACTAATCAGTTAGAGCAGAAGCTCGAGGGAATCGAGGGAGTCGAAGAAGTAAGCTCAACAACAAACATGGGAAGAAGTTCTTTCCAATTAACGTTTAAAGAAGGAGAAGGGGACGAAGTTTATAAAGAGGTAGAATCTGTTGTGAACACAACGGCCGTCGATAATCCAGATATTGAAGAAGTAGAAGCGGGTCAGTATGGATTAGATACAGGATATGAGTTTTTTATGGATGTTTCTGGAACGGATATGAATCAGGTATCCTCTTTCGCAGAAGATGAATTAAAGCCACGACTCGAAAACCTAGCGGAAGTGCGTGACCTTTCCCTTTCAGGAACTGCTCAAAACGAATTAGTGATTGAATTTAACCAGGAGAAAGTCATCGAAAACGGACTTGATTTTCATCAGGTAACAGGAGCTATTGAAGAAGCTAACAGGGAATCAACACTCGGGGAGCTGACAGAAGAAGCCGAATCACCAACTTTAAGGTGGGTGACTCAGCTTGACAGTGCAAAAGATGTAGAACAAATCGAAATTCCTGGTGAAAACGGTATGATTCAGCTTAGCGAGCTTGCAGAGGTCTCTCTAAAACCAGTCGAAAATTCTTCCTATGTATGGAAAAACGGATCAAATGACTTTATTTTATTGCAAATTGGCCGATCTTCTGAGTATACGCAAATTGAAATGGCAGAAGCGGTTCGGGCAGAAATAAAGAATATGAAGGAGGCAGGGCTTCCTCAAGGAATTGAAATCAATGAGATTGTGGCTCAAGCCGACTATGTAGAAGAGTCTTTGGATGGAGTAACCTCTAATATTTTAATTGGGGGAATTCTTGCGCTCGTTATTCTTCTGGTGTTCCTAAGAAATGCGCGTGCGACCTTTATTATCGGTCTCAGTATTCCGACCTCCATTCTATTAACTTTCACATCAATGTGGCTCCTTGATTACAGCTTTAACATTCTTACATTAATAGGGCTTGGCCTCGGAATAGGAATGATGGTTGATTCTTCTATCGTTATTCTTGAATCCATTTATAAAAAGAAAGAAAAAGGCTTAGAGAACTTACCGGCTGTTCTTGAGGGTACAAAGGAAGTAGGAAATGCTGTATTAGCTTCGATGCTCACTACTATCGCGGTCTTTGTTCCGATCGGACTGCTTGGCGGTGAAATGGGGAGCTTTATGATCATGCTTTCTGTTGTAGTTGCAGTCACTCTCATCAGCTCAGTCATCGTTTCTTTCACCGTTATCCCATCATTATCAGAAAAGTTTTTAAAACTTCGACCTTCAAATGAGATAAAGCAGGAAGGGAGAATTATCAGTGGATACGGACGAATCATTTCAAAAGTTGTTAAAAAGAAAAGGTACAGTTTTGCTGTGGTTTGCATTTCTGCAGTTATGTTTGCGGGCTCACTACTGCTTGTACCTAAAATACCGATGACAATTATGCCGGATGTATTTAATCGTTATACTGAGCTGATCGTCGACTTAGACACAGGCTTGACTAATCAGGACAAAGAAGAAATTGCCCGGGAAATAAATGAAAAGTTGTCGAACGTTGATGATGTAGAAACAAATTATTTAATGGAAAGCGGTGGTATGCTTTTCTCAATAGTGAATATGACCAAGGGCGAGAACATAACAGTTGAACAAAAGCAGGTGAATGAAAATATTCTAAGTTCTCTTCGGGAATTGGAAGAGACTTTACCTATTAACTCTGTACAGAGTGCGATGTCCGGAGGGGCGGCTTATCCAGTTCAAGTTAATATTAAGGGAGAAGAATTTACAGAGCTTAAGGCCATTGCAGAAGATTTTAGGAAAGAAATGGAAAAAATTGAAGGTATTGCAGGTCTAAGCAGTTCTGATGAAAGGTCTTCTGTAGAACAGGAGATAGTGTTAAAAGAAGCAGCTATTAAAGAAGCCGGCCTTTCCAGCAGTCAAATCAGAAACTATGTTGAACAATCTATGATTCAGGCTCCAGCAGGAGAAATGAATGTGGATGGGGAAACCGTTCCTATTGTTGCAAGCTGGGATAAGAGCACGACTTCTCAATCAGAGCTTTTAAATATGGAAATAAAAACAGAAGAAGGGAAAGAGAAGCTTTCTAGTTTTATAGAATTAGAGAAAACTGAAGTTCCTAATGAGATCAGGCATTTGAATGGGGAACGATTTGTCACTCTTTCCGCTGATATCGAAAACACCGATTTAGGTGCGGTCAACAGGGAAGTTCAGAAATTGATTAATGAGTACAAAGCCCCGGATGGTTATACAGTGTCTGCAGCTGGTGATTTAGAGCAGCAGCAGGAGCTCATCCAGGAAATGCTGATCATCCTTGGCTTAGCTATTTTTCTTGTCTATCTTGTAATGGCCGTTCAATTCAATCACTTAGGTCATCCACTTATCGTTATGTCTGTCATTCCAATGACAATTGTCGGGGTGATATTAGGCTTATTTCTTACACAGAGAGAACTAAGTGTCATGTCAGGAATGGGTGTTATCATGCTGATTGGCATCATCTTGAATAATGCCATTCTCTATATTGACAGAACAAATCAGCTTCGATCAAAAGGGGTTTCTGTCAATGAAGCTCTTGTAGGGGCAGGAAAAGATAGAATTCGGCCAATATTTATGACGACCTTGACTACGGCAGCTGGTATGCTTCCACTGGCCCTTGCTACTGGCTCAGGAGGCAGCTATCAGGCACCAATCGCCACGGTAATCATTTCAGGTCTTCTATTTGCAACGTTTATTACGTTACTTCTTATCCCGGCAGTTTATCGATTGTTTAGCGGATTCCGCCTTCGTTTTTGGAAGAAACGCAAAGTGAAAGAATCTGTCATTCAACAAAAAGAAACAGCCAGTTAACATAAATAAAGGCGAGAATGCATGCTGCATTTTCGTCTTTATTTGTAATTATGAAACGATTTCCCTTTAAAAACGTAACATTACATATGGATTAAAAATATTAAACAGGAGTGATGGGTTTGAGTCTTCAGTGGCTACATTGGGCAAAACAGATTCATTCTACTGCTCAGGCAGGATTAGCCTTCAGCAAAGATAAATTCGACCTTGAGCGTTATAAGCAGCTTTTAGAACTTAGTGCAGAAATTTTAGCAGAATACTCTAATACAGATATGGAAAAGATACAGGATTTATTTTTACTGGAAAAAGGTTATCAAACTCCTAAAGTAGATGTGAGGGGAGTGGTTTTCTATAAAGATGAGATATTGATGGTTAAAGAAAAGATTGATGATTTATGGGCGCTGCCAGGGGGATTTGCGGATACAGGTTCGTCTCTTATAGAAAATGTAACAAGAGAAATACGGGAGGAGACGGGGTTCTTTGCCTCCTACAAGCGGCTTCTGGCCGTTTTGGATTACGAAAAACATGACCATCCTCCTCAGCCATTTCACTATTATAAGTTTTTTATAGAGTGTGAGGTCACCGGCCAGCCTTCAATTGACACTTTAGAAACGAGTGATGTTCAATTTTTTTCACTTGATCGCCTGCCTGAACTATCATCCAGCCGTAATACCTATGCACAAGTCGCCCTGATGTTTGATCTTTACAATCATCCAAACAGCCCGCCTATTATCGATTAGAAAAATATAATAATTGCAGCAAGTAGAAGAGGGAAATAAATAATAGGAGAAACCATTGAGAAAATGAATAGTAATTAAATAATAGGTAATTTGAGACAATATTATCCGTTAGTAAGACTCTATTTTATGTAAAAAATTATCAAAAATAGAAAATAAACGTTTCATAAGAACTATTTAGGGAATGAGAACTTTAGTAAAATAAATGGAAGATGTCTTCGCTTTTCCAGTCAACAGGTCGAATACATATTAGGCGTAATCACTCTATTTGTTTTGCAATTTTTAAAATAGGAGTGTTTAAATGTTTAAAAAGTTAACCGCTAGTGCACTTGCTGCTGTCCTGTTATTAGCAGCACCGGCTCATTTTGCTGCTGGAGAAATGAGCGCTGAAGAAATTTTGAAAAAATCAAATGAGGCAATGGCCGAGCTGGACAGCTATTCCACTCATATGCAAATGGAGCAGATGATGGATATGGGCGGCGAGGAAATGTCGATTTCATCAGAATCAGAAGTTGATATAACTGTAGATCCTTTTGCCATGCATATGGTAACCACAACTATGATCCCTGAAGAAGGGGAAGTCAGCCTGGAGTCTTATCTGACAGACGAAGGATTCTTTCAGGAAGATCCTGTAGAAGGCTGGGTTAAAATGCCGAATGAATTTAGTGATTCGTTATCAGAACTCGCCGGCATGGGTATGGTAGAGGAACAAATGGCTCAATTAGAAGCACTCGGTGAGGAAATGAGTGTGGAAGATCAAGGAGACTCCTACCTGCTTACTTATGAAGGTGACGGCGAAGCTGTAATGGAGGCTTCCAGAGAGATGCTTGGCTCTATGATGCAGGATGAGGAATCTGGAGAGATGATGAACGAGCTGATGAATCAAATGACTATTAACAGTCTTAAATATGAAGTTACGATCGATAAAGACAACCATTATATGACGGGAACGGTCATGGAGATGGATACTGATATGAATATGGACGGAGAAACGATCAACTCCGTTATTAATATGAACATGACGGTTGATAACTTTAATGGTGTTGGTGAAATTACTGTCCCTGAAGAAGTACTTTCTTCCGCAACACCTATGGAGGACATGATGCCGGAGGAAACAGAGGGCGGCGAGCTTCCAAATACGTCTACTTCTTATCCGACAATGGCTTTATCGGGTCTGGCTTTAATGCTGGGTGGGGCATTTATTTTCCATTTAAGAAGCCGAAAACCAAGTGAATCTTAAAAGAAAAATTAAGTAAAAAGCCGCATAAGGGTATGCGGCTTTTTACTGTTTATTGTAAGATAAAAGGAAGTGAGGTGAGTGAATAGTGAAAAAATTATCGCTTCTTTTGGTAGCTATAGGTTTTTTTATGGTCAGTTATTATGGTTTTCAGTGGTGGCAAAGCAGTCAGGCTTTTGAGTCAATATCAGAAGAAGAGATGAAGGAATGGGCGGGGGGTGTAGAGGATTCAAGTGAAACTGCGGAAGATTCCCAGAGCAATAAACAAGAGGAAATAGTTAAAAAGCCCATAAAATCAGGCAGTGCTGCACCGGAATCCCCCCTTAGGATGAGTGACGAAATGGAAGACATGAACGAAGGGGAAGAAATCGGTCGACTTGTTATTCCTAAGCTTGAGAAAGGCTATCATACTTACTGGGGAGCGGATGATGATACATTAGAACAGGGAGTTGGGATGTATGTCAGTCAATGGACAACAACCCCTGATGAAGAACGACATACAGTGTTAAGCGGTCATAGAGATACGGTATTTTCCGAACTGAAAAATATAGAAAAAGGAGATTCGTTGTTTCTTGAATTTGAAGGGAAAAGATATGAATATGTCATTCAGAAAACTTGGATTACGGATGCTGAAGACCGCTCAGTGATTGTCGATAAAGAGACACCTACGCTTACGTTAACGACCTGTTACCCTTTTGAATTCCTAGGGGATGCTCCGGATCGTTATATTATTGAATCAGAACTTGTAAATACTACCGATATGTAGGAGGAACCCATGTTAAAGGGAGATAAAGTATATATTAGGCCTTTGGAAGTGGAAGATGCTTCTGAAATGGCCTCATTCCAGACGAATAACAGAAAGTTTTTTGAAATGTTCTCCATGGAACGAATAGACGATTTTTATAAAGAGGAGACGCAAAGACAGCGTATTAAAGAGTTTCACGAAGAAATGGTTAAAGATGATGGCTACTATTTTGGTATCTTTTATGTCGAGAATGATCAATTGATTGGTACTATAAATCTATTTCAAGTATTAAGGGGATCACTGCAGGGAGCGTTTGTAGGTTATTTTGTAGATCAGAAGCATAACGGACTCGGATTTGCCACAGAAGCAGTAGAACTTGTCGTTGAGCATGGGTTTAAAGAGTTGCAATTACATAGAATTGAAGCCGGAGTCATGCCGCGGAACAAAGCATCGATCAGGGTGCTGGAGAAAGCAGGTTTTCATAAAGAAGGGATTGCCAGAAAAAATGTCAAAATCAACGGCAGATGGGAAGACCATCAAATGCTGGCTATCATTAATCCAGAAGACGAGTAAGGGGTTAAGCAGATGGATCCAATACTAATTGACTTTCCAGAGCAGTTTGAAACCGAAAGACTGTTGATTCGTAAGCCGAATCCGGGAGACGGACTTTCAGTGTATGAGTCTATACAAGCATCAAGAAACGAGTTAAAACAATGGCTTCCCTTTGCACAGAAAGATCAAACAAAGGAAGATACAGAATCCAATATCAGGGAGTCCCATGCAGCCTTTATAAAACGGGATGATTTAAGATTTCTGGCCTTTTTAAAAGATTCAGGGCAGTTTGTATGCTCTTCCGGCCTGCACCGATTAAATTGGCAAGTCCGAAAATTTGAAATCGGTTACTGGGCAGATACGAGATTTAGTGGAAAGGGATATGTAACAGAAACGGTAGCAGGTATAACAGACTTTGCTTTCAAGGAACTTAAGGCACGTCGTTTAGAAATCCGCTGTGATTCAAAAAATAGGAAAAGCCGGACTGTTCCTGAACGCTTAGGGTTTCACCTTGAAGGAATCCTGCAAAATGAGGACTTGTCTGTAGATGAGACAGAGTTAAGGGACACATGCATTTACGCAAAAATTAAAAAGTAAAGGAGCAAGTCATATGGGAGTTGACAAATACCAAATTGTAGAACGCCCGGGGTACAGGGCAGTCGGTTTAAAGTGGGAAGGTGCTTATTCTCATGTTCATACATTAAAGGAAGTTATTGCAGAGGTGAATGAGAGAGTTAAAGAGTTTTCTTCACCTGTTGACCCCGCTATACAGTTAGGTCTCTCCTACCATTTAAGACCAGATGGTTTTTCACACTACTCTGTATACGAAGTTCCTGAAAATGAGCCGGTTCCTGAAGGTATGATAGAAATTTATGTTCCTGCTATGACCTGCCTTATGACTTCGCACGAAAAAGGAGAGAACATTGGCCTCACCTATGAAGAAATCTATGATTGGCTGAAGAATAACCATTATGTCCCTTTTGAAGAACAAGGCACTGCATACTATGATAAACTGCCAATTAAACACGAAAGGTATCCCGCCGATCGAGACCTTAGTGATCCACATTTTGATATATTAATCCCTGTTACGAAACTATAGTGATAATTAGCAATCGTATATGACAAGTTGAGAAGCTGGGATATATAATAATTTAATCCCGGCTTTCTTGTTGCTCGTTTTTTAAAACGGTCTTCTCAAAGACGAAAAAACCAGGATGAACAGAACAGAGGAGGGAGACATATGGACCCATTAGATGTAGTAGGAAATTTACAGAAAGTCAGACCAGCTTATCAGTCGATTGTCAGTGCTATAAAACACGATGTTATCGGCTATGAGGTGCTTGGGAGATTTTATGATAATAATGAATCTGAAAGCTTGGGTTCCTTCTTTTTAGATGAAGAAGTACCTGAGGAATTTAAGGTAGAAGTCGATCAGCACATCCTGCAGCTGGCTATATCGGATATGCTTAAGAACGACAATAGCGGCTACTTATTTATAAATCGAACAGCAAAACAGTTGATGGTAAATGACGGAGAAGATTTATTAGAAACACTGCTTACCTTTGAGCAGAGAGGTTTTGCCATGAATCGAATTATTATTGAAGTGACAGAGCATGATTTCGACCAGGAGTTTGATAAACTCAGCAACCTGCTCCTTTATTACAAGACTTATGGCATCCAGGTGGCCATTGATCATGTAGGAGCAAAGAGTTCAAATATTGATAGAATCCGGCAGCTCGAGCCTCATATTTTAAAAATTGATACGAAACATATCCGTACTCACAATTCGGAGGTCTTTCAAGATATTATGTATTCACTGTCTATGCTGGCTCATCGTATCGGGGCTGCTCTACTTTTTGAAAATATTGAAGATGATTTTCAGCTTCATTTTGCCTGGAAGAATGGAGGGCGCTATTACCAAGGGCATTATCTGGCAAGGCCCCATGTGGAACTCCTCAGTAAAGACTCCCTCTCACTTGATATTGGAAGCAAAGTAGCAGCATATATTCAGCGTGAAAAATTGCTGATCGAACAGCGTCTCGTCATTCTCACTGAATGGGAGCATAAAGTGAAAGGACTGCTGTCTAAATGGGAGGGGACGAAGAAGATTGATGAATTTATAAACTTACTCAGCCATCAATTTAATGAAGAAAGCTTTCGGATGTTTATATGTGACAGTGACGGCCTGCAAATTTCTTCAAACTTCAGAAAACGTGAAAAGGAATGGGAGCTCGAACCTCGTAAAAAGGGGTCTAACTGGGCGTTCCGGCCGTACTTTTTAGAAAATGTTATGCAAATGAAAACTTTAAATAGAGGGACGATTTCTGATATTTATTCAGATATCGAAACAAAAGAAATGGTACGGACATTCAGCTTTCCTTTAACAGACAAGCATTTCTTGTTTGTAGACATTCGCTACTCGTATATTTATGAAAATGAGTGTCTGCTCATCTAAAGATGTATTACTTTCTTCCTTTTATTAAATAATCTATAGTAGATATTAAACATTTACTAAAATGTGTGCATGCTTTAAGGAGGAAATAACCTGTGATCATTGCGATCATCTTTTTAATATTTGTTTCTCTGTTTTTCTCGGGGAGCGAAACAGCCTTGACGGCTGCAAACAAAATGAAATTAAAAACAAAAGCGGATAATGACGATAAAAAAGCGAAGAAACTGCTGAACCTCGTCTCTAAGCCAAGTGAATTTATAACGACCATTTTAATTGGCAATAACATAGCCAACATACTACTGCCGACGTTGGTGACAACGTTAGCGATTCAATATGGCTTCAGTATCGGAATTGCTTCAGCTATTTTAACAATAGTTATTATTATTTTTGCAGAAGTCCTGCCCAAGTCCGTGGCAGCAACCTTTCCTGACCGAATTGCTTTAATTGTATATCCCGTCATCCGTTTCTTTGTTATCATTTTCAAACCTATTACGTTTGTATTGAATAAACTCACTGGACTCATTACCAAGGCCCTTTCTAAAGGACAGCCAGTAGATGTATCTATTTCAAAAGAAGAGCTCAGAACAATGGTAGATATTGCAGATTCAGAAGGCACCTTTAATGAAACGGAGTCCTACCGTATAAAAGGAGTCCTGGACTTTTATAACTTAAATGTAAAAGATGTGATGACGACCCCGCGCGTGGAAATAGAAGCACTGCCTAAAACAGCTTCCTTCGAAGAGGTGCGTGACAATGTAATTGAGCACCCTTATACAAGATATCCAGTTTATGATGAAGACATAGATGATATTGTAGCGGTCTTTCACTCAAAATACCTGCTTTCCTGGTCGATGGAACCAGAAAAACCTTTTGAAGCGTATTGTGATAATGATCCTGTCGTCGTCTATGAATTCCAGTCCATCGAGTGGGTTTTCCGCAAAATGAGCAAAGAGAAAAAGCACATGGCTATTGTTCTTGATGAATATGGCGGAACAGAAGGATTGCTTACTCATGAAGATATTATTGAATCCATGATCGGACTAGAGATCGAAGATGAACACGACAGGGAAGCTGATCCACTCGTTGAAAAGCTGACAGACACCAACATTATATGTGACGGTAAAATAACGCTCCGCCGACTAAATTCTATTTTTGATACTGATATCCCTGAAGAAGAAGATGTCCTTGCAGGATATATGTTAAAAGAATTTAACGACTTTCCAGACAAGGGAGAAGTGCTTGAACGTGACAATCTAACATTCAAAGTCCTTGAAATTGAAGGCCATATGATACGCAAAGTTCAAATTATTAAGTGAAAAAAGCCTCAGCTGAACTCATACAGCTGAGGCTTTTTTATGAGTATTGGCCTATCGGAGGGTTTAACCAAAAACAAGAACGGAAACAGTAGCCAGTGATGTCATTTTTATAGGAGGATTTAAATTGTCTAACATACAAGATAAAGTTGTAATTATTACAGGGGCGTCAAGCGGGATTGGTGAAGAAACAGCAAAAGAGTTATCGTCTAAAGGTGCTAAGCTCGTGTTAGCCGCCAGAAGAGAAGAACGTTTGAAAGAAATTGCCGATAATTTGAATAATAATAATGGCGAAGCGGTATACAAGTCAACAGACGTGACATCTGCTAAAGAAATGGAAGAGCTTGCAAAATTCGCGCATGAAAAATTTGGCCAGATTGATGCCATTGTAAATAATGCCGGTCTAATGCCGCTCTCATATTTAAATAAGCAAAAAATTGAAGAGTGGGATAAGATGATCGATGTCAATATTAAAGGGGTCTTATACGGGATTTCAGCCGTCCTGCCATATATGCGTGAAAGAAAGCAGGGCCACATCATCAACTTATCTTCCGTAGCCGGCCACGTTGTATTCCCTGGAAGCGCGGTGTACAGCGGAACTAAGTTTGCAGTGCGAGCGATTACGGATGGTCTGAGAATGGAAGAATCTCAGGAATCAAACATTCGAGCAACAATTATATCCCCAGGAGCTGTTTCAACAGAGCTTACATCTACTATTACCGATGACGACGTTAAATCAGGAGTGGATGATCTTTATCAAATGGCGATAAAACCGGACAGCATCGCGAGAACGGTTCGCTTTGCCTTAGAAGAGCCGGCTGAAGTAGCCGTGAACGAAATCGTCGTTCGACCAACTAATCAAACCATGTAATTTTCAATTGCAGTCCTTTGAGAAAAGGGCTGCTTTTTTATTTATTTTAGCAGTGCTGAAAGAGAGGGTAAGCGCTGAAAGGCGGAGAAGCCCCGTCAAAAGCGAAGGAGGAAGTGCTGAAAGAGAAAGGAGGAGCGTCGAAAGAAGGCAGAAGCGCTGAAAGGCGGGGGAGAACCATCGAAAGCGAAGGAAGAAGCGCCGAAAAGGAAAAGAGTACCATCGAAAGAGAGGAGAACCTTCAAAATAAGCCAGAACATATTACAAGCGGAGTCCAAGGGAAACTCCGCTTGTTCATCTATTAATAAACCTCCGCCCGCACTCGATTGTTTGCAGGAAGGACGTTGGTAGCGAGGTATAAGTGGAAGCCATATTCGGCTGCGGCGATAACCACACTTGCGATTAAAGCTGCCATCCATAAGGATCCTTCTAAAGAAAAGAATAACGATCCGCTGGCTATTACTAATAAGAAGGTTAAACAAAAATCCGAAAAAGTCGCCATTATGTTTTTAAACCTTGGTAAAATAAACAAATCTCCTGCCACATATGATAGGGCTCCTTGAACGATACTTAGAAGTAAGACACCGAGAAAAGATACTCCGTAACCAATTCCTAAAACTAAATAAAGGCCTACAATTGTCATAACTCCTTTAATAGCTAATGCCTTTCCATGTACCATTTGCTCACCTCCCGCTAATTACCTTTCTAATATAATGTTATAAAAATATTTCCTTTTTTTGGACATCATAAACCTCTTTTAAGGTTCCGGTTTACAAATTAATAAACTTTGTATATAATCATAAATCGTAACTATTACTATTTAATGTGTTTATTTTTGCACTTGAAGCGTCATCATTACTTGTATAAAGGAGGATATAGAAATGGCTAAAAAGTCTAAAGTTGTAAAAGAGAAAAAAAGACAAGAGTTAGTAAAGAAGTACGCTGCTTTAAGAAAAGAATTAAAAGAGAAAGGAGATTATGAGGCTCTTAGAAAATTACCAAGGGATTCGTCTCCAACACGTCTAAGTAGCCGTTGTGAGCTAACAGGACGACCGAGGGGTTATATGCGGAAATTCAATATGTCACGAATTGCTTTTAGAGAATTAGCTCATAAAGGACAGCTGCCAGGTGTGAAAAAATCAAGCTGGTAATGTGCAGGAAGGGGAGGGACTCACTGTGTATCAATGGGTGATTATAGGAGGAGGTATACAAGGCTGTACAATAGCAGCTCATCTGCTTTTAAGCGGAAAAGTCAATAAGAATGATCTTCTCATTATTGATCCTTTTCCAGAACCTTTAGAGAAGTGGAAGAGGCTGACACAAAGAGTTGGAATGGATTACTTAAGATCACCTTCTGTTCGCCATTTGCATCCTGACCCGTATCACCTGAAAAGCTTTGCTAAAACCAGTGACTATGCCGGTGGGTTTAAAGGCTATTATAAGCGTCCTAAACTCGATATGTTTAACGATCACTGTATGGAAATATTTGAAATTGCCGGACTAGAGAACTGCTGGGAGACGGCTTGGGCTGAGTCGCTGGACAAGAATGGGAATCTATGGAGTATAACTACTTCATCTAACAGGAAGGTTGTTTCAAAACAAGTCGTTCTTGCGCTTGGAGTGAATGATCAGCCCTATTATCCTGGTTGGGCTGAGCCTTTAGTAAAAGAGGCTCCAGACTTAATCAGTCACGTTTTTAGTGAACGCGGTATGGAAGCATTTCATGGAGCCAGTCCGGCAGCTATTACAGGCGCAGGTACTACTGCCGTACATTTAGCTTTAAAACAGGCTCATCATAGTAGTGAGCCCGTTTATTTAATTAAGCGCCATCCGTTTCGAGTAAAAGATTTTGATAGTGATCCCGGCTGGCTAGGTCCAAAATTTTTAAATCAATATGAGAGAATTAATAGTTATCAGGAAAGGCGCAAGGTGATAACTAAGGCAAGAAACCGAGGATCTGTTACTCAAAGTCTTTATAGTCTGTTAAAGCGCAGAGAAGCAGAAGGAAAGATCGAAATTATTACAGATGACATTATGACAGCAGATGTGCATGAAGGGAAAATTAAACTACAGCTGAAAAAGCAAGGAAAGTTTTCGGCTGGATCGCTGCTGTTAGCAACGGGTGCAGCTTCTTGTCTGCCTGGTAAAGGGTTAGTGGAAGAAGTGATCCGGAAAAATCAGCTTCCATGTGCTCCATGTGGATTCCCTGTAGTAAGTAAAGAATTAGAATGGGCAGATGGCTTGTTTGTATCAGGTGCTTTGGCCGAATTAGAGATTGGTCCAGTAGCGAGAAATATAGCGGGTGCACGTAAAGCGGCCCAAAGAATACTAGAGAGACTGGAGGAGAGATTAAGTGAAAGAAAAAGTGCCAGTTACCGTTCTTAGTGGATACTTAGGGGCCGGCAAGACGACTCTATTAAATAATCTTCTAAACAATAAAGAAAATAAAAAGGTCGCAGTGATTGTCAATGATATGAGTGAGGTAAACATTGATGCCAGTATGATTAAACAGGGAGGATTCAGCCGGACAGAAGAAAAGTTAGTTGAACTGCAAAACGGCTGTATTTGCTGTACGTTAAGAGAAGACTTAATAAAAGAAGTTGAAAAGCTGGCTTCCCTGGATATCGACTACATTGTTATCGAATCAACGGGAATTTCCGAGCCTATTCCAGTAGCTCAAAGTTTTACCTATATGGATGAGAGTTTAGGGATTAATTTAATGGATAGCTGCCGATTAGATACGATGGTCACAGTTGTTGATGGAAATCGCTTCTGGGCTGATTATGGAGCCGGTGAATGTCTTCTTGATAGAGACCAAGCAGCAGATTCAGAAGATATGAGAGAAGTAATCGACCTGCTGATTGACCAGATTGAATTTGCTAATGTTCTTATTCTTAACAAGGTAGATTTAATAAACAGTAAGGAAAAACTGGAGCTTAAATCACTGCTAAAACAGCTAAATCCCAGTGCCCATATCATTGAATCGACTTTTGGAGATGTGCCGGCTGTTAAATTGTTAAATACTGAGTTGTTTAATTTTGAAAAGGCGAGTCAAGGAGCTGGCTGGATTAAAGAATTGAATGAAGAACATGTACCTGAAAGTGAGGAATATGGAGTCACCTCATTCGTATATAGGCGCAGAAAGCCATTTCATCCAGAAAGATTTATGGAATGGCTGGAAGGGAACTGGCCGGAGGAAGTGATAAGGGCTAAAGGATTTTTTTGGTTAGCCACAAGAAATGATGTCGCTGGCTTACTTTCTCAGGCAGGTACGTCCCTCATGATAGAAGGTGCAGGACAATGGGTAGCCGCTTATTCGAAAAGTGACCAGGAGGCGATTTTTAAAGAAGACCCTGAGTTAAGAAAAAATTGGAGTCCTGAACACGGAGACCGAGAAATAGAGCTTGTATTTATAGGTATTCACATGAATAAAACAGAAATCATAAATCAATTAGATGACTGTTTATTAACAGAGGAAGAAATGAAGAAATCGTGGAATACATTTAAAGATCCGCTCCCTGACTTTCACGTCCATGCTCATTAAAAAGAAGCCCCTGAAAAAAATCAGGGGCTTATGTTATTTAAGGTCTACAAAAAGATGGTCTAAGCCTCTCAATAAAAATACAGGCCGCCATTCAGGCTGCTCACTGTTCAGTTTTATATTAGGAAATGCTTCTAACAATTTCTCTATCCCGACTTTACCTTCCAGCCTTGCTAAAGGGGCACCCAGACAAAAATGAATGCCGTAGCCAAAAGCGACATGGGAGTTTGGTGTGCGGGTAATATTAAATTGATCGGCGTTCTCAAACTTTTCTTCGTCGCGATTAGCTGAACTTAAAGAAGCCAATACTGTATCGCCTCTTTTGATGGTATGGCCTTTAAAAGTTAGATCCTCTTCGGCCCAGCGTGCTGTGGAGAAATCTACGGGACTGTAATATCTTAGACCTTCTTCGATTGCAGAAGGTACTAAAGAAGGATCAGCTTTCAATTTTTCAAGCTCTTCCGGATTTTCAAATAGAGCTAGCATTGTATTAGCAATTAGGTTTACTGTCGTTTCATGACCTGCAATAATTAATAGAACCATCATAGAATAGAGTTCATTCCTGCTCAGCTGTTCGCCTTCTTCCTCTGCTTGAAGAAGGCTGGAAATCAGGTCATCACCTGGTGAGGCTCTGCGCTCATCAAACAGCTCTTTTAAATAAGCAAGAAAGGCTTCCACATCCCCAATAAAGTCTTCTTCAAATTCATCAGCTGCTGCAATAATGGTATTGGACCACTTTCTAAATTTATTGCGGTCTTTAGAAGGAACCCCTAGTAATTCACAAATGACAATGATCGGAAGAGGAAAAGCGAAATCATCCACAAGGTCCACGGGCCCAGATTTGCTTTTCATTTCCTGGATCAGGTCTTCAGTAATTTCCGAAATTCTTGATTCCAGCTGTTTAATCGATTTTGGATTAAAGTAAGGCTGGACAAGCTTTCGAAGTCTTGTATGATCAGGTGGATCAGCATCGAGCATCATATTTTGAAAAATAGCAGAAACCCCATCAGTTTCGTTAGTTGTAGACGGCGAAAGTTTACTCATATCTTTAATAAAGCTCTGGCTTTTTAAAAGTTCTTTCACGTCCTCATACTTCGTGATCAGCCATGTCGTCTGTTGGAATTGTTCGGATAAGGGAAATACCGGCTGTTGCTTCCTCAGGTTTTCAAAAAAAGGATATGCACCTTTTTTAAAATTCGACTGGTAAACGGTTTCTGTACTCGCCATATCAAGTTCCTCCTATACTGGAATGTGAACAGTCGTTCAATTTTCAGCATAAAGGAATGGAAAATTTTACACAAATAATTGAGATATGAATTTTATTTTTTATGGAAAAATTTATTTTTTGCGAATGCCGCGAGTTCAAGCTCTTCAATCGTTTTACAATATATCTCCTGAATATCTTCATTCAATACTTTAATCGGTTTTTTGATATGTTGAAGCATCTTTTTATTGCTGCACCAGTCGCCAGACTCAGCCGGCTGGTGAATCCAGTCTTCCCACACGTCCGTAAGCTTAGGACTGTATATTCTGGCTGCAGGATCTGTCATGGAACATGGACTGCCCTTTAATTCATGAACCTGACCTGGCGCGCTTTCTTTTATATCATTAAAAAGCCGGGGCCAGAAATCCTTGCGTGATGCGGTGTGGGGATTAGATTCGGCCCATGAGACGATTTGCTGCAGTCTGCTCTGAATGGAGAAAAGCAGGTCATACAGTCCTTTGCCAAATACAATCCGGTCTTCGACGGAGGAAAAATGATGGACAGTGCCGCCGACTACTTTTGTCTTCTTCTGCAGTGGAGTCATATATGGAAACAAAATATGGTTAAAGTCAAATACATCCTGCAGCTTAAACAGGGTGGTGTTTAATACGGTTTGTTTATATTGATTATTCTGAACCACCCGTTCTTCGATGTATTGCTGTTCATTAATAATTAAGGCAAAGGTGAGTTCTTGACTGGAATGATCTTTCCAAAAACTATCCCAAAAGGGTTTCATAAATTTTGATACATGAAGCCTAGAAAGCAGGTGAAATAAGGGGCGATTTTGTTTTTTACTTTCTTCGTATAGAAGCAGCTGAGGATAGGCGTCCTGGAAGATCAGCCAGTTTCCTCTTTCAATAAACGCAAAGAAGTCCACTTGTTCTTTATAGGTAAGCATTTTTGGCAGATATTCGCCTTTTATGTCTGTCATGTTCCAGCCTGCATTTCTGGACACGAGGTGGGCCAGCAGTGCCCAGTGAATTTCTGGATTTTTTTTATAAAAGTCAAAGTAGGCTTGAGTTCTCGTAATATTGTTTTGATTTTTACTCCTTGTATGATTTCTAATTTCTTTGATAAGTTTTTCGTCTTCGCTGCTGAGCTCTCTAAGAGGGAAGGCGTGCTTAATCTGTCTGCCCAAGTCCCTCATATGCTTCCTGGTTGGCTTAAACATGCGGTTTTCCCCCTTATTTTGACGCTTATAACAGAAAGTTTATTGTACAGATAAATAAATCATGTAAAATGGAAAATAATTGCATGATTAGTATTTACTCCTCGGTATATCTTATGCGGCTGGTGAACATAGACAGAAGATTTAAATGTTCCTTAGATCTATATGAAATTTATTATGTTATGATCAAAAAATAATAAATTAAGGCGGGAATACGAAAATGGATATCAGGCATTTAAAATATTTTTTAGAAGTAGCGAGGCATAATAGCTTTACAAGGGCTGCAGAAAGCCTTTTTGTGACACAGCCGACGATAAGTAAGATGATTAAGAATTTAGAAGAAGAATTAGGTGTTGAATTATTTGAAAGATCAAAAAGGCAGCTTATTTTAACTGATGCAGGACGTGTTATTTTAGACCAGGCTCAAACTATTGATAAAGCATTTTCTAATTTGCAGACGGAATTGGATGATTTACTAGGACTCCAGAAAGGTCATATTCGTATCGGTCTCCCTCCCATTATGGATGCTGAAGTTTTTATCAGGCTGCTCGGTGATTTTCATCAGCTATACCCTAACATTACCTTCCAACTTGTAGAAAATGGAGCGAAAAAAATCGAGGAGAATATCATGGATGATCAACTGGACGTCGGCATTACAGTACTGCCGACAGAAGATGAGTTTCATTATTTCTCATTTATGAAGGAAGAACTAAGAGTGGTTCTTCCTCCGTCCCATTCACTTGCTGAGCGGAAACAATTAAAGCTTGAAGAGTTAAAAAATGAATGGTTCATTATGTTTAACAAGGATTTTGCTTTAAATGACCGAATTCGAGAGGCGTGTAAAGAAGCCGGTTTTCTTCCAAATGTAATTTCAGAAAGTTCGCAGTGGGACTTTATAGGGAAAATGATAGCTACTGGACTGGGTATATCTATTCTTCCTTATAGTGTGGCCATGCTCCTTAAAGAAGAAGTACGTACCATAAAGGTGATTAAGCCTGCAATAGAATGGGATTTAGCGATCATCTGGAAAAAGAATTACTATTTATCCTATGCTACGAAGGAATGGTTGAAATTCATGCAGGATCGTTTAACAATGGATAACTCTTGAGCTTCCTTAGAAGTCTCGCCCCCGACCCTTTATGTTTATTTAGAGTACGGAACGTAAGTAGAGGCTAATTCCATTAGAGCAGTATGCTGACCCTCCAGCATGCTGTTTTCCCACCTCTTAGTTCTGTTCAAAGTAAAAAGCACAGGCTTTGCCCTTTTCATAAAGAGGAAATAACAACACCCAAAGTCGGTTCATTATCCACCTGCAGATGAAAACTCCTCATGAATGAGGAGTTTTTTTTATGGACGATTTTAGATAACATCATTCCCACAGAGCATGAATGAAAGCATTTGCATAGATTTTATCTATATAACCAATGAGAAATAACTATTTCACATGCTGGAAAGTGAGTTTTACACTTAAGTAGAATCATATTTTGAAACGGAGTTGAAACAGGTTATGACAGAAACAAAAAGCCCGAAAGAAAGCCTGATTGTAAATACAGACCAAGTCATGATTAATGATTTAAATAATTATAATACATTGTTCGGCGGAGTTCTTATGAAGAAACTTGATAATAATGCTACATTATCCGCCCGCAGACATGCCAGAGTGAAAGAATGCGTGACAGCCTCCACAGATTCTATTGATTTTCTTTACCCGATCCACCAGACAGATTCTGTCTGCGTCGAATCATTTGTCTCCTATACGGGCAACAAATCAATGGAAATCTTTTGCAAAGTTATCGCGGAAGACATGATCACTGGTGAACGCCGTATGGCTGCTACCGCCTTTTTAACCTTTGTGGCTTTAGATGAAAACAAAAAGCCGGTCAAGGTGCCGGAAATTGTTCCTGAAACGGAAGAAGAGAAATTCCTATATGAATCAGGAAAAGAGCGTGCTGAAACAAGAAGAAGCAGAAGAAAGCACAGCAAACAATTAACTGAAATCATTGCATTAGAAAAACCTTGGGAAAAGGGAGTGTATGCGTAATGGCACAAGTTATGGCGGGCCTAAATGATGTTCGGAAAGCTAAAGAAGATATTGAAGAACTGAGAAGTAATAATGAGGATCTGTATGAACAGCTGACACATGTCGTTAGTTTGACAAGGCAGATGCAGCTCAAATATGGATATATGGGCTCCCTTTTGATGGATGAAGAACTCCCTGAATATAAACCGAAATTTGTTAGAGATTCTATTTTAGATTTGTATCAGAAAGAAGTTCAGCAGCTTAAAGAACATGAAGATATTAACGAAGTGAAGGAGCTGCTGAGAAGAAATAGCAAGGTAGGCGAATCGAAGATATTTCTTCTAATTCTGGGAGCCAAGCCGGAATTAATTCAAGGATCTACTTTTATAAAATGACTGGAATACTTAGGCTTCAGCTGCGAATTAAGAGCTGATAAGCTTCCTATCAAAAAAAGACTTTCTCCCGCAGGCAGTCTTTTTTTGTTGGGAATAATTCGATCCTTTCACACATCTAGGCGCAGTCACATATGTTGTCAAAAGAGGTGGTGAAGGATGGAATATACACAAAATCCGGTTGTAGTCGAACGGGAGGAGTGGAAAAAAAGGCAGCTGAAGAGCCGTTTAAAGCAAATACTTACAATATCATCGCCGATCTTTATTTTGATGCTCTGGGAATTTTTATCTCGTACCGGGCTGGTAGATGCGCGGTTTTTTCCACCGCCGACGGATATTATTCGAACATTTTTAGTGATGGGGACAAGTGGTGAGCTGTTCAGTCATATAGGTATTTCTTTATTCCGTATTTTCGCCGGTTTTCTGCTTGGCGTTATTCCGGCAATAGCCATTGGACTGGTCATGGGGCTTTATTCCCCTGTGCGTCATTTTTTCTCGCCTTTAATTATGGCTTTGATGCCGATACCTACATTAGCTTTATTGCCAATTATATTGATTCTCTTTGGAGTTGGAGAAGTTTCAAAAATTGTTACTATTGCGGGCAGTGTGTTTTTCCCTGTGGTCATTAATACAGTTGCAGGCGTTGTGAATATTGACCGTATCTATCTTGATGTGGCAAAAAACTATGGAGCAGATTCAAAAAACTTTTTCTTTAAGATCGCTCTTCCAGGGTCGCTTCCCGTCATGCTTGAAGGCATACAGATGGGGCAGGCAATTGCGCTTCTAACGATTGTAGCTGCTGAAATGATGGGAGCTACCTCCGGGATTGGCTACTTGATATGGACCTCGTACAAAGCCTTTCTTCTTCAGGAAATGTATGTAGGATTAGTGCTGATTTCATTTTTTGGCTACTTGTTTTCATTGATCCTGCGAGGTTTTCAGAAGAAGCTAATTCCTTGGCGTTAGTTATAAAGGGGGGGAGTTTATGGGGAATAAAATCTCAATTAACGATCTGACGAAGGTTTTTTATAAAAAAGGCAGCAGTGTTACGGCATTGCAAAACATTTCGTTAAATATAGAAGACGGAGAGTTTGTTTGTTTAGTCGGCCCAAGCGGATGCGGAAAAACGACATTGCTTCGGATTCTAGCCGATTTGGAAACTCCAAGTACGGGTGATTTTACAATTGCTACAGGAAATCAAGATCGTCCGCTGCAGTCCATGGTTTTTCAGGAACGGGGCGTTATTCCGTGGCTGACGGTTGAAGAAAATGTAGCATTTGGATTGAAAATGAGACATCTTCCGAAGAAAGTTATAAAAGAGCGAACAGATTATTATTTAGAAAAAGTCGGACTTACTAACTTTGCAAAGCTGTATCCTAAAGAGCTTTCAGGAGGAATGAAACAGCGAGTAAGTATTGCCCGGGCATTTGCAAATGATCCTGAAATATTATTAATGGATGAACCCTTTGCTGCTCTGGATGAACAGAATAAATTTATTCTTCAGGAAGAGCTTCTAAATATTTGGTCTGAGACAAAAAAGACGGTCTTGTTCATTACACACAGCATTGATGAAGCTTTGCTGCTTAGTGACAGAATTCTGCTGATGACCTCCCAGCCCGGAAGAATAATTGATGAGAAAGTAATCGACTTACCAAGACCGAGAACTATGGAACAGGTGCGGGCAGATCCTGTGATGGCGGAGCACTTTGTGGAAATCTGGAAACATCTTCAGGAAGAAGTTCAAGGCTCTAGAGTGTAAGAAAGGTGATGGATGAATGTGAAAAAGCTGACTAAACTGTTTTTCATCCCGATGGTTTTATTAATTCTTTTACTGGCAGGCTGTAAGGGGGAAGAGAAGGAAGTAAAAGAAGTGAGTGGTGACCCGCCAACTGGCGATTTAGCTCCTTTAAGCAAGAAAACGAAGGTGTTGATTGCAGAGGATGGCGCTGCATCTGGGGCCGGTTTTTATATTGCTAAAGAAAAAGGGTATTTTGAGGATTATAACATAGACGTAGAATTTACTCAGTTTGCCAACAGTGATGATATGCTTCCAGCACTGGCAGCTGGGGAGGTGGACATTGCCGGAGGTATCTCTACAAGTTCATTCTTTAATGCGATTGCTCAGGGAATTGATGTAAAAATAGTAGCCGATAAAGGGCATTATGTGAAAGGCAAATCCTATTTTTCTTTTGTGATCCGCAAAGGCCTTGAAGATGAGATTAAGGACTATTCAGATTTAAAGGGCAGGAAAATAGCCGTTTCTTCAAAGAACGCGGTGGATGATTATATTTATCATGAGATGCTTAAACATGCCGGTTTGTCGGAGGATGATGTGGAATTTGTGCTTATGTCTGACTTTGGAAACATGCTGGCTGCGATGGGAAATGGCACGATAGATGCGGCTCTTCAAATTGAACCGTTAATTACACAGGGTGTTGAAAAAGGGATTCATACTCGCTTCAAGGATGCGACAGACTTTGCACCTAATGCTCAAATTGCAATGGTGCTTGCTTCTCCGGTGTTTTTAGAAAAAGAAGAGGATGTTTCCTTAAGGTTTATGGCGGCTTATTTAAAAGGTGTTCGTGATTATAATGATGCTTTTAATAAAGGAGAAGGAAAAGAAGAAATTATTGAGATCATGACGAAACATACCGCATTAAAAGATCCTTCTGTTTGGGAAAAGGTATCCGTCACTGGTTTAGATCCTGATGGGAAAATGTTTATAGATGATATTAAGAAACAGTATGAAATGTATGAGAAAAATGGGGCAACCCGCGGCGAGTTTGATTTTGAAAAATCAATTGATACGTCGATTACTGAAAAAGCCGTTGAAGTTATCGGTGAATATGAAGAGTAGCATAAAGCCGCTGGTTCAGCGGCTTTTTAACATTGATAAAATTTTTTTGTGTTTTTCAGCAGTCTATTATAAACATCGCTCGGTTCCAGCTGTTT
The DNA here is from genome assembly GCF_900166625.1 of Halobacillus massiliensis. Taxonomy (GTDB): domain Bacteria; phylum Bacillota; class Bacilli; order Bacillales; family Halobacillaceae; genus Halobacillus_A; species Halobacillus_A massiliensis. The sequence goes on along the minus strand of NZ_LT800499.1, from coordinate 3,165,770 downwards.
TATATTACTGATGATTTGAATCGATTCATGAATCATGCGGGGATGGGTAAGTTCCTTCTCGAACTCCCCTTTAAAAGGCCAGGGTCCGTCTGTTTCCACCATCAAATATTCAAGCGGGAACTTAGAGACGATGTGCTGGATTTCCTTTTCATAACAGGAGTCCGGAGTAACTGAAATGAAATAACCCGCTTTTCTTATTTGTTCAAGTGTATGGTCGGAACCTTTAAACCAATGGAAATGAGCTTTTTCCACAGAATGCTTTTTTAATAGGTCTAGTACAATGTTTGCATCTTCGTATACGGCATGGCAAATGATGGGTTTATCCAGCTGTTTTGCTAAGTCTATATAGGTCTCTAACATATTTATATACTCTTTCAAATTGGAAACTTTGCCTTTTTTCCGTAAATAATAAGGAAGCCCGACTTCTCCAATTGCATAAAAGTTATCCTTTTCTTTAAAAATAAGATCTACAATATCCGCTGTTTCTTTCTTTGAAGGAAGCGGCTGTTCAGGGTGATACCCGGCAGCCGGTTTTATTTGAGGGTAGGTTTTATTCAGGCGCAGGTTTTCAACAGCAGAGGTATAGTTATTGGATACAGAAATCATCGCTTCGATCTTTTCCTTCAAGAGGTCCTCAATTATTTGCTGCCTTTCATGCTTTTCATACATATCAAAATGAATGTGGGCATCGATAATCGGAAATTTCATCTTAGTCCCCTTTTCACATATTTTTCTTTTTTTAGAGCATGACATACCATATTTTAGAATTCAATAAATAGACATGTTTATTAATAAAAAAGCTCAAACTACTAATAAAGGAGGAGATCCTATGGGTAAAAAAGCAAAAAACAAAAGCAAAGAAGATATAAATGCCTTAAAACGTCAAAAAGGGGAACAGGGTAAACGCACAAAATAGGAGAGAACTCTCTTTTGGAAGAGTAGTTCATTAGTATTCCCCTAATTTTGGCTTAAGAGGTAAAAAAATAAACGCCTTATCCTTACAAAAAAGGATAAGGCGTTTATATTAATAATGGATTGGAGATCCTGGTCCAAGATTTATGCCAAAGAGCATCCACACGATGAGGAGCAGTCCCCATGTAACGAAGAATATGATGGAATAAGGGAACATTACAGAAATCATAGTTCCAATACCCATTTTTTTATCATACTTCTGAGCAAATGCGATAATGATCGCAAAATAGGTCATGAGCGGTGTAATGATGTTTGTAGATGAATCAGCTACACGATAAGCCATTTGAGTGAGCTCAGGTGAATAGCCAAGCTGCATCATAATTGGTACAAACACGGGAGCCATCATTGCCCATTTAGCTGAGGCACTACCAATAAATAAGTTGATAAAACCAGCTACAAGCATAAAGGCAATAATTAGTGGGATTCCTGAGAGATTAATAGATTCCAGGAATTCAGCGCCAAATACTCCTAGTACAATACCCATGTTAGACTCGGTGAAGTAAGCAACAAATTGACCGGCCGTGAAGGCAAGTACAATAAACATTCCCATGGAAGCCATAGTATCGGAAAGCTGATCAGCTACATCTTTATCGTTACGGATTGTTTTTGTAACTTTACCGTATACAAGTCCTGGGATAAAGAATAAGATCGCTATAATCGGTACGAGTGAACTCATGAAAGGTGATTGCACAATAGCTCCATCTTCTCCTCTCATCACTGCATCAGGCGGCAGGATTAGTAATGAGAAGGCAGCCGCTGCGATAAGGAGGGAAATACCTGACCAAATCAAACCTTTTCTTTCAATGGGTTCAAGTCCTTTTAAATCTTCTGTATTGTCGCCTTTGTATTTACCAAGACGAGGTTCAACAATCTTCTCAGTAACCAAAGCCCCTACAATGGTAAGAAGAAATACTGATGCAATAATAAAGTAATAGTTCATCGCAATGTTCATACCTTCCGCATAGGCAGGGTCTATTACAGCAGCTGCATCAATTGTTAATTCTCCAAGCATTGGGTCTGTAGCAGATAGGAAAAGGTTAGCACTAAACCCGGCAGATACACCGGCAAAAGCGGCGGCTAATCCAGCAAGAGGATGTCTTCCAAGAGCTGCAAATATCACAGCGCCAAGAGGAGGAAGGACTACATAACCAGCATCAGAAGCAACGCTGGACATAATCCCTGCGAATACTAAACCTAAAGTTACAAGACTTCTTGGTACAGATAATACAAATCCTCGAAGGCAGGCACTGATTAATCCTGTTCTTTCAGCGATACCAATCCCCAGCATCGTCGCTAGAACTACACCCAAAGGAGCAAATCCAATGAAATTATCGACCATGCTTTCAAAGATATACTGAATACCTTCACCACTTAACAGGTTTTTAACCCCAACTGTTCCTCCATCTTCACCAGGATGATCAACCGAAACTCCTGTAGCTGAAACAATTGCGGATACAAATACAACAAGTAATGCTAAAATAGCAAATAGCGTAATAGGATGCGGGAGTTTATTTCCTAAGAATTCAATCCCATCAAGAAAACGCTGAAAAAGTCCTCGACGTTTCTTTTCCATTATTTCGACTCCTTCCCTGACAGAAACTTTAACAATAATTTAAGATTTCTGAAAATTGTAAACAAAATTTACATTGTAAACTCCGTGTAAGTCATTATAAAAGAAAATAAAATAAATTAAATAGGTTTGTAAAAAGTTGTACAAGTGAAAATATTTTGTCATCTCTTGTCGATACTGGTATGAAAGGGTTTTCATGGAAAGGGGAGCATAGTATTTTTTTTAGATGAATTATAAATAAAAAGTAAAGCTTACAGATTTCTCTGCAAGCTTTACTTTTTACGAAGCTGTATTTTTTTCAGTTTTATTAATGAGAGAGGTCCCAACAAGATCTCCTGTTACATTGAGTGCCGTACAACCCATACCGACGAGGACATCAACAGCTGTTAGTAGTGCAACAGCCTCCATCGGCAGTCCCAGCTGGGTAAAAACCGTTGCAATCATTATAATCCCGGCCCCAGGTACTCCTGCTGTTCCTACAGAAGCAAGAGTACCGATAATCACAACTTGCAGGATTGCTGCAAAGCTGAGAGGTTCATTTATAATATTAGCGGCAAATACCGCGGAAACTGCGATTCGTATAGCGGCTCCGTCCATATTAATAGTTGCACCAAATGGAAGGCTGAAGCCATATAAACTTTGATTTAACCCTAAATTTCGTGCGGCATTTAATGTGAGTGGCAGCGTGCCAGAACTGCTCTGGGTAACAAATGCCGTTGCCATAGGTGTTCTTGCTTCTTTAAAGAAAGTGCCAGGTCTTATCCTGACCAGCAAAAGAGCCACTGTATATAAACAAAGCTGGACGAAGAGTGCAGCATATAATACTCCGATAAAGCTGCCAAGTTCTAATAAGTTAGAAGCTCCCTGACTGCCGACCACATCGGCAATTATGGCAAACACACCAATAGGTACATACTGAAGGATGCCTTTCATTACTGCTAAAGTTGCTTCATTAAGGGCATGAAATATGTTATAAAGCCGTTCTCCCAGCTCTTTCTGATCCGGTGAATTGCGTAAATAAGAAACGGCTAAACCAAAGACTAGAGCTGTGAAAATAATACCCAGTAAATTTAATTCAGAAAAAGCCGTGATCATATTATCAGGTACGATGTTGAGTAAAACCTGAACTACACCGGGGTTTTCGGGAGACTCAAAGCTTTCATTTCCTCTTAAACTTACTCCGGACCCTGGATTAAAGAGGCTTGCTATGCTGATGCCAACGAGAATGGCAAGCGCCGATGTTGCTAAATAGTAGAGAAACGTTTTCCCGCCCATTCTTCCAAGGTTTTGAAGGCTTGTCTGGTTTACACCAATAATTAAGGTGAAAAGAATAAGCGGCAGAATAATAAACTGCAGTAGACGAAGCAGTAAGTCTCCTAGCGGTGATAAGACAGCTGCATTTTCACCGAAAAACAGGCCAGTAAGCACACCGATTATTAAGGCAATCGTGATCTTCTTAATGAGCGAAGCTTTAATGTATCCAGCTGCAATCTTTTTCATTAACAAAACCTCCTCTATATTAATTCCAATTGTTTTACTTAGTTTTAACTTTACTTACACTATATTAATTCTCCATAGTGTGTCAAAAAGAATGCTTTTTACACGTATTGAAAGCTAATATATAGTAACCTGAGAGTAATAGATTTAGAAAGGAGTTTTGTGTTATGTATGAAGGATTGCATCACGTTTCCATTTTAGTTACCGATATTGAACGGGCTAAACAATTTTATGGGGAAAAACTGGGCTTCGAAGAAAGCGGGGAACGTCCGGACTTTGGTTTTCCAGGAGCATGGTATCAGATCGGGAATACCCAGCTGCATCTTATCGTTCATGAAGAGGGAAATACTTTACGTGGAACAACCGAGATTGACAGTCGGGACGGTCATTTTGCGATCCGTGCAGCCGATATTCACAAAGTCATTGAAAGACTTCAGGAGCAGAACATTAAATTTGTGAACAAGCCGAATAATAAAACTGATTGGCACCAGGTCTTTATCAGCGATCCTGACGGAAATCTTATTGAGTTTAACAAATAGGAGGAGGTCTTTTATGGGGAACCCTAATGATTTTACGAAAATGACGGGCATTAAGCATCCAATTGTACAGGCCGGAATGGCTGGCGGGATTACAACATCTGACTTAGTAGCTGGGGTATCAAAAGCGGGCGCACTAGGCACTATAGGTGCCGGTTACATGAATGCTGATGCATTGGAAAAGATGTTAAATGAAATTAAGGACTTAACCACTTCTCCATATGGTGTGAACTTATTTATTCCAGAGCGGCCGGAAATAAATGAAAAAGAATTAAAAGAAGCAACTGAAAAGCTGGCGCCTTATCGTAAAGAATTAAATATCGAAAAAAATGAACTTCCTTCCCTTCCCAATGAATTTAATCGTCAGCTGGAATTGATTATAAAGCATCAGGTGCCTGTATGCAGCTTTACTTTTGGCGTACCGGACAGAGATATTGTGCGTGAGCTGAAAAAGCAAGGAATTATCGTCATAGGCACAGCAACCACTGTGGAGGAAGCTCTCATTAATGAGGAAAATGGGGTGGATGCTGTTACCGCACAGGGAAGTGAAGCTGGCGGGCATCGGGGAACATTTAAAGATTCTTTTGAAAAAGGAATGATAGGGATGATGTCATTAGTGCCTCAGGTCGTGGATAAAGTCCAAATTCCCGTCATTGCAGCAGGAGGAATTATGGACGGTAGAGGTCTGCTGGCTGCACAAGTTCTCGGAGCACAAGGGGTTCAAATGGGTACAGCATTTGTGACAAGTGTTGAAAGCGGGGCAAAAAGTCTTCATAAAGAAGCCATTTTACATACAGCTGAAGACCAAACAGTCATTACATCAGCATTTAGCGGAAAGCCTGCAAGGGGCATTGAAAACCAGTTCACTCGTGAAATGCAAAGTGTAGACACACCTCCTTATCCATTGCAAAATTCTTTAACAAAAGAGATACGAAAAGAAGCCGCGGCTCAAAATAAACCAGATTATATGTCCTTATGGTCGGGCCAGAGCCCCCGGTTAAGCAGACATCTTTCAGCAGCCGCTATTATTGAGCAGGTTATGGCTGAAAGAGAAGATGCGATCAAACACTTATCTTGAAACAAACTTATTCTCACTCACCCAGAATCGCCACGGATAATGCCGTGCTTCACCAGAGTTATCAATCCCGATTCGGCTGCCTTGAGAAATTTCGATAGGTTTATAACCTTCTTTTATATAAAGGGGAGGAATATTTAACGAATGACCGTAGTCTTCTTGAGAAATACCAAGAGCTTTTGTCAGCTTTCCTGGTCCATTCGTTAAATCCTTCTCTTTTTTATCTCCTCTTCTTTCATACATTAAATCAATACCTTGAGCCGGCTCAACGGCACGGATAAGTACAGCCTCGGGCTTGTCGACAGGGCCGCTTACTACATTTACAAGGCAGTGGGTATGCATGACATATGTGTAAGCATTACCAGCCGGGCCAAACATAACCTCCGTACGTTTTGTTCTAAGGTTGTTAAAACTGTGGGCCGCCTGATCTTCTGGTCCCATATAGGCTTCTGTCTCTACGATATAGCCAGAAGCTGTACCATCCTTTGTTTCCTTTATCAGCTCGCACCCTAGTAATGACCGGGCCAGCTCCAACGTTGGCTGCTCATAAAATTCTTTAGGTAAAATGCTCATAAGAGAATCTCCTTTTTATATATTCTTATTCAGGAAGTATATCACTTGATGGGACATGCAGGAAATGAACTGAATTTTTTATTAATGAATATGAAAGAATCGTTTACAATAGGAGAAGGAAGGGGGTAAAGGTATGGAACCCTTTATCAGAAGTGACCAGTTTAATTACATCAAAGAACAGATTAACCATCTGATCAACGCTCATACTACTGTTAACGATTCAGGCGTTCTGGAGGCTATGAGCTCCTTAACCGAAGAAAAAGTAAAAAATGTTTTTCCTAAGCTCCATGATCATCAGGCAGCGCTTTTAAATAAAAGTAAGGAAATCGTCGATCAGGCAGATGCTGTTTTCTTTCTATCCCAGCTGCGTGCTCACGTCATTCCTTTTCCTCAAGTAAGTGAGGATAAATTGAAAAACCTGTTTCCAAAGGTGAAAAAGTTAAAAATACCCGTACTAGAAGGCATAGATCTAAGAGATATAAGCTATATTGGGTGGAATGACTATGGTGCAAAACGGAAGTATTTAGTCACCTTCATTGAAGGAGATTGGCACGGTTTGGAAGGAAGCTTTTCAAGCAGTTATCAGGAAAATATTTGTACGATTTGTAATAGCCATGAAAAAGTCGGTCTGTTTTCTGCAAAGATTAAATCGTCAGGAGATCATCTTCTAAAAAGAGGCAATTATATCTGTCAGGACAGCATGGTCTGTAACCAAAACATATCAAGTCTTCATAATCTTCATCAGTTTGTACATCGTATGAAAGAAGCGTCTTTTTAAAAAGGCGCTTTTTTAGACTTTTATTATTTAATCTTTTGCTTTGCGAAGATTGTCTCAAAGATTTCTTTTATTAAGAGCCCTAATCCGTTTGCTTGAATAAAGAGACCCGGGCCTGGGGAAAGACTCGCTTTCCATGGGCGATCGGTGAGCTTCCTCAGGCAAAAGCCTTCCGGGATTCTCGCTCAGTTCTCTATCCTAGAGTACAATGCTGTCGGTTCCGTTTATTTTAATGTAGAGACCCGGGTCTGGGGAAAGACTCGCTTTCCATGGGCGAACGCTGAGCTTCCTCAGGCTAAAGCCTTCCGGGATCTCACCCTGTTCTCTTCTCCCATAGGAGTCTCGCCGTTTCCCCCGGCCCTTTGCGTTTGTTAGAATAACGGAACTTTAACGTAAGAAGACTAAGGTAGAGGATCTTTCTCCAAATTTAGTGTTTCGTTTTCACCACCACTGGTAAAGAGGGTGGGAAATGGCGAGACTCCTGCAGGGAGATAGAGCCAAGGTGAGATCCGCGAGTGTAACGAGCTAGCTCACCGGCTCCCCGCGGAAAGCGAGCTATTTCCAACCCTCGTTCCACTTTATAAAGTAAACGGAACCGTCTTTCCACTTCTCAAAAATAAGAAGTAGCTATTTCCCAGCCGTTTTTTCAAACTTGATAACGAACCATTCTCTATTCAAACTTATAAGGTATAAGGAAATAACGGTTCGACTCCTGCACAGAGAAGAGCCAAGATAAGATCCCCGAGTGGAACGAGCTAGCCTCATCGACTCCCCGCAAAAACGAGCTAGCTCACCGATACCCCAAGAAAGAAACCTGTTCTCATTAAGCATAAATAGACAGGAAACCTTGAGAATCACCTGATAAAGTTGAAATTAAGGAGTGAGTCATATGACAATGGTTAAATCATTACAAAAAGCGATTGATTATATGGAAAAGAACCTGATGAATTCGATTTCAATCTCCGATATTGCAGAAGAAGCCTGCATGTCTCCCTATCATTTTCAGCGTTCCTTTACCATCCTGACAGATACCTCAGCAGGGGAGTACTTAAGACGAAGAAGATTAACCTTGGCCGCACATGAGCTCTCCCGTTCCAACGCTAAAGTAATCGATGTTGCCTTTAAGTATGGCTATGAAACTCCTGAAGCATTTACTAAAGCTTTCCGCAGGCAGCACGGGGTATCGCCGAAAGAAGCCCGGTTATTTGCTGGAAAGCTGACCTCTTATAACCGCTTGGTCATCCAGGTGAATTTGAAAGGAGCAGAGCCGATGCAGTATCGAATGGTTGAGAAAGAAGAACTGCAAGTCGTTGGGGTGAAACAACAGTTTTCTTTAATTAATGGTGAGAACGAACAGGGTATTTCTAAAATGTGGGAAGAAGTAAATGCAAATGGTACCACTGATGATATCATGAGCTTAAGCAATCAGAAAATCGAAGGTTGTCTCGGAGTTTGTGTAGGAGAACCTGAAGGTGAGAAGATGGAATATTGGATAGCTGTAACATCTGATCATAACGATGCAAAAGGGTATGAGACAAGACAGATTCCAGCAGCAAAATGGGCGGTATTTAGTGTTCACGGTGCCATGCCACATGCCATTCAGAAGGTATGGAAGCAAATATACTCTGAGTGGTTTCCATCCAGTGGTTATGAACACGCACCTTCTCCGGAGCTTGAAGTATATGGAGACGGAGATCCTTACAGTGAGGATTATTATTCAGAGATTTGGATCCCTGTTAAATAGCTTTACAGAGTAATCCCCGAAGAGCCATTGTTCTTCGGGGATTTAGTTGTATATTATTTTACGCCCACTGCATCGTATGCCTGTTTAACAGAGATTGTCTGCTGAGAGTTTTCTCCATATATATCAATTGCAGACTGGATGGCAGCTTGTCTCATCATGCTGAAATCAGAAGTGGGTGTTAAATATTTCGTAAGGGCCCGGTAGTAAATTTGTTCTGTTGCTTTTCGGCCAATTCCTTCTACTTCTACATCATAATGAGTACCGCCTTCGGAAAGCAGGTGAGCGGCTTTATTGTTAATACTGGAGTTTACGTGAACACCACCGTTGTCAAGCTCTCCGGTATATAGCTTGCTATAGTGATCTGGATACCCTTCTTCAGGGTTTAAAGGATTTGGAATAGAAGCAGGGTCTTCCAATGAACGCAGCGCATCCCCTTCTATGTCCGGTGTATAAATATCCTCACCCATCAACCAGTCATCACGGTCAACCATTGCTCCAAGAATATCAGAAAAAGATTCATTCAGAGCTCCTGGCTCGTACTGGTAGACGAGGTCCGCAGAGCGGTCGGTAACTGCGTGTGTTAACTCATGTCCGATAACATCCAATGCTCCTGAGAAAGGAATGAATGTATCTCCATCTCCGTCCCCATACATCATTTGAACGCCGTTCCAAGCAGCATTATTCCAACCGTCTCCTACATGTACGGAAGAAATCAGCCGTGCTCCCTCATCATCAAAAGAATCTCTGTTAAAGGTCTCCTCATAATAGTCATATACATCTGCAGCATGAGCCTGAGCATCAACAGCAGCCGGATCAGAGAAGAACTTGTGATTACTTGTAATCTCATCTCCGTGATAGCCGAAGATCTGTGAAAGTAAATTAAATAAATTTGGATCTAGATTAAGAGCGTTAAATGTATGGATGCCATCGCCTCTTGTGCCGTCGTATAAGTAATAGCTGTTATTGTCTTTTGTTACTTCAAATTTCTTCTTATCTCCAAGAACACCTTCTCCAAAAGCTGTTACATTATCAATTGCATTGAAGCTTTCAATGATCTCTCCATTGCTGGCATCAACAAAATAGTGCCAATACCCAGGAGCTGGGTTAGATGTGGAAGCTTTCACTAAATAGGTTAAGTGGAAGTCTCCCTCTTTATCAAATAGGTACAATTCAGCTTTTGGATCAGCATCATACGCTTTAACTTCCCCAATCTTATCTTCAATAGCTTGATTGACTTTACTTTCTGCCTGAGCTGCATCGATAGAAGGAGAAGTGTCTAGATTTTCTTTATGTTCTTGCGGAACCACCTCGCCAAAAAAGGCAGTGACTTCTTGGTTATCAGTGATAGAGATAGTCTGTTCAGAACCATAAATAGGGACACCATTTTGGTGTTCGACTAAGCGTAGGTGAGAGGTGCCGGTTTCTTTATCTTTCTGAGTGTCCACAACTTTAAAATGGTTTTTCATATTTCCTTTTAGTTTCAATTTATCTTTTTGATACTCAAGGTAAGATAAGGCGATCTCCTCTTCAGTTACCTTTTTCTTAGAAAGGGTCAGCTTTGGAGGCATTTCCCACTTCTCAATGATATAAGAAGGTGTGTTATATTTATCATTTATCTTGATTTGATTTTCATCCGCGTGGACTGTGCTCAGTCCGCCAAGGGCAATGGCTAATGCCGCGGCTGACGAAAAGATTTTTTTCTTCATTAAAGATGTCCTCCTTTATATAATACAGGCTTTAAACCCTTATTCGTAATCATTGCCATCTGTTTGCTTCGCATTAAATGTCCACTCAAGGTTCATGTCATCGCCTTGAAAGATATTTTGATCTTCCCCGCTGTCTACAAATTCAAATTCTACCCAAAGCGTATTCTCCATACCTACATCCAGGCCTCCGCGCTGCTCCCATAGAGGATCGAAAATATCTTTTGCTACTACATCCGGATCCATCGCCTGTAATTCACTTAACGTTGTTTGAAATACAGGTTCACTTTCCTTATCCCAGTTCCAAAGGAAATTTACGCGAATGTGATCCCCAAGGTCATCTCCGCCGTTATTGCCTTTTGCATCGACTACTTGATAATCCGTTAATAGACTAATAGACTTAATGTCCAATGTTCCTTCATTTGCTAATTTAAATTCTTTCAATACTGAGTCTCCAGGCTTTAAGTCTGTAATATCTACAATTACCTGAGGGTTTACAGAGACATCAAGAGTTCCCATTCCAAATGTGTTACTAGTTGTTTCTTCGTCACTAAAATATGCATATGTACCTCCTCCCATAAGTGATAGTCCCAGCGACGCTGTCACCAATCCTCCGCTTAATTTCTTCATAAATCCCATCTAAATTCCTCCTTATATATAATGGACTCTTATGCAGAAGCATAAGAAGTGACACACGAGTTACGCTGCTTTTTCCTGACTTTTTAAATCTCTCGCTACACCTCTGAATGTAAATAAAGCAGAGGTGAAGAGAATGAGACCAGGAATAAACAAGAGAAGCGCTGATCCAAGCTTTGACCCGGCGTAGCTTAATAGATAACCGGCATATGGAATAGCAAAGCCTGTGTAATGCCCGATCACATTTTCGGATAAAACGGGATCAAGATCTACACCGTCATTGTTATCACCTTTCGTCCTGTAGATGGTATCCTGTTTGGTTTGTTCTACTTCAGTCACCCGGTGAGTAACGATGTTTTCATCTTTATCGATAAACGTAATAACATCACCTTTTTGATAGCCAGTCGGATCTTCCGTAAGCTTCACAGAGATTATGGAACCGGTAGAAAATTCAGGTTCCATCGATCCAGATAAAACGGATTTAAACTGATGATTAAGAATAGTCGGCTCGCCGCCGCTGGCCTTTACAGCTATGACTAACACAGCAAGACATATTACAAGCAGGCAGCCTGCTAGAGAAAGAGCTTTTTGGAAAAATTTAAACATTCTCTTCAACCTTTTCATCTCCTTTATAATTTTCGGTTTCAGTATCTGTTGAAGAAACCTTTATTTCTTCATTTTCACTTTGTTTTTCGGTATCTTCAGCAGAATCGGACGGAGTTGTTTCGACTGATTTCTGATCGTCCTGTTTTTGAACATCCTTTTCCGAAGAATATTCCTCCTCTTTTTTAGTTTCTTCTGTTTGTTTTGGTTTCTTAACATCAGCTGAAGTAGAGGTTTTTTTCTTTTCTTTTTGCTCTTTTTCTTTCTCTTTCTCTTTTTCCTGCTCTACTTCTTTCTCCTTTATTTCTTTACGCTGCTCTGTTTGCCAATTCTCAAAGTCATCTTCAAGAAGCTGTAAATGTTCATCCACCTTTTTTATGTCAATCTTCTTAAATTTCTTATGTAAGTCATATGCTTGCTGCAGGCCTTCTTCTATAAAAGAAAGAGAATCTGATCTGTTTTCTTTTAAAAAAGATAGGGTCTTTTCATATTTAATTTGAAATTCTTCCATATCTGTCTTTAGATGCTGTCGCTGTTGGTTTCCAGTTTCTATCGCTTCCTCATATTGATCTTGAGAGGGATGTTGTACTGGAATATTTAATAGATGATCATAGTCTGCAGAAATGTGCTCATAAAGCTTTTCAAGGTTTTTTATCCGTTCATTCATCCCGCTCTCAAAAACAGGAGAAGTATGAAGGTTTATCTCTTTTTCTTCCGTCGCGACAAATACTGCTTCTGTATTAGAGGTGAGTTGAGCCAATAACCCTACCGTGAAAAACAGGAGGGAAGCTGAATAAATGAGAGGGTGTAACTTGCTTTTAAACACTGAATATCTCCTTTCTCTAGCGGAAGTGTCTATGTCAATTATCGTTAAAAAATGAAAGATTTTGTATTAGCCATGAGGAGTAAAGTGACAAGAAAAAAGAATGAGAATGAGTTACTCCATGTGGCCTATACGATATAGGACCTTCTAAATTGCAAACTAAAAAAACCCTCTAAATTAGAGGGTTTTTTTGTTAAGCGATGATCCAATTTTTTTGAACAGCATATACGATTGCCTGTGATCGGCTGCTGACTTTAAGTTTCTTATATATATTGCTTATGTGAATTTTAACAGTTTTGTCACTTATATAAAGCATTCGGCCGATTTCTTTATTCGTAAAGCCTTTGGCGAGCTCTCTTAATACTTCTTTTTCCCTTGGTGTCAGTATCTCTTGAGAAGATCTTCCCGGGTGATATCTGCTGTGAAGAAATTCTTTGGTCATAGATGGGGGAATCACACAGTTTCCTTTATAAATATTTTGAATGCCGTAGATAAGTTCATCGCTTGAAGTGTCTTTTAGTAAATAACCTTCAGCCCCTGCATCCAATGCCTGCTTAAGGTAATGCTCATTATCTTCTACAGTAAGAATCAGGATTTTAATATGTGGAAATTTCTTTTTTAAAAAAACAGTAAGGTCAAGCCCGCTTTCATCTTGAAGATGAATGTCTGCAAGGATTACATCAGGAAGACTGGCTTCGGTTTTCTTAATAGCTTCTTCAATAGTACTGGCAGACTCTACAACTTTCATATTGCTGTCTAAATTAATTACATGTGATATTCCGTCCCTTAGTACAGTATGATCGTCAACTACCATAACCCGAATCATTTACATATTAACCTCCTATTAGTAATTTAACCACTCCTGACAATTAATTAATAAAACCTATCCTAATCTTTATGTATGATACATATTTTACCATTAATAAAGAATCAAATCTATTTTAATAGGAATATTGTCATGCGACAAAATAAGTCAAAATTAGTCATTCTGTATGAATTTTATGGGAAAGAGGGAAAGTAAAAGAAAGAGATATGGGAGTGTTTATTTATGACTTATGATTGCATCATTATTGGCGGAGGAATTGCAGGGCTTCAGGCTTCTATTCTTCTCGGACGCTATAAGAGAAAGGTACTTGTTATTGACTCTAATAATGGACGATCAAACCGCTGCCGCGAGTATAATAATATTCTGGGGTTTGAAAAAGGAGTAAGCGGTATGTTTTTAAGAGAAGCAGGTCGCAAACAAGCAGAAGTTTATGGCATTTCTTTTCTAGAAGAGAAAGTGACACATGTACATAAGGATAAAAAAGAATTTATAGTTCATACTCAGTTTGGAGGGAGTTTCGCTGGAAGAACATTGCTTCTGGCGACTGGAATAAAAGATAATATTCCGCCATTCCCTGGGCTTGAACCCTGTCTCGGTCTTTCTGTATACATTTGCCCAGATTGTGATGGTTACGAAGTAAAAGATAAAAAGACGATCGTGATGGGATCTGGAGATAAGGGAGCAAATATGGCATTAGCCCTGCTTTATTGGAGTTCGGATATTACTTACATTAATAATAATGGTCAAAGAATTTCTGGGAAGATCAAGAAAAAATTAAAGAAGGCAGCCATACCAGTTGAAAAGAAGAGGATCAGGCAGATCATCCAGGAAGAAGGTATTTTTCACGGCGTCTTGTTAACAGATGGCGGGTTAATTGAAGGGGAGAAAGCGTTCGCAGCTTTTGGCGGTAATACAGTACATTCGGAATTAGCTAAGACATTAGGGGCAAAAACATTCAAAAATAATCATTTAAAAACAGATCCCCATACAAAAATGACCTCGGTAAATAATCTGTGGGCTGCGGGGGATATAACTGCCCATTCGGAGCTTGTCACAGTCGCAATGGGAGAAGGAGCACAGGCGGCCATTCATATCCACAAAAGTCTATTTCAATTAAAGTAGAAGAGGAGAGAGAGTCTCCTCTTCACTAAAGCTGTCCGCTGTACCAGGAGAAATATCCAAACTGTGCAGCTATAAATACGAGAAAGCCGAGAACACTAAACATCACGATCGGAAAGATCCAATCAGCCTTGCTGATTTTAAATTCTCTATAGTAAGTTCTGTCACGGCTGCCGGTAAACCCTTTGGATTCCATGGCTACAGCAGTTCGTTCGGCTTTTCGGATGGCACCTGCTAACAGTGGAATAATGAATCGCTTATACTGGGCAAGCTTCTCTTTAAAAGTAGAAGCTTGATTCATACCTCTTATCCGATGAGCCGTTTTTATCTGCTGAAATTCGCTCTTCATCATAGGAAGGAAACGATAGCCTGCTAAAATTCCATAAGCAAGTTTAGGAGGCAGCTTCAACTGCTGAATTAAACTTAAAATAAAATCTATCATATTTGTGGTAAAGATAAAAAGTAGAGATAAAGCAGCAAAAGCCAGAATTCTTAAAGATAAAGAAAGCGCAATAGTAACGTCTTCTTTAGGGAAATTGAACCCAAAAACAGTTAATTGTTCATTAGGCGGATGGGGAACGTCAGCAAAGATAAGAGTCGTCCAAAGTGTGCCTAGGGCAAATATAAGGAATGGTATAAAGTAAAAAAAGTAGTATTTCTTTTTAAAAGAGCCTAACAATAAAGTGATAGACAGTGTCCATAGCAAATACAATAAGGGAGTAATCGGGTCAAACAGTAAGGCTAAAAAGATGACGAGACCCACAATAGTTAAGGCTTTAACGGTGGGATTCATATTATGAAGATACATAACGAAAGTCCCCTTGCTTTATAAATTGGTTTAATTTTACACGGGGAGGAAGGTCAAGATGATAATCCTTAAGGTGTTGCCGCTTCCAAAGCTCCTGTGGACTTTCATCGAAGACAATTCTGCCATTCCCCATAACAACCGCTCTAGTGGCATACTGATCGACAAGCTCCATATCGTGGGTAATCATCACAATTGTCGTTCCCTGTTTAAACTTTTCCGAAAGGCAGGTCATAAGTGTTTCGGTCGAAGCAGCATCCTGGCCGAATGTAGGCTCATCCAAAATTAGGATAGATTGCTGTTTAACAATCATAACGGCAACACTTAAACGGCGCTTTTGTCCCTGGCTTAATGTAAAAGGATGGCGGTGCTGAAGGCCGTCCAGCAAACATTCTTTTAATGTATTTAACACAATCTCATCTATTTCTTGTTCGGATTTACCATCCAGCCTTAAACTAAAGGCTACTTCGTCATATACACTATCCGTTATAAATTGATGTTCAGGGTTTTGAAACACATATCCTATATGCTCGCGTAAATCCGCTTCATTCCAGCTTTTAAGCTTTTTGTTTAAAAGCTTCACTTCTCCATGGTCTGGTACTGTAATATTAGCCAATAAACGAGAGAGTGAGGTTTTTCCACTTCCATTAGCTCCTAAGATCGCAATGAATTCACCTTTACCGATTTGAAAGTCTAATTCCGTAATGACATCCTTCCATTGAATTTCATTCGCTTCCATAAGGAGCGAGCCTTTTTTATAAGTGTGTTCAATTCTGTTTTGTTTTTCATTAAGCCTGGGAGCCAGCTCTTCTAAGGTTAACGGCAGGGGAAGAATATCTTTCTTTAAAGCCAAACGAGTGGCGTACGGCATCCAAATCCCTTCTGACTGCCACTGACTGGAATGAAGCAATACGCCCTCATTAAGAGGGCCTTCATACAAAGTCTGTCCGTCCTTTTGCATCACATATACTCTGTGAATGATGTGGATCCATTCATCCAGCTGATGCTCAATAACAACGAGGGTAATACCCAGCTTCTCCTGGATACGAGTGAGTACATTAACAAAGTCAGTTGTAGCTGTCGGATCCAAATTTGCTGTTGGCTCATCTAGGATAAGGACAGACGGTTTCATTGCAAGGACACAGGCCAGTGCCAGCTTTTGTTTCTGTCCTCCAGAAAGTTCAGTAATATTTGCTTGTTTAAAAGCGAGAAGGCCGACTAAGTCTAGATAGGTTTCGATAATGGATTCCATCTGTTCCTGTGGTACTTGAAGGTTCTCCAGTCCAAATGCCATCTCATCCTCAACGGTCAGCATGCAGAATTGGGTTTCAGGATCTTGAAAAACGATACCGACATAGCGGCTTAATTCTCCTGAAGTGTATTCCGTGGTGAACTTGTGGAAAATTTTTACTGTCCCTTCCATCGTTCCATCTAGTTCTTCAGGATAGAGGCCGTTTAAGCATTGGATAAGGGAACTTTTCCCAGAACCGCTTGGCCCGAGAATAAGCAAGGTTTCACCTTTGAAAATTTTCAAGCTTAAATCTTTAAACACAGGCTTTTCAGTTTCTTCATAATGAAGGGTAAGATTCTGAGCTTCTATTATTGGCTTCATGCCGCTTTTTTCCTCCTTAATTCTTTTCCAAGCGGGAAGCTTGAGAGCACCCCAGTTTTAGCTAAAGAATCACTTAAGACTTTTCCAAATATACCGGCAATTATCGCCCCGCTGATCATGCGTACTGCTAACATGGCGGTTACGTAAGATGGATCGAGCGCAGCGTAGCCAGAGCGAAAGTATCCCCAGACAAAGCTGAAAATGGCAGCAAGTACTCCGGCAAGCATAAGAACTATAAGGTTGTACTTTCTATAACGGGTGATGGCAAAAGCCGCTTCAGCTCCTGCCCCTTGAATCATACCTGTAAGAATAAGAAGGGGTCCGAGAGCGTTCCCAAGAAGAACCTCCACTGTAGCTGCTACCGTTTCAGATAAAAAGGCAGCACCCGGTCTTCTTAAAATATAAGCCGCAATAATAGAGACAATAAACCAGATTCCAAAGATTAAATCATATCCAATCGGACCGAAAAAACCGACAAGAATTTGTCCAATGGGCATGAAAGCTAAGTACACAACACCAAAGACAACAGCAAGTACAGAAAGAACAACGATTTCCTTCAGCTTCCAGTTTTTCATTTAGTGCTCCTCCTTTGAAGAGGGACTGTTTGCTGAAATTGTTACGGTCATCACGGTGTGAGAAGACCCGCTTTTTTCAGTTTCTCGGAATACATCCTCAAGCCCGGTAAAGATTGCATGCGTATCCCCGTCAAGACGTGTAGAATAATGAGCCGATGATACGGCAACGCCTCTCGTTTTCATTCTCTCAATTTCTCGGTAGATTGTCTCCATATAGGAGCCACCTCCCATTGGATAGAGAGAAAATTTTGCCGCAATGTTTTGTTGGATCGATTGGACAGAAGGGGCGTTTATTCGGTCAGCCGTTTCAGCCATATAGACATCACCAGATGAATCACCGGGACAGCCTATGGAAAACGTACCCTGGAAAGCGGCATGTATGCCAGTTTGGGCAACTGTCAGCAGGATGGCTTTGGCCACGTCAAAAACATGCTCGATTCGACCTCTAATTGTAGTTGTCACCTCATCTGTCTTCAACCATACCTTAGTCGTATCGACCTTCTCTAAACTTTCCACAATGTACTCCACAAACTGGTCTGCCATCGGATGGACCGAAAAGGAACATCCGGCAATACGTAAACCTCCACAATGGTCGTTCATAATAAAAACCTCCTTTAATGATAAGCACAAAAAAACTGCATCCCTATGGGAATGCAGTCATCTCATCTGAAAAGAAGTTTCAAATACCTTAAAAAGGTGATTCGGCTGACTGCACTTCCCCACGCTGGTATTATCCAGATCGGGTACAAAGGGTCAGAGTCATCCTCTTCTCAGCCGCGCTATGGCAGCTCCCCTAGTGCTAATTCTTCCTTATGCAGTTTTTATAATGCTTTAATGATATCCTAGCTGAATCCTTACCGTTTGTAAATGTAAAAATGGAAAACTTCACAATCTGGAAATAAAACCCGATGTCTTGCAGGCTGCTATATAAAAAGAAGTAAACCGATTATTTGAGCGATCAGTTAAGGGAATTTGTAGATTTATAAGAGAAAATGAAAAGAAAACACAAAAAAAGACGGCTCAGCCGTCAGCATTATCCTGCGCTTAGTAATAATAGACCAATACTTTACGATCAATTTTCAGAAAAATGGAAAAAATTGTACATACTATAATGAACTTATGGTATACTCAAAACGCAGGACCTGTATCAGAATGAGTAAAACCTCTTGCAGGGAGGTGATGGCCCGTGAGTCCGTTTGAAGCAATAAGCGTAATGTTAAGCTTTGGGATGCTGATAGCGGTTTTAATACACAATAAACAATAAAATACTCAGCCTCATTCTGATTTTAAATCCAAGGTGTTGGGGCACCTTGGTTTTTTTTACATTAATAATTATATCTTTAATACAACATGATATCAAGTAGCCGCCGACCTACTTCTGAAAATATATTGATCTGTTTTGACCTATAAACAGTCAATTTAGACTATTTACTCACAACTTCCAAGGTTACGACCGAACTAATTCGACAAGGTATTTCTCATTTCCTCAAATTTTTACCAGACAAAATATTTTATAGTTGAGTATCTCATATTTAAAGCTATTATTACTTATAACCTTTTTAGAGACAGGTTAAACGATAACTTTTTAAAAGGTGGCTGTAAAATGATTCCTTTAATTTCTTCCTGGAGCGGCGGCAAGGACAGTGCTTATGCTCTTTATAAATGTATGCAAGACAATCAATATCATGTGAAAGGATTGTTTTCTACAACCTCTTCCAGGACAGGAAAGCTTCCCATTCACGAGGTGGACAGAGAGATGATTTACCAACAGGCTCAATCGATCGGACTTCCGTTAAATGAGGCAGTTATTGAAGAGCAGGCGGATAATTCTACATATGAAAGGGTCATGAATCAAAAGTTTAAAAGATTTAAGGCTTCGGGAATATTTACGATTGCATATGCGGATTTATATTTAGAAGATATTAAAGCATACAGAGACGATTTGCTTAAGAAAACGGGAATGAATGGATATTATCCATTATGGAAGTTGGATACGAAAACGACAGCCAGCAAATTTATCGAAGCAGGATTTAAAGCTGTAATTACAACGGTTGATACTGAAAAACTTCCCGCAGACAAAGCAGGCCAGTTGTTCTCGAAATCATTTGTTGACACACTTCCAAGTGGAATTGATCCATGCGGGGAGAATGGAGAGTTTCATACATTTGTTTATGATGGCCCAATTTTCCAGTACCCTGTTTTGTATAATACAGGCAGACGATTTAAAACATTGAATGGACGATTTGCTCACATAGAAATTCTTCCAAATGGAAATGCTAATTCTTATTAGAAATTTTTCTTTTGCAGATGTTGATTTGAGACACTTTTTATATTTGACATAGGATAAATGTTAATGCCTTCTTCATACTAATGGAGAAGGGAGGGACGATTGCTATGGGTAAAGACAGACAGGAAAAAAAGCTAAGAGAGTCAGGGAGAGTAGAGTCTGATCGTGATCAAGACTTGAGCTATCCAGGATCAACAAAGCTTGAAGGACCGGAAGAAGCTCGTAAAAGAAACCGATAAAAAAACTCTCATCTGCTTATTGGCAGATGAGAGTTTTCCTTTTTCTACTCCGGTTATAGGATACGGTGCCGTTTTCATGAATACAGAGACGGGCCAGGTAAGGCGAATCGCTTTTCATGGGAAAACGGTGAGCTTCCTGAGGCCGGGTCCCCGCAAAAAGCGAGTGATTATCCAGTCACTTTTTTGCTCTACATAATAACAGGGGGCCCCTATAATTCCGTATGAAAAAATTCTTACTTGAACTTGCAGAAGGTGATAATTTTTTTGTATAGGACAATCCTGGAACTGGAAAAGCTAAGTTACAAGGGGGATTTCATATGATGAATGTGTTTGAAGCTTTGTCACTTATGATTAATTTCAGTATGCTTGTGATCGTTATTTTGAAATTCCAGGATCGTGATGAAGAGTAATCTTAAAACTTCACTTCCTGTCGCTCCTTAATTTGATTTTTGTGAAAAGGGGAGTGAAGTTTTTCTTGAATAATACTGAGGACGTTTCCATCAGGATCAATAATATCAAAACTCTTCATCGTGTTTGTGTTGTGGATGTCTGTTGGTGTCGCTCCGTTATTTTTAAAGTTCTGCCAGGCTTGCTCAATATCATGGACGGTCAGATTAAAGTACACGTTTTTCTTTTCCTGATTTATTTGAAACTCTGAAGGCTGGGGATTAGTTACTTGTATCAAATTGATAGACGTTGAACCAGAAGAGAAAACATATCCTGCGCCATCGGTCCATTCATCTACAAGAATTAATCCAAAGTTTTTTTTATACCATTGTTTTGAAATTTCTAATTGAGTTACAGGAATAAATATACTGCCTACTTGAAACATGGGGCATCACTCCTTTTCTTAAAGATTTCTGCGAAGAGCCTAAAAATCCTTTAATTAAAGAAGAAAATTTGCTGAAGGGGGAAGAGAGGCTGATCGGCGGAGGGTTAGATTTATATATTAAAAGGCTGACGAGAGAAATCGTCAGCCATTTTGATAATTAACTATTATTCATCATCTTCAACAATCGGGTATACACCATTTTCGTCGTGTGTTTCTTTACCAGTGATCGGCGGGTTGAATACGCAGACCATGCGCATATCCGTATTAGCACGCAGCATGTGCTCATCATTTTGATCAAGTGCATAAATTTCATTAGCTTTGATCGGCCATACTTTTCCATCTTTCAAAGTTTCAACTTCACCATCACCTTCAATGCAGTAAACCGCTTCAAGGTGATTTTGATACCAGATGTGAGTTTCAGTGCCTGCTTTAATTGTTGTATCGTGTACGGAATAGCCCATTCCGTCCTTCTTAAGGAGAAGGCGGCGGGATGTCCAGTTTTCACCTTTTACTTCATTTTCTGTTCCGAGTACATCATCTAGTTTAACTACTTTCATGTTTGAGTCCTCCAATTTAATAATGTTGTATTGTGTGATTATTGTTGAATGTATGGAGAAAGTAGGGTTCCCCCATATCAGTTGTTATGAAGTAACAAGATCGTTTTCTTTTGCGACAGATTTTACGGATTCTTCAATAATTTTAAATCCTTCTTCAAGAGCTTCATTATCAATGTTGATCGGCGGGAAGAGTTTGAAGACTTCATCGTCCGCACCGGCAGTTTCCATAATTAATCCATGTTCAAACGCGCGTGCTGCTACTTTATCAGAGAATCCTTCTACTTCTGAGCAAATCCCCTGCATAATTCCGCGTCCTTTGCGGTATCCTTTCATTTCCGGATACTTTTCTATAAGGTCTTCAAGGAAAGCCGTGATTTTTTCAGCTTTTTCCTGAATGCTTTTCTCAAAGCTTGGATCTTCCCAGTATTTCAGAGCTTCAGTTGCCGTAACAAAAGCCATGTTGTTTCCGCGGAATGTTCCGTTATGTTCGCCTGGAGCCCATACATCATGTTCGGGCTTAATAAGCGTAATGGCAAACGGAAGGCCGTAGCCGCCGATTGATTTAGAAAGGCAAATGATGTCTGGTTTGATTCCTGCAGGTTCAAAGCTGAAGAACGTACCTGTACGTCCAACACCGGCCTGCACATCATCAATGATCAGAAAGATGCCCCAACGCTTACAGAGGGTTTCCAATTTTTTCAGCCATTCAAAGCTTGCGGTATTCAGTCCGCCTTCTCCCTGGACGGTTTCAAGAATAACAGCTGCCGGGATTTCTACACCGCTGCCGCCGTCTTCAAGATAGCGCTCCAAATAATCAAGAGAATCAGAACTTTCATCGATATAATTGTCATAAGGCATCGTTGTCGTGTGATGAAGCGGAATACCGGCTCCTTTACGTTTAAAGGAGTTTCCAGTTACTGAAAGAGCCCCAATGGTCATCCCGTGAAAACCATTGGTAAAGCTGATTACTTCGGTTCGACCTGTCACTTTCCGGGCAAGCTTCAGAGCACTTTCCACCGTGTTCGTTCCTGTTGGTCCAGGAAACATTACTTTATATTCCATATCACGGGGTTTTAAGATCGCGTCATTTAGCTTATTTAAGAAGTCTTTTTTAGCTGTCGAAGCCATATCCAGACTGTGAGTAATTCCATCGTTTGTAATATATTCAATCAGCTTCTGCTTCATATTGGGATCATTGTGGCCATAGTTTAACGCTCCTGCCCCACTGAAGAAGTCGAGGTATTCTTTTCCGTCAACGTCCCACATTTTATAGCCCTGGGCTTTTGTAAACATCGTCGGAAAGCTGCGGCAGTACGAGCGAACCTCTGATTCTAACTGTTCAAATACACTAAGATCGTTATTCATTTCTTAAAATCCTCCTCGGTTAGTAGAAAAATAGCAGTTTATTTAGTAAGGGGTCCGACGCGATATGTCAGTTCTTCTTCATGACCTTCGCCAGGGAAAAGTTCTTCCCCAAAACAGTCAGAAACCTTGCATTGCGTGTTATTATGACGAGCAAGTTTTTGGAATAAGGATTGAGAAGCTTTATTGGACGGTGTTACCGTCGCTTCTACATATTTCACATCTTTACAGCTTTCTCGTTCCAGAAGTCCGTTTAAAAGTCTGGAGGCTATTCCTTTTCCTCTCTGAGACTCATCTGTCCCTACCTGCCAGATAAATAATACGTCCTCTTTTTCCGGCGGGATAAACGCTGTAACAAATCCTACAACTTTGTCATCCTCTTTTGCCACGATACAAGTCTCCGAAAAGAATTCACACATCATTATATATTTATAAGGTGAATTTTGATCGAGGGATGAGTTATTAACAAGCTCCCACATTGCGGAACCGTCTTCTACTGAGGGTTTTTCGAAGGTTAAGCTATCAGTCTTTTGAATCGTTGCGGTTGTACCCGTTTCTATCGTTTTAATGATAACGTCCTCCTTTAGTTTTTTTATTCCCATTGGGAATGGATCAAACGTTTACTATCCAATACCCTGTTTTATAAAAAAAAATCCTATAAATGCGCTCATCACGCCTTTTAATCAAAATGGGAATAACCAATATTTTTATAATAGGGGTGCAGATGAATATTATCAAACCATTCTAAAGTTGATTAAACGTGATAAAGCTTAAAGAGTGCGGATGACACCCACTAAGTGGGAGCATTGTTTAGTTTGCTTATAAATAGTAGTGTTTTCAGGAGATTTCAAGAAATTAGGAAATTTCATTCTTTTCAAATCCTTCGTTCAGCCCTGATACAACAAGGATTTGAAGGATTTTTCCAGAAAAAGCTGAAAAAACATACTTTAGGACCAAAAGTTGGAGCATTCTCTATTTAACTTTTGGCAACATCTCCTGTGCCAAACATGCATTTAGATTATATTGTGTAGGGGGTGTAACCGCTTTATCATTAAATTAAAGAGAAAAAATAAAAATGAGGAGTGGTTAACTTGGCTGAACAAGAGAAAAAGTCCGGAATGAGGGCAAGAGTGCAGAAGTTCGGTAGTTTTTTAAGCGGAATGATTATGCCGAACATTGCCGCCTTTATAGCCTGGGGTATTATTACTGCATTATTTATTGAAACAGGGTGGCTGCCTAATGCAAACTTAGCCGAAATGGTAGAACCGATTTTATTCTATCTTCTGCCAATTCTTATCGCTTTTACAGGCGGACGTTTAGTACACGGGCTGCGAGGCGGAGTAGTTGGAGCGATAGCTGTAATGGGTGTTATTGTCTCTGCAGATTCTCCGATGTTCCTTGGAGCTATGGTAATGGGGCCGATCGGCGGTTATGCGATCAAGCAGTTTGACAAGCTTATTGAAGGCCGTATCCGCCAAGGCTTTGAAATGCTTGTCAATAACTTTTCTGCAGGTATTTTAGGGTCTATTCTTACAATCATTTCTTATTATGTTGCAGGTCCGGTAATATCTGGACTTACCAGAGCATTAGCAGCTGGTGTGGAATTCTTAATAAATACTGGACTTCTGCCGCTCGTTAATATCTTCATCGAACCGGCAAAAGTTCTTTTCTTAAACAATGCGATTAACCACGGGATTTTAAATCCTATTGGTGCGAGCCAGCAGCAAGAGATGGGACAGTCTATTCTGTTCATGCTGGAGTCCAACCCTGGTCCGGGTCTTGGAATACTGCTTGCTTTTATGGTATTTGGGAAAGGCGTATCCAAGCAAACAGCTCCTGGAGCAGCCATTATTCATTTCTTAGGTGGTATTCATGAAATTTACTTCCCTTATGTTTTGTCTAAGCCAGCTTTAATCTTAGCAGCTATTGCCGGTGGTGTGAGTGGTACGGCGACTTTTGCAGCCTTTGGTGTGGGGCTGAGCGCGACACCATCTCCGGGTAGTATTTTTGCTTATCTTGCCCTGACGCCACGTGGTAATTATGTAGGTGTTCTGCTGGGTGTAATTATTGCAACAGCTGTTTCCTTCATTGTAGCTTCTCTTATTCTGAAAATGAGCAAACAGGAGGAAGAAGGAGATTTAACAGAGGCTACGGCTAGAATGGAAAGCATGAAAGGTAAGAAGAGCAGTGTGTCTGGAAATTTAACAGAAGAAAAAGAAACTCAGCCGACCCAAACCTCTACAGATGTAGTACCTGCTTTAAACAGAGAAAAGGTGGAAAAGATCATTTTTGCCTGTGATGCAGGAATGGGGTCAAGTGCCATGGGGTCCTCTTTACTGAAGAATAAATTCAAAAAAGCAGGAATTGATATTAATGTCACTAATATGGCCATTAATGACCTTCCATCTGATGTAGATGTCGTAATTACTCATAAAGATTTAACAGAACGTGCGATTCAAAGAGTTCCAGATGCCCACCATATTTCGGTTGATAATTTCCTTAATAGTCCAAAATATGATGAGCTGGTAGCTGAACTAAAGGAAGATGATCAGGAAGAAGGAGCAGGGACACAGTCGACGCAACGTTCTACAGATGAAGTGCCTGCTTTAAACAGAGAAAAGGTGGAAAAGATTATTTTTGCCTGTGATGCAGGAATGGGGTCAAGTGCCATGGGGTCCTCTTTACTGAAGAATAAGTTCAAAAAAGCAGGAATTGATATTAATGTCACTAATATGGCCATCAATGACCTTCCTTCCGATGTAGATGTCGTAATTACTCATAAAGATTTAACAGAGCGTGCGATTCAAAAAGTTCCAGGAGCTTATCATATTTCTGTAGATAACTTCTTAAACAGCCCTAAATATGAGGAACTCGTAGAAGAATTAAAGGAAGATAAATAAAACGAAAAGGCCTGAAATCTATCTCAGGCCTTTTCTATTAAAAATTGTCACCATCAGTATTGAAAGAATTTGCTTTACTTATCATTGAGGGCAAAAGGATAAAGTCATATGATGAATGTATAAACTACAAGTATAAATCTATGAAGAGGAGGTGGAAGCCAATGTATATGACAGCAAGAGAAAGAAAAATTATCGATTATCTGTTTGGCACGGATGAGACGGTAACTGTGAAGGAAATTGCCGAAGAACTTGATGTAAGTACAAGAACTATTCACCGCGACATTAAAGGAGTAGAAAATATTCTTACATCCTTTGATCTGCATCTTGAGAAAAAGACCGGGAGCGGACTGGAAGTTCAAGGAGCTCAAGAAAACCGAAAGAAGCTGCTGGAAACTCTCCGTCAGCAGATGCCTTCTGATTACACATCTGAAGAAAGGCACGTCATTATTCTATCAAGGCTCTTGGAAGCCAGGGAACCTGTAAAGCTCTTCACACTTGCGAATGAACTAGGTGTAACTGTCGCCACGATCAGCAATGATTTAGATAAAATTGAAGATGATTTATACGGCTTCCATCTCACTCTTCTTCGAAAACGCGGCTATGGTGTTGAAGTTCAGGGGAATGAAAGTAAAATCCGTGAAGCGATAAGTTTTCTTATTATGCACCATATGGATGAATTGGATTTTATAAAAATTTTACGTGAAAACCTGGGGAATTCTTCTGCGGAAACCGTTGATACTGTATCTGATCAGCTGCTCGGGCTTGTAGATAAAGAGAAGCTGATGCTGATTGAAAGAAGTGTGGAACAAATTCGATCTTCTTTAACTTATGACTTAGCTGACAGTGCCTATATTGGACTTGTCATTCACTTAGCATTGGCGTTAGAGCGGATTCAGCAGGGCGAAATTATTGAAATTGACGAGAACTATTTATCACAGCTAAGGCAGACAAAAGAATTTTCACTGGCCAGCCGTTTAATCGATCAGCTGGAATCCACCTTTGAGTTGAAGATTCCAGAGGCAGAAACAGGATATATTACGATGCACCTTATGGGTGCGAAAATTCGCTATAATCAGGACTCTTTTCTTGAATCAACAAGCTTAAGTGTGGCTTTTAAGGCTAAGCAGCTGATTGACTTTATTTCAAAAGAGATTGGTGTAAACCTTCATGATTCATCGCATTTGCTAAATGATTTAGTCGTTCATTTAAAACCGAGCATCTATCGTATTCAGCAGCAGATGGATATTCAGAACCCTTTAATGGATCAGATTGAGACAGACTACAGGGATCTATTTCGAATAGTCGAGGACGCCGTCAAACATGTCTTTCCTGAATTTCAGTTTCCAAAAGAAGAAACCGCATATCTTGTTATGCACTTTGCTTCAGCTCTATTAAATGATGAGCAAATACAAGGAGTCCGCGTATTAGTTGTCTGCTCAAGCGGTATAGGAACAGCAAAAATCCTTGCAGCAAAACTGAATCAGGAATTTAAGGAAATTGAAGAGGTTGACCATGTCTCTCTGTTTGATTTGAAGGATATTGACCGTTCAAAATATGATTTAGTTGTTTCCACAATCGGTCTCGTCGACTTCACGAATTATATTCAAGTGAGTCCGATGCTTCCGGGAAAAGATATTCAAAAGATTGAGCATGCTATTCGGCGGTTGAAGGTCACAAAACAAACGGATAGCCAGAAGGAAAGTGTACATGACCTCCCTGGTACGGATGAAACGGTTACGACCATTCAGGCATCTGTACAGGCGATTCAACGCTATGTAACTGCTGTCCAACAGCTGCTTGACTCTTTATCTGTTGAATATCTCCAATATGCCGGGATAGAAGTTGTGGAGCCGGCGGTTAATGAACTTCAAAGCAGGGAAATTATTAAAGAGGCCTTTGAAGTGAAAAAAGAACTGGCCGAACGAGAGAAACTGGGCGGTCTGGGTATTCCGGGGACAGGCATTGCACTCTACCATACTCGGACAAATCAAGTAAAACAGCCGTCGTTTACTGTTCATCTTCTCGATAAACCGGTGAAAATTATGAGCATGGATCAGGAAGAAATGGAAATGACAACTATGCTGCTAATGCTTGCACCAAAAGATTTTTATAAAGAAGGATTGGAAGTTCTCAGTTTCCTTAGTTCATTAATTGTAGAGGATTCAAAGGCTATAGAGATATTGGACTCAAAGGATCAGGATAAAATCCTTCATTATTTATCCAACCAGCTTCATTATTTTCTTAGAATAAAAATAAATCTAAAGGGAGATTGATGATAATGACAAATATTCTAACAACTGACAATGTAAAACTAAATGAAAGCTTCAGCGGTAAAGAAGACGCCATCCGCTACGTGGGAGCTGTTTTAAAAGACCATGGCTACGTAGAGGAAAGCTATATCGACGAAATGCTGAAACGCGAAGAAATCACCTCAACCTTTATGGGGAATTTTGTTGCAATCCCGCACGGAACTGAAGATGCGAAGAAAGCTGTTAATGAAACGGGGATTGCGGTTGTTACAGTACCGGATGGCGTTGATTTTGGGGATGGGAATATTGTGAAACTAATGATTGGAATTGCCGGTAAAGGCAATGATCATTTAGAAATCCTTTCTCAAATCGCCATCGTATGTTCAGAAGAAGAAAACATTGATAAAATCCTTTCAGCAGAAACTGAAGAAGAAGTCTTAGCTATTTTCAGTGAGGTGAACTAGCATGCTGGCTGTTCACTTTGGAGCAGGTAATATCGGCCGCGGATTTATCGGAGCTTTACTAGACCAGGCTGGTTATGAAACTATTTTTGTCGATGTAAATGAGCAAATTATTCAAGCCTTAAATGAAAAAAACGAATACGAAGTGATTCTTGCCGGGGGAAACCAAAAGCTGCAAGTGAAAAATGTATCCGGACTGAATAGTATGACACAGGAGGAGCAGGTAATTGAAGCCATTAAAACTGCCGATCTTGTGACAACAGCTATCGGCCCGCATATCCTGCCAAAAATTGCCCCACTACTTGCAACGGCACTAGAACGGCGATTTGTTGCGAACGATTCCCCTATTAATATTATTGCTTGTGAAAACATGATAGGTGGTAGTTCACTATTAAAGGAAAAAGTAGAAGAACAACTAGATGAAACAGCCTCCTTAAATCGTCTGGCAGGCTTTCCGAATGCC
The DNA here is from genome assembly GCF_900166625.1 of Halobacillus massiliensis. GTDB lineage: Bacteria > Bacillota > Bacilli > Bacillales > Halobacillaceae > Halobacillus_A > Halobacillus_A massiliensis. Next base: position 3,136,976 of record NZ_LT800499.1, on the reverse strand, counting down.
GGAGTAGATCGCATCGTACCCATTCAGCATCACGAGGATCCGCTGACAGTAGAAGTGGAGCCTTTTTATGAGTGGGTAGTAGAAACTGCGGAAATTAAAGGAGAACGTCCAGCGATTGAAGGCTTAACCTATGTGGAGGATTTAACTCCTTTTATTGAGCGTAAGCTTTTTACCGTAAATACAGGCCATGCAGCTGCGGCATATATTGGTCGTAGATATGGTTATGATACTATTCAGCAGGCGATGCAGGATGAAAAAGTGGTCGAAAAAGTACGCGGGACCCTTCAGGAGACGGGAGCTGTACTTGTAGCCAAGTATAAGTTCAATGAAGAGGAACATAATGCTTACATCGCTAAAATCATGGAACGCTTTTCAAATCCAAGTATGACAGATGAAGTGGCCCGGGTGGGAAGAGGACCGATTAGAAAACTTGGACCGCAGGATCGTCTCATTCTCCCTGCTGCTGATTATTTAGAATGGCTGGATGAAGAGCCTGTTTATCTTCCGGAAATAATTGCAGCTGCCCTTGAGTTTAATGAATCAGAAGATGAAGAAGCCCAAGAACTGCAAAAACGAGTGGAAAATGATGGAGCCATTGCAACATTAAAAGAAATTGCAAAACTATCAGACGGGCATCCGTTAATTAAATTGGTAGAGAAGCATTTATGAAAACAAAAGTGAGCCGAAATGGCTCACTTTTTTTACTTTACTTTTAAGCAGGGAGCCGGTGACCTAGCCCATTCCACTCATGGATCTCATCCTTGCTCTATCTCCCTGCAGAAGTCCCACCTTTTCCTTTGTTTTAAATTATTTAGGAAGGAAAAGACTGTTCCGTTAACTGTAGGAAGAGAAAAGCGGCTGGGAAATAACTCGCTTTTCGCGGAGAGCCGATGAGCTAGCTCGTTCCACTCACGGATCTCACCCTTGCTCTATATCCCTGTAGGAGTCACACTTTTTCCTTTGTTCTAAATTATGGAGGAAGGGAAAGGCTGTTCCGTTAACTGTAGGAAGAGAAAAGCGACTGGGAAATAACTCGCTTTCCGCGGGGAGCCGGTGAGCTAGCTCGTTTCACTCGCGGATCTCACCCGGGCTCTATCTCCCTGCAGGAGTCTCGCCATTTCCCATCCTCTTTACCATTGGAGGTATAAACGGAACGCTGTAATTTCAGTAATCGCTATTAAGGAAGTGACTTTTTCTTACTCAATGTTCCGTTACTCCTAATAAACGCGAAGGGCCGGGGGAAACGGAGAGACTCTTGAGACTCCTATGGGAGGATAGAACATGGTGAGATCCCGGAGGGCTAAAAGCCCGAGGAAGCTCACCGTTCGCCCATGGAAAGCGAGTTGTTTCCCCCGGCCCGGTTCTCCATATTCAGGCAAACGGAACAGAATTCTTTTTCATCTAAGAAGCCTTATAGGAGCCCAGAACAAGGGTGAGATTTTTAGGTTTTAGCCCCGATAAAAAACACATTTTTTACCATCCCACTAGGATACAATACATTCTTATGAGAATATATAAATATAATGAGAAAGATAAGGTGGAGTGTCAGTGACTAAAATTGCAGTAATTTCTGATATACACGGAAACAAAACAGCTCTACAGGAAGTTCTAAATGATATCCACTCCAGACAAGTCGAGAGAATCTTCTGTTTAGGTGATTTGATCGGCAAAGGACCTCAAGGTTCAGAATGTATACAGCTGATTAAGCAGCACTGCGAAAAAGTCATTCGCGGGAACTGGGATGTATTTATTCAAAATCCTGCACCCAATTCATTTATCCAATGGTTTAAGGACCGTTTAACCGAGGAGGATTATTCCTATTTATCATCCTTGCCGTTCCACATTGATATAGAATTGAATGGCCAGTTGCTTCGTTTTTTTCATGCTTCACCAAGAAGTGAATTTGAGCGAATTTTACCTCATCATTCTCTTGAAAAAAGACTCTCTATGTTTGATAACAGCCCTCATACTGGAGACACCGTTCCGCCCGCTGCTGTGTTTTACGGAGATATACATACCACTTTATTACAGACTTATAAGCAGGGGGTTCTATGTAATGTAGGAAGTGTCGGCAATTCACTTGATTTGACCGCAGCATCTTATGCGATCGTGGATGCTTCAAGGCCGAATATCGCTATCCAATTCATCCGCGTTCCATACGACAAAGAAGCAGAACTGCAAATTGCCCGTGAAGCTGGAATGCCGGAACTGGATAAATATGAGCAGGAGCTTTTGTATGCAAAGTATCGCTACTCTAAAAACTAGGGCCGCGAATCGCCCATGGGAGAGGAAGAGCTTATGAAGTTTGCGATTAATTATTCTCCAGAAGCCAAAAAGCTTGTGGATCGTCAGCAGATTGAAATAGATCTTTTTAAATGTCCTGATTTTGACAGGGAGCTTATTAAAGAAGCAGAGCTCTCAAAGCCGGCTTATATCCATTTTGATTTAAATGCAGGGGCTAGGACGGTGGATTCCGTGAACTGGAAAAACATTGATCAACTATTAAAAGTTACAGCCACTCCTTATATTAATTTACATCTCGTCGCCTACTCGGAGCACTTTCCCAGTCTGGCTGTCAATACAAGTAAGTCTGATGAGATTATTAAAATTATGGAGCCGGTAATTGAAGATATCTTTGAAGTTACTCAAAAATATGGGAAAGATCGTGTTATTTTGGAAAACGTCGTTTATCGGGACGAAAAAAGTGACATGCAGCGGGCTATTATTGATCCGAATGTAATTACTAAGGTGGTGGAGGAAACCGGGTGTGGTCTGCTGCTTGATATTGCCCACGCCCAAATGACCTGTTTTTATACAGGAGAAGATGTTTATCAATATTTAAGCAGATTCCCTGTAAATCAATTGAAAGAGCTGCATATCACCGGTATTCAAAAAAAAGACGGGAAGTTCAGGGACAGTATGCCGATGAGTCATAAAGATTGGAAGTTAGCTGAATGGGTACTCCAAAATATTAAACAAGGGATGTGGCGCGAACCATGGGTGGCTTCTTTTGAATATGGAGGAGTAGGACCTATTTTCGAATGGCGAACAAATGCGGAGATTATAAGAGAGCAGACTCCTAAGCTGTATCAATTAGTAAAGGAATGAAATTAACAAATTTTTAAAAAATAGACAGATTTACCTTTAAATGAGTCGGGTACCTTTAATTATATATCATTTAATGAGGAGGATTATTTTTGAAAAAATGGATATATAAACTGGGTATCTCGATTTTTGCTTTATCTCTTCTTAGCGCTTGCGGGGGAGAAGATGAACAGCAGGAAAATGAGGATCAGGAAATGAATGACGATATGAACGAAGAAAATTATGACGGAGATCAATCCGACGAAGGTGATGGAGGAAATGGTGCAGAGGATAATGAAGATGACCAGGAGGAAGATCAAGACAATTAATAATATAAAAAGCACTTAACGGTCGGCTTTAGCCGTTCCGTTTAAGTGCTTCTTTTTGTTCAGATTGAGCCTCCCACTCTTCATCCGTAGGCGGATATGTCCTTTTTACAAAGATGGATAGAATTAACGCTATAAACGACAATGCTGTTATAACGAGAAATGCGACATTCACGCCGTGAATTTCAGGGTGTGGAATGGTTGGACGCTGATCAGCTGTCTGAGCTGTTGTGGTCATTACTGTAACTAGAATCGCTGTTCCTACAGAAGCTGCAATTTGGCGCATCGTGTTGCTCATAGCTGCACCGTGCGGGATTAGTTTTGGCGGAAGCTGATTTAATCCTGCTGTTGTTACAGGCATCATCACCATGGCAAAACCGAACATCCGGATGGCGTACATAACTGTTAAGAACATGAGGGAAGTTTCAGCCGATAGAAAAGCAAGCCCTAAAGATGCTGCTGTCATAATAGAAAGGCCGACAATGGCTAGCAGCCTTGCACCAATTCTATCAAAAATTCTTCCCGTAATCGGAGACATAAAGCCAGAAATCAGCGCACCTGGGAGTAGTACGAGTCCAGATTCCATTGCTGTGAAGTCTCTCATATTCTGCATATATAGCGGGATAAGAGTTTCTGCCCCGATTAATCCCATAAAGCCGACCATTCCAATAATCGTAGTAATGGTAAACGTGCCAAGCTTAAAGACACGGAATTCAAGCATCGGGTGTTCCATTTTAAGCTGCCTTGTAATGAAAACTATTAATGTAAGGGCTGCAAAAATAAGAACCCCGATAGTTACTGGACTGGCCCAGCCATTATTACCGGCACTTGTAAAACCGTAAAGCAGGCTGCCAAAACCGAGAGAAGACAAAATGATAGACACAGGATCCACTTTAGGATTTTTCAGCTCTGTTACGTTTCTTAAAATATAAAAGGCAACGAAAATCATAATGATAGCTAATGGGAAAATAAACCAGAAAAGGAATCTCCAGCTGTAGTTTGCTGTTACCCATCCTGATAAAGCTGGCCCGATTGCTGGAGCGAAAGAGATAACCAGTCCGATATAGCCCATAGCTGCCCCGCGTTTTTCTACAGGGAAAATCAGCAGAAAAACAGTCTGCATTAAAGGAAGCATAACACCGGCACCTGCAGACTGAATAACTCGTCCTGCCAGCAGAAATTCAAAATTAGGAGCCAGTCCTCCCACAACAGTTCCAAAAGCAAAGATGCCCATGGCCGTAATAAATAGCTGCCTTGTTGTAAATCTTTCTATTAGAAAAGCACTGATTGGAATCATAATGCCATTCACCAGCATAAACACTGTAGTCAGCCACTGACCTGTATTAGCTGAAATATTCATTTCTTCCATAATAGGAGGAATAGCCGTAATCATCAGTGTCTGGTTTAAAATAGTAATAAACGATCCAGCAATCAGAAGTGCGGCAATGAGGACTTTATTATAATTTTGCGGCATCAGCGGTTTCCCCCTTTCTATATGCATCACAAATCCTGGAATACACGCTTAATAACTAAGGAATGATTATACTCCTTAACAGGGCAGGCATACAACTAAGATGCTTTGAAAAAAAACAAATTTTCTAATAAAAAATAATGGAAAATAAGAGACGGTGCAGACAAATAAAAAATCCGCCGGATACAGCTTCTCCGGCGGATCTATTTAATGCATGGGGAAGTATTCAGAGGAAATATATAAAGGGAGTAGTAGGATGAGTGTATAAATAAGGAAGATGATTTAATAGAAATTAAGTATATATCTACTTCAACTGAATTAAAATTATATGTTTATCGGTAAAATCATCTTCCACTGCCTATTTTCCTGTAAAGTAATAAGCGACAACTTCCTTTCCTGGAAAATTTATTTAGCTTCTAGCAGGTGAGGGAAATGACTAATTTTACGAAGGATATATAGCTTTTCTTGTGTGGAAAGCATTCTCCAGCTGCCGGCAGTAATTTTCATTCGTATTCGCCTCCTAAATAATTTTTTCTTTCTATAGTTTACTTAATACCGTTTTCTGCATAATTTTAAACAACAAAAATATCTACAAAATTTGCATAAGGGAGTATGTAAGACACTGAAACAAACAAGCAAAGTTTTTTGTTATAGATAATAAATTATAAAAATATTCAGCATACAATATGTTTAAGTGACTGGACTACCTGGGTAGAGAGGAATGTAAAATACTTTACCTGGGAGGGGTTTAAATGTCGCATCAGGAATACCAATCAACTATTGAAAAATTGCATGAATGTATGGAGGCTTGTAACCACTGCTATAATGCCTGCCTGCAAGAAGAGGATGTCAAAATGATGGCAGAATGTATTAGGACTGATCGTGAATGTGCTGATATGTGTGGATTTTTCGAACAAGCACTCACAAGAGGAACTCCATTTGTCTCAGAGTTAGCAGAAGCCTGTGCTAAAATCTGTGAAGCCTGTGGGGAAGAATGCAACAAGCATGATCACGACCATTGTAAGAAATGTGCGGACGCATGCTTTGCCTGTGCAGAAGAATGCAGAAAGCTAGTCTCATAAAGGATTTACCGAAACACCCGACCTGGTCGGGTGTTTTTTTATTTTACAAATTTGGATAAACAGGGAAGATAGAAGGAGCAATTTTTTCTAGAAAAAAATTTACACACAACCGTTGACTTCTTTTCATATCCATGTATAATTATAAACAATTAATAATAAAAATACAGAAACGATAAATGAATTCAACGACGAAGAGAGTAGACATGTTGAGAATCTCAGCGAACCAGGGCGGGTGGGAGCCTGGTATTTGAAACATATCGAAACGCACTTCCGAGAAGTTTGGGTGAATAAAGTAGCCCGGACCGGGACCTCCCGTTATCAGTATTTAAGGCGGCCTATAAACCATAGGCAAATAGAGTGGTACCGCGGACAGAATAACAAGTCCGTCTCTTTTATCCAAAAGAGGCGGACTTTTTGATGGACAATAATAAGGAGGCATTTATTATGGCAAAACCTAAAGTAGTATTAGCATATTCAGGCGGATTGGACACATCAATTTCAGTAAAATGGATTCAGGAAAAATACGGATACGATGTAATTGCTCTGGGATTAGATGTAGGCGAAGGGAAAGATCTTGAAGCGATTCGCCAAAAAGCACTGGATGTGGGTGCTATTAAGGCAATCATGGTAGATGCAAAGGAAATGCTGGCAGAGAACTATTTAATGCCTGCACTTAAAGCGAACGCATTATATGAAGGGAAATATCCTTTATCTTCAGCACTTTCCCGTCCTCTTATCTCTAAACTGCTCGTTGAGGTTGCAGAGCAGGAAGGAGCAGTGGCTGTTGCGCATGGCTGTACAGGAAAAGGGAATGATCAAGTAAGATTTGAAGTATCGATCCAAGCATTGAATCCTGACCTTGAGATCATTGCACCTGTAAGAGAATGGGGTATGACCCGTGATGAGCAGATTAAATATGCAGAAGAGAAAGGGATCCCGGTTCCTGTTAATTTAGATAATCCATTTTCAATCGATGCCAACATCTGGGGCCGTGCATGTGAAGCGGGTGTTCTTGAGGATCCGTGGCAGGAAGCTCCTGAAGCTGCTTATGCCTGGACGAATCCAATAGAAAAGACTCCTGATACACCAGATACTATTGAAATTGAATTTAATGAAGGCATACCTGTAGCGATTGATGGAAAACAGATGGACATTGTGCCATTGATTGAAAAACTAAATGAACTTGGCGGTATCCATGGCGTTGGACGTATAGACCATACAGAAAACCGTCTTGTCGGTATTAAATCAAGAGAAGTTTATGAAAACCCGGGGGCGATGATTTTAATCAATGCTCACAAAGAGCTTGAGTTCTTGACATTAACCAGAGAAGTTTCTCAATATAAAGTGAATGTGGAACAGCAGATGGCGAAAATGATCTATGATGGCCTATGGTATTCACCGCTTCAGCCGGCTTTGCAGGCATTTGTTGAAGAAACACAGAAAGTAGTAACCGGAACAGTTAAAGTGAAGCTGTTCAAAGGTCATTACAATGTGACAGGCAAAAAATCTCCTGTCAGCCTTTATAACGAAGAACTATCTACGTATTCTAAGAACGATGCATTTGATCACAATGCAGCTGTAGGCTTCATTAAGCTTTGGGGACTTCCAACGAAAGTAAATGCAGATGTGCATAAAAAACCAATTGCAGCTAAGAAAGTGCCGGTGAGTGTGAATGAGTAAGCTTTGGGGCGGAAGATTTACAAAACCAACAGATAAGCTGGTCGAAGAATATACTTCTTCGATCGGCTTTGATGTTAAATTAGCTCTACAAGATATTAAAGGCAGTCTGGCTCATGTGGATATGCTGGGGAAATGCAAGATCATTGATGAAAATGAGGCTGCTCAAATTACTGAAGGCCTGCACAAAATTCAACAGAAAATTGAAAACGGTGAAGTAGAGTTTTCCGTCGCAGATGAAGATATCCATATGAATATCGAAAAACTGCTGATTGATGAGATAGGTCCTGTCGGTGGAAAACTTCATACCGGAAGAAGCCGCAACGATCAGGTGGCCACAGATATGCACCTGTATCTAAAGGAAAAAACACAGCACTTTATTCAATTAGTGGAAGCTGTGCAGAAATCTCTGACAGAACAGGCAGAACAGCACGTAGAAACGATTATACCGGGATATACGCATCTTCAAAGGGCTCAGCCTGTATCGTTCGCCCACCATTTACTTGCATACTTCTGGATGTTTGAGCGGGATAAAGAACGTTTAAAGGATAGTTTAAAACGAATTGACTGGTCTCCTTTAGGAGCAGCTGCGCTTGCAGGTACACCTTATCCAATTGATAGAAAAATGGCGGCTGAAACACTAGGGTTTGAGCATGTGTATCCTAATTCGCTAGATGCGGTCAGTGACCGTGATTTTATTCTGGAATTCTTATCAATTTCATCTATCTTAATTACACATATTTCAAGACTGTCAGAAGAGTTGATTCTTTGGAGCAGTCAGGAATTTAATTTTATAGAACTGGATGATGCGTTTTGTACAGGCTCAAGCATAATGCCGCAGAAGAAAAATCCAGACGTGCCTGAACTTCTCCGCGGAAAAACGGGACGCATTTATGGCAATTTAATGGGTCTGTTAACACTCCTTAAAGGTCTTCCGCTCGCTTACAATAAAGATATGCAGGAAGACAAAGAGGGCATGTTTGATACGGTAGATACGCTTGATGGGGCTCTGTCCTTATTAGCGCCAATGCTCTCTACGATGGAAGTGAAAAGTGCCAATATGCGCCAGGCCGTAAATGAAGACTATTCAAACGCGACAGATATTGCTGACTATTTAGCTGTAAAAGGGCTGCCTTTCAGGGATGCCCATTCAGTAATCGGTCAAGTTGTTTTATACGCAATCAACCAGGAAAAGTTTCTGCTTGATTTAACGCTCGATGAGTATAAGCAGTTTTCTGAGCTTTTTGAAGAAGACATTTATGAAAAACTGGCGCCGGATCACGTAGTAGCTGCGAGAGCCAGTGAAGGCGGTACAGGGTTTGAGCAGGTGAAAGAACAGCTCTCACTTGCAAAGAATCACCTTTCCTAGGTATATCAGCGGAATTTTCTGAAAGTAGTTGACTTTAGAATTGATTATTTGTAGTATGCAAGTAACTTCATAACGGCAATAGCACTTTCTTATAGAGAGCAGGCTGGGGGACTTGTCCCTTTGACGCCCGGCAGCCGGTCTTTGGACGAGGTGCTCTTTTCGACAGATATACGTCCAACAGATGAGATCTTCTGCCTCTTTCCATTTTGGAAAGAGGCTTTCTTAATTTATAGTGCATTCGCTATGAAGCTTAATGCTAAAGGAGGCATGTCAAAATGAATGCTGTTATATTAGATGGAGTCCGCACCCCTTTTGGAAAGTGGAAAGGGGGATTTACAAAGTTAAACGCAAAAGATTTAGGCGTATACGCTGCAAAAGAACTTGTAGAACGCGTACCAGAAACAAAGGATGCAAGCGGGGTAATACTAGCTCAAGTCATTCAAGCTGGTCAGGGCCAGAATCCAGCAAGAAACGTAGCTGTAAAATCAGGAATTTCACTTGAAGTTCCGGCCATTACCATTAATAATGTCTGCCTTGGAGGTCTCGCCACGGTTATTGATGCGACAAGAAGAATTCAATTGGATGAAGGAGAATTATACGTAACCGGTGGATTTGATTCAATGACGAATGCTCCCCATGTAGCGTCCCTTCGCAATGGTGCAGGGGCAGGCTCTTTAGAAATGACCGACTCTCTCATAAATGATGGACTTTGGTGTTCTTTAAGTGACCAGTCCATGGGCCTCTTAACTGATGAACAGAATGAAAGTTTCTCTATTAATAGAGAGGAACAGGATAAATTCGCGTTAAATTCCCATTTAAAAGCAGCAAAGGCTCAAGAAGAAGGCTGGCTGGATGATGAGATTGTTCCTGTTTTCAATGGCCGGGAAGAGCTCAGACATGATGAAGGAGTACGGGCCGGTTCTACTATTGAAAAGTTAAACTCTCTGAAACCTGCATTTAGAAAAGGCGGCACAATCACTGCAGGAAATGCCTCCCAGATGTCTGATGGAGCAAGCATAGGCCTGGTTTCGACAGAGAGATATGCAGAGAAGATAGGGAAGACACCCCTTGCCAGAATAATTGGCTGGTCGGAAACAGCCGGTCCAGATGCTAGTCTTCACACCAAGCCGGCTGATGCTATCAATAAAATCCTAAGAGGACATGGGTTAACAAAAGATGACATTGACCTATTTGAAATAAATGAAGCTTTTGCCAGTGTGGCGATCGCGAGTATGAACGAATTGGAGCTGGAGCCTGATAAAGTAAACATAAACGGCGGAGCGATTGCCATTGGACACCCGCTTGGCGGAACAGGATTCCGGTTGATGCTAACCCTTATTCATGCATTAAAACGCCGCGGCGGAGGAAGAGGCATCGCTTCCCTATGTGGAGGCGGCGGCCAAGGATATGCGATCCTCATAGAAGTTCCGGCGGAATGGGTCTGATTTGTAAGTGAACTTTTTCTAAGAAAAAAGAAGCCGCTGCCTCAGTTAGAAAAGATTCGAACCTTAGGAATCAATCGCTTTTTAGAGGAGAGCCGGTGAGCTAGCTCGTTCCACTCGCGGATCTCACCTTGGTTCTATCTCCCTGCAGGAGTCTCGCCATTTCCCAGCCTCTTTATCTTTAGGAGTGGAAACGGAACGCTAAAAATCCAGTGTGAAAGATCTTTAAGCTCGCTTTCGTAAGGTTCCGTTACTCTTAAAACCATAAAGGGCCGGGGGAAACGGCGAGACTCCTATGGGAGGATAGAACAGGGTGAGATCCCGGAAGGCTTTGCCTGAGGAAGCTCACCGTTCGCCCATGGAAAGCGAGTCTTTCCCCAGGCACGGTTCTCTATATTCAGGCAAACGGAACAGGAAGCTCATATTTCTGAGAATCAAAGAATCCTCTCCAGGCCCGGTGCTTCTTCCTTAGGATAAACAGAACTATTTTCTCATGATACTTTAACATTGTTATATTTAAGGTCATTTGGGGAATAGTGAAAATATCTCAAAGAATTCTAAAAGGAGAGGGAACTTACGATGAAGAAGCATGTAGAAGCCTATTTCAAAAATGAAAACGATGCCGAAGGCGCACGCGCTGCCCTTCAGAAAATGCCTGTTGAAAATGATATAGTTGAAGCTATCCCCGAAGGAAGAAATGTAACAGGAGTTGTCCCTGTGCTTAATCAAAGCGGAACTTCAGCAGTTACAGGAGTAGCCGGTTTTACAGATTTCCTTAACCCTAAAAAAGACAGCCAAAAAGAAGATATAGAGGAGGAAGCCGGACATTTAACCCAGCTTCTTCAGTTTGATGTTGCAGAAGAAAATTATAAAGAAGCTTTGACAATTCTTAAAGAAAATAAGGCACATATGAATCAGGACGATATTTAAAACAGGGCTGTCATAATGACGGCCCTGTTTTTGGTTTATATATCACATGTACATACTGGCAAGAAATATACCCAGCGTTTTTTGATAAATTTCATCAAACTGGCTGATTGGCAGCGGGTTCATCCCCTGACCAAGTTCAACGGTAAAACCAGGTTCTCTGAAATCTTGAATAAACCAGTCTTTGTACCCGGCAAAGCTATCTACATACCGGATTGGCTCATATCCGCTGACTCTTGAAAATTCATTGACAATAGCTCGTGATCGTGGAGGCTCCAGGCCTTCAAATCCCCAAAATATAACCTCCCCTTGTGTATGAAAAGCCAGCATTTTTTCGAAATCTAATTCGCCTGCAAGCTCAGCCATGGCAATAGATTCAGGCTCGGTAAGCGGTTCGTACCCTGGAAAATCTCTTGGAGCAGGTTCTTTAGGTTTGCGTTCAGCTTCCAATTCCCATTTAGCCGGGAATTGTTTGTTAAGATCTACTCCGCGGATGTTAGCTTTCCAGCCATTGAATTCAGTGCTTCCCCGATTAATTCTCAATGCTTCTTCCCCATAGCTTCCTGCTGGTGGCCCGTTTAATACAAGATCAACTCCATCGGGATCAACCATCGGTACAATTGACAAAGTTACGTCATTGTAAAAGGGAAGCATACGGCGGCCCCGGATAACTTCGTTGTTCGTTAATGACAGGAGATATTCGTTTACAAACTGCATTATAACAGCAGTAGTTATCCATTCATTGGCGTGAAAGGAGCCGTTCCAATGAACGAGTTTGCTGCCATTCCCAATCTGGAATTCAATTAATTCTTTGCCCATGACACTTGTACCAATTGAACGTCGTCTTAGGAAGGGGTACAGCTTCGATAATGCGGCAATGTCAGTCGTTAGAATGGTGGAATCATAATTTTGCCTGGGATTAATGATTGTGCTCGTTACACGAAATGGAACCTCTATCGTCTGACCAATCTGCAGGTCATTAAAATTTACTTCAGGGTTGGCCAACAGCAACGTATCAATGGAAACTCGGTTTTGAGTGGCAATCTTATAAAAGCTGTCTCCATTTTTAATTGTATAGGACCGTAAACGGTATCCTGGTATTTGAACAGCTTGACCAGTCGACAAGGCATTAGGGTTTAATGTAGGATTAGAATGAATAATGAGAGGTAATGGAACATTAAAAGCACGGGCATAAGACCATAAGGAATCTCCCGGCCGTATAAGGATTTCCATGAATTTCTGCCTCCTTATAGTCGTTTACAATACTATATGGCCAGGCATTATTAAAAATGTTTCTAATCTTCAAATCAAAAGAAAGCAGGTATTAACTAATAATGAATTTTAAAGAGCTCGGGGTGTCCCCGTTTTTTATTGAAAAATTGAAAGAACAGAACATTGCAGCCCCTACTGACATACAGGTGGAGGCAATTCCTGCCCTGCTTGAAGGAAAAGATATCGTAGCACAGGCGCAGACAGGTACGGGGAAGACGCTCGCTTTTTTATTACCTCTTTTACAAGAGGTAGAAAGCTCCGAAAAATATGTCCAAGGTTTAATCATTACTCCAACCCGTGAGCTTGCTTTACAGATAACTACGGAACTCGAAAAACTTGTTTCAGAAGAAACTCAGGTTCTATCTGTCTATGGGGGACAGGATGTAAATCGACAAATAAAAAAACTTGAAGGTCACCCTCATATCATTATCGCTACACCTGGCAGACTGTTGGATCACTTAAATAGAGAAACCGTAGATTTATCTAAAGTGAAATATGTGATTCTTGATGAAGCTGACCAAATGCTGGAGACAGGTTTTCTCCCTGAAGTGGAAAATATATTATCATATACTCCTTCCAGCCGCCAAACAGGCGCCTTTTCCGCTACAATTTCTCCTAAAGTAAATAAGCTAGCGAAAAAATATTTGAAAAAACCTCTTCGTATTCAAATAAAATCAGAAGCGGTAACCTTATCTGAAATTAAACAGCTGCTTTATAAAACAACAGACCGGGCTAAACAAGAGATGCTTATTGAAATTATGAAAGAACATCGTCCGTTTTTAGCTGTGATTTTCTGCCGTACGAAACGAAGGGCCAGTAAGTTATATGGAGCATTAAAGAGTGCTGGCTTTAACGTGGATGAACTACATGGAGATTTGTCGCAGAACAAGCGGGAGAAAGTAATGAAAAGTTTCAGAGAAGCTCAGATTCAATATCTAGTGGCCACGGATGTAGCCGCAAGAGGGCTTGATGTCGAAGGAGTCACTCATGTCTTTAATTATGATATCCCACAGGATTCTGAAAGCTACATTCATCGTATCGGCCGAACCGGCCGGGCCGGGGGAAAAGGACTGGCAATCACTTTTGCTGCTCCCAAAGATATGCAGGCTTTAGAGCTTATTGAGAAAAGAATTGGAGAGAAATTACAGCGTCGTTCACTGAAAACGTTGGCTCCTGGAAAACGTGAGACGGAACCAGTTGTTAAGGAAAAACGATATACTAAACGGAAAAAGAGATGAAAAAAAGCTGCCGAGCATAAGTTTCGGCAGCTTTTTTAATTCATGAGGTTTCATTTAAATGATAAGAGAAAAAATCAAGAACGTTGTGCAATTATTTCTTATATGATAAAGTAATAATATAATTCCAAGTAACCTTATAGGAATTATGAATAATGAGGGGATGAATGAAGATGGGAATAGAATTTGTGGATCTTTTTAATCAATGGGCGAGCTCATATGATGATACGGTAAACGGAAGTGATCCCGAATATAAAGAAGTGTTCGCAGGATACGAGCAGATGCTTCAGGAGCTAGCGGACATAGCTATATCCCCAGTCCTCGAATTTGGAGTAGGCACGGCTAATTTAACAAAAAAAATGACAGATCAAAATAAAGTGGTGATCGGGATCGAGCCTTCTGATGAAATGCGGAAGATAGCTCTTGTTAAATGCCCTGAAGCTGCTATTTATCGCGGAGACTTTATTAATTTTCCGTCTTTGCAGACACCGGTTCGTTCTGTAGTCAGTTCATTTGCATTTCATCACTTAAATGACCAGGAGAAACGCTTAGCGCTTAAGCAATATTATGATAAACTGGAAGCAGATGGAGAAGTAATTTTTATAGATACCCTGTTTAAAGATGAAGCATATAAGCAGCAATTAATTCAGGAAGCTGAGGATCAAGGACACCTGAATCTAGCACAGGATCTTCGGGAGGAGTACTATCCTTTTCTTGAAGATTTAGAGCAGATGTTTCTACAATTAGGCTATGTAGTTTCATTTAAGCAGTTGAACAAATTTGCCTGGTTAATTCATGCTAAAAAAGGAGAATGATGTATGCCAAAAATGAACGTAGAAAGCTTTAATCTTGACCACACGAAAGTCAAAGCACCTTATGTACGCTTAGTAGGCGTGACGGAAGGCGAACATGGCGATAAAATTTACAAATATGACATCCGTTTAAAACAGCCTAACAAAGAGCATATGCAAATGCCGTCTCTGCATTCTCTTGAGCACTTAATGGCTGAAAAGAGCCGGGATCACCATGACCGGATCATTGATATAGGACCGATGGGGTGCCAGACAGGTTTTTACTTGGCTGTTCTCAATGACGATAGTTATGAAAATGTATTAGAGGTGTTGGAAAAAACATTACAGGACGTACTTAAAGCTGATGAAGTGCCGGCCTGTAATGAGGTGCAGTGCGGTTTTGCAGCCAGCCACAGCCTTGAAGGAGCAAAAGAACTTGCTCAAGAACTTCTTGATAAACGTAATGAATGGACTGAAGTTTTCTAACTGCAGAAGGTGAGGAAAGCACAATGGGATACGTGAAGAGTGTTCAATCCTTAATTGGAAGGACGCCGATGATTGAAATCAGTCATATAGCGATTCCAAACAATGCACGGATTTTTGCAAAGCTTGAATTTATGAACCCAGGCGGAAGTATTAAAGACCGTCTGGGTTTAAAACTGATTGAAGATGCTGAAACGAAAGGATTACTAAAGCCTGGCGGCACTATTATTGAACCAACGGCCGGCAACACTGGCATCGGTCTTGCAATGGCAGCAGTCGGTAAAGGCTATCGCGTAATCTTTGTTGTTCCCCAAAAGTTCAGTCAGGAAAAACAAACGCTGATGAAAGCCCTGGGCGCCCAAATTGTTAATACAAAAACATCATTAGGAATGAAAGGAGCTATTGAAAAAGCTAAGGAATTACAGAGAGATATCGAAAACTCTTATAGTCCTCAGCAATTTTCAAACTCTGCAAATCCTGCCGCATACTATGAGACTCTTGGACCGGAAATTTATGAAGACATGGATGGGGAAGTGGATATTTTTGTTGCGGGCGGCGGTACAGGCGGTACTTTTATGGGAACGTCTCAATTCTTAAAAGAAAAAAATCCAAAGATAAAAACAGTAATCGTGGAACCTCAAGGCTCTATCTTAAATGGAGGCAAATCAGGTCCACACCGGACGGAAGGCATAGGAATGGAGTTTTTGCCGGAGTATATGGATAAGCGATACTTTGATTCCATTCATACGATAACTGATGAAATCGCTTTCTCCAGGCTTAAAAAACTTGCGCTGCATGAGGGGCTTCTTGTGGCTAGCTCTTCTGGCGCAGCCTTTGAAGCTGCGATGAGGGAAGCGGAGTCAGCGGAGCCGGGAACAAAAATTGTTACCATTTTTCCAGACAGCAGTGAACGATATATCAGTCAGGGTATTTACGAGGAGGAAATAAAATGAGGAAGAAAACCCAGCTAATTCATGGAGGCATTACAGGAGATGAAAAGACAGGAGCTGTTTCTGTCCCAATTTATCAAGTAAGTACGTACAAACAGGAAGGTGTGGGCAAACACTCTGGTTATGAATATTCACGAACGGGAAACCCTACGCGGTTTGCTTTAGAAGAATTAATTAAAGAGCTGGAGGGCGGTTATGCAGGCTTTGCTTTCGGCTCCGGTATGGCAGCCATTACTGCTGTATTAATGACATATAATCAAGGAGATCATATAGTTTTTACTGATGATGTATATGGGGGCAGCTACAGGCTTGTATCTAAAGTGATGAACCGTTTTGGCATTGAAGCAAGCTTTGTAGACACGAGCCATATTGAAAACATCGAAGCCGCGGTTAATGACCGGACGAAAGCAATTTATGTAGAAACACCGACAAATCCGTTATTAAAAATAACCGACATGAATAAAGTTTCAGAGCTGGCAAAGTCTAAAGACTTAACCTTCATTGTCGACAATACATTCAGCACACCTTATTGGCAGAATCCAATAGATTTTGGAGCTGACGTGGTGCTTCATAGTGCGACTAAATATCTTGGAGGCCACAGCGATGTGGTTGCAGGCTTAGTTGTTGTTAATTCAAAGCAGCTGGCTGAAGATGTACATTTCGTATTGAATTCTTCAGGGGGCATTTTAGGGCCGCAAGATTCCTGGCTGTTAATGCGTGGAATTAAAACGCTTGGGGTGCGTATGGAAGAAATTGAAAGTAATACAAAGCAGTTTGTAGAATTTTTAGAAGGACTGCCTGAGATTACAAACATTTACTATCCAGGACTTGAATCTCACGCCGGTCATGAAGTTCATAAGAAGCAGGCAAAAGGAAATGGCGGCATGATTTCCTTTGACGTAGGAAGCGGGGAAAAAGCAGATAAGGTACTGCGAAATGTTAAGTATTTCACTCTGGCAGAAAGTCTTGGAGCTGTGGAAAGCTTAATATCGGTCCCTGCCATGATGACTCATGCGTCCATACCAGCAGATCGCAGAGCAGAACTCGGAATTTCTGATGGGCTCGTGCGTGTTTCCATTGGACTTGAGGATATTGAAGATTTAAAAGAAGATTTTCTGGAAGCATTAAGAAAGTAATACGGTTGTCGAGAGTTACTCGACTTCCGTATTTTTTTTTTTTTTTTTTTTTTTTT
>NZ_LT800499.1:3093557-3116603 GCF_900166625.1 Halobacillus massiliensis | reverse complement strand
TTTTCTTTTTTTTTTTTTTTTTTTTTTTTTTTTTGAAATAATTTTTATATTGAAGAAGCCGTAGGATCTTATGAATACAAAAATTCACCGAAGACAAACTAAAATGTAGAAAAAGGAGGAGTAGACTTGGACTATTCACATATGAAAGCACAGCTAGAAGAGAGAAAGCAGGAAATCGAACAACGACTGATTAATAACAAAAAATTCGGCCTTGAACGAGGGTTCGCCAGTGACACGCGATCAGGCGAGCTGTCTCAATATGATAATCATCCGGCTGATTCAGGGACAGAGTTATTTGAAAGAGAGAAAGACATGGCTTTACTTGTTCATCTGGAAGAGGAGCTTGAAGAAATAAAATATTCTCTTCAGCAGATTGAAAAGGGAACGTATGGAATATGTGAAGTAACGGGGAAGCAAATTCCTTATGAACGGTTGGAAGCATGCCCTACAGCTCGAACTGTGATTGAACATGCGGAACAAAGCATTCCTAAGGATCGCAGTGTGGAAGAAACGGTGCTTCGAGAGATCGATCTGGAGGACAACCGGGAGAAAAATCCTTATCAGCAGGCTGCTTCTTCCAATGAAATAGGTATGATTTATGATGATTCCTCAATCATGGAAGAAGATGAAGGATCAGGATATACAGAGGAATTTGAACCGTTCGTCTCTACTGATATCCATGGATATACGGGACAGGATAATATCCACCTTGAACATAATCTGCATTACGATAAGTACAAAGAAGCATACGACGAAGCTGAGCAGGAAGACAAATAAGAAAAAGTCTGTTGAGATAATATCCCAACAGACTTTTTTTAATAGCCAACTTCTACAGCAGCATTCACAAGATACATTTGATCGTTTTTATCGCCTTTATCGGAAAGCTCAATGCCGCTTGTTGTCATCATACCTCCCTGGACTTTTTCTACAGTCACCTGCCCGTAAGGAATTGCTTTTTTAACTTCTTCTTCGTCAAGGTTATCGAGGTCCGTGGGGATAGCGAGTTTAACATGTACCTTCATATTATCAAGGTCGCCTTCAGGCAGAGATTCGCGGATACCTGGCATAGAGTTACTGTTAATTGCATTTTGAATAGCTCTTACAGATGCGTGTGTAACATTTTGGCCGTGGACATCAATTCCCATTCCTGTCTGTACAAACATTAACTTATCCATAACACTATTCCTCCTTTAAAAAGTGGACTTGGATAATTGTTTCCCTGATTTTCTATATTCTAAAAGTAAAATTAAATAAAAAACTGCCTTTTTAAGACTGTTTTTTAACTTGATCTGGATTCCGGTTGCTTAAATATAGAGAATGAAATCGGGAGGAACCTCGCTTTCCATGGCGAACGGTAATTTTTCTCGGATTTATAGCCTTCAGGGATCTCATCCTTGTTCTGTGTTCCTATAAGGCTTCTTAGATTAGAAAGAATTCTGTGCCGTTTGCCTGAATATAGAGAACCGTGCCTGGGGAAAGACTCGCTTTCCATGGGTGAACTGTGGTTTTTCTCGGGCTTTTAGCCTTTCGGGATCTCATCCTTGTTCTGTATTCCCATAAAGGCTTCTTGTTTCTCAAAAAGAGCATCCTGTTCCGTTTGCCTGAATATAGAGAACCGGGCCTGGGGAAAGACTCGCTTTCCATGGCGAACGGTGAGCTTCTTCAGGCTAAAGCCTTCCGGGATCTCACCCTGTTCTATCCTCCCATAGGAGTCTCGCCGTTTCCCCTGGCCCTTCGCGTTTATTAGGAGTAACGGAACATTGAGTAAGAATAGATCCTTTCCTTAATAGAGATTACTGAAAATACAGCGTTCCGTTTAACTACCAACGGTAAAGAGGGTGGGAAATGGCGAGACTCCTGCAGGGAGATAGAGCCGTGGTGAGATCCGCAAGTGTAACGAGCTAGCTCACCAGCTCCCCGCGGAAAGCGAGCTATTTCCAAGCCGCTTTTATCCGTACTTAATAAACAGAACAGCTCTTTCTCTTTCGCCATTGAGAAGAAAATGAAGCAATAACGAGGTAAAAACATTTTCTACCCAGTCATTTTTTCAGATGGTTCATATATGTGCATCATCCAATATCCGATATCTTCAAAACCCAGGCGTTTATATATCTTCCCGGCTTTTGGATTGTCATAAAACAAGCAGAGGAGTTTTCCTTCGTCAAGAACTTCCTCGCATAGCTGCTTCATACAGGAACTTGCATACCCATTTTTCTGGTAATCTGGATGTGTACACACCCCTACAATCATGGCAGACATCGTGTTCTCTGCTGTCGTAGAAGCACTGGAAACAAATAATCCATCTCTTTCAATGAAATAAGTGCGGGCGGAGCTGCTTTCAAATCCTTTACGGATTCCCTCTTCGCGGTTGGGATCCCCTTCGAATTCCGGGATACAATTTTGCAGTTCAACGATTTTCTTAACGTCTTTTACGTCAGCCATTTGAACTTGCGATGTGTCAATATTATCGTTCAGTTTATCTTTGCTGTCACATTTAGCATAAAAGAGGGATCGGGTTTTATCAGGCTGGCGATCCAAATGCTGAAGGATTTGGCTGGTGATCGCTTTTAAGCCTGACAACTGGGTAAATTCGAAATCTTGATCAATTATTTCGGCAAACCCTATGCTGTCAAAATTCCCCGAGGCATAAGCAATATAATTATTACGATATTTTAAAAGGATGGCTCTTAGTTCATCGCCGGAAAAATCTCCCCAGAGTTTCTGAAAATCCTGCTCAAAACCGAAATTTTCAATGTCTCCGATAATAAACAGATTTTCGGCTGGTTTTTCAGCTAATAAATTTTGGCATTTAAATCGATCTTCCTCGGTAAGTCTTCGGATCACTTTTTATCCCTCCTGGCATTTTGGAAATTGAAACAATTTTACCAGATAGAGAAATTTTTTCAATCTTTTTTTGAATTTTACAGCAATTAAAGGAAGAAGCTGCTTTGGCGATAATATCGTTAAAAGTGGTCAAACTAACAGCAAAGACTTTAAGGGGGAATACGTGGTGAAGAAATGGTTAATAATCCTCACCGTGCTGCTGTTTAGTAATGAACTGACAGTTCAAGCTGAAAGTATATATAGTATTAAACATAAAGATCAGGTAAAACCTGAATTTGAAATTCACGTTGATTATCCGCTGTTTAATGGGATTAAAAACAAAAGGCTTCAGGAAGATGTTAATGAGAATGTAAAAGAGACGATAGATGAAGTGGTAAGAGAAGTAGAAAAGCTCGGTGATCAGTCAAATGGGTTTCCAGTTCTTTACTACGAAGAATTTACGGTTGCTGAAAACAAAGGGCTCTGCTCTGTAGTTATGACAGCACATATTTCCCAGGGTAACAAACATGATTCAAGAGTACGATCCCTTAACTTTCAAAATGACGAGAATGGAATATTTTTAGAGCTCAAAGATGTAGTCGACCTAAGTAAACTCAATATTGAGGTTAATAAAATAATTTCCAACGACCCGGAAAGCTTCAATACCCAGCAATTTACGGGGGTTCGTGACAATACAGCATTTTATATTAAGGATGGGGAGCTTTTCTTAATTTTTAATAAATATGAAATTGCTCCAGGAGTGTTTGGTACTCCGGAAATCAGCATTCCTTTTTCAAAAGTTAAACGGGAACTTCCTCAGCACAAAAAAGCTGTCCCTGTCCCAAAAGAAGTATAGTAAAAAAATGCCTCCTGCCTAAGTTATTTGGCAAGGGGCATTTTTGAAGTGTTAGAACATTGTTTCTAGGCTTCCAGCATTTCTTCTTCCTGCTGCCCGCCATAGTAGTGAAATAAATACTGTTCTTTTGAAATCATATAGAGATCATATACATCCTGTTCCTTATTTATCCACTCATATACTTCAGGGTATTGTTCATTAGCTTTAGAGACGTACGGCATTTTTAAAGCCGCTTTGAGTGATCGGATATTTGAACGGCGAATTTTCATAAAAATGCCTTCAATGTCCAGCATAAAAAAGAGTTCTTGAAAAAATGCTTCTTTTGCTGGCTGATTATACCCTTTCCCGAAATAAGGCTGGCCAATCCACGTCGCTAGAAAGCCTTTATTATCTTGAATATCAAATAAATTAATTGTTCCAATTGGCTGTCCCCACTCATCAAGGATCGTCCGGGATATTAGCTCACCGCGTTCCTCAGCTTCTAAAGTCTGCTTCGTCAAGAAGTAAAACTCATCACTATTGGATGCTTTCTGGCGAACATAGGGGAAGACTTCCGGGTGGATCATCAAATCAAACAAAACTGGAACATCGTGTAAGTCACGCTTTTTCAGCATAAAAAATCCCTCCTTATGGGTAGAGGAGGGTAGTCTGAGTCTTAGGGCTGAGTACAGACTTCAGCAGTTCAAACCACCCTCGAATTTTTATCAATTGCTCACAAAAATTCGGGGTGGGAATCGAACCCACTAGAACCAGTTCATTAACTGGTGGCGCACCATTTGCCTTCCCTAAAACAACAACATATTTG
This sequence comes from Halobacillus massiliensis, assembly GCF_900166625.1. Classification (GTDB taxonomy): domain Bacteria; phylum Bacillota; class Bacilli; order Bacillales; family Halobacillaceae; genus Halobacillus_A; species Halobacillus_A massiliensis. The sequence continues at coordinate 3,112,119 of NZ_LT800499.1, read as the reverse complement.
GTAAGTTTATTTTAATTGATTTTTTTCTAAAAAGGAATGGTTTTAGAAAAAATAATCTTGTAAATTTTCTCCTTATTTTATGCATTATTTCTCTAACAGGTGTAGACTATTTTTCCATTAATCATCGTCCAAATTGGTGTGGACATAAATTCAAATGGGTGGCCATTCCACAGCACTAAATCAGCATCTTTCCCCTTTTCAATAGACCCTACGCGTTCTTCAATTCCAAGGTTTTTGGCAGGGTTAATTGTAATGCCTCGAAGTGCATCTTCAACAGGAAGACCTTCCCGGGCTGCTAAAGCTGCACAGAGATTTAAGTATTGAATTGGAGTATAAGGATGATCGGTCATAATCGATACTTTTACCCCATGTTCGTGGAGAACTTTATACGTCTGCCACGTTTTATTTCTTAATTCGATTTTCGACATTCTTGTAAATGTCGGCCCTACAGATACTTGCAGGTTTCGTCCGGCAAGCTCATCTGCAATAAGATGGCCTTCCGTACAATGTTCGATTCTTAAATCTAGGTTAAACTCATCAGCAAGTCTTAAAGCGGTTACGATATCATCTGCACGGTGGGCATGAATACGTACGGGTATTTCACGTTTTAAGGCCATTAACAGCGGCTGAACACGCAAATTATCTGGGTCTGAACTTTTCATAGCAGAGTAAAAGGATTCTCTTAGTGTTCCCATAATACCAAGTCGCGTTATAGATGCGTTCCTTGAAGGAGAGTGAACCCGTTTAGGGTTTTCGCCAAGTGCCATTTTTAACCCGGCAATGTCTTTTATGAGCATCTGATTAATCGAATGACCAACCGTTTTAATAACGGCTGTCATCCCTCCAATAATATTGGCACTCCCCGGCATAATATGAGCGGAAGTAACCCCAGCTTTTCTTGCATGGAAAAAAGCAGGATCCATTGGATGGGCCCCATCAATAGCTCTTAAATGGGGGGTCGTGGCCTCAATTGTTTCATTAGCATCACTACCTGCCCAGCCTGTACCTTCGTCATACAGCCCAATATGGGTATGGACATCTACAAAACCCGGAAAAAGCATTTGTCCTTTTCCATCAATGGTTTCTGCTTGTTCAGGAAGGACAATATTCTCACCAAAGTCCACGATTTTACCATCGCGAATATGGAGGAAACCTTTATTAATCGGCGGTGAAGTGACAGGGTAGAGGCTTACATTTTTTATAACTGTCTCCATCAGCTCAAGCCCCTTTCTTTTTATTGTTTACTTTATTATACTTCTAAATTCGATTTTCAAGGCAAAAAAAGCAAAGCGGTATGCTTTGCTTATCTACTATTTCTAAAAAGCCATTTAAAGATCATTTTAAAATAGACTCAAGAGCCTGTTGGAGTTCAGGAAATTTAAATTCATAGCCCATCTCCATAGCTTTTTTTGGAATGACGGACTGGCCTTCCAGTAAAAGTGAGCTCATATCTCCGAGGGCGGCTTTCAGCGCAAACCCAGGGACGGGCAGCCAGTGAGGGCGATTTAACACATCACCGATTGTTTTGCCAAAATCTTTATTTCGCTGAGGATGTGGTGCTGTACCGTTTAACGGGCCCTGGACCTCTTTGTTTTTAATTGCAAATTCAATCAGCCCGACAACATCATCAACATGAATCCAGGAAACCCATTGCTCACCTGATCCAATATTCCCTCCTGCCATCAGCTTATAAGGAAGAACCATTTTCGGCAGTGCGCCTTCTTCGCCTAAAATAATTCCGAAGCGTATAAACGCGGTACGAACACCTAGTTCCTTTGCTTTAGCAGCTCTTTTTTCCCACTCTATGACGACATCTGCCAGAAAACCACGACCAGGTTCTGTCGTTTCTTCTGTAAATGTCTTTGTTTTTGAAAAGCCATAAAAACCTACTGCTGAAGCGTTTACCAACACTTCAGGGCGATGATCCAGCTTACGGATAATCTCAAGAATTGATTCAGTGGCATCAATCCGGCTGTTCATAATGGATTTTTTCTTTTCATCCGTCCACCGTCCGCTGTTTAGAGATTCACCTGCAAGATTAATGATTGCATCTACATTAGAGAGTTCTTCCCAGGGAGAGAACTCTTCCTTCAGCCAGCCAACATGTGTAGTTTTGTCCGTATCATGGTGCTTATCGGGGTTCCGTGTCAGTATGTAAACATGGTGACCCTGCTTTACGAGCGATTGGGTTAATTGAGACCCGGCAAAACCTGTTCCGCCTGAAATTACTATATTCATAAAATAAAATCCTCCTTTAGTAAAACTGCGATTCTTATGCGTGACCGAGTGGGGGAAAAGCATGCTACAATAAAGGGAAAGGGGTGAGCATTACATGGCAAAAATCACTCGGATCACGACTCAAAAGAAGAATAAGAACCGGTATAATATCTTTTTGGACCGAGGCCAAGGGGAGTCCTACGGTTTCAGCGTAGATGAAGACATCTTAGTTAAGTACAGGCTCCAAAAATCCATAGAGCTTGAAGAGTCGACAATCAATGCATTAATCCAGCAAGATACAATACATAAGTCATATACCCTTGCTATTAACTTTCTAAGCTATAGAATGCGTTCTGAGCATGAAATTCGTCAATATCTTGAGAAGAAAGAAGTTGACCCGGAACATGCCGATGAAGTAGTTAACCGGCTTTACAAAAACAATCTGCTGAATGACCAGGAATTCGCGAACTCCTTTGTAAGAACAAAAGTAAATACAGCCAGTAAGGGGCCGCTTCTCATAAAAAAAGATTTAATGCAAAAAGGGGTGAAGAATACTGTCGCCAATGAAGCATTAACTTACTTTTCTTTTGATAAACAGGTGGAAAAAGCGAAAAAGTTCGCAGAGAAAAAGATGAGCAGTGACCGGAAGAAATCACAGCGGCAGCAGCTGCAGAATGTACAACAGACTCTTCTGCAAAAAGGTTTTACAGGAGATGTTATTCAGGAAGTCGTCAATCATATGCCTCAGGAAAATAATAATGAAGAAGAGTGGCAGGCTGTTGTCTTCCAGGGGGAAAAGCTGCTTAGGAAATATGAAAGAAAAGCAGAGGGATATGAACTGAAACAAAAGCTAAAAACAGGGTTATATCGTAAAGGCTTCTCTTTTGATGACATTGACCGTTTTATTGAAGAGTATGTGGAAGCAAAATGATTACCTGAGGCTCAAATAAAAGAGACCTTCTTTTTATTAAGAGGTCTCTTTTATTTGAATCAGTTTCTTCGTTTTTAAATCCTCAATTGCTTCATATACATGATCAACTACATAGGCCGCTTTGTCCTGCACATCAGGGTGTGCTGTGGACATGGCATAACTGTGAGGAGTTACTTCAAACATTGCGAGATCATTGAAAGAATCTCCAATGCATGCCACTTCTTCAGGTTTTATTTGCAGCTGGGTCAATAAGGTGCGGATTCCGTTACCTTTATTAATTTCCTTAGGCATAATATCTACACAGGATTCATGGGAAATAAAAATATCTAATTCTTGGCTGAATTGTTTTTTTAAACGGGAATGGGCCAGAATAACATCATCTTCTTTTCCATGCAGGGTAATTTTTGCTGGTATAATTTCATCTCCAAACTTGGAAGTCAGCTCAGGTTCGATAATGACGTCCTGAAACAGCTGTTCAGATATAATGTCTACCCATTTACTGTTCTCATCCGTATAGATGAAGTCTTTTGTAGACACCGTTTTAACCATGGGCTCTTCTTTAATAAAATCCATAACCTGCCTGGCAATGTCCGTATGAAAAGCAGCAGAATAAATAGGGTGTTCATTTAAGTCATGAACGAAGGCACCGTTTTGACTGACGCGATGACCAGATACTTCCACTTTTTTTAATACTTCAGAAATATCCAGATCCATGCGCCCAGAGGCAACGACTAAATCCATATTTTGATCTGTAATCTCTTTAATAGCTTTTATATCCTCTTCTTTGATAAAATGATTCATTCCTAACAATGTACCATCAAGGTCACTGATAAACAGCTTAATCAATTGTAATTTCTCCTTTCTTTTTGACAGCTCTGTCCATGATTTTACAGTTTTATTTGGATTCAGACAAAGGAAACACATATAAATTCCTGTGACAAAGGTTGTAAAATTTAAAAGTCAATTATACGATAGAAGTTACTGAGTAGTTGTAACCGTTTTTTTAGTGCGAATTTTGTGGAGGAACCCATTATGAGTGAACAGTTAATGATCGATAAAATATTAAATAATAATGTATTAATAGCCAAGCACCCGGCTTATCGTGAAGTTGTTCTCATAGGCAAAGGGATAGGGTTTGGAAAGAAGCGGGGAGAACCGATTTCATTTAACAAGGCGGATAAAACCTTTCTTTTAAAAAATGAAACCGAGAAAGAACAATATGTAAGCTTGATTCCCCACATTGAAGAAGGCTTCATCGGTCTGATGAATGATATTCTTCATCATATTGAGAATCGAATGGGGCAGGAATTAAATGAGCATATCCACGTTGCCTTAACGGATCACCTGGCATTTGCCATTAAGCGTACAAAGAAAAATTTGCAGTTCACTAATCCTTTCCTGCCTGAAATAGAATCTCTTTACCCCAAGGAGTACCAGATCGCAATGGAAGTTGTCACGATGGTTTATGATAAAACAGGAGTAGAGTTTCCTGAAGGAGAAGTTGGGTTTATTGCTCTCCATATCCACAGTGCGGTGACTGATAAAACACTGAGGGAGCTCAATCGTCATAATCAGTTGATTACGAACCTTGTCAATATTGTAGAAGAAGCGATGGAAGTAACTATTGACCGTCACAGTGTGGATTATCACCGCTTAGTTCAGCATTTACACCGGGCGATCGATCGTGTGTATCAAGGGGAAAATATTGGAGATGAAATTCGTTTAGCAAATATGTTGAAAGAAGAATACCCTACATGCTATAATCTAGCATGGAAGTTAATAAAAGTGATGCAAAAACAACTGAATAAACCCGTGGACGAATCGGAAGCTATTTATTTAACGATTCATCTGCAGCGTTTAACCAATAAATCTTAAAGATATGTGTTACTGATTCGATCAGGCATGAGTATCGAAGGATCAAATGGTTGCGATAAGGAGAAGTATATCCTTTTTTCGTAATATTTGCCCCTTTGTACTCATGCCTTTTTTAATGCTTTTATTGGCTTACTGAAGAAGAGGCTTCACGGCATAAGGAGCTGCCTTTGTGAAAAGGGTAATCAATGCACTTGAGGCTTATGCATTTAAGGCCATCTCCAGCCCCTCTGCACTTTTCTTAACTTTGTAACCGTTTTATTTATTCTGATAACAGTTGTTTTTGTATCACTCATTAAAAAAATAGGGAGGAAATGCTAATGTTTAAAAATGCTTTTGGTACTTTACAGAAGATTGGTAAAGCATTAATGACACCTGTAGCCTTGCTTCCGGCCGCTGGTATTCTACTGGCTTTCGGTACAAGCTTTGCACAGGACGATTTTGTTGACAGAGTTCCATTCTTCGGCACCCCGTGGGTTCAAACATTTCTTGAAGTTATGTCTGCAGCCGGGGATGTTGTATTCGCCAACCTGCCGCTGCTCTTTGCTGTTGGTGTTGCGATAGGTCTGGCAAAAGGTGATGGAGTAGCCGGTTTGGCTGCTATTATTGGTTATTTGATTATGAATGTGGTTATGGGAGTACTCGGAAATGTTGATGCCGATATGGCAGCAAGTGATCCGGCTTATGCCGATGTACTCGGTATACCGACCCTTCAGACAGGTGTTTTTGGAGGTATAATTGTCGGGGTGTTAGCGGCGTTTCTCTATAATCGATACTTTAATATTGAACTGCCGCAGTTCTTAGGTTTCTTTGCAGGTAAACGTTTCGTTCCGATTATTACGGCCTTTTCATCTTTATTCCTTGGTGTGGTTATGCTATGGGTATGGCCTTTTGCTCAAAATGGTTTGAATGCCTTATCTCATCTCATGCTTGAAGGAAATCAGACTATTTCAGCGTTCTTCTTTGGTGTAATTGAACGTTCACTAATTCCATTCGGTCTTCACCACATTTTCTACTCACCGTTCTGGTTTGAGTTCGGTTCATATACAACAGCAGCCGGTGATGTAGTACGAGGAGACCAAAGTATCTTCTTCGCTCAATTAAGAGACGGAGTTGACTTTACTGCAGGAACATTCATGGTTGGTAAATTCCCATTCATGATGTTTGGTCTTCCAGCGGCAGCTCTTGCGATTTATCATACAGCTAAGCCTGAAAGAAAGAAAATTGTAGGAGGGATTATGCTTTCCGCTGCACTGACCTCTTTCTTAACAGGTATTACAGAACCAATTGAATTCTCTTTCTTATTCGTTGCTCCATTGCTTTTTGGAATTCATGCAGTTTTTGCCGGATTATCCTTTATGACAATGGAAATCCTAAATGTTAAGATTGGCCAGACGTTCTCAGGAGGTCTAATTGACTTCATTCTGTTCGGAGTTCTTCCTAACCGTACAGACTGGTGGTGGGTAATTATCGTAGGCCTATGTTTCTCTGTTATTTACTACTTTGGCTTCCGTTGGGCGATTCTTAAGTTTAACTTAGCGACACCTGGACGTGAGGATGAAGCAGTAGATAGTGATACAGGAAAAGGATCAAAAGATGATAAACCATATGAAATTCTTGAGGCAATGGGTGGAGAGAAAAACATCACATACCTTGATGCCTGTATTACACGTTTAAGAGTATCTGTAAACGATAAAGGAAATGTAGACAAAGAACGTTTGAAGCAGCTGGGTGCTTCAGGAGTTATGGAAGTTGGAAATAATATTCAGGCGATCTTCGGACCTGTTTCTGATACGATAAGAGGACAGATGCAGGATATCATTGATGGGAAATCACCAAGGGACCGGGAAGAGTCTGTAAAGGACAGCACGGCAGAAGCAGGTGCTACAGCTCCGGTTTCCGGAGGAGAATTAGACTTTGTAAGCCCGATGAAAGGGAAGGTATTACCGATTGAAGACGTGCCAGACCAAGTCTTTTCAGGTAAGATGATGGGAGATGGCTTTGCAATTGAGCCGATTGATGGTAAAATTGTTTCGCCTATAGATGGTAAAGTACTCAATGTCTTCCCAACTAAGCATGCAATCGGTTTACAAGCTGAAAACGGGATGGAGATTCTTCTTCATATTGGAATTGATACCGTGAAGCTTAAAGGCGAAGGATTTACTTCTAAAATCGAAGAGGGCGATACAGTAACTAAAGGTCAGCCGCTCATGGATGTTGACCTTGACTATATAAGCCAACATGCTGCATCGATTGTAACACCTATTGTGTTTACAAACCTTGAAGAAGGGCAACAAGTAGAAGTAACGGCAGCTGGCGAAGTTGATCATGAGACAGAAAATATCGTTACCATTACTAAATCTTAGGAGGAATTATTATGGCAGAACAAACGATGAAAATTACGGCAGCTGATGGGGTACACGCTCGTCCAGCTACAGCACTAGTTCAAGTGGCAGGTCAGTATGAAGCTGATGTGAACCTTGAGTACAAAGGAAAGTCTGTGAACATGAAGTCTATTATGGGTGTAATGTCTCTTGGCATTCCAAATGGTGCAGAAATCAAGTATTCAGCTGAAGGTTCTGACGCTGAAGAAGCTGTTGCAGCCCTCGTTAAAAAGACAAAAGACGAAGGTCTAGGCGAATAATAAGAAAAAGGGGATCCAGCATAAGCTGGATCCCCTTTTTTGAATTGTATTTCTCTAACTAACGATCTATAATGATTTCTTTACGCCCGTCATCTTCCTGGAAGATTTGTTCTGCAACAATTTCTGGACCTTTGAGGGCAGAAGGATCTTTTACGTGTTCACTTTCACTCCAAAAAGGTGTATTCATTCCGCCCATATACACGGCTGTAGCCGATATAGGCTCATTTTCCCATTCTCTATACAGGCTTTCGGTAAAGCCTCTTACAGCAAACTTTGAGGCACAGTAGATGGATTCATTCTTTTTTCCTCTCAAGCCTGCCGTGGAAATGATATTTAATACCCGTCCATTTGATTTTTCAAGAAATGGTACGGCATGCTGTGTCATTAAAATCGTCCCTTTAACATTGGTGCGGTACAGAGTGTCGATATCTTCTTCATGATATTTCTCCAGCGGACCAAATAAACCTAGACCTGCGTTGTTAATAAGTATATCTAACTGATCAAGCTGCTTGAAAACTTCCTCAACAGAAGCCGTTTCTGTTACATCGCAAATTAAAGACTGTGCGGATCCGCCGTTTTCCTGAATTTCCTTTTGGACCAGCAAAAGCTTACGGTCAGTTCTTCCCGTTAATATCACATGATGATCATTTTGTGCATATTTGAGAGCAAGAGACCTTCCAAGTCCTGAACCTGCTCCTGTAATTAAAACGCTTTTCACTTAGTTCCCTCCCTTGGTTCCTCATTTCTATTGTGACAAAAGACTGATAAAATGAAAACAGCCTATTTTAAAGGAGCGAGCTTAATGGAAAAGAGATATAGTGATTATAGTCAAGAAGAATTGCGACAGGAAATTGGCCGTCTGAAAGAAAAAGCTTTAAAAGCAGAGCAGCTGGGAATAGTGAACGAATTTGCTGTTTATGAGCGGAAAATTATTATGGCCAAATCCTATATGCTTGACCCTGAGGATTTTAAATCTAACACATACTATGAGCTGGAAGGAGACCCTGCCCACCTCTTCTATATAGAATATATGAACGGTGTTTTTGCCTGGGGGTACCGGGTAACAAAAGCTTTGGAAAAAGCAGGAGAAGGGGAGGAAGCCCTTCCAATCGCTATGTTGGGAAATAGCGTTAAAGTTTAAGTATCAGGGAAAACGCAGCCTAGAAGAAGGCTGCGTTTAATAGTTATCTGCTTTTACGCACTTGTGTTTCAATTATTTGCTGGGACTGCGTCTGCTCGGTTTCGCCATTTACCCGGTGGCTGAGATGCTTAGTTCCTCTATGGAGGGTACGTGAAGGGATAGACTTTTTTCGTTTCTCCATTAGTACCTGCCTCCTTTGTTGACATCGCGTTCTCTCGAATGCATGGCTCTTTCCTGGGGATTTGAATTAATGGTTCCGTTTGGGCGCAGGGCCAAAAATTCACTTTGATCATCTGGGGCAGAAGTCATTTTTTTATTGGGAAATCCTTTTGCTTTATTTCGCATCAGTTCTCCTCCTAATAGGCCACAGTAGTGGCAAGCTTAGTATGTGCAGGGCAAGGTGCGTTATGTGGTAAGATGAATTGTAATCATTGCCAGAGTTGAGGTGAAATGCTATGGAAGATATTTTTAAGAGGCTTGCCGAAGACCTCTATCAGCGAAATGACCATTTAACGATTGACCAGGCAAGAACCTGGGTAGAATTGCTCTGGGAAGACTTCGAGTCGACAAGAGCAAAAGCGGGTCATGAATACAAGGGAAAACAAGTGACAGAACAGATCGTATCCCAGTGGATCGAATTCTATGGTCCAAAGCTTCATGAATATGCCGCAACTAACCCAAAATATAAAGATATGCTGAAAGAAAGAGGCTATCTGCAATAAATAAAGGATCCCACGCTGTGTAGGCGTAGGATCCTTTATTTTGGTTCTGGGGAAACCGTCAGTTTATCCTGTAATTTCTCTTCAGTAAAAACCCAGCCTGTATAAGAATTAAGGATCTTTAAATCATGGCCATGCTCATCGTCAATTTGAGCAACTGCAACAAATGGATAGCGTCCTTTCGAGCGGTAACGCAAGTCAATAAACCGCACTTCCGTATACTCATCATGATAGCTGAGCTCGTACCGATAGACCGGCGAAAAAGAAAGAAAAGCTTTAATATTAGTGTCCGTTAAAGCTTTTTTTACAATAGGATCTTCATCATCAATCTCCTTGTATTCAAACTTATCAAGGATTGTGAGATGTCCATTGACAGCACGGCCTACGTAATAGTACGTGTCTGTTTCAATGGCAATTCTCCAAACATTTTGTTTCATTGTCGGAGAGGTAGAGATCTGGACAATATCCGAGAAATCCCTGGAAATCAATTTAACGAGTTCACGTTTATCAAAATATCGTTTAACATAGTACAAGGCGATGACAAAATAAATGATTAAAAAGACATATCCGGGTGCTGCTCCTAAATTCCATGCAACAATCCCGGCGATGTGCATGATAAAGATATACGGGTCAAATGTATTAATAAACCCGTAAGCCACCCATCTTTTAGTGAACGGACGGTAAGCCTGTGTGCCGTATGCATTAAATACATCAACAAATACGTGTAAAATGACCGCCAGAAACGTCCAGAGCCAAAGGTGAAGAAAGTTGACCTCAGGAACAAACAGATGAATGGCTGAGGCTATCCCAATTCCCCACATCATGACAGCTGGAATCGAATGGGTAATGCCGCGATGGTGTCTAATATAAACAGCATTATTTCTTAATTTTAAAATCGTATCAGAATCAGGAGCCTGAGAGCCGATAAGTGTACCGACAAGCACTGCGTTAAACAGGGTGGGGTCTGCTTGCACTACTGGATCTAAAGTAGCCAGGCCGCCAAGGGCCACCCCCATTACTACGTGAGTGCCTGTATCCATATAAACTTCCTCCTTTGGCCGACATTCATAATTTAGTGTATCACGAAGGGTGATTTGATGAAAAAACAAGATAAAGTACAATTTTTATTAGAAAATTTCAACAGACAGGCTTTTAGAAATCAGTTAATTGATTGGTTTAAAAGGGAACAGCGCAATCTTCCCTGGAGAGAAAATCAGGATCCTTATCGAGTATGGGTATCTGAAATTATGCTCCAACAAACACGTGTAGATACTGTCATCCCTTATTTTAATAATTTCCTGACTAAATTTCCGACTCCTAAAGCACTGGCTGAAGCTGAAGAGCAGGAGGTACTTAAAGCCTGGGAGGGTTTAGGATACTATTCCCGTGCCCGTAATCTGCAAAACGCCGTAAGAGAAGTTGTTGAAAACTATGGAGGAATTGTACCCGAAGATAAAGAAGAATTGGGACAGTTAAAAGGTGTGGGTCCCTATACGAAAGGCGCTATACTAAGCATTGCCTATGATCAGCCGGAGCCTGCAGTAGACGGAAATGTTATGAGAGTTTTGTCCCGAATATTGGATGTGGAGGACGATATTGCCAAAGCAAAAACTCGAATTCTTTTTGAAGGATTAGTGGAAGAACTGATTTCTACTGAAGATCCTTCTTCGTTTAATCAAGGTTTAATGGAGCTTGGCGCCATCGTCTGCACACCTAAGTCGCCGTCTTGTCTTCTCTGTCCTGTCCAATCTGAATGCCGGGCTTTTCATCAGGGGATTGAAACAGAACGTCCTATAAAATCTTCAAAGAAAAAACAGAGAAAGCAGCCGTACGCCGCACTGTTAATTGAAGACACAGAAGGAAATGTCCTGATTGAAAAGCGTCCGGATCAGGGCCTGCTTGCTTCTTTATGGCAATATCCAATGGTCCCTTTGACAGATGTAGATAAAAAAGATATTCCATCTTATGTTTATGGAGAATATGGAGTGGAAATTGAGCTGGGTCATGGAATTGACCGTGTTCGCCATGTGTTTTCTCATCTTATCTGGGATATGGAAATATATTATGCTAAGGTACGAAAGGGGAGTTTAGATCGAAAATCTGCTAAGTTTGTTTCCCCTTCAGAGGTGACTTCCTATCCATTTCCAGTTTCCCATCAAAAGGTTCATAAACACCTCCGACTTTAGTCAGGAATATTACAAACCCTCCTTTAAGGAAGCTTCGCATGCGGTCAAACCGCCGCGGAGCTTTATTTCATTGTTAATTTCCCGTAATAAAGTGACACCCTCTTGATTCAAATAAGGGGCAATTTGTGAGAGAGCATCGTGATAGTAACTTAATTCATTATTTATCCAGTCATTTTTCGACATCATGGTCAGTTCTGCCATATCCCGGTTTTTTTGCATTAAAAAAGCCTCCTTTCCCTTGTTATTATGGGGATTTCGACAGATTTTATGTAGGAAAAAGTGAGGAGGAAACCCACAAAATATGGGTTTGTAACTGAACTGTAACGTAACTGTAACGAATGATGGTGAAGCTTGTCATATCAAGGGGTTTCATAGTTACATAGGGAGAATGGCAGGTTTTAGTGTGTAGACAACCTATAAGAAAATATGAATAATAGGTAACAGAGTTAAAAAACACCAGTAATTAATGCAGTTTATACATAATTATACATTACGTTTTTTAGAAAGTCTTACACAGATTAATAGAGTTTTACTCAATACAGAAAATTAAAGTAGAGAGGAAATATGGGATATGAATAAAAAACAAATGGCAACGACAATTTTTGGGACGATCGTAGGGGCATCTCTTTTTGGAAGTACGGTTATGGCTGATGACTCACATCATGTTAAATCAGGAGACACGCTTTGGGAATTAAGTAAAAAGTACAATACATCTGTTTCAAACTTGAAATCATGGAATAATCTGAATAGCCACTGGATTTATGTAGGACAGTCACTTGTAGTACACAAAGAGAGTTCATCCAGTTCCAGCAGCTCAAACTCTGGAAGCTCAAACTCAAGTACATACAAGATCAAGAGTGGAGATACTCTTTCCGGTATTGCCGCTAAACATAATGTCTCTGTAAGCAAACTGATGGATTGGAACAACTTGAGCTCGTCCTTAATTTACGCAGGAAATACTCTTAAAATTAAAGGGTCAAGCTCCAGTTCTTCAAGTTCATCAAGTTCATCTAAATCTTCCAGCTCTTCAAACTCAGGAAGTTCCAATGCTAAATCTTACACTGTTAAATCCGGTGATACACTTTCTAAGATTGGCGCAAAATACGGAGTAAGCGTATCTAACCTGAAAAGCTGGAACAATATTTCCGGCCACCTTATCTATGTTGGACAAAAAATTTCACTTAAAGGAACTTCCAATAATAGTAGTTCCTCAAATCACACAAGTTCAAACACGAAAACTAAAAAATCTGAAACACCTAAAAAAGTATCTAAAGCTCCAAGCAGTTCTACTTCCGGGGTTGTGTCTATTGCTAAGCAATATCAGGGCACTCCGTATGTATGGGGAGGAACTTCACCATCCGGCTTTGACTGCAGTGGCTTCTTACAATATGCCTTTGATAAGGCAGGTACAGATCTGCCGCGTACAGTAGCTTCTATGTATGCTGACAGCCGTGGTTCTTCTGTAAGTAAGTCCAATCTTCAAGCAGGGGACCTTGTATTCTTTGAGACGTACAAGCCTGGCGCATCTCACGCTGGAATTTATGTGGGCGGCAACCAATTTATTCATGCTGGTTCATCCCGCGGAGTAGAAATTAGCTCACTTTCCAATTCTTACTGGAATCCACGTTATGTTGGTGCGAAGCGCTTCTAAAACAAATAAGTACAAGTCTGCAGGGTTATTCTGCAGACTTTTTATTTTTTTAATAAAAATTTAAAATAACAGGAATTAAATCAGACAACCTGCGCACAATAATTTTTGCGGAGGTGATATTAATGGCTAAACAACCGAAACAACAACAAGGTCAACAAACACAAGCTGGTACAGATGTAAATGAAGTAAAACGCCAAAACCAACAAGCTCAAAAAGGCCAAAACCAAATGGGTAATGAGTTTGCTTCTGAGCAGACTAATGCTCAAGAAGTGCGTCGTCAAAACCAACAATCTCAGGCTAGAAAAAACAAATAGTCTTTGATTAGGTCTGTACAGGCGAAAATTTAGCCTGCATCAAACTCCCGGAAGCCGTCCAAATTTGGACGGCTTCTTACATATATTAATACGCTTTATTTTCCATAGGAAGATTTAGCCGTTATAATAGATAAAGGTGAATAAGCCGTTAGGTACAGGGAAGGGGAGATGAAATATGCCCGGCCCAGAATCTGGACTTCGAACAGAAATTCAGAGCTATAAACATAATGGGAAATTACATCGTGTTTGGGAAAGCACTACCGTATTAAAAGGTACAAAAAATGTAATTATCGGTGCAAATGACAGGACAAGAGTTCATGAAAGTGATGGCCGGTCCTGGGTCACTAGAGAGCCGGCGATCTGTTACTTTCATTCAAAGCATTGGTTTAACGTCATCGGGATGCTGAGGACGGACGGAGTTTATTACTATTGCAACATCAGCTCTCCGTTTATTTATGAAGACCAAATCATAAAATATATAGACTACGATTTGGATGTGAAGGTCTTTCCGGATATGACGTACAAGCTCTTAGATGAAGACGAGTATCAGCAGCACAAACGACAAATGAATTATCCGCATGTGCTTGATCGGATTTTGTATAACAACGTAGAAACACTTGTCCGCTGGATCAGGCAGCGCAAGGGACCTTTCTCGCCGGAATTCATCGACCAATGGTATGAGCGTTTTTTAACGTATAGGTAATAAGAAAATGCGCACTGCTGCAGAGTGCGCATCCTTCTTTTTTATAGAAGAGAGGTGAAAGATTTGGGAAGTATTAAAAGGTATCTTACCTTTGTAAAACCTTATAAAAGGAAAATAGCTGTTACCATCCTTATAGGACTTGTGAAATTTTCTATTCCATTATTAATGCCTTTGATTATTAAGTATGTCATTGATGACATTATTGGAGCAGAAGGGATGGCCGATTCAGAGAAATTTGATCAGCTGCTTTTACTAATGGGTGGCGCGTTTTTCGTTTTCCTGATCCTTCGTCCGCCCATTGAATATGCCCGGCAGTACTTGGCCCAGTGGATCGGAAGTAAAATTCTATATGACATCCGAGGTAAACTGTTCGATCATATTCAGAAATTAAGCTTAGGTTTTTATTCCCGTACGAAAACGGGAGAAATTATTTCACGGGTCATTCATGATGTAGAGCAGACGAAAACATTTGTCATAACCGGCCTTATGAACATATGGCTTGATATGTTTACGATCTTAATTGCAGTTATTATCATGCTGACGATGGATCCATGGCTTACACTCGTCTCGATCATTCTGTTTCCTTTGTACGGTTTTGCGGTTAAGTATTTTTATGCCCGCTTACGAAGCCTGACAAGAGACCGCTCTCAAGCTTTAGCAGAGGTGCAGGGTCACCTTCACGAGCGAGTACAGGGTGTTCCGGTGACGCGGAGTTTCGCATTAGAGGATTATGAACAACAGCAATTTGATAATCGAAACTCAAATTTCCTTGATAAAGCGCTCAAGCATACAAACTGGAATGCTTATACGTACTCAGTAACTAATACGATTACAGATTTAGCTCCACTGCTCGTTATTTTATTTGCGGGTTACCAAGTGATTGGCGGCGCTATGACGATAGGTACTATGGTAGCTTTCACGGGGTATATGGACCGTGTGTATGGTCCGCTTCGCCGATTGGTTAACTCATCTACAGTACTGACACAATCAATTGCCTCCATGGACCGCGTCTTTGAATTTATGGATGAAGATTATGATGTTGTGGATAAAAAGGCAGCACCTCCTCTAAAAGATGTTAAGGGACATGTATCTATTCAAGATGTCTCCTTTCGTTATGGAGAGGATGAACCAGAAGTCCTTAAGAACGTAAACTTGGAAGTGGAAAAAGGTGAAACCATCGCCTTTGTAGGCATGAGCGGGGGAGGAAAGTCTACTTTGATCAGCCTCATCCCTCGTTTTTATGATGTTACGGGAGGAAGTATTAAGATTGACGGCAAGGATATTAAAGATGTGCAGGCCCGAACATTAAGAGATAAAATTGGTATGGTGCTCCAGGATAATATTCTGTTCAGCGACTCAATAGAAATGAACATCCGAATGGGAAATCCAGAAGCCACTGATGAAGAAATCATCGAAGCTGCTAAAGCAGCCAATGCTCATGATTTTATTATGGATCTTACCAATGGCTATGACACTTTAGTAGGTGAACGGGGTGTTAAGCTTTCCGGCGGTCAGAAACAGCGGATTGCCATAGCCCGTGTGTTTCTTAAGAATCCTCCGCTGCTTATTTTGGATGAAGCGACCTCTGCTTTAGACTTAGAAAGTGAGAGCCTTATCCAAAATGCATTAGAGAGGCTCGCCTCTGATCGAACGACATTTATTGTCGCTCACCGACTGGCAACCATTACTCATGCCAGTCGAATTGTTCATATTGAAAATGGAGAAATTGTTGAGGTAGGCTCACATGACGAGCTCATTAGACGAAAAGGCCATTATTATGATCTTTACCAGGTGCAGCAGCTTGATGATAAGCCAACAGAATATATGGGAACTTAAAAAGAGGCCGACTATGGCCTCTTTTTTCTGTTCCGTTTTCTTTAAATAGTAAAGCGGTCCTGTGGAAACAATTCGCTTTCCATGGGTGAACGGTGAGACTCCTCAAGCTAAAGCCTTTCGGGATCTCGCCAATGTTAAGTGCTCCCATAAGGCTTCTTCCATTTGACTTAAAGGGGAAGAGAGTTCCGTTTGCTTGAATAAGGAGAATCGGGCCTGGGGAAACGACTCGCTTTCCATGGGTGAACGCTGAGCTTCCTCGGGCTTATAGCCCTCCGGGATCTCACCCTGTTCTATCCTCCCATAGGAGTCTCGCCATTTCTCCCGGCCCTTTATGTTTTTGGGAGTAACGGAACACTGAGTAAGAAAAGACTATTTCCTCAAAAGAGATTACTGAAACTACAAGCGTTCCGTTTATACTACAATCAGTTAAGAGGATGGGAAATGGCGAGACTCCTGCAGGGAGATAGAGCTAAGGTGAGATCAGCGAGTGTAACGAGCTAGCTCACCAGCTCCCCGCGGAAAGCGAGTCATTTCCCATCCTCGTTTCTCCGCACAAGATAAACGGAACCGTCCTTTCTCTATCACTATTAAGAAAAAGCGAGAAAGAGACTCTTGCAGGAAGTTAGATCTATGGTGAGATCCGTGAGTGCAACAAGCTAGCTCACCGGCTCCCCGCTTAAAGCGAGTCACTTCCCATCAGTTTTTCTTCTCCCATTGAACTCCTGTCTTTAGGTTACAAGTAGCCTTTCTTCATATATAAGAAGGCGCAGAGGAAGTATTTTTATTTCTCTGTTGTCTGGATATACGTTTCTGGATGATACTTCTGGTAACTTTTTAAAAGCCGTTTCAGCTTTTCCAGCTGATCGTAATATTCCATGAGCTGAGAGGCAAGCGGCAGGAAGATCAGCTTATCCGTCCCGCTGCTTTCTTCATATACCTTCATGAGACGATCAACGACTAGCGGAATATTGGGCTCTTCAATCTGCCTCAATGACTGTCTGTGGGTTTGTTTAATCCGGCCTTTAAGACTTAGCAGAAGTTTTTCGTGAGCGTTAATAAGTTTATCCAGTTCATTAATTAGAGTATCCTGAAATTCAATAGGAATTTGTTCAATCCTATGCTCCAGCCGATAAAAGGCTTTTAATACATCAAAAGATTTTTTTGTCGTTGTAATCAATTGGCGGAAAAGAACGAGCTTTCGGCCTTTTGAGAATCGGGAACCTTTTAAATAGGTTCTTTCCTCTGAATAGAGAAGGTACGTATGATCAAGCCAGCGAATATTATCTTGAATCCGGGTGATTTCGTATTTTAATGCAGGCTCATCTGACAATTGTCGTGTAGTGACTCTCAGCCACTGAAGAATATCGTTTGTAGCACTGTCCACTTTTCCAAATAGTCTTGTCTCATATCGAGGCGGCAAAAAAACTAAATTAACAATAAACGCAGCGAGAATACCTAAAAGTAACGAACTTAACCGGGAAGCAGCGAAATGGATAAAGGTCTGGTCTGTGGAGTCCATCAACGCAATGACAGCAACGGCCGCCAGCGAAATTGTGTTTTCGTTCATTTTTAAATTCATTGTGACACCGATAACAATGATAATGGCTAAAGCGACGATAAAAGGGTCATTCCCTAAGGTGAAAACAGCAATGACAGCAATGACAGCTCCGATTAGATTTCCTTGAATTTGCTCCACGATTGATTGGTAAGACCTATAAATAGAAGGTTGAATGGAAAAGACGGCGGCAATTGCGGCCAGAAGCGGGCTGAAAAATCCAAACAGACTTGCTATGTAGAGAGCAACGGCTGCGGCAAGTCCCGTTTTCATCATCCGGGCACCAAGTTTCATAACAAATCATCCTTTTTAACAATAAATTCTTGTCTTAGTTCCTGCTTTCCTTATTTTTTCCGTTTTTATTTCTAAAAATCCTCAGCCTGGTCAATAGCTGAGGATTTCCTATTTTAATTATTTTTTGGATAGTTCTTTGAAAGATTGATCAACGGCTTCCAGAGTCTGGACAATATCTTCTTTAGAATGGGCGGTGGTCAGGAACCAGGCTTCATATTTAGAAGGAGCCAGATTAATTCCCTGGTTGAGCATGAGCTTAAAGAAGCTTGCGAATTGTTCGCCGTTTGTATTCTCAGCCTGTTCGTAATTTTCCACTTTCTCATCTGTGAAATATACGGTTAAAGCCCCTTTAAGGCGGTTAACAGTTACGGCTACTTCATGCTTTTCAGCCGAATTTAGAATGCCTTCTTCAAGCATTGCGCCAAGCCGGTCCATCTCATCATAAACGCCTTCCTTCTGCAAGACTTCCAGACAGGCAATGCCTGCAGACATAGAGGCG
>NZ_LT800499.1:3036208-3091216 GCF_900166625.1 Halobacillus massiliensis | reverse complement strand
GAAATGGATAAAGGTCTGGTCTGTGGAGTCCATCAACGCAATGACAGCAACGGCCGCCAGCGAAATTGTGTTTTCGTTCATTTTTAAATTCATTGTGACACCGATAACAATGATAATGGCTAAAGCGACGATAAAAGGGTCATTCCCTAAGGTGAAAACAGCAATGACAGCAATGACAGCTCCGATTAGATTTCCTTGAATTTGCTCCACGATTGATTGGTAAGACCTATAAATAGAAGGTTGAATGGAAAAGACGGCGGCAATTGCGGCCAGAAGCGGGCTGAAAAATCCAAACAGACTTGCTATGTAGAGAGCAACGGCTGCGGCAAGTCCCGTTTTCATCATCCGGGCACCAAGTTTCATAACAAATCATCCTTTTTAACAATAAATTCTTGTCTTAGTTCCTGCTTTCCTTATTTTTTCCGTTTTTATTTCTAAAAATCCTCAGCCTGGTCAATAGCTGAGGATTTCCTATTTTAATTATTTTTTGGATAGTTCTTTGAAAGATTGATCAACGGCTTCCAGAGTCTGGACAATATCTTCTTTAGAATGGGCGGTGGTCAGGAACCAGGCTTCATATTTAGAAGGAGCCAGATTAATTCCCTGGTTGAGCATGAGCTTAAAGAAGCTTGCGAATTGTTCGCCGTTTGTATTCTCAGCCTGTTCGTAATTTTCCACTTTCTCATCTGTGAAATATACGGTTAAAGCCCCTTTAAGGCGGTTAACAGTTACGGCTACTTCATGCTTTTCAGCCGAATTTAGAATGCCTTCTTCAAGCATTGCGCCAAGCCGGTCCATCTCATCATAAACGCCTTCCTTCTGCAAGACTTCCAGACAGGCAATGCCTGCAGACATAGAGGCGGGGTTACCAGCCATAGTTCCGGCTTGATAGGCAGGTCCGAGGGGAGCCACTTGCTCCATAATGTCCGCACGCCCGCCGTAAGCTCCTATTGGCAGGCCGCCGCCTATTATTTTGCCCATAGCCGTCATATCGGGTTCAATTCCAAGCAGCTGTTGAGCACTTCCGTAAGTGAACCTGAAGGCAGTAATAACTTCATCATAAATGACGAGGGCTCCGGCTTCGTGAGCTAAGTCATTCACCTGCTGGAGAAAACCTTCTTTCGGTTCAACGATCCCGAAGTTGCCGACAATAGGTTCAACGAGGACTCCGGCAATCTCATCGCCATAGCGGCGAAGTGCTTCTTTAAAAGGTTCAATGTCGTTAAATGGCACAGTAATGACATCCTGAGCAATGGATGCTGGGACCCCCGCAGAGTCAGGCGTACCTAAAGTGGAAGGACCAGAACCTGCCGCAACGAGAACTAAATCTGAATGGCCGTGATAACAGCCGGCAAATTTAATGATTTTATTTCTTCCTGTATAGGCCCGGGCGACACGGATTGTTGTCATAACTGCTTCTGTACCGGAATTAACAAATCTCACTTTATCAAGTGAAGGAATTGCATCTTTCAGCATTTTCGCAAAGCGATTCTCAAGGGATGTCGGTGTTCCATACAGAACACCATTTTGAGCTGCTTTCGTAATAGCTTCTGTAATGTGGGGATGGGCGTGACCGGTGATGATCGGTCCGTAAGCCCCTAGATAATCAATATATTTCTGTCCATCCACATCGTAGAAATAAGCTCCTTTTCCTCTTTCCATATAAACTGGTGTGCCGCCGCCGACACCCTTATAGGCTCTGGAAGGGGAATTCACCCCACCTACGATATGTTTTTGTGCTTCATCATATAGTATTTCAGACTGTGAAAAATTCAATGCAAAATTCCTCCTAAACAAACATTCAACTCTTATTGTAGCATTTTGACGGTACGAGGGACTATCAAACTCTCTTTTAATCACTGGTGCCGAGATGAGGAAAAGAATAAATCATGATACAGCCGCATAAAAAGAAATAGATGCCTGTCTACTTTTGAAAAAGGGCGTGCTTACTATGATAAGTCTTTCGGCGGCATTTATTATAATCGCTTTAATAATAGGAAGTATAAGACAGCTGTTTACTTCTTTAGAGATTGATCACCACATGTTTTCATATCAGATTTTTATAACGCTTGTTCTTCTTTATACGGTTGTAATGATCGGTTTTGGCCTCATTTTTGCCACACTTTCGATGCAGGGAATTGAAGTATTTGCAAGAACACTCTATCATGAATCTTCTACATGGTTTCAAGAAGTGGAAAGAGGAATATATTTTAGCGGGGTGACCCTTTTTACAGTAGGCTACGGAGACATGATGCCTATAGGGATTGGCCGCTGGATTGCTCTCGCTGAAGCTGTGATCGGCTACACGATCCCGGCAGCTCTTGTTGCCAAAGTGTGGCAGAGTTCTAAATAGCTGCTATTGGAAGTTTCCTTTTAGATAAGGTAACCTAGAGGTTAGATACTTATTTAGGAGGGATTTTTAGTATGACAGTAGAAGTAGGAAAGAAAGCACCAGAATTTGAACTAAAAGCCAATAATGGAGAAACCGTAAAGCTTTCCGATTATCAAGGGAAGAATGTTGTCCTCTATTTTTATCCGAAAGATATGACACCGGGATGCACGACAGAAGCGTGTGACTTCCGTGATCATCATGAAAGCTTTGAAGACCTGGATGCTGTCATTCTGGGAGTCAGCCCTGACCCGGTGGAAAGCCATGAGAAATTTATAAATAAGCATGATCTGCCATTCCTTCTCCTGGCAGACGAAGATCACAAAGTAGCTGAAGAATATGATGTTTGGAAACTTAAGAAAAACTTCGGGAAGGAATATTACGGTATTGAACGTTCCACTTTTATAATTGATAAGAATGGAAACCTTGCAGAAGATTACCGTAAAGTAAAAGTAGATGGACATGTAGAATCAGCCTTGGAATATATTCGAGAAAACTTATCTTAAGTTTGATCCGCGGTAAACATCCTGCCGCGGTTTTTTATTTATTTTTTTAGGGAATAGCTCACTAAGGATTTCGCCTTGCCATTTAGTGAGGCTTCCACCCATAATAAAAGAAAATGAATAGGGGGGAGCACATGTATATACTCTCAGCAATTAAGCGTGTACCTGAAGATATAAAAGAAAGGCTGCGAAAAAACTTTGAGTCTGTTGACTTTAATTTCTGCCATGGAATTAAAGAAGCGGAGCAGCACTTGGAAAAAGCCGATGTGTTTCTTACATATGGAGAGGATTTAAATAACGAGCGCATCGAAAAAGCGGCTAACCTACGCTGGATCATGGTTCTGTCCGCAGGGATGGACAGGATGCCTTTTAAGAAAATAGAAGAAAGAAATATACTCGTCACAAATGTGAGGGGGATCCATGCGAAACCGATGGCCGAATATGCCATTTCAATGCTGCTTCAAGTGTCGCGTAATGCGAAAAAACTTTGGGAGCGGGAGCATAATCATAAATGGGATCGGCGGGTTCCGATGACTGAAATTAATGGGAAGACACTTGTCTGCTTGGGAACCGGTGCAATTGCTCAGGAAACAGCCAGACTTGCCCAAAGCTTCCGGATGAACACTATCGGTGTATCAAGATCAGGAAGTGATCAGCCATATTTTGAAAAGGTGTTTAAAGTCGAAGATATGGATGATGCTTTGAAGTCCGCAGATTATTGTGTGGCCGTTCTTCCTAGTACGCTTGAAACACAGTTTATGATGGAAAAAGACCATTTTCATAAAATGCCGGAGCATGCCGTATTTTTGAATATGGGCCGTGGGGATTTGGTGAAAACGGAGGTTGTTCTGGAAGCTGTAAGAGAAGAAAAAATTGCCCATGCCGTACTCGATGTATTTGAACAGGAGCCTCTTCCAGAAGATCATCCGTTTTGGGACGAGGAAAGAATTACGGTTACACCTCACATATCAGGTATTTCCCCGCAATATTTACCGCGGGCCTTTGAAGTCTTTGAAAGGAACTTAAAGGCTTATTTTTCAAACGAAAGCTTGGAAAACGTTATTGATCCAAAAAGGGGGTATTAGAAAAGATGAGAATTTACACAAGGTCTGGAGATAAAGGCGAGACGTCATTAATTTATGGAACGCGAGTACCTAAAAATGATATCAGGGTGGAAGCATATGGGACTTGTGACGAAGCAAACTCTTCTATTGGAGTGGCCTTAAGTCATGTACTAAAGGAAGACTGGGAAGGAAAGGAAGCTTTCCTTTTAGCCATGCAGAAAATCCAGACGATTTTATTTCACGTTGGAGCGGAATTAGCTACACCTAAAGGTAAAGATGTAGCCTGGCAGCTGAAAAAAGAGCACATTGATGAAATGGAAGGTTTTATTGATCAGTGGGATGAGAACTTAACGCCGCTGAAAAACTTTATCCTCCCAACCGGTCATAAAGCTTCAGCAGGTTTCCATATGGCACGAACTATTGTCAGGAGAGCCGAACGGTGTGCGGTCACACTGGAGGGGGAAGTGAACCCGCTTGTCATTTCTTATTTAAACCGCTTGTCAGATTTACTATTTGTCGCTGCCCGATATGTTAACCATCAGCTCGGTGGTGAAGAATGGCCCCTGCATCCTGATGTATAAGTCTTTGGTAGAGGATTGACAATTTCTTTAAATACAGGTTAAACTAATTATAAGGATTCTAATTTAATAATATTCTAAATCAAAGATTAGTTTATAGGAAAGCGAGGTGCATGGCGGTGTCAGATCATCGACTTCAAGAAGCCATAGATACGTTAAAAGATTCTGGGGTTCGGATTACACCACAGCGTCATGCGGTGCTTGAATACCTACTAAATGCAATGACACACCCGACAGCTGATGATATTTACAAGGCACTGGAAAGTAAGTTTCCTAACATGAGCGTAGCCACGGTTTATAATAACCTGCGTGTCTTTAAAGATATTGGGTTAGTCAGGGAACTCACTTACGGTGATTCTTCCAGCCGTTTTGATTGCAATACGACAGAGCATTATCATGCGATTTGTGAATCATGCGGCAAGATTGTAGATTTTCACTATCCAAGCTTAAATGAAGTGGAATCATTAGCTGAGCAGGTGACTGGATTTACTGTTAGTCATCATCGCATGGAAGTATACGGAACATGCTCACAATGTAAATTAAATGCTGCTCATTAAACAGGAAGCGGAAAGCTTTCTGTTTTTATTTTTTTCCATAGAAAAAGGCCTGCTGCTCGTTCAGCTAAGGCCTTTTTTTGTGCTCTGCTTCGCTTCTTGTTTTTGATAGCGCTTAGAGTTGTACTTTTCATCAAATTCTTCGCCTTCAAGTGTCTTATCAAGTGTTAAAGGCTGTTTACAGTGCATGCAAGCATCTACCCGGCCAAGCATTTTAGTGGGTTTTTCACACGAAGGGCAAATAATCTGAATAGTTTTCGTGGATAACATGCCGATCCAGAAATAAACAACTGTACTTAATCCTACAAAACCCATTCCAAGAATCATAAATAATGCCATAGCCCAGGCTGTATCTTTAAATAAAAGACCGATGTACATGACACCGATTCCAAGAAAAATCAGCCAGAATGCGAAGGAACGAATTTTATTGATCTTGCTCTTATATTGTATTTCCAAACATATTCCCTCCTATGAAGCTTACACACGTAAGTATAGCATTTTTTGTGGTAAAAATATAATTGAAAAAAGGATTTTAAAAGATTATATCGAATTACAGTATTGAAGCGAATAACAGATGGGGGAACTACAATGGAAGATCTACTGAGGCCTATATATCAGGAACGGGCCAGTCAGGCAAATACGCTTGGAATTCTAATTATAGAGAAAATAAAACCGATTAGTCCGGTAACTGATAATTTTGATGTCATTTTATTCATTATAGTTAAGCAGGCTGAAGATCCTTGGTATGTGAAACATTATGAATTCGAAAATAAGTCAGCAGCTATGCATGTCGTTTCGGAAAAACAGCTGCAGCATTGGATTGAGACGAGTTCTTACCGCAGAGCGGTAGAGTGGGTTATTAATGGAGCGATTGTATTTGAGCGAAACGATTACGTCAGCGATCTAAAGGAAGAGCTTAGAACATTTCCCACACCTACACGCGATTTAAAGAAGGCCATAGAGTTTGCTAAATTAATTCGCAGCTATACCGAATCAAAAGATTTGTTCGAAGCAGGGCAGCACTTGGACGCATTCAGCCGAATGGTTCATTCCCTTCATTATTTAGCCAGGTTAGCGATTATTGAAAAAGGATTTCACCCGGAAGTCACGGTATGGAATCAAGTGAAAAAAATAGAACCCGAAGTTTATAAGCTATATGAAGAGCTGATAATGAGTAAGGAAACAACTGAAAAGAGAGTTCAGCTCATGACCTTAGCTGTTGAGCATGCGATCAGTATCCGTGCAGCCTCCAGTGCTAAACACCTGCTTGATTTAATGGGAGAACGAAAAGAGTCCTGGTCGTTTGCAGAGTTAAAGACACATCCTGAAATTCAGGAATATGCCCTTGATTTATCCTCTATGATCGAATACTTAGTAGAGAAAGAATTAGTGGAAGTTATGCTGCAGGATACTAAAGGGGCATTTATTTATCATCGTATGTATAAGCTGGCCAATATATAGAAAAGATAATAGCAGTAATCTGTCCCTTTCTTCGTTTTTTAAAAGAAAGGGTATTTTATTTGAAAAATCTATTGACGATCTGTTTTAACCCGTGGTATATTAATAAGCGTCGCATCAAGAGCGGCCCATTACTCAATTAAAAAAACGAAAAAAGTTGTTGACTAAAACAAACTATCGTGATATATTAATTGAGTCGCTGTTTTTAGGCGGAACAATATTTGATCTTTGAAAACTGAACGAACCAACCAGTACGTCAAAACATTTCTTTCTATATTATATAGATCGAATTTTTTAAGAAGCACATTCGGTGTGCAAATGAGCAAGTCAAACTACTTTTTGGAGAGTTTGATCCTGGCTCAGGACGAACGCTGGCGGCGTGCCTAATACATGCAAGTCGAGCGCAGGAAGCTAACCGATCCCCTTCGGGGGTGACGTTAGTGGAATGAGCGGCGGACGGGTGAGTAACACGTGGGCAACCTGCCTGTAAGACCGGAATAACCCCGGGAAACCGGGGCTAATGCCGGATAACCTCTTCTCTCTCATGAGGAAAGAGTAAAAGATGGCCTTTGGCTATCACTTACAGATGGGCCCGCGGCGCATTAGCTAGTTGGTGAGGTAACGGCTCACCAAGGCGACGATGCGTAGCCGACCTGAGAGGGTGATCGGCCACACTGGGACTGAGACACGGCCCAGACTCCTACGGGAGGCAGCAGTAGGGAATCTTCCGCAATGGACGAAAGTCTGACGGAGCAACGCCGCGTGAACGATGAAGGTTTTCGGATCGTAAAGTTCTGTTGTGAGGGAAGAACAAGTACCGTGCGAATAGAGCGGTACCTTGACGGTACCTCACGAGAAAGCCCCGGCTAACTACGTGCCAGCAGCCGCGGTAATACGTAGGGGGCAAGCGTTGTCCGGAATTATTGGGCGTAAAGCGCGCGCAGGCGGTTCCTTAAGTCTGATGTGAAAGCCCACGGCTCAACCGTGGAGGGTCATTGGAAACTGGGGAACTTGAGGACAGAAGAGGAGAGTGGAATTCCACGTGTAGCGGTGAAATGCGTAGATATGTGGAGGAACACCAGTGGCGAAGGCGACTCTCTGGTCTGTTTCTGACGCTGAGGTGCGAAAGCGTGGGTAGCAAACAGGATTAGATACCCTGGTAGTCCACGCCGTAAACGATGAGTGCTAGGTGTTAGGGGGCTTCCACCCCTTAGTGCTGAAGTTAACGCATTAAGCACTCCGCCTGGGGAGTACGGCCGCAAGGCTGAAACTCAAAGGAATTGACGGGGGCCCGCACAAGCGGTGGAGCATGTGGTTTAATTCGAAGCAACGCGAAGAACCTTACCAGGTCTTGACATCCTTGGACCGCCCTAGAGATAGGGTCTTCCCTTCGGGGACCAAGTGACAGGTGGTGCATGGTTGTCGTCAGCTCGTGTCGTGAGATGTTGGGTTAAGTCCCGCAACGAGCGCAACCCCTAATCTTAGTTGCCAGCATTCAGTTGGGCACTCTAAGGTGACTGCCGGTGACAAACCGGAGGAAGGCGGGGATGACGTCAAATCATCATGCCCCTTATGACCTGGGCTACACACGTGCTACAATGGATGGTACAAAGGGCAGCGAAGCCGCGAGGTGTAGCAAATCCCATAAAACCATTCTCAGTTCGGATTGCAGGCTGCAACTCGCCTGCATGAAGCCGGAATCGCTAGTAATCGCGGATCAGAATGCCGCGGTGAATACGTTCCCGGGCCTTGTACACACCGCCCGTCACACCACGAGAGTTGGCAACACCCGAAGTCGGTGAGGTAACCTTTATGGAGCCAGCCGCCGAAGGTGGGGCCAATGATTGGGGTGAAGTCGTAACAAGGTAGCCGTATCGGAAGGTGCGGCTGGATCACCTCCTTTCTAAGGATATAAGGAGCGGCGTTTGCGCCGTTTCCTTCGGAAAACGTACTGGATTGGTTGTTCAGTTTTGAGAGATCAAACTCTCAAACTTGTGAACCTTGAAAACTGGATAAGATATGACAAGACATCAAACCAACGTAAGAAAAAGTCTTTTCACGAAGATGAAAGTTAAGTGAATAAGGGCGCACGGTGGATGCCTTGGCACTAGGAGCCGATGAAGGACGGGACTAACACCGATATGCCTGGGGGAGCTGTAAGTAAGCTTGGATCCCAGGATTTCCGAATGGGGAAACCCGCTGTTCGTAATGGAACAGCATCCTTCGCTGAATACATAGGCGTTGGACGGCAGACCCGGGGAACTGAAACATCTCATTACCCGGAGGAAGAGAAAGCAAATGCGATTTCCCAAGTAGCGGCGAGCGAAACGGAATCAGCCCAAACCAGAAAGCTTGCTTTCTGGGGTTGTAGGACACTCCTTTGGAGTTACAAAGAGAGAGGATAGACGAAGCGATCTGGAAAGATCCGCCAGAGAGGGTAACAGCCCCGTAATCGACATCCTTTCTTCTCCGGAGTGGATCCTGAGTACGGCGGAACACGAGGAATTCCGTCGGAATCCGGGAGGACCATCTCCCAAGGCTAAATACTCCCTAGTGACCGATAGCGAACCAGTACCGTGAGGGAAAGGTGAAAAGCACCCCGGAAGGGGAGTGAAAGAGATCCTGAAACCGTGTGCCTACAAGTAGTCGGAGCCCATTGATGGGTGACGGCGTGCCTTTTGTAGAATGAACCGGCGAGTTACGACCGTATGCAAGGTTAAGCTGATGAGAAGCGGAGCCGCAGCGAAAGCGAGTCTGAATAGGGCGAATATAGTATGCGGTCGTAGACCCGAAACCGTGTGATCTACCCATGTCCAGGGTGAAGGTCAGGTAACACTGACTGGAGGCCCGAACCCACGCAAGTTGAAAATTGCGGGGATGAGGTGTGGGTAGGGGTGAAATGCCAATCGAACACGGAGATAGCTGGTTCTCTCCGAAATAGCTTTAGGGCTAGCCTCAGAATAGAAAGTCCTGGAGGTAGAGCACTGATTGGACGAGGGGCCCCTACCGGGTTACCGAATTCAGTCAAACTCCGAATGCCAGAGACTTTGTTCTGGGAGTCAGACCATGGGTGATAAGGTTCATGGTCGAGAGGGAAACAGCCCAGACCGCCAGCTAAGGTCCCTAAGTGTGTGTTAAGTGGAAAAGGATGTGGAGTTGCTTAGACAACCAGGATGTTGGCTTAGAAGCAGCCACCATTCAAAGAGTGCGTAATAGCTCACTGGTCGAGTGACTCCGCGCCGAAAATATACCGGGGCTAAACACACCACCGAAGCTGCGGATTGATCCGGATGGATCAATGGTAGGAGAGCGTTCTAAGGGCTGTGAAGTCAGACCGTAAGGACTGGTGGAGCGCTTAGAAGTGAGAATGCCGGTATGAGTAGCGAAAAAAGAGTGAGAATCTCTTTCACCGAAAGCCTAAGGTTTCCTGAGGAAGGCTCGTCCTCTCAGGGTTAGTCGGGACCTAAGCCGAGGCCGAAAGGCGTAGGCGATGGACAACAGGTGGATATTCCTGTACCGCCTTCCTTCCATTTGAGTGATGGGGGGACGCAGGAGGATAAGGAGAGCGCACCATTGGAAGCGTGCGTCCAAGCAGCAAGACGGTCGGAATAGGAAAATCCGTCCGGCAACGTCGAGCTGTGATGGGGAGGGAAATTGAGTACCGAAGCTCCGGATTTCACACTGCCAAGAAAAGCCTCTAGCGAGGAAGGATGGCGCCCGTACCGCAAACCAACACAGGTAGGCGAGGAGAGAATCCTAAGGTGAGCGGGAGAACTCTCGTTAAGGAACTCGGCAAAATGACCCCGTAACTTCGGGAGAAGGGGTGCTCCTCTGCCGAGGAGCCGCAGTGAAAAGGCCCAAGCGACTGTTTACCAAAAACACAGGTCTCTGCGAAGCCGTAAGGCGAAGTATAGGGGCTGACACCTGCCCGGTGCTGGAAGGTTAAGGGGATGCGTTAGCCGTAAGGCGAAGCGTTGAACCGAAGCCCCAGTAAACGGCGGCCGTAACTATAACGGTCCTAAGGTAGCGAAATTCCTTGTCGGGTAAGTTCCGACCCGCACGAAAGGTGCAACGACTTGGGCACTGTCTCAACGAGAGACCCGGTGAAATTATACTATGCGTGAAGATGCGCATTACCCGCGACAGGACGGAAAGACCCCGTGGAGCTTTACTGTAGCCTGATATTGAATGTTGGTACAGCTTGTACAGGATAGGTGGGAGCCTGAGAAGCCGGAGCGCTAGCTTCGGTGGAGGCGCTGGTGGGATACCACCCTGGCTGTACGGACATTCTAACCCAGGACCGTGATCCGGTCCGGAGACAGTGTCAGGTGGGCAGTTTGACTGGGGCGGTCGCCTCCCAAAGAGTAACGGAGGCGCCCAAAGGTTCCCTCAGAATGGTTGGAAATCATTCGCAGAGTGTAAAGGCACAAGGGAGCTTGACTGCGAGACCTACAAGTCGAGCAGGGACGAAAGTCGGGCTTAGTGATCCGGCGGTACCGTATGGAAGGGCCGTCGCTCAACGGATAAAAGCTACCCCGGGGATAACAGGCTTATCTCCCCCAAGAGTCCACATCGACGGGGAGGTTTGGCACCTCGATGTCGGCTCATCGCATCCTGGGGCTGTAGTCGGTCCCAAGGGTTGGGCTGTTCGCCCATTAAAGCGGTACGCGAGCTGGGTTCAGAACGTCGTGAGACAGTTCGGTCCCTATCCGTCGTGGGCGTTGGAAATCTGAAAGGAGCTGTCCTTAGTACGAGAGGACCGGGATGGACACACCGCTGGTGTACCAGTTGTTCCGCCAGGAGCATCGCTGGGTAGCTACGTGTGGACGGGATAAGTGCTGAAAGCATCTAAGCATGAAGCCCCCCTTGAGATGAGATTTCCCCTAACTATAAGTTAGTAAGATTCCTCAGAGACGATGAGGTCGATAGGTCTGAAGTGGACGCGTGGTGACACGTGGAGCTGACAGATACTAATCAATCGATGACTTATCTTTTAATTCTTTCGTGGTTTGATAGAAAGCAGTCTTATCCAGTTTTGAGGGTTTATTTAAAAAGTTTTTAAAAAACCTTGATATTTTCTTAAAAGGACAATATAATATATCTTGTCCCTAAAAAAGAAAGAGATCTGGTGGCGATAGCGAAGAGGTCACACCTGTTCCCATGCCGAACACAGCAGTTAAGCTCTTCAGCGCCGATGGTAGTCGGGTTTATCCCCGTGAGAGTAGGACGCCGCCAGGTTGAAATTATTCCACAGTAGCTCAGTGGTAGAGCAATCGGCTGTTAACCGATCGGTCGTAGGTTCGAATCCTACCTGTGGAGCCACTTTATGGAGAGCTGTCCGAGCTGGCCGAAGGAGCACGATTGGAATTCGTGTAAACCGTTCACGCGGTTTCGAGGGTTCGAATCCCTCGCTCTCCGCCATTAACTACATTATATATGGCCCGTTGGTCAAGCGGTTAAGACACCGCCCTTTCACGGCGGTAACACGGGTTCGAATCCCGTACGGGTCACCACTACTTGGAGGATTAGCTCAGCTGGGAGAGCACTTGCCTTACAAGCAAGGGGTCGCAGGTTCGAGCCCTGCATCCTCCACCATTGAAACTTTGATTCTATTATAATGGGAATGATCATAAAGGTCTCCCACATTATCGCGGGGTAGAGCAGTTCGGTAGCTCGTCGGGCTCATAACCCGGAGGTCGCAGGTTCAAATCCTGCCCCCGCAACCAAAATGGTCCGGTAGTTCAGTTGGTTAGAATGCCTGCCTGTCACGCAGGAGGTCGCGGGTTCGAGTCCCGTCCGGACCGCCATTGATTATTTTCATACATATAAATTAATTTATAAGGCTCGGTAGCTCAGTCGGTAGAGCAACGGACTGAAAATCCGTGTGTCGGCGGTTCGATTCCGTCCCGAGCCACCATCTTTTGAGACTAGCCGGCCTAGCTCAATTGGTAGAGCAACTGACTTGTAATCAGTAGGTTGGGGGTTCAAGTCCTCTGGCCGGCACCACTTATAACGTGGAGGGATAGCGAAGTTGGCCAAACGCGGCGGACTGTAAATCCGCTCCCATCGGGTTCGTAGGTTCGAGTCCTACTCCCTCCACCATTTTATTTTTTATCATTCAAATAGGGGTATAGTTTAACGGTAAAACTACGGTCTCCAAAACCGTCAATGTGGGTTCGATTCCTACTACCCCTGCTTTTATAACGGCGGTTGTGGCGAAGTGGTTAACGCACCGGATTGTGGTTCCGGCATTCGTGGGTTCGATTCCCATCAGCCGCCCCATTTTTTTGTTTATTGGGCCATAGCCAAGCGGTAAGGCAACGGTTTTTGGTACCGTCATGCGCTGGTTCGAATCCAGCTGGCCCAGCCATTTGCGAGAGTAGTTCAGTGGTAGAACACCACCTTGCCAAGGTGGGGGTCGCGGGTTCGAATCCCGTCTCTCGCTCTAGAAGATTCATAATTGCTGCATCGCAGAATATACTTTATTATATAATAAGTGGCGGCATAGCCAAGCGGTAAGGCAGAGGACTGCAACTCCTTTATCACCGGTTCGATTCCGGTTGCCGCCTCCATATTATGCCGGTGTGGCGGAATTGGCAGACGCGCACGACTCAAAATCGTGTTCCTTCGGGAGTGTCGGTTCGACCCCGACCACCGGTACTATAAAATGTAACAGATACAAGACTTCAACAGTAATGTTGAGGTCTTTTTTTTATTTGGATAAACGTTTAGTTTGCCTAACCTTTCGTATTTTTAAAGCGCCAAAAAAGATAGAACATAATAAAATTCCAATAGTAAATTTCACCACGGATTCTTTTGAAATTTCTATTGAAGTAAAGAAAGCAATAGAAAAAATTAAAACGGGTATTACTATCACTAACTGAATATACATGAGTTTTTTAGGTCTTTCTTTATCCCTAGTAAAATAAGCAAAAACAATTAATATCATAGCAAAAATTAGAGCATGTCCCACAGATTTATATCCGATAAAAATGGCAATTGCTACATACCAAAAAGCAAAAACAATAATTGCATCAAGAAAACCTCTCACAGAATCAACTCCTCTTTATACATTACCCTTTCATAATACCTGCCAACTCAGTCGTCTAAGATTACCAAGCATCATTTTAAAAAAATTCATTTTTTAACAGTAGAACTCATTTTATCATTTGCCCTCCAAACTTTTATATTGCCAAATGGACCGGGGAATAGGCCCGCAGTTAATTTTGTAATTATAGGTTTCGCACAAACTTAGACCTTCGAAGCCCATTATATATACTTATTTGGATATTTCGTCAGATCCTAATATAACTATAGCAAATAAATATTGTCATTCATAAACGCATTAAAGCTATATAAATGCAACTAATGGCGCAGGACCTTCTGTTTCCATTTCTTGATTTGTATTAAATAAAGATAGTTTAAAGTAATCATTTTCACTAAAAATCGACATAATTTGTTTTACATGGAAGAGATAGGGAACACATTACATGGCTGGCACATGTAAGCGCTTTATTAAAATTTTAAAGGAGGACGATTCATGAAAAGTAAGTCTCTCGTCTCAATGTTAGTAATTGCATTAGTAAGTTCCCTTGTTCTTGCCCCTATTCATTCCCTGGCTGCTTCACCTTCTACTACTGGATCTAAGCTGCTAAAAAACATAAAAGTTACGGGTGTTCTAGAAGATGGAGGCTCGTTTGATGGAATGTTGAATATTGATAACCTATCTTATGATGAAGCGGAAGGGCTCTTAATGAGTGGTTCTGTTAAAGGGAAGGCCGTTTCAGAGGATGGTTCTTCTACAAATGTAAAAGAAAACTTTGAAAACATACCAGCCACTTTAAATGAAAGCGGAGGAGACATGATGAACTCTGCTGCTCTTGCTCAGCAGGAGTGTGAGCTCTTAAACCTTGACCTTGGTCCAATTTCCTTGGATTTGCTGGGCTTACAGCTAGATCTTTCGGAAATAAACCTCGACCTTACAGCTATTCCTGGTGCTGGTAACCTTCTTGGGAATTTACTTTGTGCGGTAGCTGGTCTTCTTGATAGTGATGGCTTTCTGGGTGGTATATTAGATCAACTCTTAGGAGTATTAGAGCCATTGTTAGGTGAGATTAATTCATTATTAGAGTAAGGACTATTTATTGCCAGCCAGTATGAATAAGTCCTATTGGTTTTTCTTGAAGCTTTAATTGCGTAAGTGATTATTTATGCGTCTTTCCATGGCAAGTGGAAAGACGTTTTTATATTCTTTTTTGTAGTCTTAGAAGTCCAGCCAAAAGAACCGCTCCATCTCCTTATAGATAGTGGCGACAGTTCATCCTTATTTTAAATCCTTTCTCTGACTAAACATCCAAGCTATCATTTCTTGATTTTCATAAGCAGGATTCCACGATTCATGGTTATGTCCCAAGTTTGCAGGATACTCTGTATAAATTGGCGTTCCACCCGCAGATCTAATGGCTTGGATAGCATTTCTCGTAGACGAAACGGGGATAATCTCATCATCCTCCGCATGAAAGGCCCACAGAGGTTTGTTTTTAATAATATGTACTTTCTCCGGGTCTCCTCCCCCTGCAATTGGGACCAGGGCGGCAAAAAGATTTGGATACTTAATATTTAAGTTGAATGTTCCAAATCCTCCTTGTGACAAGCCTGTAGAATATACGCGGTTCTGATTAATGTTGTACTGTGTCATTACCATTTGAAGGATATCATAAGCCGCAGCAAGGTCGCTTGAAAACTCAAAAGCTCTTTCAGGATCTACGATGTTATCAGCATTTCTCGTAATCGCGAAGCCTCCATCCGGTTGATCCCTTGCCTGTGGAGCCAAAATGAAAGCTGGATTTTTCTTTTGGTTTTCAGGAGCTGCCCATATAATCGCCCCATCATTTGCAAGCAGCTGTTTCACGTTATCTGTGCCGCGTTCTCCACCTCCATGAAGAAATAAAACTAAAGGATAAGAATGGGATGGATCATAATTCTCTGGTACATAAAGGCGGTAAGGCATATTGTTATAGTTCAAATCCATAAATCGCTGGGCGATGTCTTGTCTAGTTGTAATTTTATATGTGAAAGTGGATACTTCACTTTGAACATTGCTCTCCTCATGGATAGCGATCGCTTTAATTGTTAGATTTTCTTTTACTTTGATCGAATTACCATACATAATGCTGTTTTTCGAAGGAAGTGTACCATCAGTGGTGTAATAAAGTTGAGTTCCCGATATATTAGATTTTAACGTAATAACCTGTTCTCTGTAATATTCTCCAGAATGTAGAGATGCAGTAGGGGAATCTATAATTTCTTTTCTATTTACCATAAAAACTTCCTTCCATATTCAATTAATTGTTGCCGCTTACATAGTAAGTGAAGGGCTTTGTTCTGTCAATTTATTTCTGAATGATAAAGATCCTCTTTTTCACATGACAATTTACCTGCAGATCATGGAGAAATCATTACATTAGTTCTACTGTTGAGGATAGTTTTATTAAACATCCAATAAAAAGTTGAAGCGTTTGTCGAATTATGATAGCGTATTCATTGGATTGAGATTATTCTGAATAATCTAAAAAATTTCCAAGGGGTGGAAAAATGGATTTTATTATGGAAATACTGGGTCAGATTAACAATTATTTATCTACCTATCTTACAGTTCCTATTTTATTGGGAACAGGACTATTTCTTACTTTATTCTCCCGGTTTGTACAGTTTAGGTATTTAAAAGAAACGCTTCGCATCTTATTTGAGAAAACGCCCGGGGATAATGGCAAGGAAATTTCTGCTTTTAAATCATTCTGTATTGGCTCAGCTACAAGGATTGGAACAGGAAACCTTGCTGGTGTAGCTGTTGCGATTACTTTAGGGGGACCAGGTGCCGTATTTTGGATGTGGATTGTAGCACTCGTGGGAGGAGCTACTGCGTTTATGGAAAGTACATTGGCTCAGGTTTATAAAGCACGCGATGGTAAGGATGCTTTTCGAGGCGGTCCTGCTTACTATATGGAAAAAGGATTGAAGCAGCGTAAGGTTGGTATTGTTTTTGCGATTCTTATTGCTTTTACATTTGGACTCATATTTAATTCCGTACAAAGTAATACTATCGCTGCTTCAATTAATTCAACGTTTGATATCCCAACTTCAGTGGTAGGTATCGGTCTTGTCGTATTATCTGCGATCGTTATCTTTGGCGGTGTCCACCGTATTGCGAATTTCACAAGTATTGTTGTTCCAATTATGGCGGTTATTTATATTGTCATTGCCTTAATTGTAGTAGGAATGAATATTAGTGCTCTTCCTGAAGTTCTAAGTCTTATCGTATCCAGTGCCCTTGGTTTCGAGCAGGTAATTGGGGGCGGTATTGGTGCAGTCATTATGAATGGAGTAAACCGGGGATTATTTTCGAATGAAGCGGGTATGGGGAGTGCTCCTAATGCCGCAGCCTCTTCTCACGTATCCCATCCTGTAAAACAAGGGTTTATTCAAGCAGCCGGAGTATTTCTTGATACGCTTGTTGTTTGTTCGGCTACTGCATTTATTATTTTAAGTGCCGGACAGGCTGAGTTTGGTACTGAAGCAGGTATTACGTTATTGCAGGATTCTCTTGCTTCACAGCTTGGAGGATGGGCAAACCTTTTTGTATCTTTAGCTATTTTCTTATTTGCCTTTAGTTCAATCGCCGGAAGTTATTATTATGGAGAAAAGAATATTGAGTTTATTAAAGACAGTCCCAAGGCTATTTTAATTTACCGTTTTGGTACACTGGCCATGGTGATGTTCGGAGCCGTAGCCACTCTCGATGTTGTCTGGTCTTTAGCAGACGTCTTTATGGGTATTATGACGATTTTAAATATATATGCTGTGCTGCGGCTAAGTAAAGTTTCTTTCACTGTTTTGAATGATTATATGGCACAGAGAAAAGAAAACAAAGAGCCTGTATTTGAACCAAGCCGACTTGGTATTGATGGCACAGAAACTTGGGAAAAGCTTGATTTTGAAGAGGAGAAGAAGAAAAAAGTGGTTTAAGATAAAGTGACCGAAAAAACGCGCTCTATAAGAAGCGCGTTTTTCTTGTACTATTAAAAGTGTTGTGTTTCTTATCCACCCTTTAGGGGAAAAGGAGGATAGACTGATTTTTGAAGGGAAGGATTTATGATGAAGAGAGAACCTGAACTAATTGAACATATTACTGACAGTAATGATTTTTATGAGAAATGTATTGAAAATAAAGCTCTTGCCTTTCCTGAACTTGAGAAGATTATGCACGATTACATATTAAGTCAGCCTAAAGAGACCATGGAATTCACAGAGTGTTTGATCCATGAGGAACAAGGGGAAAATGGAGAAGAAGATAAAATAAGAAATGTGCATGTTTCTTTTAAGGATCATAATTCTAGTAATTATATCCGTCTTTCAGGGTCCAAAAATAATGATGGCAGAGTATTAAATATGAAAGTAGACGCTCTTGATATGAAAACAAATGAATTGGTTTATGAGCGACAATTAGCATAATGAAGATTATCTAGTCTTATTATATAAGAACCGGAACCGACTTCTTTTAAAAGGGAGTCGGTTTTTTTGTAGCAAAATCAGGAAGACTTACATATACTGTACAACTACAAACGAGAAATAGATTTTTGTAGAAAATCCCCGAATTATGGTTGTCAGTACAACATAGGGTTGTTATAATGGAAAATATCATTAAGAAGAGAAACCTAATTAACGCGGGAAACCAACAGCGTAGAGCATAATCTTCTGCCGAAACAACTGCGAGTTGCTTCGAAGGCATTCACTTCCTTGAATAAGCTTAAGTATGTAAAAACGTGGCTATAAAATTTAATATACGCGGGTGTAGTTTAATGGTAAAACCTCAGCCTTCCAAGCTGATGACGAGGGTTCGATTCCCTTCACCCGCTCTATTATTTATTCTTAATATCTTACTACGTGATCCAACGCAGTGTTTCGTTTTATAATAAACGGAGCATTGCGTTTTTTAATATGAAGGTAAAGAAGAAAGGAGCAGGATTCCATGAAAAAACTAAAGCAATTACTGCAGCAGATCGATGGAAAAAGCTATAAGGGATATAAACAAATACAAGGGAGTTATTCCTTTTCTTCTTATCAGTTAAAGATTGACTATGTCCAAGGTGATCCTTTTGCTGCTCCATCTAAAATCAGAATACTAGTACCAAACGATGCAAAAACCATCCTTCCCGAGTGGAAGGAGACGAAAAAGCGAAAGATCTATAGTGAAGATGCGATTGCCAGAAAAGTGGCAGAAGTCCTTCATAAAGGGCGTTCTGACGTTAAGGGATCAGGAAAAAGCGGCATGGTGGCTATTGACCGGCCGCAGCAGGAAATTCTTGAGCGTACAGCCGTCAGTATTGATGGAAGCAATACGACTGTTTGTCTGACTGTTGGTCTCCCGGCTAATGGAAGAAGAATCAATGGAAAGGAAGCAGACAAGCTTTTTTTCACCGTATTGCCAAATGTGATCAAAGAGTCTGTGTTTGCCATTACAGACCAGGAAATATGGGAGTTTGTCCATTTAGCGGATCAGCATGATGCTATTTTGGCTAAGATGAAGGAAGAGGAGTTAATTTCCTTTATCGCGGACGGTTCGATTCTTCCAAGATCCAGCGGCATTAGTGACCGTCCGATGAAAGATGCTGTTCGTTTTCAAAGTCCAGAAGAAAATCGCATAACCATTCATGTGCCACATCGTGATCAGCCTTTGACAGGCATGGGAATAAAAAGAGGAATTGTCTTGATCGTAGGAGGGGGTTATCATGGTAAAAGTACCCTGTTGAATGCGATGGAGCGAGGCGTGTATCCTCATATTAAAGGTGACGGCCGGGAATACGTGATCACAGATCCGTCAGCTGTAAAGGTTAGAGCAGAGGATGGTCGTCAGGTAACGAATGTGGACATTTCTCCTTTTATTAAAAATCTCCCGGGCGGTGTGGATACGACGAGGTTTTCGACAGAAAATGCAAGTGGAAGTACTTCCCAGGCTGCCAATGTTATTGAAGCGTTAGAAGCGGGAACAAACACCCTGCTTATTGATGAAGATACGAGTGCTACTAACTTTATGATTCGCGATGAACGAATGCAGGAGCTTGTCGTTCAGGAAAAAGAACCAATCACCCCGTTTATCGATAAAATAAGCAGTCTTCGTGATGAATTAAAAGTTTCCACGATTCTCGTGATGGGCGGATCCGGTGACTACTTTCAAGTAGCAGATGATGTTATTATGATGGATCATTACGTTCCTTTTAATGTTACGAATAAAGCAAAAAATATCGCTCAAGCTTATCCAGGTGAGCGTAAGCAATTAGATGGACGTTTTGGGGATTTGCCTTCAAGGTATTATACCCATACTTCGATTAAGCCGCATAAAGGAAAGAAAGAGAAGATTCAGGCGAAAAGCCGTACATCCATTTTGATGGGAACGACAGAAATCAGCCTCACTGATGTGGAACAGCTGGTGGATGCGTCTCAGACAAGAATGATTGCAGACCTTTTGATGCATTTACACAAAAATGGAGTGCTAAAAAAACGCCAGCCTTTATCCATGCTTTTAGATGAAATCGAAGAACAGTTTGATAAAGAAGGTCTTGCTTCCGTTGCGCCATTTAAAAATCAGCACCCGGGTGAATTAGCAAGACCGAGAAGATTTGAAATTGCAGCCGCCTTAAACCGAATTCGAACGGCAAAGGTGGATGATATACGATAAAGGAAAGGGGGTAGTCAAGGTGGATCTTCATCATTTTAAAGAAGAAGTCATCGCTTACAGTAAAGAAATCGGCATCGATAAAATAGGATTTGCATCAGCTGATGTGTTTAGTGAATTAAAGGCGAGGCTTCAACGCCAGCAGATCCTTGGCTATCAATCCGGTTTTGAAAAAGGGAGTGTAGAAGAACGAACAGAACCTTCCCGCTTGCTTCCGGAGGCACAGTCGATCATTGCCATTGCGCTTGCCTATCCTTCTAAAATGAAAAACTCTCCTAAAAATAAACGCGGTGATCGGCGCGGAGTGTTTGCACGGGCTTCCTGGGGTCAGGACTATCATGATGTTTTAAGAGAAAAGCTCCATTTGCTTGGAGCCTTTCTAAAAGAGAAGTTTCCGGAAGCAGAACTTAAATCAATGGTTGATACAGGTGAGCTTTCAGATCGTGCAGTCGCTGAGCGGGCCGGTATTGGTTTCAGCGGCAAAAATTCTGCCATTATAACTCCTGAATTTGGCTCCTATGTCTATTTAGGAGAAATTGTGACAAATATTCCTTTTGCTCCTGACGATCCGGTGGAGGATAGCTGCGGGGAATGTAACTTATGTGTGGATACATGCCCGACTGACGCTTTAGTTCAGGGAGGACAGCTTAATGCCCAGCGTTGTATCGCTTTTTTAACACAGACGAAGGATTTCCTTCCGGAAGAGTTTCGCACAAATATTGGGAACCGATTATATGGCTGCGATACGTGTCAGACGGTATGTCCGAAAAATAAAGGGAAGGATTTTCACAATCATGAAGCATTTGAACCAGATCCTGATCGTGTGAAGCCTAAATTAATTCCTCTGCTGTCGATATCTAACCGTGAATTTAAAGAAACGTACGGAAAAATGTCAGGTTCATGGCGAGGGAAAAAGCCGATTCAGCGTAATGCCATCCTGGCTCTTGGTCATTTTAAAGAAACAGCTGCTGTCAATGAGCTTATCCGGTTGATGAATAAAGATCCGCGTCCCGTCATTAGAGGGACAGCGGCTTATTCCTTAGGTAAGATCGGTACGAAAGAGTGTTTTGAGGCAATCCGCGAGGCGTATGACAAGGAAGAGGATGCACAGGTTCAGCAGGAAATGGACAAAGGTTTGAATTTTCAAGGAATATAAGCAAAATTGATCTTTTCTGAATATATTAGATTTTGTATAATAGAAAAAACAGGTTAAGTAGGTGTTTCAATATGAGCTGCCAAATACTCTATTATGATGTTGTGGATACACCTGTCGGCGAGCTGACAATTCTAGCCAATGACAAAGGGGTTCTGCGGGTAGACTACGGATCTTTTGACGAGCATCTGTCTTTTTACCAGAATTGGACCAGAAAGTATATGATGAAAAGCTCATTCAAGCAAATGCCTGATCATCACATTATTCACCAGGCAGCCACCGAGCTGCGCGAATATTTTTATCAAGAACGTGAAGCGTTTTCTGTCCCGCTTATTTGCTATGGGACGCCTTTTCAGAAAAGAGTGTGGCGGTCGCTGTTACAGCACATACCGATTGGTGAGACAAGGTCTTATAAAGATATAGCCATAGCTTTACAGGCGGAAAAATCGGTCCGCGCTGTGGGTGGGGCTGTTAACAGCAACCCCTTCATGATTCTTGTACCCTGTCACCGTGTGATTGGGAACAATGGCAAGCTTGTCGGTTATGCAGGCGGCTTGGAACGTAAACAAAAACTTATACAGCATGAGTCCAAACATCAACTGATCAAATCAAATATGTAAACTCCCTCTAAAAGAGGGAGTTTTTTGTATGGATTTCCTTCTTTTTTCATATAGTGGGAGGGAGGAGGAGATGATATGGAAACTATTGCGACTTACTGGAACAATATTTTAAATCAGCTGCCCCAGCAACAGGAAGAACAGTGGCTTGCCCGGAAAATAGAAGGGATGAAAGCGAGAGGAAGCCATGTGAACCAGGCTACTTTTTACATTATTCCTTATCATCGAATTACATATGAAGCCATTGAGGAAAGGCGTTACCTGTTAGCGATTCGTCTCTATGTCAAAGGAAAATCTCAATCTTATGTAGAAGAAGGCATTTACAACTGCAGCAGTCGTGTTGCGAATAACGAACTGATTGAAAACATAACAGTGACAGAATCTGCTTCAGGGGAGAATAGTTTGGAGCCGCTTTTATTTCATGAAGAAAGTGAAAGGGAACCGCTTCGTTTTAAATATAACCGCAGGGAAGCTGTTCGTTACGCTGAACAATGGTGGGATACGTATAACCCGGCCTATATGAACTTTGAAAATAATTGTACGAACTATATCTCACAGTGTTTAAAAGCTGGAGGGGCTCCCGTCTGGGGACATCCGCACAGAGGTAAAGGCTGGTGGTACGGTGGGAAGACTTGGAGCTACAGCTGGAGCGTAGCCAATGCTATGCGCTGGTATTTAAGCGGAGCGAGGAAAGGACTAATGGCAAGTGAGGTCCAATCGGCAAAAGAATTATCTCCGGGTGATATCATTTGCTATGACTTTGAAGGGGATGGGCGTTATGATCATACAACGATTGTCGTCAGTAAAGACAGCGAGGGAGAACCATTCGTGAACGCTCACACTACAAACAGCCGTCAGCGATACTGGAACTATGAAGATTCAACCGCCTATACACCTAACATAAAGTATAAATTTTTTAAAATCGGTGGTTGATAAGTATGGTATAATAGTCAAGTTGACTATTAGTAATTGAGGTGACGGTCATGGCAAACCATATTGTCCTTTATCAACCTGAAATTCCTGCCAATACCGGGAATATTGCTCGTACATGTTTAGCAACAAATTCGGAGCTCCATCTCATTCGTCCTCTTGGATTCTCTACGGATGATAAAATGTTGAGACGTGCAGGACTGGATTACTGGCATGATGTAACCATTCATTATCATGATTCCATCGATGAACTGTATGAAAAGTATCCAGATGGAGAATTCTTTTACATTGAAAACTTTGGAACGAAATCGTATGTGGATTTTGATTTCAGCAGTACGGAAGCATCCTGGTTCTTTGTGTTTGGAAGAGAAACAGATGGTATTCCAAAACAACTGCTGGAAGGACTGGAAGACAGATGCCTGCGTATTCCGATGACGGATAAGGTAAGGTCCTTAAATCTATCGAATACAGCATCCATCATTATCTACGATGTTCTTAAACAGCAGGGCTACCCTCATATGATCAAATAAAAAATCGCATCTCTTATACCGAGGTGCGATTTTGCTTTTTTTAATTTTTTCTAGGTCGTCCTGCTTTCGTATTATAACCAGCAGAGAAAATGGAAACTAAGTATGTCAAGCATACAAAAATGATTAACGTTAATTTCATGGAATTTCAGCCTCCTTTATGTAATCCATACAGACAAGCATTGCTGGTTGTTATTATACCGCATTTGGAAGGTAATGTGAATGTTTGTTAGCGCTTTTTTAAAACTTGCGCATGTACGAGTTTTTCGCCCAAACCCTCCCGAAGGTCCACACATATGTTGAAATGTAGGTGAATACCCCATGTCTGATTAACGGAGGGAACCAAAGTGCTACCTGATCATTATCAATACGGTCCTTATCCTGGTTTCGATGAAGAAATGCGCAGTGCAGATCCGTATCTCTATGATGGAGAAGATCGGTTCTTAGGATTTTTCGGAGGCCCATTTGTCGGTGGACTTCTCGGTGGTTTTATTGGAAGCTCAATTCCGCCTCTTTTATATGGAGCAGGAGGGTTTGGCGGATATCCCGCGCCTTTTTATGGTCCGCCCGGATTTCCCCCATATGGATATTACTGGTAAGAAGAAAAGACCGCATCATGCGGTCTTTTTCCGTATATGGATTATGGTATAATAATCCTATCTTACATATTTATTCAAAATTATAAAAAAAGATTGGGGATAAAGGAGCGTTGGTATATGAGGCAAATGGCGCTTTTCATAATTCTATTACTCACTGTTTTTCTAGCCGCCTGCGGCAGCAGTGCAGCCGAGGCAGAGCCTATTAAAATCACGATTCAGCAGCAAAGTGAAGCAAAGATTGATGATGAAAAAAAGCCAG
Organism: Halobacillus massiliensis; assembly: GCF_900166625.1. Lineage (GTDB taxonomy): Bacteria > Bacillota > Bacilli > Bacillales > Halobacillaceae > Halobacillus_A > Halobacillus_A massiliensis. Next base: position 3,066,853 of record NZ_LT800499.1, on the reverse strand, counting down.
AGCTTATTACAAATAAGAAAATTGAGGGAGAGATTCCGGAGCATCAAATTATCGATGTGAAGCAATCTTTAATGCTGATGGAAAAAGAGCCGTCTGATGAAGAGGAACTCATGCAGGAAGATCTGCCTGAAGAAGTCATACGGACTGAGCACCAAAATGAAGGGCCGCCTACCGTCAGTCAGTCGGACAAGGGAAATACATACGAGTCGCCAGTTTCGATACCTTCACCGAGCACGAACGCCCATACGACAAGAAATACTGAAACCTCAAGTTCACCTGCAGCTAAAAGTCCGCCTGTTCAAGAGAAAATAGACACGCCAGTAGAAAAACCACAAAAACCTTCCGTTAAACCTCCGGCAGAGCCTGATCAAGAAAAAGAAGAGGAAGAACGAGAAGAGGATAAACAACCGGAAATCAATGAGGAGATTGAAGAAGAGGCCCTTGAGGAAATGGACGGTGAACCAGAAGGTCATGAACCAGAACGAGAAAAAAATGAGGAGCCGGACGTTACAGATGCTGAGGAAAATTAAAATCTCTATATTTTTTGCTGCCTTTTGATATATTCAAATGAAAAAGCCGCCTTCCTCGGCGGCTTTTTTCTAGTATTAAAATGTAACGTTATCCAGCTTTTCGCCTTGTGACTCATATCCTTGCATGTATTTTATACGACGCTGGGCAGAAGTGGTGTTTACCTGCTCATCCGCATGGTAGGAAGAACGTACCATTGGGCCTGCTTCACAGTGCTTGAAGCCTTTTTCCATGGCGATTTTTTTAAGTTCTTCGAATTCATCGGGATGATAATAGCGCTCTACGTTTAAATGCTTTTTCGTAGGCTGCAGGTACTGTCCGATTGTCATAATATCTACGTTATGAGCCAGAAGGTCATCCATTGCCTGGATGATCTCTTCTTTTGTTTCTCCAAGACCCACCATAATGCTTGACTTTGTCGGAGTGTTGGGACGAATTTCTTTGACCCGGCGCAGCAGTTCTAAAGATCGATCATACATAGCGCGTGCACGGACTTTTTTCGTTAAGCGTCTGACAGTCTCGATGTTATGGTTGAAAATATCAGGTTCTCCGCCCATTAGTGTATGAAGGCTTTCGTAATCACCCTTCATATCAGAAGGAAGAATTTCTACGGTACATCCAGGTACGCGGCGGCGGATAGCTTTTACCGTTTCTCCAAAAACAGCAGCTCCTCCATCCTTTAAATCGTCACGGGCTACAGCTGTAACGACCACATGTTTAAGGCCCATAATTTCTACGGACTCAGCCACACGCTCCGGCTCGCCCCAGTCAAGTTCGTTCGGAAGCCCTGTTTTAACCGCGCAGAATCGGCATCCGCGTGTACAAGTATCTCCAAGAATCATAAAGGTCGCTGTTTTTCTTTCACTCCAGCACTCATGGATGTTGGGACAGCGTGCTTCCTCGCATACTGTATTCAGTTTCTTCTCACGCATTAATTTCTTCAATCCTGTGTAGGATTTATTCGTATTAATTTTAATTTTAAGCCAGTCCGGTTTTCTTATGTACTCATCTTTTTTAGTCAATTCGCTCACTCCTTATATTTATCTTGAAAGGTTCCACTCATCAGTCGCATATTTATTTTTTGCCAAATCTTCTACTTTTGACCACTGCTCTTCTGTTAATTGGAAGGGCTCTAATTCTAGATCGAGTCCTTTTTCAAATCCTTTTTTAAAAGCCGCCTTCGTGTCATTAAAGCTGACAGGAGTATCTAAAATATGGTTAATGGAAACAGCCTTATCACCAAAGGCTTCCCTTGCCCGCTGTTTTATTTTTTCATTTTTATAAATAAACATATCAAAAAGCTTGTCTTCGTCAACATTGATAGGGATGGAGCCGTGCTGAAGGATGACTCCTTTTTTTCGCGTTTGCGCACTTCCCGCTGCTTTTTTTCCATCAACAATTAACTCATACCAGGAAGGTTCCTCAAAACAGACGGCTGAACCGGATGTTCCTAATTTTTCTTCAGGGATGGCAAAGTCAGCCGGGATCTTCAGTTCTTTGAACCCTTCAAGAAGTCCTTTAGAGAGGACAAGGTAAGCTTCTTTGACAGAAGGAGGCATGTCAGGGTGAGACTCGGAAATGATGACACTGTAAGTTAATTCATCATCATGAAGAACTGCTCTTCCTCCTGTCTGTCTGCGCACAAGCTGATATCCATAATGATTTACTGCTTCTAAGTCAATTTTACCTTTAACTTTTTGAAAATATCCAACGGAAAGTCCAGCTGGCTGCCATCCGTAAAAACGCAGGACAGGCGGAATCTTTCCTTCACTATGCCAATTCATAAGAGCTTCATCCAGAGCCATGTTCAAAGCTGGTGTTAAATGCCCTGAATCGACAAAGTACCATCTTTCCATTAATTAGACCTTCTTTCCATTTATAATCCTTTATCGAATTAAAATTCAAGACAATTCTAACAAGGGATGTATACCCTGTCAAAGCGGGTCAGGAACATTTTTCGGTGATTAATCCAAAAATTGCGTCTTTTTGCGTGGTACCGCAAGGGTGAGTGGAGTTAAAATGTACCAAATCTTTTTAGAGTCTTTTTCAATCCAGCTGCCTGGTACGCACGAAAGATATAGAATGATTTGGATTCTGTCCGCATAGGATTTATTAAACTTGCGAATTACGACGGGGAGGTCGTTGAGTGGATATTATTAGAAGAATTCAAGACTACCGGGTACAAGAAGAGGAACTGAAGTGGGAAGGAACATTTAGGGATTATTTAGACCTGTTAAAAGAAAAGCCTTACCTAGCACAGTCTGCTCACTCTCGTGTTTATAGTATGATCACAGAAGCTGGGGTAAAAGAAGGTCCTCATCATAAGAAATATGCCTTTTTTGATGACGATATTTATGGATTAGATGAAGCCATGGAACGCTTAGTCGAAGAGTATTTTCATCCAGCTGCCCGACGCTTAGACGTAAGAAAAAGAATTCTGCTCCTCATGGGACCTGTCAGCGGCGGTAAATCGACGTTAGTCAACCTGTTGAAGAGAGGGCTGGAGAAATATTCACTGACTGATAAAGGAGCCGTCTTTGCCATTAAAGGGTGTCCAATGCATGAAGACCCGCTGCACTTAATACCTCATCATCTTCGTGAGGAATTTATGGAAGATTCCGGTATTCGTATCGAAGGAAGCTTATCACCGCTGAATACGATGAGGCTGGAGCAGGAGTATGGCGGACGTATTGAAGATGTATTGGTAGAACGAGTGTTTTTCTCAGAAGATAAACGGACAGGTATTGGAACATTCAGTCCATCCGATCCTAAGTCTCAAGATATAGCAGACTTAACGGGGTCTATTGACTTCTCAACTATTGCTCAGTTCGGATCGGAATCTGATCCAAGAGCATATCGTTTTGATGGGGAACTGAATAAAGCTAACCGAGGGATTATGGAATTTCAGGAGATCTTAAAATGTGACGAGAAGTTCCTCTGGCATTTATTGAGTTTAACACAGGAAGGAAACTTTAAAGCTGGACGTTTCGCCTTAATTTCAGCCGATGAATTGATTATTGCCCATACAAACGAAGCGGAATACCGCTCTTTTATTGCAAACAAGAAAAATGAGGCATTGCACTCCCGGATGATAGTCATGCCTATTCCATACAACTTAAAAGTGACAGAAGAAGAAAAAATCTACGAAAAGATGATTCGGGAAAGTGACATCCGCGATGTGCACATCGCCCCGCATACATTAAGAATAGCCGCTATGTTTACGATATTAACCCGTTTAAAGGAGTCGAAGAAGGCGTCTATCGATATTCTGAAGAAAATGTATTTGTATGATGGGCAAGAAGTCGAAGGTTTCAGTGATGTAGATGTAGAGGAACTCCGCAAAGAGTTCTCGGATGAGGGAATGAGTGGTATCGACCCTCGTTATGTGATTAACCGAATTTCTTCGACTATTATTAAAAAAGAATTGAGTTCGATTAATGCTTTAGATGTTCTGCGTTCATTAAAAGACGGACTTGACAGTCATGCTTCCATTTCCAAAGAAGATAAGGAAAGCTACCTGGAGTTCATTTCTGTCGCGAGGAAGCAGTATGATGACCTGGCGAAGAAGGAAGTTCAAAAAGCATTTGTGTATTCATATGAAGAGTCTGCCCGTACGTTGATGGATAACTATTTGGATAACGTAGAGGCCTACTGTAATAAGGCGAAGCTTCGCGACCCATTAACAGGGGAAGAGATGAACCCGGATGAGCGTCTCATGCGTTCAATTGAAGAACAGATCGGCGTTTCGGAGAATGCGAAAAAGGCCTTCCGTGAAGAAATTTTAATTAGGATTTCGGCCTATGCCCGTAAAGGTAAGAAATTCGACTATCAGTCCCACGAGCGTCTTAGAGAAGCAATCCAGAAGAAACTGTTTGCTGATCTAAAAGATATCGTCAAAATTACTACCTCTACGAAGACGCCGGATGAACAGCAGCTTAAGAAAATTAATGAAGTTGTCGCAACGCTTGTGGATGAGCATGGCTACAATTCTACTTCCGCCAATGAGCTCTTGAAATATGTCGGAAGCCTGTTAAATCGATAATGAAAAATGAGAAGTGCAGAGCCCCCAGGGCTCGCACTTCTTTTATTGAAAAGACAGAAGGAAGTGGCTGCCCAATGACTCATAACCTTTCTTTAGATTCTCCAGAGTATTACATTAACAGAGAACTGAGCTGGCTGGCTTTTAACGAAAGAGTTTTGGAAGAAGCAAGTGATGTAAGGAACCCACTGCTGGAGAGGCTGAAGTATCTAGCGATTTTTTCTTCAAATCTTGATGAATTCTTTATGGTCCGTGTAGCTGGTCTGAAGGATCAAATAAAGGCAGGATATAATAAACCTGAAAATAAAGCCGGCTTCACCCCTAAACAGCAGATAAGATTCATAGCTGAGAAAACTCACTACCTGGTAAACAAGCAGTATCAGGAGTACCAGGATATGCTGCCTCTATTAAATGAAGAAAATATATCTATCCTTTCTCTCTCACAGTTGTCCAAAAACCAGCTGCATCAGCTGGAAGGATATTTTTTACATGAAATCTTTCCTGTATTAACCCCATTAGCAGTTGATGTTCACCGACCTTTTCCCAGCCTTTTAAGCCGGACGATTAACCTGGCGATTAGGTTGCGGGGGGAGGCGGAAAAAATAGCCATTGTTCAAGTGCCCTCTGTCCTTCCGCGTTTTGTTCAAATCAACCATACTAATCAATACGTACTATTAGAAGAAGTGGTCAGTCAATTTTCAGAGAAACTTTTTAGAGGACATTCGATAGAATCCATTACGGATTTTCGCATTACCAGGAATGCGGATATGACCATTCATGAGGAAGGGGCAAGAGATCTATTAAGAGAAATTGAAAAAGAATTAAAGAAACGAAAGTGGGGGGCTGCTGTACGATTAGAAGTCCGCGAGGGTTTTTGTGATGAGAAGATGGTTCAATTTCTGTTAAGAAAGCTGGAAATTTTTGAAGAGGACGTATACAGAATAAAGGGGCCGCTTGACCTTGCGTTTCTCTATAAGTTTTATGAAAAGAGTGTACCTTTGAAAGAGGAGCTTGCCTATATTCCGTTAATTCCCCAGCCTGCACAGGATATTGGTGAAGATGAAAAAATTTTTGATGCTATACTAAAACGTGATGTATTTCTTCATCATCCCTATGAATCTTTTGATCCTCTTATAGAATTGATGACAGAAGCAGCAATGGATCCTGATGTACTCGCAATTAAACAGACACTCTACAGGGTGAGCGGGGATTCTCCCATCATAAACGCTTTGAAACTAGCAGCTGAAAACGGAAAGCAAGTGACAGTATTAGTGGAGTTAAAAGCACGTTTTGATGAAGAAAACAATTTGCAGTGGGCAAGGAAGCTTGAGAAGGCGGGATGTCATGTAATTTATGGCATGACACGTTTAAAGACACATAGCAAAATAACCTTAATTGTAAGAAAAAAAGAAAATCATATTGATCGTTTCGTCCATCTGGGAACAGGAAATTATAATGATCAGACAGCAAAACTTTACACTGACATGGGACTGATGACCACACGAAGTGAATTCGGGGAGGATGCAACTAATTTCTTTAACTATTTGAGCGGCTATACGGAACAGCCAGATTTTCATTTTTTATCGATGGCTCCTGAAGGTTTAAAATTTGATCTTCTTCAAAAAATTAAGGAAGAGATGGCGTTTCATAAAAAGTCTGCTAATGGAATGATCATTGCGAAGATGAATTCCCTTACAGATAAGGATCTGATTAAAAAATTTTATGAAGCTTCTCAGGCAGGGGTAAGCATAAAGCTGATTGTTCGGGGGATATGCTGCTTAAGGCCCGGCATACCAGGAATTAGTGAAAACATAAAAGTAATCAGCATAGTTGGAAGATTTCTTGAGCACAGCAGGGTATATTATTTTTTTCATAATGGTGAAGAAAAACTGTATTTGTCTTCAGCCGATTTAATGACAAGAAATATGGTGAAACGGGTAGAACTGTGCTTTCCCATCCTTGATTCTAAGATTAAACGACGCGTGACAGACGTTTTGCTGCTTATGCTGGCGGATAATACGAAAGCCAGAGTATTGACCGAAAAGGGAGTCTATACACAGATTGAAAAGTCAGAGTGTGAGGAAGGAATAGATTGTCAGATGAAGCTGTTCGAACTGGCATATCAGGTACTTGAGGATGAAGAATAAGTATTTTTAGAAAAATACAAAAGACGTACCAATAGGTACGTCTTTCTTGTTATAATTAAATAGAACTAGAGCTTAAAAGAAAAAAAGGGATAAATGTTGAATTACGGAGCGTAACAGCCCTATAATAGATAGTGTGTTTGCAAACGTTTACGTTCCAGCATTAGACAAACAACTACTTGGAGGTATTTCACGTGGCTAATCAAGGTGCCAACGAAAGATTTTGGGAAGAGTTTCACGGCCCTAACATGGGTTACATTGAAGAACAGTATGAGTTATATGAAAAAGATCCAGAGTCCGTCGATGCTACTTTAAAAGAAGTGTTCGACCAGCATGGAGCCCCTGAATGGATGAGTACGTCTGTTTCAGCTCCCGTAAATGGAGAAGCCCAAGCGGCTTCAGCAGCCGATATAGTGAAAGTGACCTCAGCATCGAAACTTGTTGAGGCTATTCGTCGTCATGGCCATCTGGATGCGAAAATTTATGCAGTCGGAAGCAATGAAAGAGGTCCTACAAATATGCTGGAAATCTCCAGATACGGCTTAACAGAAAGCGATCTGGAATCAATCCCTGCCGAATGGGTATGGGAAAATAAACAACATAATTTTAAAAATGCTCTTCAGGTCGTCCGCTATTTAAAAGAAACGTATGCAGGGACGATCTCATTTGAATATGATCACGTAAGCCATGAAAATGAAAGACAATGGCTTCAAAATAGAATTGATAATGCTGAGTTTCAGGTTGAATTAAGCAATGAACAAAAAAAGGATTTACTTAAAAGACTTGTAAAGGTAGAAGGGTTTGAAAACTTCTTAGCCAGAACCTTTGTCGGTCAAAAGCGTTTCTCTATTGAAGGACTAGATGTAATGGTTCCGATGCTTGATCAGATTGTGCAGGAAGCATCATCTGACCACATCGGCCACATTATGATGGGGATGGCTCACAGAGGCAGGCTGAACGTGCTAGCCCACGTGTTAGGCAAACCTTATGACCGGATTTTTTCTGAGTTCCACCATGCTCCGGATAAAGAGCTCGTTCCATCTGAAGGCTCTACAGGTATTAACTACGGATGGACAGGTGATGTGAAATATCACTTTGGTGCCCGTCGTGAAATCGGGAATGGAGAAGCACATTCTACAAAGATTACCTTAAGTCATAATCCATCACACCTTGAGTTTGTAAACCCTGTTGTGCAAGGTTTTACAAGAGCGGCTCAGGATGATCGTTCAGAAACAGGATATTCGAAACTTGATGAAGAAAAAGCATTTGGCATCTTAATACATGGGGATGCTGCGTTTATTGGTGAAGGCGTTGTTGCGGAATCTTTAAATATGAAAGATCTTCCAGGCTATCGTACGGGAGGAATTATTCACCTGATTGCCAATAACTTAGTCGGTTTTACGACAAATCGCAAAGATGGACGTTCTACTCGTTATGCAAGTGACTTGGCAAAAGGCTATGAGATTCCAATTGTGCACGTAAATGCGGATGATCCCATTGCCTGTTTATCAGCGATCTCACTAGCTTACCAATACAGGAAGAAATTCAAGAAAGATTTTGTCATCGACCTGGTTGGTTACCGCCGCTACGGCCATAACGAAATGGACGAGCCGCGTGCGACCCAGCCAAAGCTTTATAAAGAAATAGATGCTCATGACACAGCTCCTTACGTTTTTGAAAAGCAGCTGCTTGAACAAAACGTAATAAAAGAAGGCGATCTTAAGAAAATTTTTGAAGAAGTAGAGTCTGATTTCCGCGAGATTTATAACAATATGAATGAAAATGAAGCAACAGAAGCTGAAGTTAAAGAACGTCCTGGTGCAGTCGAGCGGCCGCTGGATGAAATCGTGACAGCTATTGATTTAGGTCGTTTGAAAAAGCTGAACGAGGAATTATTAAAACGTCCTGAAAGCTTTAATGGTTTTAAAAAGCTTGAAAAAATTCTTAAGAAACGCAGTAATATGCTTGATGACGGCAACAAAGTCGACTGGGCAACAGCAGAAGCTTTAGCTTTTGCCTCTATTATCGAAGACGGCAAACCAATCCGTATTACCGGTCAGGATACAGAACGCGGAACTTTCGCTCATCGTCACCTAGTCCTCCATGATGTGGATACAGGCGAGACGTATTGTCCTTTACATGGAATAGAACAAGCTAACGCTTCCTTTGACATTTATAACAGCCCGCTTTCTGAATCCGGGGTTCTTGGTTTTGAATACGGGTACAGTGTGCAGGCACCGGAAGCTTTAGTGATCTGGGAAGCCCAGTTTGGTGATTTTGCGAATGCTGGACAGGTTATCTTTGATCAGTTCGTAGCTGCGGGCCGTGCTAAATGGGGCGAGAAGTCAAATATGGTATTTTTGCTTCCACACGGTTATGAAGGACAAGGACCAGAGCACTCCAGTGCACGTCTGGAGAGGTTCCTCCAGCTTGCTGCTGAAAACAACTGGACAGTAGCAAACGTTACGTCAGCTGCTCAGTACTTCCACCTATTAAGGCGTCAGGCAGCAATCAGCAATGAAGAGGAAGCAAGACCTCTTGTATTAATGACACCTAAGAGCCTGTTAAGAAATCAAAGAGTGGCTGCTCCAGGCGAGCATTTCAGTCAATTAAACTTCCAGCCGATCGTAAGACAGCCTGGATTGACGAAAAAAACGAAAAAAGAACGTGAGAAAGTTACCTCACTGTTATTGGGATCCGGAAAGATTATGGTTGAACTTGAAGATGCGGTTGAAAAAGCGGAAGACCAATCATTTGAAAAGATTGATGCCGTTCGCATTGAACAAATCTATCCATTCCCTACACAGAACCTTAAAGATATTCTAAGTGAGTATCCGAACCTTGAAGAACTTGTCTGGATACAGGAAGAACCTCAAAATATGGGAAGCTGGTATTTTGTAGAGGGGATTCTTCACAAAATGTTAGAAAAAGGGCAAATTCACCGTTACGTCGGCAGACCGCATCGCGCTTCTCCTTCAGTTGGTGAACCAAATATCCACAAAACAGAGCAGAGACGAATCATTAATGAAGCGCTACAGTTGTCTAAAGGAGGAAATGAATAATGAAGGAAATTAAGGTCCCTGAATTAGCTGAATCCATTACAGAAGGTACGATAGCCGAATGGCTCGTTAAAAAAGGTGATCAAGTAGAAAAAGGAGACCCTATCCTTGAACTTGAAACTGATAAAGTAAACGTAGAAGTAAATGCGGATGCAAGCGGTGTGCTGGCAGAAATCATAAAAGAAGCTGGGGACGATGTAGAAGTTGGGGACGTTATCGCTAAAGTAGATGAAAACGGTCAAGCTGGCGGAGCTTCTGAAGAAGAAGAGAGTCAGGAAGAGGAAAGTCAAGAAGAAGAAAAAGTAAAAGAGAAATCAGCTGAAAAAGCGGAAGAAAAGCAGACAGATAAAAAAGAAGAGAAAGAAGAGAAAAGTTCTTCTTCTCAAAAAGAAAGCAAAGGAGAGGTCATCGCTACACCGGCAGCCCGTAAACGTGCCCGTGAACTTGGTATCGACCTAAGCGACATTTCTGCTAAAGATCCTTTAGGCCGTATTCGTCCAGAAGATGTAGAATCTGCAGCTAAAGGAAGTCAGAAAGAGGAGAAGAAAGAAGCTCCTAAACAAGAGAAAAAAGAAAGCAAGCAGGAAAAAGTGGAGTTTGATAAGCCGGTTGAGCGCATTAAAATGTCCCGCCGCCGTCAAACCATTGCGAAGCGCTTAGTTGAAGCACAGCAAAGTTCTGCGATGCTGACTACTTTTAACGAAGTAGATATGACAAATGTAATGAAGCTTCGAAGCGAGCGTAAGGAATCGTTCCAGAAGAAACATGATGTGAAGCTTGGCTTTATGTCTTTCTTTACAAAAGCAGCAGTAGGCGCATTGAAAGAATTCCCATTAATCAATGCTGAAATTCAAGGCAATGAAATCATTCAGAAAAAATTCTATGATATCGGAATGGCTGTTTCTACCGATGAAGGCCTTGTAGTGCCTGTTGTACGTGATGCAGACCGCCTGGACTTTGCCGGAATTGAAAAAGGAATTATGGATGTTGCTCAAAAAGCAAGAAATAAAGAGCTATCCTTAGATGACCTGCAAGGCGGATCATTTACGATTACAAATGGCGGTATTTTTGGATCTATGTTGTCTACACCGATCTTGAATTCTCCACAAGTTGGTATTCTGGGACTTCATAACATTGAAAAACGTGCGAAAGTTATGCCGGACGATACGATTCAGGCTCGTCCAATGATGTATATTGCTCTGTCTTACGACCACAGAATTGTTGACGGAAAAGAAGCTGTCCAATTCCTTCGTCGTATTAAAGAAATGATTGAAGATCCTTATGATCTCCTATTAGAAGGTTAATTGATGAGCCCTTGCTAATTTATTAGCAGGGGTTTTTGTTTTGGTCGGATTTTTATTTCAGTTTGAAATGGGGCCAGTTTCCATTTAAGCAGGAGCCGGTGTGCTAGCTCACTGCACTCGTGGAACTCCCCTGGCTCTGTCTCCCTGCAGGAGTCTCGCCATTTCCTTTTTTTAGGGAGTGGAAAGACGGTTCCGTTTACTGTATAAGAGGAAGCTCACCGTTCACCCATGGAAAGCGAGTTGTTTCCCCAGGCCCGGTTCTCTTTATTAAGGCAAACGGAACAATGGAACACACGCACACCAAAGTATTTCTAAAAGAATCTTTATAGGAAAATACCTCTACTCACCTAGCTTTACAGGCGATAGCACTCCTTTTTTTAATAAATAGTCAAATAATTCTTAATAAAAATACAAGTCATATTCCATTTCGCCTCATCCATCAGACTTGTCCTGCATATGATAGAGTAATCCACAAGCAGGAGGGGGAAACATGTGATGAATGAAAAGAAGAATTTTGTCATTGCTGAAGACGACTGGTCCCTCCATCGAAAAGGCTATGATGATCAGAGGCGCCATCAGGAAAAAGTGAAGGATGCTATGAACAAACAGCTTCCTGACTTAATTACAGAAGAAAATATTGTGATGTCCAATGGAAAACGTGTTGTGAAGATACCCATTCGGTCACTTGATGAATATAAAATTAGGTATAATTATGAGAAAAACAAGCATGCCGGCCAAGGCGATGGAGACAGTCAAGTGGGGGATGTTGTCGGCCAGTCTCAAGAAGCCCAGAAAAAGCCGGGCCAGGGAGAAGGAGCTGGGGACCAGGCTGGAGAAGATTACTATGAAGCAGAGGTTTCACTCGCAGAATTAGAAGAAGCCCTCTTTAAGGAGCTGACGCTTCCTAATTTGGCGGAAAAAGAAAGAGATGCAATCATTCATGAAGATATTGAGTTTACAGATATCCGTAAAACAGGACTCACTGGGAACATTGATAAGAAACGAACGATGCTTGAAGCGTTTAAACGTAATGCTTTAGGAGGAGAATCTTCTTTTTCTCCAATATATCCAGAAGATATTCGTTTTAAAGCATGGACGGATCGGGAGAAACCGGAATCAAAAGCGGTAGTAATTGCAATGATGGATACGAGCGGGTCAATGGGCCAGTGGGAAAAATATATGGCACGAAGTTTTTTCTTCTGGATGAATCGTTTTCTTCAAAAAAATTATGAAACGGTTGATATTGAGTTTGTGGCACACCACACACAGGCAAAGGTCGTATCAGAACACGACTTTTTCTCAAAAGGGGAAAGTGGTGGAACAATTTGTTCATCTGCTTATAAAAAAGCGCTAGATTTAATTAATGAAAAGTATTCACCTGAGCGGTATAATATTTATCCATTTCACTTTTCAGATGGTGATAACTTAACCTCTGACAATAAGAGGTGTGTGGCTTTAATCCAGCAGCTGATGGAAGTATCTCAAATGTTTGGGTATGGCGAAGTCAATCAGTACAATCGTTCTTCCAGTCTTATGCAGGCTTACAAATCGATTGATCATCCTAAGTTCAGGTATCATGTCTTACGAAAAAAAGCGGACGTATTTTTTGCAATGAAGCATTTCTTCAGCGAGCAGACAGAAAGTCAAATGGTTTAATAAAAACAACCCATGGGAGACCCTGGGTTGTTTTTATTTATCATAATTAATATTTTTTGGAAAATCGAAGCTTATCATGGCCGTGTGGAGGGAAAGTAATGTAAAAGAAAAATTACATGAAGGAGTTATCGTTAATGATTGAGGAGATGATTCAGTCTAACCAATTCATCACACTTATTGCTTTATTGCTTATCATGAGTGTGGTTGTTACTAAATTTTCATCACGGCTGGGAGTTCCTTCCCTCGCTTTATTTATAGGTGTAGGCATGCTGGTAGGCAGTGATGGGCTTGATTTCTTATCTTTTAATAACGCGGAAGTCGCTCAAATGGTTGGTATTCTTGCGTTAATCGTTATTTTGTTTGAAGGGGGTATACAGACGAAATGGAGCTCGATTCGTCCTGTAGCTGGTCCCTCTGTTACCCTTGCCACACTTGGGGTCGTATTAACCAGTGGAATTGTCGGGATAGCTGCAAAATTTATTCTGGGGGTCTCCTGGCTGGAGGCCTTTCTTTTAGGTTCAATTGTCGGTTCTACAGATGCAGCAGCTGTATTTGCTGTTCTCAAAGGTAAAAATATTCGCAACAAGCTTGAAGCTACTTTGGAAGGTGAGTCAGGGACCAATGACCCTATGGCTGTTTTTCTGACAATCAGCTTTATTCAAGTAATAACAACTAATGAAGCAAGTGTCTTAGGAATGGTGGGAAGTTTCTTTTGGCAAATGGGGGGAGGACTGATCATTGGAATCCTTCTTGGCTATGGGGCAAGTTTTTCCTTAAATCGGATCAATCTTGATTCCAGTGGCCTATATCCGATATTTGCTCTTGGATTTGCCTTCTTAACATATGGAGCAAGCTCATTATTTCAGGCAAGCGGTCTGTTGGCTGTTTATGTCGCTGCGGTCATCATCGGGAATACCGACCTTGCTTATCGTTATTCAATTGTAAGGTTCCATGAAGGATTTGCCTGGATGGCTCAAATTCTTATGTTTATCTTACTCGGATTATTTGTTTATCCCTCGGAAGTGTTTACGTTAACTGTAATGATTGATGGCTTATTAATTTCGGCCGTGTTAATTTTGCTGGCACGTCCCATTGCTACGTGTTTAAGCCTGACCTTTTTTAATTTTAACTGGAAAGAGAAAACATTTCTTTCCTGGGCAGGACTGCGCGGTGCTGTTCCCATCGTATTAGCAATATTCCCAATGCTTTCTGGAATAGAAGAAAGCCCGCTGATTTTTAATGTTGTATTCTTTATCGTACTCGTTTCAACCGTTGTCCAGGGGTCAACAATCACTTGGGCGGCTGACCGTTTAGGCCTTACGTTAGAAAAGACAACCAATCCTATTCATTCTTTGGAGCTAATTTCAATGGGGAAGACTAATATAGAAATGATGGAATACGAAGTTAATGAGAAAAATTTTGTTGCCGGCCATACGCTTGAAGAATTGGACCTTCCGGATAAAGCTCTAATTAGTGCGATTGTCCGCGAGGGAGAAGTGATCACGCCTTTTGGGCAATCCAGAATTCAGGCAGGAGACACCCTCTATCTTATGGTTACTAAACGAGTGAAAAAACAATTAAAAAAACTGCTTGAACAAAAAGTAGAAGTAGAAAAGGAGAGTAATGAAAAAAGCCGAGCTTGAGGCAGCTCGGCTTTTTTCATAGCAGCTATGATATTTGTGGTCAATCGTTATGATATGAAGAATACACTGTTAATTATAGATAAGCTAGGCTTATTTGTAAAGGCTTTATCCCAAAAACATGAGTTTTTTACTAGATGGACTTATTATTTTGAAAAGGTTTACGGGCCCTGCATTGTCGTTCCCCCTAATATCATATACAATTGAATACACATGAGAAAGGGGCTGGGTCAGGTGAACAAAAAGAAAATTGGATTTATAGGATGCGGCCAGATGGGCCAGGCAATGATACATGGAATGATCCAAGCAAAAGTTCTTCAAGCGGATCAAATTTCGGCCACAGCGCTGACCGACGATACGATTGATTATGTGGCTGAAGAATATGGAATTGAAATAACAAATGATAATAAAAAGGTGGCAGCAGAAAGTGATATTTTATTCCTGGCTGTTAAACCTTATATATATCAAGGAGTTGTCGCTGAAATCAAATCCTCGGTTCGCGAGAATACGATTGTTGTGACAATAGCTGCAGGGATTACGATCGATACTATAAAAAACGCTTTTGGTTTCAATGTAAAGGTGATTCGCTCAATGCCAAACACTCCAGCTTTAGTCGGAGAAGGGATGAGTGTACTGAGTCCCAATGAGTTTGTTACTGCGGATGAACTGGCAAGCGTTAAGGAACTGTTTGAGAGCTTTGGAGAAACAGAAGTACTTGCCGAAGGGCTGATGGATGCAGTTCCTGGGGTAAGTGGTTCCGCTCCTGCATTTGTTTATATGTTCATTGAAGCAATGGCTGACGGAGCTGTTCAGCAAGGACTTCCCCGTGATAAGGCGTATAAGCTTGCAGCACAGACGGTAAAAGGCTCGGCCAAAATGGTTCTTGAGACAGGCAGTCATCCAGCTGAATTAAAGGATGCGGTCTGCACACCAGCAGGTACGACAATAGCAGGGGTCGCAGCATTGGAACAGACAGGAATGCGCAACTCCGTTATACAGGCTGTAAATGCTTGTACTGAGAGAGCGAAAGAGTTATCGAAAGGTAAAAAATAGTAACATGGGACAAATGGAAGCGCCAGCACAGAGAATCTCAGTCCGCGCACGTTCTCTCTGGAGGGTCTATGGTATTCTCACTTCTGTGGTCTTTGCCATCTTTACGATTGGTATTGGTGTGCTTACATATTTCTTCAGTTGGCCCCTTTGGCCAATTGTTGTTATATTTGTTCTTCTTATTCTGGAAGCCATCATAAACATTGGGGTCATCCCGTCCATCCGGTGGAAGAGGTGGAGGTATGAAGTAAGAGATCAGGAAATTGAACTGCAGTATGGATTGTTTATTGTGAAAAGGACACTCGTTCCGATGATCAGGGTCCAGCATGTAGATACTGAGCATGGCCCGTTGCTAAGAAAGTATAAGCTTGCCACGATCAGCATCTCTACTGCAGCAACAACCCATAAAGTACCGGCCCTTGATGAGCAGGAAGCAGAGGAATTAAGACGTTCGATTTCTTCTTTAGCAAGGGTGGCGGAAGAAGATGTTTGAGCCAAAACGACTTCATCCAGTATCTGCATTCATTCACTTTTTGAAGGGTTTAAAAGATGCCATATTACCATTAGTTGCTTTGTTATTTATTAATAGAAATCCAGAAGAAGGTTTTCTTGGATTCCTTCCTTACATTATCGGCGGTACCTTGCTTGTCATTATCTTAATTTCTGGAATCATCCGGTGGATGAGGTTTACCTATCGGATCGAAGAAGGAGAATTGCGGATTGAGCATGGGCTGCTTCTGAAAAAGAAAAGGTATATTCCTATTGAAAGAATTCAGAGCCTGGATTTTTCTGAAGGCATTTTACACCGTCCGTTTAAATTAGTAAAAGTTACCGTTGAAACAGCGGGGTCTTCTGATCCGCAAAAAGCTGAAGCTGAATTGACAGCGATTGAGATGAGCGAAGCAAGAAACCTTGAACGTCTGATCGATCAGCATAAGCGTGGTTTTGCAGGGGAAGAAGATATTGAGCCTGCTTCTAATCGAAAGCTTGTCTATCAGATGGGAATGCGTGACATTATAGTAATGGCTGTGACTTCAGGTGGAGCAGGTGTTGTAATCTCCGGGGTACTCGTCTTCTTATCGCAAGGTCTTGAGTTTCTTCCAGTTGATGCGATTTATGAGGAAGTGATCGGCTGGCTGCAATTTGGGTTTCTTATGATAGCTTTAGGGATTCTTTTTGTATTGCTGATTGCTTATAGCATCTCTGTTATTCTCACCATTCTGCGGTATGCTAACTTTTCCATCTTTTTAGAAAATGGAGATTTAATTATTACACGCGGCCTTTTGGAAAAAAAACAGGTGACGATCCCTCTAAATCGTATTCAGGGATTGAGAATCGATGAGAATATTATTCGGGAACCTTTAGGCTTTGCTACGGTCACAATTATTAGTGCAGGCGGTTCTCTTCAAGGCGGTCAGGAGCATTCCATGCGTGTTCTGCCTTTAATAAAAAGAGACAAAGTAGAGGAATCCATTCGTTCAATGATTTCCGGGTATGAAGTAGATGTGCCTGTGGAACATCCGCCAAAACGTTCAATGATACGCTATATAATAAGGTTTACATGGTTTTTTATTCTAGTTTCAATTCCTGTCAGTATTATATTTTATCCGCTCGGCTTGCTTTCAACGGCGGCTGTTCTCATTTTTGGGATTCTTGGATATGCTTCTTACCGTCATTCCGGGTGGAATTTAAATACCCGACAGCTGCTGTTCGTTACCAGGTTTTTTGTTAAGCGGACATATATTATGAAAAAGCATAGAATTCAGTCATTGACAAAAGACCAGACGATATTTCAAAGAAGAGCAAAACTAGCTTCTTTAGTTTCGGTGCTGAAATCAGGGATTGGTGGAGAAAGTGCTCGTATTCTCTATTTAAATGAGGAAGACATGACTAAGATCTATCGATGGTACAGCCATTCTAAAAATAAAGATACTAATTAAACGGGATGCCATTCATACTAAGGCATCCTGTTTTTTTGCTATGAAGGGGGGAAAAGCTCGTAATATTGGTTGAAACACGAACATTTGAAACAAACTGTTGTAATTTGTTCGTAAAAATAATATTATAGTAAATGTTGGTTAAATCAATCGGAAAGACAGGTGTTTCTTTTGCTAAATAGATTTCGTCTAAATGAAAATCATACAAATGTCCGAACAGAACTCATTGCTGGAGTTACGACATTTTTAACGATGGTATATATTGTTGTCGTCAATCCGGCGATTCTTTCCGAAGCAGGACTGCCGTTTGAACAGGTCTTTATGGCAACTGTGCTTGCTGCTATCATTGGTACATTAATTATGGCCCTTGCAGCTAACTATCCAATTGCCATTGCACCAGGCATGGGAATGAACGCCTATTTCGTTACAGAAGTTGTCCAGCAGGATGTCAGTTACCCTGTTATTCTGGGAACTGTATTTTTAGCTGGAATATTGTTTGTCATTTTAAGCTTAACGAGGCTGCGGGAAATCCTGATTACAGCAATTCCTCCCTCGTTAAAATATGGGATAACCGCAGGAATTGGTTTATTTATCGCTTTTCTAGGACTGAGAATGTCCGGTATCATTGTTGCGAGCGAAGCTACTTTGATAACACTTGGAGATCTGGCAGCTCCAGGAACTTTTTTAACAATTATCGGTTTGTTCGTTACATTAATATTAATCGCCCGAAATGTAACAGGTGCGTTATTTTTAGGAATGATCGTTACAGCGGTAATCGGCCTCTTCACTGGACAGCTTTCCTTTGAGAATGGGGTTGTATCATCCCCTCCTGCTCCGGTATTTTGGGACATGGATCTTGCCGGGGTTTTCAGCAACGGATTATACACGGTTATTTTCGCATTCTTACTTGTTACTATTTTTGATACAACTGGAACGATGATTGGTGTAGCTGAGCAGGCAGGTTTTATACGTAAAGACGGAAGTCTGCCTAGAGCCCGTGCAGCTCTAATGGCAGACGCAACCGCTACTACGGCCGGTGCGATGTTTGGAACAAGTCCATCTTCAGCTTACATTGAGTCTTCCTCCGGTGTTGCTGCAGGCGGGAGAACAGGGTTGACTACTGTTGTGGTGGCCGTGCTATTCTTCTTATCTATTTTCTTTTCACCGCTTGTGGGTGCGGTATCGGGCCTTCCGGCTATTACTGCTCCCGTTCTAATCATTGTTGGCTGTTTTATGATGGAAGGGTTGGCGAAGGTGAATTGGAAGGCCTTTGATGAAGCATTTCCGGCTTTTATCATTATATTGACGATGCCATTAACCTCGAGTATAGCCACAGGAATAGCGCTTGGTTTTATTACGTACCCGCTGATGAAATTATTCAGCGGGAAAGGGAAAGAAGTACACTGGATTCTTTACTTGTTCGGCGTAATTTTTGTTATTCAAATGATATTCTTCCCTAGTCATTAAATGAGAAAAGCTGTCGAGAAGTTCTCGACAGCTTTTCTTTATGTTTGCTGATACACCTTAGAAGGCATGATACTTTAAAAAACTTCTTACAAATGCATAAAATACCAGAAATGACTCACTCTAAGTATGGGTGATATACATGGGATTCTTTAAAAATTTATTTCAGAATGATAAGAAAGAGGACCGGCAGACGATAGAGAGTGCAGAGGAACCTCAAGTTCCTGCTTCAAAAAAATTGTCGGCTAACATTGACTATATACTTAACAGCTTTAAAAGGACCCAGGACTTAAAGGTCCGTGTTTTAAATAAAGGCGAGGCCGCTTTGCTTTTTATTGAAACACTGGCTGAACAGGAAAAGATCCAGGAGATTATTTTTTCTCCAATTGAGAATGGACATGTAGATTCTATTAAGAGTATACCTAACTCAAAGATTACGACTAATATAGAGGAAGCAATGGACAGCCTGCTGATGGGGCATGCTATTTATATTGAAAATGGAAGTGATGAGATTTCTCAGTTTAATGTAACTTCCGCTTTTAACCGTACGGCAAGAGAGCCTGAAAACGAAAAGGTTGTCCGCGGAGCACACGATGGTTTTATTGAAAATATCATGATTAATATTAACCTTGTTAGAAAGCGTATTGAACATAAAGACCTCGTCGTGAAATTTTATAAAGTAGGGAAAAAGACTAACACAAATATAGCTGTTATATATATGGACGGTATTGCAGACCCTGAAATTATACAGAAAATTGAAGATAGAATAAGAGGAGTAAAGGTCGACAAAATTCAGAGCCCTGGATACATGGAAGAATTTATTGAGGATTCTCCTCGATCACCATTTCCCCAGATGCTGAATACGGAAAGACCGGACAAGGTGGTTGCCAATCTGATGGAAGGAAGAATCGCGCTTATGTCGGAAGGGAGCCCTACAGCGCTAATCGCCCCTTCTACTTTTTTTATGTTCTATCAGTCACCGGATGACTACAACATGCGCTGGTACAACGGAACCTTTGTCCGGCTGATTCGATTTTCCAGCTTTTTAATCGCTGTTGGACTTCCAGCTGTTTATATTGCAATCGTCAGCTTTCATTTTGAAGTGATTCCAGACGATTTGGTCACTCCTGTAAAAGCCTCCATTAACGAAATTGCATTTCCCCCACTGATTGAAGCACTCGTGATGGTGGTCATTATTGAGCTTATCAGAGAAGCGGGGATACGGCTGCCATCTCCTGTCGGGCAGACTATTGGTATTGTTGGAGGACTTGTTATTGGGGATGCTGTTGTACGGGCAGGGCTAGTATCAAACGTAATGATTATCGTAGTTGCATTGACCGCTATATCTTCGTTTGTAGTGCCTTCAAATGAATTAAGTACCACCCTCAGGATGCTGACGTTTCCTTTAATTCTATTATCAGGTACCCTCGGATTTGTCGGATTAGTTCTTGGACTTATGTTTATCTCGATCCACCTGGCGAAGTTGGAGTCTTTTGGAGTTCCTTATTTGTCCCCTATAGCACCGCTATCTTTCAGGGATTTAAAAGACACATTTGTAAGGGTTCCGGTCTTTTTGATGAAAAAGCGGCCGAAAGATGCTCATCCGATGACAGATATTGCTGTTGAAAAGGCGAGGGAGTGGAAGAAGAATGGAAAATCAAAACAGTAAAGTGTCCAGACGTCAGTTCTTCTTCATTATTATTCAGACCCAAATTGGGGTGGGAGTAATGACGATGCCATATGAACTGCATTCAGCAGCTAAGCAGGATGGCTGGATGTCTTTACTGGCGGCTGGGATTATTATTCAAATTCTTTTAATTTTCTTTTGGGTACTGGCCAAGCAGCATGCTGAGCTGGATTATTTTCAAATTCTGGAGAATGTGCTCTCAAAATGGATAGGAAAATTCTTTTCTTTTTTTTATATCCTATATTTTATTTCTGTGAGTGTATTAGTTCTTATTCTGTTCGGTCGGATGATCAGCTTATGGGTACTGCCTAATACTCCTTTTTGGGTGTTATCCGCAATGATGATCTTAGTCAGTTTATATATCGCCTGCTGCCGTTTTATTGTATTGGCCCGAATTTATACGATGTTTTCCATCTTATTGGTATTTATGATTGTATTTATCTTTTATGCTGTAAAGGAAGCTCAACTAATATATCTGTTTCCAATGGGACATGCAGGGTTTAAAACAATTCTTGCAGGCGTAGATAAAGGGATGATTGCCTTGCTGGGTTTTATCGTTTCCCTTGTTGTTTATTCTAAAGTAGAAGGAAATGCAAAAGACAAGCTGAAGACAATCATTTATGCACACTGGACGGTAACTATATTTTATCTGGCTGTCGTTTTTGCTACTTTTACGGTTTTTGGCACACAGGAAATTGCTCTCGTACCGGAACCAGTGTTATACATGCTGAAAGCTTATCAATTTCCTATCATTGCTCGAGTGGATCTGTTTTTTATTGCAATGTGGATGGTATTTGTGGCCACTTCTTATACTACTTACTTATACATGGCAACTTTAGGCTCAACACGTCTTATCGGGAAAAATAAACCAAAACTTTTTATGTTTTCGATTGCTATTCTTTCTTTTATCATGTCGCTTTTGATTGGTTACGATTTTACAAAGCTTGATAAGTTAAGTACATATGTAGGGAAAGGCGGTTATTTTTTTTCAGTTTTATTCCCTTTCCTTATATTAATTGTTAGTCTACTGAGAAAAAAAAACAGAAAAGAGGGAGCGGTATGAGAAAAGTTTTATTAGTTTTATTATGCTCCTTACTCCTTTTAACAGGCTGCTGGGATACTCGGCAGTTTAAAAATGTAAAGCTTATCCTGTCATCTGGATTCGACCTTGGGGAAGATGAAAAGATTGTTCAGACGGTTTCTATTCCAACGGTCAAGGGAGGAGAAATGGGGGGGCATCAGGAATTTATTCAGACTTTAACTACCGAGGCTCATACTCCTTTACAGGCAAGTGACCAGATGGACAGAATGGTGGAAAACAATCTTAATCCTGCTAAAATTAAAGTTTATTTATTAGGAGAGGATCTTGCAAAGCAGGATGTATATCCGGTCCTGGACGCTATCTATCGTAATCCAAACAGTAACCTCAATGCTCAGCTTGCCATTGTAGAAGGGGAAGCCCGGGAAGTGATTGAATTTAAAGCTACAGGAATTAAGACAATCAGTGATTATATAAGCGGGATTGTGGAAGCTTCGGCAAATGTATCCCACTCAACGGGAGAGAATTTGCAGCTTCTTTGTGCTGAATTAATAGAAGATGGACAGGATTTTACTATTCCATTATTAAAGGTCGATACGGAAAATGAAGTAGTAACGTATAATGGACTGGCTCTCATACATGACGATCATTATACAGGAGAAAAAATTGAATCAGAGGATGCGGCTTTGTTGATGCTTCTTTTGGGGTATAAAGGAAAAATAGCCCAAATGACTAAAAAAGTTTCCGACTATGGCCGTGAACCGGTTCTTGATTACGTCACGATTAATGTGATAAAGGAAGATCGTAAAATGAAAGTCCGTCCTAAGGGTGAGAATATTGAAGTTGACCTCAAATTAAAGCTGGATGTCAGAATTACTGAGTATCCTCACGATCATTTAGTTAATGATAAAATAATTAAAGACATAAGTAAAAAGCTTACAGAGGTTCTTACGAAAGACTCAGAAGAAATCCTTGCTAAAACTCAGGAAGCAAACAGTGATGTATTTGGAGTTGGTAGAAGGATAAAGGGCTATCATCCAGAACTGTGGGAAAAAATAGACTGGACTGAAAAATATAAAGAGGTCCAATTCAATACAAAGGTAGATGTCACTATTCAGCAGCATGGAATTGTAAACTAAAAAAGTGTAAAAAAATGAAACCCCTGGTAAAAGTATATCGTCTAAGTAATAGGAGCGCTTTAAAGCGTTAGTGTGAACACACACTTTAAAGGCTCTCATGAGAAAGCTGGCAACCCTGAAATGGGCTGCGTTTTCAAACGATATACCTCCCCTTAGGTATAGAGCACCCTTCGTCTGACCACCGAAGGGTGTCTTTTTTTTGCTATATACCTCCTTGAAATCAAGATAATAGATTAGGTATAATACTTTTTGAGTCTTTCTTGCTAAATTAACAGATTAAATTGAAAATTCGATCTTTCTAAATTATATTGCAAGACGTCTGACAACCTGATAAAATCCGTAGTAGTACGACATAATGAAAGCATTTTCATAATGGTTTCAGATGACGACTTTTAACTTTTAAGAGGGGGAAATAAAGCGTGGATATATTATTAGGCCTTTTGGCGGTTGTTGTTATCCTCGGTATTGCATTTGTCATGTCTAATGACAAAAAAAATATCAATTATTTTGGTATTGGTGTTATGCTTGTTGCGCAGTTGATCACTACGTTCATTATGTTTAAAACAACGGTAGGCGCTACAATTATTAACGGAATTTCATGGGGTTTTAATAAACTTATTGAATTCGGTTCTGAAGGTGTAGGCTTTGTTTTAGGTGGTTTTGCATTTGAAGAAGGTGGAGCAGGAGTATTTTTCTTTAACGTCCTTCTGTTAATTATTTTCTTTGCTACGATTTTATCTGTTCTTACTTATATTAAAGTTCTACCTTTTATTATTAAATATGTTGGGCTTGGATTATCTTATATTACCCGACTTCCAAAAGTTGAATCGTTTAACGCAGTCAACAGTATTTTCTTTGGACAGTCTGAAGCCATTATTGCGATTAAATCCCAGTTTAAACATCTCAACAATAATCGGTTGTATATTGTCAGTGCCTCAGCAATGGGTTCAGTATCTGCATCAATTGTAGGCGCCTATATCGGCATTCTTCCGGCAGATTATGTTTTAGTCGCCCTGCCATTAAACATGTTTAGTGCTCTTATTGTTGCTTCTCTTATTGCTCCTGTACGAGTTCCTAAAGAAGAAGACCGTGTTGATATTCAAGATGTATCGAATTCTAAGAGCTTATTTGAAGCCATGGGAAATGGTGCACTTGACGGCGGTAAGATTGCCCTTATCGTAGCCGCTATGCTGATTGCGTTTATCGCATCACTTGAGCTGGTAAACGCGATATTTGCAGGTCTCTTTAACGGTTTAACTCTTCAGGAAACACTTGGATATATCATTTCTCCAATTGCTATCCTAATGGGTATTCCAACAGCAGAAGTGCTTGATGCCGGTTCCATTATGGGAACGAAAATCGTAACTAACGAATTTGTGGCCATGCTTGAATTCCAGGGTATGCTTGAGAATGTATCTGAAAAAACGATCGGTATCGTTACTGTATTCT
Organism: Halobacillus massiliensis; assembly: GCF_900166625.1. Lineage (GTDB taxonomy): Bacteria > Bacillota > Bacilli > Bacillales > Halobacillaceae > Halobacillus_A > Halobacillus_A massiliensis. The sequence continues at coordinate 3,042,718 of NZ_LT800499.1, read as the reverse complement.
TAACGAGCTTTGCTAACTTCTCATCTATTGGTATTATTGCCGGTACTGTTCAGGGAATCGATGCTGATAAAGGGGCAAAAGTTTCCGGATTTGGATTTAAACTTTTAATTGGTGCTACTTTAGCTTCTATGCTTTCTGGAACAATGGCTGGACTATTTTTATAAGAGTAAAAACGTCTGAGGAAAAATTCCTCAGGCGTTTTTTTGTGTTTGAAATTTTTGGTAGCCTTTTGTGAAAGGTCCATTTAAATAATTATCGAAAAATAGGACAATCTAACGGAAGAAAGACTGAGTGAGGTGCAGAGTTGTGAATAAGAGTTCTGAAAATAAAGTAAGCCGCTGGTGCCTGATAAGTATGGCTTCTATTCCTTTAGTGATGACGCTTGGCAATTCGATGCTGATCCCTGTTCTCCCCATTTTTGAAAAAAAGGTTGGGATCAGTTCTTTTCAATCAAGTATGATCATAACAAGTTATTCTCTGGCCGCAATTTTCCTTATTCCAGTGGCGGGTTACTTATCGGACCGATTAGGTCGAAAAATTGTGATCCTACCGAGTTTAATTCTGGCTTTAATCGGCGGCTTAATTGCAGGCTATGCTTCCTGGAAAGTAGCTGATCCGTTTAACTGGATCATGATTGGTCGTGTCCTTCAAGGAATAGGAGCAGCTGGAGCCACGCCGATTATCCTTCCGCTTGTAGGAGATTTATACAAAGATGATGATGAAAAAACAAGTTCGTGTTTAGGAATAATTGAAACATCCAATACATTTGGGAAAGTATTGAGTCCTATACTCGGTGCGGCTTTTGCTGCCTTTTTATGGTTTCTCCCGTTTTTTTCGATATCCTTCTTTAGTTTAATCTCGATTGTTCTCGTGTTCTTTTTTATAAAAGCACCAAAAGATAAGGAAGAGCCTTTGAAATTTAAAGAATTTGTTCAGCATACGAAAAAGATTTTTAAGAATGAAGGTAAATGGCTTTATACCGTATTCCTCCTAGGCGTTTACTTAATGTTAATCTTGTTTGCTGTACTCTTTTTCTTGTCTGATAATTTAGAGAAAGCCCACCAACTAAACGGGGTTAAAAAAGGCTTTGTATTAGCCATTCCGCTTTTTGCTTTATGTACCGCATCTTTTGTTACTGGAAAGTTGATCAAAGGAAACTTAACTTTCATGAAGAAGCTGACAATCATCAGTCTCATATTAATTGCCGGAAGTGTTGTGTTCACAGGGTTTGTTAAAGAACAGCTTTGGCTTCTTCTCGTCGTAACAAGTGTAACAGGAATAGGCATAGGAATTGTACTGCCTATATTGGATGCGATGATTACTGAAGGTATCGAAAAAGAAGAAAGAGGAACGATTAGCTCTTTCTACAGTTCATCGAGATTTATAGGGGTGGCTTTAGGACCGCCGGCGATGTCGCTCGTTATGAAAAACTATTTAAATGTGAGCTACATCACAGCCAGCGTTTTATCTTTGCTTTTATTGTTTCTATTTATGAAAATGATTCATCCAGAAAAAGAGGAATCTAAAACGAAAGCACAGGGAAGTCCGGCATAGGGTTTCTAATCTGTGTTTAAACATGAAAAAGCAAGGGCTGTGCTAAATCCTTGCTTTTTCATGTTTGCTTAGGTTTCTTTTTTGTAGTGAAATCATTCTTAAAAACAGTGTGAGAGCACCGGCAGTGAGCCCGATAATAAGACTCATCCAGTAGCCGTATGGACCTAGAACTGTGTAATTTGCCATAAGGTAACCACTGGGAAGGCCGATCACCCAATAAGAAATAAAAGCCATAAGCAGCGTAATATTTACATCTTTGTACCCCCTTAATATCCCTTGGAGAGGGGCTCCAAAGCCATCGGATAACTGAAAAAAGATCGCAAAAAAGATAAACTTTGTCGTTAGTTCAATAACCTGTTCATTTGAGCTGTACAATCGGGCCACTGATTCATTAAAAACATACAGTATCAATCCGGCAGCCAGAGATGAACCGATCGCCATGACAATTCCCATGTAGGAATAGGATTTGGCATCTTTAAACCTCTCTGCCCCTGCTTCAAAACCGACCGCTATCGTTAAAGTAAAAGCAATGCTTAAAGGGACCATGTAAAGAAGAGAAGCGAAATTTATCGCTGCCTGGTGGGCAGCCAGAGTATATGTATCATAAGCGGTCATAAAAAAGGTAACTGCAGAAAAGATACTCGTTTCAAAAAATATGGCAAAGCCGATCGGAATCCCGATTTTTAACTGCTCTGTCCAGCTTTTAACTGATGGAGTGATCCAATCTGTGAAAATTTTGTATGGACGTAATGGATACACTTTATGAATAACAAAAATGATCATTAGACAGGCTGCCCAGTAGGTAAGCGATGTTGCCAGGCCGGCCCCGATCCCACCTAATTCCGGAAACCCCCACTTTCCAAAAATAAACAAATAGTTTAATAAAACATTGGTAGGCAGAGTAAGCAAAATAATCGCCATTGAAATTTTCGTCTGACCGAGAGCATCTATAAAGGAGCGAAGCAAGTTAAAGATAAACAGAGGAACTATACCGGTACCCAGTGTAATTAAATAGTATTCCGCCACATAGCGAACCCGGACATCGAGTGAAAATAGATCAAGGATGGGATTCAGCAGGAAGTAGCCGGTAGTCCCAATAAAGACAGCTACAACTACAGACAAATAAACTCCTTGTTTAACACTTTTAGATATGTCTTTTTCCTTCCTCGCTCCTTTTAGCTGTGAAACAATGGGAGAGATCGCCATCATAATTCCATTAAGACCTGTAAAAACTGGGAGCCATATGTTAGATCCAATCGCTACACCCGCCAGTTCATCTGGCCCAGCTTGTCCTGCCATAATGGTGTCAAAAAAATTCATGGCATACATACCAATTTGAGTGATTAAAATGGGGACTAAAATGATCATAAATAATTTAAATTTTTCTCGTAATGTATGAGTTTCGTACATAAACGTTCTCCTTTTTGATACAATTCCTTTAGGACATATACCATTGATGTTCTTATTTTAGGCCAGCAATTAATAACGGACGCTATGTATGATGAGAAAGGAAGATATAGACTTGAGCAATAAACGAATTTTATTTACTGGAGGCGGGACGGCAGGACATGTGATTGTTAATCTTGCCTTAATTCCTGAGTTTCAAAAACAAGGATATGAAATAGATTATATTGGTTCCTATGAAGGTATTGAAAGAAATCTAATAGAACCTCTCAATGGGGTCACCTATCATGGGATATCCACAGGTAAACTGCGCCGCTATATGTCTAAAGAAAATCTAAAAGACCCTTTTAAAGTACTGAAAGGGCTCTATCAGGCTTTTGCTATTATAGGCAAGAGAAAGCCGCAGGTCATTTTTTCAAAAGGCGGGTTTGTCTCCGTTCCTGTTGTGGCAGCCGCTAAGCTGAGAAAAGTACCTGCCATTATTCACGAATCTGATTATACGCCAGGTCTTGCTAATAAGCTATCTTTTCCTTTTGCTGAGAAAGTTCTTGCGACTTTCCCGGAAACGATGAAGTATTTGCCAGAATCAAAAGGAAAATATATTGGTGCAGTCGTTAGAGAAGAACTCTTTGAAGGAAATCGATTAAAGGGATTGGAAATGTGCAGTTTCAATCATACAAAACCGGTAGTTCTTGTTATGGGGGGAAGCATGGGGTCGAAAAAGGTCAATGATGCAATCCGCGGTAATTTGGATGCTCTTCTGCAAAAGGTGCAGATCATTCATATTTGTGGTAAAGGACATAAAGAACCTGAATTGGATCGCGCCGGTTATATTCAGTTTGAGTATGTTAATGATGAATTAAAAGATCTTTTAGCTGCTAGCAATTATATTATTTCACGTGCCGGTTCAAACGCTATTTTCGAATTTTTAGCTTTAAAAAAACCAATGCTTCTTATCCCGTTGTCCAAACAGGCGAGCCGTGGCGATCAAATCTTAAATGCAAACTCGTTTGTTAAACAAGGCTTTGCTCATAAACTGGAAGAAGAAGAATTAAATGCTGAATCTTTAGTTAAGGCCGTGCATCAGCTTATGGAGCAGCGTGAGGAGCTGCTAGAGAATATGAAGAAATATGAAAACAGAGAAGCGAAAGAGCAAGTAATGCAAGTTATTCAGCAAGCAGAAAAATAAGCCTGTATGAAATAAACGACGATCATCGATAAACAAAAGGCTGTCCTGATAAGCAGGACAGCCTATATTAGTTCGTGGGGATAAGACTAAGCTGTCTTTACCATTCGTTGAAGTGCAAATTAAGTTATAATAAAAGTAAATAATCTCGAGAACGGGGGCGTTGGTATGAGTAAAATGTGCCGTTATTGCTTTAAACATATTCGGGACAGGGATGAGCTGGTGACTGCATCCAACTGGTTCCGTCTTCGTCCTTTTCACTATCGCTGCTTTGAATTACTACAGCAGGATACCCGGCCAAAAGCTGGTACTTGGAACCCGGTTAATGGGTCTGTCGGTACGGGTGTTGTGATTGTGATGGCGGTAATATCCATTTGGATGTTTACAACAGGGACATTGGGGGCCATCGGGGACATAATTGGCGTGTTAGCTTTATATCCAATCATTCTTAGGCTCCTCTCTTATATAATCTTTGAACTCCCTCTTCCTAAATTTATTGAGAATAAAAAAGACAACTAACCTAAAAGGAACTATTTAAATAACGATAAGAAAGGAAGGATTACTTTGTGTGAAGTCCCTTTAGTGGAACTACATAACGGTGTAAAGATTCCTCAGCTCGGACTGGGGGTATATAAAGTGGAAAAAGGAAATGAAGCGTATCAAACAGTTTCTACTGCCCTCAGTTCTGGTTATCGACATATCGATACTGCTTCTTTCTATGATAATGAAATAGAAGTTGGTAATGCGATTAAAGACAGCGGCATTAGCCGTGAGGACCTGTTTATTACCACAAAAGTATGGAATGACGAGCAAGGCTATGAAAAGACTTTAGCAGCCTTTGACCGCAGCTTAAGTAAGCTTCAGCTTGAATATGTGGACCTTTACTTAATTCACTGGCCGGTCCCCGGTTTCCAGGAAACTTGGAAAGCTCTAGAGAAACTTTATACCGATGGAAGAGTACGGGCCATTGGAGTGAGTAATTTTATGAAGCGCCACCTTGAGTCTCTTTTGGAAACCTCCTCCGTAGTTCCTATGATTAACCAAATTGAGTTTCATCCTAAACTATTTTTAAATGACCTTCAGGATTATTGCAAGAGAAACCGCATTCAGCTGCAAGCCTGGTCCCCTTTAGCGAGGGGAAGATACCTGGATAATCAGACGTTAATAGATACTGGGGAGAAATATGGAAAAACACCTGCTCAAGTCATTCTCCGCTGGGATATTCAGCACGGTGTGGTCACTATTCCTAAATCAGTCCACAAAAGCCGACAGCTTGAAAATGCAGATATCTTTGATTTTCAATTAACAGAGGAAGATATGGAAAGAATCGACGAACTAAATGAAAATATGCGAGTAGGTTCAGACCCGAATGAGCTTTATTAAAAGCGTCCAGTCAATTGACTGGACGCTTTTTCTCTTTTTGAAAAGTTTTACAGAGGATGTCTTTTCTTGTTTTCAAGAGTGTCATAGTATTCTTGAAAAAGAGTTTGTCTGTAGAAAGTCGGATTGGAAGAAACTGGCTTCACTGGCAGGAGTGTAGCTAATACTCTTGTTCCATAGAAAGCTGACTGTTCCGTTTATCAAGTGTGGAGAAAAGCGGCTGGGAAATAGCTCGCTTTCCGCGGGGAGCCGGTGAGCTAGCTCGTTGCACTCGCGGATCTCACCATGGCTCTATCTCCCTGCAGGAGTCTCACCATTTCCCAGCCTCTTTAAATTTAATGGGGAAAACGGAACGCTGTAATCTTAGTAAGCACTCTAATGAGAACGATTCTATCTTCTTAAATGTTCCGTTACTCAAAAAAACATAAAGGGCCAGGGGAAACGGCGAGACTCCTATGGGAGGATAGAACAGGGTGAGATCCCGGAGGGCTAAAAGCCCGAGGAAGCTCACCGTTCGCCCATGGAAAGCGAGTCTTTCCCCAGGCCCGGTTCTCTATATTCAGGCAAACGGAGCAGGTTACTTATGTTTCTCTTTATTCAGGCAAATGGAACGGAATTCTCATATTTCTGTGAATGAAAGAAGTCCTTATCGGAGCATAGAGCAAGGGTATGGTTCCGAAAAGTATAAGCTCACTGTAATAGCAAGTGAACCCTTTGTGGAAAAGCATCCAGCCTACTGACTGGGTGCTTTCTAATTTTTTTGTCCAGGTTTTGAAGAATCTCTGTTTTCTTCTTTCAGGATCAACACAAAAGGAAGGAAGACAACGACAATAATATAGACAACTAAAATGATCTTAGCCAGGACATCAAATAAAAAATATATCGATAAGAAAAAGAAAAGTAATAATAGCAATGGAGTTAAATATGCGTAGAACATTCGTTCATCTCCTTTCTTTGATAGCATTTCCTATCGCATAAAATAAATG
>NZ_LT800499.1:2974771-3033472 GCF_900166625.1 Halobacillus massiliensis | reverse complement strand
AATGTTCCGTTACTCAAAAAAACATAAAGGGCCAGGGGAAACGGCGAGACTCCTATGGGAGGATAGAACAGGGTGAGATCCCGGAGGGCTAAAAGCCCGAGGAAGCTCACCGTTCGCCCATGGAAAGCGAGTCTTTCCCCAGGCCCGGTTCTCTATATTCAGGCAAACGGAGCAGGTTACTTATGTTTCTCTTTATTCAGGCAAATGGAACGGAATTCTCATATTTCTGTGAATGAAAGAAGTCCTTATCGGAGCATAGAGCAAGGGTATGGTTCCGAAAAGTATAAGCTCACTGTAATAGCAAGTGAACCCTTTGTGGAAAAGCATCCAGCCTACTGACTGGGTGCTTTCTAATTTTTTTGTCCAGGTTTTGAAGAATCTCTGTTTTCTTCTTTCAGGATCAACACAAAAGGAAGGAAGACAACGACAATAATATAGACAACTAAAATGATCTTAGCCAGGACATCAAATAAAAAATATATCGATAAGAAAAAGAAAAGTAATAATAGCAATGGAGTTAAATATGCGTAGAACATTCGTTCATCTCCTTTCTTTGATAGCATTTCCTATCGCATAAAATAAATGTGCTGGTCAAGAATAAGAAAAAGTTCTAAAGGGAGAGAGCGGCTGAGGAGTGTTAATGATGTGGAGGAACAGAAAAAAGGAGAAACAAAGTGAATTTATAAAAAAGGCAGAAATGAAGTCAGAGGAAAGCCTTGAAGAGCTATATAAAAACTTGAAAAAATCAAGTGACTTTAAATGCTACCAGGTGGGAAGTACTGGTTACCAGATTGCTTATTTTAATACACTGATTGATGATCACGTCGTTAACCAGCTGATCCTGCCCATTCTTAAAATGAGCACTTCTCCTTCCTTGTCAGATGCTAAAGCAAGTATACCTGTTCAGGAGCTGACAATTAGTCAAGATGTACAGGAGATAAAAAAGAAAGTAATGACAGGCCACGTACTGGTGAAATCTTCCGAGTCAAATTTCCATGTTCTAATTATTTTTGCTGCCAATAACCAAACGAGAGATGTATCTATTCCAGAAGTAGAATTCAGTGTGGTTGGTCCTAAAGAAGCCTTTGTAGAATCTATTAATGAAAATACACGTCTGATTAGAAAAAGACTTCCAATATCATCCCTCATGGTTAAAGAGTTAACGATCGGTACACTGACTCAAACGAGGGTAGGGATAATTTATATAGATGGAATCGCAAATCAGGAAAATGTAAATACAGTGGTTCAGCGTCTTAATAATATCGAATATGACCAGATCATTGACAGTTCCTTTATCACTCAAATGATTGCAGATAATTCTCATTCTCCTTTTCCCCAGTTTCTTGACACAGAGCGGCCGGATAGAGTGGTGGAAGGTTTAGTTGAAGGAAAGATTGGCATCTTAGTCGATGGCTCGCCCCATGTTCTTACTTGTCCAACAACAATTGTCGAATTTTTCTCAGCGTCCGATGACTACTTTTTACCCTGGCATTTAGCTTCTGTTTTTCGATTGATCCGCCTTTTTGCGGTTTTGTTTTCCGTATTGAGCACACCGCTTTATGTAGCCATTCTTACGTATCACCATGAGATGATTCCAGAAGAACTAATGACAACAATTGTTGCTTCACGGGCTGATATTCCATTTCCGCCGATTCTTGAAGTAATTATTCTGGAAATAGCTATTGAACTGTTAAGAGAAGCAGGAGCCCGTCTTCCTACAAAGATTGGTCAGACCATCGGTATTGTAGGAGGTATTGTAATTGGAACAGCTGCCGTTGATGCAGGACTTACGAGTAACGTCCTGCTTATTATTGTTGCTCTTGCAGCACTCGCTTCCTTTACAACGCCTGTTTATCAGATTGGCAATACGATTCGGTTAATTCGCTTTCCCTATTTGGTAGGGGCACAATTATGGGGACTAATAGGAGTATCTATGGTAATGGCTTTTTACATCGGCCATTTAATAAAGCTTAAATCGTTAGGACGTCCGTTTTTTGCCCCGATCTATCCTTTAAGATTCAGGGATCTGCGTGATGCATTTATCCGCCTTCCTTTCAGCAGACAGTCAGAAAGACCAGTTCAGACAAGCCCTGAGCAGGTTAAGCGGTTTGACCAAAATAAGGCCATAAAGAAGAGGGATGTTGATGAATAAAATTTCCCGTGCAAAGGCTGAACTTCCTGTATCAGAGAGGCTCCTCATTACGCCAATGTTTGTGTTTTTTATTATTCATTCGATGCAGGTGGGAGTAGGAATTCTGGGATTTGAAGGCTATATTGCAAAATATGCAGGATTCAATTCCTGGATTTCTATATTAATTGCAGGAGCTTTCCTCCATCTGATGTTATGGATGATTTATCAAATTCTCCAGGATAGCGAAGGAGACATTGTTTCTGTCCACCGTATAGTTTTTGGCAAATATATCGGCGCTGTTTTCAGCCTGTTGTTTAGTGTGTATTATCTTTTCCTCGCTCTTACGGTATTACGTACTTTTATTGAAGTTATTCAAGTGTGGGTATTCCCAAGTATACAAATAGAGATTTTCGCACTTGCTTTTATTTTGCTCGTTTATTATATGGTCATCGGCGGTTTTCGACTCGTTACAGGTTTATGTTTAATAAGCACAATTTTGACTCTTCCTCTCCTGCTGCTGAAATTCTTCCCAATAGAGGTGGGAGTAACAGACTATCTTTACCCAGTTATTGATGCGAGCATTCTCGATTTGCTCAAATCTGCGAAAGCCTCTATTCTAGGCTTTTTAGGAATAGAACTGCTCTTTATATTTTACCCGTTTATCAAAAAGCCGGACGAATCCAAAAAATGGGCTCATTTTGCGGTGTTTTATACGGTACTTATTTATTTAGTGACTGCTCTTGTCTCCTTTCTTTACTATAGTGAAGAGCAGTTAAAACACGTTACTTGGGGAACCATCTCTTTATGGAAAATTGTACATTTTCCATTCATAGAACGATTTGAATATATTGGTATTGCATTATGGGTGTACGTGATTGTCCCAAATATTTGCCTGGCATTATGGGGAGCCAGTCGTATCCCTAAAAGGATGTTTGTATCCAGCCAGAAGGCTTTTATTTGGCTGTTTTGTTTCCTCCTCTATATATTTACAGTGATTATTGACAGCAGACAGGGAGTCGAGAAGCTGAACGATATGGCGAATTTGATTGGATTTTACGTGCTTCTCTATATTCCTCTATTGTTTATTTTAATGAAAACGGTTGGGAAATGGAGGAAGAAGAATCATGCATAAGCGAATATTAGTAACCTTCATAGGATCAATAATTATATTAGCAGGCTGCACGGAAGTGAAAAGTGTTGAAGATCGGGCCATTGTCCAGATCTCCGGTTATGATTATAAGAATGAAGAAAACATTATAGGAACTGTTGCCATACCTCAATATGGAATGGACGGAAGCAGCAAAATTGAAGAAGTTATGCTCTCAGTAGAGGCAGGTTCATTAAATGAATTTGATACAAAAATAGAGAGAGAATCGTCCAAGCCTTTATCAATGGGAAAGCTAGCCGTTACTTTATTTAATAAAGAGCTGGTAGAAAAAAATAATATGAGGGAATTCATGGATGTATTAAGCAGAGACCCGCGTATAGGTAGAAACATCTATTTAGCCATAACAGAGGACAGCACAAAAGAAATATTGGAAGAAAAATACAGTCAAAATATAACGACTGCTCGTTATATTAAAGGAGTCATCGAAAATAACTCCACCCGAAATTTTCCGGAAACGAACCTGCATAATTACCTTTATGCCTATTACGGAGAAGGGATTGATGGATTTCTTCCTTATCTTTCCAAAGAGAATGGATCTGTGCTTTATTCAGGCATAGCTGTTCTTAAGCGGGGGAGGCTAGTACAAATTATTCCGGAATCAGAAGCTTTAACTTTTAAACTTCTCCGAGAAAGAGTGAAAGAGGGCAGGGAAAATATTAACTATAAAGATGGAAAAGTGGGTTTTATAATTACGGATTCAAAAGTTAAATACAAATTAAATGGCAGTCCGGAAAATCCGGAATTTAATGTTACCGTAAAAGCGGAGGCCTTTCTTAATGAGATGAAAAGGCTTGATATTGCCAGTGATAAAACACCTAAGCTGGTTAGTGATGTAGAGAAAAAACTAGAAAAACATTTCGAAAACAAAATGAACCATCTTATCACCCAATTTAAAGAGAACGAAACAGATCCGTTAGGACTGGGAGCCTTATATCAAAATCGGATGAAAGGGTCTGACATGAAAAAGTGGGAAAGGAAATATTCAAGTGTTCCAATAGCCATTGATGTAGATATTGAACTAAACGGAACAGGGATTTCTTATTAATCAATCCTAACCTGCACAGAGAATTACTCTATTATGAAAGGGCATGCTATTGGTAAAACCCTTGAATGGGGGAGATTCAATGAGCTTGCGACTAGTGGAAGTACATGTCCCTCCTTCTCACATTAAAGAATTCCAGAAACAGTTGGAAGACTTTTCATTTCAATCGTATTGGATAGAGAAAGAAGCGGATGGAAGAACTTTGTTTAGGATATTATTTAAAAACGATAAAGTCGAAGAAATTTTAAATGATTTAGAAGAAATTTCAAATATTGTCGATGGATTTGAGACGATTCTTATTCCCGTGCATGCTTATTTTTCAAAAGAATCCGTTAAAAGTGAAAGGGAAAAAAAACAGGAATCGGCTAAAGTTAAACGAGCAAGCCGTCACGAACTATTAACTACAGTAAAAACAAACAGCAGGATTACGTGGAATTATTCCTTATTAATTGTTTTGTCAGCTATTGTCGCAACGGTCGGATTTATAAAGGATAGTGAAGCTGTTGTTATTGGAGCTATGGTTATTGCTCCTATGATTGGACCGGTAATATCTATTGCCTTTACTTCTGTCTTGGGGGATTATAAGCTGCTCAGTAAATCAGCCTTAACTTTACTGGGGGGAGTAGGAGGGGTTGTAATGATTTCCGTATTTTTTGCTGCTTTTACACATATGGAACTGGAAACCAACCAATATTTAAGCCGGACAAAAGTAGAAGTAGCTGATATTATCCTTGGAGTTGCTTCGGGTGCGGCGGGTTCCCTGGCTTTTTTAAATCGCTTATCCGGAAATTTGGTAGGCGTTATGGTAGCTGTAGCTCTGCTCCCCCCGAGTGTTGCGTTAGGGTTTTCTATGGGAAACGGTGATTGGAATTTCGCCTACGGTGCTTTTTTGCTGGTAACAGTTAATATCATGTCAATTCTGCTGGCTGCCGTCATTATTTTTTCTGTGACAGGGATTCGACCTGTACTCTGGAAAGAAGTACAAAAAGCAAATGTCTCGCGGCCACTATCATTTATTTTTGTATTTACGATTATTTTAATTTTGGCCGTATTAATTGTTATTAGCGGGGGTGAATTTAATTTGTGAAGAAAAAAACAATTGATAAAATTTTCCGATAACTATATAATATATAATCATTAAGCAAAGGAGGTCACGACGATGAAAAAAGTTAAAATGGTTCCAAAGCGCAATTTAATAGTGTGTCGTGGCCCGGTAGTCCGTTAAAAGTGTATTAAAAAAGGGTTGCGTCTGTTCGTGACTCTATATGTATCTTTGTGTTCTAAAGCATACGGCGAGTACGTATGCTTTTTTGGTGTTTTGCGGGAAACCGCTTCACATAAAATTAATTGGCCAGGAGGAGAGAAAATGATGATGGAAATTTTTAAAAGGACAAAAGAAGAAGACTGGAAAGAAAGTGGATAGCTGTACTTGTATGTAGAGAGGATGATGGAATTTGTTTAATGTTTTATGGAAGTTAAGCTGGTTTTTTAAAGAATATCGAAAAAGTTACACGTTTGCTATCGCCGCTCTTATTGTGGTAAGTGCGATAGATCTGATTCCTCCTAAGCTGGTGGGAATGGCCATTGATGAGATGCAGTTCAATACCTTAACGTATGAGAGGATTGGAGAGCTTCTGCTCATTTACGGAGGCATTATCATCTTAAGCTACACTCTATCTTACTTATGGGATTACACGCTATTTAGCGGGGCTGCAACGCTTGAAAGAAGGATGCGTTCAAATTTAATGAACCATTTTTTAAAAATGACCCCAGGGTTCTTTAACCGCAACAAAACAGGGGATTTAATGGCCAGAAGTACCAATGACCTAAAGGCACTGACGATGACAGCTGGCTTTGGAATTCTAACTTTAGTGGATTCCACAATTTTTATGATTATGATCATCGCTATGATGGGTTTTACGATCAACTTTAAGCTTACCATCGCCGCCTTATTGCCGCTGCCAATTATGGCATATGTAATGAATCGTTACGGCAAAGTTATTCACAGCCGGTTCATGGAGGCTCAGAATGCCTTCGGTGAAATGAATAATAGTGTCTTAGAATCTGTAAGAGGTGTAAGGGTGATCAGGGCTTATGTGCAGGAAAGTCATGATGAGAAGACTTTTAACCATATGACCCAGGATGTATACGACAAAAACGTTAAAGTGGCTAAGGTGGATGCGTTGTTTGAACCGACGATCACAATTCTTGTAGGTATTTCCTATACGATTGGACTTGGATATGGTACGGCATTAGTTTTCCAAAATGTAATTACTTTAGGTGAACTTGTGTCCTTTAATGTTTACTTAGGCATGCTGATATGGCCGATGTTTGCGGTTGGCGAACTGATCAATGTTATGCAGCGGGGGAATGCTTCTCTTGACCGTGTCAATGAAACATTGAATGAAAAGCCGGATATAGTCTCACCTAAAGTGCCCAAAATTGTAGTGCATCCAGAAACAATAGAGTTCCAAAATGTCACTTTTAAGTACCCTGAAGCTGATGGAGAAGCCTTAGTTAATATAAGCCTTACAGTCAGACAGGGACAGACGATAGGAATTGTCGGGAAAACGGGAGCTGGGAAGACGACAATTCTTCGACAGTTGTTAAGAGAGTATCCAAGTTTTAAAGGTACTGTACTAATCAATGGTATGCCCCTAAATGAAATGGCACTTGATGTGACAAGAGGCTGGATCGGATATGTACCACAAGATCAGGTTTTGTTTTCAAAAACGATTAGAGAAAATATACAGTTTGGAAAAAATACGGCATCAGACGAAGAGATTTACCGGGTAATGGAATTGTCCTGTTTTCTTGATGATATTAAAAACTTGCCAGGCGGGCTTGATACTCTTGTTGGGGAGAGTGGTGTGACACTTTCAGGAGGTCAAAAACAAAGAGTAGCTATAGCAAGAGCCTTTATTATGAATCCGCAAATCCTGTTGCTTGATGATGCTATGTCGGCTGTAGACGGAAAAACGGAAGCTAGTATTTTAGAACAATTGCGAAAAGAGAGAAAAGGAAAAACTACTTTCATAGCAGCTCACCGATTATCAGCGGTCAAACATGCAGATCATATTATCGTTCTTGATGAGGGACAGATAATTGAAGAAGGAACACATGAAGAATTAATTCAGTTGAATGGCTGGTACAAAGATCAATACGAGCATCAGCAGCTGGAAGCAGAGGAGGCAGGAAAATGAGGACTCCTTCTACAGAAAAAAGATTAATGAATTATGCCCTTTTATTTAAAAAGCAGATTATCATTGGGCTTATTTGTGTTTTATTTGCCGTATCACTTGAACTCACCGGTCCTTTTATCGCAAAGAGGCTGATCGATGAACATATCGTAGGAATTGAAAATCAATGGTACGAAGTGAACGAAAAATCAGATCACACTGTTTCTTATAACGGTGCCCTTTATGTTCGTTCAGACAGGCTGGAGAATCTGGATAAGCAAGTATTGGCAGAAGCGACCATTCTTCAGGCAGGAAGGGATTATTATTTTATATCTGAGAAAGTACCCATCAGCGGCAGCCGCTCAGTCAATGAAGGTATAATGACGATTAAATCCTCGAATGGGGAAATTAGCGTCCAGGCTGTGAAGTTAAAGTTAGAGGAGCTTTACCGCTTCTTTGCTCCTGAACAACGGGCAATCTATTGGCTGCTGGCGATATATGCCGGGTTGCTGATTTTTGCTGCTTTATTTAAATATATTCATACATTCGTCCTGCAGAAAACATCAAACCGGATTATCCGTCAAATGAGAGATGACTTGTTTGCCCATCTCCAAAGACTTCCGATTAGTTATTTTGTAGACCAGCCAGCTGGAAAAGTTGTCGCAAGAGTGACAAACGATACAGAAGCAATTCGCGAGCTATATGTTAAAGTACTCACTACTTTTGTGACGAGCAGCTTTTATATGGCGGGGATTTATACAGCATTGTTTCTGCTTGATATACGACTTGCGCTGTTCTGTTTACTTCTTCTTCCTGTCATCTGGTTATGGATGAAGGCATATAAGCACTGGGGCGGAAGATATAATAAAGTTGTAAGAGCGGCTGTTAGTGATATGAACGGCAATATCAATGAATCTATACAGGGAATGTCTATTATTCAAGCATTTCGTCAGGAACAGCAGGTATCGACTGACTTTGAACAGCTGAATGAAAAACACTTTGTTTTTCAACGGAAGCTTGTAAGACTGAGTGCGTTAACTTCCTTCAACCTGGTCAATGTGCTTAGGAATTTGGCATTTGTCGCTTTTATTTGGTATTTTGGATCAGGATCGATAGGGACGGAAGGACTAGTAACAGCAGGTGTGCTTTATGCATTCGTTGATTATTTAAACCGATTATTCCAGCCTGTAACGGATCTCGTTAACCAGCTGCCTCAACTGGAACAAGCAAGAGTATCGGCAGGCCGTGTTTTTGAACTGCTCGATGAAAAAGGGGAAAAAGTAAATGGTGAAAAACTCCCCCGCTACCAGGGTCATATTAAATTTGAAGATGTCTCATTTGCGTACGATGACAAAGATTATATCTTAAAGAATTTAAACTTTGAAGTAAAGGCTGGAGAAACAGCTGCATTTGTTGGCCATACTGGCTCTGGAAAAAGTTCCATTATGAATTTACTGTTTCGATTTTATGATCCACAAAAAGGAAAAATTAAGATTGATGACGCGTCTATTAGTAACTTATCAAGACAGCAGGTTCGCAGTCATATGGGAATTGTATTACAGGATCCGTTTATTTTCTCGGGAACAATTTTATCAAATGTTACCATGAATGATTCAAATATTTCCCGGGAAAAGGCAATAGAAGCCTTAAAGGCTGTAGGAGCGGATCGTTTTATTGAAAAGCTGCCTGAAACATATGACTCTCCATTAAAGGAAAAAGGAAGCTCACTGTCGATGGGGGAAAGACAACTCATTTCATTTGCGAGAGCCTTAGCATTTAATCCGGCTATCTTAATACTAGATGAAGCAACCGCGAACATCGATACAGAAACCGAACAACTTATTCAGAAGGCACTCGAAGTATTAAAAAAAGGGAGGACCACTCTCGTAATCGCCCACCGTCTGTCAACTATTCAGCAGGCTGATCAAATCATGGTTCTCGATCATGGTACAATGATAGAAAAAGGGAACCACAGCGACCTTATGCAGTTAAAAGGAAAGTATCATCAAATGTATCAATTGCAGCAGGGAGCTGTTAAGCAGACTGCTGTTTAAGGGGCGGCTTTACATGACGGATCGGAATAAAAAGGATATCATTGATGAAGATTTATATGAGGACATTGATGAGGAAGAAATGAATGAAATCGTGCAGGAAGAAAGAAGAAAAGCGTGGGAACAGGCACAGGTTGAAAGAGAAAACCCTAAACCTAGACGCCCATTTCCCCGCTGGATTTTCTATTTGATTGCTTTTATGATGGCACTGAACGTGATTGCTGTTCTTCCCGGCACGTTTTCCATTCCGGCTGTCGACTTTCTCGTAACCTCTGCGAAACTGTCTGCAAATGAAGAAATTAAAGCGTATAAAAAAGCGGTGGTAACCATTGAGACTGGGCAAAGCAGCGGTACGGGTTTTTCAATTAATGAAAAAGGGACGATCCTTACCAATTACCATGTCATTGAAGGAGAAAGTCGGATTACTGTCGCTTTTCCAGAGAAAGGACTGTTTCAAGCGGAAGTGGAAGAAACTTACCCATCTATCGATTTAGCTGTTCTCAAGGTAGATGGCAAAAACCTTCCGCATCTTCAGCTAGCCGAGGAAACAAGTTTTGAAAAAGGGGAAGAATTCTTTTTTATAGGCAGTCCGTTAAATTTTAATGGCATTGCAAACAAAGGAGAAATCTTAAAATATACCAACCTTAACAGCTGGGATCAGCCGGTTCTAATGTTGGATGCGCCAATTTACCGGGGAAACTCAGGAAGCCCGGTTATTAATAAAGAGGGCCAGGTAATTGGGGTGGTATTTGCTACTCTTCATGATGATGAGGAGGGGCGCGTCGGTTTAGCTGTGCCAATTGATTATTATCACAAAAATAAATAAAAAAAGCTCCATTTCCGTAATCTGCTACGAAAATGGAGCTTTTTTATGCTTCAAAAGGCTCGTCATCCAGAACCGGAATAGGATGAAAGGATAAGATTTCAGCAAGATTAACGAGGCTTGTGCTCGTTTGCAGAATTTTATCGGAAGGTGATTCGTCGGGTAGACATATCGCACTCGGTTGAGGAGGGATGGTAAAGCCAAGCATACTTAGGGAATATAAGATAGATTCTGCTGCTGATCGTGCACCACCATCTCCATGGTCAGCAACAAGAACACCGGCCACTTTATTATAGAAGAGCTGCCGGCCCTTTTTATCTTTTATATCATAATACCCTTGCAGTCTTTCGATAATTAATGTAGCGATACTGCTTTGCTCACCTAAAGCAATCGGAGTGGCAACTAAAATAATATCTGTTTCAAGAATACGGTCAAATATAAAAGGCCAGTCATCATCTCCGTCAAGACTGTTCGTTATGCCGAACGTGATCTGGAAATCCCTTAAGTGAATGCGTTCAACGTCAATTTTCTCCTGCTGGAACACCGAAGCAGCCTGATTTATAAGGTTCTCCGTTTCGTTCTCCTGGCACCCTTTTTCAAGACTGCAATTAAGCAATAAGGCCTTCATCTCTTTTCACCTCCCAAAATTCGGATCTAAAAGAGGTTTAACCTTTTCTGAAAAAAATAAACACTTTCTATATTTATGATTCTTTAGACCTAGTTAAAGACCGTTAGTTATAAGTCTAGAGATAATAACTATTTATTAGGTAAAAAGAACTACTTTTTGAAATCATTATTTAACAAAATGTAAATACTGTGTGGTGGTATTTATTAGGGTAATTAAGTAAACTTATCATGGCTCGATACAATACAAACACTTACCTATTTATATAGTTGGGTTTATAGCTTCAGTTTTTAGAGGTTGATACTTCTTTGTAATCAAAATGAAATAATTTATTAAAAAACACCCAAAGAAAAAGTTTTTAAATCGAAACAATATGAGGGCTGAGGTGGTAAAGGTTGATGAATCGTCTGTTAAAAAATAGAAACACCTCCCTTGACGATCAAGTCGCTGCTGCCAAGCAGGGAGACGATAATATTAAAAATGAAATTTTAAAACAGTATCAACCTTTTATCGCCAAAAGTGTTTCTGAAGTGTGTAAACGCTATATAGATCCTGAGAGAGATGATGAGTTCAGTATTGGACTGCTTGCTTTTAACGAAGCTATTCACGCTTATTCGTGTGATAAAGGAAGCTCGTTTTTGTCGTTTGCAAAGCTTGTCATAAAACGTAAGGTGATTGATTATATCCGAAATGAGCAGAAGAGTCTTAAGGTTATTTCACTGGATGATGAATATTCCGATGATGAACAAATGGAGAATCCGTTGGAAATTCAAGCAGCCAAAGACCGATATGCTCTGGAAACAGAATCCTGGTACAGAAAAGAAGAAATTATTGAATTTCAAAGGGAACTTCAAAAATATAATCTCACCTTTCACGAATTAACGGAATCTTCACCCAAGCATGTAGACGCAAGAGAGTCCGCTATTGAGGTAGCCCGGACGGTTTATAATGACAATGCACTGAGACAGCAGGTACTTGAAAAAGGCCGGCTTCCTATGAAGGATTTAGTCAGCCGTGTAAACGTCAGTAAGAAAACTCTTGAAAGAAACCGTAAATTCATCATCGCCATGGTTCTCATTTTGTCTGGAGACTATGTTTACCTCAAAGAGTACTTAAAAGGGGTGGGTATGTGAGAAAAGGTATTGTAATGGAGCAGTCAAAAAAATTCACTATCGTTATGACCTCTGAAGGTTCTTTTCTTAAAGCCAAGCGGTTAAAAAATGCCGAGATTGGAATGGAAGTTTACTTCCAGGCTTATGAACCAGGTTCAATGATAGGTAAATTTATGCTCATCCACCGTTTGAAAATTGCTACAGCAGTTTTGGCTCTTTTGCTGTCAATGTTTCCAACTTATCTCTGGCATGAAGGCAATAAAGCTTATGCCTTAGTGAACATGGATATCAATCCTAGCGTGGAAATGAAAGTAAATGAAAAAATGAAAGTTATTGATATTCAAGCTTTAAATGAAGATGCCGAGGAAATGATCGCAAGCCTGGAAGATTGGAAAAAGAGCTCTGTATCAAAAGTAGCTCTTCAAATGATTAAATTCAGCAGGGCAGAAGGCTTGTTGAATAGTGAGCATCAAGTGCTTATAGGTGTCAGCTACTTGGAGGGAACGAGTGACTTAGATTTCTCTGACCAGATTGAAAGTTACTTAGACGAAAGAATGCAGGATATTTTGTTAGCTTCTTATACGGTGCCTGATACGGTTAGAGTACAGGCAGAGGAAGAAGGGTTCTCTGTAAATGAAATTATGGCACGCAAAATAGAAAATGAAGGTGATCTGGATAATAACCAAAGTGATCAGCCGTCTGTATCTTTAGAAGAAGATGATAAAGAAATTATTCAATCGTTTTATAATGAAAATGACTCGACTAAAGATACAGAAGAACAAGATGAAGAAGAAGTGGAAATTCCTGCTGATACAAGTCGTCTGGAAGAGCCGACGGCAGTTCCCATTCCCTCTCCTCCCAAAACTGCAAGTAAAGAAGGAAAAGAAGCAAAACCTTCTCAGAAAAAGAAACATCCAAATAACTCAGACAAGAAGGAAAAGGCTACTAAGCCTCCTTCTCATGCTGATTCACAGCCTAAAGATAATCCGGAAAAAAAAGATAAACAAAAATCAGCTGAGAATAAACAAAAGAAAGCTCCCAAAGAAAAGTCTCATAAAGAAAAGAAAGAGAAACCTAAAGGTAAAGAGAATCCTAAAGGTAAGAAAGAGGATTCGAAAGGAAAGAAGGAAAATCGCGGGAATGAATCTTCACAAAGAAAAGGCAAAAAGGATAAGGAAAAAAATCCTTCTTCAAAAAACGCTAAAAGTTCTCATGGTAAATCAAATAAGCAGGAGAAGCACCCGAATAAGCCATAATCTTATCAGGGTGTTTTTTTAATGGCAAAATAGTGAATATATAAAGTAAGGATAAATATTAATGGGTAATTTAGACTAGAACTTAAGTAATTATATTGAAGTTATTTTTAAACAAAATCGTATAAAAGTAGACAAAAACTTGAACTATTGAGTACGATAAGATCAACGAAGAGTTTAGAACCATATAGAAAGGACTTGTATTATGTCTAAGCTTGATTTGTCTCAATTTGAAAAAAAAATGATTGTTAGAAATACTCAGGATCAGGACATTGAACAAATTTTTAAACTTCAGGAAGCGTGCTTTCCCAATATGGAACCGTGGAAGCGAGAGCATTTAGAAAGCCATCTCCGCCATTTCCCGGAAGGCCAGTTCGTGGTAGAATTCGATGGTAAAATTATCGGCAGCTGCTCGAGTTTAATTGTCAATTTTGATGAATATGATGATAAGCATACTTGGGATGATATTACGGACGAAGGATACATTACAAACCATGACCCTGACGGCTACAATTTGTATGGGATTGAAGTGATGGTACATCCAGAATACAGGGGTATGAAGATTGGCCGCCGTCTTTATGAAGCGCGTAAAGACCTGGCTCGGGAATATAATCTCAAAAGTGTAATTATCGGTGGGAGAATTCCTAACTATCATAAATACGAAAATGAAATGTCGCCAAGAGAGTATGTAGAAGAAGTAAGAAGTCAGAACATTTATGATCCGGTGCTGACCTTTCAAATTATGAACGGTTTTTCCGTAATGAGAATTAACCCAAATTATCTGCCAGACGATAAAATGTCTTCAAAATACGCAACGCTTATGGAATGGAATAACATCGACTATCGTGCCCGTACAAAACGGCATTTTAAAACAAGCCACCCTGTCAGAATTATGGTCATTCAATATATGATGAAGAATATTAATTCCTTTGAAGAATTCAGTCGTCAGTGTGAGTATTACGTTGATGTAGCCGCAGACTACGGGTCGGATTTCGCGGTTTTCCCAGAAATATTCACTACGCAGTTAATGTCGTTCCTTGAGGAGAAAGTACCTTCGAAAGCTGTTCGCCGTTTATCGGAGTATACGGAAGAATATATTGAGATGTTTACACACCTAGCAGTAAAATACAATGTAAACATTGTCGGAGGTTCTCATTTTGTCGAAGAAAATGAGAAAATCTACAATATCTCCTATTTGTTCAGAAGGGATGGCACGATTGAAAAGCAGTATAAAATTCATGTTACACCAAATGAACGGACTTGGTGGGGAATTCAGCCGGGAGATGCAGTTAAAGTTTTTGATACGGATTGTGGAAAAATCGCCATCCAAATTTGCTATGATATTCAGTTCCCGGAATTAGCTCGCTATGCTGTGGATCAGGGTGCGAACATTATTTTCGTTCCTTTCTGTACAGATGACCGTCAAGGATATTTAAGAGTACGCTACTGTGCTCAGGCACGTGCAGTAGAAAATCAAGTGTATACGGTCATTGCTGGCACCGTTGGGAACTTAACGCAAGTGGAAAATATGGACATCCAATATGCTCAGTCCGGTATTTTTACACCGTCTGATTTTGAATTCGCTCGGGATGGTATTATAGGCGAATGTAATGCCAATGTAGAAACTGTTGTGGTAGGAGATGTGGATCTGGAAATTCTCCGGAGGCAGCGTAAATCAGGGACGGTGAGGCAGCTGCGTGACCGAAGACGAGATTTATTTGAGTTGAATTATAAAGTAAACACGGAATACAAACCGGAACGGACGTAAAGAAATCACCCGTGTTTATCAATACGGGTGATTTCTTATTTAATAATACATCTCAGCGGCTGTCGTAGCATGAGCATGGTCTATATAGTGTAATAAGTTTTCGTGGCTTAGATACAGCTCGGACTCTATTGTAGAGTAATGATAAGCATGGAGAAAAGATTCAATTTTCTTAGCCAGAAACTGATCTTTAGTTCTCACCATAAGAACGAGAAGATCGTCCCACTGTCCCCATATCATAAAATGGAGTGCTTTTTCGTAATCATCTGGGTTCATACATTCACTTCCTTTAAACAAGGAGTGTTTTTATTATCTCCCGTGGGGGTAACAAAAAACAGAGAGTTCCTCACAATAATGGAAAAATCGACAAACAGCTCTACTGCTATTTTTGCCGTCCGGGCATTAGTGCCTTAAACATGCTGTCAGGTAAGGGAAGGGGAATTTTTAGACATGTCAGAGAGACATTGGATGATGGGGAGTATAGGAAGTCTTTGTTTATTTGCAGCCTTTTTGCTGCTTAGCTTTATCACTTTTGGCAATAGGGTCATTATTACTTTAGCAGAAATTATCGGTATACTTACTCTCATTTATACAGGTACAGCCATTTATTACATAAGAAATAAAAAAAAGTGGCTGCTGATTGCAACAGCCGCTTTCTTAATACCTTGGCTGATCTATTCCATCGGTTATGAGATTGGAATTACTATGAGTACGAATCTATATGGTATATGGTTTGTTTTATTTTATGCGGTTATGATTGCTTCATTTATATTTATGAAAAAAAGCTACCCAAGAATACAGGGTCTTTATAAATTATTTCCGGTCTTTTTTATATATTTTAATTCAATGTTATTGCTATACATGGCTGCTTTAAATGTGTGGTGGCTGCTTCCTCGTTGGTGAGCGGGATCTATATTAGAACTCCTTTAATTTGGGGTTCTTTTTTTCAGTTTCCCCAAAATGTATCTGCAGATTATTGGTTTTTCGCTCTTGTATATTTTATACCCCCTTACACATACTACGGTTACAAAAAAGTAAGGAGGGAATTAAACAATGAAATGGAAACTAATCACAGCAAGTTTGCTGGCTGCAATATCTCTTACGGCATGTCAGGCTGAGCAGGGTACTCGTGATAATAATGCCAATTATGATGGTGTAGAGAATACCCGTTTCGAGCGTACAAGCGAACAGGATAATAGCGAAGCTCCACAAAACAATCAGTATGATAACGACCGGGGCATGCAGCACAATACCAACTATGAAGTGGCTAAAGAAGCTGCGAATAAAATTGAAGACCAGGTGAAGGGCATTGATAATGCTTATGTCTTAAAGACACGTGACAACGCTTATGTGGCTGCATCTTTAAAGAACAAAAATGGTCAAGCTGAAGAACTTCCGAATGAAGTAGAAGATCAAATTACAAAAGTTGTAAAAGGTACAGATCAGGATATCAATAATGTATATATCTCTACAAACCCTGATTTTGTAGATTTGACAAATAACTATGTAAATGATGTTCAGGAAGGCAGACCTGTCCAGGGATTCTTTCGTCAATTCGGTAAAATGGCAGATCGAATTTTTCCGGGACACCAAGGATAATACAAAGCCAGGAACCTTTTAAAAGGGCTTCCTGGCTTTATTTGTTCTATTTGATTTATGAAACAAGTTCATTTTACTCCTTTATACCTCATATAAATAATTATGAATTTAAAGGAGGGGGCAACTTGAGGGCACAGGATCACACTAAATTGCAGAAGGCTATTGAAGAGATCACAGAGATCGCTGAAGGATTTGGACTGGACTTTTACCCGATGCATTATGAAGTTTGTCCGGATGACATAATATATACTTTTGGTGCTTATGGGATGCCGACAAGATTTTCTCATTGGAGCTTTGGAAAGCAATATTACAAAATGAAACTACAGTATGATTTAGGATTAAGCAAAATTTATGAACTGGTCATTAATTCAAATCCTTGTTACGCATTTCTTCTTAACTCGAACAGCTTAATACAGAATAAATTGATCGTTGCTCACGTATTGGCCCACTGTGACTTTTTTAAAAATAATGCGCGTTTTCAAAATACGAAGCGCGATATGGTAGAGAGCATGGCGGCAACAGCCGAGCGAATTGCAAAGTATGAAAAGAAATACGGCAAAGCAGAGGTTGAATCATTTCTTGATGCTGTGTTGGCTATTCAAGAGCATATTGATCCTTCACTTGTAAGACCAAAGCTTTCCTGGCAGCCAGATCAGCCGGAAGATACCACTAAGAAGCGAAGAACTCCGTATGATGATCTTTGGTCCATTGGCGAATCGCCTGAAGAAATAGAGTTTAAAAAGACGAGAAAGATACCGCCACATCCTGAAAAAGATTTACTTCTTTTCATCGAACAGTTCAGCCGTGAGCTTGAAGACTGGCAGTGCGATATTTTAACAATGATGCGGGAAGAGATGCTGTATTTCTGGCCGCAGCTTGAAACGAAAATTATGAACGAAGGATGGGCTTCTTACTGGCATGCCCGCATAATCAGGGAATTAGATTTAACGAGTGATGAAGTTATTGATTTTGCCAAGTTAAATGCCAGTGTTGTCCAGCCGTCAAAAACACAGCTAAACCCTTATTATTTAGGATTGAAAATTTTTGAAGATATTGAAGAACGGTATGATAATCCCACAGAAGAAATGATCCGTCATGGAGTGAATCCCGGTTCTGGTCGTGAAAAGATGTTTGAAGTCCGCGAAGTAGAATCTGACCAAAGTTTTATCAGAAACTATTTAACAAAAGAACTTGTAAGGCGCGAGGATCTATATTTATTCCAAAAACAAGGGAATAAATATAAAATCACCGATAAAGATCATGAGGCTGTGCGAGATCAACTCGTAACTATGAGAGTAAACGGCGGTTTTCCATACATTACTGTTGAAGATGGCGATTATATGAAGAGTGGGGAGCTTTATTTAAAACATCACTTTGAAGACGTAGAACTCGATTTAAAATATTTAGAAAAGACACTACCTTATGTTTATCAGCTGTGGGGACGCCCCATTCACATAGAAACAAGGGTAGAGGAGAGAGACGTGGCTTTCACCTATACAGGTAAAAAAATCCAGAAAAAATACTTGTAGAAAATATTCCTCTGGGAAGACGAGACTTCTATTATGTATGTTTATTTTTTGGTAAACTAGTCGTAATACAGAGTAACCCAGAGGAGGATGTTCATAATGAGTGTCTATAACTATTTGCTAACTCAAGAAGGTTTTGTGCATAAAGATGATTTAACGTATCCTTTTGAGGAACGCGGGCTTCAATTTGGTGACGGGATTTACGAAGTGATCCGTGTGTATGAAGGAAAGTATTATTTAATCAAAGAGCACGTAGATCGGCTGTTTCGTTCGGCAGAAGCAGTGAAAATCAAAGTGCCGTTTACAAAAGACGAATTGTACAACCGTCTGGATGAACTAATCACGAAGAATGATATACAGACAGATGCTAAAGTGTATCTACAGATTACACGTGGATCTGCGCCAAGAGACCATGCTTTTCCTACAGGAACGCAAGCTAATCTTTATGCATATGCTCAGGACCTATCTCGTAAAACAGAGCAGATGAAGACAGGAGTAAAAGCCGTGTCGAAGGCGGATGTCCGGTGGGAATGGTGCTACATTAAAAGCTTGAACCTGCTGCCAAATGTTATGGCAAAGCAGGAAGCAAGTGAAGCAGGATGCTTTGAAGCTATTCTCCATAAAGATGGAGAAGTAACGGAGTGTAGTTCTTCAAATATTTATCTTGTAAAAAATGGAGATATCTATACTCACCCGCCTAAGAAAAATATTCTCCATGGGTGTGTAAGAATGAGAATCGAGCAGTTTTGCAAAGAGGAAGGCATTTCGTTTATCGAAGAGTCATTTCAATTAGAAGATATTCAGTACGCTGATGAGCTTTTCCTTTCAAGCAGTACAGCTGAAGTAATGCCTGTCATAGAAGTGGATGGTATTAAGGTGGGAGATAGTCATCCCGGTCGTATAACCCGAAGAATGCAGGAGAAATACGAAATGGATGCCGGCGTCAAAGGCACTATCTTCGCCAAGTAGAGCAAGCTGCTCTTTATGTGATATAATGGCCCTGTTTCAATAGAACAGGAGGGCTGTTATGGGAAAAGTACAATTGGAAATGGATCAAGAACAGTATCAAAAGCTTGTAGAAGCCGTTTTTCTAGGTACTTGGATGGTCAATTCCACAAAACTTGAGCTCGATGAAAATTTTGAAGAAATAAGAGAGCTCATTCTCTCTAAATATAAAGAAGCCGGACTAGAAGATAAGGTTTCTTATCAGCAAGCCTTTGATATTCATGAATTAAATAGAGAATATGAAGAACAGCTGTTTCAGAAGTATATTGATGAATACGAAGAGCACAGCTTCTGGGATATGCTTATCGAAAAAATGTCTGAGAAGCAGCTGAAAGAAGAGTATGGAGAAATTTCTACTCCGTTATCAGATGATATGGTTGAGCGGAGACTGCATCTTGAGGAACAAATTGCTCAGGAAGTAGAGGAAAATGGAATCACACGCTTGGATTTTAATAAGAAATAAATGCAAAAGAGTGTACGGCTAACGTACACTCTTTTGTAATTTTTTTAGGTTCTTTTATTCTCGCTTAAATAGGAAAATCGTCGTTTCCCTCGGCCCTTTGCGTTTATTAAAGTAAAGAAATATGGAAAAGTGATAATAATTTCGATAGAAAGTTGGAGGAAATACCGATGTTCCGTTTACCTTGATAAAAAGAATCGGGCCAGGGGAAACAACTAGCTTTCTATGGGCGAACGGTGAGTTTCCTCAGGCTAAAGCCTTCCGGGATCTCACCCTGTTCTATCCTCCCATAGGAGTCTCGCCGTTTCCCCTGGCCCTTTATGTTTTTTAGTGTAACGGAACATTAAATTAAGAGGTCAAAGGTAGAAGTTCTTCCTCCAAATATAGTGTTCCGTTTACACCATCAACGTTAAAGAGGCTGGGAAATGGCGAGACTCCTGCAGGGAGATGGAGCCAGGATGAGATCCGCGAGTGTAACGAGCTAGCTCATCGGCTCCCCGCGGAAAGCGAGCTATTTCCCAGCCGCTTTTTTCCTGCCCCAGTGAACGGAACAGCCATTCTCCTTCATAGAAGGGGGGTCAACCAAGGGAAATGGCGAGACTCCCAGGGAGGTAGAGCCATGGTGAGATCCGGGAGTGCAAGGAGCTAGCTCATAAACACTTGGCTTAATGCAGAAACGCTTGAATTTATTAAAAACAGAAGACTTCCTCTATTCTTTGAAAGGAGTTTATGCATTTCGTACACTCTTTTATTATATTGACTTTTTTATGTGTGAAAATTATGATAAATATATGAGTATTTTTTCCTGTTTATGTAACATGGGATTATTTGTGTATTATTGGTTAATATAGGAATGGGAAGTCCGTTTGGTTATATAAATCAAACGATTCTTATAAAGAAAAAAAGGGAGGAATATCTATGTTAAAAAAGAAAGGATTTCTACTCTTCGCTCTTTTGTTAACTCTTTCGCTTGTGCTGATGGCCTGCGGAGGCGGAACAGGTGGTGGTGAAGGCGATGAAGCAGAAGGAGAAGGAGACGGACAGCAGTTTGTCCAGATCCTAACGGGCGGTACGGAAGGAACATACTATCCTTTAGGAGGAACTTTTGCTCAAGTACTAAACGATAACTTAGATAATGTAGAAGCCAATGCTACTTCTACTGGAGCTTCTGTGGAGAATATGAATGCGATTAACGATGGAGATGGCGAGATTGCCTTTACCCAAACTGATATTGCTTCATATGCTGCCAATGGAGAAGTTATGTTCGATGAACCTAATGAAAATTTCGGAGCTATTGGGACTTTATATCCTGAAACTATCCAAATTGTAACAACGAAAGACAGTGGCATTGAAAGCATTGAAGACTTGAAGGGTAAAACCGTTTCAGTAGGTGCTCCCGGATCAGGTACGAATGCAAACGCAGACAACATCCTTGAAATCCACGGGTTGGATATAAGTGAAGATATTAATGCGCGCGACTTAGATTTTGGTGACTCTACTACAGGCATCCAGGATGGTACGATTGATGCCGCATTTATTACTTCTGGTACACCAACAGGAGCTGTAGAAAGCCTTGCTGCTACAGTAGATGTAAACATCGTTCCTATTGAGGCGGATAAAGCCAAGGAATTGATGGACAAGTACAGCTACTATTCCGAAGATGAAGTGCCTGAAGGAACTTATGGTTTAGAATCTGCTGTTCCTACAGTTGCTGTACAAGCAATGCTTGTAGCTCACAAGGATTTGAGTGAAGACATGGTATATGAAATGACGAAAGCTATTTTCGAAAATACAGATAAAATCTCCCATGCTAAAGGAGAAGAAATTTCAGCTGAAACTGCCCTTGAGGGAGTCGGTGTTGATATGCATCCAGGTGCACAGAAATACTTTGATGAAGCAGGAATCAGCGCTGATTAATGCAACTTAATTAGTGGCATACGGGGCTCTCCCGGGGATGATTTTCACTATGCAGTGAATAGAAATACCGGTAGAGCCCTTTTAATATGCCGCTTAAGATGGCAATTAGGATGGTTAATATGAAAGTAGTTTTTTTCTTAGCTGCCGCTATATTAGCTGGCTTGCTTTTATGGGGATATTTTTATCCTGTTCAGTCTGTCCTTGAGTTTGACGTTTTGGAAGAGAAAAACAAGGTAGTGTACTTAAAAATAGAGGAAGGCGGACATTTTCGGATCAAATACACCCATTCTGTCCACCTGTCTGATGTGATCGAAGAGTATGAAGTAAGAAATAATCGTATTTACCCCGTGCAGCTTATTTACGAAGATACAGCTGTCGGCATGCCGTCCAATGCTCAAGAAGGTGAGACCTTCGAAATGAAGGATGGAAAGTATTACATTACAGGGTTAAAGGGCTATCATGAGGACATTACTTTATCTATAGGAAAAGTCAGGGCAGAACATACCCTTTTATATAAGGAGAATTCTTATTTATTAAAAGATTTTCTGGGGGCGGGTTCAGTGGTTAAAATAAAACCTGGCCGTGAATCCATGTGGAACCTGGTAAGGGGAGTGACGTTTAATGAGTGAGGAGAAGCACAACATCTCCATTGAGAAGCAACAAGAAATTATGGAAAAATATGATCCAGATGCTGGAGGCAGGCAGCTGACAGGATGGATAGGAAGAATGGCTTTTATTGGTCTTTTATTATTCTCATTATTTCAGCTATATTCTTCTACTATTTCTAATCCTCCGGCTCAAATCCTTCGTTCCGTACACGTTGGGTTTGGTCTTGTATTGATATTTCTTCTTTATCCAGCAACTAAGAAAAATAGACAAAAAGGCAAAGTAGCCTGGTATGATTTTATTTTAATGGCGTTAAGCGCCGTTGTTGGATCGTATTGGGTAATTTTTTACGAGCAGATTGTCACGAGCGGCGGCCGGTTAACTACAATTGATTTTTATGTAGGGGTATTAGCCGTGCTTCTTGTCATTGAAGCAACCAGGCGAGCGGTAGGTCTGCCAATTACGGTAATTGCTGCTGCGTTTTTAGCCTATGCTTACTGGGGAAGGCAGATGCCGGGATTTCTTGTTCACCGGGGTGTAGATATTGATAACCTTGTGCAGTCTATGTATTTTACGACAGAAGGTATATTAGGTACGCCGATTGCCGTATCCTCAACATTTATTTTCCTTTTTTTACTCTTCGGAGCTTTTCTCGTTAAGACAGGAGTCGGGCAGTACTTTAACGACCTGGCCGTTTCTTTTGCCGGTAAACTTACCGGCGGTCCTGCAAAAGTTGCTATTTTTTCCAGTGCGCTTCAAGGGACGATCAGCGGAAGCTCTGTTGCGAACGTAGTAACCTCAGGTGCTTTTACAATTCCAATGATGAAGAAACTGGGATATCGACGGGAATTTGCCGGTGGTGTGGAAGCAGCCGCTTCTACAGGTGGACAGTTAATGCCTCCAATTATGGGTGCTGCCGCTTTTTTAATGATTGAATTCATTGGAATAGATTACTGGTCCATTGCAAAAGCTGCTGCTATCCCTGCACTTCTTTACTTTACAGGCATATGGATTATGACACACTTTGAAGCTAAACGAACAGGCTTAAGCGGCTTAAGTGATGAAGAAATGCCTGATCGTAAAAAAGTATTAAAGAAGATATATCTGCTTCTGCCGATCATAGCTATTATCTTTTTCTTAAGCAGTGGTATAAGTGTAATGCGAGCCGCTCTTTATGGAATTCTTACAACGATTCTCGTAGGACTACTACGTAAGGAAAAATTTCGCAAGCTCTATGTCTTCGTTTTTGCAGGTGGGTTTCTGATCTATGCGGTTTATGGTTTTGCAACGGGAGGATTCAATCTCGTTTCTTCTATTATTTTTGCTACTATGGCAACCATTGTCGTTAGCTATTTATTCGACGGAAATTTTGCAGAGTCCATTGAGGCTTTAGTAGATGGAGCCAGAACAGCGCTTGGAGTAGTTGCAGCCACGGCAGCTGCCGGTATTATCGTTGGGGTCGTTACTACTACAGGGCTTGGGTTGAAATTGGCGAACAGCTTAGTGGATTTAGCTAACGGCCATATCCTGCTGACTCTCTTCTTTACTATGATTGCTGCCATTATTTTAGGTATGGGTTCACCGACAACTGCGAACTATGTTATTACATCAACTATTGCGGCACCGGCAGTTATTTTACTAGGTGTTCCTGATTTAGGTGCCCACTTATTTGTGTTTTACTTTGGTATTATTGCAGATATCACTCCGCCTGTAGCTTTAGCTGCATTTGCCGCTTCTGGAGTTGCGTCTTCTGAACCCATACGAACGGGTTTGAATGCGGCTAAGCTTGCCATAGCGGCCTTTATCATTCCTTATATGTTTGTACTGGAGCCTCAGCTTCTCATGATAGATGTAAGCATTCTAGAATTAAGCTGGATTTTGATTACGGCGATATCCGGTATGATTGCCATTGGCGCAGGGATCATTGGTTATTGGTATAGAAAAGTGGAATGGTATGAAAGGATTCCTGCCATTTTAGGCGGCCTTTCATTAATCTACCCTACAACCATGAGTGATATAGTAGGAGTTGCTATTTTTATTATCTTATTAGGAATGCAATTTCTATTTAAGAGAGATAAAATCGGAGTTCCGGTCTATAAGGCAGAGAGAGGAACATCTGCCAAAGCTTAAAATGAAAAAAGCGTGATCCAAAGTTGGATCACGCTTTACTTTTTTGTTGAGCCGATTCATGCCATAAATGGGCGATGGGGCTTGCCCAATGGTAGGTTATTTGGATAAACGGACCAAGTCCCAGGGCGACAATTAATGTGCCAATACCGACAGGTGCACCAAGCAGATACCCGATCAAGGCAAGAAATGACTCTGTGAAAATACGGACACTGCTTTTAGACTGCTTCGACCGTTTATTCATAATCATCATAAAGTGATCAAGCGGAATTCTTGGAAAAGGAGTGCGCAGATACAGAGCAATCCCTACTGCCATTGTAATTAAACCAAGCGAAAAGATTCCCCACTGAGCATACCAGGCATCATACTGGGCGTTCCCAAGCATATTATAGAGGAAGAAATCCACGGTTACTCCCCGGAGGATAATCGGGATAAGTGATTCATACTGCGGCCTTTTATGTTCAAGTCTGGCATTTAGTAAAAGGAGCAGGATAAAAGCAATAATTAAAATGGTGCCGACAGTTAACGGGGTATGCATGGAAATACCTACGGCCACGCTGTCCCCAGGACCGACTCCCAGGCCGGATCTAATAACTAAGGCAATCCCAAGGCTTGAAAGGATAAGTCCGAAAGTAAATATTAAAAACAAAAAAAGATACTTCATGATTAACTCCTTCATGACAATGGCTATAACCACAATCATATACGTTCACTTTTTTAATGTAAAGGTTGTGAGGTTCAATAGGCGGAAATGTTTCTGTATAATTTATAAAGGGAAATATAAAAATAATCTCATTATAGAGGAGTATGTTCTACTATGAAATACGCTGTCGTAACGGGAGACTCTCGTGGAATCGGAGAAGCCATTGCAGAAGAGTATCTCAAGCAAGGAACCCATGTGATTGGAGTATCGAGAAACAGTAATCCCGATTTAAAACAGGTGGCAGAAACCCATCAAGTATCCTATACACATATCCGTTTAGATCTTAGTAAACCGAACGAACTGAGTGATGGTATTGAACAAATCTGTGAACTCGTTTTTAAAGATGATACAGAGCACGTATATTTAGTCAATAATGCAGGAGTTATTGAACCAATCAACCCTGTAGGAAGCCTGGATGAAGCGGCTGTTTCTCGCCACTTTCAGATTAACATTAGTGCACCGATCCTGTTTGTAAATAAATTTTTAAAAAAAGCCAATACTCAACAGACATCCACAACTATAGTAAACATTACCTCAGGTGCGGCCGAGAAAACGATTCACGGCTGGAGTGTTTACAGCAGTGCAAAAGCAGCGATTAACAGGTTTACAGAAACAGCAGCTTTTGAACAGGAGAAAGCTGGCTGCCAGCATATCATTTTAGCTTTTAGTCCGGGAGTTGTGGACACCGATATGCAAGGTGAAATCAGGACATCGAGTGAAGAAGATTTTGCTGAGGTAGAAAATTTTAAAAAGCTGAAAGAAGAAGGAAAGCTGAGGTCACCCCAAACGGTGGCTCAAGTTTTGATGAAACTCCTTGCATCTCCTGAAAAAATTCAAAATGGACATGTTCACAAGCTGTATGACTTAATAGAAGAGTAATTGTGAGCCCTCTCAATATCAGAGAGGGTTTATTTTTTTGTTTACCAGATGTTAAAGGAGGAATATTGTGAGACAGTCGAGAAGGTATAAAAGAGCAGAAAGGAGATGTTTTTTTGCAATTCTTTGATGGACACAATGATACAATATTAAAACTTTATATGAATAAAAATATCGATTTTTTCTCAGAGTCCTGCGAAGGTCATTTAGATATAGTAAGGGCGAGACGGGCGGGTTTTGCAGGGGGCTTCTTTGCTGTTTTCCCGCCTCCTCATAAGGGTTTATCGGTTCCAAATCCTGAAGATTATCTAACAGAAGAAGGCTATGATGCACCATTAGCAGAAGCAGCCGATCATGGAGCCTGTTTAAAAGTGACGAACGAAATGGTTAATCTTCTCTACCATTTAGAGGAACGAGCTAATGGGGACTTTATTATTGTGAAAGATCGCAAACAACTTAAGAAGGCTGTAAAGAAGGGTAAGATGGTTTCTATCCTTCATTTTGAAGGAGCAGAAGCTATTAAGAAAGACTTGTCTAATCTTGAAAGCTTTCACAAGAAAGGGCTTCGTTCTTTAGGGTTAGTATGGAGCCGTCCAAATGATTTCGGTCAGGGAGTTCCTTATCGATTTCCTTCAACCCCTGATATTGGACCAGGTTTAAGCGAGGCTGGCATTCATCTCGTTAAAAAGTGCAACGAACTTGGAATTATGCTTGATACATCTCACTTAAATGAACAAGGATTCTGGGATGTGGTTAAGTATTCGAACGCTCCCATCGTAGCCACCCATTCCAATGCACATGCATTGTGTCCAATTTCCCGCAATCTAACGGATAAGCAGCTCGCGGCTGTAAGAGATACAAATGGACTGGTCGGCGTTACATTCAGTGTCAATATGCTCCGGAAAGACGGTAAGATGAACCACACCACCACCAGTGATGAAATCATTGCACATATCCGCTATATTGCAGACACCATCGGTATTGAACATGTGGCGCTTGGCTCTGACTTTGATGGAACGACAATTCCTGATCAGATGAAAGACGTTACAGGGGTTCCACAAGTTTTTGAGCTGCTAAAACAGGAGGGATTCTCAACTAAGGAACTAAAAATGATCGCACAAGATAATTGGATACGTGTTTTAAATGAAACATGGAAATCATAAGCATCTTTTTAAGAATTTTTTCTCCATACAGCTTTATTATAAAATAAGAAGAGGGAGCTAAAAAAGCTGCCCTCTTCTACCATATATGGTCTGAATTTTTTACGCTTCCACTTTCGCTTCCTTATTATTTCTTAAGAACATATAAAGAGAGGCCCCAAAAATAGTGATGTACCCCAGAATACTAAGCCAGTCCGGCACCTGCCCGAACAAGAGGATGCTGATTATAGCGGAATATACAACTGTTGAATAAAAGAAAATAGATATTTCACGAGCAGGAGCAAACTTATAAGCTATCGTCAGTCCAAATTGACCGACCGTAGCAAATACACCGGCTCCAAGGAGATAAACCCATTGTTGTGCTGTCATTGGCTCGTAAAAAGCAATAGTAAAGGGGAGAAGGGAAACGGTTGTGAAAAAGGAAAAGTAAAAGACAACAGTATAAAATTTTTCCTTATCCCCTAAAACCCGAAGCAGTGTATAAGCACCGGCAGCGAACACAGCTGAAAAGAATCCAGCCAGATACGGGACCAGATCTATAGAAAATTGTGGTTTTATAATAAATAAGGTTCCAATAAAGGCAATAATAATAGCAATGACCTGATAAGGCCGAGCTTTCTCCTTTAAAAATATCGCGGAAAAGATAATTAATAAAAATGGACTGAGCTTGTTCAGCATATCAGCATCAGACAGCACAAGGTGATCGATGGCATAAAAAAACAGCACGATTCCGACTGTGCCAAGGGCAGAGCGTGCAAGAAGCAAACCCTGGTTTTCTTTTTTTCCAAATAGTCGTTCTTTATGATAGAGAACTAATATAAAGGCAATAGCCGCGGATACGACATTGCGAAAGAAAGTTTTTTGAATGGTTGGGACATCGCCTGACAGCTTGACAAGTGCAGCCATCAGAGAGAAGCCAAACGCAGATAATAATAACAGAATGATTCCTTTATTACGGTTGCTCACAATACTTCCTCCAATAAAGATTATCTTTTGCAAAATCACTGTACTATCCTAATACAAAAGCTAGAAAGATGAAAGAAAAAGCCCTTAGAATTGACGGGGTTCCCTTTATTCTTTAAGCTTAAAGGAAAATGAGGTGAGAAAATGATCTGCTCCCAGCCGATTGTATGGACGATCCGGAAAATCGAAAGCAATCAGCAGAAGTATATTGAAAAAGAGTCAGTTATTGAACTTCACGAAGATGTAGTTATTACCCCTTCTGAAAGATTTCCTCTGCACGAGGTCCACGATGCTTCCTATCGTTCGCTGTCGAATACTTTAGGTTTTTTCTATCTGCATACGATCAGGGGTGTATTTTCTTATCGTGTAAAAGATTCACCAAATGTATGGATATCAGAATTTAAAAAAATTCAAATTAAATAAAAGCCGGCCTTTATTGAAGAAGGCCGGCTTTTTAATTAAAACCTTTAAGAAGGATAAGCTTCTAAAGAATAACAAGAAGATCTGGAGAACAAAATGAAATATAGAAATAGTTATAGGGGAGTTAAAAAACCACGAATCTTAGTCATTCCACTAAAATTCGTGTTTTTTTATCTTCTCGATTTCTCTCTTTAATGCATCCACTTGATTTTTATATGCTTCTCCAAATGTAAGGCTTTTATTTAAATATTCCTCGGCTTTAAATATAATAGGATGCACACACTCCTTCTTCTTTTCTTCACTTAAATGCTTTGTGAACCCATTAGTTAAGTAGTCTTCAGCCATTTTCCAATAGGTCTGGCCAAGCACGAAATTTTTTAATGAAAGACGCTCACTTTCTGCTAATTCGGACCAGTTTAGATGGGGAAAGTAAATTTCTTCATTAAATTCTTTAATAATATATTCGAGTAAATAAATCATTGATTTTACTCTGTTCTCTACACTGGTGCTCTTGCTGTTAAGAGGGTTGCGATTATAATTTCGGTGACAATAGAAAGGTTCATTTAAGTAAAGGCGATTCCATCCAACCTTTGTATTAATAAGACAGTTCAGTGTATCACCAGCCATTGGTTTAGCTTCATCTTTTACCCAATTATATTTTTCGAACAGGGACCGTTTAAATAAGCCAGTCATTGGAATAACGCCTGAACCGAACCGATGGAAAATTGTCTGAACTAATTCATTATCACTATAATGCCTGTAATTCCATGTATTTAAATGTTTTCCGTTTGTATCTACAAGCATTAGGTTTCCGTATACATAGTCGAGACTTTCATCTTTGAGAAAACATTTAACGAAATTCATCAAAATATTTGAATGTAGAAGGTAGTCATCACCACTTAAGTGAAGAACATAATCACCTGTGGCTTGTTCAAAGATCTCGTTAATAACAAGATCAGGAGAACCCGTTTTTGTTTCATGGTAAATGGCTCTAATATTTGGGTAGTCTCTCTTGTACTTTTCTATAATGTTTTTAGAATTGTCTGTAGAGGAATCATCAATAATGATGATTTCGATATTAGGGTAATTTTGATTTAATACAGATTGAAGAGATTGATCAAGATATTCGTTGTAATTACAGTTAATTATCCCGACAGTAACTTTTGGGAGGTTTTCATTTGTAACAGAAAGTGAGATCTCGTTGGATATATTCCCCATAAGATTGTTTAATTTATTTACCTTGGAGTCTAGTGAATAATTTTGTTCGATGTAATTACGATAGGTGACGGGGGAATATTCATTACTCAAAACCATTTCGACGAATTCATCAATGGAACTCCAGACGAAAGAAGGATCATAAATCAGCTTTGCTCCATAAAAATTATGAACAAGAGGTTTAAGACCTTTCGCCATACCTTCCATAACAGACATGTGTTGGGATTCAAACAGGCTGGACGAAATGATGTAATGTTTGTTTTCTAAATATTGATTCACATCGTTCTGCCATGGTTCTATTATTACCGCGTCTGTTAATCCGAATTCTTCAAGCATTTGATTGAAATATAAAGTATATCTTTTATCCTGGTTCGCTCCAGCTATAAAGAGTTTATAACGAGGATCACGGTCATGCAAGGCCTTAAAGGCATGAAGAAGAAGCATAGGGCCTTTTTTATAATTGATATAACCAACGAATGCGAGATTAAAGCCTTTCTCTCTTTGTTTATAGGTGAATTTCTCTAAGTTTACGCCATTTTCAATGACCACAGCTTTATTTTGATTTACATGGGGAATTTGTGAGAGAACATAATCTTTAATGGGCTGGCCTACAAAAATGATGCGATCCACACTGTGCCAATTAATCCTGTGGATATTATAGGTGAAGGCTTCATAACTATGAAGTCTTATAATTATCTTTTTTTCATAAGATAGAGAAAGTTTGGTTCCATAAATAGCGAGGTCATCACACCATTCAAACCAGCAGATATCAGCCCATTTCATACCTTCATCAATTTCCCGATTATCTTTAACAATAATTTTTTTAGTTTCAAAAGTTTTGGTAAACTGCTCAATCACTGGGTCTAGAAAATTATCTAAACCAGGCTTCACAAAGAGGACCAACTTCCTCATTGAATAAACACTCCTTTACCTCACAAAAACAGTATGATATACCTTATGTCTGCAATATTTTTTTGATACGCCGACATCCGCCGTTTTTAATTAATGAAAAAATCAGTCCAGATTTCGGACTGATTATTCCCTGTCAAGCAGGCGGTAAAAGTATTTCTTTGTAAGAAAATCTAAGATGACCTGACTGAAAACTGTAATAGTGATTAAGGCAGCCAACAGAGCCAGGGAGGTATCCAATCGCCCCTGAATAGCATCAATTCTCCAAATGATCAGGAAAATTGGTCCTAATAAAGCTGCTTCGATAAAGAAAGAGAGGAAACCAGTCAGCCGGCCCTTAAAGACCTCCCGCTCATCTGTCCAGTTTAATCGAGGAATATATAAATCAGTGGCTGTTCCGATTACAGCTGTTATCCAATTGATAAAAAGAGATAAAACCATCCAGATGAAAATAATAGCTAAAGGAAGGTCCATAAAGAACCATCCGACTACACCTACAATTATTAAGGAAAGGAGATGAATGACAAAGGCTGCAAGTAACTTACTTGTTATTAAGGTTCTTGCAGAAATAGGCATATATAAATGATTAAACCAGTTTTTTCCGTCTCGTGATATTGAAGAGATGGATGCAGGACTAATTCCGAGTATAAAAACTGTAAAACCTGTTATCATCAGTATCAGGTTTTTTTCATCTGCTTGTTCTGACATTGTCCCTAAGCTGGTTCCTCGGTCGAAGAAAAAGATGACGACAAATAAAACAGGCAATAAAAGAGATTGTACAATGATTTGAGTAAAATATGCAGGAGTACGGAAAATAACGCGCATCTCCCGCAGCCAGCTTACCCAGAGAACAGGACGTTGCTTTACTTGTTTCCGTATGCTTTCGTTATTAAAAGATTTCTTAGAACTTCCCGATAAGCCGAGTACTCCTTTAAAATAAAGCCGCTGTCCTGCGGTCAGGAAAACTCCAAAGGCAGCAGCTGTAATAGCTAAGGATAGAAAAATATAGCCAATCGCAGATATTGAATTCGGGGAGCCAAGGCCTGCAGAATTAAAATAAGCTGTAGGAAATAGCACATCGGCCGCCTGTAATAGGCCGTTTTTTTCATGAATCAGCTGTGCCATGCTTTCTCCTGTTTCATCAGCTGACAAATTCAGTCGTAATAAAACATTTATTCCGATGATAAAAACAAACATAAGTAGACCGGCAATTATTTTCATTCGATCTTTGTTTTTAGCGATATTAAGAAACCGCATAACAAACATAATAACAATGGCAGTAAGCACAAATGGCAGAACAGGTGCACTCAGCCATGCCGCAAAAGCATAAATGTAGTAAAGGAAGCCGGAGTTATGGTAAAGATTAAAGATTACCAATGCGGGAGCTAGAATAATCAAGTTAGCGATATATAGTGTAACAAGTGGAGCAGCTGATTTAGCGGCCATGAGCTGGTAAGGTTGAAAAGGCAGTGGGATAAAAGATTCTATATCTTCCGCAAAATAAAATGAACTTAATATCGAACTGATACTTAAAAAAATAAATAACACAAACATAAGAATAAACAACAGGCTAAGAATAAATGTTTCGTTTCCTGTGGGAGCCAAGGTTTCATACAAAGCTCCTATAATGCTGTCCAGCGAATAAAATAAAACAGCAGAAAAGGGAAATGCAAACACCAGCAATAACACATAAGATCCAATTTCCATAGTGCTTTTGCCTGATAAGGAGAATTGCATCTTTAACATTAGCTGAATTAAACGAAAAGTTTTATTCATTCTTCGTTAGCTCCAGGAAAACCTTTTCCAGGTTTTCATCATTTTTAAACTGCTGTTTCAGTTCGGCCATGTGCCCGTGAAATTCAATTTGACCGCGATTAATGATCGCCACTTCATCACAAAGCTGTTCTACAACTTCAAGCACATGGGTAGAGAAGAAAACAACTTTTCCTTTATTTGCATGTTCACGCATTAATTCTTTCAAAGTATAAGCTGATTTTGGATCCAGTCCCGTCAGCGGCTCATCCAGTATCCAAATATCAGGATCATGTAATAGGACACCGCTGACCACGATTTTTTGACGCATGCCATGGGAGTATGTCTGCATATAATCGTTTAATGCCTCATAGATGTCAAATTTTTTCGTGAAACGCTCGATTCGCTCTCGGCGAATATCATTAGGAACCTTATAAACATCTGCTATAAAGTTTAAATACTCAATTCCTTTTAAACGCAGAAAGACATCAGAGCGATCAGGAACGTACCCAATGATTTGTTTGGCTTGTAAAGGTGTTGCCATTATATCAAACTTATTGAGAGTAATTGATCCGGTTTCAACAGGGAGAATACCGGTCATCATTTTAATAGTCGTAGACTTACCAGCACCATTAGGACCGAGAAAGCCAAAAATTTTTCCGTCCTCTACTTTAAGTGATAAGTCGTGGATTACTTTTTTTCCAGAGAATTCTTTGGTAATGCGGTCAATTTTAATCATATGTAGTTACCTTCCTTTCTCCATTACTTACGTCTAAGCTGGAGATTCGTTTCAAAACTAGTCTATATGGTAATCCATCCAGTACTCATCCATATAACGGTCTGAAACTTTGACAGCGTGACGCTCAGTTCCGAAAATGGAAAAACCGGCTGTTTTGTAAAGTTTAAGTGCCGGCTGATTCGTCGTCACAACGGCCAGCTGTATGACTTCGATTTCCCGGGCTTTTGCTTCTTTGATACATTCGTTTATTAGCTGCCGGGCAACATTGTGCCGTCGATGAGAAGGGGAGACATAAACACCAACAATTGAGGCTTTATGTTTACACTTGGGGTGCATTTGAAAGGTTAAAGTTGCATTTCCAACAAGCTGGTCCTTATTGAAACAGCCGATTGTAAGGGCATGACTGCTGTCGAGCCGTTCAGCTGTTGCTTGAATAGGATTAGCTCGTTGTTTCTCCTGTTCGTAAGCTGTTAAAAAAGCGTCAGGACTGTTAAGAAGGGCTTCAAGCCGAAGTTCCCGGTAGGTTTTAGCATCCTCACCTGTCAATATTCTAAATTTCATTTGGATTCCCCCTTGATTGTAATAATATTATCTAATCCTTATAATAAAGTAAATTATAAAAAAACGTGTAAAGGAGTAACTTATGACTGAAAAAGAAAAAATGCTGGCAGGCGAGCTATATAAAGCATGGGATCAAGAATTAGTATTGGAAAGAAAGCGGGCAAGTCAATTGCTTTATACATATAATTTAACAAAAGAAACTGATGATTATCCAAGAGAGCAATTACTATCAGATATTTTTGGATCTGCAGGAAAAGGGGCATACATTGAACCGTCTTTTCAATGTGATTATGGCTATAATATTCATGTAGGAGAAAATTTCTTCGCGAATTACAACTGTGTTATGCTGGATGTCTGCAAAATTAATATTGGCCATCGTGTACTGATGGGTCCTGGTGTACATCTCTATACAGCAACTCATCCTTTAGATAAAGAAGTCCGCGCAAGCGGGTTAGAATCAGGGAAGCCAATTACCATTGAAGATGATGTATGGATCGGAGGAAGTGCGGTCATAAACCCCGGAGTTACTATCGGAGAAGGGGCTGTTATCGGTTCAGGAGCTGTAGTAACAAAAGATATTCCAGCAGGTGTCTTTGCAGGAGGGAACCCGGCCAAAATAATTAAGGAGTTATAAGTGGCCCTGCTAGTTTTCTGGCAGTTTTTTCGTTATGATACTAAGGGATTATGTTTGAAAGAGGGATCGGATAATGATTAAAAGAAAAAGTAAACGAGAAATAGAGTTGATGCATGAGGCTGGTAAGCTTCTAGCTAATGTCCATAAAGAATTAAGGACTTTTATAAAGCCGGGTGTCACTACGATGGAGATTGAAAAATTTGTAGAAGACTACTTGGAGAAACACGGTGCTACAGGG
Organism: Halobacillus massiliensis; assembly: GCF_900166625.1. Lineage (GTDB taxonomy): Bacteria > Bacillota > Bacilli > Bacillales > Halobacillaceae > Halobacillus_A > Halobacillus_A massiliensis. The sequence goes on along the minus strand of NZ_LT800499.1, from coordinate 2,998,913 downwards.
GAACAGAAAGGTTATCAAGGATATGAATACACAACATGTGCCTCCATTAACGATGAGATCTGCCATGGCTTTCCTAGAGATGAAAAATTAAACGAAGGCGACATTGTTACCGTTGATATGGTAGTCAATCTAAATGGGGCATTAGCTGATTCTGCTTGGACACATCCAGTAGGAGAAATTAGTGATGAGGCGAAAAAACTTCTCGATGTTACAAAAACCTCTCTATACAAGGCTATTGAAAAAGCTCAAGTTGGAAACCGTATTGGTGATCTTGGTCATGCCATTCAGTCTTATGCAGAAGGGGAAGGATATTCTGTAGTCAGAGATTTTACTGGACATGGAATCGGGGAAACGATTCATGAAGATCCATATATTCCTCACTTCGGTCAGGCTGGCAAAGGAGCTCGTTTAAAAGAGGGGATGGTTATTACCATTGAGCCGATGATCAATATTGGTACATTTGGCAATAAGATGGATGAGAATAACTGGACAGCACGGACTCTGGATGGTTCTCTATCTGCTCAGTATGAACATACGATTGCCATTACAAAAGATGGTCCCCTTATTTTAACGGACCAGGAAGAAGAATAAATAAAAAAGCTCCCAGTATGGGAGCTTTTTTTTATATTATGCTTTTGTAACGTTAGCAGCTTGAGGTCCGCGTTGACCTTCTTGAATTTCGAAGCTTACTACTTGTCCTTCTTCAAGGCTCTTGAATCCTTCTTCTTGGATAGCAGAGAAGTGAACAAATACGTCGTCTTGACCTTCAACTTCGATGAAACCGAAACCTTTTTCTGCGTTAAACCATTTAACTGTACCTTCTACCATGAAAATACCTCCTGCGTGGGATTTGCCCCACATTGTATTACTATTCTTGCTCTTCACATGATAAAGATGAAAATTACTATGAAGCAATTCTTTCTTTGAATCGATCCGAACAACAATAACTAATTCTTAGTATAACAGATCAGATTTTAAATTGATACGTCTTTTACCAATAAATTGGCTCAAAAAGCTTGAAAGTTTTGTCGTTTTACATCGAATAATCTACTTACTATATATAAAATAAAAGAGCTCCCACTAGGGGAGCCCTTTTAAAGAGACATCAATTATGCTTTTGTAACGTTAGCAGCTTGAGGTCCGCGTTGACCTTCTTGAATTTCGAAGTTTACTGCTTGACCTTCTTCAAGGCTTTTGAAACCTTCTTCTTGGATAGCAGAGAAGTGAACGAATACGTCGTCTTGACCTTCAACCTCGATGAAACCGAAACCTTTTTCTGCATTAAACCATTTAACTGTACCTTCTACCATGTAGAATACCTCCTGCGTGGGACTTTCCCCACATTGTATTACTATTCTTGCTCTTCATATTCAATCAAGACGAACTCACATAACGCTACCTTCTCTGTTATGAATCTTAACGAACAACAATAATTAACTTTATTATATCAGAAATAATATAAAATGCAAACCTACTCTTTTGAAGAAATATAAGTTGATTCTTCAATCACCCGATGAAGGGTTCTTTCCACTAATCCAGTAATGTTTTCTTCGGGTGTCTTAACAAGCTCTGATAAGGTGTCCTCATTATTTAATAAATGGTGAATGACATTCCAGCCCGCAAAGCTTGCTTCATTTAAATAACCTGAAGCACCGGTTCCTTTTGTAAAGGAATAAAGAGCTTTATAATCAGTCCGTCTCATATGAGGGAGAAGGTTGATCATAATCCGATTAGGCTCTTTATTACACGAAGACATCCATGGATACAGGGCCATTGTCTTAAATTCAGCTGCAGTTGTCTTAACAGCTGTATGTAGGGACAACCCTTCAATAAAGATGGCGTGTGCAATGTTTTTGGGTGGATATGGATTCGCTTTCGTCTGATTTAAATAAACCACTTTTGCCAATTCCTGGACAAGGTGGACATCCTGCCACGGTTTTTCAATCGGAAAATATAGAATATATGATTCACTTGTCGCTTTTTCTATAAATGCATCGGTATCAAAATCACCAATAAAAAAGACAACGGATAAATGCAGAGGCTCATAACTCTTTAATTCATCCTGGACTAAAGACACATAGCGTCTCACCATTCCAAAATCAGGTTCAAAACTTTCTATTTGTGAAAGAATCGTTGAGTATTTCGGGAAAGCCCGCTTGATCATCTCTTTTGCCAGCTGGTTCTTCGGATCCTCTTTTAAATACGGGTTAAATCCATAATGTGTTTTCCACAAGTTGAAAAGCTCCTGATCTTCTGAATCAAGGTGTTGGGCGAAACGGTAAAACGCAAGAAATTCACTTTTATAGTGAGAGATCTGGATGACATTCAAGTCCTTTCCTCCTCTATCAGTATTATTGATTTAAAAATTCAAGACGTTTATTCCACACTTGCGGGGCCTGTGTCCCTATCCAAATAAGATGGCTGTTGGAAGGTACATCGTAAATCTCACACTGCGGCACATTAGACTGCAAAAATGTAGCGTTTGAGTAGGCAACACTTTTATCTTTTTGAGCATACATTCCAAGGACCGGCACTTTTACTTCACGAAGATCCGGAACTCGATGCTCTAAATCTAAAAGAAAGCCCTTACCCGAACTTGAAGTCATGATTATATCAGAAATAAACCGGCGATCATTAGGTGTAAGTCCAGCTATAAAATCATCAGCTGAGTCAGTTGAAAGCCATTGAATCAGCTGTTTAATAGCATAATTAGGCGAGAGTTTTAAAAGAAGCCGCAAGCTTGCCCATACCATTTTCTCATTTCGACCAAACAATCTTTTGGCGGTTCTTTTTAACTGATCATCCCACGTAGTAGTCAAGGCTGCTTCCATAATTAATTTTTCTACACGGTCAGGGTGACATACCGATAGAGCAATCCCCGTAGGACCTGCAGCAGAAATGGCAATAACACTGACTTTATCAATATTTAAGTGATCTAAAATCTCAATAACCGTATCAGAGAACTCTTCTGCACTTCTTCCGGCAGAAACTTCTGTTTGATCATAACCAGGGCGTGAGATGGTTAGAAGGGTATATCCTTCAAAGATTAAACTGCTATGTGAGAAATCAGTACGGCGGCTGGAGTGACCGCCCTTTAATAATAAAATTACAGGGCCTTTTCCTTCATAAGAGTATTCAACTAAACCTCTAGAAGAGCTGTATAATACGGATGGCACACGGTTCACCCTTTCTATCTTTTTCCTAATCTAAATATAAGCTATAATGATTAAAATTGAAACATCAGAGGATTCTGAAAAAAGGGGTGGTCTTATTCGAATAGTGTCGATTTGCCCGAGTAACACTGAGATTGTGGCCTATCTTGAGCTTGATGAGTTGTTGATTGGTGTCGACAATTATTCTGATTATCCGGAGACAGTTAAGGAACTCCCACAGCTTGGGCCGGACCTGTCAATTGATATAGAAAAAGTAGAGGAGCTTCAACCAGACCTGGTGCTTGCTTCTTTATCTGTGCCGGGAATGGAAGCAAACATTAAGGGGCTTGAGGAGCGGGGAATTCCTTATATCATTTTAAACCCTGGTACGTTAAATGAAATTGCAGAAGACATTATAAAAACAGGGGAAGCATTAGGTTATAAAGAGCTGGGAAAACTAAAAGCTGATCTTTTTCTAAAAGAACTTGAAAAATATAAAGAAAAAAACAGGGGGGAAGGAGCAGCACCTTCTCTGTATTGGGAATGGTGGCCAAAGCCGATATTTACTCCTGGCGGCGGGAATTGGCTAACCGAAATCACCGCTCTAGCAGGAGGACAGAATATCTTTGCCGACAGGCGGGAGGCCAGCCTCCAAATGGAATGGGAGGATGTTCGAAAAGCCGACCCTGATCATATATGTATGGTATGGGTTGGAGTAAAGGAAGATAAAATGAGGCCGGAACTACTTAAAAAGCGTCCGGGCTGGAATGAAATGAAAGCGATCCAAAAGGGGAAAATTCATGTTCTGGAAGAATCCCTATACTGCCGGCCCAGCCCAAGACTTCTTCAAGGGCTGGAAAAGCTCGACACTTTATTGAATTTAAAATAAAAAAAAGCAGGCGTAAGGTAGTGACCCCTAAAAGTTAGAGTTTTTATTATGCAGCTGGTTGGCTGGTTTGAGTTCGGTATTGTATGGGACTTAACCCAGCCAATTTTTCTTTGACGCGTTCATGATTATAGTAGTCCACATAGACCTCGAGTTTTCTTTTTTTAAGTGCTTCATAAGAAATCAGTTCTTCTCCGTAATACATTTCTTGTTTGAGAATCCCAAAAAAATTCTCCATGGCCGCATTATCTGCGCAGTTTGCTTTCCTGGACATACTTTGAAAGATGTGATGTTTCTTTAATGTTTTCACCCATGTGTTGTGTTGATAATGCCAGCCTTGATCAGAGTGGATGGTTGTCCGGTATTCGGCTTCCTTTTGAATGGTTTCCAATGCTTCCTTCAACGGCTTTAAAACAAAGTTCAGGGTTGGCCGTTTGGAAATGCCAAAAGAGACAACTTCTTTATTAAATAAGTCCATAATTGGGCTTAAATAAAGTTTCTCATTTCCTGTACATTTAAATTCAGTCACATCGGTGACTAATTTTTGGAGACGGATTGGGGTATGGAACCTGCGTTTTAATCGATTACCAGCCACTTTTCCGACCGTACCTTTGTACGATTTATATCTGGATTTACGGGTGAATTTTTCACATTTCAATTCGAGTTCACTCATTATCCGTTGAACTTTTTTATGGTTGATCATATACCCTTGGTTTCTGAGTTCGAAGGAAATGCGGCGATAGCCATACGTTCCGTTGTGCTTATGGAAGAGGTTCGTAATCCTTTCTTTCCACTCTTTATTTGGATCTTCCTTTTTGAACTGCTTTCTCTGGTAATGATAAGTGGCTTCAGGGATGTCCACTCTTCGTAAGGCATCTTTTAATTTGAATCCTTCTTTTTTGAGTTCGAATACCAGTGCTGTTTGTGCTTTTCGAGATAGGCATTTGGATTCTCCTGAAAAGCTTTTAACTTTTTTAGATAGGAATTCTCTAAACGTAGAAGTTCATTTTCACGTTCTAATTGTTCTTCACGAGTGAATCCCTTATCTGATTGGGTTAACTTTTTCTTAGGTTTTTTTGACATAGAAGGCCGTCCTTTCGCTTTTTCTTGGAGGCCTTCGATCCCTTCCTTCCGAAATGTATTGGACCAGTTCGCAATTAACGTCGGGTTGTTCAATTGGAAGGCAATCGCAGTCTCCTGATGAGAAGCGCCTGTCTGTTTCATAAAGTTTAATACATTCAGCTTGAATTGGACAGGGTAGACTTGTTTCGAACGCTTCCTTTTTAAACCTTCTTCTCCGAATGCTTGATAAGCTCGAACCCATCGTAAAATTTGCACATCACTAGGGATTGAGTGCTTCTTAGCTAATAAAGCGTACCCTAGATGACCTTGAAGATACTCCGTTACTACCTGTAATTTAAATTTCTCACTATATTTTGTCATACAAAAACACCCCGGAAGTTAGATTTTTAACTCTAACTTCCGGGGTGCACTACCTAAAGCCTGCTTTCATTAATGGTAGTGATCTTTGGGAATGGCAAGTTCTTTAAAATTATGAGCTAAGTCGCTCAGCTGATTCTGCAGGTCTTCCCCACTCATAGGCAGCCCATGGCCGGTTATAGCCGTTGTTGGGTTTAATGCTGCCAGTTTTTTAACAGACTGCTCGGCTTCCGGCCAGTTGTGAGTGAAATATGCAGGAGGCCCGTGGACGTGCTGATGCTGAATAAATACGGCCAGGCTGGATTCCTGTTTCACTGTAATGAAGGCATCTCCGCTAACCATCGTTCGATCACTGTCTCTAAAGAGTGAAATATGGCCCGGCGTATGTCCTGGTGTATGAATATACCGCCATTTTTCTAAAAAAGGCACAGAACCATCCGCTGGTAAAGGCTCTACCCACTTTTTTAAGTTTGGAGGTGTAGTTGGGAAGAAGGGAGAAAGAACAGATATTAATCCGCCGCCAATGGTCGAATTACCAACTGGATAAGATCTTTCACCAATCAGGTAATCCATTTCTTTTTCATGTGCATAAATGGGAACATCCCAGTATTTGGCCAGCTTCTTTGCTGATCCTACATGGTCAAAATGTCCATGAGTAAGGATAATGGCAGAGGGTGGAACATCTCCGTAACGTTTTTTAGCAGCTTCTATTATTCTTTGGGCATAGTGGCCGATCCCACAGTCTATGAGGACCCATTTTTCTTCATATGGTTTACCGATAAATATTACATTGACCATTAATGTGCGGTAATAAGCGACGTCCTCAAGCACGTCTTCAGCTATTGCCTGTTCCATATCCCAGTGTTCGTCTTGCAGCGGTTCATATGGTTTTTCTTCCATGAGAGTCCCTCCTTTTACCACTTAGTTTAAGCACGACTAAATGTTCTATTCACTGGAAACAAAAAAGCCAGGATAATTCCTGGCTTTAGATTAGAGAGCAGCTTTGTTATGACACTATTTTGTTTTAGGGATTATTGTTCCGTTTGCCTGAATAAGGAGAATCGGGCCTGGGGAAACAACTCGCTTTCCATGGGCGAACGGTGAGCTTCCTCGGGCTTTTAGCCCTCCGGGATCTCACCCTGTTCTTTTCTCCCATAGGAGTCTCGCCGTTTCCCCTGGCCCTTTATGTTTATTGGCGTAACGGAACATTGAGTTAGAGAGGACTATTTCCTTTAGAGCGGTTAATGAAACTACAGCGTTCCGTTTATTCCAACAATGGTAAAGAGGGGGGGAAATGGCGAGACTCCAGCAGGGAGATAGAGCCAAGGTGAGATCCGCGAGTGTAACGAGCTAGCTCATTGGCTCCCCGCGGAAAGCGAGCTATTTCCCAGCCGCTTTTCTCCAACGAAATAAACGGAACAGCCCATTTTCTTCATAAGTAAAAAAACAGCCATAACAAAAGGGAGATTCAAATATGGAAGTATGCCTCTTTAAGACTAACTGTTTTTGTAAGTTAATGTTTTGCCTGTCAGTCCCACTAATATAGTTAAAATAGGAGAAAACAGACAGAAAAATGCAAATGGAAGGTAACTCAGTACAGAAACCCCTAGAACATCGGCAAGGAACACCCCGCAAACACTCCATGGAATCAACGGATTAATGACTGTACCTGCATCCTCCAAAGTCCTGGATAAGTTTTTACGAGCCAGCCCATTCTTATCATATAAATCCTGATATGCTTCTCCTGTAAGCAAAATGGAAAGGTATTGTTCTCCAATAGAGACATTGATTCCAATCGCCGTTAATGCCGTAGAAAGGATGACTGAACGAGCAGAGGACAGCGCATGTTGAACTTTTGCAAGGATCGAAGGGATGATGCCCGTTGTAAAAAAGAGCCCTCCTAACGCCAGCGCTAAAATTACAAGGCTGACTGTAAATAACATTCCATTCATTCCACCCATAGCTAACATTTCTGTTACAGCTTCATTGCCAGTTTCAATGGAAAAACCGTCAAACCATACAGACCACAATTCACTCCATGGGATAACGGAGTGCAGGCCTGCAATTAGTGTAGCAGCTATACTTGTAACGGCTAGTGATAAGAAAGCCGGCTGCTTGCTTAACGTAAAAATTATTAAAATAATAAAAGGGATCCACGAGGACCAGTGCATTAATCCTGAAGCTTTAAGTCCTTCCTGGAAGGAAGCAAGCCCAGCAGTGTTTGCAGCCCCAGAAGGCGATAGAAGGGCAAATAGTATAAAGCTGAGAACGAAAGCAGGAATAGTCGTCCACATCATATTTTTTATATGATCAAATAAGTCCACTTTAACAACAGTAGAAGCCAGGTTAGTCGTATCTGATAATGGGGACATTTTGTCTCCAAAAAAGGCCCCTGATACGACCGCACCAGCTGTGATTGCTAGTGAGAAGTCGGCTGATTCAGCGACACCAAGCATAGCTACCCCGACAGTTGCTGCCGTGGTAAATGAGCTTCCTAAGGAGACTCCAATGATGGCAGTGATCGTAAAAGTAATCGCATAAAACCAAGGACTTCCAGCCAATGCAAAGGCTGTATTCATGAGAACAGGAATTGTTCCACTGGCCATCCAGCTTGAAATTAAAATACCGATAAGGAAAAACAGCAGGACAGCTCCTAAGCCAGTCTCTGCCCCTTTTATCATTCCGTTCTGAAGAGTTTGAAAAGGAATTCTCTTTAGTAATCCATAAGCTGACACTAAAAATATACTCATTAAAATCGGAATGTGAGGAACAAGTTCAAGCCCGATAATGCAGTAGCTGATTACGGCCAGCACTATTAATATAATGACAGATGCTTCTGAAGCTCGTGGAAGTTTGGCCGGCTGTAGTTTTAACATAATAAAATTCCCCCTATAATTAAAAAAACTTCGTCTCCTAAAAAATAGGGACGAAGTTTACTCCGCGGTACCACCCTAGTTGATGACGTTTCATCACCCACTCGTGTTTTTTATCGCTTGCTTCGAACCTTGTAATTCAAATTCAAAGGACCTGGATTTTCACCACCCATCCAGTCTCTATAGTGTTTGTCGCAACTGAATTCTACTTTGAGGTTCACGATATTATATATATTACTTGAACGCTTTTAAGTACTAAAGATACACAAGTATTTTAATCGACATTCCTCGTGGTGTCAATGGATTTTCTTTCATAATTTGATTGTGTATAATAGTGGAAAATTTGTCATTGGGAAAGGAAAAATAAATATGCAGCCAAGCAGTCTTCAACAGGAATCTTTTAATCGTCTGGAGATGGTAAGGAAAGGAGCAGCCGCTGGCTTTCCTATCATGATAGGATATATTCCGGTAGCTTTGACTTATGGAGTTCTGGCAAGCCAGTCAGGCCTTACTCTCGTGGAGCTTACCTTAATGAGTGTGCTGGTCTTTGCGGGAGCCGCTCAGTTCCTTGCTGTCAGTATGGTGGCCGTTGGTACGGGTGCGATTGAGATTATAATCGCAACGTTTGTTCTTAATTTTCGCCACTTTGTAATGAGTCTCTCCTTTATGAATCGATTGAGACAAATCGCTATAAGGGCAAGAATCCCTCTATCGTTTGGGCTTACGGATGAAACCTTTACAATGTCCTCATTACATAACTCGGAAGCAAAACAAAAGTTTGGGGCCTACTTTTATGCTTCTTTAATGCTTACGGCTTATATTTCCTGGGTAGGCGGATCTTTTATTGGCGGTTTTCTTGGAGACATTATTCCTCCACGTTTAAGTGAAAGTATGGGGATAGCTCTTTATGCTATGTTTATTGGGCTGCTCGTCCCGTCTATTAGAAAATACAACCGTATCATCTGGATCGCATTAACAGCGATGATGATTAATTATCTTTGTCAGCTAATAGGCATGAGCCAGGGGTGGTCCATTGTAGCTGGGACCCTGCTGGGCGGTTTGTGTGGAATATGGATCATAGAGGACGAGGAGGAAGACAGATGATTATCTGGATGATTATTGGAATGGCTGTCGTAACAGCTGTGCCGCGTTTTTTGCCTGCTTTTATTGTTGACAAAATTAATTTCCCTCTATGGGTGGACCGTTGGCTGAATGCAATCCCTTATGCAGCTTTAGGCGCATTGATTTTTCCAGGAGTTCTTACAGTAAAGCCTGATGCTCCTCAAATTGGTATCATTGCTGCGCTTATAGCTGGTCTGCTTGCATGGTTGAGGTTAAACGTTATTATTGTTGTAGCAGGGGCCATTGTTACGATTTATCTCTTGACTTTTTAGCACTCAAAATTAAGAAAAAGCATAACGTATAAGGAATCTTCATATAGAAGGGAATGGACGTTATGTATAGACAGTTTGTACCGGGAATTCCCGGGGGACCGGGAGGACCGCCTGGGGGTTATCCAGGGTTTGGCCCGGGCGGCCCTGGAGGAGTTCCAGGAGGACCGCCGCCTGGAGGTGGGTTTCCTGGTGGTCCTGGAGGATTTCCTGGAGGCTCTGGAGGAGTCCCAGGAGGCCAAATCTCGCCGGGACAGCTCCCTCCTCCTCCCAGCAGTCCTCCAGCAGAAGCTGTGGGATCTCCCCAGCTGTATGCCGTTGATCCCGGGTCTCTGTGGGGATGTCTTTACAGATACACGTGGATAAGACTTAATAATGGCAATCGATTCTGGTTTTATCCTACCTTTATTGGAAGAACATCAGTGGCAGGATTTAGATGGCGTCCAAACCAACAGCGCTGGGTTTACTTTGGAATTGATACAAACCGGATTGCAAGCTTTCAGTGCATGTAAAATATTCACATAGACATTTAAAGCGGTACCACAAGCGTGGTATCGCTTTTTTTGATAAAATAGGATTATCCACTTGGAGAAAGGGAGAGAACGACATGATGCAGGTAAGAAAAGCTAAATTTGAAGATGCTGAACAAATTGCAAATATTCATATTGAAAGCTGGAAATCTACATATAAGGATTTAATAGACGAACAGGATTTAAGCAACATTACGTTAGAAAATAGAATTGCCTTATGGGAAACAATTCTGAAGGCTCCAGTAAACGGACAAATAGCTCTCGTTATTGAAAATGAGCATAGTGAACTTGTTGGGTTTATTTCAGGAGGAAAGGAACGGACGAAAAAATATAATTATGACGGAGAAATTTATGCAGTTTATCTGCTCGACCGCTATCAAAGAAAGGGATACGGAAGCCGGCTTCTTCAGAGATTTGCTGAAGAAATGCATAAGCATGAATATCATTCACTGCTCGTCTGGATTTTAACGAGAAACCCATCTGCAGATTTTTACAGAAAGTTTGGAGCAGCCCCTGTGGAAGCGGAAGAAGTTACGATCGGTCAGGGAACCTATGAAGAAACAGCTTATGGATGGGAAAACCTCTCTGAACTTGTATCACAATTTAAAATTAGTTAAAAAACGGCGCCGGGGGAGAAGGCCATCCCCTGACGCCGTTTTTTTAAATATCAGAAGGCTCTACATGAATATGAGCATACCGAATATTTAGTTGATTCTCCAGAATGATTTCAACCTCATCTGTTATGTTATGACCTGCTTCAATAGTGATCGTTGGACTTACGTGAATGGTTGCTTCAATAATTGCCCGATTCCCCTGCTGACGTCCCTTCACATCTTTTACAGCCGTAACTTTAGGATGTGCTTCAATGAGTTCTCTAATTTCCATTAAATCTTTTTCATCATAACCATCCGTCAAGTGGTGTGTGGCATCTTCAAAAATATCCCATGCCGTTTTGCAAATAATTAAACCGACAATAAACCCAGCAAGAGGATCAAGCCAATAAATACCGAATTGCGCTCCAAAAATACCAATAGCTGCGCCAATACTGACTAAAGCGTCGGAACGATTGTCCTGGGCCGCTGCATTTAAAGCTTTGCTGCTCACTTTTTTTGATAAATTTAAATTATACCGATAAACCCCATACATAAAGATAGCCGCCACCAAGGCTGTCCAGCCTGTCAGTGACGAAGGCTCAATTGCTTCCTGACGTATAATATTAACAAAAGTTCCCGATAGCACCTCTAAACCGATTACGACCATAATGAAGGCAGCAACTAATGAAGCAATAATTTCGGCCCGAAAGTGACCGTAGGGGTGATCTTTATCAGGCGGTTTCCGGGAAATTTTAAGCCCAATTAATACAGCAATAGAAGCTACTATATCGGTTGCATTATTCAGTCCATCTGCACGTAGAGCTTCAGAACTCCCAACAGAGGCTATGGTTAGTTTAGCTGAAGCTAAAATCAGATAGGCAATAATGCTTACCCAGGCACCTCGCTCTCCCTGTTTTAATTTTTCAATCTCGCTCATACAATCTCCTCCGCTCTTTTAATAGCAGGGTATAGCTTACCAAACTTTGTGGGAGTGGGTCTAGAGAAAAAAAGCTACCCTTATACATATCCCTTGCAGATGGGTAGCTTAGTTGAGTTTACTCAACTTTCAAAGGGTTACTTATGACCTGACAGGGGGAAAAGTTACCAAAATGTCTTCATTATTATTGACCAGAGAGGGGAAATAATTATGATTGAAGAGAAAATTGTAATTGAAGGAACCATTCAAGGGTTGAAATTTTTCAAAACAGTACCTGTGAAATATGATCCTGGCAAAGAAAGTGTAGAAGAGGCTTTACTGAGCTTTTATAACAGCGGGGCTCATACTTTTGAAGAACTGGCCATTGAACAAAGGTGGCAGGAATGCTACTGGACCTACACCGATCCCATGGATTTAACAGGGTAGTTAATCTATTGCTAACTATCTTGAATAGAAGATTCTTTAGTTTGAAATATAAGGTGTCAGGGTAAATATTTGTATAACTCCATCAGTAAAAAAATTTAAAATAAATTAGGAGGTTGTTTACAATTGGCAAATGTAAAATTGGCTGTCATTTATTACAGTTCCACTGGCACTAACTATAAAATGGCGCAGTGGGCAGAAGACGCTGCGAACAAATGGGGAGCTGACGTAAAGCTCGTCCGTGTACCGGAGCTTGCCCCAATGTCTGCTATTGAGCAGAATTCAGCCTGGAAAGAACACTACCTGGCTACAAAAGATCAAGTGCCTGAAGCACAAGTTGAAGATTTGGAGTGGGCAGATGCGTATATATTCAGTTCTCCTACAAGATTTGGAACCCTGCCGGCTCAGACTAAACAGTTCCTTGATCAGGCAGGAGGTCTATGGGCTCAGGGGAAACTCGTGAATAAAGTGGTCAGTGCCATGACTTCTGCTCAGAACCCGCACGGTGGACAGGAAGCTACTATACTTAGCCTGTACACTACAATGTTCCACTGGGGAGCCATTGTTGTTTCACCAGGCTACTCGGATAACTCTATCTTTTCAGGAGGCGGAAATCCTTATGGAACGAGTGTGACGGTTGATGGAGAGGGAAATATGAAAGAAGATATCGAAGGAGCGGTACGTCATCAGGTGAACCGTACACTTCAAGTGGCTGAAAAAATGGTGAATGGGTAAATAAAATCCTTCTCAAAAGATAGAGAATGATATAGATAAAACAAATTCCTTTTAAAATTTTTTCTCTACGCAAACCCAGTCATATCAAGGTTTAAAAACCTGTTTATGGGGTATTATATAACTAAATATTCAGAATATTGTTGCTTAATACTTGGAAATCCTGCATAATAGAAAAAAGCAATTAGGGGGTATTCTCATGAGAAAGCAAAAACTCATATATGTGCTGCGTAGAGATCCTGGCTTTAGGAATCGTGAAATTACTGCTAAGAGAGAATTGTCCTATGGTATTAAGTTAGCCTCAAGGTTGTTTATGGATGAAATAAGTTTTCAGTTTAACAAGGAACGTTTAGATAAAGAAATTAACATTGCAATTGCTAATAATGATCGCAAAGAGTTCCAGCGATTAAGTGAAAAGTATCAGCCTTTTACTTGGGAATAATAAAGCAAAAGTGCCATTTATAAAATGGCGCTTTTTTTATGTACAATTAAAATTAATCAGTGTTATAGTAATACAATAAGTATTACAATGAGGAAGGTATGTATGGCATGCGATCAAGAGTAATCACCTTACTGGTTTTGTTTAGCCTGTCCCTGCTGTTTACAGCCTGTTCAATGTCCAATCAGCAGGAAAATTCAGAAGAAAACCAGTCAGCAGAGCAAAATAATAATTCATCAGAAGAGAGCCAGCAAAAAGAAGAGACTAAAGAAGAAAATACTCAGGAATCAAAGGAAAAAGAAGCAAGTTATGCTTATGCCGAAAATTTAGATGAAGAAGTAGATGAAGATGGATTGACGATTGTTTCAGAGCCTGATATTAAAGAGGTTGTTGTAAACAAACAAAGGAAATTACCCGAAGATTACGAGCCCGAAGAATTAATCATTCCTGATGTTCCTTTTCCTTTTGATGGCGATCAGCCCAAAAAATATATGCAGCCTGAAGCTGCCAATGCCTTAGAAGAATTATTTAAAGGGGCAGAGGTGGAAGGGCTGGAATTATATGCTGCTTCCGGTTATCGTTCTTATGACAGGCAGGAAGCTATTTATGAAAGTAATGTGAATCAGCGTGGACAGGAAGAGGCCGATAAGTTTTCTGCTCGACCCGGTACAAGTGAGCACCAGACAGGGCTTGCTATGGACGTAACATCTCCAGAGATGGCTTTTAAACTTGAACAGGATTTTATTGAGACAGAAGAAGGAAAGTGGCTTGAAGAACACGCCCATGAATATGGATTTATTATTCGTTACTTAAAAGGTACAAGAAATATAACCGGATATGAATATGAGCCGTGGCATTTACGATATGTGGGGAAAGATATATCGACTGAAATCCATGAATCTGGCAGTACTTTAGAAGAGTTTTTCGGTTTTTACGAAGAATAAAGAAGTCTCTTAAAAAAGAGGCTTCTTTTTTTATAGATCAAAGAGCCTCTTCTAATAGCTGAGGCCAATTCTTGTATTATGAAATTTCTGATTGATTAGTTCTTGATAGGCGAATTGAGCGGTGTCTTCAACGGTGATCTTTTTTCCACCCTCGGGCAGTAAATTTTCTTCAAACCGGACGGTCCCTTCTGAGTCTCCAGTTGGTAAATAAGTTGGACAGAGAATGGTCCAATCGAGAGAACTTTTTGTAAGGGCTTCATACACCTTTGCATGCTCTTCGGCTGCAAAAGTTGATCTCCTTTTAGACTCGCTTGTCTGAAAACGAAATTTGCCTTCTTCGTAACGGCTGTTTAAAATACCTGCTGTACCGATCGTTATAATCCTTGAGATCTCAAATTCATGCATACTGGCAATGATGAGAGGGATTGCTTTTGTTAATGTATAAGCTTTATCAGTGCTTAACCCGCTAAAAACCAAGTCACAGCCTTCTAATGTTTTCTCAACGGATTTAGAATCTATAGCATCTCCTTCAATAAGCCGAGCGCCTGGGATCAATGAATGAGCTTTATTTAGATCTCTTACAAGCGCCTGGACTTCATGGCCCTCCTTCAAAGCTAGTTGAGTGACACGGGAACCAACTCTCCCTGTAGCTCCAAAAACAGCAATTCTCATAAAATAACTCCTTGTCTCATAAAAATATTATAAAAATTCAAACTATTATACTTGTTCTTTTGCTAAGCTTAACATAAGAAATGATACTTTGAGGATGGGGGAAGCTTATGAAAAAGAAACCGGTAATGAGCTGGGTAATGTATGACTTTGGTAATTCTGCATTTGCCACTACTATTATGGCTGCTGTTCTCCCCATATTTTACTATGATGTAGCAGCGAAAGGGGTAAATCAGTCACTGGCCGCCAGTTACTGGGGCTACTCCCAATCAATCGCTGTGCTGTTAGTTGCTGTATTAGCGCCGTTGCTCGGAGCTATTAGTGATTATACTTCTTCGAAGAAAAAATTCCTCATGTTTTTTGCTTTTCTTGGCATGATAGCAAGTTCAATGCTCGCTTTAGTGGGAGAAGGGGATTATCTTTTAGCTTCTCTTCTGCTTATCATAGGAACCATTGGTTTTTCTGGGGGGAATGTTTTCTACGACGCTTTCCTGCCGGAAGTTTCTGACCGTCAATCCATAGATAAAGTTTCTTCATGGGGCTTTGCATTTGGATATATCGGAGGAGGCATCCTTCTTGCTATAAACCTGCTGATGATCATGAAATATGAATGGTTTGGCCTGCCGGATACGTTGGCGGGAACCCGGCTTGCTTTTATTTCAGTCGGTATATGGTGGCTGGTATTCTCTATTCCATTGTTTACAAACATAAAAGAAAGTAGAAAACAAAAAGTAATCAGAACAAAGTCTTACCCGGTGATCGGCTTTAGAAGAGTAAAACAAACGTTTAAAGAGATACGTCAATTTAAACACCTGCTGGTATTTCTATTAGCGTTCTGGCTGTTTAATGATGGAATCTCCACCATTATAAAAATGGCCACAATTTATGGCCGCGATATCGGTATTGACAGCTCATCTTTAATCATAGCTCTGTTAATTACTCAGTTTGTTGGAATTCCGTTTACCTTTTTCTTTGGATTTTTAGCAGAAAGAATATCTGCTAAAAAAGCTTTAACCCTATCTTTATATGTTTATTTAGTTATCGTCGGTCTTGGTTACTTTATGACTTCAGCTCTTCACTTCTATTTGCTTGCTATTTGTGTAGGAATGGTTCAAGGCGGGGCTCAGTCACTCAGCCGATCAATATTTGGGAAAATGGTCCCGAATGACAGACATGCGGAGTATTTTGGCTTTTACAACATATCGGCAAAATTCTCAGCCGTATTTGGTCCTTTTGTTTTTGCCCTCGTTGGTCAATTGACAGGATCGAGCCGGATTGGAATTCTTTCCCTCATTTTTTTCTTTATTGTCGGGATTATTCTTTTGAAAATTGTAAATGTGGAAGAAGGAGAAAGGCAGGCTGTGGAGCAGACCAATCACCTTCATGAAACTGTTATTGAAACATAATGTTAAAAAATAGGGTCTGCATACACATTTTTCAGCTTCAATGCCAGCGGTTTTCCGGTATCATATGAATCGTTTTTTACAAGACATTTAATTTTTTCCCAGCCATCCGTACTCGGTGAACTCCAGTACGAAAGAATTTCTTCCATGAGCGGGGCAGCCTCTTTTAATGAATCTTTATAAAGTTCCTGGAAAGAAGTATAGTGAGGTTCATTAGTAGCAGGGTGCCGCCATTCCGTTTTGTTTTCATTTAGATAATCAACAGGGTCTTCAATAGGTCTGTGGGAATAAGGAGATATATAAGCACCGATCAAGTTTTTTTTCCAGCCGTAAGGATCGTAAAAGATGCTCTGGGCAATGGTAATGTCACGGAAAGATCCAGACAGGTATTCTTTAGGAAGTTCATTTACAGGATAATGATTGGCGATCAGAGGCAGCAGCCAGCTTGAGATATGTTTCCTTTCCGGCTTGGTTAAACGAATTTTTAAATGAACCTGTTCTGACCATGGTTCTATATTACGGTATTTCTCAAGCATAAGTGTATCTATAGCTACTTCAAGCTTCTGATGGTCATTATCTTTATATCCCGCCCTGTAATGAACGTAAGGATGTGTGTTTCGATCGAGTATATGATGACTCACAAAGCCCAGAATGTAAGCTTGTGATTGGTTTTTTAGTGTCTTTCCTTCCATAATTAGTTGAAGGAGAAACGCACCGCAGTTTTCGGTATGCATTCTCGTACCGAGTTCAGGTACTCCCTTGTCTGATAACTTCGGCCAGAAGTTATAATAAAACAAAGGATCGGGTCCTTGTGCTCCCATATAAAAAAAACGGCTGGAAGTATCGATGATATCGTCTCTTCCCAAATTCCTGCACAGGTCTTCAGCAAAAATGATATGTGTCCAAATATTCGGCATGAAACTCCCTCCTTAAATCTCTCCATAAAAAAGAGCCTACCCATAGGCTCTTTTTTTAACCATTTACCCATTTCGGAAAAGATCAAGCAAAAACAGCTGTTACTTACTATCCCTCCTTAGATGGCGTATGTAGTACGGACTGTTTCTGCCTCCTTTCTTTAAGTTGTCCTTATCATACATTATAATTAGAAAAATTTAAATAGTCTGATTATTTTAAAATGAGTTTTTTCGACAGTTTCCATTGAATCAGTAATGAATCTTTGTAAGAATATTGATACAATTAGGCTGTAGCTTACTTACAAAGGGAGGATCCTCATGAGTTATCGTATCGAAAAGGACACACTAGGTGAAATAAAAGTCCCTGGTGATAAGTACTGGGCAGCACAAACCCAGCGTAGTAAAGAAAACTTTCCAATCGGCAAGGAAAAAATGCCTAAAGAAGTTATTGAAGGCTTTGCCGTTTTAAAGAAAAGCGCAGCTTTGGCCAATGCAGAACTTGGCCTGCTTGAAAACGAAAAAGCTGAGGCGATTGCCCATGCAGCTGACCAGATTCTTAAGGGAGAGCTTGATGAACATTTCCCATTAGTTGTCTGGCAGACAGGAAGCGGCACACAGTCAAATATGAATGTAAATGAAGTGATCGCATATGTCGGTAATGAATACTTAACTTCAAAAAATAGTGATCTTCGCCTTCATCCAAATGATGATGTGAATAAATCACAAAGTTCGAATGATACTTATCCGACAGCTATGCATATTGCGTCTGTCCGTAAAGTTGAAGAAGTTCTGCTGCCGGCACTTGCCCAGCTGAAGAATACATTAAAAGAGAAAATGGAAGCGTTTCAAGATATCGTGAAAATCGGCCGTACACACTTGCAGGATGCTACTCCACTTACTTTAGGCCAGGAGATCAGCGGCTGGCATCGTATGCTTGAAAAAACGGAGAATATGATTAAAGAAAGCAGTCAATACGTCAAAGAACTGGCTATTGGCGGTACAGCTGTCGGTACTGGCTTGAATGCCCATGTCGATTTTTCTGAGAAAGTTGTAGCACAGATTAATAAGGAAACAGGCAATTCATTTGTTTCCGCACCAAACAAATTCCATGCTTTAACCTCTCATGATGAACTTGTTCATACCCATGGAGCATTAAAAGCGCTGGCAGCCGATGTTATGAAAATTGCTAATGACGTACGCTGGCTTGCAAGCGGACCGCGCTGTGGAATTGGTGAAATTATTATTCCAGCAAATGAGCCTGGAAGCTCTATTATGCCTGGAAAAGTAAATCCAACACAAAGTGAAGCCATTACAATGGTGGCGGCACAGGTTATGGGAAATGACGCAGCGATTGGATTTGCTGCAAGTCAGGGGAATTTTGAGCTGAATGTATTTAAGCCGGTAATTGCTTTTAATTTCCTTCAATCTGCCCAGCTTTTAGCTGACAGCATGGTATCCTTTGACGAACGTTGTGTTACAGGGCTTGAGCCAGACCATGAGCAGATTGAAAAGTATCTGCGCGATTCCCTTATGCTTGTGACAGCACTAAACCCTCACATTGGATATGAAAATGCAGCGAAAATCGCCAAAACGGCTTTTGAAAAGAATCAGACATTAAAACAAACTGCCGTAGAACTTGATCTTCTTTCAGAAGAGGAATTCGAAAAGTATGTAGATCCAAAAGCAATGACCAAGCCTAATGCCTAAGCATTAATTACGCCATTTTTGTCTCAGTAAAAAAATACCTGTATTTACCAATGTTTTTTTGTGATAAAAAAATTGGTCTGTGATCATACTAGAATTACACACAGGAGGTGAGACAAAAATGGCTAACAACAGATCTAACGAGCTACTTGTACCTGGTGTACAACAAGCTTTAGACCAAATGAAATACGAAATCGCTCAGGAATTCGGAGTACAACTTGGTGCTGATTCTACTTCCCGTGCTAACGGTTCTGTAGGTGGAGAAATCACTAAACGTCTTGTACAAATGGCTGAACAACAGTTCGGTGGACAACAACGTTAATAATTTTTGAAGGAGGAGAAAGGGTGCGCCCTTTCTCCTTATTTATTTCCTATTAAAAAGTTCTTATCATCTTATATAGAAGAGAAACTAAAAAACAGCCTCCTGGTGGAAGCTGTTTTTTGTCATATTTTAGCGAATTCGGTCTTCAGTTTCCGCATCGAAGAAGTGTGCTTTGTTCATATCAAACGCCAGTTGAATTTTATCACCGCCATGAATATCAGAACGCGAGTCTACTCGAGCGACAAATTCCTGATCACCGACGCGAGAGTATAAATAGGATTCTGCTCCCATTAATTCGGCAACCTCAATGTCTGCGTTGATTGTTTTATCAGAGTTTGCATCGATAAACAGCTGTTCATCATGCATATCCTCAGGGCGCACACCTAAAACAATTTCTTTACCAATATAGCCTTGTTCGCGAAGTGTTTTCATTTTTCCTTCTGGAACGGCTAGAGTAGTACCAGCAAGATTGACAAGTCCTTCCTCAAGTGTACCGTGGAAGAAGTTCATGGCAGGTGACCCGATAAATCCTCCAACGAAGACATTTTCGGGCTTATCATATACTTCTTTAGGCGCACCGACCTGCTGGATAATTCCATCCTTCATTACAACAAGTCGCGTAGCCATTGTCATCGCTTCTGTTTGGTCGTGTGTTACATAAATAGTAGTCGTCTGCAGACGCTGGTGAAGTTTTTGAATTTCGGCACGCATCTGAACACGAAGCTTTGCATCAAGGTTTGATAAAGGCTCATCCATTAGGAACACTTTAGCATCACGTACGATGGCACGTCCAAGAGCAACACGCTGACGCTGACCGCCAGATAGCGCTTTCGGTTTACGATCTAAAAGAGCTTCAAGCCCTAGGATTTTAGCTGCATTGTTAACACGCTGTTCGATTTCTTTCTTGTCCATTTTACGCAGCTTAAGACCAAAGGCCATGTTATCGTATACATTCATGTGCGGGTAAAGAGCATAGTTTTGGAATACCATTGCGATATCGCGGTCTTTTGGAGCTACATCATTCATTCGTTTGTCATCAATTAAGAAATCTCCGGAGCTAATTTCTTCAAGACCGGCAATCATACGTAAGGTTGTAGATTTACCACAACCTGATGGTCCTACAAATACAACAAATTCTTTATCGCCAATATGTAGATTAAAATCATCTACCGCTTTTACTTTTTTATCATAAATCTTATCAATGCTTTTTAATTTTAACTCTGCCATTAGTGAAACCCCCTGTGTGAAAGTGTGAAATCGCTTTCTTGATTAATTTCAGTCTATCGGACAAGAGGGGTAAAATAAATGGACAAAGTGCACAAAGAATTTTTAGAATCTTTGTGCACTTTGTCGATTAATGATTAAGTTCGGCAAGTAATAAATAAATAATCGCTGCCCGGTCAAATTGTTTTATATCAACACCTGTCTTCTCAATAAATTTATCCACACGGTATTGGAGACTATTGCGGTGCATAAAGAGCTGCTTGGCAGCTAAGGTTGTATTGGATCCTGATTCCAGAAAAACTTCAATTGTCTGAAGTAGTTCTGTGTCCTCCGAAACATCTTTAAGAAGCGACTTTTTCAATTGGTCGCGATCTTCTTTACATAAAGCATCAATGTAAAGATAAGGGACAACTTCTTTTAATGACGTAACTTTACCGGATTGATACTTTTTAGCGAGCAAAAAGCATTTTTCTGCCCAGGCGAATTGGTCTGGAGCTTCCTTAAGATTATATACATCCTCACTAATATAAAGCTGTATGTTCGTATAAAAGTCACTCATAAGCACATCCACAATAGATCCGAACGCAATGGGATCCTGTCCTTCTTCCGTAAATTCTTCAATAACTGCACCTTCATGATGATTTTTCCATATAAAAGGCATGGTATTGGGAAAGAGTGCCTGCATCGCTTCCTGAAAAGCTTCTCTCTCTATATTTTCGTCAGATATTGAGAAGAAAATAAAGCGTACTTTATCAGGCAGCGGTTTTATCCGCAGCTCCTCCTTTTTTCTTTCAAGGAAGTTTTGCCAGGCTTTCTCTTTTGAACTAAGGCCAGCTTCCTTATACGGTTTCAGAATAATATGTAAAAGATCAAGTTCCCGGCTGTTTATTTCATCTCGTGCAATTCCAACGATCTCTTCTTCCGTCGTACGAAACAACTCGTATGATTCCTCATCGATAGGCTTGTCTTCCTCAATTAAAATTAAAGAAGGATAATTTTTTCTTAGCTGATTAAGCAGAGACATATTAAATCTCCTTTTTTTTCAATTAAATTTTCTATTATGATAAAATATAATTAAGCTTTACAGTTACTATATTATACATGATTTTTATTAAGTACGTTTAGGGGGAAAGAATGTGGCAGACGTTAAGAATAAATATGAATACACACCGGAAACGAAAAATAGACTGAAGCGTGTAGAAGGTCAAATACGCGGCGTGTTGAAGATGATGGAAGAAGATAAAGAATGTAAAGACGTCATTACCCAGCTTTCAGCAGCTCGTTCTGCGATCGATCGTGCAATCGGTTATATCGTCGCAAAAAACCTCGAAACCTGTATAAAGGAAGCAGAGAAAGACGGCGAGTCTGCAGAAGAATTAATTAATGAAGCTGTTAGTATGATTGTTAAGAGTAGATAAATGATGATGCCTTTAAGAGGCATCATCATTTTTTATTTTTCCTGTTCAGGAATGGGATGTGCTTCCTCAATTTGCTCACGGCCTCTTGTTGCTACAGGTCTGCCGCCTGCCATCCCTTCATTGATCATTCGATCGATATCGAGTTCAAAGCGGTCCTTACCTTCTGCTACTTTGTTATCTTTTTTGTCCATATAAATCACCTCCTTATTCCTATTATTTTCGACAAGCCCTTAAACAAATAAGGCAATTATTGGCTGGTAATGGAGAGGATGCATTTCCTATTGGCTTAGGGGAAAAGATTCATCTATAATGGATTTCAGTGCATGTAGTGAAATGAGGGGTTAATATGAATACATTTATAACAATATCGCTAATGGTCGCGATTGGAGCAGTGATCGGTGGACTGACGAATTCCTTAGCCATACGGATGCTTTTTCGTCCATATCGCGCCATATATATGGGGAAATTCCGTTTGCCTTTTACTCCAGGGCTTATTCCAAAGCGTCAGAACGATCTGGCAAAACAAATGGGACGAACGGTTGTCGAACACTTACTGACAGCTGAAGGGCTTAAGAAAAACATAGAAGGAACAAATTTTCAAAACAAATTAACCAGCTTCGCCCAAAGAGAAGTTGAAAAGTTATTATCATCTCCAGAAAGCCTAAAAAACACACTTGAAAAAGTGAATCTTACTGTAGATAAGGATTCTTTAGAAAAATCTTTACACACAGTGGTCGAACAGAGATATGAGCAGCTCATGAACGAATGGCGTCATCAGAAAGTTGAAGATGTACTGCCGGCAAACTGGCGGAAAAAAGCAGAGGCAGGCACAAATGAGCTTGCTTATTATCTACAGGAAAAAGTATATGAATTTCTCAACAGTCCGGAAGGAAAATGGAAAGTGGGCGCACTGATTGACAATTACTTAGAGAACCAGGGATTCCTCGGTAATATGATTCAATCTTTTATGGGCTCTGAGCGAGTGATAGACAGGGTTCACCCGGTGCTTATACGCTATGTAACCGCACGTGAAACGACCGAATGGCTCCAGGGAATGCTTCAAAGCGAATTGCATGCCGCCTTAAATCAGCCAGTTGGCGAATATGAACAAAAAATAGGAAAGGATCATATTCACTCCGCTTTAAGACAGACCGTTTCGAAAGCCCTCCCTCTGGAACAGTGGCTGAATACTTCAATTAAAGAATGGGCAGCCCCATTTAAATCAAAGCTGATTACTGATTTTATTCCAGCCTTGATACCTGTAGTAACGGCAATGCTGGCAGAGCGGATCGATCGAATGATGCAGTCCATGAAATTATCAGAAATCGTGCAGGAGGAAGTGGAATCATTCGATGTCGGCCGACTCGAAGAAATGGTTCTTGGCATCTCGAGGCGCGAATTTAAAATGATTACGTACCTCGGCGCATTATTAGGCGGAATCATCGGGCTGTTTCAGGGAATACTCGTCCTGTTTCTGTAAGAAGACCATAAGCCTATACATGATAAGTGATGTTTGTTATAGTGGGGAAGGAGTTTAACACTGAACAAACCTAGGAGGTACATTTTATTTATGGCAAACTTATATGATCACGCCTATGATCTCGAAAAAGCAATCCGCGAAAGCGAAGAATTTACTGGCTTAAAAGAAGCTTATGAAGCTGTAATGAATGATGAAGCAGCGAAAGGCATGTTTGAAGATTTCCGTCAAACTCAAATCAACCTTCAGCAAAAACAAATGCAAGGACAAGAAATTACTGAAGAAGAAGTGGAAAAAGCTCGCCAGGTAGTTGAACTTGTTCAGCAGCATCCGCAAATTTCTACACTAATGGAAGCTGAACAGCGTTTAAATACTGTTATTAATGATATCAGTAAGATTATCACGAAGCCTCTTGAAGAGCTTTACGGTAATCCTGAAGAACCACAGCAATAATAACTTTGAAGCTGCCCTTGATGGGGCAGCTTTTTTTTGAAAAGAAACTGGTGAAAGTGGAAGAGCTGAAAGAGTGGAGAGAAGCGCCGAAAGCGGGAGAAGAACAGTCGAAAAGAAGGAGAGCCGCCGATAGAAAGGAAAAGCACGGCTGAAAGAGCGGAGAGAAGCGCCGAAAGCGAGAGAAGAACCGTCGAAAAAGAGGAGAACCGCCGATAGAA
>NZ_LT800499.1:2707360-2972002 GCF_900166625.1 Halobacillus massiliensis | reverse complement strand
AAAAGAAGGAGAGCCGCCGATAGAAAGGAAAAGCACGGCTGAAAGAGCGGAGAGAAGCGCCGAAAGCGAGAGAAGAACCGTCGAAAAAGAGGAGAACCGCCGATAGAAAGGAAAGCACGGCTGAAAGAGTGGAGAGAAGCGCCGAAAGCGGGAGAAGAACCGTCGAAAAAGAGGAGAACCGCCGATAGAAAGGAAAAGCACGGCTGAAAGAGTGGAGAGAAGCGCCGAAAGCGAGAGAAGAACCGTCGAAAAAGAGGAGAACCGCCGATAGAAGGGGAAGCACGGCTGAAAGAGCCGGTCAAAGCGCCGAAAGCCAGAAACTTTATAAAGAAAGCAATACCAGCTCCGACCGCTAATATAACCAGGACGACATCCTTAAATTCAAAAAATTTGAAATAAAGGCAGGAAAATTATCATCTTATGACGAAAATTAAAAGCATAGATTCATACAAGGGGGATCTCTATGCGTTATTTTGAAGTAGAGGAAGACGGCAGGATAATTCATATTCGATTAAATCGAAAGGAAAAATTAAACGCGCTTCATAGTGATATGCTTAAGGAATTTGCCGCACTTGTAGAGGAAACGAAAGATAAAGAGGCACAAATCGTTGTTATTTCTGGTGCTGGGAAAGCGTTCTGTGCGGGCGGAGATGTTGCCATGATGCAAGAGGTTACTAATCCTGAAGTCTATGATCAAGTGATGGATGATATAGAAACGATTGCAACAGGGATTTTTACTATGCCTAAGCTCGTTATTGCTGCCTTGCATGGACCTGTTGTTGGTTTGGGACTAAGTATTGCGCTGGCGGCTGATTATTTAATAGCGGAAAGAAACACGCAAATTTCCATGAATTTTATTGGTGTTGGTTTAGCACCAGATGGAGGCGGCCATTTCTTTTTAGAACAGCGGCTTGGCACACACCGGGCTAAGCAGTTTGCCTGGGAAGGGGAACAATTGACCGCGGGAGAAGCGAAGGAAGTTGAGCTTGTAGATATGATTGTTGATGAGGATGTCTATAAGTCAGCAGATCAATTAGCTAATAAATGGACGGGGAGACCGCTTCAGTCAATGATCGCGACAAAGCGTATTTACAATAATTACAGCTTAGACCGGCTTCTTCAGTATTTGTCTAAGGAAAGGCAGTCCCAATGGAAACTTCGGCATACGCAGGACCATAAAGAAGGGATTGAAGCCTTTTTAGAAAAAAGAAAACCTAAATTTTCTGGTCAATAAAAAAAGTCGCTTTTATTAGCGACTTTTTTTTAACGGTGAAACAATACAAGGTGTCCTTCTGGTGCAACACAGCGGTGGGTATATTCCAAAAAACCTTTTTCTTCTAACTTTTGGCTGCCGATCTGTTTAGCTTCTTTATCATTTTCAGCTTCGAAAGATTCATCTAACAGGTTTGTCCCGTTCTGCTCAAAAACGGTTAAGAAATACTTTTTCATTAAAAATCGTCTCCTTAAGTTAAAAAAATGAATAGCTAATCATATTATATACATTAGATAAATAAGGAGTAAAATCCTGCATTGTTTTTCAACAAGATTGAAACTATTTCTCTATTTCAAACGTATTTAATCATTAAAGGAGGAGGAAAGCTGTGACTTTAAAACTACATAATGTAACGAAACAGTTTGGCGGCTTTACGGCAGTGAATCAATTATCCATTGAGATACCGGAAAAACAAATCTTTGGCTTTCTTGGGGCAAATGGAGCCGGGAAAACGACGACGTTTCGAATGATTCTTGGACTGATTGAAGAAACAGAGGGGACGATTACTTGGCAAGGGGGAGACATTGGGTATGATCAAAGCCATTTGATAGGCTATCTTCCCGAAGAGAGAGGTCTTTATCCCAAAATGAAGGTCCAGGATCAGCTTGTCTATCTTGCGAAGCTTAGAGGGATGAGCAAGAAAGAGGCAATAGAAGAGATAGAGATTTGGCTTGAAAAATTTAAAGTTCCTGATTATAAAACAAGAAAGGTTGAGGATCTATCAAAAGGGAATCAGCAAAAGATTCAGTTTATCTCAGCCGTCTTACATAAACCGAAGCTCCTCATTTTAGACGAACCTTTCTCTGGGCTTGACCCGGTAAATGTTGAAATGCTGAAAAAAGCAGTAGTTGAATTGAAGGAAGCTGGCACTTCCATCGTTTTTTCTTCTCACCGGATGGAGCATGTTGAAGAGTTGTGTGAGCATCTATGTATTCTGCATCACGGCAAACCAGTTGTGCACGGCAGTCTTAAAGAAATTAAGCGTTCTTTTGGAAGGAAAAATGTTCGATTAAAAGCTGAATTTGATCTGGAGTTTATTAAGGATATTGATGGAGTGACAAAGTATAAACCATTCAGTGAAGGGTGCGAAGTCCAGGTGGAAAATGAGGAAGTCTCTCAGGAGATTTTTGCAGCATTAAGCGGGCGGGGGTTTGTCCGTACATTTGATCTTGAGGAACCTTCTTTAAATGATATCTTTATCGAGAAGGTGGGGGACTCTTATGAATAAATTCTTAATTATGGTCGGACATACTTTTGCCTCACGTGTGAAATCAAAATCATTTATTATTACAACCATCGTCACACTTTCGCTGATTTTTCTTATTACAAACATTCAATCGATTATTGAAGTTTTCGATAACGGAGAAGATGAAGCAGACCAAACGAAAGTAATGGTAGTAAGTGAAAATGAAGAATGGGCGGGGGCAATGGCTGAAGTCCTGGACACAAGTGAATCGTTTTCTGCTGAAGTTACAGGTCTGCCGGTAGAAGAGCTCAAAAAGGCCGCAGAAGACTCAGAAGGGAAGGAAGCGGCACTGGAGATCACTGAAAGCGATAGTGGACTTCCAGCGGCTTATTATTACTCAGCAGAAAGTTTGTCACCGGGGGACAGTGAAATTGTCGAACAGTCTCTTCAGCAGTTGAAAATGCAGGCAATTTCTAATCAAACCTCTGTGGATCCAGGTGTATTAGCAGCTATCCAAATGCCTCCTGAGCTAAATGAAGTTTATCTGGGTGATGAAGAAAGTACAGCTGAAAATATCGCTCAGACACAGGGTCTCGTTTATATCATGCTGTTTTTACTTTATTTATCTGTATTGCTTTACGGTAATATGATTGTCACTGAAGTAGCGACAGAGAAATCGAGCCGTGTCATGGAAATTCTTATTTCAAGTGTGTCTCCGATTTCGCAGATGTTCGCAAAAATTACTGGAATCGCCCTTGTTGGATTGCTCCAGTTTTCTTTAATTATTGGCATAGGATATTTAGGAATTAAGCAGAATTCAGGCGAAGGGTCGTTTTTGGAGATCGTCGGCCTGGGAACGATCCAGTGGGATATCATTGCTTATGCTGTTTTGTTTTTCATTTTAGGGTATTTCCTTTATGCTACGCTTGCGGCTACATTAGGGTCGCTTGTCAGTCGATTGGAAGATGCTCAACAGATGGTAGCACCGATGACATATATGATTATCATTGCGTTTTTTATTGCCATCTTCGGTCTCAATGACCCTGATGCTGCCTTTATTACGGTTACATCTTATATTCCATTTTTTTCACCGCTGCTCATGTTTCTTAGAATAGGCATGCTTGATATTCCGGTATGGGAAGTTGTCCTTTCTGTCGGTGTCCTCGTAATCTCTATCGTCTTATTAGCGATTATAGGGGCAAAGATATACAAAGGCGGTGTTCTCATGTACGGAAAAACTTCTTCATTAAAAGATGTAAAAAAAGCTATTCAGCTGACAGGTAAAGATAAATAGTTATCAATCAGGCGCTTCTTCTAAGGGAGAAGCGTTTTTTGCGGATCAAAAAACGAACGTGCATTCGCTCTTTTACTCTGATAAACTTATGAGTAAGATCTATTAGAAATGGGGGACTTAAAGTATGGCATCCTTAAGGTTTATACATAGTGCAGATTTGCACTTGGACAGTCCTTTTAAAAGTAAAGGCTACCTGCCGAAAGAACTGCTTGAAAAGCTGAGAGCTTCCACATTTGAAGCCTTTGACAGGTTAATTCAGCATACCATTGATCAGAAAGTGGATTTCCTGCTGATAACAGGTGATTTATTTAATGAAGAAACACGTAGTTTAAAAGCCCAGGTGAAGCTTCGGGAGGGCTTTAAGAGACTGCATCATTATGGTATTCAAGTATATGTAAGCTATGGTAATCATGATTATGTAAATGGGGCTCATTATCCACTGTCCTACCCTGATAATGTTCACATTTTTAAAAATCAAGATGTGTCTGCTCTTCCTTATTATAGAGAGGGAGAACATTTCGCTAATATTTATGGCTTCAGCTATGTCGAAAAGTCGGTAAAAGAAAATAAAACATCGCAATATCAGAAGACAGGAACGCCTTATTATCATATTGGTACACTTCATGGAAGTGTAGAGGGGGCAGACGAACACGAAGCCTATGCCCCCTTTAAAATACGAGAGCTTCAAAATACTTTTATGGATTACTGGGCACTCGGCCATATTCATAAACGTCAGATTTTAGCGAAAGACCCCTACATCGTTTATTCGGGAAATATTCAAGGCCGTTCAACAAAGGAACTGGGCGAAAAAGGGTGTTACCTGGTGGAAAACGATGGGACAGGCTTCGATTTAAAATTTTTGAAACTGCACTCATTTATATATGACTCGGCGGTTATTGAATGCAGTTCTCTTGATCATCCGGAAGAACTTGAAGGTTTCCTTATGAAAGCAAAAGAGCGAGTAACTGCACCAGCTATCATTACCGTAGTTTTAAAAGCTGAACTCGGTAAGCTGAATAAATGGAGATCTGAAATCGATCAATGGACGGATGTACTAAACGAAGAAGAGGATTTTGAAGGCCCCTGGGTCTGGATTGATAAAGTAGTAGTGGAGGATAAGGTTACATGGGACGAGAAGGAATTACGAGAAAGTCCTCACTTTGCGGGAGAATTTTTACGGCATTTAGAAAATGTAGATGAAAAGGAATTTAATGAATTTATATCACCACTATACAAACACAGGCGCGCTTCGAAAGTTATAGAACAGCTGAATGAATCAGATAAGCAAGAAATTATGCATGCCGCAAAGGAAATGGTACTTCAGCAGCTATTAAGAGGAGAGAAAGACTGATGCGGATACGATCATTACATATTTACGGATTTGGAAAATGGAAAGACTATTCCCTGTCATTTAATGAGGGGCCGCTTACTGTTGTCATGGGAAATAACGAAGCAGGGAAATCTACCATACAACAATTTCTTCTTTTTATTCTATTTGGACTTCCTCCAAGAAAGAGAGAATTTTATCAGCCGAAAAACGGGGGATCTGTTGGAGGAAGGCTGACGATAGAGACTGAAGAGAATGGGATAATTACAGTTGAAAGAATGCACGACCGGGTACTAGGTGAAGCTGTTTGTCGTTTGGAAAACGGAGAAGAACACGGGGAAGCCTTTTTAAGAGAGATTTTGGGTGGGATTTCTAAATCTGTTTACAAGTCGATCTACAGTTTTAATGCTGATGATCTGAATAAACTTCAAGGTCTGACTGGTGATGAACTTGGTGAGGTATTGTTAAATGTCGGGCTGATGGGATCAGATCAATTACATGAAACTACGAAATTTTTAGAAAAAGAACTTGATGAACAATTTAAGCCAAAAGGACGCAAACCAAAGCTGAACCAGCATCTTGAAAAAATTGAGCAGCTGCAAGTAAATCGCAGGCAGGCTGAACTGGAAACAGGTGAGTATCAGCAGACTCTGGAAAAATCAGAATCAATGTATGAAGAAATCCAAAGGATAGATGAAAAGCTGGAGGATAAAAGAAAATTAACTGGCCAGTTAACACAGCTTAAAAAAGCAGCACCCGTTCTCCTGCAGTATCATCAAATGAAAAATTTAAAAAAACCGGAGCATGTGATGGACAAGGATGCTTTAGAGCAAATGCGCCACCTGCAGGAGAATATTCTTCCACTTGAAAATAGTCTGAACGATGCTTTAACACAGTTGGAGAAGTACAGAGAGGAAGCAGAATATTTAAAAGAAAGTCTGACAGCCTACCCTTACGATAAAGCAGAAGAGCTTTTACAGTTTAAATCGGAATATGAGCGGATTTTAGAAATACAGAAAAGACTGAACCAACAGCTTAATCAGCTGCAAGAAGAAACCGATTCTGAAATGACCAGAGCTGGAATTTCTATTGAAATTAGTGCCTATAAATTTCCTTTTTATTTAGAAGACCAGTGGAGGGAGATTAGAGAAGAATTAACAAGGCTTGAAACTGCATTAGAACAGTGGAACGAAAAGAAAAACTCACTGAGGCTTCAAAAAGAACAAACAGAACATCAGCTTGAAGAACTGAAAAGAGAAGGAATCAGTGAGGAAGAAGCAGAGAGATATTCGGAAAAAATTGATTTTTATATCCATTCGCAGACGGCCGCTGCATCTATGCGTACAAATAAAACGGCCTCCTTTTACTATTTAGGAGCAGGTATTCTCTTTATAGCAGGTTGTCTTTTATCGTTGTGGACATCAGAAGCCCTATGGTTGTTTGCCGGGGGTATAGCTGGGCTGGGAATAATTATGTATACTCAACTGCAGATTAAAGGCAATGGGCAAATGCCAGGAGCAACTATTTCAAACGAAGAATACAATCAGGCGAGAAAGCAGCTTCAGAAGTTTGACCAGACAAAAGGGGAACAACTATATTTAATGGAAAACTGGAGGGGCGTTCAGCAGGAAGAGATAAAGCTGAAAGAATATCATAAGAAGCTTGAGAATCGACAGCATAAGCTTGATTTATCTATGGATGAACAGTACAGTAATTATCCTTTCCTTCAAAATTTTCAAGTAGAGCACTGGGAAAAGCTTTATCATATACTTAAACGTCTTCATGATATACAACAGGCCATAGAAAATACGAAAGAAGAGCTAACCTCCTGTTACAGAAAGTCAGCCGCCATTGAAGAAAGTCTGGAGAAGTTTTTCCAAGCTTGTAATTGGGAAGATGGTCAACAAAGCCATGTTGAAAAGTTTTCTGTTTTAGCGGAGGTTCACGAACAGGAAATCAATAAAGTGAACGAGTTGAAAAAAATAGAAAAAGAAAGCAGAGGATTGACAGCTCAGACCGAAAACCTAAAAGAAAAATTAAATCCCTTGTATGAACAGCGTAAGATTCTCCTTCAAAAAGCCGGAGCTGTCGATGCCGAGCATTTTTATAAAATAACAGAGTCTCACAGAGAGCTTGTGAAAGAGTGGCAGACTAAACAGGCTGTTATTCAACAAATTCATCTCATGCTAAGCGAGGAAGAACAAAAGAAATTTAATGTTTGGAGCAGTCCGCCTCGTGAAGCTGAAATTAAGAGTAATCTTGATAAGTTTGAAAGCGAGATCGAAAAACTTAAAGAGCATTTATCCTACTGCCAAAATGAGCGGGCGGAAGCAGAACACAGGCTTCATCAACTTGAGAATTCCAATAGACTTTCTGAATATAATTATCAATTGGAATCAGAAAAAGGAACCTTCCAGGAAGAAGCAAAACGCTGGGCTGCTTATAAATTGGCATTGGATGTATTATTGAAAACGAAGGAAGCTTATCAGCGGGATTATCTGCCAAGGGTATTAGAGGAAGCAACGGGATTATTCTCGCGGCTGACTGCAGGAAAGTACTCGCTGATTTCTGTTGAGAAAGGGTCCGGCCGAATTAAGGTTTCAGACCAGCAAGGTCAATATTTCTTAACAAATGAACTTTCACGGGGAACAGCCGATCAGCTGTATGTTTCTTTAAGGCTGGCTCTGGCCAGAGTCTTATCCATTGAGCAGCCACTTCCTTTTATTGTGGATGATGCCTTTGTACATTTTGATAACCAACGGCTTCACATTATGATCGAATTGATACAAGAACTGGCGGAGAAACAGCAGGTCATTTTCTTTACATGGCGGCAGGACCTTGCTGAAAAGCTTAAAGCAGCTCACACTATTCTGCTTTGATCGATTCGATAGCGGAATATGAAAAAATATAGTTGAAATCATTTGAGAGATGAAAGGAGAGGAGAATAATGAAGAAAGGAATTGCCCAATACCAAATAGGAGACGTATTTGATCACTTCCTGCTTATTAAA
This sequence comes from Halobacillus massiliensis, assembly GCF_900166625.1. Lineage (GTDB taxonomy): Bacteria > Bacillota > Bacilli > Bacillales > Halobacillaceae > Halobacillus_A > Halobacillus_A massiliensis. The sequence goes on along the minus strand of NZ_LT800499.1, from coordinate 2,963,912 downwards.
ACAGCATCCAAAAGTGTGGCGAGTAATGGGAAACCTTTTCTTACGCTTTTACTTAAAGATACAACAGGAGAGATAGATGCAAAGCTTTGGGAAGCGACTCAGGAGGATGAAGACCTGTTTACACAAGGCGAACTAGTAAAGGTGAATGGTGAGATTGGAAAGTTCAGAAACCGCCCCCAGTTGAAAATCCATGGCATTCGCCCCGCTCAATCTACTGATGGTGTACAGGCAGCGGATTTTATCGAAAAGGCACCGGTAAAAAAAGAAGAACTCATGGAAAGAGTGACAGAGGCCATATTTGAGATGAATAACGCCAATCTCCAAAGATTAACCCGTCACTTTGTGAAAAAATATCAGGATGATTTGTTTACTTATCCAGCAGCCGTAAGAAACCATCATAATTACGTATCAGGTTTAGCTCATCATGTGGTTTCCATGCTGAATATCGCAAGACAGCTTAAAACAATGTATCCGGAGATTAACAAAGACCTATTATATACAGGAATCATTCTTCACGATTTGGGAAAGATTAGAGAGCTTTCAAGTACAACCTCTCCTTCCTATACACTGGAAGGCAGGCTGATTGGGCACATCCCTATTATGGTGCAGGAAGTTCAGGAAGCCGCAAAGGAATTACAAATCGAAGGGGAAGAAGTAACCATTCTTCAGCATATGGTATTAAGCCACCATGGGAAAGCGGAATGGGGAAGTCCAAAACCACCTCTTGTCCGAGAAGCCGAACTGCTTCATCAAATTGATATGATTGATTCGCAGATGAATACGTTAAACAGAGCATTAAATAAAGTAGGTCCTGGGGAATTTACAGAAAGAATTTATTCTCTTGATCAAAGAACTTTTTACAAACCCAGTTTTGAAGAATAATATTCATAGGAAGACAAGTTTGCTCATAGACTAGCTGTAAAGAACGGACAGGGGAGGATATAATCATGGTTCTTGGTCTTCCGGTATGGGTATTTATGTGCATTCTTTTAATTTTTGTGAGTGGATACATGGCTTATCGAGCTATGAAAGCTGAAAGAAAAATAGAGCAGCAGTTTATTGAACGTGAAGGGCGTGTCTATATTTCAAGAATGGAAGAAGAAAAAGATAGACGCCACCGTGCCAATTAAAGAAAGCAAGGTAGAAACATGATCTACCTTGCTTTTTTATGCCATTTCATATTTGATAGTTACACTAACAAAGCTGGGGAATGAATTTCGCCAGCTTTGATTATCAATTATTGCTTTTCTTCTTCTTCAGAGGATCCTTCATCACTGGAGTCCTGGGAACCTTCTCCACCTTCAGTTGCAGGCTGCTGCTGCTGTTCAGGCATTTCAAAAAGGTCTTCATAGCCTTCAATTTTCACATCGATGTCCGAATCCTGAATCAGCTTGTTTATCTTCTGCTGAAGCTCCTGCTGATTAATGTTCTGACTGACGAGTGTACGTTTTATTTCATCCTGTTCTTCCTCAAAAGAGCCCACATCTTCAGCTTCCTGCTTGTCCGTTAATTTAATGATATGGTACCCAAACTGAGACTGTACAGGGTCACTGACCTCATCTACTTCCAGGCTGTATGCTGCATCTTCAAACGCAGGATCCATTTCTCCAGGACCAAAGAAACCTAGATCTCCACCATTCTCTGCAGTTCCATCTGTTGAATATTCTTTTGCTAAATCCTCAAAGGATTCACCATTATCTAGTTTTTCTTTAACTTCATTAGCGGTTTCTTCATCTTCCACTAAAATGTGGCTCGCTTTTACTTCTGTTTTCATACGATCATAATATTGCTTCATTTCTTCTTCAGAAACATCCACATCTTCAGCAGCTGCCTGTTCTTGAAGAAGGCTTAGTCGAATCGAATCTTTAAAATCCTCTTCATCTTCATATGGGCTTTGCTCAAGAACTGTATCGAACTGTTCTCCATATTGTTCTTTTAAGTTATTGAATTCTTCTTCTACGGCTTCGTCTGAAACTTCATAGTTTGCTTTAAGTACTTCGGCAATGACTAATTGTTGAAGAACTTGTTCTCCGGAAGTTTTCTGCATTTCCTGATAAAATTCTTCTTTCGTTACATCGCCGCCGCTTGTTTCTACCACAACTTCTTCCTCGCCTGAGTTACAAGCGGATAAGGCAAAGACGCTGGCTGCTAAAGCAGCGGATACCATAAGTTTTTTCATTTTCTCGTACACTCCTCAAAGCGTTTATATATATATGCTGCATGAATAAATATAACACATTTTACCTTTACAGTTCTATATGTAATAAAAATAATTAGGTTAAAGCCCTTTCGCATTGTCTGATGCAGGCATAAGATGTGTTATGTCTTAAGATGGGGGTGAAGATATGGGTTACGGATATGGTGGAGGATTCGCGCTGATCGTAGTATTGTTTATTCTGCTCGTTATCGTAGGAGCTGCTTGGTTTTATTAAGATAGAATGACATAGATAGGTTGCCGCCCATTCAGTTCCTTAAAACGGGCATATAATATGCTATGTCTAAAGATGGGGGTGAAGATATGGGTTACGGATATGGTGGAGGATTCGCGCTGATCGTAGTATTGTTTATTCTACTCATCATCGTAGGTGCAGCTTGGCTATAAGATAAAAAAACAGGCTATGTTTAAACCACATAGCCTGCACGTTACATATGATTAATGACGTCCACGTAGGAAGAAATGAGAAGTATGGTAATAAGGACATTAATTGTCCTGAAGACTTTCGATTGTTTTTCGTTAGACATTTTAGTTTTTTCACATAAGGAATGGGTGAGAGAATTAAATATGAATAAAACGATTAGTCCGTATACGAGAAAGAGTATGGCGATAATTGTGAAAACCTCCTTTATTCCCTATGCAATTACTTTACCAGAGTTTTCTTTCATTGAACAGGAGAAACCATTAAAAACAGCACTCCTGAAACAGGGGTGCTGTTTTATAGTGCGCTCTATCATACTAGATAAATATACTTTTCATTAATCATGCAGGCAAGAAACCTTAAGTCTTTATATTTTAGGTCTGCGGATGAGAATATCATAGCCGCCTTTGGCATTCTCAATGACACATCGGCGGGGTGCTCTCATGAATTGATTTAAATAAAGAAAATCTGTAAACGACAGTCCGATATTAACGGACGCAAAGATAATCAGATAAGCGAAGTAACTTGGAAATACATAACCCATCATTAAGGCTGGAAGTGTAATTAGTAAAGTCGGCGCCAGAGCCATGATAATGGATACTTGCTTTGATAATTTTGATTTACATTGATAAGAGAAAGTCGGTGTCAATCTGTTTTTAGATCTAAACTGTACTTTTATTTTTTTATAAAACAAGATCAGCGGCAGAATATGCATTAATCTATGAATAGCCGGGAGGAAAAATAAGATGATTAACAACGGTAAAAAACCATGGTCTTTTACATCGTGTGTCCCGTGTATTATCGAAAAAGGCAGATATAAAATTAAGAAAGACAATAACGCTGTTAAAAAAGACATAAGATAAACACGGTTAAGGCCGAATTCCTTTTGAATATTAATGGATTTCCAGCAGTTCATCTTAGAATCCCCCTTTGCTTTAAAATTTACTAGGTTTAATGGAATTTGGTTGTTTTGTTAAAAAGGCACTAGACGAATAATAGTATGTTTTCCACTAAAAAGCAATAGGTTTTTTGTAAAAAAATAAAGCTGTATTTTTTACGGGATAAAAATGCGCTGTTACAGTGTTTAGAAGGGATTAAATAGCGAGTGTAATCGGAGAATTAGAAGCAGAAGGGAAGAAAATGTTTGAGGCAGTTGTAAAAGAAAAAACCTTCCCTGTAAAAGGAAAGGCTTTAAGAAGACTGAGATTGTGTCTTTTGTTTATAGGCTTCAAGGTCAGTGGGCTCTTCTACTAAAGATTGGTCATCTTCAATGCTTTGCAGTGAACGTTCCAGGATATCTATATACTCATCGCCATAGATTTCCTTAATGAGGGTAGAAAGATCAAGAAACTCAGGAAGCTTGCCGTAAACTTCAGCCATCGGTAGCACACCTTTTAAAACTGAATAATTGCTCGGTTCATAATTGTTCAGTGTGTCTTCCAGTAATTCCGATCCCATGGAGGTTAATTCAATATACGTGTTCCGCTTGTCGTTCTCTCTTTTGGAGAACTTAAGCAGGCCTCTGGCTTCAAGTTTCTTTGAAAAGTTGAATGCCGTGGACACGTGCATAACTCCATATTTTGAGATTTCGGAGATGCTGGCTCCTTTTAAATGATAAGCAATCCACAGAATGTGGTGCTCATTTATATTTAATTGAAAAGGCTTAATCCAATCCTGCCAATCTTTCTCAATCGCTTTCCAGAGGGCTTTTGATAACTGGGCCATCTTGTGACTGTAAAAAATCGCCTCTTGCTTGGATATCTTCTCTCTCATTTCTGTCACCTACTTTTTTAGAAGTTAAGGTTCATTATAACTATGTTCCCTAAATATGAAGTGGTAAATCACTTCATATTACAAAAGTATTACCTACTTGTTATTTTATACGAGCTTTGAGATTATGCAAGAAATAATATGCTGAAAATTGTCGAATATATTATTTTTGTAAAATTTATACATGGGAGGATATAAAAGTCACCTGTAATTTTTGATTTACCTAAGACAAGCAAAAAAATGTATAAAGCTTCCTATTAAAAAATCACCAGAGATTTTCCTCTGATGATTTTTTAAAGATATCTGTCTTCTTAGTGTTCCGGGCGGCTTTCATCATTTTCATCGTTTTCATGAGATTTTGCTTTTTCTTCCAGATCTTTCAAGCTCTTTTCAATTTGCTGTAAGTATTTTTGAATATTTCTCTGATGGGGCTCCACAGTGCGCTTCCAGCTTTCTACAGAATTCTTTACATCTTCGGATAGTTCTTTAATCATTTGTGCCCCTTCTTTTGAGGTCTGCGCAATTTGTTCTTTCAGCTGGATCCCCTCATCCTTTAAGTTAAGTACAGTGGTTTTTAAATTCTCGCTTTTCGAACGTGCATTTTCACGGAAATCTCTTCCGGACGAAGGGGTATTAAGTAAGGTATAAGCGGCACCTGCCACTCCTCCAACTACAATTCCAATGATAAGCGATTTAGCATTTGGCATGTAACTACTCCTTTCAAAATCGAGAACTGTTTATTATTATCTTCTCTTAATATTTATGTTTGAAACCTCAAAATAGGAAAGAAATGAAGGAGACCTCTACACTTATGCACAGTAGAGGCCTTAGGAGTTAAATGGAAGTGAACTATTGGAAACTCATAGACTGAGATATATTGGACCGGCGCATAATCGACTGTGCAAGCGGATAAATAAAGAGCATCGCGATAGTATTAATGACAGCAGTCGGAAGTACAATTGTTACAAACATAACGCCAAAGCCTGCTTCCATAATTCCAATTACAAATAGTACGATTCCTAAAAAAACAGCCCCACTGATCAATGTTCCAGCTGCTGTTAAAATAGGAGCAGCTGTACCTTTTAATGTACGATTCAATACAAGGTATAGTCCGAAAAACACAATAGCCGTAATTGGCTTTTCAACCATATTGGCCAATTGACCTCCAGGAACAGTAGTGGTCAGTGCGGAAATCAATCCTGTAGCCACACCTAATACCCCTACATATGAAAGCCTTGGAAATAACATAATGCCAAGAAACATCATGGCCAGCATCATGTCCGGCCGCATTCCCAGAAAGAATGGTGGAAGGACGGCATGTAACACAGCACCCATTCCAACTAGCAGTGAAAGTAAAACTAAAACTCGAGTATTCATTATTATCTCTCCTCATCTCTTCTAAGCTAATTATTCTCACCAAGTATATCCTCATGATTACTTGCGTGATCCTAAAGTTATTATAGCAAAACCATTAGTGAAAACAAGGTATTAAATTTGATTGGTAATGTTTGCGGCGATGTCCTGTAAGTCTTCAGATGTATAATCATCAGCATGAACCGTCCATTCCGGCTTAAATCCGTCTTCCTTACCGTACCTTGGAATTAAGTGGATATGTAGATGAAAGACAGACTGACCGGCAGGTTCCTCGTTATTATTAAGTAAGTTAAGACCTATAGGATTATAAGCTTTCTTAATGGCATTTGAGATTTTTGGCACACGGGCAAACAATTTAGCTGCCACATCTTCATCTGTGCTGTAAATATCTTTTGTATGATTTTTTGGAATGACGAGCGTATGTCCCTTCGTCACCTGGCTGATGTCCAGAAACGCATAGACTTCATCGTCTTCATATACTTTAGCTGAGGGGATATTTCCATTAATAATTTCGCAGAAAATACAATTATCACTCATGGTCCACACTCCTTCAAAGGTTTTGTATAATTGTATCATAATTTGAGCGCTTTGCTCGATTCTGCTTCCAATTGTGTATGCCAAGTTGAGATTATGATAAAATTTATGGGAATGAGTTTTTGAAATGAGGGATAATGATGAAACCTTTACTACATATAGAAGAGTTACATGGAGGATACACTCATAAAAATGTGCTGCATGGCATTAATTTTGATGTTTTTCCAAATGAAATTGTCGGCCTCATTGGACTAAATGGTGCCGGTAAAAGTACGACAATTAAGCATATCATAGGAATGATGCAGGCTAAGAAAGGGAGAGTAGCGATTAATGGGACAACGTTTGATGAAAATCCAAACGGTTACCGTCAGCAGTTTGCTTATATTCCGGAAATGCCGATTCTTTATGATGAATTAACATTGTATGAACATCTTCATTTAACAGCAATGGCCTATAACATTCCTGAAGAAACGTTCAAAAAACGGTTGGATCCTTTATTGAAAGAATTCAGGCTGACAAAAAGATTGAATTGGTTCCCTGTCCATTTTTCAAAAGGAATGCGGCAGAAAGTGATGATCATGTGCGCTTTTTTAATAGAGCCAGAGCTCTATATTGTTGATGAGCCATTCGTAGGTCTTGATCCTCTTGGTATTCAATCATACCTTGAGTGGATGGAGGAAATGAAAAAAAATGGAGCTGGCGTCCTGATGTCGACACATATACTGGCTACTGCCGAAAAATACTGTGACCGTTTCGTGATTCTACATGACGGTAAACTAAGGGCCGCGGGTACGCTCAATGATCTAAGAGAATCCTTCAACAAACCAGGAGCATCTCTTGACGATTTGTATATTCAGCTCACAAAGGAAGAAGACAATGTTTAATGCAAAAGAGTTTTGGAATAGACGTTTTCAGGAGCATATTAAAGAAACAAGCCGTTATTTAAAATATATATTTAACGGCCATATTGCGATTGCCATGTTTTTCTTTATCTCTGCCCTTGCTTATTACTACCAGCAGTGGCTGCTTACGGTTCCCAAAGACTTTCCAACAGAGTGGATTGTCGGAATCATTTTTGGAATGGCAGTCAGTTACAGTCCCGTGCGCACCCTGCTTAAAGAGCCGGACTTAGTATTTCTTCTGCCGGCTGAGTATAAGCTTGGTGATTATTTCAAAAGGTCGCTCGTCTACAGTTTTATCGTTCAGCTTTATGTAATTCTGCTCGTAGCAGCCGCTTTAGGTCCGCTGTATTTTACTACATTTCCCGCTCTAGGCATGAATTATTACCTTGGTATGATAGGATTTATGCTCGTCATTAAACTGATTAACATGATGGCTAACTGGTGGATGCTGAAAGAGCGAGACAAAAATATCCGCCAAACAGACTTGTTTGTCCGAACACTATTAAGTATTGTATTTTTCTTTTTCCTGGCCCAGGGTAATCAGCTATTTTCCATTATAACGGGTTCATTGTTACTGATAGTAGTCCTCTACATTTATTCACTTGCTCATAAAAAAGCCGGACTCGTATTTGATCTTCTTATTGAGAAAGATCAGGCAAGAATGAGGACATTTTACCGAATTGCCAATATGTTTACAGACGTGCCGCATCTAAAGAATCCGATTAAGAAAAGACATGCCTTAGTCCAGCTTTTTACTCAGGGTGTTCCGTTTCGGCAGTCACAGAGTTTCACGTATCTTTATCGGATAACGTTCATCCGCAGCAGTGACTATTTAGGGATGTATTTCAGGCTGATGGTCGTCGGAGGTTTAGCCATCTGGTTTGTTCCTAATGTATGGATAAAAGCTGCTTTTGCCTTTTTGTTTTTATATTTAAGCGCCTTTCAAATGATGTCACTTTGGAATCATCATCGTACAATAGCCTGGGTTGATATTTACCCAGTGGATAAAGAGGCGAAGCAAAGAGCGATGGTCCAATTTTTAAGACAGCTGATGATTCTGCAAACTTTTCTATTTACCCTGTTATTTATCATTCAGTGGAACCCTGTTGGAATCTTAATTACAGCAGTTGGCGGAACGGTATTCAGTTTGGCCTTCATTAAGTCATATGTTAAGCCCCGGATTGTGTAATAAATGAAGCGGTCTTTGTTAAGATCCGCTAATCAGGAGGTTATACTATACCATGAGTTATGAGGAAGAAGTTTACAGGGAGGCCTTAAAATGGAGCCGGTCTATAGAAAAACGGCCAGGGTTTATTCAGCGTAAATCTAAAAGTCTTCAAACGGCTGTGAATAACAAAGTTCCAGAGCGGGTCCATAAAATAGTCACGGATAGTATAAAAAGAATGATTGAACTTTCTTTAACCGGATCACAGTTTATTTTGCCTGTGGAGAATAATCCGGAATGGAGCTTTGAGAAGAGGGAAGAACTGATACGGGGAAAAATTAAACAGTACAAGCGCTCAGCATCCTGGGAAGGAGCAGGTACAGGGGCAGGCGGTTTATGGCTGGGGGCGGCTGATTTTCCACTGCTCCTCAGTATTAAGATGAAATTTCTTTTTGATGCCGGTCAGTATTATGGTCTGAATGTGGAAAGGTATGACGAAAGGGTGTTTCTGCTTCATATTTTTATGCTTGCTTTTTCAAGTGAAGAAGAAAGAGAAAGAGTGAAGGGAATCCTTTTGAACTGGGACACTGTATCAAAAGAAAGAAAACATATCGACTGGAAAACACTTCAAATTGAATACAGAGATACCATTGATTTTGTGAAAATGTTTCAGCTGCTTCCAGGAGTGGGGGCTTTAGTGGGGTATTTAGCCAATGGACGCTTAATAGAGCAACTAGGGGAGACGACGATGAATGTTCATCGTCTCCGTCTGTTGAACGATCACTCCTCCTGATAAGAGCGGTAAGCTTGAAAAAGTGTTTTCGCAGCATATGGAAGAGCTGCTTCATCGAAATCAAACTTAGGGTGGTGGTGCGGGTAATAATGGTCCGGGATTTGGGCACCTGTAAAGTAGTAAGTACCTGGTTTATTTTGCAGATAGTAGGCAAAATCTTCCCCAGCCATAACAGGAGCAATTTCTTCCGTCCTTAAGTTCGGATCGGCTTTAGAAGCATCTCTTAATATCAGTTCAGCTTCTGCTTTATGGTTAATTACCGGCGGATACCCTTTGTAATAATCAAATTCATAATCAGCTCCATAGCCCGTACATGTCCCCTTTATAATTTTATCCATTTCCTCAATAATAGTATTCTGTATCTGTGGATCAAAGGTGCGGACAGTGCCAGTGAGTGCTGCAGAATCAGCAATTACATTAAACGCATTTCCGGATTCGAATGTACCCACTGTCAGGACGGCCGTACTTAAAGGATCCAGTCGGCGGCTGACAATCTGCTGTAACGAGGTTACGAGCTGAGAAGCAATTACAATAGCATCCTTTGTCTGATGTGGAATGGCGCCATGACCGCCTTTTCCTTTAACTGTAATATGAAAACGATCAGCACCGGCCATAAATTCTTTCTTCGCTGTCTGTATAACACCTGTAGGAGCATCTACCCAGAGGTGAGTGCCAAAAACGGCGTCGACATCATCTAACACTCCGGATTCAATAATAGGTTTAGCCCCGCCTGGAGCATATTCTTCTGCGTGCTGGTGGAGAAACACCATGGTGCCGGGAAGCTCTTCCTTAAAAGGGACCACAGCTTCTGCCAGTCCAAGAAGTGCCGCTGTATGACCGTCATGGCCACATGCATGCATAACTCCATCTACTGTCGACTTATACTCGGTGTCATTCTCTTCATGTATCGGCAGTGCGTCAAAGTCCGCGCGGAGAGCAATTTTCTTTCCGGGTTTTCCACCTTCAAGGGTCGCAATTACTCCATTTCCTCCGACTTCGTTCTGAAAAGGAATACCAAGTCGTTCGTACGTTTCGGCAATAAAAGCCGCCGTCTTTGTTTCCTTGAAAGAAACCTCAGGATATTTATGTAAGTGTCTGCGCGTTTTTACCATTTGATCGAAATTCTGATCAACTGCTTTAAATACTTTTTCCCACATGATGAATTCCTTCTTTCTTTAAGTTGAAGTTTGTTTCAATATATCAGACTATTTTTAATATTGAAAGCAAAGCTCCGGGAAAATGCAAAAGCCCCTTCTCCAATGGAGAAGGGGCTTTAATTTATATCATTATTCATGTAATCTGGAATCCTGAAGCAGGCGGTCAATCTCTTCCATGTGACCTGTTTCATCGGCAATTAAATCATCCAGTTTGACGGAAAGCTCTGTTAAGCTTAATTCTTCCGCTTGAACTTTACGTTCCTCATAGCGTTTAATAGTGGCATATTCTGCCTCTCTCGCTTCTCTCAGCATCGCTTTAACATCAGTATGCTGCTTGACTTCAGCTGGAGCAGTTGTAGGTGTTCCGCCTAAAATGCTTATTTTCTCAGCTAGATACATGGCGTGTCCCTGTTCGTCAGCAATTTCGCTTTCAAAGAACGGCTTAAGTACAGAACGGTATAAGCCGGAGACAACGGCTGCATTATATGTGTACATTATGGAAGCCGCATATTCATTTGCTAAGTCTTCATTTAGTCCATCAATAAGGTGTTGCATTTTTTCATCCATTTCCTTCATCCTTTCCATAAATAGTAGCACATTAAAAAATATTCCCTTATTTTTTTGCTTTAAACGTAAAACCTGTGAAGTGTTTTTTGTAGAATAAAACTGTTTTCCTTTCCAATAGATACCTAGTATAATGGCAGATGGGAGAGGTAGAAAGGAACGTTTACTATGAATAAAAAAAGTGAAACCTGGCTGTTTATCGCCTGGGCCGCAGCTCTTGTCGCAACCGTGGGAAGCTTATTCTTTTCCGAAGTATTAGGTTATGTACCTTGTGAATTATGCTGGTATCAACGGATTCTTATGTATCCTCTTGTAATCATCTATGGTGCGGCGTTGTTAAAGAAAAATTCATCAGTGGCCTATGCCGGATTATTTTTAAGTGGAATCGGCGGATGTGTATCAATCTATCATTACTTAATTCAGAAATTACCGGCTCTTCAATCGGCAGGAGATGCTTGTGGAGTTGTTCCATGTAATGCTGAATATATTAATGTGCTAGGTTTTATTACAATCCCGTTCTTAGCAGGAACAGCCTTTATTATTATTTTTATCAGTCATTTAATTTCGAATCGCGGATAAAGGAGATTAGGGCAAATGAAGAGAAATATGATTATTTTTGGTACCATATTAGTCGTGCTTGTCGTGGGTTTAACATTTGTAGTGAATTACCAGAACTCACAAAAGACAGAAGAAAATCCATACGGGAAAGAAGATTTAAAACAAGGCACAATAGAACAATTAGATGACCCTAATTATCAAAATCAAATTCTGCCTGATGAACTCCGGGAAGAAATTGACTCAGGTGAGCCTGTTACCGTTTATTTTTACAGTCCTGATTGTGTACACTGTCAAAATACCACACCAGATCTTGTTCCATTAGCTCAGGATAAAAATGTGGATATGAAGAAATTAAATCTGCTGGAGTTTGAAGAGCAGTGGCAGGAATATCAAATTGAAGCAACTCCTACACTCGTTCACTTTGAAAATGGAGAAGAGCAAGCTAGAATTGTCGGCGCACAGGAAGTGAGTGCATTTGAAAACTTCTTTGATAAAGAAGTAACAGCTTCTGAATAAAGATAGGTAAAAGTCTGTTGAGATAATCTCGACAGACTTTTTTTATTGAGGCACATAAAGTTCCTCAATAAAAAAGCCCGGCGGGAAATATTTTCCCGTCAGGCGGACGTTTTTACTCTTTTGGATCAACCATATGATATTTCGTAATAAATGGTTTTCCATCGATAAAGGAAGGTTTCTGCTTATGCTGAGGGCCGGAATTTTGGTGAGCCTGCTCAAATTCTTTGGAATTCTTCCAATCCTCGAAATCCTGCTCATTACGCCATTGTGTGAACACGACGTATGTATTGCCCTTCTTCGGTCGTAAGATGCGGATGGCCTGAAAACCTTCCATATTTTCTACCTGGCCGATCCGTTTCTTAAAGCGGTCTTCAAAAACAGGACGTCCTTCATCAGAAACAGGGATGTTATTCATAACAACAAAACCAGAAGATTGAACTTCTCCAACCTTTTCAACGATTTCATAATCGCGACCTTCTTTAAAAAAAGAAGAAATTTCTCCTTCGTAATAAGCTGATGCTTTGTCCTGATACTGCATCACAAAGACTTTGTCCTGCTTGTGCTCGTCGGCTAGCTTTACTAAATAATTTAAGGTACCATTTGTCATAGATACGTTCATATGGAAAACTCCTTTCCTTAATAAGTAAAGTGTAGCAATTGACTGTATGATACCGCAAGTGTGAGAAAGGATGCGCAGCATTTTGAAAAATATAAAACTATTAAGACCGCCGGAGTGGTCGAGAAAAGCTAAATGGATCGCAGGTTCTTTCGTTTTTCTTACATTACTGGCTTCGATTGGCTTTATGATTATCTATACCGGGGGGTACTTTGTCGTATCTGATGAAAAACTCGTTTTAGATTCGGCAACGACTATAGAAACAGAAGATGGACAGGTTATAGAGAGAATGTATACTCAAAATCGGACACTCGTCTCCATTGAAGATATACCCGATAACGTGAAAGAGGCGTTCGTGGCTGTAGAAGATGCACGGTTTTATGAGCACTCAGGCATTGATTTTAAATCTATTTTACGCGCCGTGTATAGGGATATTATAGCTATGAGTAAAGTGGAAGGCGGAAGCACAATTACACAGCAGCTCGTTAAGAATCTCTTTCTGACCAACGACAAGTCATTGATGAGGAAAACGAAAGAAGCGATGGCTGCCATCTATTTAGAGCGTCATTATTCAAAAGATGAAATATTGGAGCTTTATTTAAATACGATTTATTTTGGAAATGGTGTTTATGGAGTAGAGCAGGCATCCAAATACTACTTTAATACTTCTGTCTCAGAACTAACGATCCCGCAGGGGGCTCTATTAGCCGGACTGCCTAAAGCACCTAACAGTTATTCCCCTTTCGAAAACCCGGATCGGGCATTGGAACGGCGTAATGTAGTATTGTCACGGATGGAGGCGGTAAACGCCATAGAAGCCGAGGAAATGGTAAGTCTTCAAGGTGCGACTCTGGGAGTTGAGCAAGGAGAAGAAAATGATGAGACTTGGAGTAATAGTTATATAGACGCTGTTATTAGAGAAGCGGCTGTAAAATATAGGATCAGCCGTGAAGAATTAAAACGCGGAGGCTATCGGATTGTTGCGGCGATGGACCCTGAAATGCAGGAACTCTCAGCTCAACATATGAAAGAAGGAGAGTTTGCCCCGGGCTCAAACGGGAAGACAGAGGGTGCGTTTACCTTAATGAATAGAAAAACAGGGGCTTATGAAGCCATCGTTGGGGGAAGAGATTATCAGCATGGACAAACGAATCATGCACTGACAAAAAAGCAACCAGGCTCTGTGATTAAACCTTTGGCTGTATATGGCCCTGCTTTGATGACTGAGAAATACCTTCCTTATTCTCTATTGGTTGATGAGCAAAGAAGTTATGGAAAATATTCGCCAAGGAACTATGACGGTCAGTATGATGGATTAACTTCTATCTATCAGGCGGTTGTTGAATCCAAAAATGCCCCTGCCGTATGGCTGCTTGATCAAATGGGTATTTCTTATGCGAAGGATTATTTAAGTAAGCTGGGACTTGCTACGGAAGATAAAGGTTTATCCATTGCCCTTGGAGGGTTATCAGAAGGATACAGTCCTATGCAAGTTACAGAGGCTTACTCAGCTTTTGCTAATGGCGGCAGGTTGGCCGATAGTTATACGATTGAAAAAATTATCGATAGAAATGGAAAGACAATTCATGAGCATAAGTCAAATGGCAAGAAAGTATTCGACCAGCAGACTGCATGGGAAATGACTCAAATCCTTGAAACGACAGTCACTGACGGTACAGCAAAAGCGGGCAGCTATTCCAAAGCTCTTGCAGGGAAAACAGGGACTCAGCAGCATCCCACTGTTGAAGGACAAAACAAAGATGTATGGTTTGCCGGTTACACACCTGATTTTGTAAGCACGTTATGGATGGGATACCCTTCTTCAGGAGAAGACTTCTATTTGACGGGCGGCAGTGAATATCCGACAGCGCTTGTGAAATCTATTTTGTCGGATATTGATAAGAATCAAGAGTTAACTGAAAGCTTTAAAGTGCCTGAAGGACAGAAGGAGCTCCCGCGGCCAATTATACTTCCAGAGATTACCGATGCTTCAGGCTCTGTCGGTATCGGAGGCTGGAGGCTATTCTCCGATAAAATTACTTGGACACCATCTGATGATGAGCGGATTATCTATCGCATTTACAGACTGGGCGATGAGGACCGTAAGATGGTAGGAAAAGTAACGGGTAAAGGAGAAGCAAATGTAGGCGGCAGTGACGTTTTTGGAGTAACAAGTTATGTAGTGGTACCGTTCGATCCGCTGACAGGTTTAGAAGGGGAAGCTTCGAATGTAGTTACGATACACTAAGGATGTGGGATGAAAAGACAATCTCGTGACAAACACAGCAAAAGTCTATACTTTGCTTTTATTTACAGGTATAGTTGAAAACGGATAAAGCATGCACGGAGGGGTTATACAGGATGAAAACATTTAACGACACAATTTTAAAAGCATTCAGAGGGGAGGAGACAGATTATACGCCAGTATGGTATATGAGGCAGGCCGGCCGCTCACAGCCTGAGTATCGTAAACTGAAAGAAAAATACTCTCTTTTTGAAATTACTCACCAGCCGGAGCTTGGTGCATATGTCACGAAGCTTCCGGTAGATCAGTACGGTGTGGATGCAGCTATTCTTTACAAGGATATTATGACTCCTCTTCCGGCTATAGGGGTGGATGTTGAGATTAAAAAAGGAATTGGACCTGTCATTGGGAATCCGATCCGTTCCAAAGCAGATATCGACAGGCTTGGCACGATTGATCCGGAATCTGATGTTTCCTATGTAATGGATACGATTCGTCTTTTAACGAAAGAGCAGTTGGATGTGCCTCTTATCGGGTTTACAGGAGCTCCATTCACGCTTGCGAGCTATATGATTGAGGGAGGCCCTTCAAAGAATTACAATAAAACTAAAGCTTTAATGTACAGTGAACCAGAAACGTGGTTTGCCTTAATGGATAAACTGGCTGATACATCAATCTCTTATGTGAGAGCTCAAGTTGAAGCAGGAGCCAGCGCGATTCAAGTGTTTGACTCCTGGGTAGGTGCTTTAAATGCCGAAGACTACAGAACCTTTATTAAGCCGGTCATGGAGCGGATTTTTAACGAACTCTCTGACCTTGAAGTGCCGCTGATTACGTTTGGCGTGGGGGCACGTCACCTTGCACTTGAATGGAATGACCTCCCTGTGAACGTCATAGGTCTTGACTGGAGAACTTCTATTACGGAAGCCCGCAGCTGGGGGATTACGAAACCATTGCAGGGAAACCTTGATCCGTCATTGCTGCTTGCGGATTGGAGTGTCATCGAAAAGAGGGCAAAGCAAATTATTGATGAAGGGAAGCAGCATCCTGCCCATATCTTTAATCTAGGGCATGGAGTAACTCCCGATATTAAACCAGAAACGTTAAAACGATTAACTCAGCTTGTTCACGAGTATTCCCAAAAGAACTAAGAGGTGAAAACTATGGAAAAAAGGCAGATAGGACTACTTGTTATGGCTTACGGAACGCCATATAAGGAAGAAGATTTAGAAAGGTATTATACACACATTCGCAGAGGTCATAAACCATCTGAGGAAATGCTTCAGGACTTACGGGACCGTTATAATGCAATCGGCGGCATTTCTCCTTTAGCCCGGATTACTGAAGATCAGGCGACAGCCCTTCAGGATACTTTAAACACAGAGCAGAATGAAGTGGAATTTAAAATGTACCTTGGATTAAAACATATTGAGCCTTTCGTTGAAGATGCCGTAGCCCAAATGGCAGAAGACGGTATTACCGAAGCTGTATCTATTGTTTTAGCCCCTCACTATTCCACATACAGCGTGAAGTCTTATAATGGCCGTGCCCAAGAGGAAGCAGAAAAGCACGGAATTAAGATTCGTTCAGTGGAAAGCTGGTATGAGGCTCCAGGCTTTATCGATTATTGGAGTGAACAAATCTTAAATGAGTATATAAAAATGAGCGAGCAGGAGAAAGAAGAAGCTTGTTTAATAGTATCTGCCCATAGCCTGCCTGAAAAGATTCTTGAAGGCGGCGATCCTTACCCGGATCAGCTGAAACGCACAGCAGAGTTAATATCTGAAGAAACCGGCATTAAGCATTATGAAATTGGCTGGCAGAGTGAAGGTAATACACCTGATCCTTGGCTTGGACCCGATGTCCAGGACTTAACCCGCGATCTCTTTAATGAAAAAGGCTATCGTTCTTTTGTGTATGCACCGGTCGGTTTTGTCTCTGATCATTTAGAAGTACTGTACGATAATGATTATGAATGTAAAGTCGTCTGTCATGAAATTGGAGCAGATTATTATCGTCCTGAAATGCCAAATATTCATCCGAAATTTATTCGCACATTAGCTGGGGTAGTATTAGCTAAGCTGGAAGAGCAGGAATAAGAATGAACAGGAAAAAAGTAATCATAGTCGGCGGAGGGATTTCCGGTTTAACAGCTGCCTATTACCTGCAGAAAGAAAAGCGGGAAAAACAGCTTTCTCTTGATATTCAGCTAATTGAAGCGGGAGATAAGCTGGGAGGTAAAATCCAGACAGTGAAACGCGACGGATTCACAATTGAGCGGGGTCCGGATTCTTTCCTTGAACGAAAGAAAAGCGCGACACGACTTGCTAAAGAACTAGGCTTAGAAGGAGAGCTTGTGCCAAATGGGACAGGCCAATCTTATATTCTAGTTAACAAGAAGCTCCATAAAATGCCGAGCGGCTCGTTCATGGGGATTCCTACACGCATTCGCCCATTTCTTTTTTCTGGACTCTTTACACCTGCTGGAAAAACGAGAGCTGCCTTGGATTTAATTAAGCCGAAAAAAGAAATAGAGGGTGACCAGTCACTTGGCTTATTTTTTAGAAGAAGACTTGGAAACCAGGCTGTGGAGAATTTAATTGAACCTCTATTATCAGGTATTTATGCTGGAGATATTGATGACCTCAGCCTGCAGTCAACCTTTCCAAACTTTTATCAGCTCGAAATTGAGCATGGAAGCTTAATTAAAGGACTGAGAAAGACGGTGCCAAAGCCTCCCAAAAACAAACCAAAACCAAGCATGTTTAGAACTTTTCGAGGCGGCCTGGATTCGCTTGTAGAAGCAGTAGAAGCCCAGATGGATGAAGGCTCTGTATTAAAAAATACAGCAGTAGACCATATTGAAAAGAAAACAGATGTGTATCATGTGCTGTTAAGTGACGGTACGGTACAAAAAGCGGATGCAGTGGTTCTTGCGGCTCCGTACTTTGCTGTTCAGAAAATCCTTTCTCAGTATGATTTTTTTACAGCGTTTAAAGAAATGAAAGCAACGTCTGTAGCAAATGTGGCTATGGCTTTTGATGAATCAGCCATTAAAAAAGATATTGACGGAACAGGCTTTGTTGTTTCAAGAAACAGCCCATTTCGAATCACGGCTTGTACATGGACACATAAAAAATGGCCGCATTCTACTCCAAAAGGCAAGGTTATGCTGCGCTGTTATGTTGGAAAGCCTGATGATCAGGAAGTCGTAAACTTATCCGATGAGGAAATTACAAATATTGCTTTACAAGATTTAAATAAAATTATGGATATTAGCCATAATCCTGAGTTTTCCATTGTGACACGATGGTATGATTCCATGCCCCAATACTCTGTTGGCCATAAAGACCGAATTGATAAAGTAGAAAGCCGGATGGCTGAGCAGCTTCCGGGTGTTTATTTAGCCGGTGGCTCCTACCGCGGAATTGGCCTGCCAGACTGTATTGATCAGGGGGAAGCAGCAGTTGAACGTGTACTGCAGCACCTTAATATGTGACTTATCTGAAGTTTAAACTTTAGATAACCCAACGTCTACAGGAGAACCCTTTGTTCTCTTGCTGTCATTCTTTGTTGGTCTTATGAAAAACCAGTTCCGTTTTACTGGAATAAGAGAAAAGCGGCTGGGAAATAGCTCGCTTTTTAGCGGGGAGCCAATGAGCTAGCTCGTTGCACTCGCGGATCTCATCCTGGCTCTATCTCCCTGCAGGAGTCTCGCCATCTCCCAGCCTCTTTAAATTTAATGGTGGAGTCGGAACGCTGTAATATCAGTGAGGTCTCTTAAGAAAATAATCTCTTCTTACTAAATGTTCCGTTAGTCCAAAAAACATAAAGGGACGGGGGAAACGGCGAGACTCCTATGGTAGGAAGAACAGGGTGAGATCCCGGAAGGCTTTAGCCTGAGGAAGCTCAGCGTTCGCCCATGGAAAGCGAGTTGTTTCCCCAGGCCCGGTTCTCTAAATTCAGTCAAACGGAACAGAATTACCCTTTTCCAATAAGAGTTTAATGGAACAGCTCGATACATAAAGTAACAAACCAAAGACTTTCTGGGCACCTGCACACCAACTGCAGGTTTTTTCTCTCTCATCAGGTTTGACCGTTAAGGTAAACCGACAATAGAAATAGGTCCTTCAAGGGGTTGCATAATTGCAGGGATCTTAGTATGATTCTAAATGAAAACGATTTCAAATTGTGCCAAACAGGGGGAGTCAGGATGGCAACAATTGAGGATGTGGCAAGGCTGGCAGGACTGTCGAGGACGACAGTATCTCGGGTCATTAACGACCAGCCTTATGTAACAGAAGAGAAAAAAGAGAAAATTTTAAACGCAATGAAGCAGCTTGGATATGTTCCGAATTCATCCGCACGCCGCCTTCGCAGCCAGCGGACAGAAACAATCGCTGTCCTTCTGCCGCGTGTAACCAATCCATTTTTTGGCCGTTTAATAGAGTCGCTTGAAGAAGAGGCCTCTGATTACGGCTATCAGGTCATCGTCTGTCAGACTCATGATAATAAGAAAAAAGAGCTCGATTATTTAAATTTATTAAAAACAAAGCAGGTAGATGGTGTTGTTCTGGCTTCATTAGCAAATGACTGGAAAGATATTGAGCCATTCTTAGCTTCAGGACCGATTGTACTTTGTAATGAATATATGGAAAATGAACAAATTTCGATGATACATATCGACCATTTTCAGGCGGCATTTGATGCAACCTTGCATTTGATTGAACAGGGGTGCCGACACCTGGCTTATACAACAGGCGGTCATCAGACGCATATTACACAACAGCGAAAAAATGGTTTTTTGCGAGCGTTAGAGGTAAACAACCTGATCTTTAACCCTGAACTTGAAATCTGCGGTACGCTTAATGTAGAAGAAGGTAGAAAAGCTTTTTATTATATCAAAGAGAGGCATCCCTACGTGGATGGTGTTTTTACAGGATCAGATGAAGTGGCGGCAGGAATGATTAATGCGGCGGCTCAGGAAGGGTGGAACGTGCCTGGAGACCTCTCAATAGTAGGGTTTGATAATCAGATGATTTCCCTTCTGATGGTTCCTGCCATCACCACAGTCCAGCAGCCGATAGATGAAATGGCCAGCAAAACAATTCAAGTATTAGTAGATAAAATGCACAATAAGAATCATTCAATGGAGCATCGTTATATTTATCCTTACGAGTTGATTAAGAGAAGCTCAACTGGTATAAATGCAGCCATTCCCACAGCCTCTAAGTAAGGGGCTGTTTTTTGTGTTGTAAAAAAGCACAAAAAAAAACAGCTGTTTTATATCAGCTGTCTGTATATTTATCATGTTCCACGGCAGTTTTTTTGTGGAATACTATATTTAATGGGCAGGGTGGCTGCACTCGTGGCAAACATTACCGTAGCAGTCAGCCTGCTCCTTGATATCATGGCCACACTTCGTACATTGTTTTTTAGGCAGGTTACGGAAAAATTCAAGAATGTTCATCATTGGAAATCGCCTCCTAAGAAATGTTGTAAATTCATTGTATTATAACAATATTCAAAAATCAACCATCTGTTATAAAACAATTTGAAATTAGTTAAAAAGAACTAAGGAGGATTTTTGTTATGAAGGTTACTACAATAGGGTACTGGGGTGCTTATCCAAGAGTAAATAGTGCGACTTCCAGTTATTTGTTTGAAGAAGAGGGTTTTCGGCTGCTGGTTGACTGTGGAAGTGGGGCATTAGCCAAAGTCCAGCAGAAAGTTGAAATAATGGATCTCGATGCGATTATACTCTCCCATTATCATCATGATCATATAGCGGATGTTGGAGTGCTTCAGTATGCGTGGCTCGTACAAAATAAATTAAACAAGTCTTCTGATATTCTTCCGATTTATGGTCACCAGGAAGATGAACAGTCCTTTAAATCGCTGACTCATCAATTTACAGAAGGAATTCCTTATGATCCGTCTCAGTCCCTTTCCATTGGTCCGTTTACAATTGAATTTTTAAAAACGAAGCACCCTGTACCGTGCTATGCAATGAAAATCTGTAATAGTACAGATGCCGTGGTTTATACTGCAGACACCAGTTATTTTGAAGAGCTTGGGGCTTTTGCTGAAGGAGCAGACTTACTTATTACAGATACTAATTTTTATAAAGGCATGGATGGGCGAAAGCCCGGTCATATGACAAGTGAAGAAGCTGCTAAGGTGGCAAAACAGGCGAATACGGACACCTTGTGGCTCAGTCATCTGCCTCATTTCGGCGATTTGAATATGCTTAAACAGGAAGCGGCAGATGTTTACCATGGAAATATTGAGCTTGCAGAGGAAGGATTAACCTGGAGCAAAAAGGATTAATAAATTGTTTAATATCGTTGAATTTTATACAATGGAGGGTGGAGATAAAAGAGATCGAAAGGATGAGACGATGTTATTTATTGATCATGAGGGGATTAATGATCCACAGATTAATTTAGCTATTGAAGAATACGCTTTAAAAAATCTTGATATTAATGAAACATACCTTCTGTTTTACATTAATGAGCCATCAATTATCATTGGCAAAAACCAGAATACGATTGAAGAAATCAATACGGATTACGTAGATAAGAATAACATTCATATCGTCCGCCGGCTTTCGGGAGGCGGCGCCGTTTATCATGATCTTGGAAACCTGAACTTCAGCTTTATTACGAAAGATGATGGGGACAGCTTCCATGATTTTGCTAAATTTACGGAACCCGTAACTGCTGCTCTTCAAAAGCTTGGTGTTAATGCAGAGCTATCGGGCCGCAATGATGTAGTTGTTGATGGAAGGAAGATTTCCGGTAATGCTCAGTTTTCTACAAAAGGCCGTATGTTCAGTCATGGGACGCTTATGTTGAATTCTGAAATAGAAAATGTAGTTTCAGCTCTTAATGTTAAAACGGAAAAGATTAAGTCTAAAGGAATAAAGTCAATTCGAAGCCGTGTAGCGAACATTTCAGAGTTTCTAGAGGATCCACTTCCAATGGAAGAGTTTAAAAACTTAATTTTACGCTTCATTTTCGATGTGGATGATGTAAAAGATGTGCCACAATATAAGCTTACGGAAGAAGACTGGAATGAGATTTATAAAATTGCAGACGAGCGTTATAGAAACTGGAACTGGAATTATGGAAAGTCTCCAAAGTTTAATATTCAGCACACTAAACGAATCGAAGGGGCAGGCACCTATGATATTCGTCTAGATGTAGCAAAAGGGTATATTCGCAATGCAAAAATTTACGGTGATTTCTTCGGTGTAGGTGATATTTCTGAAATTGAAGCACTTCTCATTGACACGAAATATGAACGTAATGCGATCTCTGATGCGCTCGGAGATAAAGAAATCTCTCATTATTTAGGAAAGATTACAAAACAGGATTTCCTTGAAATGATTTATTAAAAGAATGGCCGGGATGTGTGCCGGCCATTCTTTTGCATGTTTGTTGCTAAAGTTATCACAATATTTTATAATTAAACTGAAAATTTTTTAAATTCTTAATGAATGATTA
Source organism: Halobacillus massiliensis (assembly GCF_900166625.1). Lineage (GTDB taxonomy): Bacteria > Bacillota > Bacilli > Bacillales > Halobacillaceae > Halobacillus_A > Halobacillus_A massiliensis. Next base: position 2,941,574 of record NZ_LT800499.1, on the reverse strand, counting down.
TTCATTCATATCAAGGGGGAGCAACATATGAATTTAAGTGATCAACTGACAGTAACTGCTCAGCGTGAGCCGGAAAAGACTGCTTACGTTTTTCAAGATCAAGAGGTGAGCTATAAGGTATTCGATGATTCAGTCACTAAATTTGCTTCACAGCTTAGTAAGTTTGGTTATAAAAAAGGGGACCATATTGCTTTAGTCAGCGGTAACAGCCCTCTGTTTATGGTGGGATTATACGGTGCGCTGAGAGCAGGAGTTACCGTGATTCCAATTAATCCTACATATACAGCGGATGAAATGGTTTATATTTTGAAAAATGGAGATGTGCGTGGTGTCATTACGGTGGATCTCCTCATGGAAAAATTTGAACAATTGGATAATGAATTGATGGTAGAAAATTACTTTGTAGGCGATTCAGGGGCAAAATCAAATAGTTCTTCTTTAAATTATAAAATGAAACCGTTTACAGATTTAGTTGAAGATGGGGATTTACATTATAAAGGTCCGGACTTATCAAGTGATGATACTGCCGTTATCTTATATACATCCGGTACCACAGGAAAGCCGAAAGGTGCGATGCTCACCCATCAGAACTTATATTCCAATGCTACAGATACAGCTGATTATTTGCGTATTAATTCACATGACCGAATTGTAGCCACCCTGCCAATGTTTCATGTCTTTTGCCTGACAGTTGCTCTAAATGCGCCTATTATGAACGGCGGAACAATTCTTATAGTTCCACAGTTTTCTCCAGATGACGTCTTTAGAATTGCAGGCAAGTACAAGGCCACGGTTTTTGCCGGGGTACCAACTATGTATAATTATTTACTGCAGACAGGCAGAGAGAAAGTGGACACTTTCAAAGATATGAGAATATGTGTTTCTGGAGGTTCATCACTGCCTGTTACATTGCTTTATGATTTTGAAAAGATGTTTAAAGTTCGGATTTCTGAAGGCTACGGACTCTCTGAAGCTTCTCCTGTAACTGCTTTTAACCCGCTGGATCGGCCTCGTAAGCCGGGATCAATTGGAACAAATATCACAAATGTTGAAAATAAAATTGTTGATGAACTGGGGGAAGAAGTGCCGGTTGGAGAAGTGGGTGAATTAATTGTCCAGGGTCCTAACGTGATGAAAGGTTATTACAAAATGCCTGAAGAGACAGCAGTCGCTATAAAGGATGGATGGCTGTACACAGGAGACATGGCAAAGAAAGATGAAGAAGGCTATTTTTATATTGTGGATCGGAAGAAAGATATGATCATTGTAGGAGGATATAATGTATACCCTCGGGAAGTGGAGGAGGTGCTTTACAGTCATCCGGACATTAGCGAAGCTGCGGTTGTAGGGGCCCCTCACCCTGAGAGCGGGGAAACAGTTGTCTGTTTTGTCGTTTCTGCTGATGAAAATCTGGATGAAACCAAATTGAAAGAATTCTGTAAGAAATCATTAGCCAAATACAAGCAGCCTTCCGAAATTCACTTTATGGCTGAGCTTCCAAAGAATACGACAGGAAAAATATTAAGAAAGAACCTGCGAGATCAAGTGGCTCAGCGGTGACCATTAAACCAAACGCAATTATTTGCGGTCTTCCGCAAAACATTTTCGGTGAATATTTAAAAGAAATATATTACAATAAGAATCAGATAAGCGATCATGCTTATTGTTACCACTTATGATTCGGTTTTCATAAGTGGGTCAGTAATGTACATTACTGATGAGTGTTATTGTTGAAAAAGCGTACTGCTTTTTCATACATTAATTCCCTCACTCAAAAGTTAACCAGTCGTCTCATTGGCCAATGCTCACTTAAGAGCATTGGCACTTTTTTTGTCTTTATTTCGGTTTTTGATAGGTTATCATAAACTCTTCATCTGTAAGATAGAATTCTCGTTCCGGCCGCTCTGGAAGCAAATGTGCCCCCTCCAGTTTAAAGTAGCTTACTTTTTTATAAGGGTCCCCATTGATTACGGGGAGCTCATTCGTCTGCTGCATATATCTATCGACAGCCTGCTGAACTAAATCCAGATCTTTCGCAAGCTGAAGATCCTCCTCTTCGAAAAGCTCATACGTTTCACGGGACATATAGTAATTCTTCTCCGGAATTCCATCAATGTAGGGAGCCAGCAGTTGATAATCAATTGTCAGGTCGTCCTTAATGATTACACTGAGCGGGACGCCATTAGGCTTAAGGGATGCATAGCGGTGTACGGCTCTGCGGACATCATGAATGGATAAATCTTTGATTTCAAGTTCTTTTTGATCTTCAGCAAGTTTTCTTCTTTTCCGTTTCCACATAAGAACTCCTCCACTTTTTTACAATAATTATATCAGTTTTACATTAGAAAAAATCTATTTTTAAGAATTTTTAGACTTTTCTATCATAATTTGTTAAATTTATAGAGTAAGACTTAAGCTTGAATTTAAATATTGGAAAGGGTGCTGATTAGATGGACGTATTTCGTAGAAAAGAATATGAGGTAAACCCTCAGACAATGGCTCTGGTTGCTCATTATAACGAGACTGGACAGATTGTTACTGAGGTGATGGAAAGTAAAGATACTTTCTACATACCTGATTATCCCGGCAAAGTAATCGACCAGTCCTGCCGTTATTTTGCCAGTAGTTTGGAAGGAAGACTGTCTGGTACAAAGCAGGTTGCCGGATTTACTCATAAACCTCCAATTGTCATTTCACAGACGATGGGCATGTATTTCTTCCCTATAATCTCCCCAAAACGCAGGGAATGTTCGTGGATTGCTCATAATTTTATCAAAGATTATGAAAGCGAACAAAACCATACCACTACTCTTTTCTTCACAAATGGAACCTCTCTTAATGTTCCCGTTTCTAAAGGAATGATCTCTAATCAGGTTCACCGGACCGCGCAATTTCGTTTTATTTTAGAAGATCGATTAAAGCAGAAAATGATTACCCAGAGCGAGTCGGTCGCAGAGACTTATGCATAAGTTCAAACAGAATGGTTTCCACTTTTTTGCGGATGGCCGGGTTAAAGTAGTTTCTTTTTTCTTCATACCCATGCGCTAAAAATAGAAAAGAAGTAAAGGAATCATTGCGGCTGGCTTCTATTACATGAAGTTTCTGATGATCCATTTTGGATTTCAGTATCCTTCTTTCTTCTCTTGCAGCAATCTCCATCTTACTAAGCAGTTCCAGGTAAGGCTCCTTTATTTTAAAATTTCCATTTTCAAAGTGCCTGCGGTCCTGACGAATAACAGCAATCGCCATGGATAAGAAGAGGTATCTTGACGCAATCTCTAATTCTTTCTCTTTTAAGTTCCTCATGTTGTCCCCTCCGAACGCGAACGTTTGTTCTATATTATACCACGTGCTATAATTAAGTATGCAACCTTTTTCTGGAATAAGTTATAACCTGCCATTACGCAGCCAAAATCCGGCCTGTTCCCTGATTAAAAAACTGCCGCAAGGAGAAACTGTATTCTAGTAGGCAGACAGCTCGCTTTCTATTAAAATGTAAGTAGAGATCGTTTATATAGATGAGGGGACAGATGATGAAGCTTCTAATGCTGGACTTCGATACATTAAGATACATGGCGGAGCATGACAGGCTGTTTGATTATATGATTGACCAGCTTGAACAGTTAGAGCGGTTTGGTCCGCTTCCTGGAATATTATTTCCGCTGATTGAAGCATTCTTACCTATTTTGCCGCTAGTGGCTTTTGTTATGGCAAATGCCGTAGTCTACGGGCTTTTTAAAGGCTTCCTTTATTCCTGGATAGGAGCTGTAAGCGGCGCAGTACTTGTTTTTCTAATATCAAGAAAATTAGGCCAGCAGCGGTTCTTTAACTTTGTGAGCCGCCATCCGCAGGTGAAAAGAGTGATGACGTGGCTCGAGGAACATGGATTTGGACCATTATTTTTACTCATGTGTTTTCCATTTTCTCCTTCTTCCATTATTAATGTCGTATCCGGCCTGTCCAATGTCAGCCGTCAGCAATTTATCCTTGCTGCCATATTAGGGAAATCCGTGATGATATTTACAATTTCATATGTCGGCAGCAGTATTGCCTCTTTTGCCCAAAACCCTGTTAAAGCAATAGTTGTTGCCGTTTGCATTTTGGCATTTTGGATTGTCGGAAAATTCATAGAAAAACGTCTTCAGAAGACTGCACAAAATAGACCGCATTGAAACGGTTTAGCATAGCTGCAAACGGGTAGATATTTATTAGTAAAATTACCTGGAGGCAAAAGCTATGAAGAAATACCGCACGATTTTACGAACTTTGGTATTTGCCTTATTGCTGGCATTTGTATTTAAAACGTATCTGTTTGCAAGTTATATAGTAGATGGAGAATCCATGGAGCCCACTCTTTATGACGGAAATCTTCTAATGGTGAACAAATTGATTTATGATTGGCGGGATATCGGCCATTCAGATGTAATTATTTTTCATGCCAATCCTAAAGAGGATTACGTAAAGAGAGTTATCGGGACTCCTGGTGATACTATAAAGTTTGAAGATGACCAGCTATATGTAAATGGCGAACCGGTAAAGGAACCTTATTTAGAGTCACTTCGTCCTGATGATGGCCAGCCATTTACTGAGGACTTTTCATTGGAAGAAGTAACAGATGAGAAGGTCGTACCTGAAGGTCACTTATTTGTAATGGGAGACAATCGACGGGACAGTCTCGACAGCCGTTCATTCGGTTTCGTTTCCAAAGAACAGATCGTTGGAAAAGTTGATATGCGCTACTATCCATTTTCACAAGTAGCGGTGCAGTTTAAATAAGGCAGAACCGTCCGATATATGGGCGGTTTTTTCCGTGTTTACAGATGTTGTTAAATTGACCCGGGCAGTGAAAATGATAGTATTATGAATAGAGATATAATGAGGAGAGGAAGTAAAATGGGGCTACAATTTATGTTAGGCCGATCAGGTGCGGGAAAAGGCACACGCTGCCTCGAAGATATACGAAACAAGCTTAAGAAAGACCCGGCGGGTGCTCCAATTCTTTATATTGTTCCTGATCAAATGACGTTTCAGCAGGAATATAAGTTATTGAAGGATGGAGATGTGGAGGGGTCTATTAGAGCACAAGTATTCAGCTTTTCGCGGCTCGCCTGGAGAGTTCTTCAGGAAACTGGAGGAGGCACTAAGAAATTTATTACTTCTACAGGTATCCAAATGATGCTGAGAAAGATTGTGGAAGAACGTACTTCAGACTGGCGTGTTTTTCAGAAAGCTATAGAGAAGCAGGGGTTTATTGAGCAGCTTGAAGGAATGATTACTGAATTTAAGCGTTATAAAATAGGACCGGAAGATATTCATTCCCATTTACAGATGATGGAGACATTCACCCATCAGACGAGTTACGAAAAAGGGCTTCAGGATAAGCTTGAGGATCTCGTTTACATCTATGATCGTTTAGTCGACGCAACACGGCAGCAGTACATAGACAGTGAGGACCAGCTCCAGCTTCTTGCTGAAAAAATTCCTTCTGCTTCATTCCTTGAAGGGGCCGAGGTTTATATTGATGGATTTCATAGTTTTACTCCTCAAGAATATACAGTAATTGAAGCATTGTTATCAAAGTGTTTAAACGTTCATGTTGCTCTTACTACAGGATCACCGGATTCTGAGAGTCAGGAAGAACTTGATCTTTTTCATGAAACGAAAGAAACGTATCATACGATCAGGCAAATGGCACAGGAGTCTGGCTGCCATGTTTCAGAAGATATTGTTCTATATCCGGAAAGAGGCCGATTTCAAAATCGCCCGGCTCTTCTGCATGTAGAGAAACACTTTGATGAGCGGCCTGCTCCTGTATATAAAGGAGAGGATGTGCCGATTCAGCTGGCGGAAGCTGTGCACCCACGGGCAGAAGTGGAAGGAGCAGCCCAGCAGATTCTTCACCTCGTAAGGGATAGAGGTTACCGGTATAAGGACATCGCTATACTGGTCAGAGAGCCAAATGTATATCATGATCTCATTCAGACATTATTTGATGATTACGAAATTCCTGTCTTCATTGATGAAAAACGGACAATGCTTAATCACCCGATGATTGAGCTGGTCCGATCTGGACTGGACGTTGTGGAAGGGGATTATCGGTATGACGCGGTTTTCCGGCTTTTGAAAACCGGATTTATACCTGTGAGCGACCCTGATTTTCCACTTGATGAAGAAGCGATTGACGAGCTTGAGAACTACGTCCTGGAATACGGCATCCGTAAGCGTGAGCGCTGGTTCAGCACTGATCCATGGGTTTATCAGCGATTTAGAGGGTTTGATCAGGCGGCACAGACAGATGAAGAAAAAGAGAAGCAAATCCGTATTAACACTTACCGCAAGCAGATGGTTGAAGCACTGGAACCTTTTGACCGTGAGCTGCGAGAGGCTAAAACCATTTCAGAACGAGCAAAAGCTGTTTATTATTGGCTTGACCGTATGAACGTACCGGTTCAGCTTGAAAAGTGGCGCGATTATTATGATGAGCATGGGGAAATTGAACGCGGCAGAGAGCAGGAACAGGTGTGGGACGCCATTCTGCAGCTTTTGGATGAAGCTGTTGAAATTGCAGGCGATGAAACAATTTCTCTTCAAATATTTAGAAGTACGATTGAAAGTGGATTGGAAGCCCTGACATTTGCACATGTCCCGCCGAGTATGGATCATGTCATTGTCGGGAATGTGGATCGTTCAAGAATTACCGGAGTTAAGGCCGGCTTTTTGTTGGGAGTTACGGATGGAATGTGGCCGATGAAGCCGGCCGGTGACGGCATGATTTCAGAGAAAGAACGCGAGCTGTTATCTGAAGGCGGGCTGAAGCTTGCGGATGGAAGCACTCGTCAGTTATTAGACGACCGTTTCTACATTTATTTGGCGTTAACGATGGCTAAAGATTATTTGTGGCTAAGCTATCCGTTAAGTAACGAGGAAGGCAAGTCGAAGATCCCTTCACAGGTGATTCAAAAAATAGAAGAGCTGTTTCCAACAGCTGCAGAACGGCTGTTACTGCAGGACCCTGATGATGCAGCAGATGCGAAGCGGTTTATCACTACACCAATGAAAACACGATCTGCTTTAACTGCTCAGTTTGCCCGATACTTAAGAGGATATCCGATGGATGATGTGTGGTGGGATGTCCTCTACTGGTATATGAATCATGAAAGCCGTACAGGGCTTACAAGCCGGGTGCTTCATAGCCTCTTTTATCAAAGCAAGCCTGTAAGCTTATCCAGGCAGACAACTGAGCGTTTATTTACAGGGCCTGTAAAGACGAGTGTTTCTCAAATGGAAACATATCACCGCTGTTCTTATCAGTATTTTTCAAGGCACAGCTTAAACCTTCAGGAGCGAAAGACGTATAAACTCGATGCCCCTGATATCGGGCAGCTTTTCCATGAAGCTTTAAAACAAATAACGGAATGGATTAAACAGGAAGGTCGTGATTTTGCAGAATTAAATCAGGAGCAGACGAACCAATATGCTGAGAAAGCAACGAACAAGCTGGCGCCTATTTTGCAGAACCAGATCCTCCACAGTTCAAACCGCCACCATTATATTAAATATAAACTGCAATCGGTTATTGCAAGAGCTGCATTCGTTCTTAGTGAGCAGGCGAGAAAAAGCCGGTTCTCTCCTGTTGGTTTAGAGTTAGGTTTTGGGACTGGACCAGATACACAGCTTCCTCCTCTTACACTTCCTTTGAATAATGGACATGAATTAATGTTAAGAGGGAGAATTGACAGGGTAGACCGGGCACTGGCAGAGAATGAATTGTTCCTTCGAATTATTGATTATAAATCGAGTGCCAAGGATTTAAGTTTAATTGATGTTTATTACGGTCTTGCCCTGCAGATGCTGGCTTACTTAGATGTCGTTCTTACCAACGCGGAGCATTGGCTGGGAGCTCCAGCGACACCAGCCGGCATGCTTTATTTTCATGTGCATAATCCGATGGTATCTAAGCCTTCCTGGGTGTCGGACGATGAGGTTGAAAAAGAGATTTTTAAAAAGTTCAAAATGTCAGGACTGCTGCTTGAAAATGAACAGCTTGTTTCCATGATGGATACATCATTGGAGAAAGGCCGAAGTGAAATCGTTCCTGCCGGCATAAAAGCGAACGGTGGGTTTTATAAAGGCTCGAAAACCATGGAAAAGGAACAATTCAATGACCTGCGTGCATATACACGGTCGCTGATGGTTCAAGCAGGCCAGAATATAACAGAAGGTGAAGTAAAACTGGACCCGTTTCTAAAAGGGGATAAAGCAGCATGTGACTACTGCCCATTTAGATCCGTTTGCCAGTTTGACCCGGCCATCGATGATCATCAATTTCGTAAGCTGAAGGATTTAAAAGAAGATGATGTCATACAGCAAATTTCAAGACGAGAGGAGAATACCCGTGGTTAACTGGACGAAAGAGCAGGAAAGAGCAATTTATACTGAAGGGACGAATGTGCTGGTAGCAGCGGCAGCCGGGTCCGGGAAAACCGCCGTTCTCGTTGAGCGGATTATTCAGAAGTTGTTACATCAGGAAAGACCAGCCGATATTGATTCTCTTCTCGTCGTTACATTTACAAATGCAGCGGCTCAGGAAATGAGAAATAGGGTAGGTTCAGCGCTGGCTAAGGCGCTTGAAGAGAATCCCGAGTCTCGCCATTTAAAAAAGCAGCTGTCTCTGCTTCAAAATGCATCCATTTCTACTCTTCACTCCTTTTGTATGGATGTCGTACGCCGTTATTCCTATCTGCTCGATCTAGACCCGAGGTTTCGGATTGCAGATGATGTGGAAGCGGACTTAATCCGTCAGGAAGTCCTCGAGGATTTATTCGAAGACTGGTATGGCAAAGAAGGGGAAGAGCAGCGCCGGTTTTTTGACATGGTGGACCGATTTTCAAGCGACCGAAATGATTTAGATGTCGAGCAGCTGGTTTTGGGGTTATATACATTTGCCATGCAAAATCCCTGGCCTCATGAATGGCTTGATGAAATGGCGGCCATGTATAAGGACACAGATGTCGATGAAGAGAATATTTCCTGGCTTCGTCTTTTAAAAAGAGAAGTGAAAAGCCAGCTTCAATCTATGGAAGCCGAGATTCAGCAGTTTATCGCTTTAACACGCGAAGCAGATGGACCTTCAAGTTATGGGGAAACCGCAGAAATGGATCTTGAAATGGTTCATCAGGCGCAAGGTGCGCTGGCTGTTTCCTGGGAGGAACTGCAAAGCTATATTAGCACGAGTAAGTTTGCAACCTTGTCACGTAAGAAAATGGATTGTGATGAAAGGAAGAAGGAACGGGCTAAAAAGATTAGGGACCGTTATAAAAAACGATGGATGAGTATGAAAGAAGAATGGTTTCAGCGCCGCCTGGACAGCTATTTAAGCGACATGCATGCCCTATATCCAGTCATGGAGCAGCTGACTGTAGTAGTGAAAGATTTTCATGAGCGTTATCAGGAGCTTAAGCGAGAAAAAGCCGTTGTTGATTTTTCTGATTTGGAACATTACTGTCTCCAGATCTTGCTTGATGACTCATCAACTAAAGAGAACCCTGTGCCTTCAACAGTTGCCAGAGGGTTCCATGAACAGTTCTCCGAGGTTTTAATTGATGAGTATCAGGATACGAACCTCGTTCAGGAAACGCTGCTCCGACTTTTAACAGATGCTGAAGATGCCGGCCATCTATTTATGGTAGGAGATGTGAAGCAGAGCATCTACCGTTTTCGCCATGCAGAGCCTGCTTTGTTCTTAAATAAATACCGAAAATACGGAGAAGATGAACGCTACGGGCAGAAGATCGATTTAGCCCGTAACTTCCGAAGCCGGAAGCAGGTATTAGATGCCGCCAACTTTGTATTCCGCCAGGTGCTTGATGAAGAAGTTGGGGAAATGAATTATGAGCCGGAAGCAGAGCTGATTTACAGCAATTTGATGTATGACGAGATTCCCTTTAAAGAGGCTCAGACCGAGCTTTTGCTAATAGACAGGGAAGTTAAGGAAGAAAGTCCAACAACTGATGGTGAAGGATTTGAAGATTTGGAAAAAGCTCAGCTTGAAGCCAGGGCTTATGCTGAGAAAATTCGAACATGGCTGGGGTATGATAACAAGCCTCCTCTAGAAGTGATTGATAAAGAAACCGGTATGAAACGGCCGGTCCAGTTTCGCGATATTGTAATTCTTATGCGCTCCATGACCTGGACTTCAACGATAGTCGATGAACTGAAACAACAGGGCATTCCGGTTTATGCCGAGCTTTCCACAGGTTATTTTGAAGCTATAGAAGTAAAGATTATGCTTAATCTGCTTAAGGTAATTGATAATCCTAGACAGGATATTCCTCTTGCTTCTGTCCTGAAGTCCCCGATCGTCGGTCTCGATGAAGATGAATTGATGCAGCTGCGGTTGGAAGATCAGCGGGTTACTTATTATGAATCGATGAAAAAAGCGATAGGACCTTCATCGCTCGGTCAAAAAATTAAACAGTTTATGGATAACCTTGAAGGTTTTAGAGAGCGTGCCCGTCAAGGCGCGCTATCGGAATTGATATGGCAGATTTACCGCGAGACCGGCTACTATGATTTTGTCGGTGGAATGCCCGGAGGCCGTCAGCGTCAGGCCAATCTTAGAGCTCTCTATGATAGAGCGAGAAGCTATGAATCCACTTCATTTCGTGGTTTGTTCCGCTTCCTGAGATTTATTGAAAGAATGGAAGAACGAGGCGATGACCTTGGAGCCGCCAGGGCACTTGGCGAACAGGAAGACGTCGTAAGAATTATGACAATTCATAAGAGTAAAGGTCTTGAATTTCCAGTCGTAATTCTCGGAGCTATCGATAAGACATTTAACATGATGGATTTAAGGGATCGCTATTTGCTTCATAAGGACTACGGATTTGGCTCAAGGTATATTGATCCTGGTAAACGTCTAATGTTTCCGACACTTGCTTACCATGCCATTAAGCGTGTGAAATTAAGAGAGCTTCTTGCTGAGGAAATGCGGGTACTGTATGTGGCATTAACAAGGGCAAAAGAGAAGCTTGTAATGGTAGGAAATGTGGCTTCTTTTGAAAGAAAACGGGAAAAGTGGCTGAATTATATAGAAGAAGGAGAATGGGTACTGCCTCCTCATGACCGTCTGGAAGCCAAGTCTTACCTTGACTGGGTAGGGCCTGCTTTAATACGCCACAAAGATACGGGCGTGCTTCGCGGAGAAGAAGTAGAAGTGAAAACGGCTGAAGAAATTCAATTTGATGCTTCTCAATGGGAAGTACGGCTGGCTCATGGAAGTGAATACTCACAAATAGAGGAAATTGAAAAGCTGCGTGATGAAGAGTTAAAGGAGCAGATCTTCAATTGGGAAGGCGAGAATCGGGAGCCGAAACCGCTGGTTAAAAGGCTGAATTATAAATATGCCCATGAGCAGGCCGCACACGAGCGCGCAAAGCAGACGGTTACAGAGATTAAACGTCAGCGGGAATCGATCGACGAGTACTCAAGTGATCAGCTATTAATTCCATACCGCGCCCCTCTCGTTAAAAGGCCAAGGTTTATGCAGGAGAACAAAGGGCTCTCTGCTGCAGAAATTGGTACAGCGATGCATACGGTTATGCAGCATATCCCTTTAAACGAAGCAAAAAACGCGACGGAAGTGGAAGAATTCGTTGAGCATCTCGTTCAAAAAGAAGTACTGCTGAGAGAGGAAGCAGATGAGATTAATTTTGAAGCCATTGCTTCCTTCTTTACCACCTGGATTGGTCAGAGGATCCTGGAGGCAGAAGAAATCCACCGGGAAGTTCCGTTCAGTTTAACACTTCCTGCACATGAAGTGTATCGTGACTGGGAAGGCTCAACAGATGAAAAAGTCTTTATTCAGGGCGTGATTGACGCAGTTATTCCTTATGAAGAGGGCTGGCTGATTCTTGATTATAAAACAGACTCTATTCCTGATGGAGAAGAAGCGGCTGAGAAAATGACAGAACGTTACCGTACTCAAATTCAGTTGTACTGTAAAGCCCTTGAGAAGATTTGGAAACGGCCCGTGGAAAAAAGCTACCTATTCTTCTTTGATGGTCCAAATGTAGTGGAGGTGGAGGGTCGTGAAAGAGAAAACGTGTGAGCTTTGTTTAAGAAATCCTGTTCAGACAACGGAGCATCATCTAATCCCTAAGCAGCATGGAGGGACTGAAGGTCCGACCGTTATATTGTGCAGTGCTTGCCACCGGCAGATCCATGCTCTGTTTTCCAATGAGGAACTTGCCCGCTTTTATCATACGCCTGAGCGTTTAGCCGATCACCCGGCTATGCAGGGGTACTTGAAGTGGGTGAAAAAACAGGATCCAGCGAAAAGAATCACTACGAGAAAGTCACATCGGAAAAGATGAAAAAGAGGCATGGCGGATAAGCCATACCTCTTTTTTTTAAGTTCCGCTGACAATATTCCCTTCACTTACCGTTGGTTCTATCGGGTTCGTACTGCTAAACCCATTATTTGTACAGATGAAGTCACCTGTATTTCCTGAGCCTGATCCCGACACAGATTCTGAAGTGCTTCTAGGCGAAATATAAAAAGAATCTCCCATATTCACCACTCCGCCGCTGATACTGTTGATTCGAAAGGGTCCGATAATGGCTGGCATAATTGGAAGCCCTCCTTCTCGTTTTAATACTAACATAGCGTATGTGAAGAGAACTCTTATCGTTCCTCCCGAAGAATACGTACATGTTTGACACGGGAGGAGCCTGAAATATGCTGGAGGCTTCCAATCTGAAAGGTGGCTGAAGTAGAAATACCTTTTATTTCAACATCGTCAACGTGGATAACAGGACGATGATCAATGAAGCGGCTGTTAATAACAATAGGAGGTTTATGACGAGGCAAAGCACGTTTAAATATAGGGAAATCTTCAAATTCATATTTTTCAGTTATGACTTCAGTTTCTTCCTGAACAGCTAAAACGTTGGCATTCGCCTGAAGTCGGGTCGTATCTCCGATATAAAACCCTGAAGCAATAAGAATACTGGTCACTTTTACATGCCCGACTTCCGAAAGGCGCCTATTTAGCATCTGACCTCTCCAATTCAGCGTCCACGTCAGTTGGAACAAAGGGACCAATAATAAGTGATTCAGGAGGTGTATCAAAAAAAGATCGAAGTCTTACTGTTTCATTATCCCCAATTAAAAATACGGAAGACGTGGTCACACTTCGTACCTGGACATGACCAATATGAAACCCATAATTATGAACTGTAAAATTCATTAAGAACCCTCCTTATAATACTTATCCAAATATTGAATAACAGAATTACTGATCTCTTCGGATATGCGCTCCGATATTAACTGATTATTAAGATGGGGATTCTTCTGTTTATAAAGCATAAAGCGTTCAGGGAGCTGCTGATTGATATCATTAATAATTTTCTCGCGATGATCGTTTGTTAAATTTAAGTTAAGAGAAGCAGAGTACTCATCTACATGCCTGGGTACTATATCATTCATAAGCTTTTCAACTTCATAGTCTTCTGACTGGCCGGTATATAAATCCTCAATGCCATTTTCAGCCATACCTTGAGGGGTTAAACCAATCTGCAGGGTGCCTTCTAAGGTTTCGATCTTAAGCTGGTCGAAATGATATTCGATTTTTTCAATGACTGTCCTTGGAGGAGGTTCCTGAGATTGAAGCTGTTCAATTTTTTGGGTGAGTTGGTCAATTAATTTCTGCTGTTCCTTCATTTGCTGCATCATTTGCTGGATCCACGTATTCCAGTTACTGTAGTTATTATAATTATTGTAATTGCTGTTCATTTAGTATCACCCCTTACTCAACCTATGCATGAATTATACAGTTTATTTTGTCTACGTAATGGAAAGAGGGACAAGGGATCCTTCATCACCAGTTTCAGGAATAATAACTTCTCCATCCGCTGGCTGAGGTTCAGTTGCAGGAGCGGTAAAACAGCCGGTATTGTATAAATCTGCTTGAGCCTGAATGACCCCGGAGCTGCCGATTTGGACGACAGATGAGTTGGCAACCGTACCGATTTTAATAAGACGTATGGAAATGGTCTGATAAATAGTTAAGCCCATTAAAGGCCACCCTCCTTAATTGACCACATTCTGGTCGTTTATATCCTTGTCATACACATACGTACTTGAGCGGTTTAAACGAATTCTAATGCCATCACCTGTATTAAATGATCCGCCGCCGGCAAAAGTTTTGGCAGTGGCTTGTGGTGCAACATTATATACATCTCCTATATTAAAAACAGAAGAAGAAGAGATACTGATTACTTTTACAAAACCTACTTTGGCGGGCATCAGAAATCTCCTTTCTACATCTATATGATTCAACATTGTGTAAATATCGTAATAAAAGTAAAATGAAGTTAATAAAAAAGGGGGAAGTCACATGACAGAAAAACCTGCACCTCTTCAGGAGGCTGAGCGGTTAAGCTGGATTGATGCTGCAAGAGGACTAGCAATCCTTGGAATATTTATGGTTAATATGCCGGCTTTTAATGCTCCATTTTTCCTTTACGGAGGCGGAGACGAATATTGGACTTCCACAACTGATCAGTTTGTGGAAAGCCTCATTGATATCTTTTTCCAAGCTAGCTTTTATACACTATTCTCCCTTATGTTCGGGTTTGGATTATATATGATGAAAGAACGTCTTGAATTAAAAAATATGAATTACCGATCGGTTATTGTAAGAAGGTTATTGGTTTTAATCGGGTTTGGACTCATACATGCATTTTTTATTTGGCATGGCGATATCTTATTATCATATGGAGTACTGGGTTTAGTGATGATGGCCTTCTTTAATGTGTCTCCAAAAGCCCTGCTTATCTGGGCTTTTAGCATGCTTGCCGTCCTTGTTGTACCCTTTACGCTCGCGCTGTACGGCGTACGCAACATGCTTGGCGGTTTTTCAAATGAAGCCCGAGTACAAAATGCCTTGCAAAATTACGGGAACGGCAGTCTGATCGATATTTGGCAGCAGAATTTGAATGATTGGATGTACTCAAACAACTTGGGAACAGTACCTTTTCTCGCTTTATCATTAATCCCTATGTTTCTTATTGGTGCTTACATTGCTAAGAAAAGGTGGCTGCATGAGCCTGAGTTCCATATGAAATCAATTAAAAGGTGGTGGGCCGTTACCGGGCTACTGTTTATTTTATTTAAAGCCGGCCCATATGTGATAGGGAATCCTGAGTGGTTACAGCTTTTGCAGGATAATATCGGGGGTTCGGCGTCTGCTGTCTTTTATTTGTTATCGATCACACTTGTTTTTAGAACAAAAGCGGGCAGCAAAATTTTAAAACCCCTGACATGGGTAGGGCGCATGTCATTGTCAAACTATATTATTCAGTCAGTTATCAGCTTTGGGCTGTTTTATTCTGCAGGTTTTGGCTTATATGGCCAAGTCTCTCCATTATCGAGTGTACTGCTCGTTTTATTAATTTTTACTATACAGGCAGCAGCCAGCAAAGCTTGGTTCGTAAAATTCCGCTATGGACCACTTGAATGGCTGTGGCGGACACTTACTTATGGAAAGAAACAACCGCTAAAACGATCGGTTCACCAGGCATCCTAAGAAGGGAAAGATGGCGATGAAACGAAGTCAGTTAGAGAAAGAGTCTTCCCGCTGGGTGGAAGACGGAATTATTAGTGAAGACCAGCGCCGAAAAATTTTGAGAGGTTATGGACCAGAATCTAAGCATCCTATCCTACTAACGTTTGCTGCTGTTTTTATCGGTCTGGGGTTTCTTACGTTTATTGCTTCCAATTGGCAGGAGATGTCCAATCTTTTTAAAATGGCAGTCCTGTTGTTTTTCCTGCTGTCCTTCTATATAGCCGGTGATCACCTTTATAGGAAACGAAGTCAGGCGGTTGGTTTGTCTCTTATTATTATTGGGCTCATCATTTTTGGATCAGCCATTTTTTTGACGGGGCAGATGTACCATTATACTTCGTTTAGTGCATTCCCCTTTTTGGTATGGGCTCTCGCCTCATTTGGACTGTTGATTTATTATAAGCAAGCCCTATTGTTTTTAACGACCGTCGTTATCATAACGACTGGTCAAATTTACAGTGGGATGGTTTATCAGAACTTTTATATTCCGCTGGGCGTGTTGTTTATACTCGGCGTTGGATGGCTGCTGTATAAAGAAGGAAGCAAATTATTAGCCGTGTTGTTTGCCTTAAGTTATATCATTCAATCCATTGTTTTTGTATTTGCTAATGACTGGTCGTACTACTGGCTGATTCTGCTTTTCCTGCTGCTTTATATAATCAGTCATCTGCCTTATGGTCAAATTCATTTAAAAACATTTGGTTCTGTGGCAGTTTTATCTATTTTTATAGTGGATATATTTCAGGTGTTCCTGCTCGGGCAGGAAAGTGAAACTGTAGAATATCCGCAAATTTTCTTTCTTCTCTGGTCGATTCTGTTTATATATGCGGTGATTCAGTCAGCTTTGGAATCAAGCAAATTCAATTGGATTGATCTTGTGTTATTTATACCGGTTTTCCGGATTGGGATGGGAGACTGGTTTTCTTTAATTGTTTTGTTTTCTTATGCAATCGGCTGGCTTGTCGCCGGTTACAGAAAGGAAAACAACGAGTGGGTTACGAAAGGAACAGCTGCATTTATAGTGACAACCTTTGTCGCTTATTTCCAGCTTGCCTGGGCATTTATGGACAGATCGATCTTCTTCTTTACTGGAGGTATTCTGCTCTTTATTCTCAGCTTCTTCCTTGAGAAAAAACGAAGGCAGGTTAGGAAAGGGGGAGAAGTTTCATGAAGCGCTGGATCTTTTACCTTATCATCGGTTTACAATTCATTTTCCTCATTTCGATGATGGCTGCTTATTATTTGATGGATGAAGTTGGAGAAACCATTCGATTAGAAACAGAACCTATGGATCCACGCGACCCTTTTTATGGTGATTATGTTACACTTCGTTACAGCATCGAAGAAGTTCCAAAAGAGAGATGGATTGCAGAGCAGGAGCCGCAGCGTGGCGATATTGTCTATCTTCTTCTTGAAGAAAAAGAAAACGGCCTGTATGAGTTAGTTAGCGCTTCTGATCAACAACAGGAAAGTCAAAGCAATCAAGTGGAACTCAAAGCAAAGCTTGAATGGCCGCTTGAAGACAGCTATCAGATGAATATCGGCCTGGATCGATATTTTGTAGAAGAAGGTTCTGGCCAGGAACTGGAACAGGAACCACAGCAGATAGTAGAAATTGTTGTAGCTCCATGGGGACAGAAGAAAATAGCGGGTATACAATAATTCAAGTCTAAGCAGAAAAGCGGGTCCACGCGGGTTAGAAAAGCCAGGATATTAAAAAGCTTCGGCCTAAGAGCCGAAGCTTTTTGTTATTTTAGTACTTCTTTAATTTGATCGATCGCCCATTGAAGATCTTCTTTTTCGATGACAAGAGGAGGTGCAAATCGGATAACATTCTCATGTGTTTCCTTACACAGCAGCCCTCTTTCTTTTAGCTGCTCACAATAAGGACGGGCGGCTTCCGTCATTTCAACACCGATAAATAATCCTTTGCCTCGTACTTCCTTAATTTTGGGATTATTAATTTGTTTCAATTCTTCCATCATGTAATTCCCAAGTTCAAGGGAGCGGGCAGCCAGGTTTTCTTCTTCCAGTACATCAAGAGAAGCAACAGATACTGCACTCGCCAGCGGATTCCCTCCAAATGTTGAACCATGGGAGCCTGGATTAAACACTCCCAGGATATCTTTATTGGCTATTACACAGGAGATAGGGAAGACGCCTCCGCCTAAAGCTTTGCCAAGAATTAAAACATCAGGGGAGACATTCTCCCAGTCACAGGCAAACATTTTACCGCTTCGACCGAGTCCGGCCTGGATTTCATCAGCTATAAATAAAACGTTATTTTCTTTACATACATCATAAGCTTCCTTTAGGAAACCTTCTGGAGGCATAACAATTCCTGCTTCTCCTTGAATAGGTTCAAGGAGAAATCCGGCAGTATTCTCTGTAATCGCTTCCTTTAAAGCTTCTACATCACCATATGGAATTAGTTTAATGCCAGGGAGAAGAGGACCGAATCCCCGCTGATACTCTGCTTCAGAGGAAAGAGAAACCGCAGTTAATGTACGTCCATGGAAGTTTCCTTCACAGGCAATAATTTCAGCTTGGCCGTCCTGTACACCTTTTACATCATATGCCCAGCGTCTGGCCGTTTTGACTGCTGTCTCAACAGCTTCAGCTCCTGTGTTCATAGGCAGTGCCATTTCTTTATTCGTTAGTTTGCAGATCTTTTCATACCACGGACCCAGCTGGTCATTATGAAAAGCACGGGAGGTAAGGGTCACTCGGCTTGCCTGATCATTTAGTGCCTGGATGATTTTCGGATGGCGGTGGCCCTGGTTAACTGCTGAATAGGCACTGAGCATATCCATATAGCGGTTTCCTTCTGGATCTTCCACCCAGACTCCTTCAGCTTTTGAAATTACAATCGGTAAGGGATGGTAGTTTTTCGCACCATACTCCTGAGTTTGATCAATGATTTGTTGACTGCTGACTGTCATGCTATCCCTCCAATTTCTTTGAAAAATATCCCTTTTAGTATAACAGGTTTAAAGTTTATTTACTCAATTCTAAAATAGTTGAGAGTATTTCCTTAGGAAAAAGTCGAATCCTCGTGGTATTATGAAGGAAGATTCTTGTAATAAGGAGGAGAAGTATGGCGCACGTACATATTACCTCTTGGGTAATCGCATTTGTACTCGTTGGATTAGCTGCAACATTCACACGAAAAGGTAATGAAAAAGCTGCAAAAATTTCGCACATGATTTTAAGAGTGGACTATTTACTGATCCTTTATTCTGGAGGCTCTCTGTTTGCCAATTATATGAATGGATCAGACCAAATGGGACTGGCTATTGTTAAGATGCTTGTCGGTTTATGGGTCATCACAGCAATGGAAATGGTAACAATTAAGTATAAGAAGAAGTATATTTCTTATGGATGGTGGGCTCAATTGTTGATAGCAGCTATCCTTGCCTTAATTTTAGGTTTTGGATTCCTGCCGTTAGGGATTCTGCCTCGATAAGAATGCATTCACTTCAAAGCTGTCGAGCAAATCTCGACGGCTTTTTTTGTTTGGACGGCTGGCAAAAAACTTGCAGAGAAACGGTTTCACTGCAAGTTTTTTGCTG
Source organism: Halobacillus massiliensis (assembly GCF_900166625.1). Classification (GTDB taxonomy): domain Bacteria; phylum Bacillota; class Bacilli; order Bacillales; family Halobacillaceae; genus Halobacillus_A; species Halobacillus_A massiliensis. The sequence goes on along the minus strand of NZ_LT800499.1, from coordinate 2,922,373 downwards.
TTTTATTATTTATGCATATAAATAGAGGGGGGATTAAAATAGCTCACCGGCATTGGGGTCTAGTGAAAACTATTCTCATTTAAAATGATAATCATTCTCAACTAAAAAGTCAACAATATTTTTAAAAAATCTCATACAATTCCGGAAAACTTTCATATCCTGTATTACGATGCTTTTTTTCAGAAGGATGGTGAGGCAGATGTGTGGTTTAGTTGGCTGGATAGATTATAATTCCAGAGAAGACGAAAAGCAGCAGGTAATCAATGAAATGGCACAAAAAATCCAGCACAGGGGTCCTGACGACTATCAGAAATGGATAAAAGGTCCAGCGGGGTTTGGTCATCGCCGCTTAATTGTAGTCGACCCGACGGGAGGCGTGCAGCCTATGGTCCGTCAAGCTGCTGGTGAAGAATATATTTTATGCTATAATGGCGAGCTGTACAATACAGATGAAGTGAGAGATCAATTAAAAGCCAAAGGGTGGTCCTTTAAAGGGCACTCAGATACCGAGGTTGTTCTCATCAGTTATATAGAATGGGGAACAAATTGTGTTGACTACATGAATGGGATTTTTGCTTTTAGTGTATGGGAAGTCAATAATGAAAGGCTATTTATCGCAAGAGACCGCCTTGGGGTTAAACCCTTGTTTTACAGTGAGCATTGTGGCGGTTTGCTGATTTCATCTGAAATTAAAGGAATTTTAGCACATCCGGATGTTGAGGCAGCGATTGCGGAGGAAGGGATTCTGGAAGTCTTAACTTTAGGACCGTCGAGGACGCCGGGGCACGGAGTTTTCGAAAATATCCATGAACTGAGACCTGGTCATTTTGCTGTATTTGAAAAAGGAAATATTTCTGCTCAAAGATATTGGAATGTAAGAAGTGAGAAGCACACACATTCTTTTACAGAAACAGTAGATAGAGTCAGAGAACTGTTTATGGATGCTGTAGAGCGTCAACTGGTCAGTGATGTAAAGCTTGGGACATTTCTTTCAGGCGGTGTAGATTCCAGTGCTATTACGGCAATCGCTGCCGAGAATTATAAAACTGGAAAACTTGGAGAACTCGAAACATTCTCCATTGATTATGAGGAACAAAGTAAGTATTTCCAGAAGAATGCTTTCCAGCCTGACAGGGACTTGGAATACATTAATATGGTGCAGAAAAAACACCAGACGAAGCATTTCACACTTGAAGCAAGTGTAGAGGACTTAGTCCGGCGGCTTGAGAGATCGGTGGAATTAAGAGATCTGCCGGGGATGGCCGATGTCGACTCTTCCTTACTGTGGTTCTGTGAAAAAATTAAAAACCATGTAACAGTGGCTCTTTCGGGCGAATGTGCCGATGAAATTTTTGGAGGCTATCCGTGGTATTATCGGGCAGAGGATCGTGATCGCAATGGGTTTCCTTGGATCCGATCGGTCGATGAGCGGCAGAAACTCGTTAAAAAGGATATAAGCAGTCAGTATGATATGCCAGCTTATATGATGAGAAGATATTTAGAAACTCTAAACGAAGCTCCTCTTTTACCGGGGGAAAGTGAAAACGCCAAAAAGCACAGGCAGATGTTTTATCTAAATATGAACTGGTTCATGCAGACACTGCTCGAACGTAAAGACCGTATGAGCATGGGAGCAAGCTTAGAAGTACGAGTGCCTTTTAGTGATCACAGACTCGTTGAATATGCGTGGAATATTCCCTGGGAAATGAAACATTACAAAGATCAGGAAAAAGGCCTTCTAAGGGAAGCTCTTAGAGGCGTGCTGCCTGATAAAGTGTTGTTCAGAAAGAAAAATCCTTATCCAAAAACCTTTCACCCTGATTATACAGATGCTGTTACCGTCTGGATGGACGATATTCTTCAGCGGTCATATTCGCCTTTATTTGATCTTTTTGATAAAGAGGAAGTACGTAAGCTGAACGACTCCAAAGGGAAAAGTCTCAGCACTCCATGGTTTGGCCAGCTGATGACCGGCCCGCAGCTGATTGCGAATTTATGCCAGATCAATCATTGGCTTGAAACTTATCGAATCTCCATCAAATCTTAAAATACTTTTAGCTGGCGAGCGAGGCTCGGCAGCTTATTTTTTGAGGTGAAAATAATGAAATTAGTTTTAAGCAATGGCGCCAATATTAATATGGTACTTAGATTGTCATAAAATCTCTGAAAATGTGATTGACTATCAGCAGGAGAAAGGGATAATCTTAAGACCGAGTGTATTTTTAAAGAGGGGGAAAGGGTATGAGAAGATCCATCCAATTTCTCACGATCATGTTGTTTCTTTTTAGTGGTGTTCACATGGTTAACGCTGCTGAAAAAGAAGAACGACAATGGCAGGATGAAAGTATGTATTACATAATGGTCGATCGCTTTATGAATGGAGATTCCGAAAATGACAGCAATATAGATACAAAGAATCCAAAGGCTTATCATGGCGGGGATATCAAGGGAGTTATAGAACAACTGGACTATATTAAGGAGATGGGTTTTACATCTATCATCCTTAGCCCCATTATGGAAAATGAAGAAGGTGGATTTCATGGGTTCTGGATAAATGACTACAGGGCTGTAGAAGAAAACTTTGGGACAATTGAGGATGCTGAGCGTCTTGTAAAAGAAGCGCATGAACGAGATATAAAGGTTGTTTTTGATATCGTTGTCACTCATACAAGTCCTAATCATCCGTGGGTACAGGAAAACAGCGGCTGGTATACAGGCTCTCAGGAAACTACAGGTGGTTTATCTTCGCTTCCGCAGTTAGATACAGATAATCGCGAAGTTCAGGAATACTTTACTGAAACTGCAAAATGGTGGATTCAGCAAACAAATGTGGATGGATTTCATTTGCAGGGAACTCCCGGGGACAGCTTTGTGGAAAGTTTTAGTACATCCTTGTCCGAGGTAAAGGAAGATGTTCTTATTATGACGAAGGGGACAAGTAATGTAGAAGGTGGAGATAATGTAAGCTACACCCTGCCTGACTACTCGACAGAAGCTGCCGAAGCTTTTCAATCACCTGATAACGAGCTCGGAAATTTTTCTGAATCCGATAATATGAAGAATCATTATATCGACATGCCGCTTACTGACCGCTTAACCCGTCTGGCCGTTGAAGAAGGAGAGAACCCAGTGACGCGCTGGAAGCTGGCGCTGACTCATTTATTTACCTATCCAGGTATTCCGGTAACTGTCTATGGCACCGAGCTTCCCTTAGATGAGGGAAAAGAAATGGAGAACGGTCAAATGATGAGTTTCAAAGGCGGTAATGCTGAGGTTGGCCAGATCGTGGAAAAGCTTAACTCCGTACGACAGGAATTTCCTGCCTTAGCAAGGGGAAGTTATAAAGAGTTGTACAATGATAATGGAATGACTCTTTATGAACGGCAGCTGGAGGATCAGACCTTAGTCGTTGCTATAAACAATTCGTCACAAACGCGCTCAGCAGAGTTGACCCATCTTCCTGATGATCAACAGCTTCGCGGGCTTATGCAGGATGGTCTTATCCACCAGTCTGAGGATGGAAGCTACCGAGTCGGGATGGACAGAGAAACAAGCGATATATTTGTCGTTGAGGAAAACCAGGGATGGAACTGGCTGTTTATTGGATTTGTAGGTGGAGTTCTGCTTCTCTTTGTGATTGCAATTATAGCCTTGAGCATTAAATCCAAAAGAAACGCTGGAAACTAATGAACATTAGAAGGTGAAATTATGGGAGTTACAATAAAAGACGTAGCAAAGGCTGCCGGTGTTGCTCCATCTACCGTTTCCCGGGTTATTGCGGACAGTCCCCGAATCAGCCCGGAAACGAAGCGAAAAGTAAAGAAGTTAATGAAACAAATGGGCTACCACCCAAATGTTAATGCGAGAAACTTAGCCAGCCGCTCCACACAAACATTAGGGATAGTCATGCCTTTTAGTGCAGATAAGTCGCTTCAGAATCCTTTTTTTCCTGAAGTGCTGCGTGGAATCAGCTCAATTGCTCATAAACAAAATTACTCCATTTCCATCTCGACAGGCGAGACGGATCAGGAAATATTAGATAGTGTGGAGCGAATGGTATATGGAAATCGTATAGACGGCGTTATTTTGCTGTATTCGCAAGTAAACGATCCTGTCTTTCATTTTTTGCTTGAGAAAGATTTTCCCTTTGTTATTGTTGGAAAGCCTACAGAACGGACGGATGAAATTACTCATGTAGATAACGACAATGTTAAAAGCGGAAGTGAAATTACAAAGCACTTAATTGACTTAGGGCATAAACGAATAGGTTTCATTGGCGGTTCTCCTGACTTGATGGTAACTGTGGATCGATTGAAAGGTTATCAGGAAGCTTTAAAAGCTGCATCGCTTCCTATACTTGAGGAATACAAGGTGCATGCCGAATTTTTGAAATCAGGTGGTAAAGAAGCCGTACATCAGCTGTTTCAGCTTTCTGAACCACCGACAGGTTTAGTTATTGCGGACGATTTAATGGCTGTCGGTGTAACTCATATGCTTGAGGAATTGAGTCTAAGAGTGCCTGAGGATGTTTCAATAGTGAGCTTTAATAATGTCTATCTCTCAGAGATCACCAGGCCGCCTTTAACAACGGTCGATATTCATATATTTGATATAGGGTGTCAGGCTGCCCGGTGTATTATTGAAAAGGTGAAAAATAAAGACGAACCAGCTAAACGAATGATCATTCCCTATTCAGTAGTCCATCGTTCATCCGCTCAAAAAATAGAAAAACAAGCCTGATAGACGGACAGGCCGCTTTTCAGGCTTGTTTTTATTGGGGAGGCTGGTTTAAGAAAAAGAGAGCGATTGTTCCAGGACCAGCATGTGAGCCGATCACTGAACCGACCATTTCAATTTCGATGTCCCGGGGGCCGAACTCTTTGCGAATTAATTCAGCCAATTTTTCAGCGTTTTCCAAATCATCACCATGACTTATGGCGATACGCTGCTGATCGAGTGCCGTTCCTCGTTCCTTCATAATTTCTGTCATTCGCGAAAGAACTTTCTTTGCTCCTCTTATTTTTTCCAGGGGAATTAGTTTGCCGTCTTCTACATGCAGCAAGGGCTTAATTCTAAGAAGGCTGCCGACAAATGCAGCAGTTTTGCTTACACGACCCCCACGTTGAAGGTATTCTAAATCATCCACTGTGAAAATGTGTTCCATGTAGGCAGAGTAATATTGTCCTGTTTCGATGATACTGTTGAAGTCTTTTCCTTGTTCAGCTAGCTCAGCAACCCGCATAACGATAAGTCCGTACCCCATAGAAGCAGCTTTCGTGTCAATTACTTCAAACTGGGCATTCGGAAATTCTTCTTTAACTTCCTGTTCGATCATTTTCGCGGTTTGATAGGTGCCTGATAGCTCTGAAGAGAAAGCGAAGTAAATAAAAGGCTGGTTATCCCGGGCAAAAGATGTAAAAGTATCACGGAACGCCTGAGGCGACACCTGTGAGGTTTTTGGTGCTTCTCCGTCTCTCATAAGAGAATAAACCTGGTCAGGGGTAATCGTTTTGCCATCTTCAAACTCTTCTCCTCCGATAGTCACCCCTAGAGGAAGACAGTGGACATTTAATTTATGCAGCGATTCAACGGATAAATCACAGGCCGAATCACATACAATTTTTACGTTCATACCATTCACCTACTGTTTTAAATTTTATAGTTTTAAGTTTAGGCGTATGGAAGGACATAGTAAAGCAATATCTCCGTCATTTTTTATGATTATTGGGTTGAATTTGCGGGTAGCACTTAACAAGTACTTGATTTTCAGTAATAGTGGTGATAAAAAAAGAGTAGTATTTAATGCCAAAGTAAGGAGGCAGTTATGTTTTCATTTGAGGTAAAAAGAATTTTAATCGTAGTATTTGGGGCTTTGCTGAATGCTCTTTCCCTGAACTTGTTCCTCATTGAAGCGAATGTTTATGCCAGTGGATTTACAGGTGTAGCTCAGCTTCTGACAAGTATTTTTCAAGATTTTTTAAATATCCAGGGTGTTAGTACAGGTCTCATTTTATTCATACTTAATATACCGGTTGCTATACTTGGCTGGTACAAAGTCGGTAAAGGTTTTACTGTTTACAGCGCGCTGTCTGTTGGTTTTACCACATTATTCCTAGAGCTGATTCCATTACAGCAGCTTTCTGAGGACATTATTTTAAATGCTGTTTTTGGCGGCGTTCTCGGTGGAGTCGGTGTTGGAATCACGCTCAAATGGGGGGCTTCCACAGGCGGTCTTGACATCATTGCCATGATTCTCTCCCGTTTAAAGGACCGTCCGATCGGTATTTATTTCTTACTCATTAACAGTGTGATTATTGCGGTTGCCGGGATATTATATCTGCCTGAAAACGCATTATACACATTACTGACTCTCTATGTTACAACAAGAGTCATTGATGCGATCCATACACGCCATGAGAAACTGACAGCAATGATTATTACGACAAAAGCACCCGAATTAGAAAAAGCTATCCATGCCCGGATGATACGCGGGATTACTACGCTTCCGGCAAAGGGAGCCTTCACTCAGCAGGATAAAAACATGCTCGTCATGGTTATCAGTCGTTATGAGCTCTATGATCTGCAGCATATTATCACAGAAGTGGACCCGCAAGCCTTTACGAATATCATTCAAACCACTGGGATATTCGGTTTATTTAGAAAAGATGATAAGTAACTTTTTAAAAAGGGTGTGTATTTATTTATGAAGAAACAGTTCTTCCTCACCATAAGCTTACTGCTGATTTTCCTTGTCGCTTGTTCAAATTCGGAAGATAATTCGGAAGGAGAAGAAGAAATGGATAATGAAAATGGTTCCACAGAAGAAACAAATCCTGAAAACATAGTGTCTCTTGTTGAACAGCTGACATTTGATGGCCAGGCTCAATCCGGGGAAGAAGGGATAAGCTTTGATTTTTTCATTACGAATGATTCGGAAAAACCCATCACTTTAGGTTTCAGCTCCAGCCAGAAATATGAAATTGTACTGGAAAACGAAGCTGGAGAAGTCGTGTACAAGTATTCAGAAGGCCAAATGTTTGCTCAGCAGCTTACTACGGAAGAACTGGAACCGGGAGGACAGCTGGCTGCCAGTGAAACAATAGATCAAGAATTGCCTCCGGGGGAATATGAGGCCAAAATGTCCTTCCTGGTTAGAACAGTAAATGACCAGCCGTTAGAAACTAAACCTTTTGAAATGACTAAAACGGTCACAGTTGGTGGGGAGAACACAGAGGAGGAATCCGCACCTGCCGATGTTTCTTCTTCTGATCCTCAATATGGGGATGTTTTTCGAGAAATGACGATGTCTGGAGAAGACGGAAAATATTCTGTTGCGGGAGAAGCAAATGTAAACAATGGTGAATTTTTCTATACAATTGATGATGGTCATAACATTTTTGTAGAAGATAAAGCTGTTAAAGTGGATGATCCAGAAAAGGAATGGTCTCCTTTCAGCTTGGAAATAGAAGTTGACCCAGCTGAACTTCCAGAAAGCGGGGCACTGGTTATGACTATTTACGAAAAAGACAAGAATGGCCAGCCCATCCATATGAATTACGTACCGCTCGAAAACTTTGATGCCTGAGAATTAAAAAAACAGCTGACACATTTGTCAGCTGTTTTTTTATTAATAGCCGTGATTTGTTATAACTTCCTTAACTTTAGGGGTTAGCTCTTCCCAATCAGCATTTGAAAGCTTATTTACCGTAATAAAGTTCTGGAAGCCAAATACGTTATCAACGCCTTGTAGTTCCATGAGTTCATTCATAATATCATATTCACTTGATTGACCAGGCATGACAGATACGCTTCCGTCTCCCTGGAAGATTAAAGAGTCAGTAGTGAACTTGCGTGCGTTTGGATTAGGTGTTTCGTCTACAGTTATCGGCATAATTATTTCCTCCTCTTGAAACGGCTCATCTCTATCTTATCAGAAAATAAATAAACTCTAAATAAAAAGGATGGCAGACTGTAGAGTTTCACACATAGCTATTTTGGTAATAAATAAAAGAACTTTAAATATCTGGAGGAAGAGGCCATGTGGAGAAAAGGAATTTGGATTGGAACGATCTCAGGATTAGCTATTGGTATTTACATGTGGCTTGTAGAAGAATTGACCGCAATTAAGGTTTATATATTATTAATGAATGTGGATTTCATTCCTGTAATAGGAGATATTGATTGGCCGGCTCCAGTAGAATGGCTGTTTCATCTTATCATCTCCTGGGCCATAGGAATGATCTACTGCTTTTTGCTTAGAAGTAAACAGAACAGTACAGTAAGGATGCAATGGATACTTGCCTTTGTTTTATCAGCCATAGCCTTCAGTACGTATTTTCCATTAACACTGCTTGCTATTAAGGATACACCTGCTGTTACAAATATGACGGCTATCGTCTTGTGGGCGGCTGGACATATTCTATACGCTCTTCTATTAAAATTATCATATAACTTAAAGGATAGCTTTTCCTAAAAGAGGATAGAGCTGTCTTTTTTATTAAAAAATTATATATAAGGACAAACACCGTTACCAAACTTCATTTCCCTCATAGATATAATAAAAATCAACTTTTGAGGTGATGAGATGTTTGGTTATTCTATGATTAAAATGGTGCGCAGTCATGCTGTGAAAATAGATCACCCTCTTAGAAGCTTACTCTTAGGGAGTTATAAACCTTTTAAATGGGTGCCCTGCTTTATGCACACTAAGCTTGAAAACTGGATAAAAAGCAGAAAGAAAATTGAAGTAGTTATAGAATTTGATAAGAATTCTCCATCCTTTATGGATGCAGCACAAGAAGTTATAACTGTTAGTGCTCATCATAAAAAATGCAGGGTGAATAAGATGTTTGCCCCTGTATCATGTGTAAGTGCGCACGTGACACCTAAAGGGTTGGAATCCATTCTGAATAAATGCAGCTGTGTAAAAAAAGTGTATTTAAATAGAGAAGTTCATGCTCTCTTAAATACAGCTCTTCCATCTGCCCATGCGGAAAAAATATTATTAAATGAATCTCCGCTTACGGGAAAAGATGTAACCATTGCTGTCGTTGACACGGGGATTTATCCACACCAGGATCTCGACGAGAGGATTATCGCTTTTGCGGATTTTGTTAATAACCGGTCAGAACCTTATGATGATAATGGTCATGGTACTCACTGTGCCGGAGATGCAGCAGGCAGCGGCTTTACATCTGATGGAAAATATAAGGGTGCTGCACCTGATGCAAATTTAATTGGTGTAAAGGTACTTAATAAAATGGGATCGGGGACCCTTGAATCCATAATGGAAGGGCTCGATTGGTGTATTAATTATAATGAAGAAAATGCCTCGAAGATCGATATCATCAGCATGTCATTAGGGACGACTGCTGGCACATATGCCAGTGAAAATGATGATCCTATGGTTCGATATGTAGAATTAGCCTGGGAAAGCGGCATTACGGTAGTAGTGGCTGCAGGTAATGAAGGACCTGACAGTGGAACAATTGCAAGCCCTGGGATCAGTGATAAGGTCATTACGGTTGGAGCACTTGATGACCGAAATACATCAGAAAATAGAGGAGATGATGATGTAGCTGATTTTTCAAGTCGTGGACCAACTCCTTATGGGGTCACAAAACCAGATCTTCTGGCACCTGGTGTAAACATTGTTTCCTTACGATCACCAAGATCCTATCTGGATAAGATGCAAAAATCCAGCCGCGTTGATTCTCACTATGTGACTTTGTCGGGTACTTCAATGGCTACTCCAATAGTTGCCGGGATTGCCGCAATTATGATCGAAGCAAAACCTGACATAACACCTGATCAATTGAAGCAGGCATTGACTGATGGAGCAGACATGTGGAAGGATCGGGATCCTAATATATATGGAAGCGGCTATGTGAATGCAGAGAAATCAATCGCTCTTATAATGCAACAGGGTACTTCTTCTGAAGATCTATAAATGAGGACTTCTGAATGAATTCAGCATTGAAGACCTGCATTTTCTTAATATAGAAAATGCAGGCATTTTATATGTTCATGTTGAGGGAATGGACTTTAGCTTAGAAAAAAAGATCAGACTCATAAAGAGTCTGATCTAATGGTTACCGTAGTTGGTTGTTGTGTTCAGCTTCAAGCTTGCGTTCTAATTGCTGTAGCTCTTGCTTCTCTTCTTGAGAGCACTGGCTATATGCAGATTGAATCGCTTGCTTTGCAGCTTGCATATCTTCTTGACTTGGCTGATGACCAGCTTCGCGGTTCTGTGTCATACGATTAATAGCATTTCTCGCATTTTCAAATAGAGAATTCACTGTTAAAACCCTCCTACCGTGTGTTGATCAGCTTCCATCTCTTTGCGTTCGGCTTCAGAGATGCGCTTTGGTTCCATTTCGCGCTCATCGAAATTTTGAACCTCAACCCATCGTTTTTGATCTTGCTTTTGCTTATCCATGACAAAGCCCTCCTGTCATAAAAAAAGCCTGAACGCTTTTCGCGTCCAAGCTTAGTATGGCTGGGCTGCAAAGTTATACTCAAGGTAAAATATTACTTACATGGCTTTGCGATTTAGTTTTAAATAATCAGTTAAAAACTCGCCAATGCCGTTATTCTCATTCGTGTCTGTTACATGGTTGGCTAAATTTTTCAGTTCTTTGATGGCATTTCCCATCGCTACCCCTACGCCGGCATACTCAATCATTTCAAAATCGTTATCTTCATCTCCAAAAGCAATAATCCGGTCTTGTGGAATGTTATAGAAATGAGCAATTTTCTTTAGACCGACAGCTTTATTCATGCCTGCTCTGACAATTTCGATGACATGCCAGGGAGCTCCCCATTTCCTGTGATCGATTAACTCTGCATGTACATCCAGTTCTTCACGCAGTGTGTTAATTTTCTCTTCTTCAGGATGGATTAAGATAGATGTAGGATCTTCTTTTAAGTTGGTATTAAGCTTTCCAACTGTCACCGGGTTCTCATCTTGAGTATGGAATATTTCCATAAGCTCCTTATCGTGCTGATCTAAATAAATATGGTCCTTCACTTCAGCCAGAATGTTTTTAACACCTAATTCATGGCATCTGTGAATGATTTTATGTGCTGTGCGAATAGAAAGCGGTGAATGCAGCGCATCCCAGCGCTCATCTTTCGGGTGATGAATAAGAGCGCCGTTAAAGTTTACCATAGGTGTTTCAAGTTTCAGTTGATTGTAAAAATCAATACTTGCCCTGTGAGGGCGTCCGGTAGCTATACAGACGATATGACCATTCGCCATTGCATCTCTGACGACTTTTTCTGTTTCTCCATGGATTTCTTTATTATCTGTCAGCAGCGTACCGTCCAGATCAAGTGCTATTAAATGTTGTTTTTTCATCGTCTTCACCTCAATTTATAATCCAAGTGTAGCGGGTATTTAGTTGGAATGCAAAGGTAGTCCTCTAGTAATGCCTATCCTTTCCAATCCCAAGTTATAAATGGTACGATTACATTATACAACAATAAATGTAAATTTAATGATTGAGAAATATTAAAGATTTGTTAGAAGGGATTAGAGTAAATGATAGGCATATATCGAGAAACATTAAAAGGGATTCCGATTTTAATCATTGTAAACTCGGCAAAATATGATCAGCCGCTGCCCGTTTTTACATATTTTCACGGCTTTACATCAGCAAAAGAACATAATTTGCCACAGGCTTACTTATTAGCGCAAAAAGGATATCGAGTGATTCTCCCAGATAGTATATACCACGGAGACAGGGATGATCACCTGTCCAGACAGGAATTAAGCTTTAAATTTTGGGAGATCGTGTATCAAAATTTAAAAGATCTTCAAGATATAAAAGACGGTCTTGATCAGCGAGGGTTAATATTAGACCGGCGTTTTGGTGTAGGAGGCACCTCTATGGGAGGAGTCACAACTGCAGCAGCGATCACGATGTACCCATGGATTCAGGCTGGCGCTGTGATGATGGGATCTCCAAAACCAGTAGAGTTTGCCAAGAAGCTGATTAGGGATGTTGAGCAGACAGGAATTCATTTGCCAATATCACCAAATGAGCTTAGTGAGCTTTATCAATCGCTTGAAAACATTGATTTATCGCTTAATACACAAAAAATTAGAGAAAAGCCACTGTTCTTCTGGCATGGAGATGCCGATCCAGTCGTTCCATTTGAGCACTCCTATGATTTTTATAATGAAATTGTATCTAATTACCGAAATCCTGAAAATATCCGCTTTTTACGGGAAACAGGAGTTGGTCATAAAGTCAGTCGTTTTGGCATATTAGAGATGGTAAATTGGATAGAGATTGTTCTTTAAAATGTTTAGCGGTTTATTCTAGAGGAAAAATTGTTTATAATAAGTAATGAATGAAAATGAAGGGGGTACTATTATGGATACAGCGCTTGAAGAAAATGTTATGGGCGCCCTTGAGAATGTAATTGACCCTGAGTTGGGTATTGATATCGTGAACCTAGGTCTCGTTTATGGAGCTGACATGGACGAAGATGGCAATACTACAGTGACAATGACATTGACAGCAATGGGTTGTCCATTGGCTGGGCATATTGAACAGGATGTAAAGCGGGTGCTTGCTGACCTTCCAGAGGTCAATGAAGTAAACGTTAATATTGTTTGGAATCCACCATGGACAAAAGATCGCATGAGCCGTTATGCGAAAATTGCTCTTGGGATTCCTGATTGATTGAAGAAGAGCCCCTTTCCTTGCTGGAAGGGGTTTTCTTTATGAATGAATGCACTTTTTAATAAGGAGTCTTAAAAGATGACAGTAATCTTTCAAATAACGGGGTACAAAAATTCGGGCAAAACAACGGTGATTGAGCAGTTAACCAGCTTTGGCAGTAATACTGGTGATATAATCGCTGTAATTAAACACCATCCCCATGAAGCGCCCCTCAACCCCCTGAGTGAGAATAGCGACAGTGAAAGAATTTTTAACAGTGGTGCAAGTATCTCAACAGTAATCAGCCCTAAGGGTGCCCAGTTACATACTAATGGGGAAATAAAGCTGGAACAAATGATTAAGTGGTATGAAAGTTTTAGTCCAGACCTCATTTTAATAGAGGGCTACAAACAAAAGAATTATCCAAAGGCTGTCATTTTGAAAGAAGAAAAAGATAAAGATTTGCTAAAGCTTTGCAATATAAAATTAGTTTTAACCTGGGGACCTGTCCCTGAATGTGATGTGCCGGTCATAAAAATCGCTGATTTGCAAAATCAAATGCCAGCTGTTTATGCAGCTGTAACAGAGGAGGGAAAGAGATGACAAATTTATTTAAAGTCACCGATCAGCCAATCTCTATTGAAAAGGTTACCAATCAAGTGGCACGAAGAGAAGCTGGAGCGATTAACACATTTATTGGTACGGTAAGAGAATTTACAAAAGGAAAAAGAACTCTTTTTTTAGAATATCAGGCGTACACGGCAATGGCGGAAGCCAAGCTTAAAGAAATTGGGGAAGAAATAGAAAAAAAGTGGCCTGAAGCAAAAACGGCGATTACTCATCGTATCGGCAAGCTGGATATTCAGGATATCGCTGTTGTTATCGCTGTTTCATCTCCGCATCGTGCCGATTCCTATGAAGCTAGCCGCTATGCGATTGAACGAATTAAAGAAATCGTTCCTATTTGGAAAAAAGAACATTGGGAAGATGGAGAAGCCTGGATTGGCAATCAATTGCAAACCAAAGCCTATGAAACAGGTAAGCCAAAAGAGGAGGATATAAAATGAATAAAGTTTTATTTTTTGCCGGCCTTCAGGAAAAAGCAGGTAAGGAATTTGTAGAAATCGATGTTGATGGGCAAACGGTCCAGAGCCTAAAAGAACGTTTGGAGAAGGATTATGGCCTTACGGATATATATGAAGCGATGACTGCGATAAATGAAGAGATAGCTTCAAATGACACAACAATCAAGGAAAAAGATACAATTGCTTTCCTGCCCCCTGTGAGTGGCGGTTAATTTAAAAAGGCTGTCCCAAATTTAAGGGACAGCCTTTTTCTTTTACATGAATAACACAATAAGTCCACCGACAATAAAGCAGTAAAAGGCGAAATATTTAAGATTGCCTCGAGCCATAATTCCCATAAACCATTTAAGAGCGTAATACGAAGCAAATAATGAAGCAATAAATGCAATGAGATAGCTGAGCCAGAACTCGCCTAAATTAGGATCATCAATTAAATCTCCCACTGATAATAACATTGTACCAAGACTGATTGGAATGTAGAGCAGGAAAGAAAAACGAAGAGCGGTTTCCTGCTTCATGCCCAGGAGCATTGCGGCTACAATAGTAGCACCTGAACGACTGATCCCGGGAATTAATGCGACAGATTGAGCGAGCCCTACAATAAGAGCATCTTTCCAGGTAAGAGCTCCGTCTCCCCGGCGCCCTCTTAAATTTCGAATAATCCAAAGAGCGATTCCGGTAACGATCAACATCAGACCAACCATTTCTACAGTTTTCAATCCAGCAAACTTATCCTCAAACAATATTCCGATAACACCTGCAGGAATTGTGCCGATAATTAAGTAAATAATGAAGTCAAAATCGTCTTTCTGACGTTTATCTTTCGTCCAAACATAGCCTATTCCGTTTTGAATGAGCCGCAGGATGTCGTTCCTATAAACTAACAGAACAGCGATTAATGATGCGAAATTCACGAGAACTTCAAACTGAAGCCCTTCTATCCTTAAATTAAACAGCTGCTGGACAATAACGAGGTGTCCACTAGAAGATATAGGAATAGGTTCTGTGAATCCTTGCAGAAGTCCCAAAAACAAATATTTTATTAAAAGCCATAACTCTTCCAAAAAATAACCCCCTTACTCACTTTCGAATTTATACGATTCGAGAAAATGTAATAATATATGTACGAGACTTAAAAAATTTTATCACAAATATACAGACGTTTGTTTTTAAAAAAACCCTACAAAAAACAATAAAAAAACGCTGCTATCTAATAAATAGATAGGCAGCAGCGTTTTTTTCGTAAGTTAAGCTTCTTCTGTAATGACCCCTTCGCCAAGAACAATAGCGGCTCCGCTAAAAAGAATCGTCATAGTAATTACTTGAGTGGCAGAAAATCCAGCGCCAGACATGTTACTTACTACATAAGCTGTCATTAAGCTTAAAAGAAACGCCCATAGAATTGTCCAAATAAATCTCAATGTCACACACCTCATTTTTACACATTCTTTCTTTATTTTATCAGAACTTTTTTGAAAAATAAATATGAAATCGCTTTATGGTGACATGTTATTACCAGTAAAGGAATAAAATCTAGGAAAAAGAGCTGGTGGTGACAGAATTATGGTGATTGTTTTATATAACTGCTTTGACTGGATTGGGTATCATTTTGCTCGGCAGCTATTACATAGAGGCCATGAGGTTATTGGTGTAGATGAAATTGATAGTGAAAAAAAAGAGGAATTATATTTATATGTCGGGAGAAACAGCCATTTTCAATATTTTACGTCTGCCGAGCAGCGGCTTAATCACTGTCATGAGTGTGAGGAGGAAGTTCACGTTTTAATCGATCGTTCAGGAGTAGAGGTGAAACAAAAAGACCGCTCCATTGAAACAGCAGAGATCCCTGCTTTATATGGTGAATGGATGGAGATTAATTGTGAGGAAATCGAAACCATTGATGATTTGCAGTTTTGGATTATTCAGCATCAAGCTGTCTATATTGAAGACTTTGTAGAAGACATGATTTCCATTATAGAAGGAAGAAAAGAAAGTTTAAAAATAGAAAGGGAAGGCGGGGGAGAGCAGCCTAAAGAGATACTCGAGAAAATCTGGAATATCCATTTAAAGGGAGGGGAGTTTTTGTACTAGTAGTTTTTCCTTTTTTTAATTATTAAACCCCTCCATACATAAAGGGGCTCATATATTCCTTTAGAGGGAAATGTGATTAATTTTGCCGGCCTGATGTATCCATTAACAGGTAAGGAAGATCAATCCTTATAAATAGAGCTTTCGAAATAAACAAAAATATACTAAAATTAGTGAACATAAGGGCCTCGGCTTCTTATGTTCTTTTCATTTTAAAGGCTTGCTTATAAAACAGAGATGAATTAATATTAGTACCAAGTCATAACAATTGATATAAACACAACCTTAAGGGGATGAATATATGAACGCTGGAATCATTGGGGTAGGGCATTACGCTCCTGAGAAAGTACTCACTAATAAAGATATGGAAAAAATTGTGGATACTAGTGATGAATGGATTCGCACGCGGACAGGAATTGAGGAGAGACACATTGCCGCTGATGATGAAGATACCTCGGATATGGCTTTACGAGCAGCAGAAGAAGCAATAAAGGACTCTGGGTTAACAATTGAAGAAATAGATATGATACTCGTGGCGACTGTTACACCGGATAATCCATTCCCATCTGTAGCTACAGTACTTCAGCATAAGCTTGGAGCAAGAAAAGTAGCCGCTATGGACCTTAGTGCAGCATGTGCCGGTTTTATGTATGGTGTGATTACTGCTAAGCAATTTATTGAAACAGGTTCCTGTAAGAATATATTAGTAGTAGGGGTAGAAAAACTTTCCAAAATTACTAACTGGGAAGACCGCAATACGTGCGTACTCTTTGGTGATGGAGCGGGTGCTGCCGTTATTGGACCTGTCAGTGAAGGAAAAGGAATCCTTTCCTTTGAGCTTGGAGCAGATGGAAGCGGCGGGCCTCATTTATACCAGGATGATTACCTCTTCATGAATGGCAGAGAGGTATTTAAGTTTGCAGTAAGACAAATGCCGCAGTCATCCGTAAATGTTGTGAAAAAAATCGGTCTTAAAGAAGAGGACGTCGATTATTTAGTTCCCCATCAGGCGAATATAAGAATTATGGAAGCAGCTCGAGAAAGACTTGGAATTCCAAAGGAAAAAATGTCAGTAAAGGTAAATAAGTATGGAAATACTTCATCTGCTTCTATCCCGCTGGCTTTGTCAGAAGACGTGAAAGCAGGTAAAATTAAAGACAATGATCTTGTTGTGCTCGTCGGTTTCGGCGGCGGACTCACTTGGGGAGCCGTTGCCCTTCGATGGGGTAAGTAATCAAGGAGGATATGTGTAATGGAAAAAAAGCGTGTCGTAATTACAGGACTGGGTGCCGTTTCTCCAGTCGGTAATACAGTTGACGAAATGTGGAACAGCATTAAAAACGGAAAATCAGGCGTTGGGCCTATTACAAAAGTTAATAAAGAAGATTACCCGGTTCATGTAGCGGCTGAGCTGAAAGACTTTGATCCGTCTTCTTTTATCGACCGTAAAGATGTACGCCGCATGGATCCGTTTGTTCAATATGCAATGGTTGCTTCCCGTATGGCCGTTGATGATGCAAACCTTACGATTAATGATGATAATGCAAGCCGTGTAGGAGTTTGGATTGGTTCAGGGATCGGCGGCATGAACACCTATGAATCCCAATTTGAAACTTTTCAGAAAAAAGGCTACCGGCGTGTAAGTCCATTTTTTATTCCAATGATGATTCCAGACATGGCTGCTGGACAAGTTTCCATTTCACTTGGAGCCAAAGGTATTAATTCATGTACGGTAACCGCATGCGCTTCCGGGGCCAATTCTATCGGTGATGCCTTCAAGGTAATCCAGCGGGGTGACGCTGATATTATGGTTACTGGCGGTACAGAAGCACCGATGAACAAAATGTCCTTTGCCGGCTTCGCCTCTGCCCGTGCATTGTCCCTTAATGATGACCCTAATACAGCAAGCCGACCTTTTGATAAGAACAGAGACGGTTTTGTAATGGGTGAAGGCGCAGGGATTATTATCCTTGAGACATTGGAATCCGCCCAAAAACGCGGGGCTAAAATTTACGGAGAGCTTACCGGCTATGGCGCTACTGGAGATGCTTATCATATCACTTCTCCAGCACCAGAAGGCGAAGGAGCAGTACGTGCGATGAACCAGGCTTTAGAAGATGCCGGGATCACAGCAGACAGCATCGACTATTTAAACGCACACGGAACATCAACAGATTTAAACGATAAGTTTGAAACAATTGCAGCTAAATCTGTCTTTAAGGATCATGCATATAAAATGGCGATATCTTCTACTAAGTCTATGACTGGGCACCTGCTGGGAGCAGCTGGAGCTATAGAAGCTATTATTTCTCTTAAAGCTATTAATGAAGGGATAATCCCGCCGACAATCAATTACGAAACGCCAGATCCTGAATGTGATCTTGATTATGTTCCAAATGAAGCGAGAAGCCAGGAGCTAACCAGAGTCATGAGTAACTCTCTAGGTTTTGGCGGCCATAATGCTTCACTGGTCTTTCAAAAATTTGCTGAATAGGCAAAACCAAATTAAAAGCGTGTGAAATCAACTAAAAAAGATTTCACACGCTTTTTTAATATCTGCTTTAGAAAGGGGAATGATTTTTCCCTGAGGGAGCTAGTTCTAAAAACTCGCGGTTCTGACCCTGCCTCTATGGCCCTTCAGGAGTTTAGAAATCTCAATTGATCTGTCTTAAAGTGAAGGAAAAAGTCTGCGCCACGTCTCTATTTTCCTTCAGGAGTCTCGCTATTTCGGTGTCTCTTTCTTACTTATGAAGAGAAGGAGCTGTTCCGTTTACTGTATAAGAGGAACGAGGCTGGGAAATAACTCCCTTTCCGCGGGGAGCCGGTGAGCTAGCTCGTTGCACTCGCGGATCTCACCTCGGCTCTATCTCCCTGCAGGAGTCTCGTCATTTCCCAGCCTCTTACCTGTCAAGAATATAAACGGAACGCTGTAGTTTTAGTAACCGCTATAAAGGAAATAATCCTTTCTTTCTCAGTGTTCCGTTACTCCTAGTAAACGCAAAGGGCCGGGGGAAACGGTGAGACTCCTATGGGAGGATAGAACAGGGTGAGATCCCGGAGGGCTAAAAGCCCGAGGAAGCTCACCGTTCGCCCATGGAAAGCGAGCTGTTTCCCCTGGCCCGGTTCTCTATATTCAGGCGAACGGAACAGAATTTTTCTATTTTGAGAATAGACAAGCCTTTAAGGGAGTACAGAAGGCTTTACCTTGTGAGGGCCCACGTCCTGTCTCTATCATGGCAAACAAAATTCTGTTTCTGCGAAGAGAGAAGCTTCGTAAACTTTTGAACAAAGTCAAAGAAATGCGAAAAATCCCCTGGCTATAGCAGCCAGGGGATTTTTGTTATTTAAGGAATTCCTGTACTTCTTCTGCACTTTGCTGTTCGTCATGCTGAAGTACCAGGCCGACTGGGTACGGCATTCTTGCGTTCCATACATTATCTTCTGTCGGTAAACTAAAAGTTTCTATATTATCTACTCCATTAAATAGAACTTCTTTACCCAAATCAAGAAACTTCCCGCTTCCTACATTGGTATCAACATAAGGTTGAAGGGTACCAAGAAGTCTCGGGGCTTTCATTACCCCGTTAAAAGAAACAAGTTCCTCCTTGAGCAGTGTAATTACTTTCTGCTGGCGCTCGACACGGGCAAAATCTCCGCGAGAGTCACTACGGAATCGGGCATATCCCAGGAGTTCTTCACCATTTAAGGTTTGGGTTCCTTGTTTAAGGTTAATATTCGTATCTGACGCTTTATATTGCATATCTTTTTCGATATCCACTTCAACACCGCTGGGCGCAAGTGTATCCACGATATGAGTAAAGCCATCAAAGTCTATGATTGAGTAATATTCAACATCTATTCCGAAGTTTTCTTTAATCGTCTGTCTCATAAGCTCCGGCCCGCCAAATGCGAAGGCAGCGTTAAGCTTGTTATAGCCATGCCCGGGGATACTTACATATAAATCCCTCATAAGGGACACCACTTTAGCTCGCTGTCCTTCCTCATCATACTGAGCAATCATAATCGTGTCTGAGCGTGGAGTCTCGTCATCTCGCTGATCCACCCCAAGCACGAGCACGTTTGTCTTGCCATCGTTATTGTCCACGCCTTTAAACTCATCTTTATACTTGCTGGACATTTCAGAAAGTGAATCATCACTTCCATCATCTCCCGATACTTTGCTTTGGGATTCTTGTTTACCCATCATATATTCGTAGCCCACATAACTCAGAGAAGTAATAAAGAATAAAAATATAATAGCTAGAAAAAGTCTTTTCTTACGTTTGCGTTTCCGCTGCTTACGCAAGGAGCGTTCAGCAACCATGCTTAATCATCCTTTCTATTGGTAACCCCCTCTAATAAATTTACATGTGATTTACATAATAGTAAAGGGGAATGAGGGGGACTAAGTCGAAAAGTGAAAGGTATGTCTCATTAAATCTAAACATACACTTTATAAAATGGACGAGGGGGACAAGCAGATGTGGCAGTGGATGGTGTTCTTAACAGGCTTTGGCTTAACTGTAGCTGGAGGAACGGTGACCATAACCTATTTGAACTTTGTCCCTGCAGGTTTGACCTGGATTGAATTTTTGTATGTGGTAAGATCTCGGCCTGAATGTTATTTATTCGGGCTTGGTTTATTTATGATTATTGTGTCCCTTTTATGGATGAAAGAATAATTTACTAAATGATGGATGTTAAGAATAAAAAAACCAACATTGGTCATAATGTAACCTAAAGAGTCTTCGGTAAGAAAGTGAGGTTGCGCTATGTTATATATGCATGATTTATGGGTCAATTGGTTCGAGGGAGAAGAAAATGGATACAATGTCTGTCAATTTCACGAATGGCGTAAAGAAGATGGAATTGAGCTTGTGGATCAAATACCACTGCTTTATATCGAAGAAAGCCTATACGAATTAATAGAAAATGATTTACAGGAACTGCCTAGAGATTTGCTGGACGATATTTACAAACGCACATATGTGAAAAACAACCAGGAGCGGCGTACGATAGATTATGCAGCAGTTGTAACAGATGGTAATAGAGTGCTTGTGTTCGATACTTTAGGTTATTCACTTCCTGTCAAAAAAAGTCGCCTCATTCCCCGCCAGGAACGCCTCGTGTTTGACATGGTGGAAGGAAAGAAGCCGTCCTATTATGTAATGGAAAGCATGGTACCAAAGGAATACCACATTCTATCACTTCCTCCGGAAAAGGTAGCAGGGTTGACGAGAAGAGAGCGTCAGCTAAAGCAATTGTTAATGATGGCCTTGGATCAGCTTAAGAACACAGATCATCCAGAAGAAGTCGGCTACTGGCTGACAGAGTGGGACCCCGCACAGTATCAGGATATTAAACATTTAACTACTGAAGATGCGTGGGCACGTCTCTATTATGGAACTCTGGAAGGCTGGAGCAGACAGCATGAAGAATTGTGTGCAAAAATCATTAAAGGACAGCCTTTTTTCGAAACCATGTGGCAGGCAGAAAACCAAAAAGACCAAAAACATTTAAAAAGCCAGAACTGAGGGATAACCTCTAGTTCCGGCTTTTTCTTATTTTTTCTTTTTTACACGACCTAATCCCATAGCCTTTTTAGCTTTCGCTAACATTTTATCTGCTTTGAAGGAGGCTTTATCTGCTCCTTGATCTAATATAGCATCTAATTCTTCAGAATCAATTAGTTGTTCATAGCGCTCCTGTATAGGAGTGAGAATGTTGACAACCGCTTCAGCAACACCTGCTTTAAAATCACCATATCCTTTGTCTTCGTACTTTTTCTCCAATTCCTTTATGGAAACTCCACGACACACCGATTCAATGGTGAGAAGGTTAGACACACCTGGTTTGTTTTCCTTATCATATTTCACGACACCTTCAGAATCCGTAACAGCACTTTTAATTTTCTTAGTAATCTTCTTTTCATCATCAAGCATAGAAATGTATGCTTTCTGGTTGGAGTCCGATTTACTCATTTTTTTCAATGGATCCTGAAGAGACATAATTCGTGCGCCCTCTTTTGGAATCCTTACTTCAGGCACTGTAAAGATATCATTGTATTTATTGTTAAAACGCTGAGCTAAGTTGCGAGTTAGTTCAAGGTGCTGTTTCTGGTCATCTCCTACTGGAACAATGTCTGTCTGATAGAGCAGTATATCAGAAGCCATGAGCGGTGGATAGGTCAGGAGGCCTGAGCTGACAGCTTCCTTACCACCTTTTGACTTATCTTTAAACTGTGTCATACGCTCAAGTTCGCCGATATAGCTGACACACTGAAGCATCCAGCCCAGTTGAGTATGGGCAGGTACTTCCGATTGGATGAACAAAGTAGATTTATCTGGATCTATTCCTGAAGCCAGGTATAAGGCAGCCAGTGATTTAATATTTTTTCGAAGCTCAAGACGGTCCTGTGGAACTGTTATAGCATGCTCATCAACAATACAAAAATAACAATTATGGTCGTCCTGTAAGTCCACAAAGTGGGTCATCGCCCCTAAATAGTTTCCGAGCGTTAATGTTCCGCTTGGCTGAATACCTGAAAAGATTGTTTTCATTTTCCATCACCTCTAATTGATTTCGAATAATAAAAAGAACCAATCGTTCTTCCTATATGGAAGGGACGATTGGTTCGCGGTGCCACCCTAATTACTTTTTAAAAAAAGTCGCTCAAATTCGTTAACGCCGAATGTACGGTTCTGCTCCAAAGCCCCATTTCGCTTTATTAGGCATAGCTGCTTACACCGACCGCAGCCTCTCTGAAAAGCTTACTAATAAAACTACTCTTACTTTATCGTCGCATTCTTTATTTAGAATCTTGAACAAATTATAGAGCAATCGTCCCAGCTTTTCAACCCATGTAATAAATAACCAAAAGAAAAAACATTCCAGCGAGCAAAAAGGCCCCTTGGAATAAAAAGAAGCGAACAACATTTCTGTTGAACAACTGCGAAGGCAGAGGTTTTTCTTCAAAGTCATCGATATCCTCCATATAATCTTTATTTTTTCCAATCTTGCTGGAGGTTTTTCGGAAGCTGTAAGTTACAGCATCAAAGAAGCCGCCTTTCACAATCCAGAGAATTAAACCTATAAATAAGTAGAAAAAGCAAAGATAAAAAAGCAGATCAATAAAATGGAGCATACTTTGGGCGGGAGAAAAGATTAAAAAGTATAATACTAAAGCAGTAAAGTTAGTAGCTAAAAATCCCCATTTGTTTCTAACAACTTTCATTTTCTTTCACATCCTAAATCTTTCAGAAATCTTCAAAAAATATTATACCATGGTTAAGGAAAGCGGGTAATTATATAAGTATCATAATAAATACAGAATATTCTAAATTACCAAGAGTAAACATATTTTTTATTTATTGTGAAGAAGTTTAACTTTATTTCAATTTATGTAAAAATTCACTGTATTCCTTTAAAGCGCATGAGCATAAGGCTGGCGCTGTTGATGGCAAATTCCGATAAAATAAACTAGGTATTTTTACCTGTTTTATGTTACGGGAACGTAATAAAATAGGGGATTTTATTAAATTATCGAAAAATAATGAATGCAAAATAATTTGAAAACTTGTATAATTCGTTATGTGGACAAGAAACCACGAATTTTAGACTTTAGGGGAGGTCATTTTCTAGATGAGAAAGACAAATTGGATTTTGCTTGTGCTCGCACTGGCACTAAGCATGTTCCTTGCTGCATGTTCCGGAGGATCTGATTCAGGATCTGAAGGTGAAGCTGAAGGCAGCGAAGGTGAAGGATCTGAAGGGTCCGGGGAACAAGTACTTAACTTATACGAACCATCAGAAATTCCTACGATGGATGCTTCAATGGCAACTGACGCTGTAGCTTTCCAATGGCTTGGAGAGACTATGGACGGGCTTTACAGAGTAGCTGAAAATGGTGAGCCTGAGCCAGCAATTGCTGAAGACCACGAAGTAAGTGATGATGCCCTTACTTGGACATTTAACTTACGTGATGACGCTGTATGGTCTAATGGAGATCCAGTAACAGCAAATGATTTCGTTT
The DNA here is from genome assembly GCF_900166625.1 of Halobacillus massiliensis. GTDB lineage: Bacteria > Bacillota > Bacilli > Bacillales > Halobacillaceae > Halobacillus_A > Halobacillus_A massiliensis. The sequence continues at coordinate 2,898,497 of NZ_LT800499.1, read as the reverse complement.
ACGCGTGGCAGCGCGCAGTAAACCCTGATACAGGATCTGAGTATGGTCCTTATATGATGGGTGGCGTTATTAAAAACGCTCAAGCAGTTGCTGACGGTGATAAACCAATTGAAGAGCTGGGAGTTACTGCCGAAGACGATCATACATTAAAAGTAGAACTAGAGAAACCAACACCATATTTTGAATCACTTGTAACGTTTGGTACATTCCTTCCGTTAAATGAAAAGTTTGTTGAAGAGCAAGGCGATGACTATGCGCTTTCTGCTGAAGGACTGCTTTCTAACGGACCATTCACTATCTCTGATTGGGATTCTTCCGGTTGGACTCTTGAGAAGAGTGAAGATTACTGGGATGCTGACAATGTGAAGCTTGACAAGATCAACGTTAAAGTAGTTAAAGAAACATCTTCTGCAGTTAACTTGTACAACACTGGAGAAGTTGACCGTGCGGCACTAGATGCAGAATTTGTAGATGAATACCGTACAGCTGAAGACTTCAAAACGATTGAAGAGCCAACACTTTTCTATCTGAAGATGAACCAGGAAAACGAAATTCTTGGAAATGAAAATGCCAGAAAAGCGATTCAAAGAATTATCGATCGTGAATCTCTAGTAGGCACTCTACTTAACAACGGTTCACTTGCTTCTGCTGGTAATATGCCGAAGAACTTTGTTTTTGCTCCAGAAAGTGAAGAAGATTTCCGTGAGATAAATGGTGATCTATTTGAAACAAATAAAGAAGAAGCTCAAGAGCTTTGGACTAAAGCAAAAGAAGAGCTGGGAATTGAAGAAGCTGAACTTGGATACCTTGGCGGCGACACTGAGTTATCTAAGAACATGGATGCTTACGTAAAAGACCAGCTTGAAGAGTTAGAAGGATTAACTGTAAATGTACAGGCCGTTCCATTCCAAGAACGTCTTGATCGTGACACTAGTATGGATTACGATTTACAGATGGCTGGATGGGGTCCTGACTACATCGATCCAAATACATTCTTGAACCTTTGGGTAACTGACGGTGGAAATAACAAGACTGGTTATTCCAGCGACGAATATGATGCCTTAATTGAAAAAGCTAACGATGAGCTTGCACTAGAGCCTAAGGAACGCTTCGATACTTTCCTTGAGGCTGAGAAACTTCTAATCCAGGAAGATGCTGTACTAGCTCCAATCTATCAGCGTTCTCGTGCATATCTGTGGCAGCCATATGTTAAAGGAGTATACTTCAACCAGGCTGGACCTGATTTCACTTACAAGTATGCTTCCATAGAAGGCAAATAATCAACAAAGCCCCAAAAAGGCGTACCTTATAGGGAGAGAGTATATGGCCAAGAACGGCGTATACTCTCTTTTTCCCTGTCGAGGTAATTGTCAGATAATAGACAAATTTCAGTCTATTTCAACACTATTTTACAAAGGGTATATTTTTTAGGAGGTGTCAGGATGGCGCGGTATATTACACAGAGAATTATATATATGGTCATCACGATGTTTTTAATTGCTACATTTACATTTTTCCTTATGAAATTCCTGCCAGGTACACCATTAAGTGCAGCAGATAAATTATCTGAAGCACAGCAGGCAATAATATTAGAAAAGTATGGATTAAATGATCCTGTACCTGTTCAGTATTTTAATTACATGGTGAATTTAGTACAAGGAGATTTAGGAATATCCTTTCAGTTTGATAACAGAGAAGTTTCGACAATTATTATGGACCGTATTGGTCCTTCCTTGCAGTTAGGGTTTCAAGCAATGCTTATTGGAACAATTTTAGGTATGCTGCTTGGATTGGTGTCTGCGCTTTACCACAATGGATTTTTAGATTATGGATCAACTTTTACAGCGGTAATCGGTCAATCCATCCCATCCTTTGTATTTGCAGGAATACTTCAGTATTATGTTGGCGTAAAGCTAGGATGGTTCCCAGTGGCTCTTTGGGGAACTTGGCAGCACACAGTTTTACCGACTGTTGCTTTAGCTATTTTCCCGCTTGCAATATCAGCCCGCTTTATGCGAACAGAAATGCTTGAAGTTATGGGATCTGATTATATTACAACCGCTCGTGCCAAAGGTGTAAATAAATTTGGGGTTGTCTTTAAACACGGTGTGCGAAATGCTTTAATTCCATTAATTACAGTATTAGGCCCATTGGCTATCGGGTTAATGACAGGTACTCTCGTTATCGAAAATATATTTGCGGTTCCTGGAATCGGGGAGCAATTTGTTAAATCCATTAATACGAACGATTACCCGATCATTATGGGAACGACATTATTTTTCGCATTCTTTTTCATCGTAATTGTATTGGTAATTGACTTGCTCTATGGAGTCATAGATCCAAGAATTAGATTGGCAGAAGGAGAGTAGTACCTTTATGGAAAATCAAAAACCCAATAAAGACTTATTTGTACCTGTTGATACGAGAAATGATGATACTGAGCAAATAACGAGACCCAGTATATCTTTTTGGAAAGACTCATTTATCCGCCTTCGTAAAAATAAAGGAGCGATGGCAGGATTAATTGTTTTAATTGTATTAATATTTTTTGCGTTAACTGGTCCTACAATGAATGGATATGGTGAATTCGATCAGGATTTATCTCGTGCTAAAATGCCTCCAAAAATTGAAGGTCTGCACTGGTTAGGATTTGATGGGACTCTTACTTCCGTTCAAACAGGCACAACTGTTGATGAAGCAGAGCAGAAAGCACTCATGCGCTTTAATAATGATGAAGAATTTATTACAACAAGCGTGCTTAATGAAGGCGGAGATGGTAACGAAGCCAGAGTAGAAGCAAAGTATGATGTGTACTCCGCTAAAGATATGAATGAAAATTTCTGGTTCGGAACAGATGGACTGGGCCGTGATCTATGGACACGAGTGTGGAAGGGAACTCAAATCTCCCTTTATATTGCTTTTGTAGCTGCAATGCTGGACATGCTGATCGGTGTTGGTTACGGAGGAATTTCTGCCTATTATGGTGGACGTGTAGATAACTATATGCAGCGTATCATTGAAATTTTAATGGGGATACCAAACCTTGTTATCGTTATTCTTATGATCTTAATACTGGAACCGGGAATTCTATCAATAACAATTGCGCTTGCTTTAACCGGTTGGATATCAATGTCGCGGATCGTCCGGGGACAGATACTCAAACTGAAAAATCAGGAATTTGTGTTAGCTTCCAGAACTCTGGGAGCACCAGATGGAAGAATATTAAGAAAGCATTTAATACCTAATGTGTTAGGTTTAATCATTATTAACACTATGTTTACAATTCCATCTGCAATTTTCTTTGAAGCCTTTTTAAGCTTTATCGGACTTGGACTTCCAACACCCCTTGCTTCACTTGGAACACTTGTAGAAGATGGGTTCCAGTCCTTGCAGATTTATCCGCACATATTATTATTCCCGGCCGTAGTAATCTCTTTAATTATGATTGCTTTTAACTTGCTGGCCGATGGTCTTCGGGATGCTTTTGATCCGAAGATGCGCGAATAGGAGGTAGGTGTACGAAATGGAAAAATTACTAGACGTAAAAAACTTACATGTATCATTTGACACCTATAGTGGTGAGGTAAAAGCAGTACGAGGTGTGAACTTCAGTGTTAACAAAGGAGAAACCTTAGCCATTGTAGGAGAGTCAGGTTCTGGAAAATCAGTTACGACAAAAGCCTTAATGAAACTTATTCCAATGCCGCCGGGAAGAATCAAAGAAGGCGAAATTCTCTTTGAAGGACGCGATTTAGCTAAGCTTAGCGAAAAAGAAATGGAAAAAGTGCGTGGAAAAGAAATCTCCATGATCTTTCAAGATCCAATGACATCTTTAAATCCAACGATGAAAGTTGGTAACCAGATTATGGAAGGCTTGATTAAGCACCAGAAAGTAAGCAAGGAACAGGCGAAAAAGCGGGTGGTGGAGCTGCTTGAACTAGTAGGTATTCCAGATCCTGAAAACCGTATGAAGCAATATCCGCACCAGTTTTCCGGCGGTATGCGTCAGCGTGTAGTCGTTGCAATAGCGCTGGCCTGTAATCCAAAGCTTTTAATTGCTGATGAGCCGACCACAGCATTGGATGTAACCATTCAGGCACAAATCCTTGAGCTGATGAAAGATATACAGAAGAAGACAGATTCAGCGACAATTTTCATTACCCATGATTTAGGCGTTGTTGCCAATGTTGCCGATCGTGTGGCTGTTATGTATGCCGGTAAAATTGTGGAAATTGGAACAGTTGACGATATTTTCTACAATCCGAAACATCCATATACATGGGGACTGCTTGGTTCCATGCCGTCACTCGACAGCACAGATGAAGAACTTTATGTTATTCCGGGCTCACCGCCAGATCTGCTGAATCCTCCTAAGGGAGATGCATTTGCGGCTCGTAACGAGTTTGCGATGCAGATTGATAAAGAGCAGGAACCACCAATGTTTAAAGTATCTGACACTCATTATGCTGCTACATGGTTACTGCATGAGCATGCCCCTGATATTGATCCGCCAGAAGCGATTAAGAAGCGAATGGCTGCAATGTCTACGAGCAGCGGGAAAGGTGATCGTATATGAGTCAAGAAAAACTAGTAGAGATAAAAAATTTAAAGCAGCATTTTAAAACCGGCCGCCACAGTGTTGTAAAAGCTGTAGATGGTATCAGTTTTGACATTTATAAAGGTGAAACTTTCGGCCTTGTAGGTGAATCAGGCTGCGGGAAGTCTACAACAGGACGGACCATCATCCGCCTTTACAATGCTACGGATGGTGAAGTGATTTTCAATGGGGAAGATGTTCATGGAAAGAAAAGCAAAGATGAACTGAAAAAGTTCAATCGAGAAATGCAGATGATTTTCCAGGATCCCTATGCTTCTCTTAACCCACGTATGAAAGTATCAGATATAATCGCTGAAGGTATGGACATTCACGGTCTTGAAAATGACACAGAGGCTAGAAAAGTCAAGGTGGAGGAACTTTTACAAACCGTAGGACTGAATAAAGAGCATGCCAACCGCTATCCGCACGAATTCAGTGGCGGGCAGCGTCAGCGTATTGGTATTGCCCGCGCTTTAGCGGTGGATCCATCCTTTATAATTGCCGATGAACCGATCTCTGCCCTTGATGTTTCCATTCAGGCTCAGGTTGTGAATTTGTTGAAAAAGCTTCAAAAAGATAAGAATTTAACATATTTATTCATTGCGCACGATTTATCAATGGTTAAGTATATTAGTGATCGAATTGGTGTGATGTACTTTGGACGTATGGTGGAGCTTGCCGATGCAGATGAGCTTTATAAACATCCTATCCATCCATATACTCAGTCACTTTTATCAGCGATTCCACTGCCGGATCCAGTATATGAGCGGTCACGTGAGCGATTCACTTATGATCCAAATGATCATGATACAAGTGAAGAGCCTCAATTTAGAGAAGTTCGTTCTAATCACTGGGTGCTTTGTACCACTAAAGAATTTGAGCGTTACCAAACCGAGCATGCAGTTAATGTTTAATGATTGAGCCCCTTATTTAAGGGGCTTTTTGATTTTATAATCATTTTTAACTATGTCTCTTAGAAATATTTTGAAAAAATAAGTAAATTTGGAGAGTTATGTCTATTCATAGCCCGATTTTTTCTTTACAATATATATAGTAGAAAACCAATTGAGGAGAAGAAGGGTGAAATATGGGAAATAAATACTTAAGGAAAATCATTGCGGCAGGCCTTTTTGTAATGGCGGCTGCTCTTCCAGTCAGCCAAGCAGAAGCTGCTGGAAACGAAGTACATATGCATACAGGCAAGCAGATTGAGAAACAAAGTTTAGAGCTCCCCCATAAGATGGCACGGTTTCTCTATAATGCGGGACTAGAGTTCGAATATCCAGAGGCAGTAAGAGGAATTTACGTAACCGGACCGTCAGCAGGCGGAGCTAAAATGAAAGAGCTGACAGACCTTGTGGAAAGTACCGATTTAAACGCAATGGTAATCGATATTAAGGAAGACCATGGGAATATTTCATTTGAGCCGCCAGAGGATTCACCTTATGCAGATATTGCCGAACCATACATAGATGATCCGAGAAAGATGCTTGAAACGCTTGAAGAAAAAGGTATATATCCAATTGCCCGTGTTGTTGTATTCAAAGATAGTTTACTTGCTAAAGAGCATCCCGAACTTTCGTTTACTGAAAACGGCCAGGTATGGAAGAATGGAAAAGGAGAATCCTTTGTTAATCCTTTTGAAAAAGAAGTCTGGGAATATAATTTGGAAATCGCCAAAATGGCAGCAGAATTAGGTTTCCAGGAAATTCAATTTGACTATGTCCGTTTTCCAGAAGGGTTTGACTCAAGGGATGACATCTTAGATTATGGGCAGGGGGAGTACGCGAAGTCAGAAGAGTCTAATGTGAAAAAACGTGTTCAAGCAGTTACTGATTTTGTCGCTTACGCTCGTTCGGAACTCAGCACATATGACGTAGATGTGTCAGTAGATATATTCGGTTATGCCGCAACTATTGAAGAAGCGCCAAACATCGGCCAGAACTTCTCTAAAATCTCCAGTAATGTGGACGTTATCTCTTCTATGATCTATCCGAGTCACTGGGGCCCTTACTTTGGAATTGATAAACCAGATTCAGAGCCATATAAAACGATTGATGAATATGCAAAAGTGGAAAATGGAGTTCTGGAACAGCTTGAGAACGCTCCCGTCTCACGTCCTTGGCTTCAAGACTTTGAGGCTCCATGGCTGTACAGCGGACCTACTTTCCAATATGGAAAAGCAGAAGTTGAGGCGCAGATAAAAGCACTTCATGATAATGGTATTGAGGAATATTTGCTTTGGAATGCGGGTAATAACTATACAGAGGGCGTAGACTATACCCCTTAAATTAAAAGCACTGTTTTACCGCAGTGCTTTTATTGCGGCTGTTTATAAGCATTTAACTTTAAATTCCGCTTAAGGTATAATGAAACTATACTTGAATAAGGGAGTAGATCAATGAGCTGGTATAATAAACTCAAACAGTATTTTCCTGTAGAGGAAATGAAGTCAGAAGAGCACATGGAAACTTTACTTAAGGAAAAAAGTGATGTTTATTACAAAGATGAAAGTGAAAATCATGTATTAATGTATGCTGAATTTGAATCTTTTATTTTTATTGACTATGTATACGTCTCCTCAGCTGCCAGAGGACAGGGGCTGGGTCATCAATTAATTGAAAAAATGAAAGCAAAAGGCAAGCCGATTATTTTAGAAGTGGAGCCAGTTGATTACGAAGATACAGACACGGCGAAGCGGCTTCATTTTTATCAGCGTGAAGGGTTTAAACATGCACAATCCATCGGTTACACCCGCCGATCGTTAGCAACAAATGAACCAACCCCAATGGAAATCCTCTATTGGTCTCCGGAAGACGCAACAGAAGAAGAGATCTACGAACAAATGAAAAGGATGTACGAAGAAATTCACACCTATAAAGATAAAGATTTTTATGGGAAATCCTATCAGCCAGTCGATGAAGTGTTAACAATTGATGAAGATCGTGATTCAGAGGATATTTTGAAGGATTTAAAAAAATTACACTAATTAAAATCCCCATCTTCGTTAAGATGGGGATTTTCTTTCTGAAAAAAAGCTTCTTTGATTCTGAGGAAAATGAAGATGCTGTTCCGTTTGCCTGAATATGGAGAACCGGACCTGGGGAAAGACTCGCTTTCCATGGGCGAACGGTGAGCTTTCTCGGGCTTATAGCCTTCCGGAATCTCCCCCTTGGTCTGTACCCATAAATTTTTCTTAGATTAAAGAGAAGGCTGTTCCGTTTGCCTGAATATGGAGAACCGGGCCTGGGGAAAGACTCGCTTTCCATGGGCGAACGCTAAGCTTTCTCGGGCTTATAGCCTTCCGGTATCTCATCCTTGGTCTGTACCCATAAATTTTTCTTAGATTAAAGAGAAGGCTGTTCCGTTTGCCTGAATATGGAGAACCGGGCCTGGGGAAAGACTCGCTTTCCATGGGCGAACGCTAAGCATCCTCGGGCTTTTAGCCCTCCGGGATCTTACCCTGTTCTCTTCTCCCATAGGAGTCTCGCCGTTTCCCCTGGCCCTTTATGTTTTTTAGAGGAACGGAACACTGAGTAAGAAAAGACTATTTCCTTTAGAGTGGTTATGAAACTTACAGCGTTCCGTTTAACCCCCAATAGTAAAAGTGGCTGGGAAATGGCGAGACTCCAGCAGGGAGATAGAGCCATGGTGAGATCCGCGAGTGAAACGAGCTAGCTCACCGGCTCCCCGCGGAAAGCGAGCTATTTCCAAGCCGCTTTCCTCTTTCTACAGAAACGGAACCGTCTATCCTTTCCTCAAAATGGCAGGGAGATAGAGCCAAGGTGAGATCCACGAGTGGAGCGAGCTAACTCACCGGCCCCCTGCGGAAGAGGAGTCATTTCCCAGCCGCTTTTCTCTTACTACAATAAAAGGACCAGTTTTATATATTCAAAACTGAGTGATAAAACAGTAAAATGAACTTTAAATGACTTTCACAATCCTCTGAAAAATCGAGTCTTTAAGCAAGGAGGGATTTTCACTCTTTGTTCATAATTGAAAATGAAAAACTTCACATATTTCTCTAGAAAACAGGTTTGATTATCTGTTATAGGTGGTAAATAACAATATAATGCACAGTTTTATGTATTTCTATTGATTCTGTAAGCCTTTTATCTTACGTGATATAGATTTTAGTTGACAAATATGGTATAGTTATAAATGAAGGTTAGTTTATACTAATTTTAATCTGAGAACCACCAGCAATGTATCATAAATAAACTATCGAGGAGTGAAGTTTCTGTATGGTAACACTTTATACCTCACCAAGTTGTACATCATGCCGTAAAGCCAAAGCTTGGCTGGAGGAACACAGCATTGAATATACGGAGCGTAATATTTTTTCCGAACCGTTAACGATTGATGAAATAAAAGAAATCTTAAGAATGACAGAAGACGGAACGGAAGAAATTATTTCTACTCGTTCAAAAGTTTTCCAGAAACTGAAAGTCGATTTTGATCAGCTGCCAATGCAGGATCTTTTCGATTTAATTCAGGAAAACCCTGGCTTGCTTCGCCGTCCGATTATTATTGACGATAAGCGCCTTCAAGTAGGCTACAACGAGGATGAGATCCGCCGTTTCCTTCCACGAAGCGTCCGGACTTTCCAGTTAAAAGAAGCCCAGCGTTTAGTTAACTAATTATAAAAGAAGTTCCGACTGCCGAAAGCTGCCGGAACTTTTTTTATTTGGCTTCCGCCTGACGGTTGTAAATGTAACCAATCGTTACGGTAAATAAAACAAACAATAAGGGTATGGCCGGAAGAAGAGGAGCAATGGAATAAGAGAGTTCTTTGACATGAGGATCTTCAAGCATCATCTCAGCCGCAGTAAACGCAAGAATCCCAGCCCCGATATATACAAGTATCGAAAATTTTTCCATAAGAGTCAGGATAATTCGGCTTCCCCAAATAATAATCGGTACAGAAACTAAAAGGCCCAATATAACTAACGTCATATTTCCGTGAGAAGCACCGGCAATGGCGAGAACATTGTCAAAGCCCATAACAATATCAGCAAAAACGATGGTTCGGATAGCGGTAAATAAACTGTCCCCACTCTTAATATTGTGGCTTTCTCCTTCATCTAAGAGCAGCTTGATCGCTATGTATAGAAGAAGCAGGCCGCCGACGAGCCGGAGAAACGGGATATGAAGCAGATATAAAGCGATCAATGTGAGAAGAATCCGGCAAATGACCGCAAGGCCTGTCCCTATAAAAATCGCTTTATTGCGCTGCTTCTTAGGAAGGTTTCGACTGGCTAAAGCAATTACGACAGCATTGTCACCGCCAAGGATAATATCAATGCTTATTATGATAAGTACTGGTTCAAGCAAGTCCCAATTCATGAAAAAACTCCCCTTTAAGTAGTGACAAATTTCAAAAAATAAGCTAGAATAAAAAACCACCAGTCATATTTGCCTAGGCTTGGTTTCTAGTTATCCGCTGATTCGAAGCAATTTGTTTTCCATTTTCGGATTCCTGTCATACAATATAAGTACATCAATCCTTACGCTGTAAACACATCACGATGGTTGAGAATTTGACCTTTGGGGTAAGGTAATATTAAGCGATTTAGGGTTACGATCCCTTCCGCCTACTAAATGATAGAAGGGAGAGAGAGGCATGGAAATCGAACGCATTAATGAGAACACCGTTAAATTTTATGTTTCCTATCACGATGTTGAACAACTTGGTTTCGATCGTGAAGAAATTTGGTACAATCGGGAACGAAGCGAACAGTTATTCTGGGAAATGATGGATGAAGTAAACGACCAGGAAAACTTTCAAGCAGATGGTCCATTATGGATTCAAGTTCAGGCAATGGACAAAGGGCTTGAAGTGATCGTTACTAAAGCGCAGGTTTCCCAAGACGGGCAAAAGCTCGAACTCCCTAGTGATGATGGTAAATCAATTGATGTACCTGTAGACGAAAAATTAGAGAATCTACTTGACGATAAATATACTAATGAAGATACCAGTGACGATAATAATTATGACGAAGAGGAAGAAGAGGGATTTGCACCTCTGCAGTTTACACTTCGTTTTAAAGAATTTGAAGATATCATTCAGTTAAGTCATTATATGGACGGAAAAACAGAAGATGTAGAAAATACGCTTTTCCATTTTGAAGACGCCTACTATTTATATATTCAATTCAATGATGAAAATATGAGTGATGACGATCAAGAAAATATTTTGAGCCAGCTTATGGAGTTTGGCCATGAGTCGTCGATTACTATTTATCGACTGCAGGAGTACGGGAAGCTTATCTTTGACAAGCAGGCACTTGCCCAAGTGAAAGGTCATTTCCCGGCAAATTAAACACACTACAGCAGGTAGTGTGTTTTTTTATGGAAAAAAACCAGGACTAAAGGGTTTTGGTTCTTTTTGTCGAATAATAAACATGGAGGTGATTTATGTTTCAAGCATTAAATGAACGAGGGAAATTGTTTGTTATTTACAAAATGCCTCCTCAAGAGGTAGGGAAATTAAAAAAAGGGACACGTTTTTTCTGTCCTGATTGTAGAGAAGCCGTCATGCTACGTTCCGGCCCTTTGACGACCCCGCATTTTGCCCACTACCCAAGCAGTTTATGTAGCAGCAGACGAGGAGGTGAAAGTGAATATCACGAAAAAGGAAAGCTGCTGCTTTTTAAATGGCTGGCCCAGCAGAACTATCACGTCGAACTGGAACCTTTCTTATCTGAAATTGACCAGCGCCCTGACCTTCTTCTCAAGATAAAGTCCAAAAGGATTGCCATTGAATTGCAATGTTCTAAAATATCTTCAAAAGAAGTGGTGAAAAGAAACAAAGGATATCAAAAGCTTGATATCAATCCTTTATGGCTGTTAGGGGGACGCCAATTTGTTCGTTCCGGGCAGTCACTGCTCCAAAGTCATGCTTTATTTAGAGAGCTTCAATATTATTTTAACGGTCAATATGTTCTTTACTTTTTTGATGTCTCCCAGTTATCCATAATTGTTGCAGGTCCGCTTCAAGGTCTTGCCCCTTCCCGTTTATTCTCCAATTTTCACACCCTTCCATTAAGACATATCAAGTTTCCCCATTTATTTCTTACTTCTCAAAAGAAAAATCCTTCCTTCTATAATTCATGGATCAATCAAATGATTCGTTTCCGAACGACGTATCATAGAAATGCCGGAAGCGAAGAATCTCAGCTTCGCCAGCTCCTTTACCTAAAAGGGCTGCATCTTTCCTTAATTCCAAGCCTCTGCTATTTACCGGTTAAAAGTCAGTCATTGACTGCGAAACCTGCTTACGTTTGGCAGACTCGGTTTATCATCGACTATTTTATGAAGCTTCCACTTGGTGGTGAAGTAAAACCCCCGGCATCCATGACAGTTACTACGGCAAATGGCTTTACAGCAAACCTTAATGAAGAGTACTTGGACACTCTTGCCTTATTTGGAATCGTGGACAAAATAAGTCCGTCTATTTGGGTTAAGCTAAAGGATATAGAGTGGCCTAACCATGTAGAAACAGCCGTGAAAGAAGATCAGCAGATAATAGATCGCCTAAAAAAATTCCCTGAGATGGCAGGAATTTAGCTTAAATAAAGAGAAACTGTTTAGAGTGACGAATTATTGTTTGAGGAGGATGCACAAATGGCGACAAAACAGCTGCCTAAAAGAGAAGAAGTGCCTAAAGAACGCACCTGGGATTTAGAATCAATTTTCGCAACTGATGAAGAATGGTATAAAGAGTTTGAAAATACAAAAGAAATGGTTCCTGAAATAGATAAATTTAAAGGAACGCTTGGTGAATCAGCCGCTCATTTATATAAAATGCTTGAGCTGCAGGATAAGCTATCCAACAAAATAGGGCTTCTGTTCACGTATGCACACATGCGTAACGATCAGGATACTACAAATTCCTATTATCAGGAAATGAATGCAAAAGCAGAAAGCCTATACACAACCGTAGCTTCTTCTATGAGCTTTATTGTGCCTGAAATTCTATCACTGCCTGAAGGAAAGATTGAACAGTTTATTAATGAACTGGATGACCTAAAGCTTTATGAACATTCATTAAAAGAGATTACCCGCCGTCGTGACCATGTTCTTAGTGAAAAAGAAGAAAAGCTGTTAGCAGGTTTTTCTGAAGTAGCTTCAAATCCCTCACAGACATTCGGTGCTTTAAATAACGCAGACTTAAAGTTTCCCACGATAACGAATGAAAAGGGAGAAGAAGTTGATTTAACACACGGCCGCTATGTCGGATTTTTAAAATCACAGAATCGTGAAGTAAGAAAAAATGCTTTTCAGGCGATGTATGATACATTCGGCCAGTTTAAAAATACCTTTGCTTCTACTTTAAGCGGCAATGTTAAGAAAAACAATTACTTTGCGACCGTAAAAAATTACGAGCGGGCACGTCAGAGAGCATTGGACAGCAATAATATTCCTGAGTCTGTCTATGATAATTTGATTGAAGCCGTGAATGAACGGCTGCCACTTATGCACCGGTATGTAGAGCTGAGGAAGAAGATTTTAGAACTGGATGAGCTTCATATGTACGACATGTACATGCCGCTTGTTTCCGATGCGGATTTGGAGATTCCTTATGAAGAAGCTCAAGAGCTCGTGCTGGAGGGTCTTAAGCCGCTTGGCGATGATTATGTAGATATCGTTAAGGAAGGGTTTAACAACCGCTGGATTGATGTAGAAGAAAATAAAGGGAAAAGAAGTGGAGCGTATTCATCCGGTCATTACGGCACAAATCCGTTTATCTTAATGAACTGGCAGGATGACGTCAATAATCTTTTTACGTTAGCTCATGAATTAGGACATTCCCTGCATAGTTACTATACTCACAATAACCAGCCTTACCGCTACGGGAACTATTCCATATTCGTAGCTGAAGTAGCTTCCACGTGTAATGAGGCTTTGTTAAATGATTACATGCTTAAGAAAACGAAAGATAAAAAAGAAAAGCTTTATTTACTAAACAACTTCCTGGAGGGTTTCCGTGGCACGGTATTCCGTCAGACGATGTTTGCTGAGTTTGAGCACGAAATCCATATTCAGGCCCAAAACGGAGAAGCATTGACAGCAGATAAATTAACAAAAATTTACTATGATCTTAATAAGAAATATTTTGGTGAGAATGTTGTGATCGATGATGAGATTGGTTTAGAGTGGGCTCGAATTCCTCACTTTTATATGGGGTATTATGTGTATCAGTATTCTACCGGCTATGCAGCTGCGACAGCTTTGGCTGAGCAGATTTTAAGTGATGGAGAGCCGGCGGTTGAGCGCTATAAAAGCTTTTTAAAAGCAGGCTCGAGCGATTATCCAATTGAAGTATTAAAGAAGGCCGGAGTGGACATGACCTCAAAAGACCCAATCTATCAGGCGCTGGATGTTTTTGAAGAGAAGCTGGAAGAGATGGAAGAATTGCTGAAGTAAATTAAAAAGTTCCGCGGATTAAGAAAATCCGCGGAACTTTTTCTTATGAAAAATGATAGTCGGGAAAAAATAAAATCCGGCTATCAGCAGAGGAATCGAGACATAAATGGGAAACAATCGCATTAAAGCGAGCAGATGGAGAACACAAAAGATCAGCAGGACCACCATATAGACAACGATAAATCCAATTTTTACCATAAGCCTCGCTCCCTGATTATTTTATATAAAAACTTATGCAGGAAGTTAAAATTTATGAAAGCTTGTTTTAGGCATAAGAAGGCGTCACTTTGTATGTAAAGTGACGCCTTCCTATGATATTAAGCTTCGATATACTCCCAAAACGCTCCGTGTTTTACAGGGACTTCTCGCGCTATTTGTTTGAGTACAAGCTTCCGCATTTCACGGCGTGCCTGCTGTTCGGTCCAGTCAAAAACGACAGCCACTTCTTTGTTAGCTACAAATTTATAATGATTCAAAAAATCCTCTAATAATGGTTTCTTAGCCGGTTTAGGATCTTTTTGCAGCATTTCTTTTAATACTTTTACATACACATCATAGCTGTAAGTGCCGGTGATTTTCAATCCCGCATCTTCTTCTGATTCATTAAAAAGCACAATAGAAGGAGCAGAATCAACGTCCATTTCTTTCGTTAGCTTAATATCGCACTGTAAGGCTTTTTGGGCTGATTCAGAATGAAGGTCTTTTTTAAATTCATTTACATCAAGGCGGCTTTTTTCAGCACACGAGATAAGCACTTCTTCATTCGATATATCCTTTTTCTCTAAAAACACATATTCCTGAATTTTACGCAGAAATCTCATACCTGCCTTCTTGCCCTGCAGTTCAGCTGCTTTAACAGCGAGGGCTGTGGCTAAAGGGGAAGAGACCGGATTTTCAATCCAAACATCTCCATCACAGCACATCCCGGTACGTGATCCTGTTTTATCCCAGACTTTTTTGAGCTTTTCCGGTTTCTTCTGGGAGCACTGCTGGAGTGAAGCTAAATTTCCACTAATAATCGGCCGGAGAGTGAAGAACCGTCCATATTCGATGGTAAGCTTTTTAATAACTGGTTCAAGTGACCAGCATTCAGGGCAGAGCGGATCAATAAAAACGTACATCTCAATCGGTTTATTCAGCAGATCAAAAAAGCCGCTGGATGCACCTGACTGCTCATTCGAACTGTTTAAGCTTTTCCAACTCACAACGATTCTCCTTTCTCATCCTCTGGTGTATTCATCATATGATTTGCGGTCATCGTCAGGCGATCAAGCATAGCTGTCCGGTAGGGCTCTTCAATTTCAGCATCTGCAAGAGCCTGATGCATGCAGGATAGCCATGCATCTCTTCTTGTCGGAGTAATAGCAAACGGCATGTGCCGTGCCCTCAGCATCGGATGCCCGTGTTCCTGTATATAAAGGGGAGGACCACCAAAAAACTGGGTTAAAAATTGTTTTTGTTTACGCCGCGTCTCTGATAGATCATCCGGAAAAATAGGAATAAGATCAGGATGACGGCTTACATAATTATAAAAATGATCCACGAGTTTTTCCAGTTTTTTGTCTCCGATCGCTTCATAAATAGTGCCTGGTGTCTGTTGCATAAAATCCCTTCCTGTCTGTTTATATATTTTAGCAACGGTCCAGTGACTCGGCAACTAATCTGATTTAGCCTGAAAGAAACGCTTGATTTTATTATCTGTTTTTCTTCGGGGAATATGATATTTCTCTAGAAGTTCCTCAAAAACTTTTTCACCGCTTTTTCGTTCACTGGCTTCCAGCTCTAATTCATAGTCATCTTCTTCAAAATAAAAACTGTGATCTAACACAACGGTTGTGCCGTTAAACCCCTGTTCTTTTCTTCGGGTCGTCAAAGCCCCCATGTATCTCAGATCCTTTAAAGAGACGCCAAGTTCCTGCAGCTGTGAACCCACACTTTCAGGTTCAGATGGTCTGCCTATGATCCACTCATTAACAACCTCTTCTGTAAGGGGGTCATGGGTTTCCAGAAGTCCTTCCTCATGGGGCTGTTTTAATGTTAATGTCCATTTGTCTTTTTTTCTGCGGATTCTTAAGGCAGCTCCAAGATTTTTTAACTGAAAGTCTTCTGTTTCAAAATAATAGTTGGTTTGTTCAATGAGTTCAACTGATTCAAAGTTCAATTGCTCATAAAGCATGTCATATTCTTTTTTAGTGAGAAGGTTTTTAAATTCAATTTCTATTTCCTGGGCCATATGAATCACCTCTATATATTAATTATGATTTAAATAGGATGTGAATTGCAAAGATTAAACATTCTCATTCAAGATATTTCTGGTAAATATGATACAATACAAGGGATACATAGGATGATGGATACATCGATAGAAGGATATTTAAAGGTGGTCTCGTAGAGTATGAATTGGGATATTTTTTTAGCACCTTATTCGCAGGTTGTCGAAGAACTTAAGGTTAAATTAAAAGGAATGAGGCAACAATTTGAATATGAAAGTGATCAATCTCCGATTGAATTTGTGACAGGCCGGGTAAAACCTAAATCAAGCATCATTGAAAAAACGCGAAGAAAGGCGATTACACCGGAAGAGGTAGAGAACGAGCTTCAAGATATTGCGGGAGTTCGGGTCGTCTGCCAGTTTGTTGATGATATATATTCGGTAGTTAAAATGCTGAGGAACCGAAATGATTTTGATATTTTTGAAGAGAAAGACTATATTTCGCGAAAGAAAGACAGCGGGTACCGTTCTTACCATGTCATTATCCGCTATCCAGTGGAAACGATTCATGGAGAAAAAATCGTGCTTGCAGAAATACAAATCAGAACATTAGCCATGAATTTCTGGGCGACAAATGAGCACTCATTGAATTATAAGTATGCAGGTCAAATTCCTGCTGAAATAAAAGCAAGGCTGCAAAGCGCAGCAGAAGCAGCTTTCCAGCTGGATGAAGAAATGTCGAAAATAAAAAACGAAATACAGGAAGCACAGAAAATTTTCACCGTGAAAAAAAGCAGGGAAGAGCAGTAAGCATTACAGCAAAGGAGTTGAAAATGATGAAGTTTGCGATACTCTCCAAAGGGGACAAAAAATCGAATGAGATTCGTACGAAAATAAAAAATTATTTAAGCGAATTCAAGCTGGAATATGATGAAAAAGAACCGGACCTCGCCATCTCTGTAGGAGGCGACGGGACACTGCTTGAGGCTTTTCACACGTATGTACACCGTCTGGGTGAAACGGCATTTATTGGGGTGCATACAGGGCATCTGGGGTTTTATACAGATTGGACACCTGATGAATTAGAGAAATTGATTATCGAAATTGCCCGTACCCCTTTCCAGGTAGTGGAATACCCGCTCCTGGAAGTTATTATCCGTCCGAAGGGTGATGGAGAGGAAGCGCGCTACCTCGCTCTTAACGAATGTGCGATTAAAACGCCGGAAGGCTCTGTCGTTCTGGATATTGAAATTAAAGGTGATCATTTTGAAACCTTCCGGGGAGACGGTCTTTGTATTTCAACTCCATCCGGCAGTACAGCGTATAACAAAGCACTGGGAGGAGCGATTCTTCACCCTTCTTTAGAAGCCATTCAAATTGCAGAGATGGCATCGATCAATAACCGCGTCTTTCGTACCATCGGTTCTCCGCTTATATTGCCGGGCCACCACACCTGTCTTTTAAAGCCTAAAAATGATAAAAGCTTTTTGTTTATGATTGACCATATTACAAAAACCTTTAAAGATGTGAAATCTATACAGTGCCGTGTGGCAAAAGAAAGAGTCCGTTTTGCAAGATTCCGGCCGTTTCCGTTTTGGAAAAGGGTTCATGAATCTTTTGTATCGGATGGTTATACTCCATGAACCAGCTTGTAAAGCGGTGGAAGGTCCCGGATAATACAACGATCAGCCATTTTCTGAGAAAGAAGGCGTCGTTTTCTAGACAGCTGCTGCGTAAGGTGAAAATACAAGGATCCTTTTATATAAATGATGAGCCTGCGTCTCATTGGAGTACTTTAAAGTCAGGGGATACGCTCGAAGTAAGATTTCCAGAAGAGGAACGGGGAGACCGAATGGAAGGTGAACCTAATTCGCTTAAGATTGTCTATGAGGATGAGGATATTATTGTATTGAATAAACCGGCGCAAATGGCAGTATCTCCAGGAAAAGACCATGAAACGGGTACCCTTGCCCAGGCATTGCTGCACCATTACGATCAGCAAAAGCTTCCTTTTACCGTTCATATCGTGACAAGGCTTGACCGTAATACTACTGGCCTTATATTAGTTGCTAAGCATCAGTACAGTCACAGTGTGTTATCAAGCTCCCTTGGTAAAGTAGACCGAAGATATACGGCTCTTGTAGAAGGAAGACTGCTGACAAGAGGCGGTGTCATTAATCGGCCGATCAGAAGACAACCTGATTCAATTATCCGGAGGCAGGTTCATCCTGATGGAAGAGAGGCAATTACTGAATTTAAAGTAAAAAGGATTGGGAGACGCTATACTAAGGTGGAGTGTAAGCTCTACACAGGAAGAACTCACCAAATCCGAGTCCACATGGCTTCCATCGGCCATCCGGTAGCAGGGGACAGCTTATATGGACGAGGGAAGTCTAAAAGATTTAAGGAAGGCCAGGCACTGCACTGTCATCAGCTTGCCCTCCAGCATCCCTGGACAGGTAAGACAATGATGTTTACAGCAGACCCGCCCACAGAATGGAAATCCAAGTAAAAAGCTGCCCTTCATATGCGATGGAGGGCAGCTTTAATTTCTATGATAAACTTGAAAAGGTATTAAATTTCTCTTCTACAAAAGTCATGGAAGAAGGCACACTCACAATTTCTTCTTCAGGAAGTCGAAATGCCGACATTTTATTTCCGAACACACAGCCTGTATCAATATTAACCGTTTGATTCACAAATCGTGGTTCCAAAACCGGCGTATGGCCGTAAACCACCCATTGTTCCCCTCTATAATGCTGTGCCCAGTCTCTGCGTTCTGGACGCCCATCAGGTAATTTAGCTCCGGTAATATCTCCATAAAGCACGAAAGTCTTCACACGCTTGTTGTTTAGCCCGATATCTTCATGACGGATTCCCGCATGTGCGATAACTGCATTCGCTTCAGGAAGCTCCCAGTATAACGGAGAAGTATCTACAAGCTCTAGAAAATGATGTTTTATTTTCTTTTGTTCTCTAGCTGATAGACTGCGATATTCGGCAGCTGTTGTCTCCAATCCGTGCGTTTCCTGAACAGGATTTCCTTTAAAAAACCGGTATAGCTTGTTACAGTGATTCCCGGGTACATAAAGAGCTTGTTTCTGAACAATGACCATATTGTAGACGAATTGAATGGTTTCTATGGAGGATGGGCCGCGATCGGTTATATCTCCCACGAATACAGGTGTACGTTCTTGAGGATGGACAGGCAGCCCATTTTTCCATTCGTAGCCCAGTTTGTTAAAAAGTTCTTTCAGTTCCTGAAGACAGCCGTGCACATCACCGATAACATCGATCTTCAACAAAATCATCTCCTATGTTGATCTAATGATTATGACTCATTTCTTAAGAGAGCATAAAAAACTTGTGATGAATGTAGAGTTCTGCTATATTCTGATAAACCATTATAAGCGGAACTATGAAGAGTCTTCCCATTTACTTACAATAATAATCGATTCTTGAGCGTTGACAAATAAATAACAGGCGCTTATTATAAAACGGTCTTTATACAGGAGAAGGAGGGAGCAGTATGGAACATTTAGATGATCAAACTCGCCGGGAACTATGGAGTAATATTCAAGATGCCCTTTTTAACGAGCAGATTGATCAATTTAGAGCAGAGTTTTTAGAGTTACATCCCTATGACCAGGCGAAGATTTTTGAAGAAGTCGATGATAGTGTCCGGCTGCAAATTTATACCTATTTGTCTCCTGAAGAAGCAGCAGATGTAATGGAACATATCGATTATGAAGAGATTGAACCTTTTCTTACAGAAATGGATCCGAGATTTGCTGCAGAAATACTATCTGAAATGTCTACAGATGATGCCGTTGACATTTTAAATGAGCTTGATAAAGAAAAAGTGGCAAGCTTTTTAACGATAATGGATAAGCAATCAGCTGAAGAGATTAAAGATCTGCTTCATTATGAAGAAAAGACGGCAGGCTCCATCATGACCACCGAGTTCGTTGTTGTAAAAGCGGCAATGAACATTCGTCAAGCTATGCTTCATTTAAGAAATGAAGCTCCCGATGCTGAAACTATTTATTACACGTATGTGGTCGATGATGAGAAGCGGCTGGTCGGAGTTATATCCTTACGTGATCTAATTATTTCTGAAGAAGACTGGCTGATTTCCGATGTTATGAGCGAACGTGTAGTTTCAGTATCTGTTGGTGAAGATCAGGAAGAAATCGCCCGGATGATGAGAGACTATGACTTTCTTGCCCTGCCTGTTGTTGATTTTCAGCAGCATCTGCTTGGGATCATTACGGTCGACGATATTATGGATGTTATGGAAGAAGAAGCAAGTGACGACTACAACAAATTTGCCGCCATCTCTGATGTTGATACACCGGATGACCATGCATTTACTTCAGCAAAAAAGCGACTTCCCTGGCTGATTATCCTCTTATTCCTTGGAAGCTTAACAGCAAGTCTGATCGGCCGTTTTGAAGATACACTGGATCAAGTAGCTATTCTAGCAATCTTTATTCCCTTAATTGCCGGAATGGCTGGTAATACAGGAACACAGGCCCTGGCTGTAGCGGTACGTGGTATTGCTACAGGAGAGATAGATAAACAGGGTAAAGTCAAGATGATTTTGCGCGAAGCCGGTACAGGGATGATCACCGGTGTAAGCTGTGGGGTGATAGCGACAGTGGTTGTCTATCTCTGGCAGCATAATTTCTTTTTAGGTTTACTTGTCGGCCTTTCTATTATGGCCACACTGGTTGTAGCGACGCTCGCAGGTGCCCTTGTTCCGTTAGTGATGCACAAGCTGAACATTGACCCGGCTGTGGCGTCAGGTCCATTTATTACAACGATTAATGACATTATTTCCATACTTATTTATTTTGGTATGGCTACTGCGTTTATGAATCTCTTAATTTGAAAGGAGGTACGAGCTCATGGAACACGGAGCTTCCGTCACTTCACTCGTTATTGTAATTATTGCAGCATTCCTTACCCCTATCTTACTTCACCGTTTTAAACTTAAAATGATTCCAGTGGTGGTAGCTGAGATTATAGTCGGTCTTATAATTGGCCAGAGCGGACTTAATTTGGTAGAGCCAGATGACTGGCTGGAAATTTTATCGACCTTTGGTTTTATATTTCTAATGTTTTTAAGCGGTCTTGAGATTGACTTCTCTCTGTTCAGTAAGAGAAAGAAAAGTTCTAAAAAAGAAAACAACGCAGGCAGTCCTCCTAGTCCGGTGAAGCTGGCCTTCATTGTCTTTATCGGAATTTTTATTTTATCTCTCGGCCTTTCTTATATGTTTGTACTGGCTGGATTTATTGAAAATGCCTTTTTAATGACACTGATTATTTCTACTATTTCCCTTGGGGTTGTTGTACCGACATTAAAAGATGCCAATATGATGAAAACTGAAATTGGGCAGACCATCCTGCTCATTGCGGTTATAGCGGATTTAGCAACAATGATCCTCCTTGCTGTTTTTGTTTCCATTTATGGAGAAGGCGGAGGAAACATGTGGCTGCTGCTCGTCCTCTTTGGAGCGGGTATCCTCTTGTATGGTTTAGGGAAAAGATTTAGAAACCAGTCCTTTATTGAAACGATGACGAAAGGCACCATTCAAATTGATACGCGGGCCGTCTTTACTCTAATCATCGTTCTTGTCGCTGTGTCTGAAACGGTTGGGGCAGAGAACATTCTAGGTGCATTCCTTGCAGGGGCCCTGGTATCCTTGCTTTCTCCAAACCCAGAATTAGTTAAAAGGCTCGACAGCTTCGGTTATGGATTTCTCATTCCAATCTTCTTCGTGATGGTTGGAGTGGAACTTGATTTATGGGGACTGCTGGCAGACCCAAGGATATTAATTCTTATCCCGCTGCTCTTTTTAGCACTGCTAGTTTCTAAGCTACTCCCAGTGTTTATTATGCGCAAGTGGTATGACATGAAAACCGTTGTAGGATCTGGTTTTCTATTAACTTCCACACTGTCTCTTGTGATAGCAGCCGCCGCAATTGCAGAACGGGAAGGTATGATCGATGCTCAGATGGAAGGTGCGCTCATTTTAGTAGCCGTGCTCACCTGTCTGACTACCCCTATTTTATTTAAGAAAATTTACGGCAAGGCCGAAAGTGGAGAGCCGGTTCAAAAAATTTCATTTATCGGGTCCAACCAAATGACACTGCCGGTTGTAAGAGAATTAGATGAGCAGCTTTTTGAAACACATCTTTATCATACGAAGAATGATAAAATCGATGAAAAAGTATCAAGGTCTACGTTTGATATTAAAGAACTCGATTCTTATGACGTAGAAAAAATGAGAGAAATCGGAGTATTCGATGTAGATGTTCTCGTCGTATCTACTGGGGATGAAGAACGCAACGCTTCTATTGCGAAGTTTGCCAAAGAAATGGAAGTAGATCGTGTAATTGTCCGGGTAGAATCTCCTGCTTTAAGTGATGAAATGAAGGAACATGACATTCACGTATTCTCTGTACTGATGTCAACGAAAGTACTTCTAAAAGCTATGATTGAAGCTCCGAGTGTTATTGAAATTATGACCCAGCAGGACAATGCGCTCTATCAAATTAATATGAACAATCCAATTTTCAACGGTGTTTATTTAAGAGAATTTCCTTTCACTGGAGATGTGATTATGGTAAGGATCTTCCGCGGAACAGACTCTATTGTTCCTCACGGCGATACGGAACTAAAGCTCGGTGATAAGCTGATCGTTACCGGAACCCATGACTATGTGGATGAATTGCGAACACAGCTTGAATACTAATAAATGAAAGAGAAAACCCGGGATATGATTTCCCGGGTTTTTCATTGAATAATAGAGAACTTAAAACCCTTAATCTATCGGTATTGTACTCTCTGGAAATTGTATTTACTGCACTTGTAATATACAATGAGAGCAGATACTAAGGACAAATACTAAGTTTTAGGAGGAGACGAAATGAATTTTTCACTAGAAGGCCGTACATATGTAGTAATGGGGGTAGCAAATAAACGCAGCATTGCCTGGGGAATTGCTGAGTCTCTTAACAAAGCAGGAGCCCGCTTAATTTTCACCTATGCATCCGAGCGTTTTGAAAAGTCTGTTCGTGATCTGGCAAAAACCTTGGAAGGGCCTGAATCTCTTTTTTACGAATGTGATGTCACAGATGATGAAGCAATCATCCAGACATTTGAAGACATTCAAAAAGACGTAGGTGTTATTCATGGACTTGCACATTGTATTGCATTTGCTAATCGTGATGAGCTTAAAGGGGAATACTTGAATACGAGCCGTGATGGTTTTCTTACAGCCCATAATATCAGCTCTTACTCCTTAACTGCCGTAGCACGTGCTGCCCAGCCGCTA
The DNA here is from genome assembly GCF_900166625.1 of Halobacillus massiliensis. Taxonomy (GTDB): domain Bacteria; phylum Bacillota; class Bacilli; order Bacillales; family Halobacillaceae; genus Halobacillus_A; species Halobacillus_A massiliensis. The sequence continues at coordinate 2,874,916 of NZ_LT800499.1, read as the reverse complement.
ATGTCTGAAGGCGGCAGCATTGTAACGATGACATATCTCGGTGGGGAAAAAGTTGTAGAGAACTACAACATCATGGGTGTGGCAAAAGCAAGTCTGGATGCCAGCGTCCGTTACCTGGCAAACGATTTAGGCAAACACGGCATTCGTGTAAATGCTATTTCTGCCGGACCGCTTCGCACATTGTCCGCGAAAGGAATTGGTGATTTTAACAAAATCCTTAAAGTCATCGAGGAAAAATCACCGCTTCGCCGTCCAATTACACAAGAAGAAGTTGGAGACACAGCTTATTTCCTTATGAGCGATCTTTCCCGAGGCATTACAGGGGAACTGATTCATGTAGATTCAGGGTTCAATATTGTAGGATACTGATTAAGAAAGCGCCTTTTGAAGGGCGCTTTTTTTGTCTCTCAATTTTTCCGTACATGAAAACTTTTTAAAGCATATACATAGAATGATGATATTAAAAGGAGAGATGAGTCGTGGCGAGTAAAAAACAAATTGTGAAACCGCCTATGCTTTATATCACTCAGCCGAACCTGCCGCCGGCTGAAGTGTCCATGCAGACTAGTTTTCGTACGGCCCCTGTGAAAGACACTTCCCTCCATGAAAAGGAACTTCGATTAAGAAACCAGCTTAAGTTTAAAGAGGAGGAAGAGACACAGGCGGAAGGCAGTGAGCAAGATCCGGAAGAGAAAGAGGAGACTGCCGGAGAAGAGGTGCCTAAAGCAGAGACAGCATCAGAATCAGTCGAACGCCGGGAAAAGAGAATAGAGCGCAGACAGATGTTTCGTGACATGGATTTAGAAGAAAAAGTCCGGTACTTTGTAGAGCTCCCGCCTCAAGTACCGAAAATGAAATGTCAGGTCACGGCATTTGAGAGAAATGAAACCTTTAAAGGCTATATCAATAGCTATGAAGACGGTATTGTCCGAATGAAAACTTTTCAAAAGCCATTTCAACAGGAATTTCCATTTGAGGAAATTAAGGATATTCGGCTGATCGGCTTTTAAGGCATATAGAAACGCCGCGAGCCGAATGGCCGCGGCCGTCTTTTTTATAGAAAAAAAAGCCTGCAGTAAACACCTGCAAGCTTTAAATCCGCCCCGTTAAGGCCGCAGTTTTATCATTTAAGATAGCGCTGTAATTGCTGGTAAGCATGTTATATGGCAGAAACAGAACAAGTCGACTGTAATACAGATGCCTGTTGCTCTTAAGTGCCCAGTTTCCTGATCGACTGGAGAGTCAGGATTGCAGTCTTTATCATCAGGATCCCGCAGTAATTCTAATGTAGCACAGCAATCTTTATCTACATCTTTTACACGGAAGTAAAAGCTGGATTTGATATGCTCGATGGAATCTCGACGAGCTCCATACCCCTTGAATGGTTTGCAGGTTCCTTTGCAGTAAAGAAGCACAGGCACTGTGTCATGTCCTGATCCACCCGTATCCCCTAATAAGTCTCCTATTGATTGCTCACAACTTGTGTTGCAATCAGAAAGTACATCATTTTGTGCTGCCACAATTTCTTTTAAAATGTCACATACACAATTTCCTGAATCATGATGTTTTCCACAGCTCATTATTTGTAGCCCCTCTCAATACGTATTGACGTAATGTCTTTAATAGAATATGTAGATACCCATCTCAGGTGTGGGCGTTTGTCTCTTCTGTAAAAAAACAAGGGAATGACTTGCAGTTAGGCGATTGACTACACCAAATGGACATTTGCACCATAAAGTAACAATGACTATTAATAAGGAGATGAAAGGTATGTCTGAAAAGAAAAAAGAAAAAGTCATCTACGTCAAGGACTTAGTAATTAAAGCAGATAATGTCATCATACAGCCTGAAAATCATCGTAAAGATGATCACAAGAAAGAGCAACACAGAGGGTGGGACCCATTCTTCGGGGGACGACGAGGTTCTCAGGATGAATCAAAAGACGGTTCCCAACATAAACATAAAAAACACGACGATGAATCCAGCAGCTCCCGCGGAGGATTTTCCTGGATTTAGTTAGTGAAAAAGGTCGCTACGACGTAGTGGCCTTTTACTTTAGAAAGGGAGGGTACATGCATGGGAGATTGGCTGAACCTTTTCATACTTGCTTTTGCGTGTTTTCGGCTGACACGTCTAGTCGTTCAGGATGTTATTTTTGAACCGCTCCGCTCCCCGTTTTTTACGATTATAAAAGAAGATGGGGAAGAATGGCTGGAGCCTAAAGGATTGATTGGAGAATTGCTCAGCTGCCAGTGGTGTGTCGGTGTATGGATGGCACTGATTGTTGTCGCCCTGCATTTATTTGTACCATATAGTGAACTGTTTTTATTCATAATGGCTATTGCCGGCATGCAGTCCCTAATTTACACTTTTAGCGAGCGGACGTAAGAATAAAAAATAACAGTGACGGGTAAAGGTAGGTAATAGGAGGGGATGAGATGGGTTATATTCTTCCAATACCTCAATATCAATATCAGGATTATCAACAGAGAGTGCTTCCCAAAAGAAACTCTCCTCTTTACCTTGAGAAAGTATATCCAGTGACATTAAGAAATGAAAATCCTACTCAAAGAAATAAACACCCTTATTCCAGTCCGTCCTTGCACATTCCGCAAAATTTTCACTGCAGGCTAAGAAATTGTGAAAAAGTTTATGCAGAAATAACAGGAAAAGGACACCACTTCAGCGAAACAATATAGAAAGTACTATTACAGGAGAACGAACTATGCCATTTAATCAAATTAACTCATATTGTTATATTTATGAAAGTGCTGTAAATATCGGATATGTCACGGATGGAGAAACTGGATTACTAATTGATACAGGAATCGATTCATCATCCGTGAAAAAGGTGGTCAAGGAGCTTGAACAGCGAAAGCTTCCTTTGACACATCTTTTTATTACACATGCCCATGCGGACCATTATGGGGGAGCGGCATACTTGCAGGAGCGCTTTCAATTACATACGATAGCTCCGCGTTTTGAAGAAGCGATTTTGCGAAACCCCTCCTTAGAACCGCTTTATTTATTCGGTGGAAATGATCCACTACCTGAGCTGCGCAATAAGTTTTTGGAAGGACCGCCGATGAGAGTGGATGAAATAGCAGAAGAAGGTATGCTTGCAATAGGCACATTAAAAGTACAAGCTATTGCATCACCAGGACACAGTTATCATCAGCTGTCACTTGCAGCATATGACACGCTTTACGCGGCTGATGCCTATTTTGGAAAAGAACAGCTTCATAAGCACAGAATCCCTTATATAACAGATGCTGTGAAGACCATACAATCTCTTGAGAAGCTCATGCAAGTAAAGACAGAAGGAGCAGTCCCGGGCCACGGTATGTATGAAAAAGAATTTAGAAAAACGCTTCAGGAAAACATTGATTACCATTTAAATATTATGAATGAAGTAGAAGAGCTTGTAAGTAAGCATCCAGATGGGGTGACCCATGAGGAGACAGTGGCCGCCGTTTGTAGAAAATTTGAGGTGAATGGAAGAAATCTTCCTCAGTGGCTTCTGTTTAAAACAGCTGTTACCGCCTACGTAACAGGATTAATTCACAACAAAAAAATCACCCATGATGTGAGTGATTTTAAGTGGACGTTTTACCCGGTGGTTGATTGATAGCCCATAATAAAAAGCTTTTCGCCAGGAGTGTATTCCGCAATGAGAACATCTTCCACCGAATAGAAATTTTGTTTCTGAAGTTCCGATTCCAGCCAATTTTTATTCAAATTCAGCTCTTCTAAGTTGTCCCAAAGTACCTCGCCATCACTAATGAGCAGCCTTGGCAGAGCTTGACTTGCGAGGGGTAAATTAAAATCAGAGCGGGTAGGTGTTCCTGCAGCGGGCTTCTTAATTGCTGAAATGGATCCATTCGTTTCTAGAACAGCAAACAAAACATCTTTTAAAGAAAAAATGTCTTTTTGACGGAGCAGATGTTGGAGCTGATTAATATCCAATTTACTTTTTTTCATCTCCTCGTAATCGATAGACCCATTATTAATAATAACCGCTGGGTTCCCTTCAAGAACACTGCGCGACTTTTTGAATTTAAGTGTAATGAATTGTGTAGTATAAATCATTAATCCCCATAATAAAACGGCGAAAGCAATTTGTGGAATTCCTACTTCTGTATCATACAGTCCATTTCCCACTAATTCTCCCAGGACAAGGGCAGCAATAAAATCAAATGCCGTAATTTGCGTGATTTCTGTCTTTCCGAGTATTTTGGTTAAGAGAAGTAAAGCTCCAAACCCAAAAAGGGACTCAACAAGTATTCTCATATAGTCCATAAAAAATCCCCTGCCCGTATTGTTAGTCTTTTTAGCATTGTGGTCAGGGAAAACAAAAATTATTCAAAAAAGACCTGCCACATTGACAGGTCTTTATCTATATTTATAAAGATTTAATCATCGTTACATGAGGGATCCCGGCATCCATAAACTCATCCGAGACGGTTTCATAGCCCAAATTTTTATAAAAACCTTCGGCATGTGTCTGCGCATTGAGCTTTGCCTTACGATACCCGGCTTCCTTTGTTACACGCTCCATATGAGTAATGACCCGCTTACCAAGTGACTTTCCCCTGTAAGAAGAAAGAACACAGATGCGCTCGAATTTTCCGTAGTCCCCGACGAAACGAAGACGTCCGGCAATGATCGGCTGCTTCTCGTTATAGCCAACGATGTGTGTGGCAAATTCATCATAATCGTCCTGCTCATCTTCAGGAGAGACTTGCTGCTCATGAATAAAAACTTTTTCACGAACAGAAAAGGCATCTTTTCTTTCAAGATCGGTTGTTACTGTGCGAATATCGACATTCATCCCGCTTACTCTCCCAGACGGAACGTTTCATAAACGCTCCATGCACCGTTTTCCAGCTGATAAAGCAGCTGAAATCGGTCAAGACTATCCTCAATGTCGAAGTCAAGCATTCTCATACTTCCGAAGACGTCTGAGAATTCTTCATCCGACAGCTTTTGTGCAATGGTAATATGAGGGACAAAGGAGTATTCCTGATTATTAGGAAGAGAACCTGAATTAAGCTTATCATTCAGAGAATCGATTTCGTTATTATGTTCAACCTTTAAATAAATCGTATTCGTCACCGGTGAAAATGAACTGACTCTATTGATTTGAACTTTAAAAGGCTGAGATTCTCTGGCAATCTTTTTAAGCTCTGGTATAATCTCAGATTCCAGCTGCTGCTCATCCGCCTCAAAGGGTTCCTTTACTGTGATATGCGGTGGAATTAACGCATAATGCGGGTCATACCGCTTTCTGTAAGAATTAGCCTTATCCTGTACTTTTTTTGATGGAAAGATCGCAATACCGTACTTCATTTTCCGTGACCTCCTATTCTTCCTTTGAAAAAATTGATAACAATGCTCTTTTAAAATCTTTTTGCCATGTTCCCCACGTGTGATTGCCATCCAGCTCATGAAACTCATAAGAAAGCGGCTGAGTAATCAAATAATCATGGAGCTCGTAATTGGGACCTACAAAATCCTTTACCTGGCCATCCGTCGTCTCAACCTCTGTCTCCTGATTGCCGATCGTATGATAGATCGTCAGGGAAGACAAATCAGAAATGGACTGAACATAATCCAGAACATCCTTATTAATATAAGGACTCTGCATAATGACATTTCCAAAAATGTTCGGGAATCTTGCCGCAGTCATTAAGGCAAGCGTACCCGCCAATGAATCACCGACAAGCGTCCGGCCGCGGCCAACACTATATCCAGGAAGTGTTTCATCTAGAAATGGAACAACCTCACGTACAAGGAAATTAACATAATCACCCTGTTTCTCTCCATCAGGATGATATTTTTCCCTGCGGTCATATTTATCATTATAGTGAATCCCAATAAATATGGTATTTTCTATTTCCTGATCCCCATGCAGCACATCACTCAGAGTAGCTGCACGACCCATCTGGAAATAGTCGTTTCCATCCTGCATAATACAGAAATGGTACTTATACAGAGGGGAATAATTCTCAGGGGTGTATACTTTCAGCGTCATATCTTCATCTAAGTATCGACTGGAAATCGTATAATCTTCCATATTTCCTTTTCGTCCCATAAGCTGCCTCCTAACGCCCATACAAATAAAAAGAAATTCAGTTATGTCAAAAAACGGTTTCATCCTTATTTTATCACATTATTCAGGAAAAAGTACTCACGAAAAATGAAGCGACATAAAGACCTAATTTTCGACATTCGTAAAAAGTTCTCGAAAACTCGTTGACATTATTATGTTCTCATTGTATATTAATATTTGTTCGAACAACTTAACACCAGCTTTACATATGATTCCGTAGCTCAGCTGGGAGAGCGCCACCTTGACAGGGTGGAGGTCGTTGGTTCGAGCCCAATCGGAATCATCCATACAAAGTGCCGGAATGGCGCGGTTTCTCATCCAAGGAGAGGCCGCGTCATTTCTTTTATTTTTAAGGGAAGTGGACCGATTGTGGACCAAAAGGAAAAACTAGATGTTTTTCCTTTTGTAAAATGCTTCGTCCATTTTATTAGCTGCTTCCTGATCAGCTGCTCTAATAGCATGACCATAAGTATCCATTGTGATCCTAATGTCTGAATGGCCGAGTCTTTCTGAAATTATCTTGGCATGTATCCCTTGATTTATTAAAGTGGTGGCAGAGGTATGCCTTAAATCATGGAGTCTAATAAATCGAACCCCAGCTTTTTTCGTGAAGCGGCGCCACCAGGTAGTTGGGGTAGTTGGATAAAAGTGGTGGCCATTTTCATTACAAAATAAAAATTCGTGCTCTTTTTCAGTCCAAAGGTCTCCAACCTTCATTCTCCCTATCATCCATTCGGTTCTAAAAGTTTTTAAATCCAATACAACAGATTTAGGAAGCGAAATAATTCTAATTGATGTTTCAGATTTTCGGTTCTTTTAGAACAGGTCTACCTTTTTCTCCTCTGGTAATAACTTGAGAAACTTCTATAGTTCCTTCATTTAAATCAATCTGGTTCCATTCTAAAGCAAGTAATTCGCTTCTTCTCATAGCGCAAGCTAAAGCTAATGATAAGAAAACTCTCCAGTGACGAGGTTGATCAATGGCTGCTTCAAACAATTGGTGGACTTCCTCAGGCTCGAATACATTTACTTTACGCCTTTTCTTATCTTTTGGCTTACTTACTGAAGCTAAAGGGTTTTTTTTAATTAATTCCCAATCCTGCGCTCGTTGCATAACATTCCGAAAAACCCTATAAATGTATTGAATGGTGCCCTGTGACAGTCCGGAGTTTTGTTCTAAATCACTTAAAAAGTTTACACGTGTATGGCTTTAACTTGATCTACACGTTGCTCTCCAAAGTTAGGGAGGATATGGTTCTTCAGGTTTCCTTTATAAGCTTCAAGCGTTTGATCGCCTAAGTTCCTCTTTGCGTATTTTGTTTCCCAGTCCACTATAAAGTCTTTTAACTTAAGTTTGCCGGGGGAAATGTATTCTCCTGCTTCTACTTCAATTTTGAATTTCACTAATTCATCATTCAAATGGTTTTCCAGTTTTCGCTTGGTCTTAAGTAACGCTTCGTCAACTTGAATGGTCTTCCGTTTTCTTTTACGCCTTCCTTTACCGTCATAACCTAATTAAACAGTTAATAAATAAGAATCCTTTCCCCTACGTTCGTAGCTCGCCATAATTTTAACCTCCTTACCAGTAACATAGCTCATAAGCTTCTTGATCCGCGGTACAATATTAGTTTGCCGATGATATTATCTTCTCTTGATTTGCTTTAACCGTTCTTCACATAATTCTTGACTAACCTTAAAATCTTGTGACCACCTTTCAATTAAGTCTGGATCGTTTATGTCGTAATTACTGATCATATGATAGGGCAGGGCACCATATAAGGTGAAATGTTTAGCATCTCTTTCTTGGAGCTCTCTAAACGCCTCTGGCATCATGGATTGCTTACCTACATGACGTATTGCGTGACAAAGTTCATGAAAAAAATGTTCTCTTTGAGTAGATTTTTTTAAATTAGTGTTAAGAATTATTTCTTTGTAATTTCCAAATCTAGTATAACGTGACTGAATAGGCTTATAGTTGATAGAAATGTTATATCTCATTGCTATATAGTTTAAGTCAAGATCGGCTGGGTACTGAAAATTTCTATTGATGTACCAATTAGATAACCAATCCTCTAGTGCTGATGTAGTGTATTCCGGAAATTTCATGAAATCACCTACCTTGTTGACATTATACGAACAAATGTTCTGTTTATCAACGTGAAAAGTAATTTAGTTGAAGGATTTGTCCTAAAATATTTCTATTTAAATTTACGAGTAAGAATATGGTGAAGAAGGTCGGTTTTTTTGTCCCAGATATAGTTATCTTGAGATTGAGTCTTCCGGATAAGGGCAGATTTATGGAAGACTCAGTTTCGAGATAATAGAGATAGTTTGAAGGTTGTCAGCCTATCAGCAAACTGTGGGGGTACCACGAAATGATAACTCTCGTCCTCCAGATTTATTTCTTGGAGATGAGGATTTCTAAGTGTTTATTTCTTGTTACAAATTTCTTAATAACAATATAATCTAAATTAAGAGAGGGGAACTTTGATGCATCCATTATTATTAGATGTTCAAGTGGAAATTAAAACAGAAAAATTAGATGAATCCATACATGAAGCGATCCGTTTACAAGCTCTTAATGAATAGAAAAATGTTTCAGAGGTAGTCAATATCTTATTAAAAGAAGCCCTAAAGAAAAGATGATGAAGTATGTAATCCCCTCTTCGTTGATGAATAGGGGGATTAAACAATTATGAGTAAGTGGTGAGGTGGGAGTTGGCAAGGAAAAGCCACAAACTTTTAGTTAAGGATTCACACCTACTCCAACTGGATTGGTGCCTACACCAACAGTAGCAATGACCGTATCTGTATTTCCGCTAATGACGGAAACATTGTTACTGCTATAGTTTGCTACATAAATCCCATTTGTTAAAGGATTCACACCTACTCCTTCAGGGTTAGTCCCCACTGGAACGGTCGCGATGACGCTATTGGAAAGTCCGTCAATCACGGATACATTGATACTGGTACTGCTTGATACATAAATGCGGTTCGTGGTAGGATTCACGCCTACTCCAGAAGGGACACTATCCACGGGTACCGTCGCGATGACACTATTGGACAGTCCGTCGATCACGGATACATTGTTACTGGCTTCGTTTGCTACATAAATGCGGTTCGTGGTAGGATTCACGCCTACTCCAAATGGGATAAACCCCACTGGTACCGTCGCGATAACGGTATTAGACCCTCCGTCGATCACGGATACATTGTTACTGAATTCGTTTGCTACATAAATGCGGTTCGTGGTAGGATTCACGCCTACTCCAATTGGGGCATCCCCCACTGGTACCGTCGCGATCACGGTGTTGGACCCTCCGTCGATCACGGATACATTGTTACTGCCTTGGTTTGTTACATAAATGCGGTTTGTGGTAGAATTCACGCCTATTCCAGAAGGGACACTATCCACGGGTACCGTAGCGATAACGGCATTAGACCCTCCGTCGATCACGGATACATTGTTACTGCCTTGGTTTGCTACATAAATGCGGTTCGTGATAGGATTCACGCCTACTCCAAAAGGGTTCCTACCCACTGGTACCGTCGTGATGACAGTATTTGTATTTCCATTAATGACAGATACATTGTTACTGATTAGGTTTGCTACATAAATGCGATTAACAGAACTAGGGGTGGAAGGGCCAGCAGGTCCAGTGACTCCCGTTGGCCCGGTTGCTCCCGTTACTCCTGTGGCTCCGGTTTGTCCAGTTGGCCCTGGGGCTCCTGTCGGTCCTGTAACTCCCGTTGGTCCAGTGGTTCCCGTTGGCCCGGTTGGTCCGGTCGTTCCGGTGGCTCCTGTTGGTCCAGTTGCTCCCGTTGGTTCTCCACCTTCAACCGTTAGTAAAGCTACATCATCAACATAGACGTTAGATCCTCCTGATCGCGGAAGTTTTTGGATCAATAATAACCCGTTAACAGCTCCTGGCGGTGCAGGAGAAGAAGTCCCATAAACTTCTAACCACTCTCCAACTGCCGAAAGTCTCCCCCCCGGTATATTGATTGTTAACCCTGTGGCCAAGGGATTGAAATTTTCATTATAGTACGTCAAAGTGATTAACAGTTGAGGGCTGGGATTCCCGTTCGTTCTGACCAAGGAAGCAAAAAACTCAAAGTTTTCCCCTTCACTAACAGGGAAAATCTGATAGAGTATAGCTGTGCTGCTTGGAGGGGATAAAAGGACACTAGAAGTCCCCGTATGACTTGCAGCTGAAGTGACAGAGGCATTTAAACTAATCCAAGGAGCAAGGGTCCCTGTTTCAAATCCTCCATTCGTGATTCGATTAATAATAGTCATATCATTCACCTCCTTTTTATCTGCTTTCCATCTCCTCTTATTTTATGCTTGGTTCTCTGTAAAGGAATGGATGGTACCCCAGAATGCTGGAAAACCAGTAAGCTAGAAAAAGGTAACTTAAATTTTAGGTGAATCGATAGATGAGGAGAGCTGGCTGTAAGCTCTAAAAGGCAAAGTTGAGACAGAATGAAAAAGACACCCAATTTAATGAGTGTCGTCTACTTATTACGATTTCTTCGATTGTAGTCATCTACTATACCAAAAACAACGTATCCTAGACCAATAAAGAAAAGTAGATAAATCCATAAGTCCATATTAGTAGATGGTATGAAATCTTCAAAGCCTCCAAAGTAAAATAGGATAATACTGCACGATATATAGATTGCCCCTGCTACATGTTACGTAATATCTCCCCCACTGAAAATAATTTTAGTACATTATATCCACAAGCTTAACCATTCATTCAAACGATATGTGATGGTAGCAGCTTAATTTAGTGGAGATGGTATTACTTGCTTTCTATATTGAAACTGAGTCTTCAGATAAGAAAGCAATTTAAGAATAGTGGATCATGTTCTTTGTTCTGTTAAAGGGGAACGATTGTTTAAATGATCTCTCCTACATGAATCATGTTTTATAATGAAGTAAAACGATTTTAGATAATGGGGCATAACTGGGATAGAATTTTATTATTTTTTGCCCCAGTTTCTTTATTTTTTATATTTGACTAGATACCAGAGATAGTTAATTTAACAGGGTTTTAAGCTATTCAGTGTTTTTAATTAGGGTTCCTTTAACAGCCATCTAAACTGTAGGTCGTCTCGTGGCAAGTTTGAGCAAGAACTTTTGACTGGATATTCCTGAATTTTCTTTAATAGTACTGTTACCTTATTTAACACATACCGATGCCGTAAAGTTGGAAAGTGGATTATACGAGGTTCTTACATCCTATATTCATTTTTTGATGTTATACAGTGAATGGGCGGCATGATATGATAGCTCCCAAAACCCTTTCACCATAGGGTTTGAGAACAGATTGATTGTTTTTAAAAATCTTTTACTAAATCTAAAAGCCTCTCAAGAGTTATATAAACTTTTGAGAGGCTTCTCTTTTAATAGGAGGTCAGTCATTTCCTTTAGAGATCTGAACAATCTTCCTCAAGACCTCAGTTATAAAGAAACTCTTTTGCGTTCCTTCCTTACTCCTGCTTAATTTTGAAAGAACAAGCAATTTTTATGCCCATTTCCCGTTCTTTTCCTAGTCACTTGCATAAGATGGTGCCAGGTCCTTGTAAGGAGGAGACTTATGGACGATCATCTAATTTGGGGATAATTGAATTTTTATCAGTCAATTTTTTCTTTTTTTTTAAGATTAATGCTCTCGAATTTTTTATTTGTCATCCAATTCGATTTACTGTTAATGTTGGAGCGGAATACTGGGCGGTGCCGGCTAAGCTTATGAAAATTGGAACCACTGTCAAAAAATCAGAACTACCCATATCAACTTGAATAGTTTTACTTATAGATACACTTCCATTTGCTTGTGAAGTAAATTCTGAACCTGGAATTGGAATGAGGTCATTTTTCCAGATTTCATATCGAACGAAACTTCCATTCGAATTAATATGTTCCAGACTTGCAGTTATCTCATATGTTCCTCTGACAAGCACTCGTATAAAATTTGTTCCTGGAATAACTGCAGTATTTTGATAGGGTCCTGGAAAATCAAAAACAATTCGTCGTCCTAGTTGGGGAATTTTAGCGGAATCAACTCCATATAACGAACCAAAAGCAGGTGTTACTCCTGGTCCTGATGGTCCTAGAGATCCTGTTTCTCCTCGAGGCCCTTGGGATCCTGTGGCTCCGGGTGGTCCTGTTTCCCCTGTTGGCCCTGTCGGTCCGGCTGGTCCTGTTTCTCCTGTTGCCCCCGTCGATCCGGTTGGTCCCATTGCTCCTGTCGGTCCTGTGAATCCAGTGGGTCCCGTCGGCCCAGTCGATCCGGTGGCTCCTCGGGGTCCAGTAGGGCCTATAGCTTCTACCGTTAGTAAAGCCACATCATCCACATAGACGCTAGAGCCTCCCGATCGCGGAAGCTTTTGAATCAATAAAACCCCGATAGCTGTGCCGGCTGGTGCAGGAGAAGAAGTTCCATAAACTTCTAACCACTCTCCAACTGCCGAAAGTCTATCCCACGGTATATTGATTGTTAACCCTGTAGCCAAGGGATTTAAATTTTCATTATAGTACGTCAAAGTGATTAATAATTGAGGACTGGGATTCCTGTTCGTTCTGGCCAAGGAAGCAAGGAACTCAAAGTTTTCCCCTTCACTTATTGAAAAAGTCTGGTAGAGTAGAGCCGTACTACTTGCAGGGGATAAGAGAGCGCTAGAAGTCCCCGTATGACTTGCCGCTGAAGTGACAGAGGCATTAAGACTCATCCAAGGAGCAAGGGTCCCTGTTTCAAATCCTCCATTCGTGATTCGATTAATAATGGTCATATCATTCACCTCCTTTTTATCTGCTTTCCATCTCCTCTTATTTTATGCTTGGTTCTCTGTAAAGGAATGGATGGTACCCCAGCAGTAAGCTAGAAAAAGGTAACTTAAATTTTAGGTGAATCGATAGATGAGGAGAGCTGGCTGTAAGCTCTAAAAGGCAAAGTTGAGACAGAATGAAAAAGACACCCAATTTAATGAGTGTCGTCTACTTATTACGATTTCTTCGATTGTAGTCATCTACTATACCAAAAACAACGTATCCTAGACCAATAAAGAAAAGTAGATAAATCCATAAGTCCATATTAGTAGATGGTATGAAATCTTCAAAGCCTCCAAAGTAAAATAGGATAATACTGCACGATATATAGATTGCCCCTGCTACATGTTACGTAATATCTCCCCCACTGAAAATAATTTTAGTACATTATATCCACAAGCTTAACCATTCATTCAAACGATATGTGATGGTAGCAGCTTAATTTAGTGGAGATGGTATTACTTGCTTTCTATATTGAAACTGAGTCTTCAGATAAGAAAGCAATTTAAGAATAGTGGATCATGTTCTTTGTTCTGTTAAAGGGGAACGATTGTTTAAATGATCTCTCCTACATGAATCATGTTTTATAATGAAGTAAAACGATTTTAGATAATGGGGCATAACTGGGATAGAATTTTATTATTTTTTGCCCCAGTTTCTTTATTTTTTATATTTGACTAGATACCAGAGATAGTTAATTTAACAGGGTTTTAAGCTATTCAGTGTTTTTAATTAGGGTTCCTTTAACAGCCATCTAAACTGTAGGTCGTCTCGTGGCAAGTTTGAGCAAGAACTTTTGACTGGATATTCCTGAATTTTCTTTAATAGTACTGTTACCTTATTTAACACATACCGATGCCGTAAAGTTGGAAAGTGGATTATACGAGGTTCTTACATCCTATATTCATTTTTTGATGTTATACAGTGAATGGGCGGCATGATATGATAGCTCCCAAAACCCTTTCACCATAGGGTTTGAGAACAGATTGATTGTTTTTAAAAATCTTTTACTAAATCTAAAAGCCTCTCAAGAGTTATATAAACTTTTGAGAGGCTTCTCTTTTAATAGGAGGTCAGTCATTTCCTTTAGAGATCTGAACAATCTTCCTCAAGACCTCAGTTATAAAGAAACTCTTTTGCGTTCCTTCCTTACTCCTGCTTAATTTTGAAAGAACAAGCAATTTTTATGCCCATTTCCCGTTCTTTTCCTAGTCACTTGCATAAGATGGTGCCAGGTCCTTGTAAGGAGGAGACTTATGGACGATCATCTAATTTGGGGATAATTGAATTTTTATCAGTCAATTTTTTCTTTTTTTTTAAGATTAATGCTCTCGAATTTTTTATTTGTCATCCAATTCGATTTACTGTTAATGTTGGAGCGGAATACTGGGCGGTGCCGGCTAAGCTTATGAAAATTGGAACCACTGTCAAAAAATCAGAACTACCCATATCAACTTGAATAGTTTTACTTATAGATACACTTCCATTTGCTTGTGAAGTAAATTCTGAACCTGGAATTGGAATGAGGTCATTTTTCCAGATTTCATATCGAACGAAACTTCCATTCGAATTAATATGTTCCAGACTTGCAGTTATCTCATATGTTCCTCTGACAAGCACTCGTATAAAATTTGTTCCTGGAATAACTGCAGTATTTTGATAGGGTCCTGGAAAATCAAAAACAATTCGTCGTCCTAGTTGGGGAATTTTAGCGGAATCAACTCCATATAACGAACCAAAAGCAGGTGTTACTCCTGGTCCTGATGGTCCTAGAGATCCTGTTTCTCCTCGAGGCCCTTGGGATCCTGTGGCTCCGGGTGGTCCTGTTTCCCCTGTTGGCCCTGTCGGTCCGGCTGGTCCTGTTTCTCCTGTTGCCCCCGTCGATCCGGTTGGTCCCATTGCTCCTGTCGGTCCTGTGAATCCAGTGGGTCCCGTCGGCCCAGTCGATCCGGTGGCTCCTCGGGGTCCAGTAGGGCCTATAGCTTCTACCGTTAGTAAAGCCACATCATCCACATAGACGCTAGAGCCTCCCGATCGCGGAAGCTTTTGAATCAATAAAACCCCGATAGCTGTGCCGGCTGGTGCAGGAGAAGAAGTTCCATAAACTTCTAACCACTCTCCAACTGCCGAAAGTCTATCCCACGGTATATTGATTGTTAACCCTGTAGCCAAGGGATTTAAATTTTCATTATAGTACGTCAAAGTGATTAATAATTGAGGACTGGGATTCCTGTTCGTTCTGGCCAAGGAAGCAAGGAACTCAAAGTTTTCCCCTTCACTTATTGAAAAAGTCTGGTAGAGTAGAGCCGTACTACTTGCAGGGGATAAGAGAGCGCTAGAAGTCCCCGTATGACTTGCCGCTGAAGTGACAGAGGCATTAAGACTCATCCAAGGAGCAAGGGTCCCTGTTTCAAATCCTCCATTCGTGATTCGATTAATAATGGTCATATCATTCACCTCCTTTTTATCTGCTTTCCATCTCCTCTTATTTTATGCTTGGTTCTCTGTAAAGGAATGGATGGTACCCCAGCAGTAAGCTAGAAAAAGGTAACTTAAATTTTAGGTGAATCGATAAATGAGGAGAGCTGGCTGTAAGCTCTAAAAGGCAAAGTTGAGACAGAATGAAAAAGACACCCAATTTAATGAGTGTCGTNCTTAAATCATGGAGTCTAATAAATCGAACCCCAGCTTTTTTCGTGAAGCGGCGCCACCAGGTAGTTGGGGTAGTTGGATAAAAGTGGTGGCCATTTTCATTACAAAATAAAAATTCGTGCTCTTTTTCAGTCCAAAGGTCTCCAACCTTCATTCTCCCTATCATCCATTCGGTTCTAAAAGTTTTTAAATCCAATACAACAGATTTAGGAAGCGAAATAATTCTAATTGATGTTTCAGATTTTCGGTTCTTTTAGAACAGGTCTACCTTTTTCTCCTCTGGTAATAACTTGAGAAACTTCTATAGTTCCTTCATTTAAATCAATCTGGTTCCATTCTAAAGCAAGTAATTCGCTTCTTCTCATAGCGCAAGCTAAAGCTAATGATAAGAAAACTCTCCAGTGACGAGGTTGATCAATGGCTGCTTCAAACAATTGGTGGACTTCCTCAGGCTCGAATACATTTACTTTACGCCTTTTCTTATCTTTTGGCTTACTTACTGAAGCTAAAGGGTTTTTTTTAATTAATTCCCAATCCTGCGCTCGTTGCATAACATTCCGAAAAACCCTATAAATGTATTGAATGGTGCCCTGTGACAGTCCGGAGTTTTGTTCTAAATCACTTAAAAAGTTTACACGTGTATGGCTTTAACTTGATCTACACGTTGCTCTCCAAAGTTAGGGAGGATATGGTTCTTCAGGTTTCCTTTATAAGCTTCAAGCGTTTGATCGCCTAAGTTCCTCTTTGCGTATTTTGTTTCCCAGTCCACTATAAAGTCTTTTAACTTAAGTTTGCCGGGGGAAATGTATTCTCCTGCTTCTACTTCAATTTTGAATTTCACTAATTCATCATTCAAATGGTTTTCCAGTTTTCGCTTGGTCTTAAGTAACGCTTCGTCAACTTGAATGGTCTTCCGTTTTCTTTTACGCCTTCCTTTACCGTCATAACCTAATTAAACAGTTAATAAATAAGAATCCTTTCCCCTACGTTCGTAGCTCGCCATAATTTTAACCTCCTTACCAGTAACATAGCTCATAAGCTTCTTGATCCGCGGTACAATATTAGTTTGCCGATGATATTATCTTCTCTTGATTTGCTTTAACCGTTCTTCACATAATTCTTGACTAACCTTAAAATCTTGTGACCACCTTTCAATTAAGTCTGGATCGTTTATGTCGTAATTACTGATCATATGATAGGGCAGGGCACCATATAAGGTGAAATGTTTAGCATCTCTTTCTTGGAGCTCTCTAAACGCCTCTGGCATCATGGATTGCTTACCTACATGACGTATTGCGTGACAAAGTTCATGAAAAAAATGTTCTCTTTGAGTAGATTTTTTTAAATTAGTGTTAAGAATTATTTCTTTGTAATTTCCAAATCTAGTATAACGTGACTGAATAGGCTTATAGTTGATAGAAATGTTATATCTCATTGCTATATAGTTTAAGTCAAGATCGGCTGGGTACTGAAAATTTCTATTGATGTACCAATTAGATAACCAATCCTCTAGTGCTGATGTAGTGTATTCCGGAAATTTCATGAAATCACCTACCTTGTTGACATTATACGAACAAATGTTCTGTTTATCAACGTGAAAAGTAATTTAGTTGAAGGATTTGTCCTAAAATATTTCTATTTAAATTTACGAGTAAGAATATGGTGAAGAAGGTCGGTTTTTTTGTCCCAGATATAGTTATCTTGAGATTGAGTCTTCCGGATAAGGGCAGATTTATGGAAGACTCAGTTTCGAGATAATAGAGATAGTTTGAAGGTTGTCAGCCTATCAGCAAACTGTGGGGGTACCACGAAATGATAACTCTCGTCCTCCAGATTTATTTCTTGGAGATGAGGATTTCTAAGTGTTTATTTCTTGTTACAAATTTCTTAATAACAATATAATCTAAATTAAGAGAGGGGAACTTTGATGCATCCATTATTATTAGATGTTCAAGTGGAAATTAAAACAGAAAAATTAGATGAATCCATACATGAAGCGATCCGTTTACAAGCTCTTAATGAATAGAAAAATGTTTCAGAGGTAGTCAATATCTTATTAAAAGAAGCCCTAAAGAAAAGATGATGAAGTATGTAATCCCCTCTTCGTTGATGAATAGGGGGATTAAACAATTATGAGTAAGTGGTGAGGTGGGAGTTGGCAAGGAAAAGCCACAAACTTTTAGTTAAGGATTCACACCTACTCCAACTGGATTGGTGCCTACACCAACAGTAGCAATGACCGTATCTGTATTTCCGCTAATGACGGAAACATTGTTACTGCTATAGTTTGCTACATAAATCCCATTTGTTAAAGGATTCACACCTACTCCTTCAGGGTTAGTCCCCACTGGAACGGTCGCGATGACGCTATTGGAAAGTCCGTCAATCACGGATACATTGATACTGGTACTGCTTGATACATAAATGCGGTTCGTGGTAGGATTCACGCCTACTCCAGAAGGGACACTATCCACGGGTACCGTCGCGATGACACTATTGGACAGTCCGTCGATCACGGATACATTGTTACTGGCTTCGTTTGCTACATAAATGCGGTTCGTGGTAGGATTCACGCCTACTCCAAATGGGATAAACCCCACTGGTACCGTCGCGATAACGGTATTAGACCCTCCGTCGATCACGGATACATTGTTACTGAATTCGTTTGCTACATAAATGCGGTTCGTGGTAGGATTCACGCCTACTCCAATTGGGGCATCCCCCACTGGTACCGTCGCGATCACGGTGTTGGACCCTCCGTCGATCACGGATACATTGTTACTGCCTTGGTTTGTTACATAAATGCGGTTTGTGGTAGAATTCACGCCTATTCCAGAAGGGACACTATCCACGGGTACCGTAGCGATAACGGCATTAGACCCTCCGTCGATCACGGATACATTGTTACTGCCTTGGTTTGCTACATAAATGCGGTTCGTGATAGGATTCACGCCTACTCCAAAAGGGTTCCTACCCACTGGTACCGTCGTGATGACAGTATTTGTATTTCCATTAATGACAGATACATTGTTACTGATTAGGTTTGCTACATAAATGCGATTAACAGAACTAGGGGTGGAAGGGCCAGCAGGTCCAGTGACTCCCGTTGGCCCGGTTGCTCCCGTTACTCCTGTGGCTCCGGTTTGTCCAGTTGGCCCTGGGGCTCCTGTCGGTCCTGTAACTCCCGTTGGTCCAGTGGTTCCCGTTGGCCCGGTTGGTCCGGTCGTTCCGGTGGCTCCTGTTGGTCCAGTTGCTCCCGTTGGTTCTCCACCTTCAACCGTTAGTAAAGCTACATCATCAACATAGACGTTAGATCCTCCTGATCGCGGAAGTTTTTGGATCAATAATAACCCGTTAACAGCTCCTGGCGGTGCAGGAGAAGAAGTCCCATAAACTTCTAACCACTCTCCAACTGCCGAAAGTCTCCCCCCCGGTATATTGATTGTTAACCCTGTGGCCAAGGGATTGAAATTTTCATTATAGTACGTCAAAGTGATTAACAGTTGAGGGCTGGGATTCCCGTTCGTTCTGACCAAGGAAGCAAAAAACTCAAAGTTTTCCCCTTCACTAACAGGGAAAATCTGATAGAGTATAGCTGTGCTGCTTGGAGGGGATAAAAGGACACTAGAAGTCCCCGTATGACTTGCAGCTGAAGTGACAGAGGCATTTAAACTAATCCAAGGAGCAAGGGTCCCTGTTTCAAATCCTCCATTCGTGATTCGATTAATAATAGTCATATCATTCACCTCCTTTTTATCTGCTTTCCATCTCCTCTTATTTTATGCTTGGTTCTCTGTAAAGGAATGGATGGTACCCCAGAATGCTGGAAAACCAGTAAGCTAGAAAAAGGTAACTTAAATTTTAGGTGAATCGATAGATGAGGAGAGCTGGCTGTAAGCTCTAAAAGGCAAAGTTGAGACAGAATGAAAAAGACACCCAATTCAATGAGTGTCGTCTACTTATTACGATTTCTTCGATTGTAGTCATCTACTATACCAAAAACAACGTATCCTAGACCAATAAAGAAAAGTAGATAAATCCATAAGTCCATATTAGTAGATGGTATGAAATCTTCAAAGCCTCCAAAGTAAAATAGGATAATACTGCACGATATATAGATTGCCCCTGCTACATGTTTCGTAATATCTCCCCCTGCTACTGAAAAATAACTTTAGTACATTATATCCCCAAGCTTAACCATTAATTCGAACGTTATGTGATGGTAGCAGCTTAATTTAGTGGCGATGGTATTACTTGCTTTCTATATTGAAACTGTGTCTTCAGATAAGTAAGCAATTTAAGAATAGTGGATAATGTTCTTTGTTCCGTTAAAGGGAGCGATTACGTAAGACTTAAGTAAACTTCCTTTTTTGCTTGAGACGGAAGAATGGACGTAATTGTATAAAATAGGTAGTGGAAGTCCCAGGGAGGATTCTTTAGGTAAGGGGAGTAATATGGGAGATTTAATTTTGTCTGGTGGTGGAAGTTCTAAACAAAATTTAAAAGTATATGAGTTTCTTGTAGAGACTATTGAGAAAAATAAACCTATACTTTATATACCTCTGGCCGGTGATGCGAAATATAGACCGCATCATATGAGCCTTGATTACATAAAAAGCATACTTGAACACTTAGGTGTTAAAGAGGTTACGATGTGGACAGATCTCAATCATAGAACGTTAGATGAATTGAAATGCTTTTCAGCTATTTACTTTAGTGGAGGAAGTACATTAACTTTATTAAAAACTATAAAGAATAGTGACTTCGATAATGTTTTAAGACAGTATTATGACTGGGGAGGCACTATCTTCGGACAGAGTGCAGGGGCAATAATTTTTGGAAGTGATGTTACTCATACGACAAAAGAGAAAGGTATAAGTGGCTATAACCCTTTAAATCTTATACACAGTAATCGTTTATGGTGTCATTATGATCACACTGATGAAGAATTATTATGTGAGTACTCTAAAGGTGAAGACAATGCGTTCATTGCTCTTTCAGATGGAGGAGCTATTCATGTTACCGAATCATATCGCCAAGTCATCAGCAAAGAAGCCTATAAATTTAAAGATGGTAAAAAAAAGATATGCAATTTATGTATTACTCTAATGATCATTAATACAAAGATGGGAGGTATGTTAATTATAAATATCTCGATTTCAGGTCTTCCGGAATAGGGGGCGATAGCTGGGTACGGGCTGCTATCGGGAAGTTTACATTAGAAGGTCTGTTTATTAAATATGAATATGGGGGTTCTACTTAATGGGTGGCATTGGATTAACTATAATATTTTATCTAATCGGTCTATTTATTCTTTATATAATTATTGAAACGGCAGTCAGAAGAGGGATTAACAGCTCTATAATCGGTCAATATCTTGAAAAGAAATATGGGATGCAAGATACTAGAAAAAAGAAAAATTCCTTCCTTGAGGATGATTTGGATTAACAAGAAACTTGTTCAATTAATGGGGGCATTTAACAGAATAAAGACCGTGATTAACACTTGGGGCAGGATATATTATTTCTGTCCCAAACCAGAAATGCTTGATTTAACAGGGTTTTAAATTATTGAGGGCACCTTAATTAAGGTGCCTTCAACAGCCCTCTAAGTTATTAGTCGGAATGTATACTATCTTTTAACTACTATATACATACATTTATTGGTGGGTAAACTTACTATTATTGTTTTGTTATACTTATATTTAATAATGAAAACGCATACTAACCCGTAGTAAAACTAACCAGTATTGAAGGGATAATTATGAAACGTATACAACTGATTGAGTCAACTTTGAAAGATCTTTATGAATCTAAGAGGAAAGGTATTACGGCTCAAGAGATTAGTGAGTATTTACAGATAGATAGGAGTAATGTAAGTCGTGATTTAAACATGTTGGTAAAAGAAGGACGACTAAAGAAATCAAAGAAGAAACCAGTTTTATTTGAACCAATCGAGCCAGGCAGGTCGTTAGATTTCGGCACAACCAAACTAGATTTTTTTGCAAGAGGGAATCCTTCCATGTTTTCGATAGTAGAAAAAGGAAAGGCAGCGATCCTTTATCCACCATTTGGTATGAACATGTTGTTTCTAGGAGAGACCGGTGTAGGGAAATCAATGATGGCAGAATTAATGTATGACTATGCAGTTGAAATTGGTAAATTAAATGGAGAAGCACCCTTTATTTCCTTTAACTGCGCTGATTACGCCAATAATCCCCAATTGCTTGTTTCACAAATATTTGGACGAAAGAAAGGAGCCTATACTGGGGCTGAAAGCGATCAAAAAGGCTTCATTGAGCAAGCTCATGAGGGAATATTATTTCTTGATGAGGTACATCGTCTGCCACCTGAGGGACAAGAAATTCTATTTACCTATATTGATAAAGGAGTATTTAGAAGGTTAGGAGAAACTGAACAAGAAAGGAAATCCCAAGTACTTATTATTGCAGCTACAACGGAGGATCCATCTTCCAGTTTGCTAAGGGCTTTTACTAGAAGGATCCCCATGACTCTAACGATTCCTAACTTAGACAATCGAACATTAGAAGAAAGATTTCATTTAATAAGTATGTTTTTAAAACAGGAATCTGGTAGATTAAAAACTACTATAAAAGTAAGTGTTAACTCTATTCGTGCTTTTTTAAGCTATCGCTGTGAAAACAACATAGGTCAATTAAAATCAGATGTCCAAATAGTATGTGCTAAGGCATATGCCGATTTTATTATCAAAAAGAAAAAAGAGATTATTATTACTACTACAGATTTACCTTCACATATATTAAATGGTCTATATACGCAGGTAGAACATAGAAAGCTATGGGTTAGTCTAAATAATATTAAAGAAAGATTTTTTGAATATAATGCTGAAACCTTTGAGAAACAAATGGAGTATCCACTTCCAGGTGAAACTATCTATAAGATGATTGATAAGAAACTTCATATGTTGGAAGAAGAAAAGATAGAAATGAATGAGATTGAAAAAGAAATGGAAAAAGATATAGATAATTATTTTACCAACTTTGTCTCTCACAGGTCCCACAATAATAATCGCTTAGAATTCATAATATCTGAAGACACCTTAGAATTGACTAAAAAGCTTATTAAATTTAGTGAAAAAAGGTTGAATACAAACTGGGGAAAAAAAGTTTTTTATGCTTTCGCTATTCATATATCTAACATGCTGGAACGTCTTCAACTAGGGCTTCCAATTTACAATCCGAGACTTGAGCAAATTAAGCTTCAATATCCGGGTGTTTTTCAAGTAGCTTTAGAATGTATAGAGATGATGAATGAACATTTTGATACTAATATACCAGAGGATGAAGCAGGTTTTATAACCTTATTTTTCGTTTATGATGAATATGAAAGTCAGTATAACGATAATAAAACTAGAGTAATAGTTCTGACTCATGGCAGCGGGACTGCCTCATCCTTGGTGGCAACGGCTAATGAGTTACTTAATACGTCATATGCTATTCCTGTTAATGCGCGACTTGATGAGAGACCACAAGAAGTATTGGAAAGATTGAAGGAAATACTTCGAAAAGATAAGAGAAAGTTAGATACACTTTTTCTTGTCGATATGGGATCCCTAACTACTTTTGCTAGTGAAATAGAGAAGGATTTAGGTATTAAAACAAGGTCTATTTCTCGCGTAAGTACGATCCATGTATTAGAAGCAACTCGAAAAGCTATGCTAGGCTATTCTTTGGAAGAATTGTATGAGGATATTAAAAAACTTAATCAAAATGAACGTCCAAATAAGACGATAGAGGCAGAACAAAATTCCAGAGAGAAGAAGCTGGCTATATTAACTGTTTGTTTAACAGGAGAAGGTACAGCAAACACTATAAAGGAAATTCTGGAGAATAAATTAAATTATAAACAAGCTGATTTAGAGGTTTTACCCGTAAATATTGTAGGAGAAGAAAGTATAACAAAAAGAATCAAAGCGATAGAGGAAGAATATAAAGTTATTTGTATAGTAAGTTCTTTTAAAATCACTACGGACATACCTCAGTTTAACTTGTACAGTGTACTAAATATGGAATCATTGAAAGATATTAATAGTTTAATTAAGGATGCTACTACCTACCTCCATTTATCAGAGTTTATGGAGCAGCATGTGGAGATACCTGGTATTAAGGTTAAAGATTTAATTGCGGATATTATGCATTTTAATCATGAAATGGAGAAGTTTCTTAATGTAAGATACGATTTGAATGTATTGATTGGCTTTTCTCTACATTTATGTGGTTTATTTGAACGAATAAAGAAGGGGGAGGAGCGTGTTAAGTTTTTAGAAAGTGAAGAAGAGATTATAAATAACACAGTTTTAATTCAAAGAACACAGATGATTTTTGACCGATCTTTTTTGAAATATAAAATAAAAATTGAGCTAAATGATATTTATTATATTATTAAGATGTATTTAAAACAAATGGAGGAAAAACGGGGTAACATAGAGGTTTAACTACTTGTTAGAATATAACTCTCTGTAGAGTGTATGAGAGAAAAACTTCTCATATACTCTTTTTTGTATGTGTGTTGGCATGGATTTTGCATGTATTGGTAGTGAGAGCAAATAAAAATAATGAAAGGAGGAATTTCTTTGAATTATGAACAAAAAGTTATGGGGATCATCTCTAATGGAGGAACAGGAAGAAGTTTTAGTATGAAGGCAATTGCAGAGGCTAGAGCAGGAAATTATGATACTGCCCAAAGTCTTCTCGACCAAGCAAATGAATCCCTTCATTGTGCCCATTCAATTCAAACAGAATTAATCCAAGAAGAAGCGCGTGGCGAAAGTTATCCCATTACAATTTTAATGGTACATGCTCAGGATCATTTAATGAATGCTATGACAGTAAGAGACCTAGCTGTAGAAATGATTGAAATTATTAAGGAAAATAGAAGAGTTAAAAACTAAGGAGGATTAAAATTATGACCAAAAAAATTACTCTAGTATGTAATCAAGGACTTTCAACTTCAATGGTAGTAAAAAAAATGCAGGAATCTGCGAATAACAAGGGAATTGAAGCCCATATTGAAGCCGTACCGGAAAGTTCTTTGAAAAAATCTTCAAAGGATACCCATGTGATACTACTAGGGCCACAAATTAGCTATAAATTAAAGAGTTTTAAAGATGAGTACCAACCTCAAGGAATAAAGGTGGAAGTAATAAATGGGGCTGATTATGGAATGTTAAATGGCGAAAAAATCTTACAGGATGCTTTATCACTCATGGAGGGATAAACAATGAAGTTAAAAAAATTTAATCAAGATAAGATGTTATCGATAGCAGATACTATTCAAAACAATAAATACCTAATGTCTGTTTCTAACGGACTTATGGCCAGTCTTCCGATTTTAATGATTGGAGCAATTTCAATCATACTTTCAAGTATGCCATTTGAACCTTATCAAAATTTTATAACAAGCATAGGAATTAAGGATGCTTTAGGATTGCCAGCTAACCTTACGATTAAAATTATGTCACTTTATATTGTTTTTTTCGTGGCTTATAGATTAGCGGAGGCTCATGATCATGACTCTTTGGCTGCAGGCACAATCTCACTTATGTCCTTTCTAATTTTGACTCCGTTTAAGGTTATTGAGGAAGCACAATACTTACCTTTTGAATGGTTAGGTGCGCAAGGTCTCTTTGTAGCTATGATTGTCGGTGTACTTTCAACTTACTTTTATATGAAGATTGTAAACCGTAATTTAGTAATTAAAATGCCGGAAAGTGTCCCACCAACCGTTCAAAAAACTTTTGCTTCTATATTACCAGGAATTATTATAGTAGCCTTATTTACTATAATATCAGCGTTATTTGACGCAACGAGCTTTGGAAGCATCCATCAATTTATTTATACTTACTTGCAAATTCCAATGCAATATATAGGGGGATCCTATTGGGGGCTTCTATTTTTCGTCACAGTTTCAAATATTTTGTGGCTATTTGGTATTCACGGTTCAATGGTTACAAACGTTGTTGCTAAACCATTATTATTATCTATGGATTTAGCTAATTTAGCTGCCTTTCAAGCAGGAGAGCCTTTACCATTTGTAATTTCCTGGGCATTCCGTTTTCTTTATTCATTAATTGGTGGAGGCGGTTGTACATTGGGATTATGTTTGCTTATGGCATTCAAAGCAAAGAGTAAACAATTAAAGGCTGTAGGCAAGCTTTCATTGCCTACCTCATTATTCTCGATTAATGAACCCATTATTTTTGGAGTACCAATTGTACTTAATCCAATTCTAGCGATCCCTTTCATATTTACACCTATAGTAACTATCACTTGTGCTTATTTAGCAACAGTTTCCGGTATAATTCCCACCCCTATTGGTGTATTTCTTCCAACAGGAACACCAGTACTTTTCTCTGCATTTGTACAGGGCGGCATTCTACTAGTTTTATTTCAACTTTTAATGATTGGTGTCACGATCGTTTGTTATTATCCTTTCTTTAAGAAATTAGATAAGAATAGATGTAAAGAAGAAGATAAAGCGGATAAAGGTAAGGATGAGAGTGAAAATGAAAATTTAGCAGTAGCAAGTAACTAGGAGGAAAGTTATATGGAACATAAACAATTAAAACCATTTCCAAAAGACTTCTTGTGGGGAGGATCCACCTCGGCTTTTCAAGTCGAAGGGGCTTATGATCAAGACGGTAAGGGGCCTACAATTATGGATGATCAAGTTTCTGCTAAAGGATCGACAGACTTTAAAGTAGCAATTGATCACTATCATCGATATAAAGAAGATATTGCTCTTTTTGCTGAGATGGGATTTAAAACTTACCGGTTTTCAATTTCATGGTCCCGAATTTTTCCTAATGGAAATGACAAAGAACCGAATGAAAAAGGATTACAACATTATGATGATGTCATTAATGAATGTCTAAAATACAACATCGAGCCCTTAGTAACAATTTTCCACTTTGAAATGCCTTCTGCTTTGATTGAACAATACGGAGGGTGGGCATCTAGGAAAAGTATTGAAGATTTTGATCGCTATAGTCGTACTCTCTTTGAAAGATATGGAGATAGAGTACAATACTGGCTTACAAACAATGAGGGTAATACAAGAATTGTCTTTGGAGGTCATATGCTGGGAGGAGAAATAAAAGACGATAAACAACGGTTCCAAATGGGTCATCACATGACTTTAGCACAGGCAAAAGCTATGATTTCATGTCATGAACTTTTACCGGAAGCTAAGATTAGTTCGGCACCTAGTATTACAATCATCTATCCTGCATCACCTGATCCGATTGATGTGGTCGCTGCTCGGGATTACGATTTACTTCGTAGTGGATTAACGCTTGATCCTCTATATAAAGGATATTATCCAAAAGCTTTGTGGGCTTTTCTTGAAGAAAGAGACATAGCACCTACCCTGGAAGAAGGGGACTTAGAACTATTTAAAAATGCTAAGCCTGATTTCCTTGCGTTTAACTATTACGGTGGGCATACTATGCGATATTTCCCTGAAGGGGAAGAGCTTTATAGTGTGCCAGCAGAAGTAGCAGAGAAATATAATGTAAGTAAGAGTTTTATGAAAAAAATCGCTCGTGAGAAACAAGTAGGAATTGCACAGGAAGTAGTTAATCCCCACATTAATCAAGGAGAGTTTCGCGTTATTGACCCCATTGGGCTAAGAGCCACTCTAAGAGATTTATATGAAAAATATAATGTTCCTTTAATTATCACTGAAAATGGATGTGCAGCCGAGGAAGAATTAACTGAAGATGGAAAGATTCATGATAACTATAGAATTGAGTATCTTAGAGAGCATATAAAAGAATGTCAGATAGCGATTAGCGAAGGAGTAGAGTTAATGGGCTACTGTCCGTGGTCGGCTATCGATGTAGTCAGTGTGGGAGAAGGTATTAAAAAGAGATACGGATTGATTTATGTAGACAGAAATGATAAAGATCTGAAGGAATTAAAACGTTATAGAAAAGATAGTTTTTATTGGTATAAAAAAGTGATCAATATAAATGGAGAAAATTTAGAATAAGATTTATAGCCTATTCGAAAAAATAATTATAAGAGTGGAGATTAAATTATGAGCGAGAAAATCTATACAATTAAAAGTCAAGTAGGTATACATGCGCGTCCAGCAACACAATTAGTTGAATCTGTAAGTGGATTTACTTCAGAAGTTGTTTTAGTATATGAAGATAAACAAGTGAACTTAAAATCAATCATGGGGATTATGTCTTTAGGCATACCACATGGAGCTAAGGTAAAAGTCATAGCAAAAGGAAGTGATGAATTACAAGTTTTAGAAAGTATTGACCGAATAATGGATAAAGAAGAACTAGGTGTATAAGAGATAGAGAGTTCATATTGCTATGCATGGCGTCCTATTTATTAGGACGTCTTTTCTGTTTCTCTAATGTGTCAAAGTAAGAATCATATTGACGAAAATAACCCCTGCAAGG
Organism: Halobacillus massiliensis; assembly: GCF_900166625.1. GTDB lineage: Bacteria > Bacillota > Bacilli > Bacillales > Halobacillaceae > Halobacillus_A > Halobacillus_A massiliensis. The sequence goes on along the minus strand of NZ_LT800499.1, from coordinate 2,846,858 downwards.
GCCATCTTTTGCAAGGGGGTTATTTTTATCCATTATAAATAATTTCTTATTAAATCTTGAATTTGAGTATTCCTTAATAGGGGGCAAATCTGTAACAAAGAGTTTGCTCCTCTGCTGGTGCACTATCACCAGACTTGTTTACTGAAATCCCAAATCTTACTTGGCTTGATGATGAACAAGTTACAGGGAGACAGACTTACACGGTACGTCTCCTTGCAGCTACCCATAAGGAAGAAATAGAGACGTTCATGTTCTATAAAACCGATGAGGTTCCTGATTTTGTTGTCGTTGATTTTGAAAAAGGAGAACAAGTGGAAGGGGGGTGTCCTTTTTGTGATGGCACGATGCACATAGCGAAAGACGCCCCAAGAGACTAATCGATGCTTGGGACGCGCTTTTGTTCTTCTAATGCATTCTCTTTAACGTATATAGAAACGGTGGCACTTTTCACACGGAACTGACCGAAGCCGTCCTTTGTAATTTTTACGCGTGAGGGATGATTTCCTGTTAGGTCTATCCAGATTTGTCCAGCGAATTTTTTTCCTACATACATGCGTTTTTTTCCATCATCACCATTAGTCATGACTACGGCACACCCTGACCCTGGAATGTCCGAGACGCCTTTTCTTACCCAGCCAATCGTATTTCCATGATCAAAATAGTCTTTTTGGTCACCGTATGCGAAATGATATCTTGCATCTAAGATTGGATCAATCATATCTTTTTTACCTTGGATCGGATTCTCACCATTTATACCAATATAGTCTCCGTAAAACACGCATGGATAACCATCTTTACGAAGGAGGATGAGGGCGTATGCCAAAGGTTTGAACCAGTCTTCCACCCAGGACTCCAAGGCTTCTTGAGGCTGCGAATCATGATTATCAACAAATGTCACTGCGTTCGTTGGATGAGTACCCACAAGGGTGTCTTCAAAAATCTTACTTAAATCATAATTACGACCAGCTAGCGAAGCTTCGTGAAAGTGATAATGAAGACCTACATCAAATAAATCAATTTCGTAATCTACATAGTTTAAAAAGTTTTGACACGCTTCCAGGTCTGTGTTCCAAAACTCACCGACAAAGTAAAAATCTTTTCCGAATTTCAAACGCATGGTATGAACAAAAACAGAGATGAATTTATGATTAATATGTTTAATCGCATCTATCCGAAAACCGTCGCACTTGGTTGTGTTAATAAACCATTCACCCCAATAAATCATTTCAGCTTGTACGGCTGGATGATGGTAATCAATGTTAGCGAACATGAGATAATCATAGTTTCCAAATTCATTATCGACATGACTATTCCAACGTTTATTGTCTCCCAATATTTGATAAATTCCAATTTTATCCTCGTTGGCATCATAGTCCGTGCCATTAAAATGGTGATGGGACCATTGAAAGGAGGAATGTTTGCCATTTCGTGCAGGGAATGAAAACTTTGTCCATCCATCGATTTCAAAGGGCTCAGAGACAACTTTATTTCTATCATTAGGATCTACTTCGATCACTTCAAAGCGCTCCGTATCATCGGCACCGGCTTTATGATTCATGACAATATCTGAGTAAACTTGAATTCCTGCATTTTTACAAGCGACTATGCCTTCTAAGAGTTCTTGCTTTGTTCCGTATTTCGTTCGTACTGTACCCTTTTGATCAAACTCGCCTAAGTCGTAACCATCATATATCCCGTAGCCATTATCTTCCTGGCTTATACCCTTTGTTGCGGGGGGGATCCATAAAGCATCAATGCCATGCTCTTTTAATTCACTTGCTAGCAGGGCTAGACGATTCCAATGGTCACCGTCGTTTGCCAAGTGCCATTCGAAAAATTGCATCATCGTGTGATTACGTTCCATGGTATCTTCCTCATTTCACTAATTTTGTCTCTCTCATTTCTACTCGTATGGTGTCTCCTGATACTTATAATAATTGAGTCAATTTGAAAATAAATAAATGAGCGTGAGAGCGCCATTATTTAAAAAATATTGTGCGGGTAATTTTTACACTTAACTCTCTGTCTAAATCGCACTTATATTCTTCCTTAGGGATCTCCCTATCGTATCTAAATGTCCAGTCGCTATAATGTGTTTACCAACCTTGAACAAAAAGCTTAATGTCTCTGTGACCATTAAAAATTCTATGGTGAAAAATATTAGAACATCTTTCCTCAAAGGCAAATTTATCGATATCAAAATGATGGTAAAGTGTAGCTTGAGCACCCCACATATATGAAGGATAGACATTACATCTTCCTCCGCCCAATCCATGATCATATTTTCCCAATATGGGAATTTTTCAAACTGAAAGTGCTCAATAGGAGCCCTTGTAATAATCATTCCGTCAAATCTGTGATTATGTAACTAATCAATTTAAGGGGGTGATCCTAATAGTGAAATCGCTATCTTCTCACTATTTAGGGTAGATTTATTGAAGACTTGTAAGGATGATGGGAGGAAGGGTGATACGTTGACTATACTAAAAATTATAGGACTACCTATTTTTCTTACCGGGGCGATTTTAATATTGGGTCCGAATTTTGATTTTAGTTTAGCAACACGAATAAGTGCGGTTATACTGCGGTCACGTGGTCACACATTTGACCACGTAAAGGTAAACTGGGAATAAAAATCATAGGATGAAAACTTGTTTCCTTTTGTTAGTATCACTGAAAGTACAGTGTAATTAAAAGTGATTAAATGCGATTAAATGCGATTAAATGCGATTAAAAGGAGGACCTTAGACAAATCATGTGAAGTGCATGCTGTAGTTCCACTAATATAATCCACAATTGACATAATGGCTTTATATAAAAAGAAACACTTGTTTGTTGACGAATTGTTGACCGAATCCGTCAACAGCCTTCATTTTAGTTCCTATTATATCCTATAAACAATTCAGAGAATGCTATTATATCAACTTTTGTGGGTATTCTTAGGTAGTGATCAAATGTTGTAATCGTGACTGGCAGCGTAGAGATCCTTCAAGTTATGAATTGATTGGTTCTACTGAATAAGGTCATAAAAATATATATCTAAATTCACCTTTATTTCCCTTAGTTCACTTTTTATATTGAAGTATTTAACTTAATCAGGGAATAGGAGGAATGAGGTAAGAGTTATCTATGAAGCTGTCTAATGTATGAATAAAGTCTACTTCTTAACCCAGGAGGTAGTCTTTTTTAATTTATATTATTTACGTAAAAAACAGAATCAAAATTAGATAGGTATATTTTAAAGACTGAAACTCGAGGTTCTGTAAAATATATCGCTTTATTTGCGCAAATTTTACGAAAAATAATTGACTACGTTTTCATAGAGTGTTAAATTACTAAATGTAAGCGATTTAATTTATTTATTTACGTAAAAAAAGGAGGTAAAAAATGAATGTTGGTTATATGACTAATGCATTTGGTCCTTTAGTAGGTTCAGGCGGCGGAGTAACTAGTATTAAAGACGTACGCTATGAAACTATGTGTAAGGATGAAGAAGTTTTTCGGAAAATCCAGAGCCAGGGGTTCAACGGTGTGGAAATGTTCGATGGCAACCTGGATCAATTTGCAAGTCATCCTAAAGAGCTTAAAGCAAAACTTCAGGAAATGGGGCTTTCACTCTATGGGGTGTACGCTGGCGCAAATTTTATTTATGAAGATGCATGGCAGGACGAACTGTGGCGCATTCAGCGTACAGCAAGAATTGCAGCTGAAGCAGGAGCGAAGCATCTCGTGCTAGGTGGTGGGGCGGTTCGAGCTTCGGGTGGAGAGCAAAAAGACATATCACGATTGGCAGCATCATTATCTGAGGCAGAATCTATAGTGTCCCAAGAAGGGTTAATTGCAAGTTATCATCCGCACTTAGGTTCCATGATTGAATCACCAAAACAAATTGATCAGCTTTTTTCTTGCTCATCTATAGCGTTTTGTCCTGATCTTGCGCACCTAGCGGCAGGCGGCGGTGACCCATTAGAAATTATCAAAAAGTACAGAGACCGAATTCCCTATATCCATTTGAAAGACTGGGATGGTGAAGGTTTTGTACCGTTAGGGCTTGGAATTATAGATCTCCTCGGTATTATTGACTTTCTTGAGGAACAATCGTATACAGGTGATTGGCTGGTAGAGATCGACGGTTATGATGGTGATCCTGTTGAAGCATGTAAAGTATCCTATCAATTTCTGAAAAATACTTCATTAAATAAAAATACTTAATAATTAGGTAAAGGAGAGAATTATAATGAAAAATATAAAAATTGGTCTTATTGGTGCTGGATTTATGGGGAAGGCACACGTTGTAGGTTACTCTAACGTACCAAAGCTATTTTGGCCTGCACCGGCTTCTCCAGAGCTGAAAACCGTATGTGACATAGATGAGGAAACAGCAAAGGATGCCAAAGATCGTTTTGGTTTCAAGGAATGGACGACTGACTGGCATGACATTATTAATGACCCGGAAATTGATGCAGTAAGTATCTGTACCCCGAATGATTCACACGCGAAAATTTCTATAGCTGCATTAGAAGCAGGTAAGCACGTACTTTGTGAGAAGCCTATCTCAAACAATCCTGAAGACGCAAAAGCTATGGCAGACGCAGCAGCGCAAGTATCATCCGATGGTATTATCGCAATGTGTGCTTACCAATACCGCCGTGTACCGGCAGTTGTTCAAGCTAAAAAACTGATCGAAGATGGTTCTATTGGCGACATTCTCAATATTCGTACAACCTATTTGCAAAGCTGGAGCGCAGATCCAGATTCACCTTTGTCCTGGAGATTTCAGAAGAAATATGCAGGAGCAGGGGCATTAGGAGATATTGGGACTCACGTTATAGATATAGCGCAGTACTTAGCCGGAGATATTGAAGAGGTAGTATCAAACGTTAGAACCTTCATTAAGGAAAGACCTGTACAGGAGGGTGGAGCAGACCTGCTTGGAACTGTGAAAGTAGATCCTGACGCAGCAAAAGAACCGGTGGATGTAGATGATGAGGCATCGTTTCTTGTCAATTTTAAAAATGGAGCTGTTGGAAGTATAGAGGCTACTCGGAATGCTTGGGGACGAAATAATTATATTACTGTAGAAGTTCATGGTACGAAGGGTTCGATCCTGTTCAATTACGAGCGTTTAAATGAACTCCAGGTAAGTTTCTCAGAAGACCCGGAGGACCGTCGAGGATTTAAAACGATTTATACGGGACCTGCTCATTCTTATGGGGAAGTAACATGGAATATTCCTGGTATGAATATTGGATATGGTGAATTGAAAACAATTGAAAGCTACGATTTTTTGAAAGCGATTGCTGATAAAAAACAGCCTTCTACTTCATTTAATGAGGCTTATAAGGTGGACCAAGTATGTGAAGCTGTGTTAGCTTCCGCAGAGTCACGCAGATGGGAGAAGGTAAAATGATTTCTCCTATAACTCAAAGTATTTCACTTTGGATTAAAAGGGGGAAAGAAATATGAGATTAAAGTTCGTTACAGGATTGTTTGTACTAATCACACTTTTAGTGGCTGGATGTAGTGCACAAAAAGGCAGCAGTGACGAGGTAATCTCAGAAGATATAGAAATGGATGTTGCTACAGAACCGATCACGATTAACCCTGATATCCCGGAATCAAAAATATATAGCGAAGGACCTCACGGAGAAGAGGCGGTATCTGCTCATACTCTTGAACTGACTGTGGAGGAAGCGAAAGAGATCAGTGAGGGAGACTATACAGCAGCTATAGCGATGCATTATGCAGGAAATGACTGGTCCCGAGCACAGATTGATGGGTTGAAGCAGACTTTCGCAAAAATGGGAGTTGAGGTTATAGCGGTTACAGATGGACAATTTAGCGTAGAGAAACAGGCCTCTGATATCGAAACATTGCTAGCAAGAGACCCGGATGTTCTCATCAGTGTACCAGTAGACCCAGTGTCCACAGCCAGTGCATACCGAAAGGCAGAAGAGGCTGGTGTTGAACTGGTATTTATGGACAATGTACCGAAAGGGTTTTCTCCTGGAGAGGATTATGTAAGCGTTGTCTCTGCGGATAACTATGGAAATGGTGTCATTGCTGCTCATAGCATGGCAGAGGAGCTAGGAGAAGAAGGGGAAATAGGGGTCATTTATCATGATGCTGACTATTTTGTAACGGCACAGCGGGTAGAGGCTTTTGAAAAGACAATCAACGAAGAATATCCTGACATTAAAATTGTCGAACGTGAAGGGATAGGGGAGCCAGAAGATGGAGAACGAGTGGCCAACGCCATGTTAACTCGGAATGCTGATTTGGATGGGTTATTTGTAGTGTGGGACGTACCGGCAGAAGGAGCCTTGGCGGCTGCTCGTTCGGCAGTATTGAAAGACCTGGTTATTACTACAATCGACCTAGGTTCAGGGGTAGCCCTTGATATGGCACGTGATCAAAATGTTAAAGGTATCGGTGCGCAGCTCCCTTATGATCAGGGAGTGACAGAAGCTATTCTTGCCGGATACGCTCTGTTAGATAAGGAAGCACCTCCTTATGTTGCGGTTCCACCTCTAGAAGTAACGCGAAATAACCTGCTTGAATCATGGGAGCTAGTGTATAACGAGGAAGTGCCACCAGAGATTCGAGGAGAAATGGAAAAAAAGTGAGGGGGTTTTGATCATGAAAAAGCTAAAGGTAGGAATGATTGGCGGCGGGTTTATGGCGAAGGCGCATTCACTCGCTATGACAGCAGCACCTATGTTTTTTGATGATGGTATCATTCTGGAAAAATACAAAATAGCAGATGTGTCAATGGAATCGGCAAAGGGGGCTGCTCACAAACTGGGGTTTGCTTCTTATACGGATAGCTGGCAAGAGATTATAGACGATAAAGAGATAGATATTGTTGACATTGTTACCCCAAACCATCTGCATGAGGAAATGGCTATAGCAGCGGCCGAAGCCGGAAAGCATATCATTTGTGAAAAGCCACTTGGTAGAAATTCTAAAGAAACAAGGCGAATGTTGCGTGCTGTAGAGAAAGCGGGAGTGAAGCACCAGGTAGCTTTTAATTACCGGAAAACGCCAGCTGTTGCACTAGCTAAAAAATACATTGAAGATGGAGAAATTGGCCGTATTCTCTCTTTTCGCGGCACATATTTACAGGATTGGTCCGCCCATCCTGACTCTCCACTTTCCTGGCGTTTCCAGGAATCATCAGCCGGATCTGGTGCACTAGGTGATATCGGTACCCACATTATTGATTTAGCGCATTATTTAGTAGCCGATATCGAACAGGTCATGGCGATGACAAAAACATGGGTTAAAGAGCGGCCCATTCAAGATGCAGGTACAGACTCTCTTGGAAACATTAAAGGAGATAGTTGTAAAAAAGGCTCCGTCGATGTAGATGATCAGCTGATGACACTGCTCCGTTTTGAAAATGGAGCAGTTGGAAGTTTGGAAGCTACAAGAAACGCCTGGGGTCGTCACAATTATTTGACATTTGAAATTCACGGGGAAAAAGGCTCTCTTTATTTTAACTATGAAAGGAGAGACGAGCTGCAGGTTTGTTTTTCGGAAGATCCTGATGACCGTCGCGGTTATAAAACAATTTATACAGGGGCAGCCCATCCATACGGAGATGGACTGTGGCCAATTCCAGGATTAGGTATCGGCTATAGTGAAGTAAAAATGGTGGAGATGCACGACTTTCTACAAGCTCTCCAGCAGGATACATCCTGTCAACCAAGTTTCTTAGAAGGTCATAGGATTAGTGAAGTAAGCGATGCTATTCTTCGTTCTGCAGCTAACAATCAATGGGAAATCACAAAGTCTTTATCTATATGAAATAAAAACTTTACTTGCTTTACGCAAAGCAAAGGGGCTGTAAGTATGGGCAATACGATACTCCGAATGAAGGAAATTGAAAAAGGATTTAATGGTAACACAGTGCTCGATAAAGTGAATTTTAATGTGAAAGCCGGAGAAGTCCATGCCTTGATGGGTGGAAACGGGGCTGGAAAATCTACATTGATGAAGATATTAACTGGGGTTTACCAGCTTGATCATGGAACGATTGAAATAGAGGATTCAAAAGTGAACTTCGAAAACCCTCGCGACGCTCAACATGCTGGCGTATCAATGATTTTTCAGGAATTCAGCCTTATTCCTAAATTGACCGTCGCTCAGAATATTTTTCTACATCGAGAGCCACGCACATCTCTGGGATTAATCGATGATAAAAAAATGATTAATGACAGCCAGCGCATTCTTGACGATATGGGGCTCTCTATTTCACCGAAAGATTTAGTTGAAAATCTCAGTGTTGGATATTGGCAGATGACAGAAATTGCAAAAGCACTCTCCATAAACACGAAAATATTAATTATGGATGAGCCAACCTCTACTTTGACAAAAACAGAGACAGAAGTACTATTCTCTCTGATTGATCAGCTAAAACAATCTGGAATCACTATTATTTATATTTCCCACCGGATGGATGAGATCTTTCAAGTGTGTGATCGAATTACCGTTCTAAGAAATGGAGCGAATGTCATAACGACTCCCTGCTCAGAAGTAACAATGGAAGAGCTGATTGATTATATTATTGGAGGCAACATGGTCAAATCCTTTGAGTGGGTAGAGAGGCCGAAAAAAGAAGGCCGGAAACCATTGCTAGAAGTGAAAAATCTACAATCCGGTTCCCGTGTTAAAAATGTTAGTTTTTCTCTCCATGGAGGTGAAATACTTGGTTTGGCAGGGCTGATGGGCAGTGGAAGGTCTGAAACCGTTCGGGCCATTTTTGGAGTGGACCCAGTAACTGGAGGAGAAGTGAAGGTCCGTGGTGATCAAGTTTCCTTTTCTTCACCTAAAGATGCCATTCGAAAAGGGGTGGGACTTGTACCGGAAGACCGTCGTTCGCAGGGCCTGGTGCTCGGTCATTCCGTGAGAGAAAACATGATTCTTTCCAGTCTGGACAAACTCTCGAAGAACAATGTGTTACAGAATCAGCAGGCAAATAAGGTAGTAGAAGAACTGGTAAAAAAACTAAATGTGAAAACAGATAGTACGCAAAAGACCATTTCACTTCTTTCCGGGGGAAATCAGCAAAAGGTAGTACTGGCTAAATGGTTGTTGAACGAAACAGAAATTTTATTGTTAGACGAACCTACGAGTGGAGTCGACATTGGGGCAAAAATAGAAATCATTGAAATTATCCGTGAGCTTGCAGATGCAGGGAAAGCTGTATTGGTCGTTTCTTCTGAAATGACGGAGCTATTGGCAATGAGCGACAGGGTTTTAATAATGAAAGATGGAGAGGTTACCAGTTCAATAGAAAGAAAAGATATTAAAGGTGAGGAGGATGTTGAACGTGCCATCCAAGGTGAAGGGTAAATTGATAAAATTTGATTGGAGACAATATATCGTATACATCGCTTTCGTTCTGGTTTTAATTTATTTTTCAATTACTTTAGCAGAGCAGGGATTTATGACTACTCATAATCTGCTAAATATCGCACGTCAAACCGCCATGATTTCTATTATGGGTGTTGCGATGACTTTTGTTATCTCATCTAAAGAGATTGATCTCTCCGTTGGTTCAGTTGCAGCTTTATCTGCTATAACTACTGCCCTGACGATGCAGGCAGGTTTGGGAATGATATCCGGTGTATTGGTAGGACTGGGTACAGGGCTGGCCATCGGATTTATAAACGGATATCTAGTTACAAGAGTAGCTATTCCGAGTTTTCTTGTTACGCTTGCCATGATGATGATCGCTCGTGGATTGGCAATGTGGGTGTCAGGTACTGCTCCCATTCCTATATTGAGTGATAGTTATATTTTCCTTTTTGGTTCTGGAAGTGTGTTAGGCATTCCCATTCTGCTAATTTGGACTCTTATAATTGCTGCTATAGGGCATGTTATTTTACGTAAATTCACCTTCGGCCGAGAAACGCTTGCTACCGGCGGAAACGAAATGGCTGCCACTTACTCGGGTATTAAGACCAATAGAATTAAGATGACAGTCTTTATGGCTTCTGGGATGATGGCGGGTCTGGCAGGCATGTTATACGCCGGACGTCTGCAGGCAGGACGTTTTACCTTCGGTGAAGGAGATGAGTTGTCGGTGATAGCTGCTGTTATTCTCGGTGGCACTAGTCTATTTGGTGGAGTAGGAACAGTAATAGGAACCGTCATTGGCTCCATCATGATAGGGACTATTAACAACGCGCTGATACTGCAAGGACTTGACGTTAGTCAACAAATGGTTGTTCAAGGCATTATTATAATTTTAGCGGTAGCATTTGGCCGAAAGAAAAAGTAGACATAACAACGGAGGAGAAGTAGGAATGAAAGTTGGTGTATTTACTGTTTTGTATCAGGATCTGCCTCTTGATGAGGTTCTTGATCGACTTCAGAACCTTGGCGTTCAAGCAGTAGAATTAGGAACAGGAAATTATCCAGGAAGGAATCATTGTGATCCGAAGGAATTACTTGGAAAGCCTGATAAAATACAAGAACTAAAAATGAAAATTCAGGATCGGGGAATGACAATTAGCGGTCTAAGCTGCCAGGGAAACCCGCTCCATCCCCAGAGCATAATTGCTCATGACCATCATCAGACATGGGAGAATACAATACGTTTAGCAGAGCAGTTAGAGGTAGAGGTTGTAAACTGTTTTTCTGGCTGTCCAGGAGACAGCCTTGACGCCCGCGTACCTAATTGGGTAACGTGCGCCTGGCCACCGGAGTATCTTGAGTTACGTAAGTGGCAATGGGAGGAAGTCGTCGTCCCTTATTGGAAAAAACAGTCCAGCTTTGCCTATCAACATGGAATAGAAAAAATTGCTATAGAGATGCATCCTGGATTTGTTGTTTATAATCCGGAAACAATGATCGAGCTGCGCCAGCGAGCGGGAAAGAACATTGGCGCAAATATAGACCCCAGTCACCTTATATGGCAGGGAATTGATCCAGTTGAAGCAATAAAGTATTTAGGGAAACACAAAGCCATCTATCATTTTCATGCAAAAGATACTTATTTGGACAAACGTAATATAGAAGTGAACGGGGTACTTGACTCCAAACACTATAGCAAGTTTTTAGAAAGAGCTTGGAGTTTTCGTTCCATAGGATACGGTCAATCTATGAAGAGATGGAAGGACATATTCAGCGCGCTAAAGGCAGTAGGCTTTGATGAGGTAATTTCTATTGAGCATGAAGATATGCTTGCATCTACAGAGGAAGGATTGGGAAAAGCAGTCCGAATGGTGCAGGAATCCATTCTAGAAGAAAAACCAGTCACTATGTGGTGGGCATGATTTTTTACGTAAAAAACCGGTGGAAAGTTGAATTTACTCCCGGCCGAGTTCATACTAAACGTGACAGGATATCAAACGAACCGGTTATTCTATATAAAATAAGAAATATATAGTGGAAGGGAGAAATCAGTTATGGCAAACATCCAAGAAATAGCAAAAATGGCAGGTGTTTCAGTTGCTACAGTTTCTCACGTAGTAAATCGAACAAGGTATGTTAGCCCTGAAACGGTGCAAAGGGTAGAAGAGGTCATTGATTCTTTAGAGGAATTGCCGAATTTTATCGTTAAAAAAAGAGGAGGAGGTCCAAAAGATCAAAAGCAGCAGATCCTGGTGTTTTCCACAGACATTTTTCACCCCTTTCAGGCTGATATTATTCAGGCACTGAAGGAGAAGACATCGGATATTAGTGAATTGCACATCGTGCATGTACAAGCAGAGGATTTACTACAAACATTGAGCAGCTATTCACTAGCCAATTCAAAACTAAATATAGGTAAAGTGTTACTGTTGGATCGACCATTGGGTAGATCACTTAAGGTCCATTCATCGTTGAAAGCAAGCCCTACAGTCGTTGTAAGTGAAAACGCTTTTGACTTTAATGAGAATGAGACAAATGAAGCCTACACAATTATATCTGACAACTATAAAGGAGCTTATGATTCAGTAAGACATTTGGTTAATCATGGGCACACAAAAATTGCGCTGGTGCATGACTGTTTTAAACAGGATGGAATGCCTGACGATATTCTAAAAGGGTACAAACATGCACTAAAGGACTGTGACATTACTTTATATAAGGAATATATAATAGAATCATCCTCAGTCGAAAATATTCATGAGATACTTTCTAGAAGAGAGCCACCCACGGCAATGATTATTACTAGTGAAACTGCGCTTCTTCAAGTACTTACTTTTTTAAACCGCCGAAATCTGCATTGTCCAGAAGATCTTTCCATTCTTTGTTTTAACGATCGGCGTTGGTTTGAATTATATAACCCAGCATTAACGGCTGTAAGACCAGACGTAGGGCAAATCAGCGACAAAATTCTTTCTTATATCATTAAAGAAGAGTATGACACTTCACAGGAAAACGACCCGTCTCATGTTCCAGTAAAGATACAGCTGCGCCAATCTACAGCCGGTATTGCACGCGGTCCGTTTGGAGAAAAAGCTGCATCCGTGGATTCGATCCAAATTACTGAACAGGAAATTGAAACAGTCCGCAGTAAAAAGCCTACGGCAGTGATTTCCTTCCATTATACAGGAGCTGCATGGATGCACCTTCATGAAAGAGGAATTCGTGATCTGTTTAACGAATTAGGAATTTCACTCCTTGCTGTAACAGACGCACATTTTGATCCAGCCATGCAGAATAAGCAACTTGAAGGTTTAATGGCACTTGATCCAGACATAGTGATTGCTATTCCCACTGAAAATAATAAGACCTCCGAAATCTTTAAAAAGATTGGAAAGAGCAGGTCTAAGCTCATATTAATTACAAATATTCCTCATGGAATGGAGCAGGAAGATTATACTAGCTGTGTTTCTGTGAATGAGTGGTCACACGGTCGCCTGGCCGGCAGTGGGCTTGGTAGTACAATGAGGGAAGAGGGCCGCAAACGAATCGGACTGTTATCGTTTGACTCTGATTTTTATGCAACCAATCAGCGTGATACAGCGGCTCACCAAATTCTCGTTGAAGAATATCCAGACCTAGAGGTTGTGGGAGAAGAGCAATTTAAAGATGAGAGTGAAGTCATTGAGAAAACAAAAAAACTCATACATGAACATCCTGCCATAGAGGGTATATATGTTTCATGGGAAGGGCCAGCCACTAAAGTGCTTGAGGCTTTAAAAGAATTAGACAGGGAGGACATTCTAATCGGTACCGCTGATTTAGATTATAAATTGGCATTGAATATGGCTAATGGAAAAAACATTAAAAAAATTAGTGCCCAGCTGCCATATGATCAAGGGAGGGCGCTTGCTCTTGCAGCTGCCAATGCGGTTCTCGATAAATATGTTCCAAAATTTATCGGCGTTGAACCAGTGGAAGTAACGCAGGAGAACCTTTTGAAAATGTGGAAACGTATTTTTCATGAGAGTGCTTCAAAAGAAATTGTAGAAGCAGTTAAAGCCAACCCATATTATCTTCCTTCAAAAATATAAAGAGGATAAGGTAATGATTAAGTAGATGCAGTTGAGGTATAAGTGTAAGACATTTTAATGTAACACCACATGGATTCCCATTGAAGATGACGGACCTGATGTCGTGTTAACCACTTATTTTATCCATAACAATACTAAAAATCGCAATACGCTTCGGAGTTCTAGTTGGAAACGCTAGAAGTGAAGTTGGCAGTTGTATTTTCATCAAGGAACAATTACCAATAGGCCAATACCTGATTAGAAGTGTAGAATAGGAAATCCCAACTTGGGGATTTCCTATTTTTTTTAGTTATCTCCCTTAGTGCTCGTACTAACTAAAGGGTTTTTATGACGCAAATATATTGAGGTAAGGCCTAAAAACTCTAAGCACAGCTTGAGTTCACTTACAATCGCGTCTAGTAAGCGTAAATATTGTTCTTCTCCCTACTCCCTCTTATACCGATTTAATTTTTATGAAATATTAAAAGGTCAGGGGTTTCATTTAGAGAAATATATTAAACAGGTAAAAGCAAAATTTTAAAACAGAGTCATAAAGATCTCTTATATGCTAGTTTATAATCAGAAAATTCTAATAAGACAAAAATATAAAAAGTTAATTACAAAATTTTAAAACAACAGCTAGAAAATCTTCGTTAGACTTTTTAAGTGAGGAGGAACTCAATTTGGCTGAAGTGTTGCTTGTGGATAATGATAAACAGAGTCGGCAAGAGTTCTGTCAGATTATTCAAGCCAGTAAGTATAACTTTCTTTCTGTCTATGAATCAAGTACGGCTGATCGCGCTTTGTTTCTATTAAAACAAAATAAGCCTAGTTGTATGGTTGTTGATTTATCTTTGCCGGACATGGATGGTATTAAATTGGGACGAACTGCTTTGGAAATGTATCCAGATTTACCGGTGGTTGTAGTGACTCACTTAAAAATGTTTAGTCTCGTACAGGATGCTATCAATGCAGGATTTTCCGCTTATTTACTGAAAACGCTTTCTAAAGATAATTTAGTCGAAACCTTTGAACGGGTATTGACTCCCGAGCTGAGTAAGCAGATAAACAATTTCATGAACAGAGGGAAAGGTGGGATTGTATCTGATTTAAGTAAACCTATTGAGAGTGCTATTCATATTATTCAGGAGCGTTATAGCGAATCACTTACATTAAAAAATGTTTCCAATCAGGTATATTTGAGTCCCTCTTATTTTAGTAGGATGTTTAAAGATGAGACGGGGAAAAGTTTTGTCGAATATCTAGCTTTTGTCAGAATGCAAAAAGCAAAGACAACGCTCCGGCTGTCATCCCTTCCAATAGAAGTTATTGCTAATAATACGGGATTTACGACTGCAGGATATTTTGCCACAACATTTAAAAAGCATGTGGGGGTCACACCTAGTGAATACCGTGATCAATTCTATTGGAAAAATGAATCACGAACTATTAAAGCTTGAAGGGAGATAGCATATGCTTCCGATTTATAAAGAAATGAAACGATGTCGTTCCCTAATGAAGATAGGGGTTTTGGGTACTATCATTCGAACTGAAGGATCTACTTATCAAAAAGCTGGAGCAAAATGTTTTATTAGTGAAGATGGTATTGTAACTGGACTTGTAAGCGGAGGTTGTGTGGAAGGAGACCTAGGTGAATACGCCAAACACGTTATGGAGACTGGAAAATCTAAGAAAGTATTTTATGATTTCAGAGATGGAGGAGATGATTTATGGGGATTAGGGATTGGCTGTAACGGTTCGATTGAATTATATCTAGAACCGTTTTACCCTATGTGCTCTTCATCTATCGAAATGGAAGAGGGTTTATCTCGAGCGTTAAATAATTCAATATGCCTGCTTACCATTATTTCCTCAGAATATTCTGTATCAACTAAGAAAAAACGAATAATCATTGAGGAAGACGAAAGCCTTAATGAGATAAATGATGAGCGAATTAGGGATGAGTACAGTAAACGTTTAAAGCATAATGAAACAGGTCTTTATAAGGGTGAGGAGTTAGAGGTCTTTTTCGATTTCGTTACCCCTCCTCCTCATGTCATTGTGTTTGGGGCAGGACCTGACGCTGTGCCGCTTGTTGATGGAGTGAAACGATTGAATTGGCGAGTTTCTGTCATTGATCATCGTCCAGCGTTTGTTAGTGACGCACATTTTCCTGATGCGGATGACCTATTCTTGAACGAAAGAGGGACCTTTCCTGAAATAACATTGAACGAGTACTCGTTCATCGTCATAATGACCCACCATTTTGAACAAGACCAGCAAATATTGAATGAGCTGTTGAGAGCAAAAACAGGTTATATCGGGATCTTGGGTCCAAGGAAACGTACCTACCAGCTACTCGAAGGAATATCCAATGCCAAAGGCATTTCACAACAAGAACTGATTAATTTTTATAGTCCTATAGGGCTTGATATTGGGGCAAAAACTCCGGAAGAAATTTCCTGTAGCATTGTTACTGAGATGATCAATGTTCATCGCGGAGGTAATGGTATCTCACTTAAGATGACAAAGGGGCCTTATATATGGGAGCAAAAAAGAGAGGAGGAAGCATCATTGACAACCTGAAAAAAAGGGAAGTCTGGGGAATTGTTTTAGCTGCAGGTTTGTCTTCTCGTATGGACGCTCCGAAGATGCTTCTACCTTTCAGGGGAAAGACATTGGTTCGTTCAGTCATTGAGCAGGCAATCAACTCCACTCTGGATGAAGTAGTAGTAGTAGTAAACCCGGATGTGGCGGGTCTGGTCAATGAAGCAAGAATCCCTGGTGTTCGTAAAGTGATCTTGAACAGCAGAGCGAATAGAGGGTTATCAACTTCCGTACAAGCAGGATTGACAACACTGCCCGAACATGCAGAGGCTGCTTTATTCCTCCTTGGGGATCAACCTTATATAACAGAACGCGAAATAAATAAAGTAATTGAAAGATATAAAAAGACGAGGAACTCTTCCATCTATCAATCAACTTCTTTTGGTGTCAGGGGACACCCAGTGTTGTTCCATAGAGAGCTATTTGGTGAATTATTCAGCGTGTCCGGCGATGAAGGTGGAAGATCAGTTATTAAAAAATATAATCAGCAAGTTGAGTTAGTAGAGATGAGTACAAATCACCTTTTTGATATCGATACAAAAGGTGATTATGAAAAAGTGTTGAGTGAGGAGGTTTGTTCATGACTCAATCAATAGGTGCTCCTGTCAATCGAGTAGAAGATGATCGCTTATTAACCGGTCAGGGAAAGTACATGGATGATATTGGAACACCACCCAATACAGCTCAGGCTGCTATTTTGAGAAGTACATATCCTCATGCGGATATTATTTCAATCGACACGTCAGAAGCTGAAAAGGTAACGGGTGTGAAAGCAGTCATCACGGGTGAGCAAATCAAACAGTATATGAAACCTTTTAGTGTTGGTGTAAGCGCTCCCGTGAAATATTACCCGGTTGCTGTGGAAAAGGTTCGTTATGTTGGAGAGCCTGTAGCAGTAGTATTAGCTAAAAATCGATACATTGCTGAAGATGCGATGGAGAAAATAAAAGTGAAATACGAAGGACGCAAGCCGATTGTCGACATCGAAAAGTCCTTGGAACCTGATGCCCCGTTACTCCATGAAAATGTGGGTTCCAACATAGCAAATCATCGGACTTTCGATTACGGGGAGGTCAATCAGGCGTTCGAGCAAGCTGACCATATAATCAAGCATAAATACAATTTCCCCAAATACTCTGCAACACCTGTAGAGACATATGGAATCCTGGCAAGCTATGAAAATAGCGAAGACCGTTACACCATACATGCCAATTTTCACGGGCCATTTGTTATTCAGGCGGTAATGGCACAAGCATTAGGTATCCCTGGTAACAAACTAAGAATTGTAGTCCCTAAAGATATCGGGGGGAGCTATGGGATAAAAGCAGGGGCATTTCCATACATGGTTCTGTTAGCCATCGCCAGTCGTATTGCTGGTTGTCCAGTAAAGTGGATTGAAGATCGGCAAGAGCATTTATCAGCAAGCTCCAGCGGAACAGACCGAGTTACTTATATAGAGGCTGCGGTACAGAAAAGCGGCAAGGTAACAGGCCTAAGGATGAAAATGATAGACAATGTTGGCGCATATATACGAGCGCCTGAGCCTGCTTGTTTATATAGGACGCATGCTAATTCTACTGGAGCTTATGATATTCCTAATCTCCATATTGAAGCAATTGCAACCATGACTAATAAGTTGCCGACCGGACTTATAAGAGGATATGGCGGTCAAGAGCTTTATTTTCCATTAGAAAGGCTGATGCAGCGAGTTGCAAATGAACTTGATATGGACCCAGCAGATGTCATTAGAGAAAACATAATCAAGAAGCATCAGTTTCCTTATAAGACTGCTTCCGGAGGTATGTATGATAGCGGAGATTATGAAAAGGGATTTGAACTCGCGATTGAAACTGGCAACTATACAGAGTTTAGAAGAAAGCAGCAAGAGGCAAGAAAGAAAGGGAAAATTTTCGGTGTAGGACTTGCGAACATCGTGGAGCCTTCAGGTTCAAACATGGGATACATTACGGTGGCTTTAACTCCCGAGGAAAGAGCTTCTTCCCTCCCTAAATCCGGGTGTGCCGAAGCGGCAACCGTATCTATGGATCCGACGGGCAGCGTCAATGTGAGAATCAGCACTACTCCATCCGGTCAAGGTCATGAAACAGTGGCAGCCCAAATAATAGCTGATGTACTGGGTGTTCCGATGGATAAAGTCAATGTAGTGGCGGAATTAGACACTTCAACCAGCGCCTGGTCGATTGCATCAGGAAGTTATTCCAGTAGATTCGCATCCCTAGGATCCAGTGCAGTATTTTATGCAGCCCACAAGGTGAAATCTAAACTTTTTAAAATAGCGGCCCATCAGCTGCAGGTGGAAGCTAGTGAATTGGAATTAAAAGAAGGAAGTATATTTGTCAAAGACAATCCGGAACAGAAATATTCATTAAAGCGTGCTGTCGGTACAGCACATTGGAATCCTCTGGCTCTGCCAGAAGGAATGGAACCAGGTATCTATGAAACTTATTATTATACAGCTAAAAACACTGAACCGCCTGATGAACAGGATTTAATCAATTCTTCAGTGACCTATGGATTTGTCTCCGACCTGGTAACGGTAGAAATTGACCCGGAAACAGCAAATGTAGAGATTATCGATTATGTGACCATCCATGATGCAGGGAAATTATTAAACCCTAAAATTGTAGATGGACAAATATACGGCGGTCTTGCTCATGGGCTGGGTGGCGCCTTGTATGAAGAATTAGCCTATGACGCAAAAGGGCAATTTTTAACAGGATCTTTTATGGATTACCTTTGCCCGACTGCCCCGGAAATGCCAAAAGTAACGATAAAGCACATGGAGACTCCTTCACCGCTCACTCCCCTTGGAGCCAAAGGGCTTGGGGAAGGCAATACGATGAGTGCTCCTGTAGCTGTTGCCAATGCGGTTAGTGACGCATTGTCTCCTTATATTATTGAAATTGACACGCTTCCTTTAAGTCCAAATTATATATGGAGTCTTTTAGCAGAGTCAGATATTTATCAAAAACAAAAAGAGGTGAATGCATGATGGAAGGAAAAGGAAAATTGAGTTTGAATGCTGGGATTGAAAGATCATGGGAAGTATTAATGGATCCAAATGTACTTGAGAAATGCATTATGGGTTGTGAAAAGCTGGAACAGATTGAAGAAAATAAATATGAAGCAGAGCTGGCAATGGGTATTGCTGCAGTTAAAGGGAGATATTCCTCCACTATAGAGCTGGCAGATTTAGACAAGCCTAAGCACTACAAATTGATCGTAAAAGGGGAAGGAGGTCCTGGGACAGTAGAAGCCGTGGGTAACATAGACCTAGTAGCCGAGGATGAGACCGAAACTACACTTAAGTATACTTACGATGCAGAAGTTGGTGGGAAAGTCGCCATGATAGGTCAGCGGATGCTCGGTGGTGTTGCAAAAATGATTATTCAGGACTTCTTTAAGAAATTTAAAAAAGAGCTGGAAAACACAAAGCAGCATACTTGAATGGAAAGGAGGTTGAGTGATGAAACCAGCCAAGTTCGAGTATCACCGGCCAGATAACCTTCCTGATGCACTAAGACTTTTAGATGAAGCTGGATTTGAAGGAAAGATAATAGCTGGTGGACAAAGTCTCGTACCAATAATGAATATGCGCCTGGCAACCCCTGAGTGTCTAATCGATATCAACGGATTAACTGACCTTGACTTCATTGAGTGTAAAGACTTTTTAGTCAAAATAGGCGCTATGACACGACAAAGCCAGGTAGAGGCTTCTGATGTAGTAGGGCAGAACATTCCTTTACTAAAAGAAGCAGTCCCACTTATTGGACATCTACAAACAAGGAATCGAGGCACGATTGGTGGGAGTATCGTCCATGCTGACCCGAGTGCAGAGCTCCCACTTGTGCTGATGACACTTGGTGGGAAAGTGAAGATTTCTTCAGAAGATGAAGAACGAGTCGTTGATGCCGAAGACTTTTTTCTTACCTACCTTACTACTGATTTAATGCCGACGGAGATACTAACTGAAATCCATATTCCTGTCTGGGAAGGGAAAACAGGCCATTCATTTATGGAGATTGCCCGTCGACATGGGGATTTTGCGTTGGTGGCTGCTTCGTGTCAGATGGCCGTTGACGAGGAGGGCAGAATCGGAAATATCCGTTTAGCTCTGGGTGGTGTAGAAGCTATTCCTTTTCTAATAGAAGACGCCCAAACAGTGCTCTGCGGAGAGCAGTTGACGGATGGACTAATCGAACAACTAGCAGAAATAGTAGGGGAGAGTGTGGAACCCGAATCAGACCTCCATGCCTCTGAAGAGTATCGACGGCATCTAGCTAAAGTGCTGACTTCACGTACATTACGTCAGGCATACGAAAGAGCGAGAGGGTGATGAATTTGGCGGTGCAAGAAATTGAGGTCACTATCAATGGCACTAGATATCAGGAAATGGTGGAACCTAGAATGCTCTTAAGTGACTTTTTGAGAGAGGTATGCGGACTAACTGGTACGCATGTAGGCTGCGAACATGGGGTGTGTGGAGCTTGCACGATTGTATTAGATGATGCTGCAGTTAGAAGTTGCTTAATTTTCGCGGTACAGTCAGATGGCAGGAATATACGTACGGTAGAAGGACTCGCACATACCGGCGAATTAACGACTCTGCAGAAAAACTTCAAGGAAAATCACGGATTACAATGTGGTTTTTGCACATCAGGGATACTCATGGCAGCCACTGACTTTATCGAAAAAAAACCTGAAGCAGACAGTCAGGAAATTAAAGAGATGCTGTCAGGTCATTTATGCAGGTGTACAGGCTACGATGGCATAGTAAAAGCTGTAGAGAAGACTATGGAAGAAAACAAAAAGTCCGTAAAGGAGTTGAACACATGAATATTGCAAAGTTACTAGAGTTTGCAGTAGAAAGGCACCCGAATAAGACAGCGGTAGTCCAAGGTGATATTCGCTTGACCTATTCTCAGTTGGATTCTAAGGTGTCTCAAGTGGCTGCCTCTTTGCAACGGGTAGGGGTCAAGCAACAAGACCGGGTAATCGTTATATTAAAAAACCATTTGGAAAATGTGCTTACCTATTGGGCTTTGCAGAAGCTTGGTGCTATTTATACTCCTATTAACTTTCGATTATCGGACAAGGAAGTAGAGTATTGCGTGAACGATGCAGAAGCGTCCGCAATCGTCTATGAAGATGTCAGTCAGGAAGCTGTCCTGAATGCAGACTTTAAAGAACGGCCTATTTTGATAGGCGTACATGACGTAGAAGGGGCAGATATTTATTTCAAGGAGTTAGTAGAAAGAAGTCCAGGTAGCTACGAACAACCAACCATTCAGGACGATGACATAGCCCTTATGCTCTATACCTCAGGAACGACCGGCAAGCCGAAGGGAGTTCCGAGAAGTAATAAAAATGAATATGCGTCTGCTACCGCTCACATTATACAAAACCATTATACCGTAGGTGAAAGCACTCTTGGAACGATGCCTCTTTATCACACGATGGGGATGAGGTCGCTCTTATCAATCGCCTTTGTCAATGGTAAGTATGTGATACTTCCCGATTTTGATGCTAAAGATGCGCTCAAATTGTTAAGTGAGGAACAGCTTACATGTTTATATCTAGTTCCAACCCTGTACCATGATATGTTGAACCATCCTCATTTTGAGAAATACGATCTGGCTTCTTTAAAGAAATTAGGATATGCTGGGGCGTCTATGACAACTGCCCTGACAGAAAAATGTGTAAAATACTTTAAACCTGAGGTTTTCGTTAATCATTATGGAAGCACGGAAGTATACACATTCACAATTAATCCAAATGTAAGAGAAAAACCTGGTTGCGCTGGTAAACCTGGGTTCCATCAAAATATACGTATAGTGACTGCTGACCCCAATGGGGGGGCCAGTAACACGGATATAGTGAACAAGGAAGAGGTCGGTGAAATTATTGCGAACCTAGATTCCAGTGAAGCTTTTAAAGGGTATTGGAATCGACCGGATGCTACAAAAAAATCGATTCGTGATGGCTGGTATTTTACTGGTGATCTAGGTTATATAGATGCAGATGGAGATTTGCACGTAGTAGGTAGAGTAGACGATATGATCATCTCGGGTGGAGAAAATATTCACCCGTTAGAAGTGGAGGATGTGTTAACGAAAAACCCTAAAGTTTCAGAAGTTGCTATCGTCGGAGAAGAGGATAATCGTTGGGGCCAGATCGTAACGGCTTATGTAGTACCTTCTGATTCATCACTTACTATTCAGGGGTTGGATGAATACTGTAAAAACAATCCGAAGTTATCTAATTTTAAGCGTCCTAGAAACTATATTTTCATTAAAGAAATACCAAAAAGTCCAGTAGGAAAGATCCTTCGCAGAAAATTACGTGAAGGGGAATTTGAATTATTTAACGATGAACAGGTAGTCCATTAAGAAAATAGAAGGGAGAAAATAAATATGACAATGAATACAAGATATGATCACATTCGAGTAGAAAAAAACAGGGAGGACAAAATTGCGACTATTGTTTTTGATCGACCAGAAAAAATGAACTATATCAGCATGATCGCACGATCTCAATTTTCTGGAATTTTCGATGATTTAAATACAGATGAAAATGTACAGGTAATCGTTATTAAAGGAGAAGGTGATCAAGCTTTTAGTGCTGGGGGGAGCATTCCGCAGTTTATGGAAGCTCATCCGGAAGAATTATCCCACTTGGCGGAGAATGTAGCAGCTCCTGAACGTTCTTCGAAACCGGTAATTGCTCAATTGCAGGGATATACATTCGGGGTAGGTTTTGAAATCGCTATGGCTTGTGATTTTCGGATTGCTGCAGAGGATACGTTGTTAGCATTGCCTGAAATGAATTTAGGGATGATACCGGGAAGCGGTGGTACTCAACGGGTAGCACGGGCTGTTGGATTGACTAGAGCGAAAGACATGATTATGCGAGCCAGAAGAATTCCTGCTCATGAAGCTTATCAATGGGGGTTGCTCACTCAAGTAGTAGAAAAGAGTCGATTAGAAGTAGAGGTAGCAAGTGTGGCTAAGGACCTTACTCGCTTCTCACCATTGGCTCAACGTGTATGTAAAGAAGTATTAAATGCTGCAGAAGAAGGTCCGTTAAGTACAGGGTTGCAAATTGAAGGTCGAGCATATGGAATGCTAAGGGGAACTGAAGATTTTAAAGAAGGCGTAGAGGCTTTCGTGGAAAAAAGAAAGCCGCAATTTATAGGAAGATAAGGGTGGCCTGCAAGGGCATCCCTTATAGGAGCCAGTCTATTAAAATAGATAAACTCTGAATTTCCAAAAAGGTGGTAGTGGCTGTTGAAGAATAAACAGAACAACCTACTTAAGCATCTGAATGTGAATACCTTTAGTGCCGGGACACTTGCAGCAATCTTTGGTTGCACGGGACCAGCTTTAATTGTTATAGGTGGAGCTCAAAATGGAGGATTATCGCAAGGTGAAATGATTTCTTGGTTGTTTGCCATCTATTTTTTCGGTGGTTTACTTGGGATTATTCTATCTTTGAAATATAAGCAGCCAATTGCTGGTGCATATTCTATTCCCGGCGCCGTACTTGTAGCAGGCGCACTAACCCATTTCTCCTTGAATGAAGCAGCTGGAGCCTATCTTGTATCGGGGTTCATTGTGTTTGTCTTAGGTATAAGTGGATTAATAGGAAAGATTATGAATTGGCTCCCCCTTCCTATTGTTATGGCAATGATAGTAGGAGCAATGATCAAATTTGGAACAGGCATGATTACATCCGTAGAAGAAGCTCCCTTGATCGCTGGAGCGGCCATCCTTGTATATTTACTTTCATCAAAATTTATTGCCCATGTTCCTCCGATATTAACAGCATTTTTGGTCGCAGTACTTCTGGCAGGTTCAATGAACCAGTTTCAACTGGGCGCTATGGAACCAAGCTTTATTGTACCTGGTATTGTAGTACCTTCATTCAGCCTTGATGCCATCCTTTCGATTTCCATTCCCTTAGCCTTACTGGTAATAGGTGCAGAGAATGCACAAGCGTCAGGGGTATTGATTGCCCAGAACTATAAGCCGCCGATTAATGCTATGACCATCTACAGTGGTATCGGCGGAATAATTACTTCCTTCTTCGGAGGACACAATGCCAATGTTGCAGGTCCAATGACAGCTATTTGTGCCTCTGAAGAAGCAGGAAAAGATAAGGAAAGTCGCTATGCTTCTGTTGTGGTGAATGGTGTGCTTTTTGCAACATTTGGATTATTAGCAGGAGTTGCTGTACCATTTGTCACTGCTATGCCATCCGTTTTAATCGGGACTGTTGCGGGATTAGCGATGATTGGAGTTCTTTTAAGTTCTTTACAATCAGCTTTTTCTAATCCAAGGTTTCAAATAGGTTCCTTCTTTGCTCTTGTAATAGGTATGTCTGGGGTAAGTTTCTTTGACATCAGTTCGCCATTCTGGGCTTTAGTCGGCGGTGTTCTAGTGTCCTTAATTATAGAAAAGAAAGATTTTGATGCAGTTAAACAAGACAGTGGAAAACGTACAGGCACTCAAGTAGAAACTGCTTAAAAGTGTAGAGGTCTATAACTAAACGTTTTAAAAGCAACGGTTTAAATGACCGGATTTTGACTGGATAACCCTCATGTCCATTCATGTGTTACTTATCAAAAAAGTGTCTTTGTTAGCTAAAAGACTTGTATATAAGGGATTTCATTTTGTATTGAGAGCTACTTGTCAAAAGGTATGCGGCATGATGGCGATATCCCAAATTAAGCTTAAATTAACACATCTTCTTCCAAAAAATACTATTGACGGTGAAAGGTTAAGATCTTATAGTAAGTGGAAGAACTTCATAACCACATCCCAAAGGGGAGTAGCTGTTCAGCAACTGTCGTCATTACAGGACAAAAGTCCTCGGCATTGTTGGCAACATAACTGTTGTTAGCGAGACCTTTGCCATGCATTGTGCGGGCAAAGGTCTCTTTTTATTTTTTTTCGGATTGCCGGTTGGTTGATGTCTCTTTTTCTTTTGGAAAACATGGGAGGGTGCTCATATGTCCAAGATATTAAAATTATTAAAGAATAAGGCTGTGAAGAAAGGTTTGCAAAAGGCTCAGAAACATGTGTGGCCAGTCATTCAAAAGGAAATTGCAAAGCGAAAGGGTCAGAAAAAGAGGTAGGTGGAAAGGAATGAAAGAGATCGGTTTTGTGGATTCAACTCAAGAATACAAAGACCTTGCTGATAGTGTAAAGTTTTTGGTCTGCAAGAGAAAAATTGAACTTAAAACCTATGATGAGCGGTTGCGCCTCATCGGCAGTGGAAGAAGTGCCTATGTATTTAAGCTTCCGCATGTGCAGAAGGCGATTAAAGTGTTTTATCCACCTTTTGAGCATCTTGCCAAGCTAGAAGCAGAGATTTATGACAGGCTTGCCGGAAGCTCCTATTTTCCAACGCTTTACGAGGTCGGAACTAATTATTTTGTGATGGATTATATAGATGGAAAGACACTCTTTCAATGCATGCTAGAAGGAAGGCGCATTCGTCGCCGACACATCGTTGAAGTGGATAAGGCGATTGCATTTGCACGTGAAAACGACTTAAACCCATCAGACATTCACCTGCACAATTTACTTTTAACGAAGGACGACACGATGAAGGTAATAGACGTGGCTCGTTATAAGCAAACGAAAAATTGCACGCAGTGGAAGGATTTGAAGCAGGCGTTTGACCGCTATTATTCACGGTGGTTTTTTCCGAAAAAGCTTCCAGCGTTTTGCCTAAATACGATATCAAAGGTCTATAAGAAGAGAGCTGGTCAATACAAAACAGATTCTTTAATAAGTCCTTAACGATTTCATAAGGATTATGTACATGCGTCGTAATGTCAGATATCGTACTTATCTTTTTCCATCGCTACACCACCGTTATAGAATTAGTCCTATTTAATAAAAACCCAATTTTCTGGGTTATTTATTCAAAATGAAAAGAGGTTTCATTTTTTCTTTTTCCTTTTATTAATTTTTAACCGCTTTGTCTTCTCACTCACATAAGCATAAATGATATCTTTATCTTGCAAATCATGTTGGTCGAGGTGGTCGAGCAGCCATTCTTTAGACTTTCCCAACAGCACCAAGTTTTTATGCTGGATTTTTCCATCAATAATAACGGCAATAGGCAAACCTTCATCATCGATGCAAATATCCATGTGCTCTACGGTCACAGGAGAGTTACCTGGTTTAGGTATTACACTTACTTCACCGATAGGCTCCAGCATGGCATATTCAACATCGCTTATTTTAGGGTAACCTTTACTTCTTAGAATCGAGAGCAGCTGGGCGATAGATAACCTTGATCTTTCAATATTATCCTCTACAATCTCACCATTTTTAACTAAGATAGTAGGTTTCCCTAAGAAGAACCCGTTCCCCCATTGCCAAAGCGTTAGTTTACCAAACACTATGTGTAAGCTGACTAAGATTCCTAAAGCATAAATGGTTGGCAGATATTCCGTACTAATTAATGGTTCAGACACGACGGTTCCAATGATAATGATCGCAACCAAATCGTAAGGAGTCATTTGAATAATAGTGGACTTCCCCATTAATCTCATTATAACGATGGCGATTAAGTATAGGGATAAGATTTTAATAATCAATACCATGGTCCGCTCACCCTTTAAAATTTTTATTACGTTCCCCAAAGGCAGCTTGAACTATCCAATGATATTAGAAAAATACGAATTTTTCCTATGTTTAAGGAGGATACTATCCTAGTCAAAAGGCTCTCCTTTCCTGTTTCGAACAAGAAAGGAGTGGCTTTGGGACAATCATACTTAATTTTCTTCTTCCGTTCCTTGCCAGCTTAGAATTTCATCATCCTTATCAGATTCAATGATCACTTCAGTAACTCCACGCTCATTTAAAATCTTTCTTTCTATCCCTTCTAGGACATCAGAAGCCTTTGCTATGGACATATCCGGATCAAATTCGACCTTAAGCTCCACGTGCAGCTCCTCCCCTTCTTTCATGACCATCAGCTTTTGAATATCTTTCACATGTTTTTCCTCAAAAACAAACTTACCAATCTTCTCTTCCATTTGTTCATCCGCCACTCCTAGAACACCAGCGGCATTGTCGAGAAATATACGTGCGACCACATAAAAAAGCATGAGACCAATGAGGATAGAAGCATACCCCTCCGCTGCATGAAACGTTGTATAGGTTGCAATCACAATAGATACGATAGCGATTATTGCCCCGAGTGTCGCTACCATATCCTCTAAAAAGACGAGCTTTGTGGCAGGCTTAGCTCCCTTTATATTCTTAAGACTTACCATCACCACATTAATGCCTTTTACTTGTTCTTTTCCAATATCAACCAATACTTGCTTCATGGCTTTATTCAAAACAATAGCTTCCAATATGGCTGCGATTCCTAAAACAGCGATATTCAACCAAAACCACGAACCAGCTGCAGGAGGCTCCGTAATGTGATGAATGCCTTCTCTAATGGTTTCATACGCTAATATTCCCACAATGATCACGGCCCCAAGCAAAACTAAGTTTACAAGCCTCGCAAAGCCATTAGGAAATCGGTTCGTTGGGGATTTTTTACTTAAAGCGGATCCAATAAATACGAAAAACTGGTTAGCTGTATCACCAATACTGTGCATCGTCTCAGCAAACATCGCCACATTGCCTGTTATAAAAAAAGCAATCGCTTTTATGATAGCTATAACGGCATTCATGATACATGCCATTAAGGCAGGCTTATTGCCTTGTTTTAATAATCCCAATAATTCCTTCATCATCTGCTCCTTTCACTCCGAAGAAACCTCAGCGTCTTACTCTTAGGTTTCCATAGCTGAGTGAAAACAAGTCATGGATTTGTATTTTTCTTTAAAATTCTAGATGAATATAGCTCCCCAACATTATCCCTCATAACGAACATCAATGATTGATAAGTACGGAAAGTGCAAATGGTAACGGCTAAATAAAGCAAAAACATAACATCAAACTTAGAAAACCCTAATTTATAGAAGAACGTCCGACGGGTATGTTTAGAAAAAGGTTTTGTTTCCATAGCAACTGCAATTCGATAAGCTCCTCTTATACTATTGGAAAGAAGAGGAATCGAATAAGACTTTAGTTTATGATAAAAACCTCTCACCCCATTTTTTCTGAACTCCCCGGACCTTCAAAGCGTGATGAAGGGTCTTCATCTCTTCAATCATCAATGGAATCAGCCTGATTGCCGCCATAAAGCTATACACATACTTCGGTTTCATGTTTACTTGCTGCATCAAGGAATAAAATAAATACACCGGTTTAGTAGTCAGCGCCAACACCGCTCCTAAGATCTCAAAAATAATTGCCTCGAAAACCTAAATGTAACCCTCTGAAAAAGCTTTCTTCAGTAATGTGCACCGTAACTAACGGAATCTTTTATTGATTAAAAAGACTCGGGATGAATATAATCAGAACAAACGTTCGTGAACGAGGTGATAATCATGGAAAATTTGTTAATCAAAGCTAGTGAAGAAAAAATAAAGCTTGAAATGATTTATATGGATTCACAAGGAGAGCTATCATACCGAGTAATTAGAACAGTGAAGAATGAAGAAGAACATATCCTTGGATACTGTTATACAAAAAAGAAAGTACGTTCATTTAGGAAAGATAGTATTCTTTCCATTTATCCATATAAACCTCGTGAAAGGAAAGAAGCATAATGGAGAATCCAAATGATCGAGGGACAATTAAATGGACATCATTGATACTTCCGGAACATGTAGAAATGGTTCAAGAAATTTTTAAAGAACAAGAGAGAGAAGAAAAACTGCAACTAGATGAGCAGCAATTGCAGGATAACGCTTTGGCTTTGGAGATGGCTTTAAAAGATATTCTTACTGTAAAGTTTCCACAAAAGCTGTCAGAGACAAGATCGCTTTCGGGACAGCAGGCTGAACAATAGGTCATTGATTTCACCTCTAATTTTGAAAGATTCCCAGTAAATTTCCATTTAGGATATTTAATCTATAAAGAATTAAAAGTAATGTATAGACAGGTTTCCTTATCTGCGAAATTGTATTTTATAGTTTAAAATTCTCCTGCCTTAAATAAATCTATCCAAGGTTTTTTATATGGTATAATACAGAATAATGTGAAAATTATTTTCCGTTTGGAAGGTTTGAACTTTGTACCAATGATTACACATATAAAGGTTAGCGAGGAGAACGGAATGAAGGATTATCGGTATGTAAAACAAGTAGACCTTCGGCATACGGGGATGGTTTATAAATTCACAAGAAAGCAGAATGAGTTCATCCATACCGAGGTTGAAGGACAGCTACTCTATAATCTTGGTTTTAAGCAAACTGATATTTTGGGTAAAAACCTCGATGAATTCTTACCATATGACATAGCAAACTTCAAAAAAGAATATTACTGTAAAGCCTGGAAAGGTGAAACAGTCCACTATGAAAGTGAGAATAAGGGTATTCATTATTTCGCATGTTTAAGACCGGTTTTTAAGAATGGGGAAGTAGTGGAGGTGGTGGGATCGTGCATTGATGTTACTGCGCTATCAACAATAGAAGCAAAACAATATAGTGTTATGCAGCAACTCCCTGAAATAAATCAAATGAAGCAAAGCCTTAAATCTGAAAGAAAAAAACTGGTTATAAAAGAGAACAGTAAATTTATTTTCATTCCATTGGCAGAAATTGTTTTTATTGAGAGAGTAAACAGAAAGTCTGTCATCTATTCCTATAAAAAACATGCGGAGACATATGAATCTTTAACCAGTTTAAATCAGCAATTAGATGATAGTTTTTTTAGATGCCATAAGTCGTACATTTTGAATATAGATTATTTAGAAGTCATAGAACAGAAAAACCAGAAATACTGCGGACACTTTTACGATTATGATAAATCGGTAAAGATATCCAAGGATTCCGTACAACGGCTAAAAACCTATAAATCCCATTGAAGAACTCGGCATATTTTGTCGAGTTTTTTCTTACGATCTTTGAAAAAGTTGATTCAACATACCAACTTGTTGGCTGAAATGATTATAGTTTTGGTTGAAACTAGTGAAATGCTGACTGAAGTCTATTAGACAAGTAATTTGTAAAGTTATAGTATAGTCTCAAGATTAAAAGCCTCTATTATAGGCTTTGTACGCGTGAGAACAGGAGGAATGCCGTGAAATATCATAGAAAGGACTAGATAATGAAACGAATAAACGCAATTACATACAAGCAGAGTCTCCTACAAGAGATAGAATACAGAAGAAAACGTCTCCTGATCCTTGGGGGAAAGCTGGGGTTAACGCATAAGGAAACATTGGAAACCAGTCAAATACTTGATGAACTAATAAATGAATATATTCGTAAGGGAAAGTAATCGGGTAGTCCCCCTTTTCGCCAGGGATGAGAAAGCTTCGTGAAACTATCCATTTTATTCGATTCCAGCAGTACCAATAAATTAACTGCCATTCCTTTATGAGGAGAACCAGTTAGATTCATTTCTGGAAAGTAGATCACTCCTCTACATCCCATTAACATGTAATCAGGACCATTTGCAAACAAATCGCCATTAATTTATCTGAAATCAAAAATACCTGTATTAGAGATTACTCCATAATACAGGCTCATTGACGTTAGCTTGTGAATCTTTTTTTTAATGTCTAAAAATATAAACTTGCTAAATGATAGGGTGATTAAAACCATAACGAGGGTTTGTATAGAAAGGCGGTCTCCATCCTATTTCTGACATTGGCCAGGAATGATTGATATAATCCATCCTTACTTTTTCCTCGGAATAGTTTACCAGTAATAATTTTACTTCCGGATTAAATTCGAATCGCAAAAAAAGCAACCTCCTTGATATTTTATCTTACTTTTTACTTTATTCAAAGCCCATTAATGGGGAGCAAGTCTTTATTTCCTAGATAGGACAAGTGTACCTCAAATGGTTGGAATGGAAACAGGCACTTCACTTTTCTGCCCATCATACAGTAAACAGAACGTTTACTATCAGGAGGTTTGCCATGAGTCAAGAAAAGAAAGATCGCCAAATTCCACAGATGGATCAAATGCAAGATATGGATTCTGCGGATCAAATGGATTCCATCCAC
Organism: Halobacillus massiliensis; assembly: GCF_900166625.1. Taxonomy (GTDB): domain Bacteria; phylum Bacillota; class Bacilli; order Bacillales; family Halobacillaceae; genus Halobacillus_A; species Halobacillus_A massiliensis. The sequence goes on along the minus strand of NZ_LT800499.1, from coordinate 2,815,701 downwards.
CATATGTCGGAAATGCAACACTCGCAAATGAATTATATCCAACAAGTGAATCAGATGCCGTATTACCAGATGCCTCAAATGGCTCAATCGCCTCAATATCACATGTCACAAATGAATCGGTATCCAGGGAGCAACGTGACGGGTCAATATCAAAATAATCATGTAATGGGTCCGAAGAATCAAATGAAGTTGCAGCAGATCCAACAGTTGCAACAAGAGTTTGATGCAAACAAAGTGGAACACCCATACCCGATGTACCCTAACTATGGAAAAATAACCAAGTATGAGGAAATTCCGTTGAATTTACCCGAACAGCGTCAGCTCTTTCATCCAGGTGTCGAAGGGTTAATGGTGCCCCGGCCGATCATTGAAAACCCAAATTATAGAGGCAGCGGAAAATTAAAAGGAAAAGTCGCGCTTATTACAGGGGGTGATAGCGGAATTGGGGCGGCGGTCGCAATTGCATTTGCCAAAGAAGGAGCCGACGTAGCCATCGCTTACTTAAATGAACATGATGATGCAAACCGAACCAGAGCGAGGGTGGAACAACTCGGTCAGCGATGTTTGCTAATGCCAGGTGACTTGCGGGATAAACGGCAGTGTATCGCAATCGTAGAGCAAACCATCAAGACGTTTGGCCGTCTTGATGTCCTCTGTAACCATGTAGGAATCCAGTTCCAGCAAAAGAACCTGATGGACATTACGGACCAGCAATTCGATGATACATTTAAGGTGAATATCTATTCCCACTTCTATACAACCAGAGCAGCACTTCCTTACATGAAACCAGGAAGTTCAATCATACAAACTTCTTCTGTAGTAACTTATGTTGGAGAAAAACAAATGATTGATTACACGGCAACAAAAGGGGCTAACGTGGGATTCACGCGTGCTTTGGCGAATAATGTGGTAGATAAAGGGATTCGGGTTAATGCTGTAGCACCTGGACGGATATGGACACCTCTTATCGCTGCTAGCTTCTCATCAGATCAGGTTGCTGTATATGGTGCCTCTAACCCGATGCAACGGGTAGCCCATCCATTTGAACTTGCCCCAACATATGTGTATTTAGCTTCTGATGATTCTCGTTTCGTTACGGGCCAAGTGCTTCATGTAGACGGTGGGGAATCTACTCATTCATAATCAGGAGGTTAAATGGGATAAACTGAAAAAGAGGAGGTGCTTAAAAGGTTGAGGAAAACCTTTTGAAGCATCCTCTTACATAGAGTTTGGTATTTTATTGATGTATATTTGTGTTTTAATCAATTTACTTTTTAAGAAAAACCTTGTTATTAATATTTCTATATGGTCTGATATTGTTTTTTAGAAGCGAGTGAATAGGCAGAATGGTGGGATTATGACTTGGTTTTAAAATCGTTTACTAAATGTAAAAGCCTCTCAAGAGTTCATAAACTTTTGAGAGGCTTTCTTTTATTCTTAAATAGGAGCCGGGGGATACAGGGTGGGATACTTAAAACGGCTTAGTATATTGAAATGAGAAATTATATGCATTTAAATTATAATTTGAATTCCTTAGTTAATACTAACAATATAGCTTAGTTTATGGAGGGAATCTTTGATGGATGCAAATAAAATATCATCTCAAATAGAAAAAAAAGTTATGGCACATGTAAAAGAACATCAACAACATAAAAAATTAACTGCATCAGAAATTGGTGATTTGTTTAATAATTATCTCGGAGATTCTTTATTTCACTGTGTATTTAAACATTATCTTCAAGTGGTAGAAGATGATGAAATCAGGGATTTTATAGTATTTGCATCAGATATTTCAAAAAAACACCTTAATTTAATTAAAGAAATTTATACGAAGGAAAATATTCCTGTTCCCGTTGGTTTTGGTGAACAAGATGTTCGTAACGGAGCACCGCGACTTTTTAGTGACTTGTTTATGGTGTTTTATATAATAGAAATGTCAAGAGTAGGGTTGTCAAAATATGGTGACTCTCTATCTAATGCATCAAGGTATGATTTAGTTGATTATTTTGATATGTGTATTCAAGACACAATAAAAACATATAAATACGGAATTTATTTACTACTATCTAAAGGAATGGATATATCACCGCCACACATTCCATATCCTAAAAAAGTTGATTTTGTTGAAAGTAAATCTTTTATTTCTTTAATTGCTGGGAAACAAAGACCTGTTACTGCATTAGAAATTAAACATTTACAGGTTAACATAAATACAAACACATTAGGAAAAGCATTAATGACCGCATTTAGCCAGGTTGCATCTTCTGATAACTTGAAAAAGTATTTTCGAGAAGGATCTTCATTAGCAGAAGGACAAATAAAGGAATTAGGAGAATTGCTTATGAATGAGGATCTCCCAACTCCTAAATTGATGGATACTCATGTCACAGATTCTACATCTTCGCCATTTTCAGATAAGCTGTTAATGTATCATACGGTTTTATCTAATGCAATTGGGATAAAAAATTACGGTTCAGCTATTTCAGAAATCTTGAGACATGACTTACACTTTAAGTTTACTAAGTTGGCAGCAGGAATTGGTAAATATGCTAAACAAGGAATGAATATGATGATAAATCATGGGTGGTTGGAGGAACTACCTACTGCTGCTGACCGTAAAAAATTATCTAAAAAGTCTGATGGAAGCACAAGAAATGAAGGGTCTTAGATGATATGGGTAGAAAGCCTAAAAAACATGAGGCTTTATTATGGAGTATAGCATTACCTGGATTCGGTCAGATCTTAAATGGAAAGATTGTGAAGGGAACAGTCTTTCTCCTTTTAGAGATTATAGTAAACGTTCAAAGTAATTTTAATTTAACTATTATGTACTCTTTTTTGGGGGAAATAAACACAGCTATTGAAACACCTGATTATCAATGGCTTATGTTTTATCCTTGTCTATATATGTTTACAATGTGGGATGCCTACCGTGATGCAGAAGGTGAAACAACTTCTATTTCTTACCTTCCTTTTTTATTCGGAGCTTTTTTTGTAACCGTTGGATTAATTTATTCTGTTAAAATAAAGATTTTTGGCTTTTTAATTGGACCGATTTTTTTACCTATGCTCTTTTTAGTTCCTGGTTTAGTGATCGGGTTTATCATTTATAAGATTATTTTAATAGTAACCAAACCCTAATGGCACAGAATTCACACTCTGTGTCATTTTATTTTGTAACTGGATTGCTAGTCATCATAATTACCCTGGTCCTGCCAGGGTCTGGAAAAAAGGAAAAGTACGATAAACCGCTAAGAGCACTTGGTGGTTTTCTGGGTCTATGTCATTTTCTGTTAGTATAAATTGTCTGAAACTGAACACAATAAGGAAGGTGTATATACATTATCTTATTAGGAGATTGATGTTTATGTTTAAGAAGAGGAAGAGTACAGGGGGAGGAAATCAAACGGAAAATAGCCACAATACCCCTGTCACACTAGAGGTTCTCCGTGAACGCGTAGACAATATGGAAGACGCTAAAATAATCGAACATCAAACCCATAACCATAAGTCATTTGTATTGATATACATAGAAACATTGATTGATAAAGAAAGATTAAATGAAGCTGTAATTGAACCTTTACGGCACTGTAATTATAAAAAGATTTCAGATTGTATTTCTGTCTCTAAAGTTACAGATATTTCAACGTTGAAAGAGGCTGAAAATGTATTGATGTTGGGAGCAATCCTACTCTTGGACACCATTGAAAACCAAGTGTATGCTGTCAGTCTTAAAGATTCAACGGGACGTGGGATAGAAACGTCTGAAACAGAAACAATTCTTTATGGAGCCAAAGACAGTTTCACTGAAAACTTAGACCAGAATATTACATTGATCCGTAGAAGGCTGCCACTAACTTCCTTAAAATCAGAGAAATTCACGGTAGGATCACAAACTGAAACAAAGGTTATTCTAATGTATATTGAGGGTTTGACGAATCCGGATCACATTTCTATTGCTAGGGAGAAAATCGAGAGTATCGACTATGATCAGATTCTTGACTCCTCCCAATTAGCAGCGTTTATGGAAGACCATAAACACAGTTTGTTTCCACAGTTTCAACAGACTGACCGTCCTGATGTGTGTGCTCACTCATTGGGCGTTGGAAAAGTTACCATTCTCGTGGATAATACACCTTTTGCCCTAAATGCCCCGATCAGCTTTTTCCATTTGTTTCAATCACCTGAGGATTATATTAATCGCTGGGTCGTGGCTAGCTTCCTGCGGATGTTAAGATATTTTAGTTTCATGCTCTCCTTGCTGATGATTCCAATATATGTTGCTTTAGCGACACATCATTATCAGATGATTCCCTTACAAATTCTATTCGTTCTTGTGGATACGAGAACTCAATTGCCACTAACTCCATTTTGGGAAGCGCTTCTTATGTTGCTGACACTTGAAGTCATAAAAGAAGCAAGTCTACGAATGCCTACCAAATCTGGTCAAATGCTAGGTGTGATCGGTGGTATCGTGGTAGGACAAGCTAGTGTAGAAGCAGGGTTCGCCAGTCAAGTTTTGATCGTTATTGTTGGTATTTCTGCTATCGCATCATTTTTAGTGCCAAATTACTTGATGACCAAAGCGAACGCATTGATTCAGTTTATAATATTGGTCCTTGCTTCTTATCTTGGAGTAATGGGTATTTTCATGGGTATTATTTTACTTTTTGTCCATTTGAATGTACTTACTTCCTTAAGACAACCATATTTTGCACCTGTTACTCCTTTTTATGGAAAAGATTGGCTCGATCTATTTATCCGTGGTCCCTTGCATTGGATGAAAACAAGACCGGAGGCTCTCCATCCATTGCAGAAGTGGCGTTATAAACGAAGGAGATGATATCTTGAGTGTATTTTCATTGTTTGAGAAAACCTCTTCATTGAACGGTGTTTATGTCACTTTGATGGTGAACAGAATGCAAATGTTATATTTTGTGATCATCATGCCCGTTTTTCTTATATATCCCTATAGGATTTGGGTTATCATCCTCGTAGGATTACTATCACAAATCAGTATTTTCATGTTATCGAAATGGTTCACTTCCATCTATGCATCTAAAGGATACGAAGGATTTGTAGAACTTTTTGGTGAGCGATCGATACGGTTACTAGCTTTCATAGGATTGGGATTTATATTATTAAAAATAACAGTAATAACTCTCGGATATATAGAAGTAACTCAATATTTCATCTTTCCTTCCTTGAATACGAATTGGATGATTTTATTCATTTTGATTATTTGCTGGTACGTTAGTTCACATGGAATGACCACTACGATACGATTCGTCGTCATTGCTTTTTTATGTACATCGTGGATGTTTTTGTTATTATTCAACTTCCTCTTTCTACCTTCTAATACTATACAAGATCTGTTTCCGTTAATACCTTATGAATGGACGATGAAATCATGGAAAGGTGTTCTATTTATTTGTTCAGCCTTATCAGGGCCTGAATATTTGGTTTTACTTGCACCTTGGTTCAATACGAGAAAAAAAATATTTTCATACATGACAATTGGAAACGCATTTACCATTTTTGAATATGTGTTTCTGTTTATTGCATCTTTGTTCTTTTTCGGAGCACATTATCTAGAAGAAAGCAGATTCCCAATGATGGAAATGATGCGTTACCTGGAATCTCCAGTTTTTGAAAGAATTGATATGATTTTAATCTCTGTTTATTTAATTAACTTTGTATTCGCCATATCACTCTTTATGTTGATTTTTTATGGTGCGGCTCGTATTACTCTGAAAAAATCGGAAGATCAAACGACTAAATCAGGGCTCGCCATTTGCTATGGTATCTTATTCATTTGTTTATTCATAAATAATGAATTGTTGTGGAAAAAGGCAACTAACCAAAATATTTTGTTAGAGCTGGAGATATGGGCAGGAGCACTCACTTACTTACTAGTACCATTACTTCTGTTCATCTCTTTAAAGCGAAAGGGGCGTGGCTAGTATGAAACATAAACATACCCGAATAATTTTCGTTATTTTTGTTTATATGTTCGTTTTATCTGGTTGTTCGCCTATTGTAGAAAAAAATCTGATTGAAGAAATTGCACCCGTGACTTTTTGGTCGATTCAGAAAGGGGAGGGGGAGAATGAGGGGGAGAACTTCAGAATGAGCACTGTAATACCTCCCCTTGTACAAGAAAAGAAACGCCTTTTGACTGTTCAAGTCGACTTGTTAAAAGAAGGTCTTCAGGGTTTCAATTTAAAATATTATAGAGAATTGAAAGTTGGACAACTCCGGATGCTGTTGATCAGTGATGAAATTGCAACAGAAGGGATCAGGCCATTGATTGAAACGATTTCGACAGATCCTGATATTTCTAAACGTGTGTATCTAGTCATTGTAAGAGGGGATTTTGATGAGTACATTAACAGTCAACTGGGAGTACAAGAAAACCTGGATTATTATCTCTATCGGATGTTCAAGCATTACGACAATCAAGGAAAGTTAACCGTTGTAAATTTGCATGAATTTATGAAAGATCTTCATTCTCCAGCGCATTCTCCAGTATTGCCTGTATTTGAAGCGAGTGGTGAAGATTTCAAATATCAAGGTACTGGCATTTTTAAAAATGACAAATTGATCGAAACCACGAACAACACGGAAGAGCAAATTTACCAGCTTATCACCAATGATCACTTTTTAAAGTATTTTCCGATCCGTGACTTATCTTTTGTTCTGGGCCATGTGAAAGCAAATGTCCAAGTGAATATAGATCAAACATATTCTGAACTGAAGCTCAATGTCCAATTGAACGGTCGGCTTGATGAGATTGGCCGGGAACAAAAATTGCTCAACCGGGAGGACCTTTCAAGATTCGAGGCGGAAGTTGAATCATATTTGGAAAAACAGACTACCGAGTTTTTAAAAAAGCTTCAAGAGACTAAAGCTGACCCTATACAATTCGGAAAGTATACCTTGAGACCTTTCTCAAAACCTCTTGATGAAAAAGAATGGTTAGACAAATGGGAGCAGATGGTGGTCAAAGTCGATTATGACCTTAAAATCCAACCACTAACAGATATCAAAAATTGATCCATCCATCTTGCGCTCAGAACGCAAAGAGTCGACTCAAGCCCATAAAAAGTTCAGGGTTTTTTGGTCCGCAAGCAGAGGTATGAACGGAATATGGAAGAGGACGCTCATAAGTTCATAGAACTTCTGAGTGCCAACCGTTTTAATCGGGACTATTGCGGGATTAGCGATGATTGGAGTCCTTTTAAGTTCTTTACAATCAGCTTAATTCAATTACTGGATTTTAACTGAAGAATACTCATGTCCATCCATGTATTATTTATCAAAAAAGTATCTTGGTTAGCTGGTAAGTCTAGTATATAAGGGATTTCATTTTCTATTGATAGCTATTCTTGTCAAAAAGGGTATGGGCGGCACCTCAATCCTCTTATTAAGCAATCGGGGGCAATAACTGTACATTGGCTATCACTTATTATGCTAAGAGTAGTTTAGTAATATATTTTTCAAAGAGTCTTATTATTAACGATTTTCAGTTGTATGTTGGTGGTTTATGACAAACTAATATTAACCAAAGCTAACGGTATTGCCTTTCCAGATATTAATCGACGGGGCTAGCTTACTTATTAATTCCCTAGAGGAGGTTAGTGATAAAATACATTCTCCTGACGTTTTAGTAAAAACAGTCAAATAAAAATGGTAATGTGCTTGATACGTTCGTTCCTTCGATTCACTATCATGGTTGTTTTATTCCATTTTTCTCGTTTAGTATGAATACACCGTAAGAACCAGGCACTAGAAAAAATTCTAATCATATATAGTGATATCCAGTACGAAATTGGTGAGGTGGATATTATGGAACCAATGTTACCTATGGAGAAATATTTCGGTAAGTTAGAACTGATTTATGCATTTAATGGGGCAATGCCTACAGGTGTTAGTGTGTCAGAAAACGGTCGTATTTTCATTTGCTTTCCAAAATGGGGCGACGATGTAAAATTTACGGTTGCCGAAATTGTTGGGGATCAATTGCGACCTTATCCTAGTTACGAAACCAATTTGATTGACCCAGGGAATATCACAATGTCTTTCATCAGTGTCCAAAGTGTAGTTACCGATGGCAGGGGAACACTTTGGGTATTAGATACAGCGGCACCCAATTTTTCTGAACCCATAAAAGGTGGGGCAAAATTAGTCGCTGTTGATTTAAAAACCAATACAATTAGAAGAGTATATACCTTCACAGAAGATGTTGTCCTCCCCACTACTTACCTGAATGATGTCCGATTTGATTTTCGTGTTGGAAATGCGGGTTATGCATATATAACCGATTCATCTTCCAAAGGACCAGGAGCTATTATCGTTGTAGATTTAGAAAATGGAATCGCATTTAGACGATTAAATGGAGCAAATTCAACTTCTCCCGATCCTTATATTTTACCGAAAGTAGAAGGTGAAATTTTGATGAACCGAAACAAAGATGGCTCAACATCTCCTTTTAGATTGGCATCTGATGGTGTAGCGATTTCTCCCGATGGAGAAAATTTATTTTTCTGCCCACTTACCAGTCGTCATCTGTTCTCGATTTCAACAGAAGCCCTAAGAGACAGAACGATATCGGACATGGATTTACTATATCAGGTGGAGTATTGGGGAGAAAAAGGGGCTTCTGATGGAATGATAACAGATGCAAAAGGAACCGTTTATGCTGGAGATTATGAAAATAACAGTATCCGTAAGATATTGCCGAATGGCATAATGGAAACAATTGCACATGACCCGAGAATTTTGTGGCCGGATACTTTTTCAATTGGTCCGGACCAATATTTGTATGTTATTGTGAACCAATTACATCGGCAGGCAAGATTTCATTATGGAAAAGACCTGCGACAAAAACCTTATAGTTTACTTCGTATGAAAATTGATGAATTTCCTGCTCCTACCTTTTCATAATAAAATTAATTGGTTCAATTTTTTGTAAAATATGAACGGGTAAGCCTTTTACCAATAGGTTGTAATTTGCTTAATTTAGTTCTTATGCTAAAAGAAATCATTGAATTCATAATTGTAAAAGAAAATGGCAAATGCAAAAAAGAGGGAAATTGTACATTTCCCTCTTTTAAATATAAATGGTTTATGAGAAACAGTTTTGGTTGGTTAACTATTATTTTTATTGAGTGGGTAAGTTCAATGCTGTATTGATATTATTTAAATCTAAATTAATTTGTTCGTTTGTATCCCAAGCATGGCACCATCCTTTTTCTTCCATATAAGCAGAAATTTGTTCATGCATATCAAGAGCTTCTATTAAATGGCGAGTGAGCATTTCTTTAATTTCCGGCGTTCCTGCTTCCGTAACGGCCATGGCATAGTTTCTAGCTCCACTTTTAGCTGCAATCAATAAATCCATTGCAACCACTTGATCCGATAGGGCATTCATGCCTGTTAATTTTTCAATGATTGGTTTCATGTTCATTCATCTCCTATTTTACTGCTGAGCGTTGGAAAGGATAGAAGCGTATTCTTGTAATTGTTTCGTAGATGCATCAATGTCTTGCTGCATAATATCTTTTAATTGCTGATCTGTAACTAACCCTTTCATCGTTTTGGATTTAGTCAAACAATTGGTCTTAAATGCAGCCATTTCATGGACCTCAAGAACTTCATGTAAGGCGTAGTTCATTTTTTTTACCTCCTTCCTCAAGGTTTCAACACGACTTTAATACAATCATCCATTTTTGTATCAAAAATCTCATAGCCACGCTTTGCTTCACTAAGTGGAAGTACATGACTAACAACGTCTCCTGGATCAATTTTTCCGGTCGAAACTAATTCAAACATATATGGCATATAGTGAATTACAGGTGCTTGTCCAGAGCGAATATTAACGTTACGGTTCATAATATCTCCCATTGGGAATCCATTATATTTGCCACCGTAAACGCCTGTAACTTGGATTGTCCCGCCTTTACGCACTGCTTGAGAAGCCATGATAAACGCACCGAATGCTCCGCCTTGTAGCTTCATTCCACTCGCGAGGAACTCTAGATCAGTCATTTTACCGTCCATACCAACTGCATCAATGACAACGTCCGCTCCGCCCTTCGTCATCTCTTTCAAATGCATTCCAACATTTTCAAAGTGTTCGAAATTTACAATTTCAACTTTGTTGGTACGTTTGGCGTGTTGCAATCGATAGTTTACATAATCTACGGCAATCACACGTTTTGCTCCTTTTAGCCAACAGAATTTCTGAGCAAAAAGACCAACCGGACCACACCCCAAAACAATAACTGTATCTCCATCCTTTACGCCTGCATTGTCAACACTCCAAAAACCAGTAGTCATCGCATCAGCAATAACGGTTAATTTTTCATCCGGTTCTTCACAAGTCTCAGGAATTTTGAAATGAGTAAAGTTGGCAAACGGTACTCTTAAATATTCAGCTTGCCCACCTGGATAGCCACCCGTCGTACCCGAATATCCGAAATAGGCACCCATATCACCATTATCATTAGAATTATCACATTGGCTTTCCAAATGGTTCTTACAGTAAGAGCATTCACCGCAGGCTATATTAAAAGGAATAATGACTCGATCTCCTTTTTTTAGCGTAGTTACATCTGGACCAACTTCTTCGACGATCCCCATTGGTTCATGGCCAATAACATAGTTTTCTTGCAGGTTAGGAATCATGCCATGAATTAAATGTAAATCTGATCCACATATAGCTGTACTCGTTACTTTAATAATCATGTCATCTGGTTTTTCAATCTTTGGATCTGGAACTTCTTTGACTACAACATTTTTAATACCTTGATACGTTACTGCCTTCATGCTATACAGCCTCCAGTGTTAGTGTTCATCAGGTGTCCGATCAAACATACCTTTTCTATTGTTATTAACAGGAAATAGATTCATTTTACCCATCATCAATGTGTTATTGGCAGAAAGTTGATCTAGTTTATACTGTTCACTTAGTTCATTTGGATGGAACCATTTTTTGTCAATCATAAGTTCTGTAATTTCTTGGTGCATGGCAATACCTTGCATTAACTGGTTTCGTAACAGTTCTCTAACTTCAGGGGATGCAGATTCGGTTAATGCAACAGCGGTATTTCGCACACCTTCTTTGGCACGTAGGAGGAAATCCATGGCAAATGTGGTGTCAGCTAGCTCAGGTACATGTAATGAGTTTATAGGGTCTAAATAGTCATTATTCAATGAATTTTACTTCCTTTCAATTTATTATTGGTGTTGGTCGGCTTTGAGGAATAGGAGCTTCAAAAGGTGCTCGGTTATAGATTGCCTGTAATTCTCCAAGCGCTTGAATAGATTGTTCAACATCCTTTTGCATTAATGCTCTCAATTCCTGATCAAAAACCACTCCTTGCATAAGTTTTGATTTTGCTAAACACAGGGTCTTAAAATTAATAACTTCATGTAGATCCAAGGACTCGTGATCCGCTAATTTTCGAATATCCATTTTGGTCCCCTCCTTATTGATTTAATCAAAGGGTATTGTTCCAAACTTAAGAAAAATCATTCATTACACATCCAAAGCAGAAAACCATAGGTGCTGACTTTAATTGTAAACCTGTTTTAAATCAATTCCTTGAACCAATTAGTTAAATTCTAGATGAATATTGCCACAGATATGATTCGATAATTTAGCTGAATGGCATACTGAATAATTGAAGGTGTTTATTTAATTCTAAATGAATTTAACGAATAAATACGACTGTAAAATGTAAAATACGGATGAATTGGCACGAAAAACAAAGAGATTGGGAAGAGACTTATGATATGTGGGAAAATTATTGGATGATGAAGACATTTATGATGTAGAACAAAAAAAGAAAACCTGATGGATAATGGAACTAAATTAATCATATATTACGGGCGCCAAAGTTAAAGACACACTAAGGTCTGGCTCGACTCTGTTTGGGCCATACTATTGACCATCAATTATAAGTACATCATATATAAGGGTGATTAAAATAGTTGTAAATCTAATAAGTGGTTTTATTATGCCTTGGCTATTTTGTATTTGGTTATATAAGCGAGAAAGAAACATTGTACAAATTATCACACCTTTTGTTGTACTTCTATCTTTTACTATAAATATCTTAGGAAATGAGTTTTGATTTTGGGTATTGTTGCCGGTATTTGATATAAAATCTCTTTCAACACTTCCGTTTATTTTAGGTTTATATCCAGTTTTTTCAAGTTATATGATATTTTTTATTAAGGAGTATAAAAAAACATGGTATTGGATTCTTCTTTTTTCATTTGGAACAACATTTTTGGAGCTATTGCTCCTCCTGTATGGAAGGGTCATATATGGTAATGGGTGGAATATCTTTTTTACTTTTATTTCATATCTGATACCTTATTACGTTACTTATTTGTTCTATAAGTTAGTCAAAACATACAAGTTTCGTAAACACAATACCTAATTATTCATAAAGGTTTCATAAAAGTTATTTTAATCGATTATATCCTTCTTCCGTAGTTGGGGTGCTTTTTATTTGTATGGTTTTTCATATAGCAACAAATTTGTTTAGCAATTAGATTCTTACGAAAAATAGCTCTCAAATTAATACAGCGTTTATCACTGTAATTTGCAATAATCCCCTGTAACTTTCAAGTAAAGGGAGCTTTAACAGAATCAGAACGAAACCAACTTTTTCAGAATTTTATTATTGCGCAATCAGTATTTCCTCTTAGAGACGTCTCGCTTAATATTGTATCCGTTTTATATTTCTTAGATTGAGAATTATATAATTCTAGGAATGGGGCAATTGCTGAAGCTCTTCTTTTAAACGTCGTTGTAATAAATACATTCCATGAAGATTAGTACAAAAAAAGTAAGCTAGAAGCTGAACCGCATACATTTTTAATTTGTATAAATCCACCAATAAAGACAAAACATAAGCTAACATTTTTTAAGGCGGTGTCGTGTTTTGCCCATAGATAAGAAATTGACGATAAACATTAATGAAAAGGAATATATGGTTAACCCTGCACAGACAGTGTTTGAAGCGGTTAGAAAATACGGTGTCTATGTTCCTGGCATTTGTTCAACCCAACCCGACCTGGGTATTGGTGTCATCCAAACGTGTGATACATGTTTTATAGAAATTGATGGTGAATTGAAAAGGGCGTGTGCAACTATAGTGGAGGATGGGATGATTGTAAAAACCCATTCGGAAAAAGTTCAACAATCCCAACACGAGGCGATGTCACGTATTCTTGAAAATCATGAACTCTACTGTACGGTGTGTGATAACAATAATGGTAACTGTGAAGTTCATAATGCGGCTGAATATTTAGAGATCGAGCACCAGGATTACGTGTTTAGAGAGAAACCTTATCCTGCAGATCATTCTCATCCTTTCTATCGATATGAACCTGATCAGTGTATTCTTTGCGGACTATGTGTAGAAGCTTGCCAAGATCTTCAAGTCAGTGAAGTTTTGACCATTGATTGGGAACGGAAGCAGCCTCGAGTGATATGGGATGACGATGTGCCAATCGATCAGTCATCTTGTGTTTCTTGTGGGCATTGTGTTTCTGTATGTCCATGTAATGCCTTGATGGAAAAATCAATGCTTGGAAAAGCTGGTTACATGACAGGCATTCCGAATGATGTGCTCGAACCTATGATCAATTTGACAAAAGAAGTTGAACCGGGGTATCGGGAAATATTAACGATTTCAAATATTGAAGCAACCATGCGCAAGGATCGTATAGATAGGACGAAGACCGTATGCACTTATTGCGGAGTTGGCTGCAGTTTTGAAGTATGGACAAAGGATCGGGAAATATTAAAAATCCAGCCTGATCCTGCTGCTCCTGCCAATGGAATCTCTACATGTGTAAAAGGTAAATTCGGCTGGGATTTTGTTAATAGTGAAGAAAGGTTGACTACCCCTTTGATTCGTAAAGGTGATAAATTCGTCGAGGCGTCCTGGGAAGAGGCTCTCTCATTGATGGCTTCTAAAATGACAGACATTAAAGAGACGAATGGAAACGATGCTATTGGATTTATCTCATCATCGAAATGTTCGAATGAGGAGAACTTTTTATTTCAAAAGTTGGCGCGTAGTGTTTTTGGCACGAACAATATAGACAATTGTTCGCGCTATTGCCAAACCCCTGCTTCAACGGGATTAATGCGGACAGTTGGCATAGGAGGGGATTCTGGAACGATCGGGGATATCGAAAGTTCAGATCTGGTGTTAGTAGTCGGAGCTAACCCTGCAGAGTCCCACCCTGTTTTAGCAACAAGAGTAAAACGGGCGAATAAGCTTTTTAATCAAAAATTAATCGTCTTTGATTTGCGGGAAAACGAACTGGCTAAACGTGCAGATTTATTCATAAGTCCGAAACCTGGGACTGACTTAGTATGGTTGAATGCTATTGCAAAATATATCATTGACCAAGACTGGCATGACAAAGCATTTATCGACCAACGGGTCAATCATTTCCAAGGATTCGTGGACTCCTTGGAACTTTATACATTGGAGTATGCCGAAGAAAAAACAGGTCTGAGCAAAGAGCTCTTAATAAAAGTAGCAACAATCATTCATGAAGCAAAAAGCATGTGTGCTCTTTGGGCTATGGGTGTAACTCAACATATAGGCGGTACTGATACGAGTACAGCTATATCGAACTTACTCCTTGTAACAGGGAATTATGGAAAACCCGGAACAGGCGCATATCCTCTGCGCGGCCATAATAATGTTCAAGGAGCCAGTGATTTCGGTACCATGCCCGAATGGTTCCCTGGTTATGAATCCATTGAGGATGATCGAATCCGTGCTAAATATGAAAAAGCCTGGGGAACTACTTTACCAAAGGAGCCTGGTTACAACAACCATGAGGTAGTCGAGGCGATTCATGATGGGAAAGTGAAAGCTATGTATCTTTTCGGTGAAGAAATGGGAATAGTGGATTCCAATCTAAATTATGTTAACAAAGCTTTTGAAAAACTAGATTTCTTTGTGGTCCAGGATATCTTTTTCTCGAAGACTGCCCAGTTCGCTGATGTCGTTTTACCTGCAGCTCCAAGTCTAGAGAAGGATGGTACCTTTACAAATACGGAAAGAAGAATTCAACGTTTTCACAAAGTATTTGAACCCCTTGGGGAAAGCAAACCAGACTGGCAGATTTTTCAGGAATTCGCAAATACACTAGGTGCAGATTGGAACTACGAACATCCTGGAGAAATCATGGCAGAAGCCGCGAAACTAGCTCCGATCTTTTCTGGTGTCAGTTATGAACGTCTCGATGGTTGGAACAGTCAGTTGTGGCCTGTTGATAAAGACGGGACAGACACTCCCTTGCTTTTCGAGGAAAAATTCGGTTTCGAAGATGGAAAGGCACGATTATTCCCAGTGGAATGGACTCCGCCATTTGAGCCTGGTGAGGAATACGATCTCCATCTGAACAATGGACGTATATTGGAACATTTCCATGAAGGTAATATGACCTATCGTTCAGATGGAATTACTCATAAAGTTCCTGAGCCATGGCTCGAGGTATCAGAGGAGCTGGGAAGGAAACGAGGCATTAAAACAGGTGCCCTTGTTCGGCTAAAGTCGCCTTATGGTGAAGCAGAAGTAAGGGTATGGGTTACAGACCAGGTCAAGGGAAATGAATTGTATTTTCCTATGCATACGATGGTCGAAAAAAGTGCTGTCAATCTATTGACGAGTAGTTATCATGACAAAGTCACCCACACCCCTAATTACAAAGAAATGAATGTCAAGATGGAAGTGATCGAGCCAAGTGGGCCATCCCCAATTCCTGACGTCAATCACCGTTTTGGTAATCCTCAACCACAAAAAGGTGTGGGGGTGGAACGTAAATGGGCACGCAAAGATTTTACCTCCATACCTGAATTCATCAAGAGAAAGGGAGTAGAACATGGCGAAAGCGATCAAGCAAATTGATAAAACTTTTGTAACTCCTGAAAAAAAGCAGCAGGAAGACTTAAATCTTATTCTTAATCAATTAGCCCAAAACAAAGAATCTATTCTCTTGATGGTAGAAATCATTGAAGAGCTTAGAAAATTTGGACTCCTTGATATTGCAAAAGGAATGTTGAAAACACGGCATGAGCTTGGAATTTTAGCAATGGAAGAGCTTGATAAACCTACTGTCCATGATTTAGTGAAAAGTGGAATCGGTGCCTTCAACTTTATTACAAAGGTCGATCCTAAACAACTTGATCGCATATTGAACGGAGCAAGCGAAGGTCTTAAAGGAATGACAGAAAATCTTCCAGAGGACGAGAAGTTAGGAATGTGGGGGCTTGTCAAATCGATGAGAGACCCTGAAGTCAATCGATCCCTCACGGCAATGGTGCATTTCTTGAAAGGCATGGGCCATGGGTTGAAAAACGATTAGGAGAAGGTGATGAATTGAAGGAAGTCACATTCCATATTGAAGGGATGACAGATGCATCGGATGCGGAGAAAGTAAAGGGAGCCGTCAACGAAGTATGGGGGATACGAAAAGCTGGTGTAAGTGACGATTTGAATAAATTGACCATTTCTTATAATGAAGAAGCCGGGTCTTTGGTCGACTTTACACAAGCCATTCGGGCGTGTGGATATGAACCTATACAAGAATAAATTTATAATGTTCCAATTCATTAGAAATCCTTGGGCTGCAAGGGTTTCCTATTTTTTTTAGGAAATTATGAAATTCAATTTATTAAATCATAATAAAAATGCCTGGTCCTTATTCTCTTCTTGAATATCTTGAACCAGGCATTCTTCATTTTAAACTCTCAACAGACTTTTTAAATATTATATTGGTGAGTATCATTTTGACTCCAACTGCCTAGTAAGCTGTAGCTTATAATCTTTTTAGTTAGTGGACGGAAGTGGACCATTTGTGGACCAAACTCTTTAATATTCATAATAAGTGAGCCGGTTTTTTCCTATCGACTTCTCATAAAAACTGCTATCACAGTATTCATTAAAAGGTTTTCGGAAACGTTCTTACTTAGACATTCATTTGACAGGGTGGAGGTCGTTGGTTTGAGCCCAATCGGAATCATCCATACAAAGTGCCGGAATCGCGCGGTTTCTCATCCAAGGAGAGGCCTCGTCATTTCTTTAATTTTTATCGATTGTTGCTGAAATATTTAAATTCTTTTGGCCCGTAATTTTCCAATCCTCATTTTTTTCATCTATTGCATTCTAAACAATAAAAAAGCACGCCTTTCCTCGGATCTCCAAGGAAAGACGTGCTTACAATAACATTTCCGCTTAAAAGGCGCTTAACTTATAATATGACCGTATTCTTTAGAGCGGCAATAAGGTTTTCGAAGTCTTGATTCACCTGGTCACAGAATTCAGGTTTTTTATAATTTCCCTCTTGAGAACTCGATAGACCTGGCTCAATCAGTAACTTCCTTCCGCCCATGAGCACAATTTCTAATTTTCTAGGAGGTGTATTGTCTGACATGCTGTAATCCACAAACCATTCTTTCAGGGAAATGATTCTTTGAGTAAATAGAGTTTCCTTAGTAACAGCCATATCTTTTGAAATTGCCAAAATCGTCAATGTCCGGTCGTTTCGGTTCACGATATACAGTTGCTGTTCGTCTGGAGTCAGTATCTCTAAAGAGCAAAAGTTGTCTGACTCAAAGATTTCTTCCGTGAATTCCAAGACAGCAGCCTGACGCAAATTTTCCTGACTAGAAGAATTTAACCTTTCTTTTAGTTCGATGGACAATTTCATTCCTCCTTAATGGTTTTCATAGATAAAATCCCCGTTTTGTAACACATAAAAACTTAAATTGGATAAATTAAACATTAATAACTATATTTAGTAAGGGGCATCTATACAAAGATCTATTCTCTCGACATATACTAAAAAAATATGCTAAGAGAAAAGTATGAAAGAGAAAAATGTATGGATAATCTGTAGAATGTCTTGGGTGTGAGAATTCTAGTTAAGGAGTTTTATCGTAATAAGATCAAGAAAACTTTTGAGTCAAAAATGGGATAAAATTTTATTATTTTTGACTTAGTGATTACGGTAAAATCAATAGCCTAAATTGTAACCTAGTGAACGAAAGTTGACCAATTGTAAGACTTCTTTCAAAATTATAATTCTGAGGAAGGAAACCACCACTTGTATTTCCATAATGGTGATCATTAGACGGCAAAAAGCCGATAGAAATCTAGAGAAAACTAAGCTTCCCGCTTTGAGGTGCTTTTTTCTTTAGGACACTTCCTGAAGGGTATACGGTGTGCATGTCTTCTTGTGGAAGAACAAGAGACTGTACGCTTCTTAACATTGGAGGCCTGAAGTCTCAATCACATCGTAGAAGGTCCAAGCAGTATCTAGGTTAATGGACTTAATTAACTACCTGATTTATAGGGTAATGATTTAAGTGGAAGGAAAATAAATCTACCTGTTGAAAGTAGTCGAAGGAGGTGTTTTTTGTGAAAGAATTAACAGTAAGTGTGTCCCTGGCAAATGGTCATGTCGTAAAGCTGAATCTTGAGAGAGAAAGTGTTGATTCAATCATTGAAGAATTATATGAGGGAAGCGGTAAATTTAATGAAGGCGGAGTCGCTTTTTCAAAGGATGACGTCGTTTCAGTTGAAGCCAGTGAGAAGAAGTCAGGCAGGGTCAGCAGCAGCGCAAAAACCTATATGCCATGAAAAGCATCCTACGCTGGATGCTTTTTCTTTCAATTAAATCGAAGTTTGATTATCAGACAAAATATTGATAAAATTAAGAAAATTTAATAATTTTTGCAGAATAGCTGTATATTCTAATTGACTCTGCTCAGTTGAAGCAGGGCATGGCATTAGAAATAAGACCAGCCGATGCGCATGAAGAAAAGTATAACGAATTATACTCTTATTTCTGCTGCGTATCAGGCTGGTTTTTTTATATAAAAAAGGAGGGATCTTATAGAACTGGTTATTTCCATTTGACTTTACAACCATACCCTTTTTCCTGCTTACTTCAAATGTATCTATTTAATTTCCAGGAGGTTATAGACATGAACTGGGCGGATATGATTTTTTACAATGGAAACTTGCTTACAATGGATGATGGTTCTCCTTTAGCTAATGCAGCTGCCGTGAAACAGGGAGAGATCATCTATGTAGGCAATGAACAAGAAGCCCTTTTTTATCAAGGGGCTGATACAGAGGTTATTGATTTAGAGGGGAGTACTTTAATGCCTGGGTTTATAGAAAGCCATATACACCCCGCGATCTACGCGCAGACTTTGTTAGAAATAGACTGTAAGCCAGAAGCAGCGTCTTCTTTAAAGGAAATCTTAAGTAAAGTGAGAGAAAGTGCTGACCAAACGGAAGAAGATCAGTGGATTATTGGATGGGGATGGGATGACAGCAAATTAAAAGAAAAACGTAACCCTACCCGCTGGGACTTAGATGAAGCAGCCCCCAACCATCCTGTAGTTTTAAAAAGGACATGTGCCCACATGGCTGTTGCTAATACCAGGGCACTGGAATTAAGCGGAGTAACGGAAGAAACACCAAATCCTCAAGGCGGACATATCGAACGAGATTCAGAAGGAAGATTAACAGGATTATTACAGGAAAAAGCTCAAGGGTTAATTGCCGCACCAAAATATAGTCTTCAGGAAATGGCGGAAGGTATGAGACGGGCTCAGAAGAAGTTTGCTTCGTGGGGGATTACGACTGTCCATGATATGTCGACACAAACTGATGACTTACAGCTTTATCAATGGTTACTAAATGAAAACGAATTGAGTGTAAGAATCAGACCTTGGTTATGGGCTGTAGATCAAAATGGGTTTACAGGTTCATTGGAGGAAGTATTAAAAGTCGGGATAAGAAGCGGTTTTGGAAATGATAAGTTAAAAATTCAAGGCTTAAAGTTTATGCTCGATGGAAGTGTTGGAGGAAAAACGGCTGCATTTTCGACTCCTTACATAGGAACAGAGGAAACAGGAATTCTTTATAACACAGTCGAAGAAATTATGCCTCTTATGAAAAAAGGCATCAAGTCCGGGCTTCGTATTGCAGTCCACGCTATTGGTGATCGAGCGATTGAAACTGCCCTTCATTCATTTGAAGAGATCAGTCGTACGGAGAAGATAAACGATATGCGCAACAGAGTAGAGCACTGTATTTTTCCTTCAAGGGAACACTTGAAGATGATGAAGAATTTGGGTTTAATCGCTGGATCCTCTTTAGGTTTTCTGTACGACATCGGAGACAACTATATAGACAAATTAGGAAAGAAAAGGATGAAAGGGGCCTTTCCTCATCAATCGATGAAACAGCTCGGCATAACGGCTCCAGCTAACTCTGATTTACCAGTATGTGATGCAAATCCGTGGAGAGGGATTTACAGTCTTGTCACGAGGAAAACATCGAGTGGACAAGTGGTCGATGAAGAAGAACGAATCAGCGTATGGGAAGCTTTAAAGTCCTACACAACAGATGCTGCCTACAGTTCCTTTGAAGAAGAACAACTTGGTGTTTTAAAAAAAGGAGCTAAAGCCGATCTTATCGTAATTTATGAAAATCCATTAGAGATAGAACCAGAAGAATTATTATCGATTCGAACAAAAGCCGTATATGCGGACGGAAAGTTAATTTATAGTACTCAACCATCGGAAAGGGTGATTTAATGTTTAGCAGCCAGCAAGAGGTTATTCTTATATCTATTATTGCTATTTATTTTGTATTCTTATTTGGGCTTTCTCTCTTTATTAATAGAAATATTAAAACATATGAAGATTATAATGTAGCCGGCCGTTCTACTAAACTGATGCCTCTCATCTTAACATTTGTAGGTACAGCTATTGGAGGATCCATATTGCTCGGTTATATGACAAATGGTTATAACGCCGGCATGGGGCAGCAGTGGCTGGCGATCGGTTTTACCTTAACCTCCATTGTTATTGCTGCCTTTTTATTAAAGCGGATTAGACTGCTTGGCGAAAAATACAATATGGTTACTTTAGGTGACTTCACGGCGCTTCGCTTTGGAGAAGGTGCAAGGATCCCTACTGTCATCAGCATACTCTGCGCTTACTGTGCTATTACCGGTATGCAGTTTGTCGCAATCGCTACGATCTTGAAACTGACCATAGGATTAGATATGACGATAGGAATTATAATAAGCTGGGTACTTTTAACGTTGAAGACCTATTACGGGGGTCTTAAATCCGTTATGGTCCAGGATGCCATACATGGAACGATTCAAACAGCTGGGGTATTCTTTTTATTAATTGTAATCCTGCTTATGGTTGGTGACTGGGGAGCTTTTGCTGAACGTGCCAGAGGAGCAGAAGCTGGGAATATGTTAAGTATTTTTAATATCAGTCCTTCTGAATTTTGGGTGTACATGCTGACGATCGGAGCCTACCAGTTTGTAAGACAGGATTTATGGCAGCGGTTTTGGGCTGCTAAAAACATAAAAACAGCCATAACCGGTTTCTGGGCGGCGATTGTCTTAGGGTTTTTAACCGCAGCAGCCACCGTTCTAATAGGAGTATTAGCTCGTTATGGTTTAAATATGACGGGCATTGACCCTGCATTGATTTATTATGAAATCATTGGTCTTGTTTTACCTTTTCCTTTAGTGATTATAATGCTTATTGCTTTATTAGCCACTGTCATTTCCTGTGCCGATTCATTTTTCCTTGCCGCTTCCTCATCCGTTGTAAATGATGTAGTAAAGCCTAGAATGAAAAGCTTTGATGATAAGAAAATGTTAACATACAGCAGGAGATCAGTAATCGGTGTTTCGATCATAGCTTTGCTGCTGGCTCTCTATATCCCGCAGCTTGTTACTTTATGGATCACTGGAACAGCTATGCTCGTATCTGGATTGCTGGCACCTGTGATGTTCGGATTATTCTGGAGAAGGACAACTAAAACAGCAGGACTTGCAGCTATGTGGACAGGACTTATTGTAGCTGTATTCTGGCAGATTGCCGGCCATCCATTTGGTCTCCATCCTGTTTTCCTAGGGCTGCCTGTTTCCATTGTAGTTCTACTGACCGTTACTTTATTGTCTAAGCGTGAAAGGGAAAATGCGATGTATGATGAGCTGAAGAAATCCGGTTGAATGTAAAAGAAGCGGTTTCCCTTCTATGCAGGGAAACCGCTTCTTTTTTATGTCAAATCCTTTTTAAAAACATAGCTCACTTTTTGATAATCCAATTTCTTTTCATAAAATCGATGAGCCTCTTCACGCTGTAGACCCGAAGATAGGGCAATAGAATTATAGCCATTTGAAACGGCCCAATTATGTACATAGGTCAGCAGTTCCTTACCACAGCCACTGGATCTAACATTAGAATCCGTGACTAAATCGCAAACCCAGATGAATTTTCCATAGTAAAGGGTGATTTGCGGCATAAAACCAATAACGGATACAATTTTTTCTTTCTGATAAAGGGCAAACATCTTATAGTCTTGCTTCTTTTGTGCTTCTTCTACGAGCTCTACATACGCTTCTTCGCTGTGCTGGGGCCGAAGCTGCTTCATAACGGGATAAGCTTCTTTCCATTCTTCTCTGGCAGCCAGCTCTATTATTCCTGTATCCATTCTAAAACTCCTCTCTTTAAATGAATCTATTATAGACCTCACAGGGAGTTAACACAATGAATAATGGACGTCGTCTATCTTTTTTTTTTTCAAATGCTTTTAATAGAAAGAAAAATGTCAGACTCCGCGATATGCGGAATCTAACACATCATCCATCCTTAGCTGTAATTGGTAAATCGTTTATTTATTTAAAACCAAGAATCCCACATGCTTCCGCGTTTTTTATGATGGCGGCGGCTGTTATTATTATTTTCACTGGCCCCCATGACATCATTATTTAAACAACGGTTTACTGCACGGCAGAAATCTTCTCCATCAATATACGACTTGACAGGTACTTTGAAATTGTTATCAGAAACTCCTGCAACATTGTTACAGCTGCCTTTATCAGAAACACCGGCAATGCGTCTGCGGTTTTTTGAAGCACCGCCTACATTATTGCTTCTTCTGCACCCCATATATTTCCCTCCTTCTGTATGCAAGTAGCGATACTCTATATTCTATGAATAAAAACGAAATCTGCTAAGACAGCCTCCTATTTTATTAGAAAAAGTGCTTTCCAGCCTATTAAACCTGATGAATGAATCTATTCAATTTATATTTAGGTGGAAAGTATGAGAAAATGATAGTAAGGGTGTATTCTGGATGTCAGCACTTTAAGTGTTTAGGTATAGAATGATACAGGTGAAGGGTATACGAGTGCTCAATAAGTAAGGTAATTTAAATCAAAAGAATAGATAAAATTTTTTAAGGTTACTGTATGAATAGGGTTATATAGCTACTAGTGTTGATAGTGAAATGCTCTGTTACCTTAATGCGGAAATTATGAAAAAATGTTTAAACAAATTTATTGACTGTACATACCTGTGAGGGGTATATTGGAAATAAGAGGAGGAAAATGCAAATGAACGATGAGTTTTTACCAGAAAACAGTGGAAAAAAACCTGTTACTCCTAGAACGAATAAAGAAAAAGAAGCTGTAATGAATCGTTTGAAGAGGATTGAAGGACAAGTAAGAGGCATTCAAAAAATGGTGGAAGAGGACCGTTACTGTGTCGATATTCTTATCCAAATTTCAGCGATTAATAAGGCATTAAATAAAGTAGGGTTTAATTTAATGGAGCGTCATACCCATCATTGTGTCGCAAGTGCGGTGAAGAATGGCGATGGCGAAGAGGCGATTGATGAGCTGATGAAAGTGATTCAGCAATTCTCTAAGTAAGGAGGCCTATGTAATGAGCGGACAAAAGAGTATGCGTTTAGGTATTACAGGAATGACATGTTCCGCTTGTTCAACAAGGATTGAAAAGGTGCTCAACAAAATGGAAGGCGTCCAGGCTAATGTAAATCTGTCTATGGAAAGTGCTTCCGTTACTTATGATGATCAGCAAGTGAACCCCCGTCAGATCACAGAAAAAATTGAAAAACTTGGATATGGTGTTCAAAAAGAAAGAGTAGAACTTGATATACACGGTATGACGTGTTCTGCTTGTTCAACGAGAATCCAAAAAGTTTTAAATAAAATGGACGGAGTAGAAAATGCCGCCGTCAATTTAGCGACAGAGGCAGGTACTGTGGACTATGAACCTGATATTGTGTCTATAGACATGATTATTGAGAAAGTAAAAAAACTTGGTTATGACGCAGTGGTCAAGCAAGAACGAGCGGAACAGAAGGAATATAAAGAGGAAGAAATTAAGAAACGTAAGCGGCAGTTATGGATTTCTGCTATCTTATCTTTTCCATTGCTTTATACGATGATTGCTCATTTGCCATGGGATGTTGGCTTGCCTGTCCCCTCTATTTTAATGAATCCATGGTTTCAGTTTCTGCTGGCTACTCCTGTTCAGTTTTATATTGGGGCGCGCTTTTATACAGGAGCTTACCGGGCGTTACGGAATAAAAGTGCCAATATGGATGTGCTCGTAGCATTAGGTACATCGGCGGCTTATTTTTACAGTGTTGTGGAAGCCATTCGCTGGCAGATAAACCATGATAGGATGGCGGAACTCTACTTTGAAACAAGTGCTGTTCTTATTACCTTAATTTTAGTTGGTAAATTGTTTGAATCTCTCGCTAAGGGACGAACAACGGCAGCTCTAACAAAACTATTGAATTTACAAGCAAAGGAAGCCACTGTAATTCGTGAAGGAAAAGAAGAAAAGATTCCTGTAGATCAAGTTCAGGTTGAAGACATTATTATCGTT
Organism: Halobacillus massiliensis; assembly: GCF_900166625.1. Classification (GTDB taxonomy): domain Bacteria; phylum Bacillota; class Bacilli; order Bacillales; family Halobacillaceae; genus Halobacillus_A; species Halobacillus_A massiliensis. Next base: position 2,790,908 of record NZ_LT800499.1, on the reverse strand, counting down.
AAGCCTGGAGAAAAAATCCCGGTTGATGGAAGTATTATCCGTGGCATTTCTTCTGTTGACGAATCAATGATTACAGGTGAATCCATTCCTATAGAGAAAAAAGAGGGAGATCCTTTGATTGGTGCTACCATTAATAAAAATGGTACCCTGCAAATGAAAGCAGAGCGGGTAGGAAAAGACACCGCTCTTGCTGGAATTGTAAAAATAGTGGAGGAAGCTCAAGGCTCGAAAGCGCCGATACAGCGTACCGCAGATATAATCTCCGGTATTTTCGTCCCGATTGTTGTTGGTATTGCTATTCTCACCTTTGCCGTATGGTTCTTCTTTGTTTTACCAGGTGAATGGCCGGCAGCTTTAGAAGCGGCCATTGCCGTACTGGTCATCGCCTGTCCCTGTGCTTTAGGGCTTGCTACACCGACATCTATTATGGTGGGAACAGGAAAAGGGGCTGAGCAGGGAATCCTCTTTAAAGGAGGAGAATATTTAGAAGGTACTCAAGATTTGACAACAATCTTATTAGATAAAACGGGTACCGTTACTAAAGGAAAACCGGAAGTTACGGATTTAGTTTCGATTGATTATGATGAAAGGAAACTTCTGCAAGCTTTAGCGGCTGCCGAAAAAGCTTCTGAACACCCTCTTGCTGAAGCCATTCTCGTTTATGGTCAAAAACACAAAATAGAAGAGAAGGAAGCCTCTCATTTTGAAGCGATACCAGGATACGGAATTTATGCGGTCGTGGAGGGGGAGAAGATTTATGTAGGAACTCGCATGCTTATGGAGCGAGAAAATTTATCCTATGAAAAATACGAAAATGCTCTTTCAGCCCTTGAGAATAATGGTAAAACAGCAATGCTCATAGCAGTGGATGATGAAATCAAAGGCTATGTAGCAGTAGCCGATACGGTAAAGGAAACGTCTAAACAAGCCATTTCCGATTTAAAGCAGCTTGGATTAGAGGTTTATATGGTCACAGGCGATAATGAACGAACCGCCAGAGCAATCGCTAAGCAGGTAGGTATTGATGGAGTTTTTGCCGGAGTACTGCCTGAAGAAAAAGCCGAAAAAGTAAAAGAACTTCAGCTTCAAGGGAAAAAAGTAGCTATGGTAGGTGACGGAATTAATGATGCTCCGTCCCTGGCGACCGCTGATATTGGCATAGCGATTGGCACGGGTTCTGATGTCGCTATTGAAACCGCTGATGTAACACTGATCGGCGGTGACCTTGAAAATTTAAGTAAATCTATTCACTTAAGCCGCGCGACGATGAAAAATATTCGGCAGAACCTGTTTTGGGCTCTTGCTTATAATACGGCCGGTATACCGGTAGCTGCTATTGGATTATTAGCACCTTGGGTGGCAGGTGCAGCGATGGCTTTTAGTTCAGTAAGCGTAGTAAGCAATTCGCTTCGTTTAAAAAGAGCAAAAATATAAGGTAGAAAGGATGGAGAATCATGCAGACAACATTAATGGTAGAAGGAATGACTTGCGGACACTGCGAAAAAGCAGTAAAAGGTGCCCTGCAGGAAATAGAAGGAGTAGAGGAGGTAAAAGTTGATTTGCAAACAGGCAAAGTCGACGTAGAATCCGAAGACAATGTAAGTAAAGATGATATGAAGGATGCCATTGAAGAACAAGGATACGATGTTGTTTCATAATATGGATTAAATAAACAGCCCCGGGGGTATAAAGAACTAATATCCCCGGGGCTGTTTTTCTTTTAAAAATATAGTCGACGAGGCAGGGTAATGCTGCGATGTAGATGCCTATGAGAATGCAATTCCGTTTGTCTGAATAAAGAGAGCCGGGGCAGGGGAAACTTGCTTTCCATGGGCGAACGGTGAGTTCCCTCAGGCTAAAGCTTTGGGATCTCACACTGTTCTATCCTCCCATAGGAGTGTCGCCGTTTCCCCCGGCCCTTTACTTTTATTAGGAGTAACGGAATATTGGGGAAGAAGAGCCTATTTCCTTAAGAGCGGTTACTGAAACTACAGTGTTCCGTTTATACCACCAATAATAAAAGAGGCTGGGAAATGGCGAGACTCCTGCAGGGAGATAGAGCCATGGTGAGATCCGCGAGTGCAACGAGCTAGCTCACCGGCTCCCCGCGGAAAGCGAGCTATTTCCCAGCCGCGTTTCTCCGTCCTTGATAAACGGAACAGCTCTTTCTCTTTCATCATTGAGAACTAAATGAAGCAATGACAGGCTCCCCGTGGAAAGCGAGCTATTTTCAAGCCGTGTTTCTCCGTCCTTGATAAACGGAACAACTCTTTCTCTTTCACCATTGAGAAAAAACGAAGCAATAACGAGGCTCCTGGAAGGGACAAACTCCCACGGAAAACGAGTCATTTCCAGGCATCTTTTCTCTTACCCCAATAAACAAAACCGTCTTTTTCTTTCTCTTAACCATATTTATCTTTTTTCCTTCCTCACTAGTTTAAATCATTGAAGTATTTTTACCAGCATCCAGACAATTCATCCAATACTTTCAATAAAATCTATTAATCTTGACGATTAGAAAAAAATGTATGTGTCAAATATATTAAATTTTAATCATTAACAACAATTTTCGACAAATTTTTTATAAGATAGTCAATAGGTAATTTTACGAAAAATCTTACATTAGGTAAGAGAAAAACGGTGATAAATTCAAATAGTTAGAGGTAAAAAGATGAAAAAAGTGTTTATTATTTTCGCAATAACTTTCTTTTGTATCCCTGCTGTTACCTCGGCTTTTGCTCCTGGAAGCGGTGATATCAGCCTTTTAACAGAATCAGCTATTGTTATCGATGAAGAATCAGGAGAAATTCTCTTTGAGAAAAATGCTGATCAAAAGATGTATCCTGCCAGTCTCACTAAAATGGCAACGGCCATCTACGCCATTGAGAAAGCTGATTTGCAGGATAAGGTGACGGTTAGCGAGAAAGCAAGAGAAGTAGACGGTACAAGAGTTTACTTGGAACCTGGGGAAGTAGTTACTCTTGATAAATTAGTAAAAGGCCTTTTAGTTAATTCAGGAAACGATGCCGGGTTAGCCATTGCTGAACACATGAGCGGAAATGGGAAGGCATTCTCTGAAGAACTAAATAAATATTTAAAAGAAGAAGTCGGCTTAAGAAATACCCACTTTGAAAACCCGCACGGCCTATATCATCCAAAACACCAGACGACGGCCAAAGACCTGGCTGCTCTCACTAAATACGCTTTGAAAAACCCTACATTCTCCAAGTATTTCGGTATGAAAAAGTTAGACTGGAAAGGTGAAGGATGGGAGACTACTATCATTTCTCACCATAAACTGCTTATCGACCCGAGTAATGAGGACGTAACGGGGGGGAAGACAGGATTTGTTAGTCAATCAGGAACGACGTTATCTACTTCAGCTGAGAGAGACGGTCTAAAAGTAATTGTCATTACTCTTAAAAGTGAGTCACAAAATGTGGCCTATCAGGAAACCAGCAAACTGCTTGATTATGCATTTGATCACTATGAGACTAATTCTATCCCAGATAATAAAGTTTACAAGGCCGATGGAAATGAATTTATCACCCCAGAAGAACTTCATTACGCCAAGCCAAAGGATCAAGCCATTGAAGAGAAAGTAACGGGGGATGGACGACTGGAGATACACAGTGAAGACAAGCTTCTCACTTCTTTTCAGCTGGAAAAAAAAGAAGAACCGGAAACTCAAGTTTCTTTGCAAGCGGAATCCACAACTTCTCCCAACCATTGGATATTTGACCTGTTCTATTACTGGCAAACTTCTATTACTAAATTAATCAATTAAAAAGCAGGCTGTCCCAGTGACAGCCTGCTTTTTTTATCCATTTATTATTACACCACCGTTTACGTGGATCATCTGTCCCGTGACGTAGCTTGAATCACTGGAAGCTAAATACACGTAGGCCGGTGCTAATTCTTTTGGCTGTCCAGGTCTCTTTGTTGGATTATCAGAACCGAACTCCGCTGTCTTTTTAGCATCAAAGCTTGCTGGAATTAACGGTGTCCATACAGGTCCGGGTGCAACTCCATTTACACGTATCCCTTTACTTACTAATGATTTTGCCAGAGAGCGAGTAAATGTCGTGATCGCTCCTTTAGTCGAGGAATAGTCGATCAGCTGCTCATTCCCTGCGTAAGCCGTGATGGAAGAAGTGTTTATAATAGTACTTCCTTGCTTCAAATACGGAAGGACAGCTTTTGCCATGTAAAAATAAGAAAAAATGTTTACACGGAACGTTTCTTCAAGCTGTTCATTCGTAATATTCATAAAATCCTCCTGCGGATATTGAATCGCAGCATTGTTTACTAAAATATCAATTCCTTTAAATTCCTCCACAATCTGTTTCACCGAATCTTCACAAAATCCAGCATTTCCAATGTTTCCACTGAATAGTCTGCAACGTTTTCCTTCTTTTTCGACTAATGATCGAGTCATATTGGCATCATCGTGTTCATCTAAGTACAAAATGGCAATGTCGGCTCCTTCTTTTGCAAAGTAAAGACTAACGGCACGTCCAATTCCACTGTCTCCGCCTGTTATTACTGCAGTCTTGCCGGTAAGTTTGCCGCTTCCTTTATAGTTTGGATCCTCATAAATGGGCAGAGGATTCATTTCGTGTTCAAAACCAGGCTGACGATTCTGGTGCTGTTTTGGCTGTATTTCTTTTTTCTGGCTTGACATGTTTGTTCCTCCTTGAAAAACGTATTAGTTATAAGGATATCCAACCCTTTAAGAATTCACTCATGAATATCTTTCAAGCGTGTAATGATGCTCTATATGGTTTGCGTGAAACGGTAGATGAATTGGTTTAAACGAAAGAGTCTCTAATTTCATTCTTTTGGAGGACATGCCTTCATATATTGAATCATAAACTGTTATTCGCTTGAGGGGATAAAACCTATGAATCGGATTATTAGAAAAACAGCGGCTATAATAATAGGAAGTATTTTGCTTGCGGTGGGAATTAATATGTTTTTAATTCCTGACAGGGTATTAGATGGTGGTGTGATCGGTCTCGGCCTGATTGTCAATTATCTCTGGCATATTAAGGTGGGGATTACAATCATATGTATTAGTATTCCGATTTTTGTGGTTGCATGGTTCTATTTCAGGCCATATTTTTATAACAGTCTCCATGGACTGCTCATGTCTTCTTTTTTAATTGATTTTTTTAGTGGGATACGTGCTTTTCATCTTGATATACCACCCGTTTTTTGTTCAATGATAGGCGGAGTACTAGTAGGGAGCGGAATCGGCTATATGTTACGTCACCAGACGAGCACTGGCGGAACAGATCTTCTGGCTCAAATGATCGCCAACCTGTTAAAAATTAATGTGGGTTATGTCATCCTTCTTATTGATTTAGCTGTTATTTTATTAGGAGGTTATTTGTTTTCAACTCAGACATTGTTGCTCTCTATAGTAACGATTATCAGCGTGGCTTCAGCCACAGTCATGTTCACTTCCAAGCTGTCTTTAACACCTGTTTAAAGTAAAACCTGAGCTTTCCTGCTCAGGTTTTTTTATGGGTTTTTAGAACTTATGTATAAATCGTTTCATTCTAAAGTACAGGAGAAAATTATTACTTCTAATTAGTTAAGCAGTCTCAATTATCTTCTGCCATAAAAAGCCGAAGCATATATATCGACATGAGCAGCTGTATGAGAGGGGAGACTTTAATGGATTGGTATATAATCGTGATTCCTGTCATTACAACTATCTTTACCTACTTGTCCCTATATATAAAAGAAGCTTTCCAGCAGAAGAATCAGCTGGAAAGATCAATAAATGAAAAGAAACTGGTTGAATTATATAATCAGCTATTCAGCTATAGTCTTAGATATGTAGAGAAATTAGATAAAAGCTTTTACATCGTTCCTCAGACCTTGTTTTACCTGGACGGAGAGTTTACTTCTGATGGCAATGTATATGTCGTTAATGATCCCGAGTATTGGGATGATGTTATTAAAGAAATACGAAAAAAGATCCATGAACAACTTCACCTGCTTGAACAGGACGATCTCGACGTATGGCATCAGCTTGAACTGCTGGAGCTTGAAGAAAAGTGGACAAAAGATCTAAAGCTCAATGTGGAAAAATATAAGCTGCTGCTTGAATTTCTTAAGGTTATCCAGCAGAAATATAAGCGATTATACAGAATGTATTATAAAAATATCTAGCGTGATTATGACGGCTGTTTTAATGGAATCTCCACAAGGCATATTCTATAAATCTGGAAAGTGATTTAACTGGGCAAATAGGGTATTCTATAGGAAAAGGATTTCTGACATTAGTGCCGGAAATGAAGGGAGATATTTTTAATGCATGGATCCATTGAGGTCAACCATCTTGCTAAAACCTTTAAGAAAGGCAATGTACAGGCAGTGAAGGATGTCAGTTTCACAGTAAATGAGGGAGAGTTCTTTGCTTTTCTCGGACCTAATGGAGCTGGCAAATCAACGGTTGTCCAAATGCTGACAACTTTGATCAACCCCACAGGAGGAGAAGCTTTTGTAGCTGGTTATAATGTCAGTAAAGATCCTGGAAAAGTGAGACGCCATATTGGAGTGGCCCTCCAGGAAACAGGAGTGGATCCTGATTTAACAGGAAGAGAAATGCTTGAACTTCAGGCCCGTATATTCGGCTACCAGAAGCAGAGTGCCAAACACCGTGCTGACGAGCTGCTTGAAATTGTACAGTTAACAGAGGATGCTTCCAGAAAAATTGGGAATTATTCAGGAGGCATGAGACGCAGGCTTGATCTTGCTTTAACCTTAGTCAATGAGCCTAAAATCTTGTTTCTCGATGAACCGACGACAGGTCTTGATCCAACAAATAGAATGGCGATCTGGAAGGAATTAGAGCGTTTGAATAAACAGGTGGGAACGACCATATTCCTGACGACTCAATATTTAGAAGAAGCGGATTCACTGGCTGACAGAATCAGCATTATTAATCGTGGACTGATTGTAGCTTCAGGGACTCCGCAGCAGCTGAAGTCTCAAATAGGGAATGATCTAATTACACTTACATTCACAAAAGAAGCAGACTTACACGAAGCAGAAGCTGTCCTTAAGGAAAACTTATCAACTGTGGATTTAATTGTGCAGAACGGCAAGCTGAACGTTTATGTACATGAAGGAAATAAGCAGCTGCTGCAAATTGTAAGACTTCTAGATGAACATAAAATAGAGCTGGACACTACCAACTTGTCCTCTCCCACATTAGACGATATTTTTCTTAAGATAACAAATGAACCTGAGGAAGGTGAGGAAAATGGGCAATAGTTTAATAAAAGATACGTGGCTTATTACGAAAAGAAATATCATCACTACGTTGCGAAATCCATTTTCTTTCATACCTAACTTATTAATATCTGCTTTTTTCTTACTTGTATATGATGGGGGATTAAGCGGGATATCACAGCTTCCTAACTTTGAAGGGGCTAATTATCTGGCATTTATTCTTCCTGTATCCATTGTATCTGCAGCAATCGGCGGAGCCGGGGGTGCCGGGCAGGCCATCGTAAAAGATATAGAAAACGGCTTTTTTTCAAGACTGCTGCTTACACCAGCTTCACGGCTGGCGATAGTGCTCGGGCCGATCATCGCCGGTATGCTGCAGCTGTTTGTTCAGACATTGTTCATCTTAGCGATCGCCTATTTGATGGGCCTTGAATCGGTAACGGGGATAGGCGGTATTTTATTCGTTATTTTAATTACGATTGGCTGGGGGCTTGCTTTTGCTGGGTATTCAGCAGGGGTTGCTTTAAGAACGAAGAATGCTCAGGCTGCCCAAGCTGGAACATTTATTTTCTTTCCGCTTATTTTTCTCAGTACCACATTTGTCCCTTACGAACTGATTGAAGCTCAGTGGCTTAAGGTCGCAGCAACAATTAATCCAACAACCTATATTTTTGAAAGTATGCGAACGGTCCTTATTGATGGCTGGCAATGGTGGGAGCTGATGCAGGGTATCATCGCAATAGCCATCGCCTGCGCCATTACCATTACATTTGCTGCAGTATCTGCTAAAAAGGCAGTTTCACGAGGGTGATTATTCATTAAAACAGGGAAGTAACGTGCTTTATAAATGAAGATTAGAGATAAATAGGAGCACCGTGGAAATCAACAGACTTTCCCGGTGCTTTTATCTTTCTACAGTAAAAGAACAGTTTTAATGCTAAATAAAAAGCAGGTGTGAATCTAATATTTCTGTATATTGAAAATATTGGTATACTAAAAAAGAAGAAAGGAGAGGTAATGTGAATATTGACGATAACAAAAGGTTTATAGTGGACGTTAAGGAAGGCTACACTCCTGTAATTGGCAGGCTTGTTTCTATGATGGAATACACAAGAAATACGACACTGGAAGCAGTAGAAAACCTTACAGCAGAGGAATTGGACTATCGAATAGATAATAAAGGGAACTCCATCGGCTGCCTCTTGAATCACATAGCAAGTGTTGAAGAAGTCTATCAAATTATGACTTTTGAAGACAGGGATCCTACTGAAAAAGAGTTTAAACGACTTGAATCAGGCCTTGCACTCGGAGAGAAAGCACATCAGGAAGTGAAAGGTTTTGAATTATCTCATTACATAAATCAATTAAATAACGTCAGGAAAGAAACACTGGAGCGCTTTAAACAAAAAGACGACAAATGGATGGATGAAATTTCTCCGTTTGGTCCAGACGATCAGGCTAACCATTATTTTCGCTGGTTTCATGTCTTTGAAGATGAACTCAGTCATCGCGGACAAATTCGGCTCATCCGCCGGCATTTAGAAGCTTTTAATACAGCTGAGAAGTAAAAAAAAAGAAAGTTTGATACTATGAATGTTACCAATAAGAATGGACTGCTTCTTTTACGAAAGGATAAATTAGGTGAACGAGAGTGGAGAAACGATGATTACCAAACCTCGTATGGAGATCTTTCCATTGATAAAGGTTCTTTTTTAATTATGAACCCGGAAGAAAAGCATAAGCAGCTGAACGTCGTCGAGGAGAAATTTCTTGTCGAACTTAATCCTGAGCTTATTAGAAGTGCCGCCCAACAGATGGGACTTTCCGAAAGAGAACCGGAGTTTTCTATGATTGCTTATAAACACCCGCAAATTCAAATGTGGATGCTATTTGTGCGCGACTTTCTAATAGAACATGAAAATTCTGAGCCAGAAATGAATGCTTTCTTTTTAGATAACAGTCTGACCCAGCTCTCCATTCTTCTTCAGTACGGAGCAGGTTCTCATCTGAAAGAATTCCCAGGGCAGAGCAGCGAAGCTGGTATTGTTCGTCTGCTGGAGGTTCTTAAGGAAAACTTCGAGAAAGATTGGACATTAGATGAAATGGCAGAACACGCTCAGTTTAATAAATATCAATTCTCTCATCTATTTAAGCAAGAAATTGGATTATCTCCATATTCCTGGCTCCAGTTGTACCGCTTGTTTATAAGTAAATCTGCACTCATTCAGACTCAAGAAACAGTCTTATCAATTGCTCTTCAGCATGGATTCAAAAGTGTTAATTCCTATAACCATCTATTTAAAAAAGTTTATCGAAAGACACCGACCGAGTTTCGCCGCAATTACCGTGCGTAGACCTATACCTATTAAACTCACAATCATGACTCCGCTGAATATTATTAAAAATTGAATAGGAACAAAAATGGCCAGAGAGCCATACAAAGCTAAAGACAAAGTGTTTGCTAGGTATAACAAGACGGCGTTTGTACTAAAAGCTCTCCCCATTTTATTCTCTGGGACAAGCGTCTGTAGAAGATAAACTCTTGCCAGCCCTGCTATAGGAAGACCAATGCCAACGATCACACAACCGATAAAAAAGTGAACAACGTTATAAGTGAGTCCATAATAAACAACTCCACTGCCCCAAATTAATGAGCCTGCCAGATAAATGGTTAATGACATTTTCTTAATAAGATAAGGGATCATAAGATTTGTAAGAATGACCGCAGCTCCAAATACACCTTGCAGGATGCTGTATATTTCCTCGCTGCTGCCGGTTATTTCTTTTAAGGCAAGCAGAAGGCCAACCTCCCATACCCATGTGTTAAAGAATACAGTAAGAAATGTAAAAAAGAATAACTGTTTAATCATTGTATGGTTTTTTGCCCATGACAGGAATTCAGTAATAGCCCCAAACATGGCCTTTAATGACCTGTCCGCATAATTGCTGTAATTTTTAAAGTGAATCCTCCAAATAGATAAGGCGCTGACCGCGTAAGATACAGCGTCTATTGTAAAGAAGTGGATCACCCCATACGAGTTGAGCAGCCAGACGGATAAAAAAGGGCTGAGCACAGTAACGCCTCTAGTTAAGCTGTCATATAAGCTGTTTACTTTCGTGCGCTCTGATTCCTTAGTAATTAAGGGGAGGATGGCACGATGGGCAGGGTTAAAAAAGCAGCCAATGCTGTGAATCAAAAAGCTAATGACCATCAAATAAATGAAATTTAACAGTTCTAATTGATAAAAGATTACAACTGATGAGATTAAAGGAATCCTTACTAAATCCAAAAACAGCAGCAATTTCTTCTTTGGAAGCCAATCAGCAGCGACCCCTCCTATAAGCCCATTGAAAAGATAAGGTATTGTTTCACCTGCAGCAATAACTGTCGTATGCAGCGCCGACTGTGTCATATCGTAGGCTAAAAATAAAAATGCCATTCCTGATAGTACATCCCCGAATCTTGAGACACTTCCCGCCAAAAGGTAATATCGTATGTTTTTATTTAAACCTGTCATTTAAGTCACCTCCTACTTATCATAAAAGGAGACGAGTAAAGGGTCTGTCTGATTATTGCTTAATTATTATTCAATTTTTAAGGAGGAATACGTGATGAGAGAAGTGAAAATAGTTCCTTATTCTTTGCATTGGCCTGCGATGTTTAATGCAGAAGCAGTGAGGGTGAAGAGTATTTTCGGAAAAGAGATGGCCGGTATTCATCATATTGGAAGCACATCCATACCATCCATCCATGCAAAGCCTGTGATCGACATTTTAGTAGAAGTGAATGATATTAGAAAAGTGGATCGTTACAATTCGGAGATGCAGATGCTCGGATATGAAGCAAAAGGGGAACATGGCATTGCCGGCCGCAGGTTTTTTAAGAAAGGCGGGAACAGCCGTACACATCATATCCATGTGTTTGAGAGTGGAAGTCGGGAGGCGGCACGTCATTTAGCATTTCGAGATTATATGAGAGCACATCCGGAAGAAGCGCTGACATACAGTCAGCTAAAGCAAAGATTAGCTGAAAAGCATCCTTTTGATATCGACAGTTATATAGAAGGAAAAGATGCGTACATAAAAGAAATTGAGCAAAAAGGGTTAGAATGGAAAGAATCTTTAAGAAAGGATTAATCTTATTTTGCACGTATTTATGAAACTCTCCAGTCTTGAAATAAAAACAGAAATCTCCACCTGAATAATTTATTAGAAAAACTTTTGTATTTTAGATTAAAATAATTATAAAATGGGAATAGTTATTAAGTGGGAGGTGTTAGGTTTATTAGAATTAATCATTATACAAATTCAGGGAGGGTTTCATCGTGGCAGATAACAAGGATAAGAATAACTCGAAGAATAAGGATATGGAACGGGAGACACTGACAACAAGACAGGGTCGTCCTGTTACAGATAACCAGAATATCCGTACAGTAGGCAATCGAGGGCCCGCCACACTTGAGAATTATCATTTTATCGAAAAAATTTCCCACTTTGACAGGGAAGAAGTTCCAGAACGTGTAGTACACGCACGCGGTTCCGGGGCATTTGGATACTTTGAAACATATGGAAAAGTCGGGGACGAGCCTGTCGAGAAGTATACTCGAGCTAAAGTATTTTCAGGAGCAGGTAAGAAAACGCCATTAATGGTGCGTTTCTCCACAGTAGCTGGTTCAAAAGATTCACCTGAAACCGATCGTGATCCCCGTGGGTTTGCGGTTAAAATGTACACAGAAGATGGAAACTGGGATCTTGTCGGGAATAATTTAAAAATCTTCTTTATTCTTGATGCTATGAAGTTTCCAGATATGATTCACGCCTTTAAGGCAGACCCGGCATCAAATGTTAAGAATCCTGAACGGATGTTTGATTTCGTCTCCCGCACTCCTGAGGCGACCCATATGATTACATTCCTGTTCTCTCCATGGGGTATTCCGGCAACTTACCGTCATATGCAGGGTTCAGGGGTGAACACTTATAAGTGGGTCAATGATAAAGGTGAAGCCGTGCTTGTTAAATATCACTGGGAACCGAAACAAGGGATCCGGAACCTGACACAGGAAGAGGCTGACATGGTTCAAGCGAAAAATGTAAGCCATGCTACACAGGATCTCTTTGAGTCTATTGAACGTGAAGAATATCCTGAATGGGAGCTGTTTGTTCAAATCATGGAGGATGACTACCATCCTGAACTTGATTTTGATCCGCTTGATGATACGAAGCTTTGGCCGGAGGATAAGTTTCCTTGGCTGCCGGTAGGACGAATGGTTCTTGACCGCAATCCAGAGGACTTTCATGCGGAAATAGAACAGGCTGCTTTTGGTACAGGAGTACTTGTAGATGGAATGGATTTCTCAGATGATAAAATGCTCCAGGGGCGCACGTTCTCTTACTCAGATACCCAGCGTTACCGCGTAGGGGCAAACTATTTGAAAGTTCCTGTAAATGCCCCTAAAACCGGTATCCGTACAAACCAGCAGCGCGGACAGATGGATACTCGCGATCCCAGGGAATCGGGGGACAATCCTCATATTAACTATGAGCCATCAATGAAAGGCGGTTTTCAGGAAGCTGACGGTTCAGATAGACCGCCTCATGAGCCAACTTACAATGCTGCCGTTAAGAGTGAGCCGATTGATCGTACGAACAATTATGGGCAGGCAGGCGATACGTACCGCAGCTTTGAAGACTGGGAACGGGACGAATTAATTAATAATCTTTCCAACGCGCTTGCAAGTTGTGATGAACGTATTCAAAACGCTATGATTGAACATTTTACACAAGCCGATGAAGATTATGGACGCCGTGTAAAAGAAGGCATTGAAGCAAAAATAGCGGAGATGCAGGAAATGAATATGGAAAATGAGATTCCAGGACGTGAAGCATCTAAATCTAAATATGGCCAAGGTTCATTCGCTCAAAATGAGGCAGCCGAAGAAGCTGTGAAGAAGAGCCATGAATCCGATCCTTACTAATTAAATAAGAAGAAAAGGACTGCTCAAAAGTCAGTGAAGACTGACCGAGCAGTCTTTTTTTTTATTTTTTAATAACACATTCTAATGATAATTTGAATATAATGCTTTGACGTTATTTAATAAGAAGGATACACTATAAACAAATATTCAAATGATTATTTGAATGAAAGGGGAATATAATGAGCAAAGATATAGAAAAAACGGCTCCCACTTGTGAAACGTTTTGTTATGATGAAAAATTGGTCAGCCGAATACAACCTAAGGTTGAGGAAGTAGCCGGGGTTGAACTCATATTTAAAGCTTTGTCTGATGCAACCAGACTTAAGATAGCCTATGCTTTAACATTGGAACCAGAATTATGTGTATGCGATGTTGCAAATATTATCGGTTCCACTACAGCTACTGCTTCTCATCATTTACGCCTGCTGCGTAATATGAAGCTGGCAAAATATCGTAAAGAGGGGAAACTTGTATTTTATTCACTGGCGGATGAGCACGTACGCCAGCTTGTTTCTATCGCCATGGTTCATGCCAATGAGTAGGAAAACGGGGGAATTCTTATGAAACAGAATCCGGAAATAGCAGAACATAGCAGCTGCTGTTCCCATGAAAATAGTACCCAAGGAAAAAGCTGTTCAGATAATCGACAAAAAAATGAGCCTTTCCTTGAATCACCTGCTGATCATATGCAGACATTCAGCGTTACAGGAATGGATTGCGGATCATGTGCAGCTACCATTGAAAAACGTTTATCTAAAAATTCTAAAGTAAAGGAAGCACGCGTTAATTTTTCTACGGGGAAATTGTATATAGACCATACGATGACTTCTGAGGAAGTTATTAAAGAAGTGGAAAGATCAGGGTTTAAAGCAGCTTTAATTAAAAAGGGACGACCGCAGACTGCTGAGCAAAAAGAAAAGGGCTGGGCTACATTAATTTCAGGGCTCCTGCTAGCTATTGGATTTATCTTATCCTTTACCAATCTGCCTCAGCCACTCGTAACCTCCTTCTATGCAGCTGTCATTGTGCTCGGCGGTTATAAGCCTGCTAAAAGCGCCTTTTATGCTGTGAAGAGCCGGTCCCTTGATATGAATGTGCTGATGGTTTCAGCCGCTCTTGGTGCTGCTCTTATTGGAGAGTGGTTTGAAGGAGCCACAGTTGTCTGGCTGTTTGCGCTTGGCAATGCGCTGCAAAGCCGATCGATTGAACGTACCCGGGAATCGATTCGCGGCTTAATTAACCTGACTCCATCAGAGGCCACGGTTAAATCAGGGAGTGAATGGGTTCGTAGACCTGTAGAGGATGTAAAAGTAAATGATGTAGTTTTAATAAAACCTGGTGAAAAAGTGCCGCTTGATGGGGAGGTTATTGAGGGCTTTTCCAGTTTAAATCAGGCTCCTATTACCGGAGAGTCTCTGCCTGTAGATAAAGGCAGAGGAGATAAGGTATATGCTGGAACTATCAATGAACAAGGATCGATCGAAGTTGCCGTGACTAAATTGGTCGAGGATACAACGATTGCTAAAATTATTCATCTCGTCGAAGAAGCACAGGGGAGGAAAGCGCCGACCGAGGCTTTCATTGACCGTTTTGCCAAAGTTTATACACCTATTATTTTTGCGCTGGCCTTATTAATTATTGCAGGTCCTCCTTTACTGGGAATGGGATCCTGGAATGAATGGTTTTATAAAGGGCTTGCACTACTTGTAGTGGCCTGTCCTTGTGCGCTCGTCATTTCTACACCGGTAGCCATTGTATCGGCGATAGGGAATGCAGCGAGAAATGGGGTCTTAATTAAAGGAGGCACGTTTTTAGAAAAAGCCGGACTGATACAAGCGGTGGCTTTTGATAAAACGGGAACATTAACAGAAGGTAAACCAAAAGTGGCGCACGTTATCCCGGTGGATGGTGACATTGAGGAGACTTTAAAGATCGCTCGCACTATAGAAGAGCATTCTACTCATCCTATTGCCCGGGCAATAACGGAGTATGCAGAAGATCGTGGGATACGTTCAGATGAAGGCAGACTTTTTCAATCGATTGCTGGAAAAGGGGCGAAGGCTGTCATTCATGGAGTCGAGCAATTTGCAGGAAGTCCTAAATTATTCCGTGAGATGAATACTGATTTCCCCCGTATAGAGGCACAGATTGATTCTCTGCAAAAGAACGGACACACCGTTGTCGTTGTAGGAAGCGATGATAGAATTTCAGGCATTATTAGTGTAGCAGATACGATTAGGGATATTTCCGTAGAAGCGATTAAAAAGCTAAAAGGTGTCGGTATGCAAGAAATCGTTATGCTTACAGGAGATAATGAAGGAACCGCCAGGAAAATTGCCAGCCAGACAGAGATAGACCGTTATTTTGCGGAACTTCTACCTGAAGATAAAGTCTCCGCTGTTAAAAAATTGCAGCAGGAAGGTAAAAAGACCGCTATGGTTGGGGACGGTATTAATGATGCCCCGGCGCTTGCCACGGCAGATCTCGGGATAGCCATGGGAGGGGCAGGTACTGACACGGCTATGGAAACAGCGGATATTGTACTAATGGCGGATAACTTAGAAAAGCTTCCCCATACCATTAATTTGAGCCGGAAAGCATTAACTATTATTAAGCAGAATATTTGGTTTTCTTTATTAACTAAAACGGCAGCGCTGCTGCTCATATTTCCAGGGTTTTTAACATTATGGATGGCGATATTAAGCGACACGGGAGCTGCTTTAATTGTTATACTCAACAGTATGAGATTATTAAAGCAAAAATAGAGAGAGCTTCTCTCTATTTACATAAGCAGGAGATAAAACTGCTTACCAGTGGGGACCGCGTCAATAAAATAGTTCCATTAAAAAACGCTTCTCCTTAAAGGGAAGCGTTTTTTTCTACTGTGGTTTTTATCAAAAAGGAAACAATGGTGCGTGTAACAATACCGAAAAAGACGGCAATTAATATACTTCCCACCCCACTATTATTGGTAATAGCCAGTCCCGCTTGAAAACCAAGGAAAATCATCGTACCGGTAACAAATCCAAGGATAAGTCTTTGGATCAACGGATTGCTCATCTTTGAAAACTCCTTTGACAATCTATTCTATTCCTCAATATTTGCTAGTTTGGCTGGCTTTATACCAATAGTGACTGAAAACATAAGCCGTTCACACTAAAATATATCCCTCGAATACACGACAAACTAACTAATTTTCAGTAAATAATTCAAAAAATTTGAAAAACTTTCCGCTATTTTTTTAAAATTAAACCAATCATCAAAGGAGGGGCATTTAATGAATGTGAGAATAATCTTGGGCTTCATTTTATCATTAGCAATTATGTCAGGAGGCGGACAAGTGGCTGCGGCAGAAAACTGTTTTAATGAGGGTATTTCGTTAACACCGGAAGAGCAGCGGATTGAAGATGGCAAGCCAATTCCTCAGCAGATCATGCAAGAGGCACAGTTTACACAATATGCGGATCAGTTTAAGAAAGATCTTTGTCAAGCTGAGAACATAAAGCAGGTGGAAAACTTAATAACTAAACATGGAGAGAAGCTGTGGAGTACAGCTGTTCAACGTGCACAAGGGGAGAGGACAGACTTAGGGGATCTGGATCGATATGATGATCGGCCGCTGTACTGGACAAGGTTACATATGACCAGTGCCCTGAGACAATGGGAGCCAACATTTAATATTACTGATAAGGACAAAGAGAGGCTGATGAAGCAGCTGGAATATACGTCAAGGGGAATTACCTCTATCGATTACCCTAAAGGTAAAGGGGGGAAGCGTATTTTAGTAAGTGGTTTTGACCCTTACCGCCTCGAACAGGAATTTAGAAGATCCAACCCTTCCGGGGCTGCAGCCCTGCAGTTAGATGGAAAGAAAGTGATGACAAATGACGGGCCAGCTTTTATTCAGGCCGCTAATTTCCCAGTAAGATGGGAGGATTTTGAAGAAGGTATTGTAGAAGATACGTTTGGTCCTTATTTAAAAGCTACGAAAGAGCAGGTTGATTTAATGATGACCATCAGCCAGGGCGGTCCAAGGAAGATGGCGATCGAAGGATATGCCGGACGCTGGCAGACAGGTATTGATAATAAGCTTGAGGAGCGAGCGAATGTCATCCCAACAGCTGAGCACTGGCCTATGCCTGATGTGCTTCCTGAGTTTATTGAAACTACGCTGCCGGTGAAGGAAATGACCGCTGCAAATACCGGACCATGGCCGGTAGTAAGAAACAATGAGATATGTGAGTGGCAGGCTCCCCAATATCGCGATGGAGACTATGTATGTCATGAAAATGGGCCATCAGAAGACTCTTATGCCCGTTCTGGAGGCGGCGGAAGTTATTTATCAAATGAAAGCCAATACCGCTCCAACAGAGTGAGGCTGGGCTTAGGGGCATATGACATACCAGGAGGACATCTGCATGTTGCTGCACAGGAACATTATCCTGAAGAACCTGGGATATATACGACAGATGAGTTTGAGGACTTTCGACAGTCTACTGTTGATCAGACAGTAGAACTTGTAAAAGCAACAGCTGGTGCTGTAGATCGTAAATAAAAAAAGGTGGACGCTTAGTATGGCGTCCACCTTTTTTTATTTTATTTATCAAATAATGGGCTGACAGGTTTTTCATTAAACACACGCTTGATCGCTTCACCAATCAGCGGAGCAATTGTAAGCTGAGTAATTTTATCCAGCTTTTTCTCATTTGAAAGAGAAATGCTGTTAGTCACAATCAATTCTTTTACAGGTGATTCTTTTATTTTATCAACAGCTGGTCCAGAGAGAACAGGATGTGTGCTGCAGGCATAAACTTCTTTAGCCCCATGGTCGAGCAGCGCTTTCGTCCCGCTCGTAATTCTGGTAGCCGTATCTACAATATCGTCCATAAGAATAGCCGTTTTGCCTTTAATATCTCCTACTATATTTATTTCACCTTTAATATCTCCACGAGGGCCGCGTTTATCAATAATAGCAATATGTGTTTTTAAATGGTCCGCCATCTGTCGGGCCATTTTCACACTGCCATGATCTGGAGATACGACGACTACATTTTCCAGCTTCTTCTTTGTAAAGTATTCCGTCATAATTGGCATGGCGAGAAGCATATCGACAGGAATGTTAAAGAATCCCTGGGCTTGTGGAGCATGAATATCAATGGACATTAGTCTTGTAGCTCCAGCTCTTTCGATTAAGTCAGCGACCAGCTTGGCTGTAATCGGGTCACGGGGCTGGGCTTTCCGATCTTGCCGGGCGTATCCATAATAAGGAACGACGACAGTTATGGATTCTGCCGAAGCACGCTTTAAAGCGTCAATCATAATGAGAAGCTCCATAATATGCTGATTGACCGGTTCGCTTGTCGATTGAATAACAAATACATCAGCTCCGCGGACGCTTTCTTCTATATTAATTTGCAGTTCACCATCACTAAATTCAGTGACAGAACATTCACCTAGCTCAATTCCCACGTTATCCGCTATTTCCTCAGCAAGTGCTCGATTTGATCTTAAGGAAAAAATCTTTAAGTTAGACTCTGGATCTTTGGACATTTCTGGCTCCTCCTTGTATATGTACGCTCTTCGTTTTTCTATATCATTATCCCAAAGATTAAAGGGATACACAAGAACGTCAAGGGATAAAAAAGTAAGGGAAAACAGACAAACACGAATACCATTTCCAGTGGCATATACTAATTTAAATCTTCTTCTGGAAGGGAAGTATGATCGTGTATTATAACTATTACTATCCAAACTATTATTATCCTATGTATTGGCCGCAGCGTCCCCATCGACCGGCAGATGGGGAACTGCTGCAAAGTTCTGCTGGACAAATGAAAAAACTGATGAGTGATGCCAGTATTGTGCTTGATCGTTTAGCTTCTTCCCAAGCGTTTGATGCACAGCTTATGCAGGCGGCTGAACAGTCAAATAGTGAGGAAGTTAAGCAATTAATCAATTCCATCGGCGTGGGTTCAAAAGTAGATGTTTATTTTAATCCTGATGGACTGCGGCTGGAGTTCTCCTCACAGGTTAGCGGTGTTGACTGTTGTAAGCTGCGAATTGCTTTGCGCTGGCGATAATACGGAAGAAAGCCTCGTTTCGGTAGTAAATATTGATATCGAATGAGGTATGTATTTTAGAAGGACAAGCCTTCTTCGGTTTACATATTTTTGGAAATGAGGTAAAATTGTAGATAATTCTGAAAAATAAAGCAATTTAAAACGTGAGATGGTTTCAAGAGTAGAGAACAGCCGGACGAACGGAAGGGGATAAAATATGATTTATGAATTTACTGTGCCTGGAATGATTTTTCTGTCGGTTGTAGTTGCTGTTATCATCCTTATGATTACCATTTTATATAAAAATCCAGAATAAAAAAATGAAACATGCGGGTTAATGCAGCCCGCATGTTTATTTGTACTTTTTATCTGTTCCATCTTCAAATTCAATTTCGAGTTCAAATTTATCGTAATTATCTTCAACCTCAAATGCCTTCTTTACTTCTTTGATCACTTCTTTATCAGAAGTATTTTGATCGAAAGTGAAGCTCTCAAACAAAGGAGAAAGCTTTTCTAATGCTTCATCACTTCTTAAATCTAGATCCTTCATTTCATCAAAGTATTTAGCATCCATTCCTTCCTTCTCATTTTCATACTCTACATCCACTAACTTATCATCCGGATACTCCACATCCAGTTCAAAAGCTATAAAGTTAAAGCTTTCATCTGTCTGTCCGGCCAATTGATCTTCATTTTCAGCAGGAGCGTTTTCTGGAGGATTGTTAACTTCTTCATTGTTGTTATTATTACAAGCAGCTAGAAAAATCATCAATAATAAAAAAGCCAGTTTCTTCAAATTAATCATTCCTTTGTAAGTAGTAATGGTAGCTTCTGCTTTCTAGGGAAATTTATACTTTTGAACCAGTATGCTGAGTGTTTTTCACAATAATTATACGCGTGCAGAAAAAGGCTGACGGGATTAACTCGTCAGCCTTTTTCTGATTCTATAAAATCACATGAAATAAACGGTTGAGATATGAATTTAGTATAATTCTTATACTCTCAAGCTATTGAAAAAAATCTGACGCTGTCGTATAAGGATTACTTTAACGGATTTACCCATCATTTAGTGCGTGAAAGCAACAGCACTTTAAATAACGTTCTTGATAGAAAATTTAGATAACTCTAAACTGGTTTTGGTACCTTATTTTTACATTAACTTTAGAGGAGGTTTTGTGATGATTCCGCCCCGCCCTCAGCTGCAGAAAGTCTCTATGTACTCGCCCGGCAAGCCCATTGAAGAATTAAGACGTGAAAAAGGACTGAATCGTGTTATTAAAATGGCTTCTAATGAGAATCCGTTTGGTTATTCTATTTATGTTGATCAAGCCGTACAAGAGGAAATGCGTGAGCTTACAAGATATCCTGAAATCACTTCACCGACGTTAGGTTTTAAGCTGGCCAGGCGTCTCAAAGTAAACACAAATCAGCTTATTTTTGGAAATGGATCGGACGAGATCATTCGACTTCTTACCAGATCATACATAAATGAAGGGGATGAGGCTGTAATGGCTAGTGTTACATTCCCGCGTTATAAAACGAATGTTCTCATTGAAGGCGGCAAGCCTGTAGAAGTTGAGATGACGGATGGTACACATAATCTCTCGGCCATGCTTAAAGCAATTACAGACAAAACAAAAATGATGTTTGTCTGTAATCCAAATAATCCTACAGGAACAATTGTCAGGAAGGCTGAGCTTGCACGGTTTATTGACGAGGTCCCTTCCCACATTCTGCTAATCATTGATGAAGCATACTATGAATATGCAGATAGTGATGAATACCTTGAAACACTGCCTTTACTGAATGATTATCCTAATATGATTATTCTAAGAACATTTTCAAAAATTTACGGCCTGGCCGGTTTAAGGATTGGCTATGGGATAATGGCTCCAGCTATCGTACAGGAACTTATGAAAGTAAAAGATCCATTTAACCTTAACAGATTGGCAGTCGCAGCCGCTGCTGCTTCACTGGAAGATGAAGAATTTCTCCAGAATACGATCAAGAAAAATAAAAAGGGGAGGAAGCAGCTGATTCAAGGATTTAATGAACTAGGTCTATCTTATTTTCCTACACAAACCAACTTCATTATGGCAGATGTTAAAAGGCCGGCGGAAGAAGTTTTTGAAGGACTGTTAAGCAAAGGAATTATCGTGCGGCCAGGCCACTTAATGGGGTATCCGACAATGCTTCGAATCACCATCGGTCTTGAAGAGGAAAACCAGCTATTTTTAGAGGCATTAAAAACATTCACACAAGAGACCCCTCAATCTGCCACATAAAGGAGAGATGATTTTTGAAAAAGGAATTTCCAATTATTCAGTACATCAATGGTAATGGAGAGCTTGTAAATGAGCAGAAAGAAGTGAACGAAGAAGAGATAAAACATTTTTATCGACATATGCTTCGAGTGCGGTTAATGGATAAGAAATGTCTGAATCTGCAGCGGCAGGGAAGGATTGGAACATATGTACAGTATGAAGGGCAGGAGGCAGCACAGGTGGGCAGCGCACTGGCTGTATCGGAAGGCGACTGGATGTTTCCAACATACAGAGATCATGCAGCAACGATGACATTTGGCCAATCTCTTAAAACCCAATTTCTTTATTGGAAAGGCCGGGTAGAAGGAGGCATACCTCCAGAGGATAAACATATTTTTCCACCAGCCGTACCGATTGCCTCCCAGCTTCTGCATGCCGCGGGAGCCGCCTGGGCAGAAAAGAAAAAACATACAGATCGTGTATCTATTGTTTATTTCGGAGATGGCGCAACATCAGAAGGAGATTTTCATGAAGGCCTAAACTTCGCCAGCGTCTTCCAGGTGCCGGCTGTATTTTTTAATCAGAACAACGGATTTGCTATTAGTGTGCCCGTAGAAAAACAGATGAATTCCAAAACAATCGCTCAAAAAGGCCTGGCATATGACATACCAAGCCTGCGAGTGGATGGCAATGATGTGCTAGCCGTCTATCAGGAAACGAAAAAAGCTGTAAATCGAGCACGAAGAGGTGAAGGGCCGACGTTAATTGAAGCTGTCACTTGGAGATACGGAGCCCATACTACCGCAGATGATCCGGCAAAATACCGTGACCAGCAGGAAAGCGAACATAGAAGATTAACAACTGATCCTTTACTTCGAATTGAGCGGCTTCTTAAGAACAAAGATTGGTGGGACGAAACTTGGAAAGTACAGCTGGAAGAGCAATTTTCAGATGAAATAAACAAAGCTCTTAAAGAAGCGGAAAGCGTTGAGCCTGCTCATATAGATCAAGTTTTCCAACATGTATTTGAGAAACCGACATGGACGATTGAGAAACAACGTGAGCGTCACCATCAAATAATAAAGGAGGCTCACTAATGACGACGATAGCAGCAGAAGTGAAGAAGCTGACAATGGTGCAGGCCCTTACAGATGGAATGAGGACCATGATGAAAGAAGATGATTCAATCATTGTCTTAGGGGAAGATGTCGGAGTTAACGGAGGAGTATTTCGCGCTACTGATGGACTGTACAAGGAGTTTGGAGAAGAGCGGGTCATTGATACACCATTAGCTGAATCAGGTATCATAGGAACATCAATAGGTCTTGCGGTAAACGGCTTTAAACCGATCTGTGAGATGCAGTTTTTTGGTTTCATTTATCCGGCCTTTAATCAAATCATGACACACGCAACCAGGCTGCGCCAGCGTACTTTAGGAAGGTATACGGTTCCTATTGTCATCCGTGCTCCATATGGCGCAGGAGTGAAAGCCCCGGAAATTCATTCAGATAGCGTAGAAGCATTGTTTACCCACATTCCCGGGTTAAAAGTGGTTGTTCCCTCTAACAGTTACGATGCGAAAGGTTTACTCATTGCAAGCATTGAAGATCCAGACCCTGTTTTGTTTTTAGAGCCGATGCGCTGTTACCGGTCAGGACGCCTGGACGTCCCGGATAATAAATACTCATTGGAGCTTGGAAAGGCTGCCGTAGTTAAAGAAGGTAAAGATGTAACGATTTTTACTTGGGGAGCTATGGTTTCAGATACGGCGGAAGCTGTGAAAAAGTGGGAAGCGGACAATCACCAGACGTGTGAAATTATCGATCTTAGAACTCTTTATCCCCTCGATAAAGATTCGATAAAAGCTTCTGTAGAGAAAACAGGGAGGGTGGTTGTCGTGCAGGAAGCTCCTGAAACAGGTGGAGTATGTGCGGATATTATCTCCGTTATTAACGATGTTTGTTTCTATTATTTAAAGGCACCTGTACAAAAAGTAACTGGTTTTGATACTTCTGTTCCTGTTTATTCTTTGGAACAGGACTACCTTCCGAGTATGAATAAAATTATTTCAAGTGTAAAAGAAGTATTGCGCGACTAAGGAGGCAAAAAAGCTTATGGAGGTCAAACTGCATGATATCGGTGAAGGAATGCACGAGGCAGAAATTGTTCACTATTTCGTAAAAGCTGGACAGAGAGTAAAGAATGATGAGCCGTTGGTAGAAATTCAGACAGACAAAATGACAGCTGAGCTTACAGCCCCTTCAGCGGGGGTAGTCGAAGAAATTTGTGCAGGAATCGGAGATATTGTAGAAGTAGGGTCCACTATTCTATCGATTCGCACGCAAGATCAGGAAGAAACAAAGACGATGCTCGTAAGCAGGGATACAAGGTCAGATGGCCCGAGCACGTTAAGCACAAAGCCTTTTCAATTGGAAAATCCGAGCCAGCGGGTTCAGGCATCTCCTCATACTCGTCGAATAGCAAGAGAAAATGGTGTCAAACTTGAAGAAGTACAAGGTACGGGCCCATCAGGAAGAATCATGGATCATGACGTGTTTAACTTTATGAAAGCGCATACAAAAACTAAAGGGATACGGGAGGAAAGTACTGAGCATGGTCAGGATGTGAAAGAGGAGAATTACTTACCTTTTCGCGGAAGAAGAAAACAAATCGCCAAGAAAATGACACAGTCTCTTTACACAGCTCCACACGTAACACATTTTGATGAGGTGATGATGACAGACTTACTTGCCTTAAAGCAGAGCTTAAAGAGTCAGGGAATAGGGATATCTGTCGCTGCATTCTTTATTAAAGCTCTTCAGCAATCTTTAAAAGAATACCGGATTTTCAATGCTAAACTTGAAGAAGAAGAAGGACGGATTAAGCTGGAGGAAGTTTATAACATTGGCTTAGCTACCGATACAGAAGAGGGATTGATTGTTCCAGTGATTAAGAATGTGGAACATAAATCAATAGAGATCATTCATGCGGAAATGAAGGAACTCACGAAAAAAGCAAAAAACAATGAGCTATCTTCAAGTGACCTTACTGGCGGGACGTTTACGATGAGTAACGTAGGCCCACTTGGAAGTACAGGAGCAACACCGATTTTAAATTATCCAGAAACAGGACTAATCGCTTTTCATAAAACAAAACGAACTCCTGTAGTTATTAATGATGAAATTGTTATACGAGATGTAATGAATGTTTCCTTTACCTTTGATCATCGAGTAGCTGACGGAGCCCAGGCGGCAGCTTTTATCAACCGTTTTATAGGTTTTATTCAAAATCCTGGTCAGATGATGTTAAAGCTCATTTAAAGGAGGCCTACTGTGGAAAAAAGAATTCCGTCCTTTAGCATGTCGCTTGTTATATTTGCCGTCGTTGTAGCCGTTCTTGGTGTAAGTATTTTGGAATTTGGTGCTGCTCCCCATATTCCCATTATTGGAGCTGCCGTTATTGTGGCCCTTTACGGGTTGAAACTTGGCTATACGTGGAAGGATTTAGAAAAGGCCGTGACTAAGGGAGTTTCCCATGGGGTGCCTGCAATCTTGATACTAAGTCTTATCGGAGTTCTTGTAGGCATATGGGTATTAAATGGTACCGTCCAAACCATAACGTACTACGGCCTGCACGTTTTGTCACCATCGATTTTTCTAGTATCAGCCGTAATAATTACGGCAGTAGTTGCAACGATGACCGGAAGTTCCTGGAGTGCCTTAAGTACAATAGGAATCGCTTTAATGGGAGTCGCTTATGGAATGGAAATTTCACCTGCAATGACAGCTGGGGCTATCGTCTGTGGTGCTATGTTTGGGGATAAAATGTCGCCGCTCTCTGATACAACGAACTTGGCTTCGGCAACGGGCAAAGTGGATATCTTTGAACATATCAGACATATGATGTGGACGACGGTGCCAAGTCTTATAATTACACTGATGATCTTTGGACTCCTCAGCTTTATGTCAACACAAGAGGCAGCCAATACGTCGAATGTAAACAGTATGATAACGATCCTTGAAGCTGAATTCCCAATTACTCCCGTAACCTTAATTTCACCGCTTCTCATTATTATTTTGGCTTTTATTCGGGTCAGTTCGATCCCTGCTTTAATTATGGGGATTGCGGCTGCAGCTTTGACTACGTTCTATACCGTACCTGGTGTAACGATTGGCGAAATAATGAATACCTCTCATTTTGGATATACAGCTGAGACAGGAGATGAAGCCATTGACAGTCTTCTGTCCATCGGTGGCTTAGACAGCATGTTGTTTGGAGTATCGCTCATACTAATTGCTCTTTCATTTGGCGGGATTGTTAAAGAAATCGGGATTGCCCATGCGGCAATTAACGGAATCAGAGATTTCCTGAAAAACCGCGGAAACGTGGTGCTTGCTACCGTATTATCCTGCCTTGGTGTCAATGTAACGATAGGGGAGCAGTACTTATCTATCATACTTCCAGGACAGATGCTTGAGGAGAGTTACAAAAATGCAAATCTCCATCCAAAAAACTTATCACGCACTTTAGAGGATGCTGGAACTATTATTCATCCCTTAATCCCATGGGGAGTAACAGGCGTTTTCATAATGTCTACCCTTAACATAGGGATGGGTTATATTCCATATTCTTTTCTATGTTTTATTACTCCATTGATTGCGATTATATATGGATATACTGGCTTTTCTCTGACACCATTAAATAAAGAAGTGGTAGACTATGAGGGAAAATTAATAGAAAAAGACGCATGATAGAAAGGATAACAATGAAATCACAAATCCAAGTAATAAAAGAAACAATGCCATCGAAGGATGGAGAAAGAGTATATTACTATACCCTGCCGGAAAGTAACAAGGGGCCAGTGCCCCTTGTATTCTGCTTTCATGGAGCTGGAAGCAGCGCAAAGCATCATATGGCGCTTACGACATGGTATGAAAGGCAATGGATAGAAGAGGCCTGCTTTGTTTTTCCAGAAGCTCTCATGGTAGAGCAGAATAAACCAATGACAAGACAATGGAACGAAGGAAGGAATAAAAACCTTTCCTGTCAAAATGAGATCAATGATGCTGGCTTTATTTTGAATATAATTGATGTTTTTAGTAAGAAGAAGGTTATTGATGAAGAAAAAATATTTTTGAACGGTTTCTCAAATGGTTCAGCTTTTTCTCTTAAATTAGCAATTGAATATCCGGAAAAGTTTGCAGGGGTAGGAGGCGTGGGAGGACCAGTCGTTAAAGAAATAGCAGAAAAAACGCACTGGAAGCAGCCTATGCCATTGATTTTCTTCATGGGGGAAAAAGATCCCGTCGTTCCTTTTGATGGAAACTATACCTCTGATTATGAAATTGATCAGCTATTATCAGCAGAGCAGACCGTTTATGAGTTTGCAAAGTCCCTTCCTTTTCCTGTAGAAGAACATAAGGAAAAAACAGGGGAAGTGACGAAAGTAACTTACAAATCTCAAAATAACGAGGTAGTCTTTTATGCTATGAGCGAGTCGGGCCATACATGGCCAGGAGGTCCTGCATTTCAAAAAAAGATGGGGGCAGGCGCAGTTTGTGAACAGCTTGATGCGACAGAACTAATTTGGAATTTCTTTAAATCTCAATTTAGTAAACTTATTTGACTGGATTCTATAGGGAATTATCTGAGGATTTTATCTTAAGATTTATGAAAAGGAGTTCCGTTTACCTTGGATAAAGAGAACCGGGCCAGGGGAAACAACTCGCTTTCCATGGGAGAACGGTGAGCTTCCTCGGGCTTTTCGCCCTCCGGGATCTCACCCTGTTCTATCCTCCCATAGGAGTCTCGCCGTTTCCCCCGGCCCTTTATGTTTATTAAAGTAAAGAAACATGGAATAGTGACAATAAATTTGATAGAAAGTTGAAAGAAATACCGATTTTTCGTTTACCTTGATAAAGAGAACAGGGCCAGGGGAAACAACTCGCTTTCCATGGGCGAACGGTAAGCTTCCTCGGGCTTTTCGCCCTCCGGGATCTTACCCTGTTCTTTTCTCCCATAGGAGTCTCGTTGTTTCCCCCGGCCCTTTATGATTAATTGATTAAGGGAACCTTAACGTAAGAGGACTAAGGGAGAGTCCAAATATAGTGTTCCGTTTACACCATCAACGTTAAAGAGGCTGGGAAATGGCGAGACTCCTGCAGGGAGATAGAGCCATGGTGAGATCCGCGAGTGCAACGAGCTAGCTCACCGGCTCCCCGCGGAAAGCGAGTTGTTTCCAAGCCGCGTTTCTCTTACTACCGGAAACGGAACCGTCTTTTTTCCCTTCTTAGAGAAAAGGAAGGGAAATGACGAGACTCCTGCAGGGAGATAGAGCCAGGGTGAGATCCGCGAGTGCAACGAGCTAGCTCACCGGCTCCCCGCGGAAAGCGAGTTATTTCCCAGCCGCGTTTCTCTTACTACCGGAAACGGAACCGTCTTTTTTCCCTTCTCAGAGAAAAGGAAGGGAAATGGCAAGACTCCTGCAGGGAGATAGAGCCAGAGTGAGATCCGCGAGTGCAACGAGCTAGCTCACCGGCTCCCCGCGGAAAGCGAGTCATTTCCCAGCTCTTTTCTCTCCTTATAATTAATACCCGCCCATTAAAAAGAATCTTCTCAACAGAAAATATTAACTCTTTAACTCATAATACTTTAATCATATAGAATATAAAGGTTATACATATTTCTAATATAAATAAGCAAATGATATTTTATAATTATTGAATATTTAAAAAACAAAGGAGGCGAAATTTAATGACAAAAGTAAAAGCGCGAATCAATGGACACCACTTTTTAGAAGAAATTGATGCTCAGCTTCTAAATACTCATAATAATTTTATTCATTCCTGGGCCTCACCCGTTAATGGAACAGTGTATGGAACTCTCCTTAACGACCGTTTTGAAGTAGAGATTATGAAGGAGAGATTTAAAGAAGCCCCTTATAACCAGCCGCCTAAGGCCCCGGTTCTTTACATTAAACCAATTAATACATTAACTGGACACCAGTCAGCCATTCCGCTTCCTTTAAATTCAAATCAAATTCAAATATCCGCCGGACTTGGTATCGTAATAGGAATAAAAGCTGAAAAAGTTTCAGCTAAAGACGCATTTGATTATATCGAAGGGTTTACTATTGTGAATGATGTAAGCCTTCCGCATAACAGTCTGTTTCGTCCGGCTGTTAAAGAAAAGGCAAGAGACGGATTCTGTCCGGTGGGGCCGTGGATTGTACCGGCAGCAGCAGTCAGCGACCCGCATAACTTAGGCATAAAAGTTTTTATAAATAACGAACTAATGCAGGATTTTCACACGAGCCGCCTGGTACGTACTATTCCTGAACTGCTTCGTGATGTAACTGAATTTATGACGCTTAATGCAGGAGACCTTTTAATTGCAGGAACTGGAGCACATCCTCCATTAGCTGGAGACGGTGACTTAATCACTATAGAAATCGATGAGGTGGGTCGTCTGGAAAACAGCGTGAGGAGGGACCGGCTATGAAAAAGGCGCGCGTAGCGTACGAGGGGAAAATTTTTGAGGCGTTCTATACAGAAGAAGGGATTAAACTGTCTAATGGGCAAATTGTCAGTGAACAGCAAGTTGTCTGGCTGCCGCCATTAGAAGCGAGAACATGCTTTGCATTAGGGCTTAATTACTTCGACCATGCCAGTGAACTGGAATTTAATGCACCAGAAGAGCCTCTAGTTTTTCTTAAAGGTCCGAATACCTTTATCGGGCACAGAGGTTTTACAAAAAGGCCGGAAGATGTCACAAATATGCATTACGAATGTGAACTGGCGGTTGTTATCGGGCATCAAGCGAAACAAGTTAGTGAAGCTGAGGCTTATCATTTTATTTCAGGATACACCATTGCCAATGATTATGCCTTTAGAGATTACCTGGAAAACTACTACCGTCCTAATTTAAGAGTGAAAAATAGAGACGCCAGCACTCCGATTGGTCCGTGGCTGGTCAACTGTGAAGATATAGAGGACCCGATGAATCTGCAATTAAGAACATATGTTAATGGCAGCAAAGTGCAAGAGGGATCCACAAAGGATATGATTTTCAGTATTCCCGCCCTCATTGAATACTTGAGCAGCTTTATGACTCTTAATCCAGGTGATGTTATTTTAACGGGAACTCCTAAAGGAACGATTGACACGAAAGCCGGGGATGAAGTAATCACCGAAATAGAAGGAATCGGCCGGCTGCAAAATACGGTTTATTAAGGAGGGGAAACATGCCTCATGTTATTTTGGAATATACCGATAACCTTTTAAAACATGTCGACATCCAGGAGATTCTTAAAAGTATCAATGATGTACTCATCGAGCGTAAGGACATGTTTCCAACCGGCGGTATTCGTTCTAGAGCTCACGAAGTCAATTACTATCAAATTGCGGATGGAAAAGAAGATGATGCATTTCTTCATGCTATTGTAAAAATAGGGAGCGGACGAAAGGAAGAGGATAAAAAAGAAGTGTGTGAGCGTATCTTTTCTGTATTAAAAAAGCATACGGGACCCTATGCAAAAGACCACTTTTTCGCATTATCCCTCGAACTTGCCGAGTTTCAGCATGCTACCTATAAAATGAATAATATCCATGAAAGGTTTAAATAATGGCTGGACAAGAGAATTTTTTTTCAGCATTACTAAAAACAGGCCACAGGGCCTGTTTTTTTATAAGTATATAAATTTCGTCCCTTAAGGCTACAAATATTGTATTTATCAAATAAAAAAGCAAGTGGTAATCTGAAATTGTTTCATATTTCAGAATAATTTGTAAGCGTTTACTTGTAGGTGGATTTTGTTTTAAAACACTATCCCTCTATTATTAAACAAGCCAAAAGGAGGAATTTATATGCTCGGTTTTGATGATTTTTGGGTGGGCTTTGCGTGGTTTGGTACAATAGCAGCTCCAATCGTTTGTATCGTGTACGGTGCCGTGATGTGGAATAAAGGAGGGGGAGAGGGATGAATCTTGCGATATTGCTTCCACTCGTTGCGGTCTATATCGGTGTCATGACTATTCTTGCCTATTATGGCTATAAGAAAACAGTCACAGCTGAAGATTATCTTGTCGGGGGACGTAATACAAACTCTATTATTATGGCACTTTCCTATGGAGCTACTTTTATCAGTACATCAGCGCTAGTAGGCTTCGGCGGCGTTGCCGCAGTTTATGGAATGGGACTCTTATGGCTCGCTTTTTTAAATATCGTATTAGGAATATTCGTGGCGTTCGCTGTGTTTGGGAAAAGAATCCGGCAAATGTCTTTAAAAATCAATGCTTCTACGTTTCCAACTTTTTTAGGGAAGTATTATGACTCGAAATTTATCACTATATTTGCCGGTTCGATGATTTTTATATTTATGCCCGCTTATACGAGTATAGTACTTATTGGAGGAGGAAGGTTTCTGCAGGAATCGCTGGCGATGAATTTTAACGCGGCACTCCTGCTGCTTGCGGTAATTGTAGCCGTTTATGTAATCACTGGCGGGATTAAAGCGGTGATGTATACAGATGCCTTTGGAGCCGTCATTATGCTTTTAGGCATGGTGCTATTTCTATTTGTAACTTATCAGGCAGTGGGGGGCCTGTTCGATGGTCACAAGGCTTTAAACACATTAGGAAGTATGGTGCCTGACAATCTTGCAGCAGATGGACATAATGGCTGGATGAGCATGCCCGACCTCTGGTCTCCCATGTGGTGGACACTTGTCAGTACTATGATATTAGGTGTAGGAATTGGGGTTCTTGCACAGCCGCAGCTTGTCATGAGAAGCATGACGGTATCAAGTGACCGCTCTCTTTACAGGTCAGTGATCGTTGGTGGAATTTTTATATTTTTTATGGCTGGTGCCGCTTATATGATTGGTCCCCTCAGTAATGTTTATTTTATGGAAACGTCCAGCCAGCTTGCCATTCAGGCAGCTGAAGGAAATACAGACCTTATCATCCCCCGGCTGATTAATGATATTATGCCGAATTGGTTTGTTTACCTGTTTACGCTTACCCTTCTTTCTGCAACGATTTCAACAGTCAGCTCCCTCATCCATGTTCAGGCATCTTCCTTTGGAGAAGATATCCTTCATACCCTTGGTGTGAGAAGGATTTTCGGAGGGAAAATCAGTCCAAATCGCTTTGGGGTTATTGTCGGAATGGTGCTCGCAGTAATTTTGGCTTATTTGCTTCCAGGCGGAATTATTGCTCAGGCGACAGCCTTCTGGTTTGGTATCTGTGCAGCAGGTTTCTTGCCGGCTTTAACAGGAGCATTATTTTGGAAGGGAGCTACAAAACAAAGGGCAGCTGCCAGTATTATTGCCGGATTCCTAATAAGTGTATTTGGTTTTTTATTTCTGAAAAGTTCTCAGTCTGCAGCATTTGGTCTTTCACAGGCTTTGTTCGGCCGCGATTTTTTACTTCCATATCCTTGGACACATATAGATCCTTTATTATACTCTCTGCCTATTTCAACAATTATTTTCGTAAGCGTCAGCCTTCTGACGCGTGAAAAGCAAAAAGAAGCATGGAAGAAAGAGAATGTTGATGCGGCTCAATGAAAAAAAGTAAGTCACCATAAGGGAATCCAGCTCAAAAAAGGATTTTCGATAGGATGAAAAGAGTAAGCTGTCTCCGACGAGCGAGACAGCTTTTTTGTTTGGAATTATGCTTCTACATAACTTGCCTGATCTTCGAGAACTTGAATCAGACGTTGAGATGCTCTAGTTAAATAGCGTTCTTTATGCCAGATAACAGCTGCTTCCGACTGAATTTCTGTCCCTTTAAGTTGATAACTTTTTACATTTTTAAAAGCAAACGCGTGCAGTGTGGATTCAGGGACAATGGTAGCACCAACTCCATTAGCTACGAGTGACAGGAGCATTGCGGCATCTGGACATTCGCAGATGACATGGGGGTCTATCCCATTTCTGCGGCACTCTTCTACCACCAGCTCAAATTGTCCTACCCCACTAATACGGTGAAGGAGCATTAGAGGAAGATCTCGCAGCTCTTTAAAATCAATAGAGCCGTTTTGATTTTCAATTTTCCAGTTATCAGGAGTAACGAGTATGTATGGTTCTGAAGGAAGGGATATGATGTTAAATTCGTCTGAATGCATAGGAAGACGAACGATTGCAAGCTCTATTTCACGTTTTTTTATACATTCCTCCAGGAAATAAGTGTCTCCTTCCCTGAGCTGGTAGGTAATACTTGGATGCTGGTTTTTGAAAAGCTGGAGAGCTCTGCTTAAATATGAAAAACATGATTTTGTAGACCCGATATGAACTTTGCCTCGGATACCTTCATTTGTTTCTCTTACTTCCACAAGAGCTTCACTAAAATCAAGGAGGAGTCTTCCGGATTTTTCAAAAAGAATTTCACCAGCTTTTGTGAGCTCTAGTTTTCTGCCGTTACGATCGAACAGCTTCAGGTTTAATTCTTCCTCCATTAATTTTATTTGCTGGCTGAGAGGAGGCTGTGCCATATGAAGTCTTTTAGCTGCTTTGGTTACCTGTTGTTCCTCAGCAACTGCTCTAAAATAACGCAATTGTTTTAAATCCATGTAATGACTCCCTTCTGTATGTGTTTATGAATACTTTTTTAATATGAAAAGTAAATATTATAGATATTTTTAATATATTTACCGCTATGATAATTTGAATATACAGAGTTTAGTAAATATTTGCAAACCTTTATTTGACGATAAAGAAAGCGCTATCAAATATAGAGGAGGATGAGAATGAGTAACAGTCAGACGGCATCAGAACTGAAAAGAAAAACGATTGCTGGAGTACACGATGTGCAGCTCTATATTGGGGGACAGTTTATGGAAGCGGAATCCGGTGAGCAATTTGAAAATATCAGCCCTTTTACAAGGGAAAAAATAAATCGTGTTGCTTCAGGCGGAGAAGAAGATATACATAAAGCCGCCTTAGCTGCAAAAAAAGCTTTTAAAGGTGAATGGGGAAAAATGAAGCAAAGCGAGCGGCTTCAATATGTTTATAAGATAGCTGATCTAATTGATGAACATACTGAGGAGCTGGCACCACTTGAATCTTATGATACAGGGCTGCCTTTAAGTATTACGAAAAAAATGGTCAGCCGCGCTTCCCAAAATTTCCGTTTTTATGCCGAGATGGTATCAAGCCGCATGGTCGGTAAAGCGTATCAAGTAGATGACGAATTTTTAAATTACACGATCCATAAGCCTGTCGGTGTAGCCGGACTGATAACACCTTGGAATGCTCCCTTTATGCTGGAAACTTGGAAAATAGCTCCGGCGCTTGCCACAGGCAATACAGTTATTTTGAAACCAGCTGAATGGTCGCCGCTGACAGCTAATAAGTTGGCAGAGATTATTGATCAGGCCGGACTTCCTGATGGGGTCTTCAATGTCGTCCATGGTTTTGGGGAAAGTGCTGGGGCATCCCTTGTTGCTCATGAAGATGTGAACTTAATTTCTTTCACAGGTGAAACGGCTACAGGTTCTGAAATTATGAAAAATGGTGCAGACGCTCTGAAGCGTTTTTCTATGGAGCTTGGAGGTAAATCACCGATCATTGTTTTTGAAGATGCCGACTTTGAACGAGCTATTGATGCTTGTACCTGGGGGATTTTCTCTTTTAATGGTGAACGCTGTACAGCGAATTCCCGTTTATACATCCATGAAGATATAGCAGACTCCTTCATCGCTGCCTTAAAAGAACGTGTAGATAACATTCGTGTCGGTGATCCTCTTGATGATCGTACACAGGTTGGTCCTTTAATTCATAAGAACCATTATGACAACGTGACCTCTTATTTAAAACTGGCAAAACAAGAAGGCTGCGATGTTTACAGGGGAGACGTGCCGGAAGAGTTCAAGCAAGGAAATTTTGTTCCACCGACACTTTTACTTAATGCCGATAATTCAATGCGTGTTGTACAGGAAGAAATATTTGGACCTGTGTTAGCGGTCATGACCTTTAAGGATGAGGAAGAAGTTATTGAGCTTGCCAATGATGTCCGCTACGGCCTGGCTGGTTATGTATGGACAAAAGATATTCAGCGGGGACACCGCGTGGCCCAGGCTGTAGATGCAGGAATGCTTTGGATAAACTCCCAGAATGTACGTGATTTAAGAACACCTTTTGGGGGGGCTAAGCATAGCGGCATTGGACGTGAGGGCGGCTATTATGCCTTCGAGTTTTATACAGAAATGCAGGTTATACACGTAGCGTTAGGTGATCACCGCATTCCCCAGTTTGGTAAAAAATAAGGAGGGTTTTTACTATGCCAGCAAAAACAGGTGCTCAATATATAGATCGGATTAAAAAGGCAGGCAACAATGTATATATCGGGGGAGAAAGAGTCCAAGATCCGACCACACATCCGGCATTTAAAAATGTCATTCAATCGATGGCTAAACTATATGATCTTCAGTACGAAAAGCCAGAAAAAATGCTTTACACTTCTTCTAAGACCGGTGACAAGGTGGGAATGACCTTTTACCGCCCGGAAACGATTGAGGATTTAATCAAACGAAGAGAAGCTACGCAGGAATGGGCCCGCTTATCGGGCGGTATGATGGGACGCTCTCCTGACTATTTAAATGCAGAAGTCATGGCGATGGGGGTGGCCAGCGACTTATTTGCTGAAGCTGACCCCATGTTTGCAGAAAACGCAAAAAACTACTATGAATACGCCAGTGAAAATGATGTGAGCTTAACACATACACTGATCCATCCACAAGTGAACCGCCAGAAAGCCCAGCATGAACAGAAAGATGCGAATGTGGCTCTTCACTTAGTAGAGAAACGAAGGGACGGTATTGTAGTAGATGGTGTCCGCCTGCTTGCCACACAGGGCGGGATTACGGATGAAATTCTTGTCTTTCCGTCTACTGTTAAAAAAGCCGGCGAACTCGATGATCCATATTCTCTGGCTTTTGTAGTACCAAACAATACGCCAGGCCTGAAATTCCTTAGCCGTGAGTCCTTTGATTATGGAAAAACAGAATGGGACCATCCGCTCAGCAGCCGATTTGAAGAAGGAGATGCCATTGTTTACTTCGACAACGTCTTTGTTCCATGGGAGAAAGTTTTTGTTTGCGGCAATTCATCGATTTGCAATCGTACCTTCCTTGAAACGAATGCTGTTGTCCATATGTCCCACCAAGTCCTTGCGAAAAACATTGTTAAGACAGAATTTGTACTGGGGATTATTTTAAGCATTATGGATTCGATTGGAATCGATAAGTTCCAGCACGTGATGGATAAAGGAACGGAAGTTATGCTGATTTTGGAAAATATGAAATCCCATCTTTATAAGGCAGAGCATAATGCCAAGCTCGATAAGTGGGGGACAATGACCCCTGACTTTGAAGCATTAAATGCTGCTCGAAACTGGTACCCGCGTGTCTATCCTAGAATTACTGAAATTCTTCGTATCCTTGGAGCATCTGGTCTTATGGGAATTCCGTCAGAAGAAGATTTCCACCATGAAGAAATCGGCCCGCTGCTTGACCGTGCGATGCAGTCAAAGAATCTTCAGGGTTATGACCGTGTGAAGTTGTTCCGTTTAGCCTGGGATGTGACAATGAGTGCTTTCGGAAGCAGACAGACTCATTATGAGTATTACTTCTTTGGTGATCCTGTGAAAATGGGCATGACCTATTTTGACCAGTTTAATAAAGAACCATATAAAGCCTATATCAACGATTTCTTAAAAAATATTAAATCAACGAAACCTGATTTTACAAAAGTATAAGGAGTGAGACTATGAGTTTCGATATTATCCGATCAGGGCGGGCGGTTTTACATGTAACGGATCTTGAAAAATCCAGGAAATTTTATGATGCCCTGGGCTTTGTAGAGACAGAAGCTAACGAACAGGAAATTTATTTCAGAGGACTAGAAGAGCATAACCACCACAGCCTGCTCCTGAAGAAAAAGGATACGCCGTTTCTTGAAGTTATCAGTTATAAAGTCAGGTCAGAAGAAGATTTAGATAAGCTGGCTGCCAAATTGGAACAGGATGGCTATAAAGTGAAGTGGATGGATCAACAGCATGCCATGGGCCGCTCTTTTCGTTATCAGGATATTGCTGGGCTGCCGGTCGAATTTTATGCCCGGATGGATTCGGTAGAACGGAAGCTTCAGCAATACGACATATATAAAGGGGCGAAAGTTCAGAGAATCGACCACTTTAACTGTATGGTTTCAGATGTTGAAGCAACTCAGGATTATTATATGAAGGAACTTGGCTTTTCTTGTTCTGAATATACCGCGGGAGAAGAGGAGAAAGTTTGGGCTGCCTGGCTTCACCGCAAACCAAGTGTTCATGATGTGGCATTTATGAATGGCGAGGGACCGCGTCTTCATCACATAGGTTTTTGGCTGAAGGATCCCATGAGCTTAATTGACGGCTGTGATGTGCTCGCATCAATGGGATACGGCCCAAATATTGAACGCGGACCAGGACGCCATGGATTGTCCAACGCATTCTTTTTATATTTAAGAGACCCGGATGGACACCGGATTGAACTCTATAACGGCGATTATTTAACGAGTGATCCGGACTTTAAGCCGATTCGCTGGGATCTGGACGATCCGATGCGCCAGACATTCTGGGGGCATGCTGCTCCTGACTGCTGGTTTGAGGAAGCGACTGAAGTCCTTGATGTACACAGCGGAGAGAAAGTTGATAAGAAACCTGCCAAGCTTAAGAAACGCAAACCGACATTTGTGATATAAAATTTGTAAAGAGGTGATAAATATGGATGATCGTATGTTCAGAACGGCAATGGGAAAATTTGCAACAGGGGTCACTGTTATCGCTTCTGAAGCAGAAGGTGAAGTACACGGCATGACGGCCAATGCTTTTATGTCAGTTTCTCTTGACCCGAAGCTTGTTCTTATATCCGTCGGGAAGCAGGCGAAAATGAAGCAGGTGATAGAGAAATCCCAAAAGTTTACCGTCAACATTTTGTCGGATGCCCAGCAGGAATTGTCTATGATTTTTGCAGGACAGCTGAAAGATCGACAGGTTGTATTTGACTCTTTTGAGGGCATGCCTGTTTTGGAAAATTCTTTGGTAAGCCTCGCTTGTAACGTTTATAACACCCATGAAGCCGGAGATCATATTTTATACGTCGGTGAAGTGATAAACCTCAGTCTTCAGGATGGAGAGCCATTGACGTTCTTTGAAGGAAAATACAATCTTGTGAGTTCATAACTGAAAAGAGGGGGTGGTGCAAATGAAACAAATTTTCATTGATTTTCCTATAAAACAGGAGATTAAGGACAAGAGTGAGACTTGCGTTATGGCAATGGGATTTTTTGATGGGGTTCATCTGGGGCATAGAGAAATTATTAAGGAAGCGAGACAGATTGCCGCTCGAAAAAAATTGAAGCTCGCGGTCATGACTTTTTTTCCGCACCCCTCCTCTGTCATTCCGAAAGGAACTAAAGTTACTCACTATTTGACAACGCTGGAAACTAAAGCAAGGATCTTTGAAAACCTTGGTGTAGATTTAATGTATGTCGTGGAATTTAACAAGCAGGTGGCCGCAATTCCTCACGATCAATTTGTGAATGACTATTTGTGCGGCCTTGGAGTAAAGCATGCCATAGCAGGCTTTGACTACAAATATGGCCATAGAGGAAAAGGCGATATGGAGCAGCTCAAAATCGACAGTAAAGGCCGATTTGAAGTTACAACGGTTTCTAAGCTTTCTAAAAACGAGCAAAAAATAGGCTCTACTCTACTGAGAGGGCTTTTAACAGAAGGTAAAGTAGAACAGATGAGCGAATACCTGGGCAGAAATTATCAGATTTATGGATGTATGGACGGTCAAGGGAAATCTGTCCATATTAAGTATAATGACGAATGCTTTCTTCCATGTTCAGGAACATATGAGGTGACCGTTTATTTTCAAGGAATAAAAGCAAAAGGAATGTGCGAAGTTCATTCAGCGAATCCCCCTGGTGAACTGCATGTCCAGCTGTTCAGGGAGTTTCTAATTGGCTATGGGGAGGCTGTCGTACTTGAGTGGAACAATTTTATTGCTGACTTTACAGCCAAAGAATTTCATGCCCAGACAAATATAATGGAAGCAGGATTATAAGGAAGGAGAGGAAAAACTATGCCAATAGACTATAGAGAAATTAAATCAAAATTAAGAGGATCAATCACGCCAGTCATTACCCCTTTTCGTGAAGATGGTTCCATTGACTTTGAAAAAATGAGCGAGCTGATTGAGTTTCAATTGGCCAATGGAACACATGGTATTTCTGTAACAGGGACATCAGGAGAACCGAGCTCACTTACACTGGAGGAACGTGAGCAAGTGATGGAAAACTCTTATAATACCATCAATGGCCGTGTCCCCTTTGTACCCGGCACAGGATCAACAAACCATGAGGAGACGTTAAGGCTGACGAAAAAAGCAGAAGAAATCGGTGCTGATGCCGCTATGGTTATCGTGCCATATTACAATAAACCAAGTCAGCACGCGCTTTACAAGCATTTTAAAACAGTCGCAGATTCTGTGGAGATCCCGATCATTATTTATAATATCCCGGGCCGTACGGCACAGAATCTCCATGTGGATACTCTCGCTCAGTTGTCTAAAGACTGTCCGAATATTGTTGGAGTCAAAGAGTCAAACAAAGACTTTGAACATGTAAATAGAGTTCTTGAACGATGCGGCAGAGACTTTTTACTATTCTCGGGGATTGAGCTTCTCTGCTACCCAATGCTTGCAATTGGCGGAGCAGGATCTGTAAGCGCAACAGCAAATGTTCTTCCTGGCAAAGTGGCTGAAATGCATGACGCCTGGTTTGAAGGAGATGTGAAAAGAGCACAAAAGCTTCACTATGAACTGATGGAGTTAAATGATGTGCTTTTTAAAGATACAAACCCTGCGCCTGTAAAAGCTGCTTTAGGAATGATGGGGAAAATTGACCCCTATTTAAGACTGCCAATGGACATCCCTTCAGAAGAACTTCAGAAAGAAATACGAGAAACATTAAGGAAATACGGAATAGAGGCAGGTACATTGTCAAATGCATAAATCCAAATAAAAAACATCCGTCTCCGGATGTTTTTTTGATTTTATGAAAACGGTCCTCTTATCCTTTTCTCTTAATGTTCATCCTTTAAAAGCAGCAGTATCTTCTTTATATAGTGGTAGGTTAAATAAGCCACTCCCAGTACGAGAAGTACAGCTAATACTGTCCAAAGATATCCTAAAAGGTCGGTCAGGAAGATAGAAAAAACGGTAAATAATATAATTCCAATTAAAAAAAATGTAACTAAGCGAATAACCATTTTACAACCTCCGCTTTTATCAATATATATATAAGTATAAAATAAAGCTAAATCCATCGACAACCCAATTTTTCCATATGTATAAAAATTGTAAAAAACTTTTAAATAGAGTGGACGCGGATGGTCAATGAAAAGACCGCCAATATCTTAATTTAGGAAAAACATATTTCCCGGGGAATGGCTTAAGGAGAAAGAACAAGCTGTATAATTTAATGGTTTTCGCTGAAACTAAGAAAAAGTTAAATGAAAAGGAAGTGTTTTCAATGAGTCAGAATAAAGGAAAGAAAAAGGACAATCAATTTAAGGAAAATAAAAATAATGGGGAGCACCGTAATGGCCGATTAAGCCAAATGAAAAACCATAGTAATAGTGACGGGGAGCTCAATGAATATCTGAATAATAAGGACAATGAATAAACAAAAATAGTACGTATATTTTTACAGTTGCTCTCCTATACTGTCAAATAGACCTTGGAAAAAAGGAGAGGAAAGTATTGGAGAGAGAGTGGCTTCATCAACAAGTGAAAAATGTAAAGGGAAAGATTTGTTCAGGAACACTCAGGTTTAAATGCAGGGATGATTACTTTCTGCAGCAGCTGGATAAAGTAAAAGAGTGTGAAGATGGTCTTATCGATATGAATACTGTGTCACCTACGCTTATTACGTTAATAAAAGAAATTAATAAACCATAAGGCACCTCCTGGGGTGTCTATTTTTTATTGGTACAAGGTCCTAATATTTCATATAATATTTTCATGTAAAGGAAGGATTATGTATTTTTTTGTCGAAATATTGGTTATAGGGTATAGGAATTAGGATGATGGTGACTAAAGGAGGGAAGTAAATGAATCATTTCCTGCATTGCAGGGAATCATTCATTATTTTTTAGAGGGAATCATAAAAAAAGGCAGCAGGTACATAAAAAAAAAAAAGCCGCTGCCAATAAAAAAATTCATTATAAAGATTGCATAGGAAAGGGTATTTGAATGATCGAACCGATAAAAGAACTCTACTTCGGTAAAAAGAAACTTAAAATTACTGGAAATTATAGTGTTAGAATAGATCAAACGGTTGTGATTGAACCACGCAGTATACCTGAAGCTAAAATTGATCAATTTGTAGCAGAGCAGAAAAAAGCTGATAAAGTAGCTGTGAAATCGTATTATGGTGTGCCGCCAAAAGAGTTGGCCGGACCCTATGTAATGAAGAAAGTACACGGTCTTTTGATTTTAGGAAAGGAATAAGTTTCCCAAATGATAAGACAAATTGATGAGTAAAGCCCCATATAGTGGGCTTTCTTTCCCAAGTTAAAACAGAAGGAATTCCTCCTTATTTTGGTGAATGTATTATTATCCCAAGATAAGGAGGAATTTTTATGAAGTTTAAACGATTAGCCGTATTATCGATGGCTGTTTCTATGGCACTGCTGCCAAGCGTCGGCGAGACATCCGCTGCCGAGAAGACAGCTGAGCTGCCGAAAGTGCAACTGGGCAAGCAGGTGGAGAAAGACGAATATGTTAAAGGGGAGGTAGTCGTTAAATTTAAAGAAAGTAAAGGTAAAGCGGCACAAGCCTCAGCATTAAAAGAACTGGCTGCTGACGAAGTTCCGGATAAGGACGTTGTAGACTCAGAATATAAAGTGCTTAAAGTTAAAAATGTAGAAAAAACAGTTAAAGCTTTAAATAAAAATCCTAACATAGAATACGCGGAACCAAACTATGAATTTTCCGCTGATTGGACACCAAATGATACTTATTATAGCAGCGCTCAATATGGTCCTCAGTTGACTAAAACACCAGTTGCGTGGGATGTTGCTAGAGGAAACAGCAATCAGACGATAGCGGTTATCGATTCTGGTGTAGATTATAATCATCCCGATTTAAATGATAAAACGATTCGCGGATATGATTTTGTTGATTATGATTATTATCCAATGGATTTAAATGGACATGGGACTCATGTCGCCGGTACGGCAGCAGCTGAAACCAATAATGCTCAAGGTGTTGCTGGAATGGCTCCGAACACTCGTGTTTTAGCTGTCCGTGCGCTGGGGGCTGATGGAAGTGGATCGCTTACGGCCATATCTGACGCTATCCGCTACTCTGCCGATCAAGGAGCTGAGGTCATCAACCTGTCTTTAGGATGTGATTGTGACACTCAGACTTTAAAAAACGCTGTAGATTATGCATGGAGCAAAGGATCAGTTGTAGTGGCTGCTGCAGGAAATGATGGGGTATCTACAACCTTTGAACCAGCGTCTTACGCAAACGTTATTGCAGTAGGTGCGGTCGACCGCTATGATCGAAGAGCTTCTTTTTCAAACTATGGAACGTGGGTAGATGTAACGGCCCCAGGAGTTGATATTGCCTCAACGGTTCCAAATAATGGGTATGCCTATATGTCCGGTACCTCGATGGCCTCTCCGCATGTTGCCGGACTTGCTGGACTGCTCGCTGGACAGGGAAGGAGTAATACGCAAATCCGTGCAGCTATTCAAAATACAGCTGACAGAATTAATGGAACAGGAAGCTATTTCAAGTATGGAAGAATTAATTCTCAGGCTGCTGTAAACTATTAAACTTCTATTATGGAAAACCCAGAGTCCAGGCTCTGGGTTTTATTATTTTAATATATTTTTATGCTAGTGAAAAATAGTAAAAAGCAATAAAGCAACCAAACAATTGAGAAAGTCAGAAGGTAATTCTTAAAGAAATGTTTATACAGTAACGGTTATCTCTATTTTACAGAGATAAAAATAACAGCAAAATGTCCAGAAATCAGATAGCAAACAGGGCGGTGAGGAGTGATGTGTTCGGAAATTAGCCTTCTGAGAGAATACAAAGGCAATTATCTTAATATTTTGCGCTTTTTCGACTTATTCCTGCTTTTATCTAAATTTTCTTAAAATAGTAGTTTAATTCATTTTCATGTGGGAAAGTGTCCCGTACGTGGGAGAGTTTCTCGCTATATGCCAGCATTATTCGACATCATTAGAATCGGCTTCAATGTGTGAAAATCTTTTATTAATATAAGGAGAGTGTAGTCATGAAAGATCTTTATCCTTCAAGACAAAATAACAAGCCGGAGATCTTGGAAAGAAAGGATCCAGTTATTCATACTGACCGTTCCAATGATCATAATGCTCCTCTTTCAAAAGAGCAGCTCGATTTCTATGAAAAAAATGGTTTCCTTCAAGTTAATAATCTTTTTACAGATGAAGAAGTATCTGACATGCAAAAAGGGATTTTTGAACTAAAGGATGACAGTAGTGATGTGAAGTCAGATAAAGTTATCCGTGAACCAGAGAGTGATGAGATCCGCTCAATCTTTCATGTCCATAAAGATGACAACTATTTTAAAGATGTAACTAATGATCAACGTTTATTAGACATAGTAAACTATTTACTAGGAAGCGACGTTTATATTCACCAATCCCGAATCAATTATAAGCCTGGTTTTACTGGAAAAGAATTCGACTGGCATTCTGATTTTGAAACATGGCATGTAGAAGATGGAATGCCGCGTATGAGAGCATTAAGTGTATCAATCGCACTTTCTGATAACTATACATTCAACGGGCCATTGATGCTTATACCAGGGTCCCATAACTATTATGTCAGCTGTATAGGTGAAACACCTGATGACAATTACAAGGAATCCCTTCAGAAGCAGAAACTTGGAGTGCCGGATCATGAAAGCTTAAGATGGCTGGCTGAAAAAGGTGACGGTATTTCTGTACCGACTGGAAAAGCTGGTTCTATTACAATCTTTGAAAGCAACACGATGCACGGATCTAATGGTAACATTACACCGTATGATAGAAATAACTTATTTATGGTCTTTAACAGCGTGGAGAATCAACTCGTAGAGCCATTCTCCGGCGGGAAAGAGCGTCCGGAATTTATTGCGGTACGTGACGGTGTACGACCATTAAGTTATAACTAAGTGAAGGAGATTCTCTCATTATAGGCTGGCATATAGGATCCAGAACTGTTTGAACAGTTCTGGATTTTTTTATGAAACAAAGTCAGCAGGTAATCCGTAAAAAGAAGAACGAGGGTGACAGGTGCTTTTGTATCTCTTGCATCAGGTAACCCTAATATTATCGGCACCTCACAGCTTAATAGTATTATCAGTAAATAGGAAAAGCGGTTTATGGAAGGGAAACATAATGGGAAAGATTACAAGATTGA
Source organism: Halobacillus massiliensis (assembly GCF_900166625.1). Lineage (GTDB taxonomy): Bacteria > Bacillota > Bacilli > Bacillales > Halobacillaceae > Halobacillus_A > Halobacillus_A massiliensis. The sequence goes on along the minus strand of NZ_LT800499.1, from coordinate 2,746,850 downwards.
GAATTTCGATAAGCTGCTCCGTATATTTTTCTGTCTTTCTAAAAAGTAGTCTTTCATTCTTAAAACTTCCCAAAAGTATGGCGAGACATTTAATGATAGAATAGTTAGGGTATTTATTATGGAGGGAGGGGAGAACATGCCTAAGAAAAAGTCCAAGTCTGTAAGTAAAGTATTTACGGAGGGTATTATAAAGTTCGTTCTCCCTATTCTCTTATTCATTGGTTTTATGCATTGGATCAACGCAAGTGATATTGGAGAAGGTTTTACTACTTTTACAAATAAGGAAAAAAACATCTCCCCCCAGGTATTACAATATGAAGATGAAGTTCAAAAGTATGCAGAAGAGGAAGGGATTGGCGAGTATACAGATCTCATCCTTGCATTAATGATGCAGGAATCCGGCGGCAGAGGGTCAGATCCCATGCAGGCTTCGGAGTCTCTGTGCGGTTCGGTAGGATGTATTGACGATCCCGAGCTTTCTATCAGACAGGGAGTTTCCTATTTTGCTAATACATTAAATCAGGCAGATAATGATATTAAACTCGCTCTCCAGGCTTATAATTTTGGAGCGGGATTTATAGACTATGTAAGGCAAAATGGTGGGAAATATACGCAGGAGCTAGCGATTGAATTTTCTGCAGAAAAGTATGATGAACTGGCACATACCGGAGATTATAGCTGTGTTCGTGAAGAAGCTGTTCAGTATGATGCCTGTTATGGGGATATATATTATGTGGAAGCTGTCCTGTCCTATTATGAACAGGAAAATGATGAAGTGCGATTAAGCTCAATCAGTGGAGGTGGGAACTGATGAATTTTAATCTTCAGGAAAATATAGAAATTTTGGAGCGTACCCCTCAGACCTTGAATTTTTTTCTTTCAGGTGTCTCAGATGGATGGCTTACTTGCAATGAAGGAGAAGGTACATGGAATGTCTCCGAAGTAGTCGACCATCTCATAGAGGCGGAAAAGTACAATTGGATTCCTCGTTTATCACATATTCTTGAAAAGGGAGAAAGTGAATCCTTTCCGGCATTTGACCGTCATTCTCATTTGGGAAAGACAACAAACCATACCATTCGAGAAAGAATTGAGTATTTTAAAGAGCTTCGCAAAAATAATGTTCTGCAGTTAAACCAAGTAAAGGATCAGTTAGAGAGGAAAGGGCATCATCCAGCCCTTGGTACAGTTCGAGTAAGAGAGCTATTGGCTACATGGGCTGTCCACGACTTAACACATATCTCCCAAATCGTTCGGGTGATGGCTCATAGGTATTGTGATGATGTAGGTCCCTGGAAAGCTTATCTTGGGATTTTAAACACAGACTAAATGCTTACTCACTCTCACTTTTGATAAGGTATAAGGTTGTTCTCTTTACTGTGAAATCTATTATTAGTTATTGAATAGCACAAGAAGAACTTCAAGTTCCGATCATACTTATTTTCAAAAAGGGCCGGGGGAAACGGCGAGACTCCTATGGGAGGATAGAACAGGGTGAGATCCCGGAGGGCTAAAAGCCCGAGGAAGCTCACCGTTCGCCTATGGAAAGCGAGTCGTTTCCCCCGGCCTGCTTCTCTATTAAAAGCGAAGTGATCCCGCTTCCCATACTTCTTAGAAAAAGAACTCGACCATTTATAAATGGTCGAGTTCCTTTGCAATAAAAGGCTTAAAACATTTATTTCTCTAAGCCTTTTTATTGAGTCTGGATTCAAATTCCTAGAATGGATTGGTTGCCCATTGAAGAGAGGTTTTAATAAAGATTCGCTGGTTAAGTTTGAGCTGAGAGACCATATATTCGGCAATGTCTTCAGGCTGCATGTACTTTTCCTTATCTTGTTCGTCAACTTTATTACCAAAAGCCAACTCTGTAGCAACAAGGCTCGGATTTAAAGTGCTGACACGGATATTGTTTCGTCGTACTTCCTGCATAAGAGCTTCGGTCATCCCTTGCACGGCAAATTTAGAAGCACTGTAAGCTGTAGATCCAGCTGTTCCTTTAAGCCCATTGCTTGAAGATATATTAATGATGTCCCCTTGATTTTTCTCAATTAACTGCGGAAGAACCGCTCTTGTCACATGATAGGTTCCAAAAACATTTACTTCTATTGTCTTCTTCCAATCCTGCGGGTCGATTTCGAGGAACTGACCACGAGAGGAAATGGCTGCATTATTAATGAGAATATCCGCTTTCCCTATATTTTCTTTCAATTTAGAAACTGCCTGGTTAACTTCTTCCTGATTTGAGATATCGACAACGGCATAGCTTGCTTTTACACCAAAAGCTTCTACTTCTTCTACTGTTTTCTTCAGCCTGCTTTCTGTTCGAGCCATTAATCCTAGGTGAACTCCTTCACGGGCGAGTTCAAGGGCTGTTGCTTTTCCAATTCCTCTGCCCGCTCCAGTAATATAAGCAACTTTATCTTTTAATGATTGTCCCATTTTTCTCTTCCTTTCTTAATCAAAGTTATTACATTTAAGTGTAAAGGGAACCGTTCTTGATTCCCAACATTCTGCTTTTCTTTTTAAGGGTGGATAACTGAACTTCTTTCTTTCGCTTCTTTTCCTTATGTGTTATTATATTTCGGTGGACGAAATATTAATTAATTGAACTATTAAGTAATAGAAAGAAGGAGTAATATGGCTGACGATTATAAAGCTTCAAGTACTAACACGAAGATTAATCGAGGTCCTTTAATGTTAGTCTTGATCTCCGGGGCTTTTGCCGCTATTTTAAACCAGACGCTTTTAGCGACGGCACTGCCTCATATCATGAAGGATTTGGATTTGGATGCAAGTACAGCTCAGTGGCTGACATCAATTTTTATGCTGGTGAACGGGATCATGATTCCGATTACCGCTTTTTTAATTGAACGTTTTACCACGAGGTTTTTATTCTTGTCAGCTATGGGATTATTCGGTGCAGGGACGATAATTTGCGCTATAGCTCCTAATTTCGGGGTGCTGATGGTGGGAAGAGTTGTTCAGGCATCAGGTGCTGGAATTATTATGCCTTTAATGCAGACGATATTAATGCTTGTGTATCCTATTGAAAAAAGGGGAGCAGCTATGGGAATGTTTGGTTTAGTCATTTCCTTTGCCCCCGCTATTGGACCCACGCTTTCCGGCTGGCTTGTGGAACAGTTTCCGTGGAGGAGCTTATTCTATGTCATCTTGCCGGTCGTCATTATCGATTTTATAGTGGCATACTTTATTCTTAAAAATGTTACGAAACGAACATTTCCAAAAGTTGATATACTATCGATTTTATTATCCTCGATTGGGTTTGGGGGTCTACTGTATGGATTTAGTACGGCAGGTAGTGCCGGCTGGGGAGATGAGCAGGTGATCATCTCTATGGCAGCTGGCGCGGTAGCTTTGACTATTTTTATACTAAGACAGTTTAAGCTGGCACAGCCGATCTTAGAATTCAGGGTGTTTCAAAACAAAGTCTTCACTTTAACGACCGTCTTAGGAATGGTTGTATTTATTGCTTTAATTGGCGGAGCCACAATCCTGCCGATTTTTATGCAGAACATGTTAGGATTCACTGCCTTTGAGTCTGGATTAATGCTTCTGCCAGGTGCTCTTATCATGGGCTTTATGAATCCTATAACCGGCCGGTTATTTGATAAGTTTGGTGCAAGATGGCTTGCCATCTCAGGACTGGTCATCCTTAGTGTCACCACCTTTATGTTCACTAATCTAACTAGTGAAACTACTTTCTTCTATCTGGCCGTAGTCAATGCTGTTCGTATGCTGGGTGTCGCGATGGTTATGATGCCGGTAACGACTGCAGGATTAAACACATTAACTGAGAAGCGAATTCCCCATGGTACAGCAATGAATAATACAATGCGCCAGGTTTCTGGTGCAGTAGGAACAGCAATGCTGGTAACTGTTATGACCAATAGCGCCAGGCCCACTGAAGGAGTAAGCGGGATGATACACGGTGTGAATGTTTCATTTGTGGTAGCTGGCATTACAGCTGTGGTTGCTTTAATATTAGCCTTTTTTATTAAACCGAAAAGACAAATGGAAGAAACAGCTCGTCCATCGAGAAATAAACAGGCTGCAGCCTCCAGATAAACGGGAAAACACGGACTTAGAAGTCCGTGTTTTATTATGTAGATGATCAGGGGACAATGAGAGAAGCAGCTATCATCTTTTTCTGGTAAACTAACTTTCTTTTCACGGTTGGAATTCGGAATATATGCTAAAATTAAATCAACAATATCGAGATCGAGGGGAGCTTTTGAAATGACCCAAAAAGAAGAGCTTTTACGGAAATTTAATGAAGCCTTTGTGAATAATGATACTGATTTTATCCTTGAAAATGTAACCGATAACATTATTTGGAGAATAGCAGGAGAAACTACAATTGAAGGAAAAAAAGATGTAAAAGAAGCTGTTCAGTCAATGAAAAGCGGACTTCACGAAAAACTTACTCTTTCAACCATTATCACCCATGGATTAAATGCAGCCGTAAACGGAACGATAGATTTAGTAGAAGAAGACGGTAAACGTAAGACTTATGAATTTTGCGATATCTATAAATTTCATAAGTTTAAGGATGGAAAAATTAAAGAGCTTATCTCCTATACAGTGGAGAAAAAGAATGGCGGAGAAAGAACATGATCTCAGTTATTACGGCTGTGGCAAGTCATATAGAGGGGATTAGGAAAGTTTGTATTGAAGGTAATAAAGAAACATATCAGCACATTTATCAACCGGAATATTTAAACCGTGTAATCAAGGAATATTACAATAAAGATAGAATTCTTAAAGAAACAACCGAGTTAAGCAGAGACTGGGGCGGTTATTTTGTCGCTCTGGATGGGGAGGATGTGGTGGGCGCTGCTGGAGGCGGGATGACAGGAAGTATAGATAGTGAGCTTTATGTACTTTATTTAAATCCTAACAGAAGAAATGAAGGGATCGGCACTTTGCTTTTAGAAGCAGTGACCAGGCAGCAGAAGGAATGGGGAGCTGAAACACAATGGGTTTCCGTCCAAAAAGGGAATGACAAAGGTATTCCATTCTATGAAGCAAGAGGGTTTTCATTTGATAAAGAAGAGAAGGGTTTTGGTACAAAGGAAGATGAAGAATATATTTCGCTAAGGTATAAGCGGATGATCTAAAGAAAATAAAGGTAAGGAAGAGAAGAACTCATGATACTTCGTATATTATTTAATCATACAATAGCTGTTATTTTATTTATCAGCGGAATCGTACTCGGAGTAGTTGTGCATATATTATTTGGCCTGTTAACGATTTTAGGCGGGCTTTTGCTCAGCTTTTCTCCCTATATCCAAGATTTAACCCCTCAAGACCCTAAACCTACGCTTTTATTTTATGCTGCCTTTTCTTTCCTTCTTATCTTGTTTGCAGTCACATATGTAATTGTTTCTTCTATGGTATTTTAAGAGGAGGTGGTTGAATGGCTCAGGAGTTGCTTTATGACTATTACGCAGAAAGAATAGGTACGGGTTCACCTGTTCTGTTTTTTCCGGCGGCAGGATTTACCGGAAGTGAAGGATTAAATATTGCCAAATACCTTGAAGACCGCTTCGAAACACACCTCATTGATCTGCCGGGATATGGAAGGAGTGCCGGGATTGATAAACGATGGACGGACAGGCTTCTGGGGGAATGGGTTAGTGAATATATGGATCAGAAGGACCTCGAAAAAGCAGATGTCATCGGACATTCGCTAGGTGGAGCAGTAGCTCTATCTTTCGCTGTTCATTTTCCTGAAAAAGTTAACCGTCTCATTCTTCTCGATCAAGGTCATAAACCATTCCCGCGCATCCCAAAAACTGAGTTTGAGAGCTTTGCCTATGCGTTTCCTATATTAAATTTAGGGGCGAGGATTATTGGCCAGTCATCCTTAAAATTAGCTGCTCCTCTGTTTGCGAATAAGGAAAAGCCGGGTGGCCTGGAGGAGAAATTCTCAGCCTTCTGTAAAAAAACAGGGATCAAAGAAGATCCTTTTATTAGACATGCCTATATGAATCAGGCCGATTTTTCAGTGAGTGCTTTGAACCTGATGTTTTCCTTCTACAATTTGAAGATGAGGCCGCTGATTAAACAGCTGAAGGTGCCAACACTGCTGGCTTACGGTACATTTGAAGGAATCGAGAATGAAGAACAAAAAAGAACCGAATATCATATTCAGCAGCTTAAAGAAGAAAGATTGCCTATAACCTATCGTCCAGTCAGAGGCGGGCATTATGTCCACTGGAGTGACTGGGGTTTACTAACAGATATTAGAAAGTTCTTGGAGGCCCACACAGTTACAAGATCATAACACTTTTAAAAAATAATAAAAAAACCTTTAAATAATAGAGAATTAACGGTAAAATATTATATAGGCAAAAAGGCAAAAGTACTTTTTCCTTTATCGTGTTTACCTGGAATGATATGAAAAGCTAATAGATATTGGTGGAAGTGGACTGGACAATTAGAGCCGGACATAAGCCAAAAAAGGACACCTCATACCTTTTTTGGCTTTTTTTATTGGTAAAAATTAGGAGGATCTTGGAACGATGGATCAAAACATTAAACTTACTTATATTGAGTCTCTACATTTATTATCCAGTATGCAATTAACGAAGAAAAGCATCGCTGCTTATCAACACGCCCAAGAGACCGTTGAGAATGGCTCCCCTGTTGAGGAGGAAATTTGTATAGCTTGTGCGGACCTATGCAGACAGTGTGCGGAAGCCTTACGTAATATGAAAACAGATGGAGTGGAGGAAATGATCTCCATTTGTATCGCACATGCAATTTTGTGTGAGGAGTTATGCAATAAAGCAAATGTGTAGCAGAGTCTCTGTTTAAAAAAATTTTATTAGTGGAATCTACAAGAAGACGTTATGTTTTAAATACGGTTTCTTAAAGGATGATTCTTATGGATAACAAATCTATTCAAGCAGAGATGGCAAGTTTTATTGGGAAGTTATTTAGAGATAATTTTGGGAAGGGACCTTCTTCTGTATATGTGTCTATTCGCCAGCCTTATTTTACAATTTATCTAAGTGATTTCTTAGCACCAATGGAGAGGGTGCTGGTAGGCCAAGAAAACTATTCGAAGGTGGAAGAAACACGAGATCTTTTGATGAGAGAACTGCTGCCTGATATTAAAGCTGCCTTCAGAATCAAAACCGATTTGGAAGTCCAAAATCTATATTATGACTGGTCCCTTCCTAATCGTTCCGGGTTAATTATCGGTAAATTGAAAAGCGATAAATCAGAATTAGATGAAATATCTGCTTCCACTGATGCGCCTCATAAAAAAGAGGTGACTAGAGAAGTTATCCGGGTAAGTGAAATTGCGGAAAAAGTGCCGGAGGTTGTGGACTCCGTTTACTTGAATGATCGGACCTTATTAATCCTGCGGGAAGGCATTCTCGTAAGAATCGAGAAAGAACTGATAAAATCTGGTTATTCTGAAGAGCTTAGACTCACTAAAAGGAAACTGGAGAAAGGCTTGTTTGACCCAGAAAAGTTTGGAGAAATCTTAGGAACCCATATTCAGGATTTATTTGTAGATTGGGATTTTGAAGAGGATAAAAGCTACATTGTTCTCATCATAAAACCAAGATAGTGATTAAAAGCTGAAAAGGCAAGGATCTTTTCAGCTTTTCATTTACTCCGGGAACATAAATAATAATAAAGGATGGGCGAGAGGCTTTGAATTATAAAGTGATTGCCAGTAACGGTAGTAATGTTTCTGTAGAGTTTGCCATAAATAAGAAAGAACTGGTCTTTCCTACGTTTGAAGAAGCTGAGCAATTTGCTCAGCAGGTTCAAGAGACCAGTCAATGGTTTGAAAACTATAATTTCACGGTAATTATGGACGACGATGAAAGCTGATTGAAATGCGAATCAGCTTTTTTATTTTGGCAAAATCGTTTGTGAATTTTTCGTTAAATATATAAAATCAGGTTTAACTTGCATCGGCTAAGGTTATTAATTTTGTTGTGGGTTTAAATAAAGGTGAGAAAAGAATGTTTTTATAAAAAAGAGGAGAGAAGAAAAGTGAAGAGGGAAGAAGTTTTACAGCTTTATAATCAAGAGTTAAGGGTTAATTCACAGTCAAGCGGCTATAGACGGGAACTTACCGACCATGTAGTCCGGCACGTTTCCCTTATGGGTGATGAAGGATATATCCTTTATTCCGATTTAACAGCTGAAAATGCGGCAGAAGTTATCGAAGGAGAAGTACGTTATTTTGAAAAGCTGAACCAGCGGTTTGAATGGAAGGTACATAGTTATGACCGACCAGACAATCTAATGGACTTGTTAATACAGAAAGGTTTTGAACGGGGAGAAGAAGAAGCTTTAATGGTTCTTGAATTGACTGAGGATGAGCCATTAATTCAAAAAAAGCCATCAAATAACCTTATCGAAATAACTACAGAACAAGAAATCGTTGACATCGTCAGCCTTCTTAATGATACGTGGGGGAACTCACACGCCGAACTTGGAAAAAGGCTTTGGAGTGATAAGCGTAACAATCCGGAAAGCCTTCAACTTTACGGTATTTATGAAGAGGAAAAGCTTGTGAGTGCTTCATGGATGTATTTTGAAAAAAACTCCTCTTTTGCCACTCTGTGGGGCGGAGCTACTCGCCCGGAGTATCGAAAGAAAGGTCTCTATACATCAATGCTGGCGAAGAGAGCGCAGAAAGCCAAAGAAGAAGGGCGCCGTTTCCTTACAGTGGATGCGGGAGAAATGAGCCGTCCTATTTTAGAAAATGCCGGTTTTGAATGTATGGCTTATATGTACGGATGTTTATCTCCTAAATAAAAAATGAGCAAAAATCTCAGAGCACATGCCTCTGAGATTTTTTATTTAAAAATTACTGAACCAGACACCAATTCCTGTTCCAATATAGTTCCCAATAATATATCCGAGAGTTCCTACGAGCAATATAGGGACAATCAATTTTGTCCATCCCCGGGCAATCGCCATAGCAGCGGCAGTTGTCGGGCCGCCTATATTAGCATTTGAAGCGAGAATAATTTCTTCTAAACTGAACTTGAATATTTTTCCTAAGACAAAAGAAAAGAGCATATTAAGTGACACTACTATGAAAACAAAGACAAGTAATAGCGGGGCATTTTGAATGATGAGCGGAATAGATGCAGGAACCCCGATAACGACGAAAAAGATGTAAATTAAGTAAGTTCCTATCTCCTGAGAACCGCGGATGTTTTCAAAGTACTTAGGAAACAAGGTGACAGATATCATGGTAAGAGTAGTCAGCATTAAGTAATTATCTCCGAAGATCCCATGCAGAATATTAAGCCAAACAGAAACTCCTTCTCCTGAAGGTATCCATGTATTGAACCATCCAGCTAGCTGAAACGATACGGCCACTAATACAAAAGCGGTACCGGATGCAAGGCCGATATCCTGTAGAGATATTTCCTTTCTCCCCCAGTAGGATGCGGCTTCTGTACCTTCTGACTCCTTCGTTTTTTGAAGTCGTTCATCAATGTAAGGAGTAGAGAACCTGTTCGTGAAAAAATTGATGGCAGGAATAGCGATGAGAACAAAGAAGTAAAGAGCCATCATTAAGTTATCAGCGACTACGGCAGAGGATACGAGTTCCCCCGGTGCCTCAAACTTAGTAGATAAAGCGGCAAAGTTAACTCCTCCTCCAATATAGGACTCTGTCATCATGGCAGCGACTTTGTCCAGTCCAGGTACGAGGTCTTTTAATAAAGTAAAGCCGATAATAGAACCGGCAACAGTTCCGGCTGCACTTAATAAGAACAGAAGCAGCAGCCGCCCGCTTTCATTCCAGATTTTTTTAATATTCGCTTGAAATAAGAGCAGGGGAATGGCCAAAGGCACGACGTAATTCCATACCGTATCATAGGCAGGGGACTCTAAAGGTATAATCCCTACGTTTGAAAGCAGCATCGCACCAACAAGGGCAATAATGGCTCCGGATACTTTAGATGCCCACTTAAAATGCTGCTCTAAATAAATGCTGATGGCTGCCCACCCTGCAAGAAAGGCCCATAGTAACCATATATCTTCTGAATGAATTAAGCTGTTTTCCATTTTACCCCTCCCATTTTGGTATATTATTCTATCTCTTTAGAGCGTATTCGACAATCCTACAAATGAACGGAAAAGGTAATTGGAAAATATTTAAAAAAAGGCAGGGATAATTATATTGATAGAGAATTAATAGTAAGATATAAAATTCAGCTGACTTCATAGGGGAGAGGTACATATGGAACGATTAAACAGCAGCCTCACGGTTAGTGAAAGAGAAGAAATATACAAGCAGGTTATTGAATACTCATTTGATGTAACGATCATTCATTCTGAGCATGATATTTTGTACGCGAATCAGGCGGCAGAGGAGTTTTTTGAAGCAAAAAAAGAATTCCTGATCGGTCAGAATATCTGGTCCATGGTTAAAGAAGGGGATGCCAATTTAGTTTCCGAGCGAATTTCGGAAATAATGTCTAAAGGCCGGGTCCCGGAAAAAATGGAGCTTACCATTCTAAAAGTGGATGGAAGTCCAGTTGATGTTGAGTTAACCTGTATTCCTGTCAGATTTGGCAATCAGCAGGCTATTCAGACAGTATTAAGAGATATTACTGAAAATAAATTAACGGCGAGTGAATTGCTGGAAAGCCGCAAAGAGATTTATGAAATTTCCACTGCTGTAGTCCCTGTTTCTGAGGGGGTTTCCATTATTCCTCTGGGAGGCCGGCTTAGTGATGAGAGGGTGGATCAGCTGCTTGATACAATTCCCTTAAAGCTGAAGGATGAGGATCTCGATTACCTCATCATTGACTTTTCGGGTGTTTATAAATTAGATGAGCTTGTCGTCAGTTTTTTATTTAATATCCATGATATTATTAAGCTTCTTGGCATTCATCCAATTTTTACCGGAATCCGTCCTGAGCTTGCCAGGAAAGCCGTTTTAATAGGTAAAGACCTTTCTGATATGCACACTCTTGGTACGGTAAAGCAGGCTATTCAATGTATTAACCGGTTTAAGAAATAAGGGGGTTTCAAAGGTTTTAGCTGGGCTTTTCATATGGTCATGTTATTGATTCTTATCGTATTCCTCATTATGATGAAGATATCTGATTTATATTGTTGATATGGAGGCCTAACCACAATGAAAATTAAATACTCTCCAGCCAAACTTGGGATTACTGATGATATTGCAATCCATAAAGGAAAATATATTATCGGCTGGATGAACCGGTTTTTTCACGCTCTCCCTGAAAGAAATAAGGAACAAGAGGTCAGTCTAGAAGTAGTCAGTGAGGAAACGAAGGAAACGTATACGATACAGCAGGAAACGGGAAAAAAAATATGGACGGTATTTCGAAAAGACAAACCGATTGGTTCAATTTTAATACAGGAAGGAAAGAAACACAGGCTTCTCGTCACCCTGGAGGAACATTCACCCTTTCTAATAGAAAGTACGTGGAAAAAGACAGGCAGGATTGATAAAGAAGGAACAACAATAATGAAAGGGATTTGGTTCCCGAAGATACACATTGATATGGCTCATGATATGGACTCTGTGCTGCTTGCCAGTCTCGTTCATATTTTTTGGGCTACTCAGCCTTCATAAGGAAGTCCGGGTCCTCAAGAAAGAGACCCGGGCTTTTTTTTAGGAAGGCTGCAGCGATGGTTCAAGCATCGTACCGCTTTCTCTGAAGCGCTGATGCCATGAAAAAGCATTTTCTAAAATGTGTGGTGTTTGACCGCCTCTATTTTCACAAGCCTCTTGAAAGTAATTGTAGAGCTGTTTTCGATACATCGGATGGGCACAGTTCTCAATAATTTTTGATGCGCGTTCTTTTGGTGCTAAGCCTCTTAAATCCGCACAACCTTGTTCTGTTACAATAACATCCACATCATGTTCCGTATGGTCTACATGAGAAACGAAAGGTACGACGCTTGATATATTACCTTCTTTCGCAATCGATTTCGTAACAAAAATAGACAGACGGGAGTTACGAGTAAAGTCACCGGAACCGCCAATTCCATTCATCATATTTGTTCCAAGTACATGTGTCGAATTAATGTTTCCATAGATATCAAATTCCAGTGGAGTATTTATAGAAATCAAGCCAAGCCTTCGAATGATCTCCGGATGGTTGGAAATTTCCTGAGGTCTAAGTACAAGCTTGTCCTTATATTTTTCGATTTCCCCGTAGACTTGATTAATTTTAGACTCTGACAGCGTAATCGAACAGCCTGAAGCAAACCTTACTTTACCGGCATCCATAAGGTCAAATACAGCATCCTGCAGGACTTCGGAATAAACTTCAAGATTGGTAAATTCCGACTCTAATAAACCGTGAAAGACGGCGTTGGCTACTGAGCCGATACCTGACTGCAAAGGGGCGAGATTTTCCGGCAGTCTGCCAATTTCCTTCTCCTCGCGTAAAAAATCGATTAAATGGCTGGCCATTACAGCTGTTTCTTCATCAGGCGGTACAATTGTTGAGGGTGAATCCGGCTGATTCGTAACTACAATTCCTTTAATTTTTTTGGGATTTATCTTTATCCCTTTTGTGCCTATTCGGTCATCTACTTCTGTCAGCGGGATCGGTTGACGTTTTCCTTGCTGTGAAAGTTCATAAATATCGTGCATCCCTTCAAAAGCCAGGGACTGAGCAAGGTTTAATTCAATGATGACAGATTCAGCTTTCTCAGCGAATATGGAAGAATTTCCTACCGAAGTAGAGGAAATAATGTGGCCATCCTCCGTAATTGATACCGCTTCCAATATCGCGTAATCGATAGGACTTAATGTATCCTGCCTGATGGCCTCTGCTGTATGGGAAAGGTGCTGGTCGACAAACAGCATGTCCCCTTGGTTTATTTCCTTTCGCATCGTTTTATCTGCCTGGAAAGGGAGTCTTTTATGAACAATGCCGGCCTCTGCCATTAAACGATCGATATCCGAGCCCAAAGATGCTCCTGTATAAACATTAACTTTAATTTCTTCGTTTTTTGCTCTTTCTACTAATGCTGACGGAACAGCTTTCGCATCACCGGCACGGGTGAAGCCGCTTAATCCTAACGTCATTCCATCTTTAATCCATGAAGATGCTGTTTCCTCTGTAACTACACGGTTTAGAAGCTTATTATTGCGAATTCGCTGATAGATTTGCTGTTTCATAGCTGCCTCCTTAATAGCAATTTTCTTACTATTCTAACGACATAATCGTTAATGGTCACGGCTATATGGATGAAAAGGCTTATATTTAGTACGAACCAGCTAAATGTCAGCATAAAGCAGAATTAGAAGGAGAGAATCTTTCGAAACAGGCTGGCATACGTCTGGCTGACTGGAATTTTGGATCCATCCTTCATAATCAATAGAAAAGTAGAATGAGAATCCGGCTGGATCTCCTCAATATAGTTTACATTCACAATATAAGATCGATGACAGCGGAGAAAACCGTCGTCTGGTAAATACAATTCTAACTCGCTTAAGCTATACTTATGTGTTCCCATTCCCCGTTCTGACTGTACCCATGTTTTTCGATTGCGTGCTTCCAAATACATGATTTCTCTATATGGGACGGGAAGCCAGTGATTTTCCATTAGAAGTGTTAAGAAGGTTGACAAAAAACGCTGCTGCTTTGATGGAAGGATAGCTGTCACACAACCTATGTGTCCGTCTGCATCAATGGTAGGCACGCTTGTTCCAAAATAAGGGGTTCCAAATACCTGAGCGTTCATATGTTTGGATGTTTTCTTTTTTCCTGTTAACGCTTCAAAGGTAACGGTATTTTCATTAATTTTGTCGCCGGGTTTAATTTTTAAATCGACTTGCCTGCTTGGTTTGTAGTAAATAAATTGTCTTTCATCAGAGACGGCAATCGAAGCTTCTTTTGGAAAAAGTTCTTTAAAAGATTCAATCATTGCTGAAACGGAGATGTTATTCATTAGATATCCTCCTCGGGGGATATTTCTATCATATATGATCGTTTATAACTTTTGTGAAAAATATAAGCAGCCAATCTTCCAGATGTGGTCATTCTGCTTATTTTTTAAAAGTACAGGAAAAATAAGGAGGATTCAAGCTTTAGGAACACGACATATAGGAACTTAAAAGGTGAAATTACCGTTAGAGTTAGTAAGAATTTTAGAGGCAACCAGGTGCCTTCATAATGTCCCTATTGTTGATTTAAGGTATTTATGTTCTAATTAGGACTAATAGTAAAATAAGACATTCACTAGGGGAGCCGTGAACGGCTGAGAGAAGCTTTTTTAGCTTTGACCCTCATAACCTGATCTAGATTATACTAGCGTAGGGAAGTGAAGCGGGATATTGCTTCAGTGATTTCAATACTGACAGAAAAAACTCGCTCCTTCTCTAAAAGGAGCGAGTTTTTTGTTATGGAAAGGAGTCAAAATTTAGATGGAGAATAAGTTATCCCAGCTTCTTAAAGAAGTAGAAGAAAGAGAAGACGAAGTAACTGAGTTATTGTCAAAATTAGTAGCTTATCCAACAGTGAGTCCGCCTGCTCGTAATTGTGAAGACATTCAAAAATTTATTGCTGATCAGCTGAAAGCATTAAATTTTTCGATTGATTCCTGGGATTTGTATCCTGGTGATCCTGTTGTAGTAGGAACAAAAGAGGGCACATTAGAGAATCAAGCAAAGAGCCTTATTATTAATGGGCATGTGGACGTGGCAGCAATTGATGAGAATGAGCAATGGGTGAGCGATCCATTCAAATGTATGGTGACAGAAAATAAGATAATCGGCAGAGGAACTGCCGATATGAAAGGTGGTTTAGCGGGGGCGCTTTTTGCACTGAGGATCCTTGATGAAGCAGGAATTGAACCAGAAGGAAATATATATTTTGAGTCAGTAGTAGGCGAAGAGGTTGGTGAAGCTGGCACGAAGTCCTGCTGTGAAAGAGGATATAGTGCAGATTTGGCATTAGTAGTGGATACGAGCAATTGCACGATACAAGGTCAGGGAGGTGTTATTACAGGCTGGATAACAATACAAAGTTCTGAAACCTTTCATGATGCCAGCAGGCGGTCCTTTGTTCACGCCGGAGGAGGTGTTCATGGGGCCAGTGCTATAGAAAAAATGATGATAATGGTAAATGCTTTACAAGAGCTCGAGCGTTACTGGGCCGTAACAAAGTCAAGCCCTGGCTTTCCTCCAGGCTCAAATACTATTAATCCTGCAGTCATTGAAGGAGGAAGGCATCCCGCCTTCATTGCAGATAGCTGCTCCCTTTGGGTTACTGTGCATTATTATCCTGAAGAACACTATGAAGAGGTGATAACAGAGGTGGAAGAACATCTTCAGCGTGCAGCACAGGCTGACCCATGGTTAAAGCTGCACCCGCCTCAATTTTCATGGGGTGGTACATCTATGATTGAAGATAGAGGAGAAATTTTTCCAGCCTTTTCAGTGGATGCAAATTATAAGGGAGTACAAATGCTTTCAAATGCACACAAGCTCATCCACCAGACTGATGCAGAGTATTTAATGTCTCTTACCGTCACCGACGGTGGCTGGCTGGCAGAAGCTGGTATTCCTACTGTTTTATATGGACCCGGAACTCTTGACCAGGCACATGCTGTCAATGAATCACTGAAAAGAGAGGAACTTTTGCAGTTTACAAAAACTATGGTCGTTTTTTTCTATGAGTGGTTTAACAATTCAGCAAGGAAGGAGTAAGTCTAATGTTTACAGATCGACTTTATGATAGCAGTAAAGCTATTTGGGACAAATACTTGGAACACCCATTTGTAAAGGGAATTGGAGATGGCAGTTTAGAAATTGACAAATTCAAGTTTTTTATGGAACAGGATTATTTATATTTGATCGACTATTGCCGGGTATTTGCCTTAGGAAGTGTAAAAGCAGTAACTTTAGAAACGATGACTCTGTTTGCTGATTTATTGCACTCCACTTTAAACGAGGAAATGGCACTCCATTTAAAATATGCGGAAAAGATTGGTATAAGCAGAGAAGAATTAGAAAGTACAGCACCTTCATCAACATTGCTGGCTTATACGAGCTACATGCTTAATAAGGCTCATCAGGGTTCAGAAGCTGAGGTCGTAGCATGTGTGCTGGCCTGTACGTGGAGCTACAATGAAATCGGCTTAGCTTTAAATCGAGTAGAGGGAGCAAGTAATCATGAATTCTACGGAGATTGGGTTCAGATGTATGCTTCAGATGAATTTACAGAGCTTGCTAAAAAAATGAAACAGCTTATGAATGAGCTAGCTGATGATAAGCCGGAACGAGAGAAGGCTCATCTAGTAGAAATTTTTGTCCATACAAGCAAATTGGAGTATTTATTTTGGGAAATGGCTTATCAGAAAAAAATGTGGGTACAGGAAGAATCCGACTTATTAAATGAATAAAGAGATGAAAAGAATGTAAACTGAGCCTCCAATCTTAATGTGTTAATAGTGAACATTACTAGTTAATTTTTAATTATTGTTCGTAAATTATGATGATACTATTGAAAACATTAGTTGATTAACGTTAAAATAGCTGTAATTCTAAACATTCGGAGGTTTTACTATGTATGGATCACCAAATCAAAGCTATTCAAAAAAAATGATGCTCCTTGGATCAGGCGAGTTAGGGAAAGAAGTGATAATAGAGGCTCAGAGGCTAGGGATAGAAACTATTGCAGTCGATCGATATGAAGGCGCACCCGCTATGCAGACGGCTCATCGTTTCCACGTTATTGATATGCTTGACGGCAGGCAATTACGAGAAGTAATTGAACAAGAGAAACCAGATTTGATTGTTCCGGAAATAGAGGCAATTGCGACAGATATTCTTCTTCAACTGGAGGAGGAAGGATATAATGTTGTCCCAACAGCCTATGCTACCCAGTTGACGATGGATCGTGAAGGTATTCGCCGCCTCGCAAGCGAAGAGCTCAAAATACCGACTGCTCAGTATGAGTTTGCCAACTCCTTGGAAGAGTTGAAAGATGCGGTAGCTAAAATTGGGACTCCATGTGTAATCAAACCAATTATGAGTTCTTCAGGTAAGGGACAGAGCCTTTGCCGAACAGAAGAAGATATCGAGAAGTCCTGGGAAGAAGCCATTAACAGCGGGCGGGGGAAAAGTACGCGAGTTATTGTGGAAGAATTTGTCCATTTCGATTCTGAAATTACATTGTTAACCGTCCGGTCTGCTTCAGGAACGTTTTACTGTAAGCCTATAGGCCACCTTCAGCAAGACGGTGATTACATATTATCCTGGCAGCCGCATGAGATGAGTACAGAACAGATAAGACAGGCAGAGGCAATTGCAAAAAAAGTGACGGATAGGATTGGCGGTTATGGGGTTTTTGGAGTAGAGCTATTCATTACCTCAGAAGAAGTATATTTTAGTGAAGTGTCTCCTCGCCCCCATGACACAGGTATGGTAACACTAGTCACACAGGAACTATCAGAATTTGCTCTTCATGTTCGGGCCATATTAGGATTTCCGTTAGAAGAAATTCAGCTTATCGCACCTGGAGCCAGTCACGCTGTGAAGTCAACTATTGAAACCAATCATTATCAAATATCGGGTGTAGAAGAAGCGTTAACTGTACCAAATACCCAGGTCCGACTTTTTGGAAAGCCTTCCGCAAATGTCGGCCGTCGTATGGCTGTAGCGCTAAGCAAAGGAGAAACTGTAGAGAGTGCCTGTGAACGCGTGAAGGCGGCAGCTTCCCAAATTAATGTAGTGGAAGGAGAATAAGAATTTTCTTTATATTTGAGGAACGGGTAAATCATTTTTCATGAAACCTGACGATTAGGGTAAACTAATTTTACTCAAAATTCTCAGGAGGAAAGAAATATGCAGCTAAACGAAGAAGACTATAAGAATCAAAGTAAAATTAATGAAAAAATGACGTCATCCAGCCATAGCAAAACATCTCAGGTGAAAAAACAGGAAGAAAAAACTCAGTCAGAAAAAATGAGATACGACCATGCCGATGACATTTATAAGTAATAAAATCCGGTACTCTGTGCCGGGTTTTATTCTTTTGAAAGAGCTTTTCTGTCGAAATAACATTTCTAGCTTACTGATTTGGAAGCAGTTGGGCACACTGGTTCCGTTTACCTTAATAGAAAACCGGGCCTGGGGAAAGACTCGCTTTCCATGGGCTCACCCTGTTCTATCCTCCCATAGAAGTCTCGCCGTTTCCTCTGGCCCTTTATGTTTATTGAAGTAAAGAAACAATGGAATAGTGAGGATAAATTCGATAGAAAGTTGAAGGGAATTCCTTTGTTCCGTTTTTCTTGATAAAGAGAATCGGGCCTGGGGAAACAACTCGCTTTCCATGGGCGAACGGTGAGCTTCCTCGGGCTTTTAGCCCTCCGGGATCTCACCTTGTTCTACCCTCCCATAGGAGTCTCGCCGTTTCCCCCGGCCCTTTATGTTTTTTGGAGTAACGGAAATATTTAAGAAAATAGGATCGTTCCCATTAGAGAGCTTACTGAGATTACAGCGTTCCGTTTTCCCCATTTAATTTAAAGAGGCTGGGAAATGGCGAGACTCCTGCAGGGAGATAGAGCCATGGTGAGATCCGCGAGTGGAACGAGCTAGCTCACCGGCTCCCCGCTAAAAAGCAAGTTATCTCCCTTCCTCTTTACACTATTAAAGTAAATGAAACAAATCTTACAGTTATTGTTTAATCATTTGGTAAAGCATTCTAAGGTCTTCCTTAGTCAAAATTTTCGGCACAGGGTAAAGAGGATTTGCCTCATGAAAAGCTCGACTTGCCATTAACGGGATATCCCTCTCCTCGATCTCAGGTATCTTCTTCGGTATGTTCATATCCTCATTCATTTTTTCAATAGCATCGATAAATTTCACCGCTTTTTGGTCAACAGTTTCTTCTGGCTCACTAAGGCCTGCTGCCTCCGCCAGGTCAGCAAGAGGGTTATACACTGCTTCTCCATAATATCGCAAGACATATGGGAGTATAATTGCATTAGCCAGACCATGTGGAATTGAATAAAAACCTCCCAGCGTATGCGCGATAGCATGTACATAACCAACATAAGCTCTAGTAAAAGCCATTCCAGCTAAATGAGAGGCTTTGTGCATATTTTCTCGAGCCGCTACGTTTTCTCCATTAGAGTATGCTTTTAATAGGTTTTCGAAAATGAGCTTGACCGCTTCTCTGCTGAAGTCTTCTGTTTCTTGAGTATTACTCCTGCCAATATAAGCCTCAACAGCGTGGGTGAGAGCGTCCATGCCTGTAGAAGCTGTAAATGAAGGAGGCAGCTTAATGATAAGCAGGGGATCTAAGACAGCATAGTCGGGAACAAGGACGGGGTCATTAATTGCATACTTTTCATGTGTTTCACTATTTGTGATCACAGCGGCAAGAGTAGCCTCACTCCCTGTTCCTGAAGTAGTAGGAACGGCTGCGAGAAAAGGTATATCTTTTCTTATTTTAAGTTCGCCTTTCATTTGAGGAATGCTTTTCTCCGGACGAGCGATGCGGGCCCCGGCAGCCTTTGCACAATCGATAGAAGAACCGCCTCCAAAAGCTATTATGCCCTGACAGTAGTGCGCGTTGTAAACCATCATGGCTTCTTCAATATTTTCAATTGTTGGATTTGCTACCGTTTGATCATAAATAGCACAATCTATTGATTGATTTTCTAACTCCTTTATCAACTCATCCATTAACCCTAAGTTCTTAATTCCCTGATCTGTTACGATCAGTATGTTTTCTATCCCTTTTTCTTTAATAACTTTCGGAAGCTCTCTTAAGCTGTTATGGCCTTCTAACAGGGCCGGTTTTCGAAGGGGAGACAACTGGGAAACCATTTTTAAAGTGAACTGATATGTTCGACAATAGAACTTATACATATTTTTCCCTGCCTTTTCCATAGATTTTTATATAAATTATATTAGACATACTAGCTTAATAGAACAAATAGCTTTACTTTAGCCAATGTACTGATATAGTAACTTACATAAAGTAACTAGTGGAGGTAAAGATGGTGGAACAGCAATTTTTTAAATATCCAAATCTATTTATTGGTCATGTGGAGCTCAAAGTGGTGGATTTAGAACGCTCACTAAAGTTTTATAAGGAAACGATCGGCTTTCATGTGCTTAGACGATCCCATAAAGAAGCTGTTCTCACTGCTAATGGAAGAACACCTCTTTTAACTATTTTACAGCCGAATAATATTCAGCCAAAGCAGGAACAAACGACCGGCCTTTATCATTTCGCGATTTTACTTCCTGACCGTTTATCATTAGCAAAAGTTTTGAAACATTTAAGAGAGAATCGTATTCCTATCGGTTCCTCCGACCATTTTGTCAGTGAAGCGCTTTATTTAGAAGATCCTGATGGAAATGGAATAGAGATTTATTCAGACAGACCTTCAACTGAATGGAAATGGCAGGATTCCCAGGTGATTATGGGTATCGATCCCTTAGACACTCAAGGACTGCTTCAACTTGCGGGTGATTCAGCATGGAAAGCTCTCCCGGAAAAAAGTGTAATAGGTCATATCCATCTTCACGTATCGGAACTTACAAATACAGAAGCTTTCTACAGGGCTCTTGGGTTTGAGACGGTCAGCCGTTTAGGCGGACGCGCCGTATTTATTTCTTCAGGTAAATATCATCATCATATCGGTTTAAATACATGGGTTGGAGTAGGGGCGCAGCCTTCTGCTGAGAATAATGCAGGCTTAAAGTTTTTTTCAATTGTATATCCTGATATAGCGACAAGGGACCTTGCCATAAAGCGATTAAAGGAATTAGGTTATGAACCAAAAGTGGATGGAGAAAGCTTTGTTATCCACGATCCTTCGGAAAATATGATAAAAATAACTCTTTGAAGGATTGGAAAGACTGGAAATAATTAATAATGAAAGAGATTTGCCTCTTATGTTAACTTATAATAGATCAAAATCTAGGAGGTAGATTTCAAGTGTTTAAAAAAATGTGGATGGCTGGATTAGCAGCTTTCTGTGCATTAGCTTTTACTTTTCCTGCACAGAGCTTCGCTAGTTCAAACGCTTATACCGTCCAAGAAGGCGATTCAATCTATAAAATTGCGATGGAAAATGGTGTATCTGCAAAGCAGATTCAAGCCATTAATGATAAAAGTGATTTCAGTATTAATGCTGGAGAACAGCTAAAGCTTCCTGAAGGGGTAAGCGAGTATGAAAAAGATCTTCTTGCCCGTCTTGTTGAAGCTGAAGCTCAAGGTGAAAACTACTCAGGAAAAGTAGCTGTGGCTACAGTTGTTCTAAATCGTGTGGACAGCGATATTTTCCCTGATACAATTCACAACGTAATCAATGACGGTATTCAATTCTCGCCTGTATTAAATGGTTCAATTAATAATCCAGCCAGTGAAGAATCAAAACGTGCTGTAAATGAAGCCCTTGCTTATCAAGGTTTGGACAATGGGTCACTTTTCTTTTACAATCCAGACAAAGCTCAAAGTGACTACCTGGAAAGCAAAGAAGTAATAACCGTTATCGGTAATCACGTATTTATGAAATAAGATTAAAGAGCAAGTACTCTAAACAGGTACTTGCTCTTTTTTTATTTTGAAACCTTATTTATGTTCCTGACCATTGTTTCTTGATAGAAACCCCATGGACTCCCGTGTTCCGTTTCCACTATTAATAAAGAAGCTGGGAAATTGAGAGACTCCTGCAGGAAAAACAGAGGCATGGTGAAATACGCGAGTGAAGCGATAGCTTAACGACCCCGCGGGAAGTTTCCCAGCTGTTTTACTCCTCACACATATTAAAAGAAACACCATTTCTTTACTTAATAAGAATAAAGAGACCTTTTACTTTCCTGTCTCTTTTAGTTCATGAAGTGGTACTTCCTGGTAGACGTTTGGCTGGTCTACAGGATGAATCCGTGCGGTTTCATTTCTTTCAATGACTTCCTCAATATAAACGGGACGTTCCTCGTGAGTAACATCAATCATTTCTGAAGAATTGAATATTTCCTTTGCACGTTCTTTATTCATAGCTCATCTCCTCCTTTCAAAATATAGTTCTGCCAACTTAGAAGTTTTATATACCATTTATTTGCTTTTCCACACCATTTTGTCGCTGACACTATAGCCGGGCTCGGTAGTAAATAAAATCACCTTTAATGGGGCCATTGCCCTGAGCTCTTCCGACTGTTTTCTCTTTTTTCACCAAAAAAGGAAAGGATTTCTTATATTTTCATTGAATGTAAATATTATGAAAATAATTAAGGAGGGATTTTTTGGGGAAGAGGAGTATGTTCTATACAGCTGCTTTATCAATTTTGCTATCTATAGGTGTTACCACTCACATTTCGGCTGATGAGAAGAAAGCGATTTCCGATGAAGTGCAAGAGATAGAAGTGAAGGATGGTAAGACACAGCCGGTCTTTTCATATGATGAAGCGATTAAGGAAAAAGTATTTATTGAAACATCCATTGACAGTGATGGGGACGGTAAGCTTGATAGGGTCCATGCTGACATTATTCGACCAAAGGAAACAGAGGAAGGGCTTAAGGTTCCTGTAATATACGAAATGAGCCCATATCGTGCCGGATTGAATCCCATTGACTTTCATGATGTCGATGTTCCTTTACATCCTGCCGATCACAGAAAAGCATCCTCCAGTAATAAAATGAGATTGACGGAAAACCAAGAGACAAATACAGCTGGACCGAGTGAACCTTCATTTCCGGGGTATTATGACGATTACTTTGTTCCGCGTGGCTATGCGGTAGTGCTTGCTGAAAGCCTTGGAAGCGGCCTTTCTAATGGATGTGCGACTTCCGGCGGAGAGAATGAAACGCTGGGTACAAAAGCTGTAATTGACTGGCTTAATGGCCGGGCAAAAGCTTACGATAGTGATGGGAATATTGTAGAGGCGAGCTGGTCAACTGGAAGTACTGGAATGATAGGAATATCTTATAACGGTACTCTTCCTAATGCTGCGGCAGCTACAGGAGTTGATGGGCTGGAAACGATTGTTCCGATTGCTGCAATCAGCAGCTGGTATGATTATTATCGTGCAAATGGTGCAGTGGTCGCTCCAGGAGGATATCAAGGGGAAGACACAGATGTTCTTGCAAAAGCTGTAACTACCCGGGAAAACTCGGAGATGTGCGATAAAACTTTACAGGAGATTGAGCTTTTACAAGACAGGGAAACAGGGGATTACAATAATTTCTGGGATGAGCGTAATTACGTTAAAGATGCCCAAAATGTGAAAGCCAGCGTTTTTGCTGTACATGGGTTAAATGACTGGAATGTAAAAATGCAGCACCTTTCCCAGTGGTGGGAAGCTCTAGGGCAAGGGAATGTTGATAGAAAGCTGTGGCTTCACCAGTATGGACATGGAAATCCATATTCGATCCGTAATGAAGAATGGCTTAACACATTAAACCGGTGGTTTGATCATGAGCTGTACAATATCAATAATGGCATTATGGATGAACCAATGGTGGACATTCAGCGGGAAGACGGCAGCTGGAAAACGTATGATTCCTGGCCGGATAAGAATGCAAAAGATATATCTCTCTATTTTCAGAAAGATGGAGCTCTTCAAGTTAAACCAATGAAAGGAAAAAATAAAAGCGGTAATTCTTTTATAGATAGTCCTTTACGAAAAGCCAGTGAATTAGCCGCCAACCCAGAAACAGAGCATGAAAATCGCCTTGCTTTTCAAACAGAAGAGCTTATGATGCCTGCAAGATTGAGCGGCACTCCTGAAATGTCCATTCGAGCAAGCATTGATAAGCCTGCAGCAAACTTAACGGCACTGCTGGTGGATTATGCGCCGGATGGGTCATTTGAAATTGTCACAAGAGGATGGCTTGACCCGCAAAATCGCCATTCAGTTTCAAAATCTCATAGATTGACTCCAGGTAAAGAATATAAATTCAATTGGGGCATGCAGCCGGATGACTATATTTTTGAAAAACAGCATAGGATTGGAGTAGTTGTGATGGGGTCTGATTATAATTACACCATTCGTCCGGAAGCGGGGACTAAAATTACAGTCGATCCAGTACGAAGTAAATTAGTTCTCCCTATTGTCGG
Source organism: Halobacillus massiliensis (assembly GCF_900166625.1). GTDB lineage: Bacteria > Bacillota > Bacilli > Bacillales > Halobacillaceae > Halobacillus_A > Halobacillus_A massiliensis. The sequence goes on along the minus strand of NZ_LT800499.1, from coordinate 2,722,769 downwards.
TGGTAAGAAAATTATAGAATAACCTGCAAAGCCTTCTGGGACACCAGGGGGCTTTTTTGGTTAAAAAGATTTTGATTAATACATAGTAAAAAAAGTTCTTAAAAAAGGACAATTACAAGATCAAGAAAAAACTACTTTTATTATATGTACATTTTTTAACTTGCAGAAAATGAGAGAAAAAGGATAGACGATAAAATATAATAGGTGGAAAGAAGGAAATCTCATGAACGCCTCCTTAGAATTTTTAGAATTTTCTCCCCATCATCCTGCCTCATTCCCTCGTCATGCAGTTTCAGGTCGCCGTCTTTTAAAAGGATGAATCAAATAAGTATGGAAGCAGACTACATTACGTAATAAAGGGGGGACTAACAATATGACACCCGCATCATTTAAACTTCGTATTTATGCGTTCTTATTAGATTATCTGCTCATCTCGCTGTATGGAACCGTAGTTATCGGTTCAATCTCTATAATTTTTCGCCAGTCAATCACCCCATTATTCACAGAATCTCCTGTTGCTGCTGAACTCACCGGGTTTCTATTTATTACTATGCCTGTTGTTCTTTACTTTGTTATCAGTGAACAGTCTCATTGGCAGGGGACCTTTGGGAAAAGAAAGCTGGGTCTTATGGTTACGGATAAGAAGGGAGGGAGGATAAGCTTTTTCCGCTCTCTTGCACGTTCAATTATAAAATTTTCCCCATGGGAACTGGCACACTTTGTAATCTGGAGGCTCATGCTGCCGACAGTTTTTTCCGGGACTATTCTTTATATAATTTTAATCAGTGTAAATATTTGTATAATAGCTTTTTTGATTGTTCCACTTACCAATAGGAAAAAGCAAAATATTTACGACTTTGCGGCAAAAACAATCGTCGTTAGATGTTCTCGTTAAAAGTTCATTTTATGAAATTCCAAGAGTAATGAATTCTTTTACTCTTCGAAATCGTATATATGAGAAAGAAAGAGGGGGAAGATGATGAAAAAAATCCTGATTGGATTGTTTATGATCATAATTATAGCTGCCTCTCCAACTTATGCACTGGCGGTAGACTTTGAAATTGACCAGACGGAGATTCATGCTGAGTTGCAGGAAAATGGAGAGGTGAAAGTATCCGAATCCCATACTTACAGCTTTGAAGGTGAATTTAATGGCATTACTCGAAGCCTGATCCCTAAAGAAGGTACCTCTATTACTAACTTCCATGCTTCTGAAAACGGAAATGATCTTAAAGTCGAACTGGAGGATGAAATTTATAAAATCCATCGCAGTGGTGAAGATGAGGAAGTAACCATCCAGCTCTTTTACACCATTAAAAATGGAATCGATGTTTATTCTGATGTAGCTGATTTTTATTGGCCATTTTTTGATGAAAGCAATGAATCAACGTATGAGAATTTAACAATTTTCGTAGAACCTCCGGCGCCGGCGGAAGTTAAAGCGGCTTATGGAGAAGAAGAAGCTTACAACACAGAAGAGGTGCAGACAGGTGGACTTGTCGTTTTTGCAATGGGAGAAGTGCCGGATGGAAGAAATGGAAACATTCGTGTAACTTATGATTCCGATCTTTTTTCAGCAGCCGCCTTAACAAATGATCAAGACATGCTTTCTGCTATTCAATCAGATAAAGCTGAATTGGATGCAAATATGGCTGCGAAAGCCAAGCAGGAAGAGCGCTGGGGCAATTGGGCGCCGTATATCTTTAGCACCTTCCTGATCATTGCATTATTGTTAACCATTATCGGCTGGAGGAAAAGAACGGAAACCAGACGTGAAGCACAACGGCAGGAAAGCGGGGGAATGAATTTCCCTAAGGAGAAACTGAGTCTGCCTGCCATGATTGCCTTTATGAAGGGCGGTTATTTAACGAACGAAGCTTTAACCTCGGCGCTTCTTGACTTATATCGAAAAGGTTATATTGAAAAGATTTCTGACCAAGGTTTTCGAGTAGTCAGCCGCAACACAGAATACAGCCATGAAGATCACTTAATGGATTGGCTCTTTCATCAGATAGGGGACGGAGAAACGTTCAGCACAAAGGACCTGGAGGAATATACAAAGAATAAAGAAAACCATACAGCTTATCAGGAAAATTTTCAGAAGTGGCAGGAAGAAGTAAAGAAAGAATATAAACAGCTGTCTCTCTTTGAAAGATCTACAAGAACCAGATGGGGTGCATTGGTCCTTGCTTTAGTTCTTTTGCCCTTCCTAATAATTTTTCCGATATTTGGGCAGCTGGCCTGGATGTTCTTCTCTCTTCTTCTGTTTATCTATTTAATAGGATTTGCGATTGCTTATCAGCCGCTGACTATATTGGGACATCGACTTAAAAAAGATCTTAAGCCTCTTAAAAAAGGAGACGATTGGAAGACGTGGGAAAAAGAAGACCAAATTCCTGCCCTTCTATACCAAATCGGACTCGGTACAAGGGACTTGGCTGCTTCACCTGGCATGAATACTAATGATTGGGTTATTTTTCTCATCCTTGCCGGAACCTTAAACAACAGCTTTGATTCTGCAAACCATCACGTTTCAGCTTCGACCAATTCTGGAGGTTTTTCCGGAAGCGGAACTGGTGTCGGAGGAGGCGGAGGAGGGTCTGGAGCATTTTAAAATTTTCATGAAAAAATCCCCCTTGAACTTAAGGGGGATTTTCCTCTATTTTTTAAAGAAATCCATAAATGCATGGTAGATCTCTGTACCCTGATAAGTAAACAGGGAAAGAGCTGTCAGTGAAAACATCGCAATCATTATGAAACGAAACCACATCATTTGTAATCTCCTCCTTTGATTCTGAAGTTTTTTAGGAATCAAAGGTGATGGATCACATAATTCGACTGGTAAAATACGGGGGTCAAATATTGTAATCGTTTAAAAATAGGAATGTGAACACTAATTAAGCTGGCTATAAGAAAAATGATCACACCTGGAATTAAAGGAGCTGCCTTAATAAAGGAGTCACCTGAACTTGCATCCAGCGGTTGTGAACTATCATATATAACCAATTCCTGGCTATCACTTACAAAGTGGGAATTAAACTCATGCCCATGTAGTGAGAAGGAATAACTGAGAACACATAAGAGCATAATTGAAATTCCAAATATTCTCATCATTCTCTCCCCTTTGAAAGTAATAATTCTATTATACTAGAAGATTATTACTTTTAAAACCATTATTAAAAGGGTTAGTGAACAGGATCACCAGCTTTTTTGATGTTCTCGCGCACATAACGGGCGGCTCTTACCATGTTTCTTAAAGATTCTACTGTTTCACTGGTCCCCCTTGTCTTCAGTCCGCAATCCGGGTTCACCCAAAACTGAGAGGGATGCAGGACTGCTAAAGCCCGGTGAATATAACTTTCCATTTCTGAAGCCTCTGGCACACGCGGACTATGGATATCATAGACACCAAGTCCGATTTCTTTTTCGTAGTTTGTTTTCTCAAAATCTGTAATTAGTTCTCCGTGGCTGCGTGCGGCTTCTATAGATATTACATCTGCATCCAATCGATCGATCGCCTCCATAATCTCTCCAAACTCTGAGTAACACATATGTGTATGGATCTGGGTTTTATTCTGGACTGCAGATGTTGCGAGCTTAAATGCATAAACAGCTTGATCAAGGTATTCCTGCTGTTTATCTGGTTTAAGCGGCAGTCCTTCCCTTAAGGCAGGTTCATCGACTTGTATCATATGGATGCCTTCTTCTTCCAAAAACCTTATTTCTTTTTGTAAGGCTAAGGCAATTTGCTTTGTAACAGCAAATCTGCTAATGTCGTCGCGAACGAAAGACCAGTTTAAAATGGTAATTGGACCTGTGAGCATTCCTTTGACCGGTTTGTCAGTCAATGACTGAGCATAGGCAATTTCTTTAACGGTCATTGGTTCTGTTAAGGAGATATCACCGTGAATAATAGGAGGTTTAACACAGCGCGAACCGTAAGATTGTACCCAGGCATACTGTGTAAATGCAAAGCCGGCCAATTTTTCACCGAAAAATTCGACCATATCATTTCGCTCGAACTCCCCGTGAATGAGTACATCCAGGCCTATTTCTTCCTGGCGCTTGATCCATTCATTCATGCTTTCCTTAATAAAAGCTTCATACTTTTCATCCGCCCATTCCCCTTTTCGCCACTTTCTACGAGCCAGACGGACTTCATTTGTTTGGGGGAGACTTCCTATTGTCGTCGTTGGAAGCAGAGGCAGTTCGAAAAATTCCTGCTGGTTTTTTTGACGTTCTGAGTAAGGTGCATTTCTTTTGGGATCCGTTTCTTCCCATAACTGCACTTCCTGCCGAACGAAAGGGTTGGTGCGTGCCTCAGAGTGCCAGAAGCTGTTAAGGTACTCAGCCTGCTCGTCCAATTTGTCAGCGATTGGCTCCTTTCCATGATGTATTCCATCAGCTAAGAGTTTTATTTCTGTAAGTTTTTCATCTGCAAAAGCCAGGGCATTCTTTAAAGAAGGCTTTAAATTTTGCTCTGACTTCACCGTAACTGGAACATGCAGTAAACTGCAGGAGGGCTGTATGATCAGTCTGTTTTTGTCGACAAGGTTTGTTATCATCTCAAGCTTTGTCAGTTTGGCCGTGAGATCGGTTTTCCAAATGTTACGGCCGTTAATAATACCAGCTGCTAACGTTTTATTGTTCGGAAATCCATACTTTTTCATAGCTTCTAAATTAGCGCCGCCATCATGAATAAAATCAAGACCGATTCCATCTACTGGCAGAGAAATAATCTGTTCATAGCGGTCAACTCCCTCAAAGTATGTTTGCAGAAGGATATGGAGGCTTTCCGTTTCATCATTAATTCTCTCATAAACGCTTTCTAATAACTTGAACTCCTCATCGCTCATCTGGGTAGTTAATACAGGTTCATCCATTTGTACCCACTCAGCACCCGCTTCATAGAGTTCTTTGAGGACCTGTATGTATAAAGGGACAAGTCGATTAACCAGTCTTGGTAAAGCTTCCTTTTCGAAGCCTTTTGATAATTTCAAAAAGCTGACGGGTCCTAAAATAACAGGTTTGCCAATAATGCCAGCCTTATCCTTAGCTTCTAAAAAATAATGGAGGAGACGATTTTCTGTAAGTCGAGGCTCATCATTCTCACTAATTTCCGGTACGATATAGTGATAATTTGTATTGAACCATTTCGTCATTTCTGAAGCGACGGCTTCTTTGCTTCCACGGGCAATATCGAAGTAAGTTTTCAAAGAAGAAGAGTCCTGGTGTCTGAACCTCTCTGGAATAAATCCGAACATTACGGCTGTGTCAAGAACGTGATCATACAGGCTGTAATCTCCAATGGGAATTAAATCGAGTCCGGCTTCTTTCTGTTTCTTCAGGTCGTTAATTCTTAATGTTTGTAATTCACTAAAAAGCTCTTTTTCTGATGTATTACCTTTCCAGAATCGTTCTAAAGCTTTTTTCCATTCACGCTTTTCTCCAATTCGCGGGTAACCGATATTTGAACTTTTGATCATATGCATGCCTCCTGAATTTTTTTAGGAAATAAAAAAATCTCTCTTAGTTTAAGAGAGATGGATATCGCAAAATACTTTAAAAGACAAACTGCTTCTGAGCAATGCGCGTAACACCTCCCTATATCCCGTAGGTTGAGTGAGAAATCACTTTGGCAGGTCTCCTGACTTAAGTTCGTTGCATCCTGCGCCTTCCCATCTAAATTTTAGAAAGTGACACAAAAGCAGAATGCTCCCTATTACAGTGGCGGGACCGTGCCGGATTCTCACCGGCCTTCCCTTTTAAGCAGCCTTAAAATTAAAGGCCGCACCATAGTGATCTACGATATTAAATTATTGGGCATTAAAAAAACCTCTCGAAATAAGAGAGGTTTATCTAAACGCACCTCTCTTATTTTTCAGAACTAAAGCTGCTCTGCTGGAATTAGCACCACAATCACTTCTGATCGGTTGCCGGGTTTCTTAGGGCCAGTCCCTCCACCACTCTGAATAAGAGATTTATTTAATTGATTACAAGCCTAGCATGAGGCAGGGAGGCTGTCAATAAATGATTAATATTTAATAAAAGAGTAGAAGAGTAACAATTTTTGCTGGAAGATAGGGGGGAATCCAATACTCGCGTATTCCGGAAGCTGCTCTAGAAAAAAGAAAAACACCTTGCCTTTGCTTAAAAAGAAAAAATAAATTTTTCCCTTAAGGATTTCGGGCAAGGTGGTGGTAATTATACTTGCTGAGACATCAGCAAATGATCAGATTGTTTAAGGTCAAAGCGATCGGCATTCATAACTTTAACCCAAGCAGCTGCGAAGTCATGAACAAATTTTTCTTTGTTGTCATCTTGTGCATAAACTTCTGCAAGAGCTCGTAAAACTGAATTTGAACCGAATACGAGATCCACACGTGTGGCTGTATGGACGAGTTCACCTGTTTGGCGGTTCCTTCCCTCGTAGATGTTGAAGTCCACAGGTTTCCATTCAATACTCATGTCTAAAAGATTTACGAAAAAATCATTGGATAGGGCACCGACTCGTTCGGTGAACACCCCATGCTCTGTACCTTTATAATTTGTCCCAAGTACACGCATGCCACCGATTAATGCTGTCATTTCAGGAGCCGTAAGGTTTAACAGCTGAGCCTTATCTACGAGAAGCTCCTCGGGGCTCAAAGTGTACTCTTTCTTTTCATAGTTGCGGAAGCCATCAGCCATCGGTTCCAATACCTCAAAGCTCTCAGCATCAGTCTGCTCTTGTGCAGCATCACCGCGCCCGGGAGTGAAAGGAACGGTTATATCGACCCCTGCATTCTGTGCTGCTCTTTCTATGGCTGTACTTCCCCCAAGAACTATTAAATCTGCCATACTGATTTTCTTATTTAAATCACTGCGGATCGCCTCATAAACCGATAATACTCTTGAAAGCTGCTCAGGCTCATTTATTTCCCAGTCTTTCTGCGGGGCCAGCTGGATACGGGCGCCGTTTGCTCCGCCGCGCATATCAGAGCCGCGAAACGTGCTGGCCGAAGCCCAAGCCGTGGTCACAAGCTCACTTATAGTAAGTCCGGAACTAAGAATGATTTTTTTAATATCTTTAATTTCGTTATCTGTTAATTCATAATCCACTTCCGGAATGGGGTCCTGCCAAATCAGATCTTCTTCTGGAACTTCAGGACCAAGGTATCTTGATTTAGGGCCCATATCCCGGTGAAGCAATTTGAACCATGCACGAGCAAACATATCTGCAAACTCCTCCGGGTTTGCATGGAAACGGCGGGAGATTTTTTCATAAATCGGATCTTCTCGTAAGGCCATATCAGCTGTGGTCATCATCGTTTCCACTTTAACAGAAGGGTCTTCAGCATCAGGTGCAAGATCTTCTGGTTTAGGACTTACCGGTTTCCATTGATTGGCTCCGGCTGCACTCTTTGTCAGCTCCCATTCATAACCGAGTAATAGATCATAATATCCGTTATCCCATGTCGTTGGATTTGCTGTCCAGGCGCCATCTACGCCGCTCGTAATAGTATCACGGCCTTTTCCGCTTCCGTGAGTATTCTTCCATCCTAATCCCTGTTCTTCAATATCAGCGGCTTCGGGTGCGGCGCTGACATGTGCTTCGGCATCTCCTGCACCATGGGCTTTACCAAATGTATGGCCACCGGCTATTAAGGCGACAGTTTCTTCATCGTTCATTCCCATACGGGCAAAAGTCTCACGGATGTCTCGGGCACTGGCCAGGGGATCAGGGTTTCCGTTTGGTCCTTCAGGGTTTACGTAAATAAGCCCCATCTGCACGGCAGCTAGTGGACTTTCAAGCTCACGGTCCCCTGAATAGCGATTGTCTTCAAGCCATTCCTTTTCCTGGCCCCAGTAAATATCTTCTTCAGGATGCCATACGTCTTCACGTCCTGCTCCAAACCCAAACGTCTTTAACCCCATAGATTCAAGGGCCACATTTCCCGTCAGTACTAGCAGGTCTGCCCACGAAATTTTGTTTCCGTACTTCTGCTTAATGGGCCATAGTAAACGCCGTGCTTTATCAAGGTTGGCATTATCCGGCCAGCTGTTCAGCGGTGCAAAACGCTGATTGCCTGTCCCGCCGCCGCCTCGTCCGTCACCTGTACGGTAAGTACCTGCCGCATGCCATGACATCCGGATAAAAAGCGGGCCGTAGTGGCCATAATCCGCAGGCCACCAGTCCTGACTGTCCGTCATCAATTCATGAAGGTCCTGCTTTAAAGCATCGTAATCTAACTTTTCGAATTCCTCAGCATAATTAAAGTCTTCACCCATTGGGTTTGTCTTTCTGTCATTCTGATGTAAAATGTGAAGATTCAGCTGGTTTGGCCACCAGTCTTTATTCGTTGTACCTACTTTTGTAGTCGTAATTGCATTCTCTTCCTTCGTTTTTCCGTGTGAAACCGGACATTTTCCTGCTTGGCTTTCATGCATTTCATTTTTGTCCACTTTTACCTTTCCCTCCTCTAAGAGAAATCATTATAATTGTTCTCAGATTATAATTGTAATAAAAAGAACAGTAAAATGAAAGCGTTTTATGTAAATTTTCTGAAAATTTTCAGGGATTTTTAATTATTAGATAACAAAAGAGGAAATTACTGATCTTACAAAGAGAATTGAACTATATATAATTAGTTTTTTAAAAGCGGTAGATTGGTCTTTATTAATTTTCAGATCATTCTCATTTAAAGGGGGGAATTCGCAGAGGGAAATGTTTAAAATAAACTGATAGAGATACTCTATCAGTTTATTTTAAAAGTGGTCATTCACCAAAAGCTTCCGGAAGCATTTTAAATCCGTCAATTTCTGCATCTTCTTCGATTTCAATCATTATGCATCTTTTTCCTTTATAGTTTACCTGGCGTACATATTCCAGATCCTGCGGGCTTATGGAGATGTTGGCAATTTTTGTATTGATTTTAATAGATTTGGATTTATATCTCGGTACGATACTGCTGGCTTTCAGTTCATAAGTTTCATCGTCCGTAATTCGCTCAAAGGCGGTTTTAATTCTGTCAGGTTCCACTTGCTCACCACTTTGAGTTAATACCCGCTCTACGTCTTTATAGTCAAGTTTAGGTGGTTCATCGTCTTCATTTTCTTCGACAACCCGGTTAATTTCTCCATAAACTTTTGAGAGGGTGGAGGTGTTCAACTGGTCACCGACAACATCCTTAATAACCTCTTCAAATACTGCCTTGTCTTCCTTTGCTGTCATGATTTCTTCGCCGTTTAATACTTCTTCGATAAAACGGTAATCTGGTTCATTGGCTTTTGATGCTGAATAAAGAATATGATTGACATCTGAAGCCCCATCCGTAATGGTAGGGAAAAGAAAGCCTGTCATCGGGTTCTTTAAGTCAATCACAGGATCTACTTCAATTTTGTATTTAAATTCTTTCTCAATATAATCGAATTGAATTTCTTTTTTTGGTTCTTCGGTTTTGTTCAAACTGCAAAGGATAAAGGGGTTAGAGTAAACGGCATCCCGTTCACTTTCCTCTGCTTCTTCGTTTCGGGCTTTCATCGGCTTCCTATACTCCGCACGGATATAGGTGAGCACTACATCTTTTTCATAAGGATGATCTTTTAAAATTTTTTCTGTCATTTGCAGCATTTGTGCCTTCCAGTCTTCCACATCATTGCTCAGGAGCCCTTTATGTAAAATAAGCTGTGTGTGATTTTCTGTATCACGCTGGAATTTTAGTTCAAATAGTTTTTCATCGAGCTGGCCGGTTAGTATTTTTTTGAAATTATTCATGAAAAGCTCCTGCTGATCACGGTCAAGCATCTCAAACGGCTGGCTCTGGTGATGGTATATATCCGTTGTTTCCTTCATAATGTACACGTTAAAAATATCTGTAATCTTTAATAAATCATTATCTGTTTTCAGCTGTCGGCGGATGCCGGCAATGTCTTTTTTGTCCATCTATCTCCCACTCCTAAACACATTCCAGTATTCTTCTATTTTAACATATGAAGGATTTGGTTTACTTGGAGAGAAGGCTGGGAATCTGCCAGTAAGTAGAGAAAGAAGTTACAGCCAAACTGTGAGGGTTCATCCATGAAAAATATTAAGAGATTTCTGCTTATTATAATCGGCTGGTTGTCTTTAGCCATAGGGGTATTAGGGATTGTACTGCCTCTTATTCCAACAACGCCTTTACTGCTTCTAGCAGCAGCCTGTTTCTTTCGCAGTTCAGACCGGATGTATTGGTGGCTTCTGGAAAATAAATATTTTGGACACTATATTAAGAATTACCGTAAATATAAAGGGATTCCCCTTAAAGGAAAAATCATGGGGATCACTGCTTTATGGGTCTCCATTCTATATTCAGCACTGTTCGTCGTTCCTTTATTATTTGTGAAAATACTTTTGATTTGTATTGCCGCCTATTTTACTTGGTTTATATTATCACTGAATACCATTAATCAAAAAAGAGGAGGTTAAAATGAATAAGCTTATTTTCAGTAGAAAAGGGTTTGATTCCTCCGCCGGGTATGGTTATTCTCCATATGATCCAAAAACAGGAAAATATATTGTACTGCCGATTCCTGGTGATATATATCATGAGAAAGGGTTATCTTTTAAAGATTTAAAGCTTAAAGAAAATTATCTGGAAGGTATGAAAGCAGAGAATTTATATGATCTGATTCATGATCCGGCCATGGGTTACAGCAGTAAGAGCAGGGAAGTTATTCAACAGGCTTATGCCCACTATGACCCGATGCTCGGGGAAAGTCCATGGCTTTTAAATGGTCCAAACTTAGGAGCATTTGGACAGGCTGATTCTGCGGCAAGTCATCTTCGTAATCATGAAGTAAAGAAAGGAAGCGTGTTCCTGTTTTTTAGTAGATTCAAGCCCATGAAAGACCGTGTTCATCCATTGGATCCAAGAGGAGCCTGGACAGAGGGGGCTTACTTTATATATGGTTGGCTTAAAGTAGGGAAAGTAATAGATAAACACAGCCAGAAAGAGCTGCCGGTCCATGTAAAAAGCACTCATCCTCATGGTTCAGAAATAGATTTTGAGAAGCGGATAGACAATACGATCTATTTAGCCGCCGAAAAGCTGTTTGAAGATAAGGATATTCCAGGGTGCGGCTATTTTCCCAGACTGACTAGTGATTTGCTGCTGTCTTCCAAAGAACATAAAAATAAGCCAAGCATATGGAAACTTCCGTCCTTTTTCCATGAAGACAAATACAGGCCGACCTATTTAAATGTCAAGGATAAGATAAAGGAGCGCTGGTTTCACTGTCCGGATGATAAAGAATACTGTTATGTTCAGTCTACAGGCAGGGGGCAGGAGTATATTTCACAATTAGAAACCAAGTCGTTTGACTGGCTTCTTACTCTGTTTGAAAAAGCATACTAAAAAAGGTGATCTCTTTTTGAGAGATCACCTTTTTTAAAATTAAATAGCCACTTCTTCACCGGACTTTCTCGCATTCTGTTCTTTCACAGGCTGAAAAGCAGGTGCTCGTTCTACTACTGGTTCCTTTAAGAAGAAACAGGCGATAAAGCAGCAGAAAGCCATAATGGATATGCCTAGAAAGAAGAGAGAAGGATTAAGCACCCCGAGTATGGCTAGAAAAAGAACCGATCCCACATTTCCATAAGCTCCTACCATTCCGGCAATTTGTCCGGTCATTCGTTTCTTTACAAGAGGGACCATAGAAAAGACGGCACCTTCTCCAGCTTGTACAAAAAAGGAACACGTCATAGTAAGCAGCACAGCTGCAATAATAGACCAGTCAGATCCAATCTGAGCCATACCCAGATAAGCCACAGAAGTAGCTCCAAGTAAGATGATAAGGGTCTTCTTTCTTCCGAATTTGTCGCTTAGCCATCCGCCCCCGGGTCTTGCGACAAGATTCATAAAAGCAAATGAGCTGGCAATCATGCCGGCAGCCGCTACTCCCATGCTGAAGGTAGCTTCAAAAAACATAGGCAGCATTGAAATGACGGCTAATTCAGATCCAAATGTAATAAAATAGGCAAAATCCAAAATAGCCACTTGTTTGAAAGAATACTGCTCTTCTTTAGGAACTCCTTTTCTTAAATGATCACGATTGACGGCCCAGATTTTATAAACATTATAAAAATAAACGGAAGCAAGGATAACATAGATGAGGATAGCTATCTGATTAGAGATGAGTGAAGTGTTGCTCAATTGCCATGTGATTAATGCGAGGGCTGCATATAAGGGAATGGACATAATAATCAATCCAGCCATGCCCTTGTAGCTGGTAACTTCCATGGCACCACTTCGCTTCGGTCTCTTAAATTCTTTTCCAGAAGGGGCATTTTCGACGGATCTGAAATAAATAACCGCATAGACAATACATAGTATACCGGTTATAGCAATCGCATAGCGCCAACCGCTTTCACCACCGAACAATAAGGCTAGAAGCGGCAGTGAAAATGCAGCGGCTGATGACCCGAAATTTCCCCAGCCTCCATAAATTCCTTCTGCCAACCCGATGTGCTTGGCAGGAAACCATTCAGAAACCATACGAATTCCAATAACAAAACCAGCACCTACCACAGATAATAATGCACGCGCCATAAACAGCTGCCAGAACGAATTGGCAAAAGCAAACCAAAAGCAGGGAATACTAACAGAAATTAATAGGGTGGTATAAACATGTTTTGGTCCAAAACGATCCACTAACATACCTATAATAATTCTTGCGGGAATTGTAAGAGCTACGTTAATGGAAAGCAGCACAGCAATTTCTTCATTTGACAGCTGTAATGCTTTTTGAATAGTTGAGGCAAAAGGCGCCATATTGAACCAAACAACAAAGCTTAAGAAAAAAGCAAAAGTAGTCATAAATAGAATTTTCTTATTTCCTTTATACAGACTCACTTCTTTATCCATAATCAGTCCTCCATGTTTTATAATAGGCTGATTATTTCAAATATTAAGAGCTCTGTCACAAGTTGTGTAAGGTTTTCTTCCATAACTTATAGTAATTACAAATTGGATGATACGCTTGTGATTTAGACTTTATGCCAGGTGAAGCGGTTACATAGTTTATGGAAAAAATTATGTGGAAAAATCATCTGTTTGGAATAAATAATGAAAGATGACTAAAAATTCTTCTCATTGGTGATAAAGAAAAAGGAGTTCCGTTTATCATGTGTAGTGAGAAGAGGCTTGGAAATGAATCGCCTTTAAGCGGGGGAGGTGGAGATGGTGGAAACGTAAGGATACGGTTGGAGGAAGATCCTATAATTTAGTCCTCTTACGTTAAGGTTCCGTAACTCTAAAATCCATAAGAAACGTCTCTCGCTTCTTCTTCCTGTTAATTATGAAACTTAGAAGGAACAGAAAAAAGAGAGCGCTGAAATTCAACGCTCTCTTTGAAATATTCATTTTTACATAAACAGTGGGATGATTAATCCCGCTAACAGTAAGATCAGTGCACCGCCAAGTCGGGAGGATATTTGCGCAAATGGCATAAGCTCCATTCTCCTGGAAGCAGATAGAACGGCAACATCTCCAGTACCGCCCATGTTTGCCATACATAAACCTGCTGTAATCGCAGCCTCGATCGGATAAAAGCCAACCAGTTTTCCTAGTAAACCTGCGCCAAGAATGGCTCCAAGTACTACCCCAAAGACAGTAAGAATATATTGAAGGGTTAATGCTTCAATTACAGTCCCAAGATCCGTATAGGCGATACCAATTCCAAATAGCAAGGCAAATGTCCAGTTGCTCGCTACGAACTTATACCACTGACTGGCGCCATCAAGTATACTTTGCGGTATGATATTCGCAATTTTCGCTACAGCTACTGCAATAATCATCAGAGCATAAGGGTGAAGTGGAATGAAGTCACCAAGCAGTGAACCTAAAGCAAAGAATGTAATTGCTGCAAGTAGTCCAATGCCCATTTTTTGAATATCATACGACTGTTTTGTTTCTTTATAATGAAAGCCGCTGATAAGCTGTCCATTACCTGTAAGTGAAGGATACTTGTTGCCGAGCAAGTTGAGCATACTGGCAAGAACGATGGCAAATACGTTACCTAAGGCAAGAGCCGGTACGAGCATAGAAATATAGTAGGATGGATCATTCCCCATTAATTCTGAATAAAGCTGGCTCATAGGGACAGCACCTGCGCCCATACCTCCGCCCATAATTGGCATGGTGATCACTAAAACCGCGTCTCTCAAAGAAAAGCCAACGAGTGCACCGAGGAGAGCTGCTATGGCAGCTGCACCAATAACCGCACCAAAAATCGGCACAAAATAACGTAAACCTACTTTAATCAAAATATCTTTGTTCATACCAAGAATACTTCCGGTTATAAGTGCTGCAATATAGAAATTTAAAAATCCGCCGTCTTTCATAAATTCTGTCATGGAAGTAATTGAAGCTTCTGGCAGCCAGCCGACATAAGCGAGAGTAGCTGCACCAAAAATAGCGATAATCGCCCCGCCGCCTAAAAATGTTTTAACGATTGGAGTACGGTCACCGATCCAACCAAGCAGTTCACCAAAAACAATCATTACCAGTAGACTTCCAATCATGCCACCCGGCAGATTTCCGGTGTATAAGCAGAGGACGGTGATTGCTGCAAAAATAGTAAACCAGAGAACAGGCAGTTCAAAAATCTTCACTCCCTGCTTAGAGTTCGGGATCTCCTTGACATTATGCTGATGTTGTTCCTTTAAATCTTGAGCTCTTTTCGCCATGTTTTCACTCCTTTTTATGAATAAAGCGTTTTCATAAGCTTTAATACAGCTTAATTAAATTCACAGAAAATTCACATGTTGTGAAACTATTGATAATATTGTAATTAAAAAAAGCAGCCCAGGCTGCTTTTTCGTTTATTAAAAAGAGATCTTATGGGGCAGTGTTAACAGCATGATTTGGCTCTTTATTTTCTACTGTGCTGAGGTGTTTTTAAGTTTGGGTGAGCCAGCTAATTACACTCGCAGATCTCATACTGGCTTTATCTCTCTGCAGGAGTCCCGTCATTTCCGCGTCTCTTTTTACTTATGAAGAGAATGAGCTGTTCCGTTTGCTGTATAAGAGAAACGAGGCTGGGAAATAGCTCGCTTTCCGCGGGGAGCCGGTGAGCTAGCTCGTTCAACTCGCGGATCTCACCCTGGCTCTATCTCCCTGCAGGAGTCTCACCATTTCCGTGTCTCTTTCTTACTTATGAAGAGAATGAACTGTTCCGTTTACTGTATAAGAGGAACGAGGCTGGGAAATAACTCGCTTTCCGCGGGGAGCTGGTGAGCTAGCTCGTTGCACTCGCGGATCTCACCTTAGCTCTATTTCCCTGCAGGAGTCTCGCCATTTCCCAGCCTCTTTACTGTTGATGGTATAAACGGAACGCTGTAGTTTCAGTAACCCTCTAAAGGAAATAGTTTTCTCTTACACAATGTTCC
>NZ_LT800499.1:2149730-2705113 GCF_900166625.1 Halobacillus massiliensis | reverse complement strand
CTCTCTTTTAGCTCCCCATACATCATTGATTATATCGGCTCCTGCCTTTACAGCCTGCCTGGCCACTTCTGCTTTATACGTATCGATTGATATTGGAAGCCCTGTTTCCTTTTTTACAGCTTCAATCACGGGGAGGACACGGTCAATTTCTTCCTGCTGAGACACAGGCTGATGCCCAGGACGTGTCGATTCACCACCGATATCAATAATATGCGCACCATCTTCTTTCATCTGCTTTGCATGATTAACGGCATTTTCGAAGGAGTCGAATTTACCGCCATCAGAAAAAGAATCGGGCGTAATATTTAAAATTCCCATAACGAGCGTCTGCTCGGAGAGGTCAAAGGTATGGGAGGATGTTTTTAGAATACCGTTCATTTGCAACCCTCTTTTCGTCATCATTCGTCATCCATTTTACAACATATTGAGTATTGTTTCACCTGGTTAGAAGTCTCCCTCAATTTACTTATAAGTTTGAATAGAGAAAGAGCTGTTCCGTTTATTGTAAAAAGAGATAAGCTGCTGGGAAATCGCTCGCTTTCCACTGGGAGCCGGTGAGCTAGCTCGTTGTACTCGCGGATCTCCCCCTGGCTCTATCTCCCTTGCAGGAGCCTTGGCATAGCAAGTTTTTTTCAATGTTGATAGAGAAAGAGCGATTCCGTTTATCATGTGTGGAGATAAGCGGCTGGGAAATGACTCGCTTTCCGCGGGGAGCTGGTGAGCTAGCTCGTTGCACTCGCGGATCTCACCTTAGCTCTATTTCCCTGCAGGAGTCTCGCCATTTCCCAGCCTCTTTACTGTTGATGGTATAAACGGAACGCTGTAGTTTCAGTAACCCTCTAAAGGAAATAGTTTTCTCTTACACAATGTTCCTTTACTCTAAAAACATAAAGGGCCGGGGGAAACGGCGAGACTCCTATGGGAGGGTAGAACAAGGTGAGATCCCGGAGGGCTAAAAGCCCGAGGAAGCTCAGCGTTCGCCCATGGAAAGCGAGTTGTTTCCCCCGGCCCGGTTCTCCACATTAAGGCAAACGGAACAGTAATCTCATGTTTTGAGTATTAAAGTAACCCGGCTGGGAGTGATGATCAAGGGGGATTATGGAAGGCTTTGACCGAGGAAGCTCAGCGTTCGCCTATGGAAAGCGAGTTGTTTCCCCCGGCCCGGTTCTCCACATTAAGGCAAACGGAACAGTAATCTCATGTTTTGAGTATTAAAGTAACCCGGCTGGGAGTGATGATCAAGGGGGATTAGACTAAAAAAAGCAGCCGAAGCTGCTTTTACAAATAGGGAGTTATAGCGTTTTCCTGAGATGAATTGATGCGGTATTGATAAATGGGTCTCCCTACACCATAATCTAAAGTTTCTTCTAAGTAATCGATGCCGCTTAAAAATTTTAAATATTTGCGGACAGATACTCTTGATATATTCGAAGCTTCAGCAATTTCTTCTGTAGAAAATAAATTTGTGTCTTTCCTTTGAATCACTTCATGTATTGTAGCCAATGTATTTTTAGTTAATCCTTTAGGTAGCTCTGTTGGTTTTTTCTCTATTTTTTCGGCTTCTTGTTTCTTTCGGAGGAGCTTGTCGAGCTGCTCCTGATTGAGTTCAGCCTGTACATTTAATTTGTAATAATTATTTTTGTATTGAAGGAGAGCTTCCTTAAAACGATCAAATTCAAAAGGCTTGATTAAATAATCGACAGCACCAAATCTAAGGGACTGCTGAATTTGATTAATATCGGAAGCTGCTGTAATGAGAATCACATCGATGTCCTCGTTTTGTTCCCGTATCTGCTTTAAAAATTCAATTCCATTTAATCCGGGCATATAGATATCAAGAAGCATTAAATCAATGTCCTGGTCACTAAGCAGCTTCTTTGCCTCGTCCGTATTCCGGGCCATCCCGCAAATGGTGAAACCATCCATCTGACTGACATAGCGTTCGTTTAAGACTGCAACCATTGGATCATCTTCCACGATTAATACTTTGATCATGCTGATCACCTCCAGCTTCATAAGGTACAATGATTGTAAATACCGTCTCAATTCCAGGCCGGGAATCGACCTCAATAGAACCCTCTAAGTTTTCTATGCTTCTTTTGACTAAATACAAGCCAAATCCACGGTCTTTGCCTTTGACGGAAACGCCTTTTTCAAAAATTTTCTCCATGTTTTCTTCACGTATCCCAGGTCCAAAATCTACTATGGTAATTGTGAGAAGCTCATCAATATAAGAGAGATTGAGTCTAATCTCTGCTGCTTTTGTATTTATCACACTTTCTACAGCATTATCTATAACATTGCCAATAATAGTAATTAATTCGTGGGTAACTGAAGAATCAATCGGCTGAGGAATTTTAGTTTCACAAGTGATGGATAAGTTAACTTTTG
Organism: Halobacillus massiliensis; assembly: GCF_900166625.1. Taxonomy (GTDB): domain Bacteria; phylum Bacillota; class Bacilli; order Bacillales; family Halobacillaceae; genus Halobacillus_A; species Halobacillus_A massiliensis. The sequence goes on along the minus strand of NZ_LT800499.1, from coordinate 2,702,722 downwards.
ATTCTCTTGCGTAACTGGACTTCCCAATAATAAACCCCGCCAGAGCCGGGTCTTTAATGTATTTTGTTACATTGCCTACCTCATGACCCTGATAGTCGACAAGGTGACTTATAAATTTTTTAAGCTGTTCATATTCTTCTGTAGTCGCCAAACCAAGAAGGACATGCAGCTGATTCATAAATTCGTGAGACTGAGCTCTAAGGGTGTCTGCATACATTTGCACACCAGTCAGCTGTTCGGCCAGTTGGTTTACTTCTGTTTTATCCCTGAAAGTAGCAATTGCTCCTATTACTTCGTTATTTACTATTAGGGGAACCCGGTTTGAGATGATCGCCACACCGTTTATATCCAGCTCCACATCCAGTTGAGGCTCTTTAGTATGCAGAATATTTCCCAGTAAGCTTCCTGGAAGAAAGTCATTAAGCTTCATACCAATAGGATTGTGGGGGGGAAGGCCGGCTTTATTGAAAATTCGGCGTGCCGACTTGTTTACAAGAACAATAACAGCATCTCTGTCAATTGCAACAATTCCTTCATGAACAGAATGAAGCATTTGATTTCGCTCTTCATGTATTCGGCCGATAGCGTAAGGCTCCAGTCCAAATAAACTTTTCTTAATATATTTTGCCAGGAGGTAAGCGCCAATAATGCCGACTAATATACCAGCAATTGAAACAAGGGCGATTCTCCACTGGCTTTCCTTAACAGAGGCCTTGACAGCATCCAGCGAAATTCCGACAGAAACAGCTCCGATTTGGTCATTTTGATCATTATACACTGGTGTAAAGGCTCTTACAGATTTACCGAGTGTCCCTGTGGATATAGAAATGTATTCTTCACCTAAAAGGACACGTTTTTCATCACCGCCTACGAATTTGTTGCCAATTCGATAAGAATCAGGATGAGATTTACGTATGCCTTCCATATCCATTATGACTACGAATAAAACTTCGGAATCTTCCTGGACGGACAACGCATAATCCTGGATTCTGTCAGCCTCATCTTCATTTTCTAAACCATTTTTGACCACTGTCGATTCAGCAACAATTCGGGAGACGATGAGTGCTTTTTCCTCCAACTGTTTTTCTATGTTTCTGCTTGTAGACTCTGTTATTAACAAGTCTGTAATTAATAAAGACAGCAGGACGACGAGACACACGAAGATCATGATGATGGTCCCTAGTTTTAAACGTGGTTTCTTCATGGGCGTTCTCCTTGCTCTATGATGGTTTATATTTATTGTAGATAAAAATAATAAAAATTCCTAGAGGAGGCTTCCAATAGGAATATTGAACCAAATGAGGTGAAAAATAACTTTTTGATAGACTTTTGATAAATTGTCATGTTAAGTTTGAACTATAAAATTTCAAATAATTAAATAATTTTCACTAGGGGTGCCATATTTGTAATGGCTGAGATCAAGGTGAAGCCTTGGGACTCTTTGAACCTGAACTGGCTTAAAAACCAGCGGAGGAAAGTGACACAGCGCATGTCGTTTACTATAAAGTCTTTAAAAGTAATGCCACTTTCTCTTTCCGGGAAAGTGGCATTTTTTAATGGGACGTGATTTGTTGAAAATTATTGCGGTTACGAACGGTCAGTTAAAAGAAAACTCGTTAATAAAAACCATTGAGCAGATCGAACATCATATAGATTTTGTGATTATCCGGGAAAAGCAAAAGTCCAGAAATGAATATCTATCTTTTTTGAATCATTTAAATGAAAGTGCTGTAAACAAGGAAAAGCTTATCGTTCACAGGGATGCCGAAGCTGCCTGTAACTTAGGCATACGGCGTGTCCATCTTCCTGAACATGGAATATCTCTTAAAGAAGTGAAAAATCAGTACAAAGATATGATCACCGGCAGATCTGTTCATTCTTTGGAAGCCGCCAAAAAAGCGGAAGACCAGGGGGCAGATTACGTCATGTATGGGCATATTTTTGAAACGAAAAGTAAAGCAGGTATTGATCCTAGAGGGTTGGTTAAATTGGAAAAGCTAACTTCAGCATTAAAAATCCCAGTTATAGCAATAGGAGGGATTACCCCTGCTAAGATTAAGGATTTAAAGCAGGCAGGTGCGCAAGGGGCAGCGGTTATGTCAGGAATATTTGAAAGTAATGATCCACTTGAAACTGTAAGCCAATATAAAAAGGAGGCAACCTATGTTTGACGCAGTAATTGTAGGCGGCGGTATTATCGGACACTCGATTTCTTATCATTTGAATAAAAGCGGGATCCACTCAGCCGTGATTGAAAAGGGGCAAAGCGGTAAAAAAGCAACAAGAGCAGCTGCGGGTATGCTTGGGGTTCATACAGAAAATGAGGCCCCTGATTTGTTTCATCACTTCTGCCTGATGAGCAGGAATATATACACATCTCTTAGTGAAGAGCTGTTAGAACTAACCGGCATCGATATCGGGCTTTCTTCTTTTGGAATGTATCAGGGGGCACTTACCGCACAACAAAAAGAAAAGCTGCTGGTTAAGGAGGCTTCTTTTTCAAATTTAAAATGGCTGGAAGGGGAGCAGCTAAAGTCAAGAATTCCTTGGCTGACTGAAAGTGTAATTGGGGCTCTATACATGGGGGAGGATGGTCACGTTGAACCGTCCCATGTTTGTGAAGCTTTTAAAAGAGGTGCTTTGCTTCACGGAGGGGAACTATTCGAAGATTCAACAGTGCTCGATATTGAGCAGTCAAAAGATAGTTTTAATATTCAAATAGAAAACGAGATCCTTAAAGCTGGAAAAGTTATCATAGCTTCCGGTTCAGAGAGTGGCAGATGGTTTGAAAAAACTGGCATGCAAAATCCCATCGTACCAACAAAAGGAGAATGTTTTTCTGTAGATGACGGGAGAATCGGTTTGAAGGAAACTTTATTCTTTGAGAACTTCTACGCCGTTCCAAAAAGAGACGGAAGGCTGATTATTGGTGCGACATCGAAGAGTTTTGATTCATCTGCAGCGGTGACGGCAGGAGGAATATCAAGTTTAATGAACAACGTGTTTGCTGTACTGCCAGAACTAACGGAAGCACCGCTGCTTGACTACTGGTCAGGTATAAGGCCTGGAACAGTCGATGGAAGGCCGATTATCGGAGAACATCCGTATCTTTCAGGCATATATTTTGCAACAGGGCACTACAGAAATGGAATACTGCTCGCACCTGCCACAGGTCAATTGATGAGGGACATTATTAAAGAGGGCAACAATAATGTGTATGGCGATTTGCTGTCTCCGGGGAGATTATTAAGGAAAGGAGAAAACATGTATGAACCTTCAAGTTAACGGACGTTCCGTTAAGATGGAAGATGAAGAAATGACGATCGCTGAGATTCTTGCATTTTACCAAGTTCAAGATAAGGTGTCTGTCGTAGAGCATAATAAGCAAATTGTGAAGAAATCAGACTATGAAACAAAGAAAATAAAGGATAATGACACACTCGAAATTATTCATTTTGTAGGAGGAGGATAAGAAATGTTAGCGATCGGAAATAAAACATTTAAATCTCGTTTAATGCTTGGAACAGGGAAATATCCTAATTTTGAAATGCAGAAAGAAGCAGTAAAAGTTTCAGAAACGGAAATTTTAACATTTGCTGTAAGAAGGATGGACATCTTTGATAAATCGGAGCCCAATTTATTGGAAGAGCTTGATATAAGCAATTATTCTCTCCTGCCAAACACAGCGGGTGCAAAAAATGCTGAAGAAGCTGTCAGGATTGCGCGACTGGCCCATGCGTCCGGCTTATGTGACATGATAAAAGTAGAGGCGATCGGCTGTCAGAAAACTTTATTGCCGGATCCATTTGAAACGATGAAGGCTTCTGTCCAGCTATTAGAAGAAGGTTTTACAGTTCTAACGTATACGTCAGATGACGTTGTTCTTGCAAGGCGTCTTGAAGAAGAAGGAGTTCATGCGGTTATGCCAGGAGCTTCACCGATTGGTTCAGGGCAGGGGATTGTCAATCCGCTGAACCTGCAATTTATCATTGAACAGGCGAAGGTTCCTGTTATCGTTGATGCTGGAATTGGCTCTGCCCGCGATGCCGCTTACGCTATGGAGCTTGGAGCTGATGGAGTATTATTAAATACAGCTGTCTCAGGAGCAGATGACCCTGTAAAAATGGCAGAGGCGATGAAATTGGCTGTTCTATCTGGTCGGTTGAGTTATGAGGCTGGAAGAATTCCGAAGAAAGAATATGCGGTTAGCAGCAGCCCCGCAAGCGGAATGATTGACTGATGGAGAATCGCTATTCCCGCCAGGAATTGTTTGCTCCAATCGGACAGGCAGGACAGGAGCTTTTAATACAAAAGCATGTGCTTATTGTCGGGGCAGGTGCTCTGGGAAGTGCCAATGCTGAAATGCTTGTCCGGGCCGGAGTCGGGGAAATCACGATTATTGACCGTGATTATATTGAATTCAGCAATTTGAACAGACAGCAGCTCTATGTGGAAGAGGATGCTTATGCATCAATAGCCAAATCAGCGGCGGCCACACAGCGGTTGAGAAAGATAAATTCAAAAGTGAAAATAAACGGAGTAGTTGATCAATTTGATACTGAAAATGCAGAAGCTCTGGTAAAGAGAACAGACGTAGTCATCGATGGTACTGATAACTTTTCTACTAGATTTCTAATTAATGATACAGCCGCGAAACATAAGGTACCATGGATTTATGGCGGCTGTGTAAAAAGTCACGGTGTCTGTCTGGCGATAATTCCGGGACAAACACCGTGTCTGCAATGCTTGATGGATGTGCTTCCACAGGGCGGAGAAACTTGCGACAGCGTCGGAATCATTGGACCGGCTGTTCAAATTACAGCTTCTTATCAGGTGACAGAGTGTTTGAAAATTCTTACCGATCAGTCTCCATCACGCGAAATGCTTTATATGGATGTATGGGAACGGCAGTATTCCTCGATTGATGTACAAGGACTGCGGGATCCCGCCTGTTCTTCATGTTCTTCTCAGGCCAGCTACCCATATTTAAGGAAGCAAAAAGGGCTGCGGACAGCTATACTTTGCGGACGTGATACCATCCAGATTCGGCCGGAAAGCCGTGGGAGGATTTCCTTATCCGTTTTGGCTGAACGGCTTGAGTCTGTAGCTGAAAAGGTTCGGGAGAATAAGGAATTAATGATTTGTTTTATAGAAGGAAAAAGGTTGGTCGTTTTCCGGGATGGACGAACGCTCATTCACGGGGTGTCAGATATTAAAGAAGCTGAGAAAATGTACCGGCGTTATATAGGAGCCTGAAATCTATAAAATAATAGACCATAGAACTCTTCTTCATGATAAGCTATTAGAGGGAAATAGTATCAGGGAGTGAAGTCATGAAGGGAAATCAGAAACTGGAAGTCAGCGGCGTATTAACCAAAGGCGACTATAGAAAACACAGCAACTACAGTCGGAAAAAAATCAAAAATATATATTTTATAGGAACACTTATCTTATTTTTTATCGTTATCTTTCAGTCGCTTCAAGGCCCCTTGCTTTTCGTTGCAGGACTGACGATGATTATTGCATTATTGTTAGCGATGATTATGTCCTTTTTCTTTTCAGGTATGATTAGTCTTCGGGCAACAAGGGATTATAAAAGTGACCCTGTTTCTCAGAAGGAGATTCAATATATTTTTCGTCCGGGAAATATAAAACAAAAGCTTCAGAATGCGACCCGTGACTACAAATGGACTGATATTACAGCAGCATACGAGCAGGAAGAAATGTTTCAGCTTTACGTAGCAAAAAACCATGCCATGATTCTGCCTAAGAGGTTTTTTGCTTCAGAAGAGGAAGTAGAGCATCTTCGTCAATTGATAGAAAAGCATGTGACAACGACTAAAGTAGACCTTCTAAAAAACAAACGACTTGATCATTCAAGTTCAAAGTGATAATAGTCTTTTTCAAAAAAGCTTAAATGAAGAAAAAGGGAAATCCGTGAATGGATTTCCCTTTTCTGTCATTACTCTTTTTTATCTTCCCAGGCGATAAGAACTTTGCCAAATTCATTTTCCAAATTCGTCAGCTTCTCGCGTTCATCTTCATTAAGATTAGCCAATTGATAGTGCTGCTCATGATTCATGAATAAACCTCCTTAATGGATAAGTAATTTAAGTATTTGTTAAAAAAGGAAGTCTATCCATATTTCTTATATTTCAAATGGGGGAATATAACGTCCGTCAATATCGGTAAAATGGTATTCCTCAGCAAGGCTGGCAGCAGTCATAACTTGGCCGCTTTTCTTTAGAACATCAGGGTCCATAGCCAGGGCACGAACACCTCGTCCGATGTAATAAGGAGTTTCCGTGCGGGAGAGATCTTCATTCTCCTGCCAGTTTTCTTTACTGGATTGATGATGCTTTAAGACAAGTTCTGTTCTCATAAAACCAGGAGAAACAGCGACTACAGCAATTTTGTCCATTCTTAATTCAATAGATAATCCGTAAGCCATTCGAGTAAGAGCGTTTTTAGCCAGATCATAATAAAATTGGCCGGTATATTTGTTTTTATCCCAAAAAGTTGTGTGTACGATCAGACCTTGAGAGTTTTCTCTTATGAGTGGAACCGCATAATGATTAACGGCAAGCTGTGCACGTACTCCTGAAGTGAACATAGAGTCCCAGTTTTTTAAAGATAACTCCCAGAACGGTTTCTGCTCAATCTTATAATCGTGGGCTCCCCATACATTATTAACTAAAATATCTAATTTGCCCTGTTCATTGCGGATTTGTTTTATAACTGCTGCTGTCTCTGAATCTTTTTTATGATCACATTGGACGGCTATCCCCACTCCTCCAGCGGCTGTAATTTGATCAGCGGTGTCATCAATAGATCCAGGCCAATCCTTCGTGGAATTTCCTCTAATGCTTCGACCTGTCACATAAACAGTGGCTCCAGCTTTTCCTAGTTCCACTGCAATTCCTCGTCCTGCACCACGGCTTGCTCCTGTAACAAGTACTACTTTTCCTTTTAATGTTTTCATATACCATCACCCTTTCCCTATAAATTGTATCCATTAATCTTGACACCTATTGTCATATTTAATTTAATAAAAGAAAGATTAATTAAGTGGGTGAGGATATTGAGAGGAGATCGTCTTGTTAAGATTCTTATACTGCTTCAGGCACATGGCCGTATAACAACAAAGGATCTTGCTGAAAAGCTTGAGGTCTCTGAGCGGACGATTCATCGTGATATGGATGCTTTAAGCACGAGCGGAATTCCGATGTATGCCGAGCGAGGGAAAAATGGAGGCTGGGCACTGGTAGATGACTATAAAACGAACTTAACCGGGCTTAAGGAGGAGGAAATACGTTCATTGTTTCTTTCCCCATCTGAACAACTGCTTGAGGATTTAGGGCTGACTCGCACATTTGAAAATGCGAGAAATAAATTGGCAGCATCGGTTCCTTCCCTTTATCGAGAAAGTGCTAAAAGTATTTGGGAACGAATTTATGTATACACGACCACCTGGAGAGTAAAAAAAGAGAAGATTAGAGCTTTTGAAACCCTTAAGAAGGCAATATGGAACGATAGAAAGTTAAAAATCACCTATAGACGCGCAGATGGGCAAAGTGTCGAACGCCTCGTAAATCCTCTGGGCCTGGTTGCTAAAGGGAGCAGGTGGTATCTCGCTGCTGCAAAACCCGATGGTGAGCTTCGTTCTTACAGAGTTTCGCGTATTCTGACTGCCGAAGAAACAGAGGAAATTTTTAAAAGGCCGGTAAACTTTAACCTCGGTGAATACTGGAAATCCTCAACAAAAGATTTTATAGAAAGTCTGCCCACTTATAAAATTTTGGCTGATATAAGGACGAGTATTCTTCCTAGAATGAGATTTACTGATCGCTTCGTTCAAGTAGAACAGCTTGAGGAAGAAGAAAGGGAAGGGTGGGTTTCCGTAAGTCTTACTTTTAATACGGAGGAAGAAGCACTTGGATACATTCTTAGTTTTAACGATAAAATCAGGGTGTATAAACCGGCTGATTTACCTAAGAAAATAGTAAAGTTGGTAGAAGCTACAAAGGCATTGTATAAGTAAAAAAAGAATCTGGTTCCTTTCGAGTAACCAGATTCTTTCATTATAAATATAAAGGAAATCCTCCAAATAGCAGCCCTTGATAGCGGCTGAACGCAATGGAACTTTCATTATGCAGAATAACAGGAAGCTGAATCTTCCGGTAGTTGTTGACACGTTCGGCAAAACGGGCAAGGTGGCTGAAAGAAGGACGTACAACTAAATCTGTCAAATAAGCAGATTGATAAGCGCCCGGCATTCTTAAACTATTGAGAATATCGATAAGCTCTCTGGAAGAAATAACTCCAATTCCATGACCAAAATACTGATCATTACCAAGGTAAACAGCATTCTCGCCTCTCCAGTAGGGAGTAGCAGGGTCAAATTGCGGATTATTAAAGTAGGCAATATCTCCAGGTATTAAATTTCTTGTAGTGACGGGATTCAATCCGAGATCTGAATCCGAATGCCAGCTGTAAATAAACAAGCCTTGGAAAAGCTGGTTGAAATTTCGCTCGCCAATTGAAAGTAAAGCGGCTCTGTATAGGATCATCAGCATGGCTCCCGCACATTCAAAAGCATACTTCTCTCCATTGTTGAATATATCAAGGAGGGCATCAGAAGGTTTGACGCCGGGTAGAATCTGAAAGCCCCCAAAAGGGGTAACACTCCAATACTGAGGATTGGCACGTGAATTCGTAAAGTCTGCAAAACTGGCTGAGCTTTTACTCATGGCTTCGGCACTAAGCATTATGTTTTTACGCATGGTCACTTCAAAGTTAAACTCCCTGTTCGAGGGAAAAGAAAAAACAGAAGGAGATGCCTGCATATACTGAATGATCTTCTTGTCATCACTTTCTGTACTATCTGGCTGAAAGGGTGACCCTGAAATATATATCATTTTGAACCCCTTTCTTTAAATGTGAACCATAATTAATGTCTATTCACTTTCCACCTCAATTATTTATTTCCTACAGCATTTAAAAAGATGATACGATAGAAGTAGTACATATTTTTGGAAGTGATGACTGTGAACAAAGTAGTAAAAGGAATAAAAAAATTAAATTTACTAGGTAGCCGTACTCTTAAAACAGGTATTTCAGTATTTATAACCGCATTAATCTGCGGATTTTTTAATTGGCCGGTTGTTTTTGCAGTGATTACGGCGATTGTAACGATTGAACATACAGCGGCTGATTCCATAAAAAAGGCGGCCATTAGGTTCCCGGCATCAGCAATTGGAGCGCTGCTTGCGACTTCATGTTATGCGGTTTTTGGAAAAAGTGCCGTAACTTACGCGTTGGCTGCCATGTTAACGATAGCAATTTGTCACAAATTAAAACTGGATGCGGGAATTCTAGTAGCCACGATTACAGCCATTGCCATGATTCCAGACTTTGGCGATCATTATTTTGTATCATTTTTAACCCGGTTAGCGACAACCTCCATTGGGATTTTTGTTTCAACTGCTGTTAACTTCCTGCTTCTCCCGCCCAACTATACATCAAGGATTTTCAAAAGTATTAATGAGCTTTTTGAACACGCCGCTCAACTTCTCGAAAGGATAGTATTATGGGGAAGTGAAAAAGAAGGCAGTCGAGGTGTCGTACGTTCCTTCCGCCAATTAACCACCCATCTGGAAAGAGTTTTCCAGCTGTCCCAATTTCAGCGGGAGGAATGGAAATATCATCGCCATACAAATGAAGAGATGAAATCATTTCAATTTGCACAGAAAAAATTGGGAGCACTTCAGCAGATTGCCTATCATTTAGGAAATCTCCAGTACGTCAATACAACTATAGAGGATTTCAAACCCTCTGAAAGAGAACTGATTGAAGATATTTCTCACTCTTTTATTCAAATATTAAAAGACCCGGCTCATCAAATAAGTGAAGAGCATTTTATTAAAGTGAAAAAGCTGGATCAGCTGTTTTGGAAATGGAAAGAAGAGCATGTCGAGCAGGAAAACCATTTTCGTCAGCATCTGCCACCGCAGACCATCTTAATTTATGAGCTGCTTAGTTTTCATGATGTTTTAGAGGAATTAGAAGAGATGTGCCGTTCAAGGAGTAATATGGTGAAAAGATGTTATATAGATCAGTAGTACGAACCGATCGTTAAATTAAATGCAACATATACGAATTATGGTTATTCTTTTAATGTATGAAGGGCTTCCGCTGTTTTATAAGCAAAATCTAAAGGAGGCTCAACCGATTGGAAGTGAAGGTATAGAATTACTGGGTTTGTAAAAAGCCAGTGATTGTGCAATGCGCTGATTATTATTCCATTTTTCACGAGAACTTTTATGAAAATGGGGATTTCTTCCTCTAAGAGAACGATTTCCCCCATATTTAAGGCATTACCGTTATGATCAAGAGATTCAAACATCATCTCAGCATGAAGCTCACTTTTACTCGGCCGGCCTTGAATCGTAACGTTAAGATTTCTCTCCAGCTCCACAGAGCAGGCCCCGTTATTTACTTTAGGTGTGCCATTTAGAATCCGAGCGAACTGCTGGCAGAGCAAATGATAATTTTGCATAAAAGACACCTTCCTTATATGACAAACCATATGTTACCAGCTCAAAGAAGATGCCAAAAAAAGAAACCGGTGAGTGATGCACCGGTTTCTTTTGCTGTTGATTTCTTAAAATGATTTTACGCCAAGGTAATGGTCCTGCCAATAATCAATCGTAATATCTGCGACTTCTACGCCGTCACTTCCCGCATGGATCATCTTATTGTCTCCAATGTAAATCCCGCTGTGAGAAGCTCCTTCCGTGTCATAAGTGCCTTCGAAGAAAATAACGTCTCCAACTTCCGGAGAGTCTACTTCCACTCCGTTATTGAGCCACATGTCGCTTTCTTTTCTATCAAGTTCTACACCAACCTGGTCAAACACATACTGAATGAAACCGCTGCTGTCAAATCCATCTGGAGTAGTTCCTCCCCAAACATATGGAGTCCCGATTAAGTCTTCCGCAATAGAAACAACATCAGACTGTGAAGCTGCTTCATCGGCGGTTTCTTCTCCTGCCGGTGCCTCATCTTCAGTCTCAACCGGCGAAGCGGATAGTGCATTCTTTGTTCTAGGGCCAACAACCCCATCTTCAGTTAGTCCATGATCTGCCTGAAATTCTTTTACAGCTTTCTCTGTGATTGGACCAAAAATTCCGTCAAGATTATATGTATAATAACCCTGTGTTTCTAGATCCTCTTGTAACGTCTCTACATCAGCGCCGCGATCTCCGTTTTTCAGAAGACTGTTATCCTGGACAGTTACACTTTCTGTATTAGAATCGGCCTCCGGGTTTGCCTGTGCAGAGACCTTGTCACTTATAAGCGGTGTTAGGGCAAGAGAAGTAACGAGAGCAGACGAAACTGCATACTTTCTCATTGATTTCGACGATAATACCATACAAAAATTCCTCCTGTGATAAATAATCCTTTTGATAAGGATTTTGTAGTTTCAGCTTGGAAAAGGAAGATTTATGTCGTCTTTTTCCGAACTAGTCCCTAGTCTATCAAAGAAAATACCTCAGCAGGTTTCAAAAAGATTAAGCTAAATTAATAATCTGTTTACGTCTGTGTAATATTTGAGACTGAACTTATTTTAATTAAAACTCTAACCTATATATGAATAATTCAGTGGAAGCATCTAAAGGGAAAACGTCACTTTTCTTTATACGAAACTTTTAAATGTTTTTCCCGTATAAGTAGTAACAAATCATTTCATCTGAAGGGGGTAAATCATGAAAAGAGGGTGGTTATATATACTGTTTTGGAGTCTGCTGGCCATGGTGCTAAGTATCTCGGGGTGCTCTTCTGGACAGCCAGCTAAATCAACTGATCATGAAGACGTTAATAATATCGAACAGGTTTTGAAGAACCAATTTACCGGACCTGACGAGGAGATGCTTGATAAGGTGGGGGATCCGGGAGATAGCAGTGTGGTTGGTAAAGATGGAGAAACAAAACCGGTACCAAAAAATAAACAGTTAGAGGAATACATGAAAAAGAAATATGGAAAATACTTTACTGAAAGCATGTATGAGAAATTTATACAGCTTTACGCTTTGAATTATCAAGTGGATTTAGAGGAAGGCAACTACTCGATAGAATTAACTGATTCAGATATTCAGCAAGATGAGGAAAACGAAAACCAATTTCACTTTTCAGCTGATGTCCTGTTGAAAACTGAGCAGGAGTCCTACTCTGCAAAAGTGACAGGCAGGGCTGATGTAGACGACAGACACAAAATAGATAGATTTAATTATTTTGATGACGGAGGGCTAAACAGGAAAATCACTGAATTAATAAACTGATGGCAGATGTTTTATTGGCTAGTATTCCGCCATAAATAAAACAACTTCTGGTTTGCATCGTTAGAGACTCCATGAACGAACGGAACGATGAACTTCCTGGGGTGAAAAGCTCCGGGTCTTCATTATGTCTTATCTCCAGAGCAGGCTTCTTTGATCCTAACTTAAACATGAAGAGAGTTCCGTTTACCTTGTTTTAGAGAACCGGGCCTGTGGAAACAACTCGCTTTCTATGGGCGAACGGTGAGCTTCCTTGGGCTTTTCGCCCTCCGGGATCTCACCCTGTTCTATCCTCCCATAGGAGTCTCGCCGTTTCCACCGGCCCTTTATTGTTTTTTAAGTAACGGAACATTAGGTAGAGAAGACAGCGGTTACTGAAACTCCAGGGTTCCGTTTATACCACTAATCGTAAAGAGGGTGGGAAATAGAGCTATGGTGAGATTTGCGAATTTAACGAGCTAGCTGACCAGCTCCCCGCACAAAGTAAGCGATTTCCAACCTCTTTCCTTTATAAGTGATAAAGGGAATAGCTTTTTCTCTATAAGATACAAAAAGTAGAGGCTTTTACCCCTCCCACGCCGGCAGCATTTTATTCAATGGCTTATCTTTACGATATCCGAGTGCATACTCCGCCTGCATAATCGTATGAATCTCTCTCGTTCCTTCATATATAACAGGTGCCTTAGAATTACGTAAATAGCGTTCGACAGGATATTCATTTGAATATCCGTAAGCCCCGTGGATCTGGACGGCATCATCTGCCGACTGATTGGCAAAGTCACAGGCCTGCCATTTCGCTAAAGAAGTTTCCCTCGTATTACGAACCCCTTTGTTTTTTAATTCTCCTGCCCGGTAAACAAGAAGACGGCTCATTTGCAGCCCTGCTTCCATTTTGGCAATCATCTGCTGAACGAGCTGGTGACGGCCGATTTCCTTTCCAAAAGTCTCGCGCTCATGACAATACTCTGTACTTGCTTCAAGACAGGCCATGATCTGGCCGCAGGCACCGGCAGCGACTGTAAAACGGCCGTTATCGAGTGCCGCCATGGCGATCTTAAAACCCTCACCTTCTTTGCCAACGAGGTTTTCTTTAGGAACCTTAACCTGATCAAAAAACAGCTCACCAGTATTACCTGCCCGGATGCCAAGCTTGCCTTTTGTTGCTTTAGATGTAAACCCATCCATCGTTCTTTCCACGATAAACGCTGAGATCCCATGATGCTTCTTAGATTTGTCTGTGTAAGCAAATACGAGGAAATGGTCGGCAGTGTCACATAGTGAAATCCACGTTTTCTGCCCGTTTAACACATAATATTCACCTTCTTTTTTTGCAGTAGACTGTAAGGATGCAACATCAGATCCTGCTCCTGGTTCGGTTAACCCAAAGGCACCGATTTTATCTCCTTTTGCCTGTGGTATGAGATATTTTTGTTTCTGCTCTTCGGTACCCCATTGTAAAATTGACATACTGTTCAAGCCGGTATGGACGGAAACGGCTGTGCGAAAAGCGGTGTCTCCGCGTTCAAGTTCCTCACAAACTATAGCGAGTGCATTATAATCCATGCCGCTGCCCCCATACTTTTCAGGAATACACACACCCATTAAGCCTAAGTGAGCCAGCTTTTTTAAGAGCTCCTTATTAAAGTAACCTTTCGCATCCCATTCTCCGATGTATGGCATAATTTCCTTATCCGTAAAATCCCGTACTGTTTTCCGAAGCATCAGTTGTTCAGCGCTGTAATCAAAGTTCATGAAACTCCTCCTATATTGTGTTCATTTGCTGTAAATGAGAAATCTCTTCTTTGGAATAGCCTAATCCACGCAAAATTTCCTCCGTATGGTCCCCTGGATCTGGAGGAGGAGCGGTAAATGAAGGTGGCGTCCTTCCCAGTTTTAATGGACTGCCTATCATTTTAATCTTGCCTGCTTTTGGATGGTCTGTAGTAATAAACATTTTGCGCTCCTTTAGCTGTTCATCCTCTATAAGATCCTCAACTGTTTGAATCGCTCCAAATGGTATTCCGGATTGCTGGCAGCTATCCTTCCAGTATAAGGTCGGTTTTTTTAAAAGCTCTTTTTGCAAAAGAGGGATAAGGGTTGATCTGTTGGCCACCCTGTCAGGGTTTGTCCTAAATCTCTCATCTAACGAAAGGTCGGTTCTTTCGATGATTTCACAAAGAGCAGCGAACTGTTTATCATTGCCGACAGCAATGACCATTTCACCATTACTTGAGCAGAATGTCTGATAGGGAACGATGTTGGCATGTTGATTTCCGAGTCTTTTGGGAAGTGCGCCTGACATTAAATAATTGCTGCCAATATTGACGAGTGAGCTCACCGCTGCATCGTAAAGAGACAGATCCATTTTCTGGCCGCGTCCCGATTGATGTCTTTCAAGCAGAGCCGCCTCGATTCCAATACACGCATAAAGTCCAGTTAAAATATCGGTAATAGCCACACCAAGTTTTTGCGGGCCGGATTTTTCATCTCCTGTTATGCTCATCAGGCCGCTCATCGCCTGAATAATGAAATCATAACCCGGGAGGTTTTTATATGGACCATTTTCACCGAATCCTGTAATTGAGCAGTAGACTATTTTGGGGTTAATCTCGTTAAGTACTTCATAATCAAGTCCTAAACGTTCCATAGTTCCTGTTTTAAAATTGTGAAGAACGACATCACTCTCGGCTGCGAGTTTTTTTATAATCTCGCGGCCTTTTTCTGTTTTTAAGTTTACGGTAAGACTCTTTTTACTGCGATTAGCGCATAAATAATAGGCACTTACCCCATCTTGAAAAGGAGGACCCCATTTTCTTGTGTCATCGCTTCCCCCCGGAGCTTCGACTTTAATGACTTCAGCACCAAGGTCTCCTAAAATCATCGAGCAGTAGGGACCCGCGAGCACTCTTGATAAATCAAGGACACGGGTTCCTTTTAAGGCTGTCAGAACGATCACTTCCTTTCTCTACAGGAAAAAGCCAGATGAACCCATACGACGTATGAATCCAACTGGCTTGGGATCTAATGTGCAGGGTTGTCCTACACTATCACTATATTCCAAGATGAGAAAAATATGAGCCATTTCCACCTATTTTTAAGAGATAATCATGAATCTTGTGTTCCCTTAATAGGATAGTATGGGACAAACCTATAAGAGTCTATTGATCTGGGGGTGAGAAAATGAAGTATTGCTCAAAACAGGTGAACAGTCTGCCTCCTTATCTGTTTTCCGTTTTTCATCAGAAGAAAAAAGAGCTTCAGGAGCAGGGTGTTGACGTCATTGATTTAGGAATTGGGGCGCCAGATCTCCCCACGCCATCCTTTATTATTGATCGTCTCGCAGAAGAGGCCAAAAATCCGTCCAACCACAAGTATTCTCCATATGAAGGCTGTCTGGAATTCAGACAGGCTGTGGCTGATTTTTATAAAAGGCATTATGACGTGAAAGTGGATCCGGACACTGAAGTGCTTGCATTAATTGGTTCAAAGGAAGGAATAGCTCATTTGATCAGTTCTGTTCTTGATCCAGGAGACGGGGTGCTCGTCCCGGACCCCGGCTATCCTGTCTATCAGTCTGCAATTCACTTAGCTTATGGCTCTATGATCTCCCTTCCGCTTGACGAAGCGAATGGGTACATGCCCTTATTCAGCAAGTTAACGAAGCCTGATCTTCAAAGGGCCAAGTTGATGCTGCTGAATTATCCTGGCAATCCAACAGGAGCGGCAGTGAATCTTTCCACTTTTAAAGAAGCCGTGGAATTTGCAAGGTCCGAACATTTACTAATAGCCCATGACTCGGCGTATGGTCTTGTCACATTTGACGGCTTTAAGGCACCGAGTATTCTCCAAGTCAAAGGCGCTAAGGACATTTGTGTTGAATTTGGCTCTTTATCAAAGAGTTTTAACATGACAGGCTGGAGAATCGGCTATGTAGCAGGAAATAAAGATCTGATAAAATCCCTGTCTATTGTAAAAAGTAATATGGATACGAGCCAATTTTTAGCTATACAAAAAGCCGCGGCGGCAGCTTTAAATAGTGATTTTTCATCCGTTAAAGAAAACAATGAAATTTACGAAAAAAGAATGAAGGCCGTCCTTCCTGCTTTAAAGGAAATAGGCATGGATGTGAAGAGGTCAAGAGGAACTTTTTTTGTGTGGGCCAAAGTGCCAGAAGGCTATACGTCCCAGTCTTTTACGCAAAAAATGCTGGAAGAAGCCGGGGTCATTCTCACTCCGGGTCCGGCGTTTGGATCCGGGGGAGAAGGGTTTATCCGTCTGTCGTTATCGGTACCTTCCGGCAGGCTTGAGGAAGCGGTGCAACGTATGAAGAAGCTCATGAAGGGAGGTTCTTAAATGGGGCATGGCGAATGGATGTCGAGTTCCAAGGCAATTATTCAATGTCTAAAACTTGAAAGAATCCAGAAGGCTTTCTGCGTCCCTGGAGAAAGTTATCTCCCTCTTATGGATGCTATTTATGATGAGCCGGAAATGGAACTTATATCGACGAGGCACGAAGGTGGTGCCGCTTTTATGGCAGAAGGTTTTGCTAAAGCAAGCGGCAGACCGGGAGTAGTAATGGCAACAAGGGCAGTAGGCGGGGCGAATTTGGCCATAGGCGTTCATACAGCCTATCAGGACTCTACTCCGTTAGTTGTATTTCTTGGCCAGGTAGACAGCCGCTTTCGGGGAAGAGAAGGGTTTCAGGAAGTAGACTTAGATCGATTTTTTGCACCGATCTCCAAATGGACAGTAGAAATCCAGGAGGCAGAGAGGGTACCTGAAATTGTTCAGCGTGCTTTAAGAATTGCTATGACTGGACGGCCAGGCCCTGTCGTCATTTCCCTTCCGGAAGACCTTTTAAAACAGTCGGCTGTTATGGAGTTTGGAGATCCTGTTACTCGGCCGTCTCCTTGTCCCTCCACACGCGAAATCGCACTTATCGAGGAGCTGTTGAAAAAATCAAAGCAGCCGCTCTTAATTGCGGGCGGTGGTGTAAAGAGTGCAGGTGGTGAAGAAGCCCTGCTGCAATTCGCAGAAAAGTTCTCCATTCCGGTAATGGCCGCTTTTCGCAGGCATGATGTGTTTCCAAACAATCATTCACTTTATGCCGGCCACCTTGGTTTAGGGACGAGTCCCAGCATTCTAAATTATGTGAAAGAAGCCGATACAATTGTTGCCATTGGGACGAGGCTTTCTGAAGTTACAACACAGGATTATTCCCTGTTAAATAAAAACCAGCCATTGCTCCATATTGATATTGACAGCAGCACACTTGGAAAAGTGTATCCTCCTTATCTTGGAGTTGTGGCTGATGCTAAAGAATGCTTGAATACACTGTTTAAATTGAAGCTGCCCAGCTGGGAAAAATGGGCGGAGAAGGGGAATAAAAGCTATCTGGCTACTCTTATGCCAAAAGGTGAACCAACTGTAAATCATCATATCATTACACTGCTGCAGAGGCATCTGCCGAGAGATGCGATAGTGACGAACGATGCCGGTAATTTTGCTGGATGGCTTCATGCTTTTTATCAATTTAATCAGAAAAAAACATACGTTGGCCCTACATCGGGGGCAATGGGTTACGGCATGCCCGCGGCTTTAGGTGTAAAGCTTGCGTGTCCTGACCAAAAGGTCGTGTCCCTTTCGGGAGATGGCGGTTTTATGATGACGATGCAGGAAATTGAGACGGCTGTCCGCTATCAAATCCCTGTGATCAGCATCGTTTTTAACAATCGCATGTATGGCACGATCCGTATGCATCAGGAAATTCACTTTCCTTACAAAACGATTGGCACAAACTTAGGCCGGGTTCCTTTCTTTGAGATAGCTAAAGAGCTTGGTGCTGCTGGGTTTTACGTGAAATCCTCTGAAGAGTTCAAAAAGGCCCTTCTCCATGCTCTATTAGAAAAGCGGCCATCAGTAATTGAAGTAGAGAATGACCCAGAGGAAATTTCATTCACCTCAACGATTGAACAGCTAAGGCTTCGACAAAAATAATCCTTTAGGAGGAATATGGCAATGAACCGAAAACTCATTCAAGTTGAAAAATTGAAGAACTTTATTAATGGAAACTGGCAGGAGCCTGCAGGAGGTACGTATACAGAGGTTAGTAATCCGGCTAATTCAGAAACTCTCGTACAAGTGCCTTTATCCGCCCCGGAAGATGTGGAAGCAGCAGCAGAAGCAGCGAAAAAAGCACAAAAGAATTGGGCGCTAGTCCCTGCACCACAGCGTGCGGAAGTCCTTTATCGTGTAGGAATGATTATGAAGGAAAGAAAAGAGTATTTATCCCAGCTGCTTACGATGGAAAACGGTAAAGTTATTGAAGAAGCTCGCGGAGAAGTTCAGGAAGGCATTGATATGGCATATTATATGGCGGGAGAAGGACGTCGTCTCTTTGGACAGACAACCCCTTCTGAGTTGAAAAATAAGTTTGCAATGAGTGTTCGGGCTCCTGTTGGAGTAGTGGGCATCATCACTCCTTGGAATTTTCCAATAGCGATTGCGACATGGAAGTCTTTCCCTGCGATTGTGTCTGGAAATGCTGTCGTCTGGAAACCGTCGACGGAAACTCCGATCATGGCCTATGAGCTTGCCAAAATTTTCGAAGAAGCCGGTCTTCCTGATGGAGTCATCAATGTAGTATTCGGATCAGGTTCATCTGTAGGAGAGGCGATGATCGAACAGGATACTATTCGCGTCATCTCTTTTACAGGATCAAATGAAGTCGGGAGAAGTATTGCAAGTAAATGCGGTGCGCGGCTGAAAAAAGTGTCACTGGAAATGGGTGGGAAAAACGCTGTTATCGTGATGGATGATGCCGATCTCTCCTTAGCCGTGGAAGGAATTCTCTGGAGCGGTTATGGAACGAGCGGCCAGCGATGCACCGCCTGCAGCCGGGTGATGGTCCATGAAAGGGTAAAAGATGAACTCGAAAAACGTTTGCTTACTGAAATTTCCAAATTATCAATTGGTGATGGATTAGATGAATCTATTAAAGTAGGACCGATTATTAATCGCCATGGGCTGGAGAAAATTAAGTCCTATATTAAAGTTGGCAAAAAAGAAGGAGCCAAACTGCTAACCGGCGGATATATTATGGAAAATGGTGCACATGCAAACGGGAATTACTTTGCTCCCACCCTGTTCACAGATGTAAGCGGAGATATGCGGATCGCCCAGGAAGAGATTTTTGGTCCTGTTGTTTCATTAATTCCTGTAAAAAGCTTTGAAGAAGCCATAGAGATAAATAACAGTGTGGAATACGGGTTATCAAGCTCTATTTTCACCCGTGATGTTAATAAAGTATTCGCGGCACAGCGTGATTTAGATACAGGTATTGTCTATATTAATGCTGGAACGACAGGCGCAGAAATTCATCTGCCGTTTGGAGGAACTAAAGGTACTGGAAATGGCCATCGGGATTCAGGGGTAGCTGCTCTTGATGTATTTACCGAATGGAAAGCTGTTTATGTAGACTTTAGCGGCAAGCTCCAGAGGGCCCAGATCGACGTAGAGTAATGGGAGAGATTACGTAATAAAGGAGTGCGGCATATGAGAGTAGCTGTTTTAGGATCTGGTTTAATGGGGAAAGAAGCGGCACGGGACTTAGTGAAAAGTGCAGGCGTACAAAAAGTAGGTCTTGCGGACATAGATATAAAAAGAGCAGAGGCTGTCTGCCAGATCATTGACTCGCCGAAGATAAAAGCTCATCAGGTGGATGCTGGAAATACTGAAGATTTAGCTGCTTTCATGAAGCAATATGATGTCGTAATTAATGCATTATTTTATTCTTTTAATAAAATAGTTGCAGAAACCGCAATCAAAGTAGGAGTCAGCTCAGTTGACCTCGGGGGACACATCGGCCATATTACCGACCAGGTCCTGGAATTGAACGACCAGGCAAAAGCAGCCGGTGTCACCATTATTCCTGACCTCGGGGTAGCACCGGGGATGATAAATATTTTATCCGGCTATGGTGCAAGTAAGCTGGAAGAACTGAGATCGATTCGCCTTTTTGTAGGTGGGATCCCTGTTCAGCCTGAACCGCCTCTTGAATATAATCACGTATTTTCTATGGAAGGTCTGCTCGATCACTATACAGACCCTTCCACGATCATTCGTAACGGTCGGCTGGTCGATGTGGAATCACTCACGGAAATTGAACAGCTGCACTTTGAAAGGTTCGGTCCTTTAGAGGCTTTTCATACTTCAGGGGGAACGTCAACACTGTTAAAATCTTATCCAGCAATTGATACACTCGAATACAAAACGATTCGTTACAGAGGCCATGCGGAAAAAATGAAACTATTAGTCGATCTGCAGCTGACCCGGAATGATTATGAAGTGGAAGTGGCAGGAGTTAAGGTGAAACCAAGAGAGGTTTTGCTTAAAACCTTGGATCCTATCGTTAATTTAAGAGACAAAGATGATGCTGTCCTCCTTCGTGTCTGTGTCGGAGGCAGAAAACAAGAGAAGGACACGACATATCAATATGAAATGGTAACATACAAGGATCGTGAAAATAATGTTACGGCTATGGCCAGAGCAACCGCAAACACGATTTCAGTTGTCGCTCAAATGATCGGCAGTCAGGCGATTACCAAAAAAGGTGTCTGCCCCCCTGAACAAATTGTGCCTGGGAATTTATATATTGTAGAAATGGCAAAAAGAGGAGTCGTTATAAACGAAAAAAGAATCTAGACAGAAAAAAAGCTTGAGGGATTGTTATGATAACGTCCTCGAGCTTTTTTTGATATCAGCAAGTTGTATAATCTCAAGTTTGTCTGAATTATGGTTCTTCACACAAGATAAACAGAACAGATACGAGAAGAGTTCAAAAATAAATATTTTATAGAGAAGGTGAAGGCTGCATTAAATCGGCCTTTTTTCTATTTTATGGATTACAAACTTTTATCACTATAACGTTAATACCAAAAAATTCTAAAAATTAGGTTGTTTTTTCGCAAAATTTGCAATAGTATAAAATAAAACATACTAACCGGTAGGTATGTTTGCTGCCGGTATCAAAATACTTATGAGATTGGGGATACAATCATGCATTTGCGTTTAACAGATGAGCAGGAAATGGTAAAGAAAACAATTCGTAGATTTGTAGAAAAAGAATTAATTCCCTTAGAAAATGATGTGCTTCGAAACGAAAGAGAAGGAAGGCCAAGTCTTCCGGAAGGAAAAATGAAAGAGTTACAGTTAAAAGCGAAAGAAGCAGGCTTCTGGGGAATAAATACACCAGAAGAATATGGGGGAGCCGACTTAGGACAGATGATGCTTGCCATTGTTCAGATGGAAGTCGCCAGAACATTTGTACCCTTCCAATTCGGAGGCTCTGCCGACAATATTTTATATTATGGAAATGAAGAACAGAAACAGAAGTATCTTATACCAACCATTGATGGTGAAAAGAAATCCTGTTTTGCTATGACAGAACCGGGGGCGGGGTCGGATACAAGAAGTCTGCGGATGACGGCCGTGAAAGAAGGAAATGAATGGGTGCTAAATGGAGAAAAAACATTTATAACTGGGGGAAATGAAGCCGACTTCGTTATGGTCATCGCGATTACAGACAAAGATTTACATAAATCCTCCGGCGGAAGGGAAGGGGTTACCTGCTTTATCGCCGACCGATCCATGGGCTGGAAATCAGAATATATTCATACAATGGGCGAATGGGGACCGGCCGCTCTTGTTTTCGATAATGTGAGGGTTCCAGAAGAAAACATCTTAGGTGAACTGAATAAAGGATATGACCTGGGGCTTGAGTGGATAGGCTTTGCCCGCTGGGTTGTCGGTGCACGTGCGGTTGGAGCTGCTGAAAGACTGCTTAATATGGCGATAGATTACGCCAACGAGCGTGAAACCTTTGGAAAGCCTATTGCTACACGTCAGGCGATTCAGTGGCAGATTGCCGATTCTGCAGTAGAAATTGAAGCAGCCAAATGGCTCGTCTTAAATGCTGCATTTACATTAGACCAGGGAGAAGACAACCGTCATTATGCTTCCATGGCCAAGCTTTACGGGTCCAATATGGGGAATAACGTTGTCGATCGTGTTCTGCAAATTCATGGTGGAATGGGGTATACGAGAGAACTTCCAATTGAACGATGGTACAGAGAAGCTCGTCTGTGGAGAATTTATGACGGAACAGATGAGATCCAGCGCTTAATCATTTCAAGAAACTTGTTAAAAGGTCATGTGAAAATCGGCTAATCAATTAAGGGAGTGTAGGGATATGGAAAAAACATTTGAAAATCGAACCGCTTTTATTACCGGTGGAAGCCGGGGAATTGGAAAAGGCATCGCCCGCCGGTTTGCTGAAGAAGGCGCAAAAGTCGCGGTCATAGATATTAACGAAGAAGCATTGCAGGAAGTCGAAAGCGAGTTTAAGGAAGAAGGCTTTGATATTTATTGCAAGACAGCCAATGTAGTAGATTTTGAACAGGTAGAAAAAGCAGCACAGGAAGTACATGAGCAATTTGGTTCACTCGACATTCTTGTAAATAACGCCGGTGTTATTCGTGATAATATGCTCTTTAAGATGACCGAGTCTGACTGGGATACTGTCATGGATGTCCACTTAAAAGGTTCTTTTAATGCAGCACGTGCCTGTCAAAAGTATATGGTCGAACAAAAATACGGACGTATTATAAATATTTCATCTACCTCGGCACTGGGAAACAGGGGACAGGCAAATTACGCGACAGCAAAAGCAGGCTTGCAGGGATTTACTAAAACACTGGCTATTGAACTGGGAAAGTACAACATTACAGCAAATGCAGTCGCACCGGGATTTATTGAGACAGAAATGACTCAGCAGACAGCTGCCCGGATTGGTATTTCATTTGAAGACCTCGTAAAAGCCAGTGTAGAAAAGATTCCGGTCGGCCGCAGCGGAAAGCCTGAAGATATTGCAAATGCTGTAGCTTTTTATGCCGATGAAAGGTCTTCTTTTGTAAACGGTCAAGTCATTTATGTAGCCGGCGGTCCTAAAGACTAATTTGAAGGAGGATGGCTTATGTTTGAAGATGCGATTGGTAAACGATCCAATAAAGTGAAAAATGCTGTAGAAAGAGGTGCGGTGAAAAAGTTTGCAGAAGCGATTGGAGATCCGCACCCAATTTTTATAGATGTGGAGAAGTACAAAAGGAACGTCGCTCCTCCGACATTTCCACGAGTATTTGATTACGGAGAGATTGAAGAGCTTAACTTGCCGAAGAAAGGACTCATCCATGGCGAGCAAATCTATCACTATGAACGGCCGCTTTATGTAGGAGAAGAGATTTCCTGTTATACGGAAGTAAAAGATTACTTTGAAAAAAACGGCAAAAGCGGAAATATGGGCTTCCTGAAAGTTAAAAGGTACGGAGATGATTTAGAAGGAAATCTAATATTCTCTGAAGAACAGGTCGTTATTATAACTGAAGCCGTCCGAAAGGGGATGACCGTATGACCGCTCTTATTGAGAATCTCAAGCCTGGAGATGAATTAGAACCGGTTACGTTAGCTCCGGTTTCAAGGCTTGATCTTATTAAATATGCTGGAGCTTCAGGGGATTTTAATCCAATCCATACCATTGATGAAGAAGCAGAGAAAGCTGGACTTCCAGGAATTATCGCACATGGAATGTGGACGATGGGAAATCTGGCCAAACTGTTTACTCCTTATTATGGGGAAGGATTTATTCAGGATTATGCGATTCGCTTTAGAGGGATGGTTTTCCTGAATGATGTGATCAGCCTGCATGCAGTACTGGACGAGGAAGACGGAGATGAACTGAAATTTAGCGTAAAAGCCGTAAATCAGGATGAAAAAGATGTGATTAAAGGAGAAGTCGTTTTTAATAAGCGCATGATCGTATAACAAGCCGATAGGAGGGCACGTAATGGATTTTACCTATTCAGAAAAGGTGAGTGATCTCCAGGAAAAGCTCACTTCTTTTATGGAAGAGCATATCTATCCAAACGAAGCTGTATACAATGAACAATTAAATTCTCAAGATCGTTTTGCCGATATTCCGCCAATCATGGATGAATTAAAAAACAAAGCAAAGGAAGCAGGGCTTTGGAACTTGTTTCTCCCTGATAGTGA
This sequence comes from Halobacillus massiliensis, assembly GCF_900166625.1. Taxonomy (GTDB): domain Bacteria; phylum Bacillota; class Bacilli; order Bacillales; family Halobacillaceae; genus Halobacillus_A; species Halobacillus_A massiliensis. Next base: position 2,678,279 of record NZ_LT800499.1, on the reverse strand, counting down.
GTATGGCGCAGGGTTAACAAACACGGAATATGCTCCGCTTTGTGAGATTATGGGACGGTCGGCCATTGCTCCCGAAGTTTTCAACTGTGCGGCTCCTGATACAGGGAATATGGAAGTGCTTGTCCGTTATGGAACAGATGAACAAAAAGAAAAGTGGCTGAAGCCGCTGCTTGATGGAGAAATCCGCTCATGTTTTTCAATGACAGAACCTGATGCAGCCTCCTCGGATGCTACGAATATAAATACCAGTATTGAGCGTGTGGGTGATGAATATGTGATCAACGGAACTAAATGGTGGTCTTCTGGTGCCGGTGACCCTAGATGCAAAATCAGCATTGTCATGGGGAAAAATGACCCGGATGCTCCAAAATATGAACAGCAGTCAATGATCCTTGTCCCGCTTGAAACACCAGGAGTACATATAAAGCGGACACTGCCGGTTTTCGGGTATGATCATGCTCCTCACGGTCATGCAGAAATTGAATTCAAGGACGTGCGGGTTCCCTCCTCTAATCTACTATGGGGTGAAGGAAAAGGATTTGCTATTGCTCAGGGACGGCTCGGGCCGGGAAGAATTCACCACTGCATGAGAACGATCGGTGCGGCTGAAAGGGCACTTGAGGATATGTGTGCCCGCGTGAAAGAACGTGAAACCTTCGGTAAAAAGCTTGCGGATCAAGGAGTTATCCGAGAATGGATTGCTGACTCAAGAATTGAAATAGAGCAGGCAAGGCTTCTTACGTTAAAAGCAGCCTACATGATGGATACTGTCGGTAACAAAGAAGCGAAGGCAGAGATCGCGATGATTAAAGTCGTTGCTCCAAATATTGCACTAAAAGTTATCGATCGTGCGATACAAGCGTTTGGGGCTGCAGGGGTAAGCAATGATACGCCGCTTGCTGCCAACTGGGCTAATATTCGTACATTAAGACTTGCTGATGGTCCTGACGAAGTACACCGGCGTGCTGTCGCTAAGCATGAATTGAAGAAAACACCGCATAGGAGTAATGCTTATGCACGCTAAAGAATTGTTTGATTTAACAGGTAAAGTAGCTATCGTAACAGGAGGCGGACGTGGTCTCGGTGAGCAAATTGCTAAAGGATTTGCAGAGTCCGGTGCTCATGTGGTTGTCTGTTCGAGAAAGCTTGAACCGTGCCAGCAGGTAAGTGAACAGTTAAAAAAGCTTGGAGTAGATTCGTTAGCCTTTAAATGTGACGTGACAAAACGAGAGGATATTCAGGAGGTCGTTGATCAGACAGTAGCGCATTTTGGCCGGATTGATATTTTAGTAAATAACAGTGGAGCCACATGGGGTGCTCCGGTAGAAGAAATGCCGCTGGAAGCATGGCAAAAAGTTTTTAGCGTAAACGTAACAGGCACGTTTCTTATGTCACAGATCGCAGGTAAAGTAATGCTCGAGCAGGGGGCAGGGAAAATCATTAATATTGCTTCAGTGGCCGGGCTTAAAGGTTCAGACCCTGAGCTAATGGATACGATTGGCTATAACTCGAGCAAGGGGGCTGTACTTACATTTACTAAAGACCTTGCAGTTAAATGGGGGCCGCGAGGTATTCATGTCAATGCAATTGCCCCTGGCTTTTTCCCAACTAAAATGTCCAAAGTTCTTATGGAGGAAGGAGAAGATTCCTTCCTTAAAGGAACTCCGCTGCGCAAGTTTGGCGGTGATGACGATTTAAAAGGAGCTGCTATATTTTTAAGCTCAAAAGCATCTGATCATATAACAGGAGACGTCGTGATTATTGATGGCGGTTCACATGCAATGTGAAATTAATAGAAAAGGGGTGGTCAAATGGCAAATCAAGATGCCGTGATTGTGGCAGCTGTAAGAACAGCCATTGGGAAGCAGGGGGGGAGTTTAGCACAGGTACCTGCCCATTTGCTTGGGGCTGAGGTCATCAAAGAAGCTGTGAAAAGGGCGTCTGTCTCCCCAGATGAAATCGAGGATGTCATTATGGGAAACGTTTTAAGTGGAGGTGGAAACATTGCCCGTCTTTCAGCTCTACAGACAGGGCTTTCTATTAATCTTCCAGGCTTAACGGTGGATCGGCAGTGTGGATCAGGACTAAATGCAATTCATCTGGCAGCCCAGGCGATTGAAGCTGGTCATGGGGAAGTATACGTAGCAGGTGGAACGGAAAGTATGAGCCGGGCTCCTTATTTAATGGATAGGCCGGAGCGTGCCTATAGTCCGGTTCCTCCAGCTTTTAGAAAATCTCAGCTTTCTCCTGAAATAATAGGAGATCCTCCAATGGGCATAACAGCTGAAAACCTTGCAGAAAAGTATGAGATTACAAGAGAAGCACAGGATCAGTTCGCTCAACAGAGCCAGGAAAGAATAGCGAATGCCATAAGTGAGGGCCGTTTTAATGATCAAATTGTACCTCTGATGATTCCTGTAAGAAAAGGAGAACCGATCGAATTTAAGGTGGATGAACATCCGCGGCCGCAGTCTAAGCTTGAAGGAATGGGTAAACTTTCTCCGGCATTTAAAAAAGATGGGAGTGTCACGGCTGGAAATAGTTCTGGTTTAAATGATGCGGCCTCAGCCCTTACACTGATGTCACGTGCTAAGGCTGAAACGTCCGGATTAAAGCCGCTTGCAGTAGTAAAGGCCTGTACGGTAGCCGGGGTAGATCCAAATATAATGGGAATAGGTCCGGTGCCTGCGACTCAGAAAGTTTTACAGAAAACGGGCCTTAGTCTTGAGGATATTGACCTCATTGAAATAAATGAAGCCTTTGCCGCTCAAGTACTTGCCTGTAATAAAGAACTTAATTTCGATATGGATAAAGTTAATGTAAACGGAGGGGCTATTGCCCACGGCCACCCGCTTGGTGCAACGGGAGCTATCCTTGTAACAAAAGCGGCTTATGAACTGAAGCGAACGAACGGCAGATTTGCGTTAATTACTGCCTGTATCGGTGGAGGGCAGGGGATTGCCATGATTATCGAAAGAGAGTAAATCCTCCCGTATTTAATAGGTTTAGGAATGTTATAATGTTATATCATCCCTAAATGAGAGGACAATGGACCTATGAAAGAAAAGATAATGGACATAAGTATTCACTTATTTGATAAGAAAGGATTTACAGAGACATCGATTCAGGAAATCGTGGAAACACTCGGAGTTACAAAAGGTACGTTTTACTATTATTTTAAAAACAAGCAAGAGCTTCTGACAGATATTCATCTTCATTTCATCGAATTTTTATTGAAAAATCAGCAGCAAATTTTAGAGGATGAATCGAAGGACAGTAAAGAGAAACTTCGAGCAATGATCCACATGATTTTGACAAGTATTAAGGATAGAAAAAAAAGTGCGCGGATATTCTTCAGGGAAATGCGTAACCTTGAACCCAATTACCTTGATCAGAACGTCAAAAAACGTGATCAATTCCGGATTAACATGCAGGCTCTTCTGGAAGAAGGCATTCGGAATGGGGAGTTTGATGACAGCCTTAATCCCAATATGGTAACGAGGGGAATTCTTGGAATCACAAACTGGAGCTACTATTGGTTTGATCCAGAAGGGGATGTGTCTGAAGAGCAGCTGGCAGACATCTACCTTAACTTAATTTTAAACGGCATTATAAAAAGAGAATAAAGTGTCCCTCCATCTGCGGAGGAATTCTGTTAAAAACATACTAACCGGTTAGAATGGATGTGAAAAACTTGAATCATGATGTAAAGGTGAGAGTGAGATTTAGTGAGACAGATATGGCCGGCCACGTAAATAATTCAAGTTACTTCATTTACTTAGAAGAAGCCAGGGGAAGGTTTTTTGAAGATAAAGTTCCGGAAACAATAAATTCTTTTGGTCGTTTTATTTTAGCTTCAACGAAATGCAACTATGTTAATCAGGCTTACTATGGTCAAACTTTAAAGGTTTCTACATGGGTCTCAAAGATTGGAAATAAGAGCTTTCATTTTGCACACAGCATTCATATAGAAGACACAGATGAACTTGTGGCTGAAGCTGATGCTGTGATTGTTAACTTTAACTATAAAGAGCAAAAGAGCGAGCCGATTTCTGATGAATTGAGGGAAGTGCTGGAACATCATATGGCCACAGCATAAGTAATGGGGGGATGAATTTGCTTAACTTTAAAGATACTGTAGCTGTAGTTACAGGAGCAGGAAGCGGTATTGGGAAACAGACTGCAAAAATTCTGGCACAGGGAGGTGCCCGCGTAGTTTTAGTTGGCCGGACTCTTTCTAAAATAAATGAAGCGGCAGAGGAAATTAACAATGGTTTAACTGAACAGGCAGCCGTCAGTTTTCAGGCAGACGTAACGAATGAAGCTGATATTGAGGATCTGGCAGCATTTATTAAGAGTAACTATGGATTTCTGCATGTGCTCGTTAATAATGCAGGTACCTCAGGAAAATCAACGATTATGGATATGGAAGCCTCTGAGTGGGACCGGATTCAGGAAACCAATTTAAAAAGTGTTTATCTCGTCTCCAAAAAGCTTGGTCGTCTCATGATGGAAAGCGATGCAGGGAATAAGGCGATTGTGAACGTGGCTTCCTTATCCGGTCATAAAGCAGGAGCTAAAATTCCACACTACAGCTCCTCTAAAGCGGCTGTTATCAATTTTACAAAAGCACTGGCTCTTGAGTTTGCCTCTTACGGAATCCGTGTGAATTCTGTATCACCAGGTTTTGCGGAAACACCTTTAACAGCAGAAGGGTTAAAGAAGAAAAGGTTTGAGGAAGCGATTCAACGAAACACGGCTTTAGGCAGAGTAGGTAAGCCGGAAGAAATCGCAAATGTCATCACATTTGCCGCATCTAATGAAGCTTCCTATATGACGGGTTCAGATTTACTAGTCGATGGCGGATGGTTGATCTCTTAGTTTTTTAGTTTTTATGGCAGCGCTTACAAATTGTTGTTTAGTAGAAAAAGGAGAGATGTTTCATGCAGACCAAGCACTTTGAATTTTGGCCGAAGCTTACAAAGTCTATTACCGTACCGGAAACTTCAATTTACGATAACCTCAAAGTCTCTGCTGCCCGCTATCCTGATCATGAAGCCATTTATTATTACGGAAATACAGTAACTTATAAAGATCTTCTGCAGGAAGTAGATTATATAGCTGGGTACATGCAACAGTGCTTAGAAATCAAAGAAGGAGAGAAGGTTTTACTGTTTATGCAGAACTCTCCTCAGTTCATCATAGGCTATTATGCCATTTTACGTGCCGGGGCGGTGGTAGTGCCCATTAACCCGATGCTGAAAACGAACGAACTTGAATTTTATATTAAAGACTGTGCCATTCGAAATGCTATTATCGGTCAGGAATTTAAAGATGTAGTTGAACCGCTGATTACAACAACTACTCTTGAAAACATTTTGAGTGCAGCTTATTCCGATTATAAAGGGAAGGACATGGATTCCGAACTCCCGCCGGAAGTTTCTGCAGAAAGGGCTGAGCTTCCTCGTCCCCATTTTCATATATGGGCTGAAGCTATAAAACTTAGAATCAATCCGAAAGACGTAACGGCTTCAAGTAATGACTTAGCCGTACTGCCGTATACTTCTGGTACAACAGGGCTGCCAAAAGGGTGTATGCATACAAACCGAACAGTACAGGCCAATATTGCCGGAGCTTTTTACTGGTCCCGGGCCACTATGGATTCAAGTACATTGGCAACACTTCCCTTTTTCCACGTAACAGGGATGGTACACAGTATGCACATGCCTATTTTCAGCGGCAATAAAATGGTAATTATGACGAGGTGGAACCGTGAAACAGCACGTCAGCTCATTCGTGATCAAAAGTGTACGCACTGGGTAACCATCAGTACGATGCTCGTTGATTTTCTCGCAAACCCAGAAGTAAAGCGGGAGGATTTAAAAACACTAACAGCGATTTCCGGTGGAGGAGCTGCATTTCCTAAAGCTCTTGGAGAGAAGCTTTATAAGCTGACCGGATTAGAGTTCGTTGAAGGCTATGGACTCTCAGAAACGATTGCTCAAACTCATTTTAATCCACCGGACAGGCCAAAGCTGCAGTGTCTTGGTATTCCATCCTTTGATGTAGATGCAAGAATAATTGATCCAGTAACGAATGAGGAAGTGAAAACTGGAGAAGTCGGTGAAATCATTGTCAACGGCCCGCAGGTTATGATCGGGTATTACAATCGGGAAGAAGAAAATGAACTTTCATTTATTGATATCGAAGGAAAATCATTTTTTAGAACAGGTGATATCGGAAGGCTGGATGAGGAAGGATACTTTTTCATTGTGGACCGTGTGAAGAGGATGATTAATGCTTCAGGCTATAACGTATGGCCGACAGAAGTGGAAACAGCGCTGTATGACCATCCTGCCGTCCAACAGGCCTGTGTCGTCGGTGTGCCGGATCCGAGAAAAGGGGAGAACATTAAGGCTTTCGTCATTTTAAACGACGATTATAAAGGCAAAGTTTCAGAAGAGGAAATTATAGAATGGTCCAAGGAAAAGATGGCGGCTTATAAGTATCCAAGACTTATTGAGTTTAAAAACGAATTTCCAACGACTAACAGCGGTAAGATTCTTTGGAGAAAACTTCAGGAAGAAGAGAGGGAGAAAGTTGAAAAAGGCTGACGCCCTGGTCTCAGGGCGCTTGATGCTTTAAAAATTGATCGTTAAAGGGGAAGTTAAATGGATATTTTAATTCAGCAGCTTTTTAATGGGTTAACGGTCGGTAGTGTATATAGTCTTGTCGCTCTTGGACTTACGCTCGTATATGGGATACTTCACATTCCGAACTTTGCCCATGGAGCCCTTTATATGCTTGGCGCCTATACTACCTTGACGATGATGCTTCTCTGGGGTATTCCTTATTGGATTGCCATGGCAGTTTCCGTGCTCGTAGTCGGGCTGCTTGGTGTCATCATGGACAGACTTGTATTTCACCCACTGCGAAATGCACCTCCTATCCATGACAAAATTGCCGCGATTGGAATTTTATTGTTTCTTGAGGCTTTCGCCCAGCTGATTTGGGGAGCTGAGTATCGGACAATGACCACACCTTATGGCCAGGTTATTGAGTTATTCGGGATGACACTGACGATGCAGCGGCTGTTAATTAACATTGGAGCAATTGCTGTGATGATTCTGCTTTACTTATTTTTGAAAAAGACGTATATCGGCTCAACAATTATTGCTATGGCACAGAACCGGGAGGGAGCTCACTTAGTCGGTATTAATCCGAACAAAGTGGCCATGCTGACATTTTTCATTTCAGGCGGGCTTGCCGCTATTGCCGCGTCTCTCTCAGCACCGATCAATCTCGTGTTTCCTGGAATGGGCCACCTCGTTATTTTAAAGGCGTTCGTTATTATTATTATTGGCGGCATGGGGAGTGTCCCCGGGGCTATTTTAGGAGGATATATCCTCGGCTTTACAGAAAGCCTTGGAGCCACTTATATATCAAACGATTACAAAGACATTATCGCTTTCCTTCTGCTCGTGGCCATACTTTCGATAAAACCTAAAGGTCTTTTTACGAGGGAGGGTTTTTAATTGGGCTCATTCCTAAAAAAGAAGGGCTGGATCTTAGGTCTCGTCATCCTCGCCGTTATCTTTCCATTGGTTATCCAGAATGCCTACTTTCTTCACGTACTAACATTAGCATTTATTTGGATGATCGCGGTGTATGGTCTTAACCTGCTGGCCGGATATACAGGATACTTGTCCCTGGCTCATGCAGGATTTTTCGCCATTGGCGCTTATTCATTAGGTCTTTTAACCGTAAAGACAGGGATGAATTACTGGGCCGCTCTCATTCTCGCTTGTATGATCACAAGTGTGATCGGCTGTCTGATAGGGATAGTTGCTTTACGGACGCGGGAGCATTTTTTTGCGATCTACACCCTTTGCGTTGGATATATTATTTATCTCGTTATTGATAAATGGGACAGCTTAACAGGCGGAGTGCGCGGCTTAATAGGTATCCCGGCTCCTACTAATATTGGACCGCTGTCTTTTGATTCTTCATTCTCTCAATATTATCTCGTTTTGTTTTTCTTAATCTCTACTGTGTTCATTATGTATCGTATTGTTCATTCACTGACAGGACGAACATTTATCGCCATCCGAAACAGTGAGGATCTGGCACAGACGATCGGCATATCTACTATGAAGAATAAACTGCTCGTGTTTGTGATTTCTACATTTTTTGCGGGGCTTGCGGGTGCTTTGTACGCATCATTTATTCGTTTTATAGGGCCTGACATCGCATATGTGACCGTTATCTTTGATTTGCTGACATATTTGTTAGTCGGAGGAATCGGGACGCTTGCCGGACCAATTGTCGGAACCTTTCTTATTGTAACCGTTTCTCAGTCGCTTCAATTTTTACAGGACTACCGGATGCTCATATTTGGACCGATGTTAACTATACTGATTATTTTCTATCCAAGAGGGATCGCCGGTGCTTTTCTTGATTGGCGAGTAAAGCTCAGTTCAAAGAAAAGGAATAAGCAAGTCCCCGGAAAAGCCTATTTTGATTCAAAGTCTGAAGAAGAGCAGAAGGTTAAGGAGGGATGAGAAAAGTGTTCATTGAAACAAAGAAGCTTACAAAGAGATTTGGAGGACTGGTGGCTGTAAATGAAGTAGATTTCTCGATTGAAAAAGGAAAGATTAATGCCATCATTGGGCCTAATGGTGCAGGTAAATCGACTTTTTTTAATCTTGTAAGCGGGAACTATACCCCAAGCGCAGGCCAGGTCTTTTACAAAGGAAAGGATGTTACAAAGCTTCCTCCTAACAAAATAGCTATGCTCGGAGTAGCTCGCACTTTTCAGACGACCAACCTGTTTGAACAGTCAACGGTTCTGGATAACGTTATTGTCGGTCATAGACTCCGCACACAATCAAACTTGCTTGATGCCGTGTTACGAACAAAGCGTTTTAAAAAAGAAGAGGAAAAATGCAGAGAGAAGGCGTCAGAAGTCCTCGATTTTGTTGGTTTATCTCATCTTAAGGATAAGCTGGCAGCCAACACGACACAAGAAGAGAAAAAGCGTGTAGCCTTTGCTCTTGCGCTGGCAACTGACCCGGAAGTAATTTTTCTTGATGAACCGACGGCTGGCATTAATCCAGGTGAGACAGCTGGACTTGCGGATCTTATGAAGAAGATGGTCAAACAGGGGATTACTGTCTGCTTAATTGAACACAAGATGAAAATGATTATGGAACTTGCAGATAAGATTATGGTCTTAAACTACGGTGAAAAGATTGCCGAAGGAACGGCGGAAGAAGTGATGAACGACAAAGCGGTTATCGAGGCTTATTTAGGAGGGGACGCCAGTGCTTAGTCTCTCAAATGTTTCCGTTCAATATGGAAGCTTTACAGCAGTAAAAGATGTAGACATCAGTGTGGATAAAGGTGAACTCGTCGTCCTCTTAGGATCAAATGGTGCCGGGAAAAGTACGACATTTAATGCCATCAGCGGCCTGCAGAAACCAGGTGCAGGAAATATTTTATTTGAAGGGAAAGCCATAAATGGACTGGCCCCAGATAAAATTGTGAAATCAGGAATTGTTCAGTGTGCGGAAGATCGCAAGCTTTTTCCACAAATGTCTGTTCATCAGAACTTGATAATGGGGGCCTATGTACATCGTAAAAATCGTAAACAGGTGAAAGAGTCTGTCGAGAGTGTTTATCATCTCTTTCCTATTTTAAAAGAGAAAAAGGAACAAGCAGCAGGATCGTTAAGCGGCGGTCAACAGCAGATGCTTGCAATTGGCAGAGCATTAATGGCGAAGCCTAAGCTGCTGCTATTAGACGAGCCATCTATAGGTTTGGCGCCGTTAATAGTGGAGCAGATGTTTGAGGTGATTCAGAAAATCAACAGGGACGGAACAACAGTGCTTCTGGCCGAACAAAATGCTTATGCAGCCTTAAAAATAGCAGATAGAGGTTACGTTTTTGAAAGCGGATCTATTGTAGTGAAAGGTTCATCAGATGAATTGCTGGCTAATAATACGGTTCGTAAGGCGTATATAGGGGCGTAATTTTTCAGTGCAGAACACCAAATTATGAGGAGGATATTAATGAGGATCTTAAAGTTATCTGCTTTTTTGGTGATGGCGGCTTTTGTGCTTATCTTGACAGGATGTATCGAAAACCCTGATAACGAAGCGGCAAGTGAAAGCGGGGAAGCGGAAGAAACAGATGCACCTGCCGTTGAGGAAGGCGAAGAAGTAGTGAATATCGGTTACAGTGGTCCTTTAAGCGGAGCAGCTGCCCACTATGGAGAGCGGGCCAGAAACGGCCTGACTTTAGCTATTGAGGAAATCAATGAAAATGGCGGTTTTGAAGTGGACGGAAAAACTTATAAATTCCAACTAACCTCTCTGGATGATAAGTACCTTCCTAATGAGACAGCATCAAATGCCAAGCGTTTACTGCAAGAGAACGAAACGCCGATTATTTTCGCTCCACACAGCGGCGGGATCCAGGCTATGCAGGTATTCAATGAACAGGAAAACTTCCTTATCGGTGCCTATTCCAGTGAGCCGGCGGTAACGGAAGCCGGTAATGAATTAACTGTAAGAATTCCTCCGAGCTATGACATATACTTAGAACCTTTTACATCGTATGTGATGGAAAAACATGGAACTAAATTAGCGGCACTGCCAACAGCTTCTCAATATGGAAAAGACTGGACAGAAAAACTACTTCCTTTTTGGGAAGAAGAGGGCGGGGAAGTTGTTTATAATTCCTCGATCGATTTCTCGAAAGATACCGACTTTTTCACACTGGTAACAAATGCACTAAAAGAGGATCCGGATGTCATGTTTATCGGCGGCGCCTCAGAGCCTACAGCAAAACTGGCCAAGCAGGCACGGGAGCTCGGATTTGATGGCGGGTTTATCGTCATGGATCAGGCTAAATTCAATGAGATGGAGAAGGTTACAGGAACATACGACACGTTTGAAGGTTCTGCCGGAGTAACCCCTTTAATTCATTCCGATTACCCGGGTACGAAAGAGTTTATCGAGAAATATAAAGCTGCACACGGAGAGGATCCTGGTTCTGAAGCCGGATATCATTACTTAGCCATGTACGCTTTTATGGAAGCGATGAAGGCGGCAGGAAGTGTGGATGACCCTTCAGCCATACGTGAACACATGCAGGAAGGTCTGGATGCTGTACCTGAAGATAAGCAAGTATATACCATTAAGAAGATAGACGAGAATGGCGGCTTCCAAACAGAACTGCGTGTAGCGGCGGTAGAGGATGGAGAAGTAGTGACAATGGAAACAGATGAATAAAAGTTAAAACGAAAATGGCTCTGTTTAAGCTGATACGGAGCCTTTTTTAATCAAAAAGGAGGATGAATTAATGATGGATTTTTCTTTAAGTGAAGAGCAGGAAATGGTACGAAAAGTAGTTCGGAAATTTGTGGATAACGAAATAAATCCTTACATACAGGAGTGGGATGAACAGGGTCATTTTGAAACTTCTATTTTAAAGCGTCTGGCTGATCTCGATTTAATGGGAGTTTGCATTCCGGAACAATACGGTGGAAGCGGCATGGACTATAATACACTCGCCATTGTTTGTGAAGAGCTGGAGCGCGGTGATACAGCATTTCGAACAGCGGTTTCCGTACACACTGGTTTAAACAGCATGACACTCTTGCAGTGGGGAGATGAATGGCAAAAACAGAAATATTTAATTCCTCAAGCTAAAGGAGAGAAAGTCGGGGCATTCGGCTTAACAGAACCTAATGCAGGATCAGATGTAGCCTCTCTGCAGACAACGGCGGAAAGAGAGGGAGATTCTTATATTTTAAATGGGCAGAAAACATGGATTTCCCTATGTGATCATGCTGACCATTTCCTTGTATTTGCTTATACCGATAAATCACAGAAACATAAAGGGATTTCAGCATTTATCGTTGAGCGGACAATGCCAGGTTTTTCGTCGAAAGGAATGAAAGGAAAACTTGGCATACGTGCCGGAAATACGGGAGAGCTGTTTTTTGACAATGTCAAAGTGCCGAAAGAAAACCTGCTGGGTGAAGAAGGGGAAGGTTTCAAAATTGCCATGTCCGCCTTGGATAATGGCCGTTTTACGGTTGCCGCAGGAGCATGCGGTCAAATACTTGCCTGCCTTGAAGAAAGCGTAAAATATTGCCATGAAAGAAAAACATTCAGCAAAGAAATCGGCAAACATCAACTTGTACAGCAGATGCTTGCGAAAATGGAAGCGGGATATCAAATGTCACGCCTGCTCGTCTTCCGTGCCGGAGATTTAAAAAACCAAGGAAAGAGAAACACGAGGGAAACTTCTCTTGCCAAGTGGCAGGCCTGTGACTTCGCAAACGAAGCAGCTAATGATGCTGTCCAGATTCATGGAGCTTACGGCTACTCTAATGAATACCCAGTTGAACGCTTCTTGAGAAACTCTAAAGCCCCTGTAATTTATGAAGGAACTCGTGAAATTCATACGGTTATGCAGGCGGAATACGTGCTGGGATACCGATCAGATAAACAATTGTCGCGTTCTCTTCCTGCGTGGCCTTATGATGAAGTAAAAGAGGAAGTATAGGAAAGAATCAAGGTGGGTGGAAATCACCCACCCTTTTCTGAATGAAAAAGGTGGTGTAAGAATGATGGTAACCGAAGGTGTTGAACAGATTCCCCTGCCAGCTTTTCTTTTAGACGATGAAGGTTTCATTCTCACCTTTAATAAACTAGTTAAGCATAAGCTTCCAGGAAGAATAGCTACAGGAATGGATATAAAAAAAGTTTTTCCTCAGTGGAGGCTGGATTCACCTTTTGTCATGGGGGAAAGTGAAGGAGTACAGCGGGCATTCGTACGATGTAGTAGGAAGGAGAAGGACAGTCATTTATACATTGGGATCTTATCCTCCACACTTAACGAACTAATAAAAGAAAACAAAGAATTAAAGAAGTTTACCAGGGAGCTCGATGCTATTATTGAGAATTCTTATGATGGTATCTACATTACAGACAGCAAAGGAGTGACATGGAAAACAAATTCTGCCATCGAGAGAATTACGGGAATTCCAAAAGAGTATTATTTGGGGAAAAATGTCTCCTCTCTTATGAAACGAGGTATATTAGAAAATTCAGTAACTCACAGAGTTGTTAAGCAAAAGAGAACGGTTTCTCTCGTGCAAAGTAATTTCCAGGGGAAAGAAACGTTGATAACAGGAGCCCCTGTTTTTAATGAAGAAGGAGAAGTAGAGAAAGTTGTTACGAACATAAGAGATTTATCGGAGTTAAATGAACTTCAGGCGAAACTTGGCGAAATGAACCAGTTAAAGGAACAGTATAAAAGAGAACTCGATCTTTTAAAAAATAAACCTCATACAAGAAATGGAATGGTTATAAGAAGTGAACCTATGAGGATGGTTTATGATACTGCTGAACGTATGGCAAATGTTAATGCCACAGTATTAATTCTTGGGGAGACGGGTGTAGGGAAAGACGTACTTGCCGAATTTATCTATAAGGAAAGCACTCGATCCAAAGAAGGACAATTCATTAAAATAAACTGTGGGGCTATCCCAAGGGATCTGCTTGAATCAGAATTATTTGGTTATGAAAAAGGGGCATTTACTGGAGCAAGTATTAAAGGTAAGCCCGGTCTTTTTGAAATGGCCGACAAGGGAGTATTATTTTTAGATGAAATTGGAGAATTACCATTATTGCTTCAAGTTAAGCTGCTTCGAGTTCTTCAGGAAAAAGAAATTCATAGGATTGGCGGGACTTCTCCGAGAAAAGTAGATGTGAGAATTATTGCAGCAACCAATAGAAATTTAAAAGAGATGGTGGTACAGGGGAGATTTCGCGAGGATCTCTATTATAGACTAAATGTCCTCCCTATTTCTATTCCTGCCCTGAGAAATAGAAAAGATGACATTTTACCATTAGCTGAAACTTTCTTAAAAGAAGCTAATAAAAAATATCAGATGAATAAAAAGATAGATGCCAGTTTGAATAATTTCTTATATTCCTATCACTGGCCTGGAAATATACGAGAGCTTTCAAATCTATTAGAGCGGCTGGTCATTACTGCTCCAAATGAGAGAATAGGAATAGATAGTCTCCCAAATGATTATTTAGGTTTTAAAACTGATCTTCCTGCACCCGGGTCGCTTCTAACTTTAAAAGAAGCTGCCGAGCTGGGTGAGAAAAGAGTGTTAAAACTTGCAGCAGAGAAATACGGCAGTACTTACGAAATAGCGAAAGCGTTAGAAAGCAGCCAGCCAACTATTGTAAGAAAGCTGAAAAAATATAACCTGACTCTTTCAGGCAGAGGGGGACCAGAATGAAAATTGGCATAGCGGGTGCGGGAGCTGTTGGGTGCTATTTTGGAGGGCTTCTGGCAAAAGCGGGTCACGAGGTAACATTTCTAGCAAGAGGTGAACATTTAAGAACTATGAAAGCAGATGGTTTAGTGATCAGGGGAGATACTAAGGAGTTTGATGTAGAAACTAATTTTACAGACAATCCTTATGATCTTAGTTCCTGTGAACTCCTCTTGTTTTGTGTTAAATCCAATGATACGAAAGAGATGGCTGAGCTTTTAAAGAAGTCTCTTCAAAAAGATTCTTTAATATTGACAATGCAAAACGGAGTTGAAAATGAAGAGATTCTTCAAGAAGTATTTTCACTTAACCGTTTATTATCTGCAGTGACATATGTACAGGCTGCCATAGAGAAACCGGGTGTGATTCGACAGCAGGGGAGGGTAAAGCTTTTAATCGGGGACTTAGGAGATCAACATCATTCTGAAGGAATTGTCTCTTTATTTCAGCAGGCAGATATCGAAACCGGCTGGTCGGAAAATATTTTGTACCGAAAATGGAGTAAGCTGCTGTGGAACGCTACTTTTAATCCATTGTCAGCCATCGCACAGGCAAAGGTGGGACAGATTTTAGAAGATCAAAACCTTTATGAAACGGCACGACAAATTTGCTTAGAAGCTGTCGAGGTAGCCATAAGTAAAGGTTTTAACTTTGATAAGGAGAAAACAATAAATGAAGTCTTTTTCCGGGCGGGATATGCAAAAGCCCATCAGACTTCTATGCTGCAGGACCGCTTGAACGGTAAAAAAATGGAAGTTGAGGCGATGTGTGGTTATATTGTTAAAGAGGGAAAGAAACTTGGAATTTCCACACCGATTCTTCAATCCATATACAGTATATTAAACTATATAAATGAAAAGTCCTTCCCTTCAATTCAGAAATGAATCATTGATTCAAAAATGACTTATGATTATGGGTAAATGATTCACTTTTGAATTTTTCACTAAAGATTTATTTTTTATACGCCAGCTAACGATAAATTTAATAGAATACTCGAAATTTTATAATATTTAAAAAGCCTGCGCATGCGGGCTTTTTATCGTTTTATACATAAAGCCACTTATAGTTGGCATGGAATTTGCATGTATAAAAATGAAGACAATTAACGAAAGGGTGTTTATTGTGTCAGTAACTATGACAGATGAAATTCAAGCCATGAAAGTAATGATTAAAAATTTTGCTGATAAAGAAGTTGAGCCTTATGCCCAACAGATTGAAGATGAAGATGCCTTACCGCAGCATCTTGTAGAAAAAGCTAAAGAGTTGGGACTGTTTGGGATCAGTATTCCAGAAGAGTATGGGGGCATTGGATTAAATGCTGTTAGTAAAGCCATGGTGCTTGAGCAGCTTGGCCGCACGCATAACGGATTTGTCTCTTTGATCAGTGCTCATACAGGGATTGGGAGCACGGGTTTAGTAAAGCTGGCTTCTGACTTTCTGAAACAAAAATACCTTCCATCCATGGCCTCTGGTGAAAAAATTGCCGCTTTTGCACTTTCTGAACCAGGTGCAGGATCAGATGCGACGAATTTATCCACACAAGCTGAGAAAAGGGGCAGCAGCTGGGTTTTAAATGGAACAAAGCATTTTATTACAAACGCACCTGTTGCTGACGTGTTTACTGTATTTGCCTTAACAGATAGAGAAAAAGGAGCAAAAGGAGGGATTACCGCTTTTTTAATTGAAAAGGATTTCCCAGGACTGGTTATTGGTAAAAAAGATAAAAAAATGGGACTTCGCGGTTCATACACGGCTCAGGTTATTTTTGAAGATTGTATAGTTCCTGAAGAAAATGTAATTGGAGAAGTCGGGATGGGTTATATCAATGCCCTGCGTATTCTCGGTGAAGGTCGAATTGGATTAGCTGCCCGTGCCGTGGGGTCTTGTGATAAATTGATTGAACTATCGGCCAGCTATGCGAAGGAACGTGTCCAATTTGGGAAACCGATTGCTGAAAACCAGGCCATTCAGTGGATGCTTGCAGATATGGCTACGGAAACGGAAGCAGCCAGAACATTGACAATGATGGCCGCTGAAAAGGTTGATGCTGGGGAGAAAGTCATTAAGGAAGCTTCTATGGCTAAACTCTTTGCTTCAGAAGTATTTAATAAGGTTGCAGATAAAGCCGTACAAATCCATGGTGGCATAGGATATATCGCAGAATATCCGGTAGAAAGATTTTACCGCGATGCCAGAATAACAAAGATCTATGAAGGCACTAATGAAATTCAGCGGCTGTTGATTGCTAGAAAAGTCCTTGCAGAAAACTAATTGACCAATATTTTGAAAGCGTTATCATCGGAGGTGATAGACGGTATGGCTGTAAAATCGGTAGAAAAACTAGACACAACGGTAAAAGAAAAGCCTGCATTTATTGAGCAGCTTTGGAAAGAAAGGAAAAGCCGCTGGAATGGTTCGAGAATTTTTATTCTAATAGTCAGCTTGCTGGCGATAGGGTTATCGTTGTTTCACGTGTATACCGCAGGATTTGGTACATTACCGTCCTGGGAACAGAGGAGCATTCACGTGATTTGGGCATTACTGCTAATTTTTCTATTATTCCCTTTCAAAAAGGGAGGGAAATTTGGCGTTATAGACATGGCAATTGTGCTTGTAACGATAATTACTGCTTATTATATGATTTCTGGAGCAGAAGCCATTCAAGGAAGACAAGGGAATATAAGCAATAATGATGTGATCTATGGAACAATCTTCATAGCCCTGGTTTTGGAAGCTACCAGAAGGACGAACGGAATACTCATGGCAGGAATCGGCCTGTTCTTCATAGCTTATATTTTCCTAGGAAGATATTTTCCTGGTGCTTTAGCACATCCGGGGGCCCGCTATGAAAAAATGGTGGATCATATGTTTAACGGTACTCTGGGAATCTTTAGTGAACCTATTTACGTTAGTTCCACCGTGCTGATTCTTTTCGTTATCTTTGGATCATTTCTTATGAAATCAGGAGGCGGTCAGTTTTTTACAGACTTTGCGTTTGGTCTTTTCGGTAATAAAACCGGTGGTCCCGCATTGTCAGCTGTCGGATCAAGTGCACTGGTGGCTACAATAACTGGAAACGGTGCAGCCAATGCTGCAATTACTGGATCCTTTACAATTCCGCTGATGAAGAAACTTGGCTACAGCAAACGGTTTTCAGCAGCTGTGGAAGCTGTAGCATCACAAGGCGGCCAGATTATGCCGCCTATTATGGGAGCTTCTGTTTTTATTATGGCAGAAGTAATCGGTCTTCCTTATATTCAAATCGCTATATTTGCGTTAATACCAGCGCTTATATATTTCTTTATTGCAGGGATGGTCGTATACTTTCACGCTAAGCGGTTAAAAATGGCTGGAATTCCTAAAGAACAGCTGCCCGATCTTAAGTCTGTGCTCATAAAACAAAGCTATCTATTTCTGCCTATTCTTTTGATTATTGGACTGATGATTTATGGTTACAGTCCGATGAAAGCTGGATTTTATGCCATCTTGGCAACAGTGGTTCTAAGCTGGATCCGCAAAGCTACCAGAATGAATCTGCTGGACATTTTAGCTGCTCTTGAAAATGGAGCAAGGAATGCGTTAATAGTAATTGCTGCCTGTGCTACAGCAGGCATTATCGTAGGTGCGGTTTCATTAACTGGACTTGGGATTACATTTTCGCGGTTCGTAATCGATGTAGCCGGAGGATCATTATTAATGCTGTTAATTCTAGTTGCAGGAGCCTCTATTATTATGGGAATGGGCATGCCTACGGTCTCAGCCTATGTCATTTTGTCTGTCTTAGGAGCACCTGCTTTAATGGATCTTGGGGTTAACGTGGTAGCGGCTCATATGTTTGTCTTTTATTTCGGGGTTTTATCAGGATTAACGCCTCCGGTCGCCATTACAGCTTATACGACAGCTGGAATAGCAGGATCAAATCCAACGAAGACGGCATTATATGCAATAAAAATAGGAATGGGTGGTTTCTTTATACCGTTTATATTTGTATATAATCCCGAATTGCTTTTACAAGGCGGAGATAATTTAAGGATTTCCCTGGCTGTTGTAAGTGCATTAATCAGCTGTGTGCTGTTTGCTGGAGCTCTTGAAGATTATTTGTTTGGAAAGCTTGGCCCATTGAGGAGAATTCTATTATTTATCAGTGCTGTCCTACTGGTAACCCCAGGATTTGCTGGAGACCTCATTGGATTAATTTTAGCCCTTGGATTAATAATCACTATGAGAAAGCCGAAAAAAATTACACCGCAACATGCAAAGCAAGTAAGTGGATAATAATTGAAAGGTGGATGAGTTGATGAGAAAAATAACCCTTCTAATAGTGATCTCCCTAACATGTCTGTTAACAGCATGTGGAAATAATGAAGCAAATTCAAATGATTCCGGCAAGCCTTCTGCACCTGACAAATTCCTGGAGATTGGAAGCGGCCCTATGGGGTCTGGCTGGTATCCAATTACAACGGTTATGCTTGATGTTTATATGGATGGTTTTTCAGGATTAAATGTTTCGCAAATCGAAGGAGGTTCAACTGCTAATTTGAAATCCCTTGAAATTGGGGACATCCAATTAGGTTTAAATTACACTTCTGATTTCCCAGCTGCATTAGAAGGGGGAGACGGTTTTGATAAGCCATTAAAAGAAATATCTTCGATAGCTGCCCTTTACCCTGTATATCAGACAATTGCTACTACAGAAGATCATGCTGATATTAATCGTATTGAAGATATTGTAGACAAGCATATCTTTCTTGGACCAAAAGGCGGCGGTGGTCCTGTGGCTTTTTGGAACATGATGGAGGAATATGGAATTGATGAGTCTGCTATTGCAGAAGCTGGCGGAGAAATTTCATATGGAAACTATTCTGATGGAGCTTCGATGCTAAAAGATAATAACATTGATGTGTTTGTCGGTGGGGGAGCACCATTTATTCCCGCCCTGCAGGAAATTGAAATTACGAAACCTGTAAAAATAATCCCGATTGATGAAGATAAACTTGAGAGTATTAAAGAGAAAGGAATAGGTATTGCCTCAGGGGAAATTCCTGCCAAAACATATAAACAACAAAGTGAACCAATACCAACCTATACAATGGTTACTATGCTCAGTGCGCGCAGTGATTTGGATGAGGATTATGTCTATAATCTTACTAAACTGTTTTGGGATAATATTCCTGTATTTGAAGAGCAAATACCTGAGCGAGCTAAGCATTTTACGGTAGATACGGCACTAGATGGAATTGATCCGGAAACCTTGCACCCAGGGGCAAGGAAGTACTATGAAGAAGCCGGGACTCTTGAATAAACGTAAGCAATATAGAAATCATTGGACGGGAGGAGAATCAAATGAGTCATTTAATAGAGCGTAAATGGTTTCAAGCCTTCACTCTTGAAATGAAGGAAAATCCCCAGTTTCCTGAGCTTCCGATCTATACATTACTGGAAAACGCAGCTTTGCAATACGGCAGTCGAAAAGCCGTCATATTTAAAGATGAATCGCTTACTTATAGTCAATTAAAGGAAAAAGTTGACCGTCTGGCCGGCGCGTGGGATGCGATGGGGTTCATTAAGGGGGAACGGATCGGTTTAATGATATCCAATCATCCAGATTACATAGTATCTTACTATGCAGCTCAGAGGCTCGGACTAATTGTTGTCCAAATAAATCCGAGGTATACAGCCAGAGAGCTTTTACAGATTATCCGTGATTCCTCCATGAACTATATCGTGACAGAGCGATCGAGTCTGGATGCTGTAGATAAAGTCAAAGATATTGGCGGGTTGTCCAAAATAATGATTGCAGGAGAAACCGGGTCGGATTTAAACGAACTCATCTGTGAGTTTCCTGTAATCACTAAAGTTATGTCATGTGATCCTAAGGAGGACATCGCTGTTATTCAGTATACGGGAGGTACTACTGGAAAAATGAAGGGAGCGATGCTCACCCATTTCAACCTTTTATCCAATGTGCTTCAAAGCTACCTTATGTATGGGGACAGAATGGTAAAAGGCGAAGAGATGGTTCTTACAGCAACTCCACTGTATCATGTATACGCCATGACAAGCGCAATGAATCTAGGAATCTACATCGGCGCCACCAATCTATTGATTTCATCCTTCGAAGTAGAAAAGGTTTTAAACCTAATTAAGCAGCACCAGCCGACTTTCTTTCCAGGGGTTCCGAGAATGTACAACGCTTTTGTTAATTTTCCAAGTGTGGAGGAGTACGGGCTTCATTGCCTTAAATTTTGTTCAAGCGGATCAGCACCGCTTCCTGTAGAGGTTATTAAAAAATTCGAACGACTAACCGGTGCGGTAATTGGTGAAGGATTTGGGCTTTCTGAGGCTTCTCCTTCTACCCATAGGAATCCAACAAACGGTGTTAGGAAAATTGGCAGCATTGGTCTGCCGCTCCCTGGTACAGAAAGCAAAATTATTGATGAAGAATGTAATGAACTCCCGGCTAACAGTGTCGGTGAACTGATCATAAAAGGACCGCAGATCATGAGAGGCTACTGGAGAAATGAAGAGGAAACAAACTATGCGATCAGAAACGGCTGGTTGTATACAGGTGACTTAGCAATGGTAGACGAAGACGGATATTTCTATATTGTCGGCCGTAAAAAAGAAATGATTATTAATGGCGGTTTTAATATTTATCCCCAGGAAATCGAAAGTGTGCTCTACGAGTATCCTGATATAAAAGAATCAGCTGTCGTAGGAATTCCAGATGCCAGACAAGGGGAAGTCGTAAAAGCTTTTGTTGTACCAAAAGAAAATTGTACTGTTGATATTGAAGAATTAAAAGGGCACTGTTATCGAAATCTGACAAGATACAAAGTACCAAAACAGTTTGAAATTATGAAAGAGCTGCCAAGAAATACAGTTGGCAAGCTGTTAAAAAGAAAACTTGTGGAAGCGGAAAAAGCAAAGAAACCAACGGAATGATATAGAAAACTGGAGGAGGCTTACGGAATGGACTTTCAATTAGATGAAGATATACAGATTTTAAAGAAAAATGTCCGGGATTTTATACAGACTGAAGTAGAGGCTGCTGCGATGGACATAGAAAAAGAGGATAAGATCCCTGAACGGATTATTCAGATGTCTAAAGAGATGGGGCTGTTCGGCCTCAGCGTTCCAGAGAAATATGGCGGATTAGGCATCGGAATGGTTGGGAAATGTGCGCTTTATGAGGAAATAGGAGCGACACATAATGGCTATACGACGTTAATCGGCGCCCATACCGGGATTGGTACAGTGGGGATAGTAGAGCTTGGAAATGAAGAGCAAAAACAAAAATATCTCCCGACATTAGCTTCTGGAGATTCTATCGGGGCTTTTGCACTTACTGAGCCTGCAGCCGGCTCCAATGCCACGAATTTAAAAACGACTGCCATAAAGCAGGGGAATAAATATATTTTAAATGGTACAAAGCACTATATTACGAATGCAACCGTTGCGGATATATTTACAGTGATGGCCGTTACAGATCCTGAAAAAGGTCCAAAGGGCATCACTTCCTTTATAGTTGAGAAAGATTTTCCAGGGTTTCATGTAGGCGCTGTAGAACCAAAAATGGGACTGCACGGCTCTCAATCTGCTGAGATTATTTTAGAAGATTGTGAGGTTCCTGAGGAAAATGTGCTGGGAAAAGAAGGAGAAGGATATATTAACGCATTAAAAATTCTGGCAAATGGCCGGGCCGGCCTTGCAGCACGAAATCTCGGTTCGTGTCAAAAACTTTTGGATTTATCGATGGAATATACTCAGGAAAGAGAGCAGTTCGGTGTTCCTATTATCGATCATCAAGCCGTCGCCCATATGGTAGCTGAAATGGCAGTGGAGACGGAGGCTTTAAGGTCGTTTACTTATCGTATCGCCTGGATGGTCGATCAAGGAAAGAAAGTCATTAAAGAAGCAGCTATGCTTAAGCTTTATGGATCAGAAGTTTACAATCGTGTGGCAGATAAAGCTGTGCAAGTCCATGGTGGAATCGGCTACATATCTGACTACCCAATTGAAAGGTATTTCCGTGACGCGAGGATCACACGAATTTATGAAGGAACCTCAGAGATTCAAAAGAATATTATTTCCAATCAGTTAAAAAAAGAATATAGCTAGTAGATTGAGGAGGGCTTATATGAACGAATCAGCAGTTATTGTTAGTGCGGTAAGAACTCCAATTGGGCGTTACGGGGGTTCATTAAAAACCTTTTCTTCCGGCCATTTAGCTGCAATGGCTATACAGGCGGCGCTTGAAAGAGCAGGCTTATCTCCGGAACAGGCGGACGAAGTTATTATGGGAGAAGTCCGTCAGACAACGGAATCTTCGAATGTGGCAAGAGTGGCTGCATTAAGAGCGGGGATTCCTGAAGCCTCACCAGCTTTTACAATTAATCGCTTATGTGCTTCGGGTATGCAGTCCATTGCTTCAAGTGTTCAGCAAATTGCCTTTAATCAAGCAGAAATTCTCGTAGCTGGTGGGACAGAAAGCATGAGCCGATCTCCTATCTATTTAAGAAACTCACGGTTTGGCGGAGATAAACCTGAACTGGTGGATTCTAATTCAGAGGCAGGTCAGCAGCCAAAAGAAATCTATGGAAAAAATCTAGGAATGGGAGCTACAGCTGAAAATGTAGCTGAGCGCTATTCAGTTTCAAGGGAGGATCAAGACGCTTTTGCCCTTGAAAGCCAAAGACGAGCGTCAGAGGCGATCAAAGAAGAAAGATTTTCAGACGAAATCTTACCGGTAGAAATAACAGATAAAAAGAATTCTTATACTTTTACTGTTGATGAACATCCCCGTCCGGAAACCACCCTTGAAAAATTAGCAAGTTTAAAGCCTGTATTTAGAGAAAATGGGACAGTTACGGCAGGAAATGCCTGCGGGCGGAATGACGGTGCCGCAGCTCTGACAATTATGAAAGAATCTAAAGCACAAGAGCTGGGACTGGATCCGCTTGTTCGTATTGTTGATTGGGCCACATCCGGTGTCTCCCCAGAAGTAATGGGAATCGGCCCTGTGCCTGCTGTAAAAAAGCTGCTCAAGAAAACAAACAAGGCGATAGATGATATCGATTTATTTGAATTAAATGAAGCATTTGCTTCTCAGTCTCTCGCTGTAATACGAGAGCTGCATTTAGACCCTGATCGAGTTAATGTAAACGGAGGAGCTATAGCACTTGGCCATCCAGTAGGTGCCAGCGGTGCCAGAATTGCGGTTACACTGATACATGAAATGAAAAGAAGAGGGAATAAACTTGGAATTGCGACCCTTTGTGCTGGAGGAGGACAGGGTATGGCCATAATGTTTGAGAATATGTCAATGTAAGGGAGGGAAAAGGAATTTGAGAAGTTCATCTTCTTTTTTTGCCCATATCGGTTTTAATAAACAAATCGACGAAAACGGACGTTTAGTTTTGAACCTTCCTATCACAAAAGAGCTCTTAACAGAAACCGGAGATATTCCGACAGGGTTGTTTTCCACGATGCTTGATATTATTATCGGATCAACGATTGCTGAAGAAGTTCAGCAATCAACGAGCACTCTAAGTTTGAACTTGCATTACTTTAATCTTAAAAATCTCGGACCCTATACTTCTACAGCTTCCATCACTTATAGAGATAATAAAATAATTACTGGAGAAGGAATCATCCGCAATACTCATGGAGAAATAGCAGCAAAGGCAGCAGGAACGTTTAAAATTCTCAGTCCAGCCACTGAGGGGAGGTGACCAGTATTACCGCCACAATCGATGAAGTACGAAAAAGCTTTGAGGACAGTCCTTATTTTTCACATATTGGATTTGAAATTGCTCAATTTGAAGAAGGGAATGTTTTGTTAAACTTAGCTGTTCATGAGAATCTTTATAATGTTAATGGAACTCTCCATGGAGGGGTTCATGCTTCCATGCTTGATTTGATACTTGGAATGGCCATCCGGTCGACAACTAAGACACGGTGTTCGACAATTAACTTGAATATCAACTATCTGGCACCTGCAGGAGAAGGCAAATTAACAGCAAGTGGACGTATTCTCCAGAAGGGGTATAAAATCGTTACAGCTGAAGGTGAGATTTATGATCAGGAGAACAGCTTAATTGCCAAAGGAATCGGCACCTTTAAGTTAATAAGAGATAAATAAGTTAAAAAAACACTTATCGCGTTAATGATAGGTGTTTTTTTAGTGGTAATCCATTCAAATTAATAGTATTTTTATAAAAAGTACATAAGGAGGCAGAAATATGCTGATAAAACCAGATAAATTACAGCCTGGAGACAAAGTGGCTACAGTAAGCCCTTCATGGGGAGGCGCCGGTGAACCCGATATTAAATGGAGGTATGAGCAGGGGGTAGAGAGGCTAGAATCGGTTTTTGGGCTAGAAGTCATTCCAATGCCGAACAGTTTAAAAGGAGCTGACTATCTCTATAAAAATCCTAAGGCGAGGGCCGAGGATCTAATGACAGCTTTTAGGGATCCTGATATTAAGGGGATATTTGCTAATATCGGCGGGGAAGAGAGCATTCGATTGATCCCATATATTGATTATGAAGTGATTCAAAACAATCCGAAGATACTGGTAGGTTATTCGGATATTACTGTCTCCCATTTATTCTGTCATAAAGCAGGAGTGTCTTCCTTTTATGGTCCCTCAATATTAGTAGATTTTGCTGAAAATGTAAGGATGGATCCATATACAGTCGAATACATAGAACGGACACTTTTTTCTAGTGAAACCATTGGTGACATTGCTCCTGCTGAAAAATGGACGAGTGAGTTTTTAGAATGGAAGGAGAATAATAAAAATACAGCGAGACAGATGAATACAAACAGAGGCTATGAAGTCCTTCAGGGTAACGGCACTGTAGAAGGTAGACTAATTGGAGGCTGTTTAGACGTCCTTGAGATGGTTAAAGGTACTGAATTATGGCCGGAGGATAAATACTGGGAGGAGAGCATCATTTTCTTTGAAACGTCAGAAGAGAAAGCTCATCCGTTTCTTCTAAAATGCTGGCTCCGAAATTATGGAGCACAAGGGATTTTTCAAAAGGCAAATGGCATCATCTTCGGAAAGCCGATGGACGAGGAGCATTATGAAGAATACAAGACAGTAATTAGAGAAGTGATGAAAGAGTTTAATTGTGAGCAGATGCCGATCCTTTATAATTTAAACTTTGGCCACACGGAACCTAAGTTTGTGCTGCCCTACGGAGCGCGGGCAGAAATAAATTGTGCCAAATCTACATTCTCGATTCTAGAAAATGGTGTCACGTAATACATTTTAATCAGTTAAGAGTTATGGTGTGAGACAATCGTTAATGCTTTCTCTTAACAAACTTTATGCGCTTAGCAGTTGAAAATAGGTGGAAGGTCTTATTATAATGGTGATATACAGTTTCAGTATTTGAATTCCGTAAGAGGAGTGAATCAATGATTAAAGAATCAGACTTTCAGACAGAAGAAGAAAAACAGCAATGGATAAAAGTACGGAACAGGAAACTGGAAGAAATGGCTCAATATTTCCGTCGTTATTTTCATCTTACTAAAGTACGGGAAAATGAAAGCAGCTATGAAGTACAAGGCTATTTTTATCAGCCGGAATTTGGAGAAGTTAGAATGGCATTTGAATTCACATATGAAAATGTCTCTAAATTCACGAATTTATTTGATGAACCTAATTTGTTTGAACAAGAGAAAACTAACTAACAAAAAACAGCCTGCTCATTATGCAGGCTGTTTTTTTAATGACTCAGAATTTTAATATCTTGGTCTTCAGCAATGATCACAGTATCAGTTAAGCTTATAAACAGTCCTGTTTCTACGACTCCTGGTATGTGGAGTAAGTGGTTATGAAGTATTTCAGGATGTGAGATGGTTCCGAATGCACAATCTAAAATATAGTTTCCGTTGTCAGAAACAAAAGGTTCATTTGTTACTTTTCTTAGTTGAATTCCTGCATCAAGCTCCTTAATTTGTTTAGCCGTAACTTCCCAGCCAAAAGGTACTACTTCAACAGGGAGAGCTCTCTTTCCCAGCTGAGAGACACATTTTGTATGGTCAGCTATTGTAATCACTCTGTCTGCCGCGCTGTTAACTATTTTTTCTCTGACTAAAGAGCCGCCTCCACCTTTAAGAAGGGTAAAATCAGGAGAGATTTCATCCGCCCCGTCTATAGCAAGATCCAGCTTATCAACTTCTGTAAAGCTGGTGAGAGGAACGCCGAATTCTGCTGCCCATTTTTCTGTTTTTATTGAAGAAGGAACCCCTTTAACAGACAGCCCCTTTTGTACATGCTCACCCAGTTTTTTTAACATCCAATACACCGTTGATCCTGAACCTAATCCGATTGTCATTCCGTGCTCTATGTAATCTACAGCTTTTTCTCCCGCGGATCTTTTACTTCGCTCAGCTTTTTTCATAATACCACCTTTTCAATGATCGTTTTCTTTATTGTACTATACTTAAAGACTTAAAATAAATACGAACAATTTTATTAATTATTTAAATAAAGTTCGTGTTTTTGGGTTGATCAGAATATTTGAGTCTGCTATATTTACACAGTACTTATTTTTACAAAACGGAGTATACACTATGTAAGGGGGAAATGACGTGAACAAAAAACACATCTTTTTAGCAATCATCATTATGTTTTTATTGGCTTTATTCTCTGGATGCAATGCCGAAACAAAAGGAGAAAGTGAGAAAGAAGCTAAACAGCCAATTATCGTCCAGGGGCCAATGCCAATTGAAGCAGAAAAGTTTGCTGAAAAACTTAAAGATGTAGAAGAAGAGCAATCAGGGAATTTTATTTTTTATAAAGGAACGGTGGATAATTACCCTGTCATTGTAGCGAAGACAGGAAAAGGAATGGAAAACACCGCAGCAGCAACAGCCGTAGCTATTGAAAAATATAACCCGGCGGCAATCATTAATCAGGGAACTTCCGGCGGGCACGATCCTGATTTACAAGTATATGATATAGTTCTTGGCGAAAAAGTGACGAATATTGGTTCTTTAAAAACAGGAGATAAAGAAAAAGGGGAAGGAATTTCTCCGAAAGAGTGGGTTCCGATGGATTTAATGGCTTCTGAAGGAAGTGCAGGGGAAGATCCGGATGCAGAGAATATCCGGTATTTTGAAGGAGATGAAAAACTTTTAAAAGCTGCTGAAGCTGTTAAGGAAATACATAAGGGTGGTAAAGTCGTGAAAGGCACCATTGGTTCTGCGGATGTTTGGAATAATGAAGTTGACCGAATTAATTGGTTTCATGAAAATTACGGAACTTCTGTAGAAGAAATGGAAGGAGCCGCCGGGGCGCAAATCGCTGAAGCATATAGTGTTCCATACCTCGGTATTCGTATCCTTTCCAATAACAAAGTCAATGAAGGGGAATATGATCCTAACACGGCAGAAGCTAATCAGAAATACGTCTATGAAGTAGTAAAAGAATATATTTCTTCTATTGAATAATAAATTTTAAGCTGCCGCGTCGTTTTCGGCAGCTTTTTAAAAAAAGAAATATCTATGGATATCATTTATGGTCATGGTCAAGAGCTTTGTTATCCTGCCCACAATTGAAGGAATACAAACATTTAAAAGAATAGATAGTGCCCCTTTCTCATATAGATTTTTATAGAGTGAATATAAAGGGAGATGGAAGGATTGAATGGTCAAAATAACGGGCAGAATTTAATGGGTTTTACATTGATCGATCCTTATGTTTATCAAACATTATCATCACTTACAGGACAAGGTGTTGTAGTGGAAACAATCCGGGGATCTCTGCGAGGGAAATTACGAACGGTTATGCCTGATCATATAATCGTAGAGGTGAATAATGTTCCCTTTTTTATAAGGACTCAACAAATTGTCTGGGTATCTCCTTTCCAGGGTTAAGGAGGAATTAGATGTTTAAGCGGATGGATAGGATGGCAATAGAATTAACCGTTCCTGAGCATGGAGATGTAAATGCAGCAGCTGCAGTCCAAGAACTGCTCGGAGGCCGGTTTGGCGAAATGTCCACACTTAATAATTATATGTATCAATCATTTGGATTCCGTAACAAAAAGAAACTGAAACCTTTTTATGATCTTGTGGCAAGCATTACGGCCGAAGAATTTGGTCATGTGGAGCTTGTCAATAACACAATTAACCTTTTGACAAGAGGTACTACTTTCCCGGGCGACCCGGATACTACTCCACTTCGAAGCGGGTTAGATGCACGAAATACGTATCATTATATTGCTACTGCCCAAACGGCACTTCCTGGAGATTCTATGGGAAAAGCATGGACAGGTGATTATGTCTTTAACAGCGGCAATCTGGTTCTTGATCTTATGCACAACTTTTTCCTTGAATTAGGGGCCAGGACTCATAAGATGAGAGTGTATGAAATGACAGATCACCCAACAGCCCGCGAAATGATAGGCTATCTTCTCGTAAGGGGAGGCACTCATGCTCTTGCTTATGCAAAGGCTATTGAGATTGCTACAGGGGTAGATGTAAAGAAAATGCTGCCAATACCCAATCTTGATAACTCACAGTTTGATTATGCTCGAAAGTACGAAGATCAGGGGTTAAATAATGTACTATATACATGGAGCGATACGGATTATAAAGATATTAATCAAATCTGGAAGGGTACCAATCCGGAGAATGGCGAACAGCTAAGGGTGATAGAAGGTACACCTGAAGGCGCCCCTATCCCTGATCTTGATGACTTACCTGAATTTTTTGCCCCTGGGATTGATAGAGATGATTACCAGCGCATTTATAAAAAATTAATGGAAAACCTATAATAAAAAAAAGACCGGCCTTGTAAACAGGTTGGTCTTTTTGTATGAATGGAAAAGTTCTGTGTTAACTTTTTTAACAGGAAAATATAAATTCCAGGCAGCATCTGGTAGGCTTATTTTAAATAAGCTCTATTAGGAGGTGCTCTCCATAAAAGCTAAAAAGGTAAGCCTCTTAACTTTTTTTGTTCTCGCTTTAAGAGTATCACTTTCAAAGAATTTTTAAATGGCCCTCAGAAAAAGGGAGGAACGTGACGGTTCCTTCCTTTTTCTGATTTAATAATAAGGAGAGATCATTAAGTAAACAATAACTCCTGTTAAGCTTACATACAGCCAAAGGGGCATTGTCCATCTTGCTATTTTGCGGTGTTTGTCTACTTTCATAGCCAGCCCGCGAAAAAGAGTAAGTAAAGCTAACGGTACAATAACAGCTGCCAATATAATGTGCGTAATGAGTATAAAATAGTAAATGGGTGCTAGAATTCCCTCACCGCCATAAGAAGTTGAAGGAGCCATGGAATGATAAGTTAAATACGATACGAGAAATAAGGCAGTAGTTGTAAAGGCTGTAAAGATGAATCGTTTATGCCATGTTACATTTTTACGAAGAATCATAAACAGTGCAGCCAGTAAAAAGACAAATGTAAAAGAGTTAAATACAGCATTAAGCAGCGGCAGAATGGTGATATCAAAATCTGAAGTACTGTCGATTTTTGGAACAAAAAGCAGGGCCACGACTATGGCATTAATCGCAATTGACAGCCCGATGACCCATGGCACATAGTTAAAATCATTATTTATTTTCAAAGTGATTCCCCATCTCATAAAAAGATTTTCATGAAAAAGTATAACGGAAAATATATAAAGAAAACAATCACAACAATGACAATCTTGTTAAAATTAACGATTTAAAAGAATTTTAACATTTACTTCATAGGCAGAGGGGAATAATCTTAAGGGAAAAGTAGTAGGATGAGAGTTAGAGTGAAGAAGTAAGGGAGTGGAACAATAATGTTTTTAAAAGAACTCAGTAACCTTCAATTTTACAGTCAGCTTTCCATTAAACAAATAGAAGACAGAGTGCTTATCACTGCAGACTTTCCGAAAGGATTTTTAGTGGAAAATGATATTCTTGATCCGTTTTTATATGTGACTTTGTACGTAAGGGGCGGAGAGCGGGTTAAAATCATTGATGAGGGGACAGCTAAGTTATATTCTCTTTCAAAAAAAGAAATTGATCCAAAAATATATACAGACATTATTCAGTTTGCTAAAGAGCACGCCAGTCAGTTTAAAGATTTGAAAAGTAAAAAAGCATGAGGCATTAAGCCCCATGCTTTTCCTGCATTTTTTTCTTTTTACGTGCTTTTTCTTTTTCAATCTGCTTGCTTCGCAGCTGTCCGCATGCCGCATCAATATCTGTACCATGTTCCGTCCGTACTCCACACCTAATTCCTCGATCCATAAGCGTCTGGTAGAACGTTAGAATGGCTTCCTTTTCGCTTCGTTCATAGGGATTGTCAGCCACAGGGTTGTAAGGGATCAAATTAACATAAGACAAGTGACGCTTATCTTTAAGCAGTTCAGCTAACTGTTCTGCTTCTTTTTTATGATCGTTAACATCTTTTAACAAAATATATTCAAACGTAATTCGCCGGTTCGTTTTTTCTAGATAATAATCAATGGCGGGCATCAATTTTTCAAGAGGGTATGCCCGATTAATCTTCATAATTTTCGTACGAAGTTCATTATTAGGTGCATGGATAGAAAGTGCCAGATTAATCTGAATACCTTCATCTGCAAACTCATACATCTTAGGCGCAATACCACTCGTGGACACAGTAATGTGCCGGGCTCCGATAGAAAGACCTTGCTTATCATTTACAACTCTTAGGAAGTCAATCAGATTATCATAGTTATCAAACGGCTCACCGATTCCCATAACAACAATATGACTGACACGCTCATCTTTACCCTGCTTATCAAGATGCTGCTGAACCTGCATAATCTGCTCAACAATCTCTCCACTTGATAAGTCACGGTTCTTTCTTAAAACACCACTAGCACAGAAAGAACAGCCGATATTACAGCCGACCTGTGTTGTTACACAGACTGACAGCCCGTAATTAAAACGCATGAGTACCGTTTCAATGACATTGCCGTCGTCTAGCTTAAATAGAAACTTAATCGTTCCGTCTTTAGATTCCTGCTTGATTTCTTCGGTCAGTGTTTCGATAGTAAAATGTTCATCTAATAGATCAATACAGGATTGATTTACATTTTTCATTTGAGAAAAGTCAGTAACCCTTTTTTGATAAAGCCAGTCCCATACCTGCTTGGAGCGAAACTTTTTCTCTCCGTGTTCCGTAAGCCAGTTTGTCAGTTGTTCAAACGTCAATCCGTAAATGGATCGTTTCATACATACGCTCCTCTATTAAAAAAAATCGCTATTCCTATATTACTTCATTTCATGATAGGTGACAAGCATAGAATGTGCTCAACAAAATCAAAAGAATCGGACAAACACCCTTTCACTTGTAAATATAGTGCATAGGATAGTTTAGGTTGGATTGTTCAACCTTTATAAAATGAAAAGGCAGGTGATAGTTATGAGCGGATATGGAAATGATAATAGCCAATACCCTTGTTCCTGCAAAGACTGCCAAATTGAGAATCTAAGAGAACAAGTTAATCAGATGAGACGCCAGGGTCAAGGGCAAGGACAAGGGCAGGGACAGGGTCAAGGCCAGCTTCAAGGCCAGCTCCAGGGTCAAGTAGATAAACTTGCTAATATCGGGAACCCTACCATTAATATAGGAACAGATAATGGTTTAGATACTTCAACAAGAGCTTCTGCATTTCGCGCGGTTTCAACAGAGGATGTAAGCGTGGAAGCAAATGAAGAAATTAAAGTGTTCTATCAAGACCAGCAATTTGACTTAAGAGGGGAATATCGTCCGAATCGCTCCGTTTTTATTCCAAGAAGAGATGGAGTTTATTTAGTGCAGGGTCAGATTTCCTTCGAACCAGAAAATTATGAAACGAATTACAGGGCTCGAGTTGAAATTAAAATTAATGGAAACCCATATGAAGCAGCAGATAATGATTTCTGGGGAACGGGTGTAGAGATTACAAACGCTGTTCAAGTTTCTTCGATTCTAAATCTTGAAGCTGGAGACAGAGTGGAAATTTTTATGGAAAGTTCTATTGCTGGGACGATAAAAGCAAATACTCCCGGGGACAATACAACTTTCTTTGCAGCTGCAAGATTTCCTTCACCAGATAGATAAAATTAAAGCTCACTTCCTCATTTGGGGAATCTGGGCTTTTTCTTAATAAAATTACCATCTATAGGAATTAATTTCTATCTATAAATTTGAAATACAATAGAAACGCCCTGATCAGCATCCTATAAAAGATTACATTTTTAACATGGAAAGACTCACTATATTGAAAATAGTTTGGACAAAAACCCTTCCCTCTTTGGAAATATTACATAGGATATAAAAGGTTGCATCTATCAACCTATACAAAAGGAAAAGGCAGGTGATAGTTATGAGTGGATATGGACATGAAAACAGCCAATACTATGGTTCCTGCAGAAAATGTCAAAATGATCGAGATCAAGTTCAAGGTCAGGGACAAGGACAGGGACAAGGCCAGCTTCAAGGTCAGCTCCAGGGCCAAGTAGATAAACTTGCTAACATCGGGAACCCTACCATTAATATAGGAACAGATAATGGTTTTAATACTTCAACTAGAGCTTCAGCATTTCGTGCGGTTTCAACAGAGAGTGTAAGCGTGGAAGCAAATGAAGAAATTAAAGTATTCTATCAAGACCAGCAGTTTGACTTAAGAGGGGAATATCGTCCGAATAACTCCGTTTTTATTCCAAAAAGAGATGGAGTTTATTTAGTACAGGGGCAAATTTCTTTCGCTCCGGAAAACAATGAAACGAATTACAGGGCCAGGGTTGAAATTAGAATTAATGGTAATCCATATGAAGCAGCTGACAATGATTTCTGGGGAACTGGTGTAGCGAATTTAAATGCAGTTCAAGTTTCCTCAATTTTACAGTTGGAAGCAGGGGACAGAGTGGAAATTTTTATGGAGAGCTCTATTGCAGGAGCGTTAGCAGCATATAATCCTGGGTCAAGTACACCGTTCTTTGCAGCAGCCAGATTTCCGTCTCCCGATAGATAAAAATAAAGTTCAATTCTTCTTATCAGGAATTGGGCTTTTCTTTTAGTTGAGTTATATCTGAATATGATGTTTTGAAAACAAATAAAAAAGGACGCCTTTTATCGGCGTCCTTTAAGAGCTGCTCATCTTATATTAGTGGATCGTTTTTTCGATCTTAAGCTGATAGTTTGAAGGTAAAACCTGTTCAGATTTTATATTCTCTAAGAAGCTCTGAGCCTTTGCCCTAGTCGAAAAGGTATATTCCTCATTTTCCTGACAGAAAGATACGAGACTGCCGCCTTTCATTAAACCTACGACTCTATAAAGCATAATATAGCCTCAGTGCCCCATTTTATATTCGCGAGATAACTTTTACCGAAGTTTGATTTCTTATCTCACTATAATGAGACTATCTATATCATAACAAGTTATATGATATATTAATACCCATATACGGTAACTATTATTAAAAAAACGATTTATTTATTATTATTCAGATAAAGTTTTAAAACTTGACAAAAGTCTTGTTTATTTGCTTATTGATTGCTGAATGAAAAGGGATTTTATGGATAATTAATTTGTTAAAAAAGAGGGAAGTTTACTAATAAATTATTTATAAGCAGAGGTGTTTTACATGGAAGTGAGAATGGAGATTACATACGTTACTCCAAAAGGTTTAATGACGATGTTTCGATCGGATGAAATGAAAGCAGAAAAAGCGCTGATAGTCGCTGAAGATTTCGAAAAAACTGGCCGTGTGAAGCATCTGGAATTTATTGACTCGTTAAGCGGGAATCCCTGGAGTTTCAAGGAATTAAGAGAATATTTAAAAGGGATCCAGACAGAGCCGCATAACATAAAGGTATACTTTGATGGCGGATATGATTTAAAAACGAGAAAATCAGGTTTAGGCTGTGTCGTTTATTACGATCAAAATGGAAAATCATTCCGCCTTCGTAAAAATGCTTTAGTGGAACAACTGAACTCTAATAATGAAGCAGAATATGCAGCTCTTCATCTTGCTTTATCAGAGCTTGACCTGTTGAACATTCATCATATAACTGTAGAGTTCTCTGGAGATTCTCAAGTCGTACTAAATCAGTTGGAAGGTGAGTGGCCAACGCTTGAAAAGGATCTAAATGACTGGGCGGATCGGATCGAAGGAAAAATGAAGAAAATGGGGATAAATCCTATTTATAATGTCATCTCCAGAAAGCAAAACAGGGAAGCAGACCGATTGGCTTCTCAGGCTTTAAATGATGTGGAAATTACGAGTACAAGTGAAATGAATTAGCTGTGTTAACATACTGTATTTAAAGGGACGTGTGTAATTAGGTATATTATTTAGATTAAAATATAAGGAATTTGGAACGATAAGAGTACATCAATAACAGGAGGTACTCTAAAAATGCAGGATAAGAAAGAAAAGATTCAATATGATGCAGAAGGCAATATTATCTCGTCAGCGCATACACCGGAGGAAAAAAGCCGGATGGATGGTAAGCGCGGAATAAGTGATGAGAAAAACCCGGACGATTTTGAATAAAAAGTGATAAGCCTGAAGAGTAATCTCTTCAGGCTTATTTTTATTATTGTTATAGTTGAAACATAAGAAGATATGGTCTACTGTTTGAGAGGACAATCATAGAAAGGGGGAGGAATTTGCATATATTAATAATCGGCGGGAGCGGAATGCTGAAAGAACTAGCCTTAAAGTTAAATAAAGAAGGCCAGACTGTGTCTGTGATTGGCAGAAATTTAACGAAGCTGAAGAGAGTTCAGGAGCAGGCTGAACATCCAGCTAAACTCCATATTATATCAGCAGATTATACAAATGCTGAATACTTTATTAATAAAGTAAGTAAGATTAGCGGGCAGAGACCGGTTCAGAAAGTAGTCGCATGGTTTCACGAAACGGGGTATCACACCCTGCAGGAGATGTGTAATCTTTTTTCGTCCGTTCAGAGAAGAGAATGGGAGCTCATTCATGTAAAGGGGAGCAGGGCAGGAAACCCCGCTCAAAATTTTTCCCCTAAGACCGGTCTGCTGTGTACATATAAACAAGTGATATTAGGACACGTCATGGAAAAAGATCATATGCGCTGGCTTACCCATTCTGAAATTTCTTCAGGAGTTTATGAAGCCATGCATTCACCGCGGGCTACTTCAAATATTGGCCGTGTGAACCCATAAGAAAACCACCTATTAGGGTGGTTTTACTAATGATTTTCTTTTAGTTCGTTCAAAGATACTTCTAATTCCTCTTCGGGGTTATCCAGAGGAAAGATACGTGCTGTTAGATTTTTTTCGTCAACATGCTGAATATAAATGGGCTGAGCGTTATATGTTACATCAGCCATTACGGGAGAATCGGCGATTTCCTGAGCTCTCTGTACCTGCAATTGAATCCCTCCTTAATCAAGGCTGTTTATAGGATTTACGTTCCGTGTACAGATCATACGGTCATGTTAATGGGAAAATAATATCCATATTTTTACATAACAAAATAAATAAAAAAGTGAAACAAAAGGAGAAGGTCATTCGTAAGGTAAGAGGGACAGTTATACGTATATATTACGTTAAGCTACGTATAAAGTAATAGACCTTACAATAGTAAGCGAGAGGGGGAGATGGGTTGGATAAAAAAACAAAAACATTCCGCCCAAAGCAGACACAACTGGCTAAAAAGACTTTATCTATTATAGGGAAGGTTTTTAGTCTGCTATTAATCATTCTTTTTATAGGATGGTTATCGTTGTCGTGGATTACAGACTACATATGGATGGACACCCTTGGGTTTAAGCAAGTGTATATAACGATCCTGGGAAGTAAGGTGCTGCTTGGAGGCATAGGGTTTCTCTTATTCTTTGTGGCGACTTACTGGACTTTATCCTGGGTCCGAAGAAATTATCTTGGGCACTTTCAGCCGGAACAGCTGCCTGCTGTCGTTCAGTCAAAGAAATGGAGCAGGCTTTCGATTTTAGGGATAGCTTTATTTGTGGGTCTGATCGGAAGCAGTATCGTACAAGGGGTAGGCTGGGAACTTTGGCTGAAATTTCTTAATCGTGCTTCATTTGGCGAACAGGATCCTCACTTTGGGATGGATATTTCTTTTTATATGTTTATTCTTCCGTTTTTAGAGTTTACCGTATTTACCCTCCTTGGTCTGGCTGTTGTTTTGCTGCTCGTTCAAACGGGTTTTTATTCTGTATTTAATATGTACCGCTTGAGCCGGATGGCTCAGCTGCATATGGGGACAACGCTAGGATTTATTGGTTTAATGTTAGCGGCTATGCATATTATGCAGCCTTATGAATCGTTATTAACGAATCAAGTAAACTTATTTCAAAGTAGCGTCGTACATGGTCTGAGCTATACAGACAAAGTCTTGAATAATCCGGCCTCTTACGTTCTGGCGGCGGTCGCCGTTATTTGCGCAGTATGGATGATATTAATATTGACACGGGGAAATGTAAGGAGAATGATTTATCCTATTGCTGCTTATGTCATTGTACTAATCGCTGCACAAGGCGCATCAATCATTGTACAGAATTACGTCGTTTCCCCTAACGAATTTTCAAGAGAGAGCCCCTATTTAGAGCACAACCTGGAATTTACTAGAACAGCTTATGATTTGGCTAATATCGATGTGAGAGAACATCCAGGTAATCAGAGTCTCGATCAGAGTATGATTGAAAGAAACCAGCAGACAATTGATAATGTCAGAATAAACGATGCCCGGCCGATTCTTGATATCTACAACCAGCTTCAGACATTCCGAACATATTATCGATACAATGATATAGACATTGACAGATATAATATTGATGGAGAATATCAGCAAGTATTCATTGGGGCACGGGAGTTAAACACGGCTGATTTGCCTGACCAGGCAAAAACATGGGTGAATGAGAATTTAAGATATACTCACGGTTATGGCGTAGCGATGAGTAATGTCAATGAAATTACTTCACAAGGTCAGCCAGAATATATTCTTAAAAACCTTCCGCCAGAAGGAGTCCTAGACGTTAATCGTCCTGAGATTTATTTTGGTGAAGAGAACTCACAAAACGTAATTGTGAACAGTGAAGTAGATGAATTTGATTATCCAGCTGGAGATGAGAATATGTCTACGCGTTACGAAGCCGACAGCGGAATACCCTTAAGTGGAATAAACCGTCTGCTGTTTGCGATTAATGAAGGATCATTTAGAATGCTCGTATCTAACCAGCTGAATGAAGACAGCCAGCTGCTTGATACGCGTAATGTTATGGAACGTGTTCAAAGGATCGCTCCATTTTTCACCTATGATGAAGATCCTTATATTTTCGTTCGTGACGATGGAAGTCTTGCCTGGTTGATTGATGCTTATTTAACGGCTGAACGATATCCATATTCTGAACCTCATCAAGGGGACGAAAGCTATATCCGAAATTCAGTGAAAGTTGAAGTAGATGCTTATACCGGAGAAGTGAATTTCTACGCAGTGGATCCTGAAGAGCCTTTAGTGCAGACATATCAAAAAATGTTCCCTGATTTATTAACGGAAGAGATACCAGATGATGTGCGCAATCATTTCCGTTATCCTATCGACATGTTTAAGATTCAGTCAGAAATGTATGGAACATATCACATGACGAATTTGGAAGTTTTTTATAACAGGGAAGATTTCTGGCAGTTCCCGACAGAAAAATATTTTAACGAAGATGTAACCATGGAGCCTTATTACGGAACAATGAAACTTCCAGAATACGACGAGGAAGAGTTCATTCTAATGATGCCCTATACTCCTAGAAACCGACAGAATATGATTGCCTGGATGGGCGTTAGAAATGATGGCGATGGTTATGGGGAAATGTTCGTTTACCAATTCCCTAAACAACGCAATGTTTACGGACCTCAGCAGATAGAAAACAGAATCAATCAGGATAGTTCGATATCTCAGCAGCTGAACCTTTGGTCACAGGGAGGTTCTGAAGTAATTAGAGGAAACTTATTAGCAATTCCGATCGAAGATACTGTGATGTATGTAGAACCTATTTATATAGAATCATCTAATGAGACGTCTCTTCCAGAAGTTAAACAGGTAATTTTAGCTTATGGGGATGAGATCGTCATGGAGCCGACATTTGATGATGCGTTAGAAACTATGCTCGGACGGATCGATCCTGAGGTGGAAAGCGGGGAAGAGGATGAGCAGGCAGAACCAGCTGATCCGCAGGAAATGATTCAATCAGAAGAAATTCTTCAGGAAATTTCTGGTATGTTTGATCAGTATCAGGAAGCTCTATCCAACGGCAACTGGGAAGAAGCAGGATCTATTATGGCAGAAATCGAGAACCGCCTAGCTGAAGCAGGTCAGGAATAATAAAAAAGGCCGCCCTAAGTCTTTTATGACTTATAGGGCAGCCTTTTTATTTTTCAAACCATAAAAGTTCTTTATCATCGACGAATCCATTGTAATTAATGAGGACTTCTTCTCCTGCTTTAATATCCTTATAGGCATAAAAATCGAAAGTATCGTTGTCAAAATTAATTTTATAATTTGCATTAGGAGCTGCGGAATGGTTAAACAACATTCCGAAGCCTAAGAGAAATGCTGTGTGATTCTCTCCGTATTCAAATGCGTAATCAGCCAACCTTGTCTGTTCAATAAATTTATGCTCGTTATTTGGATAAGGAATCACAGGGGCTTTGTGAATAAGCTCTTTTTTCTGAATGTTACGTGTAGCAAAAACCCCTCTGTTGAAATTATCGTCGGTGAGGGAGGAAGTTCGCACTTCAATCATATTTAGCCACCTGTCCTTTCTGTAATTAATAAACCTACTATAGTCTGACATTCAAATCCTCGAAAAGCAAATTTAATTATTATAACTAATTAAACAGCACTGCAAAGTAAAAGTTTTTTAAATGGACAAAACTCTTGAAAAAGGCCGTTAAGCATAAAATATTCTTTTTTGAACAGACTATTCATCACTATGACCTTATCAGGAGGAAAAAGATGAAGATTCGTTACTTCTGCCGGCAATGTGAGCGTCAAGTAGGCGAGGTTGATGCTCAACAATCGGATCCAGCCCAGCTGGGCTTCGATTTACTAAATGATTCGGATGAACAACAAGGGATTACAATGCAGGGTGAGCGTGGAATTGATATTAAAACGATTTGCGATGCTTGTAAGGAAGAGGAATAAGCAGGTTAGAAAAAAATTTATGTTCATAGGTACTGCTTGAATTAAAAAAATCGTCCCTCTTGATGAGAGGCGATTTTTTATGGATGAATATAAACGGGTGTTCCGATTGGAATGGTGCGGGCCAGTTCTTCTACATCCTC
This sequence comes from Halobacillus massiliensis, assembly GCF_900166625.1. Classification (GTDB taxonomy): domain Bacteria; phylum Bacillota; class Bacilli; order Bacillales; family Halobacillaceae; genus Halobacillus_A; species Halobacillus_A massiliensis. Next base: position 2,638,609 of record NZ_LT800499.1, on the reverse strand, counting down.
GTTATACATGCGGATGCAGCCTTTAGATACGGCATTGCCAATCGAGCTGGGATCATTAGTGCCATGAATCCCATAATGTTCTTTCGACAAACTCATCCACATCGTTCCAAATGGACCACCTGGGTTTGGTGCCTTATTTATAATAATAAAATTACCTGTAGGGGTTGAGCTCAGCATTTTTCCAACCGCAATAGGATATGTCTTCTGCAGACTACCGTTACGATATAGCTTAAGCTGCTTGCTGTTTAGTAAGATTTCGACTTGATAAGGAAGTGTGTTGGGATCAGGAAAGCCTGGAATGACAATAGATTGCCCAGAATAAATAAGATTAGGATTAATCGAAGGGTTGGCATTAATGATTTCATATAATGGGGTGCGGTAATCCAAAGAGATCTGGTACAGTGTTTCACCTGGCCTGACCGTGTGAATCATGAAAAGCACCTCCGCGCTTTTTTATATCTTATGAAAAAGAAAAATAATGTTGCAATGGCTTAAAAACTAAAAAGACAGCTCTCATTGAGCTGTCTGGGCAATACCTGCTTTCATTATCATTCCATCAAGAGGACGATCCATATAGTCTTCCATCCATTTAGCTGTTTCTATGAGCTTGGTCAGGTTAGTATTTGTGTTGATTCCCATTCCTTCAAACATATTTACCATGTCTTCGGTGCATACATTTCCGACAGCTTTTGGTGCAAACGGGCAGCCCCCTAGTCCGGCGATTGAAGAATCAAACCTTTGGATACCTGCTTCATATCCTGATAAAGTATTGGCAAGTCCTAAACCACGAGTATTATGGAAGTGAAGTCCTAAATTCAAGTCTTTTCCAAATTTCTTTTGAAAGGCCTTTACTGTTTTTGTCACCTGTGCGGGGTTGGCCATGCCTGTAGTATCGGCAAGTGTTAATTCATGGCAGCCGGCGCTTAAAAAAGATTCTGCTGACTCTAATATTCTCTCGATCGGCACCTCACCCTCATATGGGCAGCCAAAGGCTGTACCTAATATTCCCGATACACCCTTTCCGGCTTCCACGCCTTCACGTATTACTTTGGTTAATTCTTCTGTACTTTCTTTTACTGTTCGCTTGGCATTTTTTAAATTAAATGCGTCACTTGTAGTCATAGCGACATGTAAGTAATCCACTGAAGTTTTCTGGGCACGTTCTAAACCAGACCGGCTTAAAACAAGACCACCATAACGGATACCTTCCAATCGGGGGAGTCTTTCTAAAACATCTTCTGCGTCTGACATCTGAGGCACAACTTTTGGATTAACAAAAGACACAACTTCAAGTGTTCGGATGCCTGCATCGATCAGCTTTTCGATCAGTTTTACTTTTTTATCTGTAGTCACGATCTTACATTCATTTTGCAAACCATCTCTCGGTCCGACCTCGCAGATTTCTATCATCAAAGTTCCTCCTCTAAGTGGTCACTCTTTATTTCATCGAGATGCTTAAGCACCTGGTCTCTCCCTTGATATATATGTTCATGCATCGCTATCCGGGCTCGATCTGTATCTTTGCTCTCAATCGCTTGTAAAAGAATTTTATGGTAATCAAGAGACCTCTTTAATTTCTCGTGATCATACCAATAGAAAGAGCGAAAGACAATAGGTACTACTACGACTTTAGAAATATGAAAATGAATGTGTTCATTTTTAGATGCAGCTACAACAGATTCATGGAATTGTTGGTTCATCTCCACGATTCTTACGATGGAGTTGAAATCACCTTCTACATATTGTTCAATGGCCTGTTCATATAATTCATTGGCTTTAGACATTTTAGCCAAGTCGTCCTTCGTCCGATTGACAGCCGCCTGTCCTGCTGCATAGCCCTCAAGCAATGTTCGTAAATCGTAAATCTGTCGGATATCTTCCTTTGTAAAGTTTCGAACACTTATGCCCCTTTTTAAAGGAACGATTAAACCTTCGGTCGTTAACTGTTTAATAGCTTCACGAATAGGGGTCCGACTGATTTGTAGTTCGTGAGCAAGCTTCTCTTCGGTAAGACGCATGCCTGGCTGATATTTACCTTGAATAATACCGTCTTTTATAAAATTGTATGCGTTCATTTCAACACCTCGTTTTCATTGTATACAATGAAAAGACAATTATCAATATTTTCTAATTATTTTGAGTTATAATGGTTTTTTTATACAAAAAGAACGATATTTTTAGTTTAATAAACCGCTTTCAAAAAATGAGTTGATTTTTTGTATACAAGTCTGTTAGGATTGTACACAACATTCAGAAAATTACATTTTTAAACAGGGAGGAAAGGAAATGATTAATAATGAAGACGGGCATTTGCCCCTGGAAAATTTAAGAGTAATCGAATTGGGAACGCTGCTTGCCGGACCATTCTCAGGAAGGCTGTTAGCCGATTTTGGAGCTGAAGTAATTAAAGTAGAGCCGCCTGGCAAAGCCGATCCAATGCGTAAATGGGGGAAAGAGGTAAATGGCACAGGGCTTTGGTGGCCTATTCAGTCACGTAACAAAAAATCAGTGACAATCAATCTTCGTGAAAAAGAAGGACAAGATGTTCTAAAGGATTTAATTAAAGAAGCAGATGTACTAATCGAGAATTTTCGTCCGGGAACAATGGAAAAATGGAACCTTTCATACGAAGAGTTATCAGAGATAAACCCGCGGTTAATTATGGTGCGCACCTCAGGTTTTGGACAGACGGGCCCTTACAAACAGCGTGCCGGCTTCGGGAGTGTAGGAGAAGCAATGGGAGGATTACGACATATTACTGGCTATACGGATAGAGCACCGACGAGGATTGGAATTTCAATCGGGGATACCCTAGCCGCCATGTTTGCTACGATCGGATGTCTTGTGGCCGTAAATGAACGGACTATCTCCGGAAAGGGACAGGTTGTGGATACAGCTTTATATGAATCAGTTTTTTCTGTAATGGAAAGCTTAGTTCCGGATTATCTGCTCGCTGACTTTGTAAGAGAACGGATGGGTAACATTCTTCCAGGTGTGGCTCCATCAAATATTTATTTGACAGAAGATGAAACATATATTGTGATTGGTGCCAATGCAGATGGGGTCTTCCGTAGACTTTGCCAGGCAATGGGGCAGGAAGAACTGGCTGATGATCCAGACTACGCTACACATGAGGCGAGAGGAAAAAATATGAAGATGCTTGATTTACTTATTGAAGAATGGACAAAAACATTGTCGGCAAAGGAAGCACTCAGCATCCTAGAAGAAAAAGGAGTGCCTTCGGGCTTAATTTATTCGGCTAAAGATATTGTTGAAGACCCTCACTATAAAGAAAGAGAAATGATCGTTTCCGTTGATCACCCTGATCTTGGTGATTTTCCTATGCCGGGAATTGTACCGAAACTAAGCCGTACTCCTGGAAAGATTAAGCATCCAGGATCCACTGCAATGGGAGAACATAATGAAACCATCTACAGGGAGTTGTTAAACTATTCGGATGAACAAGTGAAAAAGTTGAAATCAAACGGAATTATTTAAAAATTTTTAAGTTTAGTTTTTTGAATTTTCAAATAAGAAAGGAGAAATTCCATGCAGAAAGAAATAAAGGAACCGATTAAGAAGAAATGGATTTGGATAGGTTTTGTATTAATTCTTCTCGCAATTGTTCCCTGGTATTTTCCAAGAGGGGGAGAAGTGGCGATTATTCTTGGTTTCCCTTACTGGGCGTTAACTTCACTGTTTTTTTCAATTGTTTTATGTGCATATTTAAGCTGGCTCAGTGTTTCACAGTGGAACATTGTTGAAGATGAAGAGGAACAAAAGAGAATGACTAAGGAGGGATAAGTATGGAATTAGCATTTGCAGGGGCAGATGGTGTAATCATTCTGGCTTCTTATGCTGCAGTTATGCTTCTGATTGGTTACTTGGCGGGCAGAGGAAAAAACATACAGGAAAGTTTATCAGGATATTATTTAGCAGGAAAAAATTTAGGGATTATTGCTTTATTTTTCACTCTTTACGCTACACAGTATAGTGGAAACACTATTATTGGATATGCTCCTACAGCTTATCGTACGGGGTTTAGCTGGCTGCAGTCCATTTCTTTTATGACCATAATTATCGGGATTTATCTCCTTTTTGCCCCACGTCTTTATGTGATCTCTAAAAGAAGAAACTTTGTTACTCCAACGGACTGGATTCAATATCGCTTTAAATCGAAAGCGGTTACAATTTTGGCGATCTTTTTAATGCTCTGGGGTCTGGGGAATTACCTTCTGGAACAGCTTGTCGCTATCGGTCAGGCAGTTGCCGGCCTTACAGGCGGTACAATTCCTTATCAAGTTGCAGTTATTGCGTTTGTTCTCGTTATGCTTGTGTATGAATGGATGGGCGGAATGAGAGCTGTGGCCTTTACAGATGTCATGCAAGGTATAGTTTTAATGGTGGGAATTTTAGTGTTTTTAGCGGGAGCTTTATATTTAGTAGGAGGGAATTTTGGAAATGTCACTTCCTATATCGCAAGTACAGATCCTGCAAAAGTCGGTGTGCCGCCGATAGATGTTTCTGTGAACTGGATGAGTATGCTGCTGCTTGTAGGGTTTGGTGCGGCCATTTATCCTCATGCCATCCAACGTATTTTCTCAGCTGAGAGTGAAAGAACATTAAAGCGCTCTTTTTCCCGTATGGCGTGGATGCCGCCGATTACGACGGGTCTTGTTTTTGTAATTGGTATTATCGGCATCATGATGTTTCCTGGTCTTAATGAATCAGGGTCTGAACAGCTTGTGGGCATGATGGCAAATGAAATCGCTGCCATACACCCGCTTTATTACTGGGTAATGATCATATTTTTCGGGGCAATTGTCGCCGCTATTATATCAACGGCTGACTCTGTACTTTTAAGCTTTTCCTCCATGATTTCCAATGATATTTATGGTAAATTTGTAAATCCGAATGCCTCAGAACACAAGAAGGTAAAAGTGGGAAAATTGTGGGGAATCGCTGTAGTAGCTGTACTCCTTTGGCTCGCTTGGAATCCTCCAGGGACCCTTTACCAAATATTTGTGTTAAAATTTGAATTATTAGTCCAAGTAGCACCGGCATTTATTCTAGGCTTGTATTGGAATAAGATGGCTGCAAAACCCGTTTTCTGGGGGATGTTGGCTGGTGCTGTGATTGCTGGCGGTATGACGCTTACAGGAAATAGTACCCTCTTTGGAATACATGGCGGAGTTATCGGTCTTGCTGTAAACTTCGTAATCGCAGTCACTGGCTCGCTCATTTCGAATGTATCAGCGAAAGAGCGGTCAGAAGCAGAGGAAATGACATCCTTAAAAATTGAAGCATAAAAAGAGATGATGAAGAATGAAGGCTCTATCAGCCAACCATACACCTGACAATTTAATAAACCCTTGGAAAATGCTGCTGTGGCTGTTAATTGCCCAGATTATGGTAGCTTTTATCGGCCGCAGCCTTGGACCTCTCGGTATTTTAATCGGCGAAGATTTTTCCCTGTCTAAAGCTCAGATCGGCCTTTTGCCTTCCGCCTTGTTTATCGGTCAGGCGCTGGCTTCCATACCTACTGGATTTGTAGTGGACAGGTTTGGTTCACGTCCGCTCTTATTAATAATGACCTGCTGTTTAGGCCTAAGCTTCATGGTGATGACCTTTAATGCTTATTATTGGCTGCTGATTGTGCTCATTATTATCGGTGGGTTAGGGTATGGAGGGATGCATCCGACAACAAATCGGGGGATTGTCTATTGGTTTACACAGTCGAACCGGGGGACGGCTATGGGGATTAAACAAATGGGCATTACGCTGGGCTCGGCTCTGGCTGGTTTTCTCTTACTGCCGCTTGCTGCTTCTTACGGCTGGCGGCCTGTTTTATTTTGCGCAGGTCTCGGTCTTATCCTTGCAGGAGTGTTAGCCTTTCTTTCTTATAAAGATCCTGTAGAAGAAAGAGGAAGTAAAAATCCACAGTCTATAAAATCTTTTTACGTATCTCTTTTGTCAATGGCGAAACACAAGCCATTATTATTTGTGAGCATTAGTGCCATGTTTCTTAACGGCTCTCAAATGTGTTTAAATACTTACATTGTATTATTTGCCCATGAAAAAATTGGAATCAGCTTATTTTTTGCAGGGATGCTTTATGTTATCTCTGAAATTTGCGGTTCACTGGGCCGCATAGGGTGGGGAATGATTAGCGATCGTATTTTTAATGGTAAAAGACTAGTTATCATTATAATTATTGCTGTATTAACAGCATCAGCGAGTACGGCAGTAGCGTTCATACCAGAAGGCACTTCCTTTGCTGCCATGATTCCAATTATTATGGTATTTGGCTTTGCCGTTTCCGGCTTTAATGGAATTTGGATGAATTTAGCTTCAGAGCTCGTACCAAAAGAGCTTTCAGGTTTATCGAGCGGATTCAGCATTATGCTTGGATCATTAGGAGTCATTCTCGTGCCGCCCTTCTTTGGAACGATGGTGGATAATACGGGTAGCTACACAGCTGGATGGTTAACAATCACCTCATTAATGGGAATTGTTCTCATTCTTTTATTCATCATTTCAAGGATGAGACAGACAGACGAATCCATATAGACGAAGGAGAAGTTTTATGAAATTTGATCCAACTGATTTAGCGGTAAAAGATATGTACAAATTATTGAGCGGATCTGTTGTACCAAGACCGATTGCCTGGGTATCTTCAATCTCCACGGATGGGGTGCAAAATTTAGCGCCTTTTAGCTTTTTTACTGTGGCTTCAAGAAACCCTGCCATGCTGTGTATTTCCATTGGCCCAGGGGTAGGAGAACGTGAGGGCACTATTAAAGATACGCTGACCAACATCCGGGATCAAAAAGAATTTGTCATTAATATCGTTTCTACTCCTCTTGGTAATGCTATGCAGAAAAGCGCAGGGAATCTTCCAAATCATATCGATGAGTTTGAAGAGGCGGGCTTAACTCCAGTGGATAGTGAAAAAGTTCTGCCAAAAAGAGTTAAGGAATCACCGATTCAAATGGAATGTAAGCTGCATGAAATAATAAACCTTGGAACAGATCATCTCATTATAGGACAATTGCTTCTCTATCATATTGATGAATCTTTTTATTTGGAAGACTATAAAGTAAACCTTGAGAAACTGCGGCCGTTAGGAAGACTGGCCGGGAACTATAGTGAAAACAAGGATTTTTTTACACTGCCTAAATAAGTCAATTCGCCTGGCGGTTTAACAGCTCATCCAGCTGCTGGCTGCATTTAACTGTTCTGTTGTCAGTTAGTCCATATTTGAGTCCTAGTTCAATCATTTCTTTTCTTTTGTTTTGAATAGCTTTCGTTTGTTTGTAGGGTGTTGGCTTCATAATTTTGTTCATTTTTTGTCGTTCCTTTCTATGTAATTCGAGCTCTTTGCTGGTTGCTTAACAGTTGTTAGGACAAACTTGTTAGTACAACTGAAAACATTATGCCTATTATTCCCATTTTTTGCAATAGCTTCAACAAACTAATACAAAAGTTTTCATTATGAGACATGAAAATCTTTTAAAATTACAAAAAAATACAGTTGAGTGAAAGTAAAGATAAAAATGGCTTTCGGCTGGACGATAGTCTGGGATCAATATGTAGGTGAGTTACTAATCACTGTCCCCTTATACATATATTCCTCCATTGGCTTGTGCTCTTATTGAAATCAGTTTTGAAGGAGGGCATGGAACTTTAGATGGGATGAAAGTTATGGAAAGGGGTTTTTTTAAACAAAAAATAAAGAACGGCTTATTAAGCCGTTCTTTATTAGTGGAAAACTTTAGTTGTCCAGTCTTCGCAGTTCCAAACATCTGTTACGATATCTTTGTAAAAATCAGGTTCGTGGGAGATGAGCAGGACGCTTCCTTTATAATTTTGTAAAGCCCGTTTCAATTCAGCCTTGGCATCCACATCCAAATGGTTGGTCGGCTCATCTAATACGAGAAGATTCGTTTCTTTATTAAGCAGCTTGCAGAGGCGGACTTTTGCTTTCTCTCCACCACTCAACACCTTCACTTTACTTTCTATGTGTTTTTTAGTCAGTCCGCATCTAGCTAGCGAAGCCCGGACTTCCTGCTGTGTAAAATGTGGGAATTCCTTCCATATTTCTTCAATACATGTCATGTTATTTTCTTCTTTAAGCTCCTGTTCAAAGTAGCCGATATATAGATAATCACCCAGTTCCACTGAACCAGAAATGGGCTGGATTTCACCAAGAATACTTTTAAGCAAAGTTGTTTTTCCTATACCGTTTGCTCCCGATAAGGCAAGCTTCTGGCCGCGCTCCATTGAAAGGTTTAGCGGACGAGAGAGCGGCTCCTCATATCCTATAATTAGATCCTTTGTATCAAAGAGCATTTTTCCAGAAGTACGTGCTTGTTTAAAACTGAACAATGGTTTTGGCTTCTCTGCATCTAATTCTATAACATCCATCTTATCGAGCTTTTTCTGACGTGACATTGCCATTTTGCTTGTAGCTGCATTAGCTTTGTTTCTGGCTACAAAGTCTTTAAGGTTGGCAATTTCTTTTTGCTGCTTTTTGTAGGCGGATTCCAATTGTTGTTTTTTCATTTCGTGGACGCGAAGGAACTCATTATAATCTCCCGGATAACGGGTAAGCTCCTGATTTTCCATATGATAAATTATGTTGACAACACTATTTAAGAATGGAATATCGTGTGAAATTAATATAAATGCATTTTCATACTCTTGAAGATAGGTTTTCAGCCAATTAATATGCTCGATGTCCAAATAGTTTGTCGGCTCATCAAGAAGCAGAATATCAGGCTTTTCAAGAAGAAGTTTAGCCAACAGAACCTTTGTACGCTGACCGCCGCTTAAATCATGGACATCACGGTCTAGTCCAATTTCATCAAGTCCAAGTCCATTGGCTACTTCTTCCACTTTTGCATCAATTGTATAAAAGTCATTGTTTGTTAACGCATCTTGGATTTGCCCGGTTTCGTCTAGCAATTTCTCTAATTCTTCTGGTTCGACTTCTCCCATTTTGCCAAACAGGCGATTCATCTCTTCTTCCATATCAAACAAGTATTGAAAGGCTGTCCGCAGGCCATCGCGAATCGTCATTCCTTTTTTTAGGTCCGCATGCTGATCGAGGTAGCCGACGCGTGCTCTTTTCGCCCAGCTGATTTGGCCGCTGTCAGGTTCGATTTTTCCGGTAATTATATTCATGAAGGTGGACTTTCCTTCACCGTTCGCACCGATAAGTCCAATATGTTCACCGTGAAGCAGTCGAAAAGAAACATTTTCAAATATAGCACGATCTCCAAAGCCATGGCTTAGATTTTTAACTGTTAGTATACTCATTTAAAACACCTTTTCCTTATTCATTTAAACTGTTACCTATTATATAGGGGAATTCCCTTTAACGGTAGGGGGCACTTTTAACAAAAAAGTACAGCCCCCTGATAAGCATTCTAATGATGGGCTTTTTCTTTCTTAATTAATGCGGTCTGGCTGAGCATCGCCTGGTCAAGGCGGGCAATATAAGGCATGAAAAAGTGGATGAGAATGCCGCTGAATAACATAATTATCACCGTACCCACACCAATTGGTCCGTTAAATACAAACGCGATTATTGTAAGGACCAGGCTGATAAGTGCTCTTGAAATGGATACGTTTAACCCTGTTAGATTTTTAACGACAAGCATAGTTCGGTCAAATGGATTAGGGGCGAAATCCGCCTGAAGATTAATAGCAATTCCCAGACCGGCAAAAAAGATTCCAAATCCTAAACATATAAATTGGGTAACCAAAGTATCGGGGTGTATCCAGCTTTGAGTGGAAAACACCCAAACATCAATAAAAAGGCCGGTCACTAACGAGGTAATCACTGCAAAATATTCCGGCTTCTTTTTTTCAGCGATAGCATTAAATAAAATCATAGAAAAGCCGACAACGATTTCCCAGCTGCCTATTGTTAAGCCGAACGTTCTAAACAAACCTACAAGTAAAGCATCAAAGGGGGAAGTGCCCAGCTGGGAATGAATCGTCAGGGCGATACCTAATGTCATAATAATAATTCCACAGATGTAAAACAATGTCCTTTGGCGTGCGCGAATGGACATACAGCTTCCTCCCTTTTTATAAATTTTTTACCATTACGTAGTGGGCGATACCATCTTCAAAAAATTCTTTAGAATCTATACTATAGTTAAGCTTACGATAAAATCCCGCGGCTTGTACTTGACCGTGCAGTATTACCTTTACACAGCCTTTATCTCTCGCAATTTTCTCCAAGGTATGAATGATCGCCTTTCCGATACCATTTTTTCGAAAAGCAGGCAGAATACAAATTCTTTCAAGCTTTGCTGTTTTTTCAAAAAATCTTATACGTCCAGCTCCTGCAGGTGTATTTTTATAAGAAGCAAGGACATGCAGTGCTGCTTCCTCCCATTCGTCGAATTCATCTTCAATAGGAACATTCTGCTCTTGGACGAAGACGCACTTTCTAATTTCAAATGCCTGCTCTAATTCTTCCCGTGTTTTAATCTCCCTTACTTCCATTTACTATGACTCCGATCTAAACTCTGTATTTTCAGCTCCGTAAATTGTATCATAGGAGAGGTTTTAACCAAAAGATTCCTGCATCGAATTGCGTGTTTATAGAGGTTTTGAGCTTGTCACTCGCTTGCTTTTCGTGTAATGTAAGACTAGATTTATTACAAAGACAGAGGGAAACCTTCTTTCCGAGGAGGTTTTTTGTTGTTTTTCAGGTTTTTAAAGGAGGTAATTTATATGATAAAGGCAAACCCTCTAGCACTTATTCCTTTCTTAATATTTATTGTGCTTTTTATCGGCTCTGGGGTGTTCCTTGGTGACTTTTACCAAATGCCGGTTCTCGTTGCTTTATTTGCTGCAATCTTTGCAGCCCTGTTAATGAACAGAAAAGCCAGCTTCGGCGAGAAAGTTGGCCAATTAACTAAAGGAGGCGGAAATCCGGACATCATTTTAATGGTAGTCATCTTCCTGCTGGCTGGTGCATTTGCTTCAGTTGCAGAAGGGGTGGGGGCAGTCGAATCTACCGTAAACCTTGGGTTAACTATTTTACCTGAGAATTTACTGCTGATCGGTCTTTTCATTATATGCTGTTTTATTTCAATATCGATGGGGACATCTGTCGGTACGATTGTCGCACTTGCTCCTATTGGGCTTGGTGTTGCCGAGCAGACGGATATCAGCGTAGCTGTGACGATGGGAGCGATCATTAGTGGATCGATGTTTGGCGACAATTTATCTATCATTTCCGATACGACTATTGCAGCTGTAAGGACACAAGGGACAGAGATGAAAGATAAGTTTAAGGCTAACTTTTTTATCGTTCTGCCGGCAGCTCTGATTACTGCTTTAATTTTTGGCTTGATTACAGCGGATGCTGTGTCAGCTGTCGATGAGGAAACCCCTTTTCAACTTGTAAAAGTTCTTCCGTATGTGGGCGTTCTGGCTTTTGCCGTTGCTGGGGCTAATGTCATATTTGTACTCATTGGTGGTATATTGTTTGCTGGTACTGTAGGACTTGTTCTTAAAGAGATTTCCTTTTTGGATTTTATGGAGCTTCTCGGAGAAGGCTTTACGGGCATGCAGGAACTCGCCATGCTTGCCATTTTACTTGGCGGTTTAGTGGAGCTGATCCGAAGCAACGGAGGGATCGCATGGCTGCTTGAAGTATTCAGTAAGAAAATGAATAGTGCTCGCGGAGGAGAAGCCGGAATTGCAGGGCTTGTTAGTGCTGTTAACTTCTCTACAGCGAATAATACAATTTCTATAATAACTGCAGGTCCGCTGGCCAAGCAGATTTCTGAACGATTTGGAATTGATCCGAGAAGATCAGCCAGTGTTCTTGATATTTTTGCAAGTTCAGTTCAGGGATTAATTCCGTATGGTGCTCAAATTCTAGCAGCTGCCGGAGTAGCAAGTCTATCTCCCGTTGAAATCGTTCCTTACTGTATTTATCCGATGCTCCTTGCATTAAGCGGTATACTGGCCATTTTTTTCAGGTTTCCACGATTTACGACTCGAAACAAACAATAATTAAAAACCGGATGAACCCTTAGGGAGCATCCGGTTTTTTAGGAAGAGACAATTAAAAGTTTGTGCTGATTCTCAATCGGGGTTATTTGCTGTATTATTCTTTATAGCGTTTAACCGAATGGGTCGGAGAACTGCTTTATGAAGTATTGCGGCTGTACTTAGCCAGGAATATGTAACCATTGATGACATGGTGAAAGCCGATTTCTGGATGAATATAATGTCCATAATTGTAATCGTACTGTTTGTTTACCTCTGGCAGTCCTAAGTTAGACTGAAAAAGCTCTCGGCATGAGAGCTTTTTCTTATGGTTTTCTATAGGTAACGAGGGTACTAAAATCCAGGGGGGAACGCATATAATTAAAGATATACAGGATAAAGCCGCCGATGATCAGCAAAAAAATTCTGCATATTCATTAACAGCCTTCATTAACAGCTTTTTTAATTCATGCCATTAATACGGGCTTTATTTAAAAAATGTATTTGGGGTGAGAAAATTGCCAAGAGTTAAATATACAGATTCAGACATTGCCTTGATGGCAAGGATGATGAGAGCAGAAGCCGAAGGTGAAGGCAAACAAGGCATGCTTTATGTCGGAAATGTCATCGTTAATCGAGCCGTTGCGGATTGTTTGGACTTTACTGATGTTAGGACAATTCCACAAGTGATTTATCAGGTCCAAGGAAATAACTATTCATTTGAAGCCGTGCAAAAAGGAAATTTATTTTATAACAGAGCAAGATCTGTAGAAAAAAGATTAGCCAGACAGAACCTGGAGTTTTGGAGGGAACACCCTGCAAAATATGCTCTTTGGTATTTCAATCCATATGCTCCTTGTCCGCCAACATGGTACGGTCAGCCGTTTGCTGGTCAGTTTAAAAATCATTGTTATTATGAACCAGCAGCTGGAACTTGTGAAAGCGTATATATGGGGTAAGCTTCGCTGCCTAATTGGCGTTAAACTTGAAATGAACAGAGATAGAATAAAAGCAGCTTCCATGTAGGAAGCTGCTTTTATTTATTTTACTTCTTTATATCCCTACCTTTTGCAGTGGGGAGGGCAGGCAGTTTAGCGCTTTTTCAAAGTCACGGATTAAATCTTCAGGACTCTCCAGACCTACAGACAGGCGAAGCAGTCCATCAGTAATCCCTCGTTTTTCTCTTTCCTCTTTAGGCATAGAAGCATGTGACATCGTCGCTGGATAAGACAGAATGGATTCTACTGCACCTAAGCTGACAGCAAACACAGGTAATTCCACGTTTTGGCTGAAAGCTTTAACTTCTCGTGCGTTTTTTAATCGAAACGAGAGAACTGCACCGGCTCCGCTCGCCTGATAAGAGTGAGTGGAAGATCCTGGATGAGTGCGGAAGCCAGGATAATAAACTTCTTCAACAGCAGGATGATCTGCCAGATGTCTCGCTATCTTCTCAGCTGATTCAGAGGACTGTTTTAGGCGGCAGTCAAGAGTCTTTAATCCTCTTAATACAAGCCAGCAATCATGGGCTCCAAGAATCGAACCGAAAGCATTTTGTAAAAAGGACAACTGATCAGCGATTTCTGAGTGATTTGTAACGGCAAGACCAGCGACAACATCACTGTGTCCGGCAATAAATTTGGTTGCACTGTGGAGGACAAGGTCGGCTCCAAGCTCCAGCGGACGCTGGAGAGCAGGGGTCATGAACGTATTATCCACATACGTTAAACAGTTATTAGCTTTTGCGAGCTTTGCCACCGCTTGTATATCCGTAATGTTAAGTAATGGATTGGAAGGTGTTTCAATATAGATGACTTTCGTGTTCGGCTGGATGGCTGTAGCTACAGCGTGCAGATCGGTCATATTTACAAAAGTATGATCAATGCCAAAGCGTGTCAGCACATCATGAATCATTCTAAAAGTACCACCGTACACGTCCTCTGAGATCACGACATGATCTCCTTTGGAAAGCAGCATAAACGCAGTAGATATAGCGGCCATTCCTGAAGCAAAGGCAAATCCTTTACTGCCTCCTTCAAGCTGAGCAATCATATCCTCCAGCGCTTCTCTAGTCGGGTTGCCGGATCGGCTGTAGTCATATTTGCCGGGATTTTCGAAATCTTCCTGGTGGTAAGTGGAAGCCTGCTGGATAGGAACACTAACTGCTCCTGTTACACGATCCACCTTATGGTCGTTATGAAGTAATCTTGTCTGAAAACTGTGTGGATTAGTCATGTTATGCTTCCTCCTTTTGTAATTTAAATAGCGCCTGCTCCAAATCAGCTTTTAAATCTTCCGGGTGTTCAATCCCGACTGAAAATCTTAGGAGACGGTTGCAGACTCCATAAGCGAGCCTTTTTTCTTCAGGAATGTCTGCATGTGTCTGTGTCGCAGGATAGGTAATAAAGCTTTCTACTCCACCAAGACTTTCAGCGAACGTTATGACTGATAAATTTCTAAGAAAGGGGTCGATACAGTGTTCAGAATTTAATCGGAAAGAAAGCATGCCCCCTTTTCCAGGATAGAAAACGTGACTAACCTCTGGGTGGTTGTGTAAATACTCCACCAGCTCTTTTGCATTCGATTCGTGCTGTTTCATTCTTAATGCCAGTGTTTTCATCCCTCTCATTAACAGCCAGGAATCAAAGGGGGAAAGTACGCCTCCTGATGTATTTTGGTAAAATCCAATCTGCTCGCAAATATCTGGATCTTTACCGACGACAAGACCTGCCAGTACATCATTGTGGCCCCCTAAGTATTTAGTGGCACTGTGAATGACAATGTCTGCTCCTTCCGTTAAAGGCTGCTGCAAATAAGGAGTGTATAAAGTGTTATCGACAATCAGCAGACACCCATGTTTCCTTGCAACTTGTGAAATTTCTTCAATGTCAGCAAGGTGCATGAGTGGATTTGTCGGTGTTTCTACATAAAGAGCTTTTGTCTGATTCGTGATAAAATCTTCAATTTCGTTTAGTTTCCGGCTGTCACAATAGCGGAAAATTAAGCCATATTGTTTGGAAAGGTATTCAAACAAACGATAACTGCCTCCGTACAGATCTTCGGAAACGATAATTTCATCACCGGATTTAAAAAGGGACAAGGCCCCTTGGATGGCAGCCATACCTGAACTGAATGCAAACCCTTTACAGCCTTTCTCTAAATCTGCAATAGACGCTTCTAATAAAGTTCTGGTTGGGTTGCCTGTACGTGTATAATCATAGCCTGTCGACTCACCTATGCCGGGATGTTCATAAGCGGTTGATAAATGAAGGGGAGCGTTAACCGATCCTGATGGATCATTATTATTATTTCCGGTATGGACTAATTTCGTTTCTGGTTGCCTCGAACACATAAAGATTCTCCTTTTTAATCAAAGTCAATAAAAAAAGTCTTCCTCTTAGTTGATAAGAAGAAGACTTTCGTCAGTAGAATTCACCTTCTTATCTTCCAAGCTAATTACAGCTTGCTGGAGTTAGCACCGTACTGAAAGAAAATTCAGTGGTTGCTGAGGCTTCAACGGGCCAGTCCCTCTGCCTCTCTTGATAAGAGAATATTAAATTATTGGATAAAATTGCTTGCCATTTAATTTACATGAACAAGACACTTTTTACAAGGGTAAAATGGAATTATTTTAATTTTTTTATTTAAAAGGAATTTCTTCTTTAAGAATAGAATGTAATCTACAATGGTGAAAAAGGAGTTTTTACATATGAAAGCTGAATTAGTTATTAATAGTCAATCAACTTTAGGAGAAGGTCCTTTATGGGATCCGGAACATAACCATTTCTACTGGGTGGATATAGTAGAAAAGAAAATCCACCGCTTTAACACAGAAACAAATGAGAAGGAAGAAGTCCTTTTCGATAGCCCTGTAGGTGCTGCAGCCATAAACCAAAAAGGCGGTCTCATTGTCGCCTTAATGACGGGCTTATATGAACTAGATTGGAAAAACGGTAATGCCAAACTAATTGAAGATCCAGAAGTTCATCTCCCGGAAAATCGGTTTAACGATGGAAAATGTGATCCCTATGGACGGTTTTGGGCAGGCACAATGGATGAAGGTGAAAACAAAACAACGGGATCCTTGTACTGCCTTGATCTTGATGGGACCGTAACGAAGAAGCTGGATAACCTTGGCATATCAAATGGAATTACCTGGTCTCCTGACCATAAGTACATGTATTTTATCGATACACCTACAGGAAAAGTTGTTCGATACAATTACCATATGGAATCAGGGGATATATCAAATCCAGTTGATGTACTTACATTTCCCGAGAATAGCGGTTTTCCTGATGGTATGACAATCGATAAAGAAGGAATGCTATGGATTGCTCATTTTGCCGGCGGGGGTGTTTCCCGCTGGAACCCTGAAACGGGAGAACAACTGGCTTTTGTTGATATCCCTGCAGTAAACGTAACTTCTTGTACGTTCGGCGGGACGAACTTAAATGAATTATATGTAACAACGGCTAAAAAAGACATGACAGAAGAACAATTGAGCAAATATCCTTATGCCGGCGGGGTATTTAAAGTGAAAACAGAGATTGAAGGAATCACTAATTTTCCTTATAAAGGGAAGAGTTTCTTATAGTATTCAAGTAATTTACGTGTCCCATTTAACAGATTTCTTTAAAATAACAGTAGAAGATACTAAAGGAGGAATTATTAATGGGACTGCTTGATGGACTTATGGGAAACGCCAGTAAAGTTGATGAAGAGAAACTGGGGAAAGAGCTGGAAGGCGTACTAATTGATGGTGAAAAGGTCGAAAGTGGATATAAAGTAGTAAGAGATTCTTTTATTTTTACTAATAAGAGATTGATTTTAGTAGATAAGCAGGGAATGACAGGAAAGAAAGTGGAGTATCATTCCATTCCTTATAATAGTATCATTCATTTCAGTACAGAAACCGCTGGCAGCTTTGACCTGGACTCTGAACTTAGAATCTGGCTTTCCGGACAATCTGAACCTATTCAGAAGCTCTTTAAAAAAGATAGTCCGATCCAGGAGGTTCAAAGGACTCTGGCTAAATATGTGCTGTAATATCTTTATTCCAACTTCAAAAATTAATAGGTTTTAGTCAAACCCTGCTGAAATTCAGCGGGGTTTTAAAATGCAAATTTTTACATAAAACCCATTTTCGACATAGCAAGAAAAAAAGCCTCTAAATAGCTGTTTTATTGGCATGTTTGAAACATTCATTATTCAATTTTCAGATAAAAAAGAAAAAAATAAAAACTATAAAATGACCCTCAGCCTATGAGCCTCAAGAATGAAAACGCTTACCAAATTTACTTAATAATCAAATTAGTCAGAAAACTTAACAAAAACCTGTTGACCTTTTCTGAAAATGGCGTTAAAGTAGTCCTCAATCAACTATAACGCTTCTGAAAAAATAACGGCTGCGAAAGTTGGTTCATGTGGAAGATAGACCTTAAGATCATGTGCAGGAGTGCATGCCTGCATATGGTCACCCAAACATTAATACCTTAATTGAAACAAAAAATTTAAACAGAAAGGAGTGCTTTAAATGAGCAACCAGTGGATTTATTTAAGCGGAGAGTTTGTAAACAAAAACGAAGCTGTAGTCAGCGTCTATGACCATGGGTTCTTATATGGTGACGGGGTGTTCGAAGGCATTCGTGTCTATGAAGGCAATATTTTTAAGCTGGATGAACACTTAAAACGGCTTTATGATTCAGCTAAATCGATTATGCTTCATATTCCATTTGAAAAGGAGGAACTGGAGCAGATTATTGCTGAAACCGTCCGTAAGAATCAGCTGGAAACAGCTTACATCCGCGTAGTGGTATCACGAGGCACTGGAAACCTTGGATTAGATCCTGCCAGCTGCTCAAATCCGCGCTTGGTTGTCATTGCTGAAGCACTTGCTTTATTTCCTAAAGAGTTATATGAGCGCGGAGTACGCTTAGCATCTGCATCAAGCCGCAGAAACCGGCCGGATGTTCTGCCTCCGCAAGTGAAATCATTAAACTATTTAAATAATATTCTAGTTAAATTAGAAGCCAACCAGGCAGGCGTTGACGAAGCGCTAATGTTAAATGATCAAGGCTATGTAACTGAAGGATCAGCAGACAACATTTTTATTGTGAAAAATGGCACTATTTATACCCCTCCCGTTTATTTGGGAGCTTTAGAAGGGATTACTCGTAACGCTATCATTGATTTAGCTCAGGAACACGGTTACGAAGTGAAGCAGGAACCTTTTACAAGACATGACGTTTACGTGGCTGACGAAGTCTTTTTAACAGGCACAGCTGCAGAAGTCATTGCGGCAGTAGAAGTCGATCAGCGTCAGGTAGGAGACGGGAAGCCAGGTGCCGTAACCAACCACCTGCTTTCTGAGTTTAGAAAAATCACAACTACGGATGGTTATCAAGTATATTCATCCAAAGGTAAAGCACAAGTCAGTTAACTTTTAAATAAATATGCTAACTCGAAGACAGGAATAAAGAAATAAGATCTAGCATTTACAGAGAGCCGGGGTTGCTGGAAGCCCGGAAATGCTTCTTATTTTCGACATCATCCTTGAGTGTCCCAGCCGAACGGCCATCACCAAGTAGGTGGGATCAGGTGTTATCTAGAGCACCTGTTATCAAAATGGAGCTGTGAACGATTTATAGCTCCCAGAGGCGTACGGGATTTGTACGCAAAATGAGGGTGGTACCGTGGAAATAATCAAAGACCTTTTCGCCCCTCCTACTTTCTACAAGTGTCTCATTTGTAGGAAGCAAGAGGGTGAGAAGGTCTTTTTTATATGTAATTCTAGGAGGGATTAAAAAATGAAGGCTGAAGCAACTCAGAAGGTGAAGACGATGCCGCGTACTGGTGCTGATCTGTTAGTGGATTCTTTAATAGAGCAGGGTGTTGATACTTTATTTGGTTATCCAGGAGGTGCCGTTCTGCCGATATATGACGCAATCTATCGGTCTAATGGATCATTCGATCATGTACTTCCAAGACATGAGCAAGGAGCGATTCACGCAGCAGAGGGTTATGCAAGAGTATCAGGTAAACCGGGTGTCGTCATTGGAACCTCTGGGCCAGGTGCTACTAACTTAATTACTGGCATAGCCGATGCCATGATGGACTCTCTGCCCGTTGTTATTTTTACCGGTCAGGTGGCTAAAGGAGTCATTGGAACAGACGCTTTTCAGGAGTCAGACGTAATGGGGATTACAACACCTATAACGAAACACAATTACCAGGTCCAGCAAATTGAAGAGCTGCCGCGCATAGTTAAGGAAGCTTTTCATATTGCTTCTACGGGACGCCCAGGACCAGTAGTTGTTGATATCCCGAAAGATATCTCATCAACGGTTCATGAAGCTGAAGTGGAATCTGATTTCCATCTTCCTGGCTATCAGCCTACAGTAAAGCCTAACCCTTTACAAATCAATAAATTGCATGAAGCTCTACTGCAGGCGAAGAAGCCTTTAATATTATCAGGTGCCGGCATCATTCATGCAAAAGGTTCAGAAGAATTAATAAAGTTCGTGAAGAATTATCAAATTCCGGTAGTTACGACCCTCCTAGGATTGGGAAGCTTCCCTGGAAGTGATGAACGGTCTCTGGGTATGGGGGGCATGCATGGAACGTATTCAGCGAATATGGCGCTCTATGAATGTGACCTGCTGATTAATATCGGCGCAAGGTTTGATGATCGTTTAACGGGTAACTTAAAGCACTTTGCACCACATGCTAAAGTCGCTCATGTGGATATCGATCCAGCCGAAATAGGAAAAAATGTACCAACTGCGATTCCGATCGTATCGGATGCAAAAGCAGCACTAAAAGCATTAAATGATCGAAGTATCAGTGAATTAGATCACCAGGAATGGCTGGAAAAAACGAATCAAAACAAGTTGGAATATCCACTTTGGCATGATGACCAGGAAGATAAAATTTCACCGCAATGGCTGATGAAAAAAGTTCATGCCTATACCAGTGGGAAATCTATCGTTACTACAGATGTAGGACAGCACCAAATGTGGGCGGCTCAATACTACAGCTTTCATCAGCCGAATAAATGGGTAACATCCGGCGGCCTTGGAACTATGGGATTTGGCTTCCCGGCAGCTATAGGAGCTCAGCTGGCAGATCCAGAAGCAAGTGTCATTTCCGTAGTAGGAGACGGAGGCTTCCAGATGACGATGCAGGAGCTTTCCCTGCTGCAGGAAAGAGACCTTCCGGTAAAAATCATCATTGTCAACAACCAGGCGTTAGGGATGGTTAGACAATGGCAGGAAAAATTCTACGAGGGTCGCTACTCCCATTCACTTGCACAGTCACAGCCGGATTTCGTAAAACTGGCTGAAAGCTACAATATTCAAGGCTATAAAATTGAAACGAAAGATGAAATTGAAAGAATTCTGCCGGATGTACTGAACGACCCGCATCCTGCAGTGCTCGACTGCCGTGTACTTCCAATGGAAAATGTATATCCAATGATTGCACCAGGTAAAGGACTACACGAAATGATTGGGGTGACTCGATGAGACGCATTGTAACAGCGACCGTTCATAATCGGAGCGGCGTTTTAAACAGAGTAACCGGACTTCTTGCGAAACGGCAGTTTAACATTGAAAGCATTTCAGTGGGGCGCACCGAGACCGAAGGAGTTTCCAAAATGACCTTCGTTGTTGAAGTCGAAGACGAAAGGAAACTCGAGCAGCTGACTAAGCAGCTTAATAAACAGATTGATGTACTGAAAGTATCGGACATCACAGATAAAGCTATCGTAGCTAGAGAGCTGGCTATGGTAAAAGTCATCAGTAATCCCCAAATTCGCACAGAAATCCAGGGAATTATTGAACCATTCAGGGCTACCATTATCGATGTAAGCCGTGAAAGCATGACCGTTCAAGTTACAGGTAATTCAGATAAAGTAGATGCCTTAATTGATCTGCTTCGCCCTTACGGCATTAAAGAACTAGCAAGAACAGGCTTAACGGCTTTCACTAGAGGCCATCAGCCCCAAGTAGCAGAAATTAAATCTTACTCATTACTAAAATAATTCAAATTCGAAAGGACGATGTAAAATGGCTGAAGTTTACTATCACAATGATATCAATGAAGAGGTACTACAAAATAAGAAGATTGCAGTGGTTGGATATGGTTCCCAGGGTCACGCGCACGCTCAGAACTTAAAGGAAAGCGGCTTTGACGTAGTTGTTGGTTTAAGAAAAGGAAAGTCATGGGACCAAGCAGAAGAGGATGGCCAGGATGTGAAAAGTGTAGCTGACGCAGTCGCTGAAGCGGATGTGGTTATGGTACTTCTTCCTGATGAGCACCAGCCGAAGGTTTACGAAAATGAAATTAAGCCAAATCTTAAAGCCGGTGCATCCCTGGCATTCGCTCACGGATTTAATGTTCATTTCAACCAGGTCGTGCCGCCAAGCGATGTGGATGTATTCCTGGTAGCTCCAAAAGGGCCTGGGCACCTTGTGCGCCGTACGTTTGAAGAAGGAGCCGGTGTTCCTGCTCTATTTGGAGTTGAGCAGGATGTTACAGGCCAGGCACGTGAAATTGCTCTTGCATATGCAAAAGGGATTGGCGGAGGCCGCGCAGGTGTTCTTGAAACGTCCTTCCAGGAAGAAACGGAAACTGATCTCTTTGGTGAACAGGCAGTTCTCTGCGGTGGTTTAACAAGCCTTGTCAAAGCAGGATTTGAAACTTTGACAGAAGCAGGCTATCAGCCGGAAGTTGCATACTTTGAGTGCCTGCATGAATTAAAATTGATTGTTGACCTTATGTACGAAGGCGGCTTAGAAGGAATGCGCTACTCCATTTCTGATACAGCTCAGTGGGGTGACTTTGTTTCCGGTCCGCGTGTAATTAACGAAGAGACTAAAGCACGTATGAAAGAAGTACTTTCTGATATCCAGACAGGTAAATTTGCTAAAGGCTGGATCATGGAAAACCAGGTTAATCGTCCTGAGTTTAATGCAACAAATGCGCTTGAAAACAATCATCAGATCGAGAAGGTGGGTAGAGAGTTACGTGAGTTAATGCCGTTTGTTAAGAAATCTCAATCAAAAGAAAAGGATGTGGTTTCACATGGCTCGCGTTAATGTTTTCGACACAACCCTTAGAGACGGAGAGCAGTCAGCCGGTGTTAACTTGAATCGTCTTGAAAAGATTGAGATTGCTAAACAGCTCGAACGCCTGGGAGTAGACATTATGGAAGCAGGATTTCCTGCTTCCTCCCAGGAAGATTTTCAATCGGTAAAAGAAATTGCTGAAACAGTGAGGAACTGCTCAGTAACCGGGCTGGCCAGATCTTTCAAAAGTGATATCGATGCTGCCTGGGAAGCCCTTAAAGGAGGAGCCTATCCAAGACTGCACGTCTTCCTTGCTACTTCTCCGATCCATATGACTCATAAGCTTAAGAAAACTCCCGAAGAAGTTGTACAAATAGCGGTGGAATCTGTAGCTTATGCTAAGGAGAGGTTCCCTGTCGTTCAGTGGTCTGCCGAAGATGCGACGAGATCAGATTATGATTTCCTCGTTCACATTATTGAGAAAGTGATTGATGCAGGGGCAGATGTTATCAACCTTCCGGATACCGTAGGTTATACGACACCGGATGAATACGCTAAACTTTTTAAACATGTGAAAGAAAACGTTCCAAATATTGAGGGTGTCATACTATCGGCTCACTGCCATGATGATTTAGGCATGGCTGTCAGCAACTCACTGTCAGCGATCGAAGCAGGAGCTGGACAAATCGAAGGAACTATAAACGGAATTGGAGAAAGGGCTGGAAATGCAGCGCTTGAAGAAGTATCTGTGGCCCTTGAAATCCGAAAAGATCGTTATCAGCATGAAACAGGCTTAGTGCTAAAAGAAATTAAGCGCACAAGTGATCTTGTCAGTAAGCTGACAGGCATGCAGGTTCCGGGCAATAAAGCAGTAGTCGGCCGTAATGCATTCGCTCATGAATCAGGTATTCACCAGGATGGTGTGCTTAAGGAAGCAACCACCTACGAAATCATTACACCTAATATGGTAGGTATAGAATCCAATAACCTGGTACTTGGTAAGCACTCTGGACGTCATGCCTTCAAGCAGAAAGCCCAGTCTTTCGGGTTTGAGCTTTCCGATGCGAAGCTTAAAGAAGCTTTCGATACCTTTAAGAATTTAACCGGTAAGAAGAAAGAAGTTACAGATGATGATCTTTTTGCGATTCTGACAGATAAGCAGACAGAGCATGAAGATGTTCCGAAATATGAACTTAAAGCCTTTCAAGTTCAGTATGGAAGCATTAACCGTCCTACAGCCACAATCTTATTAACACGACCGGACGGGAAAGAAATTGAAAAAGCCAGCACGGGTGAGGGAAGCGTAGAAGCCATCTACAACACATTGGATGAACTTTTGGAAGAAGAAGTTCACCTGCAGGATTATCAGCTTAATTCCATTGGGAAAGGAAGAGATGCTCTCGCAGAAGTTTATGTGCAGCTTACTGTAAATGATCGTACCACTTCGGGTCGTGGCTCTGCACAAGATGTGTTAGAGGCATCAGCTCAAGCATTCCTAAACGCCGTAAACCGAACACTTTATATGTCACAGCCGAGTGATCTTAAGAAGGAAGTACAACTTTAAGAGGGGGAGACAGATATGGAAAAGCATATCGTAATACTGCCGGGAGATGGCATTGGTCCTGAAGTAACCAAAGGAGCAAAAGGTGTTCTTAAAACAATTGCTGAACGTTTTGGCCATACGTTTACTTTTGAGAAGCATAACATTGGCGGGGCTGCCATTGATCAGCAGGGAACCCCCCTTCCTCAGGAAACCGTGGAAGCATGCCGTAAAGCTGATGGAATCCTGCTTGGAGCGGTAGGAGGTCCTAAATGGGATAACCTACCTGGTGAGCAGCGTCCCGAGAAAGGACTTCTCGGCATTCGGAAAGAGCTTGGGCTGTTTGCAAATCTCAGACCTGTAAAAGGCTTTGATTCTCTTCTCCACTCCTCTCCATTGAAGTATGAAGTTGTTTCAGGCAGTGACCTTTTAATCGTTCGCGAATTAACCGGGGGCCTCTACTTTGGTGAACCAAGTGAACGGAGAAATAACGGACAGGAAGTAGTGGATACACTTTTCTATACAAAAAAAGAAATCGAACGAATCGTTGAAAAAGCATTTGAGAGTGCACAAGTTCGAGGGAAAAAACTTACTTCAGTGGATAAAGCCAATGTTCTTGAATCCAGTCGAATGTGGCGTGAAGTAGTCGAAGCGAAAAAGAGTAATTATCCGGATGTCGCAGTGGAGCATATGCTTGTCGACGCAGCGGCTATGAAGCTTGTTACGAATCCTCGTTACTTTGACGTTATTGTAACAGAGAATATGTTTGGTGATATTTTAAGTGATGAGGCTTCCGTGCTTACTGGATCTCTTGGAATGCTGCCGTCCGCAAGTGTACGTCAGGATGGGCTGGGACTTTACGAGCCTGTTCACGGATCAGCCCCGGATATCGCTGGAGAAGATAAAGCCAATCCGATGGCAGCGATTTTGTCCGCGGCAATGATGCTTCGCTACTCCTTTGGCATGACAGAGGAAGCAGATGAAATTGATTCAGCCGTCCAGGCCGTATTAAATGAAAAATACCATACGGCTGATCTTGATGTGAAAGGCGGAACTGTAGTTAGTGGAAGCCAGTTAGCGGTAAGAGTATCAGAGCAAATCTCTGAAAAAGTAACAACTGAAAATATTATGAGCTGTTATGTATAAGTAGATAGAAGGGAGTTATTCCAATGGGGCGGCCAAAGACGATTATTGAAAAACTGTGGGAGCAGCACGTTATTAAACAAGAAGAAAATAAACCAGCCTTAATTTATATTGACCTGCATCTCGTGCATGAAGTAACTTCCCCACAGGCGTTTGAAGGGCTTCGGATGAAAAATCGTAAAGTCCGTCGCCCGGACCGAACATTTGCTACGGTGGATCACAACGTACCAACGATGCACCGGCATATTATTAAAGATCAAATTTCTAAAAAGCAGATGGATACATTAAAAGAAAATTGTGAGGAGTTCGGAATTCGCCTGGCGGATATCGATCATCCCGATCAGGGAATTGTTCATATTATTGGTCCTCAGCTGGGGCTGACTCAGCCAGGTAAAACGATTGTCTGCGGAGACAGCCACACATCGACACACGGTGCATTTGGTGCACTTGCTTTTGGAATAGGTACAAGTGAAGTCGAGCATGTACTTGCCACGCAGTCGTTGTGGCAGGCAAAACCAAAAACTCTTCAGGTTAAAGTCGATGGAACATTGGGTACAGGAGTAACAGCTAAAGATTTAATCTTAGCGATTATTGCAAAATTCGGTGTTCGCTTCGGGACTGGATATGTAATTGAATACACGGGAGAAGCTATCCGTAATCTGTCTATGGATGAGCGAATGACCGTATGCAACATGTCGATAGAAGCGGGAGCCCGTGCCGGCTTGATCAGCCCGGACGAAACGACTGTGGAGTATTTGCGAGGTAAGCGCTATGTACCACAGGGAGAAGCTTTTGAAGAAGCTGCACAGGAGTGGCTTTCACTAGCGACTGAAGAAGGGGCAGCGTATGATGAAACTGTAGAAATCAATGCTGCAGAGGTGGAACCGCAGGTAACCTGGGGCACCAACCCTTCTCAATGTGTACCTGTTGGAGCTGCTACACCTGACCCTGCAGAAGCTGTTGACTCTCAGGAGCAAGACAGCATACAGCGAGCTCTCGATTATATGGGGCTTAAACCAAACCAGAAAATTGAAAGTATCCCAGTTGAACACGTATTTATCGGATCGTGCACAAACTCTCGAATCAGCGATCTCCGCAAAGCTGCAAAAATTGTACAGGGTGGAAAAGTTCATGAAGGCGTAAGAGCCATGGTTGTTCCTGGTTCCTTTTCTGTTAAAGAACAGGCAGAAGCAGAAGGACTTGACACCATTTTCCTGACGGCAGGTTTTGAATGGAGAGAAGCAGGATGCAGTATGTGTCTGGCGATGAATGACGATATCGTCCCTCCAGGTGAGCGATGTGCTTCCACATCCAACAGGAATTTTGAAGGGCGTCAGGGAAATGGGGCCAGAACTCACCTGGTCAGCCCGGAAATGGCGGCTGCCGCAGCATTAGAAGGTGCATTTGTAGATGTAAGAAAATACGGCGCCGCGGTAGGAGGGTAAACAATGGAACCAATAAAACAGCATAAAGGGGTCATTTACCCGCTGGACCGTTCAAATGTTGACACAGATCAGATTATTCCCAAGCAGTTTTTAAAAAGAATCGAACGACAGGGATTTGGGCAGTTTCTTTTTTACAACTGGAGATTTAATGATGATGGATCACTAAGAGAAGACTTTTCTCTCAACGATCCTATGTATCGGGATGCGACAATCATAGTGGCCGGAGAAAATTTTGGCTGCGGATCTTCCAGGGAGCATGCTCCCTGGGCGATTCAGGACTATGGATTTAGAGTAGTTATTGCTCCAAGCTTTGCCGATATTTTTTATAATAACTGCTTTAAAAATGGAATACTTCCTATTGTATTGCCCAAGAATGAAGTAAATGAACTGTTGGAACAAGGCTCCCGTGAGCAGGTGACGCTCAATGTTAATCTTGTCCAACAGCAGGTAACCAGTGATCATGGTTCAATATCAGCATTTGATATTCAACCTTATCATAAAGATATGTTGTTAAATGGCTGGGATGAGATATCTGTAACGTTGAATGATGCTGACGCCATTGATCAATATGAAACAGAAAAAGCCAAATAAATTAAAATTAAGGAGTGAAGACGTTGGGGATTTCTTAACGCTAGCTAAAGTCTTTGAAGCCAAAGAACAATTAAACGATGTGGTTCACCAGACACCGTTTAAAACCTCTGAAACTTTTAATCAGTTTGCAGGGCAGAAAGTTTACTTGAAGATGGAGAATCAGCAGAAAACAGGTGCCTTTAAAGTGAGAGGAGCTTCTTTCAAAGTTTCCCAGCTGACGGAAGAAGAAGCTCAGTGCGGCGTCATTGCTGCTTCTGCAGGAAACCACGCCCAGGGAGTAGCCTTAGCGGCTGCTAAGCGCGGTGTACCTGCTCAAATCTTTATGCCGGAGGGAACTCCCCAGGCTAAAGTTCAGGCTACCGAAGCTTATGGAGCTAAAACTGTTTTAACAGGTGAATCTTTTCAGGAAGCCTATATGGCAGCTATAAAGGAACAGGAGCGCTGTGGTGCAACATTTATCCACCCTTTTGATGACGTGGATGTTATGGCTGGACAGGCGACTGTAGCTATTGAGATGCTTCAGGAGCAGCCGGACCTTGATACAATTGTTGTTCCGATTGGCGGAGGCGGGCTGATTGCCGGGATGGCATATGCAGCCAAGCAGCTGAAGCCCGATATCAGGATCATAGGTGTTCAATCCGAGAAAGCACCATCGACTTATAATTCATTTTATAAGTGTGGTCCGAAAAAGCTTACTTCTGTGGCAACAATCGCTGACGGAATTGCGGTGAAACAGCATGGGACGAAAACTTTCCATTATATCCGCAAGTTTGTTGACGATATAGTCACTGTAGAAGAGCAGCAAATAGCTAATTCTATCCTTTACCTGCTAGAAAGGGAAAAGACACTTGTTGAAGGCGCAGGTGCAACAGCTCTCGCAGCAGTATTAGCGAAAAAGTCTGCTTTAGCAGGGCAGAAATGCGGTGTTGTGGTGAGTGGCGGGAACATGGATTTAGCCCGACTGCCACACGTTCAACAGCTAGCATTAACAAAGAGAATGATTACCACTGTTTAAGCAAGAGATGAGGATAAGAGGGTCGCGGAAGCTGTAAAATGTTTCTGCTGACCCTCATTTTTTCTGCTGAAATTGTGATAATTGAGAAATATTATCATTGACAGCAGGCAGATAGTTTTGTATGCTATGGATGGTGATAATGAGAATCTTTATCAACTAGAAATTAATAGAGCCTTTTACATACGAGGAATCAAAAAGGCAGGAAAGGGAGTTTTTTATGAGAAAGTTTTGGGTATTAATACTTTTCATTTCATTAACGACTTTACTAGCAGCTTGCGGTGGAGAAGATGAATCAAGTGAGGAAGAAAACAGCGGGAAAGAAGAAACCCGCTCGGTGACGATAGAAGATGCCAATGGGGAGAAAACGATTGAAGGCACCCCGAAAAGAGTCGTAGTTCTAGAGTGGTCATATGCTGAAGAGCTTCAGGCGTTGGGGATGGAACCGGTCGGAGTGGCTGATCTTAATTCCTACGGAGATTGGGTGGATGTTGGCAAGCCGTTTAGTGATTCTGTTGAGGATGTAGGGACTCGCCAGGAGCCGAACCTTGAAGCGATTGCTCGACTGGATCCTGATCTGATTATTGGCGTGGATTTCCGTCATGAAGCCATCCAGGAAGATCTTGAAGGAATTGCCCCGACTGTGATGTTTGCCCCTTATTCTGAGGAAAGTGCTGAAAACCAATTTGACAGTATGCTGGAAGAATTTAATACAATTGCAAAAGTCGTAGATAAAGAACAAGAAGCTGATAAGGCCATATCGAATATGGAAGATACTTTTGAAGAGCAGCGCGCACGTCTTGAAGAGGCTGGTAAAGATGGCATGAACTATGTTATGACTCAGGCCTTTACAGCGCAAAATACACCGACTCTTAGGTTGTTTACTGATAATTCAATGGTAGCTAACATTATGAGTGAATTGGGAATGGAAAATGATTATGAATCTGATCAACTTGAAATCTACGGGTATACGGAAACAACTGTAGAAACTCTGCAAAATTATCAGGACACAAACTTCTTTTATATTGTACAAGATTCAGATAACATCTTTGAAGACCAACTGGCTGGAAATCCTGTGTGGGACGGTCTTGACTTTGTTAAACAAGACCGTATGTACAAAATGCCTGGCTCCACATGGACGTTCGGTGGACCGCTTTCTGCAGAAGTCCTGGCTGAACAAGTGGTTGACTCTGTAGTGGAAAAAGAGAAAGAATAACTTCTTTAAATAAAATCTATGTTAGAATTTATGGGTGTAATTATCGCTTTAGGAATGCAGGTATACTCGTTTTACAGTTCTCTTGTTTCCGCCCATTTTTTTATTATCATAGTTAAATAGAAAGAAGAGTAGTGATACTATATGAAATCCGTCTATAAAAAAATTCTTATAGGGGCTCTCACCTTTGGTGGTGGGAGCGCCTTATTGTCTTTATTAATCTTTATACATATTAATCAAGGAAATGTAGAGATTCCTCTAGATACTGTAATAGCATCGCTCTTCTCTCCGATGGATACGATTGAGCATCATACTGTTCGAGTGCTTAGGATGCCGCGCGCAGTTATTGGCATTCTGGCCGGGGGGGCACTAGCTGTCTCAGGGGTTGTTCTTCAGACCGTGACGAAAAATCCGCTTTCTTCAGCAAGTACATTAGGTATTCATTCTGGTACTTATTTTGCCGTAGTGGCTGCCACTATCTTTCTTCCGTTTGCAACGTTTGCGAATGGGATAATGACCGCTTTTATCGGGGGCATTCTAACCTTCGGATTTGTTTATATTCTTTCGGGTGGAAGTAATGCTACACCTGTTCGTATGGTGCTTGCCGGTATGATCGTTACGTTTTTATTTTCTTCCTTAACTTCAGTGCTGCAGATATTTTATGAAAATGAGACACAGGGACTTTTCTTATGGGGATCCGGTACGCTTATTCAAAATAATTGGGACGGCGTTCGTTTTTCTCTTCCCTTTATTATTATATGTTTCCTGCTGCTGTTGGTTTTCGCACGCAAGCTGGACACGTTATCCCTTGGTGATGAAGTAGCCACGGCTCTCGGGCAAAATATTAGAAGAGTGAAGCTTATAACGATTCTTGCCGCTGTAATGTTGACATCGGTTACTGTAAGTGTCGTGGGACCCATTGGATTTGTCGGACTCGTTGCCCCCCATTTAATTAAATTGCTGGGCTATCGTTCTCACATTCCATTATTGATCGGCTCTTTTCTCTGGGGAGCGAATGTATTGCTGCTCGCAGATGTACTCGCTCGTATTGTAGATCCATCTTTCTCTGAACTGCCTGTAGGGGCGATTACAGCTTTAGTCGGTTCTCCATGGCTGATTTTCTTAGTCCTTCGTATGAAGCAGCAAGGGAACACGAAGGAAACAGGTTCCATTTTGGCCGGCCGCTCCTCTTTCAACGTATCGCTGAAAAAATTAATTCCTATTTTGTTTATTGTCATACTGGCAGCAGTGTTTGTGAGCATGTCTTCAGGAAATTATGGATTTGAGCCGCTGCTGACTATCGAAGCTATATCGGGACAGACGAACGAATTTATGAGGAACTTCATTTTTGAACTGCGTCTGCCAAGGTCACTTGTTGCTTTGCTGGCAGGAGCGATATTAGCAGTCAGTGGACTGATTTTTCAAGGAGTTCTCAGAAATCCGTTGGCTGATCCTTCCGTAATAGGCATAACTTCTGGAGCGGGTGTTGGTGCTTTAGCAACGATGTATTTTTTCAGTGCATCTGCCTTATGGATTCCTGTTGGAGCCATGGCAGGGGCCCTAATGTTCTTTGTAGTTATTATGACACTAGGAGCCAGAGCTGAATTTAATCCGACAACCCTCGCACTCTTAGGTATTGGAGTTTCCGCTTTTGGATCGGCCTTCATACAGATTATGGTTGTGCAAGCTGAACTCGGGGTAGCTTCAGCTTTAACCTGGTTATCAGGTACCACCTATGCAAAGGGTTGGAAAGAAATACTGCAGTTTTTACTCTGGCCTGTTATTTTGTTTATTCCATTGCTAGCCGTTCACATTAAAAACCTTGACGTTCTCTCGCTGGGTGATGATGCGGCAAAAGGACTGGGATTACATGTTGTTTCTGCTCGTTTTAAGATGGCTCTTTTAGCTACTTTGCTTGCGGCCTGCAGTGTAGCAGCCGTTGGTTCCATTGGATTCATTGGTTTAATTGCTCCACACTTCGCAAGGCTGCTTGTCGGAAGTGCCAATCAGAAGCTGCTGCCCATAACTATGCTGGTGGGCGGATTTTTACTAGTGGCAGCTGACCTTTTCAGCCGGACACTGCTTGCTCCTAATGAAATTCCATCAGGGATACTTGTAGCTTTAATCGGTGCCCCTTATTTTCTATGGCTTATGAAGCGTCGCTCAGTATGATAAAATAAAAGGGTTAAAAGAAAAGGGATAGAGGGAGTATGAAAAAATGATAGAGTTTATTAAATGCCATGGTTCTGGAAATGATTTTATATTGATTGACGAAATTACAAACGAATATGCTTTTTCAGAAGAAGAACGACGTGAGCTGGCTCTACTATTATGTGATAGAGAAACAGGTGTGGGTTCAGACGGCATCCTTTATGTACTGAAAAGTGATGTAGCTGAAGCTCAGATGAGAATGTTTAATTCGGATGGAACAGAAGCTGAAATGTGCGGAAACGGTCTGCGGTGTGTGGCTCGTCATATTATTGAAAAAGAAGGGCGCAGCCGGGTACAGATTGAAACACAGAAAGCTGTTTTAAATGTTGAACAAGTAGAGCACATTTTTAAAGGAATAGATACATTTGCTGTATCTATTGAGCCTGTAAGCTTTGAAATAGATTCTCTGCCTATGAACTTTGAGAAAAGTGAAGCTATGGATGAGGTGATCCCTGAACTGGCACGAGACCTCACTTTTACCGCACTAAGTGTGCCAAACCCTCATATCATTAGTATTGTGAATAATATCAATGAAGAAAAGCTTGAACAAACAGGGAAAAAAGCGAACGATTTGCTAACAGTTTTTCCTAGAGGAGTTAATGTGAGTTTTGTGAAAATCCTTGATCATAATAAGATTTTCGTACAAACGTATGAAAGAGGTGTCGGCCTTACGAATGCGTGCGGTACAGCGATGTCAGCATCTACCTTAGTATCTACGATATTTGGAAGCAATGATATTGGAGAGCCGATTGTTGTCATTAATAAAGGCGGACTAGTTAACTGTGTGGTTAACAAAGAAGAAAGACGTTATTCTATTCAGCTGAGAGGGAATGCAACATATGTGTACAGTGCTGAAATTGAAATCGATATAGCAGCAAAAGAGTGGGAATGGAAAGATAAAAAAACCCATCAACTAGAAATTGATACTTATGAAGAATTAAAAAAATATGCAGCTACTCAACTCTAAACAGAAAGGATGACGTTATGATTAAAACATTCTCTATTCGCACAGACCAGCATGACCAAATGATTGATATTACAGACCAGATTGAAAGCTGGGTGCAAGAAGAGGGGATTGCTGATGGAGCCGTTATTGTTTCATCCGCTCATACAACAGCTGGAATTACGATTAATGAAAACGCTGACCCTGACGTGAAGACGGATATGCTGCGGCGCTTTCGTGAACTGTACCCATGGGAAGATTCTAAAGATCTACACATGGAAGGAAACACAGCTGCCCATATGAAAACAAGTACGGTAGGGCATGCCCAGACCATAATTATATCTGATGGGTCTCTTGTGCTGGGAACTTGGCAGGGAATTTATTTTTGCGAGTTTGACGGGCCGCGCTCACGTAAAGTAACAGCTAAAATATTATCTTAATACACTAAGAAAGCAGCCTACCACAGGCTGCTTTCTTAGTGTATGACTATTTATGTTGGTACGGAGATTTCCACTATTCACGGTTATTTGGGAAGTTGTTGCTGTTTGCGTGAACCGGTGCGTTACAAAGACTGGATTTTCATGGGGGAACGGTGAGCTTTCCCATACTAAAGGCTTTCCGGAGCTGTCAGTTCCGTTTATCTTAATGAAAAGGAAGGGTCTAGGGTAAAGACTCGTTTTCCATGGGCGGAACGGTGAACTTTCTCAAGCTAAGCCTTCCAGTAGCTTTCAGTTCTACTATCCAGGAGATTCAAGGCTGTCAGTTCCGTTTATCTTAATGAGAAGTGCGGGCCAGGGGAAAGACTCGCTTTCCATGGGCGAACGCTGAGCTTCCTCAGGCTAAAGCCTTCCGGGATCTCACCCTGTTCTTCCTCCCATAGGAGTCTCGTCCTTTCCCCCGGCCCCATGCGTTTATTAGGAGTAACGGAACACTGTGTAAGAAAAGACTATTTCCTTAAGAAAGGTTACTGAACTACAGCGTTCTGTTTACCCAATCAACGGTAAAGAGGCTGGGAAATGGTGAGACTCCTGCAGGGAGATAGAGCTAAGGGAGACCACGAGTGATTTCCCAACGGCTTTACCTTTTTTAAGAGTAAAGGAACAGTCATTTAGAAACAGAAAGCTTTCTCCCAAATTATAAAAAAGCCTCAGGTGAAGGCCGCCTGAGGCTTTTATTTAACAAACAGAATCTTTAGGATTCGGGTTGGAAAGTCCGAACATTGGCCTTATATATAAGGCAAGGAATGTTCCGGCGAGAGCCATAATTCCCCAAACCCAGCCATGAAGACTGAAAGAAGCAATTCCTCCGAAATATGCTCCAATGTTACAGCCGAAAGCAAGACGGGCGCCATATCCCATCATAAGTCCGCCAACTACGGATGCTGCCGCAACTCCAGGCTTAATCTTACCTGGTTTAAAGTTTCCTTGAAAAGCTGCAGCGATAAAAGCACCTAAAATTATTCCAAAGTTCATTACACTGGTAGAATCAGCAAGGACTGATTGATTAAGCGGAGCAGGATCCTGTTGCCAGAACTGCCAGCTTGCCACATCTACACCAAACATTTGGAGAAATTTTGAGCCCCATAGAGCAAATGCTGATGTTATTCCCCATGGGTTGCCGCGAACAGAAAGTGTAATCGCATTTAATACAGCAAGAATCACAGCTGCCGTAAGGAGCGGCCAAGCACCGCGCCAAATCCTTTTAATACCGTTAGTTGTTTTTAAAGGTTTCATACGCGGCGGATTTTTCTTGCGGGCGATTTTTACTGTAATCGCATAAATACCCGCAAACATGAAAAGCTGCAAAATTAACCCCCAAAAATAGCCTAGTCCTGTAGACTCCGCCAGGGAGATTGGAGGAAGTGACGGAGTTTCCTGCCAAAAACCGAGATGATAAGCCCCGAGAACGGAACCAACTATAAAAGCTGCCAGGGTTATGACCATGGAAGACCTGCCGCCTCCTACAGCGTATAGTGTACCTGAGGCACACCCGGCCCCAAGCTGCATCCCGATGCCAAATAAGAAGGAACCAACTAAAACGCTGACTCCCACAGGAGATACATATCCCTGTGGCGTAGTACCGGTAAAGCTGAAGCCTGTGGATAATATAATAGCAAACAGGACGGAAGCTACGGCCAGCATAAGCATATGAGCCTGTAATCCCTGTACATTACCAACCGAAGCTAAGCGCCTGAATGCAGATGTGAAGCCAAACTTAGCGTGAAGAAGCGTTACACCTAAGGCTAAACCAATTATAAAAAGAACACCTTGTGTCCATGTAGTAGTCATTACAATAGAAGCAAATAGAATGAATGATGCTATAATTCCTAACCAGACGAACGGTTTTTGGACGGGTGCCAGCGTGTCTACAACAGTTGTGGATCGCTGATCCCAGTTGTTTATCTTAGAAGTCTGTTCCATAATTACCCTCCTAATTCCGATATACTTACTTTGTTTTGACTTTTATTATAGTAAATCATCAGCTGGTATTTGTAAACTTTTAAAACTCAAACGGTTAAACGTAAATGAAACAGGGTATGAAACAAATAGAATACATAATAAAGGATGGTGACCAAGTTGGCAGAACAAAAAAAAGAATGGAACGTAGTATTTCTACTTGATAGTAAGCGTGAGGTATCCCACCAGCTTGAATTGAGTGAGGAACTAAATGCGAGAGAAACATTAGAGTTTATTGAAAAACAGCTTGAACGTGGGGACTGGTGGTTCCTTGAAGACACTGTTGCACTTCATACATCCAGTGTAGAAAGCTATTATCTTGAAAACCGACTCGAGCAAACTAAGTTTTCGAAATGAAAAAATAAGCATTAAAATATTTTAAAAACCCGAACTATAATTCGAATTTCCCTTACAGAATTCGATATAGTTCGGGTTTTTCTATTTAATTTAATGGGGAAGAGAAGCTGAGAACTTCTGTCATTAATGTAGGAAACTCAACTTTTATTTGCTGACTTCCTTATTATATGACGTCCTCCTTCTCCTCAAAACCTATATCAATTCTTTCTTTAGTGGCTCCCTCTAATATCCAGCTAGCTTCTCCGTATTTATTATCTATATAAGGGAGAAACAAAATCAAAAGAACTGTATTACAGATTCATTTTTATATGGTGTATATGGTACTAATTCCCTTAGTACCCATCTGTTTTAAAAAATTTATAAGTAAAAGGCTTTCATATTATAAATCTCTTCACAAAGGACAAATGTTGCGTTAAAGTGGAAAAAGAGTTTTCCACTTTACCTCGTTAAATAACATGAAGGAGAGAACAGCTGTGAGAAGAATACCATTATTAGTAAGAATTATACTGGCCATTACACTTGGTATATTTATAGGATTAATTGTTCCTGAAGGAGCAATCGAATTGTTTGCTACGTTCACAGGCATTTTTAATAACTTCTTAAGCTTCGTAATTCCTTTCATTATTTTGGGATTTATTGCACCTGGTATTGCATCCATGGGGCGCGGAGCCGGAAAAATGCTTGGTATTACGGCCGGGCTGGCTTATCTATCAACAATTATGGCCGGAATTGCAGCCTTTTTTGTTTCGAAAAACTTATTCCCTGTAATGCTTGGCACTCAATCTACCGGGGAATTGACTAACCCTGAAGAAGCCCTTGTTGAGGCTTCCTTTTCAATCGAAATGGAGCCGGTAATGGGGGTAATGGCTGCCCTTATTCTTTCCTTTATATTAGGTGTAGGAATGACAGCGGTGAAAGGTGATACCCTTTATAAAGGAATGACTGAATTTCGTGAAATCATTCATAAAATTATCGAAAATATTATTATTCCATTACTTCCTTTCCATATATTCGGAGTCTTTGCGAACATGGCTTATGGAGGTCAGGTTGGTACAATCCTCAGTGTATTCGCAAAAGTATTTGTGATGATTATCATTCTGCACTGGGTATATCTGTTCAGCGTCTATGGAATAGCTGGAGGACTGCGACGTATAAATCCGCTTCTCCTGCTAAAAAAATTGACGCCTGCTTACTTTACAGCCCTCGGAACCCAGTCCTCGGCTGCAACTATACCTGTAACTTTAAAGCAGACAAAACAGATTGGAGTAAAAGATCGAGTGGCTGATTTTTCTGTACCCTTACTGGCGAATGTTCACCTTGCTGGAAGTACAATTACTATCACGTCCTGTGCGATGGCTGTATTGTTCATGCAGGGCCAGACCTTAAGCTTTATGAATCTGCTGCCTTTTATCCTTATGCTGGGAATTACTATGGTGTCAGCTCCTGGAGTTCCGGGCGGTGCTGTTATGGCTGCAGTTGGACTGTTAGAGTCAATGCTCGGTTTTAGTTCAATGATGGTATCTTTAATGATCGCTCTATATCTTGCTCAGGATAGTTTCGGTACAGCTACAAATGTTACCGGAGATGGTGCAATCACATCAATAGTTGATCATTTTACAAAAGGAAAAGATGGAAATAATCATGACGTAAGAAAAGAGCAGCTCGGGTAAACCGGAGGCTGCTCTTTTCTTATCTTCCGTTTTTTTTGCTTCCGCCGCACCCGCAGCCTTTTCTCGGCTTAGTAACCGGTCTTGGCTTTCTTTCTCTTCCTTTCATTTTTTTATCCCCTTTCAATGAGATGTTTTATCTTATGCTGTCCATTTATACTCTGGCCGTGCGTTTATTATAAACATTTAAAAAAATTGAATCTCAGCTTGCTAAAAAATCGTGATATAATGTATAAATCGAGCTAAATGAATGCAACAAAGGAGGAGGGCGCATGGTTATTTGTACGGAATGTGGCCGAGAAAACCAGCCGGGTTCCCGTTACTGCTCCAACTGTGGAGAATCACTGGAGAATGCACCCAAAATCGTCCCCGAAGGAAAGCCGGTGGATGAACAAAAGCCTAAAAAAAACTTTTGGCCAATAATATTGCCTATTTCCGTATTAGCGGTCATGATAGGTATAGTTATATATACTTATGAACATACCAAACAAGTTAATGTGCAAGTCGATGCCCAAAATGCTAAAGCTGAAGAATTAGCGCTTCAAGGAAAGTATAAGCAGGCGGAAAAAGAGCTTGAAAAAGCACAGGAAAAGCGGCCGGATTATCTAGCTGTCGAACAAAATTTAGATAGTTTACATAAGGTTATGAAATTGGATGAGAAATTAAATAAAGTGAGCAAAGCGATCGAGCAAAATGAGCTTAATAAAGCCGAGCAGGAACTGACTTCTGTCAGTGGACAAATGCGTGAAGATAAAAACCGTCTAATAGTAACTCTCACCCCAAGAGTCAATCAGCTTGATTCACTTCTTACAGTGGGCAAGATTAATTATGAAGTAAAAGAGATGACAAATGTAGAAGCTTTAGCTGATAAACTAAATACGCTGTCTGGTTTAAATCTTGATGAAGCTTCGCGGTCAAGAGAAAAAATTATAGAAAAAATTGTATCTATCAGTACAAAAAAAGCAGAAGAGGCAATGAAGGAAAAAAAGTATAATGAAGCTATGGCAAACGTAGATGAAGGCCTCCAGTATGCAGTTAACCATCAGCATCTTTCGGGACTGAAAGAAAGAATTCGCCAGGAGCAGCAAGCATTTGAACAGGTGAAACAAGAACGGATTCAGCGGGCGATGGAGCAGGCAGAAGCAGAAGAACTAAAAAATCATGAAGATGCCGTTAAAATTGAAAAAATGGAAGTAAATAAAGATGAGTTTGGAGATGTGACGGTTTCTGGAATAGTGAAAAGTGAAGCGACAAAAATCGTCAGCTCAATAGAAATTACGTATGATCTAATTAATGAAAATAAGGAAGTGCTTACAACAGAAACTGCTCAAGTATATCCGATGTACCTAAACCCGGGAGATACTGGAAATTTAGAAATGATGCACTATGATATGGAAGAAGAAAATCTTGAAGTAGAAGTGAAAAATGTGCAATGGTTTGTAGAGTAGGAGGAACAGGATGAGCCGAGAGTGGATGACAAGCCTGATTCTGACGGTCTGTATAATTTTAGCGGGCTTAGGGGGAGTCGTTTATATTAACAAGACCATCCCGGGTCAGCTTGAAGCGAGTGCGATGTTGCAGCAATCTGTGCCTGAAGAAGAGGAAAAGGACATCCCGAGAAATACTCAGGATATTATTTTTGAATCGCAAAAAAAGGTTGTGCAAATTGAACTGGAAAACGGTACGATCGGTTCCGGATTCCTCTACAATGATAAGGGGGATGTCATAACAAATGCCCATGTTGTAGCAAATGCTGAGAAAGTAAATATTATAACAACGGATTCCAAGGAATTGGAAGGTAAAGTGATCGGTATCAGCAGGACTACAGACGTAGCTTTAGTTAGAGTAGATGACTTAAAAGATAAAAAGCCACTTCCGATTAATGAAGAGGAAGATGTTCCCTTATTGACAAAGGTGCTGGCGCTCGGAAGTCCGCTTGGTTTGCAAAATACGGTGACGCGTGGCGAAATCAGCGGCTTGAACAGAAATTTTGAACTTGATCCCTTTTCTTATGAAAATGTATATCAGATTTCTGCCTTGATTTCACCTGGGAACAGTGGGGGACCATTGATAAATGCGGTGACAGGAGAGGTACTCGGAATCAATTCCGCAAAACTGGGGGAAGATTCTATTGGTTTTAGTATTCCCATTCAGGATATTCTTACAAGGGTAAGACAGTGGTCTGATTCTCCAATGAATGAATTGCCGGAGTTTCCTGAAATAACGGCTTCCGGGGAAACTATTGAATCTAAGTCAGACGCCGACCAGGCGACCTATTTAATTCAGTACTTTTATGACAGTATTAACCAAGGGGATTTTGTTACCGCTTATGCGTTGCTTGGGAACAACTGGCAGGGAGGAACAAGCTATGAAGACTTCCGTGCCGGTTATTCCAATACATTATCAGTAACTATTGATAATCTTGTGGCAGATCCCCAGGGCGAAGGGGTTAATGTTACGACTATGATTACTACTGAAGAAACAGTTGACGGCGAAGTTAACTCAAAGAAATATAAGCTGACTTATCATCTTGGATATGAAAATGATGCGATGACCATCATATCCGGTGATGGTGAGGAGATGGATGGATAGAAAAAGACTTTCATTTGAGGAAATCTCAAATGAAAGTCTTTTTTTGGGCACATCTTTTTACCTTTGGGCATAAAATATAACTAGTTCAAAAAAAGTTGCGCTAAGGAAAAATTTAAGTTAGACTATTATCAGATAGAAAGAGAGGAATGGAAATGGAGAATGTATTGTTCGCTTTCGGCCTCACACTTATGGCTGGTTTGGCAACAGGTATAGGAAGTTTATTAGCCTTTTTTACTTCTACGACAAATACTCGCTTCCTATCACTGGCGTTAGGCTTTTCAGCTGGTGTCATGATTTATGTATCTATGGTGGAGATATTTTTTAAAGCCCAGGATTCTCTCGTTCAGGCCTTAGGGCACGGAACTGGACATTGGATTAACGTAGCCAGCTTTTTTGGTGGGATGTTAGTAATTGCTGTCATTGATAAGTTTATTCCTAAGCAGGGCAATCCTCATGAACCCAAGGTAGTCGAGGATATGGAAAAACCTAAGTCAGCGGCTAATGATGCACAACTGCTGAAAATGGGGACTTTTACAGCCCTGGCCATCGCCATTCATAATTTTCCAGAAGGAATTGCAACTTTTACTTCCGCACTTCAAGATCCTTCATTAGGAATAGCGATCGCTGCAGCTATTGCTATTCACAATATTCCAGAAGGGATTGCTGTATCAGTTCCTGTTTATTTCGCCACAGGGGATAAGAAAAAAGCTTTTAAGCTTTCCTTTTTATCAGGCCTTTCAGAACCTATTGGAGCTCTTGTAGCCTATCTCATACTTATGCCTTTCTTAAACGATGTTATGTTCGGAGTACTATTTGCCGGAGTGGCCGGTATCATGGTATTTATCTCATTGGATGAACTGCTTCCTGCTTCCAGAAGGTACGGGGAGGAACACCTGTCGATATACGGGGTCGTAGCCGGTATGGCTGTCATGGCCTTGAGTTTATTATTATTTATTTAAAAAAAGCTGTAGAAAAACAAACGTTTTTCTACAGCTTTTTATATGTTAATGGAGGTTTCAGACTACATTCTCTTACAAGTTTTTTAAAATGTTTTTTCATGCTTCAAGTCTTCAATGTGCCTGGAAATATCTCTCTTAGACCGATGTATCAAACGCCAGTTTAAAAGGATTGCATCTTTCTCTTTTTTTCCCAGTCTAAAGTAGTCTTCTT
Source organism: Halobacillus massiliensis (assembly GCF_900166625.1). Taxonomy (GTDB): domain Bacteria; phylum Bacillota; class Bacilli; order Bacillales; family Halobacillaceae; genus Halobacillus_A; species Halobacillus_A massiliensis. The sequence continues at coordinate 2,598,184 of NZ_LT800499.1, read as the reverse complement.
CAACTGAGACTGGGACTTCTGTTAATAGAGCGAACTTTTCTGCTGCTTTATTTTTGAGCCATTTCTCCCGGTGTTTGTTTAACATGGCCAAGCATTCAACTTTATTATAATTTTCTGGGTATGTAAAAATAAATCTGCCTTTTGAAAAAATAAATAGAGGTTCATCTACTTGATCAGCGGAAAGCAAAAGCTTGTACTTTCGGCCAAGATATGGAAGGCGGTTAGATTCTTCATTCTCATATAAATCAGGATGGATATTTTTCCATTTTTCAAGTATCCAATCTTCTTTCTTCATTAGGAAAGCTTCTACTTTATTCCATGGCTTTTGGGTAGGAGCGGTTATTTTCACCCCGTTTAAATCGTCCAAGTATAACTTAATAAAATGAATATCTTCAAGTCTTACCATCTGATATTTAAACGAATACTGTTGCAGCTTAATTAAGGGCAATTCATTCACCTCTCTTTCATACATCTTCACATTTTATTATAATGCCGTACAATTCGTCAAAACGTAAGATTAAGAGTGTTCAAAAAAAGGTAAACAAAGCGTAGACATGAAATTACCTAATATTAAATGAAAAGGAGAAAGTTATGCAGCCGACAGTTATCATAACAGGAGCAACGAGCGGTTTTGGCTATCATGCGGCAATCAAGTGTGCAGAAAAAGGAATGAATGTCTTTGCCACGATAAGAAATGAAAAGAAATTAAAGATTTTTGAACAGGCTGGATTAGAAAAATCTGTGAAAGATAGAATACAAGTCTGGCGTCTGGATGTTACTAAAGAAGCTTTGCTACAAGAATTTAGAGATCGTATAGAACAGCTTGAGCGCGTGGACGTGCTCATTAACAATGCGGGCTTCGCTATTGGAGGGTTTTTAGAACAGATACCTGTAAATGATTACCGCAGGCAGTTTGAGACCAACGTATTTGGCGTGATCCAGCTGATACAGGCAGTTGTGCCTAAAATGAGAAGACAGCAATATGGAAAAATTATTAACGTAAGCAGTGTCAGCGGTTTAATTGGTTTTCCAGGGCTATCCGCCTATGTTAGTTCAAAACATGCACTTGAAGGATTATCTGAAAGTCTTCGTTTCGAGCTTAAACCATTTGGGATCGATGTCGCTCTTATCGAACCTGGTTCTTTTGAAACAAATATATGGTCATCAGGAATGGACCTTCCCCGGGCGGTCTATGATCCTAAGTCTCCTTACCAGGATTATGTAAAAGGCATTTGGAGGGCGTTAAATAATGAGGAGAGGGAAGACCCAAGGAGAGTCGCAGACCTTATGACAAAGCTTGCGTCAAGTGACAGCCTTAAAAAGCTGAGATATCCAATAGGACCTGGTGTAAGATTAAATGTTTTCTTGAAAAATATACTCCCGTGGGGATTGCTTGAAAAAGTAGTCTTAAATAATATCTTGGGAAAGAAGGAGAACGTCAATAAATGAAAAAATATACAGTTTTAGAAGGAGCACAAGCGATTTATCGGGAAGGAAATGAAGTGGGGATTCTAATTTCCCATGGTTTTACCGGGACAACGCAAAGTATAAAGCCTTTGGCTGATGCTTTTTCCAATGAAGGCTATACAGTTGCCTGTCCTCGTCTGCAAGGACATGGCACAGCCCCGGAAGACATGGAGAAGAGCACTTATGAAGATTGGATGGATTCTATAGATGAAGCTTATGACTGGCTTACTAAAAGGTGCAAGAAAATCTTTGCGGCCGGCTTGTCGATGGGAGGTACCCTCGCTCTATATGCCGCACTGAAGCACAAAGATATATCAGGGACTATTCTGATTAATCCTGCCATAGATATTCCAGATATGGAAAATACAGCAGAAAATTCGGACGAGCGTTTTATAGACGCTATCGGTTCTGATATTAAAAAGCCGGGTGTCTACGAACTTGCCTATGATAAGACGCCTGTCGCTGCTATCAGTCAGCTGAACAGGCTGATGGGAAAAATACACGATACGCTGGGAGAAATCCACTGTCCTATGCTTATTTTTGTATCTGAAGAAGATCATGTAGTGCCGCCTGATAATTCAGAGATGATTTTTGATACGGTCCTATCCGAACATAAGGAACTCATTCACCTTGAAAATAGTTATCATGTAGCCACACTTGATGGGGATCAGGATATAATTATTGAACGAAGCCTGGAATTTATCGTAGCTTATTCAAATGCCAAGTAATAAAAAGGAACCCTCCTCTTACGCAGGTTTTCGAGTATAATAGAGGTAAGGGAGGGGTTAATTATGACAACCAAATTGCTTGTTCCATTTGACGGTTCATCAGGATCCCTGCGCGCTTTACAGCATGCCATTGACATGGCGGAACATACGGGCGTTGAGTTAATTGTTCTTAACGTGCAATTTAACTATAATACGAGAAACGTCCGTAAGTTTACAACAGATCATCAGATCAGGGCGTTTCATGACGAAGCTGCCAAACGAGCGTTTGAAAAAGCAGAAGGCATTTTAAAAGAATCCGGTGTCGCTTACACATTTAGAAAAAGGGTAGGCTTGCCGGATCAGGTGATTTTGGAAGAATCAAGAGATGAAGACATACAGGCCATCATAATGGGGACCCGCGGGGTCGGACGTGTGAGAGGTGCTCTGCTTGGCAGCGTGAGCCAAAATGTAATGCAGTCAACGATTAAGCCTGTAACCATTGTTCCATAAAGCTTTATTTGTCACGATATAAAGATTTCGATATAATAGATTATATAGCAAGAAAAGCAAACGAATACTAAGCCTTCAAGGGGAGCCGTTTAGAGCTGAGAGTGAACGCGTGATGTTCAGACCCTTCGAACCTGTCAGTTAGTACTGGCGCAGGGATGGTGGCTTTTTTGATGGCGATGCACGGGACTCCTCCATCAGGAAGCTTCCCTTTGGCATTGCTTTTTTTGTGCGCATAAAAGGGAGGACTGCAAAATGAGAAATAAAGGTGTTCTATTTTTAGTGGAAATTGCTATTTTTTCAGCTTTAGCTATTTTACTAGATATTCTGCCATTTTTATCTTTTAAGCTTTGGGCACAGGGAGGCTCTGTATCTTTTGCAATGGTGCCGGTATTTATAATGGCCTTTCGCTGGGGGTTAAAGGGAGGAGTGATGACAGGTCTGCTGCTGGGATTCTATCAAATCTTAACAGGAGCTTATATCCTAACAGCTGTGCAGGCATTTCTTGATTATATCGTTGCTTTTGGAGTAATCGGTCTTGCTGGAATTTTCGCTAAACCTGTATGGGAAGCAGCAAAAACTAGAAATTTAAAAAGAATGATTACGTGGATGGTGGCTGGCGCATTTGTCGGGAGCCTTCTGCGTTTTCTCGGTCATTTCATTGCTGGTATTGTATTTTATGGTGAGTTTGCTCCACCCGGCCAGCCTGTCTGGATTTATTCTCTAGTCTATAATGGCGGGTATATGCTTCCTGCTTTTGTTTTAAGTTCAATTGTGATCGGGCTCTTATTCTATAAGAGGCCGTCACTGCTCACTCAAAACGCTTGAATAATGTATAAAATAACCCCTGAACGCTGTAGTCCCGTGCTGCAGCGTTCGGGGGTTTTTCATTTTAAGAAAATTATTTTCGGGACTACACTGCTAATATATAGACATTTCTTCTCCAGCCAGAAGGTGTGTGGACATATCTATGAATTCTCGAACGGCAAACGGAAGATACTTATTTTTTTTCCATACCATCCCAAGCTCCAGGCTAAGATTAGAATTCTTTAAAGGAATTACGGCCAGCATAGGATCAATAATATTACCAGCAATTTTGCTCGGCAATAGGGCACATCCGAGCTTGGCTGCAACCATTTCAATCATAAAATCTCTCTGAGAGCTCTGACAGACAATGTTCGGATGAAAACCTTTGTTGGCACATTCCTCTAATATTTTATCGTGCAGAGTAAAATCTTCACGATATAAGATAAATGGTTCGTTTTCCAGCTCACTTACATCTATGGATTCTTTAGCTGCAAGCGGGTGGTCTCTATCAGTGACGAGTGTAAGTGGATCATGAATAACCTCAATGATTTCAAACATTTCTTCTTTTCTATGAGGAAGGTTGCAGATTAGTCCGATATCAAGAGAACCGTCTTCTACCCCTTGTTTAATCATTTTTGAACCTACCTCGTTTAAAAGCAGCTTGACTTCCGGGTGTTTTTCCTTATAACGGGAAATCACCGAAGAAAAGAATGCGGCTCCAATAATTGGTGGAATGCCAATTTTTATCTCGCCTTTCTTTAAATCCTTTACATCCTTTAACTCGGAATTTAAATTATGAAAGGCATCCAGGACACTTTTTGCGTTAATTAGTACAGCTTTTCCGGCATCTGTTAATACAAGCTGTTTGGAACGATAAAAAAGCGGGACACCTAATTCGTCTTCGAGTTGTTTAATAGCTTTACTTAATGAGGGTTGAGAAACGTGAAGAGTTGCTGCTGCTTTAGTAAAGCTCAGCTGCTTGGCAGCCTCAGAGAAATATTCCAAATGACGAATATCCACAAAAATCACTCCATTTTTACCATTTTCGTTCTGTTTTACAACAGGAAAACCCTGAAAAGTCTGTGTTATAACTAAATGGAATAATGTAAATTCCAAATATATATTTTAGATATATTTACTTCTATTATAAGATAAGTGGTAAGGAATGGATAGAAAATTCGGAATCTTGGAAGCGTTTTTTTTAGTCCATATCTATCAAATTACTTTATAGGAGGAAGAGCGATGAAAGACTACGTGCAGCTAGGAAGTTTACAAGTAGCTCCTGAACTTTATGAATTTATTAATGATGAAGCAATTCCGGAAAGCGGAATAACCAGTGAAGACTTTTGGACAGGGCTAGAAGCTATTGTTCTAAATCTCGCACCGGAAAACAAACAACTTTTAAAAAAGCGCGAAGATATTCAAAGCCAAATTGACTCCTGGCATAAAGAGAACAAGAGCTTTAATGCTGAGAATTACCAGTCCTTTTTAAAAGAATTAAATTATCTTGAAGAAGAGGCTGAAGATTTTGAGATCAATACCGAGAACGTTGATGAAGAGATTTCTCTACAGGCAGGGCCTCAACTGGTCGTTCCGGTAAATAACGCACGCTACGCTATAAACGCTGCGAATGCCCGCTGGGGAAGTCTTTATGATGCTCTTTATGGCACCGATGCTATTTCAGAGGAAGATGGAGCGGAAGTTAAAGGAGCCTACAACCCTGTAAGGGGAGATAAGGTTATTAACTATTCAAAGCAATTTCTTGATGAGACAGTCCCTTTGAAAGAAGGTTCACATAAGGATGTAGAAGCCTATAAAGTGAAGAACGGCCGGCTGTCAGTTCAGCTTGAGGGCGGACATGTGACAGGGCTGAAAGAGGATTCTAAGTTTGCTGGTTATAACGGAAACGAGGAAGAACCTCAGGCCATTCTATTAAAAAACAATGGCATTTATCTAGAAATTCAAATCGATCGCGAAGATGCCATTGGCCGAACAGATAAGGCAGGAGCGAAAGATATTCTGGTAGAGTCCGCGCTTACCACTATTATGGACTTTGAAGATTCAGTCACGGCTGTCGATGCAGAAGATAAAGTGCTGGTTTATAGAAACTACCTCGGACTTATTAAAGGAGATCTCTCAGTTACCTTCAAAAAAGGAGATGGAGAGGTAACTCGTGAACTGAACGCTGATCGAACTTACTCACGTCCCGATGGCGGAGAGTTAACGCTTCCCGGCCGTTCTCTAATGTTTGCCCGTAACGTGGGCCACCTAATGACCAACAACGCGGTGCTTGATAAAAATGGTGATGAGGTCCCTGAGGGGATTCTAGATACAGTTATTACGGGTTTAATTGCAAAACATGATGTATTACAAAACGGGCGCTACAGGAATTCCAGAGAAGGTTCTGTTTATATTGTCAAACCAAAAATGCATGGATCTGAAGAAGTAGCTTTTGCAGAAGATCTGTTCAAACGAACGGAAGACCTCCTCGGCTATAAACGAAATACGTTAAAAATTGGAGTCATGGATGAAGAGCGCCGTACAACACTTAACTTAAAAGCGTGTATCAGTAAAGTTAAAGACAGGGTGGCTTTTATTAATACAGGTTTCCTTGACCGAACTGGTGATGAAATTCATACCTCGATGGAAGCTGGCCCTATGATCAGGAAAGGAGAAATGAAAAACTCCACCTGGCTGAACGCTTATGAAAAATCCAATGTAACGACAGGACTTAAGAGCGGATTCAGGAGAAAAGCTCAAATCGGTAAAGGGATGTGGGCTATGCCTGATATGATGGTTGCGATGCTTGAACAAAAAGATGGACAGCTGAAGGCGGGTGCAAATACAGCGTGGGTGCCTTCTCCGACTGCTGCGACACTTCATGCTCTTCATTATCACAAGATCGATGTAGCTGACGTTCAAAGTGAGTGGACTACGAGTGATGATAACTACAGGGAAGAAATCCTGCAGATTCCTGTCGCCGAAAATCCAAATTGGTCACAGGAAGAAATTCAGGAAGAATTAGACAATAACGCTCAAGGAATTCTTGGATATGTTGTCCGATGGGTAGAGCATGGGGTCGGCTGTTCGAAAGTTCCGGATATCAATAATATTAACCTTATGGAAGATCGCGCTACTTTAAGAATATCCAGTCAGCATATTGCAAATTGGCTTCATCATGGGATATGCACAGAAGACCAGGTGACAGAGACTTTAGAACGGATGGCAAAAGTAGTGGATGAACAGAATGCAGATGACCCAGAGTATCGTTCCATGGCCGCTGATTATGACAGCTCCATCGCATTTCAGGCTGCCCGTGAATTAATATTCAAAGGTGTAGAACAGCCTAGCGGTTATACAGAACCAATTCTGCACCGTCGCCGATTAGAAATGAAAGCAAAGGAATATGCGAAAGGTTGATAAGTGATAAGGAGCCATTAACGACAGTTAGTGGCTTCTTTTATAAAGCATCCGAATTACCTGACTAAAAGAGGTGTAACAGATGGAAACAAAGGATGTCTTACAAAGTACAATTAATGGATTTGGGAATAACGGAACACTAAAGTACTTCCCGGTGAGTGAGTCGGAAATCTCTGAAATCTTAAAGAAAGCAAATCAGGCAGGAGATAAAGTAACTGTTGTCTCTGGAGGGACGAAAAGAGGATACGGAGGATTAAAGAATGATTATGATATCGTTCTTTCTCTCGCTGATTATAAAGGTATCGTAGAACATACCGCCGGAGATATGACAGTTACTGTCCGTTCGGGAACGACCATACAAGAACTGCAGGATTTTTTAAAAGATTTCGGCCAGATGGTTTCCCTTGATCCAAACTGGCCGGCAGACGCTACGATCGGCGGTGTCATTGCCGCTAATGAAAGCGGACCTAAACGAATGAAATATGGATCAGCGAGAGACCAGGTAATAGGTTTAAGGATTGTGTATCCTGATGGGACACTTACCCGTACAGGAGGGAAAGTAGTTAAAAATGTTGCAGGCTATGACATGAATAAGCTTTTCATAGGGTCTATGGGCACATTGGGTGTAATCACAGAAATTACAATGAAGCTTCGCCCTGTTCCTAAGTGTGAGAGTCTCATACAGATTAAAGTTCCTTCAGGAAAGCTGGATGACCTGCGCGCGTTTTCCAAAAGCATTCAGGATTCTATGTTGGAACCGGTTACATTGGAGATTATGAATCCAGCTTTTTCAAAACGAATTTTAAATGAGGAAAGCTTTCATCTGCTGATCGGCTTAGAGGACGTTGAAAATTCGGTGCGTTATCAGGAAACATGGATTGAAGCTAATATTCCAGAAGGATTACCAATCAAAATAGTAAACGGGGAAGAAGCATGCGCATTCTGGAGCTCGTTTTCTAATGCAGTCCCTAACAGCCTTTCTGCAAAACAAAACCAGGCAGTACTAAAGATAAGCACTAAAAACATGGATGTTTTTGAAATAATACATGAGGCACAGAAGCTTGAGGACGAAGGGTTAGAGCATGTAGAAAGCCACGGCGGGACAGGACACGGAATTTCTTACGTCATTTTAACAGGTAATAAGGACGGCGTTACAGCCGCTATTAAGAAGCTCCGTGCTGAAGCCGAGAAGAGAAAAGGGCATGCCGTAATTAAACACATGCCTTATGAATGGCGGAAAGAAACGGACGTCTGGGGGCATAACCCGGCTTATTTCTTTCTTCTTCAAGGAATTAAGGAAAAGGCTGATCCTAACAACACGCTGAATCATCAGAGATTCGTAGGAGGGATATAGATGGAAACCAGCGGTACAAACGTACTGGAAAAAAACGATCCGCCATGTTCTGAGTATGATAACCGGCTAACAAATTACTTATTAAAGGATCATCCAGACCCTCATAAATGGGCAGATTGTGTTCATTGCGGCATGTGTCTTGAATCGTGCCCTACTTATTTAGAAACAGGACAGGAACAACATTCACCCAGAGGAAGGGTTCACTTAATTAAGTCAGTTGCCGAAGGGAAAATCAATGTCAATGAACAATTCGCAGATCCAGTGTTTCAATGTCTTGACTGCAGAGCCTGTACGACAGCCTGTCCAGCTAACGTCGACGTCGGCGGTCTTATTGAAGAAGCTCGGGGGCAGATCCGCCAGGCAGTTCCGTTAAAAGGATGGAAGGCATCCGTGAGCAGCTTATTCTTAAAAGATTTATTTCCACATCCAAAAAGAATGCATACAGTTAGTAATCTATTAAAAATCTATCAAAGGAGCGGGCTTCAATCCGTTGTGAGAAAAACGGGAGCACTGAAGGTTATGCCTTCCCACTTAGCGAATATGGAAGCCATTATGCCAAAAGTAAAGCAGTCTGTACAAAAAAAATACAAAGATACAGAATTTATTCCAGCCCGGGGAACACCTAAAGCTAAAGTATCTATGCTGACTGGCTGCATAATGGATATTATGTTCAGTGACATCAATCAGTCTACGATTGATGTACTTACACATAACAACAATGATGTAGAGATACCAAAGAAGCAGACATGCTGTGGAGCTTTACATGTGCACGCTGGCGACCGAGATATGGGAAGGAAGCTCGCAAAGCAGAACATTGAAGCATTTGAAGATTCAGGGAAAGTTATCGTTAATGCAGCTGGCTGCGGCTGTGCGCTTAAAGAATATCCGGAATTATTTAAAGATGAACCGGAATGGAAAGAAAGAGCAGAGAGGTTTTCTGAGAAAGTAGAAGATATTTCTAAATACCTTTATGATACCGGATACGAGAAGCCGAAAAGTCCGGTTCATAAGAAAATCACCTATCATGATGCTTGCCATCTGGCTCATGGTCAAGGAGTCCGGCATGAACCCCGTAAGCTGCTTCAGGATATACCGGGGGTTGAGTATAAAGAAATGGCAAACGCTGATATGTGCTGCGGGAGTGCAGGAGTCTATAATATTACAAATCCTGAAATGGCCGAGGCTGTGCTTGATAGGAAAATGGAAAACGTCCCAGAAGAAGTGGAAATGATTTCTATGGGAAATCCGGGATGCATGCTTCAAATGGCTATGGGTGTACAGAAATTTGGCAGAAGAAGTGAAATTGTCCATACTGTCCAGCTTCTCGACTGGGCTTATAAGGAAGACGAGCAGAACGAGCGGGCAAAACAGAAAGAATTATTTCCTCAAAAAGGGTGATCACTAATGTTTGGCAAAAAGAAGAAACAGACCTATCCAGACGTTCATATTAAGAATCTGGCCGAAATTGTCGGGCCTAAAGAAATCCTTTTTGCTGATGAAGACCTTATATCCTATGATTCCGATGGGTTCACAGTACACAAAGCTTTACCTAAAGCAGTGGTTTTTCCTGGCGATACATCAGAAGTTGCTGAAATCGTTCGCTATTGTCATAGAAACAACCTGCCTTTTCTTGCCCGTGGGGCAGGAACTGGACTTAGCGGTGGAGCCATTCCAATGAATCAGGAAGTGATCATCAGTTTAAGTAAAATGAAAAAGCTGATAAGTGTGGACTTTGAAAACCGGCAGGCTGTTGTTCAGCCAGGTTTTGTAAATCTGAAGCTGACCAATTCAATTGCCCACAAAGGTTATTACTATGCGCCAGATCCATCGAGTCAGTATGTGTGTACAATAGGAGGCAATGTGGCCGAAAATGCCGGTGGCGCACACTGTTTGAAATACGGGGTGACCACCAATCATATTTTAGGTCTGGAGGTCGTCCTTCCTAATGGAGAAGTGATTGAGATTAGTGAAGGCGGAGTTCCAGATGCACCAGGGTATGATTTAATCGGGCTGCTGACCGGGTCAGAAGGCACCCTTGGAATTGTAACGAAAATTACTGTCAGGATTCTTAAGAACCCGGAAGGAAAACAAACCGTTCTTGCTTATTTTAATAACGTAGAAGATGGAAGCCTGGCGGTATCCGATATAATATCAGCGGGTATTGTACCGGCTGCTTTGGAAATGATGGACAAAACAGCGATTGAAGGGGTAGAAGCCGGAGCGTTCCCTGTAGGCCACCCTAAAGATATCGAAGCTTTACTGCTGATTGAAGTAGATGGCGTTGTGGCTGGGATTGATGAACAAATTGAGCAAATCCTTACGGTATGTAAAGCAAGAAATGTAAGAGAGGTAAAAGTTGCTCAAAGTGAAGAAGAAAGAGGGAAATGGTGGGCCAATCGAAAAACAGGGTTTGGAGCTATGGGGGCCATTTCACCAGATTACCTTGTACAGGACGGGGTTATCCCGAGAAGCCGGCTTCCGGAAGTGCTGGATAGAATTGCCGAAATAAGTGCAGAATCCGGGTTAAGAATCGCTAATATCTTCCATGCAGGCGACGGAAATCTTCATCCGCTAATCTTATTTGATGCGAGATTAGACGGAGAGACAGAAAAAGCCTTAGAAGCTGGTACCGCTTGTCTAAAAGCCTGTGCAGATGTGGGCGGCTCGATTACAGGTGAACATGGAGTCGGTATTGAGAAAAAAGAAGAAATGCGGTTTATTTTTACAGATGACGAACTCGATGCTCAGACTCGTTTAAGGGAAGTGTTTAATCCAGAAGATCTTTTAAACAAAGGCAAGCTCTTCCCCACCCCGAGCCGTTGTATGGATGTTAAAAAAATAGTCAAAGACACGGTAGCTGTTAATTGAATAAGGAGGAATTACGATGAAATTGGTGCGTCTTAGTAATGCTGGGAAAGTTCAATATGGAGAACTTAGACAGGAAGGCATTCATTTAATTACAGGAGACATTTATGGAGACTGGGAGTATACGGGTGAAATCATTGCAGAGAAGGAGGCAGAACTCCTGGCTCCTATCGAACCGGGTAAAGTAATCGGCATCGGAGCTAACTATGTAGGAAAAGAAAGTGATCTTCCTGAAAAACTTCCGGAGCTCCCTGTATTTTTCTTTAAACCTTCCTCTTCTGTAGTTGGCCCGGGAGCTGAAATTGAAATTCCAGAACTAATCGAGGAAGTGAAATTTGAGTCAGAGCTGGCCGTTGTCATTGGAAAAGAGATGAGAAATGTAGAAAAAGAAGAAGTGCTCGATTATATATTTGGGTATACGGTTGGAAATGATGTTACCGCTCCCCAGTTCTTCCATGAAGATGGTCACTGGACACTTGGAAAATCATTCGATACGTTTACACCTTTAGGTCCCTGTTTGGAAACAGAACTTGATCCTTCTGAGATTTCTGTAAAAGCCTATATAAATGGGGAAGAAAAGCAAAACAGCCCTACATCTTTGATGATTGTTCCATTAAAAGAGATGGTGTCCTATTTATCAAAAATCATGACATTAAAACCGGGTGACTGCATTTTGACGGGAAGCCCCCTTGGTGCTCATTTTATTTCAGAAGGCGATGACGTGGAGTGTACGATCGAGCAGATTGGCACATTGAAAAATCAGCTGATAAGAACGTCTGCAGCTGTATCGGGTAACAAGTAGACTTTTTTGGATCCAGGTACTGATAGAGGATTAGTCAGTACCTGGCACCTATATTTAAAAATGGAGGGTGAGAAATGAATACTGGTACCTTAGCAATGCTGTCATTACTCCCGATTGTTGCCGTAGGGATCTTCCTCGTAGGTCTCAGGTGGCCGGCGAGTAAAGCCATGCCGATCTCCTACATAGTTGCTGTTCTGCTGGCACTTTTTGTCTGGCAGGTCCCGGGGGCCGTAGTGGCTGCTGCTTCAGTTAACGGACTTGTCGTTGCTGCTACGCTTTTATACATTATATTTGGGGCGATTCTTCTCCTTAATACGCTGCAGGAAAGCGGTGGAATAAAAACCATCCGTGAAGGTTTTATCGATATTTCCCCTGACCGGAGGGTCCAGGTCATTATTGTCGCCTGGCTGTTTGGGTCATTTATTGAAGGAACAGCCGGTTTTGGTACTCCCGCAGCTGTAGCTGTGCCGCTGCTTGTCGGATTAGGATTTCCAGCGATGGCAGCTGTAGTGGCTGGTATGGTCATTCAAAGTACACCTGTATCATTTGGTGCAGTAGGAACTCCTGTACTTGTAGGTGTTCAGACAGGTCTTGCTGCTGACGCCTCGATTACAGACAACTTTTTGTCTCTTGTTACAGGAATCGCTGGTCAAGTTGCTATTATTCATGCTATTACAGGGACACTTGTTCCGTTATTTGTTGTAGCATTAATGACAAGGTTTTTTGGTAAAAATAAATCTTTTAGTGAAGGCCTTCAAATATGGAAATTCGCTCTGTTTGCAGCCTTTGCAATGACGATTCCATATGTTTTAGTTGCCAACCTTCTAGGTCCTGAATTTCCATCGTTAATCGGCGGCCTTGTAGGGCTTGCGATCGTAATACCGGCTGCTAAAAAAGGTTTCCTAATGCCTCCTAAAGATCAGCAATGGGATTTCGATGAACAGTCCCAATGGGACCCTTCCTGGACCGGAAGAATTGAAATTAAAGATGTAACACATAAAAGTGGAAGAATGTCGATGATCCGAGCATGGACGCCCTATTTATTAATTGGACTTATTCTAGTGTTAACAAGATTGAAAGCGCTGCCATTAAACGAATGGATCACATCATGGACTCTGGAGCTAAATAACATCTTCGGGACATCGATTACAGCCAGCTTTCAGCCGCTTCATTCACCGGGGACGGTATTTGTTTTAGTTTCCCTTATCACTTTTATCATCCACCAAATGAGCACAGGAGCCTACAAAAAAGCTTTGACTCACTCAGCTAAAACGATGATTCCGGCATCGGCCGCATTGATTTTTACAGTACCAATGGTTCAGGTGTTTTTAAATAGTGAAGGCGGCTTGGCAGGCTATGAAAGCATGCCTATGGAACTTGCTACAGGAGTAGCTAACCTGACCGGTGATTTCTGGCCGCTGTTTTCTACATTTGTAGGTGGACTTGGTGCCTTTATTGCCGGAAGCAATACAGTCAGCAACATGATGTTTTCTTTGTTTCAATATAATGTTGGGTCCCAAATCGGTGTTAATGCCAACTGGATTGTAGCCCTTCAGGCTGTAGGCGGAGCTGCTGGGAATATGATTTGTGTTCACAATGTAGTAGCAGCCTGTGCGGTCGTAGGGTTGGTTGGAAAAGAAGGCGATATCATACGAAAAACCATCTTCCCGTTTCTGTATTATGCAATGTTCGCTGGTGCTCTAGGTTATACCATTGTATGGACTGCAGAGAAAGGAATTTTTAATATTGGTTCGATTATAGTGGCTATCATAAGCACTATCGCTGTATATATTATTGCTTCTAATAAACGCAGGATGACAGAGTTATCTCTAAACAAAGACAAGCCATTTAAATCCGCAAAATAAGGAGTTACACCTGGTTCATAGGTATCTATCTATGATATCAGGTGTTTTTTTCTGTTCTCTTACTTATAATAAGCGAGAGAGTGGAGGTATGTCTTTTGGAAAAGATGTTGCAAGTTTATCGGAAAAAATGGTTTAAGTTTTTATTGGGATTAGGAATGATACTATCTATCGTTATAGCTTATCATACCTCGTGGAAAAGCCTGCCGGCAGGGACAAATTATAAAGGGGAGGTTCATAACATCTCTGATATTGAATTTTTTAAAGATTTAACATATGAAGATGAGGCAGGAAAAACAGTTCATGAGCTTGAAACATTTAATGAAATGTATGAGCTAATATCAGAAGCAGAAGAATTTGTCGTACTGGATATGTTTTTATTTAATTCCTATACAAGTGAGAACCGGGACTTTGTGCCGCTAGCTGACGAGCTTACAAACCGTCTAATTCAACAGAAGAAAAAACATCCTGAGCTGGAGATTATATTTATAACTGATCAGGTTAATACAGGATACGGCTCCTATGTTTCTAAAGAAATGAAAGCATTAAAAGACAATGGAATCGAAGTTGTCCTCACAGACTTGAATCAGCTCCGTGATTCTAATCCCCTCTATTCAAGTGTATGGCGTGTGTTCTTCAGCTGGATGGGTACAGGAAATAAAGGATGGATACCTAACCCGTTTGCCAGTGATGCTCCCGAAGTGACCTTACGTTCATATTTAAAGCTAATGAATATTAAAGCGAATCATCGAAAAGTAGTGGTTACGGAAAATGCGGGAATAGTTTCAACAGGAAATCCTCATAATGAGAGCAGTTTTCATGAAAATGTGGCCTTTAAAGTCACTGGGCCTATACTTAAGGATCTCTTGGAAGCAGAAAAAGCGGTCGTGGAATACTCTGCTGCTGATGTGAAATTTCCAGATTATAATCCTGATGCTTTTAAAGCAGAGGAAGGGGATTTGAACGTCCAGTACTTAACAGAAGGGAAAATTTATGAAGCTATCCTAAATGAGCTGGGGGAAGTTAAGTCAGACGATACGATTTGGCTGGGAATGTTTTATTTAGCCGACCGAAAAATAGTGGATTTACTTGATAAAGCTGCTGAAAAAGGCGCTAAAGTAAATATCGTGCTTGACCCTAACACGATGGCGTTTGGTAATAAGAAAACAGGGGTACCCAATTTACCGGTCGCTGCAGAGATTCAGGAGCTCGGCCATGAAAACTTAAGGATCAGATGGTATGACATTAATAAAGAACAGTACCATACGAAAATGCTTTACATCGATAAAGAAGAGGAACAAGTCATTATTGCTGGATCAGCAAATTTTACAAGGCGTAATCTGGCAAACTTAAATCTTGAGTCTAATCTAAAAATAAGCGGACAGAGCGGAGAAGAAGTTTTCCATGAAGTTGACAGCTATTTTAAGCGGATATGGAATAATGAAAACGGTCATTTTACGACAGAATATGAGGAGTATCAAGACAAACTTACCCCTCTTCGATATGTAACTTATCATCTGCAGAAATGGACATGGTTTACGACATATTAACGGTTTGGACTTCCCGTCTTCGGTTTTTTTCTATCATTTTCTCATCATTTCTTTAAGCACAACAGCATGATTGAATTTTGTATTTTTAGATCCGTACAGGAGTATTACACGTTCAGTTTTTGATTTTTCTTTCAGTCTATTTAGCAGAGAAAGCTTATGGTGATCCTGCTGAATTTCTGATCGGTACTGTTTTGAAAATTCTTCAAATTTTTCAGGTTCGTGATTAAACCATTTTCTGAGACTGGGACTTGGAGCAAGGTCTTTTGCCCAATCATCAAGTTTGGCGGCATTTTTTGAAATACCCCTTGGCCATACGCGGTCCACAAGAATTCTGTTTCCTTTAGTCACATCACCTTTTTCCTCATAAATACGCTTTAAAATGATACTCATTCCTATTCCCTCCCCAATGTTTATTAGATTAAATCTTTTAAAGTAAAAAGACAAGCCAGACTTCTGCCGGGATTTTCTCGGCAGAATTTTCATTGACATAAATTAATTATTAGATTAATGTCTAATTAGATGATTATTTAATGAGGTGACATTATGCAGCTGGACCGGATGGTGAATTTTTACAAAGCAGTTGGAGATACAACCCGTCTTCGGATTTTAACACTACTGAAAAAAGGACCGCTCCATGGTCAGGCTATTGCTCATAAACTTGGTCTGCGTGCTCCAACGATTACCCATCATATAAAAAAATTGCGAGATACGGGAATGGTGTATGCCAGGCGGGATAGGAATACGATTTATTTTTACTTAGATGAAAAGAAGCTTGAGTTTATGTCAACCGCAATCTTGAGATTAGGGGATGATGAAGTGAAACAAGAAGAGTTATTTGTATCTGAACTAGATCAGCAGAAGATCCTTCGCAACTTTTTAACGAAGGAAGGAAAACTGAAGCAGATGCCGAGCCAGCTTAAAAAGAAACTGATCGTCCTTTCTTATTTTGTTCAGGATTTTGAAATGGGCAAAACATATAGCGAGCAGGAAATTAATGAACAAATCCTTAACTTCTTTGATGATTATGCCACTGTAAGAAGAGAGTGGATCATGCAGGGCTACATGTACAGGGAAAAGGGGCAGTACGAATTGAATCCATCAGAAATGTGGCCAGTCGTCGTAAAGCGTCTGTAAGGCTTCGATTAAATCGAAGCTTTTTCTTTGGGTAACTAATTAGATATATATCTAATTAAGGGGGGAGGGATGATGTTGAAGAAACATCCATACACAAGATTTTTTGGGGCTGGGTTGATAAGCGGTGTAGGTGACCGCTTCAGTCAAGTCGCCGTGCTGGCCTTGATTCTGGAATATACAGGCTCAGGACTTGCAGTAGGAATGGTTATGGGATTAAGAGTAATTCCGTTTTTGCTGCTGTCTCCGCTCGGTGGTAAACTGGCGGACAAGTTGAATCGTAAAACACTGCTTATTACGACAGATCTTTTACGTGTTCCTATTGCACTATCATTTTTGCTTATAAGTAATAAGAGTGATTTATGGATGATCTATGTAGGGGTCTTCCTTCTGGCTTGCGGAGAGGCATTTTACTCACCGATTCGAAAAAGCAGTATTGGTGGTTTAGTTGAAAAGAAACATCTTATAAAAGTAAATGCACTCGAGCAAGTAATGATTGGAGTCGTACTTATAGCCGGCTCAGTGGGCGGAGGCATTGTTGCATTCTTTGTTAGTCATAATGCTTCTTTTTATCTTAACGCGGCGACCTTTTTTGCATCTGCCTGGTTATTAAGAAAAATCCCGCCCCTCCCTCTTCAAAGGAAGGAAAACAAAGAGAATCTACCGGGACATTGGATACGTTCTTTAGAAGAAATAGTATGGTGGGTAATCATTATACAATTAACCCTTTCAGTCGCTGATGGAATTATTAATGTATTAATCAGTTATTACGGAGCCATTACGTTTAATCTTGGAGACTTAGGTGTCGGTCTGTTATACGGTTCTTTAGGAACAGGGTTGGTTTTAAGTTTTTGGGTGGTTCAATTAATCAAAAGAAAGTATTTATTAGCCGCGATTTTTACAATTTTTATTGAGGGCATGATGCACATATTAGCGAGCCAGTCTTCAACTATAGAAAAGGCAGTAGTGGCGTTTATTCTTATTTCTTTAGCAGGCGGTGTGACTAATGCAAGTCTGGATAGTTTAATTATGATGCATACGAAGCCGAGCGATCAGGGGAAAGTTTTCGGCTTCCTTGATTCTGCTACAAATATTAATATGGGTATCATTATGTATGGGACCGGGTGGCTGCTCGAACATTTTGATGCCCGCTGGGTAGGAGCGGGAGGTGGGATCTTTCAGCTAACAGCAGCTCTGATATTGCTAGTGAGTTTGATGTTAAGAGAAATTATTAAATATTATAATACTACTAGAAACAGAAGAGCTGGACGCTTCGATTAGTTGTTTCATTTTAATATTATGTTTTATTAGTCAGTAGATAGGTTAAAGGGAACTATATCTGCAAAATAATGGAGGGATTTGTCGGAAGATTTAATCTTGAATAGAAAAAGTACATATATAATTCTGAGGCTTTCTCAAGATAACTGATTTTCTGTCAGAGAGCATCGATTTAAATTATATGGTTATAAAGAAGACATCAGAGTCTGATCTATTCTTCAAGCAGCTGCTCGTAAGAATGGATTTATATAGATTTTTATACAGACTTACAAGAAATTAATTTATATAGGGGAGGGGTTCATGGATGCTCGAACAAGATCATACCATAGTCACCGTTAATGGAAAGGAATACTTAGCGGATCCAGGGCAGAAACTTATTGACCTGTTAAACGATACTGCGGAAAACATTCCTCAGATTTGCTACACGGAGTCACTAGGTACATTAGAAACATGTGACACCTGTATCGTTCAAGTAAATGGCGAGCTGCAGAGAGCCTGTGGCCTAACAGTGGAAGCAGGGATGAAAGTACAGACAAAACTGCCTCACGTACAAAAGGCTCAGAAAGAGTCACTTGACCGGATTTTAGAGAATCATGAACTGTATTGTACCGTATGTGATTATAATAATGGAACATGTGAGATTCATAACACGATGGCAGAATGGGGCCTCGAACATCAGTCACGTCCATTTAAAGAAAAACCCTACAACCGGGATGATTCAGGTTCATTTTACAGGTATGACCCCGATCAGTGCATTTTATGCGGACGCTGTGTAGAAGCGTGTCAGGATGTAGCTGTAAATGAAACTTTAACGATTGATTGGGAACGAGAGCAGCCCCGGGTTATTTGGGATAATGATGTGCCAATCGATATGTCTTCCTGTGTCAATTGCGGGCAGTGTTCTACCGTATGTCCTTGTAATGCCATGATGGAAAAAGGAATGGAAAGAGAAGCTGGTTTTATTACAGACCAGGAGCCGGGCATTCTAAAAAATATGATTGAGCTAACGAAAAAAGTAGAGACCGGATACGGCCCATTATTTGCTGTTTCCGACACCGAGGCCTCAATGAGAGACAGCCGTATCGAAAAAACAAAAACAGTTTGTACTTACTGCGGCGTAGGCTGTACATTTGATGTTTGGACAAAAGATCGCGAAATTTTGAAAATTGATCCACAGCCGGAGTCCCCTGCTAATGGAATCGCTACGTGTATAAAAGGAAAATTCGGCTGGGATTATGTGAATAGTGAGGAACGTTTAACTAAGCCGTTGATCAGGCGAGGAGATTCTTTTGAAGAAGTTGAATGGGATGAAGCCATCTCTTATGTTGCTAAACGATTCAATGAAATCAAGGAAAAACGCGGGGCCGATGATTTAGGATTTATTGCTTCATCCAAAGCAACGAATGAAGAGTCTTATTTAATGCAGAAGTTTTCTCGTCAGGTTATAGGAACAAATAATGTAGACAACTGCTCCAGGTACTGCCAGTCACCAGCTACCAAAGGGTTATTCCGTACAGTTGGTCATGGAGGAGATTCAGGTTCAATCGATGATATAGCTAAAGCTAATTTAGTTATTGGGATTGGTACAAATACATCAGAGTCCCACCCCGTTTTAGCTGGAAGAATTAAGCGTTCGAAGAAACTATTCGGGCAAAAACTGTTCGTATTTGATTTAAGGAAACACGAGATGGCCACTAGAGCCGATCGATTTTATCAGCCGAAGTCCGGCACTGATCTTGTCTGGCTGTCAGCTGTAACAAAATATATTTTAGATCACGGACTGGAAGATAGGAAGTTTATTGACGAATGGGTCAACGGGTATGAAGAGTACCGGGAAAGCCTTGAACCGTTTACAATGGAATACGCTGAACAAATGACAGGTATCCCTAAAGCTGAACTAATTGAAGTAGCAGAAGAGATTGCGAATACTGATAAGGTAGCTATTTGCTGGGCAATGGGTGTCACGCAGCATATGCGCGGTAGTGATACAAGTACAGCCATCTCAAACCTGCTCCTCGTTACAGGGAATTATCGAAGAGAAGGTACAGGAGCTTATCCTCTTCGTGGTCATAATAATGTGCAGGGCTGCAGTGATTTTGGCAGTATGCCGAATTTATTTCCAGGTTATCAGGAAACAGAAGATGATGAAGCCAGATCAAAATTTGAAAAGGCATGGAATTGTGAAATTCCAAAAGATCCTGGAAAAGATAACCATGAAATGATTAAAGCCATTCATGATGGCTCCTTAAGTGCTATGTACGTAAAAGGGGAAGACACAGGAATTGTAGATGCCAATATTAATTATGTAACAGATGCTCTCGCAAAACTGGAGTTCTTCGTTGTACAGGATTTATTTTTAACGAGAACTGCACAGTTTGCTGACGTTGTCCTGCCTGCTGCGCCTGCCCTTGAGAAAGATGGAACGTTTACCAATACAGAGCGAAGAATTCAACGGCTTTATAAGGCACTTGATCCCCTTCCAGGATCTAAGCCTGATTGGGAAATTATTCAGCTGCTTGCTCGTGAAATGGGAGCAGATTGGAACTATGAGCATCCATCAGAAATTATGGCAGAAGCTGCACAGCTGACACCGCTATTTGCCGGGGTCACATATGATCGCATGGAAAAGTACGAATCACTTCAATGGCCTGTAGCGGAAGACGGAACAGATACGCCGCTTCTGTTTGTAGATGGTTTTCCTTTTGATGATGGAAAAGCGAAGTTCTTCCCTCTTGAGTTTGAGCTTATGTACGATACAACGGAAGAATATGATCTTCATGTTAACAACGGCCGCCTTCTCGAGCATTTCCACGAAGGTAATATGACTTATAAGGTAGAAGGAATCAAAAGGAAGACTCCTTATCCGTTTGTGGAAGTATCCAAAGAGCTGGCTGATGAAAGAAATATTCGCGAAGGAGCCAAAATATTACTCATTTCTGAGGCTGGAGAGGCTAACGGTACTGTAACAGTTACTGATCGTGTGCGTGGAAAAGAAATATTTATTCCTATGAGTGCTGACGGTAAATCAGCTGTTAACCTGCTTACCGATAATCGTGTAGATAAGGATACCGATACCCCAGCTTTTAAAGAAATCGCTGTTCGAATGGAAGTCCTTAAGAAGGAAGGGAAGTCCCCGATCCCTCCAAACAATCACCGAAGAGGAAACCCTGTGCCGCAAGTCGGAGTATTTGTTGAAGGGAAATGGGAAAGAAATGACTATGAATTCCCAGGAGATCAGGTGAGAAAAGATGGGTAAAGCGATTACGAATATTAAAAGGCTGGAAATCCCGAAAGAGGAACAATTAGAGAAAGATTATCAAGAAGTTAAACAGGCTTTGGCAGAGAATAAAGATAGTATTCTTACAGCCATTGAATTGTTAAAAGCATTAAATGAGGGAGGTACGTTAGATACTGCCAGAGCATTAGTTCATTCAAAGAAAGATGCTCTTGGCTATGTGGTGAACGAGATCAGCAAAGAAACCTACAGCCCTCTGCTGGAAAATCTTCCAGAACTTTTCTACCTTTTAGTAGAGCTTGATGTAAAATCGATAAGAGAAGTGACGAACAGGTTAAATAGTGGTGTGGAAGAAATGCAAAAAGCCGATCTAAATGACAGAACTTCTGTATTTGATTTGGCAAAATCCTTAAGAGATCCAGAAATCAATCGGAGCATTACGATGATGATGCAGTTTCTTAAAGGGATGGGAAGAGAATAATAAAATAAGGGTGTTTCCAAGAGCAAACAGCTCAACGGAAACACCCTTTTTCTATGCTAATACTTCCACTAAGAACCAAATGATCATAAACAGCTGGATTACTATTTTTGCTGCAGTTCCACTTAAGAAACCAAATAATGAGCCGACGGATGCGGACAATGCTTTCTCGGCGGAGCGTGTTTGATATAATTCAACAACAAGTACTACAAAAAAAGGAACAATAATAATTCCAAACGGCGGAATGAGAAAAGAACCGATAATTACACCAATTGCGGCTGAACGCTCTCCCCATTTACTTCCCCCAAACTTTTTCACCCAAAAGCTGTTAGCAATTACATCAGCCAGAAATAGTGAGGCTGTAAGGACGATCATGATCCCCCAAAAGAAGATCGTTAATTCTGTACGATCCAATACGAAATGATACATGAGGAACCCGAGCCAAAGGACAAGAGCTCCGGGAATAATCGGAAATATTAGGCTTGCAAAACTTGCAATAAATAATAAAACAATAAGAATCCAAACTAAAATATCCACTTTGTATTCCTCCTAGTAGACTTCTGCCATATATAGTGTAGCAAAAAAATAAGAACCGGGCTTGTGTAAAGCACCCGGTTCTATTAATTTAAATGCCTAACGTCTGTTTATCAGGGGGAGCCATGAACTCTGGTCCGGCCGGATCGCTTATATTTTGTGCCAAAATGTTATCTATTTCTATCATCGTATCTTCATCGATTTCGAAATCGTGTATTTCCTTTATAGCATCAAGCTGATCCGGTCGTCTGCCTCCCATTAAAGCAATACCTGTTCCTGGCTGCTGAAGCACCCAGCGAATCGCTAAATGAATCACTCGCTTATTAAATTTATTCTGAGCCAGCTTGTCCAGTTCCTTAACAGCATTTAAATACTGATCAAATCTAGGCTGTTGGAACTTTGGATCGTCCTTTCTAAGGTCATCCCCTTCAAACTTATGGTCTGAAGACATTTTTCCAGAAAGAAGTCCTCGGCACAAGGCACCGTAAGTGATTGCTGATAGCTCGTGTTTCTGTCCGTAAGGCAGGACATCATTTTCAGCTTGTCTTTCGAATAAGTTATAGGGAGGCTGTACCGTGTGAAGAGGTGCAGCTTCGCGAAAACTGTCCATTTGTTCTGGTGTGAAATTACTGACACCAATGGCGCGGATTTTCCCCTGGTTATATAAGTAATTGAGCACTTCTGCTGTCTCATGAAGCGGTGTCAGAGGATCCGGCCAGTGCACTTGGTATACATCGATATAATCCGTGCGAAGTCTTTTTAAAGAATCCTCTACTTCCTTGTGAATTCTTTCTTTAGTACCATTTCTAAATGGTTGTTCCTCTTTCCAATCAAGTCCCGTTTTGGTAGCAAGAATAAGGTCCTCACGTTTTCCAGACTGCTCTACAGCTTTACCGATAATTTCTTCAGAACGGCCAAAGCCGTATACCGGAGCCGTATCTATAAAGTTAATGCCATGGTCGATAGCGGCATGAATCGTGTCGAGTGATTGCTGCTCGTCTGTGCCGCCCCATTTCCAACCGCCTATCGCCCAAGTACCTAAGCCGATGAGGCTTGCTTGTATCCCTGTTGTACTTAAATTAAGTTTCTCCATATTTTACACCTCCAGCTAATCAGTGTGTACCCTGGATCGATTTAAATTAATCGTCTCGAAATGTTTAAAACGGTGGGAGTCTTTTTTCTAGCAATTCTTCAAGACTGCATATACGTTTTTAATTCTCTCACTGCAGTCGTTAAATCTCCGAGCACCACTTCATCAAAAATATAGTTTTTTATTGTTGGTTCTTTATTAATTATAATCGAAAAAACCCCACGACTTGCAGCGTAATCTGGAAGAAAACTAAATGGAGTTACCTGAAGGGACGTACCAAGAACCAGCAATAAATCAGCTCCATCAATAGCTGCTTCTGCAGCATCGTGCTCAGTAATTAAATCTCCAAATAATACAACATTAGGTTTAATAGCCTTAGCACAGGTGGTGCATAAAGGTACTTCGTGATTTAGTACGAAATCCAAGCTATAGGTGTCGCCGCAGCCTGGACAATGCGCTTCATCTAAAGAACCATGATATTCAATAATCCTTTCACTGCCTGCTTTTTTATGAAGGCCGTCTACATTTTGAGTAATGACTGATACTTTCCTTTTTAAGTTTTCCAGCTCTTTGATAAATTGATGAACCTCGTTCGGCTCATATTGCTGCAGCAATTTTATCCGAAATATCTCTTTATATTTTTTCCAGAAATCTTCTGGATGTGAGAAAAAATAGTCACTTGACATATATTCCTCACGCGAGAGTTCTTCAGTCCATAATCCTGTACTTGAACGAAAATCAGGAATACCACTGGCCGTGGAAACTCCAGCCCCAGTCAGTACGGCAATATGATCCGCTTTTTCTATACGCTCTGCAATTCTTTTAAGCTGCATTGGTCTTCACCTCTTAGCGTTTGTTGTATCCTTTTTTCTGAACGAGGTCAGTTACATCCATGCGTATTGTATTAGAAAACCGCCGATGCATTTGTTCAGTCCACGTGTCTATTCGCTGATTAGAAGCACGGGACTGGTAATATGCTTTAATTTGTTCATCAAATGATCGTATAGCATCTTCATGGTCTTCATATTTGTTTTCAAAATATACAGCTTTAAGGGGAAGGCGGGGTTTTATTTCGGGTTGATGGTCAGGTTCCCCTATTGCCATGCCAAACAGTGGAATAACATGCTGAGGCAAGGCAAGCAGCTTATCGACTTTAGCCAAATTATTTCTTAAGCTGCCTAAATAGCAGATGCCCAGGCCCATTGATTCTGCAGCCAAGGCAGCATTCTGGGCAGCCAGTGCTGCATCAATAGCAGATACAAGAAAATGTTCACTGTTTTCCAGGTTCTCTTGCATATCTTCAAGATTTTCTGCTGAATGTGTCTGTCGGTGAAGGTCAGCGCAAAAAACAAGTAAATGACCGTTGTTTTTTACGTAGGGCTGTCCGCTTACTTGAGCTAATGCTTCTTTTTTCTTCTCATCTGTTACTCCGATAATTGTATAAGCCATCATGTAGCTGGAAGTGGAAGCTTGCTGAGCCGCATTTATAATAGTATGAATCTGCTCTTCTGTCAGTTTAGTATCTTTGAATTTTCGAATACTTCTATGGTTCAAAATGGTAGCAATAGTTGAATTCATATTCTTCCTCCATACTTTAATTTTGTAGATAGAATAACATACCTTATAAATAAATAGCGTCTGCAATGCTTAAGGAGGAAAGATATTGAAAATAAATATATCTTAAAGAGGATAATGTCGATAACTGTAGAAATAGTTATTTAAGTAAGAAAAGGGAGGAATAAGATGACAGAGGTATTTGATTTCAGAAGCTATAAATCCAGAAAAAACTTAAAGCAAATGAGCCAGAAAAACAGGGTTTATGAAATCTATTTAACTACAGTCAAATATATCCTCAAACACCGTTCTTCCGAATATAATCCGCCCGGAGATTACTTAAGTACAACAGCTGACTTGAATGAAATCTTTGCAGGAAACGGCAACTTGTTTGCTAAGACATTTTCTGAGCTGACAGAATATTGGAATATTCAAATCAATCCAGCTAAAGACTATCCAATGGGTAAAGAATTTGAACATTTTCCAACGGTGGGTCACTTATGCTCATTTATTGAGAAAAACCTGCCCGGATAGAAGAAGCCGATTTTTTCTGCTTTTCAGTAATTTTTTGATATAATTCTAGGCAAACGGTCCTAATGATAGGATAATGGATTCTGAAATATAGGAGAGGTGAAAATGAAGCGTGTAAGTATTATTTTAGGAGCTGTCCTACTGGCAGTTATTACCGGTTGTTCAGATAAGCCGGATCCGGAGTCAGTTTTGAAACAATATACAGAAGCCTGGGAGAATCAAGATTATAAGGAAATGTATAGTTTTCTTAGTGAGAGTTCTAAAGAGGTCCTAAGTGAAGAAGAGTTTGTAGAAAGGTATACAACAATATACGATGGAATTCAGATGAGTGATTTGGAAGTTACATATGAAACACCAGAAGATCAGGATTTTGATAAAGAGGATCAGCCTTCATTAAGTTATCAGCTGAAAATGAATTCACTGGGTGGAGAAATTAACGATGAGAATGAAGCTGAGTTTGTATTTGAAGAATCAGAGGATGGTGATCATTGGGCTGTACGATGGGATTCATCAATGATTTTTTCTCAGATGGCCGAAGGTGATAAAGTCAGAGCTCAGACGCTGAATGCGGAAAGAGGAGAAATATTTGATATAAATGGAGATGAATTAGCGGTTAACGGTGTTGTCCAACAGGTAGGTTTAGTGCCGGAAAGAATGCCTGAAGATACCGATCAAGCAGCTGAAGTGAAAGAAACGTTAGCAGACGAGCTGAACATATCTGTTGAGTATATAGATGATCAGCTTAATCAGTCATGGGTTCAGGAAAATTCATACGTACCTCTTGCTTCTGTTGCGGATGACGATGAAGAAAAAATTGAAGCCATCAGGGATTTAAGCGGCAGCCAGTTACAGGATAAAAATGCTAGAGTATACCCGCTGGGTGAAGCAGCTGCTCATCTGACTGGATATGTTGGATCTGTAACAGCGGAGCAGCTGGAAGAATTAGAAGGGAAGGGGTACTCAGCATCATCCTTGATAGGACAAACTGGTCTTGAAAGTGTATTGGAAGAAGATTTGCGTGGACAACATGGGGGCCAGGTTGTCATTAACAGTGCGGATGGAAATGAAAAAGCAGTCCTTGCTGAAAGAGAGCCAAAAGCAGGAAAGGATTTTAACCTTACAATAGATGCAGACGTGCAGAGTGAGATATATGATGAAATGAGCGAAGATTCCGGATCGGCTGCAGCCATTAACCCGACTACAGGACAGGTAAGCGCACTAGTAAGCTCACCGGCTTATGATCCTAACGAATTTATTTTAGGTATGAGTAATGAGCGTAGAAAAGAACTGCAGGAAAACGACCAGCGTCCGCTGACAAATAAATTCACAGCCAACTATTCCCCAGGCTCTACCTTTAAGCCTATAACAGCAGCGATTGGATTAGAATCAGGAGATATTAATCCTGAAGAAGAAATGACTATTCCAGAGAAGAAATATACACAAGATGGGTGGGGGGATTACTCGGTTACTAGAGTGGATGGAGCAAATAAAGATAAATCTGTCACCTTAAAAGATGCCCTCGTTCGTTCAGATAATATCTACTTTGCCCGCACGATTCTTAATATCGGCGGTGAGACATTTTTAGAGAAAGCTGCCGATTTTGGATTCGGTGAAGAGATTCCTTTTCCTTATCCAATCAGCAGTTCACAAATCTTAAACGATGAGTCTTTTGGCAAGGAGCAGGAAATTCTGCTCGCAGACACAGGCTATGGGCAGGGACAGGTTCAAATGAGTTCGCTTCATGTGGCCCTTACGTATACACCTTTTATTACAAACGGTACATTGTTAGAGCCAGTATTATTTACAGATCAGGAACAAGGTAAAGCCTGGCATGAAAATGTAGTCAGCGAAGAAACTGCGTCTATTATTCGCCAGGACTTAACCGCAGTTGTCGATGATCCGGCAGGCTCTGCCCATCAACCCCAAATTGAAGGTATCCAATTGGCAGGCAAAACAGGAACCGCAGAACTAAAAAAATCACTCGAGGATGAAAATGCCCAGGAAAATGGCTGGTTCGTCGGGTGGGACAGAGAAGAAGAAGATCTGCTTGTTTCTATGATGATTGAAGATGTTGAAGAGGGAAGTTCCTATGTCGTGGAAAAAGTGAAAAATGTATTTCAGGAATTGGAATAAATGGGAAAGACACCGGATGCATCATCCGGTGTCTTTTTATTCAGGAAGATTACTTTTGAGTAGAACCCCACCATTATCAAATAAAAAAGTAGAGGTGGAACTGCGGCCACTGAGCGGTGAGGTGATTGTTTCATTCCGCCAGATTAAGTAAAGAAACGAACTATTAAAGATATTTTGTTTCTTGCTGTTTCCCAAGGAGTGTATTTCTTAAAGGGTAGAAAGTTCCGTTTACCTGAATATTGAGATCGAGCCTGGGGAAAGACTAGCTTTCCATAGGCGCACAGTAAGCTTCCTCGGGCTTTTCGCCCTCCGGGATCTCACCCTGTTCTATCCTCCCATAGGAGTCTCGTCGTTTCCCCGGGCCCTTTATGTTTTTTAGAGTAACTGAACAGTGGAATAGTGAGGACAAATACGATGGAAAGTTGAAGTGAATTCCCTTGTTCCGTTTCCCTTGATAAAGAGAGGCGGGCCAGGGGAAACAACTCGCTTTCCATGGGCGAACGGTGAGCTTCCTCGGGCTTTTNTTACGTAGGGCTGTCCGCTTACTTGAGCTAATGCTTCTTTTTTCTTCTCATCTGTTACTCCGATAATTGTATAAGCCATCATGTAGCTGGAAGTGGAAGCTTGCTGAGCCGCATTTATAATAGTATGAATCTGCTCTTCTGTCAGTTTAGTATCTTTGAATTTTCGAATACTTCTATGGTTCAAAATGGTAGCAATAGTTGAATTCATATTCTTCCTCCATACTTTAATTTTGTAGATAGAATAACATACCTTATAAATAAATAGCGTCTGCAATGCTTAAGGAGGAAAGATATTGAAAATAAATATATCTTAAAGAGGATAATGTCGATAACTGTAGAAATAGTTATTTAAGTAAGAAAAGGGAGGAATAAGATGACAGAGGTATTTGATTTCAGAAGCTATAAATCCAGAAAAAACTTAAAGCAAATGAGCCAGAAAAACAGGGTTTATGAAATCTATTTAACTACAGTCAAATATATCCTCAAACACCGTTCTTCCGAATATAATCCGCCCGGAGATTACTTAAGTACAACAGCTGACTTGAATGAAATCTTTGCAGGAAACGGCAACTTGTTTGCTAAGACATTTTCTGAGCTGACAGAATATTGGAATATTCAAATCAATCCAGCTAAAGACTATCCAATGGGTAAAGAATTTGAACATTTTCCAACGGTGGGTCACTTATGCTCATTTATTGAGAAAAACCTGCCCGGATAGAAGAAGCCGATTTTTTCTGCTTTTCAGTAATTTTTTGATATAATTCTAGGCAAACGGTCCTAATGATAGGATAATGGATTCTGAAATATAGGAGAGGTGAAAATGAAGCGTGTAAGTATTATTTTAGGAGCTGTCCTACTGGCAGTTATTACCGGTTGTTCAGATAAGCCGGATCCGGAGTCAGTTTTGAAACAATATACAGAAGCCTGGGAGAATCAAGATTATAAGGAAATGTATAGTTTTCTTAGTGAGAGTTCTAAAGAGGTCCTAAGTGAAGAAGAGTTTGTAGAAAGGTATACAACAATATACGATGGAATTCAGATGAGTGATTTGGAAGTTACATATGAAACACCAGAAGATCAGGATTTTGATAAAGAGGATCAGCCTTCATTAAGTTATCAGCTGAAAATGAATTCACTGGGTGGAGAAATTAACGATGAGAATGAAGCTGAGTTTGTATTTGAAGAATCAGAGGATGGTGATCATTGGGCTGTACGATGGGATTCATCAATGATTTTTTCTCAGATGGCCGAAGGTGATAAAGTCAGAGCTCAGACGCTGAATGCGGAAAGAGGAGAAATATTTGATATAAATGGAGATGAATTAGCGGTTAACGGTGTTGTCCAACAGGTAGGTTTAGTGCCGGAAAGAATGCCTGAAGATACCGATCAAGCAGCTGAAGTGAAAGAAACGTTAGCAGACGAGCTGAACATATCTGTTGAGTATATAGATGATCAGCTTAATCAGTCATGGGTTCAGGAAAATTCATACGTACCTCTTGCTTCTGTTGCGGATGACGATGAAGAAAAAATTGAAGCCATCAGGGATTTAAGCGGCAGCCAGTTACAGGATAAAAATGCTAGAGTATACCCGCTGGGTGAAGCAGCTGCTCATCTGACTGGATATGTTGGATCTGTAACAGCGGAGCAGCTGGAAGAATTAGAAGGGAAGGGGTACTCAGCATCATCCTTGATAGGACAAACTGGTCTTGAAAGTGTATTGGAAGAAGATTTGCGTGGACAACATGGGGGCCAGGTTGTCATTAACAGTGCGGATGGAAATGAAAAAGCAGTCCTTGCTGAAAGAGAGCCAAAAGCAGGAAAGGATTTTAACCTTACAATAGATGCAGACGTGCAGAGTGAGATATATGATGAAATGAGCGAAGATTCCGGATCGGCTGCAGCCATTAACCCGACTACAGGACAGGTAAGCGCACTAGTAAGCTCACCGGCTTATGATCCTAACGAATTTATTTTAGGTATGAGTAATGAGCGTAGAAAAGAACTGCAGGAAAACGACCAGCGTCCGCTGACAAATAAATTCACAGCCAACTATTCCCCAGGCTCTACCTTTAAGCCTATAACAGCAGCGATTGGATTAGAATCAGGAGATATTAATCCTGAAGAAGAAATGACTATTCCAGAGAAGAAATATACACAAGATGGGTGGGGGGATTACTCGGTTACTAGAGTGGATGGAGCAAATAAAGATAAATCTGTCACCTTAAAAGATGCCCTCGTTCGTTCAGATAATATCTACTTTGCCCGCACGATTCTTAATATCGGCGGTGAGACATTTTTAGAGAAAGCTGCCGATTTTGGATTCGGTGAAGAGATTCCTTTTCCTTATCCAATCAGCAGTTCACAAATCTTAAACGATGAGTCTTTTGGCAAGGAGCAGGAAATTCTGCTCGCAGACACAGGCTATGGGCAGGGACAGGTTCAAATGAGTTCGCTTCATGTGGCCCTTACGTATACACCTTTTATTACAAACGGTACATTGTTAGAGCCAGTATTATTTACAGATCAGGAACAAGGTAAAGCCTGGCATGAAAATGTAGTCAGCGAAGAAACTGCGTCTATTATTCGCCAGGACTTAACCGCAGTTGTCGATGATCCGGCAGGCTCTGCCCATCAACCCCAAATTGAAGGTATCCAATTGGCAGGCAAAACAGGAACCGCAGAACTAAAAAAATCACTCGAGGATGAAAATGCCCAGGAAAATGGCTGGTTCGTCGGGTGGGACAGAGAAGAAGAAGATCTGCTTGTTTCTATGATGATTGAAGATGTTGAAGAGGGAAGTTCCTATGTCGTGGAAAAAGTGAAAAATGTATTTCAGGAATTGGAATAAATGGGAAAGACACCGGATGCATCATCCGGTGTCTTTTTATTCAGGAAGATTACTTTTGAGTAGAACCCCACCATTATCAAATAAAAAAGTAGAGGTGGAACTGCGGCCACTGAGCGGTGAGGTGATTGTTTCATTCCGCCAGATTAAGTAAAGAAACGAACTATTAAAGATATTTTGTTTCTTGCTGTTTCCCAAGGAGTGTATTTCTTAAAGGGTAGAAAGTTCCGTTTACCTGAATATTGAGATCGAGCCTGGGGAAAGACTAGCTTTCCATAGGCGCACAGTAAGCTTCCTCGGGCTTTTCGCCCTCCGGGATCTCACCCTGTTCTATCCTCCCATAGGAGTCTCGTCGTTTCCCCGGGCCCTTTATGTTTTTTAGAGTAACTGAACAGTGGAATAGTGAGGACAAATACGATGGAAAGTTGAAGTGAATTCCCTTGTTCCGTTTCCCTTGATAAAGAGAGGCGGGCCAGGGGAAACAACTCGCTTTCCATGGGCGAACGGTGAGCTTCCTCGGGCTTTTCGCCCTCCGGGATCTCACCCTGTTCTATCCTCCCATAGGAGTCTCGCCGTTTCCCCCGGCCCTTTACGTTCTTTTGAGTAACGGAACATTTAAGAAGAGAGGATCGATCCCATGAGAGGGCTTATTGATATTATAGCGTTCCGTTTGAACTATAAAATTTAAAGAGGCTGGGAAATGGCGAGACTCCTGCAGGGAGATTGAGCCAGGGTGAGATCCGCGAGTGTAACGAGCTAGCTCACCGGCTCCCCGCGGAAAGCGAGCTATTTCCCAGCCGCTTTTCTCTTATTCCAGTAAACGGAACAGCCATTCTCCTTCATAGAAGGAAGGTCACCAAGGGAAATGGGGAGACTCCTGCAGGGAGATGAGCCAAGGTGAAATCCGCGAGTGTGAGCTAGCTCACCGGCTCCCCACGGAAAGCGAGTCATTTTATACAGTAAACGGAACAGCTTATTCTCTTCATAAGTAAGAAAGAGACACGGAAATGGTGAGCCTCTTGCAGGAAGATAGAACTCAGGTGAGATCCGCTAGTGCAACGAGCTAGCTCACCGGCTACCTGCTTAAAAGCGAGTAATTTTCATGATTTCTTTTTGTCCGTAAAGAGACCAGTCCTTACTCTTCAAAAATGAAATAAGCTACGGGAGATGATCAATACAAAAAAAAACCGGAGCAAATTCCTCCGATGTTTTTAGGGTTCATATCATTATGGTTTCAAAATCACTTTAATATTACCATCTTCTTTCTTATCAAAAATATCATAACCTCGTGCAGCATCTTCCAAAGAAAGTGGATGTGTAATAATGTCGGTTGGATCAAATTCCTGATTTTCAATCATATCGTAAAGCTTCGGCATTAAATGAATAACCGGAGCTTGTCCCATTTTTAGCGAAACATTTCGACTGAAGAAATCACCGATTGGAAAACCGTTGGCTTCTGTACCATACACTCCTGTCAGCTGGACAATTCCAAACTTACGAACAGACTGTGAAGCAGTAATAATCGGACTGATTGTTCCAAACTGATTATCATGTTCAGAGCCGAATTTTTCACCGGGAGAAACTGTACCGTCCATACCTACACAGTCTATAACGACATCAGCTCCACCGTTGGTTTCTTCATGAAGAACAGAACCGATTTCTTGTGTATTTTTAAAGTTGTATGTCTCCACATTGTTTGTTTTCTTCCCATGTTCTAGACGGTGTTCTACCTGGTCAACAGCGATTACCCGTTTAGCACCTTTCTTCCATGCGAATTTCTGAGCCATCAGACCGATTGGGCCGCTGCCTAAGATGATTACCGTATCTCCTTCTTTTACTCCGCTGTGTTCTACACTCCAGTAAGCGGTAGGAATTACATCAGATAGAAAGAGAACACTTTCATCTTCAAGCTCACTGGATTCCGGAACTTTAAATGAAGTGAAATCAGCGTATGGAACTCTCAAATATTCTGCCTGGCCACCTGGATATCCACCAAATGGTTCTGTGAAACCGAATAAACCGCCTGCGTCACTATGTGGGTTTGAGTTATCACACTGGCTTTCCATTTGATTGCTGCAGAAAAAGCATTCTCCACAACCGATATTAAAAGGAATAACAACACGGTCTCCTTTTTTTAAGTTTTTCACGTCAGGACCAGTCTCTTCAACAATTCCCATCGGTTCGTGTCCGATAATGTAATCTTCCTGCTCAGGTTCTAGTCCCCCTTTGTACAAATGCAGGTCAGAACCGCAGACACCGCTGGCCGTAATACGGACAATCATATCGTCATTCATTTGTATGGAAGGTGCTTCTACGTCTTTCACGACTATATTTTCTTTTCCCTGGTATGTTACAGCTTTCATTTTATCCCATCCTTTTATTTCGAATACAAGACTATTTCCAAAAATAGTCTATATTAAACTAGGACTTCATAGACGTACTGGCGGTTATCCCTTATAATCGGTACTGAAGTCCAATACATATCAGTAAAAAGGAGAGAATATCTATGGCTAAAAAGTTAGTATTCGGGCATAAGAATCCTGATACAGACACTATTTGTTCAGCGGTTGTATATGCTGATCTCAAAAATAAGCTTGGCGAAGAGGCTGAGGCAGTCCGCCTCGGTGAAGTCAGCAGCGAAACACAATATGCGCTGGATTATTTTAATGTGGAAGCCCCTAGATTTGTAGAAAAGGTAGCAACAGAAGTTGACCAAGTCATTCTTGTGGACCATAATGAACGCCAGCAGAGTGCTGACGATATTGAAGATGTACAGGTAACAGAGGTTATTGACCATCACCGTATTGCCAACTTTGAAACGAGCGGACCGCTTTATTACCGTGCAGAGCCTGTTGGCTGCACAGCAACAATTCTTAAGAAAATGTATAAAGAAAATAATCAGGAGATTTCAAAGCCTTTAGCTGGCCTGATGTTATCATCTATCATTTCCGATTCTTTATTATTTAAGTCACCGACTTGCACGGACGAAGATACTCAGGCAGCCGAAGAGTTAGCTAAGATTGCCGAGGTAGATGCTGAAGCTTACGGCTTGGAAATGCTGAAAGCAGGAGCAGATATCAGCGGGAAATCTGCGGAAGAACTTCTAACCCTTGATGCTAAAGAGTTCAGTATGGGTGATTCAAAAGTAGTTATAGCGCAGGTGAATACAGTAGATACTGATGAAGTGCTTGAACGTAAATCAGAGATTTTAAACGCTATCGAAAATACAGTATCGAACCGCGGACTAGACCTATTTGTTTTTGTAATCACTGATATTCTGACGAATGACTCTACGGCGCTTACAGCCGGCAAAAAAGAAAATGCTGTATCTGAAGCGTTCAGTGTAAAAGTGGAGGACAGCCAGGCTGTGCTTAAAGGAGTCGTTTCCCGTAAAAAGCAAATTGTTCCACCGCTCACAGACCAGTTATCTTAACTTTATTAAATAAAAAAGGGATTCTGCCTTATTGGTAGGATCCCTTTTTAAGTAGCGTTTCTTTATTTTTTATCTGCCATTCTTCTCTTAAAATTCCCATTCGTATGGAATCATAATATTTACCTTCATAAATTCTGCATTTTCTCATGCGGCCCTCCAGCTTCATGCCGAGCTTTTCGCCAACTCTCATCATACGTTTATTTTTAGACCAGGTAGTTAATCCTACTCTTACTAATGGGAGAACGTGAAACAAATGATCAATCCACAATGTAAGTGCTTCAAAGCCATAGCCGTCTCCCCAGTGATCTTCTGAATAAATGCTGATACCGACTTCGAGCCAGAGGGAAGCCTTGTGTTCCCAGTAGTAGGAGACCGTACCAACAATTTTGCCGTCCGCTTCAATGATTAATCGGGAATCGGGATCCGTCTCTTTTAGCCGTTCTTTTCTCGCGTTTTCATGACTTCGGTAAGTATCTAAGGTATGAGGCTCTAATGGATAATAAGGGGCATCCCACTTTTTCCATTCGGGATTTTTAGGTTTATATATCATTTCCCAAAGCTTAGGGATATCTTCTTCCTGAATACTTCTTAGTGTTACACGATTTCCCGTCAGCCATATATCGTTTGCGGTCATTCACACCCACCTCCAGTGTTTGTTAATTTTTATACTATCACAGCTTTCTATCTTTCGAACGTTTTAGAAGAATTTTGCAGGGTAATTATATGAAAGAAGTAGAGAGGTGATAAAGAATTGCTTAGAATCTATGGTGCTACAGAGCAAAACGGTATAGAGAAGGTAGAGAGCATAGAAGAATTAGCCGGAAAGTCCTTCGACTGGTACTGGGTGGATTTTGGAAGTCCGTCAGGCGAAGAAGTCAAATACTTAGAAACTTTTTTTAACTTTCACCCCCTGGCAATCGAAGACTGCCTGCATGAGCTTCAGCGGCCAAAGCTGGATTACTATGAGGATCATACGTTTTTCGTCTTTCATGCAATAGACCCTAAAACCTTGAAAAAAAAGGAACAAAACCTTTTTCTAGGTGACGGGTATGTAGTGACTTATCATAAAGAACCGTCTGAAGTAATTGATCATGTGGAATCAGCAATAGTGCGGACAAAATCGCCTGATTTGGATGAGTATTATATTTTTTATGAACTGCTCGATAAGGTAGTGGATGGTTACTTTCCCATTGTTTATGAAATCGAAGACCATATTAATCAAATTGAAGAAAACACGCAAGACTTGTCGATGGAACAGCTTCTCGATGAGTTGTTTGACAGGCGTGCTGAATTATTAAGAATCAGGCAGACGGTCCATCCAATGAGGGACCTTTTGTACAGGCTCTTAAACACGCATCATCTAGAGGGGGTAAAAGAGCGGAAAGAATACTTTGCCGACATTTACGATCATCTCCTGAAAGTTACTGAAATGATTGCATCAAACAGGGAAATGACCCAGGATATCAGAGACAGCTATTTATCGTTGAATTCTCACCAAACCAATCGGACAATGCAGATTCTCACGGTAATCTCTGTAATTTTTATGCCGCTGACATTTATTGCAGGGGTGTATGGGATGAACTTTATCAATATGCCTGAACTTGAAACACAGTATGGATATTTTATCGTTTGGTTTATTATGATTATCATGGCTGTCAGCATGTACGTATGGTTTAAATCAAAAGGATGGTTCGATTAAACCGGAAAAAAAGCTTGCAGGTATAGTCTGCAAGCTTTTTTATTTATTTTAAAATATCGTGATCTACATAACGCTGACCGTTCAATTCACTAATAATATTTATTGCAACTCGTGCACCATCACCTGCTGTAATGATAGTATGAACACTTGCCCCGGCTGCTGTACCTGCTGCCCATATTCCTTGTTTCTCAGTACGGCCGTCCTCTTTAATGGCAATTACTTTAGCTACACGAGGTTCTCTGCCTTCTACAATGTTCAGTCCGAAAGAGTCAGCCAGTTTAGTAGACATTCCTGTCGCAAATAAAACATGACTGGCTTCATATTTTCCTTCTTCACATTGGAGAGCATATCCGCTCTCCATTTCCTCAATGGAAGAAACTTCAGATTTTATAAGCTGCGCTCCATGATCAATCGCCTGCTTCTGTCCAGTATTTAACAAATCAGGTCCTTTCACTCCTTCAACCCCATAATGATTCTCGACCCAGGCTTTAGAGGTAATGCTTTTCCCATGATCAAAAAAGACAACATTTTTTCCAGCTTTCCCTGCGAACAATGCAGCACTTGCACCGGCAGGTCCTGCTCCTATTATAGCTAAGTCAAACAAAAGGATACCCTCCTCTATGCTAGTATCTTTTATTGCTTACATATGAATATACAGATAAAAAAGCCCGCGGTAAAACGGACTTCAAGCAATAATATATAATTGTTTATATGGAAATAGATGTATCTGGAGTGATTTGGCCTTCCTTGTAAGTTGAACGTTCACTTACTTCGTCAATACAGTCTCCGCAGGCACTTCTAACATCCTGGAGTCCACCAGGGGTATCCACACCATCAATAATTAATAGGGTTGGCTCATTTGTGCTTGAAAAAAGAAAAAAAGATAGCAGTTTTGTAAGATGGCTGGCATCGGCAATTAAATGATTTTGATGAAAATAAATGTGACGTTCAGATTTGACTGCTTGTTTATTAATTTTAAGAATCTGGTTAGCTGACAGCGGTTTTTTAAATGTAATATGAAATGAAGACAATTGCTGCAACTTTCCTCACCTCCATAATTTTTAGCTATAAACCCCTTCCCATAAATGCCGCCTGTTAAACAATAAGAAAAAGCTAATGGTGATAAATCATTTTACGTGTCATGCCGCCATCAACAGTAATGTCTTCTCCGGTTACAAAATCATTTTCTTTATCTGTTAAATAAAAACAAGCTTTCGCTACATCTTCAGGGGTGCCGACTCTATTAGAAAAATGCTGTTTATGATCTTCTGGACGCAGGTTTTCGTAATTTTCCGTTGCTATCCATCCAGGGCTGACCGAGTTAACACGAATATTATTAATAGATAGAGATGCTGCAAGGGCGTGGGTTAAACTGACAATTCCGCCTTTGCTGGCAGCATAAGCTTCAGAATCCGCTTCAGACATATAAGCCCGTGTTGAGGCAATGTTAACGATTCTCCCTGGAGTATTATTCTCTTTCCAAAGAGCAGCCAGACTTTTAGAGAATAGAAGTACACTTCTCAAATTCGTTTGGATGACATGATCAAATTCCTCCACTGTCAATTCATAAAGCGGCTTAAATTTACTGATACCAGCATTATTGATTAAAATGGTCACCTTGTGAGTATCTTTTATTTGTCTGATTAATTGGTTAATTTCTTCAGTGCTGCTGACGTCGCACTTATAAAAGAAGGCGTTAGCACCTTCCTGGCGTAGCTCGCCCAGCAATTGTCTTCCATGCTCTGCATCAATGTCAGTGAGGATAACTTCGGCTCCCCGAGCAGCATAAGATTTTGCTAATTGTCTACCGATTCCATGGCTTGCTCCTGTAATTAGTACGGTATCGTTTATAAAATTCAAGATAAACCCCTCCCGTTCTTTTTATGAACTTCCCTTAATAGACAAGTTTCCAAACCTTTTAAGCGACAATAGCAGCAAACTTGAGCCTTCTCCCTTGTAATGATATATTTTTTGAAAAGAGGTGGTAAGATGCGTGTATCATTAGTGAAAATATTTAAACATCGGATCACACAGAAATACTTGGCCCGCTCAGGCATCAATCATGCGGTTACAGTAGCTGCTAATGCTTATGAACTGGCTATTCAAAATTCCGTGTGTCCTGAACTAGCTGCAAAGTCTGCGCTTTTGCATGACATGGGCCACTATGAATGGTATCGCGACGGTAAGTGGGATTATGAGGAGTATCGTCGTCATGACATCCATGCAATAAAAGGGGCGGAACGTGCTCATAAATTGCTAATAAGACTTGGAGAAGACCGGCTGGCAGCCAAAGAAGTGGCGGTTGCTGTACTGCTGCATACGGACAGCTATCTCCCTTTTTCGTTAGAAGGGAAGCGAACACCTCTTCAGGCAGTGATTGAAGAAGCAGACCGTATGGATGAACAGCCTGGCGGGCTTCATCATTACAAAGAAATGGAACAAGATATTGCTATCAAAATTTTAAGCCGTTTAGATGAAAAAATTTCAGACTATTACGACAATGGATAAATTAATTGATTCGCACACATATGGATCTGTAGCTCTGCATATTGTAATCCTGTAGCTTTTTTAGCTGCAGAAAGGACGATATGTTATGACCATTCATTTTTTCTCATTTGCGGTCCATATTTCAATTGATAGAAACCATTTAAACGGAAATATTGAGAAGACGCAGAAAGAAATGAAGGAACAGCTTCTTAACCGAAAAGCGTTTTATCGCTATCTCTATTAGAAAACCCGCGGCAGATTAAGCCGGGGGTTTTCTAATTTTCGGCATTATTTTTGAATTTTTTCCTTTTATTCGTTATGGTCAATACAATGGGGATAAAATACAGAAAGAAGGGGAGCCCTTTGACACTACATAGAACTCCGATACCTGTAACCGAGGCAATATCTCGCGTTATGGAGATTAACGAGCATAATCAGATGACGGCCACCGTCTCTATTCCAAATAGTTTCAACCGTATATTAGCAGAGGATCTTAAGTCAACACATCCAATTCCGCCGTTTCCGAAATCTCCTTATGATGGCTTTGCCTTTAAAGCGTTAGATACAGAAGAAGCGTCACGGGAGAATCCAGTTCAATTTCGAGTGATCGAGGAAATTGGTGCCGGCCAAAGAGCCTCAAGACCAATAGAATCAGGAGAAGCGGTCCGCATTATGACAGGGGCAGAAATCCCCCAGGGGGCTACTTGTGTTGCAATGTTTGAAATCTGTCAAACTCATCAGGAGAGCGGCAGGACATATATGAGAATCAAAAGAAAGATGGATGAAGGTCAGAACATAATGGAGAAAGGATCAGAAACAAATGAAGGAGAACTGCTTGTCAGCAGGGGTTCTAAGATTAACCCGGGAATACAGGCTCTTCTCGCTACCTTTGGTTATCATGAGGTAAAAGTATACAGCCAGCCGAAAGTAGGGGTATTCGCAACAGGGACTGAGCTGCTTGAAGTCCACGAGCCTCTCGAGCCTGGAAAAATAAGAAATTCAAATGCTTATATGATTTTAGCGCAAATCGAAAAAAGTGGGGCGACTCCCGTGTACTATGGCAAGCTGGCTGACGACTTTGACACTTGTTATAAGTCAATTTCAGCTGCTCTAAAGGAAGTAGACATTCTTATTACAACAGGCGGAGTATCTGTAGGAGATTATGATTTAATGCCTGAGGTTTATGATAAACTTGGCGCAAAAGTCCTTTTCAATAAGGTCGCAATGCGTCCGGGAAGCGTGACAACTGTTGCTGATTTGGACGGACAGGCGCTCTTCGGTCTCTCAGGTAATCCATCAGCCTGCTATGTTGGATTTGAGCTGTTTGCTTATCCTTTTATTCAGAAAATTGTTGGGAACCGTACGCCTTATCATAAAGTGGTCGATGCAGTGCTCGGCCGTGATATAATGAAACCTAACCCTTTTAATAGATTTATGAGAGGGTATATAGAATACGAGGGCAGCCAGGTAACAGTATATCCTGCAGGGATGGATAAATCAGGAGTCGTTACATCACTTTCACGTACGAACTTGTTTATAATTCTACGCGGGGGTACGAGAGGTTACAAAAAGGGTGACAAAGTCCAGGCTGTTCTATTAGAAGGAGACCAGGGGGCTGATGACTTTTTTATCAGCTCATAATATATAGGAGGGTAACTAGTGGCAGATTATGTACTAGATAAGTATGACCGCCCGATGAAAGATCTGCGAATTTCCGTCATTGATCAATGCAATTTCCGCTGCACATACTGTATGCCGAAGGAAGTATTTGGAGATGATTATGCGTTCATGCCTCAAAGCGAACTTCTCAGTTTTGATGAAATCGTGAGGATGGTAGAAATATTTGCGAGATTTGGGACAGAGAAAGTTCGTTTAACTGGCGGTGAGCCGCTTATGAGAAAGAATATGGATGAGCTAGTATATCGGATTAAACAGATAGATGGTATTCACGATGTCGCCATTACAACAAATGCTGTCTTTCTCGTAAAACAGGCTGAAAAATTGAAAAAGGCTGGTCTTGACCGGGTTAACATCAGTCTTGATGCAATTGAAGATGAAGTC
This sequence comes from Halobacillus massiliensis, assembly GCF_900166625.1. Taxonomy (GTDB): domain Bacteria; phylum Bacillota; class Bacilli; order Bacillales; family Halobacillaceae; genus Halobacillus_A; species Halobacillus_A massiliensis. The sequence continues at coordinate 2,557,830 of NZ_LT800499.1, read as the reverse complement.
TTTCAGGAAACAAATGGGCGCGGCATTAAAACAAGGCCAGTATTAAGAGGGATTGAAGCTGCAAGAGATGCCGGACTATCGATAAAGATAAATATGGTCGTGAAAAAAGGAATGAATGAAAGCCAAATCCTTCCGATGGCCCGCTATTTCAAAAGAACTGGGGATACCCTCCGTTTTATTGAGTTTATGGATGTCGGTAACCATAACGGTTGGAATATGGATGCCGTAGTTTCAAAGAAAGATATCGTGGATCAGATTCAAAATGAAATGCCAATTGAACCGGTTGATCCGGATTATTTCGGAGAGGTAGCAGATCGTTACCGATATCAAGACGGATCAGGAGAAATAGGAATCATTTCTTCTGTAACCGAGGCGTTTTGCAGTTCTTGTACAAGAGTAAGACTTTCTGCGGACGGAAAATTATTTACGTGTTTGTTTGCATCAACAGGATATGATATCCGTAAGATGCTTAGATCCAATTCCAGTGATGAAGAGATTATATCCTATCTAATAAAAATATGGACAAAACGTGATGATCAATACTCTATCGACAGAGCAAATGGAAAGCCGGTGGATAAAAAGATCGAAATGTCTTATATTGGAGGATAGGTTAAAAACGAGCTCTGCAGAGGAGCTCGTTTTTTTATATTTGTAAAAAGTTGATTAGAAAATCTAAAAGAATAAAATAAAATTGAATTGAATTTTGCTCATTTTCAAATCGTCCTCTATAATAAGACTCATAATTAATCACTCAGGAGGGAGCCCGATCAGTGAAAACATTTAAGCTTGTTTCCTTAGATATTGTAGAAGAGAAGAATGACGATATTACTCAAAGACGTATTAAATTGAACGACGGGCTGATTATAAATAGAGAAGATGAAAAGAGCCGCTGGGTAGTAGAAGCTTATGTCGACAGCAGTTACAGAGAATATTTTGAACCGATCATGACAAATTCAGATGAACTTTTAATTCAGGTCAAAATAACGAAAAGTTCGAACCAGCCCGCAACTTTTTTAGCCAGAATTATTGATCTTAATATCATTGGTGATGAAATGAATGTTATATTTATGGGTACTATGGTAGATCGCCGCCGGGAACAGATCGAAAAGATTCTTAAAGCATTGCTTGATGAAGGTTATCAAGGGGAAGATCTACTTGAAGAATTTAAGCGCAGAGGCAAAGAGGCTGGTGCTTAGATAATACATAGCAACTAGAGGATTCTTTTGCAGGTTAAAGGAGCAGATTAAACATGTGGGCGAGAAGGAGAAGTCTAAGGTGGCTGAACCAGCTGTCACCATTTCAGCTTATCGCATTATATTATTTTATTGCAGTTACTATATCTTCTATTTTAGTCGCCCTTCCAGTCGCACATCGTCCTGGAGTGGAATTAGGTTTTACAGATATTTTATTCACAGCGGTGAGTGCAGTAAGCGTAACGGGGCTTACCACGGTTTCAATTACAGAAACTTTTAGTACGACTGGATATTTTATTATCGCTTTTGTCCTTCAATTCGGAGGAATTGGGGTCATGACCGTTGGAACGATGATTTGGCTGGTAATAGGAAAAAAGATTGGTCTAAAGGAACGTCGTTTAATTATGGCCGACCAAAACCGAACATCCAATGAGGGTATAGTAAGATTGGTAAAAGAGATCGTTCTTGTGGTTCTTCTCATTGAATTTATCGGTTTTTTGACTTTAGGTACTTATTTTCTTCAATATTATGAGCCAGGCGAAGCGTACCTCCAAGGCTTTTTTGGGGCCGTCAGCGCAATGACAAATGGAGGATTCGATATAACGGGGGCCTCTCTCATCCCGTTTAGCAATGACTACTTTGTCCAATTTGTAAACATGATTCTGATCATTTCTGGCGCGATTGGTTTTCCGGTTCTCATAGAAGTAAAACAGTATTTATACAACAGGAATGACTTGCGTACCGTCCAATTTTCTTTATTTACCAAGTTAACTTCCTTTACGTTTTTTGCTCTTGTTATTTTTGGGGCCGTCATGATTTACATATTGGAGTTTAATCAGTTTTTTGCGGGGAAAACGTGGCATGAATCTCTATTTTTTTCTTTATTCCAATCCGTGACTACAAGAAGCGGCGGGTTGTCTACAATGGACATCAACCAGTTTTCAGAACACACTCAACTGTTCATGTCTTCTCTAATGTTTATCGGAGCTTCTCCCAGCAGTGTGGGAGGAGGAATTCGTACGACAACCTTTGCTCTCGTTATTATTTTTATTTTGACCTTTGCTCGCGGTGAGAATAATATTCGGATCTTTAGAAGAGAAATCCACCACGAGGATTTAAACCGTGCAGTGGTCGTGACAATGATGGCGCTTATAACTGTTTTTACCTCGGTATTAGCTTTAAGTATTTCAGAAGATGCCATGCTGCATGAAATAATATTTGAAGTATGTTCTGCTTTTGGAACAGTCGGTTTATCGCTCGGTCTAACTTCTGATTTGACTTCATTTGGCAAGTTTGTACTCATGTTTCTGATGTTTCTAGGGAGAATTGGGATACTAACTTTCCTGTTTTCTTTTCATAAGCCTCATCGAACGGCTAAATATTCTTTCCCGAAAGAACGAATTCTTATCGGCTGATCGATAGAATCTATGTAAAAAAAAAGCTGTTTCCAAAGATAAGGAAACAGCTTTTTTTTAATTAGCAGTAAAAGGCGGCTCCTACAATGATGAGCAGGATAAATAACACCACGATCAATGCAAACGTGCTGCCTGGTCTATGACACCTGCGGCCGTAATAAGGAGCAACAGAGTATGGCATGTTGGCTCCGTATACTGGATAAGGACTGTTTCCGTACATAATGTCACCTCCTGTTATCTTACATTCTCAGCCTATGATGGGTACAAGCGGAGGGTATGGGGGATTACCCAGTTTTCTTTTTTTTTCAATAAATAAAATTATGAAGGACGAATAACACAAACGCTTATTGGTTAAAAGTGAAGGGTATGGTAAAAGATAGAAATTTAAAGGAACACATTGGAAGAGAAGGATTAATTGCAACTTTTATATAACCTTTGTATAATTTTTGTATAACATTTGTATATGATTTGGGGGTAGGTTAATGAAGGAAATTATCATTATCGGAGCAGGACCTGGAGGCTTAGCTTCTGCTATGCTACTTGCTGCAGAAGGTTATAACGTTCATGTGTATGAAAAGAAAAGCTATCCAGGTGGAAGGAACGGTCATTTCCAGCTTGGCCCATATACTTTTGATATAGGACCTACCTTTTTGAGTATGGTGCATATTGCTGAAGAAATTTTTCAACAGGCAGGAAAAAATCTGCATGATTATATAGATTTAGTTGAGCTGTCCCCTATGTACGAGCTTCAGTTTGAGGATCGGAGAGTCCCGATGTATCGAGACAGGGATAAGATGCTTGAAGTAATTGAAAGACATTTCCCGGGCAATGAAGAAGGATATTTGCGGTTTATGAAAGATACTCGTAAAAAAATGAATGCACTTCTACCTCTGCTTCAGACGAGGCATCATCGGCTCGTCGATTATCTCAGTCCGCGAGCGTTAAAGGCATTGCCACAGCTATCAATTGGGAAATCAGTATATGACGTTTTATCGGAATATTTTAATGATGAACAATTGAAAATAGCTTTTACATTTCAGGCAAAATATCTAGGTATGTCTCCGTGGGAGTGTCCCGGCGCCTTTTCTATCCTTTCTTATATGGAGCATGAGTATGGAGTTTTTCATCCTGTAGGTGGCGTTAATCAATTATCAAAGGCAATGGCAAAAGCCTTTGAAGAACTTGGCGGAACGCTTCATTTAAATCAGGGTGTAAAGGAATTTGTGCTAGAAGGAAAAAAAGTAAGGGGGGTCAGGCTTGAAAACGGCCGAACAGAACCGGCCGATGAAGTAATCGTAAATGCTGATTTCGCCCATTCGATGAGCCGCTTTGTGGAAGATGGCGTATTAAAGAAATTCACTAAAGAGAAATTGGATAAGCGGAAGTATTCCTGCTCGACATTTATGATTTATCTCGGAGTCGATCGTAAGTATGACATGCCCCACCATACGATTTTATTTGCTAAGGATTATAAAAAAAACGTAGAAGAAATGACAAAAGATATGGTGCTGTCAAAAGAGCCGTCCATTTATATCCATAACGCAAGTGTAACAGATTCTACACTGGCGCCTGAGGGACATTCAGCTCTATACATTTTAGCACCGGTTCCCAATAACTATGCAGAAATAGACTGGGATGAAAAAGAAGCAGCATTTCGGGAATTGGTTCTTAACGAAGTAGAGGAGAAAACAGGCTTTAAAGATATTAGAAATCATATTAAAGAAGAAAAAGTGTTAACTCCTCTGCAGTGGGAAACCGATCATTATGTCCACAAGGGAGCAACTTTCAGTATGGCGCATCAGCTCTCACAAATGATGTATTTCCGCCCTCATAATCGATTCCAAGAACTGGACCACTGCTGGCTTGTTGGGGGAGGAACACATCCGGGAAGCGGACTGCCGACGATACTCGAATCAGCACGAATCACGGCGAATTGGATCAAAGAAAGAAAAGAGGTGGCATTATAATGTCAGAAGTGACGATTGTAGGAGGAGGTATTGGAGGTCTTATAACAGCATTGCTGCTTTCTAATAGGAATGAAAACGTCAAAATCTTAGAAAAGAATGACCACCTGGGCGGCAGGCTGACATATGAAAGATTTGGTGAATATAAAATTGACCAGGGTCCTACAATTGTACTTCTGCCTGAAATGCTGCTTTCAATTCTTGAAGAGGGAGGAATCAGCCGCGACAGAATCCCAATTGTTCCCTGTGAACCTTTATATCATATCCGTTTTAAAGATGGAAAAAGCTATACGAAATATGCTGATCTGGAAAAACAGCTGGAAGAAATTAAGCGTAAATTTCCCGGTAATGAAGCAGGCTATCTTCGATTTTTAGAGGATATGAAGTACCGTTTTCTTCAAGGGAAAGAACATTTTTTAGAAAAATCATTTGTTAATAAAAAAACCTTCTTTACTAAGAAAAATTTGCAAACATTAATGAGACTGAAGGCTTATCAAAATGTGAAAAAGATGATGAGAAATTATTTTAAGGATGAAAGGCTAGTAGAAGCATATACACTCCAAACTCTCTATATTGGCGGACATCCTGAACAGTCTCCCGCTATGTACTCTCTCGTATCTTACAGTGAGCATAAGCACGGCGTTTGGTACATGAAAGGAGGCTATGCCCGGCTTGTTGAAATTATTGCAGAGGAGTTAGAGAAACGGGGCGTTCAGATTGAAACAAACTGTGAAGTCCAAAGCATCCAAATTAACAAACGGAAAATCACGGGTCTTCAAGCAAATGGACAAGACTATTCAGTAGATCGAGTAGTGCTTAACGGAGATTTTCCTCTGATGGACCGTTTATTTCCTGCTCATAAACAGCTGCGCCGCAGGTATACTTCCTCATCAGGGTGTATTTTGATTTATATGGGGCTAAATAAAGTGTACTATGAAAATACCATTCATCAATTCTTTATGTCTGATGATTTTGATCGTCATATGAAGCAGGTTTTCCAAGAAAAAGTTCTTCCCGATGATCCCTCATTCTACACGTTTCATCCGTCTGTTATTGATTCCTCTTTAGCTCCGGAGGGCAAAGGGGTATTATACACATTAATCCCTGTACCGTCTCAGGCAGATTGGACAAAAAAAGATGCTCTCGTGGAAAAGGTAATTGAGCAAATGGAAAAACGCGGGTTTACGGATCTGAGGAATCATGTGGAATGGATGAAGGTTCGCACACCGGTAGAAGCAGAAAGGGATGGGTTGTTTCAGGGAGGGAGCTTTGGAATAGCTCCTACACTGTTTCAGTCAGGTGTTTTTCGCCCTCAGCTACAGCCATATCCTTTAGATAATGTTTTTGCTGTAGGGGCATCCATTCATCCAGGCGGTGGTATACCTATTGTAATGCAAGGGGCAAAGCTGCTGACAGACCACTTAAAGCCCTCAGTTAATAATAGTCGTTATTATAAGCGAGGTGGATAAGATGACGGAATTAAACGAAGCCTACCAATATTGCAAAAGTATTATTTATAAACACTCCAAAACATTTTCCAAAGCTTTTTCCCTGCTCCCAAAAGACCAGAAGCAAGCAGTATGGGCTATCTATACATTTTGCCGGCAAGTTGATGATATCGTTGATGAAGGGGCACATCCTAAAAAAGAGTTAACGAAGTTTACCCAGGAATTTGATCAGTTTATTCAAGGCAGGCTCCAGAGCCGACATCCTTCATGGGTAGCATTGGCCGATGTATTTAAGAAGTTTCCTATGGACCCCGCCCCTTTTTATGAACAGATTGAGGGGCAGTGGATGGATCTTGAACCACGAATTATTCAAACTAAAGAAGATCTTCTGGACTACTGTTATCATGTGGCAAGTACTGTTGGTTTAATGCTTCTCCCTGCGATTGCCCCCGGACGTGAGAAAGAACTTCGCCAAGGAGCCATCCACCTTGGCTATGCGATGCAAATAACAAACATTCTCAGAGACGTGGGTGAGGATTTAGAGAGAGACCGAGTTTATATTCCCGCAGAACTGTTTGAACGACACCATTATTCCTATGAAAATTTACAAAATAAAATGGTTAATGCTTCTTTTATTAACTTATGGGAAGAGCTTGCTGCAGATGCTGAGTACTATTACACAAGCGGGATTGCTTCCCTTCCCGGATACCCGGTATATTCCCGGACCCCTGTAAAAGGAGCAGCTTATCTTTATAGGGCTATTCTTCCTTCCGTACGGGATAACCACTATGACGTTTTTCGCCAGAAAAACTATGTGACGGACAAGCAAAAAAAGCAAATTATTGCTGATATGCAATAATTTGCTTTTTTATTATTCATAAGAAGTTTTTTTCCCTACAAGATAGTTGGCAATGTTCTGTCCACTTAAAACGACCATGGGAGAACCGCCGCCAGGATGTGTACTTCCTCCGCAGAAATAGAGGTTTGAAAAGTCCTGTGATCGATTGTAAGGCCTTCTGAATGCCTGGAGCTTAGTATTGGAACTGGGCCCATACAAAGCCCCTTTAAACGAATAAAACTTTGATTCTATATCCTGGGGGGCCACTACTTTTTCATAGGATAGGTATTTTTCTATGTTGATTTGGTTTCTCTGTAATTTCTCATAGATCAATTTTTTGTAAGACTCCTTGTTTATGCCTCCGCCTCCCACTGCTGGTGCATTCACGAGGATAAAGCAATTATCTCCATGTGGAGAAACCTCCCGGTCAGTTTTAGAAGATGTCGAGATATAAATTGTAGGGTCACTGCTGTACTTCCCTTGAGTAAGTTCATTAAATTCTTTCCTGTAATCGGATGAAAAAAGCACATGGTGGTGGTGAAGATTTTCCATCCGGGTGTTTAAGCCTGCCATAATAACAAAAGCGGAAACAGAAGGATCGTAATTTTCGATAATATCATCATTAAGAGATCTTCTTTGCTCTTTTTCAAGCAGCCGGGGAATTGTATGTAACAGATCGCCATTTATTATTACCTGATCAGCTGATATTTTTTCATCGTTTTTAAGCTGCACACCGGTTATCTTGTCGTCCGTTGTTAGTAGTCTTGTAACTTCATGACCTGAATGAAGCTGTGCACCCTGGTTTCTGGCAGCTTTGACGAAAGCTTCAGCAATCTTCGTATTACCGCCTCTTACATAGTAAACTCCGTCATTTAATTCAAGGTGGGCAATCATCGCAAACGTGGCTGGACAGCGATAAGGATTTGAACCAATATACGTCGCATATCTGTTGAGAGCCTGAATAATACCCGGGTGGGTGAAATATTTAGAAAAAAAAGCGTTCATGGATTGAAAGGGCCGGACTTTCATCGTATTAAGAGCTAATTCTCCTGATAAATAGTCTTTAAAATTAAGAAACGTACGGTTAATAAAATAGCGGTTTGATAATTGATAAAGACGCTCTACTTCCTGTAAGAAATCACCATAGAGATCCTCGGCTTTAGGATCTAATTTATAAAGCTGCTGCTTCATGTAAGAAGGATCTGTAGAAAGGTCAAATACTTCACCATTCTCCCACTGATTTCTTGTATGTGTCTTAATCTTATGAAAATCAGGCTGGGCAGAACGTGGAATTCCTCCTTGATCCATTACATTTTGAAAGACATGGGGCATTGTAATTGTATTTGGTCCAAAGTCAAAATGATAGCCGTCTTCATCAACTGGCATCATTTTACCGCCAAAGTGCTGATTTTTTTCAAAGAGTTGAACTTCTCCACCCTCTTTGGCAAGGGTGACAGCGGCCGATAACCCGCCTAGTCCTCCACCTACAATAATTGTTTTCAATCGTATGACCTGCCTTTCCATTGATAGGATTTCCCTTTCAAGCTGACCATCATGGATGCCGCAATTATCGAAATTAAACAGATAATAGACACGGGCAGCAGCCAGGAAAGCCATAAAGGGTGTTTTGTTCTAACGTCTATATACATCTTAAAAGATACGTTTAATAAAAAAGGAAGTAGAAACAGCCACTGTCCGGCAACTGCCCCGTACGCTGCAAGAATGACAGGGAAGAGGAACAGGAAAAAGTAAAAAATCATTAAACTAAATGCTAGAAAGCTGGAGCGCCCCAGCCCTGTGAAGATGTTCTTTTTAAAACCTTCCCACGTTTCTTTGGAGGAGTCATACATATAAGAGATAACCGAATCCGTAATGTTACACAACACCATTTTATAACCGTGTTTTTTTACCTCCCGCGCAATATGGACATCCTCGACTAAGGAGGAGCGGACAGACTCGTGGCCGCCTATAGCTTCATAAGCCTCTTTCTTTATAAAGATAAAAATTCCGCATGCCGCTGTAAACGCAGGTTTTGTAGTGTAATTAGCCATCATTAACGGAAGATGCAGCCAGACGACCATATGCTGCAAAGGAACGAGCATGTGAGATAAAAAACTGCTGCTCGGATAGTTCGGAAATCCGCTCAGCATAGAAGCATCATATTTCCACAGCGTCAACAGGCTGCGCTCTATGATAGCAGGAGCTACCCGTGCATCTGCATCTAGAAATAAAAAGTATTCTCCTTCAGCCTTCAGGGAAAGCTGGTGACAGGCATGTACCTTTCCATTCCAGTCAGATGGCAGTGGCTTTCCCTTCAGGATGGAAAACCTGCTGTCTGAGTTTATGTATTTTTTTAGTAGCTCAGCTGTACGATCATCTGAATGATCATCCAATAATAAAAATTCTACCTCTTCATATGTGACTTTTTTTAAAGATTCAATCAGGCCCTCGATTTGAGCTTCTTCGTTACGCAGCGGAATTAAAAAAGAGACGAGCGGCTTATGAATAATCGGTTTAGAACGTTCAAGGGAAGGCAGAAAGAAGCTGTTAATGACTGTCCAGACATTAAGCAGTATAGTAACAATTAAAGCTAGAGTTAAGACCATAACTTTTTCAGCTCCTTCCAAAATTAATAAATAAGTCGTTGCGTTCCTGTATCACACAATCTTTCAGGCTGTCTAACTGTTCGGTAGAAACTTTCTCCAAATACCTTGTGATTTCCTTGCGCTGCAGGGGTATAAGCTTAGTTGTTTCTACCGGGAATCCAACATTAATATAAATATCCGGCTTTTTCGTATGGCCAAAAGAATAGTAGATAGATACCGGAACTACCTCGATCTCCTTTGAGTTTTGAATAATATAAGAAATTCCATTTGAAAAGTGAAGGGGACGTTTTTCTAAATGCTGTTCTTCACCCTGCGGGAAAATCCAGACGGTTTTATTGTTGTTTAGCAGGTCACAGCTGTAACGAAGAGATTCTAATAGATGATTGCGGTCTTTTGAATCTACAGAGTAGACTCCAATCCCACGAAAAAATGGAAAGCGTTCCATGCCTTCCTTATGCATCATTCCATAAGCATCCGATTGTATAACCTGGTCATTTAAAAAGTAAATAACAAGGGAGTCCCACCAGCTGGAATGATTTGCGATAAATAATTTTTTTTTATTCAGTCGCTGATTACTTTCACAACGAATGTAAATGTTTTCAAAGTTTCTCCGGATAAATTGCCGGTTATAACGAGTAAAGCCCCACATGAGCGTATTATTTTTCTTAGCTTTTAGCATAATTATTCCCCCATGCATACAGTCCGTACCAAATAATGCTTAATATGAATACAAAAAGAGCGGCTCCGCCGACTCCTCCAATTACTGCAAGCAGACTGAACATAAAGATGATTGCTCCATACATAAATGCCATTCTTCCATGCCACGTTTTTGAACATGCCTCTTCCTTATTAAACACAATAAGTGAGAGAAGATGGAAAAATAAAGATAAGACAAACCACCCAAAGAAATTAGAGAAAGGAATGTCATAGTAAATTCCCGGTTCATCCCAGATCCAGTATTGCTGTACTTTAAAAGCAACAGGGTCAAGGATCAGATCCATAGTTACAGCTATTAAACTGCCTGTAAAAAGGAAGGTCAACTTTTGAAAAACTAAAGACAATTGCTGCGTTATTCCACGAGCTAATTCATGAGAACACCCTATAATCAGAAGCCAGGCGAACCCAATCGTAATCGGAGTATCGACTATTTTCAACCCGAAATTCTCTCCATAGCTGTAATTCCCAAAGAGGAAGCCCGACTTCACTCCGAGATGCTCAACGTAAATACTCACTATAATAACAAACAGACTGAAAATGGTTCCCCGGATCCAACCGTACAACTGAGTAAAATAAATACCGCCAATTAAGCCGGCGGTAATTAAGAATACGCTGTTTGCCCATTCCAACCAGCTAGGCAAAATGTCAAAGCTTAAAATTATCACTCCACATATGTACCAAATAATAAAGAAACGAAAGATATAAGTAGGCATAAGTACTGCTCCTCTTCATGCATGATAGATTGAATAGTATTATGATAGGGATTAGTGTGAGAAGTAAAGGGAGATACTCTTTCATCATACCTCAAAAATTAATTCTGCAAACAAAGATTTGCCCAATCAGCCGGGTCCAAGCTAAAAATAAAAAAGCACAGCTGAAGGAAGCTGTGCTAAGAAGCTTTTTGATGTTCAGTTTTAAATATGTTTGGTTTATTGAAGGGAGGCTTCACATAAGGTTCGAGTCCAATTCGGCTTGTATTGATACCACCGGCAAGAAGCAATGCAGCCATAATGAGCATCTCTGGATTAGAGCTGATCGTACCACTTAATAGAAATGCCAAATTCATAACGGCTCCAAAGAAAGCACCCGTTTTTGTAAATAGACCTAACAGTAGTGCTAATCCGACAAGCACTTCCCCCCACATTACGAGGAAGCTGAACAAATCGCTGTAAGGTAAGGCTGCTTTCTCCAGAAAGGCGGCCCACCAACCTTGAACAATGGCTTCTTGCCCTTGGGATTTTGCTATAGCCCCTTGGATAAAGCCGCTGGCATCAAAACCACCGGTTATTTTTCCTGCACCTGAACTGATCCAGACAAACCCTAAATAAAATCGAATAAAAGTTAATAAAACTGCAGCACTATAATGCTCTTGAAACCATTTACGTAACATTTAAACCCTCCTTATGTTCAGTGTTTCACAATCTCTTTACACTTAAAATATATTCCTTTTTTATAACAATTGGAATAGTTTGCTCAGTATTTCACAAATAGTACAATTTTATTTGTCTAAATTGTGTCATTCAAGGAAGGAGTATAACTTTGAAATGTTCAGAGATGATAAAAATAGAAAAATTAAAGCTATTCTATGAATTTTTTGATAAACTGTAAGAAGAATGAGGAGGTGAGCGTATGTCTGAAGTTATTATGTTTATTGTCTTAATCGGTACTTGTATTACGCTTATGGGGTTTTGTCTCTTCGATCGAGGCTAAGCCGCACGTTTAAAAATTATTTGCTTAAAAAGATGAACACCCAACCGGGTGTTCATCTTTTTTTGCTTTTACAGAGAGGGAATCCATATTAAATTTTTAATGATAGAACGACACCTCCTTGAAGAGCTCCGTCGATTATAGAAGTGAAAGGAGGTGATCAGCATGGCCGTAACAGCAGACAAGATAAACACACAGCTTCAGCTCGTTTTTGAAAACGGGGTAGATGATGAGGGGAATGTAACTTATCGACGTAAAACCTTTGGAAATGTAAAGATGGATGCTACAGCCGATGAGCTTTACCAGGTAGCCGTTTCTCTAGAGTCCTTGCAGCAACATTTACTTTCTACTATAGAAAAAACAGACCGCTCTCTAATTGTGGACCTTTAGAAAACAGCTAAAATAAAAAGAATGGAGGTGCTGAAATGAAAAAGCTGGAACTGAAATTTTTAAATGAAGAAGGGAAAACGGTAACCGTGTCATTGGACAACCCGATTGAACCAGCTTCACCTGCAGATGTAAACACTGCAATGGATATGATTATTGCCCAAAACTGTTTTACTTCAAGCGGAGGGGATATTGTCGAAAAGAAAGAAGCGCGTATCGTAGAGCGCAACGTTACGAGTATCGAAATTTAAATAAATGAAAGCCGCTGTTACAGCGGCTTTTTTTCTTAAATCAAAGGAGGGAAGTAATGTGGAACAGTGGCTGCCATTAATTACTGATTTGGGATTCCCTGCTGCTGTCACTTTTTATTTGCTGCACCGTATTGAAGGGAAACTCGATGTATTAATTGAAGCATTAAACCAAATTCCAAATAAGCTGTAAAAAAACCACCGCAGTTACCATAGCTGCGGTGGTTAAATTATTTAGTAAGCTCTATTTCATTAAACGGATAGATTACGAGTTCCGTTCGTCCAATTATCTCTTCTTCTGCTACAAATCCGAGACCGTTACGACTGTCCTTACTAACAGAGCGGTTATCTCCCATTACAAAGTACCGGTCTTCTGGAACTTCTATAGGGCCGAAATCACGTGTGCCCATTATAGCACTTTGATCCAGGTAAGGCTGATCGTGCTCCTGTCCATTTACGTATAAGTGACTTTCCCTAATCTCAATCGTATCACCAGGCTGACCGACAACCCGTTTTACGTAGTTTTTCGACGGCTTTTCAATAATAACGATATCATTGTATGAAGGCTGATCAATATAATAAATAATTTTGTTAAACATTACACGCTCTCCGCTTTCAAGCGTAGGGTTCATGCTGGCGCCTTCTACAATTGAGGTTGCAAAGAAAAAAGTCCGCAGTATAAATGCAAGAATGACAGCAATCAGAATTGCTTTAATCCATTCTATCCATTCATTTTTAGTGTATTCCGACACTTTAAATCTTCCTCTCTAACTTAGAACAAAGATGCAACGTTCCTTAAATTTATTTTACCATATTTTTGGCTGAGCTGGGTTATGCAAACACAATGTCTTTAAAGTTAGTGAATTTGATTTAAATAATTTTCCAGTCTGTCCAGCCCGTTTTTTAAGGTCTCTTCGCTATAAGCATAAGATAAACGCATGAAGCCTTCTCCATGAATTGAAAAAGCATCACCAGGAACTAAAGCGAGACCTGCAGTTTTAACAAGTTCCACTGCAGTGTCAAAGGTCGTTTTCCCATTGAGAGGAAACTTAGGAAAAACATAAAATGCACCGTCTGGAATAACATACTCTAATCCCATCTTATCCAGTCGGTCTGTAACATATTCCCTTCTTTTCTTATATTGCTCTTTCATAGATTCAGGGTCAAGTTTTCCATTTTGTATAGCTTCTAGTGCAGCATACTGACTGATAGATGAAGCACAGGAAACGTTATATTGATGAACTTTTAAAATGTGTTTTGCCAGCCATTCAGGTGCGAGAAGGTAGCCGATACGAAAGCCTGTCATCGAGTGTGATTTTGAAACTCCGTTTACAACAATGACGTTATCTCTTATTTTTTCAAACGAAGCGATAGAGGTATGCGGCTGCTCATAGACAAGTTCGCTATAGATTTCATCAGCGATCATAAAAATATCATGCTTATGAATCACTTCAGCCATTTCTTTTAGTTCTTCCTTTGTTAGAGAAACTCCCGTAGGATTCGAAGGATAAGGAAGAATGACACATTTGGTATGTTCAGTTATTGACTGTTCGAGCAGGTCAGCAGTGAGTTTGAAGCTATGAGAAGTAGTGTCTATGTAAGTAACATCTGCTCCTGCCAGCTTGGCTAAAGGTTCATAACCTGGATAGACGGGCCCTGGAAGAAGAACTTCATCTCCCCGTTCAATAATAGTTCTGAGAGCAATATCAATCGCTTGAGAAGCACCTACTGTAACAATTATTTCAGTTGCCGGATTATAATTAAGATCGTATTTCTCAGCGACATGCTCGCTGATAGATTTGCGGAGTTCAAAAATTCCCGCATTGTGAGTATAGACTGTATGGTTATTGTCTAATGCTCGCTTTGCCGCGTCTTTCACATGATCCGGTGCAGGAAAGTCGGGCTGGCCAATAGTTAGCGATACTACATCATCATAATTACTTATCATATTAAAGAATTGACGGATTCCTGAGATCTGAATAGTCGATAAATTTTTATTGATTTTATGTTCCATAATAACCTCCAGCAATTTTAACAAAATGTTCAAACAATTTAGATTTATCTTTTAATTTAATGGGTATAATAAAAATGAACAACAACGAAAGGAGTTGCCATTATGAGACCTAACCGACCTTCCTTTGAAGAGCTTGTTAGTCAGAATAAAGAACAGTTACTTAAAGATCAGCAGGCTATGGATAAAATAGATGACATAATTGATGAAAAACGAATGAGCCTTTTAGATAAAAAGAAAATGATAAACTGATCATATCACAGGAGAAAAGCAGCCGCATAGCGTGGTTGCTTTATTTTTGATTCACTACGTGTATAAAAAGTGAGGGGGGAGCATATGGAATCAAGCCTACAGCTTCGCAATGCAGTAGTTCAAGCTTTCGATAAACATAGGCAGGAAGATAATAGGGAGCCAATGGAGAAGTATTTGAAAAATCATTTTCCTTTCTATGGTATAAAAACACCGCAGCGCACAAAATTGTTAAAGGAAATTTTTTCGGATTTCATCAATCTCTCCTATACAGAAAAGGTCGAAGCAGCTTATCTTCTATATATCCGGTATTGCTCTCTATAAAGATTTTCTTTATATGCGGCCATGGTGGGATACTGTAGATACTGTTGCTGCTCAGCTTTGCGGAGGTTATTTCGAAAAATACCCGGCACTTCTTGAGCCTATTATAGAAAATTGGCGGCGATCCAATAACCTATGGGTTTGCCGATCCAGTATATTACTTCAGCTTAAAAAGAAAGAGAATACGGATGAACGTTTGTTATTTTCCACGATCAGCCATCTCTGCGAAGAGCGGGAGTTTTTTATTGAGAAGGCTATTGGCTGGGCTTTGCGGGAGTATAGCAAAACCAATCCAGCAGCTGTTTTAAATTACATAGAACAGAATGAACTACGTCCGCTCAGCCGTAGAGAAGGGTTAAAGTGGATAAAGGAAAAAGACGGGAGTCCACCGGTATAAAATACTTGCTCAGTGTCGAGACTGATGAAAAAGAAGAGGAAGGAGCTTCTGAATCATGGTAGGGTACGTATTCATGGATTCACTGTTTCATTGGTTTGACCCAAATCTTCTCCAAATTTTTGGTCTTCAGGCATGGCAGGTATTATTCAGTTTAGTTTTTTTATTGGTCGCTGCCTGTATGTGGCTGTTCCGTCCGTTTCTTGAATGGGCAATCGCTAAAAATTGGACGACTTTCCTCAGTTATCTAGGAAGTCTGCTGATTGCTCTAGTATTCCTGCAAATTATTGATCGTTACGCGATGATTCAGCAGGAATCTGTTCTCCCAGAATACTTCTGGGCAGTCAGCCTTCTGGCAATCAGCTCTTATGGCGGGGGAATCATTTTATTTAGAAGTTTACGTAAGGTTACACGGATGTTGTTCAAACGCAATAAGCGAAGAGCCGCTTAATAACTTTATCAGTCTGAGTGGAAAATTAATATAAAATAAATAAGGAGCCTGTTATAGGCTCCTTATTTATTTTGTTGTTTTATCCATTTTGTCAAATAAGTTATCATGCCACTTATATACGTCCTTTGATATTTCCTCCGGACTTCTTCCGACCGGGTGAGCTTCTTTTACACGTTCTTTTTCAGCTGCCGTTAAATGTTCGTAAGAGGACCTCATTTCTGTACCGGCCTCCACGTATCTGTTCAAATGATAGAGAAAGTCTTCCATTGCATTCATCGTCATGCTATCACCCTCCTGATAGCTGTTTACCTTTTTTATCCTGTTCTAAAACCTGTTAAAACACACCTTACTTTCTTTTCTGCCTTTGATTCCAAGGAGCAATGTTCTGCTGGCCTAAAAACGTTGGCGGACTTGGACGGGCTCCTGAGGCTACAGTTGTACGTTGAGGGTTCCAGCCGAGATAGCTGTAGAGTATCTTTTTTGCTCGCGACAAGGAGAGTTTTGGTTTTGGATTCCGGTAAGACTGATCGACACTGCCTAAATGCTCAAGCTGTTCAAAATCCTTCTTCTCTGCGGGGATATGAAAGTAGTAGCCGCCCACCTCAATTAGAAGGGTGGAATGCTGTTTGCTATATTTAGGATGGTCTGAGAAATGAAGACCAATCTTTTTCGCTTTATTTTCTTTTAAAAGCTTTGAGATGGCTTTTTTCTTTATTTCATACAGATGCTGAGGCTCCGGGGCTGTCTTGGCGTGACGGTTGACGATAAAAAGTGACTCGGCAAGCTCTCGATTAGAGACATCTATATTTTTCATTGCCGGACTCCTTTCTTGAATTTTATTCCATCCTACCCAATAAAGGGGAAATTTGCAAAGGAGAAATGGCTTTTATTGTAATTTTTTTAAATCTTCGACAATAACAGTCATTTCCTCTGCTTTTGTGCCATCATAACTTTTTATAACTTTTCCTTCAGGGGTTACAAGATAAAATGCAGTTCCATGAGTAACCTGATTGGTGCCTTCCATTTTTTTTAATGGTGATTGAAAGGATTTAATGGATAACTCTTTAACATCTTGAAAATTATAACCTGTAAGGAAGGACCAATTATCAAAGTCTGCATTAAATTGTTCAGCAAACTCAGTCAAACGTTGTTTCGTATCATATTCAGGGTCCACAGAAAAAGACACAAAGTGAACATCGATATCATCTTTATCTGTTAACTGCTGCAGACGTGCCATGTTATTCGTCATAGGCGGGCAAACTGTTTCACATTGCGTGAAAACATGGTTGGCTATCCAGTATTCACCTTCAAGATCGTCCGGAAGGTTAATGATTTCACCGGATTGGTTAGTAGCTGTGAAAGGCTCCACTTCCCTTGACATGTTTTCTTCGATAGGAGAACCACATGCACTGAGTAAAGCCAGGATGATAAAAATAAGGGCTGTGTTTAATTTCATAAATCTTCCTCCGGTATTAGCCTTAAAGATAGTGTATCACGGTTTAAAGTAAGAAACCCTTAACATTTCTGTGACAAGTGAAAGGTTAAGGGGTATTATTTTGTAATGTAAATACGGAAAACTCCGGCTGGCATAGAAAGCGGTAAGGCATTCGGGTTGTGCCAATTCCGCGACTTACATAGAGAGTCATATGGTCACCTAATAGGTGCTTCCCTTCTACATACTTTTCGCCATAAGGCGGGGTTATCAAAGAACCGATTAATGGGAACCGGACTTGTCCCCCATGACTGTGACCGGAAAGCTGTACATCAACTGGATAGTCTTTAATGTCGTCAGCTATATCGGGTTCGTGTACGAGAAGAATTGTGAATTTTTCAACATCAAGCTTACCCAGAGTTCCAGGAATATTAGGAGCACCCAGCATTATATCATCAAGTCCGGCCAGTAGTATTTCTTCCCCATTTTTCTCAATGGACTTTACATCATTTTTTAACAGTGTAAAGCCGCCATCGGTCATAATGTTTTTAATTGTATCTGTGCCGTAGCCGCCGTGATCATGATTTCCATATATCCAATACTTTCCCAGTGGAGCATGGAGTCCTTTTAAAATCGCCGGAAGTTCTCCGGAAAAATGGTAGGTTTGGGGCTCGTCGACTAAATCTCCAGTAAAAAGAATCAAGTCAGGAGTTTCTTCCTGAATTTTTTTTGTTAATTCCCGAAACTGCTCAAGGTTGTAATTAAAACCCAGGTGCAAGTCAGAAAATTGAACGATATTTAATTGGTTAAAGGAGGCAGGAATCTTTGGATGTTTAAGTACATAACGTTGCTTTCTAAGCATGCCTGGTTCAATATGACGAGCGTAATAATAACCGCTGCCGGATAAACCAAGAAGTCCAAGGCAGCTGTAAAGCATCTTTTTTAGAAAGCTGCGTCTGGTCATTTTCATAAGTTGTCCTCCTTTTCTGCTAATCTATTATATCACCTTTCTTTTTTTGTTATGATTAATTTGAAAAATGAACAGGAATTCATTTTCTTTTATGGAATTAATTAAAAGGGAGGATTGATAAAATGAAAGATCAAGTTGTTATTATTACCGGAGGTTCCAGTGGAATGGGACTTTACATGGCTGAAAGATTTCTCAACGAAGGAGCTAAAGTAGCTATAACTGGCCGCAGCCTTGAACGTCTTCAGCAGGCAAGAGAAAAAATTGCCGAAGGAAGAGAAGAACGCCTTCTGTTAATTGAAATGGATGTAAGAGAGCCTGAACAAGTGGAACAGATGGTAGAGCAGACCGTAAATACATATGGAACAATCGATCATTTAGTGAATAATGCTGCCGGGAATTTTATAGTTCCTGCTGAGGAACTGTCACCAAATGGATGGAATTCCGTAATAAATATAGTGCTAAATGGTACTTTTTACTGCAGTCAGGCTGTAGGGAAGTATTGGATTGAGCATAATGTAAAAGGCTCAATTTTAAATATGGTCGCCACATATGCCTGGGGTGCGGGCGCAGGGGTCGTTCATTCAGCCTCTGCAAAAGCAGGAGTGCTCACATTAAGCAGGACCCTGGCAGTTGAGTGGGGAAGTAAATATGGTATCCGTGTAAACGCGATTGCCCCAGGCCCCATTGAAAGAACAGGAGGAGCCGATAAATTGTTCCAATCTGAAAAAGCGGCTCAACGCACACTTAAATCAGTTCCACTTGGAAGGTTAGGTACACCTGAAGAAATTGCTGGATTGGCAAAATTTATTTTATCCGAGGACGCTGCCTATATGAATGGAGAAGTCGTTACACTAGATGGAGGTCAATGGCTGAATAAGTTTCCGTTCTAAGTCGACTTTGGTAATCAGTGAGAAATTAAAGAAGGAAATCACCTATATTCAAATAGTTTTTTAAACAGCAAAAAAGCTGTCCATATATCGGGGACAGCTTTTTTATATTATATAAAAAAATATAGTGAAAAAATGAAAGATTGAACCGCCTAGCACAAACAGGTGCCATACCATATGATGATAAGTGAAGCTGCGCCAAACATAGAAAATGGCACCAATGGAATATAAAACTCCACCTATGATTAAATACGTAATCCCTCTTGCTGGCACTTCTGTTGTTAATGGCCCCCAGGCTAAAATAATCAGCCAGCCCATAATAATGTAAAAAATAGTCGAAAGTATGACAAAGCGTTTTACAAAGAACACTTTAAATATAATACCAAGCACCGCCATTCCCCACACAATACCAAAGAGTGTCCAGCCCAGCGGCCCCCGTAAAGGAATTAACAGCATAGGCGTATACGTGCCGGCAATAAATAAGTATATGGCCGAATGATCAAAGATTTCAAATAGATCCTTTGCTTTTCCGGCAGGAAAGCTGTGAACCAGTGTGGAGGATACATACAGTAAAACCATTGTTCCGCCATAAATGGAAACAGAGATGATATGCCACCCTGTGCCGTTGAGGCTAGCGTATACAATTAATACCACCAGCATTGCAATGCTTAGGATAACACCGATTCCGTGCGTTACCGCATTTGCAATTTCTTCTCTTTTCGAAAAAGTATGTGTAATCATATTTCATCAGCCCCGCAATCTTAGTTAGGACAAGTATAGCCCTAATTAACAAATTTATAAAGAATTCGACAATAATAGTGGTTTGATTACTATTTTAATAGGGGTAGAAAAAGGTGAACAAACAAAAGATAAGGCAGCAAGAAAATTTTGGAGAATACATTCCTATGGACAGTGAAAGTATGTTACCATAATAATGTATGTGTTCGAGCGTTTCTTAGCTCCTTCGGCAATGGATTTAAAAGGAGTGTGAATAAGTAATGATTAGCGTACAAAGTGAAGATTTGGACTTTCCAAAGGTTGAAGAACTAATGATACCCGCGGAGAAAGTTGCACATGTGCAAATAGGGAACCCGCTGGATCATGCCCTTCTCGTATTGTTAAAGTCAGGATACTCGGCAGTTCCTGTACTAGATCCGAAATTTAAGTTTCAGGGAGTTATCAGTAAATCTATGATCCTTGAAGAGACTCTCGGAGTTGAGCAATTTGAATTAAACCATTTAAATGATATGACGGTTCAAGAAGTGATGGATACTAAAGTCCCTTGCCTGAAAAGAGAAAAATCTATGATTGACGCTTTGCACAAACTGATTGACCACCCCTTTATTTGTGTGGCAAACGATGAAGGCGAATTTGATGGAATTATAACGAGACGGACTATTCTAAAGCAGTTCAGTAAGTATTATCACGAAGTCCTGAAGAGAGCTTAGAAGAAACGGTGAATTTTAGTAAGTTTTAGCATGGCGCCTTTAATGGGCGCCATTTCTTTATTTTAGGAAGTACATAGAGGTCGTGGAAGAGGTGTGTTTATGAAGCGGGGGTTTGTATTGGCGGCAATTATGCTGGCCATGTTTTTAGCGGCCATGGAAGCTACCATTGTTTCTACGGCTATGCCGAGCATTGTAGCTGATTTAGGTGGATTTCGATTTTACAGCTGGGTGTTTTCAGCTTATCTGCTAACCAACGCTGCTACAGTGCTTGTATTTGGGAAGCTGTCTGATAAGTTTGGCAGAAAACCTATCTTTATGATTGGAATTTCACTTTTTTTAGCAGGCTCAGTGGTTGCTGCACTGGCACCATCTATGGGCGTACTGATTACGGCGCGGTTTGTACAAGGACTTGGAGCCGGTGCACTCATGCCCATTGCTACTACTATTGTAGGAGATATTTATACAAAAGAAGAAAGAGCGAAAATTCAAGGATATCTTTCGAGTGTTTGGGGTATCTCAGCGGTGGCAGGTCCCTTAATCGGAGGGTTTTTTGTAGATGTACTCAGTTGGCCTTATGTATTTTGGATTAATATACCCTTAGGACTGTTTGCATTAAGCGGCGTTCTATTTTTCTTTAAAGAGAATAAAAGCAGAGAAACAAATTCGATCGATATAAGAGGGTCCCTCTATTTAACAGCAGCGGTTTCTATTTTAATGTTTATGTTAGTAGAAGGCGGAGTAAGAATTGATTGGATTTCTTCAACGATGGTTCTGCTTCTTATAAGTGTAACGATTAGTCTGTATTTATTCATTCAATCGCAGCGAAGAACTGATTCACCGATGATTCCTATCCGCTTATGGAGCAGTCCGGCCATTCGATATGCGAATTTAACATCTTTAACTACCGGAATGATCTTAATTGGCGTGTCAAGCTATCTTCCTGCTTTTGTGCAAGGAGTGATGGAACAGTCAGCTACCGTGGCAGGGTTTACGCTGACAGCCATGTCGATCGGCTGGCCGATAGCTTCTACCTTGGCAGGCAGACTATTGCTAAGAGTTGGTTTCCGGTTAACTTCCATTTTCGGGGGGATGTCTTTAGTAATAGGAGCTGTTCTTTTTACATTCTTATCACCTGAAAAAGGCCCCTTGTTTGCAGCTGCTGGCTCATTATTTATAGGTATAGGGATGGGGTTTTCAAGTACATCTTTTATCGTTTCTATCCAGCAGTCTGTAGATTGGAAAATACGTGGAATCGCTACAGCAACAAATATGTTCATGCGTACACTCGGAAGTGCTGTCGGTGCAGCTTTATTCGGGGGTATTTTAAATAATAGAATCCAGGCAAAACTTGAAGATGCCGATATGGACGGTGATTATTCTGTGGATTCTATTAATCTATTGTTAAATGAGCAGACGAGAAACCAACTGAGCAGCAGGGCAATGGATATATTTAAAGACGGTCTTACAATAGGACTTCACAGTGTTTATATAGGATTGCTTCTTTTGTCAGTCATTAGTCTGTTGTTAATTCTTCGTCTTCCAAAAGGTTCGTAACTTGTCACATATTATCGGCTTTGATAAAGTAAAGGGGGAAAGTTATCTTGTAAAGGAGGATACATATGAAACAAATGGATGCAAACGAGATTATTTCGTTTATCTCAAACGCAGAAAAATCAACACCTGTAAAGGTTTATATAAAAGGAAAGGACCTTTCTGGAATTAGTTTTGGAGAAGGGGTGCAAGACTTCATCACTGGAAATACAGGAGTTATTTTCGGCGAGTGGAAAGTAATTGAACCGCTTCTGGAAGAATACAGTGATCAGATTGAGGATTACGTTCTGGAAAATGACCGCAGAAATTCTGCGATTCCTTTGCTTGATCTTAAGAAAGTTAATGCTCGTATTGAGCCGGGTGCCATCATCCGTGACCAGGTAGAAATTGGTGACGGTGCTGTTATTATGCTTGGGGCAAGCATTAACATCGGGTCTGTTATTGGTGAAGGGACAATGATTGATATGAACGTTGTTCTTGGAGGCCGTGCCACTGTCGGGAAGAACTGCCACATCGGTGCCGGCTCTGTCCTTGCAGGCGTCATTGAACCTCCTTCAGCTAAACCTGTTGTAGTTGAAGACGGAGTTGTTATCGGAGCTAATGCCGTAATTCTTGAAGGTGTCACAGTTGGAGAGGGTGCAGTAGTGGCGGCAGGTGCCATTGTTACTGAAGATGTCCCGCCTAATACGGTTGTTGCAGGTACCCCTGCGAAAGTAATTAAAGAAATTGATGATCAGACTAAGTCTAAGACAGAAATTAAGCAGGAATTAAGAAAGCTTGATAATTAAATTTGAGCACTCCAAAGACCTTGCTTTGCTAAAGCAAGGTCTTTGTTGCACACGGAGGAACAAATGAAACGAGAACAGTTGATCCAAATAAGAAGAGAATTACACCGTATTCCTGAACTAGGTTTTAAGGAAATTAAGACCCAGGCCTACCTGCTTGAATTTATTGAAAAACTTCCGCAAAAACATATTACAGTAGAAACCTGGAAAACAGGAATCTTTGTTTATATCGCCGGTACTCATCCTCAGAAAACCATAGGCTACCGGGCAGATATTGATGGTCTGCCTTTGACAGAAAAGACGGGGTATGACTTTACTTCAGAGCATCATGGGCAGATGCATGCCTGTGGTCATGATTTTCATATGACGATAGCACTCGCCGCTTTGGAAGAGCTTGCCCAACGTCCGGCTGAAAATAATATATTATTTTTATTTCAGCCGGCAGAAGAAGGACCTGGCGGAGCAGAACCTATGCTTGCTTCATTACCGATGAAACGCTGGAAACCCGATACTATCTTTGCTTTACACATTGCTCCTGAACTGCCGGTAGGCACCGTATCCTCTAAGTCAGGGCTGCTGTTTGCCAACACGAGCGAGCTGTTTATAGATTTAAAAGGAAAAGGTGGTCATGCAGCTTATCCTCACCATACAAAAGATATGGTCGTAGCTGCAAGTTCACTTGTCATACAGCTTCAGCAAATAGTTGCGAGAAGAGTCGATCCATTAGACAGTGCCGTTATTACCGTTGGGAAAATTACTGGAGGAACGGTGCAGAACATCATAGCAGAAGAAGGGAGACTTGAAGGTACTATCCGCACAATGTCCCCTGAGGCAATGAAAGAAGTGAAGCAGGAAATTGAAAAAATAACGAGAGGTATTGAAATTGCCAATGACTGTGAAGTTTCCATTGATTATGGGGCGAACTATTACCAAGTCTTCAATGACGAAGCTTCTGTTATAAGATTTTCCCGTCTTGTTCAAGAGGAAGGATATACCTTTAAACAGGCTAATGCAGCAATGACAGGTGAGGATTTTGGCTATATGTTAAGAGACATACCGGGCTTTATGTTCTGGCTTGGTGTCGATTCTGAGGCAGGCTTACACCATTCCGAACTGAAACCAAAGGAAGATGCCCTTTTTGTTGGAGCGGAAATTGTAAAGAAGACTTTATATCAATTGTAAGCTAGCTTTAATTTTTAGTTATAGAAATAGGGGCCATTTGGTACAGAAAATCGAGCTGGTGGGAAACAGTACGCTATTCAAGGTTGAACCGTAAGCTTCCTAAGGCTAAGGATTCTCACTTAAAAGGGAAGAGAGTTCGTTTCTCCCGGTCCTTAATGTTTTTTGGAAGTTACTGAACATTAGGTAAGAGAAGACTATTTTCTTTAAAAAAGTTACTGAAACTAAAGCGTTCTGCAATCGTAAAGAGCCAGGGTGAGATCCGCGAGTGAAACGGGCTAGCTCACCGGCTCCCTGAGGAAAGCGAGGCATTTCCCGGCCGTTTTTCTCTTACACCAGTAAAAGGTACCGTCCTCCTGGAAAAATAGAATGAAAAAAGTCCAGCTTTTACTGAAAGCTGGACTTTTCATTATTCTCCTGTTTTAGATACGAAGACCTGGTGAGGATATGGAATTTCGATTCCTGCTTTTTCTAATGCTTCTTTCAACGCTTTTCTTAAATCTCTTTCCACTCCCCATTGTTCCATATTTTTGGTTTTCCCAAGAATACGAATAACAACGTCAGATTCGCCCAGACTTTGAACACCCAGTACATCTGGGCCTTCTACAAACCGGGGGTCTGTCCGGAACTGATCAGCCACTCCTTTAAGAACGACCATAGCTTCATCAATATTCTCATCATATGCGATGCCAATATCAACAAGTGCCTGCATATTGCCGCGAGAATGGTTGCTGACCCCCTCTATATAGCGGTTAGGTACATAGTTTAGAGTTCCATCAAAGCTGCGAATCTTAGTTGTGCGAATCCCTACTTCTTCCACAATTCCGTCATACCCTGCAGTTGTCACATAATCATCTACCTCTACCTGGCGCTCCAGCAGAATGAAGAAACCGGTAACAATATCGGATACTAACCCTTGAGCTCCAAATCCGATAGCAAGACCAATAATCCCTGCACCTGCAAGTAAAGGTCCGATGTTAATATTAATGGCACCTAATATCATAATGATCGCTATAAATATAAGGGCATAGGAGAAAATGTTAACAGAAAGTTTTTCTAAAGTTTTCGTTCTTCCTTCTGAAAGCTTACGCTGTTTTCCCATTTTTGTAAGAGCAGCGCTGATAGCTTTTTTTCCTAAAGGGCCAATTATTGCAAAAGCAATTAAAATAACCAGGATCTTGAGACCGGCCGTAATCAGCCATTCTACTAATACAGTAGGGTTGAAATCAAAACCTTCTTCAAATAAATTCATATACGAGCTCCTTTCGACAATGTTACTTACATATCATAGCTGAAAAATCACGATAATTTCAATTATTTACAGTCTTTCCAACAACATTGGATAGCCCGATATTGTTTTGATGGAAAGAGTATATTTTTGACTGAAAGAATAAAGAAAAAACTAAACGCCTCTGTGTTGGCTTAAATCCCCCATTACCATCCACACAAGCGAATTGATAAAAGCATATCATTTTACTTTACGTTTTTGATCATGTTTAATAGGACATGACATTGTCTATATTAGTAAAGACATACTCAAATAGTCCAGATTAAACTAATTGTAATTTAACATTGACTATTAACTGAGTTCCCGTTATACTGATGGATGTGAAGATTGAATCAATGATCAATGTTTAAAAACATATGGAGGGATTCTTAATGGCAGAACGTATGGTAGCAAAACAAGCACCACGCTTTGAAATGGATGCAGTACTTCCAAACAAAGAATTTGGAAAAGTATCTCTTGAAGAGAACATGAAAAATGACAAGTGGACAGTATTATTCTTCTATCCAATGGACTTTACTTTTGTTTGTCCAACAGAAATTACTTCACTTTCAGACCGCTTCGATGAATTCGAAGACTTGGACGCTGAAGTAATTGGAGTATCTACTGATACTATTCACACACACTTAGCTTGGATCAACACTTCCCGTGAAGATAACGGACTAGGTGACTTAAACTATTCTCTAGCTGCTGACACGAACCATCAGGTAGCTAAAGATTACGGAGTATTAATAGAAGATGAAGGTGTTGCACTTCGCGGACTATTCATCATCAGTCCAGAAGGCGAACTACAGTACCAAGTAGTTAACCACAACAACATCGGCCGTGACGTGGAGGAAACACTTCGTGTACTTCAAGCTCTTCAAACTGGCGGGCTTTGCCCGGCAAACTGGAAGCCAGGTCAAGAAACTCTATAATAGCTTCCAAATAAATTGCTTTTAAATGGTCTAACTTTTACGTTAGACCATTTTTTCCATTAAGGAATGGTACGAAATAAGGAGGAAATAAGATGAAGCTAAGATCACCAATGCCTGAACTACCTGAAGCAACTACATGGTATAACAGTGAACCACTGACTAAAGAAGATCTAGTCGGCGGAAAGCCGACGCTTATCCATTTCTGGTCTGTAAGCTGCGGACTTTGTAAAGAAGCTATGCCAAATGTGAATGAGTTCAGAGATGAATATAAAGAAGATCTGAATGTTATTGCCGTTCATATGCCACGATCTGAAAAAGATTTAGATCTTGATCAGATTAAAGAGGTTGCTGAAGAACATGGGATTACACAACCGATCTATGTAGATAATGCCCATGCACTTACAGATGCATTTGAAAATCAATATGTTCCAGCGTATTACGTTTTTGATGAAGAAGGAAACCTTCGTCACTTCCAAGCGGGAGGCGGCGGAATGAAAATGCTTCGCAAACGTGTAAATCGCGTACTTGGTGTTAATACAAAATAAATATTTAAAAGCTGTCGAGAGATTCTCGGCAGCTTTTTTATTACCTTTTGATAGAGAATGGAGATAAAGGAATGGGGAAGTGTCACACAAAAAAATTAATAAAAAAGCTCAAAAGAACTCTAATGAAGAGAAATTTTGCACATCCTTCAAAAATTTTAAAAATTTCAGTCAAATAGGTGGTAATTTATTTCGATACCCGATATATTAGTAATTACGTTATAAGAAAGGGAGGGAAATCTGATGGAAGTATTTAAAAAGTTAAAATGGTTTTATTGGCCATATAAGTCCTATTTCTTATGGTCGCTTTTTGCTTTGCTTTTTGTTACAGGAATCACGGTTATTTACCCGATCGTACTGAAGATTACGATTGATGAGGTTATCGGTCAAAATAGATATAACTTGATTCCATACATCAGCGCGGCATTCATCTTCCTTATGATTATTAAAGGAATCGCGACATATTATCATCAGTATTTAGGGGAATTCTTTGGAATTAAGTCTGTATATACACTTAGAGACGAACTTTATAAAAAGCTTCAAAGGCTTTCTTTTAAATACTATGATAACGCAAAGACCGGAGATATTATGTCGCGTTTGACGGCTGATGTAGAAGGTTTTCGTTTCTTCCTTTCTATGGGGTTCTCGGAGCTAATACGTATTACTTTACTGATTGTCATTAGTTTAAGCGTTATGTTTTATTTTTCGATTCCACTTGCATTAGTAACTATGGCGGCTATGCCATTTCTCGCAGCTGTCGTTTTTCAATTTGACCGCAGAGTACATCCGGCTTTTCGAAAGATCAGAAAGTCTTTCGGGAAGATGAATACAAGGGTCCAGGAAAACATAAGCGGTATGAATACAGTTAAGTCTCTCTCTCGTGAAGATTTTGAAGTCGGCCGTTTTCTCGACCGCAGCGATAATTACCGCTCTAATTACATTTATACCTCTAATATTTGGGCGAAGTATTTCCCATTAATGGAGTTTATCGGAAATGTAAGTGTGGTCGCACTGCTTGCCTACGGAGGATATCTTGTAGTTGACGGGTCGCTGCAATTAGGAGAACTCGTTGCTTTCTTCAGTCTCGTCTGGTATATTCTTGGACCTTTAATGAACTTAGGATTTGTAATCAACTTATTTTCCCAATCCAAAGCATCTGGAGAGCGTCTGCTTGAAATATTAGAGGCTACAGAAGATATTAAGCAGAAAGAAGGTGCTATTGTCGCAGACCGCCTTGACGGCCATGTCACTTTTGATAATGTTACATTGACTTATATGGAAGATGACGATGCAGCTTTAAAAGACATTAGTTTTGATGCACCTCCAGGTAAAACAGTAGGACTTATCGGCTCTACAGGATCAGGAAAAACAAGTATTACCCAGCTGATTACGAGATTTTATGAGCCGGAAAAGGGCAGGGTGCTGGTAGATGGAAGGCCTGTATCAGACTATGGTTTAAAAACATTAAGAAAAAATATTGGTTTTGTATTACAGGAATCCTTTTTGTTTTCCACGACTATTAAGGAGAATATCGCCTATGGGAATCCTGATGCCGAATTAGAAGATGTTATACAAGCAGCAAAAAGGGCTCAGGCGCATGAATTTATTATGAAAACATCAGATGGTTATGACACTTTACTTGGTGAGCGTGGTATGGGTCTTTCAGGAGGCCAAAAGCAGCGGATTGCGATTGCACGGGCGCTTTTAATAGATCCGGCGATTTTAGTACTTGACGATGCGACTTCAGCAGTCGATATGGAAACAGAATTCAAAATCCAGAAAGCTTTACAAGAAATTATGAAAGGAAGGACGACGTTTATTATCGCCCACCGAATATCTTCATTAAAGCATGCCGATGAGATTTTAGTTTTGGAAGATGGAAAGGTGAAAGAGAGGGGAAATCATAATCAGCTGCTTCATAATGGCGGTCCCTACCAGAGAATTTATGATATCCAGTATCAGGATAAAGAGAAAATCATGAACTCATCGAATATTTAAGCAAGGGAGGTAAAAATTGTGGCACGTAAACCGAAACATGTACCTGAAACCAACAAGCACCTAAACCGGTTTAAATATACACAGGACCAGGCGATTGAAAAGCCGTTTAACTGGGGACAGATGGTTCGGCTTCTCCAATATGTTAAACCGTATTCCAGAACATTAATACCGATCTCAATTATAGCCATGCTTGTATCAACACTTGTAAGGCTTGTTGTTCCAATT
The DNA here is from genome assembly GCF_900166625.1 of Halobacillus massiliensis. Lineage (GTDB taxonomy): Bacteria > Bacillota > Bacilli > Bacillales > Halobacillaceae > Halobacillus_A > Halobacillus_A massiliensis. The sequence continues at coordinate 2,528,662 of NZ_LT800499.1, read as the reverse complement.
TTAATTGGCCGAGTGGCAATAGATGTAGCGATTGCTGATGGAAATACCAATCTGCTCATTCAGCTTGTTGTTGGGATCGCCATTCTTTACTTATTAAGCTACATTGCCAATGTTCTGAGGATAAAATACGTAAATATTCTGGGACAGAACGTGATCTACGATTTACGCCAGCATTTGTTTTCCCATGTCCAGCGGTTAAGTCATAACTTTTTTGATAAGCGTTCGGCAGGATCAATTCTTGTCCGGATCATGAATGATATTCACTCGCTGCAGGAGCTCTTCACCAATGGAATTATTAATGTCTTGATGGACATTGTCATGTTGACTGGAATTATAGTGATACTATTTGCTTTAAGTCCTAAGCTCGCCATTGCGATTCTCGTCATCATGCCGATAATGTTTTATATCTCGACAAAACTCCGCCGTAACATCCGACGCTCATGGCAGCAAGTACGTATTCAGCAGTCCCGCCTGAACTCCCATTTAAATGAAAGTCTCCAGGGAGTTCGTATTACTCAGTCATTCTCACAGGAAAGAGAGAATGCGGAATACTTTGATGGAGTTAATACAGATAACTTTCAATCGTGGAATACAGCTACTAGAAAGAGTGCAATGTTTCGACCGTTTGTGGAAATGAGTAATGCGGTTGGTACAGTAATCCTCATTTCATACGGTGCATTTTTAATACTGCAAGGAGATATTACGAACGGTACATTTGTTACTTTTGCTTTTTTTCTTGGTATGTTCTGGGAACCGATATCCAGGCTTGGCCAGATGTACAATCAGCTCTTAATGGCTATGGCTGCTTCTGAACGAATATTTGAATTTCTTGATGAGAAACCAAATGTAAAAGAAAAAGACAATGCCGAAGAATTAAAAGACATGCAGGGAGAAATTGATTTTGACCATGTTCAGTTCGCGTACGATAATAAGCAGATTGCTTTGCATGATATTAGCCTCCATATGCACGCCGGGGAAACCGTAGCACTTGTCGGACATACCGGTTCTGGAAAATCAACCATTGCTAACTTAATCAGCCGCTTTTATGATCCTACAAAAGGCGCAGTTAAGATTGATGGCCACAATTTACAGGATGTTACAATTGATAGTGTGCGTCAGCAGATTAGCGTAGTGCTACAAGATACGTTTATCTTTTCCGGTACAATCATGGAAAATATTCGATTTGGTCGTCCGACAGCTTCTGATGAAGAAGTTATGGAAGCAGCTAAGGTAGTAGGCGCAGATGAATTTATCCAGCGTCTAAGTAGCGGTTATGAAACAGAAGTAGAGGAAAGAGGCAGCATTCTTTCGGCAGGAGAACGACAGCTTTTATCTTTTGCTAGAGCACTGCTTGCCAATCCACGAATTTTAATACTGGATGAAGCTACTGCAAGTATCGATACAGAAACAGAGATGAAAATCCAAGATGCTCTCCGTAGATTGCTAAAAGGACGAACAGCCATTATTATCGCCCACAGACTGTCAACAATAAGAGAAGCGGATTCGATATATGTTCTTGAGCAGGGCAGAATATTAGAACATGGTTCTCATGACGAACTGATGGAGCAAAAAGGTGAGTATTTTGAATTAGTTAAGGCACAATTTCAAATGCTTGATGCAATATAAAGAGCCGCTGTTAATAAACAGCGGCATTTTTTTGTGCGCATTGTGGTATAGGACTGGTAGATAAATCTTTTCTTTCGACAAATGGTTCTTTGATCCGTTAAAATAATTATAAATAAAGTTTGTGAAGTTTGTCACAAAATAGTCATCACTGGAGAAAATATAAAACGCTGCCACGTTTTATAATGAGTGAGAAAGTTTTAAATGGGGGGAATGAAAATGTTTTTTGATGATCCGGTATTAATGAGCCGTCTCCTAACAGCCCTGACGCTTATTTTTCATATTATCTTCGCTACTGTCGGCGTTGGAATTCCAGTAATGATTTCTATTGCCGAACTCATTGGTATTAAAAAGAAAGATCAGCATTTACAGCTGCTTGCACGACGATGGACGAGAGGAATGACAGTGACTATTGCCGTGGGAGTTGTTACCGGTACGGCAATTGGTCTCCAGCTATCACTCCTGTGGCCAAACTTTATGCAGCTGGCAGGTAACGTAATCGCCCTTCCATTATTTATGGAAGTTTTTGCTTTTTTCTTTGAAGCTATATTCTTAGGAATTTACTTGTATACATGGGACCGATTTAAGAAGCCGATTTATCATTGGCTGCTTTCCATACCAATAATTCTTGGTTCCACCATGTCTGCTTTTTTCATTACAACAGTAAATGGTTTTATGAACACCCCTCAAGGTTTTGAAATGAATGGAGACAACCTTTCAGCTATCAGCCCGCTGGCTGCGATGTTTAATCCAGCTACTCCTACTAAGGTTTTTCACGTCGTTTCTTCTGCTTATTTAACATCAGCGGCGATTCTGGCCACAATCGCTGCCGTTATGATATTAAAGAAAAAAGGATCCGAGTATCACAAAAAAGCTCTAAAGCTGACAGTGTCTGCCGTTTTTATTTTTGCTCTACTGACCGCTGTAGCAGGCGACTTATCGGCAAAATTCCTGGCTGAACACCAGCCTGAGAAATTAGCTGCTGGTGAGTGGCATTTTGAAACAGAAGAGGGAGCAGATTTAGTTTTGTTCGGTTATATCGATGAAAATAATGAACCACAGGCTGCTTTGCGGATACCGGGAGCATTAAGCTTTTTAGCTCACGGTGATTTTAATGCCGAAGTAGAAGGACTTAATGAAACACCCGTAGATGAACAGCCTCCATTATGGATTCATTATATGTTTGATTTAATGGTATCTATCGGCTTTTACCTGCTGGGGATATCAGCCTTATTTCTTCTATTTTGGAAGGTGAAAAAATGGAATGAAGAAAATCGTTGGCTGCTTTATGCTCTTGCAGCTGGAGGACCACTAGCGATGCTTGCCATTGAATTTGGATGGCTCTTTGCGGAGGAAGGACGTCAGCCTTGGATATTAAGAGGATTTATGACAGTAACAGAAGCGGCTACCACGTCAGACCATGTTGGACTGATGTTCATATTATTTATCGGGTTGTACACCATTCTTGGTGCCGGCTGTTTAACTGTTTTAAGAAAAATGTTTAAAAATCACCCGGCTGAGGCTGAATTTGAAGCCCGCTATCCTGATGAAGCGGCAGCTGCAGGGGAGAGTGAACGATGATGAGCTACGAATATATTGGCATTACCGTGCTTTGGATATTTCTTTATGGTTATTTAATTGTGGCTTCTGTCGATTTTGGAGCCGGCTTTTATGCCTATTATGCAAAATTGACGAAAAAAGATCACATTATGAATCAGCTGATTTCCAGATATCTTTCTCCTGTATGGGAAGTAACCAACGTATTCTTTGTTTTCTTTTTTGTAGGGATTGTCGGTTTCTTTCCCGACTCAGCCTTCTATTATGGGCAGGCTTTGTTAATACCCGGCAGTATAGCGATTGTCCTGCTGGCGATCCGCGGCTCCTTTTATGCTTTTGAAAATTATGGCTCTAAAGATAACCACTTATATATGTTCCTTTACGGAGCAACGGGATTGTTGATTCCGGCCTCGCTTTCAACAACATTAACAATTTCTGAAGGAGGCTTTATTAAAGAAACGGCTGATGGGGTACAGCTCCTTTATGGAGAGCTGTTTACAAGCCCGTATTCCTGGAGTGTAGTATTACTGGCTATCGTTTCCGTGCTCTATATCAGTTCAATGTTTCTTGCGTATTATGCTTCTAAAGCCAATGACCAGCCAGCTTTAGAGCAGGTTCGAAAATTTGCACTGTTTTGGAGTTCTCCTACGATAATCGCAAGTTTAACTACTTTTATTGCACTCAGCCAGCACAATCCGGAGCACTACCAGAAAGCAATTGATCTATGGTGGGTGTTTGGTTTATCCGTCGCTTTCTTTATGGTTGCTGTTCTTTTAATTTACTTTAAAAAATATTATGGATGGGCCTTTTGTGCAGTGATGCTTCAATTCTTCTTTGCCTTTTTTGGATATGGAGCCTCTCACTTGCCATATATCTTACAGCCGCATATTACGGTTACAAGCGGTGCTACAAATGAAACAATGGGTATCACTTTAATTATTGCCTTTATTGGAGGTCTTTGCTTACTGATTCCTTCATTATATTTACTGATGCGTCTGTTCTTATTTGATGCTGATTATGTGAAAGGGAATAAATAGAGAGCAGGGAGTTATTGCTCGGTAGTCTAATCCTGAAAGCTCTCACTGTTGTTTTCTCCTGATTCTCACTTAGAGGGGGAAGAGAGTTCCGTTTACTTTGTTATTAGAAAACCGGGGCCTGGTGTGGGGAAAGACTCGCTTTCCATGGGCGAATGGTGAGCTTCCTCAGGCTAAAGCTTTCGGGATCTCACACTTGTTCTATACTCCTATAAAGGTTTCATAGATTAAGGAGATTATTGTTCCGTTTGCCTTGATATAGAAAACCGGGCCTGGGGAAACAACTCGCTTTCCATGGGCGCACGGTGAGTTTCCTCAGGCTAAAGCTTTCTGGGATCTCCTCTGTTCTTTACTTCCAAGGAAGCTTTTTTGATTCTCACTTAAAGGGGAAGAAAGTTCCGTTTACTATGTATTAGAAAAACGGGCCTGGGGAAAGACTCGCTTTCCATGGGAGAACGGAGAGCTTCCTCAGGCTAAAGCCTTCCGAGATCTCACCCTCTTCTATCCTCCCATAGGAGTCTCGCCGTTTCCCCTGGCCCTTTATGTTTTTTGGGGTAACGGAACACTGAGTAAGAAATGTCTATTTCCTTACTGAAATTACAGCGTTCCGTTTATACGACCAAAGGTAAAGAGCCAGGATGAGATCCGCGAGTGGAACGAGCTAGCTCATCGGCTCCCCGCGGAAAGCGAGCGATTTCCCAGCCTCTTTTCTATTATTCCAGTAAAATGGAACTGATTTTTCCTTCTCTTAAAGACTTAGTAAGGGATAATGCTATACCTCCTGTAGTGAGATAAAGCCAATGTGAGATCCGCGAATGTAACGAGCTAGCTCACCGGCTCCCTGCGGAAAGGGAGTCATTTCCCAGCCGTATGCGATAATGGCTTTTCAATCTATCTAGTGTTTTTTAGTAAGAGTGTGTTAAAATAACGATACATTTATAGGATGCTGGAGGAGTAGTCATGAAAAGAGATTATGCAGTAATAGGCTTAGGACGTTTTGGCGGAAGCATCTGCCGTGAACTCAGCAGGGAAGGCATGGAAGTTCTGGCAATTGATTTAGACGAAGATAAAGTAAATGAATTTAGAGATATTGCAGCACATGCGGTGATTGCAGATTCTACAGATGAGCACGTGTTAAAGGAACTTGGAATAAGAAACATAGACCATGTAATTGTAGCTATCGGCGATAATATCCAGGCGAGCATGCTGACTACATTAATGCTTAAAGAATTAGGAATTAAAAAGATTACAGTAAAAGCCCAAAATGATTATCATGAGAAGATTTTAAATAAAATTGGAGCCGATCATGTCGTACACCCCGAAAGAGACATGGGCAAAAGAATTGCCCACAATATAATTTCCAATAACATTCTTGATTATATTGAATTATCTGATGACCATAGCGTTGTAGAGGTGAAAGCAGGAAATAAGATGAGCGGCAAATCCCTGGTAGACTTGGATATTCGGGCAGAATACGGATGTAACGTAGTGGCTATCAAGAGACAAAAAGATATAATTGTATCACCCATGGCCACAGAAACCATTAAAGAAGATGATGTCCTTATCGTAATTGGAGCGGATAAAGATATTAGCCGCTTTGAGAAAAACTTAGTAGTCGAAGATTAAAAAATTCACTTTCCTTCAGCCAATTAATGAAGGAAAGTTTTTTTATTAAACTTTTGTCTGGTGATCCCTCCAGGTTTAGAATCTCCTGTTTAAGGAAACTTAATGGGGTAAGTGATTTTTAGAAAGGGTGGACACGTTGAGCGAAAAACGAACCGGTCAGATTTTAATTGATTTACTTATAGATTGGGGAGTCGACCATATTTACGGACTCCCGGGAGATTCCATTAATGAGTTTGTAGAAGATTTAAGAAAAAGACAAGAGGAAATTAAGTTTTATCAGGTAAGACATGAAGAGACCGGAGCCCTTTCAGCTTCATCCTATGCTAAGCTGACAGGAAAGCTTGGAGTATGTCTATCTATCGCAGGTCCTGGTGGTATTCACCTTTTAAACGGTCTATACGATGCCAAAGGTGACAGTGCCCCTGTATTAGCTATTGTCGGACAGGTAGACAGCGAACTTGTGGGCACAGGAGCATTTCAGGAGATCAATTTAGAGAAGATCTTTGATGATGTAGCTGTATATTGCAAAAGAGCTCAAACAGAGGAACAGCTTCCTGACTTATTAAACCAGGCTATAAGAGAGGCGTACTCGAAAAAAGGGGTTTCTGTACTTATTGTTTCGGATGATTTATTCAGCAAGATTAATAATAATGAAGTTAAATTAAGATCAAATGACTATTATGAACCTAAAATACAGCCAAAGCCGACACACTTGGACGAGGCTGCTGAACTGCTGGAACAGGCGGAAAAACCATTGATTTTAGCAGGTCAGGGCGCTGTTCATGCAAGAGAAGAGCTCGTTACTTTTGCAGAAAAAATGAAGTCTCCAATTATCTTAAGCCTGCTTGGAAAAGGGGTTTTACCTGATCATCATCCATATGTATTAGGACAGACTGGACAACTTGGAACGAAACCAGCTTATCATGCTATGAAGGAATGTGATCTGCTTATATTAATCGGTACGCAATTTCCTTATCGGGACTTTCTGCCTGATCATGTTAAGGCCATTCAAATTGATAATAAACCGGAACACTTAGGGAAGTATTATCCTATAAGCGTAGGTCTGGCCGGTGATGCAAAAGAAACTTTAAATGAATTAATTTCAAAGATTTCTAATAACCCTTCAGATGAGTTTTTAGTGAAATATCAGGAAAAAATGAAGCGATGGAGCACTTTCCTTCAAGAAGAAAAAAGGTCGACAGAAGATCCGCTGCATGCTCCTCAAGTATTGTATCATCTGGAAAAGGTGATGAAATCTGAGGCCATTATTTCAGCAGATGTAGGGAACAATACTGTCTGGGTCTCCCGATATTTGCCTTTAGTCGATCAGAAATTTATTATCTCCGGCTGGCTCGCAACAATGGGCAGCGGACTGCCCGGGGCGATCGCTAGTCAAATTGCCTATCCTGACCGTCAAGTAATCGGCATTAGTGGTGATGGCGGTTTTGCCATGGTAATGCATGACTTTTCAACAGCAGTTAAGTATAAACTCCCGATAAAGATGATTATTCTTAATAACAGTAAAATTGGGCTGATTAAATATGAACAAGCTCAGATGGGTCACTTGGATTATGAGACAGAGCTTGGAGGCATGGACTTCGCTAAATTTGCTGAATCATGCGGGGGAGAGGGATACCGTATCCAATCGTATGAAGAGTTGGAAACAAAAATGAAGCAGGCATTTTTATCAGATAAACCTGCCATTATTGATGTGGTCGTTGAAGAGCAGGCTCCTCTGCCTGGCCATATTGATTACCAGTCTGCTGCTAATTTTTCAAAATATATTATTAAAAACTTCTTTGAGAATGGCGATTTGGACATTCCGGATATGAAAGAATCTGTTAAACGATTATTTTAGCATAAAAAAATCCCGCTCGATTATTGAGCGGGATTTTTTAAATCACACTTCCATAATAATTGGAAGGATCATTGGGCGACGCTTCGTTTTTTCAAATAAGAATGGAGCAATCGTATCTGTAATTTCATTTTTAATTTCAGACCATTGAGTCGTCTTACGCTGCATTACTTTTTCCACATGAGAGCTGACGAGCTTCTGTGCTTCCTTAATTAAGTCCTCAGATTCTCTCATATATACGAATCCGCGAGAAATGATATCAGGACCTGAAGCAATCTTAAACTCTTTCATGTTGATACTTACAACTACAATAACAAGTCCTTCTTCAGAAAGAATACGACGGTCTCTTAGAACGATGTTTCCGATATCGCCAATACCACTTCCATCGACATAAACAGAGCCAGAAGGAATTTTACCAGCGATCATAGCTTCATCTTTTCCAAGAGCCAGCACATCACCGTTATCCATTACGAAACAATTTTCAGGATCAAGTCCACAGTCTTCACTTAGTTTAACGTGTTCTTTTAACATGCGGTATTCACCATGAATCGGCATGAAATACTTCGGCTGAATCAGGCGAAGCATAAGTTTCATTTCTTCTTGGCTGCCGTGCCCGGAAGTATGAATGTCGTTTAACGGACCGTGTATAACATCGGCACCTGCACGATACAATTTATTAATCGTACGGCTGACACTAATCGTGTTACCAGGGATTGGGGAAGAGGAAAACACGACTGTATCCTTCGGTTGAATTTGAATTTGGCGGTGAGTGCCATTTGCAATTCTTGATAAAGCGGCCATTGGTTCACCTTGAGACCCTGTACATAAGATCGTTACTTCATGTGCAGGAAGGCGGTTAATTTGGTTTGGCTCGATAAACGTATCTTTTGGCGCACGAATATAGCCTAGTTCCTGCCCGATCCTCACAGAGTTTTCCATGCTTCGGCCAAAAACTGCAACTTTTCTATTGTATTTAACAGCTGATTCTATCACTTGCTGCAAACGGTAAATGTTTGAGGCAAAAGTGGCAAAAATCAACCTGCCATCTACGCGAGAGAAAATATCTTGTATGCTCTGGCCGACCACACGTTCAGATTTTGTGAACCCAGGGACTTCACTATTTGTACTGTCAGATAAGAGGGCAAGTACACCTTCTTTTCCAATCTCTGCCATGCGCGCAATATTCGCTGGTTCTCCAACAGGGGTGAAATCGAATTTGAAGTCTCCTGTATGAACGATATTACCAGGAGGTGTCTTAACAACAATTCCGAAAGAATCAGGAATACTGTGTGTAGTACGGAAGAATGAAACCGATGTTTTGCGGAATTTAATAACATCGTCTTCTTGAATTGTGTGCATTTTTGTATTGCGTAATAAGCCATGTTCATCTAACTTATTGCGTAATAAACCAGCAGCCAGCTTGCCAGCGTATATTGGGATGTTGATCTCACGCAGAAGGTAGGGAATCCCTCCGATGTGATCTTCGTGCCCGTGTGTAATAAACAGGCCTTTTATTTTGTCTTCATTTTGTACTAAATAAGTGTAATCAGGAATTACGTAATCTATTCCTAACAATTCGTCTTCAGGAAATTTAATTCCTGCATCAATGAGGATAATTTCATCTTGAAATTGTACAGCGTATGTGTTTTTACCGATTTCACCGAGTCCGCCAAGGGCGAATACGGCTGTTTGGTCATTTTTTACAAACTTCATGTGTTACACGTTCTCCAACTGGAAATCTTCATTTTGTTTTTCATATTCCAGGTGTTCCTCATTTAACACCTGAATATATTCAATATTAATATTTTTTTCGACTAATTTAGTACGTACTTCTTGCTCTGATTCTGCTTCGACATACAAAGCTTTAGTACGTTCGCGTACAGGAACTTCTTGTGCAAGCTCCTGATACAAAACCTTAAAAACCATTCAACAATCTCTCCTTACTAGATATAAATTCCAATCATTACTGACAATAGTATGACTTGGTATTCGATTAAATTGCAAAGGTGAAATAGTCATTTTCCGCTAAATGACTTTGCTTTTCAAGCATAGCTTTTACGTTCCATGATTTTTTTCCAACGTTTTCTAAGCTTCCTTCTTAGACGCTTCATCATGCGCATCCATCTCCTTTCACCGATGAAGAAAGACACTAAAAACGTTAAACCGGCCAATCCCTGTTATTTATAGTATAATACGGATTGCATCAGAAAGAAACAATTAGCTTAGATCAATTTATATTATCTTTCGTAAAACTTCTCAAATATATCCACTCATGCTACAGTATATCCAATGTTAGATAGAGTCATATACAGAATGGATAAATTTGTTTTTGGGGGAATATTTTATGACAGAAAAAATCGCTTTTTTTGATATTGACGGCACACTTCTAAATCACCAGAAAAAATTGCCTGAGGCTACAGTGAAGGCAGTAAAGGATCTGCAAAAAAGCGGAGTTTACTGTGCGATCGCTACAGGGAGAGCACCATTTATGTATGAGGATATTAGAGAAACGCTTGGAATCGATTCCTTTGTAAGCTTTAATGGTCAGTATGTAGTATTTGAAGGAGAAGTTATTTATAAGAATCCCCTTCCTTATTCTGAACTGGAGAAACTATATGATGATGCCCATTCAAAAAATCATCCCTTAGTTTTTATGAACGAAAAAGGGATGCGGGCGTCAGATCCAAACCATTCATTTATAAGAGAATCTCTCGGTTCTTTGAACTTTGAGTACCCCAAAGTGAATGATAAATTTCATGAAGAAACAGAGCTCTTTCAATCACTTGTTTTCTGTGAAGGAAATGAAATTGATTATTATAGAGATAAGCATAAAGCGTTTGACTATATCCGCTGGCATGAATACTCATGCGATATCCTGCCGGCTGGCGGTTCAAAAGCTAAAGGCATTCAGAAGATGATTGATGCTGCAGGCCTTGAGCTGAAAAACACTTACGCTTTCGGAGATGGATTAAATGATATAGAAATGATTAGGGAAGTAGGCACGGGTGTAGCCATGGGGAATGCAGTAGATGCTGCTAAACAAGTTAGTGATTATGTTACAACTGATGTAAACGATGATGGCTTAGTAAAAGCTATCCGCCACTTAAAGTTATTATAGGAAGTAAAATTTCCAAAATTTAATAAGTAAAATACAGGCTGTAATAGCCTATATTTCCGGACACAAAAAGGACTGCTTAATAAAAAGCAGTCCTTTTACCTGTCTACAGGTTTCGCCTCTTCTGGTTCTTTAAAAGGATTTTCCTGATCAATATGATCATAAAACATTATGCCGTGAAGGTGATCAATTTCATGTTGAAAAACAATAGCCGCGTAATCTTTTAGTCTTATTTTAAGTTCATTTCCTTCTAAGTCAGTTCCTCTGACAGTAATGCGGCGATATCTAGGCACATAACCCGGAACCTCCCGATCTACTGATAAACAACCTTCTCCTGTAGAAAGGTATGTTTTTTCAACAGAGTGACTGATGATTCGCGGATTAAATATGCCGTGGCTGTAAATCTTTCCATTAAGATCTTCAAAATGTACAGCCATCATTCTTTTATTCACATTGATTTGAGGGGCTGCTAAACCTACTCCTGGACGTAACCCGTAGCGGTCACAGACTTGTTCGTCCTGGCTGTTTTTTAAATACTGCAGCATTTCGTTGAGTGTTTCTTTATCTTCATTCGACGGGGGCATATCCACTTCTTCAGTTACTTTGCGAAGAGCGGGATGGCCTTCTCGTACGATATCTTCCATCGTAATCATCTTCGACATCCTTTCTTTAACACATTCCCCAACCATTTTAACATACATGAACTTTCATAAGATTACAGAAATAATCCTTACTTTTCAATTATATTCATTTGGTATACTATGGTATATAGGAATTTACATAATTAGGTAGGTATGAGATGGAGGGGGAAGAGAAGTTGCGTTATTTAAAGTTGCTGACGCTTCTAATGGGAGCGCCTTTTTTGTTGGCTGCTTGTTCGGGAGAGCCTAAAGAACAGATGTATGATCACTTGGAAGAAGCGGTTAATTTGGAGGAAACTTTCCGAGAACAGCAGCAGCCGCTTCAAGAGCTGGAAGCTGAGGAAGAAAAAATTTATAATCAAATCGTTGAGCTGACTTCAGAAGAGCAGAAGAAGATTAATGAAATGTCTGAAGAGGCACTTTCGATTATAAATGAAAGAAAAGATCTTCTAGCTGAGGAAAAAGAAAGCATAGACGAGGCAAAAGAAGAATTCGATAAAGCAGAAGGGGCAGCGGATGATTTGGAATCAGAAGAAGCTCAAAAGTCAGCTGACCAGCTTATCGAGAAAATGGATCAGCGATATGAGTCTTATCAGGAGCTGTATGATAATTATCAAACAGCATTAAACCTTGATAAGGAACTTTATGAAATGTTTCAAAATGAAGATTTAACTAAAGATCAACTTCAAGGTAAAGTGGAAGAAATTAATGAAAGCTATACGGCCATTATGGAAGCTAATGAGAAATTCAATCAGTACACAACAGAATATAATGATTTAAAGAAAGAATTCTATGAAAAAGCAGAACTTGACGTCACTTATGAAGGTTAAGAAGGAACCAGCCGATTAGAGGCTGGTTTTTTTATTTGCATGTAGAATAGAAAAAACGTAAAATTAATACAGGTGCTAAAAATGATTAGTACAGAAGAGGGATTCACAGAACAATTGGTATGCTGTTTCCAGTCTCATACAGTAAGATTATGACTATAGAATTATTTTATTTCTTGATTTATTGACGCTCAATGCAGATTAAGCTAAACTACAATAGGAAAATATATTGTATCAATTAACTTCAGGTGAAAATTATAACAGTTTCCGTTAGTTTCCCTTATGATTAATAAAGAATCACAGAGGGTAAATCCTATAGGAGTAAATCGGTACAGTTTTTTTGCAATTTTGGGAAGGCTAAACTCAGCATCCAATTTTAAAAATAGAAAGGAAGAGGTGGATTATTTTGAAACGTGTTCTCGAGAATATCGAAAATCAATTTGAAATGTTTCAAATCCTTAATGAAAAAGGCGAAATCGTAAACGAAGACGCCATGCCTGATCTTTCAGATGAAGATCTAAAAGAAATTATGAAGAGAATGGTGTATACAAGAATTCTAGACCAGCGTTCTATTGCTTTAAATAGACAGGGCCGTCTAGGTTTCTATGCTCCTACAGCTGGACAGGAAGCTTCACAGCTTGGCAGTCAGTTTGCACTGGAAAAGGCTGACTTTATCTTACCGGGATATCGTGATGTTCCGCAGCTTATCTGGCACGGACTTCCATTAACACAAGCCTTCCTATTCTCCCGTGGACATTTTAAAGGAAACCAAATGCCTGAAGGGGTTAACGCAGTAAGTCCTCAAATTATCATCGGGGCGCAAATTACGCAGGCCGCTGACGTTGGTCTTGGTTTTAAAAAGCGTAAAGAAGATGCCATTGCTATTACTTATACTGGAGACGGTGGTGCTTCACAAGGTGACTTTTATGAAGGTTTGAATTTCGCTGGAGCGTTCGGTGCTCAAACGGTATTTGTTGTGCAGAATAACCGTTTTGCAATTTCTGTTCCTGTAGAGAAGCAGTCTGCAGCTCAAACAATTGCTCAAAAAGCGGTAGCAGCTGGTATTGAAGGAATTCAAGTTGACGGTATGGACGTTCTTGCTGTCTATGCAGCTACTAAAGAAGCTCGTAAGCGTGCTGTAGATGGTGAAGGACCTACCCTTATCGAGACATTGACTTACCGTTACGGACCACACACTATGGCAGGAGATGACCCTACACGCTATCGTACGGAAGATATGGATACTGACTGGGAAAAGAAAGACCCGATTGTTCGTTTCCGTACGTTCCTGGAATCTAAAGACCTGTGGTCTGAAGAGGATGAAAACGAGGTAATTGAACAGGCGAAAGCTGACGTTAAAGCAGCAATTAAAGAAGCTGACAGCACTCCTAAACAAAAAGTTACAGAATTAATGGAAAATATGTACGAAGAACTTCCTTCAAACTTGCAGGAGCAATATGAAGAATACAAGGAAAAGGAGTCGAAGTAGATCATGGCACAAATGACAATGATTCAAGCCATCACGGACGCGATGCGTACAGAACTTAAAAATGATGAAAACGTGCTCGTTTTCGGTGAAGATGTCGGCCAAAACGGCGGTGTATTCCGTGCAACCGAAGGCCTTCAAGACGAATTCGGCGAAGATCGTGTTTTTGACACTCCTCTTGCTGAATCAGGAATTGGCGGCATTTCTATCGGACTTGCATTGACGGGCTATCGTCCTGTACCAGAAATTCAATTCTTTGGTTTCGTTTATGAAGTAATGGATGCCATCAGCGGACAAATGGCTCGTTACCGCTATCGTTCTGGTAATTCTCAAAGCATGCCGATTACTGTGCGTTCTCCATTTGGAGGAGGTGTTCACACGCCGGAACTTCACGCGGACAGCTTAGAAGGTCTTATGGCACAGCAGCCGGGGCTGAAAGTAGTTATACCTTCAAACCCTTACGATGCAAAAGGACTTCTCATCCAGTCTATCCGTGAAAACGACCCTGTTATCTTCCTTGAGCACATGAAGCTTTATCGTTCTTTCCGAGATGAAGTACCTGAAGAGGATTACGCAATCGAACTAGGAAAAGCGGAAGTTAAGAGAGAAGGAACAGATGTAACTCTCATCGCTTATGGAGCCATGGTTCATACTTGCCTTAAAGCGGCTGAAGAACTTGAAAATGATGGAGTAAGTGCAGAGGTAATCGATCTGCGTACGGTTTCTCCGGTTGATTATGAAACAATTCTTAAATCAGTGGAAAAAACGAATCGTGTAGTTGTGGCACAGGAAGCGCAGAAACAAGCAGGAATTGCTGCAAATATTGTTTCTGAAATTCAGGAAAAAGCTATTCTTCATTTAGAAGCTCCTGTACTTCGTGTTACGGCTCCAGATACTGTTTACGCGTTTACTCAAGCTGAAGAAGTTTGGCTTCCAAACCACAATGATGTTGTGGAAAAAGTAAACAAAGTAATGAACTTTTAATCACTCTAAAATAGGAGGGAAATAACCGTGGCATTTGAATTTAAATTACCTGATATCGGTGAAGGTATCCACGAAGGTGAAATCGCTAAGTGGTTTGTAAAAAAAGGTGACGAAGTAAAAGAAGACGACGTACTTTGCGAAGTGCAGAACGATAAAGCCGTTGTAGAAATCCCTTCCCAAGTAGATGGAACGGTCAAAGAGATCCATGTAGAAGAAGGCGAGACGACGACGGTAGGTACTGTTATCATCACAATTGATGATGGTTCTGAAAATTCTTCCGATGCTTCTGAAGAAGAAAGCAAGGAAGAACCGAAAGAAGAGCAGAAAGAAGAATCTAAAGAAGAAGCTCCACAAGAAGAGACATCATCTGATCAGCCCGCAGCAGGTGCTGATGAAGAGGTTGATGAAGACAAGCGTGTCATCGCAATGCCTTCTGTTCGTAAGTTTGCCCGCGATAACGATGTGGACATTCGCAGAGTAGAAGGATCCGGCAAAAATGGCCGTGTCCTTAAAGAGGATGTTGAAAGCTTCTTAAGCGGAGATCAGAAAGAAGCGGCTTCAGAGCAGCCTTCTGAAGCGAAAGCTGAAGAGACAACGGAAGAATCTTCTAAGCAGCAGACTCCTGCAGCGGGTGAGGCATATCCTGAAACTCGTGAGAAGATGAGCGGAATTCGTAAGGCAATCGCTAAAGCCATGGTTAATTCTAAACATACCGCTCCCCATGTTACACTAATGGATGAAGTGGATGTTACTGAACTTGTTTCACACCGCAAGAAATTTAAAGCAGTGGCGGCAGAGCAGGATATCAAGTTAACGTACCTGCCTTATGTAGTGAAGGCTCTAGTTTCTACTCTTAAGAAGTTCCCTGTATTAAATACGTCATTAGACGACAATACAGATGAAATTATCCAAAAACACTACTATAATATTGGTATTGCGGCTGATACTGATAAAGGCCTGCTTGTACCCGTTGTTAAAGATGCCGATCGTAAATCAATCTTCTCTATCTCCAGCGAAGTAAACGAGCTTGCAGTTAAAGCTCGCGACGGTAAGCTTGGTTCTGATGACATGAAAGGCGCATCTACTACAATTACGAATATTGGTTCTGCGGGAGGCCAATGGTTTACACCGGTTATTAACCACCCTGAAGTAGCTATTCTAGGTATCGGTCGTATCGCAGAAAAGCCGGTCGTTCGTGATGGAGAAGTTGTAGTAGCTCCTGTCCTTGCGATTTCTCTAAGCTTTGACCATAGAATGATTGACGGTGCAACAGCTCAGCATGCAATGAACAACATCAAGCGTTTACTGAACGATCCACAACTAATTATGATGGAGGCGTAAAGTATGGTAGTAGGAGATTTTCCAATCGAGTTAGACACATTAGTAATTGGTGCGGGTCCTGGCGGCTATGTTGCTGCCATCCGTGCTGCGCAGACTGGTCAGAAAGTTACGATTGTTGACAAAGGAAACCTTGGAGGAGTTTGCTTAAACGTTGGTTGCGTACCATCTAAAGCTCTTATCCAAGCAGGACACCGTTTTGAGCACGCTAAAGGTGCAGAAGATATGGGAATTCAATCTGAAAAAACAACAGTTGACTTTTCTAAAGTGCAAGAATGGAAGGGCGGCGTTGTTAAAAAACTTACCGGCGGTGTTGAAGGCCTGTTAAAAGGTAACAAAGTAGACATCGTAAAAGGTGAAGTTTACTTTGTTGATAAAAACACTGTACGTGTAATGGATGATAAAAACTCACAGACTTACACGTTTAAAAATGCAATTATTGCAACTGGTTCACGTCCGATTGAAATTCCAAATTTCAAATTTTCCGACCGTGTGCTTGATTCAACAGGCGCTTTAGCCCTTGAAGATGTGCCTAAGAAAATGGTAGTCATCGGTGGTGGCTATATCGGTACAGAGTTGGGAACAGCTTATGCAAACTTTGATACGGAAGTTACAATTCTTGAAGGTACTAAGGATATCCTTGGTGGATTTGAGAAACAGATGTCTTCACTAGTTAAACGTCGTCTTAAGAAAAAAGGCGTTGATGTTGTAACGAATGCCATGGCAAAAGGCGTAGAAGAAAAAGAAGATGGAGTAACAGTTACGTATGAAGTAAAAGGCGAAGAAAAAACTATCGATGCAGATTACGTACTTGTGACTGTTGGACGCCGTCCAAATACAGATGAAATCGGCCTTGAAGAGCTTGGAATTGAAATGAGCGATAAAGGAATCATCAATATCGACAAGCAGTGTCGCACAAGCATTGATAATATCTATGCAATTGGTGACATTGTAGATGGTCCTCCATTAGCTCACAAAGCTTCTTATGAAGGTAAAATTGCAGCAGAAGTAATTGCAGGTGAAAATGCTGAAATTGACTATCTCGGAATTCCAGCTGTAGTATTTTCTGATCCAGAACTTGCTTCCGTTGGATACACTGAGCAGGAAGCTAAAGATGCGGGATATGAAGTTCAGGCTTCTAAATTCCCATTTGGTGCTAACGGCCGTGCATTGTCTTTAAATGACAGTGACGGGTTCCTGAAACTAATTACTCGTAAAGAGGATGGCTTAGTTATCGGTGCACAAATCGCCGGACCTAACGCTAGCGATATGATTGCAGAGCTTGGGTTGGCTATCGAATCAGGTATGACTGCTGAAGATCTTGCCTTAACTATCCATGCTCACCCTACACTAGGTGAAATCACGATGGAAGCTGCAGAAGTGGCTATGGGACAACCTATCCACATCGTAAAATAAAAAAATGCTATAAAAAATAAAGACTCCTAAGCAATGGCTTAGGAGTCTTTATTTTGAATGAGAAACTACTGTACGTTCAAGTGTTGCCCGAATTTCTTCTTCATCACTATGTTTTCCGTAAATAATTTCAACCGCTTTTCCATTTTTTGAAATAACTAACGCAGGCAGCTGGTCCTTCTCAAATTTTATATCTTTAATTCCTATTTTTGATTCTTTAAAAGATAAAGTATCATTGTCGCTATTTTCATGTTTAAGCTTCCAGTCGAGCAGAGCTGACAAGTAGTGTTTCGACTGTTCTTTGTCTTCTAAGTGATTATACAAATATATCTTATAATCAGAAGGTTCAGCACTAATAACTTCCACCTTCTCGTCGTTAAATACACATCCTGTCATAAGAATAAGGGTAATAATCCCCAATCCTAAATAGAGAGACTTCATCACTTCTGCTCACTCCTTCTCACAAGAGTGATTGTATCAAAATGGTCCGCAGAAAAACTTAATGTTATTAAAATGTAATCAACATGATAAGCGATTGTGTTGTGTTTAACCCGTTCGTTATAAAGCTATAAACAGTTGTAAAAAACAAAGGTAGTTAGATAAGGAGGGGAGGGATAAAATCATCCTGTCGCTCGTTTATAAGCAAGGAGACTGTCAGCCGCCTTATTTTGCTATTTTAGAGAGGGAAATGCCTTGGAGTAGGAGAAAAACGGCTGAGAAACAGCTGTCTTTCCACGGTAAGCCTGCGAGCTAGCTAGTTACACTCGCGGATCTTACTCTGGCTCTATCTTCTTGAAAGAGGCTCGTCATTTCCGTGTCTCTTTCTTACTTAATAAAGAGAATGAGCTGTTTCGTTTACTAAATAAGAGGAACGAGGCAAGGAAATGACTCGCTTTCCGCGGGGAACCGGTGAGCTAGCTCGTTGCACTCGCGGATCTCACCCTGGCTCTATCTTCCTGCAGGAGTCTCGCCATTTCCCAGCCTCTTTAAATTTTATAGTTTAAACGGAACGCTATAATCNTGAGGCATATCCTGAAACTCGTGAGAAGATGAGCGGAATTCGTAAGGCAATCGCTAAAGCCATGGTTAATTCTAAACATACCGCTCCCCATGTTACACTAATGGATGAAGTGGATGTTACTGAACTTGTTTCACACCGCAAGAAATTTAAAGCAGTGGCGGCAGAGCAGGATATCAAGTTAACGTACCTGCCTTATGTAGTGAAGGCTCTAGTTTCTACTCTTAAGAAGTTCCCTGTATTAAATACGTCATTAGACGACAATACAGATGAAATTATCCAAAAACACTACTATAATATTGGTATTGCGGCTGATACTGATAAAGGCCTGCTTGTACCCGTTGTTAAAGATGCCGATCGTAAATCAATCTTCTCTATCTCCAGCGAAGTAAACGAGCTTGCAGTTAAAGCTCGCGACGGTAAGCTTGGTTCTGATGACATGAAAGGCGCATCTACTACAATTACGAATATTGGTTCTGCGGGAGGCCAATGGTTTACACCGGTTATTAACCACCCTGAAGTAGCTATTCTAGGTATCGGTCGTATCGCAGAAAAGCCGGTCGTTCGTGATGGAGAAGTTGTAGTAGCTCCTGTCCTTGCGATTTCTCTAAGCTTTGACCATAGAATGATTGACGGTGCAACAGCTCAGCATGCAATGAACAACATCAAGCGTTTACTGAACGATCCACAACTAATTATGATGGAGGCGTAAAGTATGGTAGTAGGAGATTTTCCAATCGAGTTAGACACATTAGTAATTGGTGCGGGTCCTGGCGGCTATGTTGCTGCCATCCGTGCTGCGCAGACTGGTCAGAAAGTTACGATTGTTGACAAAGGAAACCTTGGAGGAGTTTGCTTAAACGTTGGTTGCGTACCATCTAAAGCTCTTATCCAAGCAGGACACCGTTTTGAGCACGCTAAAGGTGCAGAAGATATGGGAATTCAATCTGAAAAAACAACAGTTGACTTTTCTAAAGTGCAAGAATGGAAGGGCGGCGTTGTTAAAAAACTTACCGGCGGTGTTGAAGGCCTGTTAAAAGGTAACAAAGTAGACATCGTAAAAGGTGAAGTTTACTTTGTTGATAAAAACACTGTACGTGTAATGGATGATAAAAACTCACAGACTTACACGTTTAAAAATGCAATTATTGCAACTGGTTCACGTCCGATTGAAATTCCAAATTTCAAATTTTCCGACCGTGTGCTTGATTCAACAGGCGCTTTAGCCCTTGAAGATGTGCCTAAGAAAATGGTAGTCATCGGTGGTGGCTATATCGGTACAGAGTTGGGAACAGCTTATGCAAACTTTGATACGGAAGTTACAATTCTTGAAGGTACTAAGGATATCCTTGGTGGATTTGAGAAACAGATGTCTTCACTAGTTAAACGTCGTCTTAAGAAAAAAGGCGTTGATGTTGTAACGAATGCCATGGCAAAAGGCGTAGAAGAAAAAGA
This sequence comes from Halobacillus massiliensis, assembly GCF_900166625.1. Lineage (GTDB taxonomy): Bacteria > Bacillota > Bacilli > Bacillales > Halobacillaceae > Halobacillus_A > Halobacillus_A massiliensis. Next base: position 2,508,690 of record NZ_LT800499.1, on the reverse strand, counting down.
AGATGGAGTAACAGTTACGTATGAAGTAAAAGGCGAAGAAAAAACTATCGATGCAGATTACGTACTTGTGACTGTTGGACGCCGTCCAAATACAGATGAAATCGGCCTTGAAGAGCTTGGAATTGAAATGAGCGATAAAGGAATCATCAATATCGACAAGCAGTGTCGCACAAGCATTGATAATATCTATGCAATTGGTGACATTGTAGATGGTCCTCCATTAGCTCACAAAGCTTCTTATGAAGGTAAAATTGCAGCAGAAGTAATTGCAGGTGAAAATGCTGAAATTGACTATCTCGGAATTCCAGCTGTAGTATTTTCTGATCCAGAACTTGCTTCCGTTGGATACACTGAGCAGGAAGCTAAAGATGCGGGATATGAAGTTCAGGCTTCTAAATTCCCATTTGGTGCTAACGGCCGTGCATTGTCTTTAAATGACAGTGACGGGTTCCTGAAACTAATTACTCGTAAAGAGGATGGCTTAGTTATCGGTGCACAAATCGCCGGACCTAACGCTAGCGATATGATTGCAGAGCTTGGGTTGGCTATCGAATCAGGTATGACTGCTGAAGATCTTGCCTTAACTATCCATGCTCACCCTACACTAGGTGAAATCACGATGGAAGCTGCAGAAGTGGCTATGGGACAACCTATCCACATCGTAAAATAAAAAAATGCTATAAAAAATAAAGACTCCTAAGCAATGGCTTAGGAGTCTTTATTTTGAATGAGAAACTACTGTACGTTCAAGTGTTGCCCGAATTTCTTCTTCATCACTATGTTTTCCGTAAATAATTTCAACCGCTTTTCCATTTTTTGAAATAACTAACGCAGGCAGCTGGTCCTTCTCAAATTTTATATCTTTAATTCCTATTTTTGATTCTTTAAAAGATAAAGTATCATTGTCGCTATTTTCATGTTTAAGCTTCCAGTCGAGCAGAGCTGACAAGTAGTGTTTCGACTGTTCTTTGTCTTCTAAGTGATTATACAAATATATCTTATAATCAGAAGGTTCAGCACTAATAACTTCCACCTTCTCGTCGTTAAATACACATCCTGTCATAAGAATAAGGGTAATAATCCCCAATCCTAAATAGAGAGACTTCATCACTTCTGCTCACTCCTTCTCACAAGAGTGATTGTATCAAAATGGTCCGCAGAAAAACTTAATGTTATTAAAATGTAATCAACATGATAAGCGATTGTGTTGTGTTTAACCCGTTCGTTATAAAGCTATAAACAGTTGTAAAAAACAAAGGTAGTTAGATAAGGAGGGGAGGGATAAAATCATCCTGTCGCTCGTTTATAAGCAAGGAGACTGTCAGCCGCCTTATTTTGCTATTTTAGAGAGGGAAATGCCTTGGAGTAGGAGAAAAACGGCTGAGAAACAGCTGTCTTTCCACGGTAAGCCTGCGAGCTAGCTAGTTACACTCGCGGATCTTACTCTGGCTCTATCTTCTTGAAAGAGGCTCGTCATTTCCGTGTCTCTTTCTTACTTAATAAAGAGAATGAGCTGTTTCGTTTACTAAATAAGAGGAACGAGGCAAGGAAATGACTCGCTTTCCGCGGGGAACCGGTGAGCTAGCTCGTTGCACTCGCGGATCTCACCCTGGCTCTATCTTCCTGCAGGAGTCTCGCCATTTCCCAGCCTCTTTAAATTTTATAGTTTAAACGGAACGCTATAATCTCAATAAGCCCTCTCATGGGATCGATCCTCTCTTCTTAAATGTTCCGTTACTCAAAAGAACGTAAAGGGCCGGGGGAAACGGCGAGACTCCTATGGGAGGATAGAACAGGGTGAGATCCCGGAGGGCGGAAAAGCCCGAGGAAGCTCACCGTTCGCCCATGGAAAGCGAGTTGTTTCCCCTGGCCCGCCTCTCTTTATCAAGGGAAACGGAACAAGGGAATTCCCTTCAACTTTCTATCGTATTTGTCCTCACTATTCCACTGTCCCGTCACTCTAAAAAACATAAAGGGCCGGGGGAGATGGCGAGACTCCTATGGGAGGATAGAACAGGGTGAGATCCCGGAGGGCTAAAAGCCCGAGGAAGCTCACCGTTCGCCCATGGAAAGCGAGTTGTTTCCCCAGGCCCGACCCTCTTTATCAAGATAAAGGGTACAAGGTACCTTATTGTAGTTATCTTTACAAAAACCAAAAAAAGCCTCTCTATACCAGAGAGGCTTTTTTAAAAGCTTTTATTTTTTAATTCCGACTTTTTTACCTTCCTCCTGAAATGCTTTAAATAGGGAGAAACATAACAGTATCATAATAATGGTGAATGGAAATGCGGCGATAATCGCTGCTGTTTGTAAAGCGCCAAGGCCGCCCTGCCATAGTAGGATAGCAGCTGCGCTTGCTTGGATAATACCCCAAACAAACTTTACAATCAATGGAGGATTGAGACTTCCGTTTGTTGTCTGCATCCCTAATACAAAGGTTGCCGAGTCAGCAGATGTAATGAAGAATGTACTGATTAAAAGCAAACCAATAATCGACATTACGGTACCAAGCGGTACATGCTGCAGCATTGAGAATAGTGCTACCTCTTCACCAATATTACTGACATCCGTATAAATATCTTGTCCACCGAAAAACTCAAGGTTAATAGCCGTTCCGCCAAATACGGAGAACCATAGAGCACCAAAGATTGTAGGTACTAGAAGAACTCCAATGATAAATTCGCGGATAGTACGTCCTTTAGATACACGTGCAATAAAGGTACCTACGAAAGGAGCCCAGGAAATCCACCATGCCCAGTAGAAAATCGTCCAGTCGCCGACCCACGTATTGTCTTCAGCAAATGGAGTCATTCGAAAACTCATGTACGGCAGATCTCGAATATAGGAACCAAAAGTAGATGTAAAGTAATCCATAATAAAGTTCGTAGGACCTGCAAACAGTAAGAAGAACATTAGGAGTAATGCCAACACAATATTTGTATTACTTAAATATTTAATCCCTTTGTTCAATCCAGTCATGGCTGAAGTCATAAATAGAATAGTTACTGCAATAATGATAATAAGCTGCAGGGTGAACGTATTTTCTATCCCTTCAAAGCTAAAGGAAAGACCACCTGCAATTTGAAGTGTCCCAAAACCGAGTGAAGTAGCGACTCCAAAGATTGTAGCAAATACCGCGATGAAATCGATAAGTGTTCCTAAAGGTCCTTTAAGTCGTTTTTCTCCAAACAGCGGTACAAGAGCAGCGCTGATAACGCCTGGTGCATTTTTTCTGAATTTGAAATAAGCAAGTGCAAGAGCCAGAATCGCGTAAATGGCCCAAGGGTGCAGCCCCCAGTGGAAAAAGCTGTATTTCATTGCTTCTCTGGCTGCTTCCTCACTTGTAGGTGCTGTTTCTACCCCTGGCGGTGTGTGAAAGTGGGAAATAGGCTCTCCGGCTCCCCAGAATACTAAGCCGATCCCCATTCCAGCACTAAACAGCATGGCAAACCAAGTAATATAAGGATAATCGGGTTCGTCGTCAGGTTCGCCAAGTTTTAATTTGCCGTATTTAGAAAATATTAAATAGATAGCAAAGATCAGGAAACCAGTAGCAGACAATAAATAAAACCAGCCAAATTTATCCGTAATAAAGCCTTGTATACTGGCTGTAACATCTGCAAGGTTGCCCCCTCCTACTAGTGATTCTGGCAGCACGCCCCAGATAATGAAAAGGGCAGCTACTACTACAGAAATGTAAAAAACTTTAGTTACTTTCTGCATATCATACATCCTTTCCTACTTGTTTTATTTTCAATCTTCCCCATAAGCACTGCTCTTCTCAAATCTAAGTATGATTGAAAACTCTCTCGTCATTATGAGTAGATTTATCATGTCTTTAGAGGTCTTCCTACTATTATTTGTAGGAAATTGCCTTTCATGCGCCAAGAAAGGACAATGTTTCCGTGGTTTTTCAAGGGGATATATCAAGTCATCTGAGAAGAACGTACCAATAACTATATAACCTAACTGAATAAGAATGAAACTTTATTATGTCGAATTATAGGGGATTTTATCGGATACTTTTAGTCGCTAGCGCTTTAATTCCCTTGAAAAATGCGACTTGATTAGAATAAATCTATCTCTTGCATGTTGTCAACAGTAAAGCATTGGAAATCATTTAATATAGGTCTAAAGTAATGAAGTAATAAAAAAATAGAAAAAGAAGTAAAAAAACGATGAAATCAGTCTGGTGAATCACCTATAATATGGGATATACAGAAAATAAAGGAGTTTTTTGATGAGATATTGGCTATGTTTATTGTTATTAGTGTTCGCTGCCGGCTGTGGAACACAGGCCGAAGATGCACAGGAAAAGTCAAAAGAAGAAACAATGGAGAGCGAAGAGGTGCAGCCGGAGGAAGAACCGAAAGCCGAAGAAGCTGCAGCAAGCAGCGATGAACAGGAAGAAAAAGAAACTGAGCCACAATATAAACTGACGGAGTCTGAAACATTTGTTCCGATACATAATGCGAATGAACAAGTAGTGCTTTTAACATTTGATGACGCACCAGATAAGCATTCCTTAGAAATTGCGAAAAAATTAAAAGAACTAAATGCCCCGGCCATATTTTTTGTGAATGGCCATTTTATTGATACGGTAGAAAAAAAGGAAATATTAAAAGAGATCCATTCGATGGGATTCCCAATTGGAAATCATACGATGACTCATGCTTCCCTGCTTGAGCTTTCTGAAGAGCAGCAAAAAGAAGAAATAGTGAATTTAAACGATCTAATAGAGGAGGTTATCGGAGAACGGCCTAAATTTTTCAGAGCACCTTTTGGACAAAATACCGATTATTCAAAAGAAGTAGCGAAACAAGAAGGTATGCTTGTTATGAATTGGACATATGGTTATGACTGGGAGTCTCAGTATCAAAATTCTGAAGCTCTTGCAGACATTATGGTCAATACAGAATTACTTGGTCCAGGAGGAAATCTGCTGATGCATGACAGAGAATGGACGGCCGCTGCGGTCCCTGACATTGTAAAAGGACTGAAAGAGAAGGGATATGAATTGTTAGACCCGGCTCTGATACAAACCCCTGAATAAGTGGAAAGGCTGACGAGAGATCTTGTCAGCCTTTTTTATGCTCAAAAAAAGATGGTCTTATTTACTTAATGAAAGACATATAGTAATAAGAGTAAACTCATTAGTATGGCACATTTTTTAAAAAGTTATACTAAAGGGGTTGAAAAATACAATGTGTCATATTAAAATGTAATTACATTGAAAGCGATACCAAATAATTTAAAGGTGGGATTCTAATGGGTACAATCGTATGTCAAGATTGTCAGAAAATTATTGAGCATTACGACAATGAGAAGGTAGCAACTCTTTACAGTACATGTCCATCTTGTAATCAGCCTGCAGAAAAATAAAACGGAAAATAAAAAAACCGCCAAATGGCGGTTTTTTTTATTGTATAGCTTTTTTTTCTTGAATCACCCGAATGGTAGCCAATGTGTCATCCTCAGGACCTTGGACAGGGAGACCGGCTTCCAAGTTTTCCTGAATGTATTGTAAGTTATCTTGCGTAATTATTTCACCCGGAATAAAAATAGGAATGCCAGGCGGGTAAATCATAATAAATTCTGCACTTATCCTTCCTGCTGCCTTTTCAAGTCTTACTGTTTCGGTCTGTGAATAAAATGCTTCTCTTGGTGTTAGAGCAAGAAGGGGAATTTCCGGAATTTTAACAGCCGATGTTTTTGACGATAAGTTTCCGGTTTCATTTGCCAGTTGTTTCAATGCTTGTACTAGCAGGTTCACTTCTTTTTCTGAATCTCCCGGAGTAATTAAGCAGAGAATGTTATACAAATCAGATAGCTCAACCTCAATATTGTAATGATCTCTCAACCAGCCTTCTACAAAATATCCGCTTACCCCAAGCCCTTTAACGGAGATAATTAATTTTGTGGGATCAAGATCAAAAGTGGCTGAACTTCCTAAGATTTCATCACCAATACAGGAAAGCAGCTGTATTTCGTTGATGGACTTCCGGGCGTAATCTGCTAATTTTAAGGTTTCCTCCAACATTTCTTTTCCGTGCATCGCCAGCTGACGGCGTGCCGTATCGAGTGAAGCCAAAAGAATATAAGAAGTGGATGTCGTTGTCAGCATTGACAGCACTGATTGAACGCGTTCATGGAAAACTAAACCTTCCCGTAAATTCAAAACAGAGCTTTGGGTCATGGCTCCACCTAGCTTATGAACACTTGTTGCCGCTAAATCGGCTCCTGCTTCCATAGCAGAAACGGGAAGTTGATGATGGAAATGAATGTGAACACCGTGAGCTTCATCGACGAGAACGGGTATAGAAAAACTGTGCGCAATTTCGACAATTTTTTTTAAATCTGCGGTAACTCCAAAATAAGTCGGGTTTATAACTAGAACAGCCTTGGCATCTGGATGGGACTCACAGGCTTTTTCGACAGCTTCAGGAGTAATCCCATGGGAGATCCCCAAATTTTCATCAAGCTCAGGGTGAACAAAAACCGGGACTGCACCGGAAAAAATAATTGCTGTCATCACAGATTTATGAACATTTCTCGGGACAATAATTTTATCACCAGGGTGGCAGACACTCATCACCATAGTCATAATTGCACCAGAGGTTCCTTGGACAGAAAAAAAAGTATAGTCTGCTCCGAAAGCTTCTGCAGCAAGATTTTGGGCATCCTGAATGATCCCATGAGGATGATGGAGATCATCCAGCGGTTCTATGTTAATCAGGTCAATAGACAAGGCATCGTTCCCTATAAACTCTGCGAATTCCTTATCCATGCCTTTTCCTTTTTTATGACCGGGAATATGAAACTGGGATGGGTTTTTTTCAGCGTGTTTCTTCAACCCCGTAAACAGGGGCGTATCATTTTGATTCATGTATTGGCACCTCTCGATTCTCTTTAAAGCAAATGAATTATAGCAGAATATGTCGATTGTGGCTAGCACTTTTCAAACTACTGATCGTTCGTGATACACTTAAAAAAAGGAGGGGGATTTATGGATTGGAATACACGTTTAACAGAAGCATTAAACATAAAGTATCCTATTATTCAGGGTGGACTCGCACACTTAGCTTATAGTGATCTGGCTGCTGCTGTGTCCAACGCCGGGGGACTCGGACAAGTGACTGCCATGAGTATGGAAAATGAGGAGCAGCTGAGAAAAGAAATACATAAAGTTAAATCAATGACAACTTCCCCATTTGGAGTGAATTTTGCTATTGGTCAGCACGGACGACCTTTTGAAACGATGGTTCAAACAGCGATTGATGAAGATGTTCCTGTGATCTCAATTACGGGAGGAAATCCTAAACCGATATTTGATATGCTTAAAGGTACGAATATAAAAACTCTTGTTCTCGTAGCAGCAAAGAGACAAGCAGTGAAAGCTGAACAGCTCGGTGCGACAGCCGTAATGGTAGTCGGGCAGGAAGGGGGCGGTCATATTGGCAGAGAAGATGTCAGTACGATGGTATTAACCCCTCAGGTAGCTGAAGCTGTAAATATTCCTGTTGTTGCTTCAGGAGGGATAGGAGATGGAAAAGGGCTTATGGCCGCATTATCACTTGGAGCGGAAGGTATTGAAATGGGAACGAGATTTATCGCAACTGAAGAATGTGTCCATGCTCATCAGGCCTATAAAGAAGCGCTTATCGAAGCGGATGAAAATTCTACAGTAGTCATTAAAAGGTCGCTCGGTGCGCCTGCAAGAGCATTGAAAAATATATGGACTGACCAAATATTAGAACTTGAAAAAAAGGAACCAGGTTACGAAGGGCTTAAAGAGTACATCAGTGGCATAAGAAATAAAAAATACATTTATGAAGGATCAGAAGCAGAAGGATTTGGATGGGCAGGACAAGTAGCTGGCCGGATAAAAGATGCCCCTTCTGCCCATAACCTTATTCAGAGAATTATTGCAGAAGCAGAAAATATTCGGCGTTCCTGGTGCTGACAAAGGAGAAATATATATGAGTTACAACTATCCAATTGATGAAATTTACTGGTCAAAGGAAGAAATCATCGATGTCGTAAATTTCTACTCTATGGTCGAAAAAGCATATGAGGGTGCAGTGAAAACGGACGAACTTCTTTTAGCCTATACACGGTTCAAACAAATAGTTCCTTCAAAAAGTGAGGAAAAGAAGTTGTGCGGGCAGTTTGAGAAAGAATCAGGCTATTCCTGCTATAAAACTGTCAAAAAAGCAAAAAGTCTCGGGAAAAATGAAAAAATCAAAATGTAAAAAGCCATCCCATAATGGGACGGCTTTTATTTTTGGGTAAATCGATAGAGTGGAAGCAGTGTTTCAAAAGTATTTCTGCAGAGAGCCATAAATTCATCAGGCTTTTGCAAAATTTCATCGTTGCGGTCAATCTCAACCCCGCAGAGGATCTCGGCTTTTTTTACATTTTTTAATCGTTCAGCCATTTCTTCAAACTTTTCTGCATCTACTTCTTTATGGGGTATTGAATCCTTCTTTGTATGATCTAATGACCAGACAAATGAATCAGGCACTAATGACAAAACTTCAGATTTATTCTTAAGTAATGTATGAGCAAATTCTGCCTTAATTGGGCTCTCGTAAATGACAGCAAACCAGACAAATACATGAGTGCCCCACAGGCCCACCTGAAAGTGAGGAAGCTTCTTATATCCACGCTTATTCGCTGCGACAGCTGCCCAGGTATCATTCGGAGGATTCGTCGTTCTTCTCGCATGCCTGGCAACATGCACAAACATTTCATCACCCGTCTGAACACTTAGATCAGGAGCCAGCTCTGAAGCAATGGCTTCAAGTTTTGGCGAAATATTTTCCCGTAATGCTTCCATTCTCTCATCCAGTCCTGAAATAGAGAAAACGTCAAAATCCTTTTGGGTAAATCCAGTAAACTGACTCATAACTTCAACTCCTACAATAGTCTATAGGAATTTTAACATAATCCTCAAAGAACCTTAAACAATGTGTCTGACAGGTTTTATATTCAGAAAAATAGGTTATAAATAAGTAATCAAATTTGAAACTTCAGTAGCTTACCCTCATATATATAACTAAGGATTAAGAAAGGGAGGAAGAAACATTGAAACATGTCATGGAAGCATTGAGAAAGAGAGAAGCTGAAGAAAGGCTCCCAGTAATCCGTATGGAAATTGATTATGAATTGGTTTCTTTACATGATGCCATGCTGGCGGAAGACCAGGATCAGATCAAGAAATGTAAAGAAAGATTATATGAATTGCACAAGCAGCTCGTAGAGTGGGCAGAATAGTAAGAGCAACGATTATGAGTTGCTCTTTTTTGTCTGCTACATTTTTTCTGTTAATATAAAAGTAATCTAAATCTAAGGAGTACGGCCTGATTATGGACAATATAGAAAGAAACCAGCTATTTGAAACAGCAAAATCATTTATTCGCGATGCGGGCACTGCGATCAGGGAAAAAATTGATCAGCCAAGAACGATTGAAACGAAATCCAATGCCGATGATTTAGTCACTGAAATGGATCAGGAAACTGAACGTTTTTTTGCAGAAAAAATCAGATCGCATTTTCCTCAACACCGTTTATTCGGTGAAGAAGGGTTTGGAGATGAAATTGAAGATCTTGACGGAACGGTATGGATTGTGGATCCGATAGACGGTACGATGAATTTCGTTCACCAGAAACGGAATTTTGCCATCTCTGTGGGGATATATAAAGATGGAGTCGGAGAAATTGGTTTGATCTATGATGTGATGGAAGATGTTTTATACTCTGCGCTTCACGGTGAAGGGGCTTATAAAGATGGGAAGAAACTAGATATTTCTTCGTATTCAAAACCAATCGAACAGTCGATTCTTTGTTTGAATACTACTTGGATGCTTCCTGAAAACCGTCTTGTGCAGCATACCGGCATTCATGACTTAGTTAAAAAAATACGCAGTACGAGATCCTACGGCTCGGCAGCCTTGGAATTTGCTTATGTAGCTGAAGGAATTATCGATGGGTATTTATCATTAAGTCTTATGCCATGGGATGTTGCTGCGGGCGTGATCATAGTTCGGGAAGCAGGAGGAATTGTTACTACAGCCGATGGGGAAGAAATTGATATGTTAAATAGGACAACCATTATGGCTTCCCATTCTGATATCCATAACGAAGTAGTAGAAGAATTTGTAGAGCTTAAATAGTAATACCTGAATACAACCGCCGTCCGTGAGTCTTATCCAAGACAGAAGGCTCCCCTCATCTTAACTATTATGATGAGGGGAGCCTTTTGTCACGGTTTGCTGGAACTGTGCTTTTTTCTTTTAATATAGAGGTTAATTAGCTCGCGGTCTTCTTCTGTTAAATGGTCAATTTTTTGCAGAGAAATAATAATGTTGTTGAGCTCATCCTCATGGGAAGAAGGATTTTCCTTGCGTTGGAAGTAGCTTGTAATAGCACTTGTAAACGTACCAATAATCCCAATTCCCACAAGCATCAAAAGAACAGCTAATATTCTTCCTAAAGGTGTGGTGGGAGATATATCCCCATAACCAACTGTAGTCGTTGTTACAATCGCCCACCATAAAGCATCAGGAAATGTATTAATTTCTGGTTCCACTAGAATGATAGGAATCGGGATAATAAACAATAAAATTATAGCTGCCATCAGAATTTTATCTAATCCATTTGTTTTGAGTAATCCATACAAGGGTTTAATATAGTGGGCACCCATAGAAAGAAGCCTTAAGACTCTTAAGACTCTTGCAAAACGGGCCGTGCGAAATATAGAGTCAAGCGGAATGATGGCAATGAGCTCGAGCGGATGACTTTTTATGTACGCCCATTTTTTCCTGGAGCGTAATAGATGTATTAAGTAATCCATTACGAAAATTATCCAGATTATACGGTCATAAAGCTGGAAGTTCTCGTTTGTTGAGAAAGCAAAGAACAAAGAAATAAAAATGAGTATTAACATGCACAATTCATAAACTATGTGAATTTTTTTCTTCATATCATCGACCGCCCGTTTACTTCAGTAATTTAATAAAACGAAACAGCACCTCATTAAATTGAGGTGCTGTTTAAGTATCACTCAATGAGCGTTTTCCTGCTTTTTATTACTAGAAATCCCTAACCCCATAAGAGCAAAACCTAGTACTAAAAATAAACCGGCCAGCCAAAAGCTCCTCTGACCGAGAGCAAACCCGACAAAAACAAAACAAAGGATGACGATCGAGGCTAAAATAAGATTGCGACCATTAATGTTTTTCATGACTTTCACTCCTCTATGACATATTATAGAGGAAATAATCTCATATGAAAACGGTCTTCCAGGAAATCACCAGTACCTATGGAATTAAGAGAGTATTTTTAGTATGATTAGGAGAGTATGATTGTTGTAATAAGGGGGAACAGCATGAACAGCAATACGTCTGTGATAGAAGTACCGACAGATCTATGGCCAATTGCCGATATATTCTTTCAAGGTTTAGGGAATGAAGTAAATTTAAATAATGAGGGGGAAGTAGCCTTACTATTCCGCTCTTTTTTTCTACTATACTTAGTTACTGCGGCCCTGGCGATTATTACATTTAAATTAGGTTTTGCACGTAAACTTCCTTTAGTCAAAAACATCGTAGTCTATTCGGTGTTAATTATCGGAACTTTCCTTTTAACTTTAATTCTTGGGTTAAATCTTCCTATTGCTGAAAGTCTGCTTGTAGCAGCTATCATTCTAGGGATTTACAGACTTCGACTTCATAAGGAAAGATCTGGAAGACATCAGGAGCAGGCATAAGAAACCCCGGCTGATATAAACAAACAGCCGGGGTTCTATATAATTTGAAATTTATATAATTTACGACAAATGATGTTCTCTTTTAATTTCTCTGTTAAATCTGAAATTGCCGGTTCTTATACGTTTTTCTGTCTTTTCTTTTATTCGCTCATTGCAGGAAGGGCACATATAAGTGGTGATCCTGCGGTTGCGAAGTCTTTTGGCTTGTAAACTAAAGCTGTCAATATTCTCTATAGAATCGCACAATACACATTTTACTCGCATATGATCACCTCTTTCTTACAGTAATCATAACATTATTTTTACAGATTTGCATTTCATGTTTCAAAAATTTCGCTCAGGGGAACACTTTTACATATAGCACAGAAGGAAGGATGATATTTTTGAAGAAACGTTGGATAATTACTGCAATTGGAGCAGCAGCCGGAAGTACAGCTGCCTTCTTTTTGAAAGATGAAGGAAAGCGCCAGCAAGTTATGGAGAAAACGAAAGCTCTCCCGGGTAAATTTAAAAAATCTGAGGATCTCCCAATAAAAGAGGCTGGAAATCCTGAAGAGCAGAACCACGAGAATGCTAAAATGGTATCTGAAGGCTCCCAATTCGGAGTTCAGTACTATAATGATTTAACTGAGAAAGAAAGAGAAATTATTGAAAAAAGTAACAGCTAAATCCGCTTAGGATTTAGCTGTTTCTATTTTACTGGTCGGTAGACTGTTTCTTTTGAATGTTTTCCAGCTCGTTCTGTTCATTTTCAGGAACAGATTCGGTTTTCTCTTCCTGATTGGATGGCTGGCGGTGAATAGGAGCTTCGGGAAGATATCTGGAAACGATTTGACTCAGTTCATCCGTTACGGCTTCTACAGGATGGCCTTCTGCCATTTTATTGCCAAGTTCCCGGATTCTTTCTACACCGTCCGCATCCGCAACAATTAATGCGTCTTTCCCGTAAGGATCGTCTTTTAATGCTTCAGCTGTAGAAAATTTAATGACACCCACTTCTGAACGATCGAGGTCTTTGTCAACATCAATACCGACCACTGCATAATTACCGACAACAAGGGCGGTAGCATCTTTAACGTCAGGAACTTCAACTGCCAGTTTTGCAAGATGCCTGGCAATCTGCTGAGTATTTTTCTTTTCCTGTTTTACAGGGTCAGAATTGGAAACATACTGCATGTTTGTATTTCCTTCTCTTTCCTGTAAAAGCGATTCCTGTTCTTGCTGCTGGCACGCAGTCAGGGCAAACAGAGCGGCTAATATAAAAAAGTATTTCATAGCTGAACCCTCACTTTTTTATATAGTTTGTGGAGTTCAACCCTTTTTATACAAAAGCTGTATAGTTGCAAGCAATAAAAAAAGCCGGTTAAAACCGGCTATACTGGAATATTAGCTAAATACAATTTGTGTGACGCCTTTAATTGGTACCTGTGCTTCACCCTCGTCTTTAAAATAGACGTGGACTGGTCCATTTTCCGATAATGGCTTTCCGTTTTTGGAGAATAATAATAGAGCGTTTTTCAAACGGTCGGCATTTAACACGTGATCACCGTTGCTTGTCACTAAGACAGCATCCTTTACTTCACTTGAAGGTTCACTAGTCTGAATAAAGGGCAGGATCGGCATTAGAAACGTCTCCTTCAGGATCCGCTCTTTTTCGTAACGGTTGATGCTTTTATTAATTGGCGGGTTGATTTTTTGCTGGTACACTTCACGATCGAAACGCAGAGACTTTCTTTTAATTTCATCTTCCTCTTCTGAATCGGTTTCATCAGAAGGGTTGAAAATTTCGTTAAATGTAAGTTTTCGGTCGTCAAAAATCCAAACCGTTGGGTCTAAGGTAATCGGAAATTTTACATTTCCAGTTATTTGTACGATCACTTGTGTCGGCCACCTTTCTAAATTAACTCTTACGTAACAAAGCATAGCAAAAAATGTAGACGATTTCACTAGGAGGGTGAATAATGATAGATAAAATTGATACAGAAACCTTAGAAGGATGGCTCGATAATGTCCGTTCCTTTGCAGATGCTGGACGAGTTGCCGATTATATTCCTGCCTTATCAGAAAGGGATCCACATGAATTGGCAGCAGCGATCTATTATTTGGATGGAGATTATTATCAGGCTGGAGAATCTGATTGCTGCTTCACACTACAAAGTATCTCGAAAGTTATTTCTCTGGCCCTCGCTTTAATTGATAATGGTGAGGAATATGTCTTTAACCGAGTAGGAATGGAGCCTACAGGAGACCCTTTTCATTCGATTTACCGACTTGAACAGCACCGTCCTTCTAAACCATTAAACCCTATGATTAATGCCGGAGCACTTGCGGTTTCTGATATGATCCACGGCCATACTACAGAAGAAAAGGTGGGCCGTCTGCTCAGCTTCCTGCATGAATTGACAGATGATCAATCCATTAAAGTAAATGAAGGAGTAGCCGCCTCCGAATTCGAAACGGCTTATTTAAACCGCTCCCTGCTGTACTACTTAAAACAGCACGGTGTGATTAATGGGGATGTTGAAGACACATTGAAAGTATACACTCATCAGTGCTCGATTGATGTTAATGTTCAAAGCCTGGCAAAAATAGGGGCGGTTTTTGCCAATGAAGGCCGTGATTTGAAGTCGGGAAGGCAGATTATACCTAAACATCTGGCGAAAATCTGCAAAACATTTATGGTCACGTGCGGTATGTATGATGCGTCAGGCTCGTTTGCTATTAAAGTGGGTGTACCTGCAAAAAGCGGAGTGTCCGGAGGCGTAATGGCATCTATTAACGGATTTGGCGGCATTGCTGTCTATGGCCCATCTTTAGATGAAAAGGGGAACAGCGTTGTCGGTTTCAAACTGTTAGAGATATTATCCAATCGATATGACCTTTCTATTTTCTAGAAGCTGCACGATTGTTTGTTGCAATTTTAACCTTTAAAAGGTACTATTAATAGAAGATAGAAAGTAAATGGAGGGGATTTTGATGTTGTCCGATGTGGCTGTGGATTCTCGCGAAAAGGCCTATGCCCTTCTAAAAGCTGATGCCGATAAAATCTTACAACTAATTAAAGTTCAGATGGATAATCTGACGATGCCTCAATGTCCTTTATACGAAGAAGTTTTAGATACACAAATGTTTGGACTCTCCCGGGAAATTCATTTTGCGGCTCGTCTCGACCTTATCAGTGAAGAAGAAGGCAGAGCTATTTTAGATAACCTCGAAAAGCAATTGAATGTCTTACATGAAGCAGCACAAAATTCATGAGGAGAGAAACTCAAATTACAACATAATGCCTGTTGTGATTTGAGTTTTTTTGTACAAATTAACAGACTTACATATAAAAATTTGTGAAAAAAAGCAGGAATTTGTAGATGAAACAAGAAAATTAAAATATGAGTAGGGATGAAATATGATACAAAGATTAAAAACCTATGACTTTTCGTTATTATTTGCACCCATTGCGTTGATAGCATTTGGAACAGTCATGGTATACAGTGCTAGTATGGTTTATGGGCCTGTCCGTTTTGGAGTAGACAGTAATCACTTTCTTATTAAGCAGTTGCAGTGGGGGATAACAGGGATCGGACTTATGATAGCCTTTTCACTCTTGCCTTATCGTCATTTAAAGAAATTATCAAAAATGTTAGTTCTGTTAATGACGGTATCTTTAGGGGGCTTATTTTTCTTTGGTCAAACTGTGAACAATGCCCAGTCGTGGTATAATTTTGGCTTTATGAATTTTCAGCCGGCCGAGTTCGCTAAAGTGGGGTTGATTATCTACCTGGCCGCCGTTTATGCCAAGAAGCAGAGCTATATTGAGAACTTTACAAAGGCTGTAGTACCCCCCCTTATAGTGACGGGGTTTCTGCTTGGTTTAATTGTACTGCAGCCGGATGTAGGCTCGGCTGCTGTATTAGGAATGATTGCAAGTATCATCATTATTTGCTCTGGCATTAAATGGAAGCACATTGTTATTCTTGGTTCCATTACGATGGGAGTCTTGCTCTTAGCAGCCACACAATTAGCCACAGATGAAAGAATTTCCCGTTTTACAGGGGCTTTCGAGCCTTTTGCCACTCCTGATGGAGATGGATATCAGCTTGTACAATCTTACGTGGCTATTGGAACGGGGGGGATATTTGGGGAAGGGTTAGGCCAGGGAGTTCAGAAGCTGGGTTACCTTCCTGAACCTCATACAGACTTTATTATGGCTGTCATTGCAGAAGAACTCGGTTTTCTAGGAGTGGCTGTCACTATTGGCCTACTGTCGCTTATTGTTTTAAGAGGGTTATTTATTTCATGGAAGTGCAGGGATCCCTTTGGAGCTCTATTAGCAATTGGAATATCTGCAATGTTTGCTGTTCAGTCATTCATTAATTTGGGTGCTATGAGCGGATTGCTGCCAATTACCGGAGTAACCCTGCCGCTCGTAAGTTATGGCGGTTCTTCTATGCTGCTCATGATGGTGTCCTTAGGTATTCTAAATAATGTGGCCCGAACAGTAAAAGTTAAGGAAGCAGAAAGACAAGAAACATATGAACCTTTAAGACAACCTGTACATCGCACTAACAACCAAGGAGTGAGATCATGGAAAAGTTGAAAAAGATTAATAAAGTTCTTGTAGCAAACCGAGGGGAAATCGCTATTCGCGTATTCAGAGCTTGTACAGAATTAAATATTCGTACTGTAGCCGTTTACTCCCAGGAGGATACGGGCTCTTACCACCGTTATAAGGCAGATGAAGCTTACCTTGTAGGTAAAGGAAAGAAACCGATTGATGCCTATTTAGACATCGAAGGCATAATTGAAATTGCAAAAAGCGTGGAAGTAGATGCTATTCATCCTGGTTATGGATTTTTATCAGAAAACATTCAATTTGCGAGACGATGTGAAGAGGAAGGCATTACGTTTATTGGTCCGACTAGTGAACACTTAAATATGTTTGGAGACAAAGTTAAAGCCAGAGAGCAGGCTATTGCTGCTGATATACCTGTAATTCCGGGGAGCGACGGACCAGTCAGCGGAGTTGAAGAAATTCGGGCATTTGGAGCAGAGAATGGTTACCCTCTGATGATTAAAGCTGCAATGGGAGGCGGAGGACGCGGGATGAGAGTCGTCCGCAGTGAAGAAGCCCTCGAAGACAGCTATGAACGGGCCAGATCTGAAGCAAAAGCTGCCTTTGGAAGTGATGATGTATATGTAGAGAAGTTAATTGAAAAACCAAAACATATTGAAGTACAAATTATGGGAGACAAACACGGGAATATCGTTCACCTTTACGAGAGGGACTGCTCGGTACAGCGTCGCCATCAGAAGGTCGTGGAAATTGCACCTAGCGTTTCTTTAACAGATGACTTGCGTGAGGAAATTTGTCAGTCAGCGGTTAAGTTAATGGAGAATATTTCGTACATAAATGCGGGCACCGTTGAATTTCTGGTTACAGGGGACGAGTTTTATTTTATTGAAGTTAATCCACGTGTTCAGGTCGAACATACGATTACCGAAATGATCACTGGAGTAGACATCGTTCAGTCTCAAATTATGATTGCTGAAGGCTACAATTTACACGAAGAGCCTTTGTTTATCCCTCGTCAGAAAGATATTTATACACACGGATATGCGATACAGTCTCGTGTAACAACAGAAGATCCATTAAATAACTTCATGCCGGATACAGGAAAAATTATGGCTTACCGCTCAGGAGGAGGGTTTGGTGTAAGATTAGATGCAGGGAATGGCTTTCAAGGTTCTGTGATCTCACCGTACTATGACTCTCTGTTAGTTAAAGTCTCTACTTGGGCATTAAGCTTTGATCAAGCCGCTAAGAAGATGGTAAGAAACCTTAAAGAGTTCCGTATCCGCGGAATTAAGACAAACATCCCTTTCCTTGAAAATGTAATACAGCATAAACAATTTTTAAACGGCGAATACGATACAACGTTTATTGACAGTTCTCCAGAGCTGTTTGTTTTCCCTAAACGTAAAGACCGTGGAACGAAGATGCTTGCATATATTGCTGACCGTACGGTAAATGGGGTTAATGATAATGGTCCGAGAAAAAAACCAGCTTATGAAGAGCCCAGGATACCTAGTATCAAGCACTTTGACCCAATGCCGAATGGAACAAAACAGATTCTGAATGATAAAGGCCCGGAAGGACTTGCAGCATGGCTGAAGGAACAAATAGAAGTTCTTTTAACAGATACTACTTTTAGAGATGCGCATCAATCTCTGCTGGCGACAAGAGTGAGAACGAAAGATTTACAGACAATAGCAGAACCGACAGCTCGTCTGCTTCCTAACCTTTTCTCTTTAGAAATGTGGGGAGGAGCAACGTTTGATGTATCTTACCGTTTTCTAAATGAAGATCCATGGGAGCGTCTTCTTAAGCTTCGTCAGCAGGCGCCTAACGTTCTTTTTCAAATGCTGTTGAGAGCTTCAAATGCCGTCGGGTATAAAAACTACCCTGACAACCTGATTAAAGAGTTTGTTGAGAAAAGCTCGGATGCAGGTATTGATGTTTTCAGAATCTTCGATAGTTTAAACTGGATTGAAGGAATGAAACTGGCCATTGACTCTGTCAGAGAAAATAATAAAGTTGCAGAAGCATCATTTTGTTACACAGGAGATATTTTAGACAGTGCTCGTCCAAAGTATGATCTTAAATATTATCAAAATGTGGCAAAAGAACTGCAGCAGGCAGGAGCGCATATTCTTGGGATTAAAGATATGGCTGGCTTATTGAAACCGGAAGCTGCATATCAATTAATTTCTACTCTGAAAGAAACAATCGACATTCCGATTCACCTCCATACACATGATACGAGCGGAAATGGAATTTTCACATATGCCCGTGCGATAGAAGCAGGAGTTGACGTGGTAGACGTAGCCGCAGGTACAATGGCGGGGTTAACCTCCCAGCCGAGTGCAAGCAGCTTATATCATGCCCTGCAAGGAAGTGAAAGAAAACCGAATATTGATATTAAAGCGTACGAAGAACTCGGTCATTATTGGGAGGATACGCGGAAATATTATGCAGACTTTGAGAGCGGAATGATGTCTCCTCATTCAGAGGTTTACCATCACGAAATGCCTGGCGGACAGTACAGCAATCTCCAGCAGCAGGCACGTGCAGTCGGCCTTGGTGATCGCTGGGATGAAGTGAAGCATATGTACCGACGCGTTAATGATATGTTTGGTGATATTGTGAAAGTAACCCCATCCTCAAAAGTTGTTGGAGATATGGCACTGTTTATGGTGCAGAATGACCTTACGGAAGATGATATCTATGAAAAAGGTGAGTCACTTGCCTTTCCAGATAGTGTCGTAGAGCTTTTCCAGGGCTATCTTGGACAGCCTTACGGGGGCTTTCCTGCAGAACTTCAAAGAATCATCTTAAAAGGGCGGGAAGCGATTACTGTGCGCCCTGGTGAACTGCTTGATCCTGTTGACTTCAAAGATGTCCATGAAACGCTCTTCCATAAGCTCGGTCGTCAGGTTACGAGTTTTGACAGTATCAGCTATGCTCTTTACCCGAAAGTTTATATGGATTACCAGAAATTCCTTGAACAGTACGGGGACATGTCAGCACTTGATACACCTACATTCTTGTATGGGATGAGACTTGGTGAGGAAATAGAGGTTGAAATCGAGCAGGGTAAAACCCTAATTGTAAAACTCGTATCGGTGGGAGAAGCACAGAAAGACGGCACGAGAACAGTTTATTTTGAGCTCAATGGTCAGCCGCGTGAAGTAGTAGTTAAAGATCACAATGTGTCTTCCATAGTAGAGGAACGCCCGAAAGCAGATAAGTCAAATGAGAAACATATTGGAGCAAGTATGCCGGGAACAGTACTTAAAGTAATTACTGAAAAAGGCGAGAAAGTTAAAAAAGGCGATCATTTGATGATCACGGAAGCGATGAAAATGGAAACAACTGTCCAGGCCCCATTTGATGGAGTTATTAAAGACATTTACATTCAAAACAATGAGGCAATTCACGTAGGAGATTTATTGATAGAATTTGAATAAAGGAAAACCTGGCTTTCTCAGCCAGGTTTTACTCTGTACTTAAAGGTAAGTGTGGTAAAATGAGGAAACCTCCTCCACTTTTTCGAAAATTTGTTGCATTGTTTCCTTTATTTTGCTAGAAATATATAAGTATGAGTTTATTTTGGAAAATATTCTATATTTCTACACGAAAGAAAACATTTTCACAAAGTTGTCACAAAAAAATAAATTTCACATGTAGAAATAGATAGAACTGTGATTCCATGATACAATTATTTTGATGTTTCCCAAGCTTTACGGAAACAAGAGATGATGACTACTTTCTAGCGGTTAAAGGTGAACTTATAGAAGTAGGAGAAGGGGGGAAATTAAAGATGGATAATAGAACAGTGGATTCTGCACCGCCTCAGGTAATGAATTCAACTGTCCGTGAAACCTCGCTACTAGCTGATATAAAAAGCCTTATTAAAACAGGGATCATAAATTCTAACCTCATAACTACCTTTACTGGCTTTTGGCTGGCCTTATATTTTACAGGCACCAGCTTTATAGATCAGTGGGTAACCTTCTTACTGACGATGATTGGAACTGCACTTGTTATTGCAGGCGGTTGCATTCTAAATAACTGGTATGATCGGGATATTGACCAGCTTATGGAGCGTACTGTGAAACGTCCAACCGTAACTGGGACTATTCCGTTAAATGTTATTAAGTGGATGGGGATTGGAACTACAGCTGCTGGGTTAATTACACTATCATTTACCACATTCACCGCTGCTTTATTCGGAGCATTTGGATGGTTTGTCTATGTTGTGCTTTATACGATGTGGACAAAACGAAGATATACCATTAATACAGTAGTTGGCAGCTTTTCTGGAGCCGTGCCTCCATTGATTGGCTGGGCAGCTATTGATCCAGGCCTCCAACTAGAAGCATTAATCTTATTCCTAATTATGTTTATATGGCAAACTCCTCACTTTCTGGCACTCGCTATGAAAAAGAGGGATGACTATAAAGCAGCTGGCATTCCAATGCTTCCTGTCGTATATGGGTTTGAAATGACTAAACGGCAGATTGTTGTTTATGTAGCTTGTCTATTACCATTGCCTATTTATCTTGCTTCATTGGGGAGTATATTCCTCACAATAGCGATTATCCTGTCTGCTGGCTGGCTTATACTGGGTATTGCAGGGTTCTTCATGAACAAAGATGAAAAGTGGGCGACATGGATGTTTGTTTATTCTTTAAACTATCTGACCATCCTATTTTTAACAATGGTATTAGTAACGCTGCCATTTTCTTATTAATGAAACTAGCTCATAGCAATATGAGCTAGTTCCAAATTATATAAAGAAATCAAAAGAGAAAGAGAGGTATGACTCAATGAGAGGTTGGATGGGAAAATTCCGCTCACTCTTTTTGTTTGGAGCACTGACCCTGTTACTTTCAGGGTGTGGGGTTGATAACCTGAGTGCACTAAAGCCGAAGGGGTATGGTTCGGAATTATTATTTGATCTTATGTTGATCAGTATTGCGATAATGTTATTTGTATTTGTTATCGTAATGGCGATCTATACGTTTGTACTCATTCGTTATCGTCAGAAAAAAGGGCAGGAAGATTTTATTCCTAAACAGACAGAAGGTGTCAAAGCACTAGAGATAATTTGGACAGTTATCCCGATTATTTTGCTTTTAGTGTTAGCGGTTCCAACTGTACAGGCGACATTCGATTTAGCAGATGAATCTACGAAAGACGATGAAGGTGTAACAACGATTGAAGTTACAGGTAATCAGTTCTGGTGGCATTTTGGCTATCCGAACGATGAAATCTCCACAAGCCAAGACTTATATATACCGGTTGGAGAAAAAGTATACTTAGATATGAAATCGAGTGATGTCATTCACTCATTCTGGGTTCCATCAATTGCGGGTAAAATGGACACAAACCCGGGAGATAACAATAATACAATGTCTTTAGAGGCTTATGAAGAAGGCGTTTACTGGGGACAGTGTACAGAGCTTTGCGGTGAGTCTCATTCATTAATGGACTTTCGAGTAATCGCTGTCAGTCCTGAAGATTATGAGCAATGGAAAGAAGATATGCAAAATGTAGATCCTGAAGCTGAAGCCCAAACTGCCGATGCTCAGGAAGGGCAGGACCTTTTTGAAAACAGCTGTATGGGCTGTCACGCTATTGGTGACGGTGCTGCAGGTCAGGGACCTAACTTGACGAATTTTGCGAACCGCACGAAAATAGCTGGTATTCTCGAACCTTCAAAAGAGAATCTGGTCAATTGGATTGTTAATCCTGAAGAAATAAAGCCTGGCAACCAAATGCCAGCAAACTTAGTATCTGAAGAAGAAGCAAGTAAAATTGCTGACTATCTGCTGGAACTTGATCATTCTGATATAGGTCCTGAATCCGTGGATGAACAACCACAAGAAGAAGATTAATTTTATAAGAGGCTTTAAAGGGAGGTAAAAAGCGTGAGTACTGCAGCAGCACAAAAACGTGGGCTCGGCGCTGCGATTTGGGATTACCTGACAACAGTGGACCACAAAAAGATTGCACATCTTTACTTGGTTTCTGGCGGATTGTTTTTCCTAATTGGCGGGCTTGAAGCAATGTTAATACGTATTCAGCTGATGAAACCTGATAATAACTTCATCTCAGCTGGTTTGTATAATGAAATGATTACGATGCACGGCACGACCATGATTTTTCTGGCGGCCATGCCGCTTATTTTTGCGTTAATGAACGCCGTTGTGCCCTTACAAATCGGGGCACGTGACGTAGCTTTTCCATTTTTAAACTCACTTGGGTTCTGGCTGTTCCTGTTTGGTGGGTTAATGTTAAACGTTTCCTGGTTTACAGGTGGAGCTCCTGATGCGGGCTGGACGAACTATGCTCCGTTATCCACCACGTCTCCAGGACATGGCGTAGACTATTACGTTATGGGGCTGCAGATTTCAGGTGCTGGTACATTAATTGGGGGTATTAACTTCCTTGTAACCATTGTTAATATGCGTGCACCGGGGATGACTTATATGCGGATGCCGCTGTTTACCTGGGCATCTTTTGTAACGAGTACACTAATCCTATTTGCTTTTCCAGCTTTAACAGTAGGTCTGTTTCTTATGATGTTTGACCGTATGTTCGGTTCACTTTTCTTTGATACGAATGCCGGCGGTAATGCTATCATCTGGGAACACTTATTTTGGATCTTTGGACACCCTGAAGTTTATATCTTAATCCTGCCGTTATTCGGTGCGTTTAGTGATATCATCTCTACTTTTTCAAGTAAGCGCTTGTTTGGGTACTCTGCGATGGTATTTGCCACAGTGCTTATCGGTTTCCTTGGATTCATGGTATGGGCTCACCACATGTTTACAGTTGGTCTTGGTCCAATTGCCAACTCCATCTTCGCTGTAGCGACTATGGCTATTGCTGTACCTACAGGTATTAAGATATTTAACTGGATGTTTACAATGTGGGGCGGAAAAATTCGCATGACCTCTGCCATGCTATGGTCTGTGGCTTTTATTCCATCCTTTACAATCGGTGGAATGACAGGGGTTATGCTGGCAGCAGCTGCGGCAGACTATCAATACCATGATACTTATTTTGTAGTTGGACACTTTCACTATGTAATTGTCGGCGGAGTTGTATTTGGGGTTTTTGCGGCTCTTCACTACTGGTGGCCGAAAATGTTCGGTACAATTCTTAATGAAAAGCTTGGAAAACTTGCTTTCTGGCTGTTTTTCGTAGGTTTCCATTTAACTTTCTTTATTCAGCACTTCCTTGGATTAATGGGTATGCCGAGACGTTACTGGGTTTTCAAAGAAGGTATGGGCCTTGATACTGGGAACCTAATCAGTACTATCGGTGCGTTTCTAATGGCACTCGGTGCAGTAATATTCTTAATTAACGTAATTTATACTCAAGCGAAAGGCGTAAAAGTCAGCGGAGATCCTTGGAATGGACGTACGCTGGAGTGGGCGATTCCTTCTCCGCCTCCACACTATAATTTTGCGCAGACTCCGCTCGTACGCGGTCTTGATCCACTTTTCGTAGAGAAGACGGAAGGTAAAAAAGGAATGACTCCTGCTGAGCCAGTAGGTGACATTCATATGCCGAATGCTTCTTTCTTGCCTTTCTTAATGTCTCTCGGCCTCTTTATTGCCGGATTTGGTTTTATTTATCAAGTGGATAATAAATCCTGGCTGATTCTTGTCTTCTTAGGAATGGGTGTTACTTTAGGTTCTATGCTGACACGCTCCATTAAGGACGACCTTGGCCATCATATTCATAAAGAGGATATTGAAAAAGATATAGAGAAGGGGGCTGGGCTGTAATGAGTCATGATGATGTATTAAATCCGAAACAAATGCCGCGTGATCCGGAAAAAGCCACCCTCGAAGGAAAGAATAAGTTTGTAGGCTTTTGGTTCTTTCTTGGTGGAGAAACAGTACTATTTGCTTGTCTATTTGGTACGTATTTAGCCTTGAACCGATCAACGGTAGGAGAGAATACACCTGAGCACTTATTCGGACTGGAGCTTGTCTTTATTATGACAATGCTCCTTCTGACAAGCTCTTTAACAAGTGTTTACGCCATGTACCATATGAAAAATCAAGATTTTAAAAAGATGCAGCTCTGGTTAGGAATTACTGTGCTGCTTGGTTTAGGATTCCTTGGGTGTGAAATTTACGAATTTGTGCATTATATACACGAGTATGAATTTACTTTTCGTTCTTCTTCCTTCGGGTCAGCTTTCTATACACTTGTAGGCTTTCACGGTGGACACGTATTGTTTGGTCTTTCCTGGATCGTAGCTTTAATGATTCGGAATGCAAAGCGTGGACTTAATCTGTATAATGCCCCTAAATTTTATATCGCCAGCCTTTACTGGCACTTTATTGACGTAGTATGGGTATTTATCTTTACAGTTGTTTACTTGATGGGAGTGATGGGCTAATTATGGCAAATCATACAGAAACATCTCAACAGGTAGAATTCGAGAGAAAACAGCACAAAGAAGAGATGAAACAGCAGGTCGTCAGCTTTGCTTTTATGATCATCTTTACAGTGATTGCATTTGGAATGGTGATTTTAGAAATTGGATCCGTATTCCTGGGCCCAACTTTAATCCTGCTTGCAATCGTGCAAGTGCTTTTCCAGTTTTATTATTTCATGCATATGAAGAACAAAGGCCACGGTATGGTATCCATTATGATTTATGGGGGTATCAGTGTTGGCGCTTTAACAATTATTACGTTTGTTGCGCTAATATGGTGGTAAAGAAAAAGACCGGAACACCCGGTCTTTTTTTATTGGATATGTCTAAATTATGAACAATTAAAAATCTTTCCAGCAAGACTCGTCTTTTTAAAGGAATTTCGTTAGAATAGAGGAGTATTCACAATTTAAATGAGGTGAGCAGCTGATGTGGTTAGAGCTTCAAATATTTGGGTTCCGTGCCTTGTGGAGTCCTTATTATTTATTATTTGTTCTGCTAATAAGTGCTTTTTACTTTTATATTACCGGCCCTAAACGTAAAACAGGAGAAAAGCCTCCGACGATGGGACAGCAGGTATATTTCTATTCAGGAATGCTTCTGCTGTATATTATTAAAGGTTCTCCAGTCGATTTGATGTCACATATCATGTTTACAGCACATATGACACAAATGGCCCTGTATTATTTATTATTCCCTATTC
Source organism: Halobacillus massiliensis (assembly GCF_900166625.1). Lineage (GTDB taxonomy): Bacteria > Bacillota > Bacilli > Bacillales > Halobacillaceae > Halobacillus_A > Halobacillus_A massiliensis. The sequence continues at coordinate 2,483,195 of NZ_LT800499.1, read as the reverse complement.
TTGTCATTAAAGGAACTCCTAAGTGGATTTGGGAAAAAGTTTTTTATGCCCCTGTACTTAAGCCGATATTGAAAGTGTTGACAACGCCCCTTATATCTTTAGTTTTATTCAATGGATTGTTTTCTTTATATCATATGCCAGTTGTTTTTGATTACGCAAAATCAAATGAAATTGCACATGCGGTTATTACCACATTTATTTTATTCACTGCTTTTGTTATGTGGTGGTCCGTATTCAGTCCAATTAAAGAATATGATCGATTAAGTCCCATTCTTAAAATTGGATTTATCTTTGCAAATGGAGTACTTATTACACCCGCTTGTGGCCTCATTATTTTTGCAGAAGTACCTTTATATGCAACTTTTACTGAATCAGGAGCCTGGATGCAGGCGATGACTCTCTGTGTTCCACCTGATGTCTTGTCTGGATTATCCGGATCGTTAAGTGGGCCAGAGTATTTCACACCTATGCCGCTCATGGAGGATCAACAGCTCGGAGGGATCATAATGAAAATCACGCAGGAGATTATCTTCGGCATATTAATTGCCAGAATTTTCTTCGGCTGGTTTAATCGAGAAAGTGATAGAATTGATCCTCTCCCCGCAAACATGCAAACCGAGTAGTTCTGAACAAAGGGTCTTCCTTTTGACTCCTTTTTCTGAACAGGGAATATTTGAAAGAGGAGAAAGATCATGCCTTTATTACCTACAGTAAGCACCATCTTTATCGTGGTTAGTGCCATACTTGTTGCCATCGGGTGGGTGCTGATTGCTAAAAACAAAATAGAGGAACATCGAAAAGTAATGATAGCTGGTGCAATAAGCGCACTGCTTTTCTTTATAGTTTATGTAAGCCGGACTGCGATAGTTGGAAATACAAGCTTTGGAGGACCGGATAGTATTAAGATCTACTATACGATCTTTTTAATCTTCCATATTTTTCTCGCCACAGTGGGTGCTGTATTTGGAATAACGACCTTAAACCTGGCTTTTAAACGTAAAATACCAAAACACCGTAAAATTGGGCCAGTCACAAGTGTAATCTGGTTCTGCACTGCCGTCACCGGTGTAGTTGTTTATCTACTGCTTTATATCATTTACGATGGCGGAACAACGACAAGCATGCTTAGGGCTATCTTTGGACATTAATTAAGAAAACTGCCGATTTTTTTCGGCAGTTTTTTTTATAAGTTAAAATCGTTAGAAAAAATGGGGATAGAAATAATTTATCCACAAAATATAGGGAGAGCGTATCGTTTTATTATTAAGCGTTTAAAAATCTGAACAAACAGGAATAGAACATTATGTGTTCATTATTTTACATATCAGAAAGGAAGTACGCAGATGGAATTTTCATCCGCAAGAATAAAATATATACCCGTAACTTTAGACCTGGCTCAGATGATAATGAAAAATCCCTTAGCCTTTTATTACAAATATCAGATGCCTTGGAACAGAAAGTGGCCGCACGATGGATTAAAAGCTATGCTGCCTTTTTATGCGGAAGCTCTGGAAGAGAATGAAGAGCAGCTAGGCTTTGGGCCATGGATTATGATTGAAAAAGATGCCGGGCATATCGTCGGGGATATTGGCTTTAAAGGAAGTGCTGACGAAGAAGGTACTATTGAAATTGGTTATCACGTGACAGCAGATCAGCGAAATAAAGGTTTTGCAACAGAAGCTGTCGAAGCTCTTTGTGCTTGGGCATTTCAACATGGCGAGGTAAAAGGAGTAGAGGCAGAGTGTGACAAAGAAAACATTCAGTCACAAAAAGTCCTTATAAACAACGGCTTTCATCAGACAGAAATTGAACAGGATATTTTTACTTTTCAAAAGCTGAAAAAAGAAAAAAAGAGCAGTGAAGCTCAAAGAAGAAAAGAATTATAAAACCCTCACGGTTATCGTGAGGGTTTTTCCTTTGCATATCACTTCTGGAATATGTCTTTGCTACCTATGCTATAATTTATAGTTCCAGCGAATAATTCCCGCCTCTTTTGCTGAGTTAAAGGCAATCACCAGGAGCGGACCAAGTATAAAGCCCATTAAGCCTATAAGCTGAAGACCAATATACATGGCAATAAGAGTGGCCAATGGAGAAAGCCCTATATGTCTCCCCATCACCTTCGGTTCTACAGTACGACGGATCGCAAGCAGGACGATGGCCAGAACAGAGAGCTGAATTCCCATAGTCACTTCTCCGGTAATAAGGGCGTAAACAGCCCATGGACCAAGGATAATAATCGAACCGATGATCGGTATAAAATCAATTGCCCATATAATAAGAGACATCACAATCGCAACTTCAGGTGCAATCCAGAACAGCCCCACAAGTGATACGATAAAAATGAGAATGCTCACTAAAAACTGGGCTTTTAAAAAGCCAAAAACGACATAAGATAAGCGGCTGTTCATAAATTTAACTTTTTCAGAAGTCGATTCTGTAAAATTTCTGTGCATTTTTTCTTTAAGTCTGGGCATCTCAAGCATAAATAGAAACAAGGCAATCAGATATACGAGTAAGCTAACTAAGTACTCAGGGATCTTTGCAGCAAATGCTGCTATATTGCTTAGCTGCAACCTCTCAGAGAGCGTCTGTGTCGTCGTGTCCAGGGTATTTTGCAATTCGTATGTAACTCTGTCTACGAATTCTCTTGGCATATTCTGAGTAAAAGAGTTCATACTATTCTGCCAGTTAACCATTACGTTGTTAATTTGGTTAATATACATAGGGGCATTATCTGCAAGTTCTACAAGCAGAGTTACTGCCCGGGTCACCGCATATGCTCCGAGAATTCCTAACATAAGGAGAAACAGTAAAAATACAATAATAACCGCCATTTTTCTGTTGAGACGGAACCTAAATTGAATCCAGCGTATGGCCGGGTTGAGAAATAGCGCGGTAACTAAGGCCACGACTAAGGGAACGGAAACCGGTAAAATGAAATAACCTGCCACAATTAAAATAATACCAATAAGCAGGATAGTCCACTGGCGTTTGCTCAAAAACTTTAACAATTCTTCATGCTCCTCCTTCATTTTACGAAGACTGCGGCTGTGTTAAAAAGAAGCCGCTCCACCACCTGGTGTGCGACTTCTTGTAGCCGTTTACTTAGGACTTCTGATGCTGAGCAACAGATTCAGTAACTTTCTTGACTGCATTTGTCGCTCGTTCAATTAAGCCTGAGTTAAAGTCTTCCTGTTCTCCATATTCTACTCCATGCGGGTAGTAATGCTTTCCTAATAAAGGAGTCATAAGCTGAATAACTGCGTTGCCTTTGTCAACATCTCCTTCAAGGGCATACCCTTGAATTCGAATGTAATACGTAATGTTTTTTTCGGGTGAATCAATCTTGTAATCATAAGTAACCCGTTCATAGTCCCAGGAACCTCCAAGGATGAAACCGTTACTTTCCATAATATGAGTAAGCGGTTTAAGATCAACAAGTACTTTTTCAATTCCAGTGCCTTCTAGTTTCATTTGTTCCACCTCACAAAAATTATGTAACTCCCTAAAATTACAGTAAGTACACGTTCAATTTAGGATTGAAACTTTTTTCAAAAGCTCTCAATCGTGACTTCATTATACTATAAATAATAACTCGTTGCATGGTTTAAATTTAAGAATCAGGGGACACTAACAATTGATCTTTGAACTATTAGGAGGATACAAAATGAAAACAGTAAGAGACGTAATGACAACGGATGTTTCTGTATGCCAGACAAGCAGCACTTTATACGAAGCAGCATCTTTAATGAAGCAGCAAAATGTAGGAGCGATTCCTATTTGCGATGAGAATGGCCAGCTGCAGGGAATGGTAACTGACCGAGATTTAGTTATCAGAGGCTATGCAAACAGCAGTCCGGATTCTACCACTGTTCAACAGGTCATGAGTGATCACGTGTATGAGGTAACTCCAGATACTACTTTAGAAGAGGCTAGTCAAATTATGGCTCAGCATCAAATCCGCCGTCTGCCGGTTATTGAAAATGGAAAGCTTGCCGGAATTATTTCTCTTGGCGACCTTTCTCTTGATGAGAAGTCAGACCAATCGGCTGGAGTGGCTCTTCACGAGATCTCAGAACGCCCCGAGCTTCACTAATTTTTTCAAGGTGCTCTTTTAAAAAAGAGCACCTGCTTTACATATGAACAATGCAACTAACGATGCATAGGCTATAGGGTAGAATTCATAGTGAGGTGTCAGTGATGAGCGAGCATGTGTTACATCCAAATGTTCAAAAGTTCAAAAGGTTCGTAGATCGGCATCCGGAAGTAAAAGATCAGCTAAGGAAAGACCATACCCTGATGCAGAATTATTATGAAAAGTGGATGATTCTTGGGGAAGAAGATCCGTTTTGGGAGAATATTGCAGAAAGCGCAAGCAATGAAAAATCAGAAGAATCTTCTCTCTCTAAGAAAGAGTGGATGAGACAGTTCGGGGATTTAATGAAAGAAATTAAATGGGAAGATGTTTCAAAACATATCGATGAGCTAAACGGAGCCATTGATCAAATTCAACAGTTAATTTCAAATATGCAGACTCAAAGGCAAGGTCAAAAACCAAACCAAAACCCACATGATAGAAGGCGTCCGATGGAGTATCCTTATTACTAGCTTTTACCAAATGAAAGGACAGAATGAAGAAGTGATTTTCATTCTGTCCTTTCATTTGGTATGATGATGGTGGAGGTGAAAGTGCCATGCTTGCAACAATGGAAATTGTTGAATTACTGGATCAGTCAGAAAGTGTCGGCCGGATGATCATGGATTCTGATGTTATGGAACATTATAGAAATATGAAAAATGAATTAGAATCCGATGAAGACGCCCAAGCTTTGATACGTAATTTTAAAAATATAAAAGATCAGTATGAGGACGTGCAGAGATTCGGACGTTATCATCCTGATTATAATCATATAATGAAAGAAGTCCGCAGTGTGAAGCGTGAAATGGACATGCATGAGAAAGTAGTGCAGTTTAAAAAAGCGGAACGAGAAGTACAACGCCTACTGGATGAGATCAGCCAGAGTGTTGCTTTTAGTGTCAGCGAGCAGATTAAAGTGCCTCGTAATGGAATGGTATTTGATTCAGGCTGCGGTTGTGGAAGCGGAGGAGGCTGCGGCTGCGCTTCTTAAAAAAATAGAATCTCTCTTTTTTTATCAAATTAAAAAGAGGGATTCTTTATTAAAAAAGTCTTTTTAGCCGTTGATGGCCCCTTTGAAAATATTTGCTGTTTAGTCATCATTCTGATAGAATATCGATAAATATCTAGAAAAAGTAGGGAATGCTGATGAGAACTAAACGTCAAGGTCTTGTCGTGTATTTTCAGCATATGAAAAATATACGACAGATTAAAAAGCATGGCCATTTAATTCATGCTTCTAAAAAGCAAAAGTATGCCTTGTTGTATGTAGATCAGGAAGATATCGAGTTTAAGATGGATAAACTTGAACGCCTGCCTTTTGTTTCTCGTGTCGTCCCTTCACACAAACCGGAGATCCGGACAGAATACGAAAACGCTAAACCTGATAAAGCAAAGCAGTACGATTATAAAATGGGAATTTAAAAGGAGCCTTTTTAGAGGGCTCTTTTTTATATGTAAAAAGCGTTCCGCTTATACAATCAATGGTAAAAGGCTGGGAAATGGTGAGACTCCTGCTTGGAGATAGAGCCAAGGTGAGATCCGCGAGTGGAGCGAGCTACTCACCGGCTCTCCTCTTAAAAACGAACTATTTTCCAGCGGCTTTTCACTATGCTTGAAAAAGGAATAAAAAGCTTTTTATTTTTTAAGCTGAGAAGTAAGTAACCTCATGAAAGCTTCCTTAACAAATCGTAAAAGGAGCCTAAAAAGGCTCCTTTTACCTTAATGGTTTTAATATTTTATTTGTCCTTAAAATACCAATGAGGTAATTGTAATATAATTCAGTTTCAGGAAATAGTGTGGACGGTTTCACTGTGAACTCCACTACAAATTTTCCAGCTTCCTCAGCAGTTGTCTTGAACATTTCGAATCGCTTATTCGGCTTCTCATGAGGATTAGGGATACCTTCACGGCATATATAAATGGGCTGGAATTTTTGTTCTGTTGTCGGCTTCATTATAAAAGCGAGAGATGCCGCAGGAAGTCCATTTTTTTCACTATAAAAAGCAAGGGCATGTTCAATTCTATCCTTCATCTGAGTTCCAATCTCGACTAATTCATAAATATCTGTATATCCCTCTCCAAGTTCAATGAATTTCTGTCTCATAGCATGTGCCTCCATTTTAATTGTCTTTTTTCACTTTAGCACTGATGAAACAAATTGTGAACAAAGTATAGGGAAAAAGTTAAATTAAACATAACAATATTATGGTAAACAAAACGCAAAAAAATAGGGCTGTCCTACGAGGGACAGCCCTTCTTCCTGCTTAATGACGATAAGCAAAAAGTAAAGGGAGAGGAGAAACCGGTCGAAGAACTTATGGGGAGATAAGTCTTCACCGTTTCCAGAAGCAAATGTCCTGCTTCTATACTACATTATGACCAGGAAGAAAAATTTTATACAATAAAATGAAAAGTTTCCCCTAAGATTGATTTATGGTAGGATTATTGTGAATAAAAGAGAGGGGGAAGCCCTTATGAGAGTAATTGCCGGCGAACATAAAGGACGGGCTCTTAAACCAGTGCCTAATCATAAGACAAGGCCGACTACGGATAAAGTTAAAGAATCCGTTTTTCATATGATCGGACCTTTTTTTGATGGCGGAACAGCACTCGATTTATTTGCTGGAAGTGGTGGACTGGGCATTGAGGCTCTAAGCAGAGGTGTAAATACCTGTGTGTTTGTCGACCAGCAGCCAAAAGCAATTTCTGTCATTCATGAAAATTTAAGAACACTTAAGCTGGAATCACGAGCGGAAGTTTTTCGAGCAGATGCTTTTAGAGCTTTGAAAGCAGCCGCTAAGCGGGAGTTAACTTTTCAATACATATTTCTTGATCCGCCATATAAAAAATTCTCTTACGAAGAATTGATGCTGCAGATTCTTGAATATCAACTTCTGGCTGAAGATGGAACGATCGTTTGTGAACACGATGCTTCTGAAGAAGTCCCGGATGAGGTCCAGCATCTCAAGCTTATAAAAACCGAAAAATATGGAAGTAATATCGGTGTGTCTATTTTTGGATAAAAGGAGTTCATATCATGACTAAATTAGCAATATGTCCGGGCAGTTTTGACCCGGTTACTTACGGCCATCTTGATATTATCAGTCGAGGAGCCAAAGTTTTTGATCATGTAACGGTGGCTGTTTTTAATAATCAAAGCAAAGCGCCATTATTTGATGTAGAGGAGCGTGTAGCTCTGCTTAAGGAAGTTACCAAAAATCTTGAAAACGTATCCATAGATTCCTGTGGAGGTCTGTTAATGGATTATGCTGAACAGCAGGGGGCTCAGGCTATTATTCGCGGTCTCAGAGCAGTCAGTGACTTCGAATATGAAATGCAGATCACGTCGATGAACCGTAAATTAAATGAACAGATTGAAACATTTTTTGTGATGACAAATAATCAATATTCTTTCCTGAGCTCAAGCATTATTAAAGAAGTCGCAAAGTATCAGGCGAACATCTCTGATTTAGTACCGCCAGTTGTAGAAGAAGCCTTAAAGAAGAAATATAATCAGTAATATTATCTATCATTTAAAGAAAGCAGCCTTATTTAATAAGGCTGCTTTCAGCATTTAGATAACATATTTAATGATAAGGTTCATTATGACAGAGCTATGCTGAAATCCGCGAGTGCAACGAGCTAGCTCACCGGCTCACCGCTGATAGGCGAGCGATTTTCATCCATAAACGGAACAGTCCTCTAACACTCAGATAACATCAATGTTGTTAAATGGACTGCTTTCTTTTCTGCCATAAAAATAAAAATGCAGCAAACAGGCTCGTGATAGTAACAACGGGTCCAAAATTCATCATGAATTCCATGTAAGACTGTTTATAAAATTCAGGCTGATTGGAAACAGCCAGTGAGTGTCTGGCTGCTGCATCGGTTGTATAATAAAAGATCGTCACTAACACGCATGCAGCAACACCATGAAACAACCGTGCAAAGAAGTATGGCATGAACCGGATATCTGTATCAGACAAGATACTAGCAATTTGAGCTTGAATCGACAGGCCGTGAAAACCTAACATAAAGCTAACCAGTAAAATTTGGGTAAGCAATGGAGCAGTAGTGGAAGTGACGGCTCCAATTCCTGTTGTCAACTCGAAAATCCCTGAAATGACTGCCATATGGAGATCCTCATTGACCTTAAAAATAGTCAAGAGGTAAGATAAGGCGTCGAAAAGAATCCCTGCTTTAATCAACTGTGTTAATACAGAAAAAAGCATAATAAATCCACCGATTAAGAGCAGTGTTTGTACGGATTTGGTTACTGCTTCACCTAATAGGTGGCCAAATGGCCGTCCATCTTTCATGCGGGCTTTATGTATCTCTAAAGCAGCCTGCTTAATTGAGAACGAACGGGTGAGTGACCTTGTGCGGGTATCTTTGTAGCCATAGAATCTCATCGCTATTCCGACAAGTACACTTCCACCGTAATGCCCTGCAGCGAACAAAAAGCCTAAGGATGGGTCACCGAAGAAACCTACAGCTACTGCACTTAAAATAAATAATGGGCTGGAAGCGTTTGTAAAGGCGACAAGTCTTTCCGCTTCAATACGGGAAACTTGTCCAGAAAGACGGAGTTCACGTGTCCACTTTGCCCCTGCTGGATAGCCACTTGCCATTCCCATGATCCAAACAAAGCCTCCGGAACCGGGCACATTAAATAAGGGACGCATCAGCCGCTCAGAGAGCAATCCGACTCCGTGAACGATCCCGAAACCAAATAAGATCTCTGCAATGATAAAGAATGGCAGTAGAGAAGGGAATACGATCGTCCACCATAATTCAAGCCCCTGTTTACTGGCTTGTAGAGCAACATCAGGCATTTGAATAAGGGAAAAGGTTATAAATAAAGTAATAACTGTTAATATAATGGTTTTGAATAAAGCCAGTGAAATCACCCCTTTTTTTAAGCGGCTTGAATTCTGTACTTATAAAAATATCCATAGTAAAATAGTTTTGACCCCTTCTTCTTAATGTTTATGTTAAGGCTCATAACTGATGAGCAAAAATCATAAAATAACTTAAGACGTTTTTGCCGGGAGAGATGTTTTATGAAACAGCCGATCATCGGACTGGCCCTCGGCTCAGGAGGCGCCAGGGGCTTTGCTCATCTTGGGGTTCTAAAGGTATTAGATGAGAACAACATACCTGTTGATTTAATAGCAGGGAGCAGTATGGGAGCGCTTGTAGGTTCTTTTTATGCCTGCGGTCAACGAATGGAAGATATGTATAAACTTGCTTTCACCTTTAAACGGAAATACTACCTTGATTTTACTGTTCCGAAAATGGGATTTATTCAGGGGCGTAGAATTAAAGAGTATATCCGTTTATTTACATTTGGGAAAAATATTGAAGATTTTTCTGTACCTATGTCTATCGTTGCTACTGACTTAGCAGCAGGGAAGAAAAGAATTTTTACGAAAGGGCCGGCTTGCGAGGCTGTTCGGGCCAGTATCGCGATTCCCGGCATATTTGTGCCTGAAAAGATTGACGGAAGGCTGTATATCGATGGAGGAGTGATCGACAGAGTTCCTGTATCTGTGGCCAGAGAAATGGGGGCAGACATCATTATAGCAGTAGATTGTTCGCATATAGCCGGCGAACCAGAGATTCATTCTATATACGATGTCATTATACACAGTATAGATATTATGCAGGATGAATTAGTTTCTGTATCTGGTGTATCCAGCGACTTTATGATTCGCCCGGATGTATCCAAATTTAGTTCAAGAGCATTTACAGATATAAAAGATATTGTAAAAGCCGGAGAGGAAGCAGCTGAAGAGAAAATAGACAGCATTCTGGCTAAGATACGAGATTGGAAGGGGTCTTAACGACTAATGAATTCGAATAGAAGAATAATCATAACTGGGATTATTACGATTATAATCGTAGCTTTTATTGGTGCCTATCGGTTGCCTTATTATATTTATAAACCTGGAACAGCGGATGCGTTGGATCCCTTTGTAGAAATTGAAGGAGCTTATGGAAGTGAAGGAGATATGCATTTAGTTACGGTCCGCGGAGGACAGGCGACCCCGTTGCAATGGATTATTTCTCAAGTGCGTCCATATCATGAAGTGGTGCCGATTGAACAGGTAAGGCCACAGGGCATTTCAGAAGAAGACTACTTTCATGCCCAGCTGCAGTTAATGGAGTCTTCACAGGAAGCGGCTAAGGTAGTGGCATATCAGGCAGCCGATAAAAATATTACAATAGACTATAACGGAGTATTTGTCGTGAACGTTCTTGATGGGATGCCTGCTGAGCAGAAGCTGAAGGCAGGAGATGAAATCATTAAAGTAAATAATCAATCAATCGATGAATCGAGTGACCTTGTTAATTATGTGGAACGCTTGAATGAAGGAGACGAGGTTGAGCTTACGATTAAGCGTGAAGATGAAACCCTGACGAAAACAATTGAAGTAGCACCTTTCCCTGACCAGCAGGAAAAAGTGGGAGTAGGAATATCTTTAGTAACTGATCGTGCGGTAGAAGTAGAGCCAAAAGCAACGATTAAAAGCGGTGAAATCGGTGGTCCTAGCGCAGGTCTGATGTTCTCCCTTGAAATGTTTGATCAGCTGACAGAAGAGGATTACAGTAAAGGGTATGAAATTGCAGGCACCGGGGAAATTGATTATGACGGAAATGTTGGACGTATCGGTGGGATAGATAAAAAGGTAATTGCTGCAGATGAAGACGGATGTGATATATTCTTTGCACCGAATGAAGATGGAGCGGAGAATTCAAATTATCAAATTGCAAAGCAAGCCGCAGATGAAATTGGAACAGATATGAAAGTTGTCCCTGTCGATACTTTTCAGGATGCCGTTGATTATTTAGAAAAACTTCCTGATAAAAGTGCCTAGAAAAAAATCCTGCATTGATCAATTAGATCAGCTGCAGGATTTTTTTAGTCTATTATTCGAACAGGCGGGCCGAATTCTGAATGAGAAAGACGGATTCTTTTTTTTGCTGCCAGTGGGCTGTAATAAGTAACGGATGCTCTTTTCTCAATGGAAAGCAATGGATGTTCCTCAAATTTTTGTGGCTGGGTGAACAGAGGAAGGTCAAGATGCTTTTTTTGTCTGCTTAAATATCTTTGTCCAGTCTCATTCATGCCAAGGACTCGAATGTAAGGCAGAGGTGTATCAAGCTGCCTGTCAGCTTCTTCTTTTTCTAAGCCGGTAAGAATATGGGCACATGTCCGCTGTAATCGTGTCCATGTGTACCGTTTTGTTTTTATACGCTTCATAAAATGTTGAAAGCTCAGAGATGAAGCGGCGAATTCTTTTAAACGATATTCAAGTCCTTCATCCACTCCATGGTAACGCCGCAGCTGCTCGTGACTTAATGTACATAGTTTATAATAGAGCAGTGAAAAATAAAGTTCCCAGTTATGCCACAGGCCAGCTTGTTCCTTATATAAATAAAGCTGTTCTATTGTACTTTTTGGAATAGAGGATCTTACATTTTCATCTATATCCTCTGTTTCAAGAATCTGTTTTCTTAAGCTAGTGGCACTGGCCATTTTCCCTGATATTTCAGTATCGTGGTACTGGCTTTCTTTTCGCTTTATTGTCATTGGTTCAATCGACGGAAAGCTTGTTAATATTTGTTTAACATAGCTGTAGCCTAATATATTATTAGGTGATGAAAAATCAATGGCCTCTTTATCCAGTCCTATCGCCTGCTGGGCTCTTCGGGCAGCGTTAGGGAAAGAGATGCCTTCTCCTAAAGCCTTTTTTAATTCCCATTGGTAGTGAGGGCCATGTATATGTAATTGTTTATAGGCGTTAAGAAAAGGTTCGATCGTTCCCTGTTCACTCCCGAAACAGATAGCCTCTGCACCTGAAGCTCCGAGCACCTCAACGGCCCCTTTACTGAAAAAGTCACTGTGCTGGACAGCATAAAGGTAGGGGAGCTCGATAACGAGGTCTACGCCTGATTGTAAGGCTGCCTTAGCCCTGTGCCATTTATCGATGATCGCAGGTTCGCCCCTCTGAAGGAACTGTCCGCTCATTACTGCAATTATACAATCAGCATTAGAAAGCTTTCGGCTCTCTTGGGCATGATAAAGATGTCCATTATGATAAGGGTTATATTCCACAATAATCCCGCATGCTTTCATTAAACACTACCTCCTTTTTATAGTAAGCATTTCCTTAATTTTATCATGTCATCCTTAGATAGTTGTGAATGAAGCAAAAGTTTATTAAAATAGAAGTACTGTCAATTCCTTAGGTGTAAAGAAAAAATATTGACAAATTACCAAAATCCTTTTACAATAACTCTTGTTGCCATGAGGTGATAACAATGAAATTTCCTCTACAAAAGCTTAGTCAATCAGGTGATAAGCCGTTTGAATTTGAAGATGATGTAGAAATTCACGAATTAGAGGATATGAATAACGATATCCGTAAGATCACGCCGGTTCATGTTTCCGGCCAAGCAGTAAAGTATGGTGAAGACATTCATGTTACGTTTACTGTGGAAGGAGAAATGACTCTTCCCTGTGCCCGTACATTAGTGGATGTACCCTATCCTTTTCGTTTTGAGGCTGAAGAGCATTTTAACGCTTCTTCCTACTATGAAGAAGAAGATGAGAGTGAAATTCACCCTATTCAGGGAGAAGTTCTTGACTTAACTCCTTATATCAAGGAAAATGTAATATTAGAGGTTCCGACTCGTGTATTTTCTGAAGATGATAAGGCTCAAGAGCAGGCTCTTACAGAAGGTAAGGGATGGCAAGTGGTAAGTGAGGAAGCGGAGGAAAAGAAAATCGATCCTCGAATGGCTAAATTGCAATCATTATTAAATGAAGAAAATGACGAATAAGGAAATATCCCTTTCCTCTCGTAGATATAAAGGAGGTGTAGAACATGGCAGTACCAAAGCGTAGAACTTCCAAAAAGGTTAAAAACCAACGTCGTACTCATAAAAAATTACACGTACCTGGAATGGTAGAATGCTCTAACTGTGGCGAGTATTTCAAACCTCACCATGTTTGCAAATCTTGTGGACATTATAACGGAAAAGAAGTAGTTTCCCAGTAACCGGGTAAAAGAGTCTGAATAATATTCAGACTCTTTTTTTATGGGATTTTGGTAACATATAAAGAAACAAAGCTATCGCGGGAAAGGAGCATTTTAAGATGGAACAAATTATAGTTAATGAACATGTGAACGGACTTGCAGTTGTTACGCTTAATCGACCGGAAAAAATGAATGCGGTTTCAAAGGAAATGACGAGTCAACTTGCCTCAGCCTTACAATCGCTTAAACAAAAACCGGGTTTAAAGTGTCTCGTATTAACAGGAAAAGGACGCGCTTTTTGTGCAGGAGGTGATTTAAGTGAGCTCCATGGCGGTCTTAGTGAAATGGAAGCCTATCAAATTTTGAAACCGATGAATGAAGTGCTGTATCAGCTGGCAGTCTTTCCAGTACCGACGATCGCTTTGTTAAATGGGCAGGCAAGAGGTGGAGGTTGTGAACTTGCTACAGCCTGCGATTTCCGCTACGGAAATGAAGGAGCTTTCTATGGGTTTGTCCAAGGCAAACTTGGTATTACTCCAGGTTGGGGTGGGGGAGAGCTGCTGTATCAGAGGATTAGACCGGAGTATGCTTCCCATTGGCTGCTAGTATCAGAGATGTACAGTGGGGAGACCGCCCATCAAATAGGCTGGCTACATAATATTGGGGATTATAAAAATGCGGAAGAGGCTGCTGAACCTTTTTTAGAAAAAAGTGTAAAACAAGTGCGCTGGTTTAAGAATCAATATCTGGAAAAACTATCGATTAATAAGGGCGCGATGGATAAAGAAACGGCAAATTGCGCTAAGCTATGGGAATCGAAAGAACACATAGAAGCGGTAAGGAATTTTATGGACTCAAGAAAAAAATCTTAAATTATAGTCTATCAATCTCCTCCTTTGCATAACTATAAGCAAACCAATAGAGGAGGGGATATAATGGATGCTCCAAGACAAGATGCCTGGAAGGAAGAGGAAGATGATCTTTTAGCTCAAACCGTCCTTGAATACATCCAGGAGGGCCATACACAATTAGAAGCCTTTCAGGAAGTTGCCCGCCGGCTTAACCGTACACCGGCAGCCTGCGGGTTTAGATGGAATGCGACTGTGCGCAAGCGGTATCAAAATGAAATAAAGGAAGCTAAGCAGAAAAGAACGACTCAAAAAGCTGTACTTGGAACTGCTGCGGCAGCTTCTGTGAACTCATCTATTTCTCTTGATGACGCTATTCTTTTATTAAAAGAAATGAAACAGCAGTCTGCCCAGCACGATCAAGAACAGCTGCAGGCAAGACTTTATAAGTTAAATGAAGAAAACCTTCAATTAAAGAATCAAATTAAACAGTGGGAAGAAGCCTGGTTAGAAATAGATAAACTGACAAACTGGGTGAAAGACAGATATCAAAGTTCTTCTTAATGAAAAAAGGCCCTACAAAATTGTAGCGGCCTTGTGTTATTTTCTATTAAGATTTGCGTTCCTCAACACCGCTGGGAAGCCAGATCAAAGGATTTTCTCCTAAATCTCTTTCCATATCATAGTCGGCAGGTGAGAAGCCCATTTTATCCCAGAAAGCTTCAGATTTCACTCTCGGGTTAGTTTTTATAGGCATACCGTAGCCTTTTGCAAAATCGACAAGCGCCTTCCCATAGCCCTGTCCACGGTAATCCGGGAGTACTTCAAGTTTCCACAGCTCCATATAATCTTGTGGAGGATTAAAATAGTGATCATATTTTTTAGAAACCTTATAAAGGCTCATCCTAGCTACTAAAGCGTTTCCAAAGTAAATACCGAAAAACGGTGATTCACTGTCATTTTCTACAATATTGCTTTCCAATTCTTCAAGCATAGCTAATTCCTGATGGCCATATTCTTTAAATCGTTTAAACTCTTCTAACGTTTTATAATTTACTAAAAGAGGTTGGACTTTTAATTTTGTATGCATACTCTAGATTCCCCTTTCCAAATTCTCTCTTCTTTCATTATAATATAAAAATATTCAGAATGAAATGAACAAATGGCCGAATAAGGAATTGCTTACTCTCCTTCTGTAAATTCTGCTACAATAAATGTAGAAATTGGGAGGTGAGCACTTGAAAATAGGTATTTTAGGTGGAGGATCAGTAGGGCTGCTGCTGTCCTCTTATTTAAGCCGTGAGCATGAAGTCTTCCTTTATGTCCGGTCTTTAGAACAAAAAGAACTAATTGAAGCAGAAGGAATTATTTGTGATAACCGTACAGCACACGTTAATGTATTATTAAGTGATGAATTGCACAAACACTCTTGTGATCTTATGATGATTACGGTTAAACAGTATCACCTCACTCAAATTTTCGATTTACTCCCTGCTCAAACCCCGCTTTTATTTCTGCAAAATGGAATGGCCCACCTATCTCTTCTTGAGAAGCTGAAAAACCCTTGTGCAGTGGGAGTTGTAGAGCATGGGGCTTTAAAAATAGCGATGAACCAAGTTTCTCATACTGGAAAAGGATCTGTTCAAATGGCTGTATTTAAAGGTGAGGCTGATGTAATCGGTTGGGCACAGTTGATTTCTAAGGATGAGTTTCCGTTTTATTCGTGCGGGAATTATTATTATATGCTTTCCAGGAAGCTGATTATTAACACGGTGATTAATCCACTTACGGCTATTTTCCAGGTGAAGAATGCCCATATTATAGAAAACCCCCATATTAGGTTCCTTGCCCATAAGCTGTGTCAGGAAGCATCCATTGCTTTAAATCTTGATAATGAAGAACAATGGGAAAGAATAACAAACATTGCTGAAAATACAGGAAGTAATCATTCCTCAATGTATAAGGATATCTTATGTGGAAGAAAAACAGAAATTGAGGCAATCAGCGGCTACATTTTTCAAATTTTAAACGAACAGGCGCCTTTTCACGAATTTGTGATAGAATCAATCCGTGCCCTTGAAGAAAAAAATCGAAAAGGAGAGCGTTTATGAGTCAGTTTTTTATTTATACTATTGCTTTTATTGTTAGTGCTCCCTTATTCTTTTTATTTCTATTATATTTCTTTTCACGAAAGCTTTTCCGGAATAAGAGAAAAGCCGTCCATCAAACAACACATTTAATGGTGCCGGTTTTAGTTCTGGCAGTTCATGTGCTTTTTGTCGTCCTCTTTAATCAGAATTTCTTCCCATGGATTCTTGTTTTTCTTCTTGGACTTCTTGCTTTCTCCATGATCATCCAGTATAAGATTCACGAGGAAGTTCTTATTTATAAATCTTTTAAAAGCTTTCTCAGGCTGAGTTTTTTATTCTTTGCTCTCGTTTATGTGGGACTTACTTTATATGGAATAATTGCTCGGCTGTTTTTATAACAAACAGATTAGGTGAACATAAGGTGAGATTTATGTAAAATACATATTGGTACATATCAACCTATGTATAGAAGGAGAAGGTCACATGCAAATCGAGCCAATAAGTTTACCGGATGTTCATTCATTCGTTTCCGACTATAAAAACAATTTCAATAGTTTAAAACATAAATTCAACTATAACCCTTTTTTAGAGGAAGATTGGAAGAAAAGGGATAGGGAGATTCAAAACCGTGAATACCAGCGGGAGAAACTTGCAGGAATTTTTACGGAAATGAACGAGCGCTGGGGAGCTTCAGAGCAGACGTTTGAAAATATAGATAAACTTAAGGAAAAAGAGACGACAGCGGTAGTAGCCGGCCAACAGGCTGGTCTGTTAACAGGTCCCTTATATACTGTAAATAAAATTATTTCAGTACTGCAGCTGGCAAAGAAGAAAGAAAAACAGCTCGGCCATGCAGTGGTGCCTATCTTCTGGATAGCCGGGGAAGATCATGATTTTGCAGAAATTAACCATATTTATCAGGAAAAAGATGGGCAAATGAAAAAGTATCCAGTAGAGACAGAAATAAATGAGAAATTCTCGGTATCTGATCTGCCATTTGATAAAGAATCAGTTTTAAGCTGGCTTTCCGGGGTGTTCGCCGAGCTGGCTGAAACGGAACATACGATGGATCTATACAGACAATTTGAAAAAATGGTCAGCCTTTCAAGCAGCTACACTGATTTTTTTGCAGAAATCGTTCATGTCCTGTTTAAAGACAGCGGAATTATTTTAATGGATGCCCATGCGCGTCAAATCCGCCAGCTTGAGGCCGATTATTTTAAGCAGCTGCTTCAGTGTAATAAGGAGATCGGTAAAGGAGTATTTACAGCTCTTCAGGATCATCAGAAGCTTGGTTACCCTGCTCCTTTAGATTGTGAACCTGAGGATGCACACTTATTTTACCACCATAATCAGGAACGGGTGCTGCTTACGAAGAATACAGGTAGAACATTCTCAGGAAAAAGAGATGAGCTCACCTTAACCTTAGAAGAACTTGAGAAAGTGGCTGAAGAAGCTCCCTGGCTGTTAAGCAACAATGTGGTGACACGGCCGGTGATGCAGGAACTGCTTCTTCCGGTACTCGCTTTTATCGGAGGGCCTGGAGAAATTAATTACTGGGGTGTATTGAAACCAGCATTTGAAGCAGTAAATGCAGCAATGCCTCCGGTTGTTCCACGTCTATCTTTTACATTGGCTGATCGAAAAACAGTTCAGCTTCTACGAGATTATCATCTGGATAGAGAAGAAATCGTTAAGCACGGTGCCGGCCATTTGAAATTAAACTGGCTGGCTTCAAAGAGTACGCCTCCGATCGACCAGCTAATCGCTCAGGTTAATGAAGAAATGGACCGTCTGCATAAACCGTTAAGAGAAACGGCTGGTGAAATCTCTTCTGATATAGGGGCGCTGGCTGAGAAAAACTGGCAATATATCGAAGGATCACTTGAATTTTTGAAGAAGCGGATGGTCCAATCGATTGAAGATAGATATCAGCATGAACTCGGTGACTTTGAGTATCTTCAATTAATACTTCGTCCGAATGGAAGTCTGCAGGAAAGAGTGTGGAACATCCTTCCATGGATTAACCGTTACGGACTGGATTTGTTTCAACGAGTAAATCAGAAAGATCTGGAAGAGGAGAAGGGACATTACTTGATTGAGTTGTAAGTTGCCACCCACTTCTCTCCACCTATAAAACTGAACTAAAAAACCTTTAGAATCCTGCCTTCAATGGCAGGATTTTTTTACCTTATATCGAATTATAAAAAATGAGTGGAGAAAAGTGGGGCGATGTGGTAGTCTGAAATTAGAAAGTGGGGAAGACTATATGTTCATGGGCGAATTTCAACATAACATTGATACAAAAGGCCGGATCATCGTTCCTTCTAAATTTCGCGATGAACTTTTAGACGGCTTTGTGCTGACACGCGGTTTAGATCAATGTATATTCGCCTATCCTATGAGTGAGTGGACATTACTGGAGGAAAAGCTTAAGAAGTTACCACTCACTAAAAAAGATGCCCGCGCTTTTACCCGCTTTTTCTTATCAGGTGCTGTTGAATGTGAAGTAGATAAGCAGGGTCGGGTTAATATCCCTCCTCCCCTTCGCAATCACGCTGCGCTGGAAAAAGAGTGTGTTATTATTGGGGTTTCCAACCGTATTGAGTTTTGGAGCAAGGATAAGTGGGAGACTTACTTTGAAGAATCCGAGGAGTCTTTCGGAGAAATTGCGGAGAATATGTTAGATTTTGATATTTGATAGATAGAGAAACGAGTGAGAGTATGTTTGAACATTACAGTGTTTTAAAATCAGAAACTATTAAGCAATTACATATTAAGCCTGAGGGGGTTTATGTAGATTGCACATTAGGAGGGGGAGGCCACTCTGAGGCGATCGCCTCTAAACTTGATAAAGGTCAATTAATAGCATTTGATCAAGACGTAAAAGCTTTAGAAGCAGCAAAAGAGAGATTAAAGCCTTATGAAGGTAAAGTCACTTTTGTCCATGCGAATTTCAGACAGCTGGAAGAAAAACTAGATGAATTAGGAATTAACCATGTAGATGGTATTGTTTATGACTTAGGTGTATCTAGTCCCCAGCTGGATGTTGCAGAACGAGGGTTCAGCTATCATAATGATGCTCCTTTGGATATGAGGATGAATCAGGACCAAAGGTTATCCGCATGGCACGTCGTTAATGAGTGGTCTTATGAAGACTTAGTTAGAATTTTCTTTAAATATGGTGAAGAGAAGTTTTCAAAACAAATAGCAAGAAAAATTGAAGCAGCCCGTAAAGAAGCTTCCATTGAAACGACAGGAAAACTTGTTGATTTAATTAAGGATGGAATTCCTGCTCCTGCCAGAAGAAAGGGCGGGCATCCAGCCAAGCGGATCTTCCAGGCGATTCGGATTGCTGTTAATGATGAGTTAGGAGCTTTTCAAGATACGCTTCATCAGGCAGCAAGAGTAGTATCAAAAGAAGGCCGGATAGCCGTTATTACTTTTCACTCTTTAGAGGACAGGCTTTGTAAGCAGGCATTCAAAAAGTGGAGCAGTAATCCTCCGCTTCCTAAAAATATTCCTGTTATTCCGGAGGATAAGCAGCCTCCATTTAAATTAGTAACACGAAAACCTATAATCGCTAATGAAGAAGAACTCGATGATAACCGACGTTCAAGGTCGGCAAAATTACGAGTTGTAGAGAAAATAAGACCTTGGACAGATGCTTTTATCTATGAAGAAGGGTGGAAACGAACGTGAGTATAGAGAGAGCGAGAAATTATCAGCCGATAGAACAGCAGCAGCCAAAAAAACAAGTTAAAGTTAAAATACAGAAAAAACAATGGATCAGCACAGGGGAAAAGGCGCTGTATTCTTTGGCAACGGGAGTTGTAATTGCTGCATCTGTCTTCATGGTAAACTTCACGTCAGGAACTGATACATTAAACCGCGATATCCAAAAAATGGAAACTAAAATTGAACAACAGAAAGCTTCCAATGAAAATTTGGCTTTTGAAGCAAAAGAATTAAGTAATCCTGACCGCATACTGCAGATCGCTAAAGAAAACGGATTGAAGATTCAAAACGCAGAGGTGAAACAAGCAGGTGTTATGGGAAATTAAACGGAGGTGGGTGAACCTTTATGAAGAGCTCCAATACGCATAAAGGTGCCGCGATTCTAATACTTGGTTTCTCTGTAATATTTCTCATCATTGCCGGACGATTTATTTATATTCAGTCAACAGCTGAAATTCAGGGAGTTA
Organism: Halobacillus massiliensis; assembly: GCF_900166625.1. Taxonomy (GTDB): domain Bacteria; phylum Bacillota; class Bacilli; order Bacillales; family Halobacillaceae; genus Halobacillus_A; species Halobacillus_A massiliensis. The sequence goes on along the minus strand of NZ_LT800499.1, from coordinate 2,462,864 downwards.
ATTTAAACGAATGGGCGGAGGAAGTACGGACGAGTTCATATTCATTAGATGCTAAGAGAGGAAACATCTATGATAAAAATGGTATGCTGCTCGCTTATGATCGTCCAACTTACAAAATCTATGCTATTGTAGACCCAGCCTATTCTCGCTCGGAAGAAGACCCGGATCATGTAGACGATCCTGCTGGAACCGCCTCTGCTTTGGCGCCGATTCTTGATTTGGAAAGGTCTGAGATCGAGGATCGAATTGTAGAAGCACAGGAAGATGGCAGATTTCAAGTGGAGTTTGGCAATAAAGGAAAAGAATTATCTCAGGATGTAAAAGATCAAATCGAAGAAATGGACTTAAACGGAATTAACTTCACGGAAGAGGCCAAACGCTATTATCCTAATGGAACGTTTGCATCCCATATCATCGGATTTGCTCGTCCAGAAGAAGGACATATTACTGGAGTAAGCGGTGTAGAAAAGCAAATGGAAGATTATCTTCGAGAGAAAAAGGGACAAATTTCTTATGAGCGGGATAAATACGGTTCAAAGCTGCTAAATCCAAATGAAGTACTAACCGAACCAGATGATGGAGAGAATGTTCATTTAACCATTGATCAAAAAATCCAAACTTTTCTGGAAGATGCTATGGCTACGGTAGATGATGAGTATGAGCCGGAAAAAATTATGGCAGCTGTGCTTGATCCTGATACAGGGCAGGTACTGGCGTTAGGAAACCGTCCTAGCTATAACCCAAACGATTTAGGTGAAGTGCAAAACTGGTACAATGATATTATTTCCGATTCCTTTGAACCTGGCTCCACAATGAAGATGTTTACGTGGGCAGCTGCTATCGAAGAAGGAGTTTATGATGGGGAAGACACCTTTCAATCGGGATCGTATGAAGCTTCAGGCACGAAAATCCACGATCATAAACCTGAAGGATGGGGCGAGATCACTTTTGATGAAGGTTTTGAGAGATCGTCTAACGTGGCTGCTTCCATATTGGGTTATGAAAAATTAGGCCCTGAAAAGTATAGAGATTATCTATCGGAATTTCATCTGGATGAGAAATCTGGAATCGATCTCCCGGGTGAAGGTGTCGGCAAACTATTGTATAACTATCCAATTGAAAAGGTTACTACTACATTTGGCCAAGGGACAACTACGACTCCTATGCAGCTGTTAACCGCTGCAACAGCTATTGCTAATGATGGTAAGATGATGCAGCCGTATACGCTGTCTCAAATTACTTCCAGCGAAAATGGAGAAATTATCAAAGAGAAAAAACCTGAAGTAATAGATGAACCTATTTCACCGGAAACTGCCAGCCAGATGAGAGATTTATTAAAACAAGTAGTTTCTGGAGAACACGGCACTGGAAAACCATTTGAACTAAGTGATTATTCCTTAGGAGGAAAAACAGGTACCGCTCAAATTCCTCAAAAGGGCGGGGGCTATAAAACCGGAAAAGAAAATCATATCTTTTCATTTCTTGGAATGGCTCCTGTTGAAGATCCTGAACTCTTAATTTATGTGGCTGTAAAACAGCCGAAACTGGATGTTACAGAGACTGGTTCTGAGCCAGTTACACATATTGTTAAGTCTGTTATGGAAAACAGTCTGCATTATCTGGATGTTAATCCAGACCAGGCTAGTGAAGCAAAGGTAGAGGAACTGGAAATGAAAGATTATGCGGGAGAGAATACGGATAAAGCTAAAAAAGAGCTGAAAAAAGATTTCAGTAATATCACCTTCGTGGGTGAAGGGAAAGAGGTAGTGAAAACTCTTCCGGAACCAGGGGAAAAAGTATTATCTGATCAGCGAATTATAGTAATTACAGATGAACCCGCAATGCCGGATATAACCGGTTGGTCACTTCGCGATGTCCAGAAGCTTGCAGAGTATTTTGAACTGCAGGTTGAAACGATGGGCAATGGCTACGTCATTAAGCAGAATGTAGAGAAAGGTGCAAAATTAAATAAAGGCGGCTATCTTGTAGTGGAGCTTGCTCCGCCCGAGTAGCTGTAAGTGAAGCAGTGTTCTAATCGTTATTCGATTGCATATAGTGATACAAGCTTACTCTATCGTAAACAAAAGGAGTTATGGATATGAGGCGAGTATCACAGGTGATCGTAAGAAAACGGTTAGTCACTGTTTTTTTTATTGGTTTTTTGATCTTTCTTGTAATTGCCGGACGGCTTGGTTATGTACAATTTGTGTTAAGTGATTTCTTAGTGGACAAGGCAGAAGAGTCCTGGGGCAGGGATATTACGTTTGAACCAGAGCGAGGCAAAATACTAGATACTAACGGAGAAGTTTTGGTTGGAAACCAATCTGCTCCTACGGTAATGGTTGTTCCGCGGCAGGTTAAAGATCCGGAGAAAACAGCTGAGCAGCTGGCCGGCATACTTAATATGAGTGTAGAAAAAGCCTATACCCATGTAACAAAGCAGGTATCTATTGAAAAGCTGCACCCGGAAGGGCGTAAAATATCAGATAAACAGGCTTACGCTATTCAGATGCTTGACTTGCCCGGTGTCTATGTAGCTGAGGATTCCGTGCGCTATTATCCAAATGGGGCGTTTCTTTCTCATGTTCTCGGGTTCAGCGGAATTGATAACCAGGGGCTTCTCGGGTTAGAAGCGTACTACGATGACAAGTTAAAAGGGAAGGAAGGAGCGCTGTCTTTCTTCTCTGATGCGAAAGGAAAGAGAATGCCAGATATGGCAGATACGTATACACCCCCTGTTGATGGACAGGACCTTCAATTAACAATTGATCACAAGGTTCAGTCTATTGTAGAACGGGAGCTGGATATGGCAGTCGCGAAATATAATCCTGATGGAGTTATTGCCCTGGCTGTTGATCCACAAACAGGGAAGGTTAAAGCAATGGCATCTCGCCCGAATTTTCATCCAAATAATTACCAAGAGGTAGAAGCTTCCGTGTACAACCGAAATTTGCCGGTATGGAGTACATATGAACCAGGTTCTACCTTTAAAATTATTACGTTGGCTGCTGCTCTTGAAGAGGGACTAGTTGATTTACATGACGATCATTTTCATGATTCAGGATCAGCGAAAGTCGCCGGTGCTACATTGCGCTGCTGGAAGAGGGGAGGGCACGGAAGCCAGTCCTATTTAGAAGTCGTACAGAACTCGTGTAACCCGGGGTTTGTACAGCTTGGGGAAAGGCTTGGAAAAGAACGTCTTTTTGAATATATCAATAAATTTGGATTCGGAGAGAAAACAGGCATAGATCTTCAGGGAGAAGGTAAAGGGATTCTCTTTAAACCTGAACAGGTCGGACCTGTTGAGCAAGCCACAACTGCATTTGGCCAGGGTGTATCTGTCACACCGATTCAGCAGGTTATGGCGGTAGCGGCTGCCGTTAATGGCGGAGAATACTATGAGCCGTATGTCCAGGAAGCCTGGCTTGATCCGATAAGTGGAGATGTCCTGGAGAAAAATAAGCCAAAACTAGTAAAAAGAGTTATTTCAGAAGAAACCTCCAAAAAAGTGCGTGAGGCACTCGAATCTGTAGTAGCACAAGGTACAGGGAGAGGTGCTTATGTAGAAGGATATCGGGTGGGAGGCAAAACCGGAACAGCTCAGAAAGTCGGGAAAGACGGTCAATATATGAAAAATAATCACATCGTATCTTTTATCGGCTTTGCCCCAGCTGATGATCCAGAGCTTGTCGTCTATATAGCTGTAGATAATCCAAAAGGAACGGTTCAATTTGGGGGAGTAGTTGCTGCTCCAATTGTCGGATCCATTATGGAAGACAGCCTGCGTGCAATGGGAGTTAAAGCAAGAAAAGACGGACTTGCGAAAGAATACCAGTGGCCGGAAGAGCCATTATTAGAAGTTCCTGATGTTACGGGGATGACGAAAAAAGAAATAAAAAATATGCTTATTGATTTGAAGATTGAATCAAATGGAAAAGGAGATAAAGTGGTTTCCCAGGCTCCCGAAGCAGGAACAAAAGTGGAAAGCGGATCAACCCTCCGACTTTACTTTAACGATAATTGACTTTTCTAAATTATTGATTAAACCATACATCATTTATAATTTTTGCTATAATGAGATAGAATGTGCAGACAGTTAGGATGGTATGAATGCAATTAACTAAGTTACTCGAAGCAATACCTTATTATAAAACAAATCAAACTATTAATGATCTCGAAATTTTCGGCATTTCTATGGATTCGAGGTCGGTATCCCTTGGTGACGTATTTGTATGTATCATTGGAAGCGAGTCAGATGGACACAATTATGTCCCGGCCGCCATCGACCAGGGTGCGTCCGTCATTATAGCAGAGAAAGAGTTAAATATTGATTTTCCAGTTGTTTATGTTAACGATACGACGAAAGCCCTTGCGATAATCTCTGCAGCTTTTTATGAATTTCCTACAGAGAAAGTTCATACAATCGGTGTTACGGGTACAAATGGAAAAACAACGATAACGTACCTGCTCGATGAGATTTTTTCATTACAGAAAGCAAGTACAGCTACAATCGGTACTATTCAGATGAAAATCGCCGGTAATACTTATCCCGTAAAAAATACAACACCTGATGCTTTATCTATACAGCAGAGTTTCCATCAGATGGTGAATGAGGGTGTGAGTACAGCGATTATGGAAGTTTCCTCACATGCTCTTGATCAGGGACGTGTTTACGGCTGTGACTTTGATGTAGCAATCTTCACCAATTTAAGCCAGGATCATCTGGATTATCACAGCAGTATGGAGGATTATCTTCGGGCAAAGTCCCTATTGTTCGCTCAGTTAGGGAACGGGTATAATATGAAGCAGGCCAAATTTGCCATTATTAACAACGACTCGCCTGTTGCTCCAACTCTTATTCGTTCAACGGCAATGCCTGTTTTAACATATGGCATTAATAATCCGGCAGATATTATAGCTGAAGATATTTCTCTCCATGAAAAAGGATGTTCCTTCACTATGAGTACTCCTCGGGGCAAAGTTAAAATTGACAGCCCGTTAATGGGGATGTTCAGTATATATAACATGCTCGCATCAGCTGGTGCAGCTATTGTGTCTGAAGTAGGATTAGATGTAATTCAAAAAGCATTTGGTGAAACAAAAGGTGTTAAGGGACGATTCGAACCGGTTAACGAAGGCCAGCCGTTTGGTGTGGTAGTTGATTATGCTCATACACCGGATTCCCTTGAAAATGTCCTTAAAACGATAAAGGAATTCTGCAAAGGAAAAGTAAGAGTAGTAGTAGGCTGTGGCGGTGACAGAGACCGTACGAAACGTCCGCTGATGGCAGATGTAGCAATGAAGTACGCCGACCATGCCGTGTTTACTTCAGATAATCCAAGAACCGAGGATCCTCAAATGATTCTCAAAGATATGACGAACCATTTGACCGGCTCGTTTGATGTAGAAGTTGATAGAAAGAAAGCAATTGAAATGGCATTACATACGGCCGAAGAAGGCGATATGGTGCTGATTGCAGGTAAAGGGCATGAAACTTACCAGGAAATTCATGGAGTCCGGTACGATTTCGATGATTATGAAGTAGCTAAAGATATTTTACAGAAGGTTAAGGGGAGTTTTTTGTAATGTTTACAGTTCAAGAGCTATCCGCAGTTTTTTCAGATCATAGGGGAGCGGCGAATGATAAAATCCCTCTCCGGGCGGTAATGACAGATACACGGATTGAGAAAAAACAGAGTCTGTTTATCCCTCTTGCCGGCGAAAATTTTGATGCCCATCTGTTTTTAATGGATGCCATAAAAAACGGAGCTGTGGCCGCTCTATGGCAGAAAGACAGGGAACTGCCTAAAGCTGTGCCAACTGAGTTTCCGGTTTTCTTTGTTGAGGATACTCTCCAGGCGTTACAGGAGACATCCTCCTTTTATTTGAACAAAGTAAAACCAATCGTTGTCGGCATTACGGGTTCGAACGGCAAGACGACTACTAAAGACCTCGTTGCTTCGGTTCTTCAAGTGAAATACCGAACACATAAAACGGCTGGTAATTTCAACAATCATATCGGTCTGCCGTTGACGATTCTTTCAATGCCTGAAGATACAGAAGTCGCTGTATTGGAAATGGGAATGAGCCAGGCGGGGGAAATTTCTCTGCTTTCTAAGCTCGCTCGTCCTTCTTATGCCATTATTACAAATATTGGCGAGTCGCATATTGAATTCTTAGGTTCACGTAAAGGGATTGCTGAAGCTAAGCTTGAAATTTTAGACGGCTGGCAGGAAGGTGCTTTTATTTATGATGGAGATGAAGAGCTTCTAAAAGATCATCCTCTAAAAGCTCATGCCATAAGTTCTGGATTTAATCAAGGCTGTACGCAGCTTATTGAACAAGTTGATGAGCAAGATGATGATAGTTATTTTACTATTAATCAGATTCGTTATCATTTGCCTCTTTCTGGGAAGCATAACGTTAAGAATGCTTCTTATGCAATTGCGCTCGCACTAAAACTTAACATGTCTTCTGAAGAAATCCAGAAAGGGCTTGAAAACCTTCAGTTATCCGGGATGAGGTATGAAAAGCTTGAAGGGTTACACGGCTCATTAATTATTAACGATGCTTATAATGCATCACCCACATCTATGAAAGCTGTTATTGAAGTTATTCTGCACCTGAAAGCAAAGAAGAAGAAAGTTTTAGTTCTAGGGGATATGTTTGAGCTTGGGAAGTTTTCGGGTGACTTACATGCCGATGTAGCATCTGTCATAACTTCTGAAATCGATGCTGTCTATACTATTGGTGAAAATGCCTCGAGAATAACAGAAGCTGTCCAGAAGAGCAATAAAGGAATCAGAAGCCAACATTTTACAAATAAGCAATCACTCAGCGATCAGGTGAAGACAGAATTGACACCTGATACTGTCGTCTTAATTAAAGCTTCAAGAGGTATGAAACTTGAAGAATTAATAAAAGATCTAATAAATAATGATTAGGCGCTGACGACACATTTAAGGAGGAAGTTTTCATTGAACGACTATATATTATTACTAACTATGGCGCTTTCATTCATACTAACCGTCATATTATCACCTCTTATCATTCCTTTTCTAAGGAGATTAAAATTCGGGCAGAGTATTAGAGACGAAGGCCCTAAATCGCATCAAAAAAAATCAGGTACTCCTACAATGGGAGGAGTAATGATTTTAATTGCTATTACTATTACTACTCTTGTCTCAAGCTTCTGGTTTATTCCGGAGCCGAGTCAGGTACATATTTTTATCGTTTTATTTGTACTTGTTGGATACGGTCTGCTTGGGTTTTTAGATGATTATATCAAGGTCGCTTTAAAGCGGAATTTAGGCTTAACTTCCAAACAGAAAATGCTTGGACAAATTGTTATCGCAATTGTTGTATATATCCTTCTCCAGCAAAACGGTTTTCCAACATATATTTCAATACCAGGAACTGACCTTCAGCTGGAACTTGGAATATTGTATCCGCTGCTCATATTATTTATGCTTGTCGGGGCTTCTAATGCTGTTAACTTAACAGATGGTTTAGATGGACTGCTGGCAGGAACAGCAGCTATTGCATTTGGTGCATTTGGTATATTAGCCTGGATTATTGGAGGAAATATAGAAGTTGCAGTTTTCTCTCTGGCTGTTGTCGGTGCGCTTTTAGGTTTCCTTGTTTTCAATGCCCACCCGGCTAAAGTCTTTATGGGAGATACAGGATCTCTGGCTTTAGGTGGCGCTATCGCAATCATTGCTATTCTTTCAAAGATGGAATTGCTTTTAGTGATCATTGGAGGAGTTTTTGTTATTGAAACACTTTCCGTAATTATTCAAGTTATCTCTTTTAAAACGACAGGAAAAAGAGTGTTTAAAATGAGTCCGCTTCATCACCATTATGAATTAAAAGGATGGTCTGAATGGCGGGTAGTCACCACTTTCTGGGCTGTCGGAATTCTATTTGCCATTCTCGGCATGTATATCGAGGTGATGTTCGGATGAAAACATTGACTTCATTTCCTTACAAACGCGCATTAGTCCTCGGTCTTGCGAAAAGCGGAAAAGCAGCTGCCGAACTTTTACTGGACAGCCAAATTTCTACGATTGTAAACGATTATAAAGCAGATGAAAGCAGTTCTGAAGTTAAAGAGTTGAAGAAAAAAGGGGCAAAAATCGTAATTGGAAGCCATCCTCTTTCTCTATTAGATGGGGCAGAAGTAGTTGTGAAAAATCCAGGAATTCCTTATGATAATGTAATGGTGAAAGAAGCGATAAAACGTAAGATCCCTGTAATTACCGAAGTTGAGCTGGCTGGATTCCTTCATGAAGGTCAGATGATCGGGATTACCGGGTCTAATGGAAAAACAACAACTACCACACTTCTTCACTCATTTATAGAAGCTGATAGTCGGCGAGTGTCTATCGCCGGCAATATAGGTGAAGTAGCTTCAGAGGTAGCCCGGTCTACAGAAGCGGAAGAAACAATGGTTGTGGAACTTTCTTCCTTCCAATTAATGGGGATAGAGAAGTTCCGTCCTCATATTGCTGTCTGGCTGAATCTATTTGAAGCCCATTTAGATTATCATGGGACGGCACGTGAGTATTTCGCCGCAAAAGCCAACATAGCAAAAAATCAGAATAGTGACGACTATCTCGTTTATAACGCTGATGATCAGAATATTGTTTCATTCCTTCCCAGCTTTAAATCCACCCTTGTTCCTTTTTCATCGAAAAAGAAGGTAGATGGAGGTTGGGCTGATGAGAACTGGATTTACTTTAAGAATGAAAAAATTATGAAGCGGAAAGATATTGTCTTAGTCGGGGAGCATAACCTGGCCAATATTCTGGCTGCTTTATCGGCTGCTAAACTCTCGGGTGTATCCAATCAGGCCATTTATGATGTTCTAACAACATTTGGCGGAGTGGAGCATCGTTTAGAATTTGTTACTAAGAAGGACGACATTTATTATTATAATGATTCAAAAGCTACTAATATTCTAGCGACCTCATATGCTCTTAAAGCTTTTGATAAGCCTGTCATACTTTTGGCAGGAGGCCTTGACCGTGGAAATGATTTTGACGGACTTGTCGAATTTCTTCACGGCGTTAAAGCTATGATTGTATTTGGAGAGACGGCTGGGAAAATGGCCGATGCCGGCAAAAAAGCAGGCATAGCCATGATTCAATACGCAGAAACGATGGCCGAAGCTGTTCAGCAGGCCAGGCAGGCTGCCGAATTCGGAGATGTAATTCTATTGTCACCTGCATGTGCAAGCTGGGATCAATATCGTACATTTGAAGAAAGAGGTAATAAGTTTAAAGAGGCTGTGCATAAGCTGTAGTAAGGGCTTATGTACAAGCTTTAAGCCCTGTTTTCCAAATTGGGAGGTAGGGCTTTTTTATGGCTGAAAATGAACAAAAACCTGATATCTGGCTCACCATATCTATCCTCTCTCTTTTAACGATTGGTGTGGTGATGGTTTACAGTTCTTCGAGTATCTGGTCTGAATACAAATTTGATGATGCCTGGTATTTTGCTAAGCGGCAGACTTTATTTGCGGTTTTGGGTTTAATAGCAATGACCATCTTATCTAAAATTCCTTACTATGTTTGGTATAAGCATGCGAAGGTTATTGTAGCTGTTTGTCTACTCTTTTTAATACTCGTTCTTATTCCAGGAGTGGGAATGGTAAGAGGAGGAGCGAGAAGCTGGATTGGAATTGGCATGTTCAGTATCCAGCCTTCCGAATTTATGAAGCTCGGTCTCATTATCTTTCTGGCTAAATTTCTGTCTCAGCGGCAAAAGCGGATTGTTTCTTTTCAGGAAGGTTTCCTGCCGGGACTTGCTATTATCCTTGTACCATTCGCTTTAATCATGCTGCAGCCTGACCTGGGGACAGGAGTCGTTATGGTCGGAACCTGTTTAGTCATGATGTTTGTGGCAGGAGCAAGGATCGCTCATTTTATGTTAATCGTAGCCGGTGGCATCGGCGGGTTAGTGGCCTTAATAGCGTCCGCCCCTTATCGGATTAAAAGGATAACAGCTTTTCTTCATCCATGGGAGGATCCGCTCGGAAGCGGTTTTCAGATTATACAGTCACTATATGCGATCGGGCCCGGTGGTTTACTTGGTTTAGGGCTTGGGAAAAGCATGCAGAAGTTTTTTTACCTTCCCGAACCGCAGACCGACTTTATTTATTCTGTACTTGCAGAGGAGCTCGGCTTCATTGGAGGAGTGGTCGTTCTGCTTCTGTTTTTTGTTTTATTATGGAGAGGCGTGCGGACAAGTCTTCTGGCATCTGATTTATTTGGGAGTCTTCTGGCTCTTGGAATTGTAGGAATGGTTTCCATACAAGTTATGATAAATGTAAGTGTAGTCACAGGTTTAATCCCGGTTACCGGGATTACACTGCCGCTCATCAGCTATGGGGGTTCATCGCTGACACTCACACTTGCAGCGCTGGGGCTGTTGCTTAGCGTCAGCCGCTATTCAAAATAGAAGAAATATCATAAAACTAATACAACCACAGCTGTCGATATTGTAACGACAGCTGTCTTCTTTGCTTTTTTGGTGTCCTTTAATTTTTTCTTTGAAAAAGATCACTATAGCTTTTAAGATAAAGTAAGGTAACTAAGGGGGGGGGCGGGTGGTCTTTAACGTCGAAACAGCGAGATTTCTATGGGATAAAGCCTGAGAAAGCTCAACGTTCGGACAAGGAAGCCTGTGTTTTCCAAGTACCAGTCCACTCTATTAAGAAAAAAGTATTGATTTTCTTTCGAAAGTAGTTTTTTTGTATGGGAAAATAGAGAAAGAGAAAACGGATCATGAAATGCTGTCTATTAACAACTTAAATCTGATTTTATATAAAAAAAAGAAGTGTAAGTTAAATGTTTAAAGAAAACTCCTACCGGGGAATTACAATAAGGTTCTTTCTTAGTTCTAAAGTCCTCCCTAAAAATAGTTATAAAAATTGAAAACAAATATAATCTCGTACATTAATGCAGCGCTTGATGTGATATAATGGAGGATGTATAAAATGTCTGACATTTTATTAGAATAAGTGGGAATGACAACAAGGAGAAATGCCTAATATGGAAGAAAAAAAAGTTGTTTCCATTGAAGAGCGAATACCAAAACTTAAACAAATTAGAAAGAAAAAAGCGAATAGAAGGCTTGTTCAGTATTTATCCATACTATTTGTTCTAATTGCTATAGTCGTATACTTGCAATCTCCATTAAGCCATGTGAAAAATGTAGAAGTGACAGGAAATAGATTTGTAGATGAGAATGAAATTAAAGAGATGGCTGAAATCGGAAGCAAATCAAATATATGGCAGCTTGATCCTGAAGCTATTTCTAACAGAGTCTCAAAACATGAACAGGTCCTCAGCGCAGATGTTTCAAGGAACCTGCCGAGCACGATCGTTATTAAGATTGATGAGGCTGAGCGAATCGGTTACCGGCAGACGGAAGGGCAGTTTCAGCCTATTCTTGAAAATGGAGCATACTTAGATACTACCTCCGAATTTCCGGGTGGAGATGCACCGATATTAAAAGACTTCTCAAAAGAGACTTACTTAGAGGAGATGGCTCAGGCCTTAAAAAAGGTGCCTGGCAGCATTACGGCGCTTATATCAGAAATTCATTATGCTCCAACTGAAGATAATCCATATTTAATTAAATTATATATGAATGACGGATATGAGGTTCAAGCCTCAATACGTACGTTTTCAGAGAAAATACTGGCTTATCCATCAATCGCCTCGCAAATTGAAGAAGGGCAGAAGGGGATTATCCATATTGATGTAGGAGCCTATTTTGAAGCATACGATAACGGAGAAAGTGATACTGAAGAAAATAGCGAAGATACTGAAGAAGTAGAGGATCCTACTCAGGCCCAGGCTGATGTGCTTGATGATAATGCGGTCGAACCTGAGGAAAGAGAGTAGGGGAGGGGTTTGTTTTTCGTAATGACGAAAAGTAAACCGATTGAACGATGCATGCTCTTCTGCTTAAGAAAATGAATCATGCAGGATTTTATTGACAGTTTTTTAGAATTTTATGGCAGACAGTTAGTGAGATAGGTGTAAATCCTGAGAAATAGGGATTTACGCACTATATCATTTCATTTACATTAGGGTTGCAGAGATTGTTTTTTAACTGTAAAAACGATATGATTTTAAGTACTTATATGGCTTGTAACAGGAGGTGCGTCACTGGTGAATGAAAATGAAATTTTAGTGAGTTTAGATATAGGTACAAGTAGGATAAAAGTAATAATAGGAGAGATTATGAATGACTCTCTTAATATAATCGGTGTCGGCTCTGCCAAATCAAATGGCATGAAAAAAGGGGCTATAATCGATATTGATCAGACCGTACAATCTATCAAATCTGCTGTAGAACAGGCAGAGAGAATGGTTGATATGAAAATTGAACGTGTGGTCGTGGGAGTGAATGGGAATCACATTCAGCTTCAGCCATGCCATGGGGTAGTTGCTGTCTCCAGCGAGACGAGAGAAATTGGCGATGAAGACATTGCACGTGTCATTGATGCTGCCCAAGTAGTATCTGTACCTCCTGAGAGAGAGATAGTTGATGTTATTCCACAGGAGTTTGTTGTTGATGGTCAGGATGAAATTACAGACCCGCGGGGTATGATTGGTGTCCGTTTAGAAATGGAAGGCACAATAATTACGTGTGCAAAAACCGTATTACATAATACATTAAAATGTGTTGAGAGAGCAGGACTGGAAATTCTTGATGTGTGCCTCCAGCCTTTAGCAGCAGGGACTGTTTCGTTATCTCATGATGAAACAAATCTGGGAGTTGCTTTAATTGACATTGGCGGCGGTTCTACGACAGTTTCTGTTTTCGAAGACGGACATTTAACTGGAACCAGCTTATTGCCTTATGGCGGAGATAATCTTACGAAGGATCTATCCATAGGATTGAGAACTTCTACAGAGGAAGCAGAGAACATTAAAATAGAGTATGGTTATGCTTTCTTCGATGATGCGGACGAAAATGAAACATTTGAAGTCAAGATTATTGGAAGTAATCGAGAACAAACATTCAATCAGCTGCAAATCTCTGATATGATTGAAGCAAGACTTGAAGAAATCTTTGTGTTTGCGGCTAAAGAACTACAGCGTATGGGGGTTCGCGAACTTCCAGGCGGATTCGTACTGACTGGCGGTGCTATGAATATGCCGGGAGTACTGGAGCTTGCCCAGGATATTTTCCATTCCAATGTAAGAATTGCTATTCCTGATTATATTGGAGTGCGGGAGCCTCAATTTACGAGTGGTGTTGGAATATTGCAATTTGCTTATCGTAATGCGAAAATACAAGGAAAAGAACTATTTCCTTCTGTAATTTATCAAGCTGATAAACAAGCACAGCCAAAGCAGAAACGAGTAAATAAGCAGAAAAATGAAACAGAAAGTAAACCGAAAGAGAAAAAAGAATCTGGCTTTTCCAATCTATTAAAGTATTTCTTTGATTAATATGTGAGAAAAACCGGAATATAACCTATGAATCTTGTAATTTTGTAATTAGGAGGAACGGATGATGTTAGATTTTGATACAAGCATGGATCAACTGGCAACAATTAAAGTAATAGGTGTCGGGGGCGGTGGAAGTAACGCCGTTAACCGAATGATTGAGCATGGAGTACAAGGTGTAGAGTTTATCGCCGTTAATACAGATGCTCAGGCGTTAAACCTTTCAAAAGCAGAAGTTAAAATGCAAATCGGCGGAAAACTTACTCGCGGATTAGGTGCAGGAGCCAATCCTGAAGTAGGTCGAAAAGCTGCAGAAGAAAGCAAAGAACAAATCGAAGAAGCTCTTCAAGGAGCTGACATGGTATTTGTTACTGCTGGAATGGGTGGAGGAACCGGTACAGGTGCCGCTCCGGTCATCGCAAACGTAGCAAAAGAATTGGGAGCATTAACTGTCGGTGTAGTGACACGTCCCTTTACTTTCGAAGGTAGAAAGCGTGCAACACAGGCTGCTTCAGGTACTGACAGCTTAAAAGGCAGTGTTGATACTCTGATCGTTATTCCGAACGACCGTCTACTAGAAATTGTAGATAAAAACACACCAATGCTTGAAGCATTCCGTGAAGCGGATAACGTTTTACGCCAAGGTGTACAAGGTATCTCAGATTTAATTGCAGTACCAGGCCTAATTAACGTAGACTTTGCTGATGTGAAAACTATTATGGTAGATAAAGGTTCTGCCCTTATGGGAATCGGTATCGCCACAGGGGAAAATCGTGCAGCTGAAGCCGCAAAGAAAGCTATTTCCTCACCGCTTCTTGAGACATCTATTGACGGTGCACATGGTGTGCTGATGAATATCAGTGGAGGCACGAACTTAAGCTTATATGAAGTACAAGAAGCTGCGGATATTGTAACATCTGCTGCCGACCAGGAAGTAAACGTAATTTTCGGTTCTGTGATCAACGAAAACTTGAAAGACGAAATTGTAGTTACCGTAATTGCTACTGGATTTGATGAAGCACAGCTTGCCGAAGGTAAAAATAAGCCGCGTGTAAACAGTGTAAATCAAATGAAAACGACTCACACAGAGCGTCCGCGTGAAGAACAGCAGCCGACAACACGTCGTGAAAGCCAGCCTTCTCCGAATAAAGCGACAGGGCAGCAGGAAGAGGATACGTTAGATATCCCTACTTTCCTTCGCAATAGAAACCGCCGCCGCTAATATGTAAATATTCTTGAACCACTGACTCTTGAGGAGCAGTGGTTCTTTTTGGTTCCAGGTTATAAGTCCCTTTCTTGTTTGTATTTTAGTTGCTCAAGTATAGGAACGCTGCTTTCTTTGAAGCAGCGTTTTTTTATGAAAAAATTAACAGCCTGGACCAGACATCTTGTAACAAAAAATGCTGCAGCCAGCATTCATGTTTTGACAGACTTTTTAATGGCTAAGAATTATACTTTCATATAAATACGAAGGAGAGGTGGGGGGAGGAGGATTTATCTAGACGCTGTTTGGCTGCTGAATTTATTAATGGATGGAATGATTCTTTACTTAACGCAAGGCTTAACAAGAGCCAGGACGACAAATCTGCGGATTCTATCGGCTGCTTTTGTAGCTTCCTGTATCGTACCGATCAGCGTTCTCATGCCTGGTATCTGGCTGACTACCAGTCTAGGAAAAATAGCTTTTTCCCTTTTAATTGTCACGATTGCTTTTGCCTACGTTTCTTTACGAACCGCTTTTGTTCAATGGCTTACCTTTTATTTTGTTACTTTTGCCATTGGAGGAACGATGGTAGGTGTCCACTATTTCTTTAACAGCCAGATTGCAGCTCAAGGAGGAGAGTGGATTACGTATTCCACTGGTTATGGCCATCCGGTCAGCTGGCTATTTGTTTGTATTGGTTTTCCGGCTTCCTGGATATTTACAAAATGGAGACTTGAACAAATCCATGCCCACAGGCTTAAAGCAGAAGACTTATATCAGGTGAAGGTCGTTTATTTGGGGAAGAGTATTTTATGTACAGGCCTTGTAGACAGCGGCAATCATTTAGTAGATCCTATCAGTAAGAAAATGGTTTTTTTAGCTGACTTAAACGTATGGAAACAGTTTTTTTCTGAGGAAGAACTGAAAGGATTAAAGACAGAAACAGTATTAGACAGAATAGAAGAAGTTTCAGAGCGCTACCATAAGTCTCTTCATTTAGTTCCGTTTCAGGGGGCGGGTGCTTCAAGTAATTTAATGGTTACCTTTATGGTGGATAATATAACCATTTATACACCTGAGGGGGAGCTTACAATCGAGCAGCCACTTCTTGGAATTCAACATCATGATTTAACACATGACCAAATGTACCAGATTATAATTCATCCCCACGCAGCGATTAAGGGGATATCGGCATAGGGGGCAAATGGATGAAATGGAAGTTTAAACTTAAATTTTATTTATACAAAATTGCACTGAAGCTCGGAATAAAGCAAAAAGAAATTTATTATATTGGCGGCAGCGAAGCTCTTCCGCCTCCACTGAGTAGAGAAGAAGAAAGAGACCTGCTTGAACGTTTGCCTAAAGGTGACAAAGCGGCGAGAGCCATGCTGATAGAAAGAAATTTACGACTCGTCGTTTATATTGCACGCAAATTTGAAAACACAGGTTTAAATATTGAAGATCTCATCAGTATTGGCACCATTGGATTAATAAAAGCGGTAAATACGTTTGATCCTGAGAAAAAAATAAAGCTGGCAACATATGCGTCGCGCTGTATCGAAAATGAAATACTTATGCATCTGAGAAAAAGCAATAAGCTTAAAACGGAAGTGTCCTTTGACGAGCCGCTGAATGTGGATTGGGATGGTAATGAGCTGCTGCTTTCTGATATTCTTGGCACAGAAGAAGATTTAATTACGAAAGATATTGAAAAAAAAGTGGATAAAAAGCTTTTAAAGTCGGCTCTGGGTCAGCTCAGCAACCGTGAAAAAGAAATCATGGAACTTCGTTTTGGATTAATTGGCAAAAAAGAAAAGACCCAAAAAGATGTGGCAGATATGCTTGGTATTTCTCAGTCTTACATCTCCCGCCTGGAAAAGAAAATTATTCGACGCCTGCAAAGAGAATTCGATAAGATGGTCTAAAATTCCCAAAATACCTATGCATAAAAATCCCTCCCGAGGAGATACTGAAAATGGAAATCAGCTTCTTGGGAGGGTCTTACTTTTGACACGACATAAAGTAGAAATATGCGGTGTAGACACATCAAAGCTACCAGTACTTAAGAACCAAGAAATGCGGACCCTGTTTGAGCGTTTGCAATCAGGTGACACAGAAGCAAGAGAAATATTAGTAAATGGGAATTTACGTCTTGTATTATCTGTAATTCAACGATTTAATAACCGTGGTGAATATGGTGACGACTTATTTCAAGTAGGCTGTATCGGCCTGATGAAATCAATCGATAACTTCGATTTAAGTCATAATGTAAAGTTCTCTACCTATGCGGTTCCAATGATTATTGGTGAAATCAGAAGATATTTAAGAGACAATAACCCTATTCGTGTCTCTCGATCGTTAAGGGATACGGCTTACAAGGCTTTGCAAATGCGTGAAAAAATGATTAGTGAAACATCGAAAGACCCGGCCCCACATGAAATTGCCGAAAAAATGGGGATCCCGCATGAAGATGTTGTTTTTGCGATGGATGCGATTCAAGATCCGGTATCTTTATTTGAGCCTATTTACAATGATGGGGGAGATCCGATCTATGTTGTTGATCAGCTAAAAGACGACAGGGAAAAAGATTCAATATGGCTTGATGAATTATCACTGCGTGAAGGCATGAAAAAGTTGAATGAGCGAGAAAAAATGATACTAACGAAGCGATTTTTCCAAGGAAAAACTCAAATGGAAGTTGCCGAAGAAATCGGTATTTCCCAGGCACAAGTCTCCCGCCTGGAAAAAGCGGCCATTAAAGAAATGAATTCATCTATGTTTCAATAATATGATGAAACACCACTGACTATTCAGTGGTGTTTTTCTGTGGAAAGAAATCGTTCAGAAAGTCTTGCATATACTCTTATATGAGGGAGGCGTAGCTATGAAAATCTCTGAATTACAAGTGAAAGATGTCATCGCGATGGAAACGGGAGAGAGGCTTGGTTATATTACCGATTTGGACATTGACAGCCAGCGCGGCCAACTGAAAGGACTCGTTTTGAAATTAAAAGGAAAAGCAATGGGGATGTTCGGAAAAGATGAAGAGATGGTTATACCTTGGAGCCAGATCGTAAATATAGGGGCAGATGTGATCCTCGTTAAAAAGTCCGGTTACAGTTCTAAGGCAGGAGACCAAAAGATCGATTAGGAGGATTTAGTTAGGAAAAAGGATGAATTATGTGGTAAAATGAAGGGAAATTGAGGTGGTATTATGACCGAACCCTTCCAGTCAAAAACAGCAAGACAGCATGCCTGTTTTTTACAGCATAATGTGACTGCCGGGATAACGACACGGCAAAGCGGATACAGTGAAGTTCCGTACGATAGCCTGAATATGGGACTTCACGTATCAGATTTAAAGGAATCGGTGATAAAAAATCGCAGAGCCTTGGCAGAAGAATTAAACCTCCCTCTCAGCCAGTGGGTTATGGGCGAGCAGGTGCACGGTACACAAATAAAGGTAGTAGATCATTCACATAAAGGAAGAGGAGCCTTCTCTCTTAAGAAAGCGATAGGTGGAGTGGATGGACTTATTACGAATCAGAAGGATATTTTGCTGACAGCTTTCTATGCTGATTGTGTACCCTTATTGTTTCTGGATCCTAGTTCTAAATGGATCGGAGTTGCCCATGCAGGGTGGAAAGGCACGGTCAGCGGTATGGCAGGAGCTATGATTTCAAAAATGGCAGAACATGGAGCTGAGCTATCCACTTTATTAATGATAATTGGACCAAGCATCAGCCAGAAACATTATGAAGTTGACCAGCGAGTAGTGAACCACATACCATCTTCTTATTGCAGTCAAGTTTTAACAGAAGGATCAGAGGGTAAATTTAATCTTGACCTTAAAGAATTAAATCGAAGGATAGCTGTGGATAACGGTCTTTCACTAAATAATATTTTGGTAAGCAGTTATTGCACCTACGATGATGAGCATTTATTTTACTCCCATCGACGCGACCAGGGGCAGACGGGAAGAATGCTTGCTTACATAGGCTGGACGAGTTAGTAAGGAGGGTACATATGTCCGTAGCAGACAACCTGGAAGAAATAAAACAGAGAATACAGCAGGCTTGCAAAAATTGTGAGCGCAATGATGAAAAAATTACAATTATCGGAGTTACTAAATACGTATCAATTGATCGAGCGCGTGAAGCGCTGGAAGCCGGAGTAAATAACCTGGGCGAAAATCGTCGTGAAGGTTTTCTGGAAAAACATGAGGCGATTGGTGAAGAAGCCATTTGGCATTTCATAGGCTCTTTACAATCACGTAAAGTGAAAGAGATCATCAACAAAGTAGACTATATGCATTCTCTTGATAGGAAGTCACTGGCAAAGGAAATTCAAAAGCGGGCGGATAAGCAGGTGCCCTGTTTTGTTCAAGTAAACGTCAGCGGCGAAGACTCTAAGCATGGTCTGGACCCTTCAAATGTGGAAGATTTCATTCATTCATTGAAAGAATATGACAGAATTAAGGTCGTCGGTTTAATGACCATGGCTCCTCATATTGATAATGAAGAAGAGCTGCGAGCCGTCTTTAGAAAACTTCGCGCCTTAAGGGATATTATACGTGATCAGAAGCTTGTCCATGCCCCTTGTAAATGGCTTTCCATGGGAATGAGCAATGATTACCAGCTGGCTATAGAAGAAGGTGCCACTCATATACGAGTGGGAACTAGCTTAGTGGGATCATAATACAGAAGAGGTGAGGGAATTGAGTATGAAAAACAAATTAAAATCATTTTTTACACTTGAAGATGAATACGAATACGTTGAAGAAGAAACACTGGAAAATAACACTCAGAAACAGGAAGAAGTAACACCGATGCAGCGTAACAGGCAGCAGCCGTCGTCAGAAGGACAGAACATCGTCAGTTTAAAGAGTGCTAAAGGCTCTTCTAAAATGGTGTTAGTTGAACCGAAAACCTATAACGAAGCACAGGAAATTGCTGATCAGCTTGTGAACCGCAGGGCTGTTGTTATTAATTTGCAGCGTGTTGATCATAAGCAGGCTAAGCGAATTGTAGATTTTTTAAGCGGTACCGTTTATGCTATAGGAGGAGATATTCAGAAGCTTGGTGCACAAACGTTTCTCTGTACTCCTGATAACGTCGAGATTTCAGGAACTATATCTGAAATGCTCGCCGCTGAAGAAGAAGATTCTAGCAGAAGGTGGTAAAAGATGGATGTTTTGTTTGGACTATTAAGTAATGCAATCTATATTTACAGCTGGATATTAATTATTTACATTTTATTGTCTTGGTTTCCAGGAGCAAGGGAATCAAGCTTTGGTGAGATTTTAGCAAGGCTTGCGGAACCGTTTCTTGAACCGTTTCGTAAAATTATTCCCCCTCTTGGCATGATAGATATTTCGCCGATCGTTGCCATTTTAGTGCTGCGTTTTGCAGGGGCCGGACTACAGGAACTTTTCCAGATGTTAACGTAGTAACGGAGAACAGATAAGAAGCGGTTATGCTCCTGTCTGTTCTTTTTTATAATGGAGGAAGGATGAAAAATGGATATTTATCAGCACTTCAGGGAGGAAGAACGTCCGTTTATAGATCAGATGACCTCACTGCAGCGTGATGTAGAAATGAGATATGAACGCAAAGAAACAGACTTTCTTAATCCAAGGGAACAACAGATATTTAAAAGCGTAATGGGTATGAATATGGACCTGAAGTGGTCGCTTTCAGGGGGACAAAACTATGCAGAAAGAAAGAGAGCCATCATCGCCCCGGAATATGAGATAATAAAAGAAGAAGATTTCTCGTTAACACTGCTTGCGGCGGACTATGCGGAGAAATTTCTCACTATTGAACACCGTGATGTTCTAGGTTCATTTATGTCACTTGGAATTAAGCGGGAAAAGCTTGGCGACCTGGTCGTTCGAGATGGGAAAATACATATCATCACAGCGTCGGAAATCAGTGATTACATTCGAATGAATTTTACGTCTATAAAAAAAGCAAATGTAGAGTTTTCTGAGAAGCCTCTCGACCAGATGATGGTGAATGAAGAAACATGGAAGTATAAAGACAGTACAATTTCTTCACTAAGACTCGATGTGGTCGTCAAGGAAATCTATGGGATCTCAAGGAAAAAAGCATCGATGTACATTGAGGCTGAACATGTGAAGGTAAACTTCCGAACCGTGGACAATCCTGCGTTTACCGTTCGGGAAGGGGACTTGCTTTCTTTACGAGGCATGGGCAGGAGCAGGCTTGAGACAATTCACGGAACGACTAAGAAAGATAAGTTCAAAGTAACAACAGGACAATTGAATTAATTGCATAGATTATTAGAGGATTTTCCTCTTTTTTGTCGAAAATAGTTATATTGAAGACGATTAAGAAGATTTTAGGAGGTGGCTGGTGTGCCTTTAACACCATTAGATATCCATAATAAAGAATTTACCCGCGGATTTAGAGGATATGATGAAGACGAAGTTAACGAATTTCTAGATCAAGTTATAAAAGATTATGAAATTGTCATCCGTAATAAGAAAGAATTAGAAAAAGAAGTGGAGCAGTTAAATGAGCGTATAGGTCATTTCAACAACATTGAGACCACATTAAATAAGTCAATTCTTGTTGCCCAGGAGACAGCAGAAGAAGTCAAAACAAATGCTGCTAAGGAATCTAAGTTAATTGTCCAGGAAGCCGAAAAAAATGCAGACCGCATAATAAATGAAGCTCTCTCTAAATCTCAAAAAATCTCTCAGGAAGTTGAAGAAATGAAGAAGCAGGCGAAGGTTTTCAAAATGAGACTGCGTATGCTTGTGGAAGCTCAAGTGGCAATGATTGAAAACGATGATTGGGATCATCTCCTCGATACTCAGTTCCCTCATGGCGAAGCTTCTGTACCTGCAAAAGCTGAAGCGCAAGAGGCTGATAAGGAGTACGCTTCGAAATAGCCTCTTGACTTCAAGCCGAAAATTACATATAATTCATTAACACATATGAATATTTCCATGCAATGATAGGGAAAGTACGTAAAGTGCATCTGCAGTTATAGCGATTCGGTGATGGTGAAAGTCCGAAGCGGGTCTTTAACGGAAAATCCCCCTTGAGCAGCTGTTCTGAATGATTTAGTAAGAGCAGCCGGGTCGTTCACGATACGAATAAGATAAGAGATTAGCAGTAATTATGCTAATTATTTAGGGTGGTAACGCGAGGTCTTCTCGTCCCTTTTAAGGGATGAGGAGACCTTTTTTGATTGTGATTTTTTAAAGGAGGAACAGCTATGAATTATAAAGACACTTTATTAATGCCAAAAACGGATTTCCCAATGCGTGGCAATTTACCAAACCGCGAGCCTGAAATGCAGAAGGCATGGGATGAATCAAATATATATAAGCAGGTTCAGGAACGGACAAAAGGCCGTCCCTTGTTTGTCCTGCACGATGGACCTCCTTATGCGAATGGCAGCCTTCATATGGGGCATGCGTTAAATAAAACATTAAAAGATTTTATTGTGCGTTATAAGTCGATGGCAGGCTTTCATGCTCCTTATGTTCCGGGCTGGGATACACACGGTCTTCCGATTGAGTCCGCTTTAGCTAAAAAGAAAGTCGATCGTAAAAAAATGTCGCTGGCAGAATTCCGTCAGAAGTGTGCAGATTACGCGCTTGGTCAAATCGACATTCAGCGTAATGAATTTAAGCGCATGGGGGTCCGCGGCGACTGGGATAACCCTTATATTACGTTAAATAAAGCTTTTGAAGCCGAGCAGATTAAAGTATTTGGTGATATGGCGAAAAAAAGCTATATCTATAAAGGATTAAAACCAGTCTTTTGGTCTCCTTCTTCAGAGTCCGCCCTTGCGGAAGCCGAAATTGAGTACCAGGATAAGCGTTCACCGTCTATTTACGTAAGCTTTGAAGTTCAGGATGGGAAAGATCTGCTCGAAGGCGGGGAAAAGATTATCATCTGGACAACAACCCCTTGGACAATTCCAGCCAACTTAGGCATCGCTTTGAACCCTGCAACAGAATATGCAGTGGTTCAAGTAGAGCAAGAGAAATTCATTATCGCCCATGATCTGCTTGAAGAAGTAGCTGGAAAGCTGGAGTGGGAGAATTATGAGGTCACTAAAGTGTTTAAAGGAAAAAAAGCTGACCGCATTTCTGCTAAACATCCTTTCTATGACCGGGAGTCCCTTGTGGTTCTTGGCGATCATGTAACAACTGAAGGAGGCACCGGTTGTGTACACACAGCCCCAGGTCACGGGGAAGATGACTTTTGGGTTGGACAGCAGTACGGCTTAGATGTGCTTTGTCCTGTTGATAATAAAGGTGTATTTACAGGAGAAGCCCCTGGATTTGAAGGGATATTCTATGATAAGGCCAATAAGCCGATTACAGATAAACTAAAAGAATCCGGGGCCCTTTTACATCTCGAATTTATTACACACTCTTATCCGCATGATTGGCGTACAAAAAAACCGACGATTTTCCGAGCGACTGACCAATGGTTTGCTTCCATTAAAGATTTCCGTAAAGACCTTCTTGACGAAATTAACAAAGTGGAATGGACGCCTAAATGGGGAGAAACACGTCTATATAATATGGTGAGAGATCGTCAGGACTGGTGTATTTCCCGTCAACGTACGTGGGGCGTGCCAATTCCGGTCTTTTACGGAGAAGACGGTGAACCGATTATTACTGACGAAACGATTGAACACGTATCTGAGCTGTTCCGTGAGCATGGTTCAAACGTATGGTTTGAGCGTGAAGCAAAAGATCTTCTGCCAGAAGGATTTACTTCCGAACACAGCCCTAATGGCGAATTTACGAAAGAAATGGATATCATGGATGTTTGGTTTGACTCCGGTTCTACTCATCAGGGGGTACTGGAACAGCGTGAGGAACTTCAACGCCCGGCCGATCTTTATTTAGAAGGATCTGACCAGTACCGCGGGTGGTTTAACTCTTCTCTGTCCACCTCTGTTGCCGTTTCAGGAAAAGCACCATTTAAAGGGATTCTAAGTCACGGGTTTGTTCTTGATGGAAAAGGCCATAAAATGAGTAAGTCACTCGGAAACGTGATTGTTCCCGATAAAGTAATGAAACAGCTTGGAGCTGATATTATCCGTTTATGGGTATCCTCTTCCGACTATCAGGCAGATGTAAGAATTTCGGATGAAATTCTCAAGCAAGTTGCAGAAGTATATCGGAAGATTCGGAACACGTTCCGATTCCTGCTGGGCAACCTTCATGATTTTGACCCGAAGAAAGATGCGGTAGCAAAAGAAAACCTTCAGGAAGTTGATCAATACATGCTGCATCGCTTAAATCGACTTGTAAAGGACACGCGCCATGCGTATGAAGCTTACGAATTTTCAACCGTTTATAATAAGGTTCATAATTTCTGTACAATTGATTTAAGCTCCTTTTACCTTGATTTTGCAAAAGATATCCTTTACATCGAAGCAGCTGATCATCCACACCGCCGCAGTATCCAGACGGTTTATTATGAGACATTGACAGCACTTGTGAAACTGATGACACCAATCATCCCTCATACTGCGGATGAAGTTTGGAAATATGTTCCAGGCGTGGAGGAACAAAGCGTACAGCTTACTGACATGCCTGAAGCGGGAAATCCAGCTGATCAGGAGTTAGTAGAAAAGTGGGACCACTTCATGGAAATCCGTGATGACGTCCTAAAAGCACTTGAAGAAGCTCGTAATGAAAAAGTAATTGGTAAATCATTGGAAGCTCATATAACGATTGTACCAAAGGATGAAAAAACAAAGCAGGTGCTTTCATCTATTGAAGATCTTCATCAGCTGCTAATCGTTTCTGAAGCCGAAGTTGGAACAGAGGCAGCTGAATCTAAAGATTATGACTGGGTTAAAATAGCCGTAACGAAGCACACAGGTGAAAAATGTGAACGCTGCTGGGTCTCTTCCCATGAAATTGGCAAAGATGCCAAACACCCAGAACTTTGCCCACGCTGTGCCTCTGTTGTTGAAAAACATTACGTATCTTAATAAGAGAAACCCAATGGAGAAAAATTTATTCTCTATTGGGTTTTTTTCTATACAATGGAAAAACTGTCATGATGTTAATACCGTATATTTACAATTAAAGAAAAAATATATCCTTCCCTGTTTTTCATCTATAAGTAGTACACCAGGAATTTTCAAGAATTCTTAAAATGAAGCGGCCGTTTATCAGATATGGTACAATAGCAAAGGAAACTAATAGTTGGAGGCGGCTAGCTCATGTTTATCTATTACTTATTAGCTGGAGCTGTTATTCTCATTGATCAGCTGACAAAATGGATCATCGTCCAGCAAATGGAATTAAGGGAATCAATCCCTGTAATTGAAGGGTTCTTTTACATAACTTCACACCGGAATACAGGAGCAGCCTGGGGAATACTAGCCGGACAAATGTGGTTTTTCTATATTATAACTTTGGTAGTTGTTGGTTTTATCATTTACTATATGAATCAGTATGCTAAAGCCAGCAAGTTTACAGGAGTGGCTCTGGCTCTAGTCTTAGCTGGCGCAATCGGTAACTTTATCGACAGACTGTTTCGTAAAGAGGTCGTGGACTTTCTGGATGTTTATATAGGAAGCTATAACTATCCTATTTTTAATGTGGCCGATTCCTCGTTAGTAGTTGGAGTAATTTTAATTATGATTGCAGCATTTGTAGATGAGCGTCAAAAGAAAAGGAGAACATCTAAGTGAAAGAAATATATGAAGTAACCGAAGCAGATGAGTCGAAGCGGATTGATAAATTATTAAGAGAAATTATTGAGGACGCCTCAAGATCCCAAATTCAAACATGGCTGAAAGATAAGCATGTACAAGTGGATGAAGAATTTGTAAAAAACAATTACAAGGTGCAGGCAGGCCAGGTGATTACCTGGCAAGTGCCAGAGCCACAGCCCCTTGACCTGCAGCCGGAAAATATTGATATTGAGATCGTTTATGAGGATGAGGATGTTGTCGTAGTAAATAAGCCGTCTGGAATGGTAGTCCATCCTGCTGCCGGAAACATGTCAGGCACCCTTGTCCATGCCCTTTTATATCACTGCTCTGATCTTTCCGGCATTAATGGTGTAGAACGTCCTGGAATCGTTCACCGCATCGATAAAGATACGAGCGGGCTGCTGATGGTAGCTAAAAATGATAAAGCCCATGAATCACTCGTCCGACAGCTAATGGAAAAATCGGTCGAAAGAAAATATGTTGCGATTGTTCATGGAGACATTACTCATGAATATGGAACAATCGATGCACCGATAGGAAGAGATCCAAAAGACCGACAGAAGATGGCCGTCGTTGACAAGGGAAAAGAGGCTGTAACTCACTTCCAGGTGTTAGAACATTTTAAAGAGTTTTCTTATGTTGAATGCAAGCTGGAGACGGGAAGGACTCACCAGATCCGCGTGCATATGCGTTATATTAATCATCCATTAGCCGGAGACCCTAAATATGGTCCGAGAAAAACACTTGACTTAAAAGAAGGGCAGGCTCTTCATGCAAAGTCCGTTGGTTTTACTCATCCGCGGACAGAAGAATGGATGAAGTTTGAGATTGATCCGCCAGAGGAGTTTACAGCTACCCTTGAGTCTCTGCGTAATAAGAGTTGACAAACCTAAATGCGTCTGTCATACTTCTGATAAGAATAACGCAAGTCCTTTAACAACAGTCCCGTGAGGCTGAAAAGGTATCGGATAACACTCTAAGTGTATTTACTGCCCTTTTCTGCCTTTATGCGCGGAGAAGGGCTTTTTGTATGGAGGCCTTGATTATGGAAAAAAAAGCAACCGTGTTAGATGAAGCAGCTATTCGAAGAGCTTTGACCCGTATCTCCCATGAAATTATTGAAAAAAATAAAGGGGTCGAAGATGTGGTGTTAGTGGGGATCAAGACCCGCGGTGCACCGATTGCCGATAGGCTCAAGGAAAAGATTGAAAGTATCGAGGGTCAGAACATAGCAGGTGGAAAGCTTGACATTACACTGTACCGCGATGATCTGAAGAATAAAAGCTATCAAGTAGATCCTGATGTTAAGGAAGCAAATATTTCAGTTGATATTACTCACAAGAAAGTAATCTTAGTCGATGATGTCTTATATACAGGTCGAACGGTGCGTGCCGCAATGGATGCACTCATGGACCACGGACGTCCTTCCCAGATTCAGCTTGCTGTTCTCGTAGACAGAGGGCATCGTGAACTGCCGATTACGGCAAATTATGTTGGGAAAAACATCCCGACTTCTCAAAACGAAGTCGTAACTGTCGAATTGAAAGAAACCGATGGACAGGATGAAGTGATTATTTATGAAAAGTAAATAGTGTTACACCTTTAATAGAAGTCCAGAGAGGCTTAAAAGGTCGTAAAATGAGAACGTATGGACTATACGTCTAACTCTTTGCGAGCTTTTAAGCAGCAAAGAGTTTTTTTATGGAAAGAAGGAGGAAACAACAATGAAACAAGCAGCTTTAGGAGTTCATGAACGTCCAAATGCAGGGAAATGGCTAATGCTTAGCATGCAGCATCTGTTTGCGATGTTTGGGGCAACCATCTTAGTTCCATTTCTTACAGGGCTGCCTCCGGCTGTCGCTCTTGTCTCCAGCGGCTTCGGCACCCTTGCCTATATATTAATAACTAAAGGAAAAGTACCGGCTTATCTAGGTTCAAGTTTTGCTTTTATCTATCCAATTATGGAAGTCTCCAACACTCATGGTATCGCCGGTGCGATGATCGGAAGTTTTCTGGCCGGACTTGTATACGGAGTGGTTGCATTACTGATCACGATGTTCGGAATAAACTGGCTCATCAATCTTCTGCCTCCAGTTGTCGTAGGTCCTGTCATTATAGTGATTGGTCTTGGACTGGCTTCTACAGCAATAGATATGGCAATGTATCTGCCTGGAGAAGAACAAGTATACAGTGCCACCCATTTTACGGTAGCTCTTGTAACACTTGGGGTCACCATTGCCGCTACGGTTTTCCTGAGAGGATTTCTAAGTCTGCTGCCAATCTTAATTGGTATTCTCTCCGGCTATATCTTTGCCCTCACACAGGGGATCATTGACACGAGTGAAATTGCTGCCCAGTGGTCAGGGATCACGTCTGCAGATTCAATCGGAGGTTTTTTTCAAGCACTCTTTATGATGCCGGACTTTCTTATCCCATTTAAAGATTTCTCCCCTATGGATGTCTTCAGCTGGCAGATCGTCTTCTTAATGGTGCCATTTGCTTTAGTGACAATGACAGAGCACATCGGGGATCAAATGGTCCTTTCAAAAGTTGTCGGACGCAATTTCTTAAAAAATCCCGGGTTAAACCGCTCCATTCTTGGAGACGGTGTAGCAACGATGATCGCTTCTATGCTTGGCGGTCCTCCAAATACAACTTATGGAGAAAATATAGGCGTGCTCGCAATCACCAGGGTGTTCAGCGTATTTGTAATCGGAGGAGCTGCTGTATTCGCGATTCTCTTCGGTTTCCTGGGAATGAGTACAGCAATTATTGGATCTATTCCTTCTGCGGTGATGGGCGGTGTCTCCATCCTGTTGTTTGGTACTATCGCATCAAGTGGTCTTCGTATGCTGATAGATAATCAGGTGGATTTTAGTGAAAAGCGAAACTTGATCATCTCTTCAGTAATTCTTGTAATCGGCTTGGGAGGAGCTTTTGTAAGAGTAACGGACGGACTGCAAATTGAAGGAATGGCTCTTGCAGCAATTATTGGTGTCATTCTAAACCTGATCCTTCCTGGCAAAGAGAAAAGTCATGGAAATGGAAAAATGTTTGAAGAGCCGGAAACGGAAAAACAATCAAATAGTGGAGCAGCATAACTAAACCAGCGCACGTTTTAAATGAAGTCCAGAGAGGCTTACAAGGGTGTACTAGGGCTTAGCTTGTTCGTTATAAACGAAAAGCAGCATCCCCGGTAACCCGGGGGTGCTATTTTTATACCTTTGCACATCCCGCGCTTATAGGAAATCTAATTTTTTCAAAAGAAAGGGGAGCCAAAGGCATGAAGCATTTATTATCAATGAAAGATGTTACTCCGCATATGATCACTGAGCTTTTTCACAAAGCTTCTCGGTTTAAACAGGGTGTGGTCGGATGGGACGCGGACCGCAAGTTTGCAGCGAATATTTTTCTTGAACCGAGTACTCGAACGAAGAATAGCTTCTATATTGCTGAGAAAAAACTCGGAATGGATGTAATTGACGTTAATGGGGCTGAGTCGAGCCTTACGAAGGGAGAGTCATTGCGAGACACTATAAAAACACTGGAATCAATCGGTGTGGAGCTAGTTGTTCTCAGACAGGCTGAAGAAGGAATTCTTCAAGAACTTTCTAAGGACCTTTCACTTTCAATTATTAACGCAGGAGACGGAACTGGGGAACATCCAACTCAGTGTCTGCTGGATCTATTTACAATCGCAGAGGAGTTTAAAAGTTTTGCAGGATTAAAGGTTGCCATTGCCGGCGATATCAAGCACAGCCGGGTGGCTCGATCAAATGCCAGAGCTCTTCGGATGCTTGGTGCTGATGTCTCATTTACTGCCCCTTCAATCTGGCAGGATCCTGCCCTCTCCAATGAGTACATATCAATGGATGAGGCAGCAGCTGAAAGTGATGTATTGATGCTCCTTCGTGTGCAGCATGAAAGGCATTGTCAAGAAGCTTTTTCCGGAAATTACCTGGAGACATACGGGTTAACGAAAAGAAGGGAAGCTTCGATGAAAAAAAGGAGTATAATTCTTCACCCAGCGCCGGTTAATCGCGGCGTAGAAATAGATTCGAGCTTAGTAGAGTGTCCGCGATCACGTATTTTCAGTCAAATGGCCAATGGTGTGAACATTCGAATGGCTGTGATTCAAACATTACTAGAGGAGGCGGTTTTACATGTCCATCAAAATTAAAGGTGCTAAGCGTTTATTAAACGGAGAACCGACGCCATGTGAAGTTATGATTGTAGATGGAAAAATAGCAGATATCGGTGAAAGGGTACAGGGAGAGGCAGAAAACACTCTTCTTGCGGAAGGATTGCTTTTATCACCGGGTCTTGTTGATGTCCATATTCATTTGAGAGAACCTGGCGGTGAGGCCAAAGAGACAATTGCGACAGGAACTAAAGCCGCAGCAAAAGGCGGATTCACTACAGTATGTGCGATGCCGAATACGAGGCCCGTGCCCGATAAGTCAGAAACTTTAAATGAACTTTATGAAAAAATAAAAGCAGATGCCTCCGTTAGAGTTCTTCCCTATGCAGCTATTACAACCCGCCAGCTTGGTAAAGAAATGGTGGATTTTGAAGGATTAACAGAAGCAGGCGCTTTTGCATTTACAGATGACGGTGTCGGGGTGCAAGAGGCCGGCATGATGTATGAAGCAATGCTGGAAGCTGCACGCTTAAACAAGGCAGTTGTTGCCCACTGTGAAGATAATTCACTCATCTATAATGGGGTAGTCCATGAAGGAAATGTCAGCCAAAGACTAAAGGTGCCAGGCATTCCGAACATCGCTGAATCGGTACACATTGCAAGAGACGTTCTGCTCGCAGAAGCGGCAGGCTGCCATTATCATGTGTGCCACGTCTCAACTAAAGAATCAGTCCGTGTTATCCGCGATGCCAAGAAGGCTGGAATTAAAGTTACGGCAGAAGTTACACCACACCACCTGCTCCTTACTGAAGATGATATAAAAGAAGATGATGCGTTTTATAAAATGAACCCGCCGCTTCGATCTAAGGAAGATCGTGACGCACTTATTGAAGGACTGCTGGATGGAACAATTGACTGTATTGCTACAGACCATGCCCCACATACGGAAGAAGAAAAACAGTCGGGTCTTCTCCAGTCTCCATTTGGAATTACCGGCCTTGAGATTGCATTCCCCCTTCTCTATACACATTTTGTTGAAAAAGGAGACTGGGAATTAGAACAGCTAATCGACTGGCTTAGTAAGGCTCCGAGCCAAATTTTCGACTTGCCATTTGGAACACTTGAAATTGGAGCACCTGCAGACCTTACGCTTATTAATTTGAATATAGAGAAACAGATTGACCGTTTTTCATTTGCTTCAAAAGGAAAGAACACACCATTTCACGGGAGTCTTGTAAAAGGCTGGCCGGAAGTTACAATCGTTGACGGAAAAATCGTATGGGAGGGAAGCCAAAATGAAACAGCTCGTGCTTGAGGATGGAACAACTTTTATTGGAAAAGGTTTTGGCAGTGAAAGAGACAGCTTTGGAGAAATCGTTTTTAATACAGGAATGACTGGATACCAGGAAGTGATCTCTGATCCTTCATACTGTGGGCAGATCGTTACATTTACTTATCCATTAATCGGAAACTACGGGATTAACCGAGATGACTTTGAAACGGTAAATCCTGCAATTTTAGGAGTGGTAGTAAAAGAACATTGTGAATCGCCTTCTAACTTCCGCTGCGAGGAGACACTTGATGAATTTTTAAAAGCTAAAAAAATTCCTGGGATCAGCGGAATAGATACGAGAAAACTGACAAAAATTATCCGTAAGCACGGGGCGATGAAAGCTGTGATTACTTCAGCAGACCGTCCAGTTGAGCAGGTGCTTCATATGATGAATGATACTCCACTACCACGAGATCAAGTAAGACAGGTCTCAACGATTAAGCCGTACGTTGTGCCAGGACGCGGCTACCGTGTGGTACTTGTCGACTTTGGAATGAAACACGGTATTCTCCGTGAGTTTACGAAGCGTAACTGTCACGTGACAGTTGTTCCCTACCATACATCCGCAGATGAAATCCTTCGCTTAAAACCAGATGGCGTTATGCTTTCAAACGGACCGGGGGATCCAAAAGATGTTCCTGAAGCGATCCAGACGATCCGGACCCTGATGGGGCAGGTACCGATTTTTGGAATCTGCTTAGGACACCAGCTGATCGCACTGGCTGGAGGAGCAGATACTCAAAAAATGAAGTTTGGACATCGAGGAGCCAACCAGCCGGTAAAAGATTTAAAAACAAACAAAACAAAAATTACTTCCCAAAATCATGGCTACGCGGTCAATGGGGCTTCTGTTCAGGCTACTAAACTTAGACTTACCCAGGTTTCGCTGAATGATGGGACGGTTGAAGGTCTCGAACACTCCACCTGTAATGTATTCAGTGTACAGTATCATCCGGAAAGCTCCCCGGGCCCAGACGATACGTCTTACTTATTTGATGAGTTTTTACAAAGGATGGGGCAGGGACAGACAAAGAAAGAGGAGGAGAACCTTTATGTCTAAACGAACAGATATCAAGAGAATCTTAGTGATTGGATCAGGTCCTATTGTCATCGGGCAGGCAGCAGAGTTTGACTACTCCGGCACGCAGGCTTGCCAGGCATTAAAAGAAGAAGGTTATGAAGTTATTCTAGCTAACTCCAACCCTGCAACAATTATGACAGATCATACAGTAGCCGATAAAGTATACATGGAGCCTCTCACCGCTGAATTTTTAATGAAAATTGTTCGTAAAGAACGTCCTGATGCCATTCTGCCGACTCTAGGAGGACAGACCGGGCTTAACTTAGCAGTTGAACTGAGTGAATCTGGTATTCTCGAACGCTATCATGTAGAGCTTCTGGGAACACCGCTTGAGGCCATTCAAAAAGCAGAAGACCGTGAGAAGTTCCGTGCGCTGATGTATAAAATGGAACAGCCTGTTCCTGATAGTGAGATTGTCAGCTCAGTAGATGAAGCAATCGATTTCGCCAATCAAATTGGCTATCCAGTCATCGTACGTCCTGCGTATACAATGGGAGGCGCCGGTGGAGGTATGTGTGATAATGAACAGGAACTTCGGGAAACAGCACGAAGCGGGATCTCATTATCACCTGTCAGCCAGTGCCTGATTGAGAAAAATATTGCAGGATTTAAAGAGATCGAATATGAAGTTATGCGTGACAGCAATGACCAGGCGATCGTTGTGTGTAATATGGAAAACTTCGACCCTGTAGGCATTCATACAGGTGATTCCATCGTATTTGCTCCTTCGCAGACGCTAAGTGACAGAGAATATCAGATGCTTCGAAATGCTTCCTTAGACATTATTCGTGCTCTTGAAATCGAGGGCGGATGTAATGTTCAATTGGCTTTAGATCCACACAGCTTTCAATATTACGTCATCGAGGTCAACCCGAGAGTCAGCCGTTCTTCTGCACTAGCGTCAAAAGCCACAGGCTATCCGATTGCTAAAATGGCGGCGAAAATTGCGGTAGGTATGACATTAGACGAAATTCAAAACCCAATCACTGGCACAACTTATGCCTGTTTTGAACCGGCACTTGACTATGTGGTAGCTAAAATACCTCGCTGGCCTTTTGATAAATTTGCCAAAGGAAATCGCAAGCTCGGCACACAGATGAAAGCGACAGGGGAAGTCATGTCGATCGGCCGTACGATTGAAGAGGCTCTCTTAAAGGGAGTCCGTTCCTTAGAAGGGGAGAAGGAAGACTTATATGTAGATTCTGTCGCTGAGCTGGAAAATGAAGTCATATTTGAACGAATGAAAAAAGCAGACGATGAGCGGATTTATGTAATAGCAGAAGCCTTAAGAAGAGAGATTACTATAAAAGAGGTTCATGAGGTTACCGGCATTGACTATTTCTTCTTAAACAAACTTAAACAAATCATAGATTTAGAGGGTGCACTTAAAGAAAGACCATGGGACGCGGAATTAATCAAAAAAGCAAAGGAAAAAGGATTTTCTGATGCGCAGCTCTCCAGAATCTTATCTTCCGACGAATTTAAAGTGATGGATTTCCGCCGTGATCATAATATAAGACCTGTCTATAAAATGGTCGATACATGTGCGGGTGAATTTGCTTCAGAAACGCCTTATTTCTACAGTACCTATGAAGAGGAAAATGAGTCTGAAGTATCAAGCAATAAAAAAGTTTTGGTGATAGGCTCAGGTCCGATACGGATTGGACAAGGAGTCGAATTCGATTATGCGACGGTCTACTCTGTTCTTGCCCTGAAGGAAATGGGGTATGATGCCATCATTATGAACAACAACCCGGAAACCGTATCGACTGATTTCAGCGTATCTGACAAGCTATACTTTGAACCGCTCACATTAGAAGATGTTATGCATGTAATTGATCTGGAAAAACCGGAAGGAGTTATCGTCCAATTCGGCGGACAGACTGCGATTAACCTTGTCGAAGGTCTGGATCATTGTGGAGTACCGATATTAGGGACAACAATGGATGCGATAAATACGACGGAAGATCGTGATCTTTTTGAAAAACTGCTTAATGAACTAGAAATCGCTAAGCCAGGCGGGGAAAGCGTGACGAGTGAAGAAGAAGCACTCCGAGCAGCACGCTCTATCGGTTACCCGGTAGTTGTACGTCCCTCCTATGTACTTGGCGGAAGAGCTATGGAAATCGTCTATTCTGATGAAGAACTTGACGTGTACATGAAAGAAAATGTGCGAGTGCACAACGGCCATCCGATTCTGGTCGATAAGTATCTGACCGGAATGGAAATTGAGGTAGACGCGATTTCCGATGGAGAAGATGTACTAATTCCCGGGATTATGGAACACATTGAACGTGCAGGAGTTCACTCTGGAGATTCTATGGCAGTGTATCCGACCCAGCGTTTAACAGCAGAGCTAGAACAGCAGTGTATCGATGCAACGATCAAAATTGCACGCTCTTTAAAAATGAAAGGCTTAATTAACATCCAGTTCGTTGTTTTAGAAGGCACAGCTTATGTACTTGAAGTAAATCCAAGGGCAAGCAGAACCGTACCATTCCTAAGTAAAATTACCGGCATTACGATGGCCCAGCTGGCAACAAAAGTGCTAATGGGTTCAACCTTAAATGAACTAGGTTACAAGACACAGGTCGCTGACAAGCCGGATGGGGTTTACGTGAAAGTCCCTGTATTCTCTTTTGAAAAGCTGCGCAGTGTAGATACGACATTAGGACCAGAAATGAAATCCACTGGAGAAGTCATTGGATATGATCAAAGCCTCGAAAAAGCACTCTATAAGGGGATGACGGCAGCCGGATTGAAGATACCAACTGAAGGCTCTGTTCTCTTGACGGTTGCAAATAAAGATAAGCAGGAAATGGTTCAGATTGCAGAAACATTTCATCAGCTTGGATTCCATCTGTTTGCGACTGAGGGGACAGCTAAAGTAATTCAGGAAGCGAATCTCCCTGTAGAAGCAGTAGGGAAGTTAGGCTCAGATCAGAAGGATACCATCGACTTAATTAGAAATGGAGAAGTACAGTTTGTGGTCAACACAATTAATAAAGGCCGCCGCTCCCGTTCTGATGGATTTCTTATCAGAAGAGAAGCCGTGGAACATGGAATCGCCTGCCTCACAAGCTTAGATACAGCGAAGACCATTGTGGAAGTCATTGATGCAATGACATTTACGGCCCGTACCATTGATAAAAAAGAGGCGGTGTTTGCCCAGTGATTCGTGAATGGATGACGATTGTCAATCACCAGAGGATCGCACATCAAACGTATTTAATGGAAATCGAAGGTGAGATTGCCAGCATGGTAGAAACCCCCGGGCAATTTGTTCACATCCAAATCAGTGACAGCTTTTTCTTGCGGCGTCCCGTCTCGATCGCAGACGTAAGTCCGGTTAAAGGGACGATAACTATTCTATACAAAGTGCTGGGGGAAGGCACAGAAGCTTTAACAACCAAACTACCAGGAGAAAAAATAGATATCGTAGGTCCAGGTGGGAAGGGATTTCCTGTAGATGAGGTCGAAAAGGGCCATGCCCTTCTAATCGGCGGCGGGATCGGCATACCGCCTCTCTACTATTTAGCGAAACAGCTTAAGGCAAAAGGACATCACATCACAAGTGTACTTGGCTACAGATCTGAAGAAGACCTGTTTTATGTGAGAGAATTTGAAGAACTGGGAGAAGTACGGATTACTACAAATGACGGCAGTGCAGGTATAAAAGGTTTTGTTACAGATGCGCTTCCTGATTTAAATTCGGTCGACTGCTACTTCACATGTGGTCCGACAGTTATGTTGAAAAATGTAAAAAAAGAGTTGACCGGTAAACCTGGCTATATTTCTATTGAAGAGCGAATGGGATGCGGCATTGGAGCCTGCTTTGCCTGTGTTATGGAGACGCCGTGTAATTCTGAAAAAGATTATGTAAAAGTCTGCAGCGACGGCCCGGTCTTTCGTCCTGAGGAGGTCATTTTATAATGGATATTCAAGTCACTCTGCCTGGTTTATCTTTAAAAAATCCGGTTATGCCGGCTTCCGGATGTTTCGGATTTGGTAAAGAGTTCGCTCAGTTTTATGATCTTTCGGAGCTGGGAGCTGTGATAATTAAAGCAGCAACGGAAGAAAGCCGCTTTGGAAATCCAACACCAAGAGTAGCCGAGACATCGAGCGGAATGCTAAATGCGATCGGCCTGCAAAATCCCGGAGTCGAGAAAATTATCTCTCAGGAGCTTCCATTTCTTGAGCAGTTTAATATTCCAATCATCGCAAATGTAGCTGGAAAAACAGTGGAAGAGTATGTGGAAGTTACAAGTAGGCTGTGTGAAAGCAATGTAAAAGCTCTTGAACTTAACATATCCTGTCCGAATGTTAAAGAAGGTGGAGTGCAGTTCGGAACAGATCCAGATTTGGCTTATGAAGTAACAAAGCGGGTGAAAGAAGCGAGCAGTCTTCCAGTTTATGTAAAGCTTTCCCCTAATGTGACGAATATTGTTTTACTGGCAAAATCTGTTGAAGAAGCAGGTGCTGACGGCCTGTCAATGATTAACACAATTACAGGAATGAGAATTGATCCCAAAACTAGACGGCCGGTTATTAGCAATCAGACTGGAGGATTGTCCGGCCCGGCGATTAAGCCAGTGGCTGTTCGGATGATTCATGAAGTTTACGACAAAGTAGACATTCCGATCATTGGAATGGGCGGCATTGAAACGACAGATGATATCGTAGAATTCCTGCTGGCAGGAGCTAGTGCAGTTGCTGTCGGGAGCGCGAATTTTAAAAATCCAAACATTTGTAAAGAGTTAATCCAGCAGCTTCCAGACACACTCAAAAAATATGGGTTTTCTTCTGTAGAAGAAGCTATCGGAGGTGCTCATCTTGTCCACCAATAA
The DNA here is from genome assembly GCF_900166625.1 of Halobacillus massiliensis. GTDB lineage: Bacteria > Bacillota > Bacilli > Bacillales > Halobacillaceae > Halobacillus_A > Halobacillus_A massiliensis. Next base: position 2,426,058 of record NZ_LT800499.1, on the reverse strand, counting down.
CCCGCTTTATGTTGCGCTTGATTTCCCGCGAAAAGAGCAAGTCCTGCAGTTTTTAGAAACGAATGGATTAAAAAAAGTACCGGTTAAAGTTGGAATGGAACTCTTTTATAGAGAAGGACCATCCATTATAGAAGATTTGAAAAAAAGAAATCATCCCGTATTTTTAGATTTAAAGCTGCATGACATACCGGCCACAGTGAAGCGGGCAATGACAAGTCTGGCTTCTCTTGAGGTAGACATAGTGAATCTTCACGCACAGGGCGGGAGTGCGATGATGCAGGCAGCAGCAGAAGGTCTTGATATAGGATCAGCAAATAAAAAACCACTGCTGCTTGCTGTTACACAGCTTACCTCCACTGATGATATGATGCTCTCGAATGAACTGCTGATTAATGGAAAGTCAATGGAGGAAGCTGTTATCCACTATGCCGTTTTATCAAAAAACAACGGTGTCGATGGTGTTGTCTGCTCGGTTAAGGAAGTGCCGGCGCTGCGTAAAGCGTGCGGGAAGGACTTCATAGCACTGACACCAGGTATCCGTCAGTCTGATGCAGAACATCATGATCAGAAGCGTGTAGCTACACCTGAAGCAGCTGGAGAGGCGGGAAGCGATTGTATAGTCGTAGGCCGTAACATAACCCAATCATCTGATCCTTTTGCTGCCTACAAGAAGATGAAGGAGGAATTTTTGAATGGAGTCAGGAAGAATAGCACACCAACTGCTTAGTATAGGAGCTGTACAAATACAGCCGAATGATTTATTTACATGGACCTCAGGCATTCGCTCGCCTATTTATTGTGACAATCGTCTTGTTATGTCCTATCCAGATGTGCGGGAGCAGATTATAGATGCCATGGTAGAGCATATTGAGAGCCTGCAAGAGCCAGTCGATATGATTGCCGGATGTGCAACCGCAGGTATTCCGCACGCCGCCTGGGTCGCCGACAGACTTAAGCTCCCAATGGTCTATGTAAGAGGAGAAGCAAAAAAACATGGGAAAGGCAATCAGATCGAAGGAGATCTGTCCCAAGGGAACAATGTTATCGTAATAGAAGATCTCATTTCGACAGGAAAATCATCGATTGCGGCCAGTGATGCAGTGGTTAACAGCGATAAAAAAGTAGTTGAAGTGCTTTCTATCTTTACTTACAATCTTTCTGAAGCTTCTGATGCTTTCAAAGCTAAAGGCATACGCACTCATTCCTTAGCAGCTTATAATGAGTTAATTGCCATAATGAAACAGGCTGGTAAAATCAATGATGAAGAATACAGCAAACTCCAGCAGTGGAGAGAAGAACCGAAAATATTTACTCAGTAAACTTAAGGGATGCATTTATTGCATCTCTTTTTCGATCCTGTGATTGTTTTTATATTTAGAAGTCTATGTTTCCCTGAAGATTGCTGGGTTGCTAATCAGCAATCTATGAAAAGGAGCTATCTTTTTTTGTTACTGACTTTTATTTACCATTCCAAAAAGTATTAAATATGCTAAAGTAATAATAAAGTTTCGCTCACTCTATAGGCAGGGGTGATAAGTTTTGAATCCGGGAAAGCATTCATTTTTTATTTTAGTTAATGTCAGTATTGGCCTAACTACATGTCTCGTGTACTTATATACGTGGATGTCCTTATCGATTGAGAAGCCTTTGTGGCTGTTTGGACCGCTCATTAATTTAACTTTCTGTATGTCTGTTTTTGTTTTTTACAATTTTATGGTACTGCGAAAAGAAGAAAGAAAGTATTGGACTCAGGCGATATTCTCCTGTCTTGCTGCGATTTTCTTCTTTGCTTTTTTCTTAAGCCGTTGACAAACGAGTTGCGTGTACCATGAGAGAGCAGGATGTGATCCGCTAGTGTAACGGGCTAGCTAACCGGCATAGTAAATGCAGGCTTTTCAGCTATAAAGAAAAGCTCCGCTTTTCCTGAAAGCGGAGCTTTTCTTCTATTTCATTTTCAGTTGATCTACTTCTTCCTTGTCTGGCGTGACATATAACGTCTGCTGCTGATCATAAGTAACAAACCCTGGTTTTGCTCCTGAGGGCTTTTTAACATGACGGATCAGTGTATAATCCACAGGAACGGAAGATGACTGGCTGTATTTACTGTAATAGGCCGCAAGACGGGCCGCTTCAAACAGTGTTTGCTCGGACGGGTCTGTATCTTTAATAACGACATGCGATCCTGGGATATCTTTAGCGTGAAGCCATATATCTCCTTTATGGGCAAGACGGTTCGTTAAATATTCATTCTGTTTATTGTTTCTTCCCACATAGATGGTAGTACCGTCACTTGCTTTGAAGCTTTCAGGTGAAGGGGCATCCGGCTTTTTCTTTTTCTTCTTCACGGATGCTTTCTTTTTCAAGTAACCTTGTTCTCTTAACTCGTCTCGGATCCCTTCAATATCTTCTTCTCTTGCACTTTCTACCTGCTGGATAAGCTGGTCAAAGTATTCAATTTCATCATACGATTTGTCAATCTCCAGTTTTACAGCTTCCTTTGATTTCTTCAGCTTTTGATAAGTTTGAAAAAGGCTTTGCGCATTTTCACTCGGGGTTTTATTAGGGTTTAATTCGATTTCTATTTCTAATTGATTTGGATCATAATAATCAATCACTTTCACAGCCGTATCTCCCGGGTTTATAAGATGCAGGTGAGCAGTAAGGAGTTCTCCCATCTTCTGGTATTCATCTGCGGCTTCTGATTTTTTCAGCGTATTTTCATGCTTTTTAATTTTTCGTTTATTTTTATCTCTTTCATTTTTTAAAAAGCGGTACAAATCTCCTGCCTGCTGTTTTACGCGGTCACGCTCGGCCTTTCCGGAATAATAACGATCGAGCATTTCGCTTACTGTCTCAAAGCTTTTTGATTCTGCTTCTAAATGAGTCAGCGGCATTACGTAAAACTGTTCACGTTCTCCCAGGAACAAGGAAGGCTTATATTCATGGTTAATGATAGATTGACGGATCTCTTCATAAGCAGACTCATAATCTTTTCGATTCCCTAATTTGGCCAGGTGGGCGATTTCCTTTGTAGTTAAAGGAGAAAAACCCATGACTTTACTAAGTATCTGTTTATCAATTTTTCCGGCATTAAAGTCCAGTTTTTTTATCAGCTCTTCTCCCGTTAATTGAAGGGGATTTGATTTTCCTTGTTCCGGCGGCAGCTTATACGGCTGGCCCGGCATAACTGTCCGGTACGTGTTTTGAGACGGAGGAAGATGCTTAATACTGTCTAAAATATGCCCTTCTTCAGAATCAATTAAAATAATGTTGGAGTGTTTTCCCATAACTTCAATAATTAATTTTTTAATCGTTTCGTCACCAATTTCGTTGCGTGAACGCACATGGAGTTTAACGACCCGCTCCATTTCAACCTGTTCAATGTCTTCTATAAAACCTCCGGCCAAGTGTTTTCGAAGCAGCATGCACAGCATAGGAGGTTCCTTCGGATTATTGTATCCATCCTGTGTGAGATGAAAACGGGCATAGCTGGGGTGGGCAGATAATAATAAGGAATAATTCTTTCTTTCTTTTCTTACTGTAAAAATCAATTCTGTATCGGTTGGCTGGTAGATTTTTAATATGCGACCAGTCACAAGTTTCTCTATAAGCTCACGGGTGACAGCCCGTGTGACAATTCCGTCAAAAGACATAGCTACAACACCTCTCTAGTCCTGTAATTATAGCAATGATTCGCATGGTTGTGAACTTATTTGATACACTATTAAAGTAATGGAAATATGAAAAAACGGACGTGATACCCTTGGTTAAAAGTATGACTGGTTATGGCAGATATACCATTCAAATTAATGAATCAAATTGGACGGTTGAAATTAAAAGTATCAACCACCGCTTTTTTGATTTTTCTCCAAAGATTCCACGAACGCTCTTATTTATGGAAGATTCTTTTAAGAAGACTTTAATGAAATATATAAAGCGTGGCAGGATAGAATTATTTATCTATCAGGAAGATGACACACCTCAGGAGAAATTGCTGCAGGTCGATCACCAGTTAGTTCACCAGTATATAAAGGAAGTTAAAGACCTTAAAGAGAAGCACCAGTTGACGGGAGATATCACTATTGATATGGTTACTAGGTTGGAAGATGTATTCACTATAAGAGAAACGAGCCGATTAAGCGGGATGGAGAAAAAGCTTCTGGAAGCCGTTAGTCTTGCAGCTGAAGAGCTTGCAGCTATGAGAGTTACAGAAGGCCGTCGTTTACAAGATGATGTGGAGTCCCGGTTAACACGTGTTGAGGCAATGGTTGCCAATATAGATAGTGTGAAAGATAAACTGCAGAATCAACAAAGAGAAAAGATCCTTGGCAGATTAAAGGACCACTTACAAGGTCATTTACAGGATGATGATTCACGTCTTATACAGGAAGCCGCTGTACTTGCTGAAAAAGGAGATATAACGGAAGAAGTCATAAGGCTTTACTCACATATTGAGCAATTTAAAGCAGGATTAAGAAAAGAAGACTCGATCGGTCGTCATTTGGATTTTATTGTCCAGGAATTTCACCGTGAAATTAATACAATTGGATCGAAATCAAATGATGCGGCTTTATCAAATGATGTTATACAGCTTAAGAGTGAAATGGAGAAAATAAAAGAACAGGTACAAAATATTGAATAAAGATTGAGATTTAGTCTATCTTTTTCATATAATAGTTATAGATTAGGGTTCCTAGAAGGAGGAAGTGCCGTTGAGTCTTAAGTTAATCAACATCGGATTTGGCAATGTAGTCTCAGCCAACCGTATTATTTCAATTGTTTCACCAGAATCTGCACCGATTAAACGTATTATTACGGTTGCAAGAGATAATAATAAATTAGTAGATGCTACATATGGCAGAAGAACAAGGGCTGTAATTATTACAGACAGTGATCATGTTGTGCTGTCTGCGGTTCAACCGGAGACGGTCGGCCAGCGTGTTTTAAGCCAAGATGAAATTTCTGATGATAATTAGGAGGCACCATTTGTGATAGAAGAGAAAGGTATTTTATTTATATTATCCGGTCCTTCGGGAGTAGGAAAAGGAACCGTCAGGAAAGCATTGTTTGAGCAATCTACTGACTTAAAGTATTCCATTTCCATGACAACGCGTGAACCGAGGGAAGGGGAACGGGACGGTGTCGATTACTTCTTTAAGACAAGAGAAGAATTTGAGAAGTTAATTGGAGAAGGACAGCTGATCGAGCATGCAGAATATGTCGGCAACTATTACGGCACCCCTAAACAGTACGTTCAGCAGACATTAGATGAAGGGAAGGATGTTTTCCTGGAAATCGAAGTGCAGGGTGCCCTGAAGGTGAGAGAGAATTTTCCTGAAGGTGTCTTTATTTTTCTTATTCCGCCGTCCTTGGAAGAATTGAAAGATCGTATTGTTAACCGCGGAACTGAAACGGAAGAGAAAGTGAAAAATCGTTTGTCCGCGGCTAAAGAAGAAATTGAAATGATGGATGCCTACGACTACGTAGTTGTTAATGATCAAGTGGATTCTGCTGTCCATAAAGTCCAGTCCATCGTCTTAAGTGAGCATTGTAAGCGTGAGCGTGTCGCTCACGAATATAAAAAAGCATTGGAGGCTGATCAATCATGATGTTAGAACCATCTATTGATTCACTGCAGGAAAAGATTAAGTCCAAGTATACCTTAGTTACTCTATCAGCTAGACGCGCAAGAGAATTAAAGCAAGGAAGCGCACCGATGGTCGAGCAGCCGACTTCCAGCCAGCAGGTAGGAGTGGCTTTGGAAGAGATTGATCAAGGGAAACTGAATTTCTCACAGTCTGATGTTATTCAATCAAGAACAGAAACGCTATAATATGAACAAAAGCCGCGCTACCTGATTAAAATGGCGCGGCTTTTCCTTATCAACCGCCTATGAAAGGAAATGGTCGCATGTTAAGAAATAAGAAAATTGTCCTTGGAGTTTCTGGAGGCATTGCTGCTTACAAAGCAGCAGCATTAACAAGCAAACTTGTTCAGGCAGGGGCAGAAGTGAAAGTAATTATGACAGAGAATGCCCTGAGGTTTATCGGTTCAACAACTTTTCAGGCGCTTTCCCGTCAGCCTGTGTATACAGATACATTTCATGAACAGGATGCAAGGTATATTCAGCATATTGATGTTGCGGACTGGGCGGATTTATTTCTTATTGCCCCGGCTACAGCGAACAGTATTGGAAAACTGGCTAACGGCATTGCGGATGATATGCTGTCTACTACTTTACTGGCAACAGAAGCACCTGTTTATATTGCGCCGGCAATGAATGTTCATATGTACAGTCATCCATCAGTTATCGAGAATATGAAGAAGCTTGATCACTGGGGCTTCCGTTTTATAGAACCTGGAGAAGGTTACCTGGCGTGTGGTTATGTTGGTAAAGGACGTCTGGAAGCTCCGGAAACCATCGTTTCACTTCTGGAAAAAGAAACAATTAAGTCACAAGTATTAAAAGGTAAAAAAGTCCTGATCACCGCAGGCCCTACACGTGAAAAAATAGATCCTGTCCGGTATTTTACTAATCCTTCTACAGGAAAAATGGGGTATGCTCTGGCCCGCCAGGCTCAAAGACTCGGTGCAGAAGTGACGTTAGTCAGCGGCCCTGTTTCTTTAGAAGCTCCTTCTGGTGTAAAAAAGATTGCTGTGGAATCGGCAGAAGAAATGTATGAGAGGGTTGCAGAGCGATTTGAAGTGAGTGACATTGTTATCAAATCTGCGGCAGTGGCAGATTATCGGCCAAAACAGGTATTTGATCAAAAGATGAAAAAGTCTCCTGGAGATTATTCCGTGGAAATGGAGCGCACACGTGACATTCTTCAGCATCTTGGTGACAACAAATCTACTCAGTATTTAGTTGGATTTGCAGCTGAAACAAATGATGCAGAGGAATACGGCAGGGATAAACTCCGCAGGAAGAATCTTGATGCTATTGTAATCAATAATGTTTCAGAAGCAGGTTCAGGTTTTGGTCATGATACGAATCAGTCGATATATTTAACGAAAGAGGGAGATCGTGTGGAGTTCCCAATGATGTCAAAAGATGATATGGCTGAAAAAGTACTGTTGGAAATAGCGCGGGCAGTGGCTGGTGACGCTGAGTGAATATTGCCAGAGTCATCGTGGATGTGCCTTCCCAGAACACCAATCGGCTTTTTGATTATGAAATACCCGAAAAGTTCCTAGATATTGTTCAGCCGGGAGTCCGGGTTATTGTTCCTTTTGGACCACGTAAAATCCTTGGATATGTTATCACACTGACAGATGAAAGCAGCTTTTCAAAGACCAAAGAGATACAGGATGTTTTAGATATTACTCCGGCTTTGACAACTGAGCTTCTAGAACTTGGCAAATGGCTGTCAAAGCAGACGTTAAGCTTCTATGTATCCTGTCTGCAGGTAATGCTCCCGCAAGTATTAAAAGCGAGATACCGTAAAGAAATCTGGCGGCTGTCAGAAGAGGAGGGGGCTCCGATCCTTGAAGATTTGTTTCAAGGGAGAAGCGTAGTTGATTACAGTGAGTTTGAAAGCTCAAGTCTTACTTATCAGCAGCTGCGTCATTTTGTAGATGATGGTTTAGTTGATATTCATTATGAAGTGAAAAGCCGCGAAACTAAGAAGACTACCTCAGTAATCGAACCGGCAATTGATGAATGGAAGCTTGAGGAAGCCCTCGTTGACCTGCCGAAACAGGCCAATAAGCAAAAGCTTTTAATGGAGCATTTTTTAGAAACAAAAGAACCAATCCCGAAAAAACAGCTTCTCGAGTTAACACATACCTCATCCTCCTCGCTTAAGCCGCTGATTCAACAGGGAATCCTAAAAGAATATAAGCAGGAAGTGATGAGAGATCCTTATGGACATCGTGAATTTGAAAGCACAGAACCTTTTCAGCTGACAAGCGAGCAGGAAAAAGCGATCATCCCAATTTTAAATGCGATTGAACAACGAATTCATGAAGTATTTCTATTACATGGTGTTACAGGGAGCGGTAAGACAGAAATTTATCTTCAATCCATTCAGCAAGTACTAAACCAGGGGAAAGAAGCCATTATGCTTGTACCTGAAATTGCTTTAACCCCGCAGATGGTTGAGCGTTTTAAAGGACGCTTTGGCTCAAAAGTGGCCGTTCTTCACAGTGGTCTCTCGGCTGGTGAAAAGTATGATGAATGGCGTAAGATTCAGCGAAAAGAAGTGCAGGTCGTCGTAGGTGCCAGATCTGCTATTTTTGCACCGTTTACCAATATAGGGATTATCATAATTGATGAAGAACACGAATCAAGCTATAAGCAGGAAGACAGGACAAGGTATCATGCCCGGGATGTAGCAATTGAGCGCGGGATTACGCATAATTGTCCTGTGGTTCTGGGAAGTGCTACTCCTGCACTTGAAACGTACGCCAGGGCAGCTAAAGGAAACTATAAAATGCTGACATTAACGAAACGGATGAATAATGCCAGCATGCCTCAAGCTGAGCTTATAGATATGAGAGATGAACTTCACCAGGGAAACCGTTCTATGTTTTCCAGGGTGCTGATTGAAAAATTAAGAGAGCGGCTGGACAAAGGGGAACAGGCGGTTTTATTTCTTAATAGAAGGGGTTACGCCACGTTTGTCATGTGTCGCGACTGTGGACATGTAAAAGAATGCCCCCATTGTGATATTGCCCTTACTTATCATAGAAGACAGGAAAGGTTGATCTGTCACTACTGTTCTCATGTGGAGCCTATGCCAAACCAATGCCCGGAATGCGAAAGTAAAACCATTCGCTACTTTGGTACAGGAACGCAAAAGGTTGAAGAAGCCATTATGGATCTGATTCCCGAAGCAAGGGTCATTAGAATGGATGTAGATACCACTAGACGAAAAGGTGCACACGAACGGCTGTTGAATGATTTTGGTGATAAAAAAGCAGACATACTGCTGGGTACTCAAATGATTGCAAAAGGACTTGATTTCGGCAATGTTACTCTTGTGGGGATATTGGCGGCTGACGCCTTGCTTAACCTTCCCGATTTCCGTGCCGCTGAAAAGACCTTCCAGCTTTTAACACAGGTGAGCGGAAGAGCAGGCAGGCATAATCTTCCAGGAGAGGTCATTGTACAGACATATTCTCCTGAGCATTACAGCATCAAACTGGCGAGTGAATATAATTATGAAAGCTTTTTTCAAGAGGAAATGCGTTTAAGAAAAGCCTTTCATTATCCTCCATATTATTTTTTAACCTTGTTTACCGTCTCCCACCCAAACCAGCTGAAAGTACAGGAGGTTACTCAGAAAATCGTCCAGTTTATGAGACAGAAGCTTTCTGATCACAGCGATGTTCTCGGTCCCACTCCTTCAGCTTTAACTAGAATCAATAATAGATATCGCTACCAATGCATGATAAAATATAAAGAAGAACCTGAGCAGCGGAGACTGGTGCAGCGCATTCTGCACTATTATGAAGATGAAATGAAAGAAGAGAACGGATTACAGATAACGGTCGATTTTCAACCGTATCAGCTTATGTAGGAAGGAGTCACACCATGACGCGGATCGTTTTTATGGGGACACCCGATTTTGCTGTCCCTGTTTTAGAGCAATTAATAGAAAATAAATATGACGTTGTATTGGCTGTCACTCAGCCTGACCGCCCAAAAGGACGTAAGAAAACAATGACACCACCGCCTGTTAAGCAGGCGGCCGAACGCTTAGGCATCCCTGTTTTTCAGCCAGAGAAAATTAAAGATGAATATGAAAAGGTGCTGACCTATCAGCCTGATTTAATAGTGACTGCTGCCTTTGGACAAATTCTTCCCGAGCCCCTCCTCGTAGGGCCAAAGTTTGGGTGTATTAATGTCCATGCCTCCCTGCTGCCTGAGCTGCGTGGCGGCGCTCCTATTCATTATTCCATTATCCAAGGAAAGAAGGAAACAGGAGTTACTATCATGTATATGGTGAAAAAGCTTGATGCTGGAGATATTCTCACACAAGTTAAGGTGCCGATTACGGATAAAGATCATGTCGGGACCCTCCACGATAAACTGTCTGAGGCAGGTGCTAACCTGCTGCTTGACACCCTGCCAAAACTTTTAAAGGGTGAGCTAAAGCCGGTAAAACAGAGCGAGGAAGAGGCAACATTTGCTTCCAACATTAAAAGAGAGCAGGAACTTATTGATTGGAGCCTCAGTCAGCAGGAGGTTTATGACCATATTCGAGGTCTTCACCCATGGCCGGTTGCTTTTACATACTGGAAAGGCAAACCGCTTAAAGTGTGGTGGGCTGAGAAAGTGGAGAAAAAATATAATCAGCCTGCCGGAACGGTTGTTGATATTGAAAACGAAGGTATTGTAGTCGCCTCAGGAGATCAAAAAGCAGTTAAAATTACTGACTTGCAGCCCTCAGGAAAAAAGCGGATGACAGGTCAGGCGTTTGTAAATGGAGCCGGGCAGGCGATTGAAAAAGGCGAAATTCTGGGTGAATACGATGAGTAAATATATATTGCGGGAAACTGCACTTGATTTATTAACACGTGTAGGTGAGCAGGGAGGATACAGTCATGTTCTGTTAGATCAGGCCATGCAGCATTCCAACCTGTCTTTAAAGGATGGAGCGTTATTAACGGAAATTGTCTATGGCACACTTCAGAACAAGCTTAAAATAGACTATCAAATTCACCCGTATATCCATAGGCAAAAGAAGCTGAAGCCGTGGGTAAAGTGGCTGCTTTATATGTCGGTTTATCAAATGATTTATCTTGAGCGTGTCCCTGATCATGCTGTCATTCATGAAGCTGTGGAGATTTCCAAAAAGAAAGGGCACAAAGGTATTTCAGGATTTGTAAATGGGGTCTTGCGGAATGTGCAGAGGCGCGGTGTGGAAGATACAGAGCAAATTAAGGATGAGGTGGAAAAGCTGTCTATCTCTACCAGTCATCCTGAGTGGCTCGTCAGAAGATGGATTTCCCTTTACGGATTTGAAACGACTGAAGCCATGTGCCGACATAACTTAAAGACCCTCCCGATGTCGGTTCGTATTCAGCCGCTTCGAATCAGTCTTGAAGAAGCGGAATCCCAGTTGCGCGAAAGAGGATTTGAAACTAAGCGGAGCATCTTCTCTGAGCAGGGACTGCTGATTATAAAAGGGAATATTTTAAAAGATCCTCTCTTTACAGATGGGATGGTAACCATACAGGATCAGAGCTCTATGCTGGTTGCAGAAATGATGGATCTTAAGTCCGGCCAAAAAGTACTGGATGCATGCAGTGCGCCTGGGGGGAAAACCACTCATATTGCAGAAAAAATTGAGGATCAGGGAAAAGTGTTTGCATATGATCTTCATGAAAAGAAAGCTTTTCAAGTGAGTGAAAAAGCCCACCGGCTACAGTTAACAAGTATTGAAGCGGGTCAGGCGGATTCGAGAAACCTTCAAGATCTCCATAAATCCGAAACGTTTGACCGAATATTGCTGGATGCCCCATGCTCTGGACTAGGAGTCATGCGGGGGAAACCAGACATTAAGTACCAGAAAAAAGAACAGGATATTTTTTCGTTGAGGAAAATTCAATCCGACTTGCTTAAGAGTGTGGCTCCTTTATTAAAAAGAGGCGGAAGCCTTGTTTACAGCACATGCACTGTGGATACCCACGAGAACGAACAGGCTGTGGAGCAGTTTTTAAAAGAGGACGAGGAGTTTATGGTAGATCCGGACTTTTTCACAGAGCTTCCGGCTGAACTGAGAGATTCCTTAGGGGTAAGTGAATATGGACTTCAGATCTTTCCCCACCAATGGGACACGGATGGCTTTTTTCTTACGCGTCTTCTCAGGAAATAAATGAGGAAAGATGAGTATTCTAAAAGAATATGGTTACTCTGAATAAAGTAGCCATATTTTTGTATAAATAAACCATCATATTGAGCCGTAAGCTATATGCGGACACCTTTCGAGTGATGAGCCGCGTAAGGAAAAAATGAGGTGAAAACCATGATAGGAAGATTTTTTACAGATACTGGTCAAGTTAGACGTCATAATGAGGATGCAGGCGGCGTTTACAAAAACAATAGCGGTCAGATCCTGGCAATCGTGGCTGATGGCATGGGAGGACATCTTGCTGGTGATGTGGCGAGTCAGCTGGCTGTCTCTACTTTACATAAACATTGGGAAGAAACACTCTCTATCCAATCGCCGGATGAGGCAGAATCGTGGCTGAGAAGAGCTATACAGGAAGTCAACCTGAGAATTCTAGAGCACTCCCGTGAAAACGAGGAATGTCGTGGAATGGGGACAACAGTGGTCGTTTCCATTTGCAGCGATTCTTTTGTGTCAATTGGACACATTGGGGATAGCCGTGTCTATTTAGCAGACAGTGATGGGTTCAGGCAGATTACTGAAGATCACTCGCTTGTTAATGAATTGGTCCGTTCAGGGCAGATATCAGAAGATGAAGCAGAACACCATCCTAGAAAAAACGTACTTCTTAAAGCTCTTGGGACTGATGAACAGGTAACGGCTGATATTTTAACTTTAGAATTTGAGGAAGATAACAGATTGCTATTATGCTCTGATGGCCTGACAAATAAAGTCCAAGGAAATGAGTTAGCCCAAATTGCTGAATATGATGGTGACTGGCAGGATTTTGGAAATCAATTAATCAAAATGGCTAATGACCGTGGCGGAGAAGATAATATTACTTTAGTCATTGTTCATAACACACCCGGGGAAGAGGGTGTTGAGAAATGTTAACCAATCGTCTCCTCAACGATCGTTATAAAGTAAAAGAAGCGGTCGGCGGAGGAGGAATGGCTAATGTTTATCTCGCTTATGATTTAATTTTAAAACGGGAAGTTGCTATTAAGGTTCTTCGACTTGAATATGGAAATGATGAAGAGTTTATTGCCAGATTTCACCGCGAAGCCCAATCAGCAACTAGTCTTTCTCATCCTAATATCGTAAACATTTATGATGTAGGAGAAGAGAAAGATTTATATTATATGGTCATGGAATATGTAGACGGTATGACCCTGAAACAATATATTCAGCAAAATAGCCCGATCGATCCAGCGGAAGCTATCGATATAATGCGGCAGGTTACTTCTGCAATTTCTCATGCCCACGATAACGACATTATCCATAGAGACATTAAACCACAGAACATTTTGATCGACCATTATGGACACGTAAAGGTCACAGATTTTGGAATTGCGATGGCCCTAAGTGCCACAGCTCTGACACAGACGAACTCTGTATTAGGTTCCGTGCACTATTTGTCCCCTGAACAGGCCCGGGGAGGGACAGCAACGAAAAAGTCCGATATTTATTCTCTTGGAATTGTTTTTTTTGAACTGTTAACAGGCAGACTGCCTTTTTCCGGTCAATCCCCTGTATCCATTGCCTTAAAGCATCTTCAGAGTGATACACCATCTTTAAAGCGGTGGTTACCTGATCTGCCGCAAAGTGTAGAGAACGTCGTATTTAAGTCAACTGCCAAAGACCCCTTTCACCGTTATAATTCGGTGATCGAAATGGAAGAGGACTTAGAAACTTCACTTAACCCGGAAAGGTTGAATGAACCTGTTTTTGAACCGCCTGTTGAAGAGGATGAACAAACAAAGGCTATTCCTGTAATTACTGATAATGATTTCGGGGAACAGGAAGAAGGGGAAACGATTGTTCATGCAGCAGGCGTTCCGGCCACAGTTCCCGAAGAACCGACTAAAAAAGCAATAGGTAAAAAAAAGAAAAGCAAGAAAAAGAAACCGAAAAAGAAACGCAGGTGGTGGGCATGGCTGTTAACGTTTTTCCTCGTTTTATTAGTAGCCGGTGCTGCCGTGATATTTCTGCTGCCAAACCTTTTGGAACCTGATGACATTGAGATGATAGATGTTACAGGAATGGAGTATGAAGAAGCGTACAGTCAGTTAAGAGAATTAAACCTTGATGTACAGCGTGAAACAGTATTTTCTGACGATGTGGAAGAAGGGAATGTCGTACGAACTGATCCAGAAGCGGGAGAAATGATTAAGGAGCAGTCCCGTGTTACCGTGTATTCCTCAAAAGGAAAAGAACGAATTGCCTTTGAAGATTATGTGGGGCGAAGTTACGAAGATATTAAAGAAGAGCTTGAAGACAAAGGCTTCGCTAATGTGCTGGCCATTGAAGAAGACTCTGAGAGACCGGCTGGAGAAATCATTGAACAGATTCAGCCGCAAGCTGGTGATGAGGTCGTTGCTGAAGATACAAGAGTTATTTTTAGAGTGAGCTCAGGCCCGCCGCGTGTAACCCTGCAGCCGCTTGCCGGTCAGACAGAGGATGAGGCTAGGCAGTACCTTTCAGATAATGGTCTGGGAGTATCTGTTTCAGAAGCATATTCAGAGGAAGTGAATGAGGGCAGTGTTATTAGTCAGGAACCTGCAGCTTTAACAGAAGTGGAACGTGGGTCTACTGTAAGTATCGTTGTGTCCTTAGGCCCAGAGCCGGTTCAAGAAGAAGAGCAAGCTCCTCCAGAGCAAAATCAGGATCAGGGGCAGGATCAGGATGAGGAACCGCCTCCTGAGGAAGAGGAAACAGAAGAAGAAACAGAGGAAACATCAAGTGAAGAAGAACCTCGTCAAGAACCAGTTTCAGTAGAAGTTCCTTACAACGAAGAATTGGACAAGGAAGAACAGACACTGCTTCTTTATATCGGTGATGCGGAACATAACATTTCTGAAGTTTATGAAGAGAAAACAATAACAGAGGATACAACGATAGACTTTGAATTGATAATTGAGCCGGGTGGAGAAGCGGCTTATAAAGTACAGCTGGAAGATGAGGTTATCGAAGAAGACAGTGTATCTTATTAAGTAGGTGAATGAATGGCAACAGGCAAGATTATAAAAGCATTGAGCGGTTTTTATTATGTGTATCATGGAGGAACTGTCTATCAATGCCGGGGCCGAGGAGTATTTAGAAAAAGAAAGATTACACCTCTAGTAGGTGATATTGTAGAGTTTCAGGCAGAAACCCAGACGGAAGGCTACATTTTGGCAATTGAAGAAAGAAAAAATGAATTTGTCCGCCCTCCTATTGCTAATGTGGACCAGGCTTTAGTTGTGACTTCTGCAGCAAGTCCTGATTTTAATCCTGTCTTGCTCGACCGATTTTTAGTACTAGTTGAAGCAAAGCGGCTGGAACCGATTATCGTTATATCGAAAATGGATCAAACGAGCGAATCCACGGCGGAAAAAATTGAGGAGTATAGAAAAGTATACGATAAAATCGGTTATAAGGTTATTCTTTCATCCGTACATGATGCGGAAGGAATCGATAGAATTCAGTCATATCTGACGGAGAAAACTACAGTAATTGCCGGACAGTCCGGTGTGGGGAAATCTTCACTGCTAAATATGATTGACCCTAGATTAAACATTGATACAGACGAAATCTCAGAAAGTCTAGGTCGAGGAAAGCATACGACTAGACATGTTGAATTGTATGAAGTCGCTGGAGGACTTGTAGCAGATACTCCAGGGTTCAGTTCACTTGAATTTGGGGAACTTGAGACAGATCAGCTGAGTGAATGTTTTCCAGAGTTTGTAGAAGTACAGGATCACTGTAAGTTTCGCGGCTGCCTTCACGATAGAGAACCGAAGTGTGCTGTGAAAGCAGAGGTACAGGAAGGAAATATCTCCGCTAAAAGATATGACCACTACCTCCAATTTTTACAGGAAATTCAAAATCGAAAGCCGAGGTATTAGGAATGACAAAAATTGCACCATCTATTCTCTCTGCAGATTTCTCAAAGCTTGCAGAAGAAATAAAAGAGGTTGAACACGGAGGGGCCGATTACTTACATGTAGATGTTATGGATGGTCACTTTGTTCCAAATATTACGATTGGACCTTTAATTGTAGAAAGCATCCGTCCAAAAACAGATCTTCCACTAGATGTACATTTAATGATCGAACAGCCGGACCTTTATATTGAGCAGTTTGTCAAAGCAGGGGCTGACATTCTGACAGTCCATCAGGAGGCGTGTGTTCATCTGCACAGGACGATTCAGCAGATTAAGTCTCATGGGATTAAGGCGGGTGTCGTCATTAATCCGGCCACACCTGCTGAGTCTATCAAGCCTATTTTAAGAGAAGTTGATCTCGTGCTTCTTATGACAGTGAATCCTGGTTTCGGGGGCCAGTCCTTTATCCCTTCTGTTTTAGAAAAAATTCAGGAGATTGACAAATGGCGGAAAGGATCCAGCTATTCTTTTGAGATTGAAGTAGATGGCGGAGTAAATGAAGAAACTGCACGTTTATGTACAGAGGCTGGTGCTGATGTGCTTGTAGCCGGGAGTGCCGTCTTTAACAAGGAAGATCGAAAAGCTGCAATCGAATCCATCAAACAATCAGTAAAATAAGGAAAGTTATGTATAATTCCCAGCAGGGGAAAGGGAAAATATTAAAGAGCTCAAGGAAAAACTTGAGCTCTTCTTCTATTAGTAAAGAGGTGAAAATAATGGGCGGTATTTGTGCTATTGTTGGCGGCAGTCCGAAGGAGTACCTGCCGAGACTTCAAGATTTCCATCATGAGGAGATCTACTGGATAGGGGCTGACCAAGGGGCAGAATATATAATAGAAAGCGGGCTGCCTCTTCACGCAGCAATTGGAGATTTCGATTCTGTCACTGAAAAAATCAT
Organism: Halobacillus massiliensis; assembly: GCF_900166625.1. GTDB lineage: Bacteria > Bacillota > Bacilli > Bacillales > Halobacillaceae > Halobacillus_A > Halobacillus_A massiliensis. Next base: position 2,409,395 of record NZ_LT800499.1, on the reverse strand, counting down.
GGAAAAGATTAAGCGGGCTGCTGGGTTTGTTGAAATATATCCAGCGGAGAAAGATGCAACCGATTTAGAGCTGGCCATTTTCCATGCTTTAGATAAAGAGGCTGAAGAAATCCTGATTTTTGGGGTAACAGGCGGAAGGTTTGATCATACATTAATCAACATACAGATGCTTCATCCTCTTCAAGAGAAGAATATAAAAGCTATAGTAATCGACAAGCAGAATCAGGTGGAATTATTCAATCCAGGGGAGCATACATTAAGAAAGGACGAGAATTATCCATATGTCTCCTTTGTTCCGGTCACGCTTGAGGTTGATAATATTAACCTTCAGGGATTTTATTACCCATTAGTAGATCAGCGGCTGACCTATGGTTCAACTCTATGTATTTCAAATCACGTGATTGAAGATCAAGGTACTTTTTCATTTACTAGTGGCATATTGTTAGTAATAAGAAGTAAAGAACTTATTTAATAGAGGGATGACAGCACTCATAGCTTTATATGTTGAGGAGGAAGCTCATGAAATTTTATACGATTAAACTTCCGCGCTTTCTTGGAGGAATGGTACGGGCTCTCATTAGCACATTTAAAAAAGAGTAACAAAAAAAGCACCCATTAGGTGCTTTTTTTGTATGGTAATTATACGCGCTGTACTTTACCAGATTTCAGTTCGCGAGCTGAAACATAAACTTTTTTAGGCTTGCCATCAACTAGTATACGTACTTTTTGTACGTTAGCTTTAAATTTTCGTTTATTAGCGTTCATCGCGTGAGAACGGTTGTTACCACTGCTTGTGCTACGGCCTGATACTACACATTTACGTGACATATAAATCCCTCCTGTAACATACATAAATCTTGAAATACTTATTTAATGTACCATATCAACATATCAAATGCAATCATTCAATAGTAATTATATCAAGAACTTTCTCTTGACAGATAAACTGAAATGTTACAAAGTATAATAGGAGTTATATGCATCTGTATCCGTTTACAAGGCAATCATACGTTATGTGTTATAATATTTCACGAAGATGATGTTTATAAGAGGAGGATTTTTTTATGTCCGTTGACCTTCATAATGAATATGGTTTAATTACAATTAGCAATGATGTGATATCCACTATCGCTGGGGGCGCTGCTGTAGAGTGTTATGGTATAGTAGGCATGGCTTCCAAAAATCAGCTTCGTGACGGCTTGGCTGAAATGCTGAGAAAAGAAAATTTTTCAAAAGGTGTGGTTGTCCGCCAGGAAGATCAGCAGATTCATATAGATATGTATATTATCGTGAGTTATGGAACAAAGATATCCGAAGTTGCCCATAACGTACAGTCACAAGTGAAATATGCATTAAGTAAAAACGTTGGACTATCGGTAAACTCTGTAAACATCTTTATTCAAGGTGTGAGAGTTGCCGCTGCATAGTTTTTAGATGGGTAAAGGAGGAAGAATTTGTGACTTTAGGAAAGTTAGACGGTAAATCTTTAGCGGGGATGGTGCTTCAGGGCGCCCATCATTTGAAGGTTAATTCCCAAATGATCGATGCTTTAAATGTATTTCCCGTGCCAGATGGAGATACCGGAACCAACATGAATTTATCAATGTCTTCAGGTGCTGAAGAAGTTAAAAAAATAGATGAAAACCATGCGGGGGTTGTAGCTCAAGGGCTGGCTAAGGGCTTGCTTATGGGGGCCCGAGGGAATTCCGGGGTAATTTTATCTCAGCTGTTCCGCGGTTTTTCCAAAGCGCTTGAACAGAAAGAAACGCTTACAGTGAAAGACCTTGCCGAAGGGTTCAATGGCGGAGTGGAAACTGCTTATAAAGCGGTGATGAAGCCTGTTGAGGGAACGATATTGACAGTTGCCCGGGAATCAGCAGAAGCAGCAGAGGAAATTGCAAAAAAGGAAGAAGATATCATTTCCTTTATGGAGCAAGTGACAGAAGCAGCCAGACAATCTCTGCAAAGAACACCTGATTTACTTCCTGTTCTGAAGGAAGTAGGAGTAGTTGACAGCGGAGGACAGGGATTGCTTACGATTTATGAAGGATTCCTTGCGAATTTAAAAGGAGAAGATTTAGCTGAGCCGCCTTCCACCATATCTATGAATGAAATGGTAAATGCGGAACATCATAAATCCGCTCAGGACTTTATGAATACTGAAGATATTGAGTTCGGATACTGCACTGAATTTATGGTGAAATTTGAACAGAATAAATTGGACAAACACCCGTATGATGAAGAAGCGTTTCGTGAGGATTTAAGTAATCATGGTGATTCACTTCTTGTCGTCTCTGATGAAGAATTGATCAAAGTTCATATTCATGCAGAATATCCAGGTGAAGCATTAAACTTAGGACAGCGATACGGAAGTCTCATCAATATGAAGATTGAAAATATGCGTGAGCAGCATACATCAATCGTTGGTGATAAAAAGAAGTCCCCGTCTCATTCTGAAGAAAAGGCCGAATTTGGCATCGTAACTGTGGCGATGGGAGATGGCCTTAAGAAATTATTCGAAAGCCTTGGTGCAAGTGTTGTCCTTCAAGGCGGACAGACGATGAACCCGAGTACAAAAGACATCTCTGATGCTATTGAACAAGCCCATGCTAAGCGAGTTCTGATCCTTCCGAATAACAAAAATATTATTATGGCTGCTGAGCAAGCTGCCGAGCTTGCGGAAGTTGATGCCGAAGTTATTGCTTCCAAAACTATTCCTCAAGGGATGAGTGCCCTGCTTGGCTTCAATCCGGAAACTGACCTTGAAACAAACAAGCAGGAAATGACGGCAATGATGCAGGAAGTGAAAAGCGGTCAAGTAACCTATGCTGTCCGTGACACAACAATAGAGGGAATGACTATTGAAAAAGGTCATTTTATGGGTATTTTTGAAGGTGACATCATTTCCACTGAAAAAAATCAGTTCGAAACAGCGAAAGAATTATTGAGTCAAATGATTGACGAAGACGAAGATGAAATTGTTACGATCATCTATGGTGAAGAAGCAGATTCCGAAGAGATTGAAGCATTAGAGCGCTTTTTAGAAGAGCAGTTTGAAGATTTGGAAGTTGAAGTCCATGAAGGTGGACAGCCTATATATTCTTATCTTCTGGCTGTAGAATAACTAATTTAACATATACAATCGCCTGATTCCTGTATCTGACAGGATCAGGCGATTTGTTTTTTCTCTTTACAGTAAGAAAAGCGGCAGTGCAGAGGTTTAGTCCGTGTTGATTAGTAGGGAGAGGAATTAGTCTTTGTCTTAAGTCAAAAAAATTTACATAAGTGTTCTTACATTGATAGCTTTGTTTATAAAGTGATAATAAAGATCTAATACTATAAGTCCGAATAAGTAAGCCAGAAATGTATAATAAATATTCCACGAAGCCCCATATATCACTTTATCGAAGACAAGAGCAGTCATTTCAGCTACATTTAAAAAAAGTAGAAATCCTAAGTACACTTTCCACCTTTTCCATTTATTGTAATAAATCATATAAGTAAATACGAGTCCCGCAGATGGATTGTAGCCAAAGTCAATATTTATGGAGTTAAAAATTAAGAATGCCGTTTGAGGGTGAAGGGTCCATAATTCTCCTTCCATCCCTATTTGATTTAATGTAATGGAAAGTAATGAAGTAAAAGGAGCAACGGTAAGAAATAAAAGAGGAACTCGACGACACGTTAGTATAGCAATTGTCCAGGGAATTATAAATCCAACAATAAAATTCAAAAGAATGGGAATCACCACTTTTTCACGGAATTTATTATTATTATTATCTTAGAAATGAATTTCATAATAGGTAAAATACAGAAATTAGGTGGTGAGAAAAAGGGGGGTTTTACAAAGTAGAAAGGGAAGGTTTGCACAGTGGAAGGCGAACGATGAGCTTCCTCAGGCTAAAGCCTTCCAGGATCTCCCCTGTTCTTCTCTTCCAAGGAGTCTTCTTTGATTTTCACGTAAAGGGGAAGGAGTCCCGTTACCTTTGATATAGAAAACCGGGCCTGGGAAAAGACTCGCTTTCCATGGGCGAACGGTGAGCTTCCTCAGGCTTTTAGCCCTCCGGGATCTCACCCTGTTCTATCCTCCCATAGGAGTCTCGCCGTTTCCCCCGGCCCTTTGCGTTTATTAGGAATAACGGAACACAGAGTAAGAAAAGATTATTTCCTTAATAGCGGTTACTGAAACTACAGCGTTCCGTTTATACAACCAACGGTTAAGTGGCTGGGAAATGGTGAGACTCCTGCAGGGAGATAGAGCCAGGGTGAGATCCGCGAGTGTAACGAGCTAGCTCACCGGCTCCCCGCGGAAAGGGAGCTATTTCCCAGCCGCTTTTTTCTGCTCCAGTAAACGGAACAGCCATTTTCCTTCAAAAAAATGAGGTCAACCAAGAGAAATGGCGATGCTCCTGCAGGGGTGAGGTCCGGGAGTGTAACGAGCTAGCTCACCGGCTCCCCGCGAAAAGCGAGCGATTTCCCAGCCGTTTTTTTTCTGCTCCAGCAAACGGAACATCCATTTTTCTTCATAGAAATGACATATAGTAAAAGGAAAAAAAAGGAACTTCTGCATTAGAAGTTCCTTTTAAAAAAGCAATTCAGGCTTAACCCGCCCTTCTCGCCTTTCATTCTTAATGACCAATGGAGCGGATAACAAATTCAACGAGAAAGACCATGGCAATTAAAACAACGGGAGTGGTAAGCTCTTTTTGTTTTCCTAACGCGAATTTGACGATTGGGTAAGCTATAAAGCCAAAGGCCATGCCGTCAGCAATTGAATAAGTGAATGGAATCATCACAATAATAAGAAAAGCCGGCAGCGCTTCTGAAAGCTGATCAAGCGGAATTTCTTTAATATTCTGGACCATCAGGGCGCCAACAATTATCAGAATTGGACTGATTGCCGTAGAAGGAACCATGGAAATCCATGGAGTTAGAAAAATAGTTCCTGTGAACAAAACAGCCATTAATAAACTGGCTCTCCCTGTTTTTCCTTCCGAGGCAATGACCGCTGCGCTTTCGGCAGAAGAAACCGTTGGTGATGTGCCGAAGAATCCACACGACAGTGCAGAAAAGGCAGACGCCCTGTAGGATTTTTTATACTTATTCTGCTGATTCAGCATATCAAGCTGACCATGGATAAGTCCCATGTTTTCAAAAATGAGTACGATAGCCAGTGGGAAAACAGCCATCCAAAAGCCAAACTCTCCAATTCCTGAGAAGGAAGGCATAAAGATCCATTCCTGTTCACTTAAAGCAATCCCATCTCCTGGTCCTTTAAGAATACCGGTAAAGTACGCAATGATTGTTCCAATAATCATAGTAATTAGAAAATTACCGGGTACGTTTCTGGCAAATAGAAAGACTGCCCCAAATAACGTAAGCAGACTTGTAATTACAATTGCCGAAGAAGGATTCCCAAGTGTAATCAGAGAATACTCTCCTCTGACAACTAGTCCTCCTTTTTCAAGACCGATCAAAGTAAGGAACATGCCGAGACCTACTGTGATTGAATGCTTAAGCGAATCCGGGATAGCGTGCTTCAGCCAGTCACCGAGCTTCGTGAATGCGGTAATAAGGAAGAGAACAGCAGCGATCGTTACAACCCCTAATCCTTCCTGAAAATCCATTCCCTTGCCTTGGACAATCGAATAAGCAAAAAGCGCGTTAACCCCCATTCCTGGTATAAGTACCATAGGAGCATTCGCATAAAAAGCCATGATCAAACAGCCGACAGCACTGGCAAGGATTGTAGCAAGCATTCCATTTTCAATCGGAAGTCCGGCATCATTTAGGATTTGACTGTTTACGGCTACGATATAAACAGTAGTAAAATAGCCGATAAACCCTGCGACCAAATCCTTGCGCAGGCTGTGTTGAGAATTATGCTTAGTAAGCATTGTTTTCTCCTCTATGAAATTATCCCTCTCCCACCCGGTTAGAAATCTAACCCACAAGAATTTATTGTACTCCTTATCGTACATTGAAGCAATATAACCATATTATTTGAGGTATTTTTCTTGAAATGTGTTAGAATATATGAGGGAAAAGCACAAGTTAGAAAGCGTTTTCTTTACGGTAATTACAAGCTTTCTTAGGATGGTGAATTTTTATGAAATATAGATCTGTATTCGATATAATTGGTCCTGTTATGATCGGGCCGTCAAGTTCACATACGGCAGGGGCGGCTCGGATAGGACGAGCTGCCCGCCATTTATTTGGCAGAATACCGGAATATGCACATATTCATTTGTATGGTTCATTTGCCCAGACTTATAAAGGACATGGAACAGATGTCGCTATAGTCGGAGGGTTACTTGATTATGATACAGATGATACGCGTATCCGTAACTCTTTAGAAGAAGCAAAAGCTAAAGGCATGGAAGTAAATTTTTATGAAGAGAAAGCCCAGACTGATCACCCGAACACAACCCGTATCGTAATTGGAGATAAAGGAGGAGAGCTTGAACTCGTTGGTATTTCTATCGGCGGGGGAAAAGCGGAGATTACGGAGCTTAACGGTTTTGAACTGCGGCTTTCTGGAAGTCATCCGGCTATTTTATTAATTCATGACGACCGATATGGCGCAATAGCTTCGGCTACAGCCATCCTGGCTAAACACAAAATCAATATCGGCCGGATGGAAGTGTCAAGAAAAGCCCAGGGAGAGCAGGCGTTAATGGTTATAGAAGTCGATCAAAATATTGAAGATACAGTACTCAGTGAATTGGAGCTGGCTGACCACATAACTCAGGTCGCTCGAATATCGGATTAATCAGCAGGAGGAAATACAATGTTTAAAAATGTAGCCGAATTAATCGGTATTGCAGAAAAAGAGAATATTCCCATTTCGGAAGTTATGATCCAGCAGGAAATGGAAACGAAACAAGTAACAAGAGAGCAGATCTTTACTCAAATGGAACGCAATCTTGTCGTGATGGAAAAAGCGGTAGAAGACGGCTTAAAAGGGGTGAAATCCCATAGCGGTTTAACTGGAGGAGATGCGGTTTTAATTCAGGAGTATATGAAGAATCATAACCCGTTATCCGGTCAGCTGCTGATGGATGCGGTCAGTAAAGCTGTAGCTACGAATGAAGTAAATGCTGCGATGGGAACGATTTGCGCGACACCGACAGCTGGGAGTGCGGGCTGTGTTCCGGGCACTTTGTTTGCCGTAAAAGATCGTTTAAATCCAACGCGGGAGCAGATGATTCGTTACTTATTCACTTCCGGCGCTTTTGGTTTTGTCGTCGCAAATAATGCATCCATTTCCGGAGCTGCAGGGGGCTGTCAAGCGGAAGTTGGTTCGGCAGCAGGAATGGCTGCAGCAGCTATCGTTGAGATGGCAGGAGGAACCCCTGCTCAATCAGCCGAAGCGATGGCCATCACATTAAAAAATATGTTAGGCCTTATTTGTGACCCTGTCGCGGGTCTTGTGGAAGTACCATGTGTGAAACGAAATGCGATGGGAGCAGCCAATGCAGTCGTTGCTGCTGATATGGCTTTAGCTGGAGTAACAAGCAGAATTCCTTGTGATGAAGTAATTGACGCCATGTATAAAGTGGGTCAGCGAATGCCTTCAGCGTTTAGGGAGACGGCTCAAGGCGGACTGGCAGCCACACCAACCGGAAAGAAACTGGAAGAGAAAATTTACGGAAGTGCTGCGAATAAATAATGGACAGCCGTTTACAACTCCCTATAACAGAAGTGAAAGGCATTGGCGATAAACTAGCGGTACATTTAAATGAACTAGGTTTATTTACAGTGGAAGATCTCTTATTTTATTTTCCATATCGCTATGATTCTTATGAAATAAAACCGCTGACGGAGCTGATTCATGACGAAAAAGCTACGATTGAAGGTCGATTGATGACCGATCCTGCCGTTCAATACTATGGAAGAAAAAAATCCCGGCTGACGATGAATCTTCAGGTGGAAAGTTTTGCTGTCAAAGCTGTTATGTTTAATAGAGCTTTTGCTAAAAATCAGCTTAGCGCCGGGGATACAGTAACAGTGACCGGAAAATGGGATCAGCATCGACTTCAGGTTACGGTCAGCCAGTTCAAAAAGGGACCGGCAGAAAATCAAGAACCGATTCAGCCTGTATACACATTAAAAGAAAGTGTGACTCTTGTTAAATTAAGAAAAGTGATAAAGTCAGCGATTGATGAGTATTCAGAAGATATTCAGGAAATTCTGCCTGAAGACTATGTCCTCAGCTATAAACTTCCGGCGCGTATTCAAGCATTAAAGCAGATGCACTATCCGGAAAGCCGGGTGATGCTTAAGCATGCGAAGCGTCGTTTTATTTATGAAGAATTTGTTATCTTTCAGCTGAAAATGCAGCTTTTACGGAAATTACAGAGGGAAGCTACCTCTGGGAATGCCCAGCAGTACGATAATCGAGTGCTCACTCAGTTTGTCCAATCCTTTCCATTTGAATTAACAGACGCCCAAAAGCGTTCGCTCGCAGAAATTTTAAAAGATATGAAAAGTCCTTACCGCATGAACCGTCTCCTTCAAGGGGATGTAGGATCCGGTAAAACAGCAGTGGCGGCAATTTCTTTGTATGCTTCGATTACAGCAGGCAAACAGGGGGCACTAATGGTTCCTACAGAAATTTTAGCCGAGCAGCACTACGAGTCTTTAACAAATTTGTTTAACGATAAGGCGAATATTGTCCTGTTAACAGGTTCGGTGAAAGGTAAGCGCCGTAGTCAGATTTTAGATCAGGTTAAAAACCATGAAGCCGATATCATTATCGGAACTCATGCACTAATTCAAGATGATGTAGCATTCAGTGATCTTGGTTTTGTTATTGTGGATGAGCAGCACCGTTTTGGTGTCAATCAGCGTCGTGCTCTTAGGGATAAAGGTCTTCATCCGGATGTTTTATTTATGACAGCGACTCCTATCCCGAGAACCCTTGCCATTACCGCTTTTGGAGATATGGACGTATCAATTATTGATGAAATGCCGGCAGGCAGAAAACCTGTGGAAACCTATTGGGTTAAAGGGGGATTAACCGAACGGGTGCTTTCTTTTATTCAAAAAGAGGTGAAAAAAGGTCACCAGGCTTATGTAATCTGTCCGTTAATTGAAGAATCGGAACAGCTGGAAGTACAGGACGCGATTGATCTTTATCACCAGCTGGCTGAAATCTATGAACCTCACATAACCATCGGTCTTATGCATGGCCGGCTTAGTAATAATGAAAAAGAAGACGTAATGAAGAAGTTTTCCTCCAATGAAATTCAAGTTCTCGTTTCAACCACTGTAGTAGAAGTTGGAGTGAATGTTCCAAATGCAACACTGATGGTTGTTCATGATGCTGAACGATTTGGATTATCACAGCTTCACCAGCTAAGAGGCCGTGTTGGACGCGGAGCAGAACAGAGCTACTGTATATTACTTGCAGATCCTAAGGGAGATGTAGGGAAAGAACGAATGAGAATTATGACAGAAACAACCGATGGATTCGAACTTTCCGAACAGGACTTAAAACTTAGAGGTCCAGGTGATTTCTTCGGCAGAAAGCAAAGTGGAATGCCTGAATTTAAAGTAGGTGACATGGTCCATGACTATAGGGCTCTGGAAACAGCTAGACAGGATGCATCCGAAATAATTTCAAATGACTTTCTGTCCAAAGACGAGAGATTCCGCCCGCTGCTTCAAATCATTGAGCAGGATGCAAACATTCAAGGGAGAGTTCTTGATTAATGTACAGAGATTCCTGGCAATGTTGGGGGAAAAGGAAATTGTAGTTACTCTAGTTTCCAAAGTCTTTAATGTGAAGGTGTACTAGAAGCAAAAAAATGAGTTTTCTTCATGAAATGCTGCTAAGAACATTCCTTTTTGAGATTGGTCTCGGGACGGGGAATGGGGAAGTTCATACAGGAAGGTGGGTGCGAAACGCCGTACCCTCATTGATTCCCTGTACTAATCCAAAACGTTTACTTGACCTGAAAGTAGTCAGCTCACCGTTTATTTTCTCGCTTATGAAGCGAAGGGATCTCTTGCGTTATAAAGAAAGGTATTATATATTACTGTTAGTACCTAGTCATAACTTTATGATGAATGAACGGTGGGAAAAGCATGAAGCTTTCAAAAAAGCAGAGACAGAGCGAATTAAAAGGAACGATCGAAGCTACTCCATTTACGACTGATGAGGAGCTTGCCAAGCAGTTTGGTGTAAGTATTCAGACGATCCGCTTAGACCGGATGGAGCTTTCTATCCCTGAACTTCGAGAACGGATTAAATCTGTCGCTACTCACGAATGGAATGAAACCGTCAAGGCTCTGCCGATCGAAGAAGTCATCGGGGAAGTCATTGATTTAGAACTTGATAAACGAGCGATTTCCATTCTTGATATAAAAGAGGAACATGTATTCTCAAGAAACAACATCGCAAGAGGCCACCACCTCTTTGCCCAGGCAAATTCTTTGGCAGTGGCCGTTATTGATGAGGATCTCGCTTTAACAGCCGGTGCTGATATCAAATTCACTCGTCCCGTTAAGCTTGGTGAACGTGTCGTAGCTAAAGCTGCTGTACAAGTTGAAGATCACAAAGGAAGAACTATTGTGAATGTGCATAGTTTTGTAGATAATGAAGAAGTATTTGCTGGGTCATTTAAAATGTACCGCGAACATGATCCAAAGGAGAGAAATAACTGATGAGAATAGCTATCGATGCAATGGGTGGAGACCACGCTCCCGAGGCGATTGTTAAGGGAGCAGCCCAGGCAGCTGCCTCGATTCATAACCTTGAAATTACCTTGATTGGTGATGAAAGTAAAATTACCCCGTATTTAGAAGGGGAAAAAGACAATATCTCTATTATACATACAACTGAAATGATTACCTCTGATGACGAGCCGGTACGGGCCGTGCGGCGAAAAAAGCAGGCTTCTATGGTTTTAATGGCTAAAGAAGTAAAGGAAGGCCGTGCAGATGGGTGTATTTCAGCAGGAAATACAGGTGCTCTAATGAGCGCTGGTCTTTTTGGCATCGGGCGGCTTGAAGGAGTTGAGCGTCCTGCTCTAAGCCCTACACTTCCAACAGAAGATGGAAGTGGATTTTTAATGCTTGATGTTGGCGCGAATGTAGATGCTAAACCACAACATCTGTTGCAATACGGAATTATCGGCTCTATTTACTGTGAAAAAGTCAGAGATGTGAAGAATCCAAGAGTCGGCTTATTAAATGTCGGAACAGAAGATGGAAAAGGCAGTGAACTGACGAAAAAAGCATTTGCTTTACTCTCAGATGCTCCCATCAATTTTATAGGTAACGTAGAGTCACGGGACTTGCTGCAGGGGGCAGCCGATGTTGTCGTTACAGATGGTTTTACTGGAAACGTCGCTTTAAAGACGCTGGAGGGAACAGCCTTAACCATGTTTTCTATGATGAAGCAGACGTTTATGTCCAGTTTTAAGACAAAACTGGCAGCTGGTTTAGTGAAAAATGATTTAAAAGGTTTAAAAGATAAGCTTGATTATTCTGAATATGGGGGTGCCGGACTATTTGGATTAGCTGCACCAGTTATTAAGGCTCACGGATCATCCAATGATAGAGCTGTTTATAACGCGATCCGCCAGGCCTGCCATATGATTGAAAAAGATGTAACGCCAACCATTAAATCCGCATTGCAGGAGTATGAACGAACAGGAGGAGAAGCATGAAGAAAGTAGCCTTTATTTATCCCGGCCAAGGATCCCAGGAAGTGGGGATGGGCCAAAAAATGTACGAACACTATTCAGAAGCAAATGACCTTTTTAAACAAGCTGACGAAGCATTAGGTTATTCCTTAACTTCCCTGATGTTTGAAGGACCTTCTGACCAGTTAACAAAGACAGAAAATGCTCAGCCAGCCCTGCTTCTTAACAGCATTGCGATTACAAAGCTTCTTAAAAAGGAAGGGATCGAGCCGCAAATGACAGCCGGTCACAGCCTTGGGGAGTACAGCGCTTTAGTAGCCGCGGGATCTTTGCGTGCAATGGACGCCGTTAAACTTGTGCATGAACGCGGCAAATTAATGGAAGAGGCTTACCCTACAGGAAAAGGAGCTATGGCTGCAGTACTGGGAATGAAACAGGAAGACATTCAGGCTGTTTTAAATGATCTAGGCGATGATGAACCTGTAGACTTGGCTAACATTAACTGCCCTGGGCAAATTGTTATATCAGGTACAGCGCCAGGAGTCGAAAAAGCATCAGAACAATTAAAGGAAGCTGGAGCTAAGAGAGTTCTTCCCTTAAATGTCAGCGGACCTTTTCACTCCCGTCTAATGGCTCCTGCAAGTGAGCGCTTTTCTGAAAAGCTGGACAGTGTTAATGTGGAGGATGCTGGCATCCCTGTATATGCAAATGTTACGGCCGAACCTGTACAGGAGGGAGAAAAGATTGAAAAGCTGCTCGTCGAACAGTTGTATTCTCCTGTAAGGTTCCACGAAATTTTAGAACGCTTTGCAGAATCAGAACTAGATGCAATCGTTGAAGTTGGGCAGGGGAAAGTATTAAGCGGACTTGTGAAAAAAGTAAATCGACGCTTAAAGACATTTTCCGTCCAGGATCCAGATTCATTGCAAAGTTTTGTAGAATGGTATAAGGAGGAAAAATAATGCTGAATGATCAGGTAGCTCTCGTTACCGGCGCTTCCCGGGGAATCGGCCGTGCTATTGCGCTTGAACTTGGAGCACAAGGCGCTAAAGTAGCTGTTAATTATGCAGGCAGTGAAGATAAAGCTAAAGCTGTTGTCCAGGAAATTAAAGACAACGGCGGGGAAGCCATTAAGATTCAAGCTAATGTCTCGAATGGTGATGATGTAAAACGCATGGTGAAAGAAGTCGTAGACCAGTTCGGACGTCTTGATATTCTAGTGAATAATGCGGGCATTACGAGAGATAATTTACTAATGAGAATGAAAGAAGAAGAGTTTGACGATGTCATCGATACAAACTTAAAAGGTGTATTCGTTTGTACAAAAGGTGTGACCCGCCAGATGATGAAACAAAAATATGGACGCATTATTAATATTTCCTCAATTGTTGGAGTGTCTGGAAATCCGGGGCAGGCTAATTATGTTGCAGCAAAAGCTGGTGTTATCGGACTTACAAAGTCCAATGCAAAAGAACTGGCCACAAGAAATATTACTGTTAATGCTGTGGCTCCTGGTTATATTACAACAGATATGACCGACCAGTTGACTGATGAGCAGAGAGAGCAGATGCTCTCCCTCATCCCGCTTGGAAGACTCGGAGAAGGAAAAGATGTCGCTCGTGTTGTCCGTTTCCTAGCTTCTGAAGATGCCCAGTATATTACAGGCCAGACGATTAATGTCGATGGCGGTATGGTAATGTAAAATTAGTCTAGTTTTAAGCCGAGAAATTTACTATAATTACTGAAGGGAGGTGAAGTTCCTATGGCAGATACATTTGAGCGTGTAAAACAAATCATTGTGGACCGTCTTGACGCAGACGAGTCTAAAGTAACAATGGAAGCTTCCTTCAAAGAAGACCTTGAAGCGGATTCTCTTGACGTTGTTGAATTAGTAATGGAGCTTGAGGACGAGTTTGATATGGAAATATCTGATGAAGAAGCTGAAAACATTAATACAGTTGGCGACGCTGTTAATTACATAAACAGCTTGTCGTAAACTTGAAATGCTGTCTGTAACCTGCAGGCAGCCTTTCCTATATTTAAAGATTAAAATGAAAAGGACACGGTGAATTATGGAGGATTTTTCCAGTTTTCAAAACAAAGTAAATATTAAATTTAATAATGTTTCGTTACTGGAGCAAGCTTTTACACATTCATCCTATGTGAATGAGCATCGTAAAACCGATCGTGAAGACAACGAGAGGCTTGAATTCCTTGGAGATGCCGTGCTTGAACTAGGAGTTTCCCAATTCTTATATAAAGAATTTCCTAAGATGACAGAAGGTGAACTGACAAAGTACAGAGCTTCAATTGTTTGTGAGATTTCACTCGTTAAGTTTGCCAACGATCTTAATTTCCAGGATTTGATTCTATTAGGAAAAGGGGAAGAAATGACCGGCGGACGCAACCGCCCTGCACTTTTAGCAGATGTGTTCGAAGCTTTTATCGGGGCTGTATATTTAGATAAAGGCTTTAACGAAGTGGTTACGTTTCTAGAAAAGTATGTGTATCCAAAAATTAAAAGTGGTGCTTTTTCTCATGCGATGGATTTTAAGAGTCAGCTGCAGGAATATATACAAAGAGATAGAAACAGCCGAATTGAGTACCAGATTGTAGAGGAAAGAGGTCCTGCCCACAGCAGGGAATTTATTGCTCATGTACTCGTGCAGGAAGAAACGGCTGGGGTCGGCATCGGCCGTACAAAAAAGGAAGCGGAACAGAAAGCCGCACAGCAGGCGCTGATTAACCAGGGCGCTATATAAAAAGACCGTGCAGATGAAAGGCATCTGTACGGTCTTTTTAGTGCTGTCTATTTTCGGTAATTCCCTAATTCCTGAACGAATACCTGGATTTCTGAAACACTCAGCTGGCCTTTCATTTGTATAACTTCGTGAAGAGATTTAATTTCGTCATACTTGGCCAAATCATAATCTTCCGGGTCCATAATGGAACGATTAACGACTTGCAGTTTGTCGGCCATATCATTAATAATGTAACTTAGGTTATCTTGCGTAGCTTCTTCCAGACTCACAGTTTTCCTCCTCCAAATATCACGTTATGTTTACATATGATAAATTATTTTTAAAATTTTTGAAACCCCCCCAATTCGACTATTTACGATCACTTTCTAAACTATCGGAGGAGTAGGAAGTATGGTAAAATAGACAAGTTAGAGCAGTAGATTCGTAAAATTAACAGGAGGATGAATATGTTCCTCAAAAGACTAGAAAGTATTGGATTTAAATCATTTGCTGAAAGAATTTCCGTCGATTTTGTTTCGGGTGTTACTTCTGTAGTAGGGCCAAACGGAAGCGGAAAAAGTAATATAACGGATGCGATTCGCTGGGTGCTTGGTGAACAATCCGCCCGTTCTTTAAGAGGTGCGAAAATGGAAGATATTATTTTCGCAGGAAGTGAATCGAGAAAACCGCTGAATATGGCAGAGGTCACACTTACTCTAAACAATTCAAATCAAATTCTTCCCCTCGATTATGAGGAAGTAAGTGTAACGAGAAGAGTCTTTCGTTCCGGTGAAAGTGAATTCTACATAAATAACCAGTCATGCCGGCTAAAAGACATTGTCGATTTATTTATGGATTCTGGACTCGGTCGTGAAGCGTTTTCTATTATCAGCCAGGGAAAAGTGGAGGAGATCCTAAGTTCCAAGGCGGAGGAACGACGCTCGATCTTTGAAGAGGCTGCCGGGGTTCTTAAGTATAAACAGCGAAAGAAAAAAGCAGAATCAAAACTTCTTGAAACCCAGGAAAACCTAAACCGTGTGGAAGATATCATTCACGAAATCAACGGTCAGCTTGAGCCATTAAGGGAGCAAGCTTCTGTAGCCAAAGATTATTTAGAGAAAAAAGAAGATCTTAAACAGATTGAGATTTCTCTGCTTGTGACTCAAATTGAAGATGTTCACGAAGAGTGGCAGGGGCTTCTGGAACAGCTCGAATTGGTGAAAGCAAAAGAAGCTGAACTAAAGGCAGCGCTTCAAACAAAAGAAGAGAATATAGATCAGAAGCGCAGCCAGATGACAGGCTTGGATGAGTCTTTACAAGACTTGCAGGAAAAGCTTCTTAGTCTTACTCAAGAGCTTGAAAATCTTGAAGGCAGAAGAGAGCTTATGAAAGAGCGTCATAAGCATTTTGCGGAAAATAAAACCAAGCTGGAATCGGAATATGATACATTAACCAGTCAGGTTGAAGAGCTTGAAGTAACGGCTGCAAATGAAAGCAGGAAACTCCAGGAGCTGATTCAAAAGCGGAAGGCTACTAAGAAAAGCATAAAGCAAACAGAGGAAGCATTAAAGCAGGGGCCTGAGGACATTGAGGAACAGATCGAGGATTATAAGAGTGAGTATATCGATCTGTTGAATGGTCAGGCCGCTAAACGTAATGAAAAGGCAACTTTAGAGCAGCAGCAAATACAGCTGAATAATAAAAAAGGCCTGCAGCAGGGTAAATTTCAGGCCTTAGATGATGAAAGAACGAAGCAGGAACATTCCCTTAAAGAAATAACTGAAAAACTTGAGAAAGAAGCGGGAGAGCGTAAGGAGCTTGAGGAAAAGCTGCTGACGCTGCAGAAAAATCATGAAGAAAATGAACGCTCTTACGAAGAATGGCAGCAAAAGCTTTATCAAGGGTATCAGTATTTAGAGAAAATGAGATCTAAAAAAGAAATGCTAGAGGAATTAAAAGAGGATTATTCAGGCTATTTCCAGGGAGTAAGAGAAATTTTAAAAGCGAGAGAAAAATCGGCAGTGACTGGAGTGGAAGGAGCAGTTCTTGAAGTGATTGATATTCCTTCCCAACTACTAACGGCTGTGGAGACAGCTCTTGGTGCACAGGCCCAGCATGTCATAGTGAAAGATGAACAGGCGGGCCGCCGGGCAATTCACTGGCTGAAACAGCATAACAAGGGACGGGCGACGTTTCTTCCGCTTGCAACGATTCAGCCGCGCACCATTCATGGACAGGCCTTATCGTCGCTACAAGAAGTTAATGGTTTTATCGGGGTTGCCTCTGATTTGATCAGCTACGACAATCAACACGCGGCAGCCATTAACCATCTGCTCGGTCATATTTTAATTGCGGAAAGTTTAGAAGCTGCCAATCATATAGCTAAAATTCTCAACCGTAAGTACCGTGTCGTAACTCTTGAAGGAGATGTCGTAAACCCGGGGGGGTCTATGTCAGGCGGAGCTCAGAAAAAGTCTAATCAGTCTTTGTTTACTCGTGAAAAAGAGCTGCAGGAACTGACAAATAAAATTAGTGAATTTGATAAAAAAGCAAAAGACGTTGAAGAGAAAGTGAAGGTGCTGAAGTCATCAATTTTTGAACAAAATCAGGAGATTCAGCAGCTGAAAACTCGTATCGAAGCACTTAAAAATACTGAATATGAAACACAGTCAAGTAAAAGAGAGCTGAAGGTCAGGCTGGATCACCTGAATGACCAGCTGATTATGTATGACCAGGACCAGTCGCAGTATATTACGGACAAAGAGCATATTGATCACAGGCTGCAAAGTCTTGAAAAAGAGCTTAAAGATATTGCTTCAGAGCTTGTAAAGGTTCAGCAGCTGATTGATGAGCTTACAGCAGCGAAAGGTCAGCAGAAGGAAGATGAAGCGAATTTACGCGAACAGCTGCAAAGGCATCAGATTCAGCTTGCAGAGCAGGAATCTGGTGTGTCTAACCAGC
The DNA here is from genome assembly GCF_900166625.1 of Halobacillus massiliensis. Lineage (GTDB taxonomy): Bacteria > Bacillota > Bacilli > Bacillales > Halobacillaceae > Halobacillus_A > Halobacillus_A massiliensis. Next base: position 2,392,039 of record NZ_LT800499.1, on the reverse strand, counting down.
AGGAGAAAAGCGAACGTCTTCAAAACGAACTGTCTCATGCTAAAGAACTGCTTGAAAGAAACAGACAATCCTATCAGCAGCTCGTAGAAGTTGTAGAATCGAACCAGACAGAAGAAGAAGTTGATCAACAGATATCAACGACAAGAAATCAAAAAGAAACAGCTGCCGGCCAAATTAATCAGTACCGAGAAGAAAGAAACGAACTCGCAGAAACTATCCAGCAGCAGGAAAAACAGCTGAAAGAAACCAGCCGTCAGCATCAGAATTTTGTTACTGATATTCAGCAGAAGGAAGTGAAGGTAAACCGTCTGGATGTTGAGCTTGAAAACATGCTTTCCTATCTGCAGGAAGAGTACGTAACTACGTTCGAAAAAGCAAAGCAGGATTATGATCGTGTAGAAAACAAAGATCAGTCTTCCACTCAGGTAAAACTTATAAAAAGGGCGATTGAAGAGCTTGGCACCGTAAACCTGGGCGCAATAGAAGAATACGACCGAATTGTGGAAAGATATGATTTCCTGTCAGGCCAACAGTCAGACTTACTGGAAGCTAAGCAAACTCTCCACTCGATTATTAATGAGATGGATCATGAAATGAAGCGGCGCTTTGAGGATACGTTCTCCAAAATTCGAAATGAATTCGGAAGCGTATTTAAGGATCTCTTTGGGGGCGGAATTGCCGATCTTCGACTAACCGATCCTGAGAATTTGCTGGAAACTGGTGTGGATATTGTCGCACAGCCCCCTGGAAAGAAATTGCAGAACTTAAGCCTCCTTTCCGGTGGAGAACGAGCCTTAACAGCAATTGCACTATTATTTTCTATTTTAAGAGTCAGACCTGTACCATTCTGTGTCCTTGACGAAGTCGAAGCGGCCCTTGATGAAGCTAACGTTGACCGTTTTGCGCGGTTCCTGAAAGAATTCAGCCAGCAGACCCAGTTTATCGTTATTACCCACAGAAAAGGAACGATGGAGGAATCTGATGTACTCTATGGAGTGACCATGCAGGAATCAGGAGTTTCTAAACTGGTTTCCGTTCGTTTAGAAGAGACTGTGGATCTAATAGAAGCATAGGAAGGAAGAGAGTATTGAGCTTTTTTAAGAAGTTAAGAGATAAGTTTGTGATCGATCCTGAAGAAATTATTGAAAAAGCCAGGGAAGAATCATTAAAAGAGCAGGAAAAAAAGATGGGAGAAGACCCATTTGATGATGATATCTACCAGGGTCAGGAGGAAACAGAGAGCTGGTTTGAATCTGAAGACCCCTCTTCTGAAGATGAAAGAGAATTGGATGAAGAACTTCCTCCTCTAGAAGAGGAAGAAGTGTTAGAAGGTGAAACAGAAGCCGATGAAGTGGATACTCCAGAAGAGGAAATAATCATTCCAGAAGAACTTGAAACACAGGAAGAGGTCGAAATCCCAGAAGAATCTTATGAGGAAGAAAGCATTGCAGCGAAGTTCAGAAGTGGTCTCACTAAAACACGAAATTCTTTCACTAGCAGGATTAACGATCTGGTTGCCCGATATCGGACAGTAGATGAAGATTTCTTTGAAGAGCTTGAGGAAGTATTAATTTCTGCTGATGTTGGGGTAAACGCAGTAATGGAAATGATTGAAGAGCTTGAAATGGAAGTAAAGCGTCGTAACATTAAAGATACTCGTCAGGTGAAAGAAGTCATTTCTGAGAAACTTGTAGAGCTTTATTATGGGGATGATCAGGACTTCGGCGTTGAGGAGCTGGCTATCAATCCTGACGGCTTAACCATTTATTTGTTTGTAGGAGTTAATGGTGTAGGTAAGACAACCACCATTGGAAAACTGGCCCACCAATTAAAGTCGGAAGGTAAAAGAGTAACGCTTGCAGCAGGAGACACCTTCCGTGCGGGAGCTATTGACCAACTGGATGAATGGGGAAAACGCGCGGGAGTTAACGTCATTAAACACAGCGAAGGAAGCGATCCGGCTGCCGTTATTTATGATGGCATTCAATCAGCCAAGTCCAAAAATGCTGATGTGTTAATCTGCGATACGGCAGGAAGACTGCAGAACAAAGTAAACCTTATGAATGAACTGTCCAAAGTTAAACGAGTCATTTCGAGAGAAGTACCTGGAGCTCCTCATGAAGTTCTGCTCGTGCTTGATGCCACAACAGGACAGAATGCGATGAGCCAGGCAAAGACTTTTTCAGAAGCTACAGATGTGTCTGGTATTGTTCTTACTAAGCTTGACGGCACGGCTAAGGGCGGGATCGTCCTTGCGATTCGTAAGGAGCTTGAAATACCTGTGAAGCTTGTGGGATTAGGTGAGAAGGTAACAGATCTGGAGAGATTCGACGCCCATGCTTTTGTTTATGGATTGTTTGCAGATATGATCGATGAGCAGGCAGAGTACGAGGAGTAAATCTTGACACAGAGCGATGAGCTCGGTTACTATTCATATGTAAAGGTATTTCACTTAACAAGGAGTGAAAAACATGCTTGAAAAAACGACTAGAATTAATTATCTTTTGGATTTCTATCAGTCTCTACTCACTCCAAAGCAGCGGAATTATATGGAACTTTACTATTTAGAAGATTATTCGCTCGGTGAGATATCAGAGAATTTTAATGTCTCAAGGCAGGCCGTTTATGATAATATTAGACGGACAGAAGCCATGCTGGAAGAATATGAAGACAAGCTCTTACTCTATGAAAAGTTTCAAAAGAGACAGCGGATTTTAGAGCAAATGAATGCAGCCGTAAAAAACACAGCAATTGAAAAAGATATAATGAGTTGGCTTGATGAACTACAAGAACTAGAATAGGAGGGTTCCTTCGATGGCATTTGAAGGTTTATCCGACCGTTTACAGCAATCGATACAGAAGATTAAAGGTAAAGGGAAGGTTACAGAACAAGATGTGAAGGAGATGAGCCGGGAAGTAAGGCTTGCCCTTTTAGAAGCAGACGTAAATTTTAAAGTAGTTAAAGATTTTGTGAAACGAATCCGTGAGCGCGCTGTCGGTGAAGAAGTAATGAGCAGCCTAACACCCGGACAGCAGGTCATTAAGATCGTGCAGGATGAATTAACGGAATTAATGGGTGGCAACGAAAGTAAGATAGCTGTTGCTAAACGTCCTCCCACTGTAATAATGATGGTAGGTCTCCAGGGTGCTGGTAAAACGACCACTACAGGTAAGCTTGCGAACCTTTTAAGGAAAAATTATAATCGAAAACCTCTTTTAGCGGCAGCTGACGTCTACCGTCCGGCGGCGATTCAGCAGCTTGAGACGTTAGGCAAGCAGCTGGGTATGCCTGTTCACTCTGAAGGCACTGAGGCAGACCCTGTTGATATTGCGAAAAATGCAGTGGCCAAAGCTAAGGAAGAACATTATGATTATGTGATTGTCGATACGGCCGGTCGTCTGCATGTTGACGGCGACCTAATGGAAGAACTTGAGCGAATTAAAGAAGCGGTTAATCCGGAGGAAGTTTTCCTAGTAGTAGACGCAATGACCGGTCAGGATGCAGTTAATGTGGCGGAAAGCTTTGATGCACAGCTGGAAGTTACTGGTGTGCTGTTAACGAAGCTTGACGGCGATACCCGGGGAGGGGCTGCTCTGTCGATTAAAGCCGTAACTGGTAAGCCGATTAAATTTGCTGGTATGGGTGAAAAGCTTGATCAACTTGAGCCGTTTCACCCCGAAAGAATGGCTTCCCGTATTTTAGGCATGGGGGATATGCTTACACTTATTGAAAAAGCCCAGTCTCAGGTCGATGAGAAACAGGCAAAAGATCTTGAAGCTAAAATGCGGAATGCTTCGTTTACATTTGAAGATTTTCTTGAGCAGATGGAACAGGTAAAGAACATGGGTCCGCTTGATGAGCTGATCGGGATGATTCCAGGGGCTAATAAAATGAAAGGGCTGCAGAATGCCTCCTTTGATGATAAACAGATTGTACATGTGGAGGCTATCATCCAGTCAATGACTAAGAAAGAGCGTGTGGATCCATCCCTTATGAATGCGAGCCGTAAGAAGCGTATAGCTAAAGGGTCAGGCACCTCTGTCTCAGAAGTTAACCGTCTGCTTAAACAGTTTGAAGAGATGAAAAAAATGATGAAACAGATGAGCAATACAAAAGGAAAAAAAGGCAGAGGAATGAAATTTCCGTTCATGTAATGTAAAAACCCTTTACAGACATTCAAGTATCTGCTAAAATCTATTCTTGTGTTGAACATTTAAAGAAATTAATGGAGGTTGTTAAATATGGCAGTTAAAATTCGCCTAAAACGCATGGGTTCTAAGCGTAACCCATTTTATCGTGTAGTTGTTGCTGATTCACGTTCTCCTCGTGATGGACGTATTATTGAACAAATTGGAACATACAATCCTGTAGCTAACCCGGTACATGTAGATATCGATGCTGACAAAGCTATGGATTGGATGTCCAACGGTGCGAAGCCAAGTGACACTGTTCGTAACCTTTTCTCAAAAGAAGGAATTATGAAGCAGTTCCACGATAAAAAAAACAATAAGTAAAGTAGTGATATCATGAAAGCCTTGATCGAAACGATCGTTACACCGCTTGTTGATCACCCAGAAGAGATCGAAATTAACGTGAAGGAAGAAGAACATAAAATTGTTTATCATTTAACCGTTCACAGTGAAGATGTTGGTAAGGTGATTGGAAAGAACGGTCGAATTGCCAAGGCGATTCGGACGGTAGTTTACGCCGCAGGGTCAGATTTAAAGAAAAGAATCTATTTGGATATCATGTGAAAGAGGGAGAGGGTCAGTAGAACCTTTCCCTTTTTTAACATTCAATATCAGATAAGGCAGGAGATCATGCAGATTATTCAGCGAATACCTGTAAAGGAAATACTGACGGAGAACAGCAGACAAGCTATCAAGGATCGGTTAACTTCCAAGTATGAGCGTCTGGATAAAGAATGCCAGCAGCTGAAGTTTCAGCAGAAGAAGATTGAGCGCAATTATGATTATGAACAGCCAGATGTCCGCCAACGATTCGTCAAGGAGATCTCACGCCGCCAGGATACGATGAAACAAATTCAGTTTCAGCTGAATCAACTGGATTTACTGCCGGTGGGAGAAGAACTCAAGACCGATGAAGTAGAAACGATTGTCGAGCTTAATGAAGGCGATGCTTATGAAGAAACAGTAAAAAAACGTGAAATTGTTATTAAGGACGGAATTGTAATACGAGCGAGGTAGATCATACATGACAGAAAAATTTTTTAATGTGGGACAAATAATAAATACACATGGGATTAAAGGAGAAGTAAAGGTCCGGAGAATCACTGACTTTGAGGAACGCTTTAAGCCGGGGCAGCTTTTGTATTGGGTAAATGATAAGAAAGACATCAAGGAATTAACTGTTAGAAGTCACAGGGTTCACAAAGGTTTTGACCTTCTTACGTTTGAAGGCCACTCTTCGATTAATGAGGTAGAACAATATCGTGATGGTTATTTAAAAGTGACGGAAAGTGACCAGGAAGAACTAGGAGAAAACGAATTCTACTTTCACGAAATTATCGGCTCTGAAGTTTTCTTAACTAATGAAGAAAAGCTGGGAGAAATAAAAGAGATTCTTACACCGGGAGCTAACGATGTCTGGGTGGTTCGCCGCAATAAGAAAAAAGATCTGCTGGTTCCTTATATCGAACAAGTAGTAAAAGAAGTAGATGTTGTGAACAAACGTGTAATCATTGATCCAATAGAAGGGCTGCTGGACTAAATGCACATTGATATTTTAACCTTATTTCCGGAAATGTTTACTGGTGTAATGGATGCTTCCATCATGAAGCGGGCCAGAGAAAAAGGGGCCTTTTCCTACGATACGGTTAATTTTAGAGATTACACGACGAACAAGCATAATAAGGTAGATGATTATCCTTACGGTGGAGGAGCTGGGCTCGTTCTTACACCTCAGCCGATTTTTGATGCGGTAGAAGCGACTAAGGAGAAACGCCATACGCAGCCTAAAGTTGTTTTAATGTGCCCTCAAGGACAGCCCTATACGCAGAAGAAGGCGGAAGAACTGGCCAAGGAAGAACATTTAATCATATTATGCGGACATTATGAAGGCTATGATGAGCGTGTAAGAGAACAGCTTGTAGATGAAGAAATTTCAATTGGTGATTATGTATTAACAGGCGGGGAACTAGGGGCGATGGTAGTCATTGATTCTGTCGTTCGTTTACTCCCTGAGGTTTTAGGAAATGAACAGTCCGCTCCTGAAGATTCCTTTTCAAACGGACTTCTTGAGCATCCCCACTATACACGTCCCAGCAGCTTCAGAAATCATGAAGTACCGGATGTTCTTCTTTCGGGAAATCATGCAAAGATAGAAGAATGGAGACATTATCAGTCATTAAAGCGCACCTACCTTCGCCGTCCCGATCTCTTAACTGATCGGGAACTGACGGTACAGGAAAAAGCTTGGATAAAAGAATGGGAATAAGTTAGAAAACCTTGCGAAATATAATAGATTATGGTATATTATCAGTTGTGCTTAAACGTTCGGTTTAAGCGGATAACGATGTTCCGCTGTCTCATAGAAGGTATGAGCATTAGTTGAGAAGGAGTGAAATATAATGCAACAATTAATTCATGACATTACGAAGGATCAGCTTCGTACAGACCACCCAGACTTCCGCCCTGGTGATACTGTTAAGGTACACGTTAAGGTTGTTGAGGGTAACCGTGAACGTATTCAGGTTTTTGAAGGTGTTGTTATCAAGCGCCAAAATGGTGGAATCAGTGAAACATTTACTGTCCGTAAAATCTCTTACGGTGTAGGTGTTGAGCGTACATTCCCGGTACATTCACCACGACTTGCAAAAATTGAGCGTTCTCGCCGCGGTAAAGTACGTCGCGCGAAGCTATACTACCTGCGTAATCTTCGCGGTAAAGCTGCTCGTATTAAAGAAATCATCTAATTTAGCAAAAAGGGGCTTGCATTCGTCAAGCTCCTTTTTTCTAAATTTACATAATTTTTGCTGGCTTGTTGGGCCGCATTTATATAGTTTTACTTATGGCTTTCAGCCCAAACCAGCCCCTCTCGCATTTCAAATGTCCAGCTGCAGTGGCCAGCCCCTCGCGTCATAAGCAATCTGCCTGCACGGGGGAAAATCGCCCCGTTCCGCCATCTTGCTTATGCGTGTCGGGCCAACCCGGCCACTTCCGCATTTCAAATGTCCAGCTGCGAGGGGCAGGCCTTCGCGTCATAAGCAATCCCATTACGTGGCAAAGACCGCCACTGCATGGTTTTGCTTATGCGTGTCAGGCCTAACCAGCCCCTCTCGCATTTCTATAAAAGGAGAAGAGTTTATGAAGAAGCAATGGTTTGAGTGGATTAAGGCGTTCGCGATTGCGGCGGTTTTGGCGGTTATTGTGCGTGTTTTTTTATTTGCTCCGGTGATTGTGGAAGGTCCGTCCATGCTGCCAACCTTACATAATGGACAGCACTTAATTGTAAGTAAGATTAATTATACTGTCGGAGAACCGGATCGATTTGATATAACGGTTTTCCACGCTAATAATCAACAGGATTATATTAAGCGGGTAATCGGTCTGCCGGGTGAGAGTGTAGCCGTGCAGAATGATCAGTTGTATATTAATGGTGAACCGGTGGAAGAGCCTTACCTTGAAGAACAGAAACAGGCAATACCATCAGGCCAGGATTTAACAGATGATTTTACGATTGAAGAGCTTCCGGGAGGGCACTCTACTGTACCAGAAGGATATGTGTTGGTGCTCGGGGACAACCGTGACAATTCCACAGACAGTCGTTCGATTGGAATGGTTTCCTATGATCAGCTGGTTGGAGAAGCACTGTTTACTTACTGGCCATTAGACAGAGTCGGCCTCACTGATTAAAAAAGGAGAGTTATTCATGACAATACAATGGTATCCTGGACATATGGCTAAAGCAAAGCGGGAAGCTGAAGAAAAGGTGAAGCTCGTTGATTTTGTAATTGAGCTTGTAGATGCCCGTGCTCCGGTTTCTTCAGAAAACCCGGTATTGCATCAGCTGCTGCAGAGTAAACCCAAAATGGTGGTTCTGATGAAAAAGGATCTGGCAGATCCAAATATTACTGAACAATGGCTGAATCATTACAAAGAACAAGGTACTCATGCGCTTGCTATTGAAGCAAACGATAGTAAGGATGTCCAGCAGGTCGTATCCTTGGCCAAAGAACTGGGCAAAAGCAAGATTGAGAAAATGATGGCAAAAGGTGTTCGTCCGCGTGCCTTAAGGGCGATGATCCTGGGAATACCAAATGTAGGGAAATCCACGTTAATTAATCGACTGGCTAATAAGAAGACAGCAATTACTGGAGATCGTCCCGGTGTTACAAAGAAACAGCAGTGGATCAAAGTGAAGAAAGATTTTGAACTGCTCGACACACCTGGTATTCTTTGGCCAAAATTTGAGGAAGAAGAAATTGGCTACCGTCTGGCAGCTATTGGAACGATAAAAGATACGATTCTCCCTAAGGAAGATGTTGCTGCTTATATTTTGGATTATTTAGCAAACTATTATCCGAAATTTCTTGAGAGCCGCTATGATCTTCTGGAAGTGAATGATATAATGGCAGCTTTTGAAGCGATCGGCAAAAAACGAGGCTGTCTGGAGAGCGGAGGAGTTGTTAATTTCGATAAGACTTCAGATGTTATATTACAGGATCTCCGTTCAGGAAAAATTGGGAGAATCAGCTTTGACCAGCCGGAATAAAAAGCGCAATGGGGAGGTTTCCCGGTTGCGTTTTTGTTTTGTTACTACATTGGGTTGTCAGATAGAATAAAAAATGGAGGGGTCCACAGTGGTTTATACTATAAAGCAAATTAAACTTCTTCTAGACAGCGGAGATTTTACAGCTGATGAAATTTCAGGCCTTAGAAGTGATAAGCGAAAAGGGGTTCAGCATCTGCTTGATCAGTATGATCAGAAAGCGATACATAAGGCAGAGCTGAAGAGTAAATTCGAAGAGATGAAAGCTTACGAAAATACAGCAAGGAATAATGGTAAAACGATAATAGCGGGGATTGATGAAGCCGGCAGAGGACCGCTTGCAGGTCCTGTCGTAGCGGCTGCAGCTGTGTTGCCAGAAAACTTCTATTTAGAAGAATTAAATGATTCAAAACTTCTCTCTAAGCAAAAAAGAGAATTATTTTATGAATACATAAGGGAACAGGCTGAGGTTGGAGTAGGTATTGTATCTAGTGATGAAATTGATCGCCTGAATATTTATCAAGCGGCTAAAAGGGCGATGCGTCTTGCCGTAGAAAATCTTAATGTAAACCCTGACCATCTTTTAATTGATGCTATGAAAATTAATGCAGGTTGTTCAGAAGAATCAGTCATAAAAGGTGATCAGAAAAGTGTTTCTATAGCAGCAGCCAGCATTATTGCAAAAGTTACACGTGACCGCATGATGAAAAACATTGGAGATAAATACCCACATTACGGGTTTGAAAGCAACCAAGGCTATGGGACTAAACATCATTTAAATGCCCTTGATAAGTATGGAGCCACCCCGCAACATCGTAAAACATTTTCACCTGTAAAGGAAAGGTCTTCCATTTAGTTCGATGAAAGCAAAACATTTCTCAATGTTATCAGTCAGGACAGTACTGGACTGGCTGGTAAAACACGTGGGGCAGGAAAACCTGCTGTACACCGTCTTCTGTGTTTACATAATATTATTACGGTTAACTATTTTGAATTTTTCGACAAGAAGCACGGTTACTGTGGACAATTTACGGGTTTTTTTTATACAATGGGAGTGCAGTGAATTTTGATGGGAGGATGAAAGATGAACATTCATGAATACCAAGGGAAACAAATTATGAGCGATTTTGGCGTTCCAGTGCCAAAAGGCTATGTGGCATATTCAGTAGATGAAGCTGTTGAAGCAGCTGAGAAACTGAACAGCAGTGTCACTGTCGTAAAAGCGCAAATCCATGCCGGCGGACGAGGAAAGGCTGGAGGAGTTAAGATTGCAAAAAATCTTGACGAAGTGCGTACATACGCGGATGAGATCCTGGGCAAAACACTCGTTACCCATCAGACTGGACCAGAAGGAAAAGAAGTAAAGCGCTTACTCATTGAAGAAGGCTGTGACATTAAAAGTGAGTACTATGTAGGTCTAGTACTTGACCGTGCAACAAGCCGAGTAACAATGATGGCTTCTGAAGAAGGTGGAACAGAAATTGAAGAGGTAGCAGCTGAAACTCCTGAAAAAATCTTCAAGGAAGAAATCGACCCTGTTGTCGGTTTAACAGGATTCCAGGCGCGCCGTTTAGCATTTAACATTAACATTCCAAAAGAGCAGATCGGAAAAGCTGTAAAATTCATGCTTGGCCTTTATGAAGTATTTGTACAAAAAGACTGCTCTATTGCTGAGATTAACCCGCTTGTAACGACTGGAGACGGAGATGTTTTAGCCTTAGATTCCAAGCTGAACTTTGATGATAATGCTCTATACCGTCAAAAAGACGTGGCTGAACTTCGTGATTTAGATGAAGAAGATCCAAAAGAAATTGAAGCATCTAAGTATGACCTTAGCTATATTGCTTTAGACGGTAACATCGGCTGTATGGTTAATGGTGCCGGACTCGCAATGGCTACGATGGATACGATTAAGCACTACAGCGGCGATCCAGCTAACTTCCTTGACGTGGGAGGCGGAGCGACTACGGAAAAAGTTACAGAAGCTTTCAAAATCATTCTGTCTGATGAAAATGTGAAAGGTATCTTCGTTAACATCTTTGGCGGAATTATGAAGTGTGACGTAATTGCAGAAGGTGTTGTAGAAGCAACTAAGCAGATCGGTTTGACTCTGCCGCTTGTTGTTCGTCTTGAAGGTACAAATGTTGAAGCAGGCAAAAAAATTCTTGATGAGTCTGGTCTGAATATCACATCAGCAGACTCCATGGCTGCCGGTGCACAAAAAATCGTAGAATTAGTGAAGTAGAAAGGCGGGGAATCGAATGAGCGTTTATATTAATAAAGATACTAAAGTAATCGTACAGGGTATTACGGGTTCAACAGCTTTATTCCATACAAAACAAATGGTTGAATATGGTACTCAAATCGTCGGCGGGGTAACCCCTGGTAAAGGCGGGACAGAAGTTGAAGGAATCCCTGTTTTTAATACAGTTGCTGAAGCCGTAGAAAAAACAGGAGCTACAGCTTCTGTAATTTACGTACCTGCACCGTTTGCTGCTGATGCTATCCTGGAAGCAACAGATGCAGAACTTGATCTTGCTATCTGTATTACAGAACATATTCCAGTACTTGATATGGTTAAAGTAAAACGTTATATGGAAGGCAAGAAGACACGCCTTGTAGGACCGAACTGTCCGGGAGTTATTACACCGGACGAATGTAAGATTGGTATTATGCCTGGCTATATTCACAAGAAAGGCCATGTTGGAGTGGTTTCCCGTTCCGGAACCTTAACTTATGAAGCTGTTCACCAGCTTTCTGAAGCAGGGCTTGGTCAATCTACAGCAGTAGGTATTGGCGGTGATCCTGTAAACGGTACTGATTTTATCGATGTATTAAAAGCTTTTAATGAAGATGACGAAACTGAAGCAGTTATTATGATTGGTGAAATTGGCGGAACAGCAGAAGAAGAAGCTGCTGAATGGGTGAAGGCCAATATGAATAAGCCAGTAGTAGGCTTCATCGGTGGACGTACAGCTCCTCCTGGAAAGCGAATGGGACATGCGGGGGCTATTATCTCCGGTGGTAAAGGAACGGCTGATGAGAAAATCCGTGTAATGAACGAGTGTGGCATAGAAGTTGCTGAAACTCCTTCTGTCATGGGTGAAACACTTATTGACGTCCTTAAAAAGGAAAATCTTTTTGATAAATGTAAAACTCACTAAATAAATGAAACCGTGTCTGTTTAAATGGACACGGTTTTTTCCTAAGTTTAAAATCTATACGATTTCATACCAACTAAATAACAAAGAAAGAGGATGATATATGCTGTCGAAACGTGATGCTTTACTTATATTAAGTCAAAATCCATTTGTTACAAGACCGGTAATCAGGAAAATGATGAAAGAAGATCTCCTTACACATCTCTTCCAGCTCAGTCCCACAGATTTGTCCTCAGCTTTATCTATCCCTTATAAAAGATCCCAATCTATTTTACAGCTGATTAAAGATGACAATATAATGAAGAAACTCGACAAAATAAATAAAGGAAATTCTACAATTACTTTCTTCGATAAACAATTTCCTCAGTCTCTTCGTCATATTCCCGATCCGCCCTTTGTACTATATACAAAAGGTAATCAGAATTTGCTTTCTCATTCTTTAACGCTTAGTGTAGTAGGAACGCGGACACCTTCTGATTATGCTTATTCTTCGATGGAAAGACTGCTTCCTCCTCTAATAAAAGCCCATTTTTTAATAGTCAGCGGAATGGCCTCCGGTGTTGACCAAAAGGCTCATCAGCTCGCGTTGGATTATGGCGGGTCAACCATTGCAGTACTAGGCTCGGGATTCCATTTTCCTTACCCGAAGAACAATCCATCCCTTTATAATAGGTTAGCTGAACACCAACTGCTGATCAGTGAGTACCCTCCAGATCGCCCCCCGAGAAAGTATCATTTTCCTGAAAGGAATCGAATTATTTCAGGGCTTACTGAATCAACACTCGTCATTGAGGCCAGAATGAGAAGTGGCTCGCTCATAACAGTAGACCAGGCGTTAGAGCAAGGGAGGAATGTATATGCAGTACCAGGACCTATCGGTTTACCGACAAGTGAAGGCTGCCACCACATTATTCAGCAGGGAGCTCAGCTCGTAAAAGACTATCAGGATATTCTTCAAGATTATTACTGAAAATATTAGAAATTGGCTGAAGAGAGTGATAAATCACACATCTGAGGCATAAATTTTCATCACAATTACTAAGCTTTGTTTGACAAACGGTTTCATTATATTTAATAATAGGGAAGATTTGTGATATATATATAATACAGAAATACCTCTATGGGAGGAAACTACATGGCAGATTATCTAGTAATCGTTGAATCACCTGCTAAAGCTAAAACGATTGAACGATACCTTGGAAAGAAATACAAAGTTAAAGCATCATTAGGACACATCAGAGACTTACCTAGAAGTCAGATGGGTGTCGATGTGGAAAATGAATTTGAACCAAAATATATAACTATACGGGGGAAAGGTCCCGTCTTAAAAGAACTTAAATCAGCAGCAAAAAAAGCAAAAAAAGTATACCTTGCGGCCGACCCCGACCGTGAAGGGGAAGCTATTGCGTGGCATTTGGCTCATAGTCTGGAAATTGACGATAAGTCTGACTGCCGTGTCGTTTTTAATGAAATTACTAAAGATGCGATAAAGAACTCTTTCAAACAGCCCAGATCAATCGATGTTGATCTAGTGGATGCCCAGCAGGCTCGGAGAGTACTTGACCGGCTTGTCGGCTACAATATCAGTCCGATCCTATGGAAAAAAGTAAAAAAAGGGTTGAGTGCAGGGAGAGTCCAGTCTGTAGCTGTGAAAATTATTGTCGACCGTGAAAATGAAATAAAAAACTTCAAGCCGGAAGAATACTGGACGATTGACGCTGAATTCCTAAAAGGTAAAGAACCATTTGAAGGTTTCTTTTACGGAGTGGACGGGAAAAAGGCAGAGCTTAAATCAGAAGATGATGTAAAGAAGATTCAAGAAAAAATAAAAGGTAATCAATTTACCATTGAGAAAGTATATAAACGGGAGAGAAGACGTAATCCTTCACTTCCATTTACTACCTCCTCCCTGCAGCAGGAAGCCGCTCGTAAGCTGAACTTCAGGGCGAAGAAAACAATGATGGTCGCCCAGCAGCTTTATGAAGGTATTGACCTTAAAGGAAAACAAGGCATTACAGGTTTAATTACCTATATGCGTACTGATTCAACAAGGCTGTCCAATACGGCTAAAGAAGAAGCAAAGAATTATATTGAAGAAAACTTTGGTAAAGAGTTTTTAGCTTCCGAGAAAAGTAATGGTAAAGGAAAAAACAGTGGAGCTCAGGATGCACACGAAGCCATCCGTCCTACTGGGGCAAACAGAGATCCTAAGTCTATGAAGTCTGCGTTATCAAGAGACCAGTACCGCCTATATAAATTGATCTGGGATCGGTTTATTTCAAGTCAAATGGCTCCAGCTGTGCTCGATACGATGACCGTCCATCTCTATAACGAGGGCGTAGAATTTCGTGCTACAGGCTCTAAGGTGAAATTTAAAGGGTTTATGAAGGTTTACATCGAAGGCAGCGACGATCAGAAAAAGGAAACCGATAAGCTGCTACCTAACCTTGAAGAAGGAATGAAAGTTAAAGCAGAAGCAATTAAGCCCAACCAGCACTTTACTCAACCGCCTCCACGATATACGGAAGCAAGGCTTGTAAGGACATTGGAAGAGCTAGGGATAGGAAGGCCTTCTACTTATGCACCGACCCTTGACACGATTCAGAGGCGTGGTTATGTAGCACTTGATAACAAACGTTTTGTTCCTACAGAACTCGGAGAAATCGTTCTTGAGCAGCTAAAAGAGTATTTCCCTGAAATAATAGATGTAGATTTTACAAAGGAAATGGAAGATGAACTCGATTCCATTGAAGAAGGAAAACAAAACTGGGTTTCCATTATTTCAGACTTTTACCAGGGCTTTGAGCCTCGCTTGCAAAAAGCAGAAAAAGAAATGGAAAATGTAGAAATTAAAGATGAACCTGCTGGCATTGACTGTGAAAACTGTGGTCATGAAATGGTCTATAAAATGGGGAGATACGGTAAATTCCTAGCTTGCTCTAACTTTCCGGAGTGTCGAAACACGAAGCCGATCTTAAAGAAAATCGAAGTGACTTGTCCAAAATGTAAAGAAGGAGAAGTTGTTGAAAGAAAAAGTAAGAAAAACCGGAAATTCTTTGGGTGTGAGCGTTATCCAGAGTGTGATTTCATCTCTTGGGATAAACCGATTACCCGCCCATGTCCTAAGTGCAGTTCACTGCTTGTTGAAAAGAAAAATAAAAAAGGTACACAGATTCAGTGTACAGAATGTGATTATAAGGAAGAACAGCAGTCATAAAAGTCCTATGGCCGGCTAACTGAGCCGGCCATAGGACTTTTTTAAAGAAATTGTTTGACAGTTGATAAAGGTAAAGCTATAATTACCGTTTGGTAAGGAAATTTACTTGACAGTAAATTTCCATGTTTATATTTTACAGATACAGCCGTATACTATAAGGACAGACTATGAACAATTCAGAATTTTGTTACAATTTTATTAAATTCGTTGTTATATTAGGGTGTAGTGTGATAAAATTTAAACGCTTTGCGAGGTGAATTATGAACAATGGAAAAAAGCTGAAACAGCTTTTTATTGAATACTTGCAGATTGAAAAAAATGCATCACCCTTGACCATAAGTCAATACAGCGATGAAATTGAAAACTTATTCATATTTATGGACAAAGAAGGTCTTGAGCACTTAGAAGAGCTTGATGATTCAGTGATTAGAATCTACTTGTCTGGTCTTTATGAGCAGAACTTATCAAGAAGATCTGTCTCAAAGAGGCTGTCATGCTTAAGAAGTTTTTATCGTTTTCTTGAACGGGAAGAAGTCGTAAAGAATAATCCTTTTCTACGCATTCATCTTCCTAAACAGTCGCAGCCGATCCCGCAGTTTTTTTATGAGGAAGAGCTGAAGAAGCTTTTTACAGTAAGTGATTTAAAGACACCCCTTGGGCAAAGAAATCAGGCGATTTTAGAAATTTTGTATGCTACGGGTATGCGTGTAAGCGAGTGCGTTGGACTTGAAAAAAAAGATTTAGATTTATCTTTAACGACGGTGCTTGTCCGCGGCAAGGGAAGAAAAGAACGCTATGTACCTTTTGGCGAATTTGCTAAGGATGCTTTGATTCGCTATATAGAAGATGGCAGGTATGTTCTTCAGGCCAAAAGCAGCAAAGAAACAGATAAAATTTTTCTTAATGCTAGAGGAAATGGTATTACAGCAAGAGGGATTCGAGGTATTTTAAATAAAATGGTTGAGGAAGCCGCCCTTACAGTTAATATACATCCCCACAAACTACGGCATACATTTGCTACCCACTTAATCAATGAGGGAGCAGATTTACGCTCTGTACAGGAATTGTTAGGGCATGAACATTTATCTTCGACTCAAATTTATACCCACGTTACAAAAGACAGACTGCGAAATGTATATATGAACAGTCATCCGCGTGCCAATAAAGAATGAGGTGTTTAAATGAACCAGCAATTTCATGCAACAACTATTTTTGCCGTACAGCATAACGGTCAGTGTGCGATGAGCGGCGACGGCCAGGTGACCCTTGGCAATCAAGTCGTTATGAAGCACAAAGCCGTTAAAGTGCGCCGCCTATTCAATGATAAAGTACTCGCCGGTTTTGCCGGTTCTGTAGCTGACGCCTTCACGTTATTTGAAAAATTCGAAGGAAAACTTGAAGCGTTTGATGGAAATCTTGCCAGAGCAGCAGTTGAATTAGCAAAAGAATGGCGCAGTGATCAAGTTTTAAGAAAGCTTGAAGCTATGCTTATAGTTATGAATAAAGACAAAATGTTTCTCGTCTCTGGAACTGGGGAAGTAATAGAACCGGATGATGGTATTCTCTCCATCGGATCTGGAGGAAATTATGCTCTCAGTGCAGGGCGTGCCTTAAAAAGGTATTCTCCTGATAAAACTGCTCCGGAAATTGCGAATGCTGCCCTGGAAATAGCGGGTGAAATCTGTGTGTTTACAAATAACCAAATTACTCTAGAGGTACTCGAATAAGGAGGATGCCTTCGTGTCTATTCAATTAACGCCTAAACAGATCGTTCAGCGTTTGGATCAATATATTATCGGACAGACAGATGCAAAACGTTCAGTAGCCGTAGCCTTACGGAACCGCTACCGGAGAATGCAGCTGACCGATGACTTAAAAAACGAAGTAGTACCTAAAAATATTTTGATGATAGGCCCTACGGGTGTAGGTAAAACAGAAGTAGCCCGTCGTCTGGCGAAGCTTGTAGGAGCCCCTTTTGTGAAAGTAGAGGCCACCAAGTTTACAGAAGTAGGGTATGTTGGCAGAGACGTCGAATCTATGGTCCGAGACTTAGTAGAAATGGCTGTTCGAATGGTGAAAGAAGAGAAGATGGAAGCCGTTAAGGAAAGAGCCGAGGATCAGGCGAATAAACGTCTCGTTAAGCTGCTTGTTCCTTCAAAGAAAAAACAAGCCAATAATATGAAAAATCCATTTGAAATGCTGTTCCAGCAGTCTGGTCAAACAGATACATCCAACGATGATCGGGAAGAGGATTCTGAAATTGAAACAAAACGGAGCAGGATCCGTCACCAGCTTGAATTGGGTGAGCTCGAAGATCGGATGGTAACAGTGGAGGTCGAGGAAAACCAGTCCTCTATGTTCGACATGCTGCAAGGTGCAGGTATGGAACAAATGGGGATGAATATGCAGGATGCCTTCAGCCAGTTTATGCCAAAGAAAAAGAAAAAACGTAAGCTGACAGTGAAAGATGCCCGTAAGGTTCTTACTCAGGAAGAAGCTCAGAAGCTGGTAGATATGGATGAAATCGGCCAGGAAGCTGTTGAAAAGGTGGAACAGTCCGGCATGATTTTCATTGATGAAATTGATAAAATTGCTGCAAAAGGCGAAAATCAGGGTAACGTTTCAAGAGAAGGGGTACAGCGCGATATCCTTCCAATTATTGAAGGATCCACTATCGTTACAAAACACGGCCCAGTCTCTACAGATCATATCCTGTTTATTGCAGCTGGTGCTTTTCATATGGCTAAACCTTCTGATCTAATCCCCGAACTGCAGGGACGCTTCCCGATCCGTGTAGAGCTTAACAAGCTGTCCATTGAAGATTTCAGAAGTATTTTGATCGAACCTTCCAATGCCCTTTTAAAACAATATAAAGCTTTATTGGAAACGGAAGGTATAAAGGTTGAATTTTCTGACGATGCTATTACAAGAATCGCAGAGATTGCTTATGAGGTTAATCAGGAAACTGACAATATCGGAGCGAGAAGATTACACACTATTTTAGAGAAACTGCTGGAAGATCTCTCGTTTGAAGCTCCTGACATTAAAATGGGAACCATTGAAATAACGCCTCAATATGTTGAAAGTAAATTATCTACTATTGTGAAAAACAAGGATTTAAGCAGATTTATACTGTAATTATTTAAAATTGTTAGGAGGAAGAAACATGGAATTACTAAACCGTGCAAGAAGAATTAATGCAATGTTGCAAAAAACTACAGGGAAGTCGGTGGACTTTAACGATATGTCTGCGACACTTCGCGATGTTATCGGAGCGAATACCTTCATACTGAGCCGTCGCGGGAAGCTTTTAGGTTTCGCTATCAAGCAGGAGATTGAAAATGATCGAATGCAGGCTATGATTTCTGAGCGTCAATTCCCACAGGAATATACTCAAAATCTGTTTAACATTCAGGAAACGACTCCAAACCTTGATATTGAAAGTGAATATACGGCATTTCCTGTGGAGAACAAGGAACTATTTGAAGAAGGCTTAACGACAATTGTTCCCATTATTGGTGGAGGACAGCGCTTAGGTACGCTAATTCTGAGTCGTCTAAATGAAAGTTTTAATGAAGATGACCTGCTTCTAGCTGAGTATGGCGCCACCGTTGTCGGCATGGAAATCCTTCATGAGAAGACGGAAGAAATCGAACAGGAAGCACGCAGCAAAGCGGTCGTGCAAATGGCAATTAGTTCTCTATCTTACAGTGAGTTGGAAGCCATTGAACACATTTTTGATGAATTAGAAGGTAACGAAGGCTTGCTCGTTGCAAGTAAAATTGCAGATCGCGTAGGGATTACAAGGTCTGTTATTGTAAATGCACTACGTAAGCTTGAAAGTGCTGGTGTCATCGAATCTCGTTCCCTTGGAATGAAAGGGACATATATTAAAGTTTTAAATAATAATTTCTTAGTTGAACTGCAGAAGCTGCGTTCGAACTAAGACTAAAGCAGCTCCTAAATGGAGCTGCTTTTTTATTTAAGTAATTTATAGTTATTTAGATCTAGTAAAAAACAATATTCAGCCAAACAAACCCTCTAATTTAACTATATTCTATACAATTAGTAGGGCTTTTTTTTATGTTTGTTAAATGTAATTCCTTTTCTGCAATTATTATGTAATAATGTTCTTTATAATAGTTATTTCGACAAATAGTATGTTTTACCGGTGTTATTTGATAAACAAAACAGGTGAATAGGATCAGTTTGAAAAGTTTATAGAGAATAATCCTCTGTTTATAGACATAAAGTCATCCTGAAAAATGCGTAGGAAATGCAGAAATTTGTTGAAGGGAGGTAACTATGAAACTGTTTAATGATACATTTACAACGCTTGAGCAATCATTAAATCTTTCAGCAAAAAGAAACCAGATGATTTCTGCCAATATTTCAAACACGGATACTCCGAATTATAAAGCCAAACAGGTCACCTTTCGGGAAGCACTAGATAGAGAAACCGGCAGTTTGGAAGCGAAAAAAACCCAGCCCAGGCATTTATCTTTTGAACAAAATGAATCTCTCTTCCGCATTACGTCAAGAGACAACACTACATACCATCACAATGGCAATAATGTTGATATTGATAAAGAAATGATCGATTTAGCTAAAAATCAAATTCAATATCAGGCACTGGTGGAAAGGTTAAGCGGGAAGTTTAACAGTCTGAAAGAAGTCATCAGGGGAGGGGGAAGTTAATTATGAGCATATTTCACTCTATGAATATTAGTGGCAGCGACTTGACAGCTCAAAGGCTGAGAATGGATATTGCTTCATCCAATATGGCTAATGCTCAAACGACAAGAGCTGTTTTAAATGAAGAAGGCGATTGGGAGCCATACCAGAGGAAAATGGCAGTTCTTCAGCCGCAGGAGTCCACCTTTCATTCAGTTTTTCAGGAAGCTGTTAAGGTGAACGGGGTGAAATCTGTGGAAATTACAAACGATGAATCTCCATTTAAGCAGCTGTATAATCCTGACCATCCAGATGCCAATGCAGCGGGAATGGTAGAAATGCCTAACGTGGATCCTTTAAAGGAAACGGTGGATATGATGAGTGCCACTAGATCCTATGAAGCTAATATAACGGCTTTAAATGCATCAAAGGGCATTCTTATGAAGGCGTTAGAGATTGGGAAATAAGGAGGGATAAAATTGGTTAAGGTTACTCAGCTTAATGCCATCCAGCCTAAAGTACAATACGAAAAATTTCAAACTCCTGCCAATGCTCATTCTCAATTTGCATCTGTATTAAATAATGCAATTGAGCAGCTGAACGAAACACAGAAAGTGTCAGACCAAATGACAAAAGCATTAGCGGCAGGGAAAGCAAATGATCTACATAACGTTATGATCGCTTCAGAAAAAGCAGGGGTAACTTTGCAGACGACGGTAGAGATTAGAAACAAATTGATCGATGCCTATAAAGAAATTATGCGTATACAGGTATAAAAAAACATAAACCTATAATCTTCTACATTAATTCGCTTGGATTGTGCATTTTTTGGGGGCAATTATGAAAGATAAAATAAATTTCTATGGTAATAAAGTAAAAATATTATGGAAAGAAAGATCAAAAAAACAGAAAAGTTTTCTTATTAGTGTAACAGCTGTTTTCATCCTTATTCTGTCTGCTGTCAGCTTGCTTTCTCCTAACTCCCATATGGTACAGCTTTATGAGGATTTATCTCTTTCTGAAGTAGGACAGGTAAAAGAGGAGCTTGATGCCCGGGGGATTACTTATGAAATCGGTGATGGAGGAACGACAATTTCAGTTCCGGACAGCCAGGCGGGCAGCATCAGGAATTCCAAATACGGGAAACATTGATTACGGATTCTTTAGTGGCAATATTTCGTGGGGAATGACAGACAATGAATTTGACGTCATCAAATTAGATGCCATGCAGACTGAGCTTGCGAACTTAATGAAGGGGATTTCAGGAATACAAGATGCGAAGGTTATGGTAAATATTCCAGAAGAAGAAGTATTTGTTTCTGAGACAAGTCAGGAGGCATCTGCTTCTATAGTGCTTCAAATAGAACCAGGTTATGATATTCAGCCAACACAGGTGGAAACACTATATAACTTAGTTTCAAAGTCTATTCCAAACCTCTCTAAGGATAATATCGTCATTATGGATCAAAACTTTAATTATTTTGACCAAAATTCTTCTGAACTTGCTCAAGGAACTGATTCTTATACATATCAAGCAAGTATAAAAGAAGAAATTGAACGAGATATTCAGCAGCGGGTCCAAAAAATGCTGGGTACGATGATTGGACATAATCGCGTAGTTGCATCAGTTACAGCAGATATAGATTTTACGCAGGAAAACCGTACAGAATCTCTTGTCGAGCCTTTCGACGAAGAGGAAATGGAAGGCCTTCCAATTAGTATAGAGCGTATAGAAGAAGCCTATGAGGGCGGTGTGCCTGTTGGAGGGGTAGCGGGGACAGGAGAAGAAGATGTTCCTGGCTACGAAGCGGTCGATGGTGATGGAGAGGGTAACTACGAAAGAACAAAGGAAACGATCAATAATGAATACAACCGAATACAGAAGGAAATTCAAGAATCTCCTTATAAAATACGCGACCTGGGGATTCAGGTGGCTGTAGATAATACAAAAGCCGAAGGTGAACAGATAGTAACTTTGACACAGCAGGAGCAAATGGATGTAGAAGAAGGAATTCAGTCGATCCTTTCCTCTATGATATCTACTTCTGTTGACCAGAGCTATGGTGAAATTGATGTGGTAGATAAAACATCCATTGTATTTCAGCCGTTTGAAGGTATAACTCCTTTTGAACAAAAATCTGCCGGCATACCAACTTGGATATTTGCGGCGGGAGGAGGCTTTTTCTTATTTGTAATCCTGCTGGTATGGCTGCTTCTAAGAAGAAAAAAAGAAGACAACTATGAACATGAAGAAATTTTTGAAGAACTTGTGTCAGCCACTTCTGAGAATGTAGCTGAGTTAAAAGAACAAGAGACAGAAGCCACGATAAGAAAAAAACAGCTTGAAACGAATGGCACGGGAGAAACCAGATGACTTTGCCAAGCTGTTACGTGCATGGATGGCGGAAGATTAGGAGGAGGTTATTTTGACTTTAAAACCGTACAGTTTAACAGGCATACAGAAAGCTGCATTGCTATTAATCTCTTTAGGACCTGATTCTGCAGCGCAAGTATTTAAGCATCTATCAGAAGAAGAAATCGAAAAATTAACATTAGAAATTTCGTCCGTACAAAAAGTAGATTCTAAGCAAAATAAAAATATTCTTGAACAATTTCATCAGTTAGCTATGGCTCAGGACTATATATCCCAGGGTGGAGTAGGTTATGCAAGAACAGTTCTTGAAAAAGCACTCGGTGAGTCTAAAACAGACCAGATCATTCATCGTCTGACATCTTCTTTGCAGGTGAAGCCGTTTGATTTCGCGAGAAAGGCTGATCCTCACCAGATTTTAAACTTCATACAGAATGAGCATCCTCAGACGATCGCCCTGGTTCTTTCCTATTTGGATGCTACCCAATCTGGCCAGATTTTATCTGAGCTTCCTCAAGAGCTGCAGGCAGATATAGCCCGGCGAATAGCTAAGATGGATTCCACTTCTCCTGAAATTATTAGTCAGGTAGAAAGTATTCTGGAAAAAAAGCTTTTAGCTACTGTAAATCAGGACTATACCGAAACAGGTGGTATTCAGTCAGTAGTAGAAGTTTTAAACGGGGTGGACCGCAGTACAGAGCGTACAATCCTTGACGCCCTTGAGATCCAGGATCCTGATCTGGCTGAGGAAATTAAGAAAAGGATGTTTGTCTTTGAGGATATTGTGATCCTGGATAACCGTGCCATTCAGCGTTTAATAAGAGAAGTTGATAATGATGATCTTCGTCTTTCGCTTAAAGTAGCGAGTGAAGAAGTAAAAGAATTAATTTTTAGCAATATGTCTGACAGAATGTCTGAAGTTTTTAAAGAAGAAATGGAGATTATGGGTCCAGTCCGTTTGAAAGATGTCATAGGAAGCCCAGACGCGCGTGGTCGGTTCGATTAGAAAACTCGAAGACATCGGTGAAATCGTAATCGCCCGTGGGGGAGGAGATGACATTATTGTCTAACACGTATGAGAGCCGGCGAATTACTCATCGTCAAATCTCTGTTAAGAACAATGAACAGCCTTCTATAGAAACAGAAGAACACCTCCTTCATGCAGAAGCCGCCGTAGATGATGCGAAGCAAAAAGCATTACTGTACATCCAACAGGCAGAAGAAGAAATTCAGCTGAAGAGGAATGAATGGGTACAGGAAGAGAAAAAAATCGACACGATTGAAGGTATAGATACAAAGGAGCCTGCCTTTGGCCTGCCTGCTAAATGGATAACTGAAGATATGAAAGATGAAGCTGAACTCTCAGGCTATACGGTAGTTGACCCTCCGAGTGTAGTATCCACACATATTACAGAAATGATGAAGCGTCACGCACATCAGCTGCTGGGACGGCAGGAAACCCAGCAGCTGATCGACCATTTAAAAGCATCTTATCCAATTCTTGTAGAGGAAGTAACGCCGGAACCCCTTTCTGTTGGAGAAGTACAGAAAGTGCTTTCTAAGCTGTTAAAAGAAGACGTATCTATTAAAAACCTTCCTGTTATTTTTGAGACACTGGCTGATTTTGGGAAAATGACAAATGATACAGACTTGCTGGTGGAATACGTTCGCCAGTCCCTTTCTGCCCAAATTACAAAGCAGTACATAAGTGAGGATCAAAACATCCGTGTTGTTACAGTGTCTGGTAAAGTGGAGAAACTGATTGCCGATCATATTCAACAGACAGAACACGGAAGTTATCTTTCATTAAACCCTGAAAGTCAGCAAGGCATTTTGAACAACGTATCACAGCAGATTGATCAAGCATCACTCCAGGTGGAAAAACCTGTAATTCTATGTTCCCCAGCTGTCCGCATGTATGTTAAACAACTGCTTGAAAGGTATTACCCGCAAGTTATCATCCTTTCATATAACGAGCTTGAGCCAACAGTAGAAGTAGAAAGTATAGGGGTGGTGAATATTTAATGGAAATAAAAAAATTCAAGGGGCCGTCAATGCATGAAGTCATGAAAGAAGTAAAGAAAGAATTGGGACAGGATGCCGTCATTTTAAACTCTAAAGAAGTTAAGCCTGGAGGGTTTTTCGGTATTTTTAAAAAGCGGATAATTGAAGTTATTGCAGTATGTGGTCCGGAATACAGCAAGGGAGAATAACCAATGGACACAACTCAATACTTAGACTTTTTTATTGTTGAAAGTAAGGAACACCTTCAATCGATGAATAAATCTTTTAATGAAATTAAAAAACAATTCAGGCAGTCGCCAGCTAAGCACTAAAATTTTCCGTTCAGCTAAGGGAATGGCTGGTTCAATGGGGTTCAATGAGCTCTCCCGTCTTCTGAGATTTCCGGCCGGGGCGTTGGTCTCAATGTTGTAAGAAATACGAATGAATCACTAGGTGGATCAAGGGAGTATGTTTTTAATGACACTGCCTTTGGAACGCTCTAGTTCATGAAAGGCGCGATGTCAGGGCCGCCTGGTATTTTAAAAAGGAGGGAGTCTTATGCACAGCTCAACAATATGTGAACAGGAACTGTGGACCCGCTGGATAGAAGAAGGCAATAGTGAGACTGCCAATGAACTTGTAAAACTATACGATTATTTAGTCTCTTTTCACGTCCAGCGTATCGCCGCACATCTTCCAAAAAACGTTACTGCAGAGGATGTAAGAAGTTTTGGTTTATTAGGATTGTATGATGCAATAAAGAAATTTGACTTATCTCGTGATTTGAAATTTGATACATATGCTTCATTTCGCATTAGAGGATCGATTATAGATGGTCTTAGAAAAGAGGACTGGCTTTCACGCTCTGCACGTGAAAAGGCAAAAAAGATAGACATTGTTTCAGAAAGACTTGAACAGAAGCTTCAGAGGCTGCCTTCTTCAGAGGAAATTGCTCATGAAATAGGAATGTCTCGTAATGAAGTGGAAGAAATAGTGAAGGATTCACTTTTCGCTAATATTTTATCTATGGAAGAAAAGGCGAAAGGAAATCATGAGGGACGAAAAGAAGGGATTGGTTACTCGATCCCTGATCAAAATACAAAAACCCCTTATGAATATGTTGAAAATAAAGAAAGCATCAATGAGCTCACACAGCATATAAAAAAGCTGAATGAGAAAGAACAACTGATAATAAGTTTATTTTACACTGAGGAATTGACGTTGACAGAAATTGGGGAAGTACTAGACCTGAGTACTTCAAGAATTTCACAGATTCATGCGAAGGCAATTTTTAAACTGCGAAGTTCATTACAAAATGTGGCGGACACTGTATAGTCAACCTTAGCGAGCGAGAGATAAACGTGATATACTTTATTTTGATTATCAGATTTATCATCCTTGGAATCTTAATTCTTTTCTCTATTATATTGTCTGCAAAATTAAGCATTTACAAGAGATGGAAAGCCCTTACCAGCAGGCTCTCAAAGAGATGATGAGCTGTTTTCCTATATTTGTAAGGATTTATAAAGAGAATCAAAAGTTAGGCGCTTCTCTTTCCCATAAAGGAGATCCGGTATAGAAGATCGTCAGGAATTTAGAGACAGAACAGACAGTAATTGAGCTCGTTTTAAAATTTGCTGAAAAAAATCATCCTTAAAACTTGATTGGCCTGGTCTATTATGGTATATTTACTGACGGTGTCAATACACACGTTTCTTAATCCTGCCTAAAGGTTGCTCTTTTAATAGAAGAGTTTTAGGCGAGAAATGATGGAAGCGGAGGATACTAAAAAAACCAAACAGGAGGACTTTTAAATGTCTGTAATTTCAATGAAACAGCTGCTTGAAGCTGGTGTGCATTTCGGACACCAAACTCGCCGCTGGAACCCGAAGATGAAAAAGTACATCTTCACAGAACGTAATGGTATTTATATCATCGACCTTCAGAAAACTGTGAAGAAGGTAGATGAAGCTTTCAATTATGTACGTCAGGTTGCTGAGGAAGGCGGAAACATTCTTTTCGTCGGTACTAAGAAGCAAGCTCAGGACACTGTGCGTGAAGAGGCTACCCGCTGTGGTATGTATTACATCAACCAGCGTTGGTTAGGTGGTACTCTTACAAACTTCCAAACGATCCGCAAGCGTATCAACCGCTTAAAAGACATTGAGCGTATGGAAGAAGACGGCACATTCGACGTACTTCCTAAGAAAGAAGTAGTTGACCTATTAAAAGAAAAAGATCGTCTTGTGAAATTCCTAGGCGGTATTAAAGAAATGACTTCTATTCCAGATGCGATGTTTGTTATTGACCCTCGTAAAGAGCGCATCGCGATTGCAGAAGCTCATAAATTAAATATTCCGGTAGTTGGAATTGTTGATACAAACTGTGACCCAGATGAAATTGACTATGTTATTCCAGCTAACGATGATGCTATTCGTGCGGTTAAACTTCTGACAGCTAAAATGGCTGACGCCGTTCTTGAAGCTAAGCAAGGTGAAGAGAACGAAGTAGCAGAAGAAGAAGTTCAAGCTAATGCTGAACAAGAAACAGAAGCCGTAGAAGAGTAATTAAGGACTCAAGAGGTGATAAGGGGGATATACCTTTTATCACCTTTTTTAAAGCAAGAATATTTAAGGAGGCTATAACATGGCTATTAATGCAAAAATGGTAAAAGAACTTCGTGAAAAAACCGGCGCAGGTATGATGGATTGTAAGAAAGCGCTGACTGAAACTGATGGTGACATGGATAAAGCAATTGACTGGTTACGTGAAAAAGGTATTTCCAAAGCTGCTAAAAAAGCAGACCGTATCGCTGCTGAAGGATCAGCTTATATCGCGGTAGAAGGAAATACGGCTGCTCTTCTGGAAGTAAACTGTGAAACTGACTTCGTAACAAAGAACGATCAGTTCAAGAACCTTCTTAATGTGATCGGCCAGCACCTAATCGCGAACAAGCCGGCGACTGTTGAAGAAGCTCTTGAACAGGAAGTAAGTGGAGAAGACCGTAAGCTTGGTGATTTCATTACAGATATCGTGGCTAAAATTGGTGAGAAAATCTCCCTTCGTCGTTTTGTAGTAAAAGAGAAAACGGATAACGATGCATTTGGTGCCTACATTCACATGGGTGGACGTATAGGTGTATTAACTGTTCTTGAAGGTTCTACAGATGAGACAGTTGCAAAAGACGTCGCTATGCACGTAGCTGCAGTAAATCCACGTTACGTTTCCCGTGACGAAATCCCTGAAGAAGAAGCTAATGCTGAGCGTGAAACTCTTAAGACTCAAGCTCTTAATGAAGGTAAGCCTGAAAACATCGTAGAAAAAATGGTGGAAGGCCGTCTAAACAAGTTCTTCCAGGAAATCTGCCTGCTTGAACAGGATTTTGTTAAAGATCCAGACCAAAAAGTTAAAAAATATGTAGCGTCTGCTGGCGGTGAAATCAAAGGTTTCGTGCGCTTTGAAGTAGGCGAAGGCATGCAGAAACGTGAAGAAAACTTTGCTGATGAAGTAATGAGCCAAGTTAAAAAATAAGACAGTACCTGAAAATAGGGAACACTTTGTGTTCCCTATTTTATAACCTGAGTATGCAGAGTAAGTAAACAGCGAGCTACATAAACTAAAAGAAACGTAGCTTAAATAAGGGATTGATGGAGGTTTCTATGAACACAGCGCGCTACAGACGGATTGTATTAAAATTGAGTGGGGAAGCGTTAAGCGGCCAAAATGGATTTGGAATTGAACCAAGAGTTATCCATTCGATCACTTCTCAAATAAAAGAAGTAGCCGAACTAGGAGTAGAAGTTGCTGTTGTAGTAGGCGGCGGCAACATTTGGAGAGGGAAAGTAGGCAGTGAAATGGGCATGGATCGCGCCAATGCCGACTATATGGGTATGCTGGCAACGGTCATGAACTCATTAGCACTGC
This sequence comes from Halobacillus massiliensis, assembly GCF_900166625.1. Lineage (GTDB taxonomy): Bacteria > Bacillota > Bacilli > Bacillales > Halobacillaceae > Halobacillus_A > Halobacillus_A massiliensis. Next base: position 2,363,957 of record NZ_LT800499.1, on the reverse strand, counting down.
AGGACAGCCTGGAAAATATCGGAATTCCAACTCGAGTGCAGACTTCAATTGAAATGAGACAGGTGGCCGAACCTTACATCAGAAGAAAAGCCATTCGCCACTTAGAGAAAAAGCGTGTCGTTATTTTTGCTGCCGGAACAGGAAACCCTTATTTTTCAACAGATACAACAGCTGCCTTAAGAGCGGCTGAAATCGAGGCTGACGTTATTCTTATGGCTAAAAATAATGTAGACGGTGTCTATACGGATGATCCTAAGGTGAACGTGGATGCGAAGAAATACGATCAAGTGTCTTATCTGGAAGTATTAAATGAAGGACTTGGCGTAATGGATTCCACAGCTTCTTCCTTATGTATGGACAACGATATCGATTTACTGGTATTCTCTATTACAGAAGAAGGTAATATTAAAAAAGCTGTAATGGGTGAAAATATTGGAACTATTGTAAGGGGGAAATAAGCATGTCTGAAGCTGTTATTAACGAAACTAGGCAACAAATGGAGCAGGCAGTCCAGGCTTTCTCACGCCAGCTGGCGACAGTCAGAGCAGGCCGTGCGAACCCGTCACTGCTTGACAATGTTTATGTTGATTATTATGGAGCTGCAACACCGTTAAACCAATTAGCGCAGGTTTCAGCACCAGAACCTCGTCTGTTAGTAATTACACCTTATGATAAATCAGCCATTTCTGAAGTTGAAAAAGCTATCCAAAAAGCTGATCTTGGGCTTTCACCTTCAAGTGATGGAAATATCGTAAGAATTAACATTCCTGCTTTAACTGAAGAGCGTCGTAAGGATCTTGTGAAGGTTGTCGGCAAATACTCAGAAGAAGCAAAAGTTCAAGTGAGAAATATACGCCGTGACTCTAATGACCAGCTGAAAAAGCTTGAGAAAGATGGAGAGCTTACAGAAGACGATCTTCGTTCTTACCAGGAAGATGTGCAAAAAGTTACCAATGAAAACATCGCTGAAATCGATAAGCTTGCCAAAGCAAAAGAAGCAGAAATGATGGAAGTGTAATAAAGCCTTTAAAGCCGCACTGTTGCTATTTGGCAGTGCGGCTTTAATTTTGCTATACTTTTTGGCAGCGGGCAGCCATATCTTAATTATTCTTCGCTATATTCTCTTAAAAAGAGAAAAAGCATGATGTAGGATAATAGTATATAATAAGATAATGGAGCCATAGGACTGGAGGATTTTTCATGCCAATCAAGTTTCCATTTACGAAATCAAAGAAGGAATCAATACAACCAACACTTGGTTTAGATTACAAGCAGATCCCTAAGCATGTTGCGATTATTATGGACGGGAATGGACGCTGGGCGAAGAACCGCGGAATGCCCAGAATTGCCGGTCATAAGGAAGGGATGAGTGTTGTTAAAAAAATTGTCAGATATGCTTCTGATCTTGGAGTAAGCGTCCTTACCCTATATGCTTTTTCCACAGAGAACTGGAAAAGACCTAAAAATGAAGTTGATTTTCTTATGAAGCTTCCAGTTGACTTTTTAAGTACATACTTGCCGGAATTAATAGAAAAAAATGTGCGAGTACAAACTATTGGGGAGACGAGCATCCTGCCGGCTCATACGCAGAAGGCAATAAGTGAGGCTGTAGAGCGCACTTCTAATAATACTGGACTTATTTTAAATTTTGCTTTAAATTATGGCAGCCGGTATGAGATGGTAGATGCGGTGAAAGAAATTGCCGGAAAAGTAAAAGAAGGCAAACTTCTTCCAGAGGATATTAACGAGGAGATGTTTACATCTCATTTATATACTTCAGGGCTGCTTGAGCCTGATCTGTTAATCCGCACAAGCGGAGAACAGAGGCTTAGTAACTTTTTGTTATGGCAGCTGGCTTATGCAGAATTCTGGTTTACGGAAGTCTACTGGCCGGACTTCGATGAAGCCCTATTTGAAAAAGCCCTCTACGACTACCAAAACAGGAAGCGTCGATACGGCGGAATTTAAGGTGTGGAATTGTAATGAAACAAAGAACAATTACAGCAGTCGTTGCAGCATTAATTTTCTTACCGATCGTCATTTTGGGCGGACTTTTTTTCCAGCTCTTTGTTTATCTACTTGCAACTATCGCTATTTATGAATTAATGAGAATGAAGAAAATCGCAAAGTATTCTGTTTCCGCCCTCATCACATTTTTACTAATGTGGTCTTTAATGTACAAAGAAGAAATGTTCGGACAATTTGAACTGCCGATTACGAAATCCGAAATTACCCTGCTGGCCGTTCTGTTGCTGTTGAGTTATACAGTACTTGTTAAGAACCGCTTCACATTTGATGATGCAGGATTTCTCCTGATTTCTGCTTTCTATATCGGGATGGGCTTCTACTATTTAATTGAGACACGCTCTATGGGTCTTGAATATATCTTCTATGCCCTGTTCATCGTTTGGGCAACAGATACAGGCGCTTATTTATTCGGTCGTGCTTTCGGTAAACGGAAGCTGTGGCCGCAGATCAGCCCGAAGAAGACGATCGAAGGCTCAGTAGGAGGCATTTTACTGGCCTGTGTGGTAGCATTGATTTTCCAACTGGTTTATCCTATCCACTCATCTATGATGGTCGTGCTTCTTGTAACAGTTATTATTTCTATGGCCGGTCAGATTGGAGACCTGGTAGAATCAGCTTTTAAACGTCATTATGCGGTGAAAGACTCAGGGAATATACTGCCTGGACACGGAGGAGTTCTCGATCGCTTTGACAGCTTAATTTATATGCTGCCGATTTTGCATTTGATAGGATTTATACAGGTTTAGGGGGAAGAGAATGAAACAAATTGCTCTGCTTGGCGCGACTGGATCAATCGGAGTGCAGACTCTCGATGTACTTAGGAATCATAAAGACGAATTCTCTTTATATTCCATGGCTTTTGGAAGAAATATCGAAAAGGCCATACCGCTCATTCGTGAGTTCCGTCCCAAAATAGTCGTCGTCCAAGATGAAGAAACACAACAAAAACTGACTGGAGAAATTGATCTTCCGGATATTTTAATCGGTTCCGGTGGTTTAATTGAAGCCTGTGTAGCCGATGATGTAGATATAGTTTTAAACGCCGTAATGGGGAGTGTAGGTCTTTCTGCCACATTGAAAGCCATTGAAGCAAAGAAGACAGTAGCGCTCGCTAATAAGGAAACTCTTGTCACTGCAGGACACCTTGTTATGGAAGCGGCAAAAAAACATAATGTCAAACTATTACCGGTGGATAGTGAACATTCAGCTATTTATCAAGTTTTAAATGGTGAAAAAATGGAGGATGTCCACAAACTGATTATTACGGCTTCGGGCGGAAGTTTTCGGGACAAAAAAAGAAGTGAGCTTGAAGGAGTAATTGTTGATGACGCGTTAAACCATCCGAATTGGAGCATGGGGGCGAAAATCACAATTGATTCCGCCACAATGATGAATAAAGGTCTGGAAGTTATTGAAGCTCACTGGCTGTTTAACATCCCATACGATCAGATTCATGTTATCCTCCATAGAGAGAGCGTCATCCATTCTATGGTGGAATATATAGATCGTAGTGTTATTGCACAGCTGGGCACACCGGATATGAGAGTGCCCATCCAATATGCGCTCACTTATCCCGACCGGATGGAACTGCCGATGACAAAGCAGCTTGACCTCGAAGAAATCGCTGCTCTTCATTTTGAGAAAATGGACTTCGAAAGATTTCCATGTCTTAGAATGGCCTACGAAGCCGGACGGGCCGGAGGAAGTATGACTACCGTATTAAACGCGGCGAATGAAGAGGCTGTACAGATGTTTTTAGAAGGAAAGATATCCTTCCTTGAGATTGAACGACTCATAGAAAAAGAATTGTCACAGCATGATAAAATTCATAGCCCCGACTTATCTGCCATACTATCTATAGATAAGACAACCAGGGAGCGTGTCCGCAGCCATTTAAATTAAAAGGAAGGTGCTTCATTTGACTACAGTAATAGCTTTTGTCCTCATGTTCGGCCTGCTGGTTTTTGTTCATGAGTGGGGGCATCTCATATTCGCGAAGCGGGCGGGAATGCTCGCACGTGAATTTGCGATTGGGTTCGGCCCGAAAATATTTGCTTTTACGAGAAACGAGACGCTTTATACGATACGTCTCCTGCCAATTGGCGGCTATGTAAGAGTAGCTGGGGAAGATCCTGAAATCATTGAGCTGAAAGCCGGCCACCACATCGGCCTTGAGTTCAACGAGGAAGGAAAAGTCAATCGAATCATTGTCAATAATAAATCAAAACACCCTAATGCCCGTGTGATTGAAGTGGAAAGAGCTGACCTTGATCATCGTTTAGTCATTGAAGGTTATGAAATTGATGAAGATGAGAAATTATTCTTCGAAATTGATCCTAAAGCGATGTTTGTTTTAGACGAAAAAGAGACGCAGATTGCCCCATATGATCGTCAATTTGCTTCTAAAACCGTACCACAGCGTGCCATGCAGCTGTTTGCCGGTCCTATGATGAACTTCGTTTTAGCCATACTCCTGTTTATGATTCTCGGTTTTGTTCAGGGAGTACCTGCTGAGAGGGCAATAATCGGGGAAGTGCAACAAGATTCACCTGCAATGCAGGCAGGATTGGAAAATGGAGATGAAGTGGTTGCAGTCGATGGAGAATCCGTAAATACTTGGGAAGAATTCACAACGATTGTAAGAGAACACCCCGAAGAGCCTGTGAACCTTACAGTGGAAAGTAATGGAGCGACAGAAGAACTGACAGTCACTCCGAAAAAACTGACAGAAGGTGATATTGAAATCGGACAGGTAGGTGTAGCCCGTGCATTTGAAGATTCATTTGCTAAGAAACTGACGTTTGGTTTTACACAGACTTATGAATGGGGCTCTCTAATTTTAACCAACCTCGGTAAGCTTGTTACCGGGCAGTTCTCCCTTGATATGCTGTCAGGTCCTGTAGGTATTTATGACGCAACCGACCAGGTCGTTCAGACAGGATTTACGAATTTTGTCATGTGGACAGCTATTTTAAGCGTAAACTTAGGGATTATTAACCTGCTTCCGCTTCCGGCTCTCGACGGTGGAAGGTTACTGTTCGTCGGACTTGAAGGCCTGCGCGGTAAGCCGATTGATCCACAAAAAGAGGGCATCGTCCATTTTATTGGATTTGCCTTGCTGATGCTCCTCATGTTAGTAGTCACTTGGAATGATATTCAGAGATTATTCCTGTAAACTTAAAGCTGGAAGCCGGATGAGCTATCCTATGTGCTTCCAGCTTACTTTTTATTTATATCTTTAAATTCTGTATACCTTTATTAAAAAATCTGAGGTGAGAGAAATGAAACAAAGCCAGATGCTTGTCCCTACATTAAAAGAAATTCCGGCCGATGCCGAGATTAAAAGCCATCAGCTGCTTGTTCGTGCGGGATACATACGTCAAATAGCTTCAGGAATATATACGTACTTGCCGCTTGGCCGCCGGGTGCTGAGAAAAGTGGAAGATATCGTTCGCGAAGAAATGGACAAAGCAGGTGCCCATGAAATGCTTATGTCTGCTCTTCAGCCGGCTGAGCTTTGGGAAGAGAGCGGCCGATGGTATACGTATGGTTCGGAACTCATGCGTTTAAATGATCGGCATGACCGAGAATTTGCTCTTGGAGCTACTCACGAGGAAGTGGCCACCGCACTAGTACGGGATGCCGTGAAGAGTTATAAGCGTCTTCCGATGACGGTTTATCAAATCCAAAACAAATTCAGAGATGAAAAGCGTCCGCGTTTTGGCCTGCTTCGCGGCCGCGAATTTTTAATGAAGGATGCGTATTCCTTTAATGAATCGCAGGAAAGCCTGGATAAAAGCTATGAATTGATGTTTGAAGCCTATTCGAACGTTTTCACACGCTGTGGTCTTGATTTCCGTGCGGTAATCGCTGACTCAGGGCAGATGGGCGGAAAAGATACCCATGAGTTTATGGTGCTGTCCGATGTCGGTGAAGATGTGATTGCTTATTCTGATACTTCGGATTATGCGGCTAATATTGAGATGGCTCCTGTTGTAACTAAATATGAGACATCCAGCGAATCACCAAAGGACTTGGAAAAAGTTGAAACTCCAGATAAGAAAACGATGCAGGAAGTCGCGGATTATTTAGATCATGAATTGGCGAAAGGGCTCAAGTCTATTATGTTTAAAGTGGACGAGCAATTTGTCATGGTTGTAACGAGAGGTGACCATGAAGTCAATGATGTGAAACTGAAAAATCTATACGACGCAAGAATCGTTGAGCTCGCGACAGAAGAAGACACACGACAGCTGCTAGGTACAGGTTTTGGCTCACTAGGCCCCATTCATGTACCAGAAGAAGTAGAAGTTGTTGCAGATTTTGCTGTTGAAAAACTCGTTAATGTATCATGCGGGGCAAATGAAGAAGGCTGCCACTTTACAAATGTAAGCCCGGGCCGTGATTTTACGGTCAAAGAATATGCAGATCTCCGCTTTATCGAAGAAGGCGATCCTTCCCCAGACGGGAAAGGTATCATTAAATTTGCGCGCGGCATAGAAGTAGGTCATGTCTTTAAGCTAGGCCAATTTTATGCAGAGAAAATGGGAGCATCTTTCTTAGATGACCAAGGAAAATCGCAGACGATGACGATGGGTTCCTATGGTATCGGCGTATCCCGCACACTTGCTGCGATTGTTGAGCAGTATAATGATGACAGAGGGATTACTTGGCCGAAGAACCTTGCGCCATATCAGGTTCATCTCCTTTCTTTAAACCCTAAGAAAGAAGAACAGAAAGAGCTTGCCGATGAGCTTTATGAACAGCTTCTGGACGCCGGGGTGGAAGTGCTTTATGATGACAGAAAGGAAAGAGCTGGGGTAAAATTCGCAGATAGTGACCTTTTTGGAATACCGCTTCGGGTAACTGTAGGTAAACGAGCAGATGAGAAAGTTGTCGAAGTAAAAGAACGTCAGACTGGTGACCAGGATGAGCTTAAAGCCGATACTGTTATTGATTATGTAAAGAATTGGTATAAATAACGCTTAATTGATATACCCTTGCTATTGTTTTTAGGCAAGGGTATATTTATGAGTAGAGTACCATCGTTAGGGAGGAATCACTTTTGAGTGTTAGCAGCCGGGAAAAAATGCACTATCTCTTAGAGCAGATACAGTTTCCGCATGAATTAATAGAGCCTCACTTTTCAAACAGTTCTCTTATAAAGCTGACTGTTTTTAAAGGGGAAAAAAAGTGGCATTTTCATTTCGGGATGGAGAGGCCGCTGCCTCCGACTGTTTATCAGCTGTTTGCCGCAAAGCTTCAGTCGGCTTTTCAATCACTGGCGAAAATTTCTTGGTTGATTGATGTCAAAGATAAATCGTTGACAGAGGAAGAGAAGAAAGAGTATTGGAAAGGGTTTGTACAGTCCTTAACTAATCTTAATCCAGGATATAAGGATTTAATACTTGATCAGGAGCCTGAGATAAACGGAAATAAGATTACTTTAACTTGCAGAAATTTAGCAGAGAGCCATGCTGTAAAGAAAAAACTCGACTCGTGTCTCCCAGCTTTCTGCACGGAAGCCGGCCTTCCCCCTCTTAATATCGAGACTCGTGTTCAGGAAGAACAGGAAGAAATTAAGAAGTTTCAGGAAGAGCGACAGAAGGAAGATCAGATTCTCGTTCAAAAAGCAGTGAAAGACCAGGAAGAGCGTGCGAAAGAGAAAGAAGAATCTTCTAAACCTTCAGGTCCGATAGAAATTGGTTACAAAATTCAGGATGAACCAGAACCGATGGAAACGATTCTCGAAGAAGAACGCAGGAAAACGGTACAAGGATATGTGTTTGATTCAGAAATTAAGGAGCTGCGTTCCGGACGCCATCTTCTGCTGCTGAAGGTAACGGACTATACGGATTCCTTCTCTATTAAAATGTTTTCACGTGGGGATGATCATGCCGAGCTGTTTAAACACGTCCAAAAAGGCATGTGGATTAAAGCCAGAGGCAGCATCCAAACGGATAATTTTACGAGTGAATTGACAATGATGGCAAACGACATCAATGAAATTACGCCTTCCCTTAGAAAAGATGCAGCCAAAGAAGGGGAGAAACGGATTGAACTCCATGCTCATACAACGATGAGCCAGATGGATGCACCGGTTTCACCGTCCCGATTAGTTTCCCAGGCGGCTAGCTGGGGACATGAAGCGATTGCTATTACTGACCATGCGGTGGCCCAGGCTTATCCAGATGCCTATTCTGCTGGAGAAAAAAATGGGATTAAGGTGATTTATGGCTTAGAAGCCAACCTTGTTGATGACGGTGTACCGATCGCCTATGAAGAACAGGATCGGGATCTTTCATCTGCTGCGTATATTGTTTTTGATGTGGAAACGACTGGTTTGTCGGCGGTCTATGATAAGATTATCGAATTAGCAGCCGTTAAGATAAAAGAAGGAGAAATCATCGATCGATTTGAATCTTTTGCCAATCCCCATCATCCACTGTCTCAGACGACGATTGATCTGACAGGCATCACAGATGACATGGTGAAAGACGCACCCGAAATTGAAGAGGTAATTAAAGATTTCCATGAGTGGATGGGCGATGACATCCTTGTGGCCCATAATGCAAGTTTTGATATGGGATTTTTAAACGCAGGTTTTAAACTCATAAACTATGAAAAATCTACCAATCCAGTAATAGATACACTTGAACTGGCACGCTTTTTAGTTCCTGAGCTTAAAAATCACCGTTTGAACACATTGTGTAAGCATTTTGATATTGAACTTACTCAGCACCACCGGGCGATTTACGATGCGGAGGCTACAGGCTATCTATTATGGAAACTTATTAAAAAAGCGACCGAACGAGGAATTACCAACCATAAAAATTTAAATGATTATATGGGAGAAGGAAAGGCGTATCAGAGGTCAAGGCCTTCGCATGTTACTTTACTTGCCCAAAATGCGACCGGTTTAAAAAATATATACCGGATAGTTTCTGAGTCTCATATTAATTATTTCTACAGAGTTCCGCGCATTCCGCGATCCCGTCTGGCTAAGCTTCGTGAAGGAATTCTTATAGGATCAGGGTGCGATAAGGGAGAGCTTTTTGAAACAGCGATGCAGAAATCAGCAGAAGAAGCTGAAAAAGTTGCGGACTTTTATGATTTTATTGAAGTACAGCCACCCGGAAATTATTATCATCTGCTCGAGAAAGATCTTGTGCAAAATGAAGCACAAATCTATGACATTTTGAAAAAGGTCATATCGATTGGGAAGAAAACCGGCAAAACAGTTGTTGCGACAGGAAACACGCACTATGTGGAGCCTCAGGAAAAAATGTACCGCCAAATATTAATATCTTCTCAAAGCGGTAATCCACTGAACCGCCAGACGCTGCCGGATGTTCACTTTAAAACAACAAATGAAATGATAGAGGAATTTTCTTTTCTAGGCGATGAAACGGCCCGTGAAATCGTTGTTACGAATACGCACACTATCAATGAACAGATAGAAAAGGTTGTTCCTGTTAAAGAAGATTTATATACACCGAATATTGAAGGAGCCGATCAGGAAATTCGGGAGATGTCCTACAATAAAGCGAAAAGCATTTATGGTGAACCTATTCCTGAACTCGTAGAAAAGCGGCTCGAAAAGGAACTGGACAGTATTATCGGTCACGGATTCGCGGTTATCTACTTAATCTCTCAAAAGCTTGTAACGAAGTCACTGGAAGACGGGTATCTCGTAGGTTCCCGGGGTTCGGTAGGTTCTTCTTTTGTGGCGACGATGACTGAAATCACCGAAGTTAATCCGCTGCCGCCGCACTATGTGTGTCCAAACTGTAAACACCACGAATTTTTTAACGATGGATCTGTCGGAAGTGGATTCGACCTGCCAGAGAAAGATTGTCCTGAATGTGGAACCGCCTATAAAAAAGACGGCCAGGATATTCCTTTTGAAACGTTCCTCGGATTTAAGGGAGATAAAGTTCCCGATATCGATTTGAACTTCTCTGGAGAATACCAGCCGAAGGCGCATAATTACACGAAGGTCCTTTTTGGCGAGGACAACGTATATCGTGCAGGTACGATTGGTACCATTGCGGAAAAAACGGCTTACGGTTATGTGAAAGGTTATGCCGGCGATAATCAGCTCAATTATAAAAATGCAGAGATTGATCGGCTTGTCCAAGGGTGCACGGGAGTCAAACGGACAACCGGCCAGCACCCTGGAGGTATCATCGTTGTACCAGATGACATGGATATTTTTGACTTCTCGCCGATCCAGTTTCCAGCCGATGATACGAAATCGGAGTGGAAGACGACACACTTTGATTTTCACTCTATTCACGATAATCTGCTAAAGCTCGATATACTAGGGCACGATGATCCGACCGTTATCCGAATGCTTCAGGATTTAAGCGGGATTGACCAGAAGGAAATTCCTGTCGATGATCCTGAAGTTATGAAGATATTCAGCGGTCCGGAAGCTCTTGGAGTGACGGCTGAGCAAATCATGTGTAAAACGGGAACTCTGGGTGTGCCAGAGTTCGGAACGCGTTTTGTACGACAGATGCTTGAAGATACAAAGCCCAAAACCTTCGCTGAACTTGTTATTATTTCAGGACTTTCTCACGGGACAGATGTATGGCTCGGGAATGCGGAGCAGCTGATTAATGACGGTATCTGCACTCTCCCTGAAGTAATTGGGTGTCGTGATGACATCATGGTTTATTTGATGCATAAAGGGCTGGATCCATCCCTGGCATTTAAAATCATGGAATTTGTGCGAAAAGGCCGCGGGCTTCAGGATGAATGGATAGAAGAAATGAAAAAGCATGGCGTTCCTGACTGGTATATTGATTCGTGTAAGAAAATAAAGTATATGTTCCCGAAAGCCCACGCTGCAGCATATGTGCTGATGGCTGTAAGAATTGCCTACTTTAAAGTCCATTATCCGATTTATTTTTATGCCGCCTACTTCACGGTAAGGGCCGGAGACTTTGAACTGGAGACAATGGTTAAAGGCTCAGATGCGATTAAGAAGCGCCTTGAGGAAATCCAGGCGAAAGGTCTTGATGCTACACCGAAAGAAAAAAACTTAATGACAGTTCTTGAAATCTCACTTGAGATGTGTGAGCGAGGCTACAGCTTTAAACCGGTAGACTTATATGAATCGAGTGCCACCGATTTTCTAGTGGAAGGTGATTCTCTGTTACCACCGTTTAATGCAGTGGATGGCCTTGGTACTAACGCAGCGATTAGTATTGTGAAAGCAAGGGAGGAAGGTGAGTTTCTTTCCAAGCAGGATCTCCGTGAAAGAAGCCGTATCTCAAAAACTGTTCTTGAATATTTAGATGAGCAGGGCTGTCTGAAAGGCATGCCTGAAGAGAACCAGCTGTCATTATTCTAGGCGTTTGTTGCATTTATACGGAAACTATGGTATATTTTTTATGGTGTCAAGAGCGATAAGAACGTCCGAAAGAGTGGGGAAACCCACTCTTTCGTTATATTTAAGGCATAAGTTTAATGCTTTAAATGGAGCGCACGCTTATGAAGCCGCTATGAATTTCTCATAGCGGTTTCATTTCGGGTTTTAATAACCTTACATTTAATAAGTTTGCACAGGGAGGGTTTCCGATGAGTAAAAACGTAACAGAAGTAACACAAGAGCTGGTTACTCCGATTTTAGATCAATTGAATCTTGAGTTAGTCGATATTGAATTTAAAAAAGAAGGCAAGAACTGGTTTTTGCGTGTCTTTGTTGATAAGCCGGGTGGTATTGACATTGAAGAATGCGGAAAAGTTTCCGAACAGCTCAGTGAAAAGCTGGATGAAGTCGACCCGATAGAACAGGCTTATTTTCTGGAGGTATCCTCCCCTGGAGCAGAACGGCCTCTAAAAACACCGGCTGACTTCGAAAATTATAAAGGCGAATTTGTTTATATGAAATTGTATGAACCAATTGATGGTGAGAAAGAATTTGAAGGTACACTTCTTCAGTTTGAAAATAATACAGCAGTAGTGGAAATTCAGATTAAAACAAGAAAAAAACAGCTGCAAGTACCTTATGAAAAGATAGCGAAGGCGAATTTAGCCGTCACTTTTAATTAAAGGGGGATATATGGTGAGTAGCGAACTATTTGATGCCATGAATTATTTGGAAAAGGAGAAAGGCATTGACAAGGCCCTTTTATTAGAGGCACTTGAAGCTGCCCTGATTTCTGCATATAAAAAGAATTTCAACTCCGCGACGAACGTACGGGTTGATATTAATGAAGAGCAGGGCACTATGAAGGTGTTTGCAAGAAAAGTTATTGTTGAAGAGGTAATGGATCCGCAACAGGAGATTTCTATTGAGCAGGCGAAAGAAAAAAATCCTAACTATGCAGTCGACGATGTCATTGAAGTGGAAGTTACTCCAATGGACTTTGGCCGTATTGCAGCACAGGCGGCTAAGCAGGTTGTAACACAGCGTGTACGTGAAGCTGAGCGCGGTATTATTTATGGCGAATATGTAGACCGCGAAGAAGACGTAATGACTGGAATCATCCAGCGTAAGGATCCGCGCTTTGTTTATGTCAATCTAGGAAAAATTGAAGCAAGGCTTCCTGAAGCTGAACAGATGCCAACTGAGAAATATGAAGTCCACAACCGTTTGAAAGTCTATGTAACCAAAGTTGAAAACAGTAATAAAGGACCTCACATTTATGTTTCTCGCACCCATCCTGGTCTTTTAAAGCGTTTATTTGAAATGGAAGTGCCGGAAATATACGATGGGACAGTAGAGGTAGTTTCTGTTGCCCGTGAAGCTGGAGACCGGTCGAAAGTCTCTGTATTTGCTGAGGACCCTGAAGTGGATCCGGTTGGTTCATGTGTCGGTCAAAGAGGTCAGCGTGTGCAGGCGATCGTTAATGAATTAAAAGGGGAAAAGATTGATATTGTCCAGTGGTCTGAAGATCCAGTGGAATATGTGTCCAATGCTTTAAGCCCATCAAAAGTGGTCGAAGTCCTTGTAAATGAAGAGGAAAAAGCCACAACTGTTATCGTACCGGATTATCAACTTTCTTTAGCTATCGGTAAACGAGGCCAGAATGCACGATTAGCTGCAAAGCTGACGGGCTGGAAAATTGATATAAAAAGTGAAAGCGAAGCGGTGGAAGAAGGCATCATTACAGAATCAGCCGATAACAACTATGATGCTGAAGAAATAACAGAAGAGTAGAACAGGAGGAGAAGCGATGGCCCAAGCCAAAAAACCACCATTGAGAAAATGCGTAGTTACTCAGGAGATGAAGCCGAAGAAAGAGCTGATCCGGGTAGTTCGCAATAAAGAGGGTGAAGTTTTCGTTGATCAAACGGGAAAGAAAAACGGCCGGGGGGCTTACGTTTCTAAGAGTCTTGAGGTCATTAACAAAGCAGAACAGCAGCAGTCTTTAAACCGCCATTTGAATACGAAAGTGGATGCTTCTGTCTATGAAGAATTAAAGCGGGTTATCGAAGGAAAAGACTCATGAGGGGATCTTATTTAAATCTGTTAGGAATTGCTAATAGAGCAGGTAAGCTAACCTTGGGAGAAGAGCAAATTGTAAAAGACATTCAAAGAAATAAGGCGAAGCTGGTGCTTATGGCCAGTGATACCGGTAATCAAACAAAGAAAAAGCTGACAGATAAGTGCAGTTTTTATGATATACCCTGCTATGTGGTGGATGATCGTGATGTTTTTTCTCAAGCCATAGGAAAGTCAGGGAGAGTCGCGATCGCAGTTCTGGATCAAGGATTTGCGAATAAGTTGCAATCGCTGCTCGATGAATCTATTCGGGGGTGAAAGAATGAGTAAAATGCGTGTATATGAATATGCAAAAAAGAATGATGTATCAAGTAAACAAGTGATTGAGAAATTAAAAGGACTGAATGTGGAGGTAACTAACCACATGTCTACGATTGAAGACGGTATAAAAGGTAAATTAGATGCAGCTTTTGGTAAGGGGCAGGCTAAAGAAAAACAGAACAAGCCGGCAAATACCAATAATCAGAAGCCGAATTCAAAACCTAAGGGGAAAAATAACAAAAACCCGAAAAATAATCGTAATAATCAGTCAAGAGGTCAACATAATCAACAGGCGCAAAAGCCACAGAAGCCTAAGAAACAGACACCGGAAAAGATTACTTATGCCGGTTCACTTACCGTTGGCGAACTCGCTGATAAATTAAATAAAGAGTCATCTGAAATCATTAAAAAACTTATGCTTTTAGGGGTTATGGCTACAAAAAATCAGGAACTGGATGCTGATTCTATCGAATTAATCTGTACTGAGTATGAGGTAGAAGTAGAAGAAGAAGTCGTCGTTGATGCAACTGACCTTGAAAATATGACATTTGAAGACGACCCGGCTGACTTAAAAGAGCGACCGGCTGTCGTAACGATTATGGGTCACGTTGACCACGGTAAGACAACACTTCTTGACTCTATCCGTCACACGAAAGTGACAGAAGGCGAAGCCGGAGGAATTACCCAGCATATTGGTGCATACCAAGTAGAAGCGGCTGATAAGAGAATCACTTTCCTTGATACACCGGGTCACGCAGCTTTTACAAGCATGCGTTCTCGTGGTGCCCAAGTAACCGACATTGCAATCCTGGTAGTAGCCGCTGATGACGGTGTTATGCCACAGACAAAAGAAGCGATCAGCCACGCGAAAGCTGCGGGTGTTCCCATCATTGTAGCTGTTAATAAAATGGATAAAGAAGGCGCCAACCCGGATCGCGTTATGCAGGAGCTTATGGAATACGAACTTATTTCTGAAGAATTTGGCGGAGAGACGATTTTCGTTAAAATGTCTGCCGTAAAAGGCGAGGGAATTGATGAGCTTCTTGAAATGATTGTTCTTGTATCAGAAATGGAAGAACTTAAAGCGAATCCAGAGCGTAAAGCATATGGAACAGTAATTGAAGCTGAGCTGGATAAAGGCCGCGGACCAGTCGCAACTTTACTTGTGCAAAATGGTACCCTTAAAGTGAGTGATCCAGTGGTTGTAGGAAATTCATTTGGACGTGTACGTGCCATGGTTAATGATCTAGGCCGACGTGTAAAAGAAGCAGGCCCTTCTACGCCAGTTGAAATTACCGGCTTAAACAGCGTACCGCAGGCCGGAGACCGTTTTCTTGCTTTTGAAGATGAGAAGAAAGCGAAAGCAATCGGGGAAGCGCGTCAGCAGAAACAAATTGAGGAAGATAGAAGCTCAACGGCTAAAGTAAGCCTTGATGACCTGTTTGATCAAATCAAACAAGGGGAGATTAAAGATATTAACCTTATTTTAAAAGCAGATGTTCAAGGATCGCTTGAGGCATTAGCTGGCTCTCTTCAAAAGATTGAAGTTGAAGGCGTTAAGGTTAAAATTATTCATACAGGAGTAGGCGCAATTACCGAATCTGATGTAACACTTGCTTCTGCCTCCAATGGGATTATCATTGGTTTTAACGTCCGTCCTGACGGGAATGCAAGAAAAGCAGCGGAATCTGAAAATGTGGAAATCCGTCTGCACAATATTATCTACAAAGTAATTGAAGAAATCGAAGCAGCCATGAAAGGAATGCTTGACCCTGAATATGAAGAGAAAATCATCGGTCAAGTGGAGGTTCGTGAGATCTTTAAGGTTTCTAAGGTTGGTACGATTGCCGGTTCTTATGTAACAGACGGAAAAGTAACCCGTAATTCCGGTATCCGCGTCATTCGTGATGGCGTTGTTATCTTCGAAGGGGAAGTAGATGCCCTGAAGCGTTATAAAGACGATGCCAAAGAAGTTGCTCAAGGTTATGAGTGCGGAATTACCGTTAAAAACTTCAATGACATTAAAGTAGGCGACATTATCGAGCCTTATGAAATGCAGGAGATTGAACGTAAATGATTTTAAGTGCTGAGGTGGAATGTTTTATATATGACGCCCAGTCTTTAAAGCAGAAACGTTCTGTAATTAAGAGGATTCAGACAAGGTTAAGCAATGAATATAATGTAGCTGTCAGTGAACTGGATTACCAGGATCTCTGGCAGCGCACATGTATTGGAATCGTCACTATTGCCAGCAGCAAAGTCATCTGTGAACAGACGATTCAGCAGGCTTTAACATTAATGGATTCTTTTCCTGAAATCGAACGGGCAGATACAACTTTAGATTGGCTGTAGTGCTCTATTGTTGAAGAGGTGATTAGAAAATGAATGATCTTCGTGCAAACCGTGTTGGAGAGCAGATGAAGAAAGAACTGACAGATATAATCAGTAAAAAAATCAAGGACCCGCGTGTGGGATTTGTAACGATCACAGAAGTTAAAGTTACAGGTGATCTGCAGCAGGCTAAAGTTTATATTTCTGTTCTCGGAGATGAGAAGCAGAAACACGATACGTTAGTCGGCCTTGCAAAGGCTAAAGGATTCATCCGTTCCGAAATCGGACAGCGTATCCGCCTGAGAAAAACCCCGGAAATTATGTTTGAGTTTGATGAAGCAATCGAACGGGGAAATCGTATCGAGACAATCTTAAAGGATTTAAACGATACCGACTCATAAGCAGCAGGCAAAGAAATCCGTGCTATTAGAAGCGCGGATTTTCTTATGAATACGATCGAAATCAAGGGGGTGCGGTAATGAACGGCATACTTCCATTGTGGAAAGAGAAAGGCTTTACTTCACATGATTGTGTCAGTAAAGCTCGAGGGATTCTGAAAACGAAGAAAATCGGCCATACTGGTACGCTTGATCCGGAAGTAGAAGGCGTATTGCCTTTATGTATCGGTATGGCTACTAAAATTGTTCCCTTTTTAACGGATACAAAGAAGGTGTATGAAGCAGTAGTAACGCTTGGGGCAGCAACTGAAACAGAGGATCAGACAGGAGAAACGATTCAACAAATGCCTGTTGATCCTATTCCGGAAATTCAGGAGATTGATAATGTTCTCGCTCAGTTCAGAGGGGGGATTACTCAGGTTCCACCTATGTATTCGGCTGTCAAAGTAGACGGAAAGCGCTTGTATCAATATGCGCGTGAAGGAATAGAAGTCGAAAGGCCGAAAAGAACGGTCACTATTTTTGAGCTGGAACGGCTAAATGATATAAAAAAAGATGGAGATATGTTTTCATTTCCCATTAGAGTTTCCTGCTCAAAAGGTACTTATATCCGGACCCTCTGTGTCGATATCGGAAAAACTCTCGGTTTTCCGGCCCATATGTCCTCACTTGAGCGTCTGGAAACAGGCGGCATTAAAAAGGAAGAGTGTTTTACGTTCGATGAAATACAAAAGCGAGCAGACTGCGGCCAGGCAGAGGAACTCATCCTTCCTTTAGGGAGAGGACTAAATCATTTTCAGGAATTTCCCATTGAGGAAAGTCAAAGGTTTGCTATCGAACACGGTCAGGTGCTCAAAAAGCCGAAAGATTTCGGAACAGAACCTGTTGTCGTAACTTGCGGCGGGCAGGCATTAGCCCTATATCAACAGCATCCGGAAAAGCATGATAAAATAAAGCCTATACGAGTATTTTAAACATGGAGCAGGTGAACAAAATTGAGAACAATTCGTTTAAGTGTCGAAGACAGGCTTCCTGACGACGCTTTGCCCCCTGCGTCCGCAGCAGTCGGTTTTTTTGACGGTGTGCATAAAGGCCATCAAAAAGTCATTGAAACGGCACAAATTAAAGCAGAAGAATTAGGAACAGCGAGTGCGGTTATAACTTTTGATCCTCATCCTTCTGTCATTTTAAACAAGAAAGTCAAACATGCTCGCTATATCACTCCGCTGGAAGAAAAAGAGGAGATCCTTAAAAATATGGGGGTAGATCTTCTTTATATCATTCGTTTTGATAAGTCTCTTGCTTCCCTGTCACCGAAACAGTTTGTAGAGCAGTTTTTCGTTAGGTTAAACATCAGACATGTGGCAGCAGGATTTGACTTCAGCTTTGGTTATAAAGGAGAAGGTTCTATGAAGATGCTTCCAGAACTCTCTGAAGGTCGTTTTTCTACTACGACTGTTTCGCGTATTGAAAAGGAAGAATTAAAAGTAAGCTCAACCCGTATCCGAGCATTGCTTGATCAGGGAGATATGGAAGGTGTACAGAACCTTCTCGGCCGTCCGTTTGCAGTCTGCGGAGAACTAACGGGAAAAGAAGCATCAGAACAACTATCAGTAAAGTTAATGCGGCCATTTTATATGCCAAAACCAGGACTCTATGCAGTTATTATAAAAGCTGGAAATGAAAGCTGGGAAGCGCTTGCGCGGATTTCGAACGGATCTGATGTTCAAATCCTTATCCAGGATTCTCACACATTTATACAGAGTGGAAAAGCTTCCATTGAGTTTTATGGCTCTGTTACGAATGATTTATAAAGATGGCAGTAACCGAGCTTCCTTTCTAAATATCCAGGAGCTGCGACAAATTTTACCGTAGTCCCACGGTTACCTCTTGCATTTTAGCTGAAAAAAAGGTAATCTGTACTATGGAACCTTCGCTTGGCGGAACGTAACTCCGGCGCCCGCTCGGGGAATGGGAATTCTAAATATTTACAGGAGGTGTAGCTATAATGGCTATCACACAGGAACGTAAACAAGAACTTATTAATGAGTATAAAACTCATGAGAATGACACAGGATCTGCAGAAGTACAAATCGCAGTTCTTACAGAGCAAATCACGAACTTGAACGAGCACTTGCGTACACACAAGCAAGACCACCACTCTCGTCGTGGATTGCTTAAAATGGTAGGTAGACGCCGTAACTTACTAAACTACCTGCGTAATAAAGACATTACACGTTACCGTGAGTTAATTAAGAGCTTAGGCCTACGTCGCTAATGCATGAGTAAAAGCGGGAGTTATTCCCGCTTTTTCTGTATGTTTACATAAATTTAAGTGTAAACTATGAACTATATCATTATTTTGTCTGATTGAGAGGAGTCAAATATTTTATGTCAGAAGAAAACCAAGTCTTTTCAATCGATGTAGCGGGAAGAGAATTTTCTGTTGAAGTAGGGGAATTGGCGAAACAGGCCAGTGGCGCTGCCATGATTAAATACGGCGATTCTTCCGTCCTATCCGCTGCAACGGGTTCAAAAGAACCAAAAGACCTTCCTTTCTTTCCATTAACTGTAAACTACGAAGAGCGATTATATGCAGTAGGAAAGATTCCCGGAGGATTTATTAAGAGAGAAGGTCGTCCGAGCGATAAGGCTGTACTAGCGTCTCGGTTGATTGACCGTCCCATACGTCCGCTTTTCCCGGATGGCTTTAGAAATGATGTACAGGTTATCAGCACGGTTATGAGTGTGGACCAGGACTGTTCTACAGAAATGGCTGCGATGCTTGGTTCATCAATTGCTTTAGGAATCTCTGATATTCCTTTTGGCGGTCCGATTGCCGGTGTTGTGGTTGGTCGTGTAGATGGCGAATTTATCATTAATCCTACGGTTGCTCAGCAGGAGAAAAGTGATATCGACTTAACGGTAGCCGGTACAAAAGATGCGATCAACATGGTAGAAGCAGGAGCTAAAGAAGCATCCGAAGAAGACATGCTTGAAGCTATAATGTTCGGTCATGAAGAGATTAAGCGTCTTGTAGAATTTCAAGAGCAAATTATTCAAGCCGTCGGCAAAGAAAAAAGGGAAGTTAAGCTTTTTGATCTAGAGGCTGAGCTGAAAGAGAAAGTTGAAGCAGACGCAACAGAATCACTTGTTGCCGCGATTCAGACAGAAGAGAAAAAAGCTCGTGAAGATGCGATTGACGATGCTAAAAAAGCTGTTGTTGAATCTTACGAAGAGCTAGAAGCTGATGGAGATACGATCAAACAGGTCAAGTCAATTCTGGATAATATCGTTAAAGAAGAAGTACGCCGTTTAATCACGAAAGAAAAAGTGCGCCCTGACGGAAGAGGAATTGATGAAATTCGTTCATTATCCTCAAGAGTAGGCATTCTGCCCCGTACTCACGGTTCTGGTCTTTTCACACGTGGACAGACGCAAGCCTTAAGTATTTGTACACTTGGCGCCCTTGGCGATGTACAGATTCTTGACGGTCTTGATTTAGAAGAGTCTAAGCGTTTTATGCACCACTACAACTTCCCTCATTACTCTGTAGGGGAAACTGGGCCGATCCGCGGACCTGGACGTCGTGAAATTGGACATGGAGCTCTGGGAGAGCGTGCACTCGAAGTAGTTGTACCTTCAGAGACAGAATTTCCTTATACGATTCGTTTAGTTTCAGAAGTCCTTGAATCTAATGGTTCTACATCACAGGCGAGTATATGTGCAAGCACACTTGCAATGATGGACGCTGGTGTTCCTATTAAGGCCCCTGTAGCCGGAATCGCAATGGGACTTGTAAAGTCTGGAGAAGATTATACGATCCTTACTGATATTCAAGGGATGGAAGATTTTCTAGGAGATATGGACTTTAAAGTTGCAGGTACAGCTAAAGGAATCACAGCCCTGCAAATGGATATTAAGATCGAAGGCTTATCTAGAGAAATTTTGGAAGAAGCTTTAGCACAGGCGAAGAAAGGCCGTATGCAGATTCTTGATTCTATGCTGGCTACACTGCCTGAAGCGAGAACAGAACTTTCTCGATATGCACCGAAGATTATGACTATGAAGATTAACCCGGATAAAATTCGTGATGTTATTGGACCGAGCGGTAAACAGATTAACAAAATTATCGAAGATACCGGCGTGAAAATCGACATTGAACAGGATGGAACAGTATTTATTTCCTCAACGGAAGCTGAAATGAATCATACAGCGAAGAAAATCATTGAGGATATTGTACGTGAAGTTGAAGCTGGGGAAGTATATGAAGGAACCGTTAAACGAGTTGAAAAATTCGGAGCCTTTGTTGAACTTTTCAAAGGAAAAGAAGGCCTTGTTCATATTTCTGAACTTGCGGAAGAACGCATCGGAAAAGTGGAAGATGTAGTGTCCGTTGGTGATTCTCTTAAAGTAAAAGTAAAAGAGATCGACAGACAGGGACGAATTAATCTTTCCAGAAAAGCGATTTTGATTGAAGAGAAGAAGGAAAAAGAAGCAAAAGAAACGACAGAGTAAAAAAACAGAGACTGGTTAGCCAGTTTCTTTTTTTATGGAAAAAATTCTAGGCTCATCCTCGTTTGCATATACATTTGCCAAGGGGTGGATGGATGTGAACGGAATTATAAAAATTATAGCTGCACTTTTACTTCTCGTAATTTTTGTAACAGTCCAGCAGGTTGAGAAAAAGGCAATACCTGCAGCGAAAACTTCCTCGTTGTATGAGGAAATTCAAGAGAAAAAGGAAGGGTTCGAATACCCTCCACAGGATGCTCGAGTCGATAAAGTATGGAAAAAGATTCCTGGCTTAAACGGAAAAAAAGTTAATGTAGAAAAATCGTACGAAAACATGAAGAAGGCTAATAAATTTGATGAAGCGAAACTAGTGTTTGAACAAATAGAACCTAAAGTTAAGCTTAAAGACCTGCCTCCAGCTCCGATTTATAAGGGAAATGACCAAAAAAAAATGGTCACCTTCCTTATAAATGTTTCATGGGGAGAGGAGTATATACCCGCTATGCTTGAAACGCTGGATAAGCATCAGGTGAAAGCCAATTTCTTCATTGACGGAGCATTTGCGAGAGACAACCCGTCCCAAGTACAGATGATTGAAGAAAAGAACCATCTGGTAGGTAGTCACGGTTTCGGCCATCCGGACTTTTACACATTAAGAGAAGGTACGGCAAAAGACAATTTAATTAAAACGAATGAACTTCTGGCTTCTTTTTCAGATGAGCCTATACGCTGGTTTGCTCCGCCTTCTGGAAGCTTCTCCAATGAAACGGTAACAGCAGCAGAGTCTCTCGATATGCTTACCATTCTATGGACGGTAGATACAATTGACTGGAAGAAACCAACGAAAGACGTATTGATTGAACGGGTGCTGAGTAAAGCACATAACGGAGCAACCATCTTAATGCACCCTACACAAGTAACGAGTGACAGCCTGGATTCTTTAATCACCGCATTAAAGAAAGAGTATCAAATTGTAACTCTTGATGAACTCATGAGTGAAACCAGGTAAAAAGGAGTCTTTCTATGAGAATGAAAAAGCTTGCTTTAAAAGAAGTGATTGATATGAAAGATGGGAAGAAACTTGGTGTTCTGGGGCAGGCCGATATAAACTTTGATCCTGTAAGCGGCGAGATTCAATCCCTGGTCATTTTTAACCGCAGTCTCTTTCAGACAAAATCAGAGCTTGTGATCGATTGGGCGCAAATTGAAGCAATAGGTGAAGACACGATTTTAATTAATCAATAAGCCATACAGCCATGGCTCTTTTTTTTGAAAAAATTACAGCTGCTTAGGCAGTACTGTGGTTCTCCCTTTGAAACTCTTTCTGCAATAGTCTAGTAATTTCCTTTGCCCATAGAAAGCCTGTTTTGTCTACTATGATAAAAAGAAGCGGCTGGGAAATGACTCACTTGAAGCGGAGATCCGGTGAGCAGGCTCATTGCATTCGCGGATCTTATCCTGGCTCTTTCTCCCTGCAGGAGGCTTACCATTTCCCAGCCTCTTCAACGTGAATAGTAGAAACGGAACACTATAATATCAATAAGCTCTCTGATTGGCTCAATCCTCTCTTCGCCAATGTTTCCGTTACTTTAAAAAATATAAAGGGCCAGGGGAAACGGCGAGACTCCTATGGGAGGGTAGAACAGGGTGAGATCCCGGAGGGCTAAAAGCCCGAGGAAGCTCACCGTTCGCCCATGGAAAGCGAGTTGTTTCCCCAGGCCCGGTTATCTTTATTCAGGCAAACGAAATAGGATTTTTTTGAAAAAATTTAAAAGGCCTTATTTTGTACAAAACTAGGGAATAGAGGCAGCTCATTGTTCGCCAATGAAAAGCGAGCTTTTCCCCATGACAGATTTTCCTTTCTTAGGTAAACGGAACAATATTCTCATACCCCTTAATAAAAAAATTCCCCCAGAGATCTGAGAATAGAATGATTTTCGAAGGCCCACCCTACTGATTCGGTTTTTAAATGAGATACAAAACAAGATGTTATAAAGCAAGAAAAGGTGATCAGCTGCATAAAAGGTGATTTCAGCAAGCTGCTAAGCGGTGACTTCATGTCACAGCTTTTTTTTGTTGTCATAAACTGCGAGGGAAACACACTTAAAGATGAAATCTGCATACGATACAAGGAGATGACACTCATTAAGAAGGAGACTCTGGGCATGTTAACAGGATATCATGTAGCAGTCATGGGGGGCGATGCCCGGCAGATCGAAATCATTAGGAAATTGCATGCGTGGGACGCCCATGTTTATTTAGCCGGATTTGACCAGCTGAATGGAAGCTTCACCGAATGCACCGATCTCGATTTCAGCGGACCTCATGTGGAAAAACTTGATGCGATTATCCTACCGATCGCAGGGACGGATGATCAGGGGATGATTGATGGAATCTTTACAAATCGGATGATTGCTTTAGAGACTGACTGGCTGAAGAAAACTCCAAAACACTGCCAAATCTATTCGGGAATCGCCAATAAAACATTAAAGAAAATTGTTAAAGATGCTAATCGGGACCTCATACCGCTCATGGACCGTGATGATGTAGCCATTTATAATTCAATACCTACCGTAGAGGGCACGATTATGATGGCTATTCAACATACGGATTACACTATTCATGGCTCAAAGGTGCTGGTTTTAGGTTTGGGACGTGTCGGCATGAGTTTAGCAAGAACCTTTCACCAGTTAGGTGCAAAGGTCAGTGTGGCTATCCGGTCAGATGCAGGAAAAGCTCGTGTGTTTGAAATGGGGCTGACTCCTGTAGATATGCGGGAAATTGACAGCTACGCCATGGATTTTGATTACGTGCTTAATACGGTGCCTGCTCCCGTTGTTAATGCTTCAATTATAAAAAAGCTTCCTTCACATGGATTAATCCTGGATTTAGCCTCGAAACCCGGCGGTACCGATTTCCGTTATGCAGAGAAACGGGGAATTAAGGCGATATTAGTGCCGGGTCTGCCTGGTCTAGTCGCACCGAAAACAGCAGGGAACATAGTAGCAAATGTAATTTGCGGCGAACTTCAGAAGAGTAAGCGAAAGGTGGAAGAATAATGGAAAGTTTAAAAGGAAAAACCATAGGATTTGGCCTTACTGGATCACATTGTACCTATCATGAAGTGTTTCCGATTCTTCAACAGCTGAAAGATGCAGAAGCAACTGTCATTCCCATTCTTTCAAGTACTGTTCAAAATACAGATACAAGGTTTGGTGAAGCGTCAGAACATATGAAAACAATTGAAAAAATAACCCAGGAGCCACTGATTACCACAATTCCACAAGCTGAGCCTTTAGGGCCTAAACGACCACTTGACTGTATGGTGATCGCACCCATGACAGGCAACTCTACTAGTAAATTTGCAAATGCTTTAACTGATTCCCCAGTGCTAATGGCGGCAAAAGCTACTTTGCGAAATGAAAAACCAGTCGTACTTGCGATATCTACAAATGATGCGTTAGGATTAAACGGAGTGAATGTAATGAGACTGATGGCCACAAAAAATATTTATTTCGTACCGTTCGGACAGGATCACCCATATATGAAACCGAATTCACTTGTAGCGGATATGACGTTAGTTCCTAAAACCATAGAAGCAGCAATGGGTGGGAAGCAGCTGCAGCCTGTTTTAATTGAAAGGTATAAAGGCTAATTCTTAATTCCTTACCAGTTTCATCACTAGATATGGTAAAATAACAAGATAGTGACTTTAAACGACAAAGCCAAACAATTTTTGAAAGGGGATATTAATATGACACAATCCAAATTATACAATATAGCCATAGTTGGAGCGACAGGAGCTGTCGGCCAGAAGATGCTCGAGACATTGGAAGACAGAGATTTTCCGGTAAACGAGCTGAAACTGCTTTCTTCCAGCCGCTCTGCAGGTAAAAAACAAATGTTCAAGGGAACGGAATATACATTGGAAGAAGCAACCCCTGAAAGCTTTGAAAATATTGATATAGCACTTTTCTCCGCTGGAGGCTCTATATCTAAGAAACTAGCACCGGAAGCTGTAAAGCGAGGCGCTTTAGTTATTGATAATACGAGTGCTTACCGTATGGACGAAGAGGTTCCGCTTGTCGTTCCAGAAGTCAATGAAGAAGACATTCAAAAACATAAAGGCATCATTGCCAACCCAAACTGTTCCACAATTCAAATGGTGGCTGCTTTAGAACCTATAAAAAAACACCTCGGTTTAAACCGAGTGATCGTTTCCACTTATCAAGCTGTATCAGGAGCGGGAAATGAAGCAAACGAAGAGCTGAGAGAACAATCACAGGCTTTTCTTAATGGAGAAGAAATGGAAGCAAATATTCTTCCGGCAAGCGGTGATAAGAAGCATTATCCGATTGCTTTTAATGCCCTGCCGCAAATTGATGTATTTCAGGATAACGGATATACATTTGAAGAAATGAAAATGATCAATGAAACGAAAAAGATTATGCATGCACCAGAGCTGCAAGTTTCGGCAACATGTGTACGCCTGCCATTCTTTACATCTCACGCAGAGAGCGTTTATGTTGAGGTTGATAAAGCGGACGTCTCCGTAAACGAGATTAAGTCTCTAATCAATGAGGCAGACGGTGTAGTCCTCGAAGATGATCCAGCTACACAAACATATCCTACACCTTTAAGTTCAGCAGGTAAGCGGGAAGTATTTGTCGGCCGCATTCGTAAAGATTTGGATCAGGAAAACGGCTTCCACCTTTGGGTTGTATCTGATAACCTGCTTAAAGGAGCTGCTTGGAACTCTGTTCAAATTGCCGAACGCGTCATCGCCCGTCAATGGCTGTAAGTTAATAGTTATAGAGGTGTAAAAATGAAAATATTAGTTCAAAAATTTGGTGGCACTTCCGTTAGGGATCAAGATAGCCGTGCGCGTGCCATTTCCCATATAAAAAGAGCATTGGAAGAAGGGTATAAAGTCGTAGTTACCGTCTCAGCCATGGGACGTAAAGGCGAACCCTATGCAACAGATTCGCTGCTGGATTTAGTTCAGTTTCCTGCTTCCCGTATTTCTGATCGGGAGCAGGATATGCTTATGTCCTGCGGAGAAACAATTTCATCCGTTGTATTTGCTCATGAGCTTTTACAATCTGAAATTAAGGCAGTCAGCTTCTCAGGAGCAGCTGCTGGATTTTTAACCAACGATGACTTTACAAGAGCGAAGATTTTAAGAATGGACCCCACCCGAATTCTGCAGGAGCTTGAAACACAGGATGTGGTCGTTGTGGCAGGCTTCCAGGGTAAAACGGAGTTGGGCGATATAACAACAATTGGCCGGGGAGGAAGCGATACAAGTGCGGCTGCACTTGGCGCTGCCCTGCAGGCTGATTATATTGATATTTTCACGGATGTAGAAGGTATTATGACCGCTGATCCACGAATCGTAGAATCAGCACGTGCTCTTGATAAGGTAACATATAATGAAATCTGCAACTTAGCCTATCAGGGAGCAAAAGTCATTCATCCAAGAGCCGTGGAAATTGCCATGCATGCAAAAGTGCCAATGAGAGTAAGATCAACATATTCTAATGATCCTGGTACACTCGTCTCTGCCTCAAGTGAAGGCGAAAGAGGAAAAGATCTGCCGGATCGTCTCGTTACTGGCATTGCTCACATGGCCGGTTTGTCGCAGATTAAAGTTCAGTCTAAAGAAGATCCTTCAAAATTACAGTCAGAAGTATTTAAATCAATGGCAGAGGCGAATATTTCCGTTGATTTTATTAACATTTCACCGAGTGGTGTAAGCTATACGATAGACAGTGTTTATACCCATCAGGCTGTCGGGATTTTAGAAGAACTTGGATATGAACCTGAAGTAAAAGAAGGCTGTGCAAAAGTATCAACGGTTGGTGCAGGAATTACAGGAGTACCGGGAGTCACTGCGAAAATTGTTCAGACGTTAATTGACCGCGGTGTACAAATCCTTCAGTCCGCCGATTCCCATACGACCATCTGGGTGCTTGTCAAAGATGATGACCTTATTCACGCAGTCAATGCGCTGCATGATATTTTTGAATTGAACGTTGGATAATGAAAGGGGATTTAGGTCGTGGATTTTGGAAAAGTGTTAACGGCCATGGTTACACCTTTTGACAGCCATGGAAACATTGACTTCACAAAAACAACTCAGTTAGTGGAGTACTTAATCAACCATGGCACTGATGGTTTAGTCATCGCAGGTACAACAGGAGAGTCACCGACTCTGACTTCAGAAGAAAAAGTTGCGCTTTGGGAGCATGTCGTTCAAACAGTGAACGGCCGCATACCTGTAATTGCGGGCACTGGCAGCAATAATACTAAAGCCTCGATAGAGCTTTCTAAGAAAGCTGTAAAAACGGGGGTGGATGCTGTGATGCTTGTAACCCCTTATTATAACAAACCTAGTCAGCAAGGCTTATATGAGCACTTTAAAACCATTGCTGAATCCATAAATAAACCGGTGATGCTTTATAATATACCTGGTCGATCTGCTGTGAGGATAACGGTTGAAACCATTATCGAGCTTTCTAAAGTTGAAAATATTGTTAGTGTTAAGGAAGCGACAGGAGACCTGGATGCCATAGCCGCTATCATTGAGCATACGGAAGAAGATTTTTCGGTATACAGTGGAGACGATAATTTAACCCTGCCCATTTATGCAATAGGTGGGAGGGGAGTAGTCTCTGTTTCTTCACATATCGCTGGCCTGGAAATGCAAGAAATGCTACGCCTGTTTGATGAAGGAAAAGGTAAGGAAGCAGCACAGCTTCACCGCAGGCTTCTTCCTGTGTTAAAAGGAATGTTTATTGCCCCATCACCGTCACCTGTAAAGGCTGCTTTGCAGATGAAAGGAATCGACACAGGGGGCGTCAGGCTTCCTCTCGTATCTTTAAATCAAGAAGAACGGCAGCTTATTCAAGCCTTAATTGAAACAGAGTAAAAACAGCAAAGCTTTGGCTTTGCTGTTTTTTTAGTCTATCGGGAAGGGCAACCAAGTTTACATATTACGGTCAAATGCAGGGCTGATAGGAAATCACTTGCCTTTAAGAGGAACCCGGTAAGCTGGTTCGTTCTACGCGCTGATCTCAACCGGCTCTTCTCTCTGCAGGAGTCTAACCGTTATTTTCTTATACCTTATAAGTTTTAATAGAGAAAGAGCTATTCCGTTTATCATGTGTAGAGTAAAGCGGCTGGGAAATGACTCGCTTTCCGCGGGGAGCCGATGAGCTAGCTCGTTCCACTCGCGGATCTCATCCTTGCTCTATCTCCCTGCAGGAGTCTCGTCATTTCCCAGCCACTTAACCGTGGGTTGTATAAAACGGAACGCTGTAGTTTCAGTAACCGCTATAAAGGAAATAATCTTTTCTTACTCTGTGTTCCGCTACTCCTAATAAACGCAAAGGGCCAGGGGAAACGACGAGACTCCTATGGGAGGATAGAACAGGGGGAGATCCCGGAAGGCTTTAGCCTGAGGAAGCTCACCGTTCGCCCATGGAAAGCGAGTCTTTCCCCTGGCCCGGTTCTCGTTATTCGGGCAAACGGAACAGGATTATTATTGAGAATCAAAGAAGCCTTTATCGGAGCACAGAACAAGGGTGAGATTCCGGAAGCTTTAGCTTGAGGAAACTCACTGTTTGCCCATGGAAAGCGAGTCGTTTCTCCCGGCCCGATTCACTAAATTAAGAGAACGGAACAGATGGCTCCATTCTTTGAGAATCAAATATGGGAGCAGAGAACAAAAGTTTGTCCATCCCCAGGCCGTTTTTCTCGATTAACGAAAACAGAACCACTGACTTATGAGAAACAATGATGCTACATGGACGTAGAGAACAAAAAGAGTTACCGGTAGAATAAAGAGTTAAAATTAAAAAATTAAACTTTTTTTGAAAATAAGTTCGAAAAGGCTAGAAGCGAAATTTCGTATGTTTCTTTCGTTCTGTCTCATACTAATGAGAAAGCATGGAACATGAAAGGGGTATACACCTATGCCATACATGGATGAAGGTCAAAAACCAGAGGAAAACTCTCCTGATAAGGAAAAAGATAAGTCTTCCATAGTGGAGAAAATTCAAGAACTCGGCCAGTCAAATGTCCCACAGGCGGGAGATTCAAATATTCACGTTCTACCGATCATCGGGCAGGTGGAAGGGCATATGCAGCTGCCAGCACAAAATAAAACTACTAAATACGAACATGTTATTCCCCAATTAATTGCTATTGAACAAAATCCTAAAATCGAGGGTGTCGTTGTGTTGTTAAACACAGTAGGAGGAGACGTAGAAGCAGGACTTGCTATCTCTGAAATGATCGCTTCCTTATCAAAACCAACCGTATCCATTGTATTAGGTGGAGGCCATTCCATAGGTGTTCCTATTGCTGTTTCTGCAAACTATTCATTTATAGCTGAAACGGCAACTATGACGATTCATCCCATTCGATTAAATGGACTTGTAATCGGAGTGCCTCAAACTTTTGAGTACATGGATAAAATGCAGGATCGTGTCGTAAATTTTGTAACAAGACATTCAAATGTTGAAGAAGAAAAATTTAAGAACTTAATGTTTGAAAAAGGCAACCTTACGAGAGATATTGGTACGAATGTTGTCGGCCAGCAGGCCGTTGAATATGGGTTGATTGATGCTGTCGGAGGCGTAAAAGAAGCGATGAGCAAGCTGAATGAAATGATCGATAAAAATAAGGAAAATGATCAGCAGGTGATACAATAATGGATTTCTCTATGATTCATTATACGCCTTTATGTGAACATGACGTATTTCCGATGGATACTTCCACACAGCAGATTGTTTATGAAAAGCATAAAAACGGTCATCTTAAATGTTTAGATCATGGAGGCGGTAAACGGCAAATCCTCCAAGTCGTCTCTACAGATCCCAATGATTTTCTGGATCCATCTTTACAACCAGGACAATGGCTGGACTACTAAGATAGCGTTTCATATGCTATAATTGAGGCAGTTATACACGAAGAGAAGGATGTCGCGGCACTTGCTGGCGACATCCTCTTCTTTTCGCTGTAGGGAGGTGGGCCGTAAGTGGCAAAGAAAAAGAGAAGAAAAAACAAAGCCAATACGAAAAAGCAGTCTCGCTTAAAAGAGCAGATTAAATATGAACTAGTAGGGCTTTTGTTTATATTTATTGCTGTGTTCGGGAGTGGAGCTTCTGTCATAAGTGATGGAGCAATACCGGGGGGATTAGAAAATGTTTGGCAGGTTTTATTTGGGGTCTGGTATTTTATTGCATCTATTTTCTTTCTCATCGTCGGTATTTATTTAATGGTAAAACGA
The DNA here is from genome assembly GCF_900166625.1 of Halobacillus massiliensis. Lineage (GTDB taxonomy): Bacteria > Bacillota > Bacilli > Bacillales > Halobacillaceae > Halobacillus_A > Halobacillus_A massiliensis. The sequence goes on along the minus strand of NZ_LT800499.1, from coordinate 2,333,611 downwards.
AAGTGGCCTTATTTTTTACATAAACGTCTTATTGGTACCTATATTATACTCACCGGGTTACTTTTATTTACTCATGTACAAGTACTGGCAGATGAGCTGCAGAGCGGAGCCTCTGTATTTGATGAAACTTGGGACCGCTTATCAGGTATGATGCGGGGAGAGCTTCCCGCTACGAGCATTGGAGGGGGCTTTACAGGGGCTTTTTTGCTTATGATTACTTACTATCTGTTTTCAGCGACCGGCTCAGTGATTGTTTCCCTGTTTTTATTTCTAATCGGGTTTCTTTTTATAACCGAGCGCTCATTAGGTCAGGTGCTGGCAGTTGCCGGTGAAAAAATAAAAGAATTGTGGAATAGCAGGAAGGAAAGACCGGCAGTAAAAAAACCTGCTAAACGCAAAAAGGTGATTGAACAAGCTCCGTCACAGCAGCTTGTGGAGACGGCATCTGAAGAGTCTGTCAGCCAGGAAGAAGAATATGAACCAATAATTCAGGATTTCACCGATCAAGCTTATAAAAAACCAGAGAAGCCGGAAAAAAATGAAAAAGATGGATCGGCTGATGAACAGGCACTCGATAAAACGATGACGACTGCAGAATTGGAAAATCCGGATTATAAACTTCCTGGATTTGAGCTATTGGCTGAACCGACTTCAAGTCCTCAAAGCCAGGGCAGATCCCATATTCAGGCAACGGTTAAGAAGCTTGAGAGAACATTCCAAAGCTTTGGCGTAAAAGCTAAAGTTACGAAAGTCCACGTAGGACCGTCAGTAACCAAATATGAGGTTTATCCTGATATCGGAGTTAAAGTCAGCAAAATTGTCAATTTGAATGATGATTTAGCTCTTGCACTTGCAGCGAAAGATATTCGAATTGAGGCACCAATTCCCGGCAAATCAGCTGTAGGAATTGAAGTTCCAAACCAGGAAATTTCAATGGTATCTTTAAGGGAAGTTTTAGAAACGGGGAAGGCCCATCCAGAGGCAAAATTAAACTTTGCTTTAGGCCGTGATATTTCCGGTGAAGCTGTTATGGCAGAGCTGAACCGTATGCCTCACCTGCTTGTTGCAGGTGCTACCGGTAGCGGGAAGAGTGTTTGTATTAACGGAATAATTACAAGTATCCTTATGCGGGCAAAACCCCATGAAGTAAAAATGATGATGATCGATCCAAAAAAAGTAGAGCTTAATGTTTATAACGGGATTCCTCATCTGCTCGCACCCGTTGTTACAGATCCGAAAAAAGCTTCGAAAGCGTTGATGAAAGTCGTATCTGAGATGGAACGCCGTTACGATCTATTTTCAGATTCAGGCACGAGAAATATAGAAGGTTATAACGAATATATTAAGAAACACAACCGTGAAAACGGAGATGATCAGCCGTTTCTACCATATATCGTTGTGTTAGTAGATGAGCTGGCAGACTTAATGATGGTTGCATCCAATGATGTGGAAGACGCAATTACGCGTTTAGCGCAGATGGCTCGTGCGGCAGGTATTCATTTAATAATTGCCACCCAGCGTCCATCTGTTGACGTAATTACAGGAGTCATTAAAGCTAACATTCCTTCCCGTATAGCGTTCAGCGTATCTTCCCAGACTGATTCGAGAACTATCCTTGATACAGGGGGAGCAGAAAAGCTGCTAGGACGAGGTGATATGCTGTTTACACCGGTAGGTTCAAATAAACCGACACGGGTACAGGGCGCATTTTTATCTGATGATGAAGTAGAACGTGTCGTTAATTTCTGTATAGAGCAGCAAAAGGCCCAGTATCAGGAGGAAATGATTCCTGATGAAGAAAGTGAAGAAAAGAAAGAAGTGGATGATGATCTCTATCCTGAAGCCGTGCAAATGGTCATAGAGATGCAGAGCGCCAGTGTATCTATGATACAGCGTCGTTTCAGAGTAGGTTACACGCGTGCAGCTCGTTTAATTGATGCGATGGAAGATAATGGTATAGTCGGACCGTATGAAGGGAGCAAACCGCGTCAGGTTCTTGTATCACAAGCGGTCGAAGAAAGCTAAATATAGTAAAAAGTCCTGGAGTGATCTTCAGGACTTTATTTTATTTCAAGCCTGTTTGCTAACTTTAAGATACTATAGAATAATTTAATAATTCTGAGTTATCAAATATGTGATAGTATTCTTTAAAAATACTATAATTCTATTTATTTATTAGAAAAATAGTGGTATATTTATCTCGAATGTGATGTGTTATACGTCAGATGTCTGATCTCAGACCCTTAAAGGGTATAGAATTTGGAGTGAGAGAGTTATGTCTATTAGACAAGATACTCGTCATTTGTACTTGCAAGTGATCGAACAAATAAAACGGGACATTGACGCGGGAGTTTATTTAGAAAAGGAGAAACTGCCTTCTGAGTTCCAGCTGTCAAAATCACTGGGTGTTTCCCGAGCAACTTTGCGGGAAGCTTTAAGAATTCTTGAAGAAGAAGGAATTGTAACAAGAAGACACGGTGTAGGTACATTTGTTAATCCTAAGCCGGTTTTCTCATCAGGTATAGAAGAACTGGATAGTGTCACAGGAATGATTCAGAAATCGGGAATGATTCCAGGATCTCAGTATTTATCCGCAGAATTAATAGAACCTACGGAAGATGAACGCAGACGTTTTTCTCCCTATCCCCTACATAGACTTGCACGAGTGGAGCGGGTGAGAACGGCAGATCACCAGCCTGTTGTTTATTGTAAGGACCGTATTCCTGAAGGGCTGATTCCAATTGAACAAATAAGGGAGGCAGACTCTCTTTTCAGTGTAATAGAGAAGTTCACTGGCAAGAAGATTGGATATGCTGTAACAGACATCGAACCGATTGGTTATCATGAAAGAATTTCCCCAATATTAAATTGTGAACCAGACCAGGCACTTTTGCTGCTTAAGCAAATGCATTACACAAAAGAAGATGAGCCTGTACTGCTGTCCTCTAATTATTTCCGGGCAGATAAATTTAGTTTCCACGTCTTAAGAAAAAGAGTGTAAGAAAGAATTTACATCCTCAAATTTTTTAGGAGGTGGTGCTTTTTTTGAGGAGAAAATTCAAAATTTTTTGTCTCTTTTAATTTTCGCATGACTTAACAATTTTAGGGGGTAAGGTTCTTGAAAAATCGTCGTTTTCTCATGGTTCTGGCATTACTATTATCAATCGGTTTTGTATTAGCTGCTTGCGGATCTTCCGACGAAGGCGAAGCTACAGAAAGTGGCGGTGAAGGGGGAGAAAGCAGCTCTGAAGATTTCTCAGCTGCTATGGTTACAGATGTGGGCGGTGTGGATGACAAATCGTTTAACCAGTCAGCTTGGGAAGGACTAAAGGCTTTCGGTGAAGAAAACGGACTTACTGAAGGGGAAGGTTTTGATTACGCCCAGTCTGATAGTGAGGGTGATTATACGACGAACCTGAGCCGTCTCGTTCGTCAGGATTATAATCTAATTTATGGAATTGGTTATCTGCTTCAGCCCGCTCTTGAAGAGGTTGCTGCACAGTATCCGGACACCCAGTTCGGTTTAGTAGACTCTGTGGCTGAAGGAGATAATATTGTAAGCATTACTTTTAAAGAGCATGAAGGTTCCTTTCTTGCAGGAGTAGCTGCTGCCCTTAAAACAGAGACAAAGAAAGTTGGATTTATCGGCGGTGAAGATGGAGATTTGATTAACAAATTCGAATCTGGGTTTGTTGCCGGAGTGAAGTCAGTTGATCCGGAAATTCAAGTAGACGTCCAGTATGCAGAAAGCTTTGCTGCTGCAGACAAAGGAAAACTGATTGCCTCAAATATGTATAACAATGATATTGATGTTATTTATCATGCTTCTGGAGCCACGGGAAACGGAGTATTCGCTCAAGCGAAAGACATTAAACAGAACAATCCAGATGCAAACGTATGGGTTATCGGTGTTGATCGCGATCAACATGAAGAAGGTGCAATCGGGGACCATAATGTCACTCTTACTTCTATGGTAAAACGTGTAGATGTTGCTGTGAATGATGTAGCAACTGAAACAATGAATGGGAATTTTCCTGGAGGAGAAGTAAAAGAATACGGTCTTGATGACGATGCTATCTCCATTGCTACCACAAATGAAGAGGCAATGACAGAAGACATTGTTTCACAGGTGGAAGAGTGGAAAGGAAAAATTACAAGTGGAGAAATTCAGGTTCCAAGTACTCATGAAGAACTTGAAGAATATGAAAATTCACTTTAAAGAAGAAATCAAGATGTTTGCAGGCTGGCTGTGGAGCCGGCCCTGCAGAATCTTTGAAGATCATCAAATGAAGGGACAATTGGCTCCCCTTTTCATTTGGTGATTTTTTAAGGCATGATCTAGATCGTTTGGAGGATATTTAGACAGGGGGATAGGAGATATGGATTATGTAATTGAAATGAATAATATCCGCAAAGAATTTCCCGGCATCGTTGCAAATGACAATATTACACTCCAGGTTAAAAAAGGAGAAATCCATGCTCTGCTTGGGGAGAATGGGGCAGGGAAGTCCACACTTATGAACGTTTTATTCGGCCTCTATCAGCCGGAAAGAGGCGAGATTCGTGTCAAGGGAGAAAAAGTTAAAATTACTGATCCTAATGTGGCAAACCGCCTGGGGATTGGGATGGTTCACCAGCACTTCATGCTTGTTGATACATTTACAGTTACTGAAAATATCGTATTAGGAAGTGAGCCGCTAAAGGGTATTACCGTAAATATAAAGAAAGCTGAACAAGAAGTGGCAGAGCTTTCAAAAAGGTATGGATTAAATGTAGATCCATCTGCGAAAATCCGTGACATTTCTGTAGGGATGCAGCAGCGTGTAGAAATATTAAAAACCCTTTACAGGGGTGCTGAGATTTTAATTTTTGATGAGCCGACAGCCGTCCTGACACCACAAGAAATAAAAGAACTGACGGGTATTATGAGAAGTCTTGTGAGCGAAGGAAAATCGATTATTTTAATTACCCATAAGCTGAAGGAAATTATGCAGGTTTGTGACCGCTGTACAGTGATACGTAAAGGAACGGGAATTGGTACGGTCAACGTGGAAGAAACAAATCCGGACGAGCTTGCTTCGCTCATGGTTGGCAGAGAAGTCAGCTTTAAGACCGTTAAGACAGAGTCCGTGCCGGGCGACAATTTCCTTAAAATCAAGGAGTTATATGTAAAAGACGCCAGGAACGTGCCGATGGTTAAAGGACTTAATCTGGAGGTTCGGGCTGGAGAAATCGTCGGCATAGCCGGTATTGATGGAAACGGCCAGTCAGAATTAATCGAAGCTATTGCCGGCTTAAGAAAATCAGAGTCGGGATTAATTCAGCTGCGTGAAAAGACACTTACTAATTTAACACCTCGAAAAGTTACGGAGGCAGGAATCTCACATATCCCGCAGGACAGACATAAATACGGCTTAGTTCTCGATTTTCCGGTCGGAGACAATCTCGTGCTGCAAACTTATTACCAGAAGCCTTTTTCAAAAAAAGGCGTCATGAGCTTTAAGAAAATTTATCAAAAAGCTCGTCAGCTGATCAAAGAATATGACGTGCGTACACCTAATGAATTTACTAAAGCACGAGCTCTTTCTGGAGGAAACCAGCAAAAAGCCATCATCGGGAGGGAAATCGACCGTTCTCCTGATCTTCTAATTGCTGCACAGCCAACTAGAGGACTTGATGTTGGGGCCATCGAATTTATTCATAAAAAATTAATCGAAGAACGTGATAAAGGAAGAGCTGTCCTTCTGCTTTCATTCGAACTCGATGAGATTCTAAATTTAAGTGACAGGATTGCAGTTATGTTTGACGGGCAGATTATTGCAGAAGTTAAACCTGAAGAAACGAATGAGCAGCAGCTGGGTCTGCTGATGGCAGGCAATACGGTTGAGAAAGCAGGTGGGGATAAATGACTTCCAGCCGTTTCATTCATGTACTCATACCCATTATATCTGTCTTACTCGGCCTGATTTCAGGCGCAGTAATTATGCTTGCTTTTGGATATAACCCTGTAGCTGGCTATGCCTCACTGTGGGAAGGGGCTTTTGGAGACAGCTACTTTTTTGGAGAAACCATCCGCATGGTAACTCCATATATCCTTTCAGGGCTGGCCGTTGCTTTTGCACTGAGGACAGGACTTTTAAATATCGGAGTAGAAGGCCAAGTATTTGTCGGTTGGCTGGCTTCTGTTTGGATCGGTACAGCCTTTGAGCTGCCGATGATTTTTCATTTGCCGCTTGCTTTAGCAGCTGCAGCTGCAGCTGGTGCTGCATGGGGGTTTATACCTGGTATCTTGAAAGCGAAACTAGGTGTTCATGAAGTTATCGTTACAATTATGATGAACTATATTGCTTTGTATACAACTAATGCAATTGTTCGCCACGTCCTCACGGAAGGGGAAGACCAGACAGAGAGAATTGCTGAAACAGCCTCGCTGGCATCTCCGTGGTTATCCGAAGTGACGTTGTTTTCAAGAATGCACTATGGAATATTAGTATCTTTAATTATGGCCTTAATCATGTGGTTTATTTTAAATAAGACGGCTCGGGGCTTCGAACTCCGTTCAGTCGGATATAATCCATTTGCCTCAAGCTATGCAGGAATGAGTGTCAGCAGGAACATCGTGCTGGCCATGATGATTTCTGGAGGATTTGCCGGCTTAGCCGGGGCTATGGAAGGTCTGGGGACATTTGGATATTTGGCAACAAAGACTGGGTTTACGAATATTGGATTTGAAGGCATTGCAGTGGCACTCCTTGGAGCCAACACAGCTATTGGGGTTGTTCTGGCTGCCTTCCTGTTTGGAATCTTAAAGAACGGTGCTCTTAATATGCCAACAGGTGCAGGTGTACCAACTGAACTAGTTGAGATTGTTATTGCTCTCATCATTTTCTTTGTGGCTTCCAGCTATATGATTCGCTGGTTTATTCTGCGGATAAAAAAGGAGGGGAAATAAATGAACATTATTGATCTTCTTGGAAATATTATACCGCAGGCTTTGTTTTTTGCTTCCCCTCTCATCTTGACAGCTCTGGGTGGTGTCCTGAGCGAAAGGTCGGGTATCATTAACATAGGCCTTGAAGGTCTGATGGTTATGGGAGCTTTTGTTGGTATTGTTTTTAATTTAATCTTTGCCGATATGTTCGGCTCTTACACACCTTGGTTGTCTATATTAGCAGCAATGATCATATCCGCAGTATTTGCTTTGTTTCACGCCGTGGCTTCGATCACCTTTCGAGCCGATCAGGTTGTCAGCGGTGTGGCTATTAATTTCCTTGCACTCGGTATTGGTTTGTTTTTAACAAAGCAATGGTATGATAAAGGACAGACGGATATGGTTAATCAGCCGTTCTATACGACAGATGTATGGCTATTAAGTGAGATACCTGTCCTTGGGAAATTGTTTTTTACAAACATGTATTTAACCTCGTATATGGCGATCATATTAGCTTTTGTCGTATGGTATGTATTGTTTAAAACCCCATTTGGTCTTAGACTTCGATCAGTCGGCGAGCACCCGATGGCCGCTGACACAAATGGTATTAATGTTTATGGAATGCGATATGTGGCCGTCATGCTTTCCGGGGCATTAGGGGGCCTAGGGGGCTCGGTATTCGCCTTGACGATTGCCATGAATTTCTCTCAGTCGACAATTGTAGGTCAGGGATTTATGGCACTGGCAGCTGTTATTTTCGGCAAGTGGCATCCCCTTGGAGCGATGGGGGCAGCAATTTTCTTTGGATTCGCCCAGAGTTTAAGTGTCGTCAGCTCTGGTATTCCCCTGCTTGCGGATGTACCGCAGGTTTTCTTGTTAATTGCTCCTTATGTATTAACTATTCTTGCACTCGCCGGATTTATTGGAAGGGCGGAGGCTCCAAAATCTCTAGGGACTCCTTATATTAAAGGAAACCGCTAAAAGTAAAGGCCGGAGACCCCGGCCTTTTATTCAGGAGGTTTAGTCTTCAGTTATATTTCCCTTCTGTAATAGAAAAAGTTATTCAATAAGAGTAAAGCCCGGGGATAAGCGGGCTTTACTTTTTACTTTTTGCTTGCTATCCCTTAGCATTAGAATTAACCTTTGTAAGCATGAAACATAGATAGGTGTGCATAATAGATAAGGTATAAGAGGAGGATGATTTTATGAAAATATCAAATGAAACCATTTATAATGAAAATGGATACAGACTACATATTTTACCAAGTAAAAAGTATAAAACCGTATCCATCGTAGCAAAAATGAAAGCTCCGCTTAAACGCGAAGAAATTACAGAACGTGCGCTTCTGCCGCATGTGCTTCAAAAAGCAACAAACAGGTATCCAGAAACCCGAGTGCTGCAATCCGCTTTAGAAAACTTATATGGTACCGGGTTTTCAAGCGATGGAACAAAAAAAGGCGAGAATCATATTTTGTCATTTAGGATGGAAGTCGTGAATGAGGCTTATCTGTCTGATCAGGAGCCTATTTTTGAAAACGCGCTTGAAATCTTCAGTGACATTTTGTTTCGTCCAAAAGCAGATCAAAATGCTTTTGATGAAAAAATTGTAAACAGGGAAAAGCAGACACTAGAGCAGAAAATTACATCCATTAAAGATGACAAAATGAGCTATGCGAATATGAGGCTGATCGACCATATGTGTAAAGGTGAGCCATATGCTCTTCATGTCCATGGTTACTTGGAGGATTTTAAAAACATCTCATCAAAAAGCCTGTATGAATATTATCAGAGGATGATTAATCGTGATCAGCTGGATGTTTATATTATAGGCGACATTGATGAGAATGAAATTAAGCCATTGGCTGACAAATATTTTTCGAGAAATGCGGATAATGAAAGTGAAAGCGGTGCTGTTACTGAGGTTAAATCTGCTGATGGAAAAGTCAATGAAGTGATTGAAAGAGAAGATGTTAACCAGGGCAAGCTTCATATCGGATATCGAACGAATATTACTTTTGGCGAAAATGATTATTTTGCTCTGCAGGTGTTTAACGGATTGTTTGGCGGTTTTCCTAGCTCCAAATTATTTATGAATGTCCGGGAAAAGCACAGTCTGGCCTATTATGCGGCCTCTCGTTTTGAAAGCCATAAAGGTCTCTTGCTTGTGTTCAGCGGAATTGACCCTAAAGATTATGATAAGGCTAAAACCATAATTCTTGAACAAATGGAAGCTATGGAAAAAGGCGATTTTACAGAGGAAGACGTGGAAAGCTCTAAAGAGCAGGTAGTCAATCAGCTGCAGGAAACGATGGATCACGCCAGTGGTTTAATTGAAGTCCTGTATCACCAAATGCTTTCAGGCACGGATATTTCGGCTGAAGAAATCCTAAATAACGTGCGTCAGGTAACGAAAGAAGATGTAGTGAAAGTAGCTGAAAAGATTGAGCTTGACACGGTTTACTTCTTAACAAGCCAAGAGGGAGGGGAATTGTAATGGAAGAATTAGTGTACCAGCAGTTAAATGAGAAAGTATATAAAGAAAAAATGGATAACGGTCTGCAGGTGTTCCTGCTGTCAAAACCAGAAATGGCTAAAACGTATGGAATTTTTACGACGAACTATGGATCGATTGACCAGACGTTTACGCCGATTGGTAAGGATAAAGAAATTACTGTTCCAGAAGGCATTGCTCATTTTCTGGAACACAAGCTGTTTGAAAAAGAGGACCGTGATGTATTTCAGGATTTTACAAAGCTCGGAGCTTCTGCAAATGCCTTCACATCATTTACTAAAACGGCTTATTTATTTTCAGCGACGAGCCATATCGAGAAAAATGTGAACACATTGATTGATTTTGTTCAGGATCCATTCTTTTCAAAAGAAAGCGTGGAAAAAGAAAAAGGCATTATCGGTCAAGAGATTCGTATGTATGATGACCAGCCGGACTGGAGAGCTTTCTTTGGTACGATTCAAAGCCTTTATGAAAAGCATCCGGTTAAAGTAGATATTGCCGGCACGGTTGAGTCGATCCAGGAGATTACAAAAGATGATCTGTATACGTGTTATGAAACGTTTTATCATCCATCCAATATGGTGCTTTTTATTGCTGGAAATTTTGAACCGGAAAGTATGATGAAACTCATCAGGGACAATCAGAGTAGGAAAACCTTTAAAGCTGCTCCTGAAATCAAGCGCTCCTATCCTGATGAGTCGGCCGCAGCAGCTAAAGCGGAAGATTCTATTACGATGCCCGTAACCACAGCTAAGACTATGGTTGGGGTGAAGGAAGACGTATCCTCGCTCACTGGAGAAGAGCTCCTTCGCTCTGAACTCCTTTCCGGGATGATCCTGGACTTTTACTTTTCTAAAAGCGGGGAATATTATGAAGAGCTGTATAATGCAGATCTTATTGACGACAGTTTTCAGTTTGAAACGGAGCTTGACCGGCAGTTTGGTTTTACAATCATAGGCGGAGACTCAAGAAAACCGGATGAGCTGGCCAAACGTATAAAAGATATCCTGCATACTTTAAAAGAAAAGAAAATTTCCAAAGAGGATTTCACCCGTATGAAGCGTAAGAAGATCGGTCAGTTTATGAGAGCGTTAAATTCAATGGAGTTTATTGCTAATCAATTTACTCACTATCATACGCTGGGTGTCGATCTATTTGATGTGCTGCCTGTCATTGAGTCTTTAACAGCAGAGGAAGCAGATCAGTATGTGGAAAACTGGATTAAAGAAGAACGAATAACCGTCTTCCAGGTAAAACCACAGGCAAATGAGTAAGAAATGTTTAATCGTTGGAGGGAGCGGAGACATTGGTTTCTCGACAGCAAAGCTGCTGGCTGAAAAAGGTGTTGATGTTGCCCTTCAATATTTTTCTAATAAAGAAAATGCAGAACGTTTAAAGCAGCACATTCCAAAAGAACGTTGGATAGGTGCCTATTATGGAGATCTTTCCACAATGGCAGGGATTCAACAATTCATCCATTCTCTGCCGGAAGAGTGGGATATGCTCGTCTTCACTCCTGGTAATCACATTATGAGTCTGCATCAGGAGGTTTCAGAAGAAGTTATGGACAAGCTTTATTTTGTTCATATTAAATCTCTCTGGATGATAACAAAACAGCTTCTTCCTTCCATGATTCGCCGTAAGACGGGATCGATTGCTGTTGTTTCTTCTGTGTGGGGCGAAGAAGGGGCCAGCCTTGAAGCGGTTTATAGCTCGGTAAAAGGAGCCCAAATCAGTTTTGTGAAAGCATTAGCTAAGGAAACAGGACCAAGCGGCATACGAGTGAATGCGGTGACACCCGGTTTTATTGACACCCCGATGAATGATATTGTTTCAACCAGCGATAAAGCAATGATTGCTGAAGATATTCCACTCGGACGACTCGGTTTAAGCCGGGAAGTTGCCGAAGCTGTATTCTACCTGCTCGGTGATTCTTCAAGCTACGTGACTGGACATGTATTAAAAGTTAATGGTGGATGGTACTAATTCCGTGTATATTATCTTTTCGATCGCTCATACTAAGGTTGATTAAAAATTCCTTAGGAGGTTGACATCATGTCCGTATTAGAAAATTTTGATTCATGGAAAGATTTCCTTGGAGATCGTCTGCATCAGGCCCAAGGTCAAGGTATGGATGAAAGAGCAGTGAATGAATTAGCATACGAAATCGGTGGATACTTAGCGACAGAAGTAGATGCTAAAAATGGTCAGGAAGCCGTTTTAAGAGAGCTTTGGAATGTTGCAGATGAAAAAGAACAGCACGCCATTGCTAACATGATGGTTAAACTTGTTCAAAACGAAGGCAACCAGCCAAGCTAAAAGATAAAAAACCGTACAGATTTTTAAGCTGTACGGTTTTTTATTCCTTATTAATCTGTTTGCAGACTTTTCTAATGAAGTAAAATCATTTATGATATAAAGAGAGTTTGGTATTTTGTAAACTTCGACATTTTCTGCCTGAGGAGATGGGTTATGGAAAAGAAAGAATGGTATTTAGAATATGAGATACAGTATAACCGTCCTGGACTCCTTGGTGATATTTCTTCACTCTTAGGAATGATGGCTATTAATATTGTTACGATTAACGGAGTGGAGAACTCTCATCGCGGCATGCTTCTCCTTTGTAAAAGCGAAGATCAAATTATTCGGCTTCGTTCTATTTTAAATACAATGGATACAATAAAAGTGACAAAACTTCGCAGGCCAAAGCTTCGCGACCGTTTAGCTGTTCGTCATGGCCGATATATACATAGCGATGTGGATGATAAAAAGACTTTTCGTTTTAATAGGGAAGACCTGGGACTTCTCGTCGACTTTATGGCTGAACTATTTATGAAAGAAGGCCATAAATTGATTGGAATCCGGGGAATGCCGCGAGTTGGAAAGACAGAATCGGTAGTGGCTTCAAGTGTCTGTGCAAATAAAAAATGGCTGTTTGTTTCAAGCACCCTCCTAAAACAGACAGTAAGAAATCAACTGATTGAAGAAGAATACAATGAAGATTATTTGTATATCATAGACGGCATCGTTTCGGCTAAAAGAGCGAGTGAGAAGCACTGGCAGCTTGTTCGTGAAATTATGAGACTTCCAGCAACAAAAGTGATTGAGCATCCAGATATATTTGTACAGGAAACAGAATATAAAATGAGCGATTTCGATTATATTATAGAGCTTAGAAATAATGATGCCGAAGTCATTACGTATGAGCCGGTGGAAAAGCAAAAGATGCCGAACGACGGATTTTCAATGTTTGATTTTTAATAATGGATGGTGTTAGTAATGGAAATAGGGGCACGCCTGCAAGAGGCGAGAGAAGCGAAGCAGCTGTCGCTTGAAGAAGTCCAGGAGAGGACAAAGATCCAAAAGCGTTATCTCCAGGCTATCGAAAAAAATGATTTCAGCATCCTGCCTGGTAAATTTTATACCCGTGCGTTTATACGGGAATATGCTTCTGCTGTAGGTTTGGATCCCGAGCAGGTCATGGAGGAACATAAATCAGAACTGCCATCGACAGAGGAAGAGCAGTCTATTACATACAGCCGTGTCCAGCGTACTAAAAACGAAGGATACAGCAGTACAAGAATGAACAGTGGCGGTTTTTCAAAAACATTCCCAACAATAGTAACGGTTGCTCTGATTGTTGGAGGCCTGTTTGTCGCCTGGTTTTTTATAATGCAGATTGCTGAACCGGACAGCGGAACGACGGGTAATCAAAGTGAGGATCAAGTCGAAGGTTCTTTCGGAAGCTCTGATGAAGAATCTTCAAGCGGCAATGGCCAATCAGAAGAAGAGGGAGGAGATTCTGCTTCCGATGGCTCTGACAACGAAGCTGCGCAGGAAGAGACGGAAGAAGAATCACAAATGGAGATTTCCTTAGCGGAAACAGGGTCTGGCGGTTTTCCAGAACATACGTATGAAATTTCCGGCGCTAAAGATCGTGAACTGAAGATAGAATTTGAAGGAGAAACTTATCTGGAGGTCGAAAGCCCTAAAGATGGCGAAGCTATAGCAGATCCAAGAATCTATTCTTCAGCGGATGAGGCAATTATTGAGGATATTAGTGACCAGGAAGAAGTTTATGTGCTTACTGGGTCTGTGCCGGGACTGAAAGTATACATTAATGATGAAGAAATTGAATTTCCGACAGATAACTTAACACAAAAGCTTTTAATTAAATTTGAGGAATAAATGATTAAGCTGTCCTTTATTGTGGTAAGGACAGCTTTAAATATGTGAATAAAGGAAGTGCATTACGAATGAATCTACCTAATAAAATTACACTATCAAGAATTGCGTTAATTCCCGTCTTTATCATTTTAATGAGTGTGCCATTTGAATGGGGAACCCTTAGAATGGGAGAAGAAGAACTTCCAGTCTCTCATCTGGCCGGTGCTGTGCTTTTTATTCTAGCTTCCACAACTGATTGGATTGATGGCTATATTGCCCGAAAGTATAATCTTGTTACAAATCTAGGGAAATTCCTTGATCCGCTGGCAGATAAGCTGCTCGTAAGTGCTGCTTTAATTTTACTCGTAGAAATCGGGCTGGCACCTGCGTGGATAGTTATTGCTATTATCAGCCGCGAATTTGCCGTGACCGGCCTGCGTCTCGTCGCTGCTGGTGAGGGCAGTGTGCTGGCAGCCAGTCAGATGGGAAAGCTTAAAACATGGATTCAGATTGTGTCTATCTCCCTGCTGCTGCTTCACAATTGGCCGTTCGCTTATATCGGGTTTCCAATGGGAACTATCAGTTTATATGCAGCACTAATTATTACGGTTTATTCAGGATATGATTATTTCGCTAAAAACTGGCATGTAATGAGGGATTCAAAATGAAATCGGAGATCATAGGGGTAGGAACTGAACTTTTACTTGGACAAATTGCCAATACGAATGCACAGTGGATATCAAAGGAACTGGCCCACTATGGTATTTCCGTTTACTTTCACAGTGCTGTTGGTGATAACATCGATCGTGTGGAAAAAACATTTGAGCAAGCAGCTGATAGGTCTGATATAGTTTTTGTTACTGGAGGACTCGGTCCGACCGAAGATGACTTAACAAGAGATGCAGCGAGCCGCCTGTTTCAAGCAGAACTGATAGAAGACATACAATCATTGGCAAACATTGAAGGCTATTTTGCTAAAAACAATCGCAGAATGACAGAAAACAACCGCAAGCAGGCTCTTGTGCTAAATGGAGGACGGGTGCTGGCGAACGAAGAAGGAATGGCCCCTGGGCAGCTGTATCATTATAAGGATACTTTATTTGTATTTTTGCCGGGAGTACCGTCCGAAATGAAGCGGCTGATGACAGAGCAGGTTTTTCCATACCTTGTTCATAATTATCAGCTCGAGTCAGAAATCAAGTCTGAAATGCTCCGTTTTATTGGAATTGGTGAATCCCAGCTTGAACATGATTTGCAGGACTTGATCAGCAGTCAAAGCAATCCGACGATCGCTCCATTAGCCGGTGAAGGAGATGTAGCCATCCGTTTAACAGCATCAGGAGCGAATGCTGCTGAATTGCTCGCCTCCTTAAAAACGGAAATTCTCGAACGAGTCGGAGCCCACTATTTTGGCAGTGACAGCATTACAATTGAAGAAGCGGTACAAGATATTTTAGTACAAAAAGGTTTAAAAGCAGGAGCAGCTGAAAGCTTAACCGGGGGGAAATTCATTGAGAAGCTGATTTCTTTAAAAGGAGCTTCCGCAGTATGTGAAGGCGGGTTTGTTGTATATACTCCTGATGCCAAAAAGTCGATCCTTCAGGTTCCAGCAGATATTATTGACAGCTATGGCACAGTTAGTGAGCAGTGTGCCGCAAAGATGGCGGAAAATGCCCAGAAACTGCTTAATATTGATATTGCCATAAGCTTTACAGGGGTAGCTGGCCCTACAGAAAGTGAAGGACATCAACCCGGCCTTGTTTATATAGGGTTAAAAGCTAAAGACGCTCCAGCCTCTGTTTCCCGTTATTATTTTGATGGAAGCAGGGATAAAATAAGGGGCCGCGCAGTAGTCAAAGGTTATGAACTACTGTTTCATTATTTGAAAAAAATAATTTGACGAACCAGGCAGCTATAATTTTTTAATTTCCAGCCTTTGAATCTTCTAAAATTGTGATCGGATTGAAATGAAAAAAGGGAACATTTATTCGCTTTTTGGTTGGCAAATCGATGAAAAAGAGTTATGATAGATATAGAAATCCGGAAAGGGGAATTATTTTGAGTGATCGTAAACAAGCCCTAGATATGGCGTTAAGACAAATTGAAAAACAGTTCGGTAAAGGTTCCATCATGAAGCTGGGAGAACAGGCTGAACAACGAATAAGCACGGTTTCCAGTGGATCGCTCGCCCTTGATGTAGCACTTGGTGTTGGTGGATATCCAAGAGGAAGAATTGTTGAAATATATGGACCGGAATCTTCCGGTAAAACAACTGTAGCACTGCATGCGATTGCAGAAGCACAGCGACAAGGCGGACAGGCTGCTTTTATTGATGCAGAACACGCGCTCGATCCGGTCTACGCAAGAGCACTCGGTGTGGACATCGAAGAGCTTCTGCTATCCCAGCCGGATACAGGCGAACAGGCGCTCGAAATTGCAGAAGCTTTAGTGCGAAGCGGTGCTGTCGATATGGTTGTCATCGACTCAGTAGCTGCTTTAGTGCCAAAAGCTGAAATCGAAGGTGAGATGGGAGATTCTCACGTGGGTCTGCAGGCGCGTTTAATGTCTCAGGCGCTAAGAAAGCTGTCCGGAGCGATAAATAAGTCGAAGACAACGGCGATCTTTATTAACCAGATTCGTGAAAAAGTAGGGGTTATGTTTGGTAACCCTGAAACAACTCCTGGTGGACGTGCGCTTAAATTCTATTCATCAGTCCGACTGGAAGTACGCCGTGCAGAAACACTTAAGCAGGGAGACGAAATGGTAGGAAATAAAACCCGCCTGAAAGTTGTAAAAAACAAAGTGGCGCCACCGTTTAAGAAAGCGGAAGTAGACATTATGTATGGACAGGGGATTTCCAAAGAAGGAGAGCTTCTTGACATTGGTTCTGATTTAGATATCATTCAGAAGAGCGGCTCATGGTACTCTTATAATGATGAACGTATGGGACAGGGCCGTGAGAATGCGAAGCAGTTCCTGAAAGAGAATGAGGATGTATATGAAGAAATCAAAGGGCTGGTACGTGCTCACTACGAAATGGACGGACCACCTGTAGAAGACTCTAAAGAAGATAATCAGGAAACCCTGGATGTTTAATAAAATTTGAAAACAGGTCTGTTAATTATGCAGACCTGTTTTTTTCTCAGTACTTAAATTCACAGACTTTTCTAAATTTTTCGTGTAAGCTAAGAAGGAATATGACGATTCCTTGACATTACTTGCTGTCAAGCATAAAATGAATGTGTATCATTTTCATATTTATCCCTTTTATTCTAATGTAATGAAACTGAAAATGAATCGTTTGTACATGCCGACAAACGGACCAAGTTTATAGCAAGAGGAGGTGAAACAATGGATATGTTATCCATCATCTTCATTTTGCTTGCCCTTATCATCGGTTCTGTTGTTGGTTATCTTATTCGGAAGTCTATTGCGGAAGCCAAGATTTCAAGCGCAGAAGAGCTTGCCAGGCAGATTGTAGAAGAAGGCCGTCGTAATGCAGACTCTGCCAAAAAGGAAGCTCTATTAGAGGCGAAAGAAGATAATCAAAGATTTCGTCAGGAAGCTGAGAACGAAATTCGTGAGCGCCGCTTGGAACTGCAAAAAACTGAAAATCGTTTAACTCAGAAAGAAGAGAATCTTGATCGTAAGAGTGGAACGCTTGATCAACGTGATTTATCACTCGAGAAGAAAGAGGGGACTCTTGCCGAAAGACAACAACAAATTGAAGAAATGGAAAGCAAAGTGAATGCAATGCTTCAAAAGCAGGAAGCAGAACTTGAACGCATCTCCGGCTTAACAGCGGACCAGGCAAAACAAGTAATACTTGAACGCGTGGAACAGGAAGTTTCTCACGAGGCAGCCTTAATGGTCAAAGAAGCTGAAAACCGAGCTAGAGAAGAAGCGGATAAAAAGGCGAAAAACATTCTCTCTCTTGCTCTTCAACGGTGTGCCGCAGATCATGTGGCAGAAACTACTGTTTCTGTCGTCAACCTGCCAAACGATGAAATGAAAGGACGTATTATCGGTCGTGAAGGTCGAAATATCCGTACTTTGGAAACACTCACGGGTATTGACTTAATCATCGATGATACTCCGGAAGCGGTCATATTATCTGGATTTGATCCAATCCGGAGGGAAATCGCCCGTTTAGCACTGGAGAAATTGGTCCAGGATGGCCGTATTCACCCGGCTCGCATTGAAGAAATGGTAGACAAGTCTCGTCGTGAGGTCGATGACTACATTCGTGAAGTCGGGGAAGAAACGACCTTTGAAATTGGAGTGCATAGTCTTCATCCAGACCTTGTTAAAATCCTTGGTCGTTTGAAATATCGTACAAGTTACGGTCAGAATGTACTGAAGCACTCTACTGAAGTAGCTTACTTGTCCGGACTTTTAGCAGCTGAACTTGGTGAAGATGAAACAATGGCCCGTCGTGCCGGTTTACTTCACGATATTGGTAAAGCGATTGACCATGAAGTAGAAGGTAGTCATGTTGAGATTGGAAAAGAATTAGCGACGAAATATAAAGAGCATGAAATTGTCGTCAATGCAATTGCTTCCCACCATGGTGACGAAGAACCTACTTCTGTGTTCGCCGTTATCGTTGCTGCAGCTGATGCTTTATCGGCAGCACGTCCTGGAGCTAGAAGTGAAACACTGGAAAATTATATCAAGCGTTTAGAAAAGCTTGAAGAAATCTCGGAATCTTACGAAGGTGTTGAGAAATCCTTCGCTATCCAGGCTGGACGTGAAGTTCGAATTATCGTCCGACCTGATGAAATCGATGATCTGGCAGCAACCAGCTTAGCTAGAGATATTCGAAACCGTATTGAAGGGGAGCTCGAATACCCTGGCCACATTAAAGTTACGGTAATTCGTGAAACACGTTCAGTTGAATATGCCAAGTAAGAAATGAAGCGGTCTGACAAGATCGCTTCATTTTCTGTTTAGTCCTATGATGATGGAGGGAATGGAAGAATGAGGATTTTATTTATTGGAGATGTAGTAGGATCCCCCGGCAGAGATATGGTAGATGAATATCTGCCAAAATTAAAACAAAAATATCAGCCGGCCGTTACAATAGTTAACGGTGAAAACTCAGCAGCAGGGAAAGGTATTAACGAAAAAATTTATCGCAGATTTTTAGAGAAAGGTGCTCAAGCTGTGACGCTTGGGAATCATGCTTGGGATAAGAAAGAGATTTTTGATTTTATCGATAACGCTGAGTATCTTGTTCGTCCGGCCAATTACCCGGAAGGCACTCCTGGAAAGGGAATTACCTATGTAAAAACACCTAAAGGAGAAGTCGCTGTAATTAATCTTCAAGGGCGTACTTTTCTAGCGCCTAATGATGATCCGTTCCGTAAAGCAGATGAATTGATTGAAGAAGCGAGAAAGAGAACTTCCATTATATTTATAGACTTTCACGCTGAAACGACGAGTGAGAAACAGGCCATGGGTTGGTATGTAGATGGAAGGGTAAGCGTTACCGTTGGCACACATACCCATGTTCAGACAGCGGATGAACGAATTTTGCCGGAAGGAACAGCCTACATCTCTGACGCAGGAATGACAGGCCCATACGACGGAATTTTAGGAATGGAAAGAGAAGCAGTGATGAAACGATTTTTAACTAATTTACCCGTCCGCTTTGAAGTGCCTAAAGAGGGAAGGAATCAGCTGAGCGGTGTATTGCTCGACATTGATGATAGTACAGGAAAAGCCCGTAAAATTCAGCGAATTCAAATTAATGATGATCATCCTTTCTTCTCGTGATTATTTGAATTTTTTGAAAACTTCCTGCATAATGAAAAGGGAATATTCTACATCTCCAAGAATATAGTGGTTATGGAACAACTATAGTGAATGAAGGAGGAGCTAGTAATGGAAGTATTAAAAGTATCAGCTAAATCCGTACCTAATTCAGTAGCAGGAGCTCTGGCAAACGTAGTAAGAGAACGGGGAAAAGCAGAAATACAAGCCATTGGAGCTGGCGCTTTAAATCAAGCCGTAAAAGCCGTTGCTATTGCCCGCGGTTTTGTTGCGCCTAGTGGAATAGACCTTATATGCATACCAGCTTTTACTGACATTATGATTGATGAGGAGGAAAGGACAGCAATTAAGCTGATTATTGAACCTCGTTAAATTTTTTTCAAATAAATAAAAACCTGCCGTATTCTTTCATTGCAAGGATGCGGTTTTTTTTATGTTCAATTGTATTTTTACAGTGGACAACTACACTTGCGAATTATTTATCGCATGATAAAATGTGCTTATACAAGGATATTTCTTTGTGATGTTTGGAAGGGGTGTTCACTGTGAACGGAAATATGAAAGCGTTGGTTAAACATCACCGCGGACCTGGTGCGGAACTGAAGGAAGTTCCTATTCCACAAATCAACGAAGACGAAGTGCTTATTAAAGTGAAAGCTACATCCATCTGCGGAACGGATGTACATATATATAATTGGGACGAATGGTCAGCAAGCCGTGTTCATCCGCCTTATGTTTTTGGACATGAATTTTCCGGAGAGGTAGTAGAAACAGGGGAAAAAGTATCTAACTATCAGCCTGGAGATTACGTCAGCGCCGAAACTCATTTAATATGTGGCCACTGTCCTCAGTGTCTCATCGGCCAATACCATATTTGTGAAAATACTAAAATTATCGGTGTTGATACACAAGGCTGCTTCGCTGAATATGTTGCTTTGCCTGCCTCTAATCTATGGAAAAACCCCTCAGATATGCCATCCGATATTGCATCAATTCAGGAGCCCATGGGGAATGCTGTTCATACCGTTTTAAACGGGGACGTTGCCGGTAAGTCAGTAGCTGTCATAGGCTGTGGACCGATCGGACTAATGGCGGTTGGTGTAGCGAAAGCAGCCGGGGCCTCTGAAGTGATCGCGATAGATTTAAATCCCTATCGTTTAGAGCTTGCTAAAGAGATGGGCGCTTCCTTAACGATCCATGCAGGGGAACAGGATCCTGTAGAAGAGGCGAGACGTCAGACGAACGGTCACGGGGTTGAGGTCATTTGTGAAATGAGCGGCCATCCTGTTGCTATGGATCAAGGCTTCAAAATGGTGACCAACGGAGGAAGAGTCTCTATTCTCAGCCTTCCTGCCAAGCCAGTAACGCTCGATGTCACGAACGATATCGTTTTTAAAGGTGTGACTGTGCAAGGCATTACAGGTCGAAAGATGTATGAAACATGGCAGCAGGTCTCAAGGCTGCTCCATTCTGGACAGGTTGATGTCAGACCACTGATTACACATCATTTATCGCTTGAAGAGTTTGAAGAAGGCTTCCAGTTAATGAACGAAGGAAAATGCGGTAAAGTAGTATTACACCCATAAATTTGCAAGTTGAAATCAAAAGGAGGAGTTGCTGATGAAAGGTTTTGAGTATTTACAGGATCAATTAGATGATATGAAAAATGAAGGTACATTCCGTACGCTTATTCCTCTCGAATCAAAGCAGGGATCAAAAGTGCAGATTAAAGGGAAAGAAGTCATCCAGTTGTCTTCTAATAATTATTTAGGATTAACCTCCCATCCTAAAATGGTGGAAGCAGCCGAGAAGGCGAATCAAGAGTACGGTGTAGGAACAGGTTCTGTCCGCACTATTGCAGGTACTCTGCAGATGCATGAAGATTTTGAAAAGAAACTTGCAAAATTTAAGCATACAGAAGCAGCTCTAGTGTTCCAATCCGGCTTCACAACCAACCAGGGAATTTTATCTTCGATTTTAACAGAGCAGGATGTCGTCATTTCCGATGAATTAAACCATGCGTCTATTATCGATGGTATCCGTTTAACGAAAGCGGCCCGTAAGATTTACAAGCATGTGGATATGGAGTCTTTAGAACAGGCATTAAAAGAGAGCTCAGACTATCGTACAAAGCTGATCGTAACGGATGGTGTCTTTTCGATGGATGGAAATATTGCACCGCTTCCTGAAATAGTAGAACTAGCTGAAAAGTACGGAGCTTTAGTTATGGTCGATGACGCTCATGCCAGCGGTGTACTTGGAGAGAATGGCCGCGGAACAGTAAACCACTTTGGTCTTGATGGCCGTGTCCATATTCAGGTAGGTACTTTGAGTAAAGCCATTGGAGTGCTTGGCGGCTATGTTGCAAGTACTCAGACATTAAGAGAATACTTAATTCATAAAGGCCGTCCGTTTCTATTCAGTACTTCACATCCTCCTGCAGTTACGGCAGCGAATGATGCAGCAATCGATGTCCTGCTGGAGGAACCAGAGCTGATTGATAAGCTTTGGGGTAATACGAAGTTTTTTAAAGATGGTTTGAAGAAGCTCGGCTTCAATACGGGAATCAGCGAAACTCCTGTGACCCCTGTTATGATTGGGGATGACGCCTTGACTCATAAGTTTTCCGATGAGCTATTTGAAGAGGGGATTTTTGCACAAGGGATTGTCTTCCCGACGGTTCAGCGCGGAAAAGGAAGAATTCGTACGATCGTTACGGCTGAACATTCAAAAGAAGAGCTTCAGGATGCTTTAAATGCTTTTGAAAAAGTAGGTAAAAAACTGAACATTATCTAATTCTTTTAAAGCCGCAATGTTTTTATTGCGGCTTTTTTGTGAAGTTTTGCAAAATTTATGTCTACCTCTTAAAAAGTATGTCAAATACTGATATAATAAGACAGTTACAAGCTCTGTTGAAAGGAGATCGCTATGAACGAACAACAGCGGAAAGAAATGTCGCAAATTCGCCAGGAGAAGCCAGCGGACGTAAAATCCGACAAGGACAACCTGGAGAGAATTAAGCAGAAAACTAGTGAAGATTTTATGAAATATTTTGAGACTACCTATCAGCCTCCTTCTTTACGTAAAGCTCAGCGCCGCCGTAAAGAAGATGTTAAAATTCATTACGATTTTAATATTTCAGAGGAAATGGCTGGAGTCGGGGAAGGCCGTAAATACATGATTCGTACCTATGGCTGCCAGATGAATGAACATGACACGGAAGTTATGGCAGGTATTTTTGAAGAAATGGGCTATGAATCGACAAACGATACAAAAGAAGCGGATATTATTCTCCTGAACACTTGTGCTATTCGTGAAAATGCGGAGAATAAAGTTTTTGGCGAAATTGGCCATTTAAAACCTTTGAAGCTTGAAAATCCTGATTTAATTATCGGTGTCTGCGGATGTATGTCCCAGGAAGAATCGGTTGTGAACCGTATTCTTAAAAAGCATCCGTTTATTGACTTAATCTTTGGAACCCATAATATTCACCGTCTGCCTCAGCTTGTTAAAGAAGCGATGTATGGTAAGGAAATGGTTGTCGATGTATGGTCTAAAGAGGGAGATATTATTGAGAATCTTCCAAGAGCAAGAAAAGGAAAAATCAAGGGCTGGGTCAACATCATGTACGGCTGTGATAAATTCTGTACGTACTGTATCGTTCCATATACCCGTGGAAAAGAGAGAAGCCGTCTGCCTGAAGATATTATACAAGAAGTGCGTCACCTGGCTGCCCAAGGCTATAAAGAGGTCACACTATTAGGGCAGAATGTAAACGCTTATGGAAAAGATCTGGATATGGGTTACGGTCTGGGAGATCTGATGGACGAATTACGGGCAATTGATATCCCGAGGATCCGCTTTACGACATCCCACCCGCGCGATTTCGATGACCGTTTAATCGAAGTTCTGGCAAAAGGCGGAAATATGCTGGATCATATTCATCTGCCTGTGCAGTCTGGAAATTCTGACATATTGAAAATTATGGGCCGTAAATATAACCGTGAGCAATACATGACGTTAGTTCATAAGATCCGTGAAGCTATGCCGGAAGCGACATTAACGACAGATATTATTGTCGGCTTTCCGAATGAAACGGATGAACAGTTTGAGGATACATTGTCTCTTGTAGAAGAAGTAGGCTTTGAAGCGGCTTATACCTTTATCTATTCACCTCGTGAGGGAACACCAGCCGCACGAATGAGTGATAACGTCTCCATGGAAGTGAAAAAAGAAAGACTGCAGCGCTTGAATAAGATTGTGAATCAGCAGGCTGCTGACTCCATGAAAAAATATGAAGGTGAAGTCGTTGAAGTGCTGGTAGAAGGTGAAAGCAAGAAGAACAAAGAGGTACTCTCCGGTTATACGAAGAGAAACAAGCTGGTAAACTTCAGAGGACCGCGTTCTTCTATCGGCCAGCTGGTTAAAATCAAAATAACAGAAGCTAAAACCTGGTCTCTAAATGGAGAAATGGTTGAAGAAACGATAGAGGTGAAATAATTTGGCTCAATATACGAGAAAACAAGTAGTAGATGAGGCGCATAAGCTCGCAAAAATGATTGCTGAAACGGAAGAAATTGACCGTTTTAAAAAAATTGAAGCAAAATTAAATGAAAATCAAAAAGTCCAATCCCATATTAAGAAAATTAAAGCCTTGCAAAAACAGGCGGTTAACTTTCAGGCTTATGGAAAAACGGAGGCTTTGGAGCGGGTAGAAAAAGAAATTGATCGTCTTCAGGGTGAACTGGATGCGATACCGGTCGTTTCTGAATTTAAAGATACACAGTTGATTATTAATGACATTTTACAAATGATTTCAAGTACCATTTCCCGTGAAGTGACGAATGAAATTATTCGTTCAACAGGCGGAGATCTGCTCAGTGGCGAGACGGGTTCAAAAAAAAGTAATGGGGCTTGTAGTTATTAAACCAACGAATCCGTTAGATAATATTTTATCTAACGGATTTTTTTGTACAATTTTATAGGCTGATGCATAGAATGGAATACAACCGTCCTTAGAAGTCATCGAGAATATATTCACCATTTGCCCAATTCCGCATAGGATGAGTGGTAGAATAAGGAGGAGTGTTTCCTATGTCATTTTTCGAACGAGAATATCGGGAGATTATTACAAAAGCTGTCTGTGGAAAAGGTAAGAAGTTTACTGAAGCAACCCACACGATTAGTCCCTCCCATCGTCCCACTAGTATTCTTGGCTGCTGGGTCATCAACCATATCTACAATGCAAAGAAAAAAGGCGACTGTGTAGAAGTGGCCGGCAGCTATGATGCTAACGTCTGGTATTCCTATAATGACAATACCAAAACGGAAGTTGTGACGGAGCGTGTGAACTATTGTGATGTTGTGCCATTAGTTATTAAAGACGACAACTGCATTAACGATGACTTAGAGGTCGTTGCTAAAGCGGTACAACATCCCAACTGCCTTGAATGTAAAATTGCCGCCCAGGGACAAAAGATCATTGTAGAAGTCGAGAGAGAGTTCCATGTTGATGTCATTGGGGAAACAAAGCTTTGTGTTAAAGTGGATCCTAACGGCTGTGATCATGATGACTGGGATGACTATGATGATGACCTTTCATCTGATGACTTTAATGCTATTGAAACAGAGTTCCTGCCGAGCAGCAGCAGTAGCAGTCATCATAAAAAGTAGAGGTGATGTCCTTGCTGGTTCAGCGGGGCATTCTTTTTTTAACATTTCATTCGATCCCTGTGGTTATGCTATAATAGATTTATCATAAAAACGAGAAAAAGCGCGAATCCTGCGCTTTTTCTTAATTATAAGGACGTTTTGGAGGTTGACCATGGCAAATTACACACCCATGATGCAGCAGTATTTGAAAATTAAAGCACAGCATAAAGATGCTTTTTTATTTTTTAGACTTGGAGATTTTTACGAAATGTTCTTTGAAGATGCACTGCGTGCATCCAAAGAACTTGAAATTACATTAACAAGCAGGGATGGAGGAGGAGAAGATCGTATTCCAATGTGCGGAGTTCCTTATCACTCCTCGGAAAATTACATAAGACAGTTGATTGAAAAAGGATTTAAAGTAGCGATTTGTGAACAGGTAGAGGATCCAAAGCAAGCTAAAGGTGTCGTAAAACGAGAAGTCGTACAGATGATTACACCGGGAACTGTAATGGAAGGGACAATGCTTGAGGACAAAGAAAATAACTATTTAGCTTCTATTACTGAGTTTAAAGACGGCACGTTCACAGTCAGCTATAACGATTTAACGACAGGGGAGAACAGCATCGCATTAATTACCGAAGGGTTTGATGCGGTACTGAGTGAGTTATTTAATCGGCCGGTAAAAGAAGTTGTCATTGACCCTCAGCTTGATGAAACCAAACAAGAAACGCTGAAGGAGCGATTAAACTATACTCTATCATATGGAACGGAAACTAAGATGGATGAATCATTTGCAGAGCTGGTGAAAAATATCCAATCTGAAAAATTCATCACTGGTTTTGGCCGTTTATTTAATTATATTCAACTCACCCAAAAACGGTCGCTTGATCACCTTCGTCCTGTCGTTCCAATTGAACTAAAAAAATATATGTCACTTGATATGTATTCCAAACGTAATTTGGAATTGATGGAAACAATGAGAAAGCAGGGAAAGAAGGGCAGTCTTTTATCTATTTTGGATCAAACGATAACGGCTATGGGGTCAAGAATGGTAAAAAAATGGATGGAGCGGCCGCTGCTTTCTACAGAATCTATTGCAAGAAGACATGAGCAGGTGGAAGGAATGCTGAATCAATTTTTCGAACGTGAGTCGTTAAGGGAGCAGCTGAAATCAGTCTATGATCTTGAACGGCTGGCCGGCCGGGTAGCTTTTGGAAACGTAAATGCAAGGGACCTCCTTCAGCTGAAGTCCTCCTTATTCTCAATTCCAAAACTTTTGGCTACTCTCCAGCAGTTTGATCATCCTGCGATAGGAAGTCTTTATGATACAGTAGATCCGCTGACAGATTTAGCCAATCTTCTTGACACAAGTATAAAAGAAGATGCGCCGCTTGCTATTAAGGACGGCGGTATTATTCAAGACGGCTATAATGAACAGCTTGATGAGTATAGAGATGCATCAAGGAACGGGAAAAAATGGATTGCTCAGCTTGAAGCAAAGGAGCGCCGTGAAACAGGCATTAAATCTCTGAAAATTGGTTATAACCGTGTCTTCGGTTATTACATTGAAGTGACTAAAGCGAACCTTCATCATCTGGCGGAAGGGCGTTACGAAAGAAAACAGACATTAACGAATGCCGAACGTTATATTACACCGGAGCTGAAGGAAAAAGAATCTCTCATTCTTGAAGCCCAGGAGAAAAGCGTGGAATTGGAATATGAGCTCTTCCTAAAAGTTCGGGAGCAAGTGAAAACTTATGTACAGCAGCTGCAAATACTGGCTGAGCAGGTTAGTAAAATTGATGTTCTTCAAGGCTTCGCTCATATCGCAGACAATTACCGTTACGTTAAGCCATCTTTTAATGATAAGCGCTGTGTAGATATTAAAGAAGGTCGGCATCCAGTGGTAGAACAAGTGATGAAGGAAGAATCTTTTGTCCCAAACGATATTTTCATGGATGAATTGATGGATATCCTTCTTATTACAGGGCCGAATATGTCTGGTAAAAGTACGTACATGAGACAGCTTGCATTAACAGCAATTATGGCTCAGATTGGAAGCTTTGTACCTTGTGAATCTGCTTCTCTTCCAATTTTTGACCAGATCTTTACGAGGATAGGCGCGGCGGATGACTTAGTAGCAGGGCAGAGCACATTTATGGTCGAAATGCTGGAAGCTAATCATGCTTTAACACACGCAACAGAGAACAGCCTGATTCTGCTTGATGAAATTGGGAGAGGGACAAGTACTTATGACGGCATGGCTTTAGCTCAGGCGATCGTTGAGCATATTCATAGTGAAATTGGGGCAAAAACAATGTTTTCGACCCACTATCACGAACTCACAACATTGGAAAGTGACCTCCCGCGGCTTCGCAATGTGCACGTCCGTGCCGAAGAGTATGAAGGAAATGTCGTATTTCTACACCAGATTCAAGAAGGTGCGGCTGACGAAAGTTATGGAATCCACGTAGCTAAGCTTGCTGATTTACCAGAACCGTTAATTAAGAGAGCGAGTCACTTACTGAATTCTTTTGAATCCGGTCCTACTCATAAGGAAACAGCGGCCGCAGTGGAAGAAGAACAATTAACTTTATTCGTTGAAAAAGAACAAAACCATACGAAAACAAGGGAAAAGAAAAATGGTCTTGAGAAAGAGCTGCTTCAATTGAACCTGATGGAAATGACGCCAATGGATGCGATGAACGAATTGTATCGGCTGCAAAAAAGTTTAAAATAACGTCAAAAATTAACGGTATATTTATTATGTAAACTATTGGTTATGTGAATGGATGGATCAACTTAGAAGAGGGGAGGGGAAATTATGGGCGTTATACAGCTCATGCCAGATCATCTGGCCAATAAAATTGCAGCGGGTGAGGTTGTTGAAAGGCCGGCATCCGTCGTAAAAGAACTGCTTGAGAATTCGATTGATGCAGGAAGTCGTTCAATTACTATTGAACTGCAAGAAGCCGGCTTGCAGCGTATCCGAATCGTTGATAATGGCCGGGGTATGGATGAAGAAGATGCTGTGCTCTCTTTCTCCAGACACGCAACGAGTAAAATTAAAGGAGAAGAGGATTTGTTCCATGTCCGGACTCTTGGATTTAGAGGAGAGGCGCTGGCGAGTATTGCAGCAGTAAGCCGTTTAACTCTGAAGACGTCACCGGGAGAAACAGCAGGGATTAAGCTTGAGCTTGAAGGTGGTAAGATTATTAATCGTGAGAAAAGCGATGCCAGAAAAGGAACAGAAATTATTGTGGATGAGCTTTTTTATAACACACCTGCACGGTTGAAATACATGAAAACGATCAACACAGAGCTTGGGCACATCACTGATGTGTTAAACCGTATGGCGCTCGCTCACCCAGAGATTCAATTTTCATGCAAGCACAATGATAAAGAGCTGTTCCGGACGAATGGCCGCGGGGACCTTCTGCAGGTTATCGCTAAAATTTACGGAATGAATGTGGCTCGTAAAATGGTACCTGTGGAAGCGGAAAGTATAGATTTTACGATAAAAGGCTATATTGCAAAACCAGAAATATATCGGGCTTCCCGAAATTATACCTCAACAATAGTAAATGGCCGTTACGTGAGAAGTATGGTCTTAAATAAAGCCATTCATCAGGGGTATCATACGCTGCTTCCAATTGGCAAGAGCCCGATCGTTGTATTAAATGTAGAAATGGATCCGATTCTAGTGGATGTAAACGTTCACCCTGCAAAGCTTGAAGTAAGGTTCAGTAAGGAAAAAGAATTGTTCAGCCTCTTGGCAGACACCATACAAACGGCTTTTCGAAAAGAAATGCTGATCCCGCAAGTAAAAGATGAGCCTTCAAAAAAACCTGAGAAATTAATTAGCAGCCAGGAAACGTTTGATTTCTACGAGTCAAAGCCGGCCGTAAAATGTGAAGAACGACCGGTTGTTCAAGAGCCTACAGATTATTATAAAGAAAAACAGTCAGAAATTCTTGAAAGTATTCAGCAGGATGTCATCAGCCAGCCAGAATCTGAAATTCATCGAGAGACTTCTTATGAAGACGAGCATGTGAAAAGAGAAGCACTGCAAGAGAAGGAAAAACAGAGAGTGCCTGTCATGTATCCGATCGGTCAGCTGCACGGAACATATATTCTTGCTCAAAACGAAGAAGGAATGTATATTGTCGATCAGCATGCCGCCCAGGAAAGAATTAAATATGAATTTTTCCGTGACCGGATAGGTGAGGTTGAGCATGAGGTGCAGGAACTGCTGGTGCCGATGACCTTTGATTTTCAATACCATGAAGCTTTAAAAATTGAAGAGCACAAAGAAGAGCTTGAGAGGGTAGGGCTGTTTTTTGAAGCGTTCGGGGACAACAGTTATATCATCCGCTCGCACCCCCAATGGTTTCCACAAGGCTTCGAGGAAGAAGTGATCCAGGAAATGATTGAGCAGCTGTTTGAAAATGAGCGGATCGATCTTAAGAAGCTGCGGGAAGAAGCGGCCATTCTTATGTCATGTAAGAGATCGATCAAAGCGAATCATTATTTAAATAACGATGACATGTTTAAGCTTCTTGAGGATTTGAGAAAATCAACTGATCCATTCACTTGTCCCCATGGACGCCCGATTATTGTTTTCTTTTCTGAGTATGAGATGGAGAAAATGTTTAAGCGGGTGATGTAGAAAAAATCAGTGCTTATACAAAATTAAAAAGCATGTTCCCGGCCGGGGGCATGCTTTTTTGTGTTATTAAAAAATATCAAGATGTCTGTTTCTGTTGAAGCAGAAAGCGAAAGTAATTTTCGATCTGGTGAATTTCTTCAGCCTGAACGCTTAGCCAGGATTTTTTATCAAAAATTACCGAACGATCAAAACCTTTTTCCTCTAAAAACTGTTTAATTTCTCTAATGTCATCTTCTTGTTCATCGCTTAGTCCTAATAAGTAATCTGCGGTCGTATGAAGGGCATGAGCTATTTTCGATAAGTCTTCAAGATCAGGTGACGTGTACTGTCGTTCCCAGTTGGATACGACTTGGGCAGATACACCAACTTTTTCAGCAAGCATCGTCTGTGTAAGACGCCTTTTCTTACGCAATGACTTAATCCTTTCATGAACCACTTCATACACCTCCTGTTTCTATTCTACCACAATACTAACGAATGTCGATACCAAAACTAACGAATTTGTTGATTTTTTCTAACGGAACTCGTTAGTAATGATAACGAGTTCCGTTAGTTTGGGCTCTGAGGTATGATTCTTATGCGTTTCATGTATAATGGGGACTGAGGAAGGTGAGGTATTTTTGAAGCCTAAAGTTGTTTGTGTAGTTGGCCCGACGGCCGTAGGAAAATCTGAGTTGGGAATTAGAATTGCTCAATGTTTCAATGGGGAAGTTATCAGCGGAGATTCAATGCAGATTTATAAAGGGATGGATATTGGAACTGCCAAGGTTTCTAAAGATGAAATGCAGGGAATTCCCCATCATCTTATCGATATAAAAGAACCGAGTGAGTCTTACTCAGCAGCTGAATTCCAGGAAGCTGTCCACCGCTTAATTGAGGATTTGGAGAACAGAGGGAAACTTCCGGTAATTGTAGGAGGGACAGGTCTTTACATACAAGCAGCCCTGTTTGATTTTCAGTTTTCCAATCAGAAGCGGGATGATAAAATTATAGACCGTTTAGAAAAAGAAGCTGAAGATCAAGGGATACAGGCTTTATATGAGCGGCTTGCTGAGATTGATCCAGAGCAGGCTGATAAGATTCATCCTAATAATAAACGGAGGGTGTTCAGGGCGCTTGAAGTTTATGAATCGACAGGGAAAACATTGAGCGACTTTCATAAAGAACAAACGAGCGGCTCACCGTTTCAACCTATTATGTTAGGACTTGAAATGGAAAGAAAACTCCTTTATGAAAGGATCAACAGCCGGGTAGATCTTATGATAGAAAAAGGGCTGGAAGATGAAGTTCGGTCACTTTATCATCAAGGGCTTAAAGATTCACAATCAATGAAAGCGATCGGCTATAAAGAATTTATCCCTTATTTTGAAGGTGAATATGACTTCAGCCGCTCAGTTGAACTTTTAAAAAGAAATTCAAGACGTTATGCAAAACGCCAGTTCACTTACTTTAAAAATAAAATGGACATTAATTGGTATGATATAGATCCTGTTGAAAAAAACGCGGGGATTGAAAAAATATTGACAGATTTAGCAGGAATGCTGGAAGAAACCTAGAATGTAATTAATATAGATAGAAAAGGAGGAAAATGTATGGCTCAGTCTGTGAACATTCAGGATAATTATTTGAATCAACTTAGGAAAGATCGCATGCAGGTTACGGTGTTCTTGCTAAACGGCTTCCAATTAAGAGGTGTTGTTAAAGCCTTTGACAATTTTACTGTACTTCTAGAAACCGACGGGAAGCAGCAGCTCATCTTTAAACATGCGATTTCTACTTTTGCCCCTGCAAAAAATGTATCACTTGATAAAGAAGGTTAAAATAAACGAGCGCTGATATGCGCTCGTTTTTTTGTTTGTGTGTTTTGGGCGTGTGTCACGAATTTCTCTGTATTAGCGTATGATACATGGAAGTAAGGAGGGATTCGTGTGAACCAGCAGGCTAAACTTGCACGCCAGGGAACCATCAATATCGTACTGCAAGAAGGGAAGAAGGCAGCAGCTGTCAAAGCGGCCTCTCAAACTGTTTCCAAAGCCCAGCCCTTTCGTATTATTGATAATTATTTTTCTTCCGTTATAGGTTTACAAGATCTCAAAAAGAGAATGAAAGAAATATATGCTCAAGTGTTAGTTGAGAAGAAACGTAAGGAAATCGGTTTAAAAAACAATGATCAAGTCCTTCATATGATTTTTCGAGGAAACCCGGGAACAGGTAAGACGACGGTCGCCAGGAAGGTGGCAGAACTGTTTAGGGATGTAGAGGTATTAAAAGAAGGACACTTTATCGAAGTGGACCGCAGTGAGCTGGTAGGTGAATATATTGGCCACACGGCTCAGAAAACGAAAGATTTAATAATGAAAGCCAGGGGTGGAGTGCTTTTTATTGATGAAGCGTACTCCTTAGCTCGTGGAGGGGAGAAAGACTTTGGGAAAGAAGCGATAGATACGATCGTGAAATGCATGGAAGATTACCATGATGAGTTGATCATTATTCTTGCGGGTTATCCTAAAGAAATGGATGATTTCTTAAAGGTCAATCCGGGCCTTGCTTCACGATTCCCTCTTCAGCTTACATTTCCTGATTACTCAGCAGATGAACTGGCGAGCATTGCTAAGGTGATGATTGCGGAAAAAGAATATGCCTTCACTCCGCAAGCTGAACGGAAGCTATACGAGCATTTAAAAGAAATGTGCAAATACCCGCCCAGAAATTTTTCTAACGCTCGGTATGTAAGAAATGTAATTGAGGAAGCTATACGTAAACATGCCTATCGCCTGGCGGATAGAGCGGAATGGGATAAATCCGATTTAGTTTTTCTTCAGCCTCCCGACTTTATATTATAAAGGAGGCTGACTTTGCTGTTTTTTGATAAGATGAAGAATGACCATTTTTTTATTATAAAGAAAGGTGGGGGCAATTATGGAAAAAGAACAAGTCGTCCTCGTAGCGCGAAAAGCTCCCAGAGAAGATGAAGGTAGATTTTACTCTTCTTTAAATGAGCTTCAGTCCTTAACAGAAACAGCTGGAGGACAAGTATGCGGTGTTGCTGTTCAAAATAAAGAACGCATTCACCCTGCCACCTATTTAGGTGAAGGGAAATTAGAGGAAATTAAAGAAGAAGCAGAGGGAAAAGATGCTCAGCTCGTTATCTTTAACGATGAACTCTCTCCCAGTCAGCTTCGTAATATTAGCGACCGCCTGGAACGGAGGGTAATTGACCGCAGTCAATTAATTTTAGATATCTTCGCGAGCCGCGCCCGTACAAAGGAAGGGAAGCTTCAAGTAGAGCTCGCGCAGCTTGAATATCTCCTTCCTCGTCTAGCTGGTCAGGGTACGGAACTGTCACGTCTAGGCGGTGGTATAGGAACAAGGGGGCCCGGGGAAACAAAACTTGAAACAGATCGTCGTCATATTCAGAGACGTATTGATGATATTAAGCGCCGATTAAAAACGGTTGTGAAACAACGTGAGCAGTACAGGAAAAAAAGAGTGGAAAATTTCGCTTTCCAAATTGCTGTTGTCGGCTATACAAATGCTGGGAAATCGACGTTTTTTAATCGTTTAACAGACAGTGATTCTTTTGAGGAGGACTTGCTGTTTGCGACGCTTGATCCATTAACACGCCAAATTAGACTTCCTTCAGGCATGCGCGTATTGGTTTCGGATACGGTAGGATTTATTCAGGATCTTCCTACAACGTTGATAGCTTCCTTTAGGTCAACACTTGAAGAGGTTACGGAAGCGGATTTTATTTTGCACATGGTCGATGCTTCTCATCCAGATTATTCCGAACATGAAAAAACGGTTCATCGGCTGTTGAGAGATTTGCAGGCGGACCACCTTCCTTCATTAACCGCTTATAATAAAATCGATCTTATCAGTGGGGAGTTTGTGCCGCCGTCCAATCCTTCCATTAGCGTAAGTGTGAAGGATCCTGAGGATATTGAAAGACTGGCTAAAAAAATTGAGCAAGTTTTAATTGAAGACTGGCAGCCGTATAAAATTCAAATCCCGGCTTCCAATGGAAAAAAGCTTGAACAATTAAAGGGGCAGAGTATCGTAAAGACTGTGCAATTCGATGAAGAGACAGAAGGGTATAATGTGGAAGGATTTATCCATCCCGATCATCCTTCAAAAACAAAATTTTTAAGTTAGGAAGTATGAAGTATGGAAGCCATCATAAGGAATGTTGAAGAAATGATTACACCACAGCACAAAATGATTACAGCTTTGGTGGAAAAAAATCAAAAGAAAGTGCTGCAGGCGTTTAGACAGTTAAAGATATCTGATTCTCACTTTAACCCTACGACCGGTTATGGCTATGATGATTATGGAAGGGACGGGCTCGAAGAGTTATACGCCCAGATTTTTAAAGCAGAGGACGCGATTGTCCGTTCCCAGCTTATCTCAGGTACCCACGCTATAACAACGGCTCTGTTTGGTGTTTTAAGGCCGGGAGATGAGCTCTTATATATAACGGGAGAACCGTATGACACATTAGAGGAAGTGATTGGCAAGAAAGGCGGGAAAGATACGGGTTCTTTGCAGGATTTTGGGATTACATATCAATCCGTCCCGCTGCAATCAGAAGGGAGGATGGACCGAAAGAAAGCTGCTTCATCCATACATTCCAGGACGAAGGTTGTAGCTATCCAGAGGTCTAAAGGCTACGCTGACCGTCCTTCTTTTACGATTGATGAAATCGAAGATATGATTGTATACATACGTTCGATTAAGTCAGATGTTGTTATATTTGTTGACAATTGCTACGGGGAGTTTGTGGAAGATAAAGAACCAATTGAAGCAGGGGCTGACCTGATTGCTGGATCACTGATTAAAAATCCGGGGGGTGGTTTAGCGAGAGTCGGCGGCTATATTGCCGGGAGAAAGGACCTTATCGAGCAGTGCAGCTACCGGTTGACTGCCCCTGGTCTTGGAAAGGAAACGGGTCCAAGCTTAAATACATTGCAGGAAATGTATCAAGGTATCTTTCTGGCGCCTCACGTAGTAGGAGAAGCTCTAAAGGGAGCTGTGTTTACAGCTAAACTGCTTGCTGAACTGGGCTTTACTACTTCTCCTGAATTTGATGCGAAACGGACAGATTTAATTCAGTCGGTAAGCTTTCAAACAGAAGAACAAATGGTCCGTTTTTGTCAGTCTATTCAAGCTTCTTCACCGATCAATTCACATGTCACCCCTTATCCAAGTCCTATGCCAGGGTATGAGAGTGACGTAATTATGGCAGCGGGCACGTTTGTGCAGGGGGCCAGTCTGGAACTGACAGCGGACGGTCCAATAAGGCCGCCGTATATGGCTTTTGTTCAGGGAGGATTAACTTACGCCCACGTAAAAATCGCCGTCACAGAAGCGGTGAAAAAAGTATTTTTGGAGCAGGAAAATACCACTAATTGACTTTTTTGAAAATTTTGATGTGAAGTTTTGTAACATATGTTGACATTAAAAAGGTCTAAAGTATAATAAAGGTAGAATTTCAATTTGGGGGTGGCTGTCGATGAGTGATCAAATTCGTCGTTCCATGCCTTTGTTCCCGATGGGTATTGTACAATCCTTAACAGATCTTTCTGCAAGGCAGATCAGATATTATGAACAGCATAAGCTTGTCGCTCCAGCTCGTTCGGAGGGTAACCGCCGACTGTTTTCCTTTAATGATGTGGACCGTCTTCTTGAAATTAAGGCCCTCATTGAAAAAGGTGTAAACATGGCAGGTATTAAGCAGGTGCTGTCTATATCCGAGCAGCCTGAGAATGAAGAATACGACAAGAGTAAAGTGGAGGAAGTTCATAATGAACTGACAGATCGCGAACTCCGTCGTATGCTGCAACAGGAATTACTAACCGCGGGAAGATTAGGGAAAATGAATCTGAGACAAGGTGAAATGTCCAGATTCTTTCATTAGAAATGACTAGGAGGAGAAACATGGGATTAACTAGAGAAGAAATTTTCAAAAAAATTGAGGAAGAAAACGTAAAGTTTATTCGTCTTCAATTTACAGACATGCTTGGCACAATTAAAAACGTAGAAATTCCGGTGAGTCAGCTGGATAAAGCACTAGATGGTATGATGATGTTTGATGGATCTTCTATCGAAGGTTTTGTTCGTATTGAAGAGTCTGATATGTACTTAGTACCTGACCTGGATACTTTTGTTGTATTCCCGTGGTCCTCTGAAAAAGGAAAAGTTGCTCGTTTTATTTGTGATATTTACAATCCGGATAAAACACCTTTTGAAGGATGCCCGCGTTATAACTTAAAGCGCAACCTTAAGAAAATGGAAGAGCTAGGTTTTTCTGCCTTCAATATCGGTACAGAGCCGGAATTTTTCCTCTTTAAGCTTGATGAGAAAGGCGAACCTTCCATGGAGCTGAATGATAAAGGGGGATACTTTGATCTGGCACCAACCGATCTAGGGGAAAACTGCCGCCGTGATATCGTTCTTGAGCTTGAAGAAATGGGCTTTGAAATCGAAGCTTCCCACCACGAGGTAGCTCCGGGACAGCATGAAATCGACTTCAAATATTCCGACGCTATTAAGCATTGTGATGATATTCAAACATTTAAGCTTGCTGTTAAAACGATTGCCCGTAAACACGGACTTCACGCGACTTTCATGCCGAAACCGCTATTTGGCGTTAACGGCTCCGGAATGCACGCTAACATGTCTCTTTTTAAAGAAAATGGCAATGCGTTCTTTGATGAAAATGGAAAAGAGCAGCTTTCCGAAGTAGCCTATCAATTCACAGCAGGAATTATTAAGCATGCTACGAACTTTACAGCTGTAACAAACCCAACAGTTAACTCCTATAAGCGTCTTGTCCCAGGTTATGAAGCGCCTTGTTATGTGGCCTGGTCTGGACAAAACCGCAGCCCGCTTGTGCGTGTGCCGACTTCCCGCGGCCTGAGCACTCGTATTGAAGTGCGCAGTGTAGACCCTGCAGCGAACCCATACCTTGCGATGGCGGTTCTGCTTGCAGCTGGTCTTGATGGAGTGGAAAACAAACTGGAAGCTCCCGCTCCTGTAGACAGAAACATTTATGTTATGAACAAAAAAGAGCGTGAGGCGCACGGTGTACAAGACCTGCCGGCAACTCTTTATGATGCCCTTGAAGAGCTTCAAAAAGATGAGGTTATGGTACAGGCTCTTGGAGAGC
This sequence comes from Halobacillus massiliensis, assembly GCF_900166625.1. Classification (GTDB taxonomy): domain Bacteria; phylum Bacillota; class Bacilli; order Bacillales; family Halobacillaceae; genus Halobacillus_A; species Halobacillus_A massiliensis. The sequence goes on along the minus strand of NZ_LT800499.1, from coordinate 2,296,733 downwards.
ACTTGTTCGAGCATTTTATTGAAGCTAAAGAAATTGAATGGGATATGTTCAGAACTCAAGTACACCCTTGGGAAAGAGAACAATATATCCAGCAGTACTAATAAAAAAACCGGAGACCTTTTACAGGTTCTCCGGTTTTTTTATGCTTAATCAGCTGCTTAACATTTTTCTAATAAAGGTTCTCATTTTCTCGCCAGCATAACTGCTAAGTTTAATTTCTGGGTTCTTTATCAGACAATAGTCAAGAAGCAGTCCTTGGTAGAAAGTGAGTGTCATTTCAGTGAAATCTTCAGTAGGTCCGTAAAATCTGAATTCCCCTTTAATTTTCCCTTGTTCAATGATATCGTTCACAATCGAATACAGCTTTTCACTATCCTTTGGATTAGTAGTGAGCTTATTTAAGAGGACGATAGCAAGAAATTCTTGCCCCAGCTTTTCAGAAAATGAAAAACCAGCATGAAGGACGTTTAGCAGTCTTTCTTCGTTTGAGCGTTCCGGCGAGTTTTCAGAAAAAAGCTTTTCATACTCTTCATCGATTTTTCGGTAGTGATCTACTATTACTTCATCCTTCGATTTGTAATAAGTATAAAAAGACCCCTTTGATGTTCCCGCTTCAAGAGTGATATCTTCCACGCTTGTATTCTCATATCCCTTTTCTTTAAACAATTTAACTGCACTTTCCTGAAGTGATTTCCTTGTATTCAATGCCTTCTTTTGGCGTGAACTGAGGTTATTTTTCATCTTAAAAACCCGCCTTTTTTACCTTTAATTATACATGACCGTAGTCATTGACTCAAATTAATGACTACGGTCAATGACTTGAGTCAATGGAGAGAGTCGGTATAGATTCTATATTTTTAATCAGGTTATTCATTTTTTTATGTGAAGAAGCTGGCCAATCTAAAAAAAGAAGCCACAAAAAAATCCCCCTGTTCACTCGATGTGAACAGGGGGATTTTTGATTACTTTAATGGACCGTACGATATAAACCGACAACTCTTCCTAAAATGCTGACATCATTTAATATAATGGGATCCATTGTCGCATTCTCAGGCTGGAGGCGGATATGATTTGTTTCTTTGAAAAAGCGTTTAACCGTCGCTTCTTCATCTTCAGTCATAGCTACTACGATGTCTCCATTATTAGCGGTAGTCTGCTGTCTTACGATTACCATGTCTCCATCTAATATACCAGCTTCAATCATACTTTCTCCCTGAACGACCAGAACAAACGTTGTATCCTCTGGTCCTGCCAGAGAATCAGGAAGAGGAACATATTCTTCAATGTTCTCAATTGCAGTAATAGGTGAACCGGCCGTAACCTTACCAATGACAGGAGCATAGGCTGCTTCGCCTTTTGGTATACTGTTCTCCTCTTCAAGCTCAATGACTTCAATAGCTCTCGGTTTTGTCGGATCCCTGCGGATATAACCTTTTTTCTCTAAACGAGAAAGATGACCGTGTACGGTAGAACTTGAAGCGAGGCCTACAGACTGGCCGATTTCTCTCACAGATGGCGGATATCCTTTTAATAGAACTTGTTCTTTAATAAAATCTAGTATTTCCTGCTGTCTTTTAGAAAGTTTATTCATATTTATACACCTCGAACATAGGATTTAATTACATATATTCTATCATGATAGTTTTAAAAATACAAACAAGCGTTCGAAAAAATTCATTGACAGGAACAATCGTTCGTATATAATGAAACTATAAAAAGCGAACAAATGTTTCTAAGAACAAGAGTTCGAATCGGAGGGTGTAATTATGTTTAACAAATTATCTATGCTTGATGTAACGTACATTCTATTATTTATTGCAAGTCTTGCTTTTCTTTATTATTCTATGGTGACGAGCATATAGGTCGCTTGTTATACAGGAACAGTAAGGCGGGAGATGAAGTGAAAGCCATTTTATACTGCAGAGTCAGTACGGAGAAAGAAGAACAGGTAACATCGCTTGCACGTCAGAAAGTGGAGCTAATATCACTGGCTGAAAAACATTCTATTGAAATCATAGATTGTATAGAGGAACAGGCAAGCGGTTATGACATCGAGAGAGAAGGAGTATTTCAACTTCTTGAAGCTTTTTCAAATGAAGAGGCGGACATTCTTATGATTCAGGATGAAACAAGGCTAGGACGGGGTAATACAAAAATAGCCTTGTTTCATCAGCTTCATAAACTTAACATAAAAATTTTTACGTTAACTGATAATGGAGAAATGCAGATGTCAGAATCAGACTCGATGGTTCTTCAAATTGTCGGCATCGTCGAAGAGTATCAGCGTAAGATACATAATATGAAGATTAAACGTGGAATGAGAAGGGCAGTCGAACAAGGGTATAAGCCTGAAAAAAACCTTAAGAATCAGCATTTATCCCCTGGCAGGGAGCGGCGCGATTTTCCAGTAGAGGAAGTGGTCAGGCTTCGTAAGAATAAGCTTACTTTTCATGAAATAGCGGCGACATTAAGGGGACTGGGATATAATGTATCCAAAGCCACTGTACACCGCAGGTACCAGGAGTATGTGACGCTTGAAAACAAGTCAGAAAACCGTTAAAATATACAAGACAAGGGCAGGAAAAGCTCTTGTCTTTTTCATTTGATCCTATAATAAGGAGGAGAATGGCAGATGCTTACGAATGAAAAGCTTCAGCGTATAAATGAGCTTTCTCATAAATCAAAAAATCAAGGATTAACCGATACTGAGAAAAAAGAACAGCAGAACCTTCGTCAGGAATATTTAAAAAATGTACGAAAGTCTTTTAAAAATCAGTTGAAAGGGATGACAGTCGTCGATCCAAACGGTAATGACGTAACTCCTCAAAAGCTGAAAGATATGCAGGAGAATGAGAAGAAGCACTAAATATCCGCACCTCATGAAAGGTGCGGAATTTTTGTTTTCCAGCTCATAATCTGATAAATCTTGGCAAAAATACTCTTAAATTCGCTGGTTTTCTGTAACATTGCTTGTCACATGGGCTTTTTCATTATAGGATAATACTTGTTACATACGAAACCAGAAAGGGGAACAAAACACATGGCAAACAGCCTTGCACAAACTTCAATTAATACAATTCGAACACTTACCATTGATGCGGTAGAAAAAGCAAATTCCGGTCACCCGGGGATGCCGATGGGTTCCGCTCCTATGGCTTATACTTTATGGACAGAGTTCATGAATCATAACCCAAAAAATTCCAGCTGGTTTAACCGCGACCGATTCGTTCTTTCAGCGGGTCACGGCTCCATGCTTCTATACAGCCTTCTTCACTTGTCCGGATATAATGTGTCCATTGATGATCTTAAGAACTTCCGTCAATGGGACTCTAAAACTCCGGGACACCCTGAATACGGTCATACAGACGGTGTGGAAGCTACCACTGGTCCGCTGGGGCAGGGGCTTGCAATGGCGACCGGTATGGCGATGGCTGAAGCTCACTTAAGCGCTAAGTACAATCGTGACCATTATAACGTTGTCGATCACCATACTTTCGCTATTTGCGGAGACGGTGATTTAATGGAAGGCGTTTCTCAGGAATCCGCTTCCTTAGCCGGCCACCTTGGGCTTGGAAAATTGGTTGTTCTTTACGATTCTAACGATATTTCTCTAGACGGCGACCTTAACCGCTCCTTTAGCGAAAGTGTAGAGAAGCGTTATGAAGCTTATGGCTGGCAGGTGATTCGTGTAGAAGACGGTACAGATACCGACACGATTGCAAAAGCGATTGAGCAGGCGAAAGCCAACACAGATCAGCCGACAATGATTGAAGTTAAAACAATCATCGGTTATGGTTCACCTAATAAATCCGGGAAATCCGCTTCTCACGGTGCTCCATTAGGAGAAGAAGAAGCAACGGCAGCGAAAGAGTACTATAAGTGGGGACATGATGAACCTTTCCACGTTCCAGAAGAAGTCTACCAGGATTTCAAAGACAAAGTTCAAGCTAACGGGGAAAAGCAGGAACAAGCATGGAATGAGCTGTTTTCTCAGTATAAAGAGGCCCACCCTGAGCTGGCTTCCGAACTTGAAGCAGCGATTGAAGGCAAGCTTCCTGAAGGATGGGAGAAAGAGCTTCCTGTTTACACAGCAGGTGAAGACAAGTTGGCTACTCGCGCCTCTTCGGGAGAAGCGATTAATGCGCTCTCTGATAAGATCCCTTATTTCTTTGGCGGAAGCGCCGATCTTGCCGGATCCAATAAAACGGCAGTAAAAGATCAGGAAGACTTCTCCCGTAAAAATTATGCAGGACGAAACATCTGGTTTGGTGTTCGCGAATTTGCGATGGCTGCTGCATTAAACGGTATGGCGCTTCACGGCGGTTTAAAAGTTTATGGCGGTACTTTCTTCGTATTCAGTGATTACCTGCGTCCGGCGCTTCGTTTGTCAGCGCTTATGAATCTGCCGGTTAACTACGTGTTGACACATGATTCCGTGGCTGTTGGTGAAGATGGTCCGACACACGAGCCTGTAGAACAGCTGGCTTCATTAAGAGCTATGCCAAACCTTTCTGTTATGCGTCCGGCGGATGGTAACGAAACAAGTGCGGCATGGAGATTAATGCTTGAATCCAATACAACACCGACGGCTCTTGTCTTAACTCGTCAGGGTCTTCCTACTTTGAAAGGTACGAGCTATGAAGGTGTGAAGCGCGGGGCTTATATTTTAAGTGATTCTGATAAGAGCACACCTGATGGCATCCTTCTAGCTTCAGGTTCTGAAGTGCAGCTTGCTGTACGTGCTCAGGAAGAACTGAAGACTAAAGGTTACGATGTGCGTGTCGTAAGTGTTCCTTCCTTCGACCGTTTCGAAGCCCAGGATTCAGAGTATAAAGAAAAAGTACTTCCATCTGACGTAAGACAGCGTCTTGCAATCGAAATGGGAGCATCCTTCGGCTGGGAGCGTTATGTCGGCATTGACGGTGCTGTTATCGGTATTGATAAATTTGGCGCCTCAGCTCCGGGAGATGAAGTTATTGAGAAGTATGGCTTTACTGTAGAAAATGTAGTGAAACATGCAGAAAGCTTAATGGGATAAATGAAAGTATGGCTGCTGCCGAATCAGGCAGCAGCTTCCTTTTACATAAAGGTGAAAAAGTGACAAAAGTACATGCTGGACCATGACAAAAAACGACATACTTATTCTTTCCTGCTGGCTATAATACTGGCAAGGAGGATTGGTGATATGCAATTTGCGGTCTATGCTATAAAAAAAGAAGTAACCGAACAATATTATTATAAAGTCGATATTTTGAAGAAGTTTTTTGAAGAATGCAGGAATTTCCCTCATTCTCATGTTTATAAAAAGCAGCTGGACTACATCACGAATCATTTCTCATTTATTGAATGGCTCAAAAATATTTACAGCAGCCAAGCAAATTTTAATAGTCAATTATTCGATTGTATAAGGAATTATGATATACTAGAAGATAAGAAATGCTGTTGTCTATTTCAGTGTGACAGCCTCTGGCAGGCAGAACGGGTACTATTTCAACCGTTAAGAATGTGTGATCAATCGTTTTTTATCGTAGAAGAAAGCGGAGAACATTACGGATGGATTTCCCCTTTTATACGTCAGCGTCTGTTATCGTAAAAGGCTATTGTATTCATCAATGTCTTTTACTATACTGTTATGGGAGACAACACGAAGGAGGAAGACGTTGATATGACTTTGGGTATCGTATGGGTCATCATCATTGCTCTATTAGCACTTGTAGGTGGAGTAGCCTTGGGCTTTTTCATTGCTAGAAGATATATGATGAATTATTTGAAGAAGAACCCGCCTATTAATGAGCAAATGCTGCGTACTATGATGATGCAGATGGGACAAAAGCCGTCGCAGAAAAAGATCAATCAAATGATGCGTGCAATGAACAACCAAATGAAATAGCAATCATAGGCAAGCCTTTACTGTCATAAAAAACAGTAGAGGCTTTTTATATGATGAAAAATTCTTTAAATCTTCATGGGTATTTGATCGTTTTTTAAAGCCTTCTTTGATACAATTAGGTCGAATCTATTGATAGGGGACATCTTTATGACAGACATAAACGTATTTTTAGCCTTTGGGGCGGGATTTCTATCTTTTATTTCCCCGTGCGTACTGCCCTTGTATCCAGCCTTTCTATCCTATATTACCGGAATGAGTGTAAGTGAGCTAAAAGAGGATAATGGGATGCTCAAAAGGAGAAGCTTAATACATACCATTCTGTTTTTGCTCGGCTTTTCAACCATTTTCTTAATCATGGGATTTTCAGGATCATTCTTTGCCCAGTTTCTCGTTCAGTATGATGATATAATCCGCCGGCTTGGTGCGGTATTAATTATCTTTTTTGGTTTTGTAATTATCGGTGTATTCAACTTCAATTTTTTAATGAAAGACAGGAAGATTGCTTTTAAAAACCGTCCAAGCGGTTATGTAGGAACATTCCTAATCGGGCTGACTTTTTCACTGGGATGGACGCCATGCACCGGTCCGATTCTTTCAGCAGTTATCGTTCTTGGAGCAGACCAGCCGCAATTATTTTTACTAATGATGATTGCTTACTCTTTAGGGTTTTCAGTTCCGTTTCTTATCCTTTCTTTCTTTATAGGGAAGCTTGGATGGATTAAACGCCACAGCGCTTCTATAGTAAAAGCTGGCGGCTATATCATGATTGCACTAGGAGTGGCTTTGTATTTCGACTGGATGACGAAGCTTACTTCTTTCCTGGCAGGGCTCTTTAATTTTCAAGGGTTTTAAGCTATTGGATTTTCAGAAGGATTTATATTATGATTAAACTATTAATTAGGTAAAAAGGAGCTTTTTTTGTATGAAAGGGTCAAATGATTTAATTTTGCGCACGGCAACATCTCTGATTGCCTTTATACTCATGGGATTTTCGATTTATTTATTCTTCGCCGGACATAATAAACCAGGTGGAGGCTTTATTGGAGGATTAATGGCAGCGGCTGCTCTAATTCTTATGTATATGGCTTACGGAGAGAAGGCCATGAGGAAAATCTTTCGTGTGGACTATTTATACATGGTCTTTACTGGATTGCTCATTGCCGTTCTTTGCGGAGTAGGCGCATTTCTTTTCGGCTCACCATTCTTATCTCACAGCTTCGGATACTTCCAGCTTCCAATCTTTGGAAAGGTTGAACTGGCGACCGCAATGATATTTGATTTGGGGGTTTATTTAACATGTATTGGTATCACTATGGCTATTATTTTAACTGCTTCAAGTGATGCAGCGGCTCAAACAGAGTGAAAGTAATGTAAAAGCATGAAAGAGTGAATGCTATGTTATGGTTAATTGCAAGCACTGTCGCCGCAGCTTTTATGGCTATAGGGATGATTTTCGTTCGTCTCAGAGCAGCAAAGCGGCCGGCGAGTGTAAAAAAAATTATATTGCCGCCTTTATTTATGAGCACCGGGGCTTTGATGTTTATCTTCCCGGTGTTTCGTGTGGGATGGAGTCAGGTTCTCGAGGCTGTAACTATCGGAGCTATCTTTTCCTTTTTCCTTATTCGGGCTTCAAAGTTTGAAATAAGAGAAGGGGATATCTATTTAAAACCTTCCCGGGCATTTATTTTTATTTTAATCGGTCTGCTCGTTCTCAGGATTGTGTTAAAGCTTATTATTGGAAGCTCCATATCGTTTGGGGAAACGAGTGGGATGTTCTTCCTGTTAGCTTTTGGCATGATTATAACTTGGAGGCTGGCTATGCTCCGGCAGTACTTACGTCTGGAAAAAACAATGACTAAAAAAAGCTGCGCCCTTTAGGGTGCAGCTTTTTTGAAATATAGGATTTGTGTGAATGAGCGGAGTTTTCAAAATAAAAACCGGCTCCTGGGTGGAATCAGCTTAACGGTCAAACAATGGCTGATATGGTGTGATATCAATTTGTTTCTCTTCAAGTTTTTTAATAAGAAATTTATGATCGCGTTTAGGGGTAGCCAATATGTAGCCTTCGATTATAATTTCTTCAGAAATTCTTGAACTTTTCTGCTCCAGTGCTACCTGGCCGATCCTACCGGCGATTTTTTGTTTAGCTACATCACGGAATAATTCAGGCACAGGGGAGACAAGTTCCTCAAGCAGTTCTTTCTGTTCAGGCTTCCACATGTGCAAGGTTTTCTCAATATAATATTCTTCCCAGTCAATGGCAGACCGGCCATCTTCTTTTGGCATCCTTTTAAGAAATTTTCGAAACATAAAAAAGCCGCCAATGGCCATCAAGGTGATCATGATTACTATCCATCCAATGATAAATAGTGCAAAGCCGCCCGACATATAATCACTCTTTTCCTTATTCATTGTCTTTTTTTATTATAAAAGCTTCCTACTAGAATAACAAGGAGGATTTGCACTCTGTCATATTTCAACAAATGAGCTGTCGGAATTCAAAAAATATTGCTTAAATATTTTACTAATGAATCGTTTTCATATACAATAAAGGGTGCATAATTTGCAGACTTGTTATAAGAAAGCAAATGATCATTGGGGAGTGGGGAAGCCTTTTTTAAAAAAAGGCATCGCCATTTTAATTTTGATGAGGGGGTAAAAGGAAAAATGGCTAGCAATGCATTTAATGCACGCAAAAAGTTTGACCTGAACGGCCAAACGTACAACTATTATGATTTAAAAGCCTTAGAAGATGCAGGACATGGTAAGATTTCCCGCCTGCCTTTCTCTATCCGAATCTTGCTTGAATCTCTGCTTCGTCAGCATGACGGACGAGTGATTAAAGATGAGCACGTAGAGAGTCTAGCAAACTGGGGAACTAGTCAATCAAAAAGAGAAGATGTCCCATTTAAACCTTCTCGCGTAATTTTACAGGATTTCACTGGAGTCCCTGCCGTAGTAGACCTTGCTTCTCTTAGAAAAGCAATGGTGGATCTTGGCGGAAGTCCGGAAAAAATCAACCCAGAAGTCCCGGTTGATCTAGTAATCGACCACTCTGTTCAAGTTGATAAGTACGGAACTGCTGATTCCCTGAATGTTAATATGGAGCTTGAATTTGAGCGTAACAAAGAGCGTTATGAGTTCCTTCACTGGGCACAGAAAGCATTTAATAATTACCGTGCGGTTCCGCCGGCAACAGGTATCGTGCACCAGGTAAACCTTGAATATCTTGCAAATGTTGTGCACTCTGTTGAGAATGATGAAGGAAGCTATGATACTTATCCAGATACATTAGTTGGTACTGACTCACATACTACAATGATCAATGGCCTTGGTATTCTTGGCTGGGGTGTTGGCGGTATTGAAGCCGAAGCCGGAATGTTAGGACAGCCTTCTTATTTCCCGGCACCTGAAGTTATCGGTGTTAAATTAAATGGAAGCTTTCCTCAAGGAACGACAGCTACAGACTTAGCTCTTAAAGTGACTCAAAAACTGAGAGAACAAAGTGTAGTAGGCAAGTTCGTTGAATTCTTTGGACCGGGTCTTCAGGAAATGCCGCTTGCTGACCGTGCGACTATCTCAAACATGGCGCCAGAATACGGTGCGACTTGTGGTTTCTTCCCGGTTGACGGAGAAGCACTTGAATATTTGCGCTTAACGGGCCGCAGCGAAGAACACATTCAGATTGTAGAGAAATACTGCAAAGAGAACAGCTTGTGGTATGATCCTTCCCAGGAAGATCCAGAGTTCACAAAACTCGTTGAAATCGAACTTAGTGAGCTGGAACCAAACCTTTCTGGACCAAAACGTCCACAGGATTTAATTCCTCTTTCCAAGATGAAGGAATCCTTTGAAAAGGCGATCACTGGACCAGCAGGAAACCACGGGTTCGGTCTTGGGAAAGATGAATTTAATAAAGAAGTAGAAGTCGAATTTGCGAATGGACAGAAATCTGTCATGAAGACAGGGGCTCTGGCTATTGCAGCAATCACTTCCTGTACGAACACTTCTAACCCGCACGTAATGCTTGGTGCAGGATTAGTTGCTAAAAAGGCAGTGGAACGCGGTCTTGAAGTACCGGATTATGTAAAAACTTCATTAGCGCCAGGTTCTAAAGTAGTAACACGTTATCTTGATGATTCCGGGCTTAACACTTATTTAGATAAACTTGGGTTTAACTTAGTAGGTTATGGCTGTACAACTTGTATCGGTAACTCCGGTCCACTTCTACCAGAAATCGAAAAAGCCATTGCCGATAGTGATCTGACAGCTTCGTCTGTACTTTCTGGAAACCGAAACTTTGAAGGACGTATCCACCCGCTAGTGAAAGCGAACTATTTGGCTTCTCCGCCCCTTGTAGTTGCTTACGCTCTTGCCGGTACGGTTGATATCGATCTCAAGACTGAGCCACTCGGTACTGATAAAGAAGGAAAACCAGTGTACTTTAACGATATCTGGCCTACATCACAAGAAGTTAAACAAGAGGTTGCACGTGTGGTTACACCGGAGATCTTCCAAAAAGAATATGAAAATGTCTTTAATTCCAACGAAAAATGGAATGAAATCGATACGACGGACGAACCGTTATATGACTGGAACGAAGATTCCACATATATTCAGAATCCTCCGTTCTTCGAAGGACTTACACCGGATCCTGAAACTGTGAAGCCGCTTGAAGGTATGCGCGTTATTGGGAAGTTCGGAGATTCCATTACAACAGACCACATTTCTCCAGCAGGAGCGATTCCAAAAGATATGCCTGCCGGTGAATATCTGCAAGCTAATGATGTTTCACCTCGAAACTTTAACTCTTACGGTTCCCGCCGTGGTAACCATGAAGTGATGATGAGAGGTACATTTGCCAACATCCGTATCCGTAACGAATTAGCTCAAGGAACGGAAGGTGGATATACAAATTATTGGCCGACAGAAGAAGTTATGCCGATTTATACAGCTGCGATGAAGTATAAAGAGGATAACACACCGCTTGCTATCATTGCTGGTGATGACTACGGCATGGGAAGCTCTCGTGACTGGGCAGCAAAAGGTACAGACCTTCTTGGCATTAAGACGGTTATTGCTCAAAGCTTTGAGCGTATTCACCGTTCTAACCTTGTTATGATGGGTGTCCTTCCGCTTCAGTTTAAAGAAGGAGATACTATTGAATCTCTTGGACTGACTGGACGCGAAGCTATTGACGTTCAAATTGATGAGTCTGTGAAGCCGCATGACTTAGTTAAAGTAACGGCTACAAGTGAAGACGGTACGAAGAAAGAATTTGAAGTAATTGCCCGATTTGATAGTGAAGTAGAAGTAGACTACTACCGCCACGGTGGTATCCTGCGTATGGTACTTCGTAACAAACTGGCATAATCATTAATAAAAGCCTGTTGTCTGTAAAGACAGCAGGCTTTTATTTATGTAGGGAAATGGATTAAAAACGAACAGTTAACTTTCTCTTTTGCTACCTCTTAATAAATCTTTGAGGCTCATAAACAAACTGTACTCGTTCCGTTAACCACAATATAGAGAAGCGAGCCTGGGGAAACGACTCGCTTTCCATGGGCGAACGGTGAGCTTCCTCGGGCTTTTCGCCCTCCGGGATCTCACCCTGTTCTATCCTCCCATAGGAGTCTCGCCGTTTCCCGCGGCCCTTTACGTTTTTTTGAGTAACGGAATATATATGAAGAGAGGACTGATCCCATCTAGATAGCTTACTGAGATTCCAGCGTTCCGTTTCCCTTATTAAATTTAAAGGGGCTGGGAAATGGTGAGACTCCTGCAGGGAGAAGAGCCAGGGTGAGATCCGCGAGTGGAGCGAGCTAGCTCACCGGCTCCCCGCGGAAAGCGAGCTATTTCCCAGCCTCTTTTCTCTTTTCACATTAAACGGAACAGTTCTTTTTTTCGTAACTAAACTAAACTAAACGTCGAAGTTTATAAAGCAAAAGTTTTATAAACTGTCATCATTAAGCCTTTACATGATAAAATGAGATGGCTATTCTTAAAGAAAGAGGAATGATTATGAAGTTCTCATACATAGTAATAACTAAAGAGGGACGTCCTCTTTACACCTGGAAGTAAAGGAATGAACACAATTGATTAAACAAATATCTGCAGCTGCCATCCTGTTAGTGCTCATTGGTCTGATCGTATGGGAAGCGATGCCGGAGAAAGAGAATTCTAACGAACTTCCTGAGTACAATGTATCTGATAGTACTGGGCAGGAAGGTACGGCCATCACGCCTCCGAACGCGGAGGAAGGGTTAAGTGTCGGGGAACACGCACCGGATGTTGAGCTTCAGACAATGGAAGGTGAAGCGGTAAAACTTTCTGATCTTAGAGGAAAAAAAGTAATTTTAAATTTCTGGGCTACCTGGTGCCCGCCTTGTAAGGAAGAGATGCCTGAAATGGAGAAGTTCCATCAGGAATATAGTGATGAAGTAGAAGTCATTGCTGTAAACGTTACAGGCAGTGAAAATGAACCAGAGGATGTCTATAATTACGTTACAAGTAATAACTATACTTTTCCTATCTGGATGGATTATCAACTTGAAGCTAATGATGCGTTTCAAATTATTTCAATCCCTACAACTTATTTTATCGGTACTGATGGCAGGGTTCAGCAGCCTCGTAAAGTTGGCCCGATGACGTATGATTTTATGGTGGAAATGAAAGAGGCTTTGCAATAAAAGTATAATTTTTCACATAATTGGAAATCCTTCTTGTAGAAAAGGAGGAATTTTCTATGCGGCAAAGCCAAAAGGTTAGTTTTCAGGACCGTGTTCAGCAGAACATTGAGCTAATTATGAAAGATCATAAATTAATGGAACAGATTGATGAGCGTATTGATCAGCGGCACCATGAACGTATTAAAAAAATTCCTTCCTGACTGAAGGAATTTTTTTGTATAGAGAAAACGAAACTTTCACATTCTATCCATGTATCTTGTATCTATAGGAGGAATTGTGAATGGATCAAAGAAAATCTAATCCTGACAATCGCGAGGATAACGTGGAACGTCTTCAGGAGGCTGTTCAGAACACCATTGAAAACATAGAGGCGACTCATGAAAACCTTGAATTGGCTAGTGAGAAGGATCGGGCTGATATCGAAAGAAAGAACAGGAATCGCGAAGAAGCAATAGAAGGTATGCGTCAGGAAATTAAAGATGAAGCTAGAAACCAACAGAATAAAAGGTAATTATAAAGCCATCAGAAAAACCACGGGTTTTTCTGATGGCTTTTTCTTGAGAAAGATCCTTATAAACAACTTCATCAACATCCCGCCCAGGTTTATGATAAAATAGTACGATGTAAGAAGGGACGGGATATTTTGGATACATCTAAGTTAGAAGAGTGGAAGAATTTGGAAGAGAAGCCGCCTTTCTCTGAAGTTGAAGTCTTACGCTTACTAAATACTGAACCATTTAATAAAGAAAAAAAAGCAATTATGTACGTAATGCTTGCTTTTCACCGGATCAAACGGCATCCGAAACAGGATCCCATTGCAGATCAGATTATTGAAGAAGCAAGAAAACTTTATCCGGGTCATTCGCTCGTTAAGGAGTTATATGAGTCTTTACAGCTTTTAAGGGGACATACCGTCTTAAACTCGGTTTCATTAGAGCAATGGACACTTCATGAGACTGATCATAATTCCGCGAAGCTTAAAAAGGTTCAGGCACTCTTTGAGGAAGTGGATCGGATACAGAAGCAATGGAATAAAGAGCTGGCTGCAGCAGTTGATGCTGTTAGCCGCAGACTAAAGCTTTACCGTGAGGTTTATGACCATTTCAGCCAGTTAAAAGAGCTGCTAAGAGAAGCGCAAACCTCAATTGAGCATCGGAGGGTAAGCATTCCTGTTAAGGAAGTCAATGAAAAAACCAGACAGCTTTCCAGTGATCGTCACGAACTTTATAATATGCTGCCTGAACTATTGAAGGAAAAGGGCACAGAGAATCCATTGCAGTCTTTCCAGGACATGGTCGGCCTGCATGATGTAAAAGCTTATATTCAAAGGTATTACCATTTTCTAAAGTATCAGCAGCAGCGTAAAACCTATGGCTTCTCTATGGTTGATGAGCCAGGATTGCACATGATCATTACAGGAAACCCTGGGACAGGGAAAACGACGATCGCCCGTCTGCTTGCCAATATTTATTACGAATTAGGTATCCTAGATACAAGAGAGGTCGTCGAAGTTAACCGATCTCATTTAGTTGGATCCTATGTCGGCCAAAGTGAAGAAAATACGATGAATTATATTAAACAATCTGTCGGCGGTGTTCTTTTTATAGATGAAGCCTACAGTTTACGCAGAGAAGGCCAGACAGGCAATGACTATGGCCAGGCTGTTATTGACACACTAGTCTCTGCTATGACAGGTAAGGAATACGGCGGAAAATTTGCGCTTATTCTTGCTGGCTATCCTGAAGAAATGCGCCAGTTCCTCTGGGCCAATCCAGGGCTTAGAAGCCGTTTTCCTGAACAAAACATGATCCAGCTGCCAGATTATCAAATAGATGAACTATTGGAGATTGGACAAAGTGTGGCCATTGAGAATGACTTCTTTTTTACAGAAGAAGCTCTCAGACAGCTTGAATTGTTAATAGATAAAGAACGTGTAGATGAATCCTTTGGAAATGCTCGAACTGTTCGTAACCTCGTTCTAAAAACTATTTTTAAAAAAGGAGCTGGGGAGACGTGGGAAAGTGATAAGCACTGGCTTGATCACATGAGAATTGAACAGAAGGATTTAGAGTTTGAACCATCAGAAAACCAAAAGGAAACTCCTCCTATACACCAATTAAATCGTTTGATAGGCTTGCAGGAAGTTAAAGAAGAGGTGAAGAAGCTCTCCTCGTTCGTACAAGCCCAACAGCAGCGAAAAGAAAAAGGATTTCCTTTGGTGCCCATTCAGCTTCATTCCGTATTCTCAGGTAACCCAGGAACAGGCAAGACAACAGTAGCTGATATTTATGCGCGAATTCTAAAAGATTGTGGGCTCCTTAAACGAGGTCACGTGGTGATCGCCTCAAGAAGTGATCTTGTCGCAGGATATGTAGGACAGACAGCGATAAAAACGAAAAAGAAAATAAGAGAAGCTCTCGGCGGTGTATTATTTATTGATGAGGCTTATTCTTTGCGTTCAAGCGGTCGTGATGATTTTGGAAAAGAAGCCATCGAGACACTGGTTGATGAAATGACGAAGCATAATGAAAATCTAGTCGTTATTTTAGCAGGGTATCAGCAGGAAATGAGGCAGCTGATTGAAAGTAATCCAGGTTTGTCTTCACGATTTAAAAAATATCTTCACTTTCCAGATTATACACCAGATGAGCTTCTGGAGATGGCTATTTTAGAAGCTGAGCGCTATGACTATTTGCTAGAGGAAGAGGCCCATTGGGCACTGATTGAACAGTTTAATCAGTACCACACACGAGGAAACGGAAGGTTTGTCAATAATTTAATTCTAGAGGCTATCCAGTATCAGTCCATGCGGCTGATGGAAGAAGATAATGTACAAATTAATAGGATTACCAGCCGTGATATACAGAAGGCCTGGGAAAATATTCGGGGGGAACGCTAAATGCTAATCAATGAACTTTCAATTAAAGTTAGATACCAGGAAACAGACATGATGGGAGTAGTGTATCATGCCAACTATCTTGTCTGGTTTGAGATGGGACGTACGGCTCTAATTGAAGATTTAGGTTTTCATTATCATGAAATCGAAAAAGAAGGTGTCTTCTCTCCAGTTGTTGATGTAAAAGCCACTTATAAACAGCCCGTCCGTTACGGGGATGACATTGCCGTTAAAACATGGGTGAAAGAATATGATGGTCTGCGAGTAACTTATGGCTATGAGGTGACCCATACGGATGGCCAGATAGCTGTTGAAGGGGAAACTAAGCACGTAATAGTAAAGCAGGACAGCTTCCGTCCAGTGTCAATTCGTCGGAGCTTTCCGGATTGGCACAAAGCTTATTTGAAAGCCATAGGAGGGTAATATGGCCTTTGGTATCAAAAGAGAAGAGTTAATACAGTGGAAAAGAGATGTACAGGCAGGAAAAATTTCATTTCTCACCCATTACTGGATAGACGAGCGGTTCCCCGGCTGTGATTCTGTCACGAAAGTAGGATGCACAGATATTGAACGTTTAATTAAATGGGGAATGAGCCATGGTCTAAAGCCGGAATGGATTCATTATGATCCGAATCATCCTCATTTTGATTTATTCGGTGACCGTCAATATGAGATTTTAAAAAAAGAAAAGCAGTGGGATCAGATCTCACGCTTTTCTCTAAAAAGTGAAAAATAGCTTTTTAAAGCATGTGCTCGGACAGCACATGCTTTATTTATGGAATCTCTTACACCGCAGGAATTGATGAACAGTGTTTCATTAAAATTATTTAAATTCTAAGGAAATAAGCCATTTTGATAGAAGAAAAGACACTTTTCAAACGAATTCCATCCATTTCAACAGACAGAAATCAGCATCTTTGTTTATCCTTTGATAAATCCGTACAAATCTTGTATATTTGTTAATACAACAATTGTTTTGTTAAGGGGTAATTGTATTGATATATAACGTGGACCAGGCCTTGGAAAAGTTAAAATATTATAAGATCACAAGTAATAAGGAAAGTCTGCGGAGATGGCTTAGAAATGGCACAATAACAGGCATTCCTCCGGCATCTCGTAAAGAAGGATGGAAAATAAAAGAGACTGATTTATGGGCATTTATTCAGCAGCGTGTTCCAGAAGAAACTTTAATGAATAATAACACAACAAATGTTGTGAAAGAAGGGAACTATCGTGAGTTTGTCAGGGCGGAAATGTGGTGGGAACTCGTCCGCAAAAACCTTTTTGAAGGTTCCGTTGAACTTAAAAAGAAAGATTTGCAATTATTTATTAATGAAAAAAAGTTTACTCAGGAAGTAGAGGATGAGCTTTGGGAATTAATCAGTGAGCATTCCTGGCAGGCCCATCCAAGGATCTTTTATTTGCATGATGCGTTTCTCTTTCAAAGTCAGCGAATTAAAATGGATACTAAATATGGAGATAGTAAAGAAAGAATTTTGCGATCCCTTATTAAGTATTTATATAATAGAGAAAGTAAGTGAAAAAGTTATTTTAAACATGGAAAAAGGCAGCCTGGTTAAGGCTGCCTTTTTCCTTATTCGTAATTGAACTCAGGTTCCTGTGCATCTTCTGATAAAGAAACTTTTAACGAATGCTCATCAAAGTACCATTCATCTTTTGCTTCAATAAAGTAGCCAATATGGTTCACTTTTTCCTCAGCGACCGGTTCAAGAGGATCCTCCTGCATAATCCCGAGGGAGAATCCTGGCTGAAGGCCTCCGCTGCCGCCATACCTTACATAAAAGCGGATAAAAGACTCTTCATCTATTTCAAGTTCTTTTTCGTACCAGTCTGCTGCTGCTTCTGTTATTTCAAGTTTCATAAACTCATCTCCTTGATATCGATTCCTGTATTTAGTGTTTTTCCTGTTTCAGCAAGGAGTTAAACATGGGCTGTGTTAACTTTTTTCTTTATTTTTAAGCGGAACTGGATCAAATCCCCCTTTATGGAAAGGGTGGCATTTAAGGATCCTTTTTACAGTTAAATACGTTCCTTTAAAAAAACCAAACCTTTTAAGAGCTTCAATGCCATATTCCGAACAAGTCGGCTGAAAGCGGCAGCTCGGTGGTGTCATGGGACTAATCCATTTCCTATAGAATGAAATTAGGGCAATAAAAACATGTGTCATATTCAGAAATGCTTACGCTTCCTTCGTTTTATCATAGGATAGGGAAGCCTCTGCATCGTGAAGGTGGATGGACTCTTCATTTCTGCACTTCACTGTGAAGGATTCCACAAAATCATATTCATATAGGTCAGCGGCTACAAGTCTTACGATATCTTCAACAAAACGTGGGTTCTCGTACGCCTGTTCGGTAACCATTTTTTCATCCGGTCGTTTTAATACAGGATGAATCCGTGCACTGGCATTGCTTTCAGCTGCTTCCAGTAAGGCTGCTTTCCAGTCGACTTCCTGTTCATCAAAATCATCAGTAAGATTAACGGTCATCGTCACGTTTCCGCGCTGATTGTGGGCGCTGTATTCGCTGATTTCTTTAGAACATGGACATAATGTCGTGATCGTTCCCGTTAAAGAAACTGTGACATCATAGCCTGTCGCTTCTTTATATTCTACAGAGATCGTCGCATCTGCGTGGTTCATGCCTGCTAGATCAGAATATGGTCCTTTTCTTTCAAAAAACCAAGGGAAGGAAACTTCTACTTCCGCATTGTCTTCTTTTAAACGGCCGGCCAATTCTGAAGTGAAGGTTTTTAATGTTTCAATATCAATCGCGAACCCTTGATTGTGATACTTATCAAGCTGTTCGGTAAAACGGCTCATGTTAGTGCCTTTACTTTGCTGAGCGATAGACGAACCGAACTTAAAGGTACCGATCGTCGTTTGGATTTGCGGTGTCAGCTGACTCGGAATAGAGATCGGATGTTTCACGTTGGAAATTCCAACCATATCTATATTAAACAAAAAGTCTTTTTTAGAATTTTGCAAATCCACCATTTTTTCTTTGTCCATCGGTTTAGTACGCGGACCTGGTTTCACAGAACCAAATAATTTATGACGGTCTTCTTTAGAAGGTAATTTTTTTGAGTTTGCTTCTGTTTGATTCATACTTAGGACTCCTTTCAGACCTATCTGCTTCTAAGTAAAATTATATCGTATGTAATTCAAAATATACAGCACGTTGCTTTTAGATTGTGTGAATATAAAACCAATTATACCTTCATAAATAAACCTGCGGCAATAGGATTCCGCAGGTTTATTTACATCCATGTAATTTTAGGTTCTGTCTTATTAAGGATACGTTTAATATTTGATCGGTGACGGTAAATTACAAATAGAGTAAGTATTGCTATGACAATGGCTAAACCATATTCTTGAAGGAATATAGCAAGAATTGTAGAGGTTACACCTGTAATCATGGATGATAGAGAGACGTATTTTGTTAAGTATAAGAGCAGGAAAAAGGTTGCAATCATAATAGCGAAAACAAGAGGATTCACACCTAAAATCACGCCACCTGACGTTGCCACAGCTTTCCCGCCTTTAAATCCGGCAAAAATAGGATACATATGGCCTACAACTGCGAAAATCCCGATTAAAAGCGGTATGACATCAGCACCCATAAAAAATGGCAGAGCGCTTGCCAGCGTTCCTTTTAAAATATCGGCTGTCGTTACAATTAAGCCTGCTTTTTTACCGAGGACCCGAAACGTGTTCGTACCTCCGAGGTTTCCGCTGCCATGGTCGCGGATATCTATGCCATATCCTAATTTTCCTACAATAAGACCAGAGGGAATTGATCCTAGTAAGTATGCCAGTAAAATAAATAGGAAATATTCCATGATGTTCCACTCCTTAAGACTTTGTTATTAGTTTATCATTATATCTAGTAATAAAGAACAAAAAGTTGATTGAAAAACAGACAAATAGAATCCATCCCGGTTGTCATTTTGTCGTTTAGATATTAAATTAATCGAATTTGTTCTGCTTTTTTTTCGACTTTCTTCATATTAAAAGGAAAGCGGTCTCAAGCTTTTCTTTTTTCCTTCAGGGAGCGGGATATTAATGGGCTGCAGAGCTTTTAGAAGAAAGTGCAGGGGAGGAGAATTTTCATGGCAATGGAACCACTTTCACGGAAACTGTTTAAGGTAGTGCAAACAGAAGTCTTTAAATTTAATATAATTTTCTATATACTTTAGTAAATTACTCGAGTAAAGAACTCACCATTGAATTTTCTGTAAATTTTTTACTTGTGCAATCGATCCCGATAATTTATTGTAACAAAAGTAAGTTTTTTAAATAAATGCGGGAAAGTTAACTAAAAAAGTGGAGGAAAAGCTATTGGATTCAATGTCTTTTATTTTATTCGGTTCAACAGGGGATTTAGCCAAACGTAAAATTTACCCTGCTCTATACAACTTATATATGGACCAGTCGATGCCGGAATCGTTCTCTGTAATTGGTTTAGGGAGAAGAACGTTATCACAGGAAGAATTTCAAGGTCGAATAGAGGATGCAGTCTATACCTTTTCTAGAAGCTCAGTAGATGAGGAGGCTATGGAAAAATTTCTCCAAAGCTTCCGTTACCATTCCCTGGATGTCACAGACCCAGCTGGATATAAAGACTTATTGTCCTTTGTTCAGCAGCGGGAAAAAGAACTTAATATTAAAGAGAATCGGCTGTTCTACTTATCTGTCGCTCCGCGTTTGTATGATAATATCATTACAAATGTAAAAAGAAGCGGTTTAGGCGATGCAAAAGGCTGGAAACGCCTGATTGTGGAGAAGCCGTTTGGAAACGACATCGAAACGGCAAGAGAACTCAATGAGAAACTCGGAAAAGGATTCGAAGAAAAAGAAATTTACCGAATTGATCATTACTTAGGTAAGCCTATGGTTCAGAACCTGGAAGCACTTGAGCATTCCAATCCTGTACTTAAAGCTTTATGGAATAAAGAATATATTGCGAACATGCAGATTACAGCCAGTGAGGTTGTCGGTGTTGAAGAACGCGCAGGATATTATGATCAGGTAGGTGCTATCCGCGATATGGTGCAAAACCATATGCTGCAGCTTCTTATGATGACCGCAATGCACTTGCCTCAGGAGATGAACCCAGACAACATCCGGCAAGAGAAGAAGAGAGTCATGCAGGCTCTGCGGCCCCTTTCAAAGGAAGATGTAAGACGTGATGTCGTAAGAGGCCAGTACGGGCCAGGCGTAATTGAGGATGAACATGTCCACAGTTATTTAGACGAACAGGATGTAGATCCATCCTCTAGAAACGATACGTTTATTGCAGCAAGACTATGGATTGACAGTGAGTTTTGGAAGGGTGTTCCTTTTTATATCCGAACAGGAAAAAGGATGAAGGAAAAATCCACGCGAATAGTGATGGAATTTAAAGGAGAAACTCACAGCCAGTATGAAGGGGAGCACCTGGAACCTAATCTCCTCATTATTGAGATTAGTCCCAATAAAGGTGTAACACTTCAACTAAATAGCAAAAACACTTTAAACAATGATAAGCTTGAACCTGTGCACATTAACTTTTCGCGGGACCAAAGTGAACTCCCTGAAGCATATGAACTTCTGCTGCAGGACGCGTTTGAAGGTGACCAGACATATTTTGCTCATTGGGATGAAGTAGAATTATCCTGGCAATGGGTTCAGCCTATCTTGGAAGTTTTTAAAGAAGACAGTACAGAGCTGCACTTATATGAATCGGGCTCTATGGGTCCTAAAGCAGCCGATAAACTACTGGCGGAAAATGGATTTAGATGGTGGTAAGCTTTCTGAATCATGTAATAATATTAAGGAGATGATGATTTTGTCACAGGAAATTGGTGTTGTAGGCTTAGCGGTTATGGGCAAAAACTTAGCATTGAATATTGAGAGCAGAGGCTATTCCGTAGCTGTATTTAACCGTACACAGGAAAAAACAGATGAATTTCTTGCTAACGAAGCAGCCGGAAAGAACTTTAAAGGCGCTTCCTCCATTGAAGAGTTTGTAGCTTCCCTTGAAAAACCTCGTAAAATCTTGCTTATGGTTAAAGCAGGACCGGCGACTGATGCTACGATTGAATCCCTTCTCCCACACCTCGATAATGGAGACATTTTAATCGATGGCGGGAATACGTTCTATCAGGATACGATTCGAAGAAATAAAGAGCTTGCTGAATCAGGCATTCACTTTATCGGTACAGGTGTTTCCGGCGGGGAAGAAGGCGCACTAACAGGTCCTTCCATCATGCCTGGGGGGCAGAAAGAAGCTTTTGAGCATGTCCAGCCGATTTTAGAAGCAATAGCTGCCCGTGTAGAAGGAGTCCCTTGTACTACATATGTGGGGCCAGACGGGGCCGGTCACTATGTGAAAATGGTTCATAACGGAATTGAGTACGGTGATATGCAGCTTATTTCTGAAGCTTACTTCATCTTAAAGAACGTGTTAGAGCTATCCACCGAGGAGCTGCATGAAGTGTTTGCCGAGTGGAATAAAGGTGAATTGGACAGTTATCTTATAGAAATTACAGCAGACATTTTCACTAAAGTGGACGAGGAAACAGGCAAACCGCTTGTTGACGTCATCCTTGATACGGCAGGCCAGAAAGGGACTGGCAAGTGGACAAGCCAAAGCGCTCTTGATCTAGGTGTTCCTCTGCCGATTATTACAGAGTCTGTATTCTCCCGCTTTATTTCTGCCATGAAAGAAGAACGTGTAAAAGCCAGCAAGATTTTAAACGGTCCAAATGCTAAACCATTTACAGGTAACAAGGAAGAAGCTATTGAAGCTATTAGAAAAGCCCTTTACATGAGTAAAATTTGCTCTTATGCCCAGGGATTTGCTCAAATGCGTGCGGCTTCCAATGAATATGACTGGAATCTGGCGTACGGAGACATCGCAATGATCTTTAGAGGCGGCTGTATCATTCGCGCTCAATTCCTGCAAAAAATTAAAGAAGCCTATGATCGTGAGGCAGATCTTGATAACCTGCTTCTTGATCCATACTTCCATGATATTGTGGAGAATTATCAAAGCAGTCTAAGGGAAGTACTCTCTTTGGCGATCGAACAAGGAATTCCGGTTCCAGGCTTCTCCAGCGCACTTGCTTATTATGACAGCTACCGAACAGCTACACTGCCTGCAAACCTGCTTCAGGCGCAGCGGGACTATTTCGGTGCCCATACGTATCAGCGTATTGACAAAGAAGGAACTTTCCATACGGAATGGTTAAAATAGAAAAGGGAAGAAGGATGACACGCTCTGTGTCATCCTTTTTTATTTTTATGAGCAATCACAAAGGGTTTGAAGAAAAGCGCCTGTTCATTAATTTATATCTTTTGGCGGAAAATCATTCGATCTCGAAGGTGCGCCTTAGTTTTTTAAGTGGCAAGGAGTCTCGCCATTTCCCAGCCTCTTTACCAATGTTAGCATAACCGGAACACTACAGTTTCAGTGATCCCCTAATAGGATTAGTCTTTTCTTACTCAATGTTCCGTTACTCAAAAAAACGTAAAGGGCCGGGGGAAACGGCGAGACTCCTATGGGAGAGAAGAACAGGGTGAGATCCTGGAAGGCTTTAGCCTGAGGAAGCTCACCGTTCGCCCATGGAAAGCGAGTCTTTCCCTTGGCCCGATTCTACATATTCAGGCAAACGGAACAGGATTTTCTTTTTGTAGAATTTTAAAAAGCTTATATGGGGTACAGAACCAGGGAGTAATCCCGAAAAGCTTTAGCCCGAGGAAGCTCACCGTTCGCCGATGGAAAGCGAGTCTTTTCCACGAGGCCCGGCTTTCTATATTAAGCTAAACGAAACCCTCTTTCCGCTGTGAAATGAGGCAAGAAAATATGGTCAGCCCCATTATCTTTTCAACGCAGAAAAAAAGACTGCCGATGGAAAACGGCAGCCTTTTCGTTATTAATTATCAAATAGTAAAACACGTGCAGGCGAGGCGTCAGTGCCTAAAAGTTTCATAGGTGCAGCGACCATTTGATAGCTTTTAGGATCCACATCCTTCAAACGAAGGCCTTCGATAACGATAATTCCTGCACCGAAAAGCGCTTTATGAGTCGGGTGCTCAGGCTGACTCCGTTCGATTCCAAGAGAATCAATTCCAACTCCACGAATTTTCTTCTCTACTAAGTAGTTTGCTGCATCCTCTTTCACATAAATAAATTCAAAATTAAATTCATCTTCAAATGAATTTTTGGTTTTAAACAGGACAAAATCATTTTCTTTAATATCCAGTTCCTCTAAATCTCGTTTTGTAATACCGTCTTCTACTTCCGTTAAATCAAATACTTTGGCTTCGCCTACAAGGCTATCGAGTGAAATCGATTCAAAAGTGTCGCCGTCGTTGACCATATGTAACGGGGCATCGATGTGGGTTCCCGTATGTGCATCGATTTCTAGACGGGATTCTGTTACATGACCATTTGTTTGGCTTTTAAAATTTGGCTGCTTTTCCTCTTTGTTTTTATAGACGGGCATCCCTTCATAAACAGGTGCCGTAATATCAATCATTTTCAAAAGATATTCTCCTTTCAAAACTGTATTCTACTTCTATTTTTACATGCTTTAAGTAATGTCGCAAATGCTGCCGCATGATTTTGTGGAGGAATTCACAAAAAGATGTCGAATTTTTTATAAAGTAGATCACTGAAGGCGAGGTGATAACTTTGGAACAAATATGTTTGTTTCAACAAGATAGCAGCAGCGATCCTTTATTTGATTTATTACAACAGGTGGAATATGAAAGGCCAGTAATAATTGCCGATTATAAAATAAGTAAAAATAGGTACGGATTATTTGAAATTGAAAGTAGAGAAGTCCATGAATGCAGGAGTTCAATAAAGGGCTGTTATGAGTATTTATGCGGGGAACTAGTAAAAGAATATAAAACTCGGGATTAAAAAGGGACGAGGAGTGGTAAACACCATTTGATAGCAAGTAGGAGGAATAGATATGTGGTGGACTCATTCGTTTTTTAAATATACAACAGGGTTGATCTTACTTTTAATCTGTGTGTTTTTTCTCGAGCTTCTAAATTTTTTCAGTCCGGTGTTTGTCATTCTCTCTACCTTATTTTATCCGGTCCTGATCGCAGGCTTCTTTTATTACATATTAAAACCAGCTGTTTTCTGGGTTGGAAAAATACCATTTATTCCGAAGCCAGC
This sequence comes from Halobacillus massiliensis, assembly GCF_900166625.1. Lineage (GTDB taxonomy): Bacteria > Bacillota > Bacilli > Bacillales > Halobacillaceae > Halobacillus_A > Halobacillus_A massiliensis. The sequence continues at coordinate 2,272,061 of NZ_LT800499.1, read as the reverse complement.
GGCAATATTAGTCGTTTTTACAGGAATAGCTGGATTAGTCTACGGGGGTATTAAACTGCTGGCAAACACGATTTCTGAACAGGTTCAGCGTCTTTCCACAAGTTTGCCCGAAGATTTATCCAAAACGGCTGACCAGGCAGAGAAGCTGATAGAAGAGAACAATTTAGGACTTTTTTCTTTTGAGAGTTTGAGACAAAAAGCAGCCAGTTATCTCAGCGGCTTTGTCGAGTCTGCCGGGGACCATGTAACCGAAATAGCCGCTGCTGCTGCCAGTGCAGCAACCGTCATCATAGTCGTTCCTTTTATATTATTCTTTCTATTAAAAGATGGATGGAAGCTCCCTTTATTTCTCATAAGGTTTCTTCCAGAACAGCATGAGCAAAAAGGGCTTAATTTATTAAGCAATATCGATAAAACACTGGGTGCTTATATTATTGGACAGATTACGGTAGCTTTTGTTGATGGTGTGCTCATGTATATCGGATATTTGATCATCGGGCTCGATTATGCGCTGATTCTTGGAATATTTGTTTTTGTAACAGCTGTTATTCCTTTTTTTGGTCCGGTACTTGGTGTGATCCCGGCTTTGGTCGTCAGTATGACACAGGATCCGTCTATGGCTGTCTATGTCCTTATTACGATGGCTGTTGTTCAGCAGATTGAAGGCAACCTCGTGGCGCCCGTAGTTCTTGGGCAAAGGCTTAATGTCCATCCGCTGACTATTATTCTGCTGTTAATCGTAGCGGCGGCTTTATTTGGCTTTATAGGCATGGTAATCGCTGTGCCGTTGTACTCAGTTTTAAAAGTAATCGTGAAAAATCTCTATTCGTTCATTCTCTTAAGAAAAAGCAGTATCTATGAGTGAAGTTTTGAAGATTTAAAAGACAGGGAATAAGGGAAGAATAGGGACAGATATAGAAAGAGAGGGTCAACTATTGATCACATTTGAAAAGGTAACAAAAACATATCCCGATGGGACGCAGGCTCTTAAAGAAGTTGATTTAGAAATTAGAGAAGGAGAGTTTCTTACTCTAATTGGACCGAGCGGATGCGGAAAAACAACGATGATGAAGATGATTAACCGGTTAATTGAACCTACAGAGGGATCTGTGTTTATAAAAAATAAAGATATAAAAGATTATAAAATTCATGAATTAAGATGGAACACCGGGTATGTGCTGCAGGAAATTGCTTTATTTCCGCATATGACGGTAGAAGAAAATATTGCTGTTGTTCCAGAAATGAAAAAGTGGAAAAAGAAAGAACTCTCAAAAAGAACAGATGAACTCATGAACATGGTAGGCCTCGATCCCGATGTTTATAAAAAAAGAAAACCAAGCGAGCTTTCAGGAGGTCAGCAGCAGCGAGTAGGAGTGATACGGGCACTAGCTGCGGATCCTGATATTATTTTAATGGACGAGCCCTTCAGCGCGCTTGATCCTATAAGCCGTGAGCAGCTTCAAAAGGACATACGATCACTTCATAAAGAAATTAAAAAAACGATTGTATTTGTCACTCATGATATTGATGAAGCGATGGCCATGGGGGACAGAATCTGTTTGATGAAAGAAGGAGAAATCATTCAGCTGGATACGCCTCAAAATTTAATTCTTAAGCCTGCTAATTCTTTTGTTGAAAATTTTATCGGAGAAAGAAAATCTCCATGGCAGACAGCTGTAGACGTTATGATTGATCAGACGAATCAACAGCTCTACACTGTGAAGGAATGGGAAGACGGGGGAGTACCAGAACACGGAATTTACGCCATTAAAAACGAAAATGGCACTTTTGCGTACGGCATTAAGCACGGGGAAAAAATGGATGTGCCTGTTTTAGCCCATGATATGCCGCTGAAAGAAGCTATGAAAATTTTTGAAGAAGGAGATTACGCAGTTCTGCCTGTAACGAAAGAAGGCAAAGTATTAGGTACTCTTTCTTATAAAGATATCGTCCTCTACCTCAAAAAGCAGCTTAAAACAGAAAATGGGGTGGTTCAGCCGTGAATGAATTTTTAGAAGTGTTTCAGAGCCGTCAGGGAATATTTTTAGAGAAGATTTGGGAACACCTTCAAATTTCGATGATTTCCCTCGTATTAGCCACCCTCATATCCGTTCCACTGGGGCTATACTTAACGAGAAAGCAGAAGGTTGCAGAGCCTATTATAGGGGCTGCAGCTGTTCTACAGACGATTCCAAGCTTGGCTGTATTAGCTTTCTTAATTCCTTTCTTTGGGATCGGGCAGACACCTGCGATCATCGCTTTAACGGCTTATGGTCTTTTGCCCATCCTCAGAAACACGTACATCGGTATTAAAGAAGTCAATCCAGCCTTAAAAGAAGCGGCTACAGGGATGGGAATGAACTCATTTCGACGTTTAGCACGAGTGGAGCTGCCGCTTGCCATGCCGGTTATTATGGCCGGCATCAGGACTTCAATGGTTTTAATTGTAGGGACGACTACAATTGCCGCTCTGATTGGTGCCGGCGGACTTGGTGATTTAATCCTCCTGGGATTAGACCGCGGCGGTGATGTGAACCTTATTGTTTTAGGTGCTGTTCCTGCTGCACTGCTTGCCATTTTGCTCGATCTTATTCTTCGTTTATTTGAACGTACATCAGCCAAAGCCGGATTTCGCTCTTTAGTCATACTGCTATCCGCATTTGCCTTAATTGCTGCTGGTCCACTTGCCTTTGGCGGAGATGTGAGAAAAGATATAACGATTGGAGCTAAGCTCGGTTCAGAACCTTCTATTTTAATTAACATGTATAAATTATTGATTGAAGAAGAAACGGATCTATCTGTAGGACTTGAACCTAACCTCGGAAAAACAGAAATGGTATTCAGTGCCTTACAAAGCGGAAGTATTGACATTTATCCGGAATTTACAGGTACAGCCATTGTTTCACTGCTTAGCCAGGAGGCAGAAAGCAACGACAGTCGTGAAGTTTATGAACAGGCAAAAAAAGGAATGTCAAATGAATATCAAATGGCTTTTCTTGAACCGATGAAATTTAACAATACGTATACAGTAGCTACGACAAAGGAAACAGCTGAACAATACGGTTTAGAAACAATTGGCGACTTAAAAGCTGTAGAAGACCAGATTACCGCCGGTTTCACTCTTGAATTTAACGACCGCTATGACGGCTATCAGGGAATGAAAGAGGTCTATGGGCTGGATCTTGGAGAAGTGGAAACAATGGATCCTGGCTTAAGACAAGGCGCTATTGAAAATGGAGAGGTAGATGTCATCGATGCTTACGCCACGGATAGCTATATGATAGAATTGGACTTAACCACATTAGAAGATCCGGAAAATTTATTCCCTCCCTATCAGGGAGCACCGTTGTTAAGAGAAGAAACGTTAGAGAAATATCCTGAGCTCAAAGAAGTGTTAAATCAGCTTGGAGGATTAATAACGGAAGATGAAATGAGGCAGATGAATTATCAGGTTGACTACGAAGACCGGAATCCTGAAGAAGTTGCCCGTGAATTTTTAACAGAACAAGGTCTGTTAGAAGAATAGGAGGAGAAATATGTTTCAAAATCCTGATCAGCAAAAAATGCGTACATTGCTTGATGAATCAAAAAATATAGCGGTTGTAGGTCTTTCTGATAAGTCATACCGTACTTCTTATCAAGTAAGTCAGGCCATGCAGCAGGCGGGATATAAGATTATCCCTGTTAACCCAGAGATTGACTCAGCACTTGGAGAAAAAGCCTATAGCAGTTTAAGTGAAGTCGAAGAACCTGTCGATATTATTAATGTTTTCAGGCGTTCAGAATTTTTACCGGGGGTGGCCCGTGAAGCAGTAGAGACAGATGCCAAAGGGTTCTGGGCCCAGCAGGGTGTCTATCATCCCGAAGTGCCTCATATCCTGGAAGATAAAGATATGCTCGTTATTATGGATAACTGCATTAAAGTCGCACATGCTGTATTAAAATAAACTTTTTTTGAAAAATCCCTGTATTACAGGGATTTTTTTATGAAATAATGTAGAATGATATTTGCGTCTTTTGAGAAAACAGCTACAATATAACAAGTATGATTAATAAATGAGCGTTTACAGACGAGAACATTTGTTCTATTATTATGATAGACCGTGTCGTTTTTTTGAAAGGAGCCGATGGAACATTGAGTCATAATCAAGCATACTCAGATGATTCGATTCAAGTATTAGAAGGGTTGGAGGCTGTACGGAAAAGGCCGGGTATGTATATCGGATCTACAGACCAGCGGGGCCTTCACCATTTAGTCTATGAAATTGTAGATAATGCTGTAGATGAAGCCCTGTCCGGTTTTGGGGATCAAATGATTGTTACCCTGCACAAAGACGGCAGCGTATCAGTAGCCGATGAAGCCCGTGGTATGCCAACAGGAATGCACAAGACAGGAAAGCCGACTCCAGAAGTCATCCTGACAGTGCTTCATGCCGGAGGTAAATTCGGCCAGGGCGGGTATAAATCAAGCGGAGGTCTTCATGGTGTAGGGGCTTCGGTAGTGAATGCCTTATCTGAATGGCTGGAAGTTCATATCTGCCGTGATGGAGAAAAGTTTTATCAAAGGTTTGAAAATGGCGGGGTACCGGTGACGTCGCTTGAGAAGAAGGGAAACACGAGAAAGACAGGAACTACGATTCGTTTTAAACCGGATTCCAGTATTTTTTCTGTAACAAAATATAATTTTGAAACACTATCAGAGCGTCTTCGGGAAGCAGCGTTCCTGTTAAAAGGCTTTAAAATCAAGCTCGTTGATGAAAGGGATGGCCTAGAAGAAACCTATCAATACAACGACGGCCTTGAATCATTCGTCGCCTATTTAAACGAAGAAAAGGACACCCTGCACCCTGTTGTATCGTTTGAAGGCAGCAGCGGAGGCATTGAGGTGGATTTCGCTTTTCAATTTAACGATGGATTTACCGACAGCATCTTATCTTTCGTCAATAATGTAAGAACTAAAGATGGGGGAACCCACGAATCAGGGGCGAAAACTGCGATTACTCGCATATTTAATGACCATGCAAGAAGAGCCCAGGTTTTAAAAGAAAAAGATAAAAACTTAGAAGGAAACGATATCCGCGAAGGTTTTACCGCTATCGTGTCTGTAAGAATTCCTGAACAGCTTCTTCAATTTGAAGGCCAGACGAAAAGTAAGCTTGGAACTTCAGAAGCCCGTTCTGCGGTAGATGCAGTAGTCGCTGAACAGCTTTTATATTTCCTTGAAGAAAACCCTGATATATCCTCCATGCTTATAAAAAAGGCAATCAAAGCAAAAGAAGCACGAGAGGCCGCAAGAAAAGCAAGAGAAGATGCCCGCAGCGGTAAGAAGCGCAAACGCAAAGACGCACTTCTCAGCGGAAAACTGACACCGGCGCAATCAAAGAATCCCGAGAGAAATGAACTCTACCTGGTAGAAGGTGATTCGGCAGGAGGATCAGCAAAACAGGGACGTGACCGAAAATTCCAGGCTGTGCTTCCCCTTCGCGGAAAAGTGATTAACACAGAAAAAGCAAAGATTGCCGATATCTTTAAAAACGAAGAAATTTCTACAATTATTAATACAATTGGCGCAGGCGTAGGTGGAGACTTTACACTTGAGGACTGCAATTACGATAAAATTGTTATCATGACAGATGCGGATACGGATGGAGCACACATTCAAGTTCTGCTGCTGACTTTCTTTTACCGTTACATGCGGCCATTAGTAGAAGCCGGAAAAATATATATTGCGCTTCCGCCGCTTTATAAAGTTTCCAAAGGCAAAGGCAAGAAGGAAAAAGTAGAGTATGCCTGGGATGACGAAGGCATGAAGAAATTGCTGAAGGAATTTAAAAACGGATATATGATCCAGCGATATAAAGGTTTAGGTGAAATGAATGCGGACCAGCTATGGGAAACAACAATGAACCCGGAGACACGAACACTAATCCGTGTAACGATTGATGATCTGGCTCGTGCCGAGCGAAGAGTGACAACCTTAATGGGCGACAAAGTAGAACCTCGCCGTAAATGGATTGAATCCCACGTGGCTTTTGGTTTAGAAGACGAAGCCAGTATCCTGGAAAACGAGAAACTAGAGAAGTAAAAAGGGGGATATTCTGTTGGCTGAGGCAGAAAAATTTTTAGACTTACCTTTAGAAGAAGTATTAGGCGACCGGTTTGGCCGCTATAGTAAATATATTATTCAAGAACGGGCGCTTCCTGACGCACGCGACGGACTTAAACCTGTGCAGCGCCGAATCTTATATGCGATGCACCAGGAAAGAAATACACATGATAAAGGATTTCGTAAGTCGGCAAAGACTGTCGGAACTGTTATCGGTAATTATCACCCGCATGGAGACTCGTCTGTTTATGAAGCTATGGTGCGGCTGAGTCAGGATTGGAAAGTACGCCATCCACTAATTGAAATGCATGGAAATAACGGAAGTGTGGACGGCGATCCGCCGGCTGCTATGCGTTATACGGAAGCAAGACTGTCGAGTATATCTTCTGAGCTTTTAAGAGATATCGAAAAAGAAACCGTGGAACACATTCCAAACTTTGATGATACCATTCATGAGCCGACAGTGCTTCCGGCTAAGTTTCCCAATCTTTTAACAAACGGGTCGACAGGAATTTCTGCCGGTTATGCTACAGAAATTCCACCGCATAATTTAGCGGAAGTTATCGATTCAGTTATTATGAGAATTGATAATCCGGGCGTAACGGTTGATGAATTGATGACGAAGCTTAAAGGTCCGGATTTTCCAACTGGAGGTATTATCCAGGGGATCGAAGGATTAAAGAAAGCCTATGAGACGGGTAAAGGGAAAATTGTATTGCGCGGGAAAGCCTCTATTCAAAGTGTTAGAGGCGGCAGAGAGCAGATCGTCATTGATGAGATTCCTTTTGAAGTGAATAAAGCCAATCTTGTCAAAAGAATGGATGAACTGCGTATCGACCGAAAAGTAGAAGGGATCGCCGAAGTTCGGGATGAGACAGATCGGACGGGAATGCGAATCGTCATTGAATTGAAGAAAGATGCCAACAGTGAGGGTGTCTTAAACTATCTTTATAAGCAGACAGATCTGCAGATTACGTATAACTTTAACATGGTAGCGATCCATGAACGGACACCGAAGCTGATGAGCCTGCAAATGATGCTTGATGCTTATATTACCCATCAGAAAGACATCGTCACCCGTCAGGCGGTTTACGATTTAAATAAAGCGAAGAAGCGGGCCCATATCGTAGAAGGTCTTATTAAAGCAATCTCCATTTTGGATGAAGTGATTGCTACTATCCGGGCTTCTAAAGATAAACAGGATGCGAAGCAGCAGCTGATCGCTAAATACAGTTTTACAGAAGAGCAGGCCGAAGCCATCGTCATGCTTCAGCTTTACAGACTAACAAATACAGATATTACTGAACTGCAAAAAGAGGCAGCAGAACTTGCTGAGAGAATAAATTACCTGCAAAAGCTGCTCGGCAATGAGAAAGAACTGCTAAAGGTTATTAAAGCAGATCTTCGCTCCATTAAGAAAAAGTATCAGAATGAGCGCCTGTCTCAAATCGAGGAAAAAGTAGAAGAGCTTAAAGTAGATTTAGAGGTTACGGTAGCAAGCGAAGATATTGTACTTTCTGTAACAAAAGACGGATATATCAAGCGGACAAGCCTCCGTTCGTACGGCGCCTCTAATGGACAGGATCTCGCCATGAAAGACGGCGATCATTTGTTAAGACTGCTTGAAATCAATACGACCGATACCATTCTTCTATTTACAAATCTTGGAAAATATCTCTTCCTGCCAGTTCACAAGCTTCCAGATATCCGCTGGAAGGATTTAGGGCAACATATCGCTAATATTGTTTCCATTGAAAAAGATGAATTTCTAGTAGATGCTATTCCAGTGCGTGAATTCAAAGAGGATCAGTATCTCCTCTTTTTTACAAAAAACGGACTGGTTAAGAAAAGTGAACTTCAGCTGTATAAGGCAACCCGCCACTCCAAAGCGCTTGTTGCGATTAATTTAAAAGCAGATGATGAAGTCGTAGATGTCCACGTGACAGACGGTCAATCGCAAATTTTCATAGCTTCAAATAAAGCTTATGGATTATGGTATGAAGAAGCAGAAGTGAGTGTTGTCGGACAAAGAGCGGCTGGTGTGAAAGCTATTCAGTTAAAAGAAGGAGAACAGGTGGTTTCCGGACAGGTCTTTTCTCAGGAGCAGGATCCTTCCCTAATGATCACTACACACCGTGCAGCAGTAAAACGAATGAGACTCAAAGAATTTGAGCGGACCTCACGTGCAAAACGAGGAGTAATCATGCTGCGTGAATTGAAGAAAAACCCACACCGAATCATTGATTTACATGTCGTTACAAATAAAGATGAAGTTATTATAAAAACGAACAAAGATAAACTGACGACAGTCCAGCCGATGGATTTTAAAGCCAGCGACCGGTACAGCAACGGTTCTTACGTGCTTGATATAGAACAAAGCGGAGATGTAATAGAATCCTGGGTCCAGAGGGTCTATGAAGCTCCGTTTAAAAAAACAGAAGACCTGGGATAACTTGAATTCCTAAGTGAGCAAAATTCTTAGGGTTACAGACTCCCAAGGTTAAATAGAATATAAGGCTTCCCTTCCTAAGGGAAGTCTTTTTTATTCGATTGTATTTTATGAAAATTATGATAAGATGAATGTATATTCAGTAATTTCGAGGGGATGGTGTATGAATAATCTTCGGGAAAAAATTATTAATACTTCACTGACGTTATTTGAACAACACGGCTTTCACGGGGTAACGGTCAAACAGATTGTGGAGGCGTCTAACACTTCAAAAGGAGGATTTTATCACTATTTTTACTCCAAAGAAGAGCTTCTTTTTGTCATTCATGATTCATTCATTACATACGTATCAAAGGAAGCAAAAGACGCCATTGCGACTCATTCTTCACCCGTGAATCAAATCCAGGCGATCATAAGGTCGTTTATTAAAGTTTTTGATCTTTATAAACCTCACATTTCTGTGTTTTATCAGGAAAGCAAGTATTTAAAACCAGCTTATGAAAAGCAGATTAAAGAAAAACGCGATGAATTCAAGCAAATGGTGCTTCAAGTGATTGAAGATGGCCAGAAGGCTGGACATTTCCGTAAAGAAGTTCCACCGATCCTTGGAACGATGAGTATACTTGGAATGGTTAACTGGATTTACAAATGGTACGATCCGCATGGTGAATTCTCGATTGATGAAATAGCCGACGTATTTATCGATCTTGTTCTTCATTCGCTGCTAATCACTGAGGATGAAGATTACTATCAGGGGAAGATGCTGAAAGCTCCTTTTTTTTACAACTGAAAGTAAGCGCTTGCAACTTTTATTTTTGTCTTGAACAGACCAACCAGTCGGTCTCATTTGAAAGGAGGAGTATGAATGAATTTTGAATTAACGAAAGAACAGGAAATGACGAAAAAAATGGTCCGGGATTTTGCCGACGGAGTTATCCGCCCGCGGGCGGTTGAAATTGATGAAAAGGCAGAGTTTCCAAAGGATATATTTGATGAAATGGGCAAACTTGGCCTTCTCGGTATTCCTTTTCCTGAAGAATATGGCGGCTCTGGCGGTGATACCCTGACATATGCTCTTGCTGTAGAGGAAATTGGAAAGGTGTGTGGTTCTACAGGACTGAGTTACGCGGCAGCTGTTTCACTTGGCGCAAGCCCGATTTACTACTTTGGTACTGAGGAACAAAAGCAGAAATACCTCGTCCCTTTAGCAAAAGGAGAAGGATTAGCTTCCTTTGGATTGACGGAACCGAACGCAGGTTCGGATGCCGGGGGAACTCAGACCCGCGCGGAACTAAAAGGGGATCAATATGTAATAAATGGTGAGAAATGCTGGATTACGAATGCCGAATACGCACGTTCGATTACGGTAACGGCAGTCAGCGGCAAACGTGAGGATGGGAAAAACATCATTTCGGCCTTTATCGTGCCAAAAGATACACCGGGAATGAGGATAACCAGTCCTTACGAAAAGATGGGAGTCCGGGGCTCAAATACGTCAGAAATTATTTTAGAAGATGTTGAAATTCCTAAAGAAAATGTATTAGGAGACCCAAATGGCGGATTTAAGCAGTTTCTTTATACATTAGACGGCGGGAGGATCTCGATCGCTGCTCTGGCTCTAGGGATTGCCCAGGCTTCTTTAGATAAAGCACTTGCTTATGCGAAAGAAAGAAAACAGTTTGGTCAGCCGATATCTAAATTCCAGGCGATTCAGTTTAAACTTGCGGATATCGCGATGGAGGTAGAGCTTGCGAGAAACATGGTTTTTAAAGCGGCATGGCTAAAGGATCAGGGCAAACCTTTTTCAAAAGAAGCGGCGTTTGCTAAGCTTTATGCCTCTGAAACGGCTTTTCGAAGCGCGAACCAGGCCATTCAAATTCACGGCGGCTACGGCTATATGAGGGAATATGAAGTGGAACGTTTCCTGCGGGATGCTAAGCTTCTTGAAATAGGGGAAGGAACTTCTGAAATTCAGCGCATGGTTATTGCCCGTCAGCTTGGGTGCTAATAGGTAAAGGAGGAATAGGATGAGTCTATTACATGTAACGATAGGTGAATTGTTAGAGAAACAGGCACAGCAGCTTCCTGATCATGAAGCAATGGTTTACCCGGAACATAACCTTAGAAAAACCTACAGAGAGTTTAACCAGATGGTGGATGAAGCAGCCAAAGGTTTTATGGCCTTAGGTATTGAAAAAGGGGGCCATATGGCCATTTGGTCTGATAATAAGCCGGAATGGCTCATTTCTCAATTTGCCAGTGGGAAAATGGGAGGCGTCCTTGTTACGGTAAACACAAATTACCGGGCACAGGAGCTTGAGTATCTGCTAAAGCAGTCGGATGCCTCTACGTTAATTTTAGCGGAGGATTTTAGAGGCGTATCTTATATTGATATCCTAAAAGAAATCTGTCCCGAACTGGAATACTCTGAAAAAGGTGATTTACAGAGTGAAAAGCTGCCTAACCTTAAGAACGTCATTATATTAAGCGAAAAAGACTACCCGGGCTGCTATTCATGGAACGATGTACAGAAAGCCGGAAAAAATGTCAATGACCAAAAGCTGAAAGAGCGTCTTCAATCCCTCGATGCCAGTGAAGTGATCAATATGCAGTACACTTCAGGAACTACTGGCTTTCCTAAAGGCGTGATGCTGAGTCACAATAATATCGTGAACAACGGAAAACAGGTTGCCGAGTGCATTAAGCTTACAGAAGAGGATCGTCTCTGTATTCCCGTTCCTTTTTTCCACTGCTTCGGCTGTGTAATGGGAACGATCGCTTCAGTATCTAAAGGAGCCACAATGGTCGTGTTAGAACAGTTTCATCCTGAGAAAGTACTGCGCGCAGTGAAAGAAGAAGCGTGCACCGCTCTTCATGGAGTACCGACCATGTTTATTGCCGAAATGAATGATCCGAGCTTTGAGGAAAACCGTCCGACAACTCTTAGAACAGGGATTATGGCAGGATCAATCTGTCCGATGGAAGTGATGAAAGATGTGATGAATAAAATGGGGATAGAAGAAATCACGATAGCTTATGGTCAGACCGAATCTTCGCCGGTTATTACCCAGACAAAGACGGATGATCCAGTAGAACTGCGTGTAAGAAGTGTCGGAAGAGCCCACCCCAATGTGGAAGTAAAAGTCATTGAACCGGCCACAGGGGAAGAAAACCCTCCTGGCATTCCTGGAGAGCTTTGCACAAGAGGATATCTCGTCATGCAAGGGTATTATAAAAATGAAGAAGCCACCCAAACGGCAATTGATTCAGAAGGATGGCTTCATACAGGAGACATTGCTGTTATGGATGAGAATGGATATGTAGAAATTACCGGACGGATGAAAGACATGATTATTCGGGGCGGAGAGAATGTCTATCCGAGGGAAATTGAAGAATTCCTTTATCAGCACCCCGGCGTCCTTGATGTGCAGGTGGTAGGGGTCCCTGATAAAAAACTGGGGGAAGAAATCGTCGCTTTCATCATCAAGAAGGAAGGAACAGAGGTCTCTCCACAAGATATTCGGGAGTTTTGTGATGGAAAGATTTCAAAACATAAAATCCCGCGCTATATCCGCTTTATTGATGAATACCCAATGACGGCGAGCGGCAAAATACAAAAATTCAGGCTGAAAGAAGAAGCGATCGAACAGGTGGAAACGAATCAATAAGGGGGCTATATGTATGTTTTCTAAAGTTTTAATCGCCAACCGGGGGGAAATCGCATCCCGTATCATCCGCACTTGTAAAAAGATGAATATCCAATCGGTAGCCGTTTATTCAGAAGCGGATCAGGACGCTCCTTTTGTAAAAGAAGCGGATGAAAGCTATTTAATCGGTAAACCGCGTGTAAATGAATCGTATTTAAACATTGAAAAAATTCTTAAAGCCGCTAAAGATTCAGGCGCTGAGGCCATTCATCCAGGGTACGGCCTGTTGAGTGAACATGGTGGATTTGCAGAGAAAGTAAGAGAGTCTGGCCTTACTTTCATCGGCCCGTCCGCAGAGGTCATTTCTACAATGGGTGATAAAATTGCGGCAAGAAAACATATGGAAAAGGCAGGAGTACCTGTTGTTCCAGGAACGATGGAATCGATGGCTGATGTAGAGGCGGCCAAAGAGAAAGCTGAAACCTTTGGTTATCCGGTGATGCTCAAAGCCGCGGCAGGCGGCGGCGGGATTGGCATGCAGGCCGTTTCTACTGCGGAAGAATTAGAAAAAGCCTTTGAAGGCAATCAAAAACGTGCAAAGACGTTTTTTGGAAACGGCGATATGTTCATTGAAAAGCTAATTGTAAACCCGCGCCATATTGAAATCCAGGTGCTTGCCGATGAACATGGGAATGCTGTCTATCTGTTTGAGAGAGAGTGCTCGATTCAGCGGCGTCATCAGAAAGTTATTGAAGAGGCTCCGTCTCCGTTCCTTTCAGAAGAAACAAGGAAAAAGATGGGAGAAGCTGCTTTAAAGGCGGTGAATGCGCTTAATTATGTAAACGCCGGCACGATGGAATTCTTAGTAGATGAGAAAGAAAACTTCTACTTCCTGGAAATGAATACAAGGCTTCAAGTCGAACACCCGGTGACCGAGGAAATTACAGGGATCGATTTAGTGGAACAGCAGCTGAGGGTGGCACACGGAGAAAAGCTTTCCTTTACACAAGAAGACCTTTCAATAAACGGCCATGCGATAGAAGCGAGAATTTATGCCGAAGATCCCAACACGTTTTATCCTTCTCCGGGTCAGCTGACAAAGCTTAAGCTTCCAGAAGGTAAAGGTATTCGCCATGAGCTTGCCGTCCATAAAAATTCGCAGGTCACCCCGTTTTATGACCCAATGATAGCAAAGCTGGTCGTTCATGCGCCTAGCCGTGAAGAAGCTATAGAACACATGACAAAAGCTCTTCATCAATATGAAATCGAAGGCATTAAATCAAATATAACCATGCTAAAGCGAGTCGTTACCCATGAAAAATTTATAGCAGGTGATACAACGACTTCATTTGTACCAGATTACTATATCCCAACTGTTACGAACCAATAAGGAGGAAATGAAATGAACGAAGTAAAAGCATCTATGGCAGGAAGTGTATGGAAAATTGTTGTTAGCCAGGGGGACAGTGTTAATGACGGAGATGACATTGTTATCTTGGAATCTATGAAAATGGAAATTCCCATTCCAGCTGAAAAAAGCGGGACTATTAAAGAGCTTAAAGTCTCTGAGGGAGACTTTGTAAATGAAGGAGATACGATCGCAATCATTGAATAATGAGGAGCGGATATGTATGAATAACTGGCCGTCAGCCGTCACCATTAAGGAAGTGGGGCCGAGGGATGGACTTCAAAATGAAGCCATTCAAGTAGCGACCGAAGATAAGATCCATTGGATCGATATGCTGTCTGAAGCAGGTTTTCAGTCGATTGAATTCAGTTCGTTTGTTCATCCTAAATGGATTCCGCAATTAAAAGATGCCCGGGAAGTCGCCGGGCACATTAAACGTAAACCTGGTATTATGTATGCTGCTCTCGTTCCTAATGCAAAAGGACTGGAAGCAGCAATTGAAACAAAAGTCGATGAAGCGGCTGTTTTTATGTCAGCAAGTGAAACCCATAACAAAAAAAACATTAACAAAACCATTGATGAAACATTTCCTGTCTTAGAGGAAGTAGTCCAAAAAGCTAAGCAGCAGGGGATGAGAGTGCGCGGTTATTTATCGACAGTATTCGGCTGTCCTTATGCCGGGGACATCCCTGCAGAAAATGTGATCACCATCTCCCGTCGTCTTCTCGATATGGGAGTAGACGAGCTATCACTTGGAGATACGATTGGTGTAGCGAACCCCCGACAGGTCGATGAAGTGCTCCAAAAAGTATTAGAGAACATAAGTAAAGATAAAATAGCGATGCATTTTCATAATACACAGGGAATGGCACTGGCCAATGTGCTTGTTTCCTTACAGCACGGCATTACGACATATGATAGTGCGCTTGGAGGTCTTGGGGGCTGCCCATATGCTCAAGGAGCTTCAGGCAACTTGGCCACTGATGATCTCGTTCACATGCTTCATGGCATGGGCATTAAAACTGGACTGAATGAAGAAAAGCTGAAAGAAGCGGCTCTTTTTATTCAAAAGGCTCTTGGCAAAGAGCTTCCAAGTCATCAAATGCAAATATTAAATCGGGGAGGATAGGTCTTTTATGTCATTAGTGACACTCGATTACTTAGAAGATTATATTGCGATACTTACACTTAACCGCGAGGAGGCAGCCAACAGCTTATCACAGGATCTGCTTGAAGAACTTCAGTCCAAAACAGAAGAAATCAAGGAGTCAGAAGCCCGGGTGGTGATCTTAACAGGTGCAGGCAAAAAAGCCTTCTGTGCTGGAGCAGATTTAAAAGAACGCGCCGGTATGACAGAAAAAGAAGTCGTGGCGGCTGTAAAAAAGATAGGGGAAACAATTTTAAAAATTGAACAGCTGCCGATTCCTGTCATTGCCATGATGAACGGTGCTGCTTATGGCGGAGGTCTTGAGCTTGCTTTAGCATGTGACATCAGAGTAATGGGTGACCATGCTAAAGCAGGTCTTACGGAAACCTCTTTAGCTATTATTCCGGGCGCAGGGGGAACTCAGCGTCTTCCCCGGTTAATCGGTCCGGGACAGGCAAAGCGGTTA
This sequence comes from Halobacillus massiliensis, assembly GCF_900166625.1. Classification (GTDB taxonomy): domain Bacteria; phylum Bacillota; class Bacilli; order Bacillales; family Halobacillaceae; genus Halobacillus_A; species Halobacillus_A massiliensis. Next base: position 2,256,838 of record NZ_LT800499.1, on the reverse strand, counting down.
ATTTTCACAGGAAAGCCGGTATCGGGCGAAGAAGCTCTGCGTCTTGCACTTGTAGAAAATATATACAGCTCTGATCAGTTAGAAGAAGAAACCATTGCTTTAGCGAAACAGATGGCAGGCAACGGTCCGATCGCTTTAAAACAAGCAAAACAGGCGATTAATAACGGTCTTCAAATGAACCTTCTATCCGGCCTTGCATTTGAACATGAATGCTACAAATTTACGATTCCAACAAATGACCGGATCGAAGGGCTGCAGGCATTTAAAGAAAAGCGTTCCCCGAATTATAAAGGGGAATAAAAAGGAGGACTATTATGCTGGATGAAACGCTGCAGACTAAAAAAGAAAAAATAGCTTCAGGGGGTGCGGAGAAATACCATGAAAGCAACCGGAAGAAAGGGAAGATGTTTGTCCGGGAAAGGCTTGAGCTTCTCTTTGATGATGATTTAAATATAGAGGATGCTTTTTTTGCTAATAACATGGAGGACTCCCTGCCTGCCGATGGAGTTGTAACGGGTATTGGCAAAATTAATGGTGAACAAGTATGTGTGATGGCGAATGATTCGACGGTAAAAGCTGGTTCCTGGGGGGCGAGAACCGTTGAGAAAATCATACGAATTCAGGAAACAGCCATGAGGCTTGAACTGCCTATGCTTTATCTCGTAGATTCAGCGGGAGCACGAATTACCGATCAGGTGGAAATGTTCCCTAACCGCCGAGGGGCCGGACGGATTTTCCATAACCAGATTAAGTTATCCGGCCGTGTGCCTCAAGTCTGTTTGTTATTTGGACCATCAGCAGCGGGAGGGGCCTATATCCCGGCTTTCTGTGATATTGTCGTTATGGTGGATGGCAATGCTTCCATGTACCTGGGATCTCCTCGAATGGCGGAAAAAGTTATTGGGGAGAAAGTAAGCTTGGAGGAAATGGGTGGTGCCTCCATGCACTGTTCCGTATCCGGGTGTGGAGATGTGCTTGCTGCTGATGAAAAAGAAGCGATTGATTTTGCCCGTAAATACTTAAGTTATTTTCCATCCAACTACCGTCACCTGCCAAAACGAGAAGAAGCCAAACTGCCGCCAGAATTTGAAAAAGATATTTCTGAACTGATTCCTAAAAATCAAAATGCTCCCTTTGATATGTACCAGTTAATTGACAGACTGATTGATGAAGGCAGTTTTTGTGAAATCAAAAAGAAATTTGCACCTGAATTAATTACAGGTCTTTCAAGGATCGATGGGCGAGTTGTTGGTATTATTGCTAACCAGCCACGGGCTAAAGGGGGAGTTCTGTTTCCGGATTCGGCTGATAAAGCAGCTAAGTTTATGCAGCTGTGTGATGCCTTTAACATTCCGCTGCTCTTCCTCGTTGATATACCAGGGTTCATGATTGGTACAAGGGTGGAACGAGCGGGTATTATCAGGCACGGGGCGAAGATGCTCTCTGCAATGAGTGAAGCAACCGTTCCAAAGATATCTGTGATCGTTAGAAAGGCATATGGAGCCGGTCTTTACGCGATGGCAGGACCGGCGTTTGAACCGGATGCCTGTATAGCTCTGCCAACAGCGCAGATCGCGGTAATGGGACCGGAAGCGGCTGTCAACGCTGTTTATGCGAACAAAATTGCTGCGCTTGATGAATCTGAGCGTCCGGCTTTTATTAAAGAGAAGCAGGAAGAATATAAAGAGAATATTGATTTATACAGGTTAGCGTCTGAAATGGTCATTGATGATATTGTTCAGCCTGAGCATTTAAGAAGTCAGCTTGTGAGAAGATTTGAAGCGTATCAATCGAAGAATGTGAAATTCACTGAAAGAAAGCATGGCGTTTATCCTGTGTAAAGTAAATAATTAATAAGCCTGGAGGGAGATTTCCCTCCAGGCTTATTAATTTAGATAGCGTGGAAATTTATAAAAAAGGTGAATCACAGCAGTTCTAACAAAAAGTTTTAGTTCTGCAGCGCTTGGGATTGACCGATACTGCGAATTTCTTCTACGGTTTCCGGGTTTTCAAGTGCACTTAAGTCGCCGGCAGGTTCGTTTAAAAAAGCAGACTTGATGGCACGGCGCATCACTTTGGCATTTCTCGTTTTTGGAAGATCCGAGACGGAAAAGATGCGCTTAGGCGCCAGAGCTTTACCAAGCTTCTGTGCTAAGAACTCACGAATTTCATCCATCAGCTGTTCACTCGTCTCCTGCTTTAATACGATGAAAGCTACGGGCTCTTCTCCTTTAATATGGTGAGGGACCCCAATTACTCCTGCCTCAACAACTGCTTCATGGCCGACGAGTAAAGACTCGACTTCAGCAGGGCCAAGGCGCTTTCCGGCAACATTCAGAACATCATCCGAACGCCCTGTAATTGTATAGTATCCCTCATCATCAGCAATGACCCAGTCACCGTGGACCCAGGTATTTTCAAAACGTGACCAGTAAGTATCCTCATACCTCTCCTTATCTTCGAAGAAGCCATTTGTCATTCCTACCCATGGCTGTTTTATGACGAGTTCTCCTACTTCGTTCCTTAAGGGAGTCCCCTTATCATCAAATACATCAGCATCCATTCCCGGGAGCGCCGCATTAAACGTTACAGGCTGAATAGGTTTGACGAGGACATTGCCAAAGATACCTCCCGATATTTCAGTGCCGCCGGAATAATTGAAAATCGGAACTTTCGACTGCCCAACCTTTTTAAACAGCCAGTTCCACGGCTCAGGGTTCCACGGTTCACCTGTAGACCCAAATAGCCTTAATGAAGATAAATCATGTTTGTTTATCCATTCTTCGCCGTATTTCATCATTGATCTTACGAGAGTCGGCGAAATTCCGAGGTGGGTCACCTTGTATTCATCAACCATCTGCCACAGCCGGTCAGGATTAGGATAATCCGGTGTACCTTCGAACATGACGATGGAGGAGCCGTTTAACAGTCCGCCGTATACAAGAAAAGGCCCCATCATCCATCCCATATCGGTATACCAGAAGAGAGTATCTTCCTGATGTAAATCCATACAAATCCCGGCATCGAAAGCTGCTTTAATCGGGAAACCAGCATGTGAATGAAGTACTCCTTTCGGCTTCCCGGTCGTTCCGGAAGTATAAATCAGCATACAAGGATCATCAGCTTTCGTATGCTTCGATTTATAATCAGAGGAGCTGTTTAACAGCTTTTCAAAACTGATATCTCTTTTTGAGTTCCAGTCTTTTTTATCGCCTGTACGCTCGACGACAATCATATGTTGCAGGTATTCGCTGCGATCAGCAGCAAGATCGGCCTCCTGCTTCATGGGCACTGTTTTGCCGCGGCGGTAAAATCCATCGGCTGTTATCAATACTTTTGATCGGGAGGCTTCAAGACGAGTGGCAATTGCATCAGCTTTGTACCCGGAAAATGTAGGACAGGCGACGGCGCCGATTTTTGCGATAGCGAGCATAGATATGAGAGTTTCAGGAAGCATCGGCATAAATAGTGTAACGATATCTCCTTTAGTCACACCATGCTCCTCTAAACCGTTCGAGAAAGCGTTTACTTTTTTCTGCAGATTTTTAAAGGTAAGGGAGGTTTTGTCCCCGTTATCTCCCTCCCAGTATAAAGCCGTTTTATTCATCGTATCTTTATGATCCGCCCACTTATCAAGAGCGTTGTGAGCAACGTTTATTTCAGCGCCGCTGAACCACTTAGGATAAAGAGGGCCGCGGGAAAGATCGATGACTTGTTCGTAAGGTTTATACCATTCTATCCCCAATACAGAGCAGGCCTCATCCCAGAGCCATTCAATATCTTCGATTGATTTATTGTGAAATTCATCGTAGTTTTCATAGCCATGTTTTTTCATCCATTGATAAAGTCTCGTGCTTTCTTTCATTTTGTCATCGGGAGTCCAGGCGATTTCATATGTACTCATGTAACATCCTCCTTAAAGACTTTTAATATTCAAAATAATGCTAATTATAGTATAACTGAATTTGCAGCAGATGATAAACAAGTAGAGAGAGAAATTAATCAATAAGGGTTAAACTTAGAATGTTAAGGGTATGTAAGTTAGGTGTATTTTTATCCCCACCATAATTGAGTTTTCCTTTCAATAATGGTAAAGTCAACACCGTATAAGCAAGCAGAAGGGCTTTGCTTGTTTTTACTACCTATTAGAGAAAAAATAATGTTATTCTATCTATGGGGTAAAAATGCTTACATGTAACTAGGAGGTAGACTATGAGAATTATAGTAGCAGGGGGAGACGGTTTCTGCGGATGGCCAACGGCACTCCATTTATCAAAGCAGGGACACGATGTCTCAATTGTAGATAATTTAGCGAGAAGAAAAATTGATGAAGAATTGCACTCAAATTCCGTTACGCCGATCGCTTCTTTAGAAGAGCGGGTAGCTAAATGGAAAGAGCTGACAGGAAAAGAAATAAAAACATTTATTGGAGATTTAAATCACTACGATTTTCTTCGTGAAGTATTCCGTCAGACAGAACCTGAAGCATTTGTGCACTTTGCTGAGCAGCGTTCGGCTCCATATTCAATGATTGATAGAGAGCATGCCGTTTATACTCAGTCAAATAATGTAATAGGCAATCTTAATGTGCTGTACGCCATTAAAGAAATGGCCCCTGACTGCCACCTTATCAAGCTCGGTACAATGGGAGAGTATGGTACACCTAATATTGATATCGAAGAAGGTTATATTGAAATTGAACATAATGGCCGTAAGGATACACTTCCATATCCTAAACAGCCGGGTTCTTTTTATCATTTATCAAAAGTACATGACTCTCATAATATTATGTTTGCATGCAAGATCTGGGGTATCCGTGCCACAGACTTGAACCAGGGGATCGTTTATGGGTTACATACGAAAGATACTCAGCTTGATCCCGTGTTGTTCAACCGTGTCGATTATGACGGTGTTTTTGGTACAGCACTCAACCGTTTCGTCAACCAGGCGGCAATCGGGCATGACATTACGGTTTACGGATCCGGCGGCCAGACAAGAGCTTTCTTAAATATTGAGGATACGGTTCGCTGTGTGGAAATTGCAGCAGAAAACCCGGCAGACCGCGGGGAATTCCGTGTGTTTAACCAGTTTACCGAATGGTTCTCAGTAAATCAGCTGGCTGAAAGAGTTCAAAAAATTGCCAGGGAAGAAGGCTTCAGTACAGAAGTTAAGAAAATTGAGAATCCTCGTATTGAAAATGAAGATCATTACTATCATGCGAAAAATACGAAGCTTCGTGATCTTGGGTTGGAGCCTCATTTGTTAACAGATGACGTTATCCGTGATATCTTGAAAGTAGCTGTAGAAAACAAAGACCGGATTATTAAGGAAAACGTGCTGCCATCTATTACTTGGAAGTAAGGAGTTTATCGCCTTGAAAATCGCCATTATTACAGAAACTTTTCTGCCATCAACAGACGGAGTAGTAACAAGACTAAAAGAAGCCATTAAATATCTCAGGAAACAAGAGCATGAGGTTGTCGTAATAGCTCCGGACCTGGGTGTAAAAGAATATGAAGGTGCGATTGTTGAAGGTGTCAAAGCTACGACTATGCCGTTTTACAGGTACAAGCAGTTTTCACTTCCGCAAAAAAAAGTGAAAACACTGCTTGAGAAACACAATCCTGATTTGGTCCATGTGGTGAATCCGGCCATAGTCGGAGTCGCTGGAGTTTATTACGCGGATAAATTAGGTTATCCTCTAATTGCTTCCTATCATACCCATGTACCAAAATATTTTGAGTATTACAGGCTATATCCACTTATGTCTGCTTGCTGGTGGTATTTTAAAAAGCTGCATAACTTTGCACATTTAAATCTATGTACTTCTAAAGCAGTTCAGAAAGAATTAAGTGAGAAGAAGTTCCATAATGTGCATGTATGGGACAGAGGGGTAGCGATTGATCATTACCATCCTCATCACAGGAACGAAGATATGCGCAACCGTTTATCTGGTGGAGAACCTTCCAATAAACTATTAGTGTTTGTTGGAAGACTGGCTGCAGAGAAAGAGATTCATAAACTGAAATCCTTACTTAATGCCAGAAATGACATCTCACTTGCAATTGTAGGTGATGGACCGGAAAGAGAATCGCTTGAAAAGACCTTCTCCGGCACCAAAACGACATTTACAGGGCTTCTTCATGGAGAAGAACTGGCTCAGGCTTTTGCTTCGTCTGATGCTTTAATATTCCCATCCGTTACCGAAACGCTGGGACTTGTTATACTCGAAGCTATGGCATCTGGTTTACCGGTCATCGCAGCAAAAAGTGGACCAACTATGGAACAGGTTGAAGATGGAAAGACGGGATTGTTGTTTGAGAACGAAGATACAGACAGCATGATTACCGCAATAAACAGACTGGAAGATAAAGATTTGTATAAGGATCTATGCGAAAATGCCAGAAAAGAAGCTGAAAAATACAGCTGGCAAAAACCTTCACAACAAATTTTAGAGTATTATTATGAAACTCTTAAGATCTATCAGGAAAGTCCATCTAAATCAGCTAAATCCCGAGTTAAAGCCACAGAGTAAGAATATCTGTGGCTTTAATTTTTATTTTTGTTCCTACTTTAAACTTAGTAGCAACTCCGAACTTATAAAATAAAAAAAAAGCAACAGTCAGGCGAGAGAAACAAGCCTTTTAAGCAGCTGGTGAAAGAAATACACGAGAAAAGCCGGATCAGCAAGGAAGAAAATAAACCAGGCTGCCAATAGTGGTGTTTAGACTACATAGAAGAATAGTGGAGCTATGATGCCAATATAATTGCGCTTAATACATAGTAGCAACTCCGTATTAAATAATAAAAAAACCAATAAATTGTAAATGTTCTTAGGATAATAGGACTAAGGATAATACTAAATGTGCAAATTTGTGGAGAAAACTGGCTGGAAAGAAAATTCGCAATTAATATTTTAAAAATGATCCTATTGGCGACAAATTAAATTTATAATCGCACTTAATAGATAGTAGCAACTCCAACTGATAACATAAAAACAAAACAATAAAATGCAAAAAGTCCTATTACAAATTAAAAATGAAAGGACAGGAGTATAGTTGAAAAAATATACTTGATAAAAATTGAATAGCATAGTTAAGATTTATAAATAATTATAGAAGTAATTAAATGAGATAAAGTTAAGGCATTTAAAAAATCATGGATTAAAATTAATTATGTCTCACTATCATAAGTATACTTAGTAAATGAGACATAATTTAAATTGTAATCATGACTTCCTATAATATATATTATGTAAACTAAGAAATTAATTTTAATTTAAAACGTTTTTAACCCCCTATCTCATTTCGAAATATCTTAATTATCATACAGATCTCTGTAATTCATTACAAATGAATTTGCTGCTACATCCGTAAAATATATAATTTAGTCTGGTCTCAAATATATTCAGATTTTATAGATCATAAGTTCTCAGCAACAAAATAATCCATCGCCAATGAAACTGCTGCTATATTAGCTGTGTAGATTATCATCCTATGTAAAAATTTACTCATCGTTTCTTAAACGATGAGATCTCTCCAAATCGCTGCATATAATGGCAGGCTATTTATTTTTTTCAATACAGGCTCAGTATAAACTAATTCCTGTTATTCAAGGGGCATTTTTGATAACTTGTATACAGCACCACTTCTATTTTAAATAAGACGACTACATAAAAAGGATGAGCGCGTAATGAAACGTTTTATACTTCTTTCGGCGGCTGCGGCCGGGTTTACTGCTTTTTTTATGCGACCTAAAAAGGTGGTCGCCCCTGTTAAGAGTGATGAGTATATGACTTATCCAAATTCAAATATTTCCATTACCCCCGGAGATCTACTGTTCTCACCTATCGGAAAAAGTGAGTCCAAATACGTAGGCCATGTTGGAATCGTCACAGAAAAAAATGAGGTTATTCATTCGGTCCCTTCTGGCATAATTAAAGATTGCATTGAAAAATATTTTCAAAAGTTTCGTCGAGTATCCATTTACTCTTCCAAGGATCCTTCACATGGAGTAAAAGCAGCGAGGTATGCAGATAGTTATTGGACAAAGCAATATAAAAGTCCGTACCGTGTTTTCACCCCCCTTCACTCTCTGAGTGTAGAGCAATATTGTTCTAAGCTTGTATGGCAGGCTTACTTTTATGGAGCTGGCATTAACCTTGGAAGTCTTCCAAAGATCAGTCGGGCGATTCATCCACAACTGTTAAAAGACAGAAAGTATTTAGTGAAAAAGTGAAAGCCCGCCCTCTTGTATAAGGCGGACTTCTGTTTTATAGGACTTTTGATTTTTTATTGTGTTTTTTTGTTTTGACTTCGGAGTTGCTACTAAGTTTGAAGAAAGAACGTTTAATCATTATGGTTGATTCTTGTTTGGCCGTTTTCCTGAATGATTTTTTTCTCTTTTAAAAGTCTGCCGATGGCCCGTTTAAAAGCAGCTTTACTAATTTGAAAAGTCTCGCGGATCTCGTCTGGATCACTTTTATCCGTAAAATTCATAATGCCGTCATTTTCAATAAGATAATTGTATATGTTCACAGCATCTTCCCCCATTGCTTCCTGCTTTAAAGGTCTTAAACTGATATTTATCGTCCCGTCTTCTTTTACGTCGATTACTCTGCCTTCGACCTGTTCACCAAGCCTTGGTTCTTCTATTCTCTCATTAGGGTGTATAAACCCACGGTACCCTTCCCCTGTCAAAATAAAAGAACCTGCTTTTGTTGATCGATAAACACGTGCAATGACTTCCTGGTGCAGCATAGAAGAAGGAGCTGAGATTATATCTTCCTGAACTTCTCCTTCTGTAATGGGCTCAGCAAAAATTCTCCCTTTCTTGTCCTTTTCCAGACTAACGAACAGGGCATCCCCTTCCTTTGGCCAAACGCTCTTTAAACTAGGCATGTGGTCTTTTGAAACGAGGAACGCTTTATCAAGGCCAATATTAACAAAAGCACCTAAATGAGGAACGACTTCTTCCACTTCAGCCCAGCCATATGATTCGAGCGTAATTTCTGGAATTGTAGTGGTGGCGACGATCTTCTTGTCGCGGTTTTCATAAATAAATACATCAATTTCCTGGTCCTGGTCAAAATTTTCTTCTTCTGTAAGATCATGAGGCAGAAAATATTCTTCATTTTCATCCGCAACAATAAAGCCGTCAGTTTTTTTCTTCGTAACTTTAACCTTTCGAATACTGCCAATTACACTTTTGTTCATTAATCTCCAACTTTCTTAATTATTTACTTTCCTGCTCTTTTACATAGTTTGCAAGCAGCTGATAGGAAGTAAGTTTTTCTTCATGTGAATAAATATTTGTTATTACGAGAAACTCATCTGTTCCATACTTTTCCTCTAATTCTTTTAGCCCTTTATATACTGTAGCCGGACTGCCAATCAGGCACCTTTTTCTGTTTTTCTTAACTTCTGTAAGCTGTTCATCAGTAAACCCTCGCTCTTTTACTTCTTCAACGGATAGAACTCTTGTATCCAGTCCTTTGGCTGCCTGAAGAAGCCACATATCCTGGCTTATGGCCAATTCTTCTGCTGCTTCATCAGTTTCTCCACAAACGATGAAAATACAAACGTTAACAAGGGGTTTTTTTAACCCATCCGAAGGTTTAAACTTTTCGCGATAAGCTGTTAGTGCATCTTCCGCATACTCAGGGTTGATAAAATGACCAAACGTAAATCCAGTAGAGTTAATGGCGGCATGACGTGCTCCTCTTTCCGTTAAACCTAGAATCCAAACATCTGGATTTGCAGGTGTCTCAGGTTTAGCAGCTACACCAAAATAATCATGTTCTTTAGGAATACTTCCTGTCAAAAACTGTTTAACTTCTTTAACCTGGCGGGAAAAAGAGCTCAGCGGTTTATTACAGCCGTCTGTTAAGGCAGCTCGCGTTCTTTTTCCTCCGCCTGGTGAACGTCCAAGACCTAAATCAATTCGTCCAGGGAACATAGCCTCCAGCATTTTAAAGTTTTCGGCGACTTTAAGCGGACTGTACTGCGGCAGTAGCACCCCTCCTGAACCGACTTTGATACGTGTCGTAACGGAGGCTATCCTTGCGATTAAAAGCTCAGGAGAACTGCTTGCTAATCCATTTGTATTATGATGCTCAGCCACCCAGTAACGGTGAAATCCGAGCCTTTCTGTAAACTGTGCCAGCTCAAGTGTGTTTCTTAAGGCTAGCTCGGCCGTGCTTCCTTTTGATATCGGGCTTTGATCAAGTACACTTAATTTCACTTTAATGAAAACCCTCTCTTATTTGTAGACTTCTCTCATAATCTGAGACAAAATAGCTTGCTGTTCTTCAAATAAAATCTTATACTTTTTCTTTAGTACATCGAATTCTTCTTTACCTTGATCAGTCAAGTAATACCAATATACCTTCTGCCGTCTTTTTTCATGGGATTTATAATCTTCTTTTCGGTAGAGCAGTCCTTCTTCTGTCATTTCATGAAGGGTATCAAGTAATGTGGAGGGTGCCGGAATCCAGTTCGTTGTAAGCTTTCTGAATTCAGCTTTAAAATGTTCACTTATTAAAGGCTCACTTACCTGAAGCAGGTGCATAACATAAAATTTAGTGAATTGAGCCGCACTCATATTTAGAGCAAATTTTTTCGGATTATTTTTGTGAGACATCGTATCCTCTCCCTCTGGCTTTTCTTCTATTTTACAATATAAACCAGAGGTTTTGTCTAACAATAAGCACATTTGTTCGCTTGATTTATGTTTTTTTATTTGAATTTGGAGTTACTACTAAGTTTGAAGTCGAATTAATTGGTTTGCAAACTTCTCTACAGATTTCCTGTTTGGCAGAATAACGATTTGCGCATGAGAGCAGTGCTTTATTTGAGCGTTTAACAACTTTGTTCTCTTCTTCTTGGAAAACTGCCAGACATAACGTAAAAATTCTTTATCAAGCTTTTCTATACAGTCTTCTCCCAAATCAAACCTTGTACGGCCATAATTCTTTATAAAGCGTTTAATCACACGATAAACACACGTATAACGGTTAAGATCAATCATAATGATAGTATCTGCCTGGGCCAGCCTTTCATTCCAAATCTTGCTGTAATTCCCTTCGATAATCCAGCTGCCCATTTTCAAATAAAAATCTTGTTTAGCCTGCAGCTCTTCCTGGGTACACTGTAACCATCCAGGGTTCCAAAACAAACGATCCATATGTACGACTTCAATCTTCAAAATTTCTCCAAGCATTCTTGCTAAAGTAGATTTTCCTGAGCCGGGCGATCCGATAACCGCAATTTTTTTCATAATCCACCTCACAGAATTTAAGACACTTTCATAGTTTATCAATCCTTTCTATCAAAAGGAAGCCATTTACCTGAAACTCGAACATATGAAGGATCGTCTAATAATACGGACATAAAAAAGCCCGCTATTGCAGGGGCAATAGCAGGCTTTTATTTACCTCTTTTATTATTCAGCAAGTACTTGTACTTTAACGTCTTGACGTCCAAAGTCTAATGCGTCACCGCGGTTCGGCATATAAAGGTCAATTCTATTTCCGTCAATAGCTCCGCCAGTATCTCCGGCAATTGCAGTTCCATAACCTTCTACATAAACTTTAGATCCTAGTGGAACAACATCAGGGTCTACAGCTATAACTTTTTGATCAGGATTTGCATTTAAATCAATACCTGTTGCAGTCACGCCTGTGCAGCCTGTGCAGCTTGCTGTATAAGCAGTTGCTTCTGCAGTAAATTCTTTAATAACGTCATTGCTTGTATCATTTGATTCATTAGATGTTTCTTCAGCTGGTTCTTCAGCACTCGCCTCCTGAGTTGTTTCTTCTGCAGGGGCTTCAGTTTGTGTTTCTTCCTTCGGTGCTTCTTCTGCTGGAGCAGATGATTGACCAGAAACAGAAAGTTCATCACCAGGGTAAATTAGAGAGCTAGATAGACCATTCCAGCTCATAAGCTCGTCTACAGAAACACCGTGCTGTTTACCAATTCCGTAGAGAGTATCACCTTTTTTAACTTCATAAGTTTCGGCCTGCTGTGCTTCTGCTTCACCGGAAACTTTAATTGTTTGGTTTATGAAAATTAGGTCTGAATCTAAGTTGTTTAATTCTTTAAGCTTTTCTACTGATGTATTGTTTTCTTGAGAAATGCCCCAAAGAGTATCACCTTTATCTACTGTATATTCAGAAGCGCTAACGCTAGTTGCGAAGGCTCCAGTTAAGGCTGCTGTTGCTGCTAATGAGAAAGCTGTTTTTTTCATATTCAGTCGAGTCCTCCTCTAAAATGGATGAGTTTGTTTGTTTTAACCACAATTACAAGATTAACAGATTATCTATAAATTTTAAGAACAAACAGCTAACAGTTAGATTTCAACTATGACGCTTATTTTTCACTGAGTTTACAAATTAGGCCTATGTTACCATGGATCTCCAATTTTATACATGAAATTCGAGTGAATTCGCCTTCACAGCTAGATAAGAATTATATTTCAATAGAAATATCTTAATAATTCTTCATTTAGGCTTTCTTCTTTTTTAAAGTTTTTATAAAAGCAAAGATTTAAAAAAGATCTTTCCAGCCTTGAGTTTCCTCTAATTCACCGTAAAGTCATTCTAATTTTTCTTTTCAACTTAAATTAAGAAATATAAAAACAAAAAAGGCTGCCGATTATTCGACAGCCTTTTTTAAAATATTATTATAAACTGGCTAACTGTTTTTTTACTTCTGGATCTTCAAGATACTCATCGTAAGTCAATTCTTTATCAATAATTCCCTGAGGAGTAATTTCAATGATACGATTAGCTATCGTCTGAATAAATTCATGGTCATGGGACGCAAAAATAATGGAACCTTTAAAATTGATCAATCCTTTGTTAAGAGAAGTGATTGATTCTAGATCCAGGTGGTTTGTCGGCTCATCGAGGAGCAGAACGTTTGAACCAGACAACATCATTTTAGAAAGCATGCAGCGTACTTTCTCTCCTCCAGAAAGTACATTAGATTTCTTGAGTGCTTCTTCCCCTGAGAAAAGCATTCTTCCAAGAAATCCGCGAAGGAAGGTTTCTGTTTCATCTTCAGGAGAGTATTGACGCAGCCATTCTACAAGGTTGATATCATCACGCTCAAAAAACTTCGAGTTATCTTTAGGGAAATAGCTTTGTGAAGTAGTAATCCCCCACTTAAAGGTACCTTCATCCGGCTCGATTTCTCCCATTAAAATTTGGAATAATGTTGTTTTGGCAACTTCACTGCTGCCTACTAACGCGACTTTATCGTCTTTATTTAAACGAAAGCTGACATTATTTAATACTTTTACCCCATCAATTGTTTTGCTAAGGTTCTTTACTTCCAGCAGATCGTTTCCGATCTCCCGGTCAGCTTTGAAAGCGATATAGGGGTATTTTCTTGAAGACGGCTGAATATCATCGAGCGTAATTTTCTCCAATAACTTCTTACGGGAGGTCGCCTGTTTAGATTTTGACGCGTTAGCACTAAAGCGCGCAACAAATTCTTTTAAGTCTTTAATTTTTTCTTCTTTTTTCTTGTTCTGCTCTTCAGCCATTCTTTGTGCCAGCTGACTGGATTCATACCAGAAATCATAATTTCCAACATAAACCTGAATCTTTCCGAAGTCAAGATCGGCAATATGAGTACATACGTTATTTAAAAAGTGTCGGTCGTGTGAAACAACGATGACAGTGTTTTCAAAGTCGATCAGAAAGTCTTCCAGCCACTGAATAGCACGGATATCAAGGTGGTTTGTCGGCTCATCGAGCAGCAGCACATCCGGGCTTCCAAATAAAGCCTGTGCTAGTAATACTTTTACTTTCTCAGCGCCTGGTAACTCCTGCATCTTTTTATCATGAAGGTCCTCTGTAATTCCAAGCCCTGTTAAAAGTCGAGCGGCTTCCGATTCTGCTTCCCAGCCGTTCATTTCGGCAAATTCACCTTCAAGCTCTGCAGCTCTCATGCCATCTTCCTCAGTGAAGTCTCCCTTCATGTAGATCGCGTCTTTCTCCTGCATCACTTCATATAAACGGCTGTGGCCCATAATAACTGTTTCAAGTACAGGGTACTCATCGTACTCGAAATGGTTCTGTTTTAACACGGCCAGCCTCTGATCATTTTTCATGGATACGTCTCCAGTTTGAGGTTCAATTTCCCCGCTCAAAATTTTAAGAAACGTAGACTTCCCGGCTCCGTTTGCCCCGATGAGTCCATAACAGTTTCCTGGAGTAAATTTTATATTCACATCTTCGAACAGCTTTTGATCACCGTAACGAAGACTTACATTAGTTGCATTTAACATATTTCATAATCCTCCCGTACATAAGTGTATAACATTCAAATTATATCACTCATTAAGCTTATAGAATAGGGGTTATCCATGAACTCCTATAATCATCATCAAAAAAACCGGCTTCCTTATGGAGAGAAGCCGGTTTTTCATACTCATCGTATTTGTTTTACTGATTCTCTTTATAATAAAGACTGTTGTTTGTCACGACCTGCAATACTTTGGAAGTGGCTTCCATTTCGCTTTTACATATAGGACAAACTGGCTTTTCGTCAGATTTAAAGTTGTCACGCATCCAACAGTTACAGTCTTCTGATGAACATACCCAAATTTTTGTTTCTTCTTCAACTATTTCCGGTTGATTCTTTTTACCGAATGCCATTTGTATCGAAACCTCCTTTGGACATGAAATAAAATATGTAAAAGAGACTGACTCCTGTGAAGCCAGTCTCTTTTAAAAACCTTATAATTTAACTACATTAGCAGCTTGAGGTCCACGGTCGCCTTCTGTAATTTCAAATTCTACAGCTTGACCTTCTTCTAGGGCCTTGAATCCTTCTTCTTGAATAGCGCTGAAGTGTACGAATACATCTTCTCCACCTTCAACTTCGATAAATCCAAATCCTTTTTCAGCGTTAAACCATTTTACTGTACCAGTTTTCATAAAAATGGGTCCTCCAATGTTTCTAAAAATTAATATGTGTTCCATGTTCCATGAAAAAAATCACATATTATAAAAAGTACCAATCCCTGCTGATAACTCTTTATAATAAATGATTTTTTTAGAGTTACGTCTTTGTGAGGAATTTATATACACGTATAACTATACACGAATTCGCCTATGAAGTCAAGATGCGCTTAAAAATTCTATCCCTGCACTATGAGGCCGCATGCCATTCGCAGACCTGCATTTCCGCTCGGCTGGGAGATGTAATCATCCGGGCCTTGATGAATGATGACTGATTTTCCTAATATCTCTTTAATTTTAAAGCGATCCGTAAAGAAGATCATTCTCGCTCTTCCTGTATTCGAAAAAATAACCGGAAAATCTCCTGCGTGATTTCCGTGAGGCTGCTGATTAGGATTCCAATGGCCGCCTGCCGTTTCAAAAGGTTTTTCCCCATCGCCTATTTCACATACACCTTTTTCATGAATATGAAAGGCGTGCGGTCCTACCTGTGTCCCATTCGGTTTCTGTTCAAATTCAGGAAGTCCTTCTAATTGTATAATAACCTCCACCCCATATGGCAATTGAAGAAAATTTACCACACCCTTAAGATCGGGTGCAAGAGGACTGCTGTGAAACTGAGCATATGCGATACTTTCATAACGAATCGTGCCGTCATATAGAACGGGAAGCATTCGCCCCTCAACTCCCTTCTAAACAATTCTATGTAAAAATTGTGGAAATATACCAACAAGGTTTTACTTTCACATAATCAATGTGCTAAACTCCGATTGAAAGAATCCAAAGGAGATGGACCTATGAAAAAGTTAGCACTTACAACGCTTACTTTTGTCCTGGCAGCTTTATTACTAGCGGCCTGCAGCAATAATGAGCAGGCTGATGTAAATAAGGATACAAATAATAAGGATAAGAATAAAACCGGCCCTGTAGCGATTGTAAATGGTAAGGAAATTTCAAGGGAAGAATTTGAAAGTCAAGTGAACGGGACGAAGAAACAGTATGAGGAAATGGGAATGAATTTAGATGGCCAGGAAGATACAATGAAAGAAAGTATTGCTGAGCAGATGATCAGGCTTGAACTTTTAAAACAGGAAGCAGAAAAGAAAGGATATGAAGTTTCCGAAGATGAGCTAAACAAACGGTACGAGGAATTCATTTCTCAGTTTGAAAGTGATGACGCTAAAGATAAGGCTTTTAAAGATAGTAACCTGGATGAGGAAAAAGTAAAAGAAGAACTTAACAAAAGCCTGCTTATTAACAAATACGTAGATGAAAATACAGAAGAAGTCAAACTTACTGAAAAAGAACTGAAAAAAGAATATGAAACGATGAAAGATCAGCGCGGCGATGGCCAGAAAATGCCTGGTTATGAAAAGATTAAAGATGATATCAAGCGGCAGGTTATCAATCGAAAAGAGAATGACCAGCTTCTTGATCTCGTTGATCAATTAAAAAAAGATGCAGATATTAAAAGAAACATTTAATAAAAAAGTCCCCTGGAGTTCTCACCCAGGGGACTTTTTTAAACAATTGCTTTTATCTGCCTCAACTGTTCATTAAGCTGGTCTGTATCTGCGGAATGCTGCAGGCCGTACAGCTTACGGTCATACGCCTGCTTAACATCTTCTTTCCATTGGCTTAAGGCCTCTGTAAGCCCTTCTTTAAGAAGAGACTGATAATGCTCCGCAATCGGACGGTCTGCTGATTCAACGACTTCTTTAAGAGGCGCGTTGATATAATCGGCTATTTGATCTTTCATTTTTTCTTTTTCATTTTGTTCAAAAAAGGACTTAGTCCCTTTAAATTGATTAAGAATGGAGGAAAGATCGTCTGCCTTCACGGGCAGTGTATAATTGACAGCCGGAGCTATAAGCCGCTCCCATTCATAATACGATAAACTGACAGGCTCTATCTTTTGAAGCTCATATTGCAATTCGTTTTGCTGCTGAACGAGCCGCTCCTTCACATAGCTTTCCATACGAATCGAAACAGCACGGATTTCCTGATTCATTTCAAATTCAATTTCCTCAAGAAGCTGTCTGGCTGCTTTTCTTAAGTTCTTTTTCGCTTCCGCCTTTGTTCCTTTAATGACGGCAGGATTCATTTGGTTTTTAAAATAATCATGGAAATTCAGCATCAATCGTTCACTTACATAGTGAAGCTGTTTTTTTGTTTTATTATCAACAGCCTGTTGATTTCGTTCAATAGCCACTCTGTTTAATACGTTTTCCGCTTCCTGGTGGTCTTCTTGAATTCTTTTAATTTCTTTCTGTTTTTGAACTTCATCAAGCGACGCCTGCTCAATGAACGATTCCATCGTCTGTTCCGCTTCTTTTATATCCTGGTGCATAGAATGATGAAGCATTTCGGTTAATTCTTCCTTTAAGAAACTGGAGAACCTTGCTTCAAAATCAGTAAAGCCTACCTCCCGCTCTTTTGGATAACGGATGGCGTTTAAACTGGATAAAGAATAAATTCTTGGTTTTCTAATTTGGAATTGCAGCAGCTGCTCCTGTAAATAGCTTTCTACAGTATGAAGTTCTTCTTCAGAAGCTGCTAAATCTGCAGCATTAATGATGAAAAACATTTTGTCCATTTCAAATGAATCTTTGACTCTTCCCAGCTGTTTTAAGAAAGACTGATCTGCTCTTGAGAAGGGATGATTATAATAAGTTACAAACAAAATAGCATCCGCGTCTTTAATGTATTCAAAGGATACATCTGTATGACGGGCGTTCACCGAGTCTGCCCCTGGCGTATCTACTAATGTAACCCCTGCTTTCGTCCATTCACATTCAAAATATATATGGACCCATTCTATAAAACAGGATGTTTTCTCTTCTGAAACAAAGGAGGCCAAATCGTCCCATGGTATGGTCGTTTCCTCATCAATGACTGCTCCCATTTTTTCATATCCTTGAACAAATGCTGTAATAAATGACCGCTTCTTATGCTCCAGCTGATCCATGTCTTTTTCCCGCCAGCTGTTTAAAACGTCATAAGCTTCTTTGAGAGACGCTGCTTCAAGCGCCATATCCGACGCATTATAGAGATCTTCAAGCAAATTCTCTTCAGACTTTACTTTAACGACAACCGACTGATGACCATAGTTTTCGGTCGGTGCGGAAATTTTATTTATTGTGGCCGTTGTCGGATTTGGCGAAACAGGCAGAATAGACTCTCCAAGAAGAGCATTGGCAAATGATGATTTACCGGCACTAAAGGCGCCAAAGAGGGCAATCGTATAGGAACGATCTTCAAGCCGCTCCTTCTTATCTATAAGCTGCCGGCGTAAACTTTCAAGGCCATTGACTGAGTCCAGAATATCAATGGCCTTCTCAGCCTTCTCTTTCATTCCTTTAGTTACAGATACAGGTGGATGGTCAGCTTCTTCTTCTGGTTCTAACACTGTCTCTTTCGTGCGGACAACTAAGTCTTGATGGTTTAATTGCTGTACGTTCTGCTTTCTTTCTAATAGGGACTGATTTATTTGATCAAAAACAGACTCATCTGCACTGCCTTGGGTAAATGCCTCTTCCAAACGCTCGCGTTCTTTCTCAATTTGATTTTCAATCTGTGTGAGAGCTGTATTTAATTTTTCTCTCTCTTCAGCCGCCTGATAATACGCTGCGTTTCGTTCTTTATCATCTTTTTCATCTGCTGCTGAATAACTCTTAATCTCAGCCCAATAATCCTGCATTTTGAGGCGGAAAGTTTTTTGAATATCTTTTGCCAATGCGTCCGTATATCTTAGAAGATATTCCCCTGTAACGGAAGCTCCTGACTCGATAAGTGAATCCAATCGCTCGTCTGGATATTCTGGCGAAAACGCCTGCACTTTCTGTAAAAGAGCTTCATCATTAATTTTCTGTTCTTCCAGCAGCGAACTCAATCGTTCCTTTAGCGGCCATATGAGATTTTTCTCTAAAGTTTCCTGTAACACCTCATGGAACCTTTCGCGCCTTCGTTCTCTTTCCTCTTCTGTTTTCTTTTTAGAGCCGAGCCAGCCTACTTTAAAATTCGACTGCTTTGCTTCTAAAAACTGCCGCGCTTCTTCACGTACATCACTTGGCATTAAATAAGCATTGGAAATAAAACTTAAGACCCGCTCCTGAAACCTGTCTTCTGTATCTTTTAAAGAGACAGTCCCTTGATGATGAGGTTTCTGTTCTTCCATCGTTTCTTCTGCGGCCTCGATCTTTTCAGTAAGTTCCTCTTTTTGCTCACTATAGTGATCTTCGAGTTCGGTTATCGCTTCTTCAATCAAAGAATACGTATGACCATAAATGCTTTGTTCCTGTTTCTCGGGATACATTTTTTTCTGAAAATCAATCTGAAGCTGCTCAAATTGGCTGTGGGTATGCTGTTTGTCAATAAGAGACGTATAAAAAATAGCTTCAGGGTCAATCCCCCATACAGATAAAGATTGACGGACACTGGTTTTAAACTCTTCAAAACTCAGTTCTTCCTCATTGTGTTTATCAACCATATTAACAATGATGGAAAAAGGGGTCGTCCGTTTCTGCATTTCCAGCAGGAACCCTAAATTTACTTCTGACTGAACATGGTTATAGTCCATCACATAATAGAGATAATCCATTAAATGCAAAGAAGATTCAGTAATGACTCGATCAGCGTCATTCGTTGAATCAACACCTGGTGTGTCGAGTACGCTCACATTATCAGGCAGCCTTTCAATCGGCCTCAGGATTTCCAATTCTTTAATACTGTCCCCATCACGGCAGAGAGCTTTAACTGTCTCTATATCGATTTCCCCATCATACTCCTCAGGAGAGGCATCGTTGTAATATATGACAGTCTTAGGACCTCCACTGCTTAAATGAACAATATTAGCACTTGTAGGGATTGGACTTGATGGCAGGATATCGTTTTCCATTAGCTGGTTAATCATCGTTGATTTACCTGCCGAGAAATGACCAGCAAACCCTATCATGACCCGCTCACTTTGCTTTTTGTTTATTAAGTCCAGAAGCTTTTCAGCCTGTACTGGATAATTTTGCTCTAATGCTTTATAAAGGGAAGCTAGTTTTGCTAAAAGCTGATCTTCGGTTGTTGTAGAAATCGCCATCTGATATTGATTCTCCTTTAGTTCGTCTCCTCATCGTAAGTCTATTATAGCAAAACTACATATTTTTTCAGTTTTTTACAGTCTTTTTTTCTTTATCTTCTGATAAGAAAGCTGTAAAGCCTTCTACCGGGTTATCAATCGTAAATTTCTGGACAATTCGATCAACATATGCAGAAGACAAATATTTAGACGCTCCCCTGTATATTTCTTTTGCGTAATGCAAAGGAACGGCCATATCTTCTTTTTTCTCCAGCACCGTAAACGTCAAAGCCTGTATGGTTTCGTCATTATATTCAACATCTACAATCGTCGGCCGGTAATGCTGTTTATTAACGCCTTCACGCATGTATAGATAATCAACTGCGTCAATTTCTATATGGTAAAGAACTCCTTCCACTTCCTCCTTGCGATTCTCTCTGACATCTGCTCGCGCTCCATCCTTTAAGTGATGGCCAAAAGCAAGCTGATAGCCTTTTAAGACAGCAGAGCCGGCGACGTTCTGAAAATGATGTTCCACTTTCCCTTGAATAAACCTTTCTTGATCCATACAGGATCCAAAAGCAAAGTAATACAGCTTGTCACGCTTAAGCTGTTGTTCCACTTTCCAATCTCCATGATCGATCTTTTTTACTTTTTCTACATGAGGGCTGGCGAAGTAAGTAAAAGCTTCATTAGTAAAATACTCTGAAGATACTTTTACTTTTTCCCGAGTAAATAAAGAGGAGGGGTCTGAAGGATGATAGCCTTCCAGTTTATCAATTTCCTTTAATTTAGTTTCATCAACATTATATAGTTCTCCATAAACGAGTTCGTCTTCGTTTTTTACAAGAAGCGGGTAGTACGATTTACCACTGTATAAGCTTCCATTGATCCAGGCCTGTTCGCTTACGAGCTGTGCCTCTTTTAAGAAATGGTGGTTCCTTTGATTCTTGCATAATGATCCATAGACAAATAAAAACACCAGGGTCACTCCTTCTTTATATCTTTATAGGCCGGCAGCTGTCCTAAGGATTCCGCCGAAGTCACAGCGTTAATCACGGCCTGTTCGATTACATGTGTCACTAAAAAGCTTAAACTGTTCAAATCGGCACGTACTTGATTCGTGCTCATCATAAAAATAGTATCTCCATCTACCAATGTATGAGAAGGCCTCATCGTCCGTGCAAATCCATCATGAGCGATAGAGGCCAGCTTATTTGCTTCTGCCTTCTGCAGCTTTGCATTTGTCATGACAGCAGCCAGGGAAGTATTATTGCTGAAACGGTTCGTCTTGGCTTGATGGATTTGTTTTATTAACAACTCTTCTGTTTTTAAGAACCTTCTCTCTTTTTTATCATAAGCACCGGCTATTCTTTCCCCGGTGTGGGGGTTGATAATATCCCCAAAACTATTAACCACGGCGGCACCCACTTGCAGATCACCGATTTGCACCGCATAATGGCCAAAACCGCCTTTCATTGCATAGTTCATTCCGAGACATTTGCCGACAGCCGCTCCGATTCCTGCCCCGATATTCCCCTGCTGAACAGAAGAAGCTATCAGAGCTTTTTGGGCGGCTCTTCTGCCCATGTCGGCATCTGGTTTAGCCGATTTCTCTGTCATTAAATCATAAAGAATCGCACCCGGCACAATGGGTACAATTCCTCCATCCGTATTAAAACCTATGCCCTCTTCTTCTAGAACATGCATAACCCCTCCTGCTGCCTGGAGACCGAAAGCACTTCCGCCGGCAAAAAACACTGCATGAACCTGTTCGACAAGATTCTCTGAGCGCAGAAGATCGGTTTCTCGTGTTCCCGGTGCACCCCCACGGACATCCACACCGGCTACAGCACCTTTTGGACTCAAAATAACCGTACAGCCAGTGGCTCCAGACTGGTTGACGTCATGCCCTATCGTAAAGCCGTTCAACTGATCAATTGAAATTTCCTTCATACCTTTCCCTCACTTTCATGTTTCTGTTCTTTTAGAAGAAGGTAAATACACTACGGAGGTGCTTTTATGACAAGAAAACGCTGGACATTTCACGGACGAGTTCAAGGTGTTGGCTTTCGTGCGACCGCCCAGGGAATTGCCAAGCAGCATAATATCAATGGATGGGTGAAAAACAAAGAAAATGGGACAGTAATCGTCGAAGGGGAAGGCTCACAGGAAGACCTGCAAGCATTGCTAAAAGAACTAAAAGCAGGCCCCAGCCCCTTTATAAAAGTCCAACATGTGGATGAAGAAACCTTTTCAGAAGAAGAAGGCCATGCCGACTTTAAGATTAAATACTAAAGAGATCACCGCAGAAAGCCTGCGGTGATGTTTTATTTTTTATGCATCGGCCGGACGATCACTTCGTTCACATTAACATTCTCAGGCTGAGTAATCGCATAAGAAATGGCCTCGGCGATATCCTCGGAATGAAGCGGGGTCATCTTGCGGTCTTTAAACATTTCCACAACATCTCCATCTGTAATATGGTCTGTTAATTCCGTATCCACTGCCCCCGGTGAAATGTTAGTAACACGGACGCCTGTGCCGGAAAGTTCTTTTTCCATTCCCATCGAAAGAGCTTTAACCGCATATTTTGTCGCACTGTATACGGTACTTGATGGAAAGACTTCATGTCCCGCTACGGAAGACACGTTGATCATATGCCCGGAATTCTGTTCAAGCATGACAGGCAGAGCCGCATGTATGCCGTATAAGACCCCTTTAATATTGACATCGACCATTTGTTCCCATTCATCGATATGGTCATTTTTTAAGAAAGAAAGAAGCATGACGCCCGCATTGTTTACATAGTAATCAACGCTGCCAAACGAGTCTTTTGTTTTTTTGACCAGGTTTTCAACATCTTCCCGTTTTGTTACATCTGTCTCTACTACTAATGCCTCCACACCATAATGATTTATAATCTCGTCCGCCAGTTCCTGCAAACGCTCCGAGCGTCTTGCTGCTAAAACGACACGGGCTCCTTCTTTCGCTAAATGATGGGCCGCTGCTTTTCCGATCCCACTGCTTGCTCCCGTGATCACGGCTGTCTTGTTCGCTAATTTTCCCATAATGATTACCTCCTAATTATTTCCAAATTTAAAAGAAAGCCACTCCTATAAAATTAGGAATGGCTTTTTTGGTTATGTCATAAATTATTGCTCTTCAAAGTACTTACGGTTGATATCGATGTATTTCGTTTCTGCTTCTGGTACCTCATCTTCAATATAAATAGCCTCGACCGGGCAGACCGCTTCACACGCTCCGCAGTCAATGCAGATGGCAGGATCAATATAAAACATATCTTTACCCTCTTCGATACAATCTACTGGACAAACTTCTACACATTCTCCAGCTTTTTCATCTTTACAAGGGGAAGTGATTACAAATGCCAAGTGAATTTCCTCCTTTACAAAGTATTAGTCCTGTATATTTTATACACTTCTCAATGAAGTCTTAAACTCCATCCTATATAATAACGATTTTCGAGGAATTTCGCAATTGTTAGACGTTAATTTTATAATCGGCCGGATCATCCCAGATCCGTTCAACTGTATACTCCCCGCCCTGTTTCTGTACGAGAAAAATATCCGGGCGTGAAAGGCGTTTCCACTCGTTAAATCCAAATTCCCTTTTGTACTTCTGGAGGAGCAGAGCAAGCAAATTTCCATGAGTGACAAGAATTACGTTACCTTCCTGCTGTTCCAGTTCATCGATCAGGCTTAAGACTCTTTGTTTCGCCTCTCTTGAGGATTCTCCGCCTGTTAACTTAAGCTCTGGATCTGCAAAAGTATCGTAAAGCACTTCTTCCCAATCATCAAGCGGTGTATGGCTTAATACTCTTTCCTCAAGACGCTCATCTTTTTCAATTTCGATTCCCTTCATCCGGGCAAAAGGCTTAATGGTCTCCATCGCCCTTAAAAAAGGACTCGAAATGATTCGGCTGACTTCATAGCCGGAATGATCGAGAAAAGAAGCGAGTACCTGGGCTTGTCGAACACCAAGCTTCGTTAATGGTGAGTCTTCATGCTGACCTTCTGTCTCACTGTGACGTACTAAGATTAGTTTGTCCAAATTGACTCCCCCTCCATACTTTAGCCTTATTACTATTATCAATGATCAATAGCCTCTTGACAAGATTTTTAATATCTTCCTTTCTATTCTATCCTCAATTTGTGGAGACATGCGAATATAAAAAAACTGGAGTTATCAAAACTCCAGTCAAGCTGTCAAGCCCCTCGTATTTTAAAAGAAAGCAGGTCTCCTTACACTTTTTCAGCACCTGTATTACTTAACAAAAGCAAAGAAGAAAATTGAAGTGACTATACTTCTTTAAAGTAATCCTTATAAAATCCGCCGATACGGCCGGAATTATCAATAATAAAATAAAATTCTTCGCTTTCGTTTTGCACATCATACGTCTTTCCCGGGGTTAATACATTTTTAACAACAAATTTTGCCGCTTCATTATGGACACATTCTACTTTTTTTATTGGATCCGTTGTTTCCCATGTTTTATGAATCATTTACCTCTACCTCCTTTTGCTCTTCCTATCATACAATTAAATAGTGATGCCCTTCAA
Source organism: Halobacillus massiliensis (assembly GCF_900166625.1). Classification (GTDB taxonomy): domain Bacteria; phylum Bacillota; class Bacilli; order Bacillales; family Halobacillaceae; genus Halobacillus_A; species Halobacillus_A massiliensis. The sequence continues at coordinate 2,232,216 of NZ_LT800499.1, read as the reverse complement.
ATAAGAATCTTAAAATTGACGTTTATACCACCGGGCAGATGCCTGTACTTCTTGTTCTGTCAGGCGATGGCCCATACGTTCCCATTGAACCTCTACAGCAACACCGGCTTTTTCCAATAGCCCTTTAAGTTCACTTGTTTCTTCTGGTGGACAAATCGGATCATTTTCGCCAGCTCCAATAAAGACTTTTAATGAGGAATGCTCAGGAAGCGGCACATTTCTCAGTGGTACCATCGGATGGTAAAGGATCGCTGATTTCAAGCTTTCTTGATAGTGAAACAGCAGACTTGCCGCAATATTAGCTCCATTGGAATATCCTACACCGATTACTTGGCCCCGATCGAAACCGTATTCTAAAGCAGCCTGATCGAGAAAATCATGCAGTTCTTTTGTCCGGTGTTTTAAATCTTCCTCATCAAAAACTCCCTCGCGAATTCTTCTAAAATAACGCGGCATTCCATTCTCTAATACGTTTCCTCTAACGGATAGTATCGCTGCATCGCGATCAATTAATTCAGCAATCGGTAATAAATCTTCTTCTGTTCCTCCTGTACCGTGAAGCAGGAGGAGTACCGGAGATTGTTTCGCAGCCCCTTCTTTGTAAATGTGCTTCATATTCATAAAACCATCCTCCTAAATTGTGTGTGCATTTATCCGCATTTTATCTTTAATTCGAGATAATGTCAAAAACTTCGATTTCTCCCCTCTTATGCTATACTCAAAATAAATCAATTAACGGGAGGTCAGTGATTTATGGACAAATGGATTTATGGTTTTGAGAAAAAAGGCCATCCTTTTCATCACCTGTATATACGCAATTATAAGGAACAGGACTTTAGGCGATTAATTGAAATCCAAAAAGAAGCGTTTCCCCCGCCCTTTCCCTCAGAGCTGCTATGGGATGAGGGGCAATTAAATGATCATATCACGATCTTCCCTGAAGGCTGTATTTGTATTGAAGTGGAGGGTATTGTAGCCGGTTCTATGACAGCGATGCGGACAAATATTACGGATGAACAAGATCATACTTGGGAAGAAATAACGGCTAATGGTACGATACATACTCATAATAAGGACGGAAAAGATTTGTATGTCGTAGATATCTGCGTGGACCCTGCCTATCGGTCTCTTGGAATCGGGAGGCAGCTGACCCAGGCTATGTACGAAACGGTTGTTCACTTAAACATAGACCGTTTAGTGGGCGGCGGAAGAATGCCGGGGTATCATAAACATGCAGACGAGCTTTCACCGGGTCAATATGTAAATGCCGTACTGCAGGGTGATTTGGAAGATCCCATTCTGACCTTTTTATTTAAAGCAGGTCGGTCCCCTGTCCGTCCGGTGAAAAACTACATTGAAGACGAAGAGTCCTGTCACTATGGCCTCTTAACCGAGTGGAAAAACCCGTTTCTATAAAGGTTGATGGCTGCCGCGAAAAATTCGGCAGCCTTTTCAGCTTTCACGCTACGATTGATCCTATCTTCATTTAAACCTCTTATATACAGGTTATTCTTTGTGTAGAAGTCCGTTTTCAAACAGTCTGAATAATTGATGAGTCATTTGCTCGGTTCCAATCGTTTTCTTATATCGAAACAAAATGGCATGAAAAATGATGTCGGCAATCAGCTGTGTATCCACATCATCGCTCCAAATTTTCTCCATCTTCGCTATTTCAATACATGCGGTCAACATCGTGTAGGTCTTTTGCTGTTCACTCGCCAGTTCCTTTAAATAATAGGCCACAAGCTCTTGATCACTCGTCTGTATATCTCGGATCATGCGCTCCACCTGGTGAATTTCATCATGATTAAGTAAAATATAAAGAAACTCTTTGAGTCTTAAATTAGCAGGGAGATTTTTAGGTATGGCTTCAATCCGTTCGTTCATAGCTTTCATAAGCTCTTTAAAGTAGGCAACGAGGAGATCCTCTTTATTACGATAGTATTCATAAAGTGTGCTGCGTCCCACTTCCAGTTCTTCAGCAAGCTTTTTAAAATGAAACCCGTGGATGCCTTCCTTTAGCAGCAGTTCTCCGGTAGCGTTAAATAGTTCTTTTTTTGTCAGCAGTTTTTTTCTGCCCATTACTCACCCTTCTTTCTACCTCCAGTATAACAAATCCTTAACCTCTCCCTTCCAATAGGTTTTAAAAAATATCTACTCTAACAAAAAAACTGCCGGTATAAAGCCGGCAGTTTGAATATTTCTTATTGAAATAAGTGTTTTAAATAACCGTATCCTTTTTCTTCCATTTCGCCTTTTGGAATAAATTCGAGTGCAGCTGAGTTGATACAATACCTCAATCCGCCCTTGTCCCGAGGACCATCATCAAAAACGTGCCCCAGGTGAGAATCTCCCTTATCGCTTCTTACTTCTGTGCGTATCATCCCGTGGGTCATATCCGTATTTTCATTTACCTGCTGCTTTTCAATCGGCTTCGTAAAACTCGGCCAGCCACAGCCGGCATCATATTTATCTTTGGAACTGAACAGAGGTTCTTTGGAAACAATATCAACATAGATGCCTTCCTCTTCATGGTCATAATATTCATTTTGATATGGCCGTTCTGTTCCATTTTCTTGTGTGACTTGATATTGAATAGGGGAAAGCTTTTCTCTCAATTCTTTATAATCCTTCTTAACGCCCCAAGTTCTTTTAATAAAGTCCTGACGTCCCGAACCTTTTTTATAGCGCTTGTAGTGATAAGAATTTTTCCTATGATAATCCTGATGCTTTTCTTCTGCCTGATAAAAAGTTTCAGCCGGAAGAATATCGGTTACGATCGGATTGCTGAATTTATTGGAAGCCGCAAGCTCTGCTTTACTTTCTTCGGCAGCCTTTTTCTGTTCCTCATCATGGTAATACACAGCCGTCGTATAAGATTCTCCTCGATCGGCAAACTGCCCGCCGGCATCGGTCGGGTCGATTTGCTGCCAGAAGAGCTCTAAAAGCCGCTCATATGGAAATATCTCTGGATCATATTCGATCTGAACGGCTTCACGGTGGCCAGTCGTTTCCGTAATCACGGACATATATGTCGGGTTTTCGGTATGGCCCCCTGTATATCCGGAAGATACGGAGATAATGCCTGGTCTTTCTTCAAAAGGTTCTACCATACACCAAAAGCATCCGCCTGCAAATGTAGCTATTTTTGTTTGTTTATTCATACGTTGGGACCTCCCAAAAGTAAGTCATGTAACTTATTCTTTCTAAAAAACAAAAAAAAATCAAGCAACATGCACTACCTAAATAAATAACTTAGGCTGTGATGTTCCTTGTCTTTTTGTTTGCGGCTTTGCTTTTGGCCGCTGCTTCGTTTTCTTATTAGAAGATTCGTCATGCCTTTTTTTAGGACGTGATCCTCCATCCGAAGATTCAAACTCTCTTCTTTTATCATTTGAATGATGCTTATGAGGCTTTCTTTTTTTCTTCTCTGCCTGAGGCTTTTGTTTCTTTTTATCTTTATTTTGTTTTTTATTTACATTCAGGCTTTCCAGTGAACTGCTTTCTATATTCTCGTTTTCTGATTCTTCGCCATCATCCTCGTCATCGTCGTCGTCATCCATATTCATGAGCTTAACCATATTTAACATGGCAGGAATGTTTTTCATCATTGGTCCATACTGCTGAATCATTGGCGCGGCTTTCTGCATGGCATTTAAGGCGCCTTGAATATTGCCCAGCCAGCCGGCTCCTCCTCCCGTGGAAGCTGCCGGTCCTTGGAAGGGGGCCCCGCCGGAAAATGGGAATCCTCCGGCTGGAGGTCCACCCTGTTGAAAGAAGTTGGATAAGATGCCTCGCGTGTTTGTTCCAGGCGTCTGAAAACCTCCTGGAAAGTTTCTCCCAGGGCCATTGAAAGGATATTGATTTTGAAACATAGCAGACCCTCCGTAATATTTCTTACGGTAGCCTATGCATGAGCTATAGGTCAGGTATGGGCCATCCACTAACTTTTAATCCTTAATCTCCCAGTCAATCGGGTCTTCACCTTTAGATTTGAGAAATCGATTGGCTTTAGAAAAGGGACGGCTGCCGAAAAAACCTTTATAAGCTGCAAGCGGACTTGGATGCGCTGACTCAATCACACAGTGCTTTGCAGCATCCACAGAAGCTGCTTTTTTCTGTGCTGGCTTTCCCCAAAGCATAAATACAGCGGGCCGTTCTCTTTTATTAAGCACATCAATCACATGGTCAGTAAATCGCTCCCATCCTAAATTCCGATGAGAATGGGCCTGATGAGCTCTTACTGTTAATACATTGTTAAGCAGCAGAACACCTTGACTGGCCCAGTAAGATAAGTCTCCATGTGCTGGCGTATGAATGCCTAAATCATCCTCAAGCTCTTTATAAATATTTCTAAGAGATGGGGGAATGGCTGCCTCTTTGCGTACAGAAAAGCTTAACCCGTGGGCCTGTCCTTCCCCATGGTAGGGGTCTTGTCCAATAATGACGACTTTCGTATTTTCAAAAGATGTATGGTGAAAAGCCGCGAATATATCATACATATCGGGAAATATTTTTTCACTGTTATATTCAGATTTAAGTTTTTCCCGTAATGCCAGATAATAAGGCTTTTCCATTTCTTCTTTTAGGACGTCAGCCCAATCATTTTCAAAAACATTCATATAATACTCCTTTGTCGTCTCTGTTATTATCTGAAAATGGTTTCATGATATTTCCCGGGAAAGCGCATAAAGTGACATAAATTATCTCTTTCCCCGGGGGTTAATTGACGGAATGTAAAGAAATTAACCGATATTTGCAGACGGTAGAATTTTCTTTAAGAATCAGTTCTTCGATCTGCCCTGAACCGATTTGATCAGCACGCGGATTCCGCTTAATTTCAATTCTCTCATTTAGGGGAAATATTTTATAGCCTTCAAACGTTATTTCAAACAGGTTATCATTAGGGAACACTCTTTTTTCTTTGCCATTCGTAATTATTGTCCATTCCATGGAAAGCGGTGTAGACATACAGCCACCTCTCCTTTCTTTTATTGGAACTTAAACTGAACACTTGAACCAGAGGAGCTTGGATTTACGTGAAGCTTGGCAGGTATTTCTTCTTTTAGCTGCTGCACATGGGAAATGACTCCTAACATACGGTTTCCATCCTGAAGAGTTCTCAAACAGTTAATCGCCTGCTCCAGCGAAATCTCATCAAGCGTACCAAAGCCTTCATCAATAAATAGAGTATCGAGCTGAACACCGCCTGAATGGGCCTGCACGACGTCTGCCATCCCTAGGGCAAGACTTAAGCTTGCCTTAAAGCCTTCTCCACCAGAGAGAGTTCTTACAGATCTCGTCTGTCCGGTATGATGGTCAGTCACCTCAAGATCAAGACCGCTTTGTGCTCCCCGCTTGGCAATCTGTTCACTTCGGATCAGCTGATAGCGATGATCACTCATTTGGTCAAATCGCACATTTGCATGAAGTAGAATTTCATCCAGGTATGAAGCTAATACATAGCGCTCCAATGAAAGTCTGAGGGAATTATCCCCTCTTGCCAAATTAGATATTTCTGCTAAATCATAATAATCTTTGGCGACCTTATCCTGTTCATTTATATAGTTTTCTAATTTTTCGCTTATGGCTTCATGATGTTTGATTTTCAGCTGCTGTTCACTGACTTCCTGCTGAATATCAGTGGATTGCTTTTTCAACTGCTGCCATTTTTCATAAAGGCTTTCTAGATTTGGACGACTGGACGTTTTAAGTTTCTCATCTAGCAATGACAACTGATCTTCAACTGCTGTTTTCCTGCGGTAATATTGCTCGCTTTGTTCTTTTAAACGCTGAAGTTCTGATTGTTCCAGCAATGCCTGCTTGTAAGCTTCTTCGTTAGAGAAGCCGAATTGGTCGAGCGTTTGATTAAATGCTGTTTTTTTGTCTTCACATGTCGATACAGACTGCTTTAATTGACGTTCACTTTCTCTTTCTTCTGTTAACGCCCGCTGCAGCTTTTCATTCGTTTCCTGGTACTGCTGTTGAATAGTTTCCCATTGTTCCACAGCCTTGTTCAGCTTCTCTTTTGCCTCGTAAACGATTTGATCCATTTTGCCTGCTTCAGGAAAATCATATTGATTCACATAGTGAGTCAAATGGGTTTGAAGAGTAACCTTCTGCTCTTTCACCTTTAAAAGCTCTTGCATGCAGGCTTCTTCTTTATTAACAACTTCGTTCAACTGGCTTTCCGTTTCTTTCAGTTTTTTTCCAGTTTCCTCTATACGAGCAAGCTTTTTCTCCAAGCTTTCAGCTGTTTGTTTCGATTGTTCATATCTGTGCCGCAGTTCTTCCCATCTCTTCTTGATTTGTTCGGTATCAAACTCTTGACCGGCTAAGTCTTTCTCCTCTTTTTGAATGGCATCCACAAGCTCCCGCTGTGATGTCCCTCGTACTTTTGCTGAGGTCATCTGTTCATTCTTTTTCAAATATATTTCATCATAGTCTTCGTATTTCTTTTTTAATTCATTTATATCGCTATTGGAAGGGAGCTCAGCAGGCTTTTTGGCAAGCTGGGGATGGCTGTTGGAACCGCAGACGGGACAAGAATCACCTTCAGAGAGTTCCAGTGCGAGATGGTAGGCGTGATGTTTTTGCAAGGCTTCTATCGCCTGATCATACGCAGACTTTGCCGAATTTCTCATTTTTTCCTGTTGTACCGCTTCTTTTCTTAAATTCTCAAAGTGTTTACGCAGTTCAATAAGCTTACGCCACTCGGAAATCAGCCGCTCTGTTGTCTTTAATGTTCTTTCCAACTCTGTCAGCTTTTGCTTCTCTTCGTAGAGAGCTTTGGTAACCTCTCGCTCCTGAGCCATTTCTTCGGTCATTTTTTCCTTTTTACTCAAAAGCACTTCCCTACTTTCTGCCAGCTGCTGCTTTTGCTGCTCAAAGGTTTTAAGCGTCTGCTCTGTTTTTTTCTCCTGTCTTTTAAGTTCTAAGTATTCACTAAGCTTTTCTTTTAACTCAAGCTTATGTTTAAGATCCTCTTTTAAAGATTCCCGTACGGTTTCCTTCTGCTGTTCTTCTTTGTAAACTTCTGCTGTCTTTTCACCTTTTTTCTCAAGTTCCCTGCGAAGCTCTGACCGCTTCTCAACTAAAACCTTAAGCTTTCTTTTTTCTTCCAGGCGTTCTTTAAATTCTCTTTCAAAAGGCTGCACTTGGAATGCTTTTTGGGAAGCCTCTATTTTATTATCCAGCTGTTTTATATCAGGCGCCTTGCCAGCAAGTGTCCTTTGTTCTTCCAGAAGAGTATTCTTCTCCTTAAATAATTCTTCAATTCCAAGGCCTGTATGATAAGCATCGTAGGCTTTTTCTGTTTCAGCTTGAAGAACGGCCTGTTGTTTTTCTGTCTCTTTCACTGTGTCTTTCTGCTTTTTAATTAAAGATTTTAGATCCTTTACAGCGGCAGCTGGGAGCCTTTCTTCTTCCACATGTTCTTCCCATGTTACATTCTCAATTTCCTGATTGATTTTCCATTCGAACTCTTTCATTTTTCCCTCAAGCCCTTTGGCAGCATTTCTGAAATGATCACTCAGTTCGGAGTAAAAATAAGTACGAAAAATCTTTTGTAAAATCTCTTCACGCTCTTTACTGTTTTCAGAGATCAACCGTCTGAATTCTCCTTGTGGGATCATAATCATTTTTCTGAATTGGTCATAGTCGAGCCGCAGTAATTCCTCCACTACTTCATTCACTTCTTTAATTTTAGAAGCCATCAGACGATCTTCTCCATTTTGAATCATATAGAGATCGGCTCTCGTCGGCTCCTCTTTAAGTCCTTCGCCTCGTTCCTTTTTTTTCAGCTGCTTTGGATGACGAACGATCCGGTAGTGTTTGCCGCGCAGCAGAAATTCAAATTCCACGTAAGTCGTTTCTTCCGGGGTGGCAAAATGGCTTTTTAACGTATCCTGATCACGATCTGTTCCGCTTGCCTTCCCATATAACGCAAAGCAGATCGCATCAAATATCGAAGTTTTCCCTGCTCCCGTAGGACCGGTAATTAAAAAAATCGCTTCATTTCCGAGCTCTGTAAAGTCAACTTGCTGCTTATGCTTAAATGGACCAAACGCATTCATCGTCAGTCGCAGTGCTCTCATAATGTTACCTCTCCCTGTCTTCTTTTCTTAACGTATCTACGGCTGCTTCAATCAGTTCCCGCCGGTGCTCTGGAAGCTCTTCTCCTTTGATGTCTCTGTAAAAGGAGACAAATAGATCAACAGGCTCCATTTTCTGCCTCTCTTTTAACTCTTCTCTGCTCTTTGATGTAGTGTCCGGAGTAAATCGTGCGCGCTCTAAATGAAGAATATTAGGGTAAACCTTACGAAGTTTTCCCATAGGATCTAGAATCTGACCATCATCGAGCAAGCGGACATACAAATAATTTTCTTTGTTTGCTGCATGTAAACCTTCTAAAAGTTCATTAAAATAGCCTTCTACGATTTCAAAATCTCTTCTTGGATAAAGAGGCAGCTTTTCAAAGTAAGCCACTTTTTCTTCATCCAAATGTACCATCGTGACCGATTTATTATGATTAACCTCGGAAAAGGAATACTTAAGGATGGAACCAGAATACCGCACTTCATCTCTTTTTATTTTTTGTGCCTGATGCAGGTGTCCTAAAGCCACATATGAAAAGTCGTCAAATAGAGAAGCTTCTACATAAGGCGATCCGCCGATCATAGATAACCTTTCTTCTGACTCTGACTCCATTCCGCCAGCGATAAAGGCGTGGCCGACCCAGATGTGCCGTTCAGTCATATCGAAATGTGTGCGAATATAGCTGATGATCCCTTCCGCCGCCTGATGGTGCGTTTTTATCGTGCTGTCATCCAGCCAATAGGCTACTTCTGCCGGCTCTACATATGGAATTAAATGAAAATGGACAGGCCCGTGTTCGTCTTGTAAAGTTACCGGCTCATAGGACTTGGACAATTTCGTTTCCAAATATAATCCCTGCGAGCGGAAAATCTTTGATCCAAATTCGAGACGGTCCGCACTATCGTGGTTTCCTGAAATCGCAAGTACAGGGATATTATATTCCTGAATCAAAGTGGTTAACGTACGGTTCAACAGATCGACAGCTTCTTTTGGAGGTATGGAACGGTCATATAAGTCGCCTGCGATAATGATGACATCAGGCTGATAAGTTTTCACAATCTCAAGCAGTTTATGTAAAATATCTTCCTGGTCTTCAGTCATATACACATTGTTCACGATTTTACCGAGATGCCAATCGGCTGTATGCAAAATCTTCATATTACACGCCCAACTTTCTTGTTATACTAGTTTCATTATACTAAATTTTACTGGATTGAAAAAAATAAAAAGATACCTTTTTACAGGTACCTTTTGCAAGCTATTCTTCATTTATTTGATAATCTTCAAACAAACGATCAAAAACAGCCAGAGCATTTGGAAAAGGAATATTCCATTCGAGATAGCGGCTGACTTCATCATATGTGGTGGCTTGTTTTGGGAAATCATGATCTTCAAACATCCAGTCAGCCAGCTGCTTTTCCTCATCAGGCTGCTTGTTTCCCCGGTATCTCATCATGTAGTGATAAAAGGAACGAATAATAATTACCTCCTTTTTACGAAAGCTCATTTTTCTCCATAAACTCCTGGTGAGCTTTTAATTTTCTTCGATAAACAATGCGCGAAAGAATAATACTGACTTCATATAGCACTATAAGCGGAATCGCAACGACTATTTGCAGGATAAAATCAGGCGGCGTAACCATCGCCCCTACGATGATTAATACAAAGTAAGCATATTTCCGAATTTTTACTAGCAATTCGGGGTTAACTACACCTAAGCTGGTTAAAAACATAGTAATAATAGGAATCTCAAACAAAATAGCAAACGGAATGGTTACCCTGAATACAAAACGAAAATAGCGTTCTACCGTAAACAGTTCATTAAACATGCCATCGTTTAATGAAAGGAGAAACGGCAGGATCAGCTGTACGAAAATAATATAACCAAAAGATAATCCAGCTACAAAAAGCAGAAAAATTGCCGGAATATAACCTAAAGAGGCTTTTCTTTCTTTCGCTGTTAACGCTGGTTTAATAAACAGCCAAAGCTGCAGGCATAAAAAAGGCAGAGAGCCGATAATAGCTACTAAGCTGGCAATGGTAAAATAAATCCAAATGATTTCGCCAGGACTCGTTACATTCAGTTTAATGGGAATATCAGCTTCAAGAAAAGAATAGATATCCTGAATAAAAACAAATCCAAGAATAAAAAAGAGAATAAAAGCGACAAGCGACCAGATAATCCGCCTGCGCAGCTCACTTAAGTGGTCAGTCATATTCATTTCGACGTCTTGCGTTGTTTGTTTCATTTCTGACATTAGGATACCTCCAGCAGACGAATCATACGCCTGACATAAAGAAGATGTAAGGGGGGCTCCCTTACATCTTCTCTATTTATGTTTTTGATCATCTTTGTTTTTACTAGTATCGTCAGACATTAAGTCTCCAGCAGCTCTTTTAAATTCTTTTAAAGAACTTCCGAAAGCTTTCCCGATTTCGGGAAGCTTCGCAGGACCAAAGATGACTAATGCAATGACTAAAATAAGGATCAGACCTGGCACGCCGATATTAGAAAGCATGCAGCAACACTCCTGATTGTAAAATTATTTTTGCGGGTTGGATTCTTTAGTCTCATCTTTAGATGAAACCGTTTCCTCTCCTGTTAAATCACGGGCAGATTTTTTAAATTCTCTAAGCGTTTCTCCTGTTGCTTTTCCAATTTCCGGAAGCTTCTTCGGGCCGAAAATGACCAGTGCAATGACTAAGATTAAGATCAGGCCAGGGATGCCTATATTTGTCAGCATAATTCTCACCGTCCTTTTAGATAATGCCTATCTATGATTATACTATCATCGGAGAGACTTCGTAAACGTTTTATCAAAAATAACTGGTAATCCTCTACTTTTCTGAGTCGTTAAAATGAGAAAGGGCCATTTCATAATCTGTTTTTGTGTTCATATTAAAAAAGTGCCACTCTACAGCAGAGGGATCTATGCTGTCAAAATTTCTTACGTACCTTACACAAACATTATCAAGCAGACTTTGCATTTTTCTCTCGTCATTTTGAAGAAGTTGTTCCGCTTGAGATGCAAGAGACTTATGATAAATGCCAGAGAGCGGCTGATTGCGGCCATTAAATACAGGAACCACCGCTTCAGTATCTTTATCGATTGTTAAAGCGAGCTGCCGGATAACAGCAGGTTCAATAAAAGGCATATCACAAGCGGCAAGAGCCGTAAAAGCAGTATCCGCTTTTTTCAAAACAGCATGAAGCCCGCCTAAAGGACCACAGTCTTTATAGATATCTTCTATATAGATAGTATTAATTCCAGGGAGCTTTTCCGGACGGTTCACAGTGACCTGCTCAAACATTTCTTTCATTTTCTTATAGATGTGACCAGCGACAATATCATGACTTAAAGGAAGAAGGGCTTTGTCTTCCCCCATTCTCCTTGAATGGCCGCCAGCCAAAATAGCACCGCTAATATTCTGCATCAGGCTCTCACTCGGTCATAGATTCTAAAGTAATAGTCATACGGATTCTTTTCATCTTTTATCCCTTTAGTCTCTTCTATTAGGTTCCATTCCACTTCTTCAAACTCCGGAAAATACGTATCGCCTTCAAATTCATGATCGATATATGTCATATACATGCGGTCCGCGTACGGCATCATTTTTTCAAAAAGGACACTGCCGCCGATCACAAACCATTCTTTCTCTGGATAGGTTTCATTCAGCCGAATAATTTCATCTGAGGTATGGATGATTTCACAGCCTTCCACCTCATAATCTCTGTTGGAAGTTAGAATAATATGCCGCCGGTTAGGAAGAGGTTTTCCGAATGATTCAAACGTCTTTCTTCCCATAACAATTGTCTCTCCCCATGTCACATCCTTAAAGAACTTAAAGTCTCTTGGAATATACCATGGCAAATCATTGTCTTTTCCAATTAACTGGTTTTTGTCCATTGCAAATACAAATGAAATCATCTCTACACCTCTTCTATATTTTCAAATAACTTAAACGGCAACAGGTGCTTTTATACCCGGGTGAGGTTCATAGCCCTCGATTTTTATATCGTCCATTTCAAAGTCAAAAACACTCTCTTTTTCTTTATTCAGCCACAGCTTCGGCGGATCTTTAGGAGTACGTCCCAATTGTTTTTCCACCTGGCTGATATGGTTTTGATAAATGTGGGCGTCCCCTAAAGTATGAACAAAGTCTCCCGGTTCTAGTCCGCATTCCTGTGCGATTAAGTGGGTCAGTAACGCATAGCTTGCAATATTAAATGGAACACCAAGGAAGATATCGCCGCTTCGCTGGTAGAGATGGCAGGACAGCTTCCCGTCTGCCACGTAAAATTGAAACATCATATGGCAGGGAGGAAGCGCCATGTTAGAAGGCACATCTTCCGGATTCCAGGCGGTAACTATATGGCGCCTGGAATCCGGATTACTTTTAATATTTTCAATGACGTCCTTTAACTGGTCAATAGTTTCCCCGCGGGTCGTTTCCCACGCTCTCCACTGCTTCCCGTAAACGGAACCGAGGTTTCCAAATTTTTCGCTGAACGCATCTTCCTTAAGAATTCGGTCTTTAAATATCTCCATTTGCTGCTGGTAGAGGGTGTTGAATTCCTCATCCTGCTGACTTCGAATGCCAAAGTTCTGCATGTCAGGGCCGTCATATTCCCCGCTGTTTACATAGGATTCAAATGCCCATTCATTCCAAATGTTGTTATTGTGCTTGAGCAGGTACCTGATGTTCGTGTCGCCGTTTATAAACCAAAGCAATTCGCTGACAATTAAGCGAAAGGGTACTCTCTTCGTTGTGAGAAGAGGAAAACCTTCCTGTAAATCGAATCTCATTTGATGGCCAAATTTTGAATATGTACCCGTCCCTGTTCGATCGTTTTTTACATTTCCTTTATCTAAAACATGTTTACAAAGATTTAAATACTGCTGTTCATTGCTCATTGGACATATCCGTCCCTTCGTTGTTGTCGATATTCCATTCCCTATAGAATTGCTCCAAATAGTTTAACATAAATTGATGCCGTTTTTCTGCTTCCTTTCTGGCATAATTCGTGTGCATTCCTGAAGCTAAGTGCAAAAGCTTATCGTAGAAGTGCTGTATAGACGTTGCCTCTTCCCCATATATAAGCTGCCCTTTCGCTCCCCCAAAAGCAAAAGTACGTGCCATACCTACAGCCCCAATTGCATCAAGACGATCCGCGTCCTGTACAATTTTCCCTTCAAGAGTCGTCGGAACTGTTCCTTTAGTAAAAGAGACATCTTTTACAGCCAGCCGGATTTCTTTAATAGTCTCTGTCTCCATTTCAAGAGACTCAAGAAAACGGTACATTTCAAGAAGAGCCTGTTTTGGATCATTAAAAAGTTTTTTATCTCCAATGTCATGAAGCCATCCGGCTGCCTCCGCTGTAAACGGGTCCGCCCCTTCAGCCTCGGCTATGAAGCGGGACCAGTGTGCGACCCGCTTCATATGCTGGTAGTCATGACCTGTTGGGTCATCTTTGAAAAAAGGCTGAATATATAAGCGGATTTCTTTAAGCCATTTATTTTTCTGCATAGTCCACCTCTAGAAATTAAAAAAGTCCATTTGTCTTGGATTAAGATCTTCGTATTCGATTTCAAGCAGCTCCTGCATTTGCTTAGCATTATCAGCAGCATCTCCGCCCGAATTGTTGTTAAACAGAAGAGTAACTTCCGGTGTCTGCTGTTTAATTCGTTCCACTCTTTCTTTCCATTCCTGAAGTTCTTCTTCGTTATAACGGTAGAGAAACCGGACTTTTCTCCAGTCTTTACGACCGTTTTTATTCCAGCCATGTACATTCCTGCCGTGAAACCTGACAAGTGTCTGGGTGGGATGAGTGGTTTCTTCCACGAGCGGAACGGAACTTTCTCCAGCCTGCGGCTCATCACAAATTGTATGAATCCATTGGTGTTCTCTCATAAACTCCAACGTCTGATTTTTATATTCATCTGTAAACCATGTTCTGTTTCTAAACTCGAGCGCTAAAGGATAATCTTCCAGCCACTCTTTAATCAGCCGCAGTTTTTTAATATTTTCTTTTTTTACATCAAACCATGGCGGAAATTGAAATAGTATATTTTGAAGTTTTCCGGCTTCGACCACCGGCTGTATCGATTCTTCATAACGTTTGACTAAATCCTTCGCTTCCTGAACAGAGCGTGTTCCCCGATCATGTCCGGTCATTTGCTGAAAAGCTTTAACTACAAACTTGAAAGAATCAGGTGTCTGGCTGACCCACTTTTTATAGCGGTCGACAGACTGAATCGCATAAAAAGCGGTGTCTACCTCAACAACCGGAAAATGAGCGCCATATACTTCCAGCTTCTCATCAGATTTAACAGAATCCGGGTAAATGGACGCATGGTCCCCCCATCCCGTCACACCAATTCGAATTGACATTTTCTCCCCTCCCGTTTTATTTAAAAAAGACCTTTAATTTGACCTTTGTTTGTTATATCCATATTTAATGCTGCTGGTTTTTTCGGAAGTCCCGGCATTGTCATGACATTCCCTGTCAGGACAACAATAAAACCAGCGCCTGCTGACACTTTTAGATCTCTTATAGTTACCGTGAAGCCTTGAGGCCAGCCGATTAAGGAAGGATCATCAGATAGGGAGTATTGAGTTTTTGCCATACAGACAGGCAGGTCATCATATCCCATGGCTTTTAATTGGTCCAGCTGTTTCTTTGCAGCTCCAGTAAAAGAAATCCCGTCAGCGCCATATACTCGTTGGGCAATCTTTAAGATTTTCTCTTCAAGCTTATCGGTCAGTTTATACGTGTGAACGACAGGCTGTTGTTTTGCTTTAGAAGCAGAGACAGCGATGTTAGCAAGTTCTTCAGCACCTGCTCCTCCATTTTTAAACACGTCAGCAACAGAAGCTTCAATCCCCTGTTTCTTGCACCATTCCTTCAAATAATTAATCTCAGGGTATGTATCTGAGGGAAACTGATTAATTGCTACAACAAAAGGAATCCCAAACTGCTGTATTGTTTCGATATGCTTTTTTAAGTTGACGACACCATTCTTTAAAGATGGGAGATTCTCCTCATTAAGGTCGCTCTTTGGCAGTCCTCCGTGTAGTTTAAGAGCCCGTATGGTAGCTACAATCACGACAACATCCGGCTCAATTTTTCCAGCTCTTGCTTTAATGTTCATGAATTTCTCTGCCCCCAGGTCTGCTCCAAAACCTGCTTCAGTTACTACATAATCTCCCAGTTTAGCTGCCAATTTTGTGGCGACGACACTATTACAGCCATGGGCAATGTTGGCAAAAGGACCTCCATGAATAATTGCTGGTGTATTTTCAATGGTTTGTACTAAATTTGGCTTCATCGCCTGGTTAAGCAAGAGAGTTAGAGCACCTTCAAATCCTAGATCTTTAACAGTTATCGGCAGCTGTTCATATGTATAGGCGACTACCATTCTTGAGAGTCTTACTTTGAGATTGACTAAGCTGTCCGATAGACAAAGTACGGCCATGATCTCGGAGGCTACGGTAATCATAAATTCTTCCTGCCTCGGTACTCCTTTTGCAGGTCCTCCCAGTCCGACAATGACTTCTCTTAATGCCCGATCATTTATATCGAGGACGCGTTTCCACACAATTCTTCTAGGATCTATATTCAACTCATTTCCTTGATGGATGTGGTTATCGATAAAAGCAGATAAAGCATTGTTCGCTGATGGGCATGCAAATCGCCAGTGAAATGAAGGTTTATATCCTCCATCGGTATCACTTGAGAGTACCCGCCGCCTGCTGCTCCTCCTTTTAACCCCATAACGGGGCCAAGTGAAGGCTCTCTCAGTGCAACTACCGCCTTGTGACCAATACGATTCAGTGCCTGAGCCAGCCCGACTGTTACTGTTGATTTCCCTTCTCCGGCGGGTGTTGGATTAATTGACGTGGTTAAAATAACCTTACCAGAGCTTTTATGCTGAAGCTTCTGCAATAGAGCATGTGACAATTTAGCTTTATAATGGCCATATGGTTCCCAGTCTGTTTCCTCCAGCTGTAACATTTCTGCTATTTTTTTAATAGGAAGCATCTTAGCATCACGAGCAATCTCTATGTCTGATTTCATATCCTCATCTCCCTTAGATCTATGTCTTTATTGTAATATAAATCGCCGATATTTTGGGTAAAGACAAATAAGGTTTGATTGTTCTACAGCCAATCCGTATAATTAAAGGCTGTGTGACAGCGGTTCGTGAACTCCCGCTTTACCAAAACTAAGGAGGAATCATGATGAGTAATGAATGGATTTGGATTATTTTTGCCCTTATAAATTTTTGTTTGCTCTTGGGGATGTACCGGTTGTTTGGAAAAACCGGATTATTTGTCTGGATTGGAATGGCTACAGTTATCGCCAACATTCAGGTTGTTAAAACTATCGAACTGTTTGGAGTTACGGCAACACTAGGGAACATCCTTTATGGGACAGCGTTTCTAGCCACTGATATCTTAAATGAAAAATACGGTAAAGAAGAAGCCAAACAAGCTGTCTGGATTGGTTTTTCTACTTTATTAGTAATGACAACAATTATGCAGGGAGCCTTGTTATTTACACCCGCTGAAGGTGATATCGCCCATGAAGCAATGGCGACACTTTTCAGCATCGGACCGCAAATCGCTTTAGGCAGCCTGACTGCTTATATTGTCAGTCAGCATTTTGATGTGTGGATATATACAAAAATAAGGAAAATCTTTAAAAGTGACCGCACGCTTTGGCTTCGCAACAATGTCAGTACGATGATCAGTCAGCTGCTTGACAGTGCGATTTTCTGTGCTATCGCCTTTTACGGCACGTATCCAGCAGATATTTGGCTGGAAATCTTTTTGACCACATACTTCATTAAATTTTTAGTCGCTGCACTTGATACACCGTTTATGTACTGGGCCAAATCAATAAACCGCTAAGGGAGGGCTACTATGATTGAAGTATATACAGACGCTGCCGCCGCTGGCAACCCAGGTCCCTGTGCCGCGGGGATAATTATAAAGAATGGCCGTTCCTCGGATGAATACGCTGTATATCTAGGAGAAATGACCAATCACGAAGCAGAATTTCTAGCCATTCTACATGCGTTAAAAATTTGCCAAGATAAATATCCTGGAGAAATACTATCCGTTCGCTCGGATTCTCAATCAGCTGTTCATGCACTTGATCAGCAGTACAGCAAAAACTCAAGGTTTGCCCCTATTCTAGAACAGATCATTCAAATTCAGGAATCTTTTTCCATGGTTTTTTATAAATGGATACCGGATAAATCAAACAAGAATGCTGACCGTGTAGCACGGGCCGAATTAAAGAAAAATCAGTAGCCGAAATGCTGCTGATTTTTTTTATTTTCATTGCTTATACTAGTGCATTAGGATGAAGTTTCAAAGGTCTTTTCACGAAGTCTTTTAAAAAATACCCAGTACCACAGCCTCAGTTTTAAATCCCTTGCTTTTCTAAAGAAAGATAAGCTTGCTTTCTTGTTGTAATTTCTTCTGAAGAAATATGTTCAAGAACACTGATAAAAAAGCTCGGGTCAAAAGCCTGCTGCAGCTTTAGCGTAACTTTTAGTGCTAATATAACTTTCCATTCCTCAGCATTGGCGGAATACTTTCCAAAATAGATAAAATGCACATCTTTATCTGACAGTTTAAAGCCTTTCGTCCATAAATCCTCCAAGTAATAAGCTAATGTATCAGTCTGCTTCATAGAACGCTCCTTATCACTTTAATATCCAGCAACGACAAACTTCGCTAACTTTCTCTGTCACCAGTATAGCAAAAATAAACGGCCAGGTGGAATCACCTCGCCGAAATAGAATGTTCATATGCTTTTCGCCTGTCAGCAGACGACTTTTTAAAAGGGTGAATCAATGAGCTTTGAACAGATTGTGCCGGCTTAGATCCGACTTTCGCAAGAATCCAGACGGCCATGGCTGTGTATACGGCCGTAAAAAACAATATAAGCAAGAGCATTCTTACACCCACCTTAATTGATAACGATTTTCATTACTAATTAGATTTTAGCAGATGTTCTCTCCTGTTGCAATAATTTTTAGAATTTTCCGCTTAGGGCTAGTTCTTCAGCAGGAATTCTAATTTTTAGTACGAGAAAATGCAGAACCGGGAAAAGTAATGCTGTAACATAAGCTTGAAATAAGAGCGGAATAATTAGCAATTCAAAGAAAACGATCAAATAATTGGGGTGTTTTATATAACGGTAAGGTCCTTTTGCAACAAGAGGACTATTTGGAAGCACAATGATTTTCGTATTCCACTTTCGCCCCAGTGACGTGATACACCATACCCGCAGCAGCTGTAATATTATGAATGCTGCAAGTAGAAAGGGAGACAGCAGTAAAGCTCCATTTTTCAATAAAAATGATTCTATAAAAATGAAGAATAAAAAACCACTATGAAGGATTATAAATAAAAAATAGTGTGAGCATTCCACTTTAACGGCTCCCTGCTCTATCATCCATTTTTCATTGTATTTCGCAATGGCCAATTCCAGGAGACGCTGAGCGATGATAAATAAATACAGCCACCACCACATCATACCCACTCCAATTGAACAATTTCAGAAGTGAAGCCGGGCCCTAAAGACGTCATGAGAGAGCGTGTACCTTTTTTATGTTCTTCCTGCATTACTTTCTCGAGTACATAGAGGACGGTCGGTGATGACATATTTCCATGTTTATTTAAAATGTTTTTTGATTTTTCGAGCACAGAAGGATTTAAGTTCAGACATTCTACGTAAGATTCGAGCACTTTTTTACCGCCGGGATGGGCAATAATAAAGGGAAGGTCTTCTTTCTTCCACCTGCTATTTAATAAGCAGTCCTCTATGTGTTCTTTCCAAAATGTTCGGACGAGCTTTGGAATATTTTTCTTAAAAATCACTTCGAAGCCTGTATTCACTACTTTCCATCCCATCACGGACTGGCTGTGAGGCTTTGTTCTCGTACTCGCCTCTAAAACATAAGGCAGATTACCTTTTGTCCTGTTTACAAGAGGTGAGTTATCCCCTGCAAGCAGAACAGCAGCGGCACCGTCAGCAAATAATGCCGCACCGACTACATTACTGGCACTTTTATCATTATGTTGAAAAGTCAGACTGCATAACTCAACCGCTATCAAAAGTACATTGCTCTCTGGGTTTCCTTTTAACCATTCGAACGCTTTTGCCACTCCGCTTGTACCACCAGCACATCCTAAACCGAAAATAGGGGTCCGTTTCACATACTCATTCATTTGAAGCTCATCCATCAAATAAGCATCAATTGTAGGAGTTGCGATCCCTGTCGAAGAAACAAAAATAATATGTTCAATTTCCGAAGCTTCCACTTTATTAATCAGCTTGTGATGAGCAAGACAGCGTTCCACAGCTTCTTTAGCATACTGAAGGGAAATTTTATGGTAAGTTTCGTTCACTTCTTCAAGTTCATGGCTGTTTTCAAACCACTCAAGCGGGCAGGCAAATTGTCTGGAAGTAATATCAGCATTTTCAAAGACAGGCATCAGTCGGTTTTTTTCCCTGCTGCTCATAGGAAATACCTGCTCAACAAATTTCTGTATTTCTTGCTGTGTGTAAGAGTATTCTGCTTCTTTTATCCCACAGGAAATAATGTAGGCCATCCAACCCATCCTTTCTGGAACAGTTATAGGATGACCTATCTGCTTGATTTTATGCTTTTCTAAAAACCATAAATCGTCATTCCGCCGTCAACAAATAAAGTCTGCCCTGTCATGTAACTGCCGGCATCTGATGCTAACAGCAAGGCACTTCCGGTCAATTCTTTTAATTCTCCAATTCGCTTTAAAGGTGTTCTCTCTTTTATAGCCTCTACGTACTCCTCGTTTTGCAGCAGCTTTTCAGTGAGAGAGGTTTTAAAATACCATGGACCTATGGCATTTACATTAATCTGATACTTGCCCCATTCCATCGCCAGGTTTTTCGTCATTTGAATAAGGGCGCTCTTCGTCATTGCATAAACGACTCCAGTACGAAGGGCTGTATGCCCGCCTACTGACGAAATATTAATGATCTTTCCTTTCTTACGATCTTTCATAACGGAAGCGGCATATTGGGAAAGGAAAAATGCACTTTTCATATTGGTTGATATTATCTGCTCCCACTCTCCTTCTGTTACATGTTCGGCTTCACTGCGAATGTTCATGCCGGCATTATTAACCCATACATCGATAGATCGTCCGTCTCGGACACTTTCGACTTGATCGATTATTTCTTTGTAATCAGCAACATCAGCCTGAATGATAATTGCTTCTTTTCCGAGTGATTGAATTTCTTCTTTCGTATGTAAGAGTGCTTCTTTATTTCTTGCAATTAAGATAATATCCGAACCGGATTCTGCAAAAGCCAGCGCAATTGCCCGGCCGATTCCTTTCGTACCACCAGTCACTACAGATAATTGTCCATCTAATCGAAAATTAGGTAAATACATATTCTCCCCGCCTTTTTCTGGAACTTTAAAAATATTATACCATTTTAAGTTTAAGCAAGAAAAAATCCCCCGATAAAATTACCGGGGGCCTGGCTTTAAGTTTTAAAACTGATAAATCATCTTATATTTTGCTGTTAAGTATTCCACTAGATAACTTGAATTAAGTCCTTCACCAGTTACATCGTGAAGAATAGCAAGCGGTTTTTTGCGCTTACCGAAGCGGTGTACTTTCTCTGTCAGCCACTTCTGAATCTGAGCAAAATCTCCTTTTTCCATTAAATCGTCCATATTCAGCTCTTGACGCAGGACATAGTTAAGTTGAGCGGCATACATGTACCCGAGGGCATAAGAAGGAAAATAACCAAAGTCTCCACCTGCCCAGTGAATGTCCTGGAGAACTCCTTCAGAATTTGTCGGCGGAACAATTCCTAAATAATCCTTCATCTTCTGGTTCCACAAATCGGGAAGATCACGAACCTCGATATCTCCGTTAATTAAAGCCTTTTCCAACTCATATCGAATCATAATATGAAGAGGATACGTCAGTTCATCTGCTTCGATTCGTATAAGGGAAGGTTTGACTTCGTTGATTGCATGGAAGAAATCTGTAAAATCAAGCTGCTTAAAATTCTCGGGAGCATAGTCCTGAAAAAGCTGATAATGGTTCTGCCAGAAGGAGCGGCTTCTGGCTACAAAGTTTTCCCAGAACAATGATTGAGATTCATGAATACCCATAGAAGTTCCTGTAGCAAGTGGTGTAAAGGCGAGCTGAGGATCTATATTCTGCTCGTAAAGCGCATGTCCTCCTTCATGAATGGTACCAAATACCGCTGTACGAAAATCAGTTTCATCATATTTAGTCGTTACTCTTACATCTCCAGTGTTAAGGCCTATTGCAAAAGGGTGTACGGTTTCATCAAGGCGTCCTGCATTAAAATCATAATTCATTCTTTTTAATACGACTTCGCTGAAAGCTTCCTGTTTTTCTTTTGGAAAATGGCCTTTTAAGACAGAAGCATCCGGCTGATTAGGAGAGTTCTGAATGTTATTTAAAAGAGCGGTTAAAGATTCACGAAGCGGCGGAAATACTTCATCGAGCTTCTCTACTGTAATTCCCGGCTCATATTGATCAAGCAAAGCATCATAAGGATGGTTCTCATAGCCCCAGTACGAAGCAAACTGTCGGTTAAAATCAACAAGTTGTTCAAGGTAAGGGCGGAAGCTTTCAAAATCATTTTGTTCTTTAGCTTCTACCCATACCGATTCTGCTTTCGTCTGAACAGTAACAAATTTTTTGTACAGCTCTGTTGGAATTTTTGTTTGTTTATTATAGGTATCCTCAGCTTCCAGAAGTGCATCTCTTAGAAGTCCAGGTTCTGTTTGAGGCTTCAATTCATCAATGTAACTTTTTAAAGTCTCAGATGTTTGAAGATCATGCACTTTCTGAGAGAGCAATCCTATGACTTCCGAACGGTGATCCATCCCTTTTTTAGGCGCCTTCGTTCTCATATCCCAGGCCATCAGTCCAATTGCTTCACCAAAGGAAGTCTGTTCTCTTAAATGATCCCAAAATTTTTGTTCTGTTGTTTTCACAAGTAACCATCCCCCTATTTTATATGCCTGCCAAAATACTGATAGTAATCGGTTTTAATAAACCCATTAAACAGCTTACGCTTTTTTGTGGCGTTCTTGCCATATAAATTCTCAAATTTCTCATTTGAAGTAAGGATATAAACACTCCAGGAAGGATAATCGCGCATAATGGACCCAAGATCTCTGTACATCTCTTCGACTTCCTCGCGTTCTCCCATCCTTTCCCCGTATGGAGGATTTGACACGAGATAGCCATTATCTTTACGGGGATGCAAATCTTTCACCTGCATCTGCTTCCACTCCACAAGATCTCCCAGCCCCGCCTCCATGGCATTCTGTTTGGCAATGGAAATCATATCGTGACTAATATCTGAACCTATAATTTCGAGCGGCTGATCATAATTCGCCAGGTCTTCCGCCTCTTCAAACGCTGTGTCCCAATGAGAACGGGGAATCATCTCCCAGTTTTCAGACGCAAATTCCCTGTTGAAACCCGGGGCGATATTCTGTCCTATTAAAGCCGCTTCAATCGCAATGGTACCAGAGCCGCAGAAAGGATCGATAAACGGATGATCAGCCTGCCAATTTGTAACTTGAACTAGAGCAGCTGCAAGCGTTTCTTTTAAGGGAGCTTCACCCTGTCCCACACGATAGCCTCGTTTATGAAGACCGCTTCCAGAGGTGTCCAATGTTAATCGCACCTCATCTTTATGAATGGCCACCTCTACGCGATAAAATGCACCTGTTTCTTTTAGGAAAGAGGCGATCCCATATTTTTGCTTTAACCGTTCGACTATCGCTTTTTTAACGATAGACTGACAGTCCGGAACACTATAGAGCTTAGACTTAACGGATTTACCTGTAACAGGAAACTCTCCTTCTTCTGTTATAAACTGTTCCCACGGTAGTGCTTTTGTCTGTTCAAACAACTCATCAAAACTATAGGCTTTGAATTTTCCTATAAGAATCTTCACACGATCTGCTGTGCGAAGCCATAAGTTAGCTCTTGGAATTGCCGATACAGGGGCCTCAAAGAGGACACGTCCGTTTTCTACTTGAATATCCTCATACCCTAATGCTTTTACTTCTCGACCCACTATTGCTTCTAACCCCATGGCAGCCGTGGCTACCAGTGTCACTGTCTGTTTCATATTTGTCCTCCTACAAAATATCACTTTTATAAAACAAAAACCCTCCTAAAAAGCATTGGCTTTTTTAGAAGGGTTTACTTTGATGTTAAATGACCATTGAATACTCTGTAAGCCATGTTCTGTGCCATTGTACTGCAAACGGTGGTCAACCTCGTACTCCGGTGGTAACCATCTATCTTTCGCATGAAATGCGATCTTTCTTCAGGTTCATTTCCCTGTTCGAAAGTGCCCCTACCTAAATTTGGGTTGCTCGCTCGCGGGGTTTACCTCGTTCCACCTGAAATATTTCTATTTCAGCTCCGTCACTGTGGCACTTTCAAGAGTATGATCCCATATTCATAAAGAACTTAGGGATCTTCTCTGCCGTTAGCTTAAAAAGCTACCTTGACTTATGATTTCGTCAAGCACGAACACTACAAGCATCTCAGCTTGTGCGAGCATGGACTTTCCTCTGTATGGCAAATACCATACAGCGATTACCCGAGTATTCAAATGTGTCGTACGTTATAAGCACGTCTCTTAATACTATCAAAAAAACCTTAGGATGTCACTGGAAAATTCCAGCATTATTCCTCTGCGTATTTTTTGCCAAACACAGCTTTCTCCAAATTCGATACTCTTTTTAAAATATCATAGTTAATCTGGTGGTTCTGAGTAGAATTGCTGCTGCTTCCAATTGGGCGCATCCGCTGTGTCGGCTGATCATCTCTAACCGGCTGTTTCTTCAGTCTTTGATTTTCCTGTTTCAGGTGATCAATTTCCTTTTGAAACATTTCATAATCTTGGATAATTAAATCAAGAAATTCATCAACTTCTTCCTGGTTATAGCCGCGCATAGAAGTCTTAAAGTCTTTTTCCAAAATGGTCTTGCCGTCTAATTTGTACTTCTGTTCACTCATAATTAATCACCCCTGTTGGCACATTTAATTAAAGCTTTACTGCTCCCAGTAATCCGGGCTGGCTAACCTTACCTCTTCTGCCGTATCTTCAAGGTCGAGAGGAGTAATGAAACTTACCAAATAATCATGATGCTGTTTGTATTGATAAACAAGTTTTAAAAAATACTGTGGAGAACCAGGTGTATCTTCATCATAAAGCAGCAGGCAGCCATTAGAATGCTCGACAAGAAATTGATCTCTTGCTCTGAATTGATACGGTCCTTCATATTCTTTTTCATAAACCGGCTTATAAAAATCAGCCTGTTCACGAGTCTCTTCATATATAGCCTGCAGATGCTCCGGCCATCTTTGCTGCTGATTTAGAAACGGAGGGATAATCCCTAAAAATATATCATACTCGCTTTTTAAATCTAACACAACCTCCGCTGTCCACAGTTCTACACCCATTTGGCCGGAAACAATCACCCATTCTCCACCATCATCTATAAAAGATAGAATTCTTTTTTTTATCGCTTCTTTAATGATTTGAATCTTAGGATCATCGTGTTTAAAAATTCCAAGTTCAATCGGTTTATAGCCTGTAACTACTATTGTTTTCATAAGCAACACTCCATCTCTATTTTAAGCCAGATCAGGAGTCTGTCTACCCCTTTTTTTGTAAAAACCGCTTATTTATCAATTAAATCGTCAGGGGAAAAGGAGAAAGGAAGCAGTTCGGCCATGGTGATTGTTTTTACAGTGCCGCTTAAATCCGTTAAATGAATTTCAAGATCTGGTTCAAAGAACTCACTCATAACTTGCCGGCAGGAACCGCAAGGGGGAACGGGACGCTGCGTATCAGCTACTACGGCAATTGTCTGAAACTGGTGATACCCTTCCGAGATAGCCTTAAAGATCGCAACCCTTTCAGCACAACATGTCACCGGATAGGCAGCATTTTCAATATTGCATCCTGTGAACAGTTTACCTTCCTTTGTAAGCAATGCTGCTCCGACTTTAAATTTTGAATAAGGCGTGTATGCCTTCTCACGTATATTTTTAGCTTCTTCAATTAGTTGATGTGTATTCATTTAGCAAGCTCCCCTTCTTTATAGGGAATAATGACAATAAATATTCCCAAAGACTAATAAAACGATTTCAAAATATATAATAGCACATTGCAGAGCATTATTTTTGACACAAGTGTCAGAAAAAAGTTTATACTGTACTTAATTATTAATTTATTGGAGGTGGACTTAGTTTGAAAAAACTAATTGAGTATAAAAAAATGGTTTGGGTACTAATTGTGATCCTCCTATTTACAGGAGTATTTACATATTTTCAGCTGCCCAAACGTGAGGTGCCGGAAATTAATGTGAACGTGTCCTCTATCACGACGGCATATCCTGGGGCAAGTCCAGAGGAAGTGGAAAATACAATCGTAAATCCATTGGAAGAAGAGCTTTTAAATATAGACGGGATTGATGAAATAACTTCATCATCAGCCGCCGGCTTTGCAAGTATTACGGCTGTAATAAGCGATGATGCAAGTGCGGGCACCGTTAACGGAAAAATCCGGCAGAGTGTAGTCGACACATCCGGTTCTTTTCCAGAAGCTGTCCAGGATCCTGAAGTTAATACAGATACACAGGCTTCCGCAGTTGCTTCCTATCATCTGCTCGCTGAAGACGAAGAGACGCTTTACAGTTTAAGAGATACAGTCGATGAATGGGAAGAACGTTTAACTTCCATTGCAGGAGTAGAATCACTGCAAGTCAAAGGGCTTCCTGAAGAAGAAATAACAATCGAGCTCGATAATCAATCATTAGAAGACAACCGTCTTTCCGCCGGTCAACTATTGCCCGTTCTTCAGCAGGAATTATCGCCTTCTGCTATTGGCACAGAAAAATCCGATGATCAAATTTTTCAGCTTTCCTTTGATAAAGCTTCAAGCCTTGAAGATTTAGAGAACCTTCCTATTCCGGTGGAGGCCAATAATGAACCTGTTACTTTAGGTGAATTAGGTTCGGTTGAAAGAACTTCGAAGAACCCTGAAGATCTCATTACTTATGAGAATCAGCAGGCTCTCTCCTTAACCATACTCGCTGAAGAAGGCGTAAATATTTCTGCCTTGCAGGAATCCCTCACTTCAGAAGTAAACAGATTAAAAGATGACTTGCCTTCAGGAGTATCAGTCGATCAATTTTATACACAAAGTACTGTAATTGATGAGGTATTCACGAGTCTGCTGACATCTTTTGCGATTTCTTTTCTTGCTGTAGTTGCCATAATGATATTAGGCCTCCCCCTTTCATCTGCACTACTGGTAGCCGTTGCCATTCCGATATCAATTCTAATTGGGTTAATTCCGCTTCCATACATTGGAGTAGATCTTAACCAGATATCCATCATCGGAATGATTATAGCCATAGGGATATTAGTAGATGATGCAATCGTAGTAAACGATAATATACAGCGGCGTTTTCAGCTCGGTGACTCCCCGCTTGAAGGTACGGTTAACGGAGTTTGGGAAGTTCGAAAATCTATCATTACTTCAACACTTATGATTGTGTTCAGCTTCTTTCCTTTAACATTTATATCCGGTTCAAATGGAGATTTTATTAGAGCATTGCCAAGCGTACTCATTTTCACCGTCGTTGCTTCTACTTTTATTGCGTTGACATTTATTCCAACCGTTCAATATGCAAGACAGAGAAGAAACTCAAAGCGTTCGCATAAAAGCATCGGTATATTAGGAAAAGCTTTTAATAAACTGGAAAAAGTATATGCAGACGGCATTCTGCCTAAGGTAACAGGAAAACCGGTAAGAACAGGTATTATAGGACTCTTACTTTGTGCAGCCCTCTCTTTGCTGGCACTGAAGATTCCTTTTGAATTTTTCCCTGCAGCCGACCGTCCGGAAGTAACCATTTCAGTAGAGTTTCCTCAAGGAACGATGATTGAAGATTCTCAATCTCAAATTGAAGAAATGGCTGAATATATAAATACTAACGCAGAAAACGTAACAGAAACTGCTGTTTATGCTGGTAGTGGACTTCCTAACTTATTTAATGAATCGTTATCTCAGTCTGGTGAGAATACAGGACAGCTCTTAGTAAGAGTAGACCGGGAGGCTACGAGTGCTTCTTCTTTTATTTCTGAATGGACAGAGACACTCCGAGAAGAGTTTCCCGATGCCGAGATATTCTTAAATACAATCGTCTCCGGCCCGCCTCCTTCTCCTCCTATTGAACTGAAGCTGCAAGGACCTGATATTGACAGACTGGTCAATGAAGCTAACGAAATTAAAAAAGAGCTTGAAGGTCTAGAGGAAACGGAAATTGTATCACTTAATACAGGAACCCCTCAGCCTGTTATCAACTATGTTCCCGATCGGGATTTTCTTGCAGAAAATGGGCTTGATGCGGAAACCGTAACTTCACAAATTCAATTTGCTAATACGGGAGTACCACTGGCAGCTTTCAGCCAGGATCAGGAACGTCTGCCTGTACAGCTCCGTGTGGATGACGGAGAAGAAGATGGCGTTAATCTAGAAGAATTAACGATTCCTGTTTCTTCAGGAGATGGCCCGCCTGAACTGATCTCGCTTTCTGAAATTATAACCGAGGAAGAAACAGAACAGACCGGCAGCATCCCTCATCTTGATGGCAAACGTACGGTTACCATTGAAGCTTATCCAAAAGAAGGAGAAGAATCTCAATATACGGAAGCTGCCAATGAAGTCATCGATTCAGTAACAGTCGGTTTACCAGCTGGATATTCTGTGTTGGAAACTGGAGAATCTGATGATACAACAGAATTTTTTGTCGAAGTATTAAAGCTGTTTGTCATTGTTTTATTTTTGATCTATGTGACCATTGCATTGCAGTTTAATTCCCTGACGATGCCTATCCTTGTAACAAGCTCTGTATTTATCGCGATTACTGGCGCAATTATTGGGCTCTTTGTTTCAGGAGAACCACTGAGCTTCCTGGCTGTCTTAGGTATTGTTTCACTTTCAGGGATTGTCGTTCGAAATTCAATAATTCTTATTGAGTTTATTGAACAGAATAAAGATACGTACGATAGTGTGGAACGATCTGTAATTGAAGCCGGTCGTGCAAGAATTCGTCCTATTATTCTTACTACACTTACATCGATTGCAGCACTGACACCCGTAATCTTTTCAGGTGATGTATTATTCAGGCCGCTTGCTATATCAATTGTATTCGGTCTAATGTTCTCTACCCTGATCACACTCGTCCTTGTCCCTGTGCTTTATTTAATTCTCGATAAGTTAAGAAACAGAAAAGTGTATAAAGAAGAAAATACTTTCTAAAGAGAAAAGCACACCTTAAATGGGTGTGCTTTTGTCCTTCTGGAACTCATGATGTTCTATTTCTTATAGAGGTTGAAATATGAAATCTGGGTTGCGTTAGTTATAAAAATATAAGCATCCTGTTCCGTTTGTCTGAATAAAGAAAATCGGTCCTGGGGAAACAACTCGCTTTCCATCGGCGAACGCTGAGCTTCCTCGAGGCTTTAGCCCTCCGGGATCTCAGCCTGTTCTATCCTCCCATAGGAGTCTCGCCGTTTCCCCCGGCCCTTTACGTTTTTTTGAGTAACGGAACATTTAATAAGAGAGGATTGATCCCATTAGAGAGCTTATTGAGATTACAGCGTTCCGTTTCCCCATTAAGTTAAAAGAGGCTCACTCGAGACACGGATCAGCCCTTTCTGCAGCTCAAACTTATAAGGTATTCGGAAATATCATTAGACTACTGTAGAGATATAGATCCAGGATGAGATTCTTAAGTGACTTCCCAGCTGCTTTTTTCAATTTCTTTAAAACAGAACAATCCTCCCGAAAAGAGCATATAAATTTCTGATGTTACTTCACATTAGTATCATCAAGAATCATATCAAGCACGTAATGAGAGGATTGGTGAAGCTCTTTAAACCTTTTCTTCTCAACATCTAAGTAATAACTGTGTAAAATAAGCATTTCCACATTTTCATGTGTAGAACTTACCTGATTTGGGTGGACACGAACGTTTCGGTCTTTCACGTAAACTTCGGCAGCTTTCCTCCACTTCTCAGTTAGTTCAAACATAGACTGTGTCTCTAATTTGACACGGTTAAAAAAATCATGATCTTTTTTGTCTACAGGCCCTTCTGTAGTCATATATTTTTCATGGCGCTCATCAATTAATTGTTTTAATTCATGTGTTAATTCTATAACATTCATACATTCACACCTTTCCCCTATACATTACCATGTGGGGAAACAGGATAGCAAAAGAGCTTTATACAACTGATCTTTTTTTAGGAGGCAGAGGGAGCCTTTCGGATGTCCCGCTTTTCTTTAATTCCTTCACTTGTTCACGCAGATGAATAATTTCGTCTTTTAAGTGATCAATCTCTTTTCTATGGGAAACAGCCATGGTAAAAACGATTTCATCAGCTTTTAGGGATAAGCGTTTTTCAAGCAGAGAAAATTTGTCTTTTAACTGAATAAGTTGCCTCTCATAAGTCGCAGCAGGAACAAGACGATTATCTTTCATTAAAGAATTCCTCCCTTAAAAATAGTTCCTAATTGAATAATTCGAGGTAGAAAGAATAACTCCTTTCCCCTTGACAAAACTAGAAGTAAAGCAACAAAGAAAGACAGCTCCATAACCGTCCGTCACAAAATTGACAAAAAACGCCTTTTTTAAAAAGTTTTCATATATTACGCCCTAAAAAGAATATTTTCTTCACGAATTTATTTTTGGTAGGTGTTTCGCCTGGATATTTTATTTGTCGTTAAATGGCGCACATCGTATAATAGAGTGAAACCTCTTGGGATATCAGACCGTTATATTACTATGATAGGAGGTTGTACATTTTTATTACACAGAACAGGATTTTTTGTTATGATACCCTCATGATACTGAGGAGGGAAAACAGGTGAATTATCCAAACGGAAAAAGAGCGATGAAACACTCCTCTAATAAAATAAAACAACCTAATTTCAGTAACAGAGGAATGACCCTTGAGGAAGACATTGCAGCAGCCAACGAATTTTACCGTGCTGCAGGAATTGCTGTTGTTCACAAAAAGCCAACTCCCATCCAGATTGTTCAGGTAGATTATCCAAAAAGAAGTGCAGCTGTTATAAAGGAAGCATATTTTAAACAAGCTTCCACTACAGATTTTAATGGCGTTTATCGGGGGCGTTACATCGATTTTGAAGCAAAAGAAACGAGGAATAAGACTTCGTTTCCATTGAGCAACATCCATCAGCATCAAATTGATCATATGAAAAGTTGTTACGAACATGGGGGAATAGTTTTTTTAATTATAAAATTCTCGGCACAGGATGAAGCCTACCTATTCCCTTCCGAACACTTATTTCCATATTGGGAAGATCAATTGAATGACGGCCGAAAGTCGATTCCCTATCAAGTGATTAAGGAAAAAGGAGTCCTTCTCCCCTTTCACTATCAGGCAAGAATTGATTACGTCAAAGCTATAGATAAGCTCTATTTTTGAATGGAGGAATGACGACATGGCAAATGATAGTCAGTCGAGATCAGGAAGAAGAAAAAGTTTAAAATCAGGCAATAAAAAGAAGGGAAAACGAAATATTCCTTTTAAAACTATTTTTATGACCCTCTTAACGATTGGAATCGTTCTTATGTTAGGAGTTGGCGGGCTGTTTGCCTACTATATCTCAAACGCTCCAGAACTGGATGAAGCGCAATTATCTGATCCTTTTTCATCAAGAATTTATGATATGAATGATGAGCTAATTACAGACGTTGCAGGCGATGAACGAAGGACCAGGGTGAACTACGATGACCTTCCGCCTGAGATGGTAGATGCCGTGTTAGCCACTGAAGATGTGCGGTTTTTTAAACACATAGGAATTGATCCTCGTCGAATCGGAGCGGCCGTTATTTCAAACGTCACGAATGGATTTGGTTCTGAGGGTGCAAGTACAATTACTCAGCAGGTAGTTAAACGTTCTTACTTAACGAGTGATAAAACACTTGAAAGAAAAGTACAGGAACAGTATATTGCGATTAAACTTGACCAGGAATATTCAAAAGAAACAATCTTAGAGATGTATTTGAATAAGATCTATTACGGACAGGGAGCTTATGGAATTATAGAAGCTGCACAAACGTATTTCGGAAAAGAGGATTTAAGTGAACTGACGCTTCCTGAAATGGCTCTGCTCGCCGGCCTGCCGCAGCGTCCATCAGGTTATGATCCATATAAAAACCCTGAGCTGGCTCAGAAACGAATGAACACCGTTTTAAATTTAATGGTACAGCATAAGAAGATTACGGAAGAAGAAGCAGAAGAAGCAAAACAAACGAAGGTGGAAGACCTTCTCGCTGAACAAAAGGACAAAGAAAGACCTTATAAAGCATTCATCGATCAAGTAGCTAAAGAGGTTGCAAAAAAAATGGATGGAGCCGATATCTATAACGACGGCTTAGAAATTTATACAACCATTGATCCAAATGCCCAGGAAACGGTTGAGCAGGCTTTAAGTGGTGAAGGACCTGTCGCCTGGCCGGACGACAAACTTCAATCCGGAATTGCCGTTACAGATACAGAGTCTGGAGCGATTCGTGCAATTGGAGGCGGACGCAATTACACGACAGGAGGATACAATTATGCTTCTGACATTAACCGCCAGCCCGGGTCTACATTTAAACCTATCGCTGCTTACGGTCCAGCCATAGAGGAAAAAAAGCTTTCCACTTACCATCAGATCAATGATGAAGAGATTACGATTGGAAGCGGTGAAGATGCCTGGTCACCTGGTAACTACGATAATCGCTTCAGAGGCTGGGTAAGTATGAGAGAAGCCTTAAAAGACTCTCTGAACATCCCTGCGATTAAAACACTACAGGAAGTAGGCCCGGAAAATGCCGAACCGTTCGTAGAAG
Organism: Halobacillus massiliensis; assembly: GCF_900166625.1. Lineage (GTDB taxonomy): Bacteria > Bacillota > Bacilli > Bacillales > Halobacillaceae > Halobacillus_A > Halobacillus_A massiliensis. Next base: position 2,200,090 of record NZ_LT800499.1, on the reverse strand, counting down.
GCTTAGGATTCTCTTTTGAAAACTCTCAAATGTACCTTAGTGATGCGATTGGGGGCGGTGTCCTTACAAACCCGGTACAAATGAGCGGGGCTTACGCCGCTTTTGGTAACGGTGGTACGTATAATGAACCATTTACCGTCAGAAAGGTAGAAACGGCTGAAGGAGATTCAGCTGACTTAACACCTGAATCCAAGAATGCTATGAGCGATTATACAGCCTATATGGTTACTTCCATGCTGGAGACAGTTATGGATGAAGGAACAGGCCAAGCAGCTAATATTTCAGACCTTCCTGTCGCTGGTAAGACAGGTACGACAAACCGTAACCTGGACGATGGAACTCCAATCGTTCCTGATGTTTGGTTCAGCGGCTACACTACGAACTATAGTGTGTCGATTTGGACCGGGTACAGTGAAAACAATGAAAACCTTTCAGATAGCTCCCAGCAGATTCCTAGACAGTTGTTTAAATATGTAATGCAGGATATTTCTGCTGGAAAAGAAACGAGTGACTTTAGTAAACCTGATTCTGTAAAATGGATTGATATCGAGGACGGCTCTCGCCCTGCTGAGCTTCCAAGCTCTTATACTCCTGAGAGTCAGATTGTTTCAGAGCTTTTCCATGTGGACAATCAGCCGACAGAAACATCTGAACAGTTTGATAAACTCGATCCTGTAAACGGCTTATCTGCTGAGTATAACGAAGGGTCACAGGCAATTGATCTTGAGTGGGATCATAGTGAAGACGATGTTTCTTTTGAAGTGTATGTATCCATTGATGGAGGAGATAACAGAGAACTTACTACAACAGACAGCCGAAGTATGGAAGTTTCACAAATCCAGCCGGGATCTACTTACAAATTCTCCGTTGTAGCCACTAGTAATGGTGGAGATGCAGAACGAAGCGATCCTGAAACAGCATCAGTTACAGTCCCAGGCGGCAGTGGCGATGAAGAAGCTGAACAGCCTGAAGAGAATGAAAACGAAGAGCAAGGAACTGAAGAAGAACAGCAACAGGAACCGGAAAACGAAGGAACGGAAACTGAAAACCCTGAAGACAACCCATCTGAGGGTGAGAGTGGAAATAACGAAAGCGGAAATAACGAAAGTGGGAATGAAGAGAGTAACCAGGAAAACGACAATAACGGAGAAAACGGAAATGATAATGGCAATAATGAGGATTCACAACCTGAGGAAGAAGGCGGAGGAACTGAAGAAGAACAGCAGCCTCAAGAAGAATCTGGAGAAGAAGAACAGCCCGCTTCTGATGATCAAAATCAAGATCAAGAAGAAGAACAACAGTAACTTGCCATTTAAAAAGCTCCAAGCCATAAGGCTTGGAGCTTTTTTTATTTTTCTTCTTTTCGCTTTCTTTTCTGCCCTTCCCTGCATAGAAATAAAAGCGGACATTCATGACAGTTTGGCCGTTTTGCTTTACAGTGGTAGCGTCCAAAAAAAATCATCCGATGGTGTGTATCGCTCCATTCTTCTCTCGGAACTTTTTTCATTAAGGTCTTTTCAACCTCTAACACAGAATCCTTATACCGGCAGAAGCCGAGTCTTTTAGATACTCTCTCTACATGTGTATCTACAGCAATTGCGGGCTCATTAAAAGCAACAGAAGCTACTACATTTGCCGTTTTTCTCCCCACACCTGCTAGGCTTTCCAGCTCATTTTGTGTCGGCGGCACCTCACCGTCAAATTTATCAAGTAACGTTCGACAGAGCTTTTGAATATTTTTCGCTTTACTGCGGTATAAACCAATTGATTTTATATCCTGTTCCAATTCCTCAAGCTGAACGCTTAAGAAATCTTCAGGATTTTTATATTTTTCAAAAAGACCCGGCGTCACTTTGTTGACGAGTGCATCCGTAGCCTGTGCTGATAGTACTACAGCTATTAAAAGTTCAAAAGGATTATCATGCGTCAGCTCACATTCTGCCTCTGGAAACATTTCTTCAAAAGTATCGAGACAGTAGCGAATCTGCTTTTTTGTTAACATCCTCTTTCCCCCCTTATTCCTCTTCCAGCCAGTTATAATATAAAGAGACATCTCTTTTTGGTGCGGCTTTCTGTTTTGTTCCAAACTCTTTAGCCTGTCCCTGTCTGAATTGTTTCCCGTGCTGTCTCGCCTGCTCTACAGAATGAATTCCTTTTTTCTTCCATTCTCTTAAAATACGATCAATATATTTAAAATTCAATTTACCCATTAATACTGCTTCCCTTAATGCTGCTTTAATTAAAGCCGGCTCCTGTTCTTCTTGATCGAGCCAAATATTAATATTTTCTATTTCAAAAGGAGACAGCGGGCGTCCGAATTCCTGTTCAAATAAAGAAAAAACATTCTCTGATGACTGTCTGGGTGTCTGGCCGTTTGAGGAGCAGGTAAATAACTTTTCCCACAGCGGCTCTAATGAATAGCACTCATCCCCTACACTCCTTGAGGTGCCTCCCTGCTGCTCAATAGTAATGATGTGTTTCTGTATTAAGACACGAAGAATCTGTGTACACTCCTGTGTAGTGAAAGATGTAATGCCTGCGAGCTCATCTGGAGTAGGAAAAGAGTTGCCTGAAATGTGAAACTGATGCAGCTGCAGAATAATAACAAGTTCTTTTTCACCAATACCCAGCCTTCTGTATTCTGTGATCAAAGCTTTCGGAATGGAAATCTGGCTGTCCAGAATTTCTTGAAATTTACGGTATTTTGCCATTCCCATCACCTCATTTCCTGGTGTTTAAAACAAGGAAAACACCGATTTAGGAGCTTCCTTTATCGGTGTTTCCAAGGTCTTTATTTCTTATGGATACAAGCGGTTAAGCAGGCGTGGAAACGGAATTGTTTCTCTGACATGCTCTACTCCTGAAAGCCAGGCAACTGTGCGTTCAAGCCCAAGTCCAAATCCGGAATGGGGAACGCTTCCGTACTCACGAAGCTGCAAATACCATTGATAGGCGTCCCCTGACAATTCATGTTCATCGTAACGCTGTTTCATCAACGCTAAATCATCGATCCGCTGAGAGCCGCCAATAATCTCTCCATATCCTTCAGGGGCGATTAAGTCCGCGCACAGCACTACTTCTGGCCGATCTGGATCCGGCTTCATATAGAAGGCTTTAATTTCTGCCGGGTAGTTCGTAATAAACACCGGCTTATCGAAGCTTTCAGCAATCGCTGTTTCATGAGGAGCACCAAAGTCTTCTCCCCACTCGATATCATTAAACCCTTTTTCTTTTAACAGGTCAATGGCTTTATCATAGCTGATACGCGGGAAAGGGGCTTTAATTTTTTCCAAAGCTGTAGTATCCCGCCCCAGTGCTTCCAGATCCAGTTTACAATTTTCAAGAACTGATTCTACAATATGAGAAACATACTGCTCTTGAACCTGTAAGCTGTCTTCATGGTCCATAAAAGCCATTTCCGGTTCAATCATCCAGAATTCAATCAAGTGACGACGGGTTTTTGACTTCTCTGCACGGAACGTAGGACCGAAGCTGAACACTTTTCCAAAAGCCATGGCAGCTGCTTCCATATAAAGCTGGCCGCTTTGGGAAAGGAAAGCATCTTCATCGAAATACTTCGTATGGAACAGCTCTGTTGTACCTTCTGCGGACGCTCCTGTCAAAATAGGAGGGTCAATTTTTGTATAACCATTGTCATTAAAAAACTCGTAAGTTGCCCGGATGATTTCATTGCGCACTTTCATTACGGCATGCTGCTTTCTGGAGCGCAGCCATAAGTGGCGGTGGTCCATTAAGAACTCAGTACCATGTTCTTTTGGAGTGATAGGATAATCAACGGCTTCATGAATGATTTCAAAGTCCTTCACCTGCATTTCATAGCCAAAAGAGGAACGTGTATCCTCGACGATGGTACCTGTTACATATAAAGATGTTTCCTGAGTTAATGCCTTAGCTTCTTGGAATTTCTCTTCTCCCAATTCAGCTTTTACAATGACTCCCTGCATGAACCCAGTACCGTCACGCAGCTGTAAAAAAGCAATTTTTCCGCTTGAACGCTTATTGCTCAGCCATGCGCCGATGGTAACCTCCTGTCCTGCATATTTCGATACTTCTGAAATTGTTGTCTTCACACTAAAAACCTCCATGCTCTACTTTAAGATTGATGATTTTCGACGAATCTCTTAATGCGGGCCGCTGCTTCTTCCAGCTGATCAAGTGAAGTGGCATAGCTCAGACGGACGTTTTCTGGCGACCCAAACCCGGAGCCAGGAACTAGAGCTACCTTTTCTTCATCCAACAACGCTTTTACCCAGTCATCTACACTATTAAATCCACAGCTGTCCGCTGCCTCTTTAACGTTAGGAAAGAGGTAAAAAGCTCCTTCCGGTTTTTCACAATGGACTCCTGGAATATTAACAAGCCATTCATGAAGCTTCTCTAAACGCTCTTTGAAGGCTAATTTCATTTCATTTACCTTCTCATTTGACCCCGTATAAGCGGCAAGAGCTGCATATTGAGCAACTGAAGTCGGGTTTGATGTAGAATGAGAAGCCAGGTTCGTCATCGCTTTAATGAGGTCTGGATTACCTAGGGCATAGCCAATTCTCCAGCCGGTCATCGAGTGCGATTTGGAGACACCATTAATAATTACCGTCTGTTTGTAAAGGTCTTCTGACAGTTGAGCCATAGAGACGTGAGGTGTATCTGTATATGTCAGTTTTTCATAGATTTCATCGGAGACAATCAGTATGTTATGTTTCAGGCACACTTCTCCCAGTGCCTGAAGTTCATCTTCTGTGTACATCATCCCTGTTGGATTACTTGGTGAATTAATAATTACCGCTTTTGTTTTTTCCGTAACCGCTCCTTCAAGCTGATCGGGTGTTAATTTGAACTGCTGCTTCTCCGATGTCTCTACAACTACCGGTTCGCCTTCTGCCAATTTCACTTGTTCTGGATAACTTACCCAATAAGGAGCTGGCACAATCACTTCATCGCCTTTGTTAAGAAGAACTTGAAACAAAGTAAATAAGGCATGCTTCGCACCTGTTGTCACAATAACTTGTGACTGGGCATAAGTAAGACCCTGATCACCTTTCATTTTTTGGATAATCGCATCTTTTAAAGAAGGAATCCCTCCCGCCGGAGTATATTTAGTATGCCCTTCATCCATTGAACGTTTCGCTGCTTCAAGAATATGTGATGGAGTATTAAAATCCGGCTCCCCAGCGCCCAGTCCAATGACATCATGACCTTCTGCTTTTAGTGCTTTTGCTTTTGCTGTGATGGCAAGTGTGCTTGATGGTGTTAATGCTTGTACTCTTTGTGCTAATTCCAAATTTGTTCACTCCTTCTTAAATTTAAGACTGCCTAAAGGCAAACCTCTGGATCCGTTCGCCGTTTTCAACATCGATGTATTCAAATACATAGCGGTTGCTTTCATCCTTATAAGTAAGTTCCCACACCGGGCGGTTTTCTTCATACGCCAGCTGAGTGTCTATCCATTCACAGCTGCTGCAGGAAGCTTCACTGTCATTTCTGACAGCTTCTTTGCTTATCATTTGCTCAGCATCAAGAGTTATTAATAGTTTATTATCTGCTAAATTAATAAATCCATAAATGCTTTCTCCCTCTTCATTCGCACCTTGAACGATATGAATAACGGATTTTCCATTATACCTTGTTACTTTATCAACCTGCCTGAACCCCGCCTCTTGTGTCGCAAAAGATTCAGCTCGGTCAAAATCCTGTGTTTTGCTGGCATTAATATGTGAATACATCCACATGCCTAGTAAAAAGATAATAAAGCATAATATAGACCCGATAACAAGCGTCCATTTCATCCATCTAGGTACGGTATATCGTGAAGACGGCTGTGTCCCGATCATCTTCATCTAGCGCCATTCCAAACATTAAGTTTTCTTCTTTTAATGTACGATTCAGTGTATCTACAAGCTTATATAAATCATCTGTTTTCTGAACCCTAACAGTAGAAAGTGTTTCTAACTTGTTACTCATCTGTGCTTCCCCTGCCTTTTTCTTCTCATTATTTATCGACTTCGTTAATTATAACAGGAAATAGCTGAAATGAAATCATCTCCTTATAATTAGAGCCAATCTTCCATCTCCTGTATTAACTTTGTTGTTGAGTTATATGAAATGGGAACTTCTGGAATGGAATTTATAAAGTACTTTCCATATCTAGCTTCCATAAGTCGCTGATCACAAACGAAAACAATGCCCCTGTCAGTACTCGTTCTTATCAGCCTTCCAAAACCCTGTCTGAAACGAAGGATCGCCTGTGGAAGAGAGTATTCCATAAAAGGATTTCTCCCCATTTCTTTCAGTTCCATTTCTTTTCGCTTCTGTACCGGCTGGTCTGGCGGATGGAAAGGGAGTCTGACAATTACAAGACATGATAAATCATCACCCGGAATATCTACTCCTTCCCAGAAAGAACTCGTACCAAGCAGAATAGACTGGTCAAAAGATTGGAAATTTTTCTTTAACCGATCCCTGCTCCCGCTCGAGACACCCTGTCCAAATATCATATATTCTTCCGGCAAGATTAATTCTTTTAATAAGTCATACGTTTTACGAAGCATATCATACGAAGTAAATAAGACGAGCATTCTTCCTTTAGTGACATGGGCCATCGAATAAATAGCTTCCCCAACCGCTAACACATATTCATCGGGATCGTCTTTAATGTTTGGAAAATCACGAGGAACCATCAGCCTGACCTTTTCTTCAAAATTATAAGGGGAAGGTATGGCCGTCTCGATAAGATTCATTTGCCCGTTAAGTCCCATACTATTTTTAAAATAAGAAAACGATCTGCTCGCTGAAAGTGTCGCGCTCGTTAAAATGACACTGCTCTTCTTCTGAAAGAGCTTATCATCCAGCAGCTTCTCTAAATGAACAGGCTCACTGAATAAGAAAGTTGAATGGTTCGGTCCATCCCCGTCGATTTCAATCCATTTCGTCTCTTCCTCGTCTTGTGACGTAAAATAACTGCCGAGATCCTCTTTCATTTGATGACAAATATCTAAAGAATGTTTCAGACGGCTTGTCAAAATGTTTTCTACAGCATCACTTGACAGCTGCTCTTGAACGGTAATCTGATCAATGATTGACTGCATGCTGCGAGCAGCAGCAGACAGACTGCCTAAAAATCTCTGAACCATTTCATGAGCGGTAGTTAACAAAGAAGGGTCTTTAATATCATTAAACGGCAGCTGAATTCTCCCGACATCATTTTTAGAGAGGGCTGCTCTCTTTCTCTTTCTTCTCAGACGGCTGTATAAAAATTTTGACAGCTGAGTCAGCTCTTCTTTCGCTTCATCAACAGCAGATCTGCACTGATCAATCCTGCGACGTCCAGCTGCCAATGACTTATCGGAAAGGCCATCATTAACTTGTGAGAGCTGCTTCTGCAGTTCCTTAACATTCAGCTTTATTCCAAAATATCTGCTGGCAGCCGCTTCAAACTGATGAGCTTCGTCAATGATGACTTTATCAAATACAGGCAGATGGGGCTTAGTACTTAGTAAATCAAGACAGAGAATAGAATGGTTGGTTATCACTATATCTGCTTCCTCTGCTCGCTTTTCTGCCAGCCTAAAATAGGTACCGGCTGCTGTATCTACTTTACCCGTCTGTTCTGCAGAAATCTTATGCCAGAACTGTTCACCATTTGAAGGCAGCTGGATTTCATCAATATCTCCTGTTGTTGTCTCCGTCAGCCAGACAAGGATCATTGCTTTAGTAAGGGCCGTATCATAATTATCCTCTTCTGTATGATCCAGCTCATATTTAAAATGGAGCAAGCTGATATAGTGGCTTCTCCCTTTGTATAATACAGTGTTTACAGGTCGGTTTGTCAGCTGTGCTAATTTAGGAATTTCTTCATATAACAGCTGATTCTGTAATGACGTCGTATAAGTAGAGACGACCACTTTTTGATTGTACTTTAAAGCATAGTAAAGGGAGGGAAGTAAGTAACCGATTGATTTCCCTGTACCTGCTCCAGCTTCGATAATGGCATGCCGACTTTCAGTAAGAGATTGAAATACCTTGTGCACCATTTCCTCCTGGCCTTTTCTGTATTCGAACCCTTTCCTATGTGTTTGTAATCCATCGTTCCCTTGTAAAATCTGTTTGCTCCACGAGGAAAACTCCTCATCAATTTGAGGCTTATAACGGGCCATGTCTTCTATCTTCTTCACAGCGATACCGTACCAAAGATCATGAGCACTGTCAGAGTGCGTCTGATACCTCGATGTCTCAATGGCAGATTTGAGAAAGGGTCTCCATTCACTTTTTAAATTTCCTGAAATTTTAAGCAGATAAGTAAGTGTTCTTTCAGGAAGCTTTTTTAATACATTGAGCAGGTATAAAAGAAGATCCCCTGTCACCTGGGCATCTGACAGGGCACGGTGCGGACGGTCGTGTCCCAGCTCTAATTTTTGGGCAAGCCGTCCCAGCTTAAAACTGGGGGACGTCGGAAGAAGAATCCGTGCAAGCTCAACAGTATCAAGCATAGGGTTATGTAGAGGAGGATAGCCGCACGCCTTAAGCTCTGCATTTAAGAAACGCATATCAAACTCTATATTGTGTGCCACAATATAGGTTCCCTGACAAATCCTGTACACTTCCTCTACTATTTCCGAAAACAAGGGAGCTTCCATCACATCCTCATCAGCAATACCTGTTAATGACGTAATAAAAGGAGGAATTTTCCGCTCTGGATAAACGAGACTCGAGAACTCTTCAGTTACGGTTCCATCTTTTATAACGACAATTCCAATTTCAATAACACGATCATTTTGCGAGGATGAATTTCCAGTTGTTTCTAAATCTATAATTGCAAAAGCAGACAACCAAAGCGACCTCCTTATTCCTGCCGGCATAAAATAAGGACCTTGCCGTGTTGACTGGGCCAAGATCCTTACTACGTGACTTAGTATTTATAAAGTAACTGCGGTAAGCGGCGGTTCTTCTTCTATGACCTCAACCACATCATTATTTTCATCCATAAGTGCGATCTTTGGTTTAAATTCAGTAAGTTCTTCCTCGCTGAGCATAGCATAAGAAACAATTATAACAATGTCTTCAGGCTGGACAAGTCGAGCAGCAGCTCCATTTAAGCAGACTACTCTGCTGCCTCTTTCCCCCGGAATAACATATGTCTCTAACCGTGCCCCGTTATTATTATTAACAACCTGGACCTTCTCATGAGGGAGAATTCCTACGGTATCTAAAATATCCTGGTCTATCGTAATGCTTCCAACGTAATTTAAATTTGCCTGCGTTACGCGGGCACGATGTATTTTTGATTTCATCATTGTTCGAAACACAATGTTTCCTCCTCGATCATTAAGCATGCTGGGATGTTTCAAAAACAAGATTATCAATAAGCCTTGCTTTGCTGTATTTTACAGCTGCCGCCAAAATAACCTGTCCATTTACACTGTCAACAGTCTCCAGCTCAGGATAAGATAATAATTCAATATAGTCTATTTTACCACGAGTTTTATTTTCAAGAAACTGTCTAGTCTGCTTAATGATATCTAAAGGATTTTGTTCTCCTTTTTCTGTCAAAGAATGCCCGAATTTAAGCGCCTCATAGATTGATGGAGCTTCCGTACGCTCTTCAGCACTTAAATTCACATTTCTGCTGCTCTTTGCAAGGCCGTCTGCTTCCCTGACCGTCGGGACAGAAACAAGTTCAATAGGAAAATTGAAATCACGAATGAGGGAATCGACTACTGCAACCTGCTGAGCATCTTTTTGCCCAAAATAAGCTTTATCAGGCTGGCAGATGTTAAATAGTTTGGTTAAAACGGTTACAACACCTTCAAAGTGACCTGGCCGGCTCCTTCCGCATAAAACGTTTGTACGCTTAGTAACGGAAATAGAAAGAGACATCGGCTCTGGATACATCACCTTTTCTGTAGGGTAAAAGACAAAATCCACCCCATGTTCTTTTGCCTTTATTAAATCATTCTCCCGGTCTTTGGGATAGTTATCAAGGTCTTCATTGTCACCAAATTGGAGCGGATTTATAAAGATGCTGAGAATGACAACATCGTTTTCGTCTCTGGCTCTTTTTATCAGCTCTATGTGTCCCTCGTGTAAATAACCCATCGTTGGTACAAACCCGATTTTTTTTCCACTCGCTTTTAATTCTTTTGTTCTCGTCTGGATGGTAAGAATATCTTCGAAAATTTGCATCATTCAAACTCCGGTCTTTGCGGCAATAGGGATCGGTCCATTGTAAAGGTGTGTTCCTCTGCTGGAAACTCACCTGTCTTCACATCATTTACATAGGCGTGAATCGCGCTGGTGATCGTTTCGTTGCTGTCCATATAGGACTGAACAAACTTAGGAAGACGATCTACGCCATATTTTAAAATGTCATGGTAAACGAGCACCTGACCATCAACAGATGCTCCTGCTCCTATCCCGATGACAGGAATTGATAATTCTTCCGTGATGAGAGCGGCAAGCTCTTTTGGAACACATTCAAGTACGAGCATAATAGCCCCAGCCTCTTCAACAGCAAGAGAATCGCGGAGAAGCTGGCCAGCAGCTTCAGCATCTTTCCCCTGTACTTTATAGCCTCCCAGTACGTTAACAGACTGGGGAGTTAAACCTAAATGCCCAACGACAGGTATACCTCCCTCAGTTAGTTGTTTAATCTTTGGAAGTACATTACCTGCTCCTTCGACTTTCAATGCCTGTGCTCCTGTCTCCTGGTAGAGCCTTGCAGCGTTTTTTAAAGTTTCTTCCAGTGATATGTGATAAGACATAAACGGCATATCAACGACGACAAACGTCTGAGGTGCTCCTCTTCGGACTGCTTTGCCGTGATGGCACATATCATTTAACGTTACGGGAATGGTGGATTCATAACCTAAGACAACCATTCCGAGACTGTCACCGACTAATATCATATCCATTCCAGCTTGTTCGGCTGTTTTAGCAGAAGGATAATCATAAGCGGTAACCATTGTAATTTTATTTTTTTCTTCTTTCATCTTTAGAAATTTCGTGTTATTAAGCATGGTAGCCTCCTTCTCCCCAGTGAATTTCAGCAGAATACAGCTTCTCTTCGTTTCCCTCACGGTCTCTGGCTCGTAAAGCACCATCTGGTTCTATTCCGAGCAGCGTAGCTTTCCAACTCTTTCTTAAAGTTGTTATTTCCACTTCTTCCCCAATCTTATATCCATAGGTTTCCCACTTCTGCTTCACATGCTGAAAACCTTCTTCTATATAACGGTCGTACGTTTCCTCAAATTGAACGAGCAGCGACTGAATGAAATCTTGAATTCCCCATTCCTCTTGTGTCTCCATCAAAAGAGAAGTAGCTTTGTAATGAATTTCCTGTGCGATATCTTCAGCCTTCTGATTGATGTTTAATCCGGTACCTATCACTACATATTGGATTTGATCCTGCTCGGCCTGCATTTCTGTCAAGATGCCTGCCATTTTTTTATGCTGGATTAGAATGTCGTTCGGCCATTTTATTTGCGGCTTTAGCCCAGTCTTCTGTTCTATAACTTCTGCAAGAACAGTGGCGGTGAGAAGTGTCAACTGAGGGGCCTGAATAGGAGGCAGTTTCGGACGAAGAAGCATGCTCATCCAAATTCCTTTTCCTTTTGGAGAGTCCCACGGTCGTTCCATTCGTCCTTTCCCACTAAGCTGCTGATCAGCAATTACCACCGTTCCATGTGGTTTTCCCTGCTTGGCCAGCTGATGGGCAATTTCCTGGGTGGAACTTACTTCTTCAAAGTGATGAAGCTGACCTGCCATCCACTTCGTTTTTAATCCCCACTGAATCGTATTTTCACTGATTTTGTCAGGCGAAGAGACAATTCGATAACCTTTTCGCTGGACGGCTTCGATCTCATATCCATCCTTCTCAAGTTCCTTCATATGTTTCCAAACAGCTGTTCTGGAAATTCCCAGCTGATCAGAGAGTTCTTGTCCGGATTGGTATCCTTCGTTTTTATTAAGTATGTGTATTAATCGGTTTCGGGTAGATTCCATTTGATTGCCCATTCCTTTATAGATTGATAACTATTCACTAGCTGGTTCGTCACGACAGCGTATTCTATCTCTTCTAAAAGTTGTCCAATCCACGGTCCTTTATCCCTTTCATTTAAAACATTCAGAAGATCTTCTGCCTGAAAAGCCAGCTCTTTCCTGTCTTGAATCGAAAGCTTTCTATGCTCTTCTAACAGGACTTCTTCACTTAATGTCAGTTCTAAAGCTGTTGCCAAACGGCTGAAAGGGATGATAAGGGAATCAGGAATCTTGTAAACGATCCAGGACAACTTTTCACCTATTTTGAACCGGCTGAGTGCCTCGGATAACTGAACAGTTTCCCGTTTTACTCTATTAGATAGTTTCCACTCTTTTATCCATTCACTTGTAAAGGTAGAAGAAAATTCTCTGTAAAAAGCAATGACTTCTGCAAATGAGTATAATCTAACCCTTGGTATCTGATCGATTAATCCTGGTTCTTCTTTGAAAATAGGAAACCAGCGGTAAAGCTCCACGTTCTTACAGATCTTCAATGCTTCTTTAAACCCAGGGCCAGCCATCAGTTTTTCGAATTCTGCAGCAATTCTTTCTGTCGATATATAATTAAGTAAATGGGCCTGTGTAATCATCGCTTCATGTGTTGCCTTTTCAAGTTTAAATTCCAGCTGACTGCAAAAACGAAGAGCTCTCATCATACGAAGCGGGTCTTCCTTAAATCTTTCCTCAGCATTGCCAACGGCCCGAATGACCTTATCGTTTAAGTCCTGCTGTCCACAAAAAGGGTCAATAACCTTTTCTGTATCATCCATCGCCATCGCATTAATGGTAAAGTCTCTTCTTGCCAGGTCTTCTTCAATTGACCGGACAAAGGCTACTTTATCAGGATGACGATAATCTTCATAGCCTTCCTCTGTACGATAAGTTGTCACTTCAAAAGATTCAGACTGATAGCGGACAATAACCGTTCCATGTTCAATGCCTACAGGAATAACTTTTTCAAAAACTTTCATCACTTCTTCAGGTGTAAAGGATGTAGCAATATCAACATCTCCGGTTTCTCTTTGAAGCAGTGCATCTCTTAACGCCCCGCCGACAATATGAGCCTTCCCGCCGGCTTCTGTTATCTTATGGACGACTCTAAAGGCTTTAATTAACTGTTCATTCATCTTGTAACACCTGATCATACAGCTCTTCATATTGTCGAACAATTAATGAAGAGGAGAATTTATCTTTAACAACACTCTCTGCCCGACGAGAAAAAGCAGCCAGGCGTTCTTCATCTGTTAAAAGCTCAAGGGCATACCGGCTTAACTGCTGAATGTTCCCTAGTTCTCCAATAAAGCCTGTTTCCCCATGGTCAATAACTTCCGGAATGCCTCCAACGTTAGTTCCGATAGAAGGAACTCCACATGCCATTGCTTCTAACAAGACAAGACCGAAGCTTTCTTTTTCAGAAAGGAGCAGTTTTAAATCAGAGATAGATAAAAGATCACTCACATTATCCTGTTTTCCTAAAAATAATACTTTATCTTCAAGATTAAGATTTCTTACAAGCTGATAACAATCTGAATATTCAGGGCCATCTCCGACAAGCAGGAGTTTTGCAGGCATCTCTTCTGAAATCGCATGAAATACTTTTATAATATCGGGGACTCTTTTCACTTTTCGAAAGTTTGATATATGAATGACAACTTTCTCATTTTCTTTAATATTAAATTGGGAACGTAAATTAGAGCTTTTACGGAAGTATTCTCTTTCATCCACAAAGTTATAGATGACGTCCATCTGTTTGTTTGTTTCCAACTGTTCAATGGTCTGCTGGACAAGACTATTAGAAACAGCAGTTACTCTGTCTGACTTTTCAATGCCAAAACGGATCATTCTTTTTAAACTCGCATCGATGCCGAGCACCGTAATGTCTGTGCCATGAAGAGTAGTAATTATCTTTATATTCCTCTGGCACATTTGTTTAGCTAAGATTGCCACAACTGCGTGAGGCATCGCATAATGGACATGCAAAATGTCGAGCTCTTCCCTTTCAATCACTTCAGCCATTTTATTAGCAAGTGACAAATCATAAGGAGGATGCTGAAAGACAGGGTAATTACTCACTTCTACTTCGTGATAAAAAATATTTGGATATACCCGGTTGAGCCGAAAAGGAACTTGAGAAGCAATAAAATGGATTTCATGCCCCTTTTCAGCCAGTAATTTTCCTAATTCAGTTGCAATTACACCTGATCCTCCCACAGTTGGATAACAGGTGATACCGATTTTTGTCATAAACTTACACCTAGTCTTTCTTTTCTTTCATGATTTTTCTCCAGTCCAGTTCTCCTCGTTCGAGTGCGCGAATCACGATTTCTGCACCGGCCAGATTTGTCACTACAGGGATCTGATGAACATCACATAAACGAAGCAGAGCTGTAATATCCGGTTCATGAGGCTGAGCGGTGAGAGGATCTCTCAAGAAAATTATGAGATCCATTTTTTCTTCAGCAATTTTAGCCCCGATCTGCTGGTCTCCACCGAGGGGACCGGACTGAAACTTTTCCACCTGAAGATCTGTGGCCTTTTCAATTTTTGTACCAGTTGTTCCCGTGGCAAATAGAGTATGTTTTTTTAGAATATCCTTATAAGCGGTTGAGAAATGAATCATTTCCTCTTTCTTCTTATCATGGGCAACTAAAGCAATGTTCATAATCTCCCTCCTTTAATCAAGCAGATGTTCCAGTCCATATACGAGACCTGTAAAATTCATTACTTGCTCTGCTGAAAGCTTTACACCGGACATAAAGGACTCTCTATTATAAGAATCATGTTTAATGGTAAGCGTCTGCCCGGTGCCTCCAAATACAACTTCCTGGTGAGCAACAAGCCCTGGAAGACGCATGCTGTGGATGCGCATTCCATCCTTATCCGCTCCACGTGCTCCTTCTAATGTTTCTTTCTCATCGGGATGTCCCTGCTTATGAGACTCTCTTACTTCTTGTATCAGCTGTGCCGTTTTTACAGCTGTGCCTGAAGGGGCATCCAATTTTCGGTCATGGTGCTTCTCAATAATTTCTACATCTGAAAAATGCTTCGCGGCCCACTTGGAGAACTGCATCATCAAAACCGCTCCTACTGCAAAGTTAGGAGCGATCACAGCTCCCAGTTGTTTATCTTCCGCTAACCGTCTTAATTCTTCAAGCTGCTCTTGCGTGAATCCAGTTGTTCCTACTACTGGCCGCACACCATTTTCTAAGGCAAGCTTTGTATGTTTGTAACCGTATTCGGGGGTGGTTAAATCAATAAGCACATCTGCTTCTGTCTCAGTAAGACAAGCTTCTGCATCCGTGTAAACTACTGCTTCAAATTCCGGGAGTCCAGGAATATTTTTGACAAGCTCTCCCTCATGCTTTCTGTCAATACATGCAGCAAGCTCCAATGATTCTTCTCTCTCGATTAAACGAAGGGCTTCTGCCCCCATTTTCCCTCTAGGTCCAGCCACGATACATTTAATTTTATTCATTATTCTTCTCTCCTTCTTTTCTAGTCCAGCGGTTTTTATCTCGGACTTCAATTTTACTCATAGACCTTTCAAATGCATCTGATAAATCAATATTTAATGAATTCGCAAAACAGGTGAGAACAAATATTACGTCCCCAAGCTCTTCCTCCAGTGCTTTTTCCTTTTCCGTTGATTTCTTAGGTTTCTCTCCATATAGATGATTGATTTCCCTTGCCATTTCTCCTACTTCTTCTGTTAAACGTGCCTGCAGGCTTAATGGGGAGAAATATCCTTCTTTAAATTGAGATATGTAGCGGTCCACTCTTTCTTGAATTTCCTGTGTCGAATAATTCATCAAAAAACTCCTTTTCTTAAGCCATATCTACTGTAATGTTAGCCAAAAGGAGAAGTTTTGACAAATTTTTAGAACTAAAGATTGTGGCCAAAAGGGCAATTCTCTATAATGATTAAGGTAAATGTATTATTGGAGGTGATTAATCTTGAAATTTTTCGGATTAAAAATTAAGAATGTTCTATTTATCCTGCTAGGATCCGCAATTTTTTCTTTTGGACTTGTACACTTTAACATTCAGAACGAGTTAGGGGAAGGCGGTTTTACAGGAATAACACTGCTTTTACTCTACTTATTTAACTGGGACCCGGCCTTAATGAACATTTTACTCAACATACCAGTCCTTATTATCGGATGGCGAATTCTGGGAAGAACTACCTTTTACTACTCGCTAATCGGTATTTTTTCCGTGTCATTATTTATTTGGATGTCCCAGATATTTATGATCGAAATAGACCTTGCGGCTGATCTAACTCTTGCCGCCCTTTTTGCTGGTGTCTGTATCGGTGTCGGCCTGGGAATTATATTCCGCTATGGAGGAACCACAGGCGGTGTAGACATCATTGCTCGGCTTCTTAATAAATATCTGGGGTGGAGCATGGGACGCGCTATGTTTATCTTTGATGCAATTGTTATTTTCACTTCTATAATTACTTATTTAGATCATATTAAAGGCATGTACACCCTGGTTGCTGTATTCGTTGGAGCGCGTGTGATTGACTTCATTCAGGAAGGAGCCTATTCAGCACGAGGCACAACCATTATCTCTGAAAGAAGTCAGCAAATCTCTGAACGGATTCTTGAAGAAATGGATCGGGGCGTCACCGTCCTGCAGGGAAGGGGTTCTTTTACAGGAGCACGCAGAGATGTCCTTTACTGTGTGATCTCAAAAAATGAAATCGTTCGTTTGAAAAACCTTATTGATCAAGTAGATCCTCATGCGTTCGTAACTGTCAGTCATGTCAGTGATGTAGCCGGCGAGGGCTTCACATTAGACGAAAATAAGAAACCTATTCATGATTAATTTTAGTTGAAGAGGCTTGTCCGTTGACATTCCTCTTTTTCTCCTCAATTCTGAGAAGGGAAAAAGGCGGATCCGATGATTAAAATCGAGAAAAGAGTCTTGGCACTGCTTTCTTCGGGGAGCTGGTGAGCTGCACTCGCGGATCTCACCTTGGCTCTATTCTCCCTGCTGGAGTATCGCCATTTCCGTGTCTCTTTCTTACTTATGAAGAAGATGAGTTGTTCCGTTTACTGTTTAAGAGGAACGAGGCTGGGTAATAGCTCGCTTTCCGCGGGGAGCCGGCGAGCTAGCTCGTTGCACTCGCGGATCTCACCCTGGCTCTATCTCCCTGCAGGAGTCTCGCCATTTCCCAGCCTCTTTACATTTAATGGGGAAACGGAACGCTGTAATCTCATTAAGCTCTCTAATGAGATCAATCCTCTCTTCTTATATGTTCCATTACTCAAAAATACGTAAAGGGACAGGGGAAACGGCGAGACTCCTATGGGAGGATAGAACAGGGTGAGATCCCGGAGGGCTAAAAGCCCGAGGAAGCTCACCGTCCGCCCATGGAAAGCGAGTCTTTCCCTGGAATGACGCTCCACATTAAAGCAAACGGAACAGGACTCTCCCTACAGCTGCGAAACATGGGCCCTTTTATAGGCAGCTAAACATTCAGCGTTCAAAGGAAAATGGTCAGACAAATAAAGATGGTTTTAAACAAGTAAAAAGCCCTTCTACATAGTAGAAGGGCTTTAATTCATTAATCTTGGTTCATGCCAACAAACATGAATACAAATCTTAGTAATTCAGCTAAAGCAACTAATGCACCGGCCACATAAGTCATGGCGGCTGCATTTAATACTTTTTTCGTAGGACGTTCTTCATCGTTTCTAATAACTCCTGTAGAAACAAGCTGCCCCATAGCACGGTTAGATGCATCAAACTCAACTGGTAAAGTTATAAATTGGAACAACACAGCGAGTGCAAAGAAAACAATACCTGCCAGCAATAATCCTGACCAGCTGAGGAGAATCCCTCCAATAATCAGGAAGATTGAGCTGTTTGAACCGAAACTTGCCAGTGGAGCTAGTGCACTTCTGAATTTTAGAAACGCATATTCCTGATCATCCTGAATCGCATGACCGACTTCGTGAGCTGCAACGGCTGAAGCTGCCATGGAACGACCGTGATAGATTTCCCGTGAAAGGCGGATTACTTTATTTCTAGGGTCATAGTGATCTGAAAGCATACCCCGTGTTTCTTCAATCGTTACATCATAAATACCATTGTCATTTAAAATCTTGCGAGCTACTTCTGCTCCCGTCATAGACGAGGAGGTTGGCACTTTAGAATATTTCTTATACGTGCTTTTCACCCTTGACGATGCCCAAATCGGCACAATCAAGATAATAGCAAAGTAAATGAGAAATTCCATTCTTTTCATTCCCCCAACATAGATGTGTAGTGCTATTAGGTCAATTTTAGTCAAATCGTCTCAAAAAATCAACTATTAAGCCTCTGTTTTGAGTGGGTTTTTTTTCTTTTTTTTTCTGCCTGATATTTTCTGTAACTGACATATCCCAAAGTAAGTAAAATTGATGTTCCGATGAGAATAACTGTCCAAACGACAGTATTATAACGAAGATCTTCTTCACTGGCTGCCGTTATAGGTTCCAGGCTGTCAACTACGATCTTTTGGGAATCTTCAGTTTCTGTATTCACATAACTATTCATTGCAATCGCAGCATCCTGGACTTCCCCCTCATTAAAATAAAGACTTAGAGTAGGAACGAGCTGCTCCCATATTGCTAAGTTTTTTTCAGGAATGAATTTTGACTTCAGTACGTTTTCTTGTATGGAGTCTGCTTTACGCGCCAGCAGTAGCTCTGGTTCCGGATTTGCTGTCACCTCAAGAAAAGTTAAAAACTTCCCTGGATCCTCTGGTGCTTCAACAGTTTGAGCCATTAACTGTTCAAATAAGATCCTTTGTTCCTTAGGCTTTTCTTCATAATAGCTTTCCATTTCTGCTCGTCGATTATTCAGCATCTTATCAGCCAGCTCTATTTTATTATCGGCTATAAGAAACTGATATTGAGTTACAAATGAGTCCCATTTCCCTTGTCCGGGGCTTGTCGAGGCGGCAGCTTGTACACATAAAAGAATGGATACCAACATGACCAGTAAAACTGCGGCAATAGCTCGTCCCATTTCTACGTCTCCCCTTTAGATGCGATCTTATATCCAGTCTATGTGGGGAGAATAGCAATTAGACCGAATGTCCCCGGCTTTGCGTCATATAATAGCAGACAGCAATACAGCCAATACTGAGCCAGAAAGTAAAATAGCCGATTTGCTGCATATGATCCATAATGGATGAGTAGACAGGCATTTGCCCAAATACATAATCAATTATATCATTATGAAGTGTCCATACAGCTGCAACCATAATATGCTTGAGTCTCATTTTATAATACGGTACATATAATAGTCCCTGAACGGCCATAGCGGCATGTGAAAAGATTAGCATATATCCTGTCCAAGGAAGAGTCCCATTCTCGATAAGAGTGAGAATGTTCATAGCAACCGCCCATGTTCCATATTTTAAAAGCGTGATCATCGCCAGAGCTTCGATATATGGAACATGCTTTCTAAAAATATAAAAACCGAGGAAAATGGTAAAGAAAAGACTTGCCGTTGGACTATCGGGAACAAAAATATAGAAGATAGGCTCTGTTACTGCCAGCTGATATCCATACCATATATAACCATAGATTGTACCGGCAGCATTTATTAAGAAGAGTAAAATTAAGAATGACCGTTGATTTAAGATCAAGTTCGCATATTCTTTTATATCCTTCATATGGAAACCCCCGCTCATAAATAAACCGTGCTCTGAAGGGAGAGCACGGTCATTATAAATTATGTTATTTCTTATTGAGTCCCTGGTTCACCTGGGGCCTCTTCAGAGTCTTCTTCACCTTCGCCCTCTCCTTCACCTTCTCCGCCTTCTTCACCGGTCGGATTGGCAACAAAAGCAGCTAGAGCATCAAGTTCTTCCTCAGAACCATTAAAAATTCCCTCAGGCATTTCTCCGATACCATTTTGAGCGATATCTTTGATGTTCTCTTCTGGAAGCTGAGTTTCAAGAAGTGAAGGGTAATTACCCTGTCCTTCTAAACTACCACCGTGACAGCTTGCACAATTATTTTGATAAATCTCATAACCTGCAGCTTCAGTATCAATTTCCGTTTCCTCAGCTTCAACATCTACTGCATATTGTTCCTCACGTTGAGCGTAATCCACATGAGATACTGATTCATACGTTAACCAGAATGTTGCAATGAACCCAATCATCATTAGCCCTACTGCAATAGGACGTTTAAGCGGACGGCGTTCAGGTCCTTTGTCCAGGAATGGAGCAAGTAGCAGTGCTCCAAACGCAAGTCCCGGCATTACGATAGCACCTAATACGATGAATTCTCCACCTGCATATTGATACTTAAGGAACTGGTAAAGGAATAAGAAATACCAGTCCGGGAGCGGAATATAACCTGCATTTGTTGGATCTGCCTGCTGCTCAAGCGGTGATGGGTGAGCAGCTGTTAATATTAAAAAGCCAATAAGGAAGACGGAACCGGCCAGCCATTCTTTAAGAAGGAAGTTTGGCCAAAATGCTTCCGTACGCCCAGGGTATTCTGAATAGTCTTTTGGTAAATTTGCTCGTTGTTCAGCGGTAACTCGCGAGTCACCGACGAACTTCATACCTTTTCCCCTATGCACAGCTTTCCCTCCTTGTCATCATTAAATTTTATAGTGGACCGGAAATACCTTGTTTACGAATTAAAATAAAGTGAGCGGCCATTAACCCGAATAGTGCAGCCGGAAGGAAGAAGACGTGAATCGCAAAGAAACGTGTGAGCGTTTGCGCTCCTACAATATTTGGATCCCCCGCCAGCAGCGTCAGCAGCAAATCACCAATAAATGGTGTAGCGGCAGCAATTTCCAGACCAACTACTGTTGCAAAGTAAGCTTTGTTATCCCATGGAAGCAGGTAACCTGTAAAACCTAAACCTAGCATAACAAAAAACAATAAGACACCTACCATCCAGTTGAGCTCACGTGGTTTCTTGTAAGCTCCCTGGAAAAACACCCGTAAAGTATGTAGAAATAACATTACGATTACAAGACTTGCGCCCCAGTGGTGCATCCCACGGACAATCGTACCATATGCTACTTCTCTTTGAAGGTAATAAACAGATTGCCAGGCGTTTTCGATATCAGGAACATAGTACATCGTCAAAAACATTCCTGATAAAATTTGAATAACAGTGATAAAGAATGTCAAGCCACCAAAACAGTAGACAAATGCTGAGAAATGGTGAGCCGGATTGACATGCTCTGGCACTTCGTGGTCAGCGATATCACGCCATAACGGTGTGATGTCAACACGCTCATCGACCCAGTCATAAATTTTTTGCAGCATGAATTTCGCCCCCTATCTTTCTTTTTCCAGACCAAGATAAAGCATTCCCTCTTCAACTTTCATTTCGAAGGTTGGCAGCGGAGCTGTAGGTGGTGTGCCTGGAACGTTTACCCCATCTTTAGTATAGCGCCCGCCGTGACAAGGACAATAAAACTGATCAGGATACTCCTCATTAGAGCCCCAGTCGACCGTACAGCCTAAGTGTGTGCAAATGGGTGAAAGGGCTACAAGTTCATCTTCTTTCGTACGATAGACCCAAGCTGTTTTCTGTACTTCAGATTCATACCATGCATCCACTTGATCAACCATCCACTCAAACCTCTGCGGTTCATTTGTAATTTCATCAACTGACGCGACAGACATAAATTCGCCAGCAGCCGACGGCTTTAATACAGGATCAATGGCAAACCTTACCATTGGGGCAAGCATACCTGCAGCCATAAAACCACCAACACCAGTTAGTGTGTAGTTTAGAAATTGACGACGGGATACTCTTTGTTTTTCGCTCATTTTTTTCCCCCCTCTATGCTGTAATCCATGCGACATGGATCGGTTACATACAGTTTACTAGGACATTACTATGATAGCGTAATCTTACAGCCCGGTCAATAAAATATCAAGGGCATTTGAAAGATTTAACAGTTACCAGTATGCCTGAATTAAATCGCTTACTTGACTCACCTGTTCTTTAAGAAATGATCTGGTTTCTGTGGACTGAAGATTCCCGCTGCTCAGTCCCGGAATCCAGATCAGCTGTCCGGTTAACTGTTGTTCCCATTTTTTCCATTTCGGATCAAACGTAAACAGAAAAACATGTTCAAACGGCTGTTGTTTAAACGCTTCCACCCATTGGTTCAGCCTTTCTGTTTCCTCCTCCTGCCGGCCTGTTAAATAATGATAGACTGGAGAGAGCATAATTCTTCCCTTAAATTCTTTCTCAAGCAGCTGGCCGAATACTTGATTCACTTCATTTTGAAAAGCTTCCTTTTCCATGGTTCTGTCTGAAGTCGGATCAAAGGGAACCAAAGGAATAAAAGCCGTATCGACATATTCCTTTTCCGCTGTATAAATACTTACATCATTCTTTGTCCATTGCATGACATCCTTCTCCCTTCTTTCCTTCTTTTCATTCTACTAAAAAAAATGCAAAAAAAAAGCCAACAGGTGAAATTCCTGATGGACTTTTATTTAAATTGATATTTTTTTAATGCATCTTTCACTTCAGTTAAAGATTTGGCAAGTTGGCTGAAGGAACTTTGATCCCCAATCTCCAGTGATTCATCTATCTGTTTTTCAAGAACACTCTTTTTATATAAGAGTATGCTGGAGGAAAGCAGCTGCTCCGCTTCTTCCCTGTCATTTTCATTGAGATAATGGTCTTTCGGCAAGTATGGGTTCTCCTCCAATACCAGCGCATACATCGAACATTGATGAGAGTTTTCAAAATTCATCTGGATATAAATTGGTTCATCCTGATTCATCCGCAAGTCGTGAAATGACTTCTCGGCATCATTTGTCATCACTTGCCCTTTATAGAATCGAAATGGAGGATCCTTCACTCCCTGTGCCGTTATTTCCATTCCCCGTGGGCAGAGCTTGACATCTTCTACAAAACACACATTCGTGAGTAACGATTCATGATTCATTAAATAATTAAGAATCCAAACACTTTCACGCTTTTTTAGTTGATAATGATTTAAGAACCAACGCACAAATTCTTTTTTCTCATTAACGGATATTGGTGTTTGCATATTGCGCCCCTCCTGCGCTTTATAAATTAATCACGTAGTCGATGTACGAATTCAATAATTTCTGTATCTGATGGATCAACAGCAAGGTATTCTTCTAACACTTTACGTCCTTCTGACAACCTTCCTTCTTCAATTAGGAAATATCCATAGGATTTTAAGAAGGCATCGTCTTCTTTCAAGGAAGGATAAGCCGTTTGATAATGGACTAGAGCCTGCTCGTAGTCTTCCTCTTCTTCATAAGCTTTCGCAAGTTCGTAATGAAGGTTAGGATCTTCTTCTCCCATGGAAATCAATTGATTAATTAATTCTATAATGGCTTCATAATCTCCATCGCTTTTATAATTTTCAATTAGGAAAAGGACGGCTTCCTTATAACCAGGATCAAGAGCTACAGCTTCTCTCATGTATTCATATCCAGCTTTTTTATCCCCTGCTTTATGTGAAAGTGAGCCTGCCAGATGAAACAATTCTTTATTATATTCATCTTTGGAGAGGCCTTTTTTCGTCATAGCAAGAGCTTCTTCCGGCATACCTTCTGCATCATATGCCCTTGCAAGAAGGGGATAGGCGGATTGGTAATACGGATCTTCATCTAATAACTTCTCCCACACCTTTATAGCTATATCGTTTCTCTGAGCCTGATAAGCAACAAATCCGTAACGGAACATTACTTCAGCATTATCTTCCTGAACTTGTTGGAAATAATCGAGAGCCTGTTCAAAATCACCATTTGCAGCATAAGCTTCTGCCAGCCTTGTCGCTACTTCAATATCAGCAATAACGGGCTGATGATGCATCGCATTTTCATAAAAAGGAATACATTTATTATATTCCCCATTTGAGAAAGCCAATTCTCCGAGCGCGAAATCAATAATCGCTTCATTCGGTTCAAGCTGTTTAGCAATAAGAAGTTTTTGTTCAGCAACTTCAAAGAGCCCTTGGGACTGATAGAGATCTGCCAGCTGAATCAAAGATTCCAGGTAGCCTTCATCTTCAGGTGTAAAGTCATTTAACAGCTCGATAGCTTCTTCATCTTCGTTTAAATCAATATGAATTTCTGCCATCATGACTTTCAATTCTATTTCTTTTGGATAACGCTGCATCAGCTCCTGGAGAATCATTTTTGCTTCTTCCAGCATTCCCCACTGGATATATAGCTCAGTGATCGTAAAGCGTTCCTCTTCGTCAGCCTGCGGCAGGTATTTTTGTAAAATATCGATAGCTTCTTCGGTCTTTTGTGCTTCCATTGCCTGGATCGCTTTATGAATCTCTTCCATACTTACTCCCTTTCAAGTGGTACAAAATGTTATATGTTTCTTCCTGCTGTATTTGTTTCGATCATTTATCGCTCTGTAAAAGCTCCCCCTTCATTACATTCACACCGGGGACAGCCTCATGATATAAGAAATACCCACACTCATCAACTAACTCCCCTTGAGGACAAATAAAAAGTATTGTAATGTCAGCTTGATAAGGTAGCGCGGCTATAAGGATATCTCCTGCTGCCCCACGTGTGATTGCGCCTTTCTCAATCGCATTGGTTAACCTAATAATACCATAGTTACTCCATAAGATTACCTATAAACTTTCGCAATTCGTCTCGGTATTTCTACGATTTTTGACAATGATATAAAGAGGGCTTTTGCAGCACTTTGAG
The DNA here is from genome assembly GCF_900166625.1 of Halobacillus massiliensis. Classification (GTDB taxonomy): domain Bacteria; phylum Bacillota; class Bacilli; order Bacillales; family Halobacillaceae; genus Halobacillus_A; species Halobacillus_A massiliensis. The sequence goes on along the minus strand of NZ_LT800499.1, from coordinate 2,175,336 downwards.
TGGGGGACTCTTACCCCGTCGACAGTTTCAACCAGAAGCTTCAATAGTGAAAAATATACACGTCCTGCCGCTAAAACCAGTCATATCTATTAACATAGATACTGGAGACTGACATACACTTACCTGGAAGAGCTTTTCTCATCATGTCCCTGAATAAACCTTACCTTACAAATGCAGATGAGCGGTTTACAAACAAACTTTTCTGACAACGCATGTCGCAATAATAAAATGCAATCGGTAGTGTAACTAAACTTGTCCTTTTTCACCATCAGTTTTGATAAGACAACGGCTTTTCTATCAACATTTCACTAGAAACTAATAAGCTCTCAGACGAAAAACCTTTATCAGGTTTTATATATCGTATGAGAGCATTAGCTAAACTATGAAGTTTTCTTTTGAATTTCATTAAAATGTTCAAAAAATTCTGGATATGAAATATCTATACTTTTTGGATTAATTATTTCCACAGGACCTTCAGCTATATAAGAGGCAATCGCTCCCATCATCCCTATACGATGGTCGCCGTAAGAGTTCACAGTTCCGCCGTTTAAGTTAACTGGTCCGTTAATGATCATTCCGTCTTCTGTCGCTTCAATATCCGCTCCCAGCGCTCGAAGATTAAAAACTACAGAATCGATACGGTTTGTCTCTTTCACCTTAAGCTCTCCTGCATCCTTAATAACCGTCTGCCCTTCAGCTTGAGTAGCAGCTAGTGCAATGATAGGTATCTCATCGATCAAGTTCGGTATCAAATCACCTTCAAGAGTTATACCATTTAACTTACTGCTCTTAATAGAAACATTACCAACAGGTTCATGACCAACACGCCCTGTTTCCTCAGTCTTAATATCGGCACCCATCTGTTCAAGAGCTGTAATAATACCATTTCTTGTTGGATTTAACCCAACCCCCTCGATTAAAATACTACTGCCTGAGGTGATCGCAGCTGCCACTAAAAAGAAGGCAGCAGATGATATATCTCCTGGAACTCTTAAATCTGAGGATTTCGGCTGCTGATTTCCTTGAATAGTAAGCTTCTGTCCCTCTTTTTGTATATGAATACCATATTCGGACATCAGCATCTCTGTATGATTTCGTGTAGTCCCTTTTTCAATAACATTTGTTTCTCCTTCAGCAAGCATTCCAGCTAAAAGAAGAGCGGATTTTACCTGAGCACTTTTTACACTCATTTCAATAGTAGCCCCGGTAAGCTCACGACCCTCAAATGCTAATGGAAGCAAGCGGGCTTCTTCCCTTCCCGATATCTTAGCCCCCATTTCTCTCAGAGGAAGAACGACACGGTCCATGGGGCGTTTCGATAAGGAGGCATCTCCAAACGCTGTACTGAAATGAGGAAGGGCTGCTAGTACACCGCTTAACAAGCGTGCTGTCGTCCCGGAGTTTCCAAAGTTAATCGGCTGTGTGGGGGTTTGTAAAGCATTTATACCTTTTCCGTAAATCGTTACCTCTTTTCCTTTACGTTCAATTTCCACTCCAAATTCCCGAAAAGCCTGGACTGTTCGAAGACAGTCTTCTCCTGTTAAAAAATTTGTAATATGCGACGTTCCCTCTGCCAGTGCTGAGAAAATTACGGCGCGATGAGAAATTGATTTATCCCCGGGTACTGAGAGATTTCCGGAAAGCCCCTCTTTTAAGGGGTTTAACTGAATACTGGACATAACTTTCCTCCTTACTCCTCTATCATCAATTCATAGCCGCTTGCCCTTAATAAGTCATAGCTTTTCTGCTGCTCTTTATCTGATGGAAAACTAATCCTCAGCACACCGGTAATACCTTCGCGTACTTCGAGGATTTCAATATTTTTAATACTGATTTCTTTCTCTGCGAGCTTTTTAATGACCTTATGAATGGCACCAGGCTGATCATGAATATCTACATACAAATCATAAAAGGATGGGATAGCTCCTTTTTCTTTGGCAGGAAGACCGTCCCTGTATTTTTTTGCTTCCACTAAATATTGATAGGTGGATTCCTTGTCTCGTGCTTTTAATAACTGCTTGATGTCAGCCATTTCTTCCATCCAGTCATCCAGCATTTGAATAAGCAGGTTCCGGTTCTGGAAAAAAATGTCCTGCCATAGTTTAGGATTGCTTGAAGCGATCCGTGTAATATCACGGAATCCGCCGGCGGCTAAATGTTCAAGATATGGATGCTTTTTCTGCCACTCCCGTGCCTGATGAACGAGTGAAGAAGCAATCAGGTGGGGAAAGTGAGAAATGACGGCTGTCATTTCATCATGTTCTTCTGTATTAAAAGTTAAAAAGCGTGCTCCTGTTTCTGAAAAAAGATCTTTCAATGCTGCTGCATCTTCGCTTGAACTTCCTGCTGCAGGTGTAAGGACATAAATCGCATTTTCAAATAAATGAGGTTTCGCCGCCGAAAAACCCTGTTTATGAGACCCTGCCATCGGATGCCCTCCTACAAACATTACTTTAGGATTTTTCAGCCGTTCAGCAGCCTTAAGTACCTGATTTTTTACAGATGATACATCTGTGACAAGAAGCTTATGATCTAATTCCAATCGATCAAGCTGTGATAAGTAATCGACAGTCATTGAGATAGGGGTTGCTAAGACAAGAACATCGGCCTTCCGGCAGCCTTGTTCGAAATCTTCTACTGGTTCTTCAATAACTCCTTGCATTAGAGCCATTTCAATTGTTTTTTTATTTGGATCCATTCCGATAACCCGGTACCCTTTTTTCTTAACCGTGTTCATCGCTAGTGATCCGCCAATTAATCCAAGTCCTACAAAAAATACGGTTTTCATGTAGTCACACTCTGAATTTTTTCTTTAATTTCTTTCTGAATGACGTACATATCCTCTTCTTTACCGATAGTTAAACGGATCGATTGAGGCAGTCCAAGAGCTTCCCCGGATCGCACGATAAATCCTTTACTCAGTAGGTGTTCAAACATCTCATCGCCGCTGATCGGCAGGTGAATAAGTACAAAGTTTGCCTGTGACGGATAGTATTCGATGTCATTTTCTTCGAGAAACTTAAAGAGTTCTTCCTTGGATTTCTTATTACTGGCAATTGATTCATTAATAAATGATTGGTCATCAAGCGCAAGTATGGCGGCTGCCTGGGCTATTGTAGATGTATTAAAAGGTTCCCGCGCCGGTTCCAGCGTCTGAATTATAGATGGAGAGGCAACGCCATAGCCAATTCTTAAACCAGCTAAACCATAGGCTTTCGAAAAAGTACGTAAAACGATTAAGTTTTCGTAATTATTTAAGTCAGCAAGTGACTCAAAACGGTTATCTGCATCCATGTATTCATAGTAGGCTTCATCTATTACAACAAGCACATGAGATGGCACGCTTGAGAGGACGAGTTTCACTTCACTTTCTGTCATATGAACACCAGTAGGATTATTAGGAGTACATAACCATAATACTCGTGTCCGCTCATCTATTTGGTCAAGCATGGCTTCGATATCATGATGACCGTTCTGTAAAGGTACTTCCCGAACCTCTGCCCCTTCGATCAGGGCGTTATGACGGTACTGTGGGAATGTAGGAGTAGCCATGACTGTGTTCGCTCCCGCTTCAAGAAATGTGCGACAGATGATCTGGACGATCTCGTCTGATCCATTACCAAATATAAGCTGTTCTCCCTTAACATTAAGAAAACTGGCCATTTTTTTTCTTAGAGCGGCAGAATAACCATCAGGATATTTTTCCAGCTGGTTTATTAAAGCGGGCAGCTGTTCCTTTACTTGACTTGAGAAACCGAATGGATTTTCATTAGACGCAAGCTTAACGATACGATCCAATCCGTATTCTTCTTTTACTTCTTCAATTTGTTTCCCGGGTTTATAGGGTTTCATATTCTTTAATATTTCTTTAGCCTGCATGACTGATGAACTCCTCTCAATTTTTTAAGTCTGGTCTTAAAGCTATAGCTTCATGGTGATAAATATGCTCCACTTTATCCTGATCGCGTTCTGTGTTAACGGTCATCATAACACGAATGCACATCCCTAAGCTTTCAGGCACTGGAATTTCTGTCATACACATGACGGGCACGTATGTCCATCCTTCCAATTTTCTAAGAGATTTAGCTGGAAACGCTGCATTTAAATCATTCGTTACGGTAAAGAATACGGACACAACGTCTTTAGGATTAACGTCATTTTGGTGAACCATATCACGCACGAGCTCATAAGATCGAGTTACGATTTCCTCTGCGTCGTTCTTTTCTACCGTAGTCGCTCCTCTAATTCCTCTATTCAATACGGCTCACCTCTCCAATAAATTGTTCCAAATAGTGAGTAAGTTCTTCATTACTTACTTTTTTGACAACCGGCTTCCCGATTTCTTCTAACATGACAAAATGAATATCTTCTTTAACGGTTTTTTTATCCCATTTCATCCGGTGTACGAGCTTTTTAGTGTCAGCATTTACAAGTGTCTCCATGGGATAATCGTTAAGGGTAAGCCACTTAAAGTAAGAATCAACCGGCAGACTGCTCTTTAATTTCTGTTGAGATACCCTCATCGCAAAGGCAATGCCAATAGCAACGGATTCACCATGTGTAATATCTCCATAACCGAGCTCTGCTTCAAGCGCATGGGCAAGTGTATGCCCAAGGTTTAAGTGTTTCCTGACACCCTGTTCTCTTTCGTCATTCTCGACGATTCTAGCTTTTACTTTAATTCCGCTCAAAAGGTAATCTTCCAGCTCTTCTTCTGTAACTTCTGTAACCTTCTTACTTTTTAATTCGTTATACCAGGATTCATCGCTTAACAAGGCATGTTTAATAACTTCCCCGTACCCTGAACGAATTTCTGCTAAAGGAAGACTTTGGAGAGTTGCCGTATCATAAACCACTTGAACTGGATTATAGAAGGAACCGATTAAGTTCTTGCCTTGTGGATGATTGATGGCAACTTTACCACCTACACTGCTGTCGTGAGCCAGTATAGAAGTAGGCATCTGAATGAAATCGATACCCCTTAAGTAGGTAGAGGCTGCAAAACCGGCCAAGTCCCCAACCATTCCACCGCCAAGTGCGACAATCAGCGACTGCCTGTCCAGCTGATTGTCAATGCATTTATCAAGCAGGTTTCCGTAATGCTCGATGCTTTTTGATCCTTCTCCGGCAGGCACGACGGCTGAAAAAACTTTTGTACTTTTAGAAAATGCAGCTTTTACATCTTCCAAATATAAATCAGCAACTACTGAGTCGGAAATCACAAGTACGCTTGCATAATCATTCTTTATTAATGTATCCAGTTGATGACGCAGCGAACGGCCAATCATAACTTGATAATTATGGGTAGAAGAATGGATTGTCAGTTCTTTCATTAAAACTCACGCACTTCTTCTCTGTAATCATCGACGGCTTTTTTCAAGCGCGGAAAGTAATCAGAAGGAAATTCCTCTGTAATTGCTTTTGCCAGTTCAAATGCGACAATATGCTCCATAACGACGGAAGCCGCTGGAACAGCACATGAATCAGAGCGCTCGATACTGGCCTGGAAGGGTTCTTTTGTTTCAATATCTATACTTTGCAATGGTTTATATAAAGTAGGAATAGGCTTCATGACCCCTTTTACAACAATCGGCATTCCTGAAGTCATACCGCCTTCAAATCCGCCTAAATTATTCGTTCGGCGGTAGTAGCCCCGCTCCTCGCTCCATAGGATTTCATCATGGACCTTGCTGCCATTTCTGCGGGCGGCTTCAAAACCTATTCCGAATTCGACCCCTTTAAAAGCGTTAATACTCATTACCGCACCAGCGATTTTTGCATCAAGCTTGCGATCGTACTGAACGTAAGATCCAATTCCCGGCGGCATGCCTTCTACATAAACTTCACATACTCCACCAATAGAATCTCCTTCTTTTTTAGCAGTATCGATCGCTTCCATCATTTTCTTTGCAGCCGCTTCGTCAAATGTTCGAACCGGAGAATCTTCTGAAATACGTGCACGTTCTTGAAGGCTCATCGTCTCATCAACCTCACTGACAATGCCTGCAATTTCCCGAACGTAACCCGCTACCTCAATTCCAAGCTCCCGAAGCAAAACTTTCGCTACAGCTCCAGCTCCTACTCGAGCGGCTGTTTCTCGTGCTGATGAACGTTCCAGTACGTTTCTCATATCACGGTGGCCATATTTCAAACCTCCGTTTAAATCCGCATGACCAGGACGCGGACGTGAGATGGTGCGTTTTACTTCAGTTCCTTCAGGCAGGGGATCTTCTCCCATAATATTTATCCAGTGCTTAAAATCGTCATTATGAACGACTAAAGAAATTGGTGATCCGAGAGTATATCCATGACGGACTCCGCTTGTAATATCAACTAAATCTTTCTCTATCTGCATCCGGCGTCCACGGCCGTAACCTCCCTGGCGGCGGATTAAAGACTCATTAATTTGCTGAGGAGTCAGGGGCAGATGTGAAGGTACCCCTTCAATAATTGTAGTTAGTTGTTTGCCATGTGATTCTCCTGCAGTAAGATAGCGCATATTATGTTTTCCTCCTCAATTCTAAATTTTATGTACTACTATATCACAACGATTAAGGGTTGTGTTCTTTAAAAATTCAATCTTTTATAAAAAAATTAAAAAACTTAATTTCTTCTCATGAATGAAAGCACTGTATCTCTTTTACAGGTTAAAGCATTAAATCAAAACTGTAAATGGTTTAACTAAATAAAAAAGAGAGCCATTTGTGAAAAACCTTCAAGAAAAAGGCTTTTAAATGGCTCTCTCACCCAGGAATTTAGTAAACCCAGGCTAGGCTGTCTTTGTTGTAATCTATAAGCTCCTGCTTATTGAAGAAAAGTCCAATTTCGCGCTCGGCACTTTCTGATGAATCCGAACCATGAATAACATTTTTACCAACGTTTACTCCATAGTCCCCGCGTACTGTCCCTGGAGCAGATTCTTTCGGGTTAGTAGCTCCCATCATTAACCGTGCGGTTGAAATTACGTTCTCGCCTTCCCAGACCATTGCAAATACTGGGCCGGAAGTAATAAAGTCAACCAATTCATTGAAAAATGGTTTTCCTTTATGTTCACCGTAATGCTCTTCTGCAAGAGTCCGATCAATTTGCATGAGCTTAGCGCCGGCCAGCTTAAAACCTTTCCTTTCAAACTTTGCGGTAATATCACCAATTAAACTACGCTGTACTCCATCAGGCTTAATCATTAAAAATGTTTTTTCCATCGATAAACACCTCAACTTATGTAATGTTTGAAAGCGCTTTTAAATAGCACCATAAAAGATTTTACCAAAAGAGACCCTCAGTGGCAAACCTTTTATACCCTTCTTTTTCCAATATACTTAGCTATTCCTTTTAATGTTTGTTTCGCTCGGTTTGGCGGAAGTGTATCAAGCGCTTCATACGCCTTATCCAAATAACGATCACTGATCTTTAATGCCTTCTCAATTGAACCATTGGTTTTAATTGTTTCTATCAACTCACTCATATGATGAGCTTTCAGGTTCTCTTTCATAAAAAGCTCGGTTAAATCGGCTTTAAATTCTTTGTCTTCGCACATAGAAATAAAAACAGGCAGCGTAATATTTCCTTGGAGAAGGTCGCTTCCCGCCGGTTTACCTAACTGTTCTTCCGATTCTGTAAAATCAAGAACATCGTCAATAATCTGGTAGGACATGCCCACATAGTATCCATAACGGTATAGCGCCTTTTCCTCTTCTTCTTTTACCCCTGCTGCTATAGCTCCCAGCCGGCAGCTTGAAGCGATGAGAATAGCAGTTTTACGCTTAATTCTTCTTAAATACTGGCGTAAATTCTGCTGCACATCATACTTGTCCTTAATTTGTTCAATTTCCCCCAGACACAGCTCAACCATCGTTTTAGCAAGGATTTGATGGGCTCTTGGGTCATTTAAAGTAGATAGGTTTTCCAGTGAGCGGGCAAAAATGTAATCACCCGTATACATTGCGATCCGGTTATCCCATTTGGATTTAATGGTAGGCTCTCCACGTCTTACTTCTGCTTCATCAATGACATCATCATGGACAAGTGAGGCGGTGTGAATCAATTCTAAGGAAACGGCCACAGCCTTCATACGATCAATCTGATAGTCTCCGAACTTACCTGCTAACAGGACAAATACAGGGCGGATCCGCTTCCCTCCAGCATTAAGCAGTTGGCTGGAAGCTTCACGAAGCACCACATTATTTGACTGAATGGTTTCATTAACAGCATCTTCAATAGTGGCTAAATCTTGTTTTAAAAAAGAATAAATCATGGCTAGTTTCATATTCTTCATCCTCAATTAATACGACTGCTTCTCTCCCATATGCATGGCAGCGACTCCTCCAGTATAGGCCTTGACTTCGATATTAATAAAACCGGCTTCTTTAAACAGTTCAGCCAGTTGCTCAATTCCCGGAAAGTCTTTAGCCGATTCATGGAGCCAGCTGTACTCTTTATAACTTTTGGCAAAAACTTTACCAAACCATGGCATGATGTTCTGGAAGTAAAAATAATAAAAACGCTTAAAGATCGGATTTTCAGGCTGGGAAGTTTCTAAGCAAACGACTTTTCCTCCAGGTTTAACAACCCGGTGCATTTCCTTTAATACCTGAAAATAATCGGGCACATTCCTTAGTCCAAATCCGATCGTCACATAATCAAACTCGTTATCTTCAAATGGAAGTTCCATCGCATTACCATGCTGAAACTCAACCTGCCGAATGCCTGCTTTTAATTTTTTCTTAATTGCGACAGACAGCATATTATTGCTGAAGTCTAGTCCTGTGACTTTACCAGCATGACCTACCTTCTCGGCAAGGCTCATCGTCCAGTCCCCTGTACCGCAGCACACATCCAGCGTATAGTCACCTTCTGAAACATTCATTCGTTTCATTACATCTTTTCTCCATATGCGGTGCTGTTGAAAAGATATAATAGAATTCATCTTGTCGTAACGGCTGTATATGTTCTCAAATACATTATGCACTCTTTCTTCTTTCGTCGGTTGCGGCATTGTTATCCTTCCTCAGCGATATGTGTTTTATAGAATTTCTGATTTATTGCCGAATATATATACTGCTTTAACCAATTAAAATGAATAGGCATTTGCGAAACTGCCGCTTCTACATGTGAAATCTGGTTATGAAGCATCTGTTCTACATTTAATACTGCCTGACCGCTTGATTCCAGAATTCTTTGCCTTTTGGACAATAAATCCATAATTGGCGAAAAACGGCCTTCCTGATAACTGTTTTTCTCATCAAGCAGCCGCTTTGCTAAAAGCCAGTCTCCTGCCATATCATTAATCGATGTTTTCTGTACATATCCGGCTACTCTATGAATAAGCAGAGATTCTATTTTTCTAAGTGATGATAAAAACTCTTGAAAAGATTCAACGTCTTTATAATATAATTCCATTTTCAGTTCATTAATCTCTTTAATTGCCCCTGCCAGTGTTTTAATCATAGGGATGTCATCCAGCTGGGCCAGCACATAATAATAGAGCCCGCTGTAATAATCACCGGCTAACACAGTCAGCTGACGAGTACGGATTGTTTCCGGCTCATCTTCTTTCTCAGATAAAGTCACGTGGTCATGGGTATCAAGCGCAATCTGCACGAGCATTGTAGTAATTATATATTTTTCCTTTTTGAGAGGAGATAAATTGGTGTGATCCATGATAGACGTAAGAATGACAAGCTTATCTTCATCAATAACAGGGTCCGCAATAAACTTAGCTAAAAAAGGGTGACTCACATGGGCAGCAATTTTATCTTTTAACTGTGTTATTTGCATATTTGGTGGGTTCACTATTCATCACCTGATCCCTTTCATAGACACATTATGACCCTTAACATTATAGCATAAACATATTGGTTTAGCTTAAGTATGTATTCTGCAGAGAATATTACTCTGCGTCGTTTTTCATTTCTCCGTGGCTTGTCTGTATAACCGCTTTTCCGCGGACTTTAACAGCAGAAGTATGCTCGGTAAACTGGGCAATCATTACTTCATTCTTATCAAGCTTCTCGGAATGATGGAACCTTGTATCTGTTCCTCTTGTTAATCCGATCACATTCACTCCGTCTTCCAGCGCCTTTATAACAAAAAAGTCATTATCTGATGCCGCCATAGCTTTCTGCTCCCTTCTTTTAGTCATACTATCTCTTATTCCAGAGCAGATGTCAAAACATCTACTTTTATCCATTGAAAAAGGGGTGCATCTAAGCACCCCTATAAGCCCTATGTAGCTATTACTTCACAGCATCTTTTAGGGCTTTACCAGGTTTGAAAGCTGGTACTTTACTTGCTGAGATTTCGATCTCTTCACCAGTTTGCGGGTTACGGCCTTTACGAGCCGCACGCTCACGTACTTCAAAGTTACCAAATCCGATAAGCTGTACTTTCTCACCATCTTTTAGTGAATCCATGATAGATTCAAATACAGAATCAACCGCTTGAGTTGCGTCTTTTTTAGAAAGCTCAGCTTTCTCAGATACTGCATTGATTAGGTCAGTTTTGTTCATGACATTCACCTCCTTCCAAGAAGGTTGGTCTTTCAAGTGAACAGATATTCACTTAAAGGGCCTATTTAGTCACCAACATTTGATGACAAGCCTTATATTAAACGAGTTTGTGCTTAAATTCAATAGAAAATACATGAGAAATCGCATCATATAGCTGTTTCTGGGCATTTCCTTACTGTGAAGCTTCCAATAATAGATATAAATTCCAAAGATAAAAAACCGCCAAAACCCTTGATATAAAAGGGTTTTTGGCGGTTCATCTGAAAACAAGTCCTCTTTCTGACCCAAAGAATATTTGAAATTAAATTTTTTAAAGAAAAAATTAAAAACGGCCCGCAAAGAGCCGTTATAGAATGATGGCGATCATTCCGCCAGACCCTTCGTTAATGATTCGTTCAAGGGTTTCTTTTAATTTACTTCGTGCATTATCCGGCATTAAGGAAAGCTTAGCTTGAATACCTTCTCTAACAATTGAACTTAATGATCGGCCAAAAATATCAGAGTTCCAGATTGACAGAGGATCTTCTTCAAAGTCCTGCATTAAATACCGGACAAGCTCTTCACTCTGCTTCTCTGTGCCTATAATTGGCGAGAATTCAGATTGTACATCTACTTTCACCATATGAATCGATGGAGCGTTAGCCTTCAAACGAACGCCAAAGCGAGATCCTTGCCTAATGATTTCAGGCTCCTCTAACGCCATATCCTCTATTGATGGAGCGGCAATACCATACCCCGTCTGCTTCACCATCTGCAGAGCATCGGCTACTTGATCATACTCTCTTTTTGCATGGGAGAAATCCTGCATAATTTCAAGCAGATGATCTTTGCCACGAATCTCTTCACCGACGATTTCTTTTAAAATATTATCATATAAGTGATCAGGAGCCTGCAAGTCGATTTCTGCAATTCCTTCCCCTAAATCCATGCCGGAAATATGGGCACCGGTTATATATTCATAATCTTCAAAATTACCAACTACATAATCAACATCACGAAGTCGCTTAATATCCTGCACTGTTTCTTCAATGGCTGTCTGCAGGTGCTTTCTCAGCCAATGACGGGAATCAAGAACCATTACCCAGCTTGGCAGGTTGACATTCACCTCAAGTACCGGAAATTCAAAGAGAGCTTCACGCAGGACGCTCTGAACATCCTGTTCGCGCATACTTTCAACAGACAATGCCAACACTGGAATATCATACTTCTCCTGGAGCTCTTCCTTTAAGCGCAGTGTTCGCTCACTGTGGGGTTGAGCAGAGTTGATGACCATAATAAAAGGTTTTCCTACTTCCCGGAGCTCTTCGACAACCTTTTCCTCTGCTGACACATAGTCCTCTCGTGCGATTTCTCCTATGGTGCCATCTGTAGTTACTACTATACCAATTGTAGAGTGTTCCTGGATTACTTTTTTGGTACCTATCTCGGCTGCTTCGTGAAAAGGGATGGCTTCTTCATACCATGGAGTATGAATCATACGAGGACCATTTTCATCTTCGTAACCTACAGCTCCCTCTACCGCATATCCGACACAGTCAACCATTCTTACACGAACATCAAGATGTTCATCAAAGCGGATCGAAGCCGCCTGGTTTGGGACAAATTTCGGCTCAGTCGTCATTATTGTTTTACCGGCGGCACTTTGAGGCAGTTCATCAAGTGTTCTCTCCCGCTCTGCTTCATCTTCCATATTCGGGATAACAACAAGCTCCATGAATTTCTTTATAAAAGTTGATTTTCCTGTCCTTACCGCTCCAACCACTCCCAGATATATATCCCCATTTGTACGCTTAGAGATATCACTGAAAATATCTACCTTCTCCAAAGGATCCCCTCCCTGATAAAAGTTCACAAAATACAAGCTTGGACACTCTCATTCTATGAGAGGACCCATAATAAATATGCTTAGTTTTGGAAAAGTAATTACGGGCCGGCAGTTAGCCAAGAAACAGAGATCCCGGAAAAACAGATATGTTAAATAAACACGCACTATCATAGAAGGTAACTTTCAAGTCAAAAAAAATCCTTCAGAGACAGCAATTGGACTCTGAAGGATTTTTGCTTAGTTTAAGAGGAAGTAAGATCCACTGAAAATACGGGTTCTTCTTCTTCAATCGTATAAGGTGGAGAATAGGCTGGTGCAAAAGGAGTGTAATCTGTCAGCAAATAACGGATATCCTCCCCTGGTTCATAAGGATGCTTTTCATTTTTCATAAGCTCGTACAGTTCCGAGCGGTAGTCCACTAGAAGCTCTCCTCTTTCATTGATATATACAGGGAGTTTCTTTTCAGAATATGGGCTCTCCACACTTGGTTCGTTATCCAGTCCCATTTCTTTATATTTTAAACCATAAACACCTTTAGCAATTTTATTTTTCAGTGGAGGAAATTTATTATCTCTCATATATTGATCTACTCTCATTTGAAGCGACCTCAATTGGTCAGTAACCGTTAAATCGACCACTTTTACAGTAGGATTCTCCTCCACATCAATAAGAATATATTGGTAGTGCCCACCATTTTCAAATGAATTCCCAGGTGCTTCACCGATCAGTCCTTGTTCTCTAAGCTTACTAAAATCTATAGGGTACTTTAAGAACGGCTCCGTATCTTCATCTCTTGTTTTAATCGGAAGGAGGTTTGTTCTTTCCTGGTATTCTTTTACGGAGTTCTGTACGGTTTCCAGCTGCTGCTGGTTGGAAAGCTCGTTCTTCTGCATTTCTGACTGAGGATAGAGACATCCTGATAAAATAAAAGCCAGTAAAGGCAGCATGAAAATTTTCAGAAAGTTCACGATGGTAACACTCCTTCTAAGCCGTCGGCCCGCTGAGTACTATGAAAGCAATAATGATGCCGCCAATAATCATAAACAAATAAGCGAAAACAGCTACAATCCATGAGGCTGCTCCTGTTAGCTTAAAACGGCTTAAATAAATCAATCCTGTCGCTAAAAATAAAGAAATGATACCCGCAAAAGATATGTACATCTTTAATAAACCGACTGACATAAATTTTTCCTCCTAGTTCCCTCGAATAACCCGAAGGTATTATACCATATAATCCGCTTTCTTACAGAAAAAAAATACCGGAGCAAATGGCTGCTCCGGTTTGACTAAATAACTCCATTATAGCTCCTACGTATTAATTACTACGGGTTATAGTATGCATAACCATAGGGGACTGTCTCCTAAAAACGCCTACCCATGATTAACCTTTAAAGAATTTACTCAGTGTATTCATATCAAGAGGCATGTTCTGGTTAACGATAGCTTCCACAATTTTATCCTCTTTCTTCTTAGAAACAGGCTTATTAGCAACCTTTGCCAATTGCCTTACTAACCGACGTACAACTTTCTCATCGGTAAAGTCAGCATTCTTTACTGAATCCGCAACTTTAAAGACTTCTTCAGGGTTAATGTTGGCTTTCTTTTGTAAATGTTCAAAAATATTTTTTTGAAAATTACTCACTAATGATAACCTCCTCGTGCAATTGATTCTTGGTAGTATATGCACGAGGAGACTGATGTGTTAGTTATTCAATTGATCATCTAGAATGTTCGTTAAGTCTTCCATTTCGTGGCGGCGAATACGGGTCATAAGCTTAGTCACTACATCCCGAGGATCAGCATCTTCGAAAAGAACCTCGTAAATGCCCTGGGTTATCGGCATATCGACATCCTGCTTTTTCGACAGTTGATGAGCCGCTTTAGTCGTTCGGACACCTTCGACAACCATTCCCATTTCTTCGAGAACCTCATCAAGGTTAGCACCGCTTCCTAATTTATATCCAGCTCTCCAATTTCTACTGTGGGAACTTGTGCAAGTTACAATTAAGTCACCTACACCGGTAAGTCCGGAAAACGTTAAAGGATTGGCTCCCATAGAGGTACCAAGACGAGCGATTTCCGCCAGTCCGCGTGTAATTAGAGCTGCCTTAGCATTATCTCCAAAACCAAGGCCGTCAGAAATCCCTGCACCGAGTGCAATAATATTCTTTAAAGATCCGCCGAGCTCTACCCCTACAAGATCCGGGGAAGTATATACCCGGAATTGTTCATTAATAAAGAGATCCTGTACGCTCTTAGCAACTGACAGATCTTCTGCCGAAACCGTAACGGTTGTAGGATGTCTTAAGCTGACTTCCTCTGCATGGCTAGGTCCTGAAAGTACAACGATATCTTCATATTTATTACGTGGAATCTCTTCTGCAATTACTTCAGATACACGTTTGTAGGTTTCAGGCTCTATTCCTTTAGAAGCATGTGTAAGGACAACTTTCTTATCCAGATACTCTACAAGCTCCTTGCAGACTTCTCTAATTGCTTTAGTCGGAACGACCAATATAATATGGTCTGTCCCTTCGACTACAGCTTCCATATCCGCACTAGCGGTTACGTTAGAAGGAATGGTTATATCTTTAAGATACTTCTCATTCTGGTGGGTTTCATTGATTTTCTCAGCATGTTCCTTGCGGTGAGACCACAAATGTACATCATGGCCGTTATCTGCGAGCACTATTGCCAGGGCGGTGCCCCAACTTCCTGCTCCTAAAACAGCTACTTTGCTCATAATAACTTCTCCCCTCTCGGATAAGATCAACTACGTCTTCTTGGAATAATTTTAATAGGGGTGCCTTCAAAGCCAAAAGCTTCCCGAATTCGATTTTCAAGAAAGCGCTCATACGTAAAGTGCATAAGTTCCGGCTCATTAACAAACACCACAAACGTCGGAGGCTTAACAGCTACCTGTGTGGCATAAAAGATTTTAAGCTTTTGACCTTTAACAGATGGGGCCGGGTTCATAGCCAGAGCATCCATTATGACCTCATTTAAAATATTCGTTTGAAGTCTCCTCGCATGATTCTCACTCGCTTCGATAACTTTAGGAAGCAGTGTATGTGTACGTTTCTTTGTTTTAGCGGATAAAAAGACAATAGGTGCATAGTCTAAAAACCTAAAGTTTGACCTAATATCATCTTCGAATTCTTTCATTACTTTTGGATCGCTCTCTATCGTATCCCATTTATTCACAACGATAATCACTGCTTTTCCAGCTTCATGAGCGTATCCTGCAATTTTTTTATCCTGTTCTTGAATACCTTCTTCCGCATCAATAAGCGTTAAAACTACATCTGAGCGTTCAATGGCTTTTAAAGCCCTCATTATACTATATCTCTCTGTAGACTCGTAAACTTTTCCTCGTTTTCTCATACCTGCTGTATCGATGATTATAAAGTCTTTTTCATCTTTAGAAAAAGGGGAATCAATAGCATCTCTAGTAGTTCCAGCGATACTACTTACGATCACCCGTTCCTGTCCAAGGATACTGTTTACGAGTGAAGATTTACCTACGTTAGGACGGCCTATAAGACTGAAACGTATAGTGTCGTCTTCCTCTTCTTCAAACTCAAGTTCAGGGAAATGTGAGACTACAGCATCCAACATATCTCCAAGCCCGAGTCCGTGAGTGCCTGAAATAGGATAAGGTTCTCCAAAACCAAGTGAATAAAACTCGTAAATGGTTTCTCTCATTTCAGGATTGTCCACTTTGTTAACGGCCAATACAACAGGCTTATTAGATTTAAACAAAATTTTAGCTACTTCTTCATCTGCCCCTGTAATACCATCCCGACCATTGACCATGAAGATAATAACATCAGCTTCATCAATAGCTACTTGTGCTTGTGCTCTCATTTGGACTAGCAGGGGTTCATCCCCTAATTCAATACCGCCCGTATCTATCAGGTTAAAGGAAGTGGTCAGCCACTCTGCCTCTGCGTAAATACGATCTCTAGTTACTCCTGGTGTATCCTCTACAATAGAGATCCTGTCTCCGACTAAGCGATTAAAAATAGTCGATTTTCCGACATTCGGCCGGCCGACAATCGCTACTACTGATTTTCTCATGAAAGGATCATCCTTTCCTTCACAAATAAAATATTCGCGTTTCTTTTAATTTAAATACAAAAAAATACTGCTGTTCTATGGGACCGAAACCTTTTTTAGAGGCTTGACCTCATAGGAATAGCAGACATGCTCTAACTTTATTATAGTAGCAAATTCCTTTCTTTTATACAATCACTTATTCAATGGAGCCATCATCCTTTTCTTTAAAAGAGCTTTTCGTTTTGATATCCTCATCAAATGTTTTACTCGATCAATAAGGTAAAATACAAATAACAATAATATTCCCTGCACAACCACAGTGTGAGCAAAAGTGTAGTTCATCATAAAATCAATCGCTAAACTCTCCGCAACTAGATATGCCGCTGCAGCGCCACCGGCATTCATCAAGATCCATAAACCTGCTTGACTGGCAAGGGAAGGTATACAAAGCTGGATGAGAAAAATAACTATCGTCAGAAAAACCCAGCCTGCAGGAAAAATAACCCAAACAGGGTTTACGATAATAAATAATTGGAAGAGTGTTGTAAGAAATATAAGGATAATGAGCCATAATTGGTTTAAAATTGGTTTAGGCTCAGCCCAAAAATATAATCCGAAAATCGCATGAAAACTTAAAGACCATAGCAAAAATTCATCGGAAACAGTGATAAGAGAATAAACTATTATACTCAAAAGAACAAAAGCACTCATCACCTGCTTTTTTAGGACATCACCAGGTATAAAGAAAGTCAGCAAAATAAAGGCAACCCAGCTGAACCAGTAAAATTCTACATTCATCGTAGGACCCTCCTATAACTCTAAGTATAGGATAAAACCAGCTCATTTAACCGTAATGCCTAAAAGACTTTCACGCCCGTTTTTCTGTATGGATAGTTTCTGTTATACCTTTTTTCAAAAAAAAAAGAGATCATTCTCAAAAAAGCAAGCTGCTTTTTGGGAACAACCTCCAGGTTCATTAATGGGCCTATGAATTTTAAATAAAGTCTTCTCGGCGGTCCATTATTATTACTGTATTCTCTGCTCTACCCATTCTCTTGTTTTTCCATAATATACTACAGGGCTTTCTTTTAAACTTTCCAAACTTCTAGAGTTTGTCAGCATCATTGCTATCTTTAATTCATGATGAATATGATCAATTTCAGCGACTAACTCATCTAATCCGTGATTTATTAATATTTTCAGCAGCCCTCCGGCCATACCGAAGGCTGAAGCCCCCAGCGCTAAGGCTTTCGCCCCATCCAAACCGTGGCGAATGCCGCCAGAGCCAATGAGATGTACACCATGATTCTTACAGAGTTCTCTTGTTTCCAACAAAGATACAGGCGTCGGAATACCCCAATTGTTAAAAGAGGCAAAAGGTTTTTCCCTTCTCATGTTTTCTATCATTGAAAAGTTAGTCCCGCCTCGTCCGCCCACATCTATGTAGCGGACACCCAGATTAGTGAGTGTTTGAACAGTTTCCTTTGATAGGCCGTATCCGACTTCTTTAATTATTATGGGAACCTCTGAATTATGGATAATTTGTTCAATATTCTTCAGGCGGTGGGTAAAATCTCTGTCCCCTTCCGGCATAATCAATTCCTGAAGAGTATTTAAATGGATTTGCAGTGCATTCGCTTCAAGCATATCTATCGCAGTCTGAGCTTGGTCAGGACTTGCTTCACTGCCTACATTAGCGAAAATAATACCATTAGGGTTTCTTTTTCTGACAATCTGGTAACTCGGACGCTCAGAACGATCTTTTATAGCGGACATTTGGGAACCAACTGCCATGCCAATCCCTGTGTGAGAAGCCGCATCCGCCAAGGCTTCGTTAATTTTAAGCGTTTCATTCCCGCCCCCACCGGTCATCGCATTAACAAAAAGGGGAGAACTTATTTCAAGTTCTCCCACATTACCTGATACATGAATTTCATCAAAATTTAATTGAGTAAGACTCTGATGAACGATTTCCACATCATCAAAATGATTATGATAATCGCGTTCATGTGTTAAAGCGTGACGGATGTGGTCGAGTTTTCTCTCTGCTCTCGACAAAACCTTCACCGCCTATTTATTTCTTATACTTATCCAGCTGATCGCCAATCATATCACTCAGCGAGAAACCAGCATGGTCTTCTTCTTTTTCGTAAGACTTCATTTCTTCACGGCTTTGGTCTGCTTCCAGCTCTTTCATGCTTAAAGAAAGACGCTTTGCCTGCTCATCCACATCTAGCACTTTCACTTCAACCTGCTGTCCTTCCTCCAGGACTTCCCCAGGTGTGCCGATATGACGGTTTGAAATTTGAGAGATATGAACAAGGCCCTCTACTCCGGGGAATACTTCTACAAAAGCACCAAAGCTTACTAGACGGCGTACGGTTCCTTCAATGACCTCTCCAGCACGTACACGATTGGAGATATCATGCCATGGACCAGGCTGAGTTGCTTTTAAAGATAAAGAAATTCTCTCGTTATCCCGGTCAACAGAAAGGACTTTAACTTCAATGGTTTGACCTTCTTCTACAACATCCGAGGCTTTTTCCACATGCTGGTGGGAAAGCTGCGAAATATGTACAAGTCCGTCTATTCCGCCCAGATTAACGAAAGCGCCAAAGTCTGTTAATCTCTGCACAGTTCCTTCGATCACTTGTCCTTCTTCCAGAGACTGTAGGACTTCCTGTTTCTTAGAAGACTCCTCATCTTCAACGACAGCACGGTGTGAAAGAATCACACGGTTCTGTTCCCGGTCAAGTTCGACCACCTTTAGAGTCAGAGATCGACCTTTATAGTCTTCAAAATCTTCTACATAGTAGGTCTCTACCAAAGATGCAGGAATAAATCCGCGAAGTCCGATGTCTACAACAAGACCGCCTTTAACAACGTCTTTTACTTCCGCGTCAAAGACTTCTCCGCTTTCGAATTTTTCTTCAAGTTCCTGCCATGCTTTATCAGCATCGACTGCACGCTTGGAAAGAACAATTTCATCATCTTCTACTTTTTTCACTTGTAGAGAAAGTTCGTCACCTTCATTAACAACATCAGATGCTTTCTCTACATGTAAGCTGGATAATTCGCTAATAGGAACAATACCTTCTACTTTATATCCAACATCTACGAGTACTTGTTTCTCTTCGATCTTGACGACTTTGCCCGTCACGATATCGCCCGTAGAAAATTCTTTCATGCCTGATACTTCATTATTCATTTCATCCATACAAAGCAACCTCCTTCAATTTCCGACACTACCTAAAACAGAAATGCCCTTTTGTCTAACTTCTAATATTTGAAGCGGTTTGTCAAGCGTTTTACCCTCATTCACTATGGAATTTATGCAATTGTCTGATTTCTTCCATGATGTGATCTGTTACATCTTGCGCAGAAGCTTTCTGTTCTCGAAAAGAAGTAATGTTCATTGGTTTTCCATAGACAACCTTTAGGGGCTTCCACTTCTCATAAGGACCAATAATGGCACATGGAACAATAAGGGCTTTTGACCTAAGGGCAAAGAAACCTACACCTGCAAGTCCTTTTCCTATTTCACCGCTCCTTTGTCTAGTACCCTCCGGGAATAATCCTAAAGCATGATTTTCATTAAGAATTTGAATACCCTTCCTTAGTGCATCCCTGTCACGCATCCCCCTTTTGATTGGAAAAGCATGGACTCTTTTCAAAATTCCCCCAATAAATTTATTTTTAAACAGTTCCTCTTTGGCAAGAAAGTATATGTTACGGGAATTCGTGATCCCTACAACAGGAGGATCAAAGTTTGAAATATGATTAGAGCAGATGATCACAGGACCTTCTTTTGGAATATTTTCTTTACCAACCACTTTTATACGATATAAGGGATAAAAGATAGCCGAACATAGTGCTTTACCTACTTTATATAAATCAATCATTTTATCACCCCTTACCTTTTGCAGATACAATTGCTATTATACGGTCAACGACTTCCTCAATCGAAAGAGAAGTCGTATCAACTTCCACAGCATCCTCAGCTTTTACAAGAGGTGCAGCTTCCCGTTTTGAATCAATTTCATCACGTTTGCGGATATCCTCTTTTAATGTCTCTAAATCTGAAGAGAATCCTTTTTCTAAATTTTCTTTATGTCGACGGGCTGCTCTTTCTTCTACAGAGGCAATCATAAAAATTTTAACTTCGGCATCCGGGATAACGTGAGTTCCGATATCTCTTCCATCCATAACTACGCCCCGCTGCTCGACAAGCTTCTGCTGACGCCTTACCATTTCTTTTCTGACGTTCGCATGCTGGGCTACATAGGATACGGAAGCTGTCACTTCATTTGAACGGATATCCTGAGTCACATCTTCACCATCCAGCCATACATGTTGTCCATCCTCTTGCTGTGCGAGTTCAATAGTCGTTTCATTTAATAATGAAGTCAGCATTGACTCATTATTCAGGTCCACATCAGCCTGAAGTGCTTTTAAAGTTAAAGCACGGTACATCGCTCCTGTATCTATGTAAATATAAGACAGCTGCTGAGCCACCTTTTTGGCTACTGTACTCTTGCCAGCTGCCGCCGGTCCATCAATTGCAATTGCTAATTCTCGTTTCATCCCATTTTCCTCCAATAGTTCATACGCAAATTCTATTAAATTCAGTGCTTTGTACACTTAGTTTATACTCGTAAAGAATAACATAAAATCTATAAAATCTATACTATGGCATTTCCTTTGTTTTCTCTCCTGCTTTGCCGTTTGAAATAATAACAGACCCTCATATCCTTACTGGTTAAGCTCCATTGATCGCAAAACTAATAAACGAAAAGAACTGCCACCAGGGGCAGTCCTTTTTATTGCAGGTTAGCGGGTTCGTATTTTTTCTCTGTTGAGCGTAATGTTTCTACTTTTTCTTCTTCACCGTTAATGGCATTAATGAATATTCTATACGTTTCATCGTCTTTTGTAGCTAAAAACTCATAACAGAGAACAGGTTCATTTAAATCGTTTTTAATCACAGCTAAATAATTATCCTGAATCTCAAGGTTAGGATTAATCATTCCCCTAGCTTCTTCTTCACTTATTTTCGGCTCCCCGATTATTGGTTCAGAGTTCGCAGTGAAGAATTCTCGAGCGCTTAATCCCAGTAATTCTCCATTATCTAATGCAATCTTCAAATGGATCGTTTGAGGATAATATCTTATTCCATCTTTAGAATGTACAAAACGAAAAACTCCTACGTTATCATACTGACTACTTTCAGAAAGCTCCATATCTTTTAAATTCAGCTTTTCAAGATATTTCAGCGCTTCCTCTGAAGCTTGGTTTAAGCCAATTGCCGGCTCGTTCACCTGACGACTTAGCATAAGAGTTAATGGGTATCCTCCTTTTTGAGAAATATCCATATACCCGTTTGTTTCACCTTTTTGATAGGAAGCTGTGATCGTCGGAACGTCCGCTCCTTTACCTGATTTAGTTATCGTCATCTTAGAATTTCCGATATTCTTAAACCAGTCCCTGGCTATTTTTTCAGCTTGTTTGTCGTTAATTTCTTTTCCTTCAACTTTAGGAGCGCTCGTATTCTGAGTCTCCATAGCTATTCCATTTTCATTATTTGTTTTCTGGAAGCCATCCATTGATTTTTCGACTGTCTTAAATCCATTAATAATTGTGTTATCTCCGTTCTCATCATCGGTCGCCAGTGCAAGTTCTACATCCATCCATCTTAGATTATCTTCAAGCACAATGCTTTGAACCTGTCTCAATTCATCTCTGATCTCACCAGACTGCTTATAAAGACCTTCGAGCCCCGCGATTTCTTCGTCAGATAAAGGATTTTTCTCCAAATCTCTAACTGCTGTCTTATAGGCAAAATCACCAATATTGTGAAGAAACTCTTCTGTCTTATTAAATGGAAGCAATGTTAATGGAAGCTGTCCTACATCAGAGCTTGCTTCTGATGTAATCCTCCAAATCTCTGCAAGCTGGGGTGACAGCTGCTTATGCGAATTCATAGCAAGTGTGCTGCCAATTTTATCATGCAGCATATCTACATCATATGTTAGCTCATGAAAAGCCCTCTGGTAATTATTCTCCGCTTGAATTAATACGGCATTTTTATCCTGATGCTCTTTATATCCAAATACACCGAGACCAACTACTGCAATAGTCAATAAGGTAATTGTGATCCAGCGAAACATAGCTCCACCTCCTATTTACAAAAAATATGTTTGCCGATTTGTTTAATTTGCGGACGTGACCATATCCATCCGGAAGTGGCCGTATTAGGGTTAAAGTAATACTGGGCATTCCCGGAAGGGTCCCAGCCGTTAATAGCATCGATCACTGCCTGTCTGGCTGTATCATTAGGAGTCAGCCAGATTTGTCCATCCGCTACAGCTGTGAAGGCCCGCGGTTCAAAAATTACTCCAGAAACAGAATTGGGGAAAGTGGCACTTTCTACTCGATTTAAGATAACAGCTGCGACTGCTACCTGACCGATATAAGGCTCGCCCCTTGCCTCTCCGTAAACAGCATTTGCCATAAGCTGGATGTCATTTTGTGAGTAGCCTCCCGGAACATTAACTGCAGTTGGGGCAGAAGGTGCTGCCTGCCCGCCTCCCTGGTTAGAAGGTGGATTATAGCCTTTTGTAGCTCTTACTAATTTATCTTTCACTTTCGGGCCGACAAGTCCATCAATTTCCATTCCAAACTCGTATTGAAAATTCCTAACGGCCCAGTATGTTCTCCAGCCGAAGACGCCATCCACCTCTCCAGTGTAAAAGCCAAGAAACTTCAGTCTCCCCTGAAGCTCAATAACATCCTGGCCAACTGCTCCCTGTTGAATCACCTGATTTGAAAAGGCATAAGCTTTATAGCCTTCGTTAAGCTGTGGAATAGGGAAAAGTACTAAAGAAAACAATAAAGCAACCATCATTACTTTTTTCCATAACATTCGTCTACACCTCTGGTCTATTCCTAAATTTATAAAGGTAGTTTTAGACAAACGAGCAACAATATACATGTACAAACAAAAAAAGCCCCTCATAGGAGCTTTCTCATTTATAGGACTGTTCTAATATTTTTTCATGATGACGGTTGGCTAAATCTATTTTTCTCATACCAACGATCCACAGTATGATCATAAATGGAATAAGTACATACAGCCAGATAGCAGTGACAACAAAATAAGCGTATAAACTGTGCAGGGCTAACGGTATAACCAAAGCTAAAGCAAGCGAAATCTTTTTATTGTTTGGAGAAAATTTAGCTTTGCCAAGGTAATATCCCATTAAAATTCCGAATAAAGCATGGGAGGATACAGGAAACAGTGCGCGTATCAAAGCTATTTCAATCCCATTGGCAAACAAGTAAATAATATTTTCAACTGTAGCAAATCCTAAGCTGATAGAAACTCCATATATAATTCCGTCATAATGATGATCAAATGCAGCATGCCGGTAAGCGACAAATAGTAAGAAAAACCATTTGAAAAACTCTTCAAGCAATGCAACTTGTAAAAATGACTTTAACAACCTTGCAGGAAATAAATTCTCAATTTCAATTGCATGCTGAATAAACATAATCGGAAATACGAGCAGAGCACCGATTAGAAACATACGTATGATAAGAGGCAAAGGTTCTAGTTCAATCTTCTTACTTAAGTAGATAAAAGTCATTAAAGCTAATGCAGGTGCAATAGCTACAGTTAATACAGCCATTTTCATCAGCTCTCTCTTTCTTTCCCGTTAAAATAATCGTATCATGAAGATTGAGTAAAAGGAATAAAGAATAAAAGGATGATACAGATGAAAAATATACTAATTATACATACAGGCGGTACTATTTCTATGAAAGAAAATAAAGAAACGGGAGAGGTAAATACTCAAGGCCGGCATCCTCTTGAAGAAATTTCTACACTTTTAAAGGGAGAAACGATTATTGAAGACGAGATCCTCTTTTATCTTCCTTCTCCCCATATTACTCCTGATCACATGCTGAAACTCGGGAAGCATATACACGAAAGGCTGATCCTGAAAGATTATGATGGTATTGTAATCACCCATGGTACTGACACTTTGGAAGAAACAGCTTACTTTTTGGATTTGTATTTACAGACTAAAAAGCCAATAATCGTTACCGGAGCCATGAGATCCAGCAACGAAATTGGCTCTGACGGTTTATACAATCTGCTCACAGCTATTAAAGTTGCAAGCTGCGACGAAGCACAAAGCAAAGGAGTGCTCGTCGTGATGAATGATGAGATTCATACAGCCAAAAACGTAACTAAGACTTCCACAAGCAATGTTGCTACATTTCAAAGTCCCCAGTACGGACCAATTGGCATTACAACAAAGAAAGATGTTTTTTTTCATCACCGAACGAATCACTACGATTCCTACCCTATTCAGCAGCTGAGTAAAAAAGTAGCTTTAATTAAAGCTTATGCCGGTATGGATAGTGCAGTAATTGACGCGATCAGGGAAAGCGGTGTTAACGGTATCGTACTTGAAGCTCTTGGGCAGGGAAACCTGCCGCCTGAAACCGTGCCTGCCATTGAAAAGACAATTGAAAAGGGGATTCCAATCGTGCTCGTTTCCCGCTGTTATCAAGGTATCGTACAGGACACCTACAGTTATGAGGGTGGAGGACGACACCTGCGTGATTTAGGGGTAATCTTTGCAAATGGGCTGACAGGTCCTAAAGCACGGATAAAGCTGCTCATCCTGCTGGAAATGACGAATAATCCAATGGAACTGACACCTATGTTTAGTTATTAACTCCCATAGAAAAGCTGTTCCGTTTACTATATTGCAGGAGAAAAGCGGCTGGGAAATAGCTCGCTTTTAAGCGGAGAGCCGGTGAGCTAGCTCGTTGCACTCGCGGATCTCACCATTGCTCTATCTCCCTGCAGGAGTCTCACCATTTCCCATCCTCTTTAAATTTAATGGGGAAAACGGAACGCTATAAGCTCAATAAGCTCTCTAATGTGATCGATCCTCTCTTCTTAAATGTTCCGTTACTGAAAAAAACGTAAAGGGCCAGGGGAAACGGCGAGACTCCTACCATGAAAATAAAGTTCTATAATATGGAAAAATGGCAATACTAAAGTAGACGCAGCTCATTCTTCTTTTTTCGAGGAGAGCGTCTTATACAAATGGCTAGTGAGTTGGAGGGTGGAGTTAAGATACCTTTGGTTCCTCAATCGTCACGGTGTAACCTAAACCCTCTAACCTACGCAATGAGT